>OY761465.1:0-3390000 GCA_963664535.1 Binatia bacterium
TCACGATGCCTGCCACCTGCTGAACGGGCAGGGCGTTCACGCGGAGCCGCGGCGTCTCCTCAAGGACATCCCGGGCGTTGAATGGGTGGACCTCCACGAGGCGGAGGTCTGTTGCGGCAGCGCGGGCAGCTACAATCTGACGGAACCGGAGCTGGCGGGAAGGTTGGCGGCGCGAAAGGCGAGAAACGTGGCGGCGACGGGCGCGGACATTCTGGTGACCGGAAATCCGGGCTGTATCCTCCAGATCCAGGCCGCGCTCCGGGACCAGGGTTCGTCCATCCGCGTCGTGCACACCGCCGACTTCCTGGCCGAGGCTTATACGAAGGGAAAGGCGGCCCGGAACCAGCCGGGCGCCCGGAACGGAGGGATCCGATGACGAGAGACGGTTTGAGGATACTCGACAGCGACATGCACGTGTTCGAGCCGCACGACCTGTACCTGACCTACATGAACCCCAAGTGGGGCGACCGCATTCCCCGCGGAGCGCCGCGGGAGGAACGAGAAGGGAAGGGGCTCACCCGTCATGGCATGACGCGTTACGTGCTGGGCGACGGCAGCCCCATCCGTACCCCCGGCAAGGTGGTGAACTTTCACGAGAAGCGCCAGAAGGACGCCTACATCCGGCCCGCCAGCCAGAACTACAACAACGTCTCGCAGATCGAGGCCATGGACGAAGAAGGACTGGACGTGGCGGTGCAGTTCCGCACCTCGCCGCTCCATACCAACGAGGACTTCGAGCCCGACTATGCCAACGACCTCTGCAAGGCCTGGAACGAATGGATGCACGACTTCTGCAGCGCCGATCCGTCGCGGCTCAAGGGCTCGGCGCTGATCACGCTGCACGACGTCGATCTGGCGGTCCGGGAGGCCCGGCGGTCGGTGAAGGAGCTGGGCGCGGTGGGCCTGTCACTCTGTCCCGAGCCCATCAACGGGCGCCACATCCACGACCGGGAGTTCGATGTGCTGTGGGCGGAGGCCGTGGATCTGGACGTCCCCATCTGCTTTCATCCGCCGGCGCGCCCCAACCAGGTCCAGGTGTCACGCCGCTTCGAGGGGCACCCCAATGAACAGTTGCTGGTGAATCCCCTGCGCAATCCCGTGGAGCTGATCCTGGCGGTCAGCGCGTTCTGCGCCGGCGGCGTGCTGGAGCGGTTCCCCAAGCTCCGGGTGGCCTTCCTCGAAGGCAACTGCAGTTGGCTGCCGTGGCTGATGTACCGCCTGGACGAGTACTGCGAGCTTCAGGGCGCCATGGCGGAGGTCCCGCTGCGGAAGAAGCCGAGCGAGTACTTCCGCGAGCAGTGCTTCATCTCCGCGGACGTGGACGAGGGGCTGGTGGTCAGCGTCATCGACTACATGGGCGACGACAACATCGTCTTCTCCACCGACTATCCCCATATCGACTCCCGTTGGCCCGAGGCCGTCTCCACCTTCACCTCGCTGCCGGGCCTGAAGAAGGAGTCCCTGGAGAAGATCCTCTGGACCAACTGCGCACGGCTGTACGGCGTGGAGTAGGGCGGATCACGATGACGAACGGACGTGCTGTATGGGAGCCCCCCGCGGAGGTGTCGCGGGAGCAGTGCCTCGCGGACTCCCGCGCGGTGCTGGCGATGCCGGACATTCCGCTGAAGGAGTACGAGGACCTGGTGCGCGTCGAGGCCGTGGGCCTGGAGTGGGACATCGGCGCGCAGATCTACGAACCGGAGGACCCCGGGCGGATCGTCGTGGGCGCGGACGGGCGGAAGGCCGGGGCCTACCTGCTGTCGGGCGGCGACGGCGACTTCAAGACCATGGCGCCGGTGGCTCGGTTGCTGGCGGGCAAGTTCGGTTTCAAGGTCGCCACCATGACCTATCCGGGCCGGCTCTATCTGAACGATCTGTCCCGTAACTGGCCCGGCGACACCATCAACCCGGACGGCACCATCCGGACGCCCATCTGGCTAACCGGCGAGCACATCACGCCGGACCAGTACGAGGTGGTGAAGGACAGCTCCCTCCGCGAGCGCTACGGCACCCGCACGGTGCTTCACGCCAAGCCCGGCACCACCTTCTGGTACCGCCTCGCGGGCTGGCCGGCCGCCTTCGAGGAGGGCGGCAGGCAGGTCATGGCGCGCAACCTGCCGGACGGAGAGTACTCCATCTACGTGCACGGCCACTCCACCGGCGGCCCGTTCGTCTTCATGCTCTCGCAACGGGTGCCTAATATCGCCGGAGTCATGGCCGTCGAGAACTCGGCCTTCGGCTACATCAACGAGGCCAAGCTCGCGGTACAAGGCTCCCTGGGGGCCATCGGCGACTATGAAGCGCGGGTCACCGAGACCAGCCGGGTGGACCCGTTCTACGAGCTCTACGTCCGCACCTGGCGCGACAAGGCGCGCTACATCGGGCCGGAGAAGCTGGGGCAGGACGGCCCCGTGGCGCTCATGCGGCTGCCGATGGTCATCGAGGAGGTGATGGCGGCCTGGGATGCGGCCAGGAACCAGCCCCAGTTCAAGTGCGAGTACGTCGTCAGCACCAACATCGAGCCGTCGCTGGAAGAGGGCGCCCGTGTGAGCGCCGGTAGGATGGGCCTCGACGAGAAAGGCACGGAAGCGCTGGTACGCCAGTATCTGAGCTACGGGCGGGAGCTTCAGGGTCCGGGGGTCAAGCCCGTGCCGCCGATCCTCTTCTGCGTCACCAAGGACAGCCGCGACCACGCCGCCGACGCCTACCGCAGCATGGTGATGCCCATGTTCGCGCGCATGGAGCCGGCCCCCAGGACCGCGTTGATGCACTTCCAGGCCGGCGTCCATTCCTACTGGACGCCGGAGGCGGAGCTGCCCCTGGGGGTGGCGCCGGGCGTGACCAAGACCTGGCACGACGCGATAACCGGCGGGTACTTCCTGACCGGGAACGGCGGCAACGGTTGAGGCCGGCCGCCGAAGTTCCGCCAATGGCGCACCGCCTCCCGAGCCGCCGGGAGATTTGCCCGTGACCACGCTGATCACCGGCTCGGGACTGGTCGGGACATCCTTCGCCCAGTTCGCCGTGCGAAGGGACGTCCGGCTGGTGTTCTACGACCTGCAACCCCACCGGGAATACCTCCAACGAAAGCTTCCGGGAGCGGATGTCGAGTTCGTCCAGGGGGACATTCTCGACCTGCCCGCGCTGCTCCACGCCATGACGGCGCACCGTGTGGACACGGTGGTGCACACCGCCGGTCTGGTGGGCACCAAGGTGGCGGACGCACCCTATACCGGCGTTTCGATCAACGTCATGGGGACCATCAACGTCCTCGAGGCCGTCCGGCTCGCCGGCGTGAGGCGCCTGGTGCACATCAGCTCCCTCAGCGTCTACGACCAGCGCCGGGACTGCCCCGCGCCCTTGCGCGAGGATTTTCCCCGTGGGAACGGCCGGCTGTACGACAACACCAAGGTGGCCAAGGAACTCATGGTGGAGGCCTACCAGCGCCTCTACGGCTTCGAGGTGGTCGCCCTGCGGCTCGCCAAGCTCTACGGCGTCGGCCACTTCCAGGGCGGCTCCGCCGGCGGCCGGCTCATACAGACCCTGGTTCAGTGCGGCCTGCGCGGCGAGGCGGCCCGCGTGCCCCGGCCCCTCACCACGGACTTCGAATACGTCTACGCCAAGGACGTGGGCCGCGCCGTCGACATCGCCGCCACCGTCCCGCTGCCGCAAGAGACGCATTTCAACATAGGCAGCGGCGAGGTGCTGACCTTCGACGAGCTGGTCCGGATCATCCAGGGGGTCCTTCCCGCTCTCGAGGTGGAAGTCCTGCCCGGCCCAGTGCCGGCCGTCCAGGTAAGGCAGCCGATGGATCGCTCCCGGGCCAGGGACCTGCTGGGATGGGAGCCGCGGTACACCGTAGAAGAGGCCCTCAGGGACTATGTGGTGGATCTGGAAGACGTGACGGGCCGGTAACCATGGCCCATTTCCCACGTAGGTGGGATTAACCCGAACTACAACGGAAACCTGTTCCTCGCGACAACGTCCGAAGCCGAGAGGGGATGGAACGAGGCATCCGGTGCCGCGAAAGCAAGTTCGAGTTCCGCCTTGAGGCGGTCGAAAGCCTGCCGTTCCCACCGCTCCTTGTCCCGCCGGATCAGATCGCGGATGTATTCGTTGACGTTCGCGTAGGCCCCGTGCTCGCCGACATTTGCCGAGACGAAGTCGCTAAGCGCGCCGTTGAGGTGAACCGTCACCGTTGTCGTGCGTGGCATGTCCTGGTCTACTCCGAGTGGTGTATTCACCATAAGGAACACTGCATAAGTTCACAAGAACCTGCGATGGAATCTCCCTTCGCCAATCTTATCGTATGACCGAGACAGGACCTGTGGCCAAGGGCTCTTTGGTCCCATAACATCCCGACTTCGTGGGTCTTTATGCAGGAGTATGGTAAAGATGGGGGTGACGATGCAGGTGCTTGATGCATCGTTACAGGATCTCCAGGGTAGGTGAGGAGAATGGACCATGTCGAGCCTGAAGAAGATCCAGATCAAGGGCTTTCGATCCATCAAGGAGATGAGTCTGGAGCTCCGACCTCTCAATGTCCTGATCGGCGCCAACGGAGCAGGGAAGAGCAATCTCATCGCCTTCTTCAAGTTGGTGAACGAACTGATGGCCGGACGGCTTCAGCAACATATCGGAACCACCGGACGGGCCACAGCCAATCTGCACTTCGGCCCACGGATGACGCCTCAACTGGAAGCGGAAATGGAGTTCGAGGTCGAGAACGGAACGGACACCTACCGGATGAGACTGTTCCACTCCGCGGGCGACTCCCTGATCTTTGCCGAAGAGCTGCTTTCCTTCCATCAGACAGGCTATCCGCAACCGAAGGAAACGTCGTTGGGGACCGGCCATCAGGAAACACGGATCGGAGACAAAGCGGAGGAAGGCGACATCACGGCGAAAACGCTAAGGTATTTACTAAATCACTGTCGGGTCTACCACTTCCACGATACGTCGCCGACCGCGAGAGTGCGGCAGTATTGCTACGTAGGCGACAATCGCTGGCTCATGCCCGACGCGGCCAACCTGGCGGCGATATTGTATGAGTTGAAGTCGTGTAAGGAAGCGGTGTATCGCCGGATCGTCGCGACGGTCCGGCAGGCGGCGCCGTTCTTCGAGGACTTCGAACTGGAGCCGGCCGGATCGGCCAACAGGGACATCATCCTCAACTGGCGCCACCGAAGTTCCGATCTCGTTTTCGGTCCCCATCAGCTCTCGGACGGTACGCTGCGTGCCATTTGCCTGATTTCACTCCTGTTGCAACCCAGGGAAGCTCTCCCCTGCCTGATCGTCGTTGATGAACCGGAACTCGGATTACACCCGTATGCGCTCAACGTGATTGCCTCGCTGTTTCGTGCTGCAAGCCATCACACTCAGGTTCTTGTGAGTACGCAGTCCAGCGCGTTTCTCGACAGTTTTGCGCCAGAGGACATTGTCGTTGTCGAGCGAAACGGTGAGGCTACGGAGTTCGATAGACCAGACGCCGACAAGCTTGACGCATGGCTGGAGGACTATTCGCTCGGCGAGATATGGGAGAAGAACGTCATCGGTGCGGGGCCTCGCTAATGGCCCGTCTCCACTTCTTCGTCGAAGGTCAAACAGAGCAGACGTTCGCCGACACCGTCTTGAAGCCCCATTTGGCGCACTTCGGCGTCTACATGCAAAAGCCGGTGTTGATCGCGCACGCCCGAAAGAAAGGAAGGATTCACCGGGGAGGAGGAAGAAATTTCACGGCGATGCAGAACGACATCAACCGCCGTCTCAAGGAGGATTCGGGGAGGGATGCGTTTTTCACCACGATGATTGACCTGTATGCATTGCATGCGAATTTTCCTGGCCTCGAAGGGGCCGAGAACCTGCGCATGGACCCCTACAGGCGCGTGGAATCCCTTGAGAAGTCGTGGCTTGATGAGACTGGAGACGGCCGCTTCATCCCGTTCATCCAGTTGCACGAATTTGAGGCGTACTTGTTCTCCGATATATCCCAATTGGCCTTGTTCTTTGACAACGCAAGTTCCGGAGTCGCGGCCTTGCAGCAGATTGTTGATAGCGTCCAGTCTCCGGAACAGATCGATGACGGGCAACATTCGGCCCCATCGAAAAAAATCATCGAACAGTTTCCCGAGTACGATGACTTGAAGCCGACCGTAGGCCCACAGGCGGTTGAGGCTATCGGTTTGGAGAATATCCGGTCCAAGTGTCCTCACTTCAAGAGATGGATTGAGCGACTTGAGAAACTCGGAGCGAAGTCCCTCCCCGAGCCATGACGCGATGACGACAACGACGAAAGGATTGACGGCAGCGGTGGAGGCCTATTTCACGGATCTCCGGCGCGTGCGCGCGTCGGGAGGCGCCACCGGAGAGCGGTCGATCTACAGCCCGTTGGCGAACCTGCTCAACGCGGCGGGCGCAACACTCAAGCCCAAGGTGTTCTGTGTGGGCGAGTTGGCGGACCAGGGTGCGGGCCATCCCGACTTCGGCCTCTACGCGGCGAAACAGGTGCAGAAGGGGAGGCCCAGGGAAGGGCAGGCTCCCGAGCGGGGCGTCGTCGAGGTCAAACCCGCCGGCGATGACGCGTGGCAGGTCGCTGACAGTGATCAGGTGAATCGCTATTGGGGCCGCTACCAACTCGTCCTTGTGACGAACGCGCGCGACTTTGTGCTCGTGGGGCCGAACCCGGCAGGCGGCGGGATGGCGCTGGAGTCATTCTGTCTGGCCGACGACGAGGCAGCGTTTGACCGCAAGCTGGAAGAGCCGCGCGCCTTTGCAGGCGAAATCGGCTCCCGCCTGGGTGAATTTCTCTGTCGCGCGTTGTCCCATCAGGCGGCCCTGACCGAACCGAAGGACTTGGCTTGGCTGCTCGCATCCTATGCTCGCGATGGCCTTTCGCGCGTCGAAGTAGCGGGCGACGCGCCGTCGCTCAAGGCGGTGCGGTCCGCCCTTGAAGATGCCCTCGGCGTGCGCTTCGAGGGCGACAAGGGCGCACGCTTCTTCCACTCGACCCTGGTGCAAACCCTCTTCTATGGCGTCTTCTCAGCCTGGGTGTTGTGGGCACGGCAGGTTCCACCGCCGGCCGGCAAGTTCAACTGGCATGAAGCGGTTTGGCATCTGCGCGCGCCAGTGCTGCGGGCGCTGTTCCAGCAGCTTTCCGATCCCGGCCGGTTGCTACCCCTCGGCTTGGTTGAGGTGTTGGACTGGACCGCGGCCGCCCTCGACCGGGTGGAGCGGCCCGCGTTCTTCGCCCGCTTCAACGAGGGCCAAGCGGTGCCGTACTTCTATGAGCCGTTCCTCGAAGCCTTCGACCCCGAGCTTCGGAAGCAGTTGGGCGTCTGGTACACACCGGCGGAAGTGGTGCGCTACATGGTTGCTCGCGTTGACAAGGCGTTGAAGGACGATCTCGGGGTCACCGAGGGCCTCGCCGCGGAGAACGTCTACGTGCTCGACCCGTGCTGCGGCACCGGCGCCTATCTCGCTGAGGTGCTGCGCCGCATCGCCGGCAATCTCGAAGGCCGGGGTCTCGGCGCCCTCGCGGGCGCGCGGGTGAAGCAGGCGGCGACGGAGCGGGTATTCGGGTTCGAGATCATGCCTGCTCCTTTCGTGGTCGCTCATTTGCAGGTGGGACTCACCATGCAGGATCTCGACGCTGCGCTTGCGGACGACGGGATGGAGCGCGCGCAAGTCTTCCTCACCAATGCGCTGACCGGATGGGAGCCGACAGAAAAGGAAAAGCAGTTGGTTGCCTTTCCGGAAATGGCTGCGGAGCGTGACCGAGCCAATCATGTGAAGCGAGATCGGCCCATCCTCGTGATTCTCGGCAACCCGCCCTATAACGGTTTCGCCGGGGTGGCGGTGGACGAAGAACAGGAGCTGTTGGAAGCCTATCGTACGTCCAAGCGAATACAATTGCCTGATACCAGGGCGCTACACGATCTTTACGTCCGCTTTTTCCGCACGGCGGAACGGCGCATTGCTGAGAAGACCGGAGAGGGCGTAGTATGTTTCATCTCGAACTACTCATGGCTGGACGGGCGGTCGTTTGCAGGCATGAGAGACAGGTACTTGGAAGCGTTCGACGCGATCAGAATTGACTGCCTGAACGGCGACAAATACAAGACCGGCAAGGTGGCGCCCGACGGTTCGCCGGACCCCAGCGTTTTCTCGACCGAGGCCGATCCGGTCGGCATCCAGATCGGCACCGCTATTGCGACGCTGGTGCGCAAGGCCGATCATGCTTCGGCCACCGAGGTTGGCTTTCGCCATGTGTGGGGGCAGGCCAAGCGCGTGGAGTTGACGGAGACGGCCGAAGTAGATCCGGACACGCTGTACGAACCACTCGAACCACTGCCGCAACTCGGTTTGCCCTTCGCGCCTATAGCAATTAATCCTCACTGGTTTGAATGGCCAGCGCTGCCAGAACTGTTCCCAGTTCAGTTCTCTGGAGTCAACACCAACCGTGATGCGTTCGTTGTTGACGCGGATCTCACTTCGTTGAAGTCGCGGATCGCTGACTATTTCAATCCAGAACTCAGCCACGAGACGATCGCAAACCTCCACCCAGTCGCAATGCAGACTAGAGCACGGTACAACCCCCGTGCGGTACGCGATGCGCTGCTGACACGAGGCGGTCCCAATGAGGCCAGCTTCATCCGCTACGCCTACCGGCCATTCGACACTCGCTGGCTCTACTGGGAGGCAGATACCAAACTACTCAACGAAAAACGCCCTGACTACCGACCACACGTATTCCAAGGGAATACGTGGCTGTCTTCGGTTCCTCATCTCAGGCGAGATGCGACGCAACCACAGGCATGCATCACACAACAGATGGCATGTTTGCACTTGATTGAGCGTGGTGCCAACATGTTCCCGATCTACCTCCGCGACGACGGCCTCGGTATCGACGGCAGCGGAATACGATGCCGCCCCAATTTGTCGGGTGCTGCACAACGCTATCTCGATCGTCTCGGCGCGAACCCGGAAGATCTGTTTCACCATGTCGTCGCCACTCTCCATGATCCTGCCTATCGCGAGGTCAACGCCGGAGCCCTCAGGATGGAATGGCCGCGCATTCCGCTTCCGGGTTGGCCAGATGGCGAGGCCGACGGCGCAGCGGAAGCGCTGACAGAGTCAGCGGTGCACGGCCGCGAACTTGCCCGACTGCTCGATCCCGACACGCCCGTTCCGGGCGTCACCCAGGGAACCCTACGCCCGGAGATTGCCGTGATCGCCGTTCCGGCCACCGCGGACGGACGCAACATGACCGGCGACGATTTCGCGCTGACCGCTGGTTGGGGGCACTACGGAACGGGCGACGCCGTAATGCCCGGCCAAGGCTGTATCGTCGAGCGCGAGTACACGCCAGACGAACACAGCGCGTTGGGAAAGGCGATCACCACATTGGGTCCAAAGACGTTGGACGTATTTCTGAACAACCACGCGTTCTGGCGCAACGTCCCCGCCAACGTCTGGACGTACAAGCTTGGCGGCTACCAAGTGCTGAAGAAGTGGCTGTCCTATCGAGAACACGATGTTCTTGGGCGAGCCCTAAAGCCCGAGGAAATCCAGCATTTCACAGATACAGCGAGGCGGATAGTGGCGATGCTGGCAGAGCTAAGCTTGAGCGTTTCGTCAGATAGATAGGAGGAAACTGGATAGGCTGTGTTGATCGGTTCACCAGATGGTGTCTATCGGATACTGAGTGATCAGAGAATCTGGTGTGACCAGACGGAGCCCGTGCTCGATCCCTTGACAGACCAGCATGCGGTCGAACGGGTCCCCGTGCAGCCGAGGCAGACGCGAAAGATGAAGCGTGCTCTTTTCGTCCAACGCGAGGCTCCTGAATCGGTGCCGCCGGCGTTCGCGAGGTATGAAAACCTCGGGCAGGTCAGGAAGCGGCAACCGCCCCAAGGCGTGTTTGACGGCGATTTCCCAACTCGATACTGCGCTGAACCACACGTCGTTGGCTGGATCGGCAACGAGGAGGCGTATATTCGCCGGAATGGTTTCAGATCCGGTCGACCACCAGAGGAAAGTGCACGTGTCGAGCAGCAGCTTCACTTGGACTCGCCTTCGAAGGCGGCGATTTTTTCATCTGGCAGCGGTTCGAAGAACGAGGGGGGCACGGAGAAGGTTCCTTTGGCCAGCCCGAAGGGGCGAGGCTTGGAGGACTTTTGCGAGACGTTTCGGACGTTTTCGGTCGGTCCATTTCGCCGACGCGAAATGCCGGGTAACAGAAGCATCCTTGGTGTCGCGATCCGGTCGGAAGCGTTGAGTGTCTTTAACCTCCGTGAACGTATCTTGCCGTCAGCGTTCAGAATGTCGAATTCCTTCTCTTGAAAGAGTTTGAGCAGGACCGAGTTGAAGTCGGAAAAGCGAGCGGCAGTGTCGTTCGCAAACATGTGCCGCATCGTCTCTACGGCGACGGGCTCTTCAACCGCCAAGCTGTACAGCTTTTCGGGCATTGTGGCGAGCAGTTGTTTTCGCATCGTCTTTGCATCGAGTTCTTCGAAATGGAACAACGGTAGCGTTCCCGACTTCAATCCGTCCCATCCCAGCATTTCAAAGTCCCCGGAACCATAGTGCTCGAATTGAGCCGAATTGTTCCAATGGCATTCGATCATCACGTCCCGTGCGACCGGATGTCGCGACAAGTGGAGAAACCAAAGAGTTCGGCGAGACTGTGCGGGTCGGAGAAAGAAGGGGGTGTCGAACGTCGCTCCGGTCACTGAGCGTATCTGTTGCCGAAGGGCTCTCTGTACCAGCGCCTTTCCCCCGTCACCGTTGTTGAGTTCGATCAGGTCGCGAACGTCTTGTGCCGTCAGATCAAGGGGCGTGACGGCCTGCACAACTGCGGGGTCGTCAGCAAGACGGTTGACAAGGGCATCTGTAGCGAATGTGAGGATAACCTCTGCCGCCGGCAATTCCTGCAAGATTTTCGCAACGAGGTTCAACTCCACCTTGGAGTATCCGCACTGGTCCAGAAGAAAAAGAGAGCGCCCGGCTTTCGGTTGGCGACCGCGGATTTGGGCAATAATGTCAGTCACTACACTCTCGAACGGGTGATTGCGGATAACAATTCTTTCGTCATCTACTGTATAGCCGCGTTCGTCCAGGGTCTTCTGAAGGTGGCTTGTATGGGCAGCGTCAACGTCGACGAAGTAGAATTTGCAGTCGAAGTGCAGAGGCTTGGCGCGGTTCCGGTTCAGCCTGTCTTGCGCACCTTCGGTCTCTTCGAGCATGATCAACGGTGAGCCTGATATGATGCCCTCGCCATCACTGAAGGTACCCCCTCCGGCGAACCCGTCAACAAGATCGAGCTTGAATTCTTCGCGACTCCAGTTGGTGCCTAGCTTGTCGAAATATGCGCGCAGGTAGCTACGCAAAACGGTGAGCTTTGCCTTGCTGTGGTCTTCGATCGGCGGTGGAGGCCCGCCGAGATGCCACTTGAAATTCACCGCGTCTCTCCTTGCTTAAGGTAAAACGGCATGGCGTTATGCTCGACTTCTTCGAGTAGTCGCCCGCCCGATTTCGGCGTTCGTCCACCCCATTGTTTGAAAAAGAACGGGATTCCCTCCTGCTTACAGCGATCGCGAATTTCGAGGACCCAGGCGAGTTGCATACGCCGGGCTTTCGGGCCGCTCTCCCCGCCGACTATAACCCAGGCGATTCCTTCAAGGTCCATGTTCCCGATTCGCTCCAAGAGTGGCTCGACGGATAGGAACCGCGTTGAGATTGGTGCATGCCGAAGATGTCGGATTCTAGCCGTTGCCGTTTGGTCCTCGACGGAAACGCCACACCAGATGTGCGGCGGTGCAGGGTGCGTCGCGTATCTGCGGCGCAGGTAGTTCTTCATGAGCGAGCTTCGTTTCGTCAGCACTTGAAAAATATGACGGTTAGCGGTCTCCATGGTATCGAAGACTCGATCAATGAATGCTGTCGGAATTTTCTTGTGGAACAGGTCGCTCATGGAGTTGACAAAGACCCTCCGCGGCTGTTTCCACGAAAGTGGTTGCGAGAGGCGTTCAGGGCGGAGCTTGAGGTCGAAGCCGTCCTCGAAGGGGTGTCCCGGAGTACCGCGGAACCGTTCGGAGAAGCGTTCGGCATAGCAATTGTCACAGCCGCGCGTAATCTTGGTACAGCCGGTGACCGGGTTCCAGGTTGCGTCAGTCCACTCGATTGACGATTTTGCACCCACGTGACCAATCCCCGATCCCATTCCCTCTGTATTTTGCCAAGTCAGTTGACCCCGCCGGAGGAATTATAGCAGTCATCATGGCTTCGGCAACCAACCAGGGCCGCGAAGCACCGGAAATCAGTTGCGAAAGGCGTCCTTATGCGGATGGTGGCGCCGCGCGTGGCGTCTTCCGGCACATCCGCGATGCACGTGCCCATCATCGCCGTCCGCTATCACGTTGACAGGGCGGGGGTGGTGAACTAGAAGAAGGCTGGTTCAAAGGCGCAGACCTCTTTCTTTCCAACCACAGGAAACCCATGTTCATCGAGCGCGACGAGTTGGACCGTTTGCACGCCAAGTACCCGTATCCGAGGTTCTCGGACGCCGAGTATGAACGGCGTTACGCGAATGTCCGCAAGCTCCTGCGCGACCAGGAACTCGACTGTATTCTGGTCATCGGCGGCTCGGCCTCATACGGGCGGTTGTGGTTCAACGTCCGCTACCTGACGAACATGATGGGCAAGGCGGAAATGGCCTACTACTGCTTCTTCCCCAGGGAGGGCGCTCCCGCCGTCGTCACGCGTCCGGGGCACTCGCTGGCGCCCGGCATGATCGCCCGTAGCGCGGTGCAGGAATTGGTCGTCGGTCAACCCAGCGTCCTCGATGCCATCGTCGGCAAGGTCCGGGAGATGGGCTACGACAGGGGCAGGATCGGCCTCGTCGAGTACGATCCCTTGACTTCCATACCCAAGAACCACTGGGACTTCTTCGTGTCGGAGTTGCCCGACGCCGAGTTCGTGTTCGTGACCAGGGAGTTTCTCGCCCTCAGGCTGTTCAAGAGCGACGAGGAGATCGAGGCCCTGCGCAAGTCGGCCCTGGTGCAGGACATCGGGTTGCGGGCGCTGGCGGAGCAGCTCGAGCCCGGCATGACAGAGTCGGAGGCCTTCGCCATCGTGTACGAGGCCGCGGTCCGGAACGGCGGCGAGATGGGCATGATCCAGCTCAGTTCCACGCCCATGTCGGATCCGGACGTCGGCGACCAGCGGCCGCGCCCCTCGGAGCGGGTCATCACCCGTGGCGACATCGTCAACAACGAGCTGGGCGTCCTCTACAACGGCTACGAGGCGCAGACCGGAAAGCCCATGTTCATGGGACCCCCGACCGACGAGTTCCGCAGGATGTTCGAGGTGGCGCTGGAAGCCTACCATCGGGTGGCCGAGACCCTGAAGGTGGGCGGCAGCGGCTCCGACTCGGTCAACGCCGCCAACCACGTCATCAAGCCCGCGGGGTACGACGCCTGGGGCGGCTACCTCCAGGGCATGCTGGGCTCGCAGCCGCGTCACGAACCGCAGATCGGTCCGGAGTTGACCAGCCTGGCGGAGAACAAGCTCTACGAGGGTGACGAGATGGTCTTTCGGAACGGCACGGTGTTCGTGCTTCAGATCCATCTCGTGGACAAGGCGCGGACCCGGGGCCTCTTCATCGGCGACACGTATGCCATCAGGGATTCGGGAACGGAGTGCCTGAACGAGTTCCCGCCGGAGTTGATACAGATCTCATAAGCCGCCGAGTGTATGCCGCGACGGCAGCAAGGAGCAGGGACATGGCCAGGAACGGTTACCAGGTGTTCGACAGCGACATGCACGTCTACGACGCCCAGAACCTCTACGAAAAGTACATGAACCCCAAGTGGGGCGACCGGGTCCCCGTCGGCAAGGCCCGCTCCAAGCACGGGCGCATCGAGTTCAGCCTGGGCAACGGGGAGGTGCTGCGGCCTCGGCACAAGCTGCTGGAGCACGGCGAGGACAGTGTGGCGGAACGTTACGGCTACGCGCTGGAGCACGGCTACGACGCGCCGTCGCAGGTGGTGGCAATGGACAACGAGGGGCTGGACGTGGCGGTCATGTTCCGGACCTCTCCGCTGCATTGCGACGACAGCTTCGAGCCCGAGTACGCCAACGACCTCTGCCGGGCGTGGAACGACTGGATCGCGGACTTCTGCGGCGAGCGGCCGGAGCGCATGAAGGCGTCGGGCCTGCTGACGCTTCATGACGTGGACATGGCGGTGGACGAGGCGCGGCGGTCGGTAACGGAGCTGGGCGTGGTGGGCCTGTCCGTCTGTCCGGAGCCGGTGAACGGCCGGCGCATCCACGACCGCTACTACGATCCCCTGTGGGCGGAGATCGACCGCCTCAAGGTGCCGTTGTGCTTCCATCCACCGGCCAACCCCAAGCAGAAGCAGGTGGCGCGGGAGTTCTACGGCCACCCCAACGCCAGCATCATCGCCATGGCGCTGCGCAACCCCATCGAGCTGCAACTGGCGGTGTCCGCCTTCTGCGCCGGCGGCGTGCTGGAGAAGTTCCCGACCCTCAAGGTGGCGTTCCTGGAAGGCAACTGCGCCTGGCTGCCGTGGCTGCTGTACCGCCTGGACGAAAGGGCGGAGCTACACGGGGCCCTCACCGACGTGCCGCTGTCCCGGAAGCCCAGCGAGTACTTCCTGGACCAGTGCTACATCTCGGTGGACGTGGACGAGTACCTGGTCACCGACGTCATCGGCCGGCTGGGCGACGACAACATCGTCATCTCCACCGACTACCCGCACATCGACGCGCACTACCCCCACGCGGTGGAGGAGTTCATGGAGACTCCCGGCATAAGCAACAGTTCCCTCAAGAAAATTCTTTGGGACAACTGCGCGAGGTTGTACGGCGTGGGCTAGCGCTCCAGCAACTTAACGCCGCGGTAGCCACCGCTAGTCCTTCTTTTTTGGTGGAGGTGGCGGGGGAGGAGGCGGTTTCCTGCTAGCCGTGGGTTTGGGAGAGACCCCGTGTTGGTCACACGCCTGGACGGCGGAGGGTTTGGTTCCTTAGCCATGACTCACTCCTCGGGTTCTTCGTGGGTCTCGCTCAAAAGCCTCCGCGATTCGGAAGTGGCCTTCGACGGGACGACTTGGCCATTCTTCAGGCCAGCCGAAAAGGCGACGCTCTCCTTTAAGGTGTAGGGTAACATAGCAGTCGCTATGGCTCGAGAAGGCGGAGTACCACTCTGACGCGTAGGAGGTTTCTCTGGTTACACCAAGCCGACGAAGAAGGCGATGCAGCGTGTCCCAATTGAGGAAGTAGGCGGTCAGCAGTCCGAGGACCACAGCGACTACGACAGAAAGCACGAGTTCCCACTCCTTGCGCCAAGGGTCATTTTCGCAGCCTTGCCATGGATGCCGTCTTGCAAGTGTCCGGGTTTCCTCGAACCTCTGCAAGTAGGCAATAACCGCGCCACTTGCCCCTCTCCCAACCCCGTGCCGTCCGTGCTAGATTTTCCGGCATGGCGACTCTGATCACGGGCAGCGGACTCATCGGGGCTTCGTTCGGCCAGTATGCCGCGGCGCGGGGGGAGCGTCTCGTCTTCGTCGATTTCCAGCCGCGGGATGATTACCTGAAGCAGAAGCTCGGTTCCGCGGACTATGTCTCCCTCCAGGGGGACGTGCTGGACCTGCCGGCCCTCACGGGAATCATCAAGGCCCATGACATCGACACGGTGCTGCACACGGCGGCGATCATCGCCGGCCGGGTGGCCCGGGAGGGATACTGGGCCTTCAACGTGAACATCCAGGGCACTATCAACGTGGCGGAGGCCGCGCGGTTGGCGGGCGTCAAGCGGGTGGTGCACATCAGCACCCTGAGCGTCTACAACCGCGCGTTCGAGGGTCCGGGGCCGGTGCCCGAGACGCTCCAGCGGGGCGACAGCACCGCCTACGGCAATTCCAAGGCGGTCCAGGAACTGGTGCTGGAGGCCTACGCACGGCTCTACGGATTCGAGCTGATGGTGGTGCGGCTGGCCCACGTGTTCGGGCTCGGGCATTTCCTGGGCGGCGCCGAGAGCGGCGCCATCACCCACACGCTCCTTACCTGCGGCCGTGACGGCGGGGTGGCCAGGATCGCGCGGCGCCAGGCCAGGCCGCTGGAGCGCATTTATGCCAAGGACGTGGGCCGCGCGGTGGATCTGGCGGCCACCGTGCCGGTGCCGCCGGTGAACGTGTTCAACATCGGCACCGGCCTGGTGACGACCTTTGACGAACTGGTGGCGGAGGCAAGAGCGATCTATCCGGGGCTGGAAGTGGAGGTGGTGCCGGACGGGACGCCGCACGTGGGGGCGAAGCAGCCGCTGGATATCACCCGGGCGAAGGAACATCTGGGCTGGGAACCCCGGTTCACCCTGGGCTCGGCGCTACAGGATTATGTCAGCGATCTGGACGCGTTGGCGCCTGGGTCGTGAGGCCGCCGCTGGCGGGCCGGCTCGAGCGCCCCACGAAGAGGGGAGTGAGTGATGAGTTCAGGACAGCAATCCGAAGCCGTGCGCGCCCGGCTCAACCATCCGATCGTCGATACCGACGGCCACACCGTCGAACTGACCCCGCTCTATCACGATTATCTCAAGGAGCTGGGCGGCGCCGACATGCCCCGGCGTTATGCCGAGGCCATGGGCGCCCGCTCCAACAGCCGCTGGTCCTCCATGACGGAGGCCGAGCGTCGCAGCGTCCGGGCCCACTGCCCGCCCTGGTGGGCGCGTCCGGCGAGCAACACCCTGGACCGGGCCACGGCGTCGTTGCCGCGGCTGCTGCACGAACGGATGGATCGCCTGGGCATCGACTTCGCCGTGCTCTATCCCACCGAGGGTTTGGCCGGCCCGCCCCGGTTCGAGGATGAGGAACTCCGCCGGGTTTCCTGCCGGGCCTTGAACAAGTTCCACGCGGAATTCTACGGCGAATGCTCGGACCGGATGACCCCGGCCGCGGTGATTCCCACCCACACCCCGGAAGAGGCCATCGAGGACACCGAGTACGCCATCCGCGAACTCGGGCTCAAGACCATCGTCATCTCCCACGTGGACCGCCCCATACCGCGGATACGGGAGGAGCGGCCGGACCTGGCGCCCTATGCCCGCTACATCGACACCCTGGCTCTGGACAGCGAGTACGACTACGATCCGTTCTGGCGGCGGTGCATGGAGCTGGGCGTGGCGCCGACGTCCCATGCCAGCGGCCAGGGCTGGGGCAGCCGGCGCTCGGTGTCCAACTACATGTACAACCATATCGGCCACTTCGCCGCGGCCGGTGAGGCCATGTGCAAAGCCCTCTTTTTCGGAGGGGTTACATATCGGTTTCCAATGCTCAACTTCGCTTTTCTGGAGTGCGGGGTCGGGTGGGCGTGCGGCCTGTACAGCGACATCCTGGAGCACTGGGAGAAACGCAACCGGGACGCCATTGCCACGCTGGACCCGGAGAGCCTTGACGTCGATCTCATGATGAAGCTCGTGGCGGAGTACGGCGGCATCGAAGGGGATGATAGGCTCGACCGGATCCGCGCGTCGCTGGGCCGGAAGGAGCGCCGCCCCGAGATCCTCGACGACTGGTCCCGCTGCGGCATCGAGAGAGCCGAGGATATCCACGATCGCTTCGTGCCGCGCTTCTACTTCGGCTGCGAGGCCGACGACCGCATGATCGCCTGGGCCTTCAACGACAAGCTCAATCCCTTCGGCGCCCGCCTGGGTGCGATGATGAGCTCGGACATCGGCCACTGGGACGTCACCGACATGACCGAGGTGGTGGCCGAGGCCCACGAGTTGGTGGACCGGGGGCATATCACTGAAGAGGATTTTCGCGACTTCAGCTTCACCAACGCGGTGCGCTTCTATTCCGGCATGAATCCGGACTTCTTTTCCGGCACGGCCTGTGAGGAAGCGGCAGCCCGGGTGATGGCGGCGAGTTAGCTCCGGGTTGGCGTGCCTCTTGCATCGACAACCCATGTGAACAAGGGAGAGGACGGCTCATGAAGGACGGATTGAAGATCATGGACTCGGACATGCACGTGCGCGAGCCCGCGGACCTCTGGGAGAAGTACATCGAACCCAAGTGGCGCGACCGGGCCCCCAAGATCCTGAGCACCACCACCCGCAGCTCGGCCATGGTCATGGTCGACGGCAAGATCCTCAAGGGCTACCCGCCGGCCTACCGCGGCGGCATCTTCGATGCCACCCGGATCGACAAGGAGATTGCGGGTGCCCGTGCCCGTGGCTTCGACGGGGTGTCGCAACTCGACGCCATGGAGAAGGAAGGGCTGGACCTGGCGGTGATGTTTCCTTCCATCGGGCTGGGCGTCATGATGCGCGAAGACATGGACCCCAAGCTCGGCGCCGCCATCGCACGGGCCTACAACAACTGGCTCTACGACTTCTGCCAGACCGATCCCGAGCGTATGAAAGGCTCGGCCATGATCTCCCTCCACGACGTCACCGAGGCCGCCAAGGAGGCCCGCAGGGCGGTGAGGAACTGGGGTTCGTGGCCGTGTTCGCCCGCCCCGAGCCGCTCCGCTCCCTGCCGTGGCATTCACGCTACTACGATGTCCTGTGGTCCACCCTGGAAGAGCTGGGCATCCCCATGGGCTTCCACTCGGCCGCCTCCGCCGGCGAGGTGCGGCAGATGGGCGACGTGTTCGGCGACGACCTCTTGCTGCGGCATATTTGCGAGCACCCCATGTCCAACATGATGGCGATGATCGACATCATCGGCGGCGGGGTGCTGGAGCGCCACCCGAAGCTCAAGGTGGCCTTCCTCGAGTGCTACTGCGGCTGGGTGTCGTTCATGCTCCACCGCATGGACGGCGCCGTGTCCAAGGCCCGGAACCCCAACATATCGGAGCTCAAGCCCAGCGAGTTCTTCAAGCGCCAGTGCTGGATTTCCACCGAGTCCGAGAAGGAGCTCCCCATGATCGCCGAGCTCATCGGCGACGACAACATCGTCTATTCCACCGACTACCCCCACGGAGACTCGGACTTCCCCCACGCCGTGGAAGAGTTCCTGGAGGTCGAAGGCGTCTCCAAGGAAACGAAGCGGAAGATCCTCTGGGACAACTGCGCGCGGCTTTACGATCTGTGAGGGCAGGGTGGGCCCGCCTTTCGACACCCCGGAATGACAGCTTGTTCGATGTTCTGGCAACCACCGGGTACAAAGCCAACCTGATCGGGAAATGGCATTTGGCAGGGGCGGGAGCAGCGCTTGATCACCCCGCCGAGCCGGGCGTGCCGAACTACTTCGGCCTGATCCGAGGAGGAACGCGCGATTACTGTGATTGGCCAGCGGTCGAGAACGGCGAAGAGGTGCGGATGAATGAATACGCCACAACCGTCTTCACCGACCGGGCGATCGATTGGATCGGTGCGCAGGAAGGCCACTGGTTCCTGTGGCTGGCGTACAATGCCCCTCACGCTCCGTTTCACTTGCCTCCTGCCCATCTGCACGGTTTGACGAGCTGACGGATGACCCGGGTGCAATCCGCGAAAATCCCTTGCCCTACTACAACGCAGCACTTCAGTGGTTGGATACCGAGATCGGACGTCTCCTGGCATCCATGCCCCAGGACGTGCGTCACAACACCGTCGTCATGTTCATCGGCGACAACGGATCCCCGAACAGGTCACGCGCGGGTTCTACGGTGAACATGCGGCCAAGGGCACGATCCTTGAAGGAGGCACGCATGTGCCCTTCGTTGTCTCCGGGCCAGGCGTTGCGCGGGGCCGCACCGAGAGCTTCATGAACACCACGGATCTGTTCGCGACCATCGCAGGCTATGCGGGGGCCAGGTCCAAGCCCCGGACTCCCATGACATCCGTCCAATCCTGTCGGGGCGGGATGGCAGCCGTGACTATGTTTACGTTGAGCATTTCTCGGATCGACGCCCGAGACGCCGAGGCCGTCGCAATGTTTTCGGTTGGGCGCTGAGGGAGGATCCGTTCAAACTGGTTCAAGTGGAAGGATCAGAACCTCGGCACTATGATCTGTCCAATGACCCGCTGGAGGCGGTGGACTTGCTGGCCGATGGCAGGTCACCCGACGAGGCTGCGATCATGGCAAGCATAGAGGCGCGGTTCACCCAAATCCGGGCGGAGTAACGAAGAGGAGTGAGTTCGATTGTTGGCTGAATTGCAGGCTTGAGCCCACCGGCGCAGCGGCTGTACGACCTGTGAGGGCGGACTTCGGGAATCCCCCGTGAGTCATCATCGTTGGCCGTTCGAATCCTACAGTGGCCAGAAGTGCGGAGGGACAGGAATACGATGATGGCGACTGGCCAAAATAACCATTGGCCATAGACCCTGTTTGACAGCCGACAGTGATGAAAAGGCCGGACTAGCTAATGATGCGCCCCACGTCGATGTCGGTTCCGTGTTCTACCTTGGGCCATGTGTGTGACACGACTACAACCACGTTACCTATCAGGCCGATGGTGTGCCAGCGTTCTTCATCCGAACTCGGATCCGGCCGGTGCGCTGCCAACGGGTCGTCGAACACTAGCTTGGCAGTCTCGAACCCCAAGCGGTGCTTCTGCTGATTGGTCCGGTCTTTGTTGTGCTCCCATATCCAGCGCAACGATCCGGCCCCATATGACTGCAAGAATCAATGGATGCGGCATTGCATCCCATCAATTGTCCGTGGCTGCTCAATCGACCTCTGTGCCTCGGTCCTGGTTCGCAAAATTCGTGATCGCAACATCGCCGTGTGGAAACCGGGCGACAATGCTCAGTTCTCCCCCCATCGCTTCGATGTAGGCGCGGAGTTTTGAGACGTACATGTCCGTTCTCCGCTCCAGCTTGGCGACCGCCGGCTGGTTAACGTTCAAAGCTTCGCCAAGCGCCTTCTGGGTCAGTGTCCGGGCCTGTCGAAGCTCGTGAAGCGGCATGGCTGAGCGAAGCTCCGCTGTCTTGGCGTCTACCCGCGCCCGACGCTCCGGAGAAAAGTCCTTTGTGAGTTTGTCAAAGGTGTTGCGGCCGCTCATTCGATCAACCCTTCCTTTCTCAGCTCTTGCAAGTGCTCATCGTAGAGCCTGTCCGCGAGAGGAACATACCGTCTGTAGAACCGGTCGTTTCCGACCTTGTTGCCGCCGATCAACAGGATTACGGACCGCCTCGGGTCGAATGCATAGAAGACACGGAGGGGATTGCCACCGCTCTGAATGCGAAGCTCACGCATCAGGCTGTGGCGGGACTTCGCAACGCCAGAGGAATAGGGAAACGGTAGTCTGGGCCCGTGCTCCCTCAACAACTGAACTATTGCGGTCACGTCGTCTTGTTGCATCTCCGTGAGGCGATTCCACCATCGACCGAACTCGTTTGTGTATTCGACAAACCAACTCATCCATTATATTCCTTTCACGGAATGTATTCAAGCATCGGTGGGCGGCCCTGAATTCCGGCGGTACCGCCCGACGTGGTCCCGTTTTGGTGGACGCAAAATGGAGGCCAACGCGGAGCCATCTCCTGCAAGGGGTCCTTGCGGAGTGGACTGTTCGGATAGATCAGGTGACCAGATGGGAGAAGCGCCGAAACGGGCTTGAGTCAGCGCGCGCGGTTTCGGCTTTTCTCGTAGTAGGGTTGGTAGATCTGTACCCGGACGCCGCCGGGCATCTCAAGCTGGACGGCCAGCCCGAAGCCGGCGTCGGTCACTTCGCCGTCGAAGACGACGCCGCGGCCCTTGAGGTCGGCGACGGTGGCGTGGATGTCGTCGCAGTAGAAGGAGATGTCGTGGGTGCCGGCGGGCTCGCCGGCCTCGCGGGTGGCGTCCGCGGGATGCACGCCCATGTCGGCTTCGGGGAGGTCGAAGATGAGCCAGCCGCCGCCGACATCGGAGAAGGAGGTGAAGCCGAGCTTGTCGCGCAGGAAGGCACGCAGCGCCTCTGGCTCCGAGGAGTAGAACATCGCGTGCGCGCCCTTGATCATGGCTCCGGCCTCCGCATAACGGTCCCTCAGCCCGCCTGTTTTTTTCGCTTGTCCTCGTACTCCGCCTTGGCCGCGGCGACGCCCTCCATCGCCGCGGCGCGGAACTCCGGCTGCCGCCTGGCGGCCTCGTCGTAGCTGGTCTGCCGTCCTTCGAACTGGCCCTGGAAGTGCGGGATCACGTGCCGTGCGAACAGTTCGTAGTTGCGGTTGGTGGCGTGCCGGTCGGCCCAGTCGTGGCACATGAACAGCACCACGCCGAAGCCGCCGGTGCCCGCCTGCATGCGCTCGATCTCGCGGATGGCGTCGTCGGGCGTGCCGATGATGGCGCGGCCGGACTCGACGATGAATGTGCGGGTGTCGGTGACTCCCTTGGGAACGGTTTGATTCGGCAGCACGTCGCGGGCGTAGCCGCCCCAGGCGTCGATGCCGAACCGGACATCCTCCATGGCTTGCTCGCGGGTGTCGGCGATGTGCATTTGCACGGCGATGCGAAATACACTCCGGTCGGCTACGCGGCCGTGGGCGGCGGCGGCTTCTTCGTAGATGCCCCAGTTCCGGGCGTAGTTGGCCAGCGCCTCGTCGGAGTGCCCGCCGAGGGAAAGAAGTCCGAGCCCGTAGCGGCCGGCCAGCGATGCGCCGGCGGGCGAGCGGATGGTGGTCACGGCCATTTCCATCCGCGGCCGGGTGAAGGAGGCGTGCTGCAGCCTGGCGTTGTAGAGGGTGAACCAGTCGGTCCTGGCGCTCACGCGCTCACCCTCCAGGAGCGGGATGATGACGTCCAGCGCCTCGTTCATCATGCGCCGGGTGCGTCGCGGGTCGAGGCCCATCTGGGTGGCGTCCGAGGGCAAGGCGCCGGGACCCACGCCGAACATGGCGCGCCCCCGGGTCATGTGGTCGAGCTGGACCATGGCGTCGGCGACCATGAAGGGGTGCACGTAGGGCAGGGACTTCACCCCGGTGCCGAGCCGGATACGCCGGGTCTCCCGGGCCGCGGCGGCGACGAAGACTTCCGGCGCGGCGATGGTCTCGAATCCGCCCGAGTGGTGCTCGCCGATCCAGGCCTCGTCGTAGCCGAGGCGGTCCAGCAGCATGATCAGCTCCAGGTCGCGCTCGAACAGGAGAGTGGGGTTCTCGTTCAGCGCGTGAAACGGGGCAAGGAAGACGCCGAAACGCAGCATGGCATCAGGTGCGGGGAGCGCCTCGCGTCCGCCTAAGCTTCGATCCCGTAGAACTCGATGCAGTTGTCCCACAGGATCTTGCGGGCGTGCTCCACCGGAAGCTCCTGCTGCATGAACGCGTCCACCGCGTGAGGGAACTCCGAGTCGCTGTGGGGATAGTCGGAGGAGAAGACGATGTTGTCGTCGCCCATCAACTGGATCACCGACCCCACTTCCCGTTCCTCGCCCTCGCACCCGATGACGCACTGGCGCTTGAAGTACTCGCTCGGCTTCATGGTGAGCATGGGGGCGTCCGCGGCGCCCAACTGGCTCCAGTGGGTGTCCATGCGGCTCAGCCAGGCCGGCGCCCAGCCGCAGTTGCACTCCAGGAACGCTACCTTGAGCTCCGGGAAGCGTTCGAGCACGCCGCCGACGATGATGTCCACCATGGTCACCATCTGTCCGGTGACGTGGCTGCAGATGTGGCGCATGAGGCGGTTGTTCTGGCCGAAGCGCTCGATGTGGGGGTAGTAGCCCGAGTTGGTGCACTCGTGGAATCCCACCGGCATCCTCAGCTCCTCCAGTTCGGCCCACAGGGGCTCCCAGTAGAGGCCGAACCAGGTGTCGCCGGGGAGCGGCGTGGCCCGCAGGAAAGCGGTGACGAAGCCCAGGTCGTTGGCCGCGCGCCGGGCCTCCCGCATCGCCAGCGAGACGTCGTGGGGCGGCAGCATGGCGGCGCCCTTGAGCCGCGCCGGGTCCTCCTGGCAGAAGTCGTAGAGCCAGTTGTTGTAGGCCCGGCATATGGCCTCGGCCAGCAGCGGGTCCATGTCCGGCACGGTCATGATGTGCAGGCAGGCGGTGGGGAACAGCACCGCGACGTCGAGCCCCTCGATGTCCATGGCCTCCAACTGGGACTTGGCGTTGAAGCCCTGGTCCCGGGCGAAGCCGATGACGTCCTCGCGCGTGGAGGCGCGCCGCTTGCCGATCATGCGCGCGTCGTTGGCCAGCGACGGGCTCTTGGCCCGGGGCTCCTTGCCGTCCAGCAGGAGCAGGTTGAAGTCGCCCCGGCTGGGGACGTTGACCACCCGCGGCGCATGCTGCTTGAAAGGTGCGTCGACATAGTTCTCCCAGAGATCCGGCGGCTCCATGATGTGCATGTCGGAATCGATGATCTTCAGCCCGTTTTTCATCGTGGTCTCCCTTCGAGGAGGCGTTGGCTGCTCAACCCGAATACCCTTGGCGGTCCCACGAGTCAAGGCGCCTTTGACTCGTCCGATACGGGACTCTAATAAAGGAGACTCCGCATTGCCTGCCCCGCGGAGTCGGAGGCAGGCGTTTCGCGGGAACGACGCGGAGGTGAACAGTGAAGGAGGATCGCACGAATGGCACAAGCCCTTGACGGTATCAGGATACTCGATCTCAGCAGTTACATCGCCGGCCCGTTCGCGGCCATGTTGCTGGCCGACATGGGGGCGGCGGTGGTCAAGATCGAGAACACCAGCGGCGGCGACCCCTTCCGGAAGTGGGCTCAGGAGCCGCGCATGTACAGTCCGCTGTTCCGGAGCTACAACCGTAACAAGCGCGGCATGACCCTGAACCTGCGCGATCCGGAAGGGAAGGAGATCTTTCTCCGCATGGCGGAAGGGGCCGACGTCGTCATCGAGAACTACCGCCCCGGAGTGATGGACCGGCTGGAGCTGGGTTGCGAGCGGCTCCGGGAGATCAACCCGCGTCTCGTCTACTGCGGCATTTCGGCATTCGGCCAGACCGGCCCTTACCGGGAGAGGCCCGGGTTCGATACCCTCGGACAGTGCCTCAGCGGGCTGTTGAGCCAGATCATCGACCCCAGGGCCCCTCAGCCGCCTGGCCTGGCCTTCTCGGACCATCTGGGCGGCCTGTTCGCCTGCTACGGCATTCTCACGGCGTTGATGGCGCGGGAGAAGACGGGCAAGGGCCAGAAGGTGGAGACCTCCCTGATGGAGGCCTCCATGGCGTTCATCGGCCGCAGCATCACCCAGTACTTCGCCACCGGGGACATTCCGGACGTGGAGAGCCGGGGACGTTCGGCCGGCGTGTACGCACTATTGGCGGGGGACGGGCTCCCGTTCGTCATCCATCTCTCCCACCTCAACAAGTTCTTCGTGAGCATGGCCGAGGCGCTGGGACGGCCGGAGCTCGCCGAAGACCCTCGTTTCAAGGACCGCGAGGACCGTCTGGTCAACTACGACGAGTTGAAGGACCTGCTGCAGGAGATCGCCGAGACGAAGCCCCGGCAGCATTGGCTGGACGCGTTGAGCAAGCACGACGTGGCTCACGCCCCCATCAACCGCCTGGACGAGGTGTTCGAGGACCCCCAGGTGAAGCACCTCGACCGGATCATGGAGCTGGAGCATCCGAAGCACGGCACCATCCACACGGTCAGGAGCGGCGTCAACCTGAGCGACACGCCGTTCGAGGTTTCGGCGCTGCCGCCGGAGTTGGGGGAGCACACCGCCGAGATCCTGCGGGAGCTGGGGTTCAGCGAGGAACGGGTCGAACGGTTGGTGGAAGCGGGGACGGTCTAGCACTTGGCGCGTCCGGCGCGGACAGGAGGCCCTTGACCGGCTTTCGTGCGGTGTGTTATTCGCGGGCCATCTTTCGGCGACGTGCCACGCACGTCAGGGAGTGCAGGAGGGCCAGGATGAAACCGATCATTGCGCTCATTGTCGCTGTTTCGTTTGCCGCGGTCACGGGGGCCTACGCCCAGGACAACATCAAGGCCCTCTACGAGAAGGCCAGGAAGGAAGGGCAGGTGGTGCTGGCCGCGGGCTCGCCGCCGGTGGCGCTGAAGGCGCAGATCGGCGGCTTCATGAAACGGTTCCCGGGTATCCAGGTGAACCACATCCCTTCAACGGGATCCGACGCGTCGGCGAAGATACAGCTCGAGACCCGGGTGGGCATGGCCACCTACGAGGTGGCCCAGGCCACCACCACGTCGGCGGAGCGGCTGCTCAAGGCCGACTTGCTGGCGCCGTTTCCGTATCACGAGTTCGGCATCGCCAAGAACGAGATCTCGTTCGGGGAGCGGCTGGTGCCGTGGTTCGACCTGACCCGGGTGCTGGGGTTCAACACCAAGCTGGTCTCCAGGGACCAGGTGCCCACCACCTGGGAGGGGCTGCTGGACCCGAAGTGGAAAGGCCGCAAGATCATCGTCGTGGGGCGGGGATATCCGTTCGGAGACCTGGTGCCGGCGTGGGGGTTGGAGAAGACGATGGAGTACACCCGCAAGTTCAGGGCCCAGAACCCCATCATTCAGCCTCGCGGCGGACCTCAGACCCTGGAGGCCCTGGTGGCGGGGCAGGCGCCGCTGGCGTTGATCCAGTTCGACCGCGTCTTCCGGGCCAAGGTCAAGGACAAGGCGCCGGTGGACTTCGTCTGGATCACGCCCATGTCGGTGACCCGCTTCTACTCCATCGCGGTGAAGAAGGTGCGCAATCCCAACGCGGCCAAGCTGCTGACCGGCTATCTCGGCACTCCCGAGGCGTCGGCGCTGATGGAGAAAGCCTCCTTCCGGAGCCAGCTCGGACCCAGCGCGCAGACCGACGCAGCCAAGATGGCGCGCGCGGCCGGCGTCAAGTTCGTCTGGAACGCTCCCACCATGGAGGAAGCCAAGGAGCTCAAGAAGTGGCGTAAGCAGGCCCGTAAGATCCTCACCGGACACTGATGGTAACCGGCGGCCGGCCGCCGCACCAACCCAAGGGAGTCCTGACCATGGCGCGAAACGGCTTCAAGATCCTCGATAGCGACATGCACGTGTTCGAGCCGCACGATCTCTATCTCAAGTACATGGATCCCAAGTGGGGAGACCGTATCCCCCGGGGGGAGCCGCGGACCCGCCATGGACAGGTCAAGTTCAGCTTCGGCGACGGCGCACAGGTGCGGGCGTCGGGGCTGACGGCCCGCCCCAACGTGACACCCGGAGAGGACAAGGTCGCCCACCGCTACACGAAGCCCCTGGCCAGGAACTACGACGCCGTCTCCCAAGTGGAGGCCATGGACGTGGAAGGTCTGGACGTGGCGGTGCTGTTCCGCACCTTCCCGCTGCACTGCGACGACCGCCTGGAGCCGGAGTACGCCAACGCCCTGTGCCGGGCCTGGAACGACTGGGTGGCGGACTTCTGCACGGAGAGCGCCGAGCGGCTCAAGCCGTCGGCGCTGATCACGCTCCACGACGTGGACATGGCCGTGGACGAGACCCGCCGCGCGGTCACCGAGCGGGGCGCCGTCGGCCTTTGCCTGGTGCCCGAGCCGGCCAACGGCCGGCACATCCATGAACGTTACTTCGACCCGCTGTGGCGCGAGGCCGAGCGTCTGGACGTTCCCATCTGCTTCCACCCGGCGGCCAACCCGCGCATGGACCAGGTGGCGCAACGCTTCAAGGGCCTTCCCAACGAAGGCATCCTGGTGAACGCCTACCGCAATCCCGTCGAGCTGATGCTGGCGGTGGGGTGCTTCTGCGGCGGCGGGGTGCTGGAGCGCTTTCCCCGCCTGCGAGTGGCGTTCCTGGAGGGCAACTGCAGTTGGCTGCCGTGGGTCCTCTACCGTCTCGACGAACGCTGGGAACTCCGCAAGGACCTCTGCGACACGCCGCTTTCGCTGAATCCCAGCGAGTACTTCCTGCGGCAGTGCTTCATCGCCACGGACGTCGAGGAGGAGCTGGTGGCGGACGTGGTGAGCCGGATCGGAGACGACAACATCGTGATCTCGACGGACTATCCGCACTCCGACTCGCGCTGGCCGGAAGCGGTGGACAGCTTCCTCAAGATCGACGGTCTGCGCGACGCATCCAGGCGGAAGATCTTCTGGGACAACAGCGCGAGGCTCTACGATCTCCAATAGATGACGGGCGGCCGGAAGATCCGGCCCGGGGCTTTCATGGTTGGCACATGCGGGTAAGCGAACGGGACGTCTTCAGCTGGCTTACCCTGGGAGCGGTGGCCTGGCTCGTGGTGGTGCCGCTGTTCCTGGTGGTCTTCTTCTCGTTTCAGCGCGAGCCGCTGGCGGAGATCAGCGGGCTCTCCCTCTATCACTACCTCGAGATCTACGTCGACCCGGGCACCTACGAGCTTATCCTGAACACGCTGCTGTTCGGAGCGGGCGCCATCCTGACGGGGTTCGCCTTCGCGGTTCCGCTGGCGTGGCTGGTGGAGCGGACCAACGCGCCCGGGCGCCATCTGATGTACGGGCTGATCCTCATTCCCATGGCGTTGCCGCCCATGATCGCGGCGCTGGGATGGGAGCGGCTGCTGGACCCGCGCATCGGCGTCATCAACCTGATCCTGCGGGCGTTGCTGGGGTTGGAGGGGGAAGGGCCCCTCAACGTCTTCACCCTCTACGGCATGTCCTTCGTCATGGGCCTCTCCATGGTGCCCACGGTGTTTCTCATGCTGGTGCCGGTGCTGCGCAACATGGATCCGGCCTTTGAGGAGGCCAGCATGATCGCCGGCGCCAGCCGCTTCATGACCCTGCTCCGGGTCACCTTTCCGCTCACCTATCCGGCGTTCTTCGCGGCGCTGATCTGGTTCTTCATCATCTCCATCGAGGCCTTCGAGATACCCGGCGTCATCGGCATGCAGGCGGGGATACTGGTGTTCAGCACCAAGATCTTCTGGGCCATCCATCCCCCCATGGGGGAGCTGCCGGAGTACGGCACAGCCAGCGCCCTGGCCATGAGCGTGCTGGTGTTGAGCGGCGTGCTCGTCTACCTCTACCTGAAGGTCCTGGGAGCGGGCGAGAAGTACACCACGGTCACCGGCCGCGGCTACCGCCCCGCGGTCATCGACCTGGGCCGGGCCAAGTGGGCCGGCTCCGGCTTCTTCTTCCTCTACATGTGCCTGGCCATCGTGTTCCCGCTGGTGGTGCTGGCGTGGGGCAGCCTCCTGACCTTCTACCAGCCGCCCGCGTGGGACCTCCTCCCGCAACTGACGACCAAGCATTACTACAACGCGGTGACGGGCTACGGCGCGCTCGGGGCCTTCAAGAACACGGCGCTGCTGGTGGTGGCCGCGTCCACCGTCACGACGCTGCTGGCGGTGGTGTCGGGCTGGATCATCGTGCGGTCCGGCGGCAGGACCGGAAGGATCCTGAACCTGCTGACGTTCGCGCCCATCGCCATCCCGTCGGTGATCATCGGCTTCGCGCTGATCCTCATGTACCTCTCGATACCGGTGGGGATCTACGGCACGGTCTGGGTCATCGTCATCGCCCACGTCACGCGCTACATATCCTACGGCTCGCGCGCGGTGATCTCGGCCCAGGTGCAGGTGCACAAGGAGCTGGAGGAGGCCTCCTACACCTGCGGCGCCTCCCTGGTCGTCACCCTGCGCAAGGTAGTGGTGCCCATCGTGCTGCCGGCGCTGGTGAGCCTGTGGCTATGGGTGGCGCTCCACAGCCTGCGGGAGCTGTCGTCGGCGGTGCTCCTTGCGACCCCCGGCAACCGGGTGGTGAGCACCATGATCTGGTTCGCGTGGCAGGAAGGGCAGGTGGGAGAGGCCTACGCCCTCTCGATCATGCTCCTCGCCGTATCCCTGGTCATCGCGGTCGCGGCCCGGCGTCTGCTGACTTGGGGCGATCCCGTGGCGATGCACTAGCCTGCCCCCTCTCCGCCGTTCCCGGGCCCCCTCCTCGTCATTCCCGCGTAAGCGGGAATCCAGGGGTGGTGGTGGGGCGCTAGAGCGGCGGTCCTCCCCCCGCCCATCCTGGATTCCCGCTTACGCGGGAATGACGAAGGAGGGCGCGGGAATGACCATCCCGCGCCCCTTTTTCGTCTGCCGACGATGAGACGGCCGCTTATACCGCCTTCTTGAGCGGCTGCTCGTTGAAGTGCTGCTTGACTTCCGCCAGCTTCATGACGTCGGCGTACTTGTGGTGCAGGTCGAACAGGTTCACCTTGTGGGAGGTGATGCTCCGGTCGAAAACGCATTCCTCGACGACGGAGACGTGGTAGCCGTTGGAATAGGCGTCCACCACGCTGGCGCGGACGCAGCCGCTGGTGCTCTCGCCGCACACGATCAGGGAGCTGATGCCGAGCCTCGTGAGGTGGGCGATGAGCGGGGTGCCGTAGAAGCCGCTGGCCCGTTCCTTGTAGATGATGATGTCTTCGGGTTGCGGCGCGAAGTCCTTGTAGATCTCGAAGTCGTCCGGGTCGATCCCGGTTATCTGACGGTTGGTGGCGTGCACCGCGGCGGGCTGCACCTCTTTCCGCGTCTCGGTGGTGGTGTAGAAGATCGGCAATCCCTGGGAGCGGGCGAGGGCGAAGAGCTCCTTTGTGGGCTCGATGGCCTCGTAGGCGTTCACGCCACAGGAGCTCTTGTGCTCCTTGACCACCTCGTGCACCGGCAGGGAGCCCCCTCGGTAGGCGAGGTTGTAAAGGTCGATGGCCAGCAGCGCCGGCCGCTCGCCGACGTAGATGTCCCTCCGGTAGGGCTTGTAGATGTCCATGATTTCGTCGCTGATGATGTCCTGCCAGCAATGATCTTCGAATTTGTCAACCATCGAGATTCTCCCTTTCGAGTTTAATGGAGACGTGATAGCGCTTCGTGCTCCGTGGTGTCAACTGTTCCGCGCATTCGCATTCTGGCCCCCCAGCCGTTAGCTTGTCCTGCCCATGTGGTTCGTACTGGCGCTTCTCTCCGCCTTGTTCCAGGTGCTGCGGAATATCTCCATGAAGCACCTGGGGCACGAGCTCGACGATATCATCAACGTCTGGGGGCGGTTCACCTTCCTGCTGCCGTTCGTGGCCCTGGCTTCGGCCTGGCACGGCATGCCCGAGTTGAAGGATGGCTTCTGGCCCTATGTGGTCGGTTTCGGCGTCACCCAGTCCATCGCCACCCTGAGCCTCTCCAGGGCCCTCAAGCTGTCGGGTATCGCCATCGTCACCTCGTTGTGGAAGCTGAGCCTGCTGTTCCTGGTGCTGATCGCCTACGTGACGCTGGACGAAACCCCGTCGGCCGCCGGACTGGCGGGCGTGCTGTTGAGCGTGGCCGGCGTCTATCTCCTCAACGTGCAGAAGAGCCGCATCTCGGTCTGGGCGCCCTTGCGCGAGCTGCTGGTGGACCGGGGCCTTCGGTTCACCTTGGCGGCGGCCTTCTTCTACGCGCCGTCGGTGGTGCTGATCAAGCTGCTGATCCTCCATTCCGACGTCTACTTCGCCAACCTGGCGGGCTACCTGGCGGCCTCCCTCATGGTCCTGCCCCTGGCGCTGCACAGCTCCGCCGCCCACTTCCGCGCCATCCCGCGTCACGGGGGCGCGTTCATGGCCATGGGGCTGTGCGCCTCCCTCACCAGCATCTGCCACAGCCTGGCCTACGAGCTGACCCTCACCTCCTACGTGGAGGCGGTGAAGCAGGCCGAGATCCTCTTCGCGCTGGCCGCGGGCTGGCTGGTGTTCAACGAGCGCGCCCGGGTGCGTGAGATCCTGCCCGGGAGTCTGACCATCATGGCCGGGATGGTGTTGCTGCGGTTGAGTTGAGGGGTTCGTCCGCGCCGATGGGAACTAGTGTCCTGTCCCACGTAATTCTTTACCAAGGTGCGCAGGATTTCTTGTGGTCGGCAAGGCGCGATGACGAGCAGTGGCGGTTACCACGCGAGGAAGAGCAACGCAGTCGACGACAAGAAAGACAAGCAGATTGGTAAAGAATTACGTGGGACAGGACACTAGCCCCCAGGTCCACAGGGACTTGTCCCGGTAGAGTCCCTCGACGTCCTCCGGGATTTCGACGCCGGCGTCTTGCAGATACTCGGCGATGGGCCGCAACGGCAGGCCCACGGCGGCGAGATAGTCGCCGCGGAGGCTGGCGATCAGCCGGTGGCCACGACCCTGTATGGAATAGGCGCCCGCCTTGTCCATGGATTCGCCGGCGGACACGTAGCCGGCGATCTCGGCGCCGGTTGCGGAGTGCATGCGGACATCCACCCGTTCCAGGCGGGTGGACTCCCGGCCCGTGGTGGAGTCGATGAGCGCCACGCCGGTAAGGATGCGGTGCGTGCGTCCGGAGAGCCTGTGGAGAATGGACTCGGCGTCATGGGTGTCCCTGGGCTTGCCGATCTTCTCGTCACCCAACGCGATCAGGGTGTCGCCTCCCACCACCAGCGCATCGGCTACACCGGAGGCTACCGAGCGGGCCTTGCCCAGCGCCAGTTCCAGCGCCTCGGCCTCGGGAGTGAGGTCTTCCCGGGTGGTTTCCAGGAAGTCGGGGTGGCGGACTTCGAAGGGGAGGCCGAGCAAGGCCAGGATGTCGCGCCGGCGCGGCGAGGTGGACGCCAGGACGATACGCATGCGGGGGTCAGGCCGGTACGGCTCCGGCGGGGGCCGTGTGCTCGGGTAAAGACAAGGCCGCGCCGGCGGGCGGGGCCGCGGCGTCTCCGGCTGCCACGATACGCGCCACCTCGTCCGCGTTCCGGGCCCGGACCAACTGCGCCCGCCACTGCGCCGCGCCGCGGAATCCCTTGCAGTACCAGGCCAGCTGCTTGCGCATGGCGGGAAAGCGCCGTTCGCCCCAAAGGCTCTCGAAGTGGCGGCTGTGCTCCAGCAACACCCTTGTCCGTTCTTCCCGGGTCACGTCGAGGCCGGCGCCGCCCGGGCTGGCGACTCCCGCCAGCGTATCCTTGGCCCACTGCTTGTCACGGAAGACCCAGGGGTTTCCCATGGCGCCGCGCCCCAGCAGCACGCCGTCGACGCCGGTCTGCCGGATCCGCTCCACCGCGTCCGCCATGGACTTGAGATCCCCGTTCCCCAGGATCAGCGTCGGCAGGTCCCGGGCCAGCTCCACCGCCCGATGGATGGCGTCCCAGTCCGCAAACCCCTTGTACATCTGCTTCAACGTCCGCCCGTGCAGCGAGATGGCTACCGGGTCTTCGCCCAACAGGACGGGAATCCACTCGTCCACCGCCACCTTGTCGTATCCCACGCGCGTCTTGACCGAGAGCGGAAGCAACGGGCGGTCGGCCGGACGCAAACGGCCGCGGTTCATACGGCGGACCCGCTCCACCACGTCGGGCCCGAGTCCCGCGTCCTCCAGGCGCTGCCCCGCGGCCCAATCTTCCAACCCCCGGCGGGCGGCGCGGATGATGGCCACCGCCAGCTCGGGATTGAGGATCAGCCCTGCGCCGCATCCCTTGTTGGCGACGTTCCTGGCCGGGCAGCCCATGTTGATGTCCAGACCGTCGAACCCGAGCTCGCCGACGATGTGCGCCACCTGGTAGAAGGCCCGCGGGGTGCGGCCGTAGATCTGTGCCAGGACGGGACGCTCGCGCTCGCCGTAGGAGAAGTCCCGCACCCATCCGTCGGCGCCGCGGCAGATGGCCTCCACGCTGGTGAATTCGGTCATGCAAAGGTCCGGCCGTCCGTACCGGGCCGCCACCAGCCGGAACGAGGCGTCCGTGACCCCATCCATGGGGGAGAGGCCGATGATGGGTCTGTCGATCCGGTGCCAGAAACTCATGGCGTGAAGGGATTCGCGCGCCGCGAAGGCGTCACCCGGCGGCGTCCGCCCGCCGGGTGATGATGGTGTCGAGCTCTTCCCTGAGGCGCGGGAGGATTTCGTCGTAAGGGAAGGCCCCCAGCGGCTCGCTGCCGCGCTTGAGGTTGACGAACCTGGGGCCGCACCACAGTCCCAGATCGGCGTCGTCGGTCTCGCCGGGCCCGTTGACGCGGCAGCCCATGACCGCGATGGTGACGGCATGGTCGGCGGCGTAGGCGGTCATCTCCCTGACCTGCTCCGCCAGCTCCACGAAGTTCTCGTTCTCCACCCGCGAGCAGCTCGGACAACTGATGATGTTGAGGCTGTCGCGGCCGTAGTCCACGACGCTGCGCACCCGGCCCTCGGCGATGTCTTGCAGGATCTCCCGTCCGGCGGCGATCTCCTCGGGCTTGCGCGGGTTGGGGACGGTCAGGGACACCCGGATGGTGTCGCCGATGCCCCGGCTGATGAGCTGCTCGAAGGCGACGCGCGTCTTGATGACCCCGTCCGGCGGCAGCCCGGCCTCGGTGACGCCGAGATGGAGCGGCACGTCCGGGCGCTGGTCCGCGAAACGCCTGTTGACCTCGATGACCTTGGCCGGATCCGAGTCCTTGAGCGAGACGCAGTAGCGGGTGAAACCCAGGCTGTCCAGCAGCTCGCAGTGCTCCCACGCGCTGGCCAGCATGGGCGAGATGGAGTCGTCCTCGGGGAACTTCTCCTGCTGTTCGGGGTCCACCGAGCCGCAGTTGACCCCCACGCGCATGGCGCAGTCGTTGGCCGCCGCCACCTCCGCCAGGAACCGTACCTTGTCCTGCCAGGCTTTCTGGCGCTCGTGGTGGTAGAGGTGGCCGGGGTTGTAGCGGATCTTGTCCACGTGGGGCGCAACCACGCTGGCGAGCCGGTAGTTCTCCTGGAGGTCCACCGAGAGGTTGGCCTCGGTGGCGTCGCGGATGGCCGCCAGCGCCGCCGCGTCCTTCCTGCTGTCGACCGCGATGCGGACCACGTCGGCGCCGGCCCGGGCCAGGTCGTTGACCTGCGCCGCGGTGGCCGCGACGTCCTGGGTATGGGTGGCGCACATGCTCTGCACGGCGATGGGGTGGTCCCCCCCGATGACGGTGGTGCCGATGCGTACGGGGCGAGTGGGATTGCGAGGCAGTTTCACGGTTCCGCTCCTTTGGGGACGGGCGATGCGGCGCTCTTTCAAAGCTACCGTGAAAGGCCCGGTGACGCAACATGGAGGAGGATGTCACCGGCAGGTGCGGCGTAGGTGCGGCGTCCTTGATGGAGAACCGGTGTTGGTCTAGACTAGGCCACGTGAATTTTGTACTGCCCGTCCGAAGGTCGGCGCCCCGTTGGCGCCTGCGCGCCGGTTGCTGGTGCGCCATCGCTTTCTGGTTCCTCGCGAGCCTGACGTGGGCTGAAACGGCGTCGGCGCCGGTCCTGGCCGATCTTTCGCCCGACGCACAACAGTCCGCTCTCGGCAAGGAGATTCTCCACCGCCTGTCCCGTGGACACTACAACTCCATCATCCTGAACGATCAGGTTTCCGGCAGGATCTTCGATTCCTACCTGAGGGCCATGGACCCGTCGCGAAGCTACTTCCGGTCCTCGGACATCCGGGAGTTCGAAGCCTACAGATCCCGGTTCGACGATCTGCTCAAGGCGGGAGAGCTGGACCCCGCCTTCAGGATGTTCAACCGCTATCGGCAACGGTTGGCGGAGCGACTCCGGTTCATCGCCGCCACCATCGCCGACGAGTTCGACGCCCTGGATTTCAGCAAGGACGAGACACTCGCCCGGCAGCACGATTCCTGGGCCGCGTCGGAGGTCGAGGTGAAGGCCCGCTGGCGCAGGCAGGTCAAGAACGACGTGTTGAGCCGCCTGTTGGCCGGAACCAAACGGGAAGAGGTCCGGACGGCCCTCCAACGGCGTTACGGCAACCAGCTCGTCCGCCTCGGTCAAGTCAACAGCACCGATGCGTTCCGCATATATATCAACGCCTTCCTCCGTGCGATCGACCCACATTCCGCGTATTTTCCGCCTCATCAAAGCGAAAACTTCAATATTCACATGAGCTTGTCGCTGGAGGGGATCGGGGCCGTGCTGCAGGCGGACGGTGAGATCGTCAAGGTGGTGCGGCTGGTCGCCGGCGGACCCGCGGACAAGGCCGGCGATCTACAGCCCGGGGACCGCATCGTCGGCGTCGGACAGGGCGAGCAGGGGGAGATCGTGGACGTCCTCGGCATGCGTCTGCGGGACGTCGTGACGCTGATTCGCGGCCCCAGAGGGACGACGGTGCGTCTGGAGATCATTCCCCAGATCGGCACCACGGAGCAACGGAAGCTCATCCGCATCGTGCGCAACAAGGTGGATCTCGACGATCAGAAGGCGAGCCGCAGCATCCGGGAAGTGAAGCTCGGCGACCGTACACGGAAGATCGGGATCATCCGCGTGCCCGGGTTCTACCTGGACTTCGCCGCCCTCAAGGCCGGAGACCCCAACTTCAAGAGCACGGCCGGCGACGTGAAGCGGTTGATCGCGGAGTTGGAGGAGGCGGGCGTCAGCGGGCTGGTGATCGACTTGCGGGACAACGGCGGGGGGGCGCTCCGGGAGGCCATCGCGCTGGTGAGCCTGTTCATCGGCAAGGGTCCGGTGGTGCAGGTCCGGGACGGCCGGGGCGTCATCCGCGTTCATTCGGATACGGACGGGAAGGTCGCCTACACCGGGCCGCTGGCGGTCCTGGTGAACCGTCTCAGCGCCTCGGCTTCCGAGATCTTTGCCGCGGCCATCCAGGATTATGGCCGGGGGCTGGTGGTGGGCGGCCAGACGTTCGGGAAGGGGACGGTGCAGACGCTCATTCCAATTCGCCGGGGACGTCTGAAGCTTACCCAGGCCAAGTTCTACCGGATCTCCGGGGAAGGCACCCAGAACCGCGGCGTGATACCCGACATCGAGCTCCCCGGCCTCATCGACAAGTCGCAGGTCGGCGAGAGCTCCCTGGAGCACACTCTGGCGTGGGACGCCATCGACAAGGCCCGGTATTCTCCCGCCGGCAGGACCAGCCCCTTCGTCGAAACATTGGCGCGGCGGCATCGTGTCCGCGCGAAGTCGGACCCGGACTTCGCCTACCTCCTGGCCAGGATCGACCGTCTCGAGCGGGAACGGGCGGAGACCGCCATCTCACTGAAAGAGGAAACGCGAAGAGCCCGGAAACGGGGCGATGAGCTCCGGCAGCTCGAGAGCGAGAATCGCCGCCGCGTGGCCAAGGGCAGGAAACCGTTTGCAAGCCACGCGGAGCTGGCGGCCTACAACGAGAAGAGGACAGGCCCGGGTGCGTCGCGCCAGGAGGATCCGATCCTGAGCGAGGCCGCCCACATCCTCGCGGACTTCATCGAGGTGACCCGGAACCCGGAGGATCCGGGGCCGGCCGCCTCGGATACGGGAGCCAGTCCGTGATCCCAGGGGGCTATTCGCCCCCGTTTACGTCCACCACCGAACCGTTCACGAAGGAGGCCGCGTCGGACGCCAGGAACAGTGCGACGCCGGCCACCTCGTCGGGCTTGCCGTGGCGTCCCAGCGCGATGTTCTCCAGGCCTTCCGACTCCAGCCGCGCCAGACTCGTTCCTCCCGGCCGCGGCGTGTCGATGATCCCCGGCGCAACCGCGTTCACCCGCACCTCCGGCCCCCATTGATTGGCCATGTGGAAGGTCAGGTTCATGACGGCCGCCTTGGCCGTCCCGTAGGCCGCCATGTTGGGACGCTCGTGCTTGGTGGAGCGGCCGGATATGGAGCCGATGTTGACGATGGCGCCCTTGCCCCGCTCCTTCATGTGCGGCACCACCGCCTTGGAGCACAGGAAAGCGGTCTTGACGTTGACGTCATAGACGCCCATGAAATCCTCCGGCGAGAGCTCCAGAAGGGTGCCGCGCTGGAACGACGGCATCTCCGGGTTGCGGCTGTAGGAGCCGCCGGCGACGTTCAGGAGCGCATCGATGCGGCCGAAGCGGTCCAGGGTGGCAGCCACCAGGTCCTTGACCTGGTCTTCGCTGGACACGTCCACCGCCAGGCCCTGGGCGCCGGCGCCCAGGGCCTCGACTTCCTGCACCACCGGCGGTATCGACTCCGCCGGCAGCGAGGCGATCATGACGTTCGAGCCCGCCTGGGCGAAGGCCAGCGCGCAGCAGCGGCCGATGCCGCCGCTACCGCCCGTGATGATGGTGGTGCGTCCTTCCAGAGAAAAGCGTGAGAGATCCATTGGGGTTTCCTTCCGTGCAGAGGATTGGGTTCGGTCAGCCTTCCCACAGGTGGCTGAACTGCACCGCGACCACGTCCTCGTAGGACACGGGCGCGGAGAGCAGGCCGATGTCCTGGGCGAACCGGTTCATGGTGGACACCACCGGTTCCGGGATCCGGGGATCGTAGTAGGGGACGTCGCGTTCGATGAGGGTGGCGATGAGCCCGGCCTCCTCGGGCGGGTACAGGGCCTTGCCCACGTCCGCCGCCCGTTGCGGGTCCTCCACCAGGGCCTTCTGGGTCTTGACCAGCGCCCGCACCGCGGCCGCGGCCGCATCGGGGTTGTCGGCGATCACCCGGTCCGAGGTGATCAGGGCCGGGAAGGTGTAGCCGCGCGCCTCGGCGGGACCCTCGCCGCGCCGGATGTCCAGCACGACGGTGCCGGCGCCGTGCCGCACCGCCACCTCGGCCCCCATGCCGTTGGCCCAGAAGCCGTCGATGGCGCCCTCGGAAAGGGCCTTGGCCGCGGTCACGCCGAAGGACACGCCGGGCGCGGTGGCCCCGGGCACCGGTGCGATCTGGATGTTGTCGGCCTCGGGGTCCAGGCCCGCGGCCGCCAGCATCCGCTTGAGTCCCAGGTCCACGCCCGGCGCGGCGCCGATGCGGAGCCCCTTGACGGCATCGACGTCGCCGCGTTCCGCCCCCAGGTCGGACCGCAGCACCAGAAACCAGTACATATGCTGAGCCAGCGCCGCCAGCAGCTTGGCGCCTTTCCAGTCGGGGAAGGCCGTGAGGGTGGCGTGGGACGAGGCCGCCACGAAGTCGAGCTTGTGGTCCCTCAGGGTCTCGAAGGTCTTGGGCACCGGAAAGATGGGCTCCATCTCCATGTCCAGCCCTTCGGCCTTGAAAAAGCCCAGCTCCACCGCGGCAATGGCGGGGAAGTAGGAGTTGGAGACGAAATCGGGCAGTCCTAGTCGCATGTGAGTCCTTTCGCTGGGTGTATGGCTCCGGGTGTACCGGATTCACCATGCCGATGCAAAACAGGGACGGGTTTGAACCCGCCCCTACGCGGCATCAGCTCCAGTAGGTGGTACGGTCCACCGGGATCGAATCCACCACTTCCCGGGGCAGGTAGTCTTCCACCCGGATGCGCGCCATCGCCTCGTCGGGGCATCTGGACACGGGTGAGAAGGGCCGGTCCAGGGGCCGGGTGGCATCCACGATCATGGCGGAGGTGCGGATACCCTCGTCCATGGAGGGGTCGATCAGGGGCCCGCGCATGAGGTCGGTGATGAGCGACACCTGCAGGTGCGGCTGCACCCGTGTGGCCAGCGCCCACAGGATCTCGGTGGGATTGAAGACGTCGATGTCGTCGTCGAAGATGAAGACGTGCTTGCACTGATCGAAGCTCAGGGCCGCGGCCGCGGCCCGCCCCGGATCCCCCTCGGACATTTTCTTCATGGCGATGAACACGTTCATCAGGGCGTGCCGTCCGTTCTTGCACACCGCCGTCACCCCGGGCACGGCCTCGCGGCAGCGCCGCAGGTAAGCGCCCTCCCGCGCCAGGTCCATCCATGGCTTGTCGCCGTCCGGGGTGATGACGGACTGGTGGATGGCGTCCCGCCGGCGGGTGACCGCGCGAACTTCCAGCGCGGCGGCCTGGCGGAAGCCCTGGGGCCCCACGTAGCCGTGGACCTCCCCGAAAGGCCCCTCCACCACACGTTTTCCGGGGGCCAGCACCCCCTCGATGACGATCTCCGCGTCCGCCGGCACCATCAGCCGGTCGCCGAAGGTCTCCGACGGGGTCAGCCGCAACGGCTCCCGCAGGTAACCGCCGATGATGTCGAGCTCGTCGGCCTCGAACGGCCCCCGGTAGCAGGCGCCGATGTTGAAAGCGGGGTGGTGTCCGCTCACCGCCGCCACCGGACATTCCTCGCCGTGGTCCTCATAGTCCCGGAAGATGCGCCACATGTGCTGCAACGACAGGTAGAAGCCGGTGTGGTTCCGGTCCTTCACCTCCATGCGGTGGTAGGAGACGTTGTATACCCCCGTGTTCCGGTCGCGGCCGAGGCTGGGCATGTCGATGTAGGGCCCGCCGTCCAGGGCGTGGTGGCGCATGACCGGCAGCTCGAACAGGTCCACCTCCGCGCCGCGTTGGATCACTTCCTTGACCGGCGCCTCCAACGGTTCCACAACCACCGGGGCGATGGGGTTGGCCTCCCGGCGCAGGCACTCCAGCGCCAGATCCGCCCGGGTGGTCTCCGGCGGCAAACCCAGGGCGGTCTGGAACTTGCCCATGGAGACTTCGCAGTTCATGGCGAGCCTGACTTCGGATGTGTTCCCGTGAAGGCTTTTCGGACACTCGAACAGCAGCACCGGGAACTGTTTGCGCTCGGCCAACTGGGCGATGAGGGCGGAAACGTCGTGCCGCGCGGGGTTCACCGGCTTGGTGACGTGCACGAGTTCCCCAGGGCGCTGGCGCCGCAGGTCGTCGAGAAAGGTGCGAAGGTTGTTGGGCATGGGCGTGCGTGTCAGCGATGTGACCTACCGGGCGGTGCCGACACCTGCGGGAGCTAGTGTCCTGTCCCCGGTAATTGTTTACCGATCTGCTTGTCTTTCTTGTCGTCGGCTGCGTTGCTCTTCCTCGCGTGGTGACCGCCACTGCTCGTCATCGCGCCTTGCCGACCACAAGAAATCCTGCGCACCTCGGTAAACAATTACCTGCGACAGGACACTAGGGCATGCAGCCTTGCCCGCCCGTGGGTTGCGTCAGTACAGGATGTCGCCGCCGTCCACCACCAGAGTCTGGCCGGTAACGAAGTCGCTGTCCGACGCGGCGAGGTAGAGGACGGCGCCGGTGAGGTCCTCGGGTGTCTGCCGGCGCCGGATGGAGCGAGCGCTCACGCGGCTGGCGGACAGCTCCGGGGGCACGCTCTGGCCGTCGTGCTCCACCAGGCCGGGCGCGATGGCGTTGACGCTGATGCCGTACGAACCCATCTCCCGGGCCATGGACCGGGTCATGCCGATGAGCGCGGACTTGGACGCGACGTAGTGCAGGAAGTTGGGTGTGCCGGCCATCACCGTGTTGGAGGAGATGTTGATGATGCGGCCGCCGCCCTGGTCGCGCATGTGCGGGAACACGGCCTTGGCGCACAGGAACACCCCCTTTATGTTCACCGCCGTGACCCGGTCCCACTCCTCGGCGGAGATTTCGTGGAACGGTCGCCGCTGGATGCTGACGTAGATGGCCGCGTTGTTCACCAGCACGTCGATGCGCCCGAAGGCGTCCATGGCCGTCTTGGCCATACGTTGGGTGTCATCCTCCCGCGAGACATCCACCTCCACGCTCACGGCTTCGCCGCCGGCGTCGCGGATGGCTTGCGCGGCCGTCGCGCCGTCGAGCACATCGGCCACCACCACGCGCGCGCCCTCCGCCGCGAGCGTTGTCGCGTACACCGCGCCGATGTTGCGCGCGCCACCGGTTACGATCGCGACCTTTCCGTCAAGCCTTCCCATGGTCCTCGATCAAGTTTCCGGCCCTAACCGGCCGCGCTGCTCGCCGCCGTCCGCTCGTTCATCTCCCGGAGCTGTCGCCTGAGGTCCAGGGGCTCCCACCATAGCTTCAGGCCCAGGTCCCGGGCGATGGTCTGGGCGGCGTTGTATCCCGGCGCGCCGGTGATGTTGCCGCCGGGATGGGTCGAGGAGCCGCACAGGTAGAGGCCGGAGACCGGTGTGCGGTAGTGGCCCCAGCCGGGGAAGGGGCGGTTCTCCAGCGCCTGGTCGCCGGTGTATTCCCCCACCATCCAGTCGCCCTCGTACATGTTGCGGTCGTGGCGCTCGATGTCCAGCGGCGTGGTGGAGTCCCGCGACAGGATGTTGTCGTCGGTGAGGTTGGGGGCGTACTGGCGCCACACTCCCAGTTGCCGCTCGAACCACTCGGCCCTGGCCTTGTCCCAGTTGAGCGGATTGCCCCACAGGTTATACGTCGCGAGCTGCCACATGAACGCGGTGGCCTTGCCCGGCGGCGCCTGCGACGGGTCATGATGGGACGGCGTGGCGCCGTTCATGAAGGGCTTGCGCGGCAGTTGTCCCGAACGGCAGTCGTCGAACAGGTTGCGCAGGTCCTCGTAGGTCTCCAGGCCGACGATGTGCATGAAGCTGTCGGCCACCTCCGGATGCTCGTCCTCGGTGATGTAGCGCGGCCGCTCGTTGAGCGCCAGGTTGGTGGCGAAGATCGGCGTGGTCTTGGAAAATTTGAACCCCGCCGCCTTGGCGCTGAACTCGGCGTCCAGGTTCTCCGATCCGACCAGCTTGATGAAGGTCTCCACCGGGTTGACGTTGGAGGCGACGAAGCGCTTGGCGTGCACCACCGTGCCGTCCTCCAGCACCACGGCGGTGGCCCGGCCCCCGTCCACCAGGATCCGCTCGACCCCCACCGCCTCGATGTAGTCCACGCCGTTGTGCGACAGCATGTGCGCGAGGTTGTCGCCCAGGGCGTGGGAGGTGCCGCGGCAGAGTTGAGGGTTGACTCCCCAAGCGATCATGGCCGGAACCAGATATCCGGTCTGGGGCGCGTCCAGCTCGTAGCCTCGCATCACCGCCAGGAAGCCGATGAACGCCCGCACCCGGGTGTTCTCGAAGTGCTCCAGGATGAACTGTTCCGGCGTGGTGTCGAAGTAGCGCAGGTATTCCCGGCCCTCGGTCAGCCCCTCCAGCAGGGGCCGCTTCTCGTTCATGGGGACCGGCGGGCAGTAGGTCTCCGGGAAGACGATGTTCTTCACCACCGGCTGCCACCGGGTCCAGATGTCCCGGAAGGTGTCGGCGTCCTTGCGAGAGCACTGCTCGATGGTGGCGATGGTCCGTTCCACGTCGGCGAACCAGCCCAGGTAGGTGCGGTCGAGGAAGTGCTGCACCACCCCGGGATCGGGCTTGTAGTAGTGGATGCCCATGCGCTCCATCTCCAGGTCCTGGAACCAGGGCAGCATCATGAGCCCGCGGTGGAACACGGAGTGGATGTTGTGCCAGAAACCCGGGTAGTTCCGGTCCTCGTGGGAATCCAGGCCGCCGCCCACTTCCATGTTCTTCTCGATGACGAGGATCTTCTGGCCGGACTTGCCCAGGTAGCCCGCGCAGATCATGCCGTTGTGGCCCGCGCCGATCACCACGCCGTCGTAATGCATCACCTTCGCCATGGTTCACCTGCCTTCGCGTTTCAGCTTCCCAGGTCCAGGTCCTGCCGCAGCACGCTCCAGGCGGCTCTCCCGGACCCGGCGATGACCGCATCTCCGGGATGCGTGGCCACGCCCACCTGGTAAAGGCCCTGAATCGGAGTCCGGTATTGCGCCAGTTGCGGGATCGGACGGTTCGCGCCCATCTGGTCCGGGCTCTTCCGGGCCACCCATACCGAGCCCCGGCGCATGTTCTGCCAACGGCCGGCCAGGTAGCACGGGTCCATGGGCACCTTCATCACGATGTTGTCGTCCGTGAGGTTGGTGGCGACGGCGCGCAGCGCCGACAGCACCTGCTCCATGAAATCGTTCTTGAGGCGCACCCAGTCCTCGGGCCGATGCCCCTTGAGCTGGTAGGGGACGGGCATGAAGACCGACGCCGTGTGCTTGGCCGGAGGCGCCTGCAACGCGTCGAACCACGTGGGACAGGTGACGTGGAGGCAGGGATGCGCCGGGAACTCGCCGGCGCGGATCTCGCGCCACATGCTTTTGAGGTCCTCGGCGGAGCGAGGGCCGTAGTTGACGTTCATGGCCTGGCCCACGAAGCTGTCCGCGGCCTCGTGCACCGCGAAGCGAAGCGGCGCCTTGAGTGCCAGGTGGACCTGGAAGTAGGAGAACTCATCGGGCTGGATGGCGCGGACGGCCTGTGCGAAGCCGTCGTCCAGGTGATCTTCGCCCACCATGTCGATGAAGGTGCCGTAGGGATCCACGTTGGACACCACCGCCAGCCGCGCCTTCCACTCGCGCCCGTCGCGCAGGCGTACGCCTGCCGCCCGCCCGTCCTCCACGAGGATCTTGTCCACGTGATGCAGCGCGCGGATCTGGCCGCCGTGCATCACATAGGCGCGTTGCAGCACCTGGGCGATGGAGTGGGAGCCGCCGCGCGCGAGCTGCGGCCGTTCGTCTCCGGCGATCAGCGCCAGCACCTCGCGTCCGCCGCCCTCGTAGTCGAGCGCCCAGCCGCGCGGTATCGCCATCTGGGAGAGGACCAGGGTGCGCACCGCCTCGCTTTCGAAGAGATGATCCGCCGCGTCCGCGGCGCTCATGCGCGCGAGGTGCAGGAAGTCGGCGCCCGCCGGGTCCGCGGCAATGCGCTCCTCCAGCGCGCCCGCCGCCTCGGGCGGGGCGTAGTAGGAGGGGATCACGATGTCCCGGACGATGCCGCGAAACCGCCGGTGCACGTCCTTCCAGGCCGCGCGGTCGGCGGCGGAGTGGTGCGCCAGCGAAGCCAGCGTGCCGTCCAGGTCCTGGTGATGGGAGACCGAGGCGCCGTCGGGCAGCAGCAGCGAGCTGATCACCGGCGGCGTGACGAACTCGGCGTGGTGGCCGTTCTCCCAGTCCAGCTCATCCCACACCGGAGAGATCCCGCGGTTGTCCTGGAAGTAGGCAAGGCTGTTGTGCCAGTAGCCCGGGAGGGTGATCTCCTCGGAGAAGAGCCGGCCGCCGTTCTCCAGCCGGCTTTCGCAGATGACGGTTTCGAGGCCCGCCATGCCCAGGTAGGTGCCCAGGGCGAAGTTGTTCTGCCCCGCGCCGATGAGGATGACGTCCCAGTTTTCGTCCACGGCCATATGCCACCCAACCGCGTTGTCAGCCCAGCCGGGCCGCGGCCTGTTCGACGGCCCGCCGCACGAACACCGAGGCGAGTTCGCGCTTGTAGTCGGAGGAGCCGCGCACGTCCTCGATGGGGTCGGACGCTTCCGCGGCCGCGGCCCCCGCCTCCTCCAGCCGGGCCGGGGTCAGTTCCCGGCCGCGCAGGACGTCCTCCGCCGCGTGGGCGCGGAAGATGGAGGGGCCCACGGAGTTGAGTGCGATGCGCACGTCATCGCAGCGGTTGCCTTCGCCGGTCATGGTCACGGCAACGCCCACGGTGGCGAAGTCCTCCTCGCTGCGGGGCGTGAACTTGACGTGGGACCACGCCGGCCCCGCGGGCCGCGGCACGCGGACCGAGGTGAGGATCTCGTCGGGCTCCAGGGCGGTCTCGTAGTAGTCGACGAAGAAGTCTTCCACCGACAGCGTGCGCTCGCCGCGGCTGCTGCGCAGGGTCACCTCCGCGTCCAGGGCCATGAAGCTGGCCCCCGGGTCGGTCATGGGGTCGCCGTGGGACAGGTTGCCGCCCACCGTGGCCATGAGCCGGATGCGCGGCTGCGCCACCTTGTAGAAGGTCTCCCGGAGCAGGGGATAGTGCTCCCGCACCGCGGGACACAATTCCAGGTCCCGGTGCTTCACGCTCGCGCCGATGCGCAGTCCGTCCGCCGGATCGTAGTCGATGCCGTCCAGACCCGGCACGCGCTCGAGGTCGATGACGAAGCCGGGGCTCAGAAGGCCCATGCGCAGCCACATCACCAGAGCGGTGCCGCCGGCCAGGAGCTTGGCGTCGCCTTGATGTTCCTGGAGCAGCCCGCAGGCTTCGTCGAGGCTCGCCGGCGCAAGGTATTCGAACTTGGCCTTCATGTTCGGCTCCCGTTTCCTTTCTTTTCCTGAAGGGCCCGCAGCACCTTCTCCGCGGTGATGGGGAGTGTCTTGATGCGCACCCCCACGGCGTCGTAGATGGCGTTGCTGATGATGGCCGCCACCGGGTCCATGCCCAGCTCCCCCAGCCCCTTGGCGCCGAAGGGGCCGGTGGGCTCGTAGGAATCGGCGAACTCGTGCACGAGGTCGGGCATGTCGCGCATGGATGCCAGCCGGTAGTCGCTGAAGTTGGGATTGATGGGACGGCCTTCCTCCATGCGGATGCCTTCGATGAGGGCGTAGCCCAGCCCCTGGGCGATGGAGCCTTCCACCTGGCCCTCGGCGCCGATGGGATAGATCACCGTGCCGCAGTCCGACGCCACCGCGTACTGGATCACGGTGACCCGGCCGGTGTCCGGGTCCACCTCCACCTCCGCCGCCTGGGCGCCGAAGTTGTAGGCGCCGGACTCGTTGCCGTAGCGCAGGGCGTCCTGGCTGACCGAGTCGGCGTCGAAGCTGCCCGACGCCACCACCGGAGCGCCGCCGCGCCGGAACTGCCGCCCCCGCACCACGTCCGCCACGCTGATGGCGCGCTGCTCGGCGCCCTTGACGAAGATGTAACCGTCCCGCGACACCAGGTCCCCGGGATCGGCCTCGAGCATCTCGGCGGCGGTCTCGTGCAGGATCTCCTTGACGTTGGTGGCGGCGTTCTTCACCGCGTTGCCGGCCACGTAGGTGAGCCGGCTGGCGTAGTTGCCGAGGCAGAAGGTGGTGAGGTCGGTGTCGGCCTCGGAGATGGCCACGTCGGAAAAGGGGACGCCCAGCTCCTCGGCGGCGATCTGGCACATGGCGGTCCAGTGTCCCTGTCCGGTCTCGCCCTCGCCGCTCAGGATGAAGGCCTTGCCGTCCTCGTTCATCTTGATGGTGGCGGAACTGCCGTCATAGTCGCCGAAGTGGCGCTTGCCGCTCACGTGCACGGTGCAGCCCATGCCCAGCCCGCGGTTGGGCTTGCGGTTGGCGCGCTTTTCCTTCCACCCGATCATGCGCTCGGTGCGGTCGATGCACTGCTTCAGCTCGCAGCTTATGACCCGATTGCCATGGGGCGAGACGTAGCCGGGCTCGGCGGCGTTGAGGCGCGCCATCTCGAACGGGTCCATGCCCAGCTCGTCGGCGGCGATGTCCATCATCTGCTCCACCGAGAACTCCGCCGACGGGTTGCCGAAGCCTCGGAAGGCCCCGGTGGGGATCTTGTTGGTGTAGACCAGGTAGGCCTCGGAACGGACGTCGGAGTACTTGTAGCAGGTGTCGTGCCGCAGCGCCGCCACCCCGGTGATGGCCGGAGCCTTGCCGCTGTAGGCGCCGTTGTCGGCGATGACCCGCATGTGCTTGGCGCGGATGCGGCCGTCGCTCTTGAAGCCCATGCGTACCCACACCTTCATGTTCACCCGGGGCCGGCTGCCGGCCAGGAACTCCTCCTCCCGGGTGTTGATGATCTTCACCGGGCGCCGCGCCTTGCGCGCCAGGATGGCGGCCACCATGGCGTTGTTGTCGTCGCAGGACTTGCCGCCGAAGCCGCCGCCCACCGCCGTCTGGATGACCCGCACGTCGGCTTCCCGCACCCCCAGGGCGGTGGCCAGGCGCATACGGGCCATGAACAGCGTCTGGGTGTTCATGTACACCGTGTACTTGCCGTTGGCCGAGTAGTCGGCGACGCTGCCGATGGTCTCGATGGCCGAGTGCCACTGGGGCACGCTCTCGAAGGTGTCCTCGATGACCAGGTCCGAGTCCCTGAAGGCCGCGTCGATGTCGCCCCGCTCCACGTCGATGGTGAGGGCGATGTTGCTGTCCTTTTCCTCGTGGATGAGGGGCGCGCCGTCCTGCATGGCCTCTTCGGCGTCGAACACGGCGGGCAGCTCCTCCCAGTCCACCTCGATGAGCTCCAGCGCCTCTTCCGCGGTGTCCCGGTCGATGGCCGCCACCGCCGCCACCTCCTCGCCCACGTACCGTGCCTTGCCCACCGACAGGGGATACTGGTCGGGGAAGAAGACCCCCCAGCCCTTCTTGATGGTGTCTTCCGCGGTCACCACGGCCTTGACGCCGCGGAGCTTCTCCGCCCGGCTGGTGTCGATGTTGCGGATGCGCGCGTGGGGCAGGGGACTCCTCAGGATGCGGCCTGTCAACATGCCCGGCAGGAACACGTCGGCCACGTAGGCCGCGCTCCCGGTCACCTTGTCGTGGCCCTCGAAGCGGTCGACGTTCTGTCCCAGCACTGCGAATTCTTCTGCCTTGCTCATGATTCCCCCAAAGGACGTCAGTCGGATGCGCCGCTCTTGTAGGTGTCCGACTGGTAGAGGCTCTGGATCCTGGCCTGGCGCACGGCTTCGTCGCGGCGTTCCTCGTCCACCTTGCCCTCCACCACCGCCATGACCGATTCGAGAATCTTGTAGTACCCCGTGCAGCGGCACAGGTTGGCCGACATCCACTCCTTGACCTGGTCGGCGGTGGGGGTCGGGTTGTGGTCCAGCAGGGCCTTGGCGGCCATGATCTGCCCCGGAGTGCAGATGCCGCACTGGAACCCGCCGTACTGAACGAAGGAGCGCTGGAGCGGGTGCAGCTCGCCGTCGCGGGCCAGGCCCTCGATGGTCTCGATCTTCTTGCCCTCGCAGGTGACGGCCAGGGTCAGGCAGGCGCTCACCAGCCGGCCGTCGACGATGACGCTGCACGCCCCGCAGACTCCGATGCTGCACCCCTCCTTGGTGCCGGTGAGGCCCACGTCCTCGCGCAGGGCCTCCAGCAGCAGACGGTCGGGCTCGATCTCGACGTCGTGCTCCTCGCCGTTGACGTTCAGTACCATTTCTCGCTTCATCGTTGACCTCGCGTGGTTACGGCATGCGGGCGCGGGCGGGTTTGAAACGTCTGAAATCCGCCCCTACAGGCGGAGCTTGCCTCCGCCGAAGCGGATGCGGCGTGCCGGGTCAGACCGAGCGCCCGGCGTGGGTCTTGCCCCATTCCAGGCGGATGGACTTGAGCGTCTGTCCCTCGCCCACGCCGACTCGGGTGCCCTTGAGCTTCTCGCCCACCTTCTCGTACTCGCCGGCGGCCGCGAGCCTCGCTTCCTCGTCCAGCTCCTCGGGCCAGAGCCCCATGAGGTAGCCGTGCCAGGGCTCCTTGAGCTGGAGCTCGGGAAGCCCGAGCTCCTTCCACAGCTCCACCGCGCGTTCCATGTAGGGTTTCTTGGGCAGCGACAGCGGCGGCAGATCGGCCTTGCGGGTGGCGTCGATCAGCAGCGCGGAGTCGGTGCTGTCGTAGCGGCTGGACGGATGACTCACCACCATGCCGATGGGGGTGGCGCCGAAGGGGCGGTCCGGGATGATGGTGACGTCGCGGTGGGGCTGGCACCGGTGCGTGATGGCCCACGTCACGGCCACGGGGTCGTTCACGTTGATGTCCTCGTCCACCGCGACGATGAATTTCCCGACCCGGTCGCCGTACTGCAGCACGGCGTCCATGACCCGCCGGGGCTCTTCGTCGTCTTCCTTCTTCATCCGGACGGCGACGTAGGGCCGCAGGTTTACCAGCTCCTCCATCATGTACACTTCCTGCACCGATTCGAAGCCCTTGCGGTTAAGGTAGCGGTGCACCAGCGTGCTCATGCCCATGGCCTTGATCTTGGAGCTCTCGCTGGGAGTGACCTGGCTGATGATGGAGACCCAGATGGGGTCTTTCCGGTGCGTGACGCAGGTAAGCTCCATCACCGGCCCCACGGTCCGGGGGTCGACGTAGCCCATGGACTCCGCGAAGGGTCCTTCCTCTTCCAGGTAGGTAGTGGGAATGATCCCCTCGAACACCACCTCGGCCGTGGCCGGCACCTCCAGGTCCACGGTCTGGCATTTCACGAGCTGGAGCGGGGTGCGGGCCAGGCCGCCGGCCAGGGCCAGCTCGTCCATCTCCGGCGGCACCTTCTGGGTGGCGGTGTAGGAGGCCGCCGGCACCGTGCCCACGGCAATGGCCACCTCCAGCGGGATGCCCCGCTCCCGGCACTTCTCCCAATGGCGCACGAGGTCCTGGGGCGTGCCCGCGTTGGCGCCGCAACGCAGTGGCGACTTGACCAGTCCGCGGTAGTTTCCGACGTTCCGCTCGCCGGTCACGGGATCCTTGGTGATCCAGTGGCCCGCGGTGATGTAAGGCCCGTTGTCGAACCCGGGCGTGGAGATGGGGATGGGAAACCGCGCGAAGCCGCCGCCGGCCGCCAAGTCGTCCCCCTTGTGGATCACCTCCGTGACCGGACCATGGGGCACCATCTCCGGAGGAATGGGGTTCTCCATGGCCTCCACCCACCGGTCGGGAACTTCATCCGGGCTGCACTGGAGGCCAAGGCAGTAGATGTCCGTGGAACCGGACAGGCCTCCCACCAGCACCGATCCGTTGTAGCGGCGGCCCTTGGAATCGATCACGTTTTCGAACAGGAAGGCCTTGCGCTGGTGGTCCGGAAGCCCGCGGAATTGCAGCCGCACCAGCGGGTGCAACTCGGTGTCTTTGTTGACTTCATGGGTGACGCGGATGAGCTTGCCGGCGTCCTCCAGCACGGACAGGAACTCGCGAAGGTCCTCGTAGGGTCGTGGTTTTGTCATGGAGTGTCGATGTATGTGTTTTTCGGTGCTTCCGCAACCCTGCGGTCCCGGGCGCCGGACGAGAGCGCATTTTGCAAATCCCACGGCGTGACGTAAGATGAAGCCGCATGCCTCTCTGCATCACCAACACCATGAGCGGCCAGAAGGAGCCGTTCGTTCCGCTGAACCCGGGCGTTGTCACCATGTACGTGTGCGGCGTCACCGTCTACGACCGGTGCCACATCGGCCATGCCCGCGCATTGCTTACGTTCGACGTCATCTACCGTTACCTGCGTTTTCTCGGCTACGACTGCCGCTTCGTCAGGAATTTCACCGACGTGGACGACAAGATCATCAACCGCGCGCGGGAGGAGGGCGTCCCGCCGGAGGAACTGGCCCAGCGCTATATCGACGAATTTCACCGCGACGCCGCCGCCCTGGGCCTGCTGGAGCCGGCGGTGGAACCCTGCGCCACCGTACACATACCCGAGATGATCGACATCGTCTCCAGGCTGGTGCAGGGCGGCAACGCGTATGAGGCGGCCGGCGACGTCTACTTCGCGGTGGAGAGCTTCGGGGATTACGGCAAGCTGTCGGGCCGCGGCCTCGACGAGATGATGGCCGGGGCGAGGGTCGAGGTGGACGACCGCAAGCGGCATCCCATGGACTTCGCGCTGTGGAAGGCGAGCAAGGAGGGGGAGCCCTTCTGGGACAGCCCGTGGGGGAGGGGGCGGCCGGGATGGCACATCGAGTGCTCGGCCATGAGCACCAAGTACCTGGGCCAGCCGTTCGACATTCACGGCGGCGGACAGGACCTGGTCTTCCCCCACAACGAGAACGAGATCGCCCAGTCCGAATGCGCCGCCGAGGCTCCCTTGGCCCGGTACTGGATCCACAACGGCTTCGTGCAGCTCGCGAAGGAGAAGATGTCCAAGTCCACCGGGAACATCCTCAGCATCAGGGAGGTGCTGGAACGCTTCGATCCCGCGGCCCTGCGCCTCTACATGTTGACGACCCACTACCGGAACCCCATCGAGTTCTCGGAGGAAGCCCTGGTGGAGGCCCAACGGGCGGTTGGCCGGGTCTACGAGACCGTGGGCCGGGCGGACCGCGCTCTCGGCCCGTCCTCCGACGGCGCCGTGGAACCCGGTCCCCTGGATGACTTCCGGCGGGAGCTGGATGACGACTTCAACACCCCGCGAGCCCTGGCCGTGGTGTTCGAGGAGGTTCGGGCCGTCAACCGGCTGCTGGACAGGGGAGGAAACCTCGACGCCCGGCGCAACGCGCTCCGGGCCATGACCGAGACGCTGGGGCTCGTCCGGACACCCCCCGAGCACTTTCTCGCGGACCGGCGCAGGGCGGGCCTTTCACGGCTGGCCTTGTCGGAGGAGGAGGTCCGGCAGCTCATCGAGGAACGGAACGAGGCGCGGAGGGTCAAGGATTGGGGGCAGGCGGACGGCATCCGCGACGCGTTGAAGGAGAAAGGCATCGTTTTGAAGGATGGTCCTTCCGGAACCACGTGGGAGCTGGCGGAGTGACCCTTGGCGCGGCCGTTGACGGCCGGCGGGACGGATAGGCGGTTCCATGTTTCTGCCTACGAAGACTTCGGGCATGGCAGGCGTCATCGTCCTGGTGGCGCTGGTCGTGGCGGGCGGCTTCTTCGCCGCGTGGCAATTCGAATGGCACTCGCCCGTCATCCGGGTGGAGCCGGAACGGGACACGCTCGGGCGCCGTCCGTTCGCCGTCAATGTTCAGGACCGCGGCAAGGGACTTGCCGTGGTATCCGTCAAGTTGATCATGGACGGGGTATCCAGTCCCGTCCACTTTCAGCAGTTCGACCCGGCCGTGAACGCCGCCGAGATCCCGGTCGAGCTCGACCCCGCGCAGCACAAGCTGAAGGACGGTCCCGCGGTGTTGAACGTCACGGCCTCGGACCGCTCCTACTGGAGCTTCTTCAGGGGCAACAAGACCGTCTTCGAGAAAGAGGTGACCGTGGATTTCACGCCTCCGCGGGTGGAGGTCCTCTCGGAGGACCGCTACATCACACAGGGAGGCACCGGTTTCGTCACGTACAAGGCGTCTCCGGATACGGAGCGAAGCGGGATCCGGATCGGCCGCTACTTCTTCCCCGGCTACAAGGGACATCTGGCCGAGCGTGACGCGTTTCTGGCGTTCTTTTCGCACCCCTACGATGTCCCGGTCCGTGAACGGGCGGTGGTGGTGGCGGAGGACCATGCCGGCAACACGCGGGAATCGGGTCTTGTCTACAACGTGAGACCGCTCAGGTACCGGCGTGCCAAGGTGCCGGTGTCGGACGACTTCATCCGCCGCAAGATCGTCCCCCTGTTGTCCGAGGCCGGCGGCTCCGGCGGCGGACCCGGGGAGCAGTTCACCAAGGTCAATCATGACCTTCGGCGCGTGAACGAAGAAACCATCGCCAGGACCTGCCGAACCTCCGCCGCGAGGAAGCTCTGGGAGGGCCGCTTCGTGCAGTTGGCCAACTCTTCGGTGCAGGCCAACTTCGCCGATCACCGTTCCTACTACTATCGGGACCGGAAGATCGACGAGGCTCGGCATCTCGGATACGATCTGGCGGTGACCCGGCGCTATCCGGTGGCGGCCGCCAACAGCGGCGCCGTGGTATTCGCCGGGCCGCTGGGAATCTACGGCAACACGGTGATTATCGACCACGGCTTCGGTTTGTGCAGCCTTTACTCCCATTTGAGCTCCGTGGCGGTCAACTCGGGCGAGGCCGTCAAGAAGGGCGCCAATATCGGCCGCACCGGCGAGACCGGACTGGCCATCGGCGATCACCTGCACTACGGCGTCTACATCCAGGGCGTGGCGGTGCTGCCCCTGGAGTGGTGGGATCCGAAGTGGATCCGGGACAACGTCTCCGGCAAGCTTCGCCGCCCCAAGGATGCGCATGGTGCCTCCGCCACCGGCCGTGCGGCGCGGGCCCGCGGCGGTTGAACATGGTGCTCCGGGTCGTGGCCGGGATTCTCTCCAGGGGCGGCCGGTTCCTGGTCTGCCAGCGGCGGGGCGAGGGCGCGTTTCCGTACAAGTGGGAATTTCCCGGGGGCAAGATCGAAACGGGAGAGGAAGCGGCCGCGGCCCTGGCGAGGGAGCTCAGGGAAGAGTTGGGCATCGAGGTGGAGAGCGCCCGCGAGGTATTCAGGCACGCTCACGCGTACGCCGGCGGGCCCCGGGTGGATCTGGCTTTCTTTGCCGTGCTGGCGTATGCCGGCGAGCCGCGGAACCAGGCCTTCCGGCGCATCGCCTGGGTGGCGGCCGGCGAGCTCGAAGACCTCGATTTTCTGGAAGGAGACCTGCCGCTGATCCGAGAGCTTCGGAACGGCGGGTTGGAACGGCTGTCAAAGCAGAAGGGATTGCCATCATGATTCTGGTACTGCGTCCGGAGGACATTGACGGGTTGATCACCATGAAGGATGCCATCGACCTGGTCCGGGAAGGGTTCGCCCAGTGGGCTCGCAACCCCGACATCAGCATGGTGCGGCACCGCACCCACATGCCTTCCAATGTACGTGTCAGCGTGCATCAGGGGGGGCTCCCGCAGGTGGGGGTCACCGGCCTCATGACCCATTGCGAGTGGACCAAGAACCCGGTCCGCGGCGAGCATTCCATCGAGGCGTTTCCGGTCCGCGGACGGCCGACCCAGGTGCTGTTCGACTCCGAGACCGGAGAGCTGCGCTGCATCGTCATCGGCGAGCCCAGGCCCCGGGAGCTGTCCCTGAGCGGCGTGTCCGCGTTGCGTACGGCCGCCAACAGCGCGGTGGGCACGGACGTCATGGCCAGGCCGGACGCCAGCACCATCGGCATGCTGGGGTCCCAGAACCAGGCCAAGTATCATCTGCTTGCCCTGAAGGAGATCCGCGAGTTGAGCAGCGTCAAGGTGTTCAGCCCGAACCCGGCGCACCGCAAGGAATTCGCGGACGAGATGGGCGACCTCACCGGGCTCGACATTCGCCCGGTGGAGAGCGCCAGGGAGGCGGTCCGGGGCGTCGACATCGTGGTTGCGGCCACCAGCTCGAACGTCCCGGTGCTGGACGGCGAGTGGCTGGAGCCGGGAGTTCATCTGACCTCCATCGTGGTGAGCAACATCGGCCTCAAGCGCGGCGGTTTCGTCCCCAAGATGCGTCAAGAGCTGGACGACGAGAGCATGCGGCGGGCGGACGTCATCGGGGTCAACTCCTGCGAGACGATCCGGGTGGACCAGCCCGGAGACTTCATGGAACGGCTGGAGAACGGCGTCATCTCCTGGGACAAGATCGTCGAGGTGGGCGAGATCCTGAACGGCACCAGGCCGGGACGGACGGACGCAAACCAGATCACCCTGTTCAAGAACACCGGCGGCGTGGGAATCTCCGACGTGGCCATCGGCGGCAGGCTGTACGAGCTGGCCCGCGAGAGGGGATTGGGCATCGAGCTGCCCATCGACGGCGCCGAGGCACGAGAGCCCCTGTAGAGGGTTGGGAGAGGATGTAGCCATGACCTTGATCCTGAACAACGACGATGTGAAGCAGGTGCTGACCATGGACGTCACCATGGCGGCCCTGGAAAAGGCGTACATCGAGCTGGTGGAGCAGGAAGCCGTCTGCCGGCCGCGCATCGATCTGCAGGTGCCGACCCCGGATCCGGATAAGATGTACCAATGGGGCACCATGGAGGGCGGCTCCACCTCCGGGTACTTCGCCATCCGGATAAAGTCGGACATCATCTACGAGCAGGAGTACAACGGCGCCGTCACCCAGGAGAAATACTGTGTGCGGCCGGGACGCTTCTGCGGGCTGATCCTGCTCACCAGCACTCACAACGGCGAGCCGCTGGCGCTGCTGAACGACGGGCATCTCCAGCACATGCGGGTGGGCGCCGATTCCGGCATCGGCGCCAAGTACATGGCCCGGGAGGATGCCGCGGTGGTGGGGATGGTCGGCTCCGGCGGCATGGCGCGCTCCCACCTGGAAGCGTTCATGCAGGTCCGCCGCATCGAGCGGGTGCAGGTCTACAGCCCCACCAAGGCCAACCGGGAGCAGTACGCCAGGGAGATGACGGAGCAGTTCGACGTGGAAGCCGTGCCCCTGAGCGATCCGGACGCCGTCTACAAGGGAGCCGGCATCATCGCCGGCTGCACCGACTCCGCCGTGGACATCATCAAGGGGGCGTTGGTGGAGGAGGGCACGCACATCACCTCCATCGGCGGCCGCCCGGACGCGGAGACCTTCGACCGCGTCGACGTGTCCTTGCGGCTGGGCACGTCGCCCGCGCCCTGGGGCCTCGATGACCTGGGCCTCCCTGACGAGTACATCACCTACGCGGCGCGGCCGGAAGACGACGCCGGCTTCAAGATGAAGCGCAAGCGCCGGCGCGCCCATGGCGTACAGGGCGGAGACAAGAACGTGATGCTGGCGGAGTTGCTGTCGGGCAGCCGGAAAGGGCGGACGTCGGCGGCGCAGATCACCTATTCCGAGCGCGGCAACGTTCAGGGCGCCCAGTTCTATTCGGTGGCGGGGAGAGTCTACGAGCTCGCCAGGGAGCAGGGGTTGGGGAAGGAGATCCCCACGGAGTGGCTGCTCCAGGATATACGCGACTGACGAACCGCCGGTGGGGAGCAGGTACCAGGAGGAAACACGCCATGTTGATTCTGAACAATGACGAGATCGAGGGCCTGCTCTCGATGGACTCGTGTCTGGAGGTGTTGGACAAGGCCTACCGCCAACTGGCCAACGGCGAGGCCGTGAACCGTCCCCGCACCGATCTCTATCTGCCGTTTCCCGAGACCTCCGGCGTGTACGCCTTCAAGTCCATGGAGGCGGGCCTGTTCGATCCCAAGGTGGTGGCCCTGCGGCTGAACTCCGACGTCATCCGCTGGGAGGACCGCGGCGGCCGCATCGTGAAGGACAAGCTTCCCAAGGCCCCGGGCGGCAAATGGGTGGGCCTGGTGCTGTTGTTCTCGGCGGAGACCGGGGAGCCCCTCGCCATCTTCCCCGACGGTGTCATCCAGGCCTTCCGCGTGGCTGCCTCCAGCGCCCTGGCGGCCCGGTACATGGCACGGGAGGACGTGACCCATCTCGGCATCTTCGGCTCCGGCTGGCAGGCCAGCGCCCACGTGGAGGCCTTCTGCAAGGTGCGTACCTTCGAGAAGGTCCTGGTGTTCAGCCCCACCAAGGCGAACCGGGAATCGTTCGCCGATGAGATGGCAGCGCGGACCGGCCTTTCCGTGGAACCGTGCGGCGATGCGGACGTGGTGGCGGAGCGGGCGCAGGTCCTGGTGGCCGCCACCAACGCCATCACGCGCGTGATCGCGCCGGATTGGGTGAAACCCGGCGTGCACTTCACCTGCGTGAAGACTTCCGAGCTTGGCGACGACACCATCGGCCGGGCCGACCGGGTGGTCATCCACACGCGCAAGATCGCGCCCGAGAACTACATCGCCGGCATGGGAGACGAGAAGGTCGAGGCCCACGACCCCATCGATTTTCTGACCGCCGCCGACAAGGATGCGGTGGCGCGGCCCGAGGTTCCTTCCTGGATCGATGCGCCGGAGTTGAAGGACGTGGTGGCGGGGAAGGTGGCCGGGAGGAGCGGCGTCGACGAGTCCACCTGCTTCGTCAACAACATCGGACTCGGCATCCAGTTCGCGGCGGTGGGAAGCGCCGTCTACCAGGACGCCATGGCCAAGGGCCTCGGCCGCGAGATCCCGACCGAGTGGTTCCTCGAATCGGTGCATCCGTAGCGCCCGGTCCCGGGCCGTTGCGTTACGGCGCCCAGTGACGGGCCACGTTGGTCACCGAGACCTCGCGGCTGCCGTTACGTATCTGATACAGCGTCCGCTCCGTGGTCTCGAGGCAGCTCAGGGCGTTGCCGTAAACGAGGCCCGTATCGAGGCCGATCTTGTAGGGCAGGTTGAAGAAGACGTCCTTCATCGGGGTGTGGCCGAACAACACCGTCCGGGACAGCCCGTGCGGATTCGTGATGAACTCGTGCCGGATCCAGATGAGTTCCTCGCCCACCTGGTCCTCCCATGAACGTTGCGGGTTGACGCCCGCGTGGACGCACAGAAAACCGTCCATGAAATACCAGGGTTCCAGTCTCACGAAGAACTCGATGTGGTCCGGCGGCAGGGCCTCCAGCAGTCGCTGCCCGTCGGCGGGGCCCGGCCTTCCCACGGGCGCCGTCACGCCATAGCTCGCCAGCGTCGCAACCCCACCGTTCAGGAGAAACGCGTCGCCGTGATTCCCCGACAGGCCCATAAACGACAGCATCATGTCCTCGTGGTTCCCCCTGAGGAATACCGTCTCCTGCTCGCCCCGCCTGCGCAACGCCAGCAGATAGTCGACCACACCTCTCGAGTCGTGCCCGCGGTCGATGTAGTCGCCGAGGAAGACCACGGTGTCTCCGCGTTCCAGGGGCAGAAACTCAACCAGCGCTGTCAGCTCGGGCAGGCACCCGTGCACGTCACCGATCACGTAGGATTTCAACGAGACCTCCGTGTTGACCCCCCAACAGGGGTTGGTTATCGTGCGAGACGGACATGAAATCGACGCATCTGTACCTGAACCCGTTCTTCGCGTTCGGCGTGGTGCTCGTGCTGCTTGGCGCCGGCAACTGGATCGTCGGCGCGGTGCAGGTGGCACATTACCGAGCCTTGGTGGATGCCGGTTCGAAGACGAGAGCGGAGGACCGGTCCGGCGGCTCCAGGGAGTTGAGTTCGACCAAGAGCAGGGAGATTTTGGGCCGGATCCATGAAGAGAGGGAGAAGTACAACGCCGCCCGGATCAAGGTGGACTTCTTCTACGTGGTGCTCAGGGGCGGCTTGCTGCTCTTTTTCACGGGATTGGGTTTCGGCGTTTTCGCCCTCGTCAAGACCGCACGGTTATCTGGAAGGCTTTGATTTCTGGTATTTCCGGTAGTCGTACCCGGTGGCCATGGACAACAGCAGGTCTTCCATGCCGCCGTCCTTTTCCCGCCGGAGGATCAGGAGCCGTTCGAAAAAGTCGATGAAGGTCTTCTGGATCCGTTGCCGCTCGTCCTGTTCCCGGAGATAGAAGTCGTACAGGCTGGTGACAGCCGTCCTCAAGGCCGAGAAGCGGAGCTCGTTGGGGAAGGAGTCCCACTCGGGCAGTGATAGCGGCCGCAGACCTTCGTAACCCAGGATCAGCTCTTCGAACCGGTCCAGCCGGTACCGCCCCTCGTAGTAGCAGACGGCGTTCACGGTGGTCGCCAGGTCACAGATGAACTTCCCGCGGCAGGCCCGGTCGAAGTTCATGATGCCGACGAGGCGCGCGCCCTTGAACTTCATGCTTTCCCAGGACAGATTCCCGTGGATGATGCCCTTGGGCAGGTTGTTGTCGAGATACCCCTCCAGGTAGTTGACCTCGTCGTCCAGCACTCGCACGATGGTCTTGAGATGCGCCGGCAGGTTTCTCCTCACGTCCTGGTACATCGCCGCCACCCGTGGAAACGAGAACCGGTTCTCCACCCCCTTCTTGTAACCCCTGCCGATAAGGTGGAGGTCCGCGAGCACGTGTCCCGCGGCCGAAAGCTGCGCCAGCGTGAGATCGCCCACCGGCACCTCGGTGCCGTCGATGTTGCGGCTGGCGGATATGAAGCGGCCGTCCGCCTGGAGGTAGTGCTGGCCGCCGCGGCTCTTCAGGGGCTGCAGGCACTGAAAGCCGTGGCGTCGCAGGAACAGCAGCAGTTCGATGTCGTGCTTGACCTCGTTCTCGCTCTTGATCCCCTCGATGGAGACGACGAACTTGCCGCGTTTGGTCTCCATTATGAAGAACGATTCGGCGGACTCTCGATGAAGCCCCGCGGCGGAGAAGAATTCGCCCAGGGAGAACTCCTCGGCTATGCCGGCAAGTTCTCGTGCCTGGGGTTGGGACAGGGTCTCGGCGGCGAAGTTCTTTTCCAGGGGTTTCGCTTCCGTGGACAGCATATCAGTTCTTTCTATTACTCAGTTGGGGACTATTTGTCAACGTTTTCCCGTTCGAGCCGTGAGCAACTCGCGTTTCGCGAACGAGTTTTGGGCGCGACCGCTCTCCGGCCTGTGCATGGGTTAGGTGCATTTTTCGTGCCACTGGCCAACTTGTTGATATTTGGGCGGTTTTGTTTGGCGACTCTCGACGAAATCGTCGAAGGTCGGTGGAGTTGACGCACATTTCGTCAATTAAACCAAGGGGTTGTGGTTTTCGACGATTTCGTCGCTGGCCGGGACTCAAGAGCCTGGCAAGACGGCTCCGGTTTGAAGTTCACGGTTCGTAGATATAGGATGAAGCGTCTGTCCAACCGCTGGACGGCCGGAACGAACGGAAACGGTTGATGGTTGAAGACGATGGCAAGGCTGACATGGACGCGGGCGTCCCGATGCCCGAGGAGCAGCCGGACCTGTACTATCACGGGATCATCCGGCGGCTCTCGCCCCGAAAGGGCACGGGAGTCGTCCGCACCGCCAGCGGCAGGGACGTACGGTTCTCGTACCAAATGGTTCTGGTGTCCGGCTCGGTAAAGTCGCCCAAGGGCCTCAGGGAGGGAATGGTGGTAGGGTACGATCTCGGTTGGACGAGCCACGGGCTTCGGGTAGTCAAGATGCGGACGTACCCCCAAAGGGACTGGGCCCCGGGAGGCCGCGGGCGCGACCCGGACAGGCTTCTAGCCGGGCGGCAGGGTCAGGGCCAGGATCTGGCTGGACAGGAGCTCCCCCACGAAGACTCCGAGCAGGGCGATGTAGAATAGGCCCGTGGCCGCCATGGTGTTCTTGAAGTCCGCGAGGGTCTTCCAGATCATGTATGAAAGCAGGAGCGGTCCGAGCTGGGCCACGAAGAAGCGTGAAAGAAGCAGCAGCAGGTGGTGGCCGAACAGGCGTTCGATGGCCGCCACGGTTTCTCCGGTGCCGAGCAGGTAGAGCAGGGGGGTGGAGGCGACTTCCAGGCCGGTCTGAATGACCAGCATCGTTACGAAGAAGCGGAAGACCCGGAAGAACGGTTCGAGGCTCTGGCCGGTTTCGATCAGGTACCAGTGGCCGATCAGCATGCCCACGGTGACGGCCCCCAGCAGCAGCGAGGACACGACGAAGCTGACGGGAAGGAATACGGCTTCCACCGGTCCGAGAGGGCCGTGGGAGAAACCGTAGGAGGCCACGATGATCCCGGTTATGCCGATCAGGATCGCGGTGGAAAAGAAGCGCGCCCGCAGGAACGCCCGCTCGCCCCACAGTGTTATGAAGTAAAGGATCAAGAACAGGGTAAAGCATCCCAATAGAATGAGATTTATGATTTCGCCAAACCCCTGCGCCCGTGGCAGGAGGTCGAGCTGCCCCCACAGCGCCAGCACCGCGGCGGCCACCAACACCCCGGTGGTGGACTTGTAGAAGCCCCTCTCCAGATCCGTGAACGGGGTCGCCGACAGACCCACCAGTCCGCCCACCGACAACTGGTAGAGAAACATCACGAACGCTGCGGCGTAAGGGTTCATCGGCTCGGTTGCTTCCTGGCGGGTTACCGGGGCTTGGCCGCCAGGTGAAGACAGACGGCGCCCCGCATGTACCGCACGGTGCGGGTCTCGACGAAGCCGGTCGACGCGATGGTGTCCGCAACGGTCCCGGGGGAGACGAATGCCCGGACCGAGTCGGACAGATACCGGTAGGCGGCCGGATCGCCGCTGACCAGGCTACCGATACGGGGCATGAGCTTTCCGAAGTAGAGCCAATAGAGCCGCGAGAATGCCCCTTGGGGAGGCGGGAACATGTCCAGGCACACGATCCGGCCGCCTGGCTTCAGCACCCGGTAGGACTCGCGGAAGAACGATTCGAGATTTCCCACGTTGCGCAGCACGAAGGCGCTCATGACGGCGTCGAAGATTCCGTTCCGGACGGGTGCGGCGAGGGCGTGGGCCAGCACGAAAGCGGCTCGTTCCTGGTGTCCGGCACGCGTGGTCCGCTCTCTCGCGCGGTTGAGCATGGCCCGCGAAAAGTCCAGCCCCACGACCCGGGCGCCGGGAGCCAGGACCTTGCATGCATCCAGGGCCAGGGCGCCTGTCCCCGTCCCCATGTCCAGGACGAGAGCGGGGCGGTCGGCGATGCCGAGGGCGCCGATGGCCTTTCGCCGCCACAACGAGTCCAACCGGAAGCTGATGATCCGGTTGAGCAGATCGTAGCGCCATGCGATCCGGTCGAAGATGTTCCGGACCAGGGTGTCGTGAGGGGCGGACATGAGCCGGTCACGGAGCGCCCGCGGGCTTCAACTGTCGCGGTCCGTGAGCAGGCCCACAAGCGCCCGGAGGCCGTCCCGCCCCATGCACTCGGGCAGTCGTTCGATCTCCCGTGATGCCTTGAGCGCGTACTTGCGGGAGAAGCTCCTGGCCCGCTCGATGACCGTGCCGTTGCCCATGGCGTCCAGCGCCCGCTGGATGTCGTTCTCGGTGGGGGTCTGGGACTGAAACACCTGGGATACGGTCGGGTGGCCGTCCAGCAGGGAAAGCACGATGGGCAGGGACGGGTTGCCGTCGCGAAGGTCCATGCCCGTGGACTTGCCCAGCAGGTCGCGCCTTCCGACCACGTCGAGCACGTCGTCCATCATCTGGAAGGCGATGCCCAGGTTGAGGCCGAAACTCGCGGCCATCTCCACCTGTTCGGAAGGCGCCCCGGCGATATAGGCGCCGAGCTTGGCGCCGGTCTGAAAAAGCGAGGCGGTCTTCCGCTCGACGATGTGGAGATAGTCCTCGGCGGTGACCGTGCGGTTGCGGCTGAACGAGCCTTGCAGGATCTCCCCCTCGGTGAGGCTGGTGCATGCGTCCGCGGTCCACTGGACCACGGTCTCGTCGAACTTGCCCGCGAACTCGAAGGCCTTGATGAAAAGGAAATCACCCGTAACCAGGGTGCGCGTCAGTCCGTAGCGCTTGTAGGCGGACTGCTTCCCGCGCCTGAACTCCGCGCCGTCGATGATGTCGTCGTGAAGCAGCGTGGCCGCGTGGATCAGCTCCATGGCCGTGGCGATGTCCACCGCATCCTGTTCCCGCCCGCCGTGGAAGGCCTCGAAGGTCAGCAGCGTGATCACCGGGCGGATCCGTTTGCCGCCGCCCCGTATGAGGCGCGAAGCGATCTCGGTGATCTCGGACTCCCTGGAGCGGGTGCAGTCGGCGAGCTTCTCCTCCACCCGTTGCAGTTGGCGGGCAACGAGGCTGTAGGGGTCGACGTGGTTGGAGGAGGACAGGGATTCTTCGGCGCCGTCGGTCAGAAGGTCCTGCGGATCTATCTCATGCTGTTGCTGGGACAGAAGTGACTCCGTTCAGGCTGGTATTTTCGTACAGATGGCACATATACCCTGGCAGGTCAAGGTGAGTTGGCGGCTCGGACGGGAGTTGGTGCGAAAGGGGGGAATTGAACCCCCACGGGATTGCTCCCACAGGATCCTGAATCCTGCGCGTCTACCAAATTCCGCCACTTTCGCACGAACGGGAAAGATTCTATATGTATCAGCGGCCTCGGCCTTGTCAAGCTCGTCGCACCGAATATTGTCTGCTAATATGTGACTGCACCGAGATGGCCAGCATCCTGATCATCGAGAGGCACCCGATCCTGCGCGAGGCGCTGCGGCAGTTCCTGTTTCCAGAGCATCAGACCCTGACACGGGACCGGTGGGCCGGGCCCGGGGACCTTCAGCGCCATGATCTCGTCATCGTGGACCGGGAGACTGTCGAGGAGGGCGGGCGGACCGTGGAGGCGCTCCGGGCGCTGCAGCGCCTGAGGGTCCCCAGCGTCTGGCTGCACCAGGGACCCGCTCCCTCGTTCAAGCCCGGGAGGCTCACCGAAACGTTGGCCAAGCCGGTGGAAGGCCCGGCCCTCGAATCGGCGGTGCGTTCCCTGCTGGACGCGCCGCCCGTTTCACGGAAGCGGGCGGCGCGGCGGCCGGAGGAGCCTCCGGCGGAGGAGCCCGCGGGCGACGGCATCATCGAGCTCACCGAGGTGGTGGAGGAGCCCGATCACGGGGAGCCGGACGACCCGAGTTGATTTTCCGGATATGACCACGGATTCATAGGAGTTCCATGCCTCGAGAAATCGCCAGGTCGTACAGTCACCAGGATGTGGAGGGCAAGTGGTACGAGCAATGGGACGACGCGGGCCACTTCGCGCCGTCGAGTCCCGGCGCGCCGTCGTTCTCCATGGTCATCCCGCCGCCGAACGTGACCGGCTCCCTCCATATGGGGCATGCCCTGAACAACACCCTTCAGGACGTGCTGTGCCGCTTCAGGCGAATGGATGGACACAATGTCCTTTGGGTTCCCGGAACGGACCACGCGGGCATCGCCACCCAGAACGTGGTGGAGCGCCAACTCGCCGAGGAAGGCCTGGGCCGCACGGATCTGGGCCGGGAGGGGTTCATCGAAAAGGTCTGGAGCTGGCGCGAGGAAACCGGCCACACCATCCTGCGGCAGTTGCGCGCGCTGGGCGTATCCTGTGACTGGAGCCGCGAGCGCTTCACCATGGACGAAGGCCTTTCCCGGGCCGTGCGGGAGGCGTTCGTCCGCCTGTGGGAAGAAGGGTTGCTCTATCGCGCGGAACGGCTCATCAACTGGTGTCCCCGCTGCAAGACGGCGCTGGCCGACATCGAGGTGGTGCACGAGGAGGTGGACGGCCATCTGTGGCACGTGCGCTATCCGCTGGTGGGAGAGGGCGAGCTGGTGGTGGCCACCACCCGGCCCGAGACCATGCTGGGCGACACGGGCGTGGCGGTCCATCCCGAGGACGAGCGGCATGCCGGCCGCATCGGCCGGCGCGCGCGGCTGCCCATCGTGGGCCGGGAGATCCCGGTGGTGGGCGACACGTTCGTGGATCCGGAGTTCGGCACCGGCGCGGTCAAGATCACTCCCGGGCACGACTTCAACGACTTCGAGATCGGTTTGAGGAACGGGCTCGAGGTCATCAACATCTTCGACGACGATGCCGCCGTGCGGGCCGAAGCGTTCGCCGGCGGAGACGGCGGGATGCCCGACTGGGTGGGACCCTACGGAGGCCGCGACCGCCTGGTGGCGCGGGAGCGCGTGGTAGGGGAGCTGGAGGAACAGGGCCTGCTGGCGGAGGTCCAGCCTTACCGTCACGCGGTGGGCAAGTGCTACCGCTGCCAGACCGTTATCGAGCCCTATCTCACGCCCCAGTGGTTCGTGAAGGTCAAGCCGCTGGCAGACCCCGCCATGGAGGCGGTGCGCGACGGCCGGACCCGGATCGTTCCCGAGGCGTGGAAGAACTCGTACTTCGCCTGGATGGAGAACATCAAGGACTGGTGCGTTTCGCGGCAGATCTGGTGGGGACACCAGATCCCGGCCTGGTATTGCGCCGGCTGCAACGAGTCGCTGGACGCCCACGGCGCCCGGATTCCGTCCGGCTGCGCGCCGGTGGTGGGCAGGGTCGCGCCGGACCGGTGCGAGGCCTGTGGCGGCACCCGGTTCGTGCAGGATCCCGATGTTCTGGACACATGGTTCTCCTCCGCCCTGTGGCCGTTCTCCACCCTCGGGTGGCCCGACCGCACGGACGACCTCCGGGCCTTCTATCCCACGGCCGCGCTGGTGACCGGGTTCGACATCCTCTTCTTCTGGGTGGCCCGCATGATGATGATGGGGCTCAAGTTCATGGACGAGGTGCCGTTCCGGGACGTCTACATCCATGCCCTGGTGCGGGACCAGGAAGGACAGAAGATGTCCAAGTCCAAGGGCAACGTCATCGATCCGCTGATCATGGTGAACCGTTACGGCGCCGATCCGTTCCGCTTCACGCTGGTGGCCATGACCGCCATGGGACGGGACGTGAAGCTGGCGGAGGACCGGATCGCCGGCTACCAGCACTTCGTCAACAAGCTGTGGAACGCGGCGCGCTTCGTGCTCATGAACCTCGACGACGAGGTGCTGCGCGAGAACCGGGGCCCGGCGGCGGATCCCGTCGGGGAGGAACCGGACCTGGCCGACCGCTGGATCCTGTCCCGGCTGAATGCCACCGTCGAACGGGCCAGGGAAGCCGTCACGGCATACCGCTTCAACGATTTCGCGCACCATCTCTACCAGTTCACCTGGCACGAGTTCTGTGACTGGTACATCGAGATGAGCAAGCTCCGGCTCGACGGCGGCCCGGGCTCCCGCGCGGCTCAAAGGACGCTGCACACCGTCCTCCGGAACATCCTGCTGCTGCTGCATCCGTTGATGCCGTTCGTGACGGAGGAGCTCTGGCGGGAGGTGACCGCCAGGGACGCCGGCTCTCCCCGGCGGGACGACATCATGGTCCAGCGCTACCCCGCCGCCGACGATTTCGCCGCCGACCGGGACGCCGAGGACAAGATCGAATTCCTGAGCGGCATCGTCCGGGCGGTCAGGAATCTTCGCACGGAGATGAACGTTCCGCCTTCCAGGAAGGTCCGGGTGATGTTGCTCGATACCGAGGAACGGCTGTCGTTGGTCCGGGCCTACGAGAGCACGGTGTGCGCGCTGGCGCGTACGGAGCCCCTCGAATACCTGTCCGAAGGGGTCCGGCCCGAGAAGGTGGCCACGGCCATCGTCGACACCACGGAAGTCTACGTTCCGCTCGACGGGACGGTGGATCTGGAGGAGGAGGGCGGCCGGCTCCACCGCGCCCTGGGCAAGCTCGAGACGGAGCTGGCGCGGGTACGGAACAAGCTCGGCAACGAGAACTTCACGGCCAGGGCCCGGCCCGACGTGGTGGAACGGGAGCGGGAGAAGGCGCAGGAAATGGAGGAGAAGCTCGAAGCCCTCAACCGGAGCCTGGCGCGGATCCGGGAGCTGCAGGCCCAGTGACCCCTGGCCGGCCGCGCCGGCGGCCGCCCGACTCGCCTCCGAACCATGTCTTCCACACCCGAGCTTCCCGGCGGACCTCCCTCGGAGGGGTTGACCGCCGATGGGATTCAAGAGGGCCTGGAAACGAAACGACTGGGCCGTCGCGTCCACGTATACCCGGAGCTGGCGTCCACCAACCGGACGGCCCACGCGCTGGCGGAGGCGGGTGAGCCCGAAGGCACCGTGGTCATCGCCGACACCCAGACCCGGGGCCAGGGAAGGCTGGGTCGGCAATGGGTTTCCCCCGCCAATCTCAACCTTTACATTTCCTTCATCCTGCGTCCGCGGCTGGAGCCTGAGGAGTCGGCGAAGATCACGCTGCTGGCCGCCGTGGCGGTGGCCGACACGCTGAAGGGCCGGGTGCCCTGCGCGCCCCGCATCAAGTGGCCCAACGACGTGCTGCTGCGGGGCAGGAAGGCGGCCGGCATCCTGAGCGAGCTGGCCTGCGAACCCGGGCGCACGCTGTTCGTGATTGTCGGCATCGGCCTGAACCTCAACTTCCCGCGCGCGCTCATGTCGCCGGACATCCGCGAACGCGCCACCTCCGTTATGGAGGAGGCCGGCGCTCCGGTGGACCGGCTGCGGGTCACCCGTTCGCTGGTGCGCAATCTGGAGAACCGCTATATCGAGCTCGAGGAGCGCGGGTTCGCGTCCATCGCCCGGAGCTGGAACGCGTACGCGCGGATGGAAGGGCGCTGGGTCCGCGCCCGGACGGCGGACGAGGAACTGGTGGGGCGGGTCCGCAAGCTGGACGGGAACGGCTTCTTGGTGCTGGAGTGCGGTGACGGCCGCACCGAACGCGTGGTGAGCGGGGATGTTTTCCTGATGGAAGGAGCGCCGTAATGCTGCTGGCCATCGATATCGGAAACACCAACATGGTCCTGGGCGTGTACCAGGGCTCGGAACTGGTGACCCATTGGCGGCTGGTGACGCAACCGGAACGGACGGTGGACGAATACGGTGCGCTCATCGGCCATCTCGCCGCCGCCGGGAATATCGGCAGCGACGCCGTCGACGCCATCATCGTCTCCTGCGTGGTCCCGCCCATGGTGGGCATGGTCGACGAGTTGGGGCGCCGGTTCTTCGGCGTGAAGCCGCTGTTGGTGGGGCCGGGTCTCAAGACTGGCATGCCTATCCTCTACGACAGCCCCCAGGACGTGGGCGCCGACCGCATCGCCAACGGGGTGGCGGCCTATGACCGCTTCGGCGCCGCCTGCGTGGTCATCGACTTCGGCACCGCCACCACCTTCGACTGCGTTTCCGAAAAAGGGGAATACCTGGGAGGCTTGATCGCTCCGGGTCTGACGATCGCCGTCGAGGCCCTGTTTCAGCGCGCCTCGAAGCTCCCACGGGTGGAGGTGCTGTGTCCGGCCAGCGTCATCGGCAAGTCCACGGTGCACTCGATCCAGTCCGGGATCTACTACGGTTATGTCGGTCTGGTGGACGGCATCGTCCACCGCATCGAGCGGGAACACAGGACCAAGGCGCGGGTGGTGGCCACGGGAGGCGTGGCCTCCCTCATCGCCCACGAATCGACGGTGATCGAGGACGTGGACGAATTCTTGACCTTGGAAGGGTTACGGCTTATTTACGAGAGGAACGCGGCTTCGCCGGCACGAAAGCGGAGGTTTTAGTGCCGTGCCGGGTTTTCCGAATCCGCCGGAGCGCGGCGCGAGCCGGTCAAGGGAGGTTTGATTCATGGCTGCAATTGAAGCTGCCCGTTTGAGGAACGTCGGTTTGCTTGGACACCGGGGCGCGGGGAAGACGTCGCTGGGCGAGGCAATGTTGTTCGCGGCGGGCCGGACGAACCGGCTGGGCCGGGTAGAGGACGGCACCTCGGCGTTCGACCACGAGCCCGAGGAAATCAACCGGCAGGTCTCCATCTCCACGGCCTTTCATTCCCTGGAATGGAACAAGACCGCGTGCGTCCTGGTGGATACGCCGGGTTTCGCCACCTTTCTGCCGGAGACGGTCCATTCGTTGGCGAGCTTCGGCGGCGCGGTCTTCGTGCTGCACGCGGGCGCCGGCCTGAGGGTGGAGACGGAGCGGCTCTGGGGCTATGCGGCGGAGCGCGGGGTGCCCCGCATGTTCTTCGTCAACCGCATGGATCGGGAAGAGGCGGACCCGGTGGAGGCGGTGGACGCCATCACGGCGGCTTTGGGAGTCAAGGGGATCCACGTGCAGCTTCCCATCGGCCACGGCGAGGGCTTCCGCGGGGTCGTCGACCTGATCCGCATGAAGGCGGTGCGCGCGGACGCGGACGGCAAGGAGACCGAGGAGGACATACCGGCGGAGCTTCAGGAACGGGCGGAGGAAATGAGAGTCAATCTCATGGAGAACGTGGCCGAAACCCAGGACGCCCTGCTGGAGAAGTACCTCGAGGGCCAGGAGCTGACCCCGGAGGAGTTGTTGGAAGGTTTGCGCGACGGAGTCCGCGCGGGCACGCTCTTTCCCGTTCTCTATGGCTCGGCCAGCCGCGTCGTCGGCGTTGCGGCCTTGCTGGACGCCGTGGTGGAATGGCTGCCCTCGCCGCTGGAGGAGCCGGTGGCCGAGGGAAAGAACCCGGTGACCGGGGAGCCCGAGACCCGCTCCAAGAGCCCGGACGAGCCGCTTTCGGCGTTCGTGTTCAAGACCATCGTGGATCCTTTCGCCGGCCGGCTGTCCATCATGAGGGTGCTGTCGGGCACCGTGAAGGCCGACAGCACGGTCTACAACACCGGCAAGGAGGCCAAGGAGAAGATCACGCACCTGTTCCGGCCGGAGGGCGGCAAGAACGAGGAGGTGTCGGAGGCGGGGGTCGGCGAGATCGTAGCCGCCGCCAAGCTCAAGGACGTGAGTTCCGGTGATACCCTCTGCAGCGAGTCGGCTCCCATCGAATACCCCAGGCCGATGGAGTTCAACCCGGCCATCTCCTTCGCGCTCTCCCCCAAGACCCGGGCGGACGAGGACAAGGTGCCCCAGGGGCTCCAGCGGATGATGGAGGAGGACCCTTCGATCCGCATGCACCGGGACGAGCAGACCCGGGAGTTCATCCTGTCCGGCACCGGTCAGCTCCACATCGAGGTGGTCGTCGACAAGCTCAAGCGGAAGTACGGCGCGGAGGTGGAGCTCAAGGCGCCCAAGGTCCCCTACCGGGAGACCATCAAGGCCGCCGCCAGCGCCCAGGGGAAATACAAGAAACAGTCCGGAGGCCGGGGCCAGTTCGGCGACACCTGGCTCAAGCTCGAGCCCCTGCCGCGGGGCAAGGGCTTCGAGTTCGTGGACAAGATCGTCGGCGGCGCCATCCCGCGGAACTACATCCCCGCGGTGGAAAAGGGCATCGTCGAGACCATGTCCAATGGCTATCTGGCCGGCTATCCCATCATGGACGTGCGCGCGACCCTGTACGACGGCTCCTTCCATTCGGTGGACTCGTCGGACATGGCCTTCAAGATCGCCGCCTCCATGGGCTTCAAGAACGCCATGGAGGGCGCCAAGCCGGTGATCCTGGAGCCGGTCATGTCCATGGAGGTGTCGGTGCCGGACGACTGCATGGGGGACGTCATCGGGGACCTGAACAGCCGGCGAGGCAAGGTCCTGGGCGTGGACGCCAAGGGCAACAGCCAGACCATCAAGGCCCAGGTGCCCATGGCGGAAGTGCTGCAGTACGCATCCGACCTCCGTTCCATGACCAGCGGCAGGGGAGAGTTCCAGTCCGAGTTCTCCCACTACGAAGAGATGCCGGCGCACCTGATGGAGAAGGTGCAGGCCGAAGCCAAGGCCGAGGCGGCCGGAGACTGACGACCGCCTCTCGGCGGACCGCCGGCTTGCCCGGTCCGGCGGCGTCCCGATGCCATGGAGAAGAGCTTCGAACAGTTGTCGGCGTCGTTGCTCTACTGCAACAAGTGCGGTCAGGCCATGCCGGTGCGCGAGCGGCTGCTGTTGGTCCTCCCCGACGGCGACCTCTATGACTACAGTTGCCAGCGTTGCGGCACGTCCGTGGGCTCAAGGACGGTGAAGGCGGAGACGGAATTGCCGCAGGCTCTGCCGCCCGTCGTACGAGGACTCCGACCACGATGATCATCGATTTCCAGAGCCATATCTTCCCGGAGCGCTACATGGAGACCATGGGCCGGCGGGACGGCGCCGTGGTGCTGGAGGAGCCGGACCCCTACAGCGGCATGGCCTACCTCTATGACAAGACGCTGGGCTGCCGTATCAACACGGCCATCTTCAAGGGCCGGAACGTCGATCAGCGGCTGGAGCACATGGACCGGGAAGGCGTGGACGTCCAGGTGGTGAGCATCCCGGCGCCCGGCGCCGACCGCTACGAACCGGAGGACGCGGTGGCCATGGCCCGGGTAGCCAACGACGACCTGGCGGCCATGTGCAACCGGCATCCGGACCGTTTCGTCGGTCTGGCGACCCTGCCCACGGCCTCCATCGAGGCGTCGCTGGAGGAACTCGACCGGGCGGTCCAGGACCTCGGGCTCCGGGGGTTCGGCTGCTTCACCAACCTCAACGGCCGGCCGCTGGACGACGAGGTCTTCTTTCCCGTCTACGAGAAGCTGGCCGAGTACGGTCTGCCGGTCTACCTCCACCCCACCGCGCCGCTGGCCACCGAGGCGGTGGGCCTGGACATCATGCCGATCCTGATCTACGGATGGGCCTTCGACAGCACCGTGGCCATGACCCGGCTGGTGTACGGCCGGGTGATCGAGCGGTTCCCGACCCTGCCCTTCGTGGTGGCCGACGTCGGCGGGGTGCTGGCCTTCTTCGGCCAGCGCGCCATCAACATCTACACCGGGCGCACCGACGAGATGCGCGAACGCTACGGTCTGCAGGAGAATCCGCTGGACTCGTTCCGGCGGTTCTTCGTGGACACCGCGGACCATCCCGCCAACACGCTCAAGTGCGTCATGGACTTCTTCGGGCCGCAACAGATGGTCTTCGGCACCAACTATCCCTACGGTCCGGACGACGGCTGCGGCTTCATCCGCAACAGCCTCAAGGCGGTGGACGACCTGGGGCTGGCGCCGGATGCCAGGGAACGGATCCTCGGAGGCAACGCCGCCCGGATCCTGCATATCGAGGAACGTGGGAACCAAGACTGACCCAGCGGACCCGACGCGGAACGTCACCCAGCGGACCCGACGCGGAACCGTCATTCCTGCACCCCCATCCGTCATTCCCGCGAAAGCGGGAATCCAGGGGCGGTGGAGGGGCGTACAGCGGCGTTGCCCCCCTCGCTCCTCCTGGATTCCCGCTTTCGCGGGAATGACGGAAGGGGGTGCGGGAATGACGGATGTCGATTAAGGGACTACGTTCCGGGAGACCTGTCGCTATGACGCAAAACACTCACGAAATCCGATACGGCCGCGCGGCGCGTACCCTCGTCATGGGCACCCGGGGAGTCATCGCCGCCGGCCATCCGCTGGCCTCCGTGGCCGGCCTCAAGATCATGCAGCGGGGCGGCAACGCGGTGGACGCGGCGGTGGCCGCGGGCTTCGTTCTGGCGGTGGTCAAGCACGAGGCCTGCGGCCTGGGCGGCGACATGTTCTCGCTCGTCCACATGAAGGACGAGGGCGGGGTCCGGGCCCTCAACGCCAGCGGTCCGGCGCCGGGAAACGCCACCATCGAGGCGTTCAAGAGCCGCGGCCTGGATGCCGTGCCGGCCTCCGGGCCCTTGAGCATCTCGGTTCCGGGGGCGGTGGACGGATGGCTGGAGCTGCACCGCCGTTACGGCACCGTGGACCTGGCCGAGATCTGCGCCGACGCCATCACCCTGGCCCGTGACGGGTTTCCCCTGTACCTTTCGCTGGCCGAGTCCATCCAGGAATGGGCGCCCGCGTGGCCCGGCATCCATCGGTACTTCCGGGCGCCGCTGGAGGACCTGACGCCGGGGAGGCTGTTGCGGCAGCCGGAACTGGCGGAGGTGTTGGAGGCCATCGTCCGGGACGGACGGGAGGGCTTCTACGGCGGCGACGTGGCGGCGCGCATGTGCGCGGGCATCAGGGAGCAGGGCGGGCTGTTGGAGGAACGAGACCTGGAAGGCGGGTTTGCCGAGTGGATGGAGCCGCTGAGCACCGACTACCGGGGGTACCAGATTCTGGAGCAGCCGCCCGTGTCCCAGGGGTTCGTCGTCCTGACCATGATGAACCTGCTGGCGGGGTACGACTGCGACGCGCTGAGCCGGACGGAGCTGGCCCACGTCATGGTGGAGGCCAAGAAGATCGCCTTCGAGGACCGCATCCGGCACCTGGACGATCCGCGCTTCGGCGATCCGGAAGTCCAGCGCCTCATCAGCCGGGAATACGCCGACGCGCGCCGCGCGGACATCGCCGACGCCGCGGGGCCGGTGACCTCTTCCTACGCCGCCGCCGGCGCCGACACCACCTACCTGTGCGCGGCGGACGGAGACGGCAACGCCATCTCGCTCATCGAGAGCGTCTTCTCCGTGTTCGGGTCGCGGGTCGTGGCGGGGGATACCGGCATCGTCATGACCAACCGCCTGTGCAGCGCCATGCTGGATCCGGCGAGCGCCAATGCCCTGCAGCCCGGCAAGCGGCCCGCCCACACCCTCAACTCCTACATGGTGTTCCACAACGGCGAGTTCCTGGCCGTGGGCGGCACGCCCGGGGCGGACGACCAGCCCCAGACCAACGTGCAGGTGCTGCACAACCTGCTCGACCTGAAGATGGACCCGCAGTGCGCGCTGGAAGCCCCCCGCTGGAGCCACGTGCCGGGCACGCCGCCCAACGTCGGCTATCCCCAGTCGCTGCGGCTGGAGCGGGGATTCCCGGAGGAGGTGGTGAAGGGGCTGGCGGACAGGGGCCATCCGGTCACCGTGGTGGAGCCGTGGTCCTTCGGCGGCGCGGCGCTCATCGCCCGCGACCCGCGGAACGGCACCCTCATGGCGGCCGCCGATCCACGCCGCGACGGCTACGCCCTGGGCTGGTAGAGAGGCCGCACGGGAAAGACGGAACATGAGCACGGACTATCTGCATCGCACGCTTCGGGTCGGCGGCATCGAGACCCACTATCTGGAGGCAGGGGAGGGGCCCGACCTGGTGCTGCTCCACGGCGGCGAGTACGGCGCCTCCGCGGAGGCCACCTGGGGGCCGGCCATCGGCAAGCTGGCGGAGACCTTCCACGTCATCGCGCCGGACATGCTGGGATACGGCCGCACCGCCAAGATCTACAGCTTTTCCGACCCTTCGGGGTTCCGGATGACGCATCTGGCGCAGCTCATGGACGTTGCGGGCGTGGGCGAGGCGTACTACGTGGGCAACTCGGCCGGCGGCGGCACCCTGCTGCGAAGCGCCGTGCGCAGCCCGTCACCCCTGAGAATGAAGAAGATGGTCACCATCTGCGGCAATGCCGGGGTGTTCAAGAGCGAGTCCCAGGCCGACCTGGAGGACTACACGCCGAGCCTCGAGAACATGCGCAAGCTCCTCAGGCTGCTGTTCCACGACGAGAAGTGGCTCACGCCCGAAAGCGTGGAGTCGCGCTATGCCGACTCGATCCTGCCCGGGGCCTGGGAGGCGCTGTCGGCGGCCCGCCTGAAGCGGCCGGGACTCGAGCGGGGCTCCACCGTCGAGGCCTTCGTGCGGCAACTGTCCACCGTGAGCGTGCCGCTGCTGATCGTATCCTGCGATCACGATCCCCTCAACCGACCGGACTGGGACGAGCGGCTGCGGGCCATCGTGCCGGGCTCCAGGGTGTACCGGTTCCGGGACTCGGCCCACGAGCCCCAGATCGAGGAGCGCGACACCTTCGTCGAGATGGTGACCGATTTCCTGTTGTCTTGACATCATCGGGGGGCGGGATTACCTTCGAAACAGGGAATAGAGCCCCTGTCCGCAAGGTGGATTCGCATGGTCATCTACGATCTCACATGTGACAACGGTCACGGTTTCGAGGGATGGTTCTCGGGGCCGGAGAACTACCGGGAACAGTTCTCCGAAAACCGGATCGCGTGTCCGGTGTGCAGTTCCACGGCCATCACCAAGCTCCCTCATGCCTGCGCGGTCCACATGAAGAAGGACGAGGCGCCGCCCCCGCCTCCGCGCCCGGCGGCGAATTCGGTGACGGCCACGCCCGAGCAGTTCAAGGAGGCCCTGATCCGTGTGCACCACTACGTCCGCGACAACTTCGAGGACGTCGGTCCGCATTTCGCCCAGGAGGCCCGCCGCATTCAGGAAGGCGACGCCGACGAGCGGCCCATCCACGGCGTCGCTACACCCGAGGAACGGGAAGCCCTCGACGACGACAGCATTCCCTACCTGATGGTGCCCAAGCCGGAGCTCGATAGCTGAGTTTCGATCCTGTTCAAGTCATTCCTCAAGCCGTGGTTCCACTTCAGCTCCGGCGGCCTTCATCACACGAGTCGGCGGCTTCGCCCGACGTCCGCGGGTGATTGACAACGCGTCGCCCCGTCTGTTACGCCGTTGCCCCATGGATGCACGCGAGATCCGGCATGTGATGGGACACTTCGCCACCGGCGTGACCATCGTCACCACCAAGGACAAGGCCGGCGTCCCCACCGGCATCACCGCCAATGCCTTCTCGTCGCTTTCCCTGAACCCGCCGCTGGTGCTGGTCTGCATCGACAAGAAGGCCAACTGCTACGATTGCTTCGAGGAATCCGGCGTGTTCGCCGTCAACCTGCTGGGCGAGCACCAGGAGCAGCTCGCCAACCGCTTCGCCACCAAGGGCATCGAGAAGTTCCAGGACACCCCCTGGCACATGAGCGACAACGGCGTTCCCGTGCTTGACCAGACCATCGGGCACATCGAATGCACGGTCACCCAGGGCTACGACGGCGGCGACCACACCATCTACCTCGGCGAGGTCATCCACGCGCAAGCGGCGGGCGAGCGCCCGTTGCTCTTCTTCAAGGGAAAATATCAGCGGCTTCCCGGCGCGGATTGATCCATCCGCCAGGGGTTTCGTGTCCTGTCGGGGAGGGCGCCGGAGTCCCTGGCGCCTACTTCAGCTCGATGGTTACGTTCGTGGCGCCGGGCTTCACGGGATTCCCTTCGTAGGCGCCCGCCGGCTCTCCGGGTTCGCGCGTCAGAGGGTCGCCGTCCCGGTCGAGCCGCGCGCTGAGGTCCAGCGGACCCTCGAAGGCCGTCCCCGGCATCATGACGTCGCCGGGACCCAGCGAGAAGGAGACCGGGAATGTGGGGGCGGCGATGCGCTTGACCGCCAGCGGAGGACCGCCGCCGGCCCCGGCCGGCCTGGCGACGATGTAGAGGATGGCCTGTCCGCCGGCCTGGCCCGCGTGTCCCGGATCCAGCCGGACGGTGCCCCCGATGCCCGGCCCCTCCGGCGCCTTGGGCGTTTCCCGCGGCGCCCGACCGATCTGCGCGATGATCTCCCGGACGGCGTCCTTCTGTTCTCCCGCCGGCAGCAGCCCCTCGAGCCGCTGGAGGTGCTCCCGGGCACCGTCCGGGTCGCGCCCCTCCTGGTAGAGGGTCATCCCCTTGGCCCACAAGGCCAGGGGCAGGTTGGGAGTCCGGGACAGCGCCCGGTCCAGTGCCTCCAGGGCGGCGTCCGTGTGACCGGCCTGCGCCAGCACCATCCCCATGTAGGCATTGGCCAGAGGATGGCCGGGGTCCTGGCCCAGCACGGTCCGGAAGGCCTCGATGGCAGTCTTGAAATCCTGTCGCCGGAACGCCTCCTGGCCGCGGCGAAGGGCCGCCTCGGGGTTCGCGGAAGAGCCCGGGCGGCTGATCCCCTGGGGGCCGGTGCCGGTCATGAAGTCGCCGGTGATACTGTCCTCGGTGGAGGTGCGGGGCCGTAGCGACTGGCCCAGCAGCAAACCGAGCGTAATGCCGCCCGCCAACAGCACCACCGCCCATGCGGCCGGCGCCCATCTTCGCCTGTTCCCCCTGGCACCGGTGGTCTGCGTCATCTCGGGCTCCGGGTCCGGCGCCGCGCTTTCGCGGCTCTCCGCGAGCCGGCGCACCGCCTGACGTTCGTAGCGTTCCTTGAGAACCTGGTAGTCGGTCTCGGACAGCTTCCCGGCTTCGCGGTCGAAGTCCAGCTCGCGAAGGTCCTGGTAGAGGCGGTTCCGTTCTTCGTCCGGCGGCTCCCGGCCCGGACCGCCGGGGAAGTCGGCGCGCGCGGCCTCGGCGCGGACCCGCTCCAGCAGTTCCGGGTCCAGGGGTTCCTCAGGCTCGTCCCTCTTGCGGCGGCTCCACCGGCGAAGAAACCACGCCGCCCAGACCAGCCCGGCCAGCAGCACGGCGAAGGGCAGGAGCCATACGGTCAGGTTGAAGCCGTGGCCCGGGGGCGCAAGCAGGACCCACTCGCCGTACTTGGAGACGAAGTAGCTCCGGATCTCGTCCGGCGTTTTGCCGTCCTTGAGCTGCTCGCGCACGATGCCCCGCATCTGTACCGCCATCTCGGCCGGCGAGTCGGCCACGGACAGGTTCTGGCACACCACGCAACGGAGCTCCGAGGCGATGGCGCGCACCCGGTCCTCCAGCGCCTCGTCCGCCCGGACATTGAAGGAAAGGATGAAGAGCAGCCCCAAAAGGGCTGTTTTCGCGACGATCTTCATCGTATGGCCTGGTGCTCTCCGCGCCCGCTGTCCGTGCTGACGAGGTCGCGCCGGGCCTCCTCCAGCTTGGCCGCCAGAATCGGCGGCGGGACGGCGCCCACGTGCTTGTAGGTGATGCGTCCGGCGGGGCTGACGAAGAAGGCTTCCGGGATTCCCCACACGCCGTAGTCCACCGACACCTTCCCGTCGGGATCCTGGCCGTTGACGAAGGTGATGCCGAACTCGTCGATGAACTTCAGCGCCTCGGCCTTGCTGTCCTGAATGTTGATGCCGAGGAAGACGACGTCGTCTCCCTGACGTTTCCAGGCCGCCTCCAGGTCCCTGGCCTCTGCCCGGCAGGGCAGGCACCAGGAGGCCCAAAAATCCAGCAGGACGGTCTTGCCCCGCAGGTCCGAAAGACGCACCGTTTCGCCCTTGAAGGTCTCCAGCGAGAAGTCCGGGGCGGCGCCGCCCACCAGCGGCGAGGGGATGTAGCGCGGGTCCTGGTAGAATCCGTAGCCCAGCAGGATCAGCACCAGCCCCACGCCCATGAGGGTGAACAGCAGTCTTCGCGCCGCGGGACTCACGATTCAGTCCCCGCGCCCGGCTGGGCCCATGGGCAGGATGGTCATGAGCGTGCCGAGGGTGATGACGAAGCCGCCGAGCCAGATCCACAGCACCAGCGGGCGGATCAGCACCTTGAGGGTGGCCCGGTTCTGTTCTACCTCGCTGAAGCCCGAAAGGATGAGGTAGACGTCCTCCTTGAGGGTGCTGCGGAACACCGCCCGTCCGATGGGCGAGTCCTGGGTCGGGAAGAACTTCAACGCCGGTGACAGGCGCCCCAGGGCATGGCCGTTCTGCGACACCTGAAAAGCTCCTTCCACGCGGTAGTGGGTGGGCTGCTGCGAGCCCTTCAGCCCCTCGAAGGCCACCCGGTAGGGTCCGGCCTGGAGCGTCTCGCCGACGCTCAGGGTCGCTTCCCGCTCGATGCTGTAGGCCATGGAGCCGGCGATGCCCAGCACCACCAGCACCACCCCCAGGTGCACCACGAAACCGCCGTAGCGGCGCTGGTTGCGGCGCACCAGGGTGGCGAGCCCGCGCAAGGGGCCTTCTCCCGCCTGCCGCCGGCGCGCGCGCAGGGACAGGAAGGTGTCGAAAAGCATGGTCCAGACCGTGAAGGCGCAGAGGGTGAAGCCCAGCAGCGCCAGGAACGAGCGTATCCCGCCGGCGAACAGGCCCACGGCCACGGCCAGCGACGCCACCGTGGGCCAGGTGAAGTTCCGCTTGAGGTTGTCCCACGAAGCCCGGCGCCAGGCAATGAGCGGCCCCACCCCCATGAGGAAGACCAGCAGCAGGAACAGCGGCGCCGTGACGCTGTTGAAGTAGGGGGCGCCGACGCTCACCTGGACCCCGGCCACGGCCTGGGACAGCAGCGGGAAGACGGTGCCCAGGAAGATGGTGAACAGGGCGGACACGAACACCACGTTGTTCAGCACGAAGGCCGATTCCCGGCTCACCACGGAGTCGAGCTCCGGCTGGCCGCGCAGTTGGTCGCTGCGCCAGGCCAGGAGCCCCAGGGACGAGATCAGCACGAAGGCCAGGAACCCCAGGAAGTAGGCTCCCACGGGCCCGGACGAGAAGGCGTGGATGGACGACAGGACCCCCGAGCGCGTCAGGAAGGTGGCGAAGATGGTGAGGCTGAAGGCGATGATGATCAGCAGCAGGTTCCAGGTCTTGAGCATGCCGCGCCGTTCCTGGACCTGCACGGAGTGGAGGAACGCGGTGGCCGGCAGCCAGGGCATGAAGGCGGCGTTTTCCACTGGGTCCCAGGCCCAATAGCCCCCCCAGCCAAGGACGTGGTACGACCACCACGCGCCCACGAGGTTGCCGAGGGTCAGAAAGAACCAGGCGGTGATGGTCCAGCGCCGGGTGGCGACGATCCAGCCCTGGTCCAGCTTGCCGCGGATGAGCGCCGCCATGGCGAAGGCGAAGGGGACGGTGAGCCCCACGAAGCCGGTGTACAGCAGCGGCGGGTGGCTCAGCATGTTGGCGTCTTCCAGCAGCGGGTTGAGCCCGCGGCCGTCGGCGGGCACCGGAAACTGGGTCTCGAAGGGGTTGGAGCCGAAGGCGATGACTGCCAGGAAGAAGGCCGAGACGATGGAGAACACCATCAGCACCCAGGGCATGAACTCCTGCATGCGCCTGCGGTAGCTCCACGCCACTAGGGCCGAGAAGATGATGAGGATCCACTCCCACAGGAGCAGCGAGCCTTCCAGGGCGCCCCACAGGCCGGTGACGCGGTAGTAGACGGGGGTGTTCCGGGTGGTGTTGAGGGCCACGTACCGGATGGAGAAGTCCGTGGCCACCAGGGCGTAGATCAATGCCGCCGCGGCCAAGGTCACGAGCACGAACTGGCCGGCGATGGCGTAGCGGGCGGAAGCGTGGAAGCGCTCGTTGCCGGTGCGCGCGTGCAGGACCGGGGTCACGATGCCCCACGCCGCCAGCGCCAACGCCAGCAGCACGCAGGTATGTCCCAGGGTTGCGGTCATGGACAGCCCACTAGCCGCCGGCGGGCCGCGCGGGCACGAAGCTTCGTTTGCCGGCCGGGTCTTCGCCTTCCGGGTGCGGGCTGTACTCCTCGGCGTGCTTGGCCATGACGGTGGACGCCCTGAAGATGCCGTCCTCGCCGAGCCGCCCCTCCACCACCGCGCCCTTGCCCTCGGAGAAGAGGTCCGGCGGCACGCCCTGGAAACGCACGGCGAGGGACTCCTGGCCGTCGGTGATCCGGAAACGGAACGCGCGCCGGTCGAGGTCCTTATCGAGCGAGCCCGGCAGCACCATGCCGCCCACCCGGAGGAACCGGTCCGGCGGCGTGGTCTCGGAGCGCAGCTCGGTGGGCGTGACGAAGTAGACCACGGCTTCCTGCATGGCGCCGTAGATGAGATAGGCCAGGCCGCCGACGATGATCAGGCCGCCGATGAGATACCTAGGCTTCATGTCCGTCCGCCTCGCTTGACGCCCGGGGAGTCTTTCCGCGGGCTGCCGTGGCCCTCTGAATGCGCCGCTTCAGGAGCACGGTGTAGATGAGGATGCTGCACCAGACGATGCCGTAGGCCAGAAAGACGAAACCCCAGTGTCCCATGGATTCATGCTCCCGAAACGCCGGTCACGCTGCGTCGTGGAGCCGGTTCCGACGCGCCTGCTCCTTCACGTCGCCCAGGTGGATGCGCAACGACAACAGATAGAAGAACAGCAGCAGAAAAGCGACGAAGTTGATGCCCAGGGGCCACAGCATGGCCGGATCGATGTTGTCCCATGGCGCCTTGTCGGGGCGCAGGATGGAAGGGGGCTGGTGCAGGGTGCGCCACCAGTACACCGACATGTGAATCAACGGGATATCCAGGAAGCCGATGATGCCCAGTATCGCGCCGGATACGGCCGCCCGCCGCTGGTCCTCGATGAGCGACCGCAACAGCAGGTAGCCGGTGAAGATCAGCAGCAGGACGGCGGTGAGCGTGAGCCGGGCGTCCCAGGTCCACCACACCCCCCAGGTGGGTTTGCCCCAGATGGCCCCTTCGACGATGGTGAGGGCGGTGAAGAGCACGCCGATCTCCGCGGCCGCGTGGGCCAGGTTGTCGTCCCGGCGCTCGCCTTTCCAGAGGTAGAGGCAACTCCCCACGAACACGATGAAGAACGACAGGTACGCCACCAGGATGCTGGGGATGTGGAGGTACATGATCCGCTGGGTCTCGCCCTGCCGGGCGTCCGGCGGCGCCTCCACCAGACCCCAGTACAGACCCGTGACGATGAGGATGAGCGCCAGCGCGCCGAGAATTCTTCGAGCCATGAGTTGATACGAAAATGGAAATGATGCCTCGCATCCGTCATGTCCGCAAAAGCGGGAATGACGGCGACCATGCCGTCTCCGCCTAATGATAGCACCCGCGTGTGGCAGTTCCCAATCGCGGTCAGCCGTCGAGCACCCATTCCAGCAACAGGAAGCCGGCGGTGACGAAGATCAGGTCGAAGCCCACCAGCAGGCGGAACCAGGGCACCAGATCGGGGGCGGCGCCCGCCCCCAGAATGATCTGGAGGGTGCGGACGGTGCCCAGGATCACCGGGATCATCAGAGGAAACAGCAGCACGGGAAGCAGCAGGGCGCGGGCCCGGGCCCGCAGCGTCACCGCGGCGAACAAGACGCCCACGACACAGAAGCCCAGGGTCCCCAGGAGCGTGTAGAGCAGCACGTCCGGCAGCAGGTGCCAGAAGTCCAGGCGGAACAGGATCCCGAACAGCGGCAGGATGAAGATCTCCAGCAGCGCCATCAGCGAGAAGTTGAAGAGGACCTTGGCGAGGTAGTAGGCGCCCCGGTCCATGGGCGCCAGCAGCAGCGCGTCCAGGCAATCGTTCTCGCGGTCGCCCTGGAAGAGCTGGCCCAGGGCCAGGGTGCCGCTGAACATGAATGCCAGCCACAGCAGCCCCGGCGCCATGCCGGCGACGTTGTCCGAGGTGATCTCGAAGGCGAACGAGAAGAGGAAGAGCAGGGAGAGGCCGAAGAAGAACAGCGACAACAGGTTGTCGCGGCGGCGCACTTCCAGCAGGAGGTCCTTCCAGAGAAGCCAGTAAAGCTGTCGCAGGGCGCCGGTCAACGTGTGCCGTCCATGTCGTGGGAAGGGAGGAGGGCGTCGAACGCCGCGTGGAAGCTGTCCCAGGGGTCCCGCCGGGGCTCGTCGAAGACGATGCGGCCCCGGTTCAGGATCACCGCGCGGGAACAGCGCTGGAGCACGCGCGGGACGTCATGGGAGGCCAGCACCACGATGCCGCCGGCGGCGCAGAGCGATTCCAGGAATCGGTCGAGCATCTCCACCCCCGAGGGGTCCAGGGCGCCGTAGGGTTCGTCCACCAACAGCACCCTTGGGTTCACCAGCCGCCACTTGGCGACGGCCAGGCGGCAACGCATGCCCAGGGACAGGGTCGATACGTATTCGCCGGTCTTCTCGTGCAGGCCCACCTCCCCCAGGACGTCCTGCTGCTCTTCCGCCGTAACGTCCCGGCGGTACAGCGAGACGAAGAACCGGAGGTTCTCGCTGACGGTCAGGTTGTCGTAGAGGTGGCCTCCGGCGGCGAGGAAACCGATCATGCCGCGGAGCGGGGAGTTGCCGTAGGGGAGGCGGCGTCCGAACAGCTCGATGGCGCCGGAAGTGGGATAGGACAACGCCGCCAGGAGCCGCAGGAGCGTGGTCTTGCCGGCGCCGTTGGGCCCCAGCAGCGCCACCCATTCTCCCGCCGCGATCTCCAGGCGCACCTCTCTCAGGGCCCACAGGAGCCCGTACACCTTCGACACCTTGTCCATCCGCACGCTCAAGACCATGCTCCGAATCGGGAAAATTCGCCGCGCGGCGATCAATATAGCGGGTTCAGGGGGAAATCGCATGGGACGCCGCCGGCCCGGCGCGCCGCCCGCGGGGTCCGGGCTCTCCCTTGACTCGCCAACGGAGATTCGTTAATGACTACTCAGACCCCACTCATGGCCTGGACCGGATGGGCGGGCTCGCCGAGCCCGCCGCCGGAATCAGGATCTCCGAGACCGTCCGCGGTCCTCGGGCCATCTCAAAGATCAGAGGAGAGATCAGAGGAGAAACATGGCAAGCTATCTACACGTCAATGTTCCGTCCGAGGGCGCCAAGGTTTCGCTTTCCGACGGCAAACTGCAGGTTCCCGACAATCCCATCATCCCCTTCATCGAAGGCGACGGCATCGGCGTCGACATCTGGGCGGCCGCGGTCCGGGTGCTGGACGGCGCCGTGGCGAAGGCCTACGGCGGCAAGAAGAAGATTTCCTGGATGGAGGTCTACGCCGGCGAGAAGGCCGAGGCCGTGTACGGCGACGACTGTCCGCCCAGCCTGCTGCCGCAGGAAACCGTGGACGTCATCCGCGAGTATCTGGTGGCCATCAAGGGTCCCCTGACGACGCCGGTGGGCGAGGGCTTCCGCAGCCTCAACGTGACCCTGCGGCAGGTGCTGGACCTCTACGTCTGCCTCCGGCCCGTACGCTACTTCAAGGGCGTGCCGTCACCGGTGGTGCGGCCCCATCTGGTGGACATGGTGATCTTCCGCGAGAACACCGAGGACATCTACGCCGGCATCGAGTGGGAGACCGGAACCCCCGAGGCCGAGAAGGTGGTCAAGTTCCTGCGCGACGAGATGGGAGTCAAGAGCATCCGCTTCCCCGACACCGCCAGCATCGGCATCAAGCCCATCTCCATCGAAGGGTCGGAGCGGCTCATCCGGGCGGCGATCCGCTACGCCGTGGAGCACAACCGGCGCAACGTCACGCTGGTCCACAAGGGCAACATCCAGAAATACACCGAGGGCGCCTTCATGCGCTGGGGCTACGCGCTCGGCAAGCGGGAGTTCGGCGACAAGGTGGTGTCGTGGGAAGACTGCGGCGGCAAGCCGGCGGAAGGCCAGATCCTCATCAAGGACGCCATCACCGACGCCTTCCTGCAGCAGATCCTCACGCGCCGGACGAGTTCGACGTGATCCCCACCATGAACCTCACCGGCGACCTCATCTCGGACGCGCTGGCGGCGCAGGTGGGCGGCATCGGCATCGCGCCGGGCGGCAACATCAACTACGACAGCGGCCACGCCCTGTTCGAGGCGACTCACGGGACCGCGCCCAAGTACGCCGGCCAGGACAAGGTCAACCCCGGCTCGGTGATCCTTTCCGGAGAGATGATGCTGCGCCACCTCGGCTGGGACGAAGCCGCGGACCTGGTGATACAGGGCCTCGAGGAAACCATCGCGCAGAAGACCGTAACCTACGATTTCGAACGGCTCATGACCGGGGCCAGGCTGCTGAAGTGCTCGGAGTTCGGCGACGCCATCGTGGGCAACATGTAACGCGGCGGGATCATGGCCAGAAACAAGATCGCATTGATAGGCGGGGGCAACATCGGCGGCACCATGGCGCACCTGTGCGCCCTGAAGAAGCTGGGGGATGTGGTCCTCTTCGACGTCGTCGACGGATTGCCCCAGGGCAAGGCCCTGGACCTGCTCCAGTCCGCGCCCGTGGAGGGGTTTGACGCCAACATCGTCGGCACCACCAGCTACGAGGACATCGTCGGCGCCGACGTCTGCATCGTCACCGCCGGCATCGCCCGCAAGCCGGGCATGAGCCGGGACGACCTGCTGGGCACCAACGCCAAGATCATGACCTCGGTGTCCGAGGGCATCAAGCAGTACGCTCCCGACGCCTTCGTCATCGTCATCACCAATCCGCTGGACGCCATGGTGACCCTGTGCCAGAGGGTCACCGGCTTCCCCAAGCGCCAGGTGGTGGGGCAGTCGGGTATCCTGGACTCGTCACGCTACCGGACCTTCATCGCGCAGGAGCTCGACCGCTCGGTGGAGAGCGTCACCGCCATGGTGATGGGCGGCCACGGCGACGACATGGTGCCGGTGCGGAGCACCTGCCAGGTGGGCGGCGTGCCGGTGGCCAGCCTGATTCCCCCGGCGCGCCTCGACGAGATCGAGCAGCGCGTACGCATGGCCGGCGGCGAGATCGTTTCGCTTCTGAAGACCGGCTCGGCGTTCTACGCGCCGGCGTCGGCCGCCGTGCGCATGGCCGAGGCCTACCTGCTGGACAAGAAGGAAGTCCTTCCCTGCGCGGCCCTGCTCGAAGGCGAGTACGGCGTCCAGGGATACTACTTCTGCGTGCCGGTGCTGCTGGGGGCCGGGGGTGTGGAGAGGGTCATCGAGATCGACCTCACCGCCGATGAGAAGGCCCGGTTCGACGAGTCCCTGTCCCACGTCCAGGAGATCGTGGAGGCCATGGACCGGGTGTTGGGAGAAGCGTAGCCGTGTCTCCGACCTCCGTTCCGTAAGCACCGCATGAACATCCACGAATATCAGGCCAAGCAGTGGCTCGCGCGGTTCGGCGTGGCCGTGCCCGGCGGACGGGTGGCGGCTACGGCCGGCGAGACGCGGGCGGCGGCCGAGGAGATCGGCTTTCCGTGCGTGGTGAAGGCCCAGATCCATGCCGGCGGCCGGGGCAAGGCCGGCGGCGTCAAGGTCGTCCAGACGGCCGAGGAGGCAGAGGCCTTTGCCGAGGGCCTGCTGGGAAAGCCCCTGGTCACGCACCAGACCGGTCCCGAGGGCAGGGTGGTCCGGCATGTGTGGGTGGAAGAGGCGTCGCGCATCGCCAGAGAGCTTTACTGCAGCATCGTCATGGACGCGGCGGCCGGACAACCCGCCGTCATCGCCTGCCGCGAAGGGGGGATGGAGATCGAGGAGGTGGCGAAGGAGACCCCGGACGAGATCGTCATCGAGCTGGTGGACCCTCTCGTAGGGGTGGCGCCGTTCCAGGTCCGCCGCGTGGCCGGCCGGCTGGGCCTTTCCGGCAAGGAGGTGGGCGCCTTCGGCGCGCTGCTCAAGGGCCTGTACCGCGCTTTCCTGGAGTCCGACTGCATGCAGCTCGAGGTGAATCCGCTGGCCCAGGTCGACGACGGGAGCTTCCTGGTGCTGGACGCCAAGATGAACTTCGACGGCAACGCGCTCTTCCGCCAGAAGGAGGTGCTGAAGCTCCGGGACGTGAACGAGGAGGACCCCAAGGAGGTCACGGCTTCGGACCTGGGCATCTCCTACGTGGCCCTGGACGGCAACATCGGCTGCATGGTCAACGGCGCGGGCCTGGCCATGGGCACCATGGACATCATCCAGCAGTACGGCGGCATGCCGGCCAACTTCCTCGACGTGGGCGGCGGCGCCAGCAAGGAGATGGTGGGGCAGGCCTTCCGCCTGCTGCTGTCGGACGACAAGGTGCGCGGGGTGCTGGTGAACATCTTCGGCGGGATCATGCGTTGCGACGTCATCGCCGCGGGCATCATCGACGCCGCCAGGGAGATCGGCGTCAACGTGCCGCTGGTGGTGCGGCTCCAGGGCACCAACGTGGAGCAGGGCAGGGAGATCTTGTCGAACTCGGACCTGAGCATCATCGCCGCGGACACCATCGCGGACGCGGCGCAGAAGATCGTCCAGGCCGTGCAGGCGGAAGAGGGGCGGGCATGAGCATCCTGGTGAACTCCCGGACCCGGGTGCTGACCCAGGGCATCACCGGCGCCACGGGCCAGTTCCATACCCGGACCTGCAAGGAGTACGGCACCCAAATGGTGGCGGGCGTCACCCCCGGCAAGGGCGGCACTTCCTTCGAGGACATCCCCATCTTCGACAGCGTGGAGGAGGCGGTCGGGGAGACCGGCGCCAACGCCAACGTCATCTACGTGCCGCCCCCGTTCGCCGCCGACGCCATCATGGAATCGGCGGACGCGGGCGTGCCGCTGGCGATCTGCATCACCGAGGGCGTGCCGGTCCAGGACATGATGCGGGTGAAGCGCTACCTGAAGGATCGCGGCACGGTGCTGGTGGGTCCCAACTGCCCCGGCGTCATCACCCCGGGCGAGTGCAAGATCGGCATCATGCCCGGACACATCCACAAGCGCGGCGGCATCGGGGTGATCTCCCGCAGCGGCACCCTCACCTACGAAGCCGTGGATCAGCTCACGCGCCTGGGAATGGGACAGTCCACCTGCGTCGGCATCGGCGGCGACCCCATCCGCGGGTTGAACTTCATCGACGTGCTGGAGCGGTTCAACGACGACGACGAGACCGACGCCGTGGTGCTCATCGGAGAGATCGGCGGCAGCGCCGAGCAGGACGCCGCGGACTGGATCCGGGCGCACATGAGAAAGCCGGTGGTGGGATTCATCGTCGGCCAGACGGCGCCGCCGGGGAAGCGCATGGGCCACGCGGGGGCCATCATATCCGGCGGCAAGGGCACGGCGGCGGAAAAGGTCGAGGCGTTGCGCGCCGCGGGCGTGCGCATGGCGCCGACCCCGGCCGACATCGGGCAAGCCATGAAGGAAGCGCTAGGGTAGCAAAGATGGAGCGAACACTGTCGATCATCAAGCCGGAGGCCGTGGCCAGGAACCTCATCGGGGACATCCTCAGCCGTTTCGAGCACGCGGGGCTCAAGGTCGTGGCCGCGAGGCTGACCCGGTTGGACAAGCAGCGGGCGGAGTCCTTCTATGAAGTGCACCGGGAGCGGCCGTTCTTCAACACTCTGACCGACTACATGTCCAAGGGCCCCATCTTCGTGTCGGTCCTGGAGGGCGACGGCGCCATCGCCCGGAACCGGGAGATCATGGGCGCCACGGACCCGGCCAACGCGGCTCCGGGGACCATCCGGAAGGATTGGGGCACCGACGTGGAGGCCAACGCGGTGCACGGCTCCGACGCCCCCGAAACCGCCGCCGCGGAGATCGCCTTCTTCTTCGCCGCCGACGAGATCCCGTCGTCCGGGTCGTAGAATTTCGGCCCCCGGGCTGCGGGTTCCAGGGCCGCCCGGGCCGCGGCGGGTTCCCAGGCCGCCAGCGAGGCGGCGGCAGGCGCATTGCCGATGTCATTTCCCAGCAGCGATTCAACCGATACCCGGCGGCCGGTGGAAGGCCTGAGCCACTCGGAGTTGAGCGCTTGGCTGGACGCCCGCGGGCTTCCCGCTTACCGGGCCGATCAGATCAGAGGGTGGCTGTTCCGCAGGCGCGTGGACTCGTTCGAGGCCATGACCGACCTTTCCAGGAGGCTTCGGCAGGCCTTGGCGGGAGAGTTCACGGTCGGCAGCCTGTCGGTGCACCGGCGTCTCGAATCCCGGGACGGGTCCGTCAAGTATCTCTTCGGCCTTCACGACGGCGGCGTGGTGGAGACGGTCTGGATCCCGGAGCCGGACCGGGTGACGCTGTGCGTGTCGACGCAGGTGGGTTGCGGGCTGGGTTGCACCTTTTGTGCCACCGCGCGCATGGGCCTGAAGCGGAACCTCACCCAGGCGGAGATCGTGGACCAGGTGCTGGAGGCGCAGCGCCGGGGTCCGGACGGCACGCGGATCTCGAACCTGGTGTTCATGGGCATGGGCGAGCCGTTAGCGAACTATGACGCCACACGCGGGGCGCTGGACGTCATCACCGACGCCCGCAGCGGAATGGGCATTTCGCCCCGCAAGATCACGGTTTCCACGGTGGGGCTGTTGCCGCAGATGCGGCGGCTCATGGAGGAGACCCGGGTCAATCTGGCCATCTCGCTCCATTCGGTGCGGGACTCGGTGCGTTCCGATCTCATGCCGGTCAACCGGAAGTATTCGGTATCGCAGTTGCTTGAGTGTTGCCGCTCCCTGCCGGTGCCGCGGCGCAAGCGCATCACCTTCGAGTACCTGCTCATCAGCGGGGTGAACGACCTGATGGCGGACGCGGCCGAGCTGGCGGGGAAGCTTCGGGGCATCCGTTGCAAGGTGAACCTGATACCTTTCAACCCTCACGAGGGGAGCGGCTACAGCCGGCCGAAGGAGGCCGTCGTCGAACGGTTCGGCGAGACGCTGCGCGCCCGCGGCATTCAGACCCACGTGCGACGGCCCCGGGGCGACGACATCCAGGCGGCCTGCGGGCAGTTGTACCATGCGGCGGAGGCGCGCTCCGCGGCGTCGGATGACCGGCCGCCGGCCGGTCTGTAACGGGACAGGGACGGTAGAAGATGGAACAGAACACGATGCTCGGTGTCATCGGCGGCACCGGCCTCTACGAGATGGACGGTTTGAGCGGGGTGCGCGAGGTGGAGGTGGAGACGCCCTTCGGCGCGCCTTCCGGCCCCTTCGTGCTGGGGTCCCTGGGCGGAGTCGGGGTGGCTTTTCTGCCGCGTCACGGCAAGGGCCACCGGCTGCTGCCCACCGAAGTCAACAACCGCGCCAACATCTTCGGCATGAAGAAGCTGGGGGTCGGGCGGCTCCTGTCGGTGAGCGCGGTGGGGAGCCTCAAGCTGGAGATCGAGCCGGGCCACATGGTGCTGCCGGACCAGTTCATTGACCGCACCTACAGGCGTTCCAGCACGTTCTTCGGCGACGGCATCGTGGCCCACGTCCAGTTCGCCGATCCGTTCTGCAACGACCTCCGTGCCCTGGTGGCGGCCGCGGCCGCCACCGAGGACATCGAGGTGCACGGCCGCGGCACCTACGTCTGCATGGAGGGGCCGCAGTTCTCCACCCGGGCGGAGTCCGCGCTGCACCGGAGCTGGGGCGCGGACGTCATCGGCATGACCAACCTGCAGGAGGCCAAGCTGGCCCGGGAAGCCGAGATCTGCTTCGCCACCATGGCCATGTCGACGGACTACGACTGCTGGAACGAAGCCGCCGGCGACGTGGACATCGAGGAAATCATCGCGGTGCTGCAGAAGAACGCGGACGTGGCCAAGCGTATCATCCGGGGCACGCTGGAGCGGTTGTCGCCCGAGCGGACGTGTCCCTGCGCCACGGCCCTTGCCATGGCCATCGTCACCGACCGCTCGGTGATTCCGGAGGAGACCCGCGAGAAGCTGGCTCCGCTGGTGGACAAGTATCTCCAGTCGTAGTCGTCATTCCCACCCCCACTCCGTCATTCCCGCGAAAGCGGGAATGACGGAAGGGCGATGCGAGAATGACGGAGTGGGGGTGGGAATGACGAAGGGGCGATGCGGGAATGACGGAAGGTGTGGCGGAATGAGCGAGTGGGGCGGCGTTCGGGACTCGGGAGGATTGTGAACATGAGCGTATTGGTGGTGGGCTCGATGGCCTTCGATTCCATCGAGACCCCGCACGGCCGTGCCGACCGGGTCTTGGGCGGCTCGGCGGCCTACTTCGCGTTGGCGGCGGCGTTCTTCGCTCCGGTACGGATCGTCGGGGTGGTGGGCGAGGACTTTCCGGAGGAGCACCTGACCGCGCTGTCGCGCGGCGGGGTCGACCTGGAGGGGTTGCAGCGGGTCGAGGGCAAGACCTTTTTCTGGCACGGGCGGTACCACGAAGACCTGAACGTCCGTGATACCCTGGAGGTCCAGCTCAACGTGCTGGAAGACTTCGTCCCCCGAATGCCGGCCGGCTACGAGGACACGGAGTATGCCTTTCTCGGCAACATGCACCCGGCGGCCCAGTTGGAGGTGCTGTCGCAGTTGACGCGGCCGCGGCTCGTGGCCCTGGACACCATGGACCACTGGATCCACGAGAACCCCGGGGAGTTGAGGAAGGTGCTGAAGCGGGTGGAGACCGTGGTCATCAACGACTCGGAAGCGTACATGCTGAGCGGGGACCACAACATCGTACGCGCCGCCCGCGCCATCCAGAAGATGGGCCCGCGCGTGGTGCTCATCAAGCGCGGCGAGTACGGCGTGTTCCAGTTTTCGGACGCTTCGACCTTCGTGGTGCCGGCCTACCCCCTGGAGGAAGTCATGGACCCCACCGGCGCCGGCGACTCCTTTGCCGGGGGGTTCATGGGATGCCTGGCTGCCGGCGGCGGCGCCGGGGAGGACGCGTTGCGCCGGGCCATCGTCTACGGCAACGTCACCGCCTCGTTCACCGTCGAGGATTTCGGGCCCGGGCGGCTGATCTCGATGGCCCGGACCGAAATCGATGAACGTTATCGCCGCTTCGTGGAATTGACTCGCTTCGGCGAATGAATGCGTCAAGACCTGAGCCGTTGATCACATGAACATCGCAATGCTCGGCACGGGTTACGTGGGGCTGGTGACAGGGAGCTGCTTCGCCGAGACCGGCAACGACGTGGTGTGCGTGGACATCGACGAGGCCAAGGTCGAGCTGCTGCGGAAGGGCCGGGTGCCGTTCTACGAGCTGGGGCTGGAGGAACTGGTCGAGCGCAACACCCGCGAGGGCCGGTTGTCCTTTTCCACGGACCTGGGCGAGGCGGTGAAGCGGGCGGAGGCGGTCTTCATCGCGGTGGGCACGCCGCAGGTGTCGGCGGGCGGCGCCGACCTGAGCCAGGTGTTCGCGGTGGCGGAGGACATCGCCCGGGCCATGAACGGCGCCAAGATCGTGGTGACCAAGAGCACGGTCCCGGTGGGGACGGCCGCGCGGGTGCGGGAGATCATCGAAGAACACACCCGGCATGGCGTGGCGGTGGTCTCGAACCCGGAGTTCCTGAAGGAAGGCACGGCGGTGGAGGACTTCATGAAGCCCGACCGGGTGGTGCTGGGCGGCGATGACGCGGACTCGCTGGAGCGCCTCAAGGACCTCTACGAGCCCTTCGTGCGCACCGGCAAGCCCGTTATCCTCACCGACACGCGCAGCGCCGAGATGAGCAAGTACGCCGCCAACGCGATCCTGGCCACCAAGATCTCGTTCATCAACGAGACGGCCCGTCTGTGCGAGAAGGAGGGGGCGGACATCGAGCAGGTCCGGCGCATCATCGGACTGGACCACCGTATCGGCCCGCATTTCATCTTTCCGGGAATCGGTTACGGGGGATCGTGCCTGCCCAAGGACATCCGGGCGATGATCGCCATGGGCGGGGAAGAGCTGGAGATGCCGTTGCTGCGGGCAGTGGACCGGATCAACGAGACGCAGAAGGGCCTGTTGCTGGCGAAGGTCAAGGACCACTTCGGCGAGCTGTCCGGCGTCACCCTGGCGCTGTGGGGCTTGTCCTTCAAGGCCCGCACCGACGACATGCGCGAGGCGCCCGCCATTTGGGTCATCGACGGCCTGCTGGAGGCGGGCGCGCGGGTGCGAGCCTTCGACCCCGAGGCCATGGAGGAGGCGCGGAAGCGCTACGGCGAGCGCATCGAGTTCGGCGACAGCAACTACGAGGCGGCCGAGGGCGCCGACGCGTTGCTGGTCCTGACCGAATGGAACGAGTTCCGCAGCCCGGATTTTTCCCGGCTGAAGGAGCTGCTGCGCGGGCCGGTGATCTTCGACGGCCGCAACCTCTACGACCCGGCGGCGATGCGGCGGCAGGGTTTCGTCTACCATTCGATAGGGCGGAGCGGTGGATAGCGCTCGGATCCGGAACTTCTGCATCATCGCCCATATCGACCACGGCAAGTCCACGCTCGCGGACCGGCTGCTGGAGCACACCGGCGCGCTCAGCGAGCGCGAGAAGACCGACCAGTTCCTGGACAAGATGGAGCTGGAACGCGAGCGCGGCATCACCATCAAGGCCAGTCCGGTGCGGCTCGACTACCGCTCCGCCGCCGGCCATGACTACGTCCTGAACCTCATCGATACGCCCGGCCACGTGGACTTCACCTACGAGGTCTCCCGGAGCCTGGCCGCCTGCGAAGGGGCGATCCTGGTGGTGGACGCCGCCCAGGGGGTGGAGGCGCAGACCGTGGCCAACGTCTATCTGGCGCTGGACCACGATCTCCAGGTCTTTCCGGTCATCAACAAGATCGATCTGCCCAGCGCGGATCCGGAGCGGGTCAAGCGGGAGATCGAGGACATCATCGGCCTGGACAGCTCCCAGGCCATCCTGGCCAGCGCCAAGAAGGGCATCGGCACAGAGGCCGTGCTCGAAGGCATCATCGCCAACTTCCCGCCGCCCCGGGGCGAGCGCGACGCGCCCTTGAGCGGGCTCGTCTTCGATAGCTGGTTCGATCCCTACCACGGCGCGGTGATCCTGCTGCGGGTCTACGAAGGGAACGTCCGCACCGGCGACACCATCCGCCTCATGTCCACCGGCGGCGTGTTCGAGGTGAACCGGCTTGGCATTTTCGCTCCCGGGCCGGTGGAAGTGGGGAGCTTGGGTCCGGGCGAGGTGGGCTTTCTCATGGCCTCCATCAAGAACATCCACGAGGCCCGCATCGGCGATACCGTCACCGGCCACAAGCGTCCCGCGGCCCAACCGTTGGAAGGCTTCCGTCCGCTCAAGCCGGTGGTGTTCAGCGGCCTCTATCCGGCGGACTCGGGCCAGTACCAGGCGCTCAGGACCGCGCTCGAGAAACTGAGCCTGAACGATTCGTCCTTCACCTTCGAGCCGGAGACCTCCCAGGCCCTGGGGTTCGGCTTTCGTTGCGGGTTCCTGGGCCTGCTGCACCTGGATATCGTGCGCGAGCGGGTGGAGCGGGAGTTCGACCTCGCCCTCATCACCACGGCGCCCACGGTGATCTATCGGGTCACCACCCAAGGGGGAGAGGTCCTGGCCATCGACAATCCGGTGGACTTCCCCAACGAGGCCGACATCGCCACCATCGAGGAGCCGTTCATCCTCGCCACCATCCACCTTCCCCAGGACTATATGGGGGGCGTGCTCAAGCTGTGCGAGGAAAAGCGCGGCATTCAGCGGGAACTGCGCTACGCGGGCCTCAACCGCGCCATGGTCACTTACGAGCTGCCGCTGAACGAGATCGTGTTCGACTTCTACGACAGGCTCAAGTCCCTGAGCCGGGGCTACGCGTCCATGGACTACGAGATGGCGGGCATGCGGCCGTCGAAGCTGGTCAAGCTGGACGTGCGCATCAACGGCGACCTGGTGGACGCCATGTCGCTGATCGTGCACCGGGAGAAGGCGTACATACGGGGCCGGGACATGGTGCAGCGCATGCGCGAGTTGATCCCGCGGCAGATGTTCGAGGTGGTGATCCAGGCGGCCATCGGCAGCCGCGTCATCGCCCGGGAGTCGGTGAAGGCGCTCCGCAAGAACGTCACCGCCAAGTGCTACGGCGGCGACATCACCCGCAAGCGCAAGCTCCTGGAGCGGCAGAAAGAGGGCAAGAAGCGCATGAAATCGGTGGGACGGGTGGAGATACCCCAGGAGGCCTTCCTGGCGGCGCTGAAGGTCTGAAGTTCAAAGTCGGTGGGTGAAGTGTTAAGTTTCAGGCGAAGGACCTCTTACGTGGCCAGATTTGGAAAGCCGAGAAAATCCGTCTTCCGGGAGTACACCGAAGCCATCCTCATCGCCCTGGTGGCGGCGTTGTTCCTGCGGGCCTTCGTGGTGCAGGCCTTCAAGATCCCCTCGGGCTCCATGATTCCGACCCTGGCCATCGGCGACCACATCCTGGTGAACAAGCTGTCCTACGGCTTGCGGCTGCCGGACGTGAGCTGGGTACCCTTCGCCGGGTGCGTGGACCTGGTCAGAGGCTCCCATCTCATGGAATGGAACATCCCGGAACGGGACGACGTCGTCGTGTTCGTCTTCCCGCAGGACCGCTGCAAGGATTTCATCAAGCGCGTGGTGGGACTTCCGGGAGACGAGGTGGTGATCCGTAACAAGAAGGTCTACATCAACGGCGAGTTCGTGGACGACGCCCATGCCCATTTCGAGGAGGAAGGCACGAGCCTGGGGACCGGCCACGTCCGGGACAACTTCGGCCCGGTGACGGTGCCGGACGGGCGCGTGTTCGTCATGGGCGACAACCGGGACCGGAGTTTCGACAGCCGCTTCTGGGGCTTCGTGCCCATCCAGGACATCCGCGGCCGGGCCTTCGTCAAGTACTGGTCCTGGGACTCGGAAAACAGCCGGCTGCGCTGGTGGCGCATCGGCGGCCTCATTTACTGACGTCAAGAGTGCGCCGGTTGATCTCATGAAAGCCACCCTCACCCTGGCCGACGGGACCTCGTTTACCGGCCGCTCCTTCGGCAGCGAAGGGGAGGCGGCGGGGGAGGTCGTCTTCAACACCAGCATGACCGGATACCAGGAGATCCTCACCGATCCTTCCTACGAGGGCCAGCTCGTCACCATGACCTATCCGGAGATCGGCAACGTCGGCGTCAACCCGGAGGACGACGAATCGGGCCGGCCGTTCGTCAGGGGGTTCATCGTCAAGGAGTACTGCCCGGTGCCCAGCAACTGGCGCGCTACCCGGGCGCTGCACGACTACATGCGCGAGCACGGCATCGTGGGCATCGAAGGGCTGGACACGCGTTCCCTGGTGATCCACATTCGCGAGCGCGGCGCCCAGGAAGGGATCATCTCCACGGTGGGCCGCGACCAGGCGGAGCTGAAGGCAAAAGCGCAACAAATCGAGGGCGTTGAGGGCCGAGACCTCGTCAAGAACGTGAGCTGTCGAGAGCCCTACCGGTGGGACCAGGGGAACTGGCGGATGGGAAGCGGTTTCGCTTCCGCCGGTAAGCCGGAGTTCCACGTGGTGGCCTACGATTACGGCATCAAGTTCAACATTCTTCGAGGTCTGGTGGAGGCCGGTTGCGGGGTGACGGTGGTGCCGGCGTGGACGCCCGCCGCCGACATCCTGGCGCTGGAGCCGGACGGCATCTTCCTGTCCAACGGCCCGGGAGACCCGGCGGCCGTGCCCTATGCCGCGGACATCGTGCGGCAGCTCATCGGGCGGCGCGCCATTTTCGGCATCTGCCTGGGCCACCAGATCCTGGGGCTGGCCATGGGCGGGCGCACCTTCAAGCTCAAGTTCGGCCATCACGGCGGCAACCAGCCGGTGATGGACCTCACCACCGAGAAGGTGGAGATCACCACCCAGAACCACGGATTCGCCGTGGACGCGGACTCCCTCAAGGGCGCGGCGGAGGTGACCCACGTAAACCTCAACGACCGCACGGTGGAGGGGCTCCGGCACCGGGAGCACCCGATCTTCTCGGTCCAGTATCATCCCGAGGCGTCGCCCGGCCCCCACGACGCGTCGTACCTGTTTGACCGCTTTCGCGGCTTGATGGCCGACTCCAAGGCTTGAGATGCCGAAGCGCACCGACATCGAGTCCATCCTGCTCATCGGCTCCGGCCCCATCGTCATCGGCCAGGCGTGCGAGTTCGACTACTCCGGGACCCAGGCCCTGAAGGCGCTCAAGGAGGAGGGCTACCGGGTCATCCTGGTCAACTCCAACCCGGCCACCATCATGACGGATCCGGACTTCGCGGACCGCACGTACGTGGAGCCCCTGGACGCCGGAATCGTGGCCAAGATCATCGAGGCGGAGCGTCCCGACGCGGTGTTGCCCACCCTGGGCGGCCAGACCGCCCTCAACCTCGCCATCGAGCTGGCGGAGACCGGCGTGCTGGAGCGTTTCGGCGTGGAGATGATCGGCGCCCGCCTCGAGGCCATCAAGAAGGCCGAGGACCGGGACCGCTTCAAGGAGGCCATGTTCCGGATCGGTCTGGATCTGCCGCGAAGCGTCTACGTGCATTCGCCGGAGGAGGCCACGGCCGCCAGGCGGGAGCTGGCCAGCCTGCCGCTCATCATCCGCCCGTCCCGGACCCTGGGCGGCAGCGGCGCCAACATCGCCTATACCGAAGAGGAATACGTGGAGATGGCGCACTGGGGCCTCCAGATCTCGCCGGTGCACGAGGTGCTGGTGGAGGAGTCGGTGCTGGGCTGGAAGGAGTTCGAGCTGGAGGTGATGCGGGATCACAAGGACAACGTGGTGATCGTGTGCCCCATCGAGAACTTCGACCCCATGGGCGTGCACACCGGCGACTCCATCACCGTGGCGCCGGCCCAGACCCTCACCGACAAGGAGTACCAGGTGATGCGCGACGCCGCCCTGCGCATCATCCGCGAGATCGGCGTGGATACCGGCGGCTCCAACATCCAGTTCGCGGTCCATCCCGGCAACGGCCGCCTGGTGGTCATCGAGATGAACCCGCGGGTGTCCCGAAGCTCGGCCCTGGCCAGCAAGGCCACCGGGTTCCCCATCGCCAAGATCGCCGCCAAGCTGGCGGTGGGCTACACGCTGGACGAGATCCCCAACGACGTGACCCGGGAGACCCCGGCGTGCTTCGAGCCCACCATCGACTACGTGGTGGTGAAGGTGCCGCGGTTCACCTTCGAGAAGTTCCCCCAGACCCGGGACGTGCTGACCACCCAGATGAAGTCGGTGGGGGAGGCCATGTCCATCGGCCGCACCTTCAAGGAGGCGCTGCAGAAGGCCATGCGCTCGCTGGAGACCAACAGCTACGGCTTCGAGCAGCCCGCCGTCGCGGCGGACGGCGCCGACGGGGAGGCCTGGCTGGAGGAGCGGCTCCGCTGGCCGCGCTCGGACCGCCTCTGGACCCTGGGCGCCGCCATGCGGGCCGGCTTCACGGTGGACCGGCTGTACGCGGTGACGGGCATCGACCCGTGGTTTCTCCACCACATACAGACCATCGTGCAGAAGGAGAGTGAGATCCGCCGACGGCTGGGCGAAGCGGACGGCGCCGACCGGGAGTTCCTGGCGGAGGTCAAGAACATGGGCTTCTCCGACCGGCGGCTGGCGGATCTGTCGGGCCGCTCGGAGGACGAGATCCGCTCGCGGCGGCTCGAGGCCGGCGTGCTGGCGGGTTTTCGCACCGTGGACACCTGCGGCGCCGAGTTCGAGGCGTTCACGCCGTACTACTACTCCACCTACGAAGGCGCCCAGGAGTCCCGCCGCAGCGACCGGAAGAAGATCATGATCCTCGGCGGCGGCCCCAACCGCATCGGCCAGGGCATCGAGTTCGACTACTGCTGCGTACACGCGGCCTTCGCGCTCAAGGAGGACGGCTTCGAGACGCTGATGGTCAACTGCAATCCGGAGACCGTCAGCACCGACTACGACACCTCCGACAAGCTCTATTTCGAGCCGCTCACGCTCGAGGACGTGCTCAACATCGCGGCGCAGGAGCGCCCCGACGGGGTCATCGTCCAGTTCGGCGGACAGACGCCTCTGAAGCTGGCGCTGGCGCTGGAACGGGCCGGGGTTCCCATCATCGGCACGCCGCCGGACAGCATCGACTTGGCGGAAGATCGCGAGCGATTCAAGGAGCTGTTGGAGCGGCTGAATTTGAGGCAGCCCCTGAACGGCACCGCCCGGTCCGCGGCGGAAGCCCTGCGGGTGGCCGAGACCATCGGCTATCCGGTGCTGGTGCGGCCGTCCTACGTGCTCGGCGGCCGGGCGATGGAGATCGTCTACGAGGAGGAGAAGCTCAGGGAATACCTGGTGACGGCTTTCCAGGCCTCGGTTGAGCACCCGGTGCTCATCGACAAGTTCCTGGACGACGCCACCGAGGTGGACGTGGACGCCATCGCCGACGGCGAGCGGGTGGTCATCGGCGGTATCATGGAGCACATCGAGATGGCCGGGGTCCACTCGGGAGACAGCGCCTGCTCGATCCCGCCCCGCACCCTGTCACCGGAGGTGCAGGCGGAGATCCGCCGCCAGGCCGTGGCCCTGGCCGAAGCCCTCGGAGTCCGCGGGCTCATGAACGTCCAGTTCGCGGTCAAGGGAAGCGACGTCTACATCCTGGAGGTGAACCCGCGGGCGTCACGCACCGTGCCGTTCGTGAGCAAGGCCGTCGGCGTGTCCCTGGCCAAACTGGCGGCGCGGGTCATGGTGGGACGCAAGCTCCACGAAATGGGCCTCACCGAGGAGATCGTGCCGACCCACGTCTCGGTCAAGGAGTCGGTGCTGCCGTTCAACAAGTTCGCCGGGGTGGACACGCTGCTGGGACCGGAGATGAAGTCCACCGGCGAGGTCATGGGCATCGACCATTCCTTCAGCAAGGCCTTCGCCAAGGCCCAGATGGCCGGCGGCATGCGCCTGCCGGAGTCCGGCACGGCGTTCTTCAGCCTGCCGGACGAGCACCGGGAGGGGGCCGCCGGCATCGCCCGGTCGCTGGCGGCGCTGGGCTTCAGGATCGTGGCCACCGGCGGCACCGCGGACTTCTTCCGGGATCGTGCCATCCAGGTGGAAATCGCCCACGACATCGAGGAGACGCTGGGGCAAAAGGACGTCGCCATGGTCATCAACACCCATGCCAACGAGAGCTACCGCAAGGACGGCTACCTGGTGAGGCGCAACGCCCTGGACCGGCAGATCCCGTACTTCACCACCCTGGCTGGAGCCGAAGCCGCGGTAGAGGCCGTCGAGTTCCTCAAGGGCGGCGAGCTCACCGTACAGCCGCTCCAGGAATACCAGCGCCGGACCGCCCGGTCCCCGTCCCGGCCCTGATCCGGAAATATCCAGGACTTCACCCCGGACCTCCACAACGTCACCCGTGACATCCCACAACGTCACCCCGGACTCGATCCGGGGTCCAGAGACGGGGCTGGGGGACCCCGGCTTTGGCAGGCTCTCGTCAAAGACTGTAATATTCCTTCGTGCCTTCCCACTATCACCCCACGCATCTCGAACCCGCCGATTGCCGCGAATCCTTGCGGGTTCGTCTGGACGTGCTGAAGGGCATCGGCCCGGTACGGGCCGCGCAGCTCGCCGGGCGCGGGCTCGCCACCGTCGAGGACCTGCTGTACCACCTGCCGTTTCGCTACGAGGACCGCCGGGACGCCACGGCCATCGGCGAAGCCGCGGCCGGGGAGAACGGTATCTTTGTCGGCCGCCTGACCGGCCTCCGGGCCGGACGGATTCGCCGGGGCCGCGGCATCCTCACGGGCACTTTGACCGACGACACCGGCAGCCTGGAGCTGGTGTGGTTCAACCCGGTCCGTTACATCGCGGAGGCCCTGCGCGTGGGTCAGCGGCTTTCCGTCTACGGCAGGGTGGCGTCCGGACGGGGCGCGCGACTCAGCGTGCCCCATCCGGAGTTCGAGGTCCTCGACGAGGGAACGGAGCGGCAGCCGGAGGTGAGGCCGGTATACGAGAAGCCCGGCGACGTGTCGCAGGCCAACCTGCGCGGCTGGGCGGCCCAGGCCCTGGACCGGTTCGGCGGGTTCCTCCCCAGCTTCCTGCCGTCGGAGGTGGCCAAGCGGCAACGGCTCATGGACCTGAGACAGGCCTTGGAGATCCTCCACCGTCCATCCCCCGGGAACCGGGAGGTCCCTCCCTCGCAGGGTGGAAGCCTTCCCGACAGCGCGCCGGAGCCCGGCGCCGCCGACGAGGTCCGGGCCGCGGCCCGCCGCGCCCTGGCGTTCGACGAGTTCTTCTACTTCCAACTGGCCCTGGCCCTGCGCCGACGGCAGCGCCTGGACAGCCCCGGCTTCCCCTCGCCGGCGCGGCCGGGACCGCTCACCGTCCGGATGCGGGAGCTGCTCCCATACCGCCTCACCGGCGGTCAGGAACGGGTGCTGCGGGAGATCTACCAGGACATGGAGTCGCCGAGCCCCATGCGCCGCCTGCTGCAAGGCGACGTGGGCTCGGGCAAGACCGTCATCGCCTGGCTCGGCGCGCTACGGGCCATGGAGAACGGCCGTCAGGCGCTGTTCCTGGCTCCCACCGAGCTGCTTGCCGAGCAGCACTACGAAAGGCTCCGACCCTACGCCGAGCGGTTGGGCGTTCGCGCGGCGCTGCTCTCCGGCTCACTTCCAGCCAGTGCCCGGAAAGAGATCACCGGGCGCATCGGCGACGGCGAGGTGGATTTCGTGGTGGGCACGCACGCGCTCTTCCAGGAGGGCGTGTCCGTGCCGCGCATGGGACTGGGCATCGTCGACGAGCAGCACCGCTTCGGAGTGAGCCAACGCACCGCCTTCGCGCGCCTGTCCTTGCGGGACGCGACAGCCGGCGCCGCCGCCCCCGAGCCGGACCTGCTGCTGATGAGCGCCACCCCCATTCCCCGCAGCCTGGCCATGGTGCTGTCCGGCGACCTGGAAGTGTCGCTGCTGGACGAGGCGCCGCCGGGAAGGACGCCCGTGCGCACGGTGGTGGTGCAGGAGAACCGGAGACGGAAGGTCTACGAGCGCGTCCGGGCCGCGGTGGCGGACGGACGCCAAGCCTATCTCGTGTACCCGCTGGTGGAAGACTCCGGGAAGCTGCCCCTGGCGGCCGCCGAGACCATGGCCGGGGAGCTGTCCCGGACCGTCATGAAGGGATTTCGCGTGGGCCTGGTCCACGGCCAGATGCCCGCCGCCGAGCGGGACCAGGTGATGCGGCGTTTCCGGCGGGGCGAGGTCCAGGTGCTGGTGGCCACCACCGTCATCGAGGTCGGCATCGACGTCCCCGGCGCCACCCTCATGGTCGTCGAGCACGCTGAGCGTTTCGGGCTCGCACAGTTGCACCAGCTCCGGGGCAGGGTAGGGCGGGGCCGGGACGAATCCCACTGCGTCCTGATTCACTACGGCTCCCGGGACGACGAATCCCGCCGGCGGCTGGAAGTGCTGGAACGCTCCGCCGACGGCTTCGAAGTGGCCGAGGCCGACCTGCGGTTCCGCGGCGCCGGGGAGATCCTAGGGACGCGCCAGGCCGGTTACCAGGGATTCCGGGTGGCGCACTTGGTGCGGGACAACGAGGTGCTGCAGGCGGCGCGGGGCGAGGCGCGTGACTGGCTCGCACACGACCCGGGCTTGGGCGGCGAGATCTCGCAGGGAATCAGAGAGGTGCTGCAACATCGATGGGGCGACAGCATGCAGTTGGGAGCATGGGCCGATTAAGCACTTCGCGGACTGTCGTCCCGCCGACAATTTGCGCCTGTCCTTTCAATGCCTTATATACAATCCATCCTGCCTGTTTCAGTCGCTGAAGGTCATACGGGACTGTCGTCGAGAATCCCGCGGCCGCAATCCCACGAATTCGCCGGGCCGGAAGGGGACGAGAGGAACTGCAAGGTGGAGTTCAACCGGATCAAGAGACTGCCTCCCTACGTTTTCAACACCATCAACGACCTCAAGCAGGAGGCTCGGAGGAAGGGAGAGGACATCGTCGACTTCAGCATGGGCAATCCGGACATGGCGACGCCGGCGCCCATCGTCGACAAGCTGGTGGAGGCGGTCATGAAGCCGCAGAACCACCGCTACTCGGTGTCACGGGGCATCTACAAGCTCAGGGTCGCCATCTGCGACTGGTATCAGCGGCGGTACGGGGTCTCCATCGACGCGGATGACGAGGCCATCGTCACCATCGGCTCCAAGGAGGGGCTGGCGCACCTGGTGCTGGCGATGATCGATCCGGGCGACGTGGTGTTGTGTCCGAGCCCCACCTATCCGATCCACCAGTACTCGGTGGTCATCGCCGGCGGCGACCTGCGGAGCATCCCGCTGGTCTCCAGCGAGGGGTTCATGGAACAGCTCGAGGAGGCCATCAAGCAGACCTGGCCCCGGCCCAAGCTGATGATCCTGAACTTCCCGCACAATCCCACCACCGAGGTGGTGGACCTGGAGTTCTTCGAGCGTATCGTGAAGTTCGCCAAGGAGAACGAAATCCTGGTGATCCACGATCTGGCCTACGCGGACCTGACCTTCGACGGCTACGAGCCCCCGAGTTTCCTTCAGGTGCCCGGGGCCAAGGACGTGGGCGTGGAGTTCTTCACCATGTCCAAGAGCTACAACATGCCCGGCTGGCGGGTGGGGTTCGCTGTGGGCAACGCCACCATGATTCACGCCCTGGCGCGGCTCAAGAGCTACATGGACTACGGCATCTTCCAGCCGGTGCAGATCGCGGCCATCCACGCCCTCAACGCACAGGACGAGGACGTGCGGGAAATCTCCGAGACCTACCGGAGCCGGCGGGACGTGTTGGTGGACGGGTTGGCCCGGCTCAACTGGATGATCCGGAAGCCCAGGGCCACCATGTTCGTGTGGGCCGAGATCCCCGCTCCCTACCGCTCCATGGGCTCGGTGGAGTTCTCCAAGTTCCTGCTCAACGAGGCCAAGGTGGCGGTGTCTCCGGGCATCGGCTTCGGCCAGTACGGCGACCAGCACGTGCGTTTCGCCCTGATCGAGAACGAGCACCGCACGCGCCAGGCCGTGCGCACCATCCGCAAGGCCATGGGCGTCCTGCCCGAATAGCCTGGCGCCATGGCATCCCGGGTCCACATCGGCATCCTCGGCGCCGGCACCGTGGGCGGCGCCGTCCACGACCTTGTCGTCGACGGCCACCTGGCTCGCTTCGGCGTCGACGCCGAGGTCGTCAAGGTATTCACGCGCACTCCCCAGGGCAAGCCGCGGTTCGAGATTTCACCGGAGCTTTTCACCACCGACCCGGCCGCGGTCACCGGCCATCCCGACATCGATATCGTTGTGGAGGTATTGGGCGCCGGCGGACCCGAGGACCTGCGCGCCCAGAAGGAATGGGTCGTGGATGCGCTGCGTCACGGCAAGTCCGTGGTGACGGCCAACAAGGCGCTGCTGGTGGCCCACGGGGCGGAGATCTGGGCTACCGCCCGGGAATGCGGCCGGGCCCTGCGCTTCGAGGCGTGCGTGGGCGGCGGCATCCCCATCATCGGACCGCTGACCCAGAGCCTCGGCGCCGAGCGGCCGGCGGCCGTTTACGGCCTGGTGAACGGCACCTGCAACTATATCCTGACGGAGATGGCCCGGAAGGGCAGATCCTACGGCGACGCGCTGGCGTCGGCCCAGGCGCTTGGCTACGCCGAAGCCGACCCGGACGCCGACGTGAGCGGCCGGGACGCCGAGGCCAAGCTGCTGCTGCTGTCGTCCATCACCTTCGGCGCGCGCCTGGAGCCGGGCGTCATCCACCGCAGGGGCATCGAGCGCATCCACGCCATCGACTTCCTCTACGCCGCCCGGAAGGGCCGCGGCACCATCAAGTCCGTGGCCCTGGCGCGAAGCGTCGGCGGCGCGCTGGAGGCCATGGTGACGCCCATGGTGGTGCCCGAGGAGCACCCCATCGCCCGCATCGACGGCGTCACCAACGCGGTGTTCTTCAAGGGTGAGGTAAGCGACGGCGGAGCGGCGGACGCCGGCGACTGGGACTACGTGTTCGCGGGGCCCGGTGCCGGCGGCGGCGCCACCGCGGTGGCGGTCCTGGGCGACGTTCACGAGCTGGTGGCGCGCTCGGGCGACACGCCGTTCCTGCCGGTTGAGAGCATCGTCCCGGGAGTCCGCTCGGTTCGTCCGGAAGACGAGTTGCGGGCCTCCTTCTACGTGCGCTTCGTGGTGCGGGACCAGAGCGGCATCGTCGGCGAGATCTGCCAGATCTTCGGGGACAAGCAGATCAACGTCTCGGAGATCTGGCAGCTAGACCACGGCGAGGAAGAGTTGGAATCCTTGGTGGGGGCGGGGAAGGGCGGAGCCGCGCCCGACGAAATCCTCCCGTTCGTCATCACCCTGGAAGAGACCAGCGTGGGTCAGTTGCGCCAGGCCCTGGAGCGTATCGCGCAGAAGGACTTCGTGCTGGCGGAACCCCTGTGGCTGCCCGTATGGAGGGGCTGACCGTGCGCGGAGGCGATGGGAGCCCGGAGGGTGGCTGATGGGTGATGGCGCCGACCGGGTGGCGCTGGTATGCGTGCGAGACAGCCGCCGCTTCGGTCTTCAGGTGCTGTCGAGGTCCATGGGCGCGGCGGCAGGCTCCGGAAGCCGTGGCCTGTCCTTTCCGGGAGATCGTGTCGACGGCGCCGACCGCGCGGCGCGGACCTTGCGGCGATGCCACGGTCTGACGAGCGCCAGGGCGCACCGGTTGCTGGGCCACGGGATGACGCCGGCGCGGGCCATGGGCTGTTGGGTTGCCGCCGCCAGGGTCCTGCTCGCCGCCACGGGCCTTGTCTTCGCCGTCGAGGGGGAGCGCCGGACGCCCGTGCGGCGAAGGGTGCCGCCTCGTGAGCGTCAGGCCCCGGGCGGTAGCGGACCGGACTTCGCCGATTTCCTTGTTCGGGAACAACTGCATTGCGATCTGGGGCGGCTCTTCTTCTTCACTCAATGGGTGGACCCGGCTTCCAACCACGCCACCAGGTTCTTCCTCGTCAACGTCCCCGGCGACCTGCGTATCGGCGGCGCGCTCTGGCATGTGCCGGAGAAAGCGTTGCTCCTGTGGCGCAACGGGGATCTTCTCCTGGATTTCGAAACCTTCGCGTGTCTGCGGACCCTGACGGATTTCTCCTCCTGTGATAGTCTTCTGTCTGAATACCGGGCTCGTTGAGGCGCCGGACACTCGGCACACACTCGGCAGATCGATGGTCCGTCCGATGCCGGAGGCAGGCATCGTAACCGGACAGACAGGGGAAACTCGATATGGCGACAGAACTGACCATCGCGCTCGAGCGCTATGACCGGCACGTACCGTTTTTCATGGGAATGGTGACGCCCCCGGAGGGCATCGACCTGAAGGTGCTCGAGGTTGGCATGGCGCCGCCGCGGCGCGACGGCATCGACCGCCATAAACGCTTCATGCGCGGCCAGGAATTCGACATCTGCGAGATGTCGGTCTCATCCTATCTGACGGCCAAGAGCCGCGGGCTCGACTACACGGCCACGCCGGTGTTCCCGCGCCGCCTGTTCAGCCAGAACCACATGTTCGTCAGCACCGCCGCCGGCATCGACAAGCCGGCCGATCTGATCGGCCGGAAAGTATGTTGCCGCAGCTTCCAGACCACCATGTCGGTGCTGGCCAAGGGCGACCTCGCGTTCGAGTACGGCGTTCCCTGGCGGGAACTCGACTGGCAGACCATGAGCGTGGAGCTTGTGGACTGGCCGGGCCGCGAGGCGGCCGCTCTGACGCTGATCGACGAGCCCAGCGCCCCCGACGCGCTGATCGAGGGCGATCTCGCCATGATGATCCACCCGCATCCGCCGGCAAGGCTGCTGGAGGGCTTGCGCGACGGCTCGCTCCACCGGCTCTTCCCCGATACCAAGGAAGAATGTGCCCGGTACTTCAGGAAATATGGCGACTATCCGATCATGCACGTGCTGGTCTACAAGCAGGAAGTCGCCGACCGTCACCCCGAGCTGCCGCGCGCGCTGATGGACATGTGGGAGGATTCCAAGACCCAGGCGGCGGGATTCTATGAAGACCCGGGCTACGCGGAACTGGCGTTCGCGCGCAACGATTTCGAGGAGGAAAGGAATCTGTTCGGCGCCGATATCTGGCCCTCGGGCCTTGCGGCCAACCGCGCCAGCCTCGAACGTTTCATGAAATACCTGACCGACCAGACGCTGATCGAGGCGCCCTATCCGGTGGAGGAACTCTTTCATCCAAGCGTGCTGGACACATGAACCGACACTCCCGGGACGATCCGCGAAGGGGCGCCGGCGGCTTGGTCATGGCGAAGCCCCCGGAACTGTGAAATACTTCCCTTGCGTTGCGGGGAACCACGGCATGCGGTAAATCCATCGTTTCGCCGAGCCATCGATACCATGAAACTCTACGTGCAAACCTGGGGCTGCCAGATGAACCAGCTCGACTCGTCCCGGATCGTGCAGCTCATGAAGTCCGCGGACTACGAGCCCACGGATCGGGTGGACGACGCCGACCTGATCATCCTGAACACGTGCAGCGTGCGGGACAAGGCCGAGCAGAAGGTCTACAGCGCGCTCGGAAGGTGGCGCACGCTCAAGGAGGAGAAGGGCGTCATCCTGGGCGTGGGCGGGTGCGTCGCCCAGCAGGAGGGGGAGGCGTTGCTGCGGCGGGCGCCGCACCTGGACCTGGTGTTCGGCACCCACAACATGCACAAGCTGCCGCAGATGGTCGAAGAGGCCAGGGAAGCGGCCCGGCGTTCGGTGGAGACGGCCTTCTACCGCGATCCGTTCTATCTCGAGGACCCGTCGGGACTGCCGGAGACGGACGGCGCCAAGGCCTACGTCACCATCATGCAGGGATGCAACAAGGTGTGCAGCTTCTGCATCGTTCCCCGGGTGCGCGGCCGCGAGGTGAGCCGGTCCAGCGAGAATATCGTCCGGGACGTGGAGGCGCTGGTGGAGCGCGGCGTCAAGGAGGTGATGCTGCTGGGCCAGAACGTCAACTCCTACGGCCGGACGGTGGAAGGGGAAAGGTCGTTCCCCGCGTTGCTGGAGCGCATCAACGCCATTCCCGGCATCCGACGGATCCGCTTCACCACCTCTCATCCCCATGACCTCTCGCCGGAGCTGGTGGATGCCTTCGTCCGGCTCGAGAACCTCTGCGAGCACCTCCATCTGCCGCTCCAGTCCGGTTCCGATTCGGTGTTGGCGCGCATGCGTCGCGGCTACCGGCTCGACGAGTACATGGAGCGCGTCCGCTCGCTGCGCAAGCGGCGGCCGGAGGTGGCCGTCACCACGGACATGATCGTGGGCTTTCCCGGCGAGACCGAGGCGGAATTCGAGGAGACCCTGGCCGTCGTCCGCGAGATCGAGTACGACGACATGTTCACTTTCACCTACTCGCCGCGTCCCCGCACGGTGGCGGCCAAGGTCTACCGCGACGACGTGCCCGACGAGGTCAAGGGGGACCGCTGCCGCAGGCTGCAGGAGCTGCAGAAGGACATTGCGTTGCGGAAGAACCGTAGCCTGGTGGGCACGGAGCAGGAGATTCTGGTGGAAGGGCCGTCCAGGCTCGGCAGGGATCAACTCATGGGCCGGACCCGGACCAACCGGATCGTCAACTTCACGCCCGGCGAAGCTACGGTGCCGGCGGAGATGGCGCGGGTTCGCGTGGTCGACGCCACGCCCAATTCACTGATCGGCGAGGCCGTGGGAGCAAGGGAGGTCATGCAATGAAGGGTCCTGAAGCAATTGAAATGACCGTGGCCGGCCTGACGCTGGATCAGGTGACCCGGACGCCCATCGTGGTCCTCAAGGACTCCGAGAACAAGCTGCAGTTGCCCATCTGGATCGGGCTGCTGGAGGCCACGGCCATGGCCACGGAGATCGAAGGCATCAAGATGGCCCGGCCCATGACCCATGACCTTTTCAAGAACGTGCTCTCCGAGCTCGGCGGCACGGTCACGAGGGTCGCCATCACCGAGCTCAAGGAAAACACCTACTACGCGGTCATCACGCTGCTGGTGGGGGACCGTGAGGTGGCCATGGATTCGCGGCCGAGCGACGCCATTGCCATGGCGCTCCGGAGCAAGACGCCCATCTACGTCGCCAAGGAAGTGCTGGAGCAGTCGAGCGTTCTGCAGCAGACCGAAGAGGGGGGAGACCCGGACTTCGCCAACGTCTCGAAGGAGAAGTGGGGCGAGATCCTGGACAAGATGTCCCCCGACGACTTCAAGTACAAGATGTAATCCAGAACTGGAGAATCGTTGCATATGGCAGCGCCGAGACAGCGCATATCGCGAAAGGATATCCGTCAACCCGACCGGTTCATGGTGCTGATGGGGAGGTGCCTCGATCTCCTCAAGACTTACCGGAGCCCGTTGATCGGCATCGGCGTAGCCGTGGTCGTGGCGGTAAGCGGCGTGGTGGGTTGGCAATACTACCGCGGGCACCAGCAGGATCTGGCGTCCCAGGCCTACAACAAGGCGCTTCGCGAGTATCAGCAGGCCCGCTACCAGGCGGCCCTGGAGTCTTTCGAAAGCCTTCGGGCCCGGGGCGAGGCGCCGTACGACGCGCTGGCCGACCTCTATGTAGCCAACAGTTACATAGCCCTGGATCAACACGCCAAGGCCGTTGAGACGCTTGGCGCCACCGCCGAGAAGGAACACGATGGCTTCCTGGGCCAGGTGATGCTCGTTACCTTGGGCATCGCCCAGGAAATGACCGGCGCCTGCGACGAGGCTGTGCGGTCCCTGGATCGCGCGCTGGAGCGCCAGGGGCCGCTACGGCAGGAAGCCATGCTGGGCAAGGCCCGCTGCAACGCGCGGCTGGGAAAAACCCGCGACGCGGTGGAGAGTTACAAGGCTTACCTCAAGGAGTTTCCCGAGGGCGAGACGGTCGAGATCGCGTTGCGGTTGCAGCAACTCGAAGCCGAATCCGGAACCCCCGTCAAGGCCACGCCCTAAGAAACCGGGCATCGTCGCATCCCAGGCCCGGAACCTCAGTCCGGGCTCGAAGCCTCTCGCCAGGACCTGAAATACCAAAGCGGGCTCGCTTGGGCTCGGATCGATTGTCGCACAAATAACGTCTGATAATGTATATTATGTCAACTTTCACATCCGGCGCGGAGCGCCCGATGTGAAAGTTGACATAATATACCTGCACTATACCTATAGCTGCCTTTCCTGGTGGGGGGCGCGTCTGTAGTCTTGGGGGACTACGGAGAGGGAAACTGGGGGTTGAGAGTCGTCTCCCGGTTCGACGGGTCAGGTCATTCGTTTTTTGGTGCGGATTGGTTTCTCCGAGTCTTGGGGCCGGGAATCCTTCGCCCCGCCCTGCACGAGGAACAGGCGGGTCCGGATGGGCTCGCGGCGTCGGTGGTAGGTCCACGCGCCGTAGGAGTTGCTGGTCAGCGTGTAGATGCCGTCTTCAAGCCGTTGTGCGCTCATCTCGCTGCAGGTGCTGAACGCGGACTGCTGGATCCATTGGCGGTGGTACGTGCAGTTGCCGGAGCGTGTGTCTCGCGGACCGGGTTGGAGGTACAGGCAGTAGTTGCAGGTGTTTTCCCAGTCGGGATAACGGCGGCGTTTCGGGTTGGTTGGCATGACCGGTACGGGTTGTCTTGGGGGGATTGGCTCAATCGGTTTCCCGTCATTGGGCGCGGGAGTGATGTTCCACCGGCAGGCGAGCTTCGTTCCAGGCGAGCAGGCCGCCGGCGAGATTGGAGACGTCGTTGAAGCCGGACCTGCCGAGGATCGCCGCGGCGGTGGCGCTGCGCATCCCGGCGCGGCAGATGGTGACCACGGGAGTTGCCTTGTGCTCGGCGATTTCGGTTACCCGGTTCATGAGCTCCCGGAGGGGAATCAGCACGCTACCGGCCAGGTGGCCGAGCTCTCCCGAGTACTCGCTGGGCTCGCGAACGTCCACCAGCAGCGGGCGCGTTTCGGAATCGAGCATCCGCCGGAGCGCCTGGACGTCGATTTCCCGGACCTTCTTGAGCTCGCTCCAGTCGGGAAAGCTGATGTCTTCGTTGCTGATGGCCGATTGATTGGGTTGGAGGACCTCCTGGATATTCTGGGGCGGCGAGAGCTGGAGGTTGTTCATGAGGTCGATGTAGTCCTGCCGGGTCCGGTTGGCGAGCCGCGGGTTGGTCTGTTTTTCGCGGCCGATGGTGGAGGCGGTGTTGCCGCGGTAGTCGTGGCCGGGACGGACGACAGTGTCGTCCGGGAGCGCGAAGAGCTTGTCCGTGACGGCATCGTACTGCGCGCCGGCGTCGCCGCCGGCGAAGTCGGTGCGTCCCGAGCCGCCGATGAACAGCGTGTCGCCGGTGAGGACGTTTCCTTCCACCAACAGGCTCATGCCGTCGGGCGTGTGCCCGGGAGTATGGAGGACCCGCACCACGAGAGCGCCGACGGCGATTTCGTCGCCCTCTTCCAGATGCCTGTCCACGGCGGGGCTGGGGGCCCACTTCTGCATCGCGAACGGCGGTCCGAGCAGGAATCGCAACTGGGGGCACCCGCTGAGATGGTCGGCGTGGGTGTGGCTGTCGATGACCATGTCCAGCTTGAGGCGATGGTAGGCGAGCACGGCGATATACCGCTCCACGTGGGCGTAGAGCGGGTCCACCAGCACCGCGTGTCCCCTGCCCTCGTCGGCTATCAGATAGGTCTTGCAGCTTCCGCCGTTGAGCTCGCGGAGGATCATGGCCGTCTCGTCAGGGTGATGTGGGCGCTAAAAGTAACGCCAGAGCCACCATTTCTCGAACAGGACCTTGCTCCAGTAGATCATCCGGGAGGGCCCCCAGGAGCGTGAGTCGGTGGCGCCGAAAGGCGGCCATCCCTGTGGGTACGTCGTGCGGTTGGCGGCGGCGCGTCCCGCGCCGCAAGAGAGCAGTCATATGGTGTGCAGGTGAAGGGTGGACAGTTCCCCTTCCCCCGTGATCTCCGCCACCAGGTTGTCCGCCACGACGTCGGCTTCCTGGTGCGCCACGCCGCCGGCCTTGGAGGCGGGCATGTCGGCGCAGTCGCCGATGGCGTAGACGTTCTCCCACTTGGTCTCCAGGGTGTCGTAGTCCACCCGTATGCCGTTTTCCTTCTCGGCCAGGCCACAGTCGTAGAGCACTTGGGAGGGTCGGTGCGGCGGCACCATCATCAGCAGGTCGTAGGACAATTCGTAGCCGTAGAGGCCCTTGACGCGTTTCCTGTCCGGATCGATGGACTGCACGACGAAGTCGTAGTGGATGGTGACGTTGCGCTTCTTGCTTTGGGCGTCCATCCACACCGAGGGCATGTGCTCCTCGCCGGCCGGCTCCGGTTCCCGGGTGAAGTACTGGAGGTCCACCAGGTCGCGGATGGTCCGCCCCTTGAAGTAGCTGTCCAGCATCCACTGGGCTTCGTAGGGGGCCGGCGGGCAACGGTACGGTCCCTGCGGGATGCCCACCAGCACGCGCCCCTCGCGGAAATTGTCGAGGGTGGTCCTGAGACGCACGGCCGCGTCCATCTCCCATGAATGCTGCGCCCCCTCGGCGAAGCCGGGCAGCAGGTCGGGCCTGACCTCGAGGCCCAGGGAAACGATCAGGTAGTCGTACGGGATGGCGGTGCTTTCGAGGATGACTTGCTGGCGGCCGGCATCGATCCCGAGGATCTCCGCCTGAAGCACCCGGATGTTGCGTTTCTCCAGGCGCTTGAGCTTTCGCGTGATGTCCTCGGGCCGTCGCTGTCCGACCATCACGAACAGGAACGCGGGCATGTAGACGTGGTCGGCGCGGCGGTCGATGAGGGTTACGTCGTGATCCCCTCCGAGGGCGCGGCCGAGCTTGGTGGCGGCCACGACTCCGCCACTGCCGCCGCCCAGCACCACGATCTGCTTGCGTCCGTTGTGGTAGTGCATTTCGTGACCGTCAGGAGTCCTGTTGCTGCCGCCGCCTGGCTCGAAGGGCGAGGCCCTTCAGGTTACGCATGCGCCGGTCCCGCCACATCCGCTGTTCCTGCCGCCCTTCTTCGGTCAGTTCGGACTCGAACCGCGAAGTGCCGCGGATCAGGCGCAGCACCAGGAAGTCGGAACAGGTCTTGATCTGTTCCGCAATCCAGGTGAAGAGGCCGCCGGACATGGGTGTCTTCCGTTACCCGAGCTAACGAAGGAAGGTGTCTTCCTGGGCAAGCTGGATGGCGGCCTCGTCAAAGGCGGCTTCGTCGGGCTCGCCATCGCCGAGGATGCCGATCTGCCCCAGGAACTGCCCGATCTGGGCATGGTCCCGGGGACTCACGGGCGAGTACGGCCGGGCGGGGTCGCCGATATCGACTCCGAAGTGCTTCAGGGCGGATTTCATGATCGGCGGCAGTCCGTAGGCGCCCCACTTCCCCGGGAAGAGGGTGAAACAGCGCTGCCAGTAGCGCGCCTTGTCGACATCGCCGTCCCGGAACGCGCGGACGACCCGGGCGCCGATGCGCGTGCCCGGCGGCGGCATGGTGGCGCCGGCGCCTCCCATCATGAGCGTCGTCAGCAACGGCTGCATGGTGGTGAAGTAGTTGGCCTTGCCGGCGAGGTGGACCTGCTCGATGAGGCGCGTGATCTTGGTGATGTCGCGCGAGCTTTCCTTGAAATAGTCGACTTTCTCGATCTCGCTGAGCCGCACGAAGGCGTCCAGGGGCGGGTCGGCGCCGGGACCGGGGTTGTGATAGGCGACGATGGGCAACGGGCTGACAGACGCCACTTCGGTGAAGAACTGCACCAGATCCGCGATGGTGGGCTGCCCGCCCCACGGACGGATGGGCATCAGCACCTGGATGAGGTCGCCGCCCACAGCGGCGGCATGGTCCGCGAGGTCGAGGATCGTTTCGATGGAATGGCTCGACGCCCCGAGAATGACCGGCACGCGCTTGTTGACGACCTCGGTGGCGCGCCGCATGACTTCCTTCCGCTCCTGGAGGGAAAGGACCGTGTACTCCGAGGCTTCGACGGCGACCACGGAGATGGCGTCGCAGTCGGCTACGAGAAACTCGATCTGCCGCGCCAGTGCGTCATAGTCCACGTTCCCGTCGTCCGTGAACGGGGTCAGCGCAGCTCCGATAATTCCTCTGATGGGGCTTGCCAGCATGCCTTGACCTCGCTCAGACCTCGGCGACGATTCTGGCGTGGGCCGCGTCGCTCCCCTGCACCTTGAGGGGCAGCGCCATGATGCGGCTCTTGCGTCCAGCAATGGCGGCGAGATTGGTTACGTTCTCGGCGATCAGCACGTCGTTGCCCAGGAGAGTCCGGTGTACCGGGAAGCCGAACCCCTTGGGCCGCAACGGCGTGGGAAGGTCCACCGTGATGCAGTCGATTCCGAACAGCTTCACTCCGCGCTCCACGATCCATTCCGCCGCGTCGACGGAGAGATAGGGGTGCATATTGTATTCTTCGCTTTCGAATTTCTCGTCCCATCCGGTATGCAGCATCAGCACGTCGCCCCGCTCCACCGCAACCCCCGAGCCTTCGAGATCCGCCGCGGTGACTTCCTCTCCCCCGCCCTTCTCCACGGAGATCACGGCGCCCGGCCCGACGAACGCGTCGAGCGACAGCTCCTCGATGGACTTGCCGTCGGGCATGATGTGGACAGGCGCGTCCACGTGGGTCCCGGCATGACACGGCAGGTTGATCTCGGTGACGTTGAGCGGGTGGCCCTTGCCGAGGTCGAAGAAGCGCTGCACGTGCACGTCCGGCAGCACCGGGATCTTGGGCATGCCGTCGTAGATTATCCGCGAGAGATCGATCATGGACATGGTCGTGTTCCTGAAGGGTTGGGGCGCCTGCCGCGGGTTCAGGCCGCGCCTCCGTTGCGCCAACCGGCGTAGATGGGGTCCTTGTCGACGAAGGCTCTCTTGATGCCGTCGAAGGCCAGCCAGAACTGGTCCAGGGTCTTCTGCACCGACTGGCGCACCAGATCCTGCTGCTGGTCGGTGACCGCGTATCGGCTCACGGCCAACGGGCCCACCTTCATGTGCTCTTCGTCCACGCCCATGTGCAGCGTCCAGTAGCGGATGTTGTCGCTTTCCCGGTCGAAGCCGTAGTGCGTGGTCAGTCCGGTGACGATGCGGCTCATGCGCTCGCTGGCGGTACCTTCAAGGCAGAAGCCCTGGCAGGCGTAGAGCTCCAGCCATGAGCGTTGGTACATGAGCAGGTCGCGCCAGTCGAGGAACGCCGAGGTCTCGGGCAGGGGCCGCACCGCGTCCAGCTCCTCCTTGGAAGCGTAGCCGCAGTTCATGGCGAAACGGATGAAGAGGCCGCGGTGACTGTCGGTGCCGGAGATCTCCCCGGTACCCTCCTCCACCACGTTCTCGATCCACATCCTTTCCAGCTCGGCGTCCTCGGGACAGCGTCCCAGCATGGCCGCGATGGGCTTGGGAAAGGGCTTGGGGAAGAAAAGATAGAACTGGCCCACGAACCCCTTGAGCGCCTCCCGGTCGATCTCGCCCCTTTCGATCATCCCGATCAGAGGGTTGTCCTTGGAGTGCTTGGCGCGAACGGTGTCGTGAATTTCCTGTACAAAAGCATCGCCGGAAAGAGGCATCGAATCCACTCCTGAAAACGTGAATTTTCGTTGAGGGCCGCCGTTTCCCGGCGCCGCATGCGACGCCAGCGGGAACGGGCGGACTTCCTCCAACGAAGTCAGACTAGTTACTTGAAAGCCGGGCGGATGGCAACCGATGCGACGCTCCGGCGCCTGGGGCGGGCCCTCAGTCGAGTCCGTAGAAGCGCCGGGCGTTGTCTCCCAGGATATTCTGCTTGGCCTCCTGCGAGAGGTCGTCCCGCGCCCATATCAACGAGCCCGATTCCGGCCAGCTCATGTCCCAATGGGGATAGTCCGACGCATACATGATGGTCTCGGAGCCGATCTCCCCCACCACGTAGCCGATGGTCTTCTCGTCGGGCTCGCAGCCGTAGTACACGTTCTTGCTGGTGATGTAGCGGCTGGGTTCCTGCTTGCATTCGGGGGCTTCCACGGCGCCGCGTTTCTCCCACTCCTCGTCCATCCGGTCCGACCAGTAGGGGATCCAGCCGCAGCCGATCTCGAGAAAGCCGAGCTTCAGGTCGGGGAACAGCTCCGGAACGCCGGCGAAGATCATGCCGGTGAGCTGGCGCAATACCGGGAACGGGTGGCCGGTGGTGTGAATGGAGATGAACTGGTCGAAGATCTCGCTGCCGGGCTCGTCGCCGCCGAAGGCGTGGATCGCCAGCGGCGTCCCGATCTTCTGCGCTTCCTCGTAGAGCGGGAAATACTCCGATGAGCCGAAGTTCTTTCCGTGTCCCTGAGCCGCCAGCATGCCTCCCACCAGTCCCAGCTCGGTGACCGCGTAGCGCAACTCCTCGGCCGCCGCCTCCGGAGCGTTGACCGGCAGGTTCGCCACGGCCTTGAGACGCGGCGAAACCTTGCAGTAGTCGGCGATGAACTCGTTGTAGGCGCGGCACAACTGGGTCTGGTAGCCGGGTTCGCGGATGCGGCCGATGCCTAGCCCGCTGGTGGGGTACATGACCGCTGTATGGATTTCCTGGGTGTCCATGGCGGCCAGGCGCTCCTCGTGCTTGACGCCCGCGTGGCCGAGGGTCCCGCCAAGGTTGCGGTCGTAGGTTTCCCGCGGAATGAACGGGGGGCGCCGGTTCTGGAAAGCCTCCCCCAGAAACGGCTTGACCAGGTCGTCGTTGTCCCGCGCGTGAGCGTCCGCGTCGATTACCTTAACAGTCGGGTCGATCTTCCCCATGTTCGTCTCCCTTGATGGAATTTTCGTGTACGTGATCCACCGGCAAAACTACCACCTTCGGCCCCGGATGGAAATCGTCCGTTTTCAGGTGGTCGCCTCGAGATCCCGGTCCGGGATGGTGATCACCGGCTCCACCTCCCTCAGCTCCTCCAAGGGAATGTGGCAGGCGATGGAATGGCCCTCGGTGTCGAGCTGCACCGGCGGCGGCTCGTCATCGCAGATGCTCCCGACCTTCCGCTGGCACCGCGTCGAGAACGGGCATCCCTTGGGCGGATCGAGGGGGCTCGGCAGATTGCCTTCCAGCACGATGCGGCGCTTCTCCACCTCCGGGTCGGCGATGGGCACCGCAGAGAGCAACGCCTCGGTATAGGGATGATAGGGCGGCGCGAAGACTTCCTCGGTGGTCCCCCGCTCCATGATCTGCCCCAGGTACATGACCACCACGCGGTCGGAAAGATAGCGCACCGCGGACAGGTCGTGGCTGATGAACAGCAGCGTGGTGCGGTGCTCGCGCTGGATGTCCATCAGCAGCTCGGTCACCGCCGCCGCCACCGACACGTCCAGCGCGGAGATGGGCTCGTCCGCGATGACGGTCTTCGGGTTGCCGGCGAAGGCCCGGGCGATGCCCACCCGTTGCTTCTGTCCGCCGGATAGCTGGCGCGGCTTGCGGGCGGCGAAGGCCCGGGGCAGCTTTACCGTGTCCAGCAGCTTGTGGACCCGATCCTGGATCTTGGCGGGGTCGGATTCGATGCCGAAGCGCTTGATGACCCGTCCGATCTGGTAGCCGACGGAGTGGGACGGGTTGAGCGTATCGTTGGGGTTCTGGAACACCATCTGCAGCGATGCGAGCTGCTCCGGGGTACGCTTCTTGACCGCGATGCTGCCCAGGTCCGTTCCGTCGAGGCGCACCTCGCCGTCGGTGGCGGTCTCCAGGCCCATCAGGACCTTGGCGAAGGTGGACTTGCCGCAGCCCGACTCGCCGACGATGGCCACGGTCTCCCCTTCCCCGGCGTCGAAGCTGATGCTCTCGTTGGCCTTCACCTGCCGCACGGCTTCCCGTGAGACGAGCGTCGCCAGCGTGCTCTCCTTGACGTCGTAGTACTTGCGCATGTTGTCGACTTCAAGGACCGTGTCGCCCACCTCGATGGGCTCGCGGGTGGTTTCGTTGCCTACGACCGCGTCGTGATCGATCTCGCTCCAGCGCAGGCACCGCACCCGGTGCGCGGGATCGTCGTCGGTGTCAACATCCTCCATGGGAATGTGGTCGGCGTCGCAACGTCCGGCTTGAAAGGACTCGCAGCGGGGGCCGAAATAGCAGCCCTTGGGGCGTTGGTGCGGCAACGGAAGCTGGCCCTTGATGGCGGCCAGCGGACGGGCGTTCTTGTCGGCGTGGGGCAGCGGGATACAGCCGAACAACCCGTGCGTGTAAGGGTGCTTGGGCCAGGAGAAGATGGAATCGATATGCCCTTCCTCCACCACCTCGCCGGAATACATCACGCAGATCCGGTCGCAGACCTCCAGCATCAAGCCGAGGTTGTGGGAGATGTAGAGCAGCGACGCGCCCGATTCCTTGCTCAACTCGGCGATGAGCTCCACGATCCCCGCCTCCACCGTGACGTCAAGGGCGGTGGTGGGCTCGTCCAGCAGCAGCAGCGCCGGCCGCGACAACAGCGCCATGGCGATGACCACCCGCTGCTGCTGGCCGCCGGAGACCTGGTGCGGGTAGGAATCCATCAGGCGCTTGGGATCCGGGATGTTCACGGCCGCCAGCATGTCGAAGGAGCGCTCGAAGGCCTCTTCCTCGCTCACGCCCTCGTGGATCATGGGCACTTCCATGAGTTGGGCGGCGATGGTCAGGCTCGGATTGAGAGCGGCCATGGGCTCCTGGTAGATCATGGCGATGTCCTTGCCCCGGACCCGCCGGATCTCCTCCTCGCTCAGTTCGGCCATGTCCCGGCCCTGGAACTTGATGGTGCCGCCGACGATGCCGCCGTTCTTGCCCATGTAGCGCATGATGCCGTTGGCCACGGTGGACTTACCGCAGCCGGACTCGCCCACCAGACCCACCGATTCGCCTTTCGCGATGGTGAGGTCGAAGTCCATGACCGCGGGAATTTCTCCCGCCCGCGTGTAGTAGCTGAGCCGGAGGCCGGAGATTTCCAGGACCGGCGGCTCGCCGCTGCCGTTGCCTTTGCCGTTGGGATCGGCCATCACGTTCCTCCTAATCCTTCAGCGACACTTCCCGCAGCCCGTCGGCCAGCAGGTTGAAGCCCAGCACCAGCAGGGAGACCGCGCATGCGGGCAGGATCGCCATGTGGGGAAAACCGCCTGTCACGAAGGCGCGGGTCTCGGTAATCATGCCGCCCCAGTCGGGGTCCGGCGGCGGCAGGCCGAGGCCGAGGAACCCCAGCGCGCCGATGGTGATGGTCGTGTAGCCCATGCGCAGGCAGAAATCGACGATCAGCGGGCTGCGGGCGTTGGGCAGTATCTCCACCAGCATGATGTACCAGGGCCCTTCGCCCCGGGTCTGGGAGGCCGCGATGTAGTCGCGGGTGGCGATGTCCATGGTGACGCCGCGCACGATGCGCATGATGCCCGGCGAGGAGGCGAACACCACCGCGAAGATGATGTTGAGCCCCGAGGCGCCGACCTTCGCGATGATCAGCACGTACAGGACCATGATGGGAAAGGAGAGGATCACGTTGGCGAAGAACGAGATGATCTCGTCCAGATAGCCCCGGAAGTAGCCCGCGGCCAAGCCCATGACGACGCCGACGATATACGCGGAAATGGTCGCCACGGTGGCATAGAACAGCACCCGCTGGCCGCCCCAGATGATCCGCGAAAGGATGTCGCGGCCCAAATGGTCGGTGCCGAACAGGAATACGCCGCCGTCCGGCGCCGCCGTGCCCGGGAAGGCGAAGGGCAGGATCGTCGCGTTGGGATCGAAGGGTGACACGAGCGGCGCGAAGATCGCCAGCAGGACGAAGAACAGCACGATCAGTGCGCCGAACAGGCCGACGGGGCTTTCCCGCAGGAGAGCCACCGCCTTGACCGCGTTCACGATGGTCGAATCCGGCCTTACGAGAGGTGCGTCGGTAGTACTGGTAGCCATGATCCCCTCCTCACTTGAACCGGATCCTCGGGTTCAGATAGGTGTACCCGAGGTCGCCGATGGTTTGGGTGAAGACGGCCACGAACACCGCCGCCGTGCCGCAGGCCTCGATCACGAAGATGTCCCGCCGTAGCGCCGCTTCCAGCAGCAGCGCCCCGAATCCCTTGTAGCCGAAGGCGAATTCCGTGACCACGACGCCCGACAGCAGCCAGTTGATCTGGAGCATGATGACCGTGAACGGAGCGATCAGCGCGTTCCGCAGCGCGTGCTTCATGATGATGTGCCGGTAGGGCAACCCCTTGAGCATGGCGGTGCGGATGTAGTGGTTGGTCATCACCTCCGCCATGGACGCTCGGGTCATTCGGGCGACATAGCCGAAGCCGTACAAGGTCAGCACCATCACCGGCAGGATCAGCTCCACCACGTTGAAACCCGACGTCATGGACGAGGTCCCGGGGAGCCAGCCGAGCGTGAAGACGAAGATCCAGGCGAGCAGCACCGCGCTGGCGTACTCGGGGATGGAGGTGGTGGTGATGGAAAAGACCGAGATCACGCGGTCCTGCGTCGAGCCTTCCTTCATGCCGGCCAGCACGCCCAGGGTCAGGGCGACAATGACCATGACGACGAAGGTGACCCCGGCCAGGATGCCGGTGTTGCCCAGCCTGTCCCAGAAGATCTCGTTCACCGGCCGTTTGTAGATGATGGAGTCGCCGAGATCGCCGGACATCACCCTGCCGATCCATTCGACGTAGCGGACCAGGATGTGGCGGTCGTAGCCGTGCTGGACGATCCAGGCGTCAAGCTGCTGGTCCTGGGCATAGGGTCCCAGGACGCTGCGCGCGATGAGGCGCGGATCACCCTCGTTCATGAGAAACAGAAGCAGCGCGACCGTGAGCATGATGAGGATCATCATGCCGATGCGCCGCATGATCAGTTGTGGCATGTCAGTCTCCGGTGCTCTCTGGTCGTGGCGTACGCGCACCCGGTCAACCGGGAGGGTGCGGGTAGGGGCGACCGGCCGGTCGCCCCTACAGGTTCACCGCAACGCAGGCTCCTAGCCTTCCAGCCACACGTCTTGAAACTGGTGGTACAGCGTCGGATGGGTCTTGAGTCCCTTGACCCGCTTGTTCGCCGCCTTGAAGACCGACCGCCAGAAGGGCTGCGGGATGATGGCGTCGTCCTGGAGGATCTTCTCGCAGACGGCCATCTTCTTCTTGCGCTCGTTGACATCGAGGGTTGCCTCGGCGGCGTCGAGCGCGGCGTCGAACTTGGGGTTGTTGTAGGCGGTCTCGTTCCAGGGCACCCCGGACCGGTAGCCGAGGCCGAGCACCATGGTGCCGAGCGGACGGTGCGTCCAGGCGGTGTAGCCCCAGGGCGCCTTGTCCCAGACCTCCCAGTACTGGTTGGCCGGCATCTTGTTGATGTTCAGGTTGATGCCCGCGGGAGCGAGCTGGTTCTTGAAGATGGCGCAGACGTCGGTCATCCAGCGCCCCTCGGTATCGCCGTTGGCGATCTCGACGGTGATGCCGTCCTTGTAGCCCGCCTCGGCCAGCAGCTTCCTGGCCTTCTCGATGTCCCGCTTGAGCGGCGGCAATGCCGCGTATTCCGGGTGGATCGGACAGACGTGATGGTTCTCGGCGACCTGGCCGAGGCCCTTGAAAGCCTTGTCCAGGATATCCTTGTGGTCCATGCAGGCGGCGATGGCCTGGCGGAGCTTGAGGTTGTCGAAGGGTTTCTCCGTTATGCGGAAGCGCATGACCGCCGTCTGCGCGGTGGTCGCCTCGTGGAGATCCACGAAGGGCAGGCGCTTCACCGTCTCGATGGCGTCGTTGGGCAGGCGGAAGACCATGTCCACCTGTTGCGAGGCCAGCGCCGCGATCCAGGCATTGGTGTCTTCACCGTGGTCGAAATAGTGGATCTCGTCCAGGTGGAACGGTCCGGCCCACCATTTCCGCGCCTTCTTGAGGATGGCCCTCTCGCCCACCGCGAACGATTCCAGCTTCATCGGACCGGTGCCGATGGGGTTCTTGGAGAGGTCGGCGGCGTAGTCCTTGCCGAAGCCCCGGTGCACGATGGCGGTGGGATAGTTGTAGAAGTTCTCCGGCATGGCCAGGGCGGCCTGCTTGAGGTTGAACTTGATGGTGTGGTCGTCGATGACCTCCACCGCGTTGGCGATGCCGCGCTTCATCGGCTTTCCGTCGGCGCCCTTCACGGTCTCCACCATGGCGCTGAAGAGGCCGAGGTTCGAGGACCCGGTCTTGGGGTCGAGCCAGCGGTTGACGGTGTGGGCGACGTCGGCGGAGTTGAACTTGTCGCCGTTGGACCAGGTCACGTCGTCCCGCAGATGGAACACCCACGTCTTGAGGTCGTCTGACGCTTCCCACTTCTTGGCGAGGTAGGGAACCGTCACGTTGTCGGCCTTGGTCCGGGTGAGGTGTTCCACCAGGAAGCGCGCCACATTGGATTTCTCCGTCCAGTCGAAGCTCGCCGGATCGGTCACCTCCTGAATCCGCATGGAGACCCTGAGGGTCCCACCCGGTTTCGGCGTGGCGGCCGACGCCGACGGGATGAATGCGCCGCCGATGAGCTTGTCCGCCGTGGCATACGCCACGCCCGCGGTCATGCCCAATAGCGCCGCCTGGCGCAGAAAGTCGCGTCGGGTGATCTTTTTTGTGCGGAGCTGGTCGCAAAGCTCCGGCAGGTAGCTGTGCGTCTCGGCCCCCAGTTCTCGCTCCGAGGGCAGCAGGTAGCGCCGCTTGTCTCGGCTCAGGATCTTCTTGTCGCTCATGAATGCAACCTCCGTTTGGCTCGACTGCTGGGCGGGCGTCGTGAGGGCTGACACGACTCCGGCTGGAAGGGGCACCGCCCGATATCCCTGGCGGCCCAACAGACCATTCTCCGAAGCACCAGAGCCTATTCCACATCCGGTCTGGAATGCAAGCCGGTTTTCTGCGATTCTTCGACCATGGGTACGCCCCCGGATCGCCATCCGCTCAACGTCATCGGCCGGTCGACGCCCGCCGTCGAAGGCGCCGCGAAGGTTACCGCCGAGGCCCACTACCTGGAGGACCTCCACGCCCCGGGCATGCTCTACGGCAAGATCCTGCGCAGTCCCCTCCCCCACGCCCGTATCCTCGACATCGACACTTCCCGGGCCGAACGCCTCCCCGGAGTGACCGCGGTCGTCACCGCCCGGCACATGCCCGACATCAGGTTCAGCTTCGTCCCGGAGTTCGCGGACAAGGTGCCGCTGTGCGCGCCCGGCCGCACGGTGCGTTACGCCGGCGACGAGGTGGCGGCCGTGGCGGCGCTGGACGAGCGCACCGCGGAGGAGGCCGTGCGCCTCATCGAGGTGGACTACGAGTCCCTGGAGCCGGTGCTGGATCTGGAGGCCGCGCTGTCTCCGGACTCCCCCGCGGTCCACGACGGCGGCAACCTGGCCTACGAGGTGCACAAGGCCGAGGGCGACATCGAGGCCGCCTTCGCGGACTGCGACCTGGTGGTGGAGGAGGAGTTCGAAACCGCGCGCCAGTCCCACGCGGTCATGGAGGCCCGGGGTTGCATCGCCCAGTACGGCGTCACCGGCCAGCTCACGGTCTGGCACCAGACCCAGGCGCCCCACACCTTGCGCGCCGAGATCGCCCGCGCCCTGGGCATCCCCCAGCGGCTGGTGCGCGTGATCCAGCCCGAGACCGGCGGCGGGTTCGGCGCCCGGCTGGTGATGAACGTCATGGTGCCCATCGCCGCGACCCTGTCCCGCAAGTCGGGCGGCCGGCCCGTGCGCATCGTCAACACCCGCGACGAGGAGTTCCGTTGCGCCGGCGCGCGCTACGCCTACCGCTTCAAGCTCAGGCTGGGCTGCAACAGCGACGGCGTCATCCGCGCCAAGAGCCTGGAGGTGCTGGGAGACAACGGCGCCTACAACGACAAGGGCATCTCCACCATCAACTTCATCACCATGTCCTTCTTCTCTTCCTATGATCGCCATCATCCGGCGACGTCGGTGGACGCCCGGCTGGTGTACACCAACAAGCCGCCCGGGGCCGCCTACCGGGGCTTCGGGCATGCCGAGGAGACCTTCGCCTTCGAGTCCATCCTGGAGACCATGGCCGAGCGGCTGGGCCTGGACCCGGTGGCGGTCCGCGCCGAGAACCTGAGACGCCCCTGCGAGCGCGCCTGCCTGGAACGGGCCACCGAGCGGATGCGGCCGGGCAAGGGAGCCGCCGAAGGCACGACGCGCACGGGCATCGGCATGGCGGTCCTGTCCGAGACCGGCGCCGGGCTGCGCTACTACCGGCAGAACTCCACCGAGGCCATCGTCAAGGTGGACCGCGACGGCAGCGTGGCGATCATCGCCACCATCGCCGACACCGGCACCGGCACCCGCACCGTCATGGCCCAGATCGCGGCCGAGCAACTCGGCGTGTCGGTGGACCGCATCCGCATCTTCCACAACGACACCGACGTGATCCCCTTCGACCTGGGCACCTGGGCCAGCCGCACCACCTACGTGTGCGGCAACGCCGTGGCCGCGGCGGCGGCCGACGCGCGCCGGCGGCTGGCGGAGGTGGCCGCGGGCATGCTGCGCGCAGTTCCCGGGACGCTGGAGTTCGGCAACGACCGCGTGGCCGCCACGGTGGAGCCCGGCGGCGAGGTGAGCTTCGACGACGTGGTGCGGGAGGCCTACGACCGTCAGGGCCTGCTCATCATCGGCAAGGGCGCGTTCGTGGACGAGGCCGCCACCCGCTTCGTCACCAACGACTACGAGGCCGCGGCCCCGGTCATCGCCGCCTGCTGCCACGTGGCCGAGGTGCGGGTGGACATGGAGACCGGCGAGGTGGAGTTGCTGCGCTACCTGGCGGTGCACGACGTCGGCAAGGCCATCAACCCACTGGGTCTCGAGGGCCAGATCGAGGGGGGTGTCACCCAGGGGCTCGGCTACGCCTTGTACGAGGATCTGACCGTGGACGGCGGCCAGGTGCTGAACCCGAACTTCGTGGACTACCGCGTCCCCACCTTCGGCGCCATGCCCAAGCGTCTGGAGACCGCCTTCGTGGAAGGCGACCCCTCCGAAGGCCCCTACGGCGCCAAGGGCGTCGGCGAGCTGCCTTTCGGCCCAGCCGCCCCCGCCATAGCCAACGCCGTCTACAACGCCGTGGGGGTGCGTCTGAAGACCCTGCCCATGACACCGGAGCGGGTTCTAAGGGGGTTGAAGACCCATTGACGCCGCAGGGTGCTGCCGTTTCCGCCAGTGAAGGGGCTGATCTCAAGTGGAGTGTATTCCACACCTGACGGCGATCGTCTTCGCGAGCGTCTTGAAGTCCTTGTAGCAATCCTGCACGGCGTAGATATGACCTCCGAGCGCACCGTCCGCGGCGGTGAGGCGGAACATAGGCTTGCGGGCCTCGTGCGCCATTGCCATCAGGCTTCGATAGTGCTTCAGGGTAGCAAGGCATTCGGTGTCGTCATCTGTCGAGAATACGTTGCCGTCGACCTCGCCGAGCGCTTCCTTACGATAGGCGCCTGGAATTCGTCCGATCCATTTCTGGTATGCCTGCACGGGACGGCCTGCACGCACCGCGTGCTGCATCACAATGTACCCCGCCGGTCCGATGTCGGCCGATGGAAGATCGAGGTTGGAAACCTCCGGGCGGCGTTCCAGACGGTCCCGCCACTCGTTGCGCCACTCCTGGAGGGTCGGCCCCACGTTGCGGAGCGCCTGCAAAGAGAAAAGATCCGGGGCAAGCGGAAACACGACGAAGTTTGCTGCAACGATCGCCGCCCGGTTGATAGCCCCCAGGTTCGGACCGACGTCAATCAACACCACGTCTGCATTCTGTTTGTCGGCGGCGTTGAAAATCGTCCGATGGAACGCCGATTCGGTGCGAAATGCCGACTCGTCGCCGCTCAAACAGTTAGGCCACGCTGCTGACAGCTTCGCCTCGAAGCTCGAAAGAGCCAAGTCGCCGACGACGATACCGAGGTTCGAAGCGACCTGTTCGACGTGCGGCTCCCGGATGTCGCCAAGCCCGCGCAGAATGGGCGAGATCGCGCCCAGGATGCTGTCGGGATGTTCGCCGTCAGGCCACAACTGCTCCAGGCGATCCTCCCTGAGAAATACGGTGCTGAGGTTCGCTTGTGGATCGAGATCTACCGCGACCACCGAGAATCCGAGGTCCGCGTACATCCACGCCAAGTGATATACCAGGGTCGTTTTGCCCACGCCGCCCTTGTTATTGAAGAAAGCGATCGTTTTCACGGGGCCCTCCGAATGGTGGCCAGCACGTGGGAAGGATCGAACGTGAAACTCGCCTCTGGATTTCCGTTGCTGCGCAACGTTTCCTGCGCACGGATAACGCCGCGGCCAAACGCATTGACATAACCGAGAGTTGCCAATGCCTCCGACAGGACCGGATTACGATAGTCCGTCTGCCGGGGGAAGTTCTCCGGCGATGCCATGCCATACAGGCCGCCCGGATTCTGGATCTCTATGCGGTCATCGTACCAGTAGAAGCGAACGGGCGCGTTTGACTCGTAGGATCGATGCATGATGGCGTTCAAAAGCAGTTCGCGGATGGCTGCTGGGGGATAGTCGATCACCGTTCGTTCCCGGAGAGCCGATTCCGCCACCGGGTGTGGCTGTGCCGGAAGAGAAACCAATGTTTCGAGTTCACGCAGGACCGTAATCAGATCGCCGCTAAGCCGTTTCTCGCTGATCGGGTCGTCGGCCATCGTGGTTCCCGCCCAGCGGACAAACTGGATCGAGGCCCCGGGCACCCAGCGTAGCGGATCCCGGGCGAACAAAAGTGCTCCGGCGTTCGTGGGGCAGTCCGCGGTGAGGTCGTAAAACCGTAGCGAAGCCATCTGCTCTTCGATAGCGCGGTTATTTTCCTCGATGACTGCACGGTCGACGGCGGCAGGCAGATAGGTGACGAGAAACATGTCCCGGACAAGATCGTCCACCTTGCAGCCTGTGCAGGGCCGTAGATCGAAGGTCCGCTGCTGGGCAGTTCGTTTTTCGATCAGAATCCGTTCTTCCTGCTGATTGGCGCGACGCCGTGATGGACAGACACGGATCCAGACCGTACCCTTGTACCGCACCGGCGGGAGGTCCGACGGCAGGACTTCCACCACCGCTACCGCACCTTCCGGTAATGAGTATTTCTGGACGGTCATAGGCGGGAGCGGCTCGATGTTGACGTTCGAGCGCAGTGCTGCGAGATCCTTTAGCAGTTTGTCGCTGACGGTCTGGCCACTGAACGTTCCGTCATCGTCCACACCAACGACTAAGTAGCCCGGCCTCCGGTGATTGGGGAAGTCGTTGGCGAAGGCACAAATCGCCTCCCCAAACTTGTCGGTGTCCTTCTTCGAGAGCGTGAGTTCCACGCAGTCGGACTCGTGATCCCGGATCAATGCACGCAATTCATCGGTCGTGGGCATGGCACTCTTGAAGCTGAAATTTCAGAAAGGATGGCACGGCGAGAAGCACGGCGCAAATCCCTTCATTGCCGAGTAGGAAACCTGAGTCTTTTGCGCACGCACCGCGTAGGGGGTGGTGACTGGCCAACACGGTTCATGCCGTGATACGAGGGTAATTCCACTTGGTCGGAGCGCCCGTTGGCGACAACGACGAGTGCTCCTCGTACGTGTATGATAGAGCCTACCGACAACCATGCGTGATCTCCCCACTCGATGGGGCCTGAGCCTTCCCAACCGCGGCGTGCTGTTCGGCCTCACGACCGTGGAGGACCTCTTCGCCTCCGCCACCCTCGCCGAGGAATCCGGCGTTTTCGAGTCCGTGTGGGTGGGCGACAGCTTCATCCACAAGCCCAGGCTCGATTCCATCGTGATGCTGTCGAACCTCGCCGCGCGCACGGAGCGTGTGCGGCTCGGCACCATTTGCATGGCCACTTTCCCCTTGCGCCATCCGGTGGAGTTGGCGATCCAGTGGGCGAGCCTGGACCATGTCTCAGGGGGCCGTACCGTGCTCGGCGCGTGCATCGGCGGCGGCCACGAGCCCGAGCTGCGGGCCTTCGGGCAGACCTCCAGGGAGCGCGCGCCGCGGCTGGAGGAAGGGATCGCGCTGTTGCGCGCGCTGTGGAGCGACGGCAAGGTGCATCACCGCGGGCGCTTCTACACCCTGGAGGACTACGACATCCTGCCCAAGCCGGTGCAGCGCCCCTGCCCCATCTGGATCGCCGTGAACCCGCGGCGGCCACTGGAGGGCAGCCCGCTGGTGCAGCGCGCGCTGGAGCGGGCGATACGGCTGGGGGACGGCTACATGACCGATGCCGTGGCGCCCGACGAGTTCCGCCGCCGCTGGGATTTCATGCAGCGGGTGGCGCAGCGGCAGGGGCGCGACCTGGGCGGCTTCGAGACCTGCATCCACGGCATGATCAACATCAACGAGGACAAGCGGGCGGCCTACGAAGAGTCGAAGCACTATTTCCAGGAGTATTACCCGCTGGCGCCGCCCAGCGAAGAGGTCATCCGGACCTGGCTTGCCTACGGCGCCCCCGAGGAGTGCGCGGTGCTGCTGCGGGAGTGGTTGGACATGGGCATCAGCACGCCGGTGCTGCGCTTTACCGGGCCCGACCAGTTGGCGCAGATCCGCCGTTTCGTCGAGGAAGTCCTGCCTCTCGTACGGGAGGGCGCGCGATGAAGGAGGCTGTTTCATGAACCCTGATCTGCGAACTTTTCTCCAGGCGGTGAGGGAGACCGGACCCGAGAACTACGTCGAGGTGACGAAGCCGCTGGACGCCTACCTGGAGATCGGCATCATCCAGCACAAGCTGGCGGCCGAGGGCCGCAACCCCGTGATCTATTGCCCCGAGATCAAGGGCAGCACGCTGCCGCTGGTCACGAACATGTTCGGCTCCTTCGACCTCCTGGCCTGGGGCCTGGGCTGCGACCCGCGCAGCATGACCCGGCTGGAGATCTACGACGTGCTGCGCAAGAAGCTGGCGCAACGGGAGGATCCCGTGTGGGTGGACGAAGAGGACGCGCCGGTCAAGGAGAAGAAGTTCGTCGGCGACGACGTGGACCTGAACGTGCTGCCCATCATCCACAACTCGAAGCTCGATGCCGGGAAGTACATCGGCGCCGGTTTCACGATCGCCCGATGGCCGGACACCGGCGTTCCCAACGCGGGCATCTACCGTCACCTGGTCATGGGCCGGAACCGGCTCGGCTGCATGATCAATCCGGGCAACGACGGCGCGTACATTGCCCGGCGTTGCGCGGAACTGGGACGGCCCATGGAGATCGCCCTGGTCATCGGCCACCACTCCGCGGTGCTGCAGGCGTCCCAGGCCAAGGGAGTGGTGGAGTTCGATCTCATGGGCGGCTACCTGGGCGAGTCGCTGGAGGTGGTCAAGGGCGAGACCGTGGACGTGCCGGTGCCGGCGCAGGCGGAGATCGTCATCGAGGGGACCATCGACGCCGCCACCATGGCCACCGACGGCCCCTACGCCGAGTACCTGGGCTACTACGGCGTCGGCGACAAGCCTTGCTACGTCATCGACGTGACCGCCATCACCATGCGCCGGGACGCCATCTACCATCACCTGGACTCGGCCCACATCGAGCACAACCTGGCGCCCAACGTGAGCGCCGAGATGAGCATGTACGACCGGTTGCGATCCCAGTTCCCCACGCTCAAGGCGGTGAGCACCATGGGCTGGCTGGGTACGTACGTCTCGCTGCAGCAGCGGGTGCCCGGCGAGGGCAAGCAGGCCGGCCTGGTGGCCGTGTCCACCGACAACTACGGGAAGACCGTTGTGGTGGTGGACGACGACGTGGATATCTTCAACGAGCGGGAGGTGGCCTGGGCCATCAGCACCCGCATGGTGGCCGACCAGGACCTGCTGATCATGCCGGGGGTCAAGGGCGCGCACCTCGACCCGGTGTCCTACAACGAGGCCCGCACGGGCCGGGGCCCCATGACCACCCACCTGGTCATCGACGCCACCCGGCCGGTGGAAAAGGAGTTCGAGACCAGGATCGAGCCGGACCCGGAACTGTGGCAAAAGATGGACTTGAAAGACTATCTGAAACCCTGATCGCCATTGACAAAGAACCGGCCAGGAACTAGTATTCGTCGTTTCGCGAAGAAAGAACGCGTTCGTTGCCGAAACCGGCGACCAGTTTAAAGGAGGCAGACAATGCGACGCTACACATGGACAGCTTTGCTGGCGATCGTGCTGGTGAGTTTCCTGGCCTTCGAGGCCGCGGCTCAGGATCTCCACAAGATCAAGGTTACCGCCGGGCGGAACAGTGTCATTTCCATGCTGTATCTGGCCGGGGAAATGGCCGGTATTTTTGAAAAGAACGGCATCGACGTGGAAGTGGACGTGCGCCCCTTCGCGGGACACATGGCCGCGCTGCCCGCCAAGGAGGTGCCTTGCTCGTCGTACGCCGGCACGGCCGCTATCGCCAGGATCACCAAGGGGCTTGACTTCGTCATCGTCGGAGGCGGGCTCACGGTGATGCAGGAGGTCTTCGTCAAGAAGGACAGCCCGGTCAAGTCCATCGGCGACCTGCGGGGCAAGAAGTTCGGCACCTGGTCCACCGGCGCCGGCGCCTTCAAGGCCACCCGCGCGGTCATCATCGACGGCCATAACATGGACGTCATCAACAAGAAGGACGTGGATCTGAAGCAGGCCGCGGCCCCCGCGCTATTGGCTCTGCTGGACCGCGGTGACGTAGATTCCATGTTCAACATCAGCTCGCTGACCGTCCGCGCGGCGTCGCAGCCCGACAAGTACCGCTCGGTGTTCGTACCCAACGACTACTGGAAGTCGAAGACCGGCCAGCCCATCGTGTGGTCCGCTCCGCTGGTCTGCTGGCGGGAGTGGGTGGACGAGGACAAGAAACGCGCGGCGGGCTTCGCCTCGGCGGTCATGGAATCCATGCACTGGCTCCGGAACCCCAAGAACTTCGATCGGGCCGAGGCCAAGTTCGCCAAGGTTACCGGCATCAAGAACAAGGCTGAAGCCGGCGTTTACCGGGATTGGCTGCAGAAGAACAAGGTGTTCCTGGCCAAGTGGGACAAGGAAACCGTGGACCACCAGTGGAACTTCCTCGAAATGGCCAAGCAGCGTGGCGTCCTGGACTTCGTCCCGGACAAGAAGAAGCACGGGCTGATTCTCAACTAGTCGACGTTACGGCGTCCGGGTCCTGGTCACGGCTTCAGCCGGACCGAGGGCCCGGACCTCCACGCCCATCTCTGACAGGCTCTCCACATGATCAAGGGCAACCCCGGTCTCCTGCCCGGGATTCTTACGCTGCTGGCCTTCGTCCTTTTGTGGCAGGTGGTATCGCTGCTGTTTCTGGCGGCTTTCCTGCCGGGGCCGCAGGAACTCGTCCAGCGCCTCTTCACGGTCTATTCGGAGCCCAGCAGCTACACCGTGGTCTGGGATACCCTCCGGCGCATCATTCTGGGCCTCGGTTTCTCCATGGTCATCGGCGGCATCGCAGGGCTGATCATGGGGCTCCACCGGCACGTGGAGGCCTTCCTCGACGGCTGGATCATGGTGCTGCTTACGTTCCCGGCCATCTGCTGGGCGTTTTTGGGTGTGTTGTGGTTCGGCCTCTCGGACATCGGACCGGTCTTCACCACCGTGCTTATCGTCTTTCCCTTCGTGGCGCTCAACGTCTGGGAGGGGACCAAGGCCATCGACAAGGAAGTCATCGACATGGCCAAGGTCTACAAGGCGAACCGGCACCTGATCGTCCGCAAGGTGATCGTGCCGCAACTCATGCCCTATCTCTTCTCGTCCATGCGAATCGCCCTTTCGCTTTCGTGGAAGATCGTGCTGGTGGGCGAGGCCTTTGCCGTGGGCAGCGGGGTCGGGCAGATGCTGGTCTTCCATTTTCAGGATACGCGCGTGGACATGATGCTGGCTTGGGGCGTGAGCTTCATGGTGTTCATGGTGCTGGTGGATGTATTGATATTCCGTTCCTGGGAAAGACGCGCCTTCCGGTGGCGGCATCAGGTTGCGACTTAGCTTGGTACAGGTATCGTTCATGGCTTCGACCGTAGTTCACGTAGACAAATTGACAAAGAAGTTCCCCACCCCGGGCGGCGGCGAAGAGTTCGTGGTGCTCGACGCCGTGAGCCTGGACGTCAAGGAGGGAGAGTTCGCCAGCCTCGTGGGTCCCTCCGGCTGCGGGAAATCGACGTTGCTGAACGTCATCGCGGGCATCGAGGTGGAGAATGGCGGCAGCCTCACGGTGTACCCCTCGGCCCAGTCGCCCGACGGCGCCGTGCACGTGGGCTACGTCTTCCAGAGCGCTCGCCTGCTCAACTGGCTCACGGTGGATGACAACATCCGCTTCGCGCTGGAGGCTCAGGCCGTGCCCCGGGAGCAGTGGCGCGACCGCGTGAGCAAGTACCTCGACATGGTGGGGCTGGCGGGGCAGGAGCCCAACTATCCCCTCAATCTGTCCGGCGGGATGCAGCAACGGGTGGCCATCGCCCGCGCCCTGGCCATCGAGCCCGACATCCTGCTCATGGACGAGCCTTTCAGCCACCTGGACGAGATCACCGCGCGCAAGATGCGCATCGACCTGATGGAGATCCTCGAACGCGCGAAAACCACCATCCTGTTCGTGACCCATGACCTGCGCGAGGCCGTTTACCTTTCCGACAACGTGTACATGATGAGCACCAAGCCGGCGCGGATCTTCAGGCATGTCCATGTGGACTTGCCGCGGCCAAGGCAACCCGAGGATCCGCGCCTGTTCGACATGGAGAAAGAGCTGGTGCAGGAATTCTTCGCCGTTCTGGAGCAGCAGTCCGAATGAGCATGCGTACCTACATGCGTGCGGCGTCCATGGTGGCGCTGGTGGCGGTCTGGTGGATCGGATCCCTGTTCACGCTGCCCGAGGTTCTGCCGAGCCCGTTCCGGATTGTCCAGACCATGGGACGCATCCTCGTGGAACTCGGTCCCGAGGGCCACTCGGCCTTCTTCCACATCGGCATCACGATGTTCCGCATCATCATCGCGTTCGTGGTGGCGATGCTGGCGGGCATCGGCATCGGACTGGCCATGGGACTCCGCAAGACCGTGGAGTATTCCCTCATGAGCCTGATCCCGCTGTTCCTGACGATACCCACCATACTGATGGTGTTCCTGGCGGTGCTCTGGTTCGGGTTCAGCGAGACCGGCAGCCTGGTGGCGGTGATGGCGGTGGTCACGCCCTTCGTGACCGTGAACATGGCGGAAGGCACCAAGGCCATGGACAAGAGCCTGATGGACATGGCCAAGTCCTTCAAGGCCAACCCGCGGATGATGATCCGCAAGGTCTACGTACCCCAGCTCATGCCCTACCTCATGTCCGCGTTCCGCTACTCCTTCGGCATGACCTGGAAAATCGTCGCCTTGGCCGAAACCTTCGGCATCAAGTTCGGCATCGGCTACATGTTTTTCTTCTGGTTCGAGAACTTCGACATGGAACAGGTGCTGGCGTGGGTCCTGCTCTTCGTGATCCTGATGCTGATCATCGAGTACGGCGTCATCGCCCGTTTCGAGCAGCGCGCCTTTGCCTGGCGCCGCACCTTCTCCGCCGCCGCGCTATAGCCTCACAAGACCCTACCGCCCGTGCGCCTTGATCTCCGCCATGGAGAACGGCCCGGCCCCCATGACTTGGTGCAACTCCCACTCGATCAGCTCGAACGTGCAGAAGCCGGCCGCGGTGTAAGGGTCGCTCCCGGCGATGCCCTCCGCCTCCTCCCGTGATTCCGCGCGTATGAGGTAAATGCCGAGCTTGCGGTCCGGCGTCGGTCCGGACATGACGATCTTCCCCGCTTCATGCTGCCGCTTCATCCAGGACAGATGGTCGTCCAGCGTGACGTTCCACTCTTCCCTGGGCTTGAGCGCGCTCCTGAGTCCGATGAACCACATGCTCGTCTTCTCCCTTGCCGTCCGAACGGGCACCCTATCGGGCGGCGCAGATATCCCACCAGTTCCGGTCCAGGTCGCTGAACACGAACGAAACCTCGCCGTTGTCCTCCTGCAGGTCCCCCGCCTCGCCGATGCCCATGTCCTTGCCCGAAGTACGGAAAGCCCGGTGCGCGTCCACCACCTCCTGCTCGGTCTCCACCTGGAGCGTGAAGCGGTTCAGCTCGGAAACGTAGTGGCGCTTGCGGCCTGGCAGGACGACCACGTACCAGGGCGTGTCGTAGTGCTTGATGTAGACCGACATTCTCCCGCCGCCCAGAATCTCCAGCCCCAGCACGTCGCGGTAGAAAGGCGTGCTGACCTCCTTGTCGTCGCATTCCCGGGTGCCGTGGCTCAGCGCCTGGGGCAGGTAGCCGCGCCCTGGGAACCGTTCCTCCGGCATCTTCTCGCGCCACGGCTCGATGGCGTTCCGCTGGCCTCGCACCACTGCCTCGTGGTCGTAATACTCGATCTCCCAGTCATTGCCGCCGGGCTCGCGGAAATAGACCGAATGGGCGAAGTGGTTCTCGTGCGGACGGCTGACGCGCATGAGCTTGTAGCGCTCCTTCTGCGACTGGAGGTGCTCATAGGCTGCGTTCACTTCGTCGAGGGTCTCCACCCGCACGCCGTAGTGATGCAGATGCGGCTTGTCCACGGCTTCGGGCGCGCCTTCGTGGACCACCAGCTCCCAATCGGTGTTGGGGTGCTTCACCGTGGCCTGCCCGGTTCCCTGCCGTAGGACCTCAAACGCCAGCAGGTCGGTGAGCACCGGCAAGGTATCGTCCAAAGACTTGCATTCGTAGTGGCCCCGTTTCAGTGCGGTGGGCTTGATCATCCCGACTTCCTCCTCAAAGAGAGATTCCGGCCTTGCATGCAACGCTCAACGTAGCCCATTCCAGCCCGTTGATGAAGCGCCGGTCTTGTTCGAGGCGCCTTCGGTAGGTCATTATGAGTTCAGCATCCTTGCCACATGGAGGTTTCACTCATGTTGACCCGTTTCGTCGTCAGTCGCAGCCAGCCGTTCGCGGACGGGCACGAGTTCGGCTCCGCCGGCGCTTACGAGATAGTAGCCGCGAAGGCCTTCGGCGAGGTCGCCCCGGAGGATCCCCGCAACGCCTGCATCGTCAACCTCGGCAACGCGTCCCGGAACGAACGCGGCGCAGTGGAGTATACCTGCGACGTCCATATCCTGCGGCCGGCGGATCGGGACAGAGGGAACGGCCGCGTGCTCTACGAGGCTCCCAACCGGGGCAGCAAGCGGGCGCTGATGTTCCTCAACGACGCGCCGGAGTGCAACGACCCCGTGAGCCTGGAACACGCCGGCAACGGATTCCTGATGCGATGGGGCTACACCTGGGTCACCTCGGGTTGGCAAGGAGACTTGGTCCCCTGGAAGGACGGGATGGTGCTGGACGTTCCGGTTGCCACCGAGCACGGCGCGCCGATCCAGCGGCTCGTGCGCACCGAGATCTGCGTCACCCGTCCCGGCATCCGTTCCCGGCCCCTGAGCGGCGATCCGCGCGTCCGCAGCTACCCCGCCGTGAATCCCGACAGCTCACAGGCCGAGTTGACGGTGAGGATGCGCTCCTACGGCCAGCGGGAGGTCATCCCGCATACGGACTGGGCGTTCGCCGTCGAGGGCGGGAACGGATCACGGGAGATCACTCCGAGCGCGTCCCATCTCCACTTGCCGGACGGATTCATTCCGGGGGCCATCTACGAGCTGGTGTACACGGCGCGGGATCCGCTGGTGCTGGGGCTCGGGTTCGCGGCGGTGCGCGATCTTGTCTCGTTCCTGCGCCGCGAGGAAGAGGACGGCGCCGGCAACCCCAACCCCCTGGCGGGCGGCGGGGGCGTCGAGAAGGCCTATGCCTGGGGCCGTTCCCAGAGCGGCCGGTTCCTGCGCGACCTGGTCTACCAGGGGTTCAACGAGGACGAGCACGGACGGCAGGTGTTCGAAGCCATCGCGCCCCACGCCTCCGGCGGCGGGCGGATGTTCCTCAACTACGAGTTCGCCCGCCCCGTCACCTCGTGTCAGCAGCACACCAACCAGCTCGAGCCGGAGCTTTTCCCTTTCGCCTACAACGTCATGGAGGATCCGCAGACGGGCCGGAGCGACGGGATTCTCAAGCGCCCCGCCACCGATCCCCTTGTGTTCCATACCCAGACTTGCACCGAGTACTGGCAGAAGCGGGGAGCGCTGGCCCACACCGACGGGCGCGGAAACGATCTCTCCCTGCCCGATGGCGTGCGCATATATCTGTTCGCCAGCACCCAGCACAACGCGCCCTACGGCACCCGGGCCGAAAAAGGCAAGACCCGACACCTGAGCAATCCCGTGAGCATCGGTCCCGCCCTGCGCGCCCTCATGGTCGCCATGGACCGGTGGGCCACCGACGGTACCGTGCCGCCTACGAGCCAGATCCCGCGCAGCACCGACAACACGCTTGCAACCCCGGAAAGCCTGTGCACCGGGTTCCCGGCCATCCCGGGCGCGGCCTGCACCGGCCTCCACAACCGCCAACTGTTCCTCGACTACGGCGAGGGAGTTGCCGGGGGCGTCATCGACGCCCGCCCGCAGACGCCGACCGATGGGGCCGGTTACAGCGTTCTCATACCGGCAGTGGATGCGGACGGCAACGATGTCGCAGGGGTTCGCCTTCCCTGGATCACCGTACCCTTGGCCACCTACACCGGATGGAACCTGCAATCCCACGAGTTGGCGGAAGGTGAATTGGCCGGCCTGTTGGGCTCGTCCATCCCCTTCCCCCAGACTCGCGCCGACCGTGTGGCCGCCGGCGACCCGCGCCGGTCGTTGGAGGAAAGGTACGCGAGCGTGGATGACTACCTCCAACAGGTACGAGCCGCCATGGAGGCTCTGGTCGCCACCGGCTTCATGCTTGCCGAGGATATCGATGCGCTATTGGCGGATTACCGGAAGGCGTACCTGGAAGCCGTCGTCGGCCCGTGAGAAAAGGGTGTGCCCCCGGCGAGACTCGAACTCACGACACCAGGATTAGGAATCCTGTGCTCTATCCTGCTGAGCTACGGGGGCGTACAGGGAAGCCTAGCACGGCATCGGGATCCAGGCACGCGCGGAAACCTGTCCCGAAGCCGTAACGGAGATTTCTGACACGCCTCCGCGCGGCCTGTCAAACGTTACCCAAGCTGTGTTCTCCGGTGCTATGCGTCCGGCGGCACCTGCATGCCGCGCTGCACCGCGGGGCGGGCGCCGATGGCGTCGAACCAGCGCTTGACCTGCGGGAAGTCGGCCAGATCCACCTGATGCCGCTCGTGCCGGCCCACCCAGGGGTAGGTGGCGATATCGGCGACCGTATACTCGCCGGCCAGGTATTCGTGGTCGGACAGGCGTTTCTCCATGACTCCATAGAGCCGGCGGGTTTCGTTCTTGTACCGGTTGATGCCGTAGGGGACCTGCTCCTTGGCGCCGAGGAAGTGGTGCGCTTGGCCGAACATGGGCCCTACTCCGCCCATCTGGAACATGAGCCACTGCATGACGTCATAGCGGGCCCGGGACTCCTCGGGCAGGAACCGGCCTCCGGACTTCTCGGAGAGGTAAAGCAGGATCGCACCGGATTCGAACAGGCTGTAGGGACCTCCCCCGGGGCCTTCCTGGTCGACGATGGCGGGGATCTTGTTGTTGGGGCTGATGGCCAGGAAGTCGGGGGCGAACTGCTCGTCCTTGCCGATGTTGATCGGATGGACCTGGTAGGGCATCTCCAGCTCTTCCAGCATGACGGAGACCTTGCGGCCGTTGGGGGTCCTCCACGTATACAGATCGATCATGATGCCTCCTTTGGGTTGATCTTGACGCGTCTGGCCGTCCAAGGCAACGGCAGCCCCCTTCTCTTGCTGAGCCGGCCGGCGGCGAGCCCGGCCAGGACCACGAGAAGAAAGACCAGGACCGGTCTGACGCGGATGCCGAGGGGGGGCGTGGCCGACGCCACCTCGACGGTTTGCGCGACCTCGGTCTCCTGCTGCATGTCATTAGCGGTCGCGGCGACCACCACCCGATGGGGCGAGGCATCCGTGAACTGAAACCGGAGATCGAGGGCACCGTCCGTGGGCACCCGGTTCAGGGCGAGGACTTCCCTACCCTTCTCGAGGCAATTGACAAGGGCCGTGAATCGTTCTTTTTTGAATATGGAGAGTGATTAATCGAAGTACTCGGAAAGGAGAAGGACCATGAGCTTGAACCGCAGAACGATCCTGGCCGCAGGCGCCTTGTTGTCGGCCTGGGCTCTTGTCTACCCGGCCACCACCCTGGCCGGCAAACGCGTCGTTTTCGGCGGGGGTCCCGCGGGCGGCACGTTCCAGATCGTGGCCAACTCCATCCAGACCTACGGCCCGGTCAAGAAGTCCAGGGACTACACCGTCAGGGCCCAGTCCTCGGCCGGCTCGGTGGAAAACCTGCGCAAGGTCAATGCCGGAAGAATGCAGTTCGGCGTGGTCTATTCCGGGCACGTGTATCTCGGGCACAACGGCCGCTTGAAGAACGACAAGCGCCAGTACAAGGATGTGCTCGCGGTCTCCTACCTGTACGGAGCGCCGGCACAATTGGTGGTGCGCAAGGGGTCGGGCATCCGCAGCGTCAAGGACCTGGTGGGCAAGAGGGTCGGCGTGGGCAACGCGGGCTCCGGCGCCTTCGCCAACTGCGAGCTGTTCTTCACCCACATGGGCGTCTGGGACAAGGTCGAACGCAATGCCATGGGGTACAACGACGCGGCCGCGGCCTTCGGGAACAACCAGCTCGATGCCTTCTGGTTGTTCACCGCGTTTCCCAGCGGCGCCGTGATCATGGCCGCGCAGACCAACGACATCGAGCTGGTGGATCTCGCCAAGGACGCCGAAGACAGCGGCTTCTTCAAGGAGTATCCCTACTTCGCCAAGCTCGCGGTGCCCGCCGGCACCTACCGCGGCGTCGACAAGACCGCCCCGTCGTTCCAGGACTCCACGCTGTGGGTCGCCAATTCCAAGGTGTCCGCGGACGTGGTCTACGACCTGCTCTCCAGGATCTACACCGACGAAGGCCTCGCCTACATGCGGAACCAGAAGAAGACCTTCAAGGAGATGAGCGTCAAGAGCGGGACCAAAGGTATCGTGACTCCGTTGCATCCGGGAGCGGAGCGGTTCTGGAAAGAGAAGGGTCTGTAGAAGAACGCGAGTAGCATGTTCGAGGAGTTGAACACCGCGGAGCGATGGTTGTTCGACGCCCTCGCCCTCGTGCTGGTGCTGTTCTATTCGTACTCCGCGGTGCTGGTTCCCGCGGCCACCCAGTACCACCGCGGGATCTACGTCGTCATCACCTACGTGCTCGTGTTCCTCGTCTACCGCTCGCGGAGCGTGCCGGGGAGGATCGTCGACTATCTGCTGATGGCCGTGTCGGTGCTGTGCATCGGCTACTGGATGTGGAACTTCGAGGCCATCAACTACCGGGTCGGGGCGGAAACCGTCCTGGACCAGTGGGTCGCCGTGGCGGGCGTGCTGATCGGGGTCGAGCTGGCGCGCCGGGTGGTGGGGAACGTCTTCGTTGTCATCGGCGCGGTCATGCTGCTCTACGGGGTCTACGGCGATTCCATGCCCGACCTCATCGCCCATGCCGGCGACACTTTCCCGGCCCTCTGCACCAGCATCTTCTACAAGAGCGACGGGGTCTTCGGCATCATGGCCAACGTGCTGGCCACCTACGTGATCCTGTTCGTCATCTTCGGGGCCTTCCTCGAGACGAGCGGGGCGCAGCGTTTCTTCGTCGACTTCCCGCTTGCGGCGGTGGGGCACCGGGTGGGCGGCCCGGCCAAGGTGGCGGTGATCGCCAGCGGTCTCTTCGGCTCCATCTCCGGCAGCGCCATCGCCAATACGGTGTCCACCGGCAACTTCACCATCCCCATGATGAAGAAGGCCGGCTTCAAGCCCCATGTCGCCGGCGCCGTCGAGCCCGCCGCTTCCATCGGCGGCATGTTCATGCCGCCGATCATGGGCGCCGGCGGCTTCATCATGTCGGAACTTACCGGCGTGCCCTACTCCACCATCATGCTGGTGGCCGTCTTCCCGGCCCTGATGTACTTCTTCAGCGTCTACGTCATGGTCCACTACGAGGCCAGGCAGCACGGAATACGGGGCGAGAAGTCCCGGACCGGCGCCGGAGAGATCTTCAGACGCGGCTGGTACTACGTCCTGCCGCTCGCGGTCATCACCGTGCCGATGCTGCTGGGGTACTCGCCCGCCTATTCCGCGATACTGGGGATGGTGACCTGCATCGCCGTGAGCTGGCTGCGGGAGGATACGAGGATCGGGCCGCGGCGGTTTCTGGAGGCGGCGCGCGCGGGGGCCGAGAACAGCCTCAAGATCGGCGCCACCCTGGGCGTCATCGGCATCATCATCGGCGTGCTGACCTACAGCGGCCTGGTGCTCACGTTCGCCGATATCGTGATCGAGCTGGCCGACGGCAAGCTCTGGTTGACCATCCTGCTCATCGCCCTGGCGTCTCTGATCCTCGGCATGGGCGTGCCGGTGACGGCCGCCTACCTGATCACCGCGGTGGTGGCCGTGCCGCCCTTGACGGAGCTGGGCGTCAATCCCATCGCGGCGCACATGATCGTCTACTGGCTGTCCCAGGACTCGAACATCACCCCGCCGGTCTGCATCGCCGCGTTCACCGGCGCCACCATCGCCCAGGCCGACATGTGGAAGACCGCCTTCAGCGCCTTCAAGTTCGCCAAGTTCCTCTATCTCGCCCCCTTCCTCTTCGGCTACGTGCCGGCCTTCTCGCTCGGCGGGAGCGCGTTCGACATCGCCGTCGCCTTCGTGTCGATCATCATGGGAACCTGGGGCTATTCCTGGCTGCTGAGCGGGGTCTGGCTGAACCGGTTCACCGGCGGAACGGCGAAGGCCTGACTGCGCGTGAAAACGGCTCTCGCGTACCCGGGCCGTTTCCGTGAGTTGACAATCAACCGGCGAAAGTCGAGACTGGCGCCCATGGGTTTTCGTTACAAACAAGGTGATCGCGTGCGGGTCAAGGAGACGTTGACCCTGGGGCATCACATCCGTTCGCCCCAATACCTCAGGGGGAAAGACGGCGTGGTGGCCGATATCCGTGGCAGCTTCAAGGACCCGGAGTTGCTCTCCTTCGGCAAGGACGGCCTGCCCATGGCCAACCTCTACTCCATCGAGTTCGACCTCGCCCACGTGTGGGACGACCGGCCCGCGCCCAACGGCGCCAACAAGATCTACGCGGACATTTTCGAGCAGTGGCTGGAGCCGCGATAACGCGTACCGGGAGAACGTCATGGCCAGGGAAAAACAGGAAGAGAACGTCGAGGCTGCCCCCGCCGAGGGGCCGAGCTACTTCGAACGGCGGGCCCGCGCCACCGCGGACCTGTTGAAGGAAAAGGGTGTCCTGAGCGCGGACGAGACGCGAAGCGTCAAGCACGGGCACGGACACGACCACGGCCACGACGACGTGTTCGAGCAGCTCCACGCCAACAACCCCATCGACACCACGGAGCACGAGCACACGCTGTTCGAGAAGCAGATGCTGGCCCTCGGGAACCTCCTGCGGGAGAAGGGCATCATCAGCACCGACGAGGTGCGGCGCAAGATCGACGAGAACGAGGGCGTATCGCCGCATCAGGGCTCCCGGGTGGTGGCCCGGGCCTGGACCGACCCCGAGTACAAGAAGCGCCTTTTCGAGGACGGCATCGCGGCGACCGAGGAGCTCGGCGTCGACATGTCCACCGCCAACCAGCTCATCGCGGTGGAGAACACCGACGAAGTGCACCACGTGGTGGTGTGCACCCTGTGCTCATGCTATCCGCGGCAACTTCTGGGACAGCCGCCGGACTGGTACAAGAGCACCAACTACCGCACCCGGGTGGTGGTGGATCCCCGCCGGGTGCTGAAGGAAATGGGTCTGGAGTTGCCGGAGCCCACGGAGGTGCGGGTGGTGGACAGCACGGCCGAGACCCGCTACCTGGTGGTGCCCAGGCGTCCCGAGGGAACCGAGGCCTGGAGCGAAGAGCAACTGGCCGGGCTGGTGACGCGCAACAGCATGGTGGGATGCTCCAACGCCCTCACCCCGATGCAGAAAGAGATGATGGCCGATTGAGGCCAGGGATTCCAAGGAGGCCGGCATGAGTGTGTTAAGAAGTCTCAAGGAGCGTTGCGACCCTTCCCTGGGGGGGCTGATCGTGGTGGATGTGCAGAACGACTTCTGCAGCCCCGAGGGCGCCTGCGCCAGGCGTGGGTTGGACGTTACCTCGGGTCTTGAAATGATGCCCAACCTCTACAAGCTCATCGACGAGGCGAGAGAGGTGAGCCTGCCCATCGTCTACATCCAGACCATCCACAGCGAGTGGACCGACACCGAGCCGTGGCTCTACCGCAAGCCGGAGGGCGCCGATACCGAGACCTGCCGCGAGGGGTCCTGGGGCGCCGATTTCTTCGACGGCATCGAGCCCCGGGCGGACGAGCGGGTGGTTGTCAAGCACCGCTACAGCGCCTTCATCAACACCGACCTGGAAACCATCCTCAAGGCCAAAGGCATCGAGAGCGTCCTCCTGACCGGCGTGGCCACCAACGTGTGCGTGGAAAGCACCATGCGGGACGCCTTCATGCTGGACTACTACGTCACCATGGTGCACGACTGCATGGCCGGTCCCGACCCGGTGCTGCACGAGGGCACCCTGGAGAACACCCGCCGTCAGTTCGGCCTGGTGGCGTCCCACCGGGAAGTCATCGATACGTGGGAGGGGCTGGAGCGGAAGAAGGTCGCTCCGGGGTTCTAGCCGGGGCGACCGGGCCGGCGGCCCCGAACACCTAATCCAACTTGATGTCCAACTCCTCCAGCAGCGCCGCCGCATCCGACTTGAAGCCCTCGTCGATGTCCTGATACAGGCTCTTGCCCTTGGTGTCGGCGTCGACGATGAGAGGGCCCAAACCGTCCACCTCGACGATCCACATGGCCTCTGGCCGGCCCAACTCGGGCCAGGCGCAGTCTATGACCCGTGTCACCCGCGAGGCGTACTCGTTGTAGTTGCCCGCGCACACCAGGTGAACGCAGCCAGAGCGTTTGCAGAACCCTTCCAGCCCTTCGAGCATCCCCTTGCCGATGATCACCTTGAGGTCCAACAGGCCAACGGCCTTCTCGATCTTCTCGCGTCCCGCGAGCCAGCTCGGCATGGGCACCATGGCGATCATCTCGGCGCTGTCCGGCCCTTCCTTCACCAGCGGGCCGCTGTGAAACACGGTCTCGGCGCCGAGCTCCTTGAGGCGGTTGCGGACGCCCTCCCCTCCCTCGGGATCGATCAGGCGATCGTAGGTCAGGGACCTGCAGGTGAACAGGCGTCCGCTGATGGTGACCGAATCGCCGGCGTCGAGAGCGCGCAGGGCTTCCCCGGACATCGGGCTCTTCAGATGGACCGACTTCATGTCATCTCTCCTCCCGGACCATTGCGCAGCCTATGTGGACGCCCCCGTCATTGCAAGCTGCCGAAGGCGTGGGAAGCGAGGTAGGCGCCCAGCCCAAGGAGAGCAAGGAAGAACAACTTCCGGAACGACCGCTCGGAGAGCCTTTGCCGAAATCGTTGCCCGATGACCATTCCCGCCATGGCCGGCAGCAGGGCCAGGGTGGAGACAACGCCGTGCTCGAGGCGTAGCAGGTGGTTGGCCTGAAGCGCGAACCCGAGGGCCAGCGTGGACACCGCGAACAGCATTCCCATGGCCTGAATCAACGCGTCTCTCGGGAGGCCGAGCGCCTGAAGGTACATCACCCCCGGCACGGCGAAGGATCCCGTCATGCCCGTCAGAACTCCGTTCGCGAGTCCGGCCAGCGCCCCGGCCCACCTCTCGTGACGGGCTTCGAGCCGGAACCGCTGTCCGACCAGACTCGCGGCGCCATACGCCAGCAGCAGGAACCCGAGAAGCGCGGTCAGCAGTCCGAGTTCCACGCGAGTCAGCGCGGAAGCTCCGAGCAGCACGGTGGCCATCGCCGCCAGCAGGAACAGCCAGATCCGGCGCAGAAGGGCACGACCGTGGCCTCCGGTCGTCGCCTGCCAGAGGTTGGTCGCGAAGGATGGCACCAGGAGCACGGCCATGGCATTCGTCAGATCTAGGGCCACCGCCAGCAGCGCGAGGCTGATGGTGGGGAGGCCGAGACCGACGACCCCCTTGACCGTGCCCGCGATCAGGAAGGTTCCGGCGATTGCCAGGATGGTGGCGGTGTCAAACAGCAAGACCCCGAGGGAAGGTCATGGAGTCCGGCGGACGATGGCATTGCCCACGGTTCATCAGTCCCGTTCCATCCAGCTCGACAACGGCAGGCTCTCGACCCGGCCGTCGGCGTACATGCGCACGGTGGTGCGGCGCATGGCGGCGCACTGGAGGTAGACCGCAACGGGCAGGGTCGCCATGTGGCAGTAGGCCATCTCCAGGTGGACGTCGAAGGCCGAAGTGGCGCCGCCCATGCCCATGGGGCCGAGCTTCAGCCTCAGGATGTCGTCCATGAGCTGGTTTTCCAGCCGGGCCAGCTCGGGGTCCGGATTGCGGTCTCCCACGGGCCGCAGGATGGCGGCCTCCTTGGCCATGCGGGTGCAGGTCTCGAAGGTGCCGCCCAGCCCCACGCCCACCAGGTTGGGCGAGCAGGTGGCGCCGAGCCGCACCAGGTTGATGGTGGACTCCACCACGAACTTCCGCACGCCCTTCTCGCCGGCGGTGGGCGGCAGCACGGTAAACTTGCTGCCCACCAACTCGGGGCCGCCCCCGACCGCCACGTTGGTGATCTCCAGGTAGTCGGCGTCCGGCACCACCCGCACCTTGATGTCCGGGCAGCCCGGACCCTGGTTGGTGTTGGGGTTGTGGCGCGTGAGGGGATGGACCGCGTTGGGCCGCAAGGGGATTTCCGAAGTGACCTCGGCGCTCACCTCGCGCAGCGTCTGCTCCAGCGCTTGGTAGCCGCCCTCTATCTCGCCGATTACGGCGGTGCCCAGGCCGACGTAGTAGGTCAGCAGCCCGGTGTCGGCGCAGAAGGGCATGCTCCGGGCCGAGGCGCTGGCCACCGCGTCCAGATTGGCCTTCAGGTGGGCCTTCCCCAGCTCGCTGGTCTCCTTGTCATGCTGTTCCTTCAGGAACGTCTTGAAGTCCTCGGGCAGATCGTACTGGTTGCTCTTCCACAACGCGGTGACCGTCTGCGCTATCGCTTGCTGGCTCAGCATCGTTCGTGCCCTTCCGCCCGCATGATTTGTCGGAACCGTAGTCGGTAAGCACGTACAACAGGGGACTCAAATAGGCAATAGCCGGGCGGCCTTACTCCCGCCGCTCTCGGAACGTCAGAGTTCTTGACAATCTTCATGGTCTTTTGCATGGTGTGTGGCCTTAAGGACAGCGTTTCTCACCAAGAAGGGAGTTCTCATGACACGTGCATTTGCGGCCGCGATCAAGGTTGGCATGACCCTGGCTTTCGTCCTCGGGCTGTCGGGACCCGCGTGGAGTGTGGCGGATTTCTACAAGGGCAAGACCATCCGGTTCATCGTGGGCCATGCGCCCGGCGGCGGCTACGATGGCTATACGAGGGCTACCGCACGCCATATCGGTAAACATTTCCCGGGGAACCCTACATCCGTCGTACAGAACCTGACGGGTGCGGGCGGTCTGATCGCCGGCAACTATATCTACAACAAGACGAAGCCGGACGGCCTTACCGTGGGCGTCTGGAACAACATCTTCGTCGTGCACGAGGCCCTGGGCAGCCGGCGGGTCCACTTCAAGGCGCGGAAGTTGGGCTGGGTCGGCGCTCCCGTCACCGGCTGGCCGAGCTGCGCGGTCATGGGGTTCACCGGCCTCAAGACCTGGGAGGATGTGCTGAAGTCCGACAAACCCATCAAGATGGGATCCGCGGGCGGCACAGGCACCACCCTGCCGACGATTCTCAATACGACCACCGGCAGAGAGCTCTTCGAGATCATTCCCGGATACAGGGGAACCGCGCCGGTGCGGCTGGCCCTGCAGGCGCGGGAGCTGGGCGGGCTTTGCATGTCCTTCGAGTCCATGCGGGTCACCGCCCGGTCGATGCTGGACGCCAAGGGCGGCGACAAGCTGATCCCGATCCTGGTCTACGGCAATCCGCCGGACAAGGAAGTCCAGAACATTCCGCGGGTGCGTGACATCGTCAAGGGCAAGGACAACGTGGCCATGCTCAACGCCTGGGGACTGCAATACAACTTCCAGCGCCCTCTGACCCTCCCTCCGGGAACCCCCAAAGAGCGCATCGCCGCCTGGAGAAAAGCCTATGCCGCGACCCTCAACGACCCGGCCTTTCTCGCCGACGCCAAGAAGTCGCGGCTGAATATCGTGCACGTCTCCGGAGAACAGATCGACGAGTACGTAGAAACGATTCTGAACATGTCCGCGGAGACCAAGGAACGGCTCAAGTGGATGCTGCCCAAGTAGGGACGGGTCTCGGACCCATCCAGGCGTAACACGGATACTGTGACCGCGAAGGGAACTGCCAAATGAAACGATCACTTCCTCGTATTGTTGGCATGGGCGTCGCGTTGGCGCTCGTCCTCGGGCTCTCGGGTTCCGCCTGGAGCGTCGAGAATTTCTTCAAGGGCAAGACCATCCGGTTCATCGTAGGGGCCTCGCCCGGAGGCGGCTACGACACCTACACCCGCGCCGCCGCGCGTCATATCACCAGGCACTTCCCCGGCAACCCGACCCCGGTGGTGCAGAACCTGACCGGCGCCGGCGGTCTCATCGTCGCCAACTATCTCTACAACAAGGTCAAGCCCGACGGCCTGACCGTGGGCGTCTGGAACAACGTGTTCCTGTTGCACCAGGCGCTGGGCTCCCGGCGCGTCAACTTCAAGGCACGGAAGTTCGGCTGGGTGGGCGCGCCCGTGACCGGGTGGCCGAGCTGTGCGGTGATGGGATTCACCGGCCTCAAGAGCTGGGACGATCTGGTCAAGTCCGGAAAACCCCTCAAGGTCGGGTCGTCCGGCGGCACCGGCACCACCCTGCCCACGATCCTCAATATCGCCTCCGGCAAGAAGCTCTTCGACATCGTCCCCGGTTACAAGGGTACGGCGATCGTGAGACTGGCCTTGCAGGCGCGAGAGCTGGGCGGGGTCTGCATGGCGTTCGAGTCCATGCGGGTGACGGCGCGGTCCATGCTCGACGCCAAGGGCGACGACAAGCTGGTCCCCATCCTGGTCCACGGCAATCCACCGGACAAGGAAGTGAAGGATCTGCCGCGGGTGACGGACCTGGTCCAGGGCAAGGATAACGTGGCCATGCTCAATGCCTGGGCGGTGCAGTACAACTTCCAAAGGCCGGTGACGTTGCCGCCGGGCACTCCCAGGGACCGGGTGGCGGCCTGGCGCAAGGCCTATGCCGCGACCCTCAAGGATCCGGCTTTCCTGGCCGACGCCAAGAAGTCCAAGCTGAACGTCGTGTACGTGTCCGGCGAGGAGGCCGAGAAGCACACGGAGACGATCCTGTCCATGTCTCCGGAGACCAAGGAGCGCCTCAAGTGGATGCTGCCCAAGTGAGGGGCTACGCATCCGCTTGCGGCTGACGCCGTGAAAACGCCCCTTTTCGCCGAAGCGGAGAGGGGCGTTCCGCATCCGGGTTCTAAACCACGGCGACGGCGCGGCACGGCGCCCCGTCCCCGCCCTCGATCTTGATCGGGAATGCGATCATCGTGAAGGTCCGCTTGGGAACCTTGTGCAGGTTGGCCAGGTGCTCGATGAACGGGATGCCCTTCCCCAGGAAGGTCCGGTGCACGGGAAAGTCCCCGGGCCGGGGCTCCCCCGTCCCCTGCACTTGGTCCTGCGGCGAGTCCAGCGCCAGGGCCTTGATGCGCTTCGATACCAGCCAGCGCGCCAACTCGGTGGTGATGAAGGGATTGTCGAAATAGTAGGTGGGATCGCCGAACATCTTGCGGTTCCAGCCCGTGTGGAACACCACGATCCTTCCCTTGAGATCCTGCTCCCGAAAGCCCGGCGAGGTGCGCACGTCCTCGATGGCGATGCCGGTCCTGGGCCTGACCTTGCGGCGCAGGTCGATCTTGACCGCCGGCCCCATGAAGCGCTCCAGAGGCATCTGGTCGATGGTCTTGCCGCCGGGAACGAAATGATACGGCGGGTCGCAGTGGGTGCCGGTGTGGATGCTCGCGCGCATCTCGGTGTTGGAGCGTCCGTGGGTCTCGTGGGTGTGGATCGGGTGGAACGACAGGGTCGGGTGGCCCGGCACCACGGTGACGTTGGTGGTCAGGGGCAGGCTCAGGTCGATGAGCTTGGGCATGGTCGGCTCCAGTTCCGGGATGGGTCCAGGCAGCCCGTCGGGGTTTGAGACACCCCGCGGTCAGCGGTGTATGATCCTGGGCCGGACGTGGCGGATGTCGTCGATGTCCACCATGGTGTCGATCCCCAGCTTCAGGTTGTTCCACCACTCGTCGTCGCAGCCGCGGTCCACCACCTTCTCGGGCTCCAGGATCCGGTTGCTCACGGCCCAGAGCACGTCCGCGGGGTCGTCGATGTTCACGTCCTCGTTCACCAGGATGGCGCGGTTGATGCACTGGATCCCGAGGTAGTCGTCCATGATCGCCGGCGCCCGCTCCGTGGGTCCCACCGCGGCCACCACCAGCCGGCCCAAGGCGTAGTCGGGCACCGTGTAGCGCTTGATCTCGGGATACTTGCGCTGGATCGCCTCCAGCTCCGGCAAGAACCGCACGATGGTGAGCAGGATCTGCTCCCTGGAGTCCACCGGCAGGATGGTCTGGTACACCGGGTCCTTGCGGTGCGACACCCGCAGGATGTCCAGGGTGGGTTTCTGCTGCGGCCGGGCGTAGCAGCCGGTCCAGTCGCCGAAAGGGCCTTCGGTATCCAGCTCGGTGGACACCACTCCCTCGATGACGAACTCGCAACCCGCGGGCACCTGGATGTCCACGGCGCCGCACTGCGCCATTGCCAGCTCGCCGCGGTGCTCGGGCGCCGCCAGGGCCGTGGCCACCTGGACCTCGTCCACCCCCTCGGGAATGTAGCCGGCGGCCGCCACCAGCATCTCCGACGGCGGCCCCAGCGTGATGGCCACTTCCATGCGCCGGCCCTTGCGGGCGATCCGGTTGTAGTAGAGCCGGTTGTGCACCGACTTGGGATTGAAACCCAGCTTCTTGGGCCCTTTCACCATGTGGCGGATGAACGAGATGTTGACCCGCCCGCTCTCCGGGTCCTTCATGAATACCACTCCGGAGGTGATGTAGGGTCCGGCGTCCCGCTCGGAGTACTGCGCCAGCGGCAGGAGTTGGGTGATGTCCGGGTCGTCGTGGACCACCTCGAAGCAGGGGGCGTCGTCCGTGGTCCGCGCCGGCTCGGGACGCGCCACCGCGTGGTCGATGTGCTCCCACATCTTCGAGACCGCCACCCCCATGCCCAGGGCGTAACGCTCCATGCTGCCGTAGAGGTTGGCCAGCACGGGAACGTCATAGCCGTTGACGCGCTCGAACAGGATGGCGCGGTTGCCGTTCTTTTCCTCGTCCTGGATACGCCCGGGCATGGACTCCCGGTCGATGGCCTCGCCGACCGTGCACAGGTCGCCGCGCTGGCGGCAGGCCTCTACAAGCTCTCGGATACGCATCAGGCTTTTCCTCCGTTGCTCCCGGCTTCCCGCAGCAGCTCCAGGATACGGCTGGGCGACAACGGGGTCGAGGTGATCTCCACTCCCAGGGGCTCGATGGCGTCGGCCACGGCGTTCACCACCGCGGCGTAGACGTACACGCAGCCGCCCTCCCCCATTCCCTTGTAGCCGCCCGGAATCTGCGGCGCGGCGGTCTGCAGGTGGCACACCTCGAAGGACGGCATGTCCGTGGCGGTGGGGATGAGGTAGTCCATGAAGCTGGTGGTGAGGAGCTGGCCGTCCTCGTCGTAGACCAGCTCTTCCAGCAGCGCGCCGCCCACTCCCTGGGCGGTGCCGCCCACCACCTGCCCCTCCACCACCATGGGGTTGATCTCCACCCCGCAGTCATGGACGATGGCGTAGCGCAGGAACTTCACGGTGCCGGTCTCGATGTCCACCTCCACCACCGGGATGTGGATGGAGTAGGGCCAAGTGATGCAGAGGCCGCTCACCGGCGCCTTGAACGACTCGGTGGCCTCGAGGCCCGCGGGGATCTCCCGGGGCAGGGTCGCCACCTCCGAGTAGGCCACCCGCGCCACCCGGCTCACCGGCAGGCTCTTGCCGGGCACGCCCCGCACCTGCACCTGCCCCTCGACGATCTCCATGTCCTCCTCGGCCCCCTCCAGCAGGTGGGCGCCGACGCGGCACACCTTCTTCTTGAGCGCCATGCCCGACTCCGCCACCGCGGGCAGCACCACCGCGCTGAACCGCGCGGCGCGGGTGCCCGAGTCGTAGGGCGTCACCGCGGTGTCCCCTTCCACGACTTCGATGGTGTCGATGGGCAGCCCGGTGGCGTCCGCCGCCACCTGCGCGGCGGTGGTGGCGTGGCTGGTGCCGCAGGCGACGTCGCCGATGAGCACCTTGACGTTGCCGGAGGTGTCCATGCGCATGGTGACGGTGGCGTAGTCGAGCGTGGGCACGTAGTGCTGGGCCATGGCCGCGGTGTAGGTGTTCCAGCCCGCGCCCTCCACCGCCATGGCCACGCCGATGCCCATGTAGCGCCCCTCCTCGCGGAGCCGCGCCTGCTCTTCCCTGAGGGCCGGGTAGTCCACCATCTCCAGGGCCTTGTCCAGTCCCGCGACGTAGTCGCCGCTGTCGAACTCGTGCCCGGTCACGGTCTTGTAGGGTGTCTCCTTGATGACGTTCTGCCGGCGCAGGTCCACCGGGTCGCGGCCGAGCTGCCGGGCGATGAGGTCCACCGAACGCTCGATGACCAGTGCGCCCATCTGGCTGCCGAATCCCCGGTAGGCGCCGTACGGGCACTTGTTGGTCATCACCGCGTCGATGTCCACCTGGTAGCCCTTCACCATGTAGGGTCCGGGCAGCCACATGCCGGCGCCCAGCGACGGGCCGCTGATGCGGGCGTCGAGATAGCCGCCGGCGTTGACGATCTCGTGGGACTTGATGCCCAGGATGGTGCCGTCCCGCTTCACCGGGATCTCCACGTCGTGGGTCTGCTCACGGGCGTGCAGGAACGCCATCAGGCTCTCCCGGCGGGTTTCGATCCACTTCACCGGCCGGCGCGTCTTGATGGCCATGAGGCACAGCGCCACCACTTCCGGCGGCACCTGCAGCTTGTTGCCGAAGCCCCCGCCCACGTCCGGCGCGATGACCCGGATCTTGAACTCGGGAAAGTCCAGGATCTCCGACAGGTGGGTCTTCAGAATGTGCGGGATCTGGGTCGAGCAGTGGAGGGTCAACTCCTTCGTGCCGGTGTTGTACTGGGCGATGCAACCACGGGTCTCGATGGGGGTGCCGGTATGGCGGTGCATGCGGTAGCGCCGTTTGAAGACGAAGTCGGCCTCCCGGTAGGCGGCCTCCATGTCCCCTCCCTGGCGCTCGATGCGCAGCCCCACGTTGTTGTCCAGGTTGTCGTGCAGCTTGGGCGCCCCCGGCTTGAGGGACTCGTCCGGGTCCATCAGCGGCTCCAGGGGCTCGTACCGGATCTCCACCAGCTCGGCCACGTCGTCCGCGGCGTAGCGGTCCGCCGCCGCCACCAGCGCCACCGGCTCGCCCACGAAGCGCACCCGGTCGTGGGCCAGACAGCGGTAGTCCGGTTTCTTGATGGCCGTGGCCTGGCGATAGCTGTAGACGGGCATGGGGCCCGCCAGCGGGTAGGCTTCCGCGCCGGTGATGGCGTCGATGCCCTTGGGGTGCTCCAGCGCCTTGCTGGTGTCCACGCCCAGCACCCGGGCGTGGGCGTGGGGGCTGCGCACGAAAGTGGCGTAGAGCATGCCCGGCAGGGTGATGTCGTCCACATAGGTGCCGGAACCGGTTACGTACTTCAGGTCCTCGCGCCGCTTGATGCTTTGACCGATCATTGGCATGGCTTCACCCTACGCGCTTGCGCCCTTGATGCGTTCGGCGGCCCACAGCACCGCCTCCACGATGTTCTGGTAGCCCGTGCAGCGGCACAGATTGCCTTCCAGCTCCAGCCGCACCGTCTCCTCGTCGGGGTCCGGATGCCGCTCCAGCAACTGCAGCGCCGACATGATCATCCCCGGCGTGCAGTAGCCGCACTGGAGGCCGTGCTTCTCCCAGAAACCCTCCTGCAGCGGATGCAGCACGTCCTCTTCCGCGACCCCCTCGATGGTGGTGATCGCGGCGCCGTCCGCCCTCACCGCCAGCACCGTGCAGGACTTCACGGCCTTGCCGTTGAACATCACCGTGCAGGCCCCGCAGTTGGTGGAGTCACACCCCACGTGGGTCCCGGTGAGACCCAGCCGGTCCCGCAGGAAGTGCACCAGCAAAAGGCGCGGCTCCACGTTCTCCTCGTAGTACTTGCGGCCGTTGACGGTCGCCTGGACAGTTCTTGCCATGTTGCCTCGCTTCCTGGATCAGGGAGAGAACCCCGCTACCGAATGTCAAGTCCCGCGGAGGATTTTCCCCGGCAGCTACCCGGCTCCCGGGGTGAGGTGCGGCGCTGGCGCCAGCCGCCGGGCCAGCTCACAGCACGGGACACTGTTCTCTCTTTCCACTAAATCCAAATACAAACCCGTGTCAATGGAAGGGTGCACGACAACATAGTGGTGTGTTGATGGTGAGTTGACGAAGTGGAGGGAATTCGGCATGGTTCTGTAAGTGACTCAATTTACAGAAGGGGAACATGCCTGAATCATACAACCTTCAAGCCTTGGTGACGCGTCGGGGAGAGATCCAAAACGCCATGAGTGCCATCAGCGACTTTCGCCAAGGTTCGCTCACCGAGATGTACCGCAAATGCGGCAAGCCCACGTGCCATTGCGCGAGCGAGGGGGACCCTGGGCACGGTCCCAGTTGGGTGCTGACCCGTAACGTCAAGGGCAAGACACAGACGCGGGCGGTGGCCGCGGACAGGGTAGCGGAGGTTCGCTCGCAAGTGGCGACCTATCAAGAGTTTCGTGAGTTGATACGGGCGATGATCGACATCAGCACTCGCATCTGTGAATTGAAGGCATCCGCCGGGGCACAGGACGAGGCGGAAAAAAAGGGGGTCTTGAGACCGCCCTCGCAGCGGAGATCACCGCGGAAGCCAACCGGTTGATGGGAGACGATTGGCTCGAAGGGGTGGATTTTGAAGCGATCGAGACTGCGGTGAAGCAGACCGCGTTACGGGTTGCGGCCAAGGCCCTCTCCCATCGCCTCAATGCCGACCACAGCGACCATCAGGGACCCCAAAAGCCGTGTGCGTGCGGCGCGCTGGCGCACTACGCCGGCCGCCGACCCAAGACCTTCACCACCGCCCTGGGCGAGATGGAACTGGAGCGCGCCTGGTATCACTGCCCACACTGCCACACCGGCTTCAGTCCGCGTGACCACGCCCTTGGCCTGGAACGAACCACGCTGTCGCCCGCAGCCCTGCGCATGACCGGGGTGAGCGCGGCGCGGGTCAGCTTCGCCGAGGCCAGCGACCTCTTGCGCGAACTCGCCGGTCTCGACATCCACCCCAAGCAGGTGGAGCGTTCTGCCAAGGCCCTCGGTCAGTCCATTGCCCTCGATGAATGAGGTGGTCCTGGTTTGTAGGACAGGATGGCGGCGGAGATAAGGTGTATTCCGGGTAGTGGGTCATGCCGCCAGGGTCCTGTATATCAAGTCTTCGTGTTCCGATGGAACTGGCAGAGGGGCGGGCGGGGTGTGAGGCCCGGCCTGTCTCTGGAGTCCTCGTTCGTAGGCCTCGTGTGGGGTGGAGCCGGCGAGGGCAGAATGAGGTCTTTGGGTGTTGTAGAAGGCCACCCACCGGGCGATGACCCGCTGGGCCGCGAAGCCGTCGGAGAGTTCGTGCAGGTTGACGGCCTCGTATTTCATTGAGCGCCACAGGCGCTCAATGAAGATGTTGTCCATGCACCGGCCCCTGCCATCCATGGAGATGGCAATACCGGCGTCTTTGAGGACCGAGGTGAACTCCAGGCTGGTGAACTGGTTGCCCTGGTCGGTGTTGAAGATCTCGGGAGGGCCGTAGCGCTCCAAGGCGTCTGTGAGGGCATCGGTGCAGAAGCGGGCGTCGAGGGTGTTCGATAGCTTCCAGGAGAGCACCCGGCGGGTGGCCCAGTCCATGATCGCCACCAGGTACAGGAAGCCCTTCTGGACGGGGATGTAGGTGTAGGGGTCGGACCGGAGCGCCCTGTCGTCTTTCGAGCGATGGGTTTCTCCGGCCCGCCCTCCGAACCGGACGTGCGACTCTCACCGCATCCGGCTCTCCACGTGCTCATGACGTCGGAGTGCCTGACCAAGGTGTTGGGATCCGGGTGCCCCGGAACCGATAGCGTTCAATGGCTATTTTGGACGGGCGAAGCAGCTCGATACCGCCTTCACGGATCGTCCAGCCAGGAAGAAAGCGTCTCACCAAGGCATGCATGCTTAGCCGGAGATGTCGTTTCCGGAGCCAGCCGACGATGCGCCAGAAGGCGAAATGGTCGACGTAGTTGAACGTCCGTGACGACACGCCGTGCCGGAAGTATTCGCCCAACGGTTCAGCTTCGTCTGCATTGCGAGTACTCGTGACTCCGCCTCGATCGGACCAAGCCATGAAGCACCGGTATTCACCAGCGTCCTCCTCGTTTTGCATTGAAGCCGTGAACACACTGGACCCCTTCGCCATGTACACGGCTTTCCCGTGCTCGGACTACTACGGGTCCTCCGCCCCACTCCGCCGGCATCAACCGGCGACAGGTCTTCCCCACCGTGCTGGCGGGGACCAACGGAGTGGTTCCCACGTTCACTCTCGAACCCTTCAACGGGGTCGGTGCCCAGCTATGCCCCTGCAACTTCGCCACGGCTACGCCGCAGTCCTTCACCGTGGCCTCCCTGCCGGCGATATCTACCGGCCCAGGAGTTCCCCCACTGGCCAGACCAGTCGGGTGTGCGTTGCAACCCAGCCCTTATCTGTCAGGTTGGAGCTGGTGGACTGCTCTTGAGGTGCTTTCTGCCGCTGGTTCCTCGCGTACACCTTCCCGTCTCGCTTGCCGGACCCACGCCATCTGACAGTGCTGGCGCGTCCCGTCGTTGTCAGAGCTGCTTCCACCCTCCACCGATGTCCCTCGGGTCGGGCTGCCCTCAGCTTCGTTCAGCCTGCTGCGACAGGCTGATGGCGGTGGCCCCTCACCACCGCAAGGTTCGAGAACGCCTCGTGGCGCTCTATATCCGCGGTCCACACGTGATTGGGTCGTTCGATGGCGACGCCCTTGAGCCGATAGGGGTAGATCCGGTGCTGGGGTGCGGTCGGGTGGTCCACGGCGCCTGGTAGATGGCCGGAGCGGAGAGTGTCCGATCTCTTGTGTAAGTGAGCGTCGAGGGTCCAAACACTAAGAAGAGGAGGACCTACGATGAGGACATTGAGACCTGAGTTTCTGGACGAGTTGCTGACGGACTACGAGAAGCCGGAGGACCTGCTGGGAGAGGAGGGGCTGTTCAAGGAGCTCAAGAAGGCGCTGTTGGAGCGAGCGCTGGGGGCGGAGTTGAGCGAGCACCTGGGCTACGAGAAGGGGGGATCCGGCCGGGCGAGGCACGGGCAACAGCCGCAACGGGCATTCGGACAAGACGGTACGGACCGAGGACGGCGAGGTGGAGTTGGCGGTGCCTCGGGACCGCAACGGCAGTTTCGAGCCGGTGATCGTGCCCAAGGGGGAGCGGCGTCTTGACGGTTTCGACGACCGCATCGTGTCGCTGTACGCGCGCGGCATGACGGTGCGCGAGATCCGGGGTCATCTGGAGGAGCTTTACGGGGTTGAGGTATCGCCGGACCTGATCAGCCGGATTACCGACGCGGTGCTCGAGGAGGTGCGGGAATGGCAGAACCGGCCTCTGGACCCGGTCTATCCAGTGGTGTTCTTCGACGCGCTACGGGTCAAGATCCGCGACGAGGGCTTGGTGCGCAACAAGGCGGTCTACCTCGCCCTGGCGATCACGTCGGAAGGCGACAAGGAGGTGCTGGGGCTGTGGATCGAGCAGACCGAGGGGGCCAAGTTCTGGCTCAAGGTGATGAACGAGCTCCAGGCCCGCGGCCTGCACGATATCCTGATCGCGGTGGTGGACGGGCTCACGGGCTTCCCTGACGCCATCGGCACGGTGTTCCCGCGCACCGCGGTGCAGACCTGCATCGTGCATCTGATCCGCAACTCCTTGGCTTTCGTCTCCTGGAAGGATCGCAAGAAGGTCATGCCCGACCTCAAGGCGGTCTACCGGGCCGAGACGGCCGAAGCCGCGGCGGCCAGGCTCGACGAGTTCGAAGCCCGCTGGGGCCAGCGCTACCCGGCGGTGGTCCCCGCTTGGCGGCGCGCCTGGGAGCATGTGGTGCCGATGTTCGCCTTCCCCCCAGCCATCCGCAAGGTGATCTATACCACCAACGCCCTGGAGAGCCTGCACCGGTCGTTGCGCAAGATCATCAAGACCCGGGGAAGTTTTCCCAGCGACGAGGCGGCGGCAAAGTTGCTGTTCCTGGCGATCCGCAATGCCGGGGTCCGCTTACCGCGCCTATTGACTGGAACCCTGCCATGGGGCAATTTGCAATCCTGTTCGAGGATCGCTTCCCGGCCGCACCTCGCTGTGCCCGGAAACACTATGCCCACGGCGCTGCTTACACAGAAACTCGGACATACCCCTCGGCCAGGGCGTTGTCGTAGGAATCCCCGACGCGGCCCACCGACGGCTCGACCCCGGCGTCAGCCAGACGCTCGGTGTAGCGAATCGACAGGTACTGACGAAGCCGCGCCAGGTCGCCACATAGGTCAGGTCCGCCACCCACAACGCATTCGGCCGGCTTGCCTTGAACACCCGGTTCACCCGATCCGCGGGTCGCGTGGGCTCGTTCGTCCCCAGGGTCGTCTTCGACCGCTGACCCCGCACCGCGCCACGAAGGCCCATCGCTGCCATCAATCGTGCCACTGTGCATCGGGCCGCCGTAAGGCCCTCCCGGTTGAGCGCACGCCACACCTTGCGCACCCCGTACACCCTGAAGTTCTCCTCCCACACCCGCTTGATCTCCGCCCGCAACTCCGCGTCACGCTGCGTCCGGGCCGGCACCGGACTACGACCGGCCTCCCGCGCCTTGCTCTCGTAGTAGGTCGAGGGGGCGATCGGCAACTCTTGGCAGATCGGCTCGACCCCGTACGCCTCCCGGTGCACGTCGATGAACGACACCATTACGTCCCGTGGCGGTCGAGCTCCGCCTGGGCAAAAAAGCCGCCGCCTTGCGCAAGATCTCATTCGCACGGCGCAGCTCCCGGTTCTCCCGTTCCAGCGCCCTCAGCCGCTCATCCTCTTCGCTCTTTGACCCCACCCCAACACACGCTTCCCCCTCCGCACGCCGTACCCACTTGCGCAACGTCTCCGCCCCGCAGCCAAGCTTCGACGCCACCGATACCATCGCCGCCCACTCAGAATCGTGCTCCCCTCGGTGCTCCAATACCAGCCGAACCGCTCTCTCCCGTACCTCCCGTGAGTACCTCTTTGACTTCTTCATGTCCCTATCCTCTCAAAAAGTTACGTCTCCGGTAAACCCGGGGCAGTTCAGTCCTCGCTGAGGTTTTGCAAGAGGCTCGAGCGGACAAACAAATGTTCCTGCCGGAGGCGTCGATTTCCTTGTCCCACGTCCGTGGGGTTGCTATGATCCAATCCCACATCGGCATGTAACCCCAAGGGAGAGAAGGCGATGAAGAAGCGCATCTCAACTATGATCGCCGCCGCTGCGCTTGTTCTTGCGTCGACCTTGGGTTCTGCTGATGAATTGAACCCGCCCGCCAAGGGAGACTCAATCATGACACTAGGAACGTTTGCGGCCTTCTGCCTTTTTTTGGCGACACTTTTCGTTCCGACCGCATGGGCGCATGAAAGCCAAGACGGTGAGCCGTGTCACCTTTCGCCAGTGCGGGCTCCTTCGGGAGAAACCCAGAACCTATGGCATTGTCACCCGATGCCGACCTATCTGTCCGCCTTTTCGTTGAAAGGCGCTGTTTGTTCCACGGCTTGTTCGGGCTCTAGATCAGACGGCACGAAATGGAGGAATTCATGTTCCACCAGTGCCTGCACTAATGGCTGCGTACTGCCAGTATGTACAGAAACTTATTGCCAAGCGGGTTGCAAGCCATAGGCACGGACACGGCGCACACTCACGGGCCGCAGCCGCATGCCTAGCCGAGGTATCGGCAGCCCGTCGCAGCGCACGATGGCGATGGCCACGTTGGTCATGCAGGCGAGATTGCGCGGCAGATGGCGGACGTAGGCCCGACAGCGGTCTTCGTCGCAGGTGAAGTCGCGCACATAAGTGCAGCCGGTTCTCGATGTGCCAATGGTTGCGCACTAGGGCGAACAGCTCCTCGGGTCCGGCGCGCTCTGGGCCGAGCGCGGTGAGGCTCCAGATCACTTCGACGCTGCGCTTGCCGCCCGCCGCCTCAAGCTGTTCCTGCGATAGCAGGGCGGCGAACTGGGCGAACGACATCGCCCTCTGGCAGCCCGCAAGCCGGGCCGCAACGGCCACCGCCAGCACGGTCTTCAAGGGATAGCGCTTGCCCCGTGCGTGGCGACACTCGGACAGGCTGCGCAGCCGCGGCGCCGTCATCGGCTCGGTGTGTTTCTCGGCGTTCCAGTTCGCCGGTATCTCGGCCCGGCTCAGCGCCCTGCGGCGCCATCGGTCAGTTCGAACACGAAGATCTCCTTGGGCTGGCCGTGGTGGCGCCAGCGCGCTACGCTCGCGGGCGAAGCCGTGCGCCAGTTCGACGCGTGGTGGCAGGTGCCGGCGAAGCGCGAGACATCCACGAACGTCTCCACCACAAAGACCGGATAGCCATGCACCGCCTCGATGTCCGCGGACACCGCCGCAGGCTCAGCCCCAGCACCCACGAGGCCAGGTTGGGCACCCGGCCACGCGTCAGGATGACGAAGCGCGAGTTGTTCGCAATCAGATGCAGGCGCTGGAACTGTTGCTCCGCCGACCAGCCGATACAGCGGTCGCACACGGCCAGCTTGAACGCGCCCGGCTGCCAGCCGTCCAGCGAGCAAAGTCCCGCCATGCACCGCCACATGGCGAAGCCCCTTGCCTACGACACCGTGGAACCGCAGGTAGTGGTGCTCCTCCACCAGCCGTTCCCAGCGCCGGTGCTCCGGCGCGCCCCAGGTCGGGCGCACCGTGACCGCACGCAGATCAATAGACGAATCCGAAGCGACAGCCTCCCCATGGCCGATACACTGCTACATCGAAAACCAAAATGGCCTGCTTCGCGATCAGCTCACCACGCTTGACCGACAGACAAAAAACGAGTCCTGGGAGTGTGCGCCGTGTCCTTGTCCCATGTCGGTCGGATTGCTATGATCGAACCATGGCCGAGGCCATCGCCTTCGATACTCATCGTTTCGTCAAGCGCCTGACTGAGAGCGGCTTCACCGAGAAGCAGGCCGAGACTCTCGCCGAAGAGCATGTCGCCCTTCTCAACTCCAACCTCGCAACCAAGGCTGATATCGAAGCCCTACGACAGGAGACCAAAGCCGACATCGCCAAGGTCGAGGCCAACATCGAAGCCTTGCGACAGGACACGAATGCCGGGATGGAAGCCCTACGACAGGAAACCAGGGCCGATATCGCCAAGGTCGAGGCGGGCATCGAAGCCCTGCGACAGGAAACCAAGGCCGGTATAGAAGCCCTGCGACAGGAGACCAAGGCCGACATCGCGAGGGTTGTGGCCGGCATGGATGCCCTGCGATACGAAACCACTGCTACCATCGCGGCCGTGAAGGCGGACCTTGTAAAATGGCTGTTCGGCGGGATGATCGCCCAAGGCGGTCTGATCGTTGCCCTCGTCAAACTTCTCTAATCTCTCCCACCCAGGTTCACGATTCGGCACCATGGAGCGACACGGATGCGCCGGGTTAGGGCTCCAGGCATCGGGGTTGAAATAGTGTTGAATCGGCGAGTTCGCACCAACTCACCAAGCCTTTCCCTGCCCTTTGTGAATCAGAATTTTATCAAATAAATCATAAGGTTACATACATACACCCAACTCGCCTAGCATAGTAGGAAGCGGTCAATCGAGGAAATGGATGCACTTCGTGGACGGGCTTGACCTGGAGCGGGCTGGTTTTGAGCGGGGCGCAGGCCAACAGGACGGGGCGGCCGGGCTACGACCCGGCGGACCTCCTGAAGCTGTACCTCTACGGGTACCTGAATTTTCCTTGTCCCGCCCCTTTCCACAAGGCATCCAGGTTCGCGATCCGGCGCCGTGGTGCGACACGGATGCATGCGAATCCACCCGGATGCGGATGTTTGTGCCGCCTACCCGCTTTTGTTACACGTTCACTACCCCCGGCGTTCCACATGACCCCAAAGGAAAAACTGCTGGCGCTTCGCGAAGAGCTGCGACAGACGTTCCTGGAACGCGGCGAGATCATCGACGGCGCGCTCGCGGCCCTGCTGTCGGCCCAGAACCTGCTCATCATCGGCCCGCCGGGCACCGCCAAGTCCATGCTGGCCGACGAATTATGCCGCCGCATCGAGGGCGCCGACTACTTTCAGTGGCTGCTGACCCGTTTCACCGCGCCGGAAGAGCTGTTCGGCGCGGTGAGCCTCAAGGGTCTGGAAGAAGACGACTACCGGCGCGTCACCACCCGCAAGCTCCCGGAGGCCCACATCGCGTTTCTGGACGAGGTCTTCAAGGCCAACTCCTCGATCCTGAACTCGATCCTGACCATCATCAACGAGCGCCGGTTCCACAACGGCCAGCAGGTCCACGACGTGCCGCTCATCACCCTGTTCGGCGCCAGCAACGAGCTTCCCGAGGACGACGAGCTCACCGCCCTGTACGACCGGTTCCTGCTCCGGTTCATGGTGGACTACATCCAGGAGGACTACCGCTTCCTGCGCATGCTGGAAGCCGCACCGCGGGACACCGGCATGCGCATCACTCTCCAGGAACTCGGCGCGATGCAGCGCGAGGCGGAAACGCAGCCGGTGCCGGGCCACGTGCATCGGGCCATGGCCGAGATCCGACGGCAGCTCGGCAAGAAGCAGATCGTCGCCTCCGACCGGCGTTACCGCCAGTCCCTGGCGCTCCTGAAGGCGCACTCGTATCTGGCCGGCGACGCCCGGGTGTCGGACCGGAGCCTGCTGTTCCTGGAGCACGTGCTGTGGCGGGAGCCGTCCGAGCATGCCGACGTCGGCGCCGTCATCCGCGAGATCGTGCTCGGTTACGAGAAGGAGGCGCAGGAGCTCCTGTACCAGGCCCGGGAGATCGAGGAATACGTGCAGCGCTCCTGGGACACGGAGGAACTGCGCTCCCAGGCCCTCATCGAGGGACATACCAAGCTCCGCAACATCCTGGGCCGGATGGAGCAGATCATCGAGAAGGCCACGGATTCGGACCGTCCCGTGGCCGGCGTGGAAGGCATGCGGGACGAGATCCAGACCCTTCAGAAACGCCTGCTGGAGGGACTGTAGTGTCCCGCCGGACGACGAAGAAGCAGCCCGCCCCGCTGCCGAGCCTGCCCGAGAACGCCAACTGGATCGAGAGCGACCGCTACGACCGCCACGCCTACGGGCAGCTTCGCCGGGATGCCGCCTCGCTCCGTGAACTGGAACGCGCCGGCCAGGCCCTTCTGCCCCACTTTCCCTCGCTGCTCCAGGACGTCTTCTGCCTGCTATTCAAGTACAACATCGTCTTCGCCCCGGAATCGGACGTGCTTCCCAGCGCGTCGGTCAACCGCGCCCTTCTCACCGCGCTTCATGACGGCGAGGTGAGCCGCATCCTGCGGGAGCTGACCCTGCTCGACGAGGCCAGGGCCGGCCTGTGCACGCTGCTCCTGGGCGAAGGCCTGCTGGACATGCTCAAGTCGGAGAAGCCGTGGACGCGCCACGACATGATGGACACCTGGAAGCTGCGGCAACAGGAGGAGGATTTCCGGAACACCCGCGAGACGCTGGAGCACGCCGGCGAGCTGGCCGGGCAGGAAGACGGCGCGGGCAAGGAAGAGGCCCTGGCGAAGATTCAGGAACGGCTCAAGAGCAAGCTCCGGGGCGACGCCGCCTCCATCCGACAGAAGCAGCGGCAGTTGACAGAGGACCTGGACCGGGTCGAGGACGAGGCCCGGGCGCGGACGCAGGCCTCGGCCATCCGCGCCGCCCAGCAGCTCGAGGAGGCCGCGGAGGAGGCGGAACGCTGGGGTTCGGCCGTGGGCGGCGGAGGCCGCCTGCCCGCCGACCGGCGGCTCGAGCTGGGCCGGCGCCTGGCCGGCAACGACAAGCTCAAGAAACTGATCCGCATGGTGGGCAGGATGAAATCCCACGCCCTGGCGCTGCGCAAGCGCACCTTCGAACGCGCCAACGAGGAACTGTACGCGGTGGAGCAGGGAGGCGCCCTGGAACACCTGCTTCCGCAGGAACTGGTGACGCTGCACCACCCGGTGCTGCAACGGGACTTCCGGCGCCGCCTGCTGGAGAAGGAACTGTTGCAGTATTCGTTGCGGGGAATGGAGGAGAAACGCAAGGGACCGGTGGTGGTGTGTCTCGACGGCAGTTCCTCCATGGCCGGCGACAAGGAACTCTGGTCCAAGGCCGTCACCCTGACCTTGCTGGAGCTCACCCGGCGCCAGCGCCGGCCGTTCCGCTCCATCGGCTTCTCCTCCCGCGACACCGCCCTGCACGTTCTGGACATGACCACTCGGCACGGCGCCGAAGTGGAGCCCGACAAGCTCATGGACCTAGCGGAGCATTTTCCCGGCGGCGGCACGGACTTCGAGAAGCCCCTGGACGCGGCCCTGGAGTGCCTCAGGAAATCACGTTATAAGAAGGGGGACATCGTTTTCATCACCGACGGGGAGTGCCAGGTGTCGGCGGAGTGGTCGGAGCGGTTCCGCAGGGAAAAGGACCGGCTGAGCTTCTCGCTCTTCTCCATCCTCATCGACGTCGGCCCCAGCTCCCTGGGGACCCTGAAGGAATTCAGCGACCGGATCACCACCATCACCCAGCTCACCGGCGAGGGCACGCGCGACCTGTTCATCCGTTTGTGAGGTCTCCGCCTTCCCGCGAGCGCAAGCCAACGGAGAGTCATCGGAGAACCCAATGAGCAAGAAACTCAGCTTCGGCATCCTGCTACCGACCCGTGGGGTCATCCTGGCCAAGACCGCCGTCCCCGATCTGAGCCCCGTCTTCAACCTCGCCGACGCGGTCGAGAAGGCCGGCTACGACTCGGTGTGGATCGGCGACAGCGTCACCGCCAAGTCGCGGCTGGAGGTCATCAGCACCCTGGGGGCGCTGGCGGTGAAGACCGAACGGGTGAAGATCGGCACCGCGGTGCTGCTGGCGGCCATGCGCAACCCGGTGGTGCTGGCCCAGGCCCTGGCCAGCGTGGACGTGCTGTGCCGCGGGCGGCTCATCTGCGGCGTGGGCGTGTCCCGCAACGACAAGATGTTCGAGGAGGAGTACACGGCCTGCGGCGTGCCCTTCAACCAGAAGGCCGGACGGCTCAGCCAGGTGCTCAAGATCATGAAGATGCTGTGGGCCGGGGACAACGTCACCCACGAAAACAAGTATTACACCGTCGAGAACGTCTCGCTCCTGCCCAAGCCGGTGCAGCGGCCCGGCGTCCCGGTTTGGGTGTCGAGCAACGATGTGGACAGCGGGCTCAAGCGCGTCGCCCTCCACGGCGACGCCTGGATCACCAACATCCCGTCGCTCCAGGTGTTCAAGGAGTCGCGGCAGAAGATGGAAGACTTCGCCAGCGACGCCGGACGGAACCCCGACGACATCCACCGCTGCCTGTACCTCACCATCCACATGGACCCCGACGCCGACAAGGCGCGGCGGGAGGGCGGCGCGTTTTTGGAGGCCTACTACCACAAGACCTACGAGCAGGTGGCCGCGCAGCTCGTGGTAAAGGCCGGCGGCACCAACGAGGTGGTGGACTTCATCAACGAATACGCCGAAGCCGGCATCCAGACCTTCATCGTCCGTTTCGCCGCCAAGGACCAGTTCCAGCACCTGGACGTCTGCAGCGAGCACGTGATGCCGCACTTCCGGTAGAGGAGGCCGTGTTCCTCCCGGACGGGTGACATGAGCGCCGATCGCGTGCTGGTGGCGGGCGCGGGACCCGTGGGGCTGGTGGTGGCGGTGTACCTGGCCCAGCACGACGTGCCGGTGACCGTGCTGGAGGCGGAGTCCGCGCTACCCGAAACGTTACGCGCCTCCACCTTCCATCCCCCCACCCTCGACATGCTGGAGTCGACCGGAGTGCTGGACGACTTCCTGGCCCTGGGACTCAAGGCCCCCACCGTCCAGTACCGCGAGCGCGCCGGCTGTATCGCGGAGTTCGACTTCAGGCAGATCGCCGACATCACCGCGCACCCGTACCGGCTCCAGTGCGAGCAGTTCAAGCTCAACCGGCTGCTGTACGGGAAGCTGGCGACCCTGCCCGGCGCCGAGGTGCACTTCTCGAGCGAAGTGACCGGCGTGGAGGAGGACGGGACGTCGGTCACCGCGGTGGTGGAGCAAGGCGGCGAAACCCGCCGCTTCCGGGGAGGCTACCTGGTGGGGGCCGACGGAGCCCGCAGCAACGTCCGCAAGGCCCTGGACATCCCCTTCGACGGGTTCACCTGGCCCGAGCGCTTTCTGGTGGTGAGCACGCCGTTCCGTTTCGATGAGCAATTCGCCGAGCTGGCGCGGGTGAGCTACTTCGCGGACCCGGTGGAGTGGTTCTTCCTCCTGCGGGTGCCGGGACTATGGCGCGTGATGTTCCCCACGCGACCGGAAGAGAGCGACGACGACGTGTTGAGCGATGCCAGCGTCGAGCGGCGTCTCCAGAGCGTCCTCCCGACCGGAACGCCCTACCCGGTGGAACACCGGACCCTGTACCCGGTGCACCAGCGCGTGGCCGCGCGCTACCGCAAGGGGCGCGCGTTCCTCGCCGGTGACGCGGCCCACATCAACAATCCCTTGGGAGGCATGGGCATGAACGGCGGCATCCACGACGGTTACAACCTCGCGGAACGGCTGGTGCGCGTGTGGCGCGGAGAGGCGCCGGAATCGGAGCTCGACGGCTACGAGCGCCAGCGCCGGCCCATCGCGCTGGAATATGCCAACGTCCATTCCACCCGCAACAAGCTGAACCTCGAGAGCCGCGACCCCGCGCGGCAGCAGGAGTTCCGCCGCACCATGCGCGAGACCGTGGCGGATCCGAACAAGTCCTACGACTACCTGCTGCGGATCTCGATGATCGCCAGTCTAAGACAGGCGGCCAGGCTGTAACGACGCCTTCACGCGACCCCGGACCGAAACCGGGAGCGCCAATCGCGGCTCAGGCGCCGGTCACGTCGAAAAAGCGGATGGTCGGCGTCTCGGCGAGGTGCTCCATCAGCCGGCCGCTGACGCCCCTCTCCCGCTGCCAGGCCAGATACTTCTCGTATTGCTCGCGGGTTTCCCACGTCGCCGCCAGCAGCACGTTGTCGGCATCGTCGCAGTTCTGCAGCGCGTCGACGCTCGTACAACCGTCATGAGCGCGGGTCTCCGACAGAATCGACCTGAAGAACGCAACCAAGTCATTCCCGGTGCCGGGCTTCGCCTTGGCTTCCACAACAACTCTTACAGCCATTTCAATGCCTCCTTTTCAGGACTGCATATAGCAAGCTTTCCCCGACTTTGCTCGTAGCGCAAGCGCGGTGGCGGCATGTATCTTGAGACGGCGCTCCGCAATATCGGCGACGGCGGGCTCGCGGGTTCTGTTCGGGTATGCTTGACAGACCGCGATGCCAAAGCCAGATTAGCGGCTGGTCCGGCGCGCTTGCCGGCCCCATGGAGCCCTGCTTGGACGGAGACGATGATGCCCAAGGTGCTGACACAAGAACAAGTGGACGCCTACCATCGCGACGGATTCCTGTTCCCCGTCCGCGTCATGGACAGGGAATCCGCGCGTGCGTTGAGACGCAAACTGGAGGACGTGGAGCAAACCATCGGCGGCGAGCTACAGGAGCGCTACCGCATCAAGGCCCATCTCCCCTTCCCCTGGCTCAACGAATTGATCCGGAACTCGCGGATGCTCGACGCGGTGGAGGACATCATCGGCCCCAACATCCTGTGCTGGGGCTCCAGCTTCTTCACCAAGAACGCCCACGATCCCCGGTTCGTCTCCTGGCACCAGGACACCACCTACTACGGGCTGGAGCCCCGGGAGACCCTGACCGCGTGGTTCGCCTTCACCGACAGCAAGGTCGAGAGCGGCTGCATGCGGGTGATCCCCGGCTCCCATGCGGAGGGCGCCCGCCGGCACGTGGAGACCTTCGCCGAGGACAACCTCTTGTCCAGGGGCCAGACCGTCGCGGATGTGGACGATTCCCGTGCGGTGGACGTGGAGCTGGAGGCCGGCGAGATCTCGTTCCATAGCGAGACCGTCATTCACGGCTCCAACCCCAACCAGTCGGACGACCGGCGGCTCGGCTACTCCATCCACTTCATCGCTCCGCACGTCCACCAGACGCTGTTCGACCACGCCAGCGCGGCGCTGCTGCGCGGCACCGACACCCACGGCTACTGGGAGCCCGAGCCGGTGGCGAAACGGGACTTCGATCCGGATTGCCTCGCCGCGCTGGACCGCAACCATCGGCAGTACAAGGCCAACAAGCAAGGGGCGTAACCCGAAGACCGTCCCGGCCAAGGGTCCCGCGACCCTTGACTCCGACCGCCGATTCAAATTCAAGCCAAATCGAGAAAGGAATCGATAAGTGCCTGAGAAATCCCTATTGAACAAGGTCGTCATCGTAACCGGAGGCGCCGGCGGCATGGGCACCGTCATGACGCTGGCCCTGCTGGAGGCCGGCGCCCGTGTGGCGGTGGTGGACAACCGGGAGGAGCGCTGCCAGGCCATGGCTCGGAGCACCGCGGGCGCGGCGGACGAAGGGGCGCTCATCACCCTGACCGCGGACATCACCCAGGCCGATGAATGCGAGCGGGTGACCACGGCGGTGCTGGACCGGTTCGAACGAGTGGACGCTCTGGTCAATGCCGCCGGCATCGGCATGCAGACGGTGCGCGCCAACTACATGAGCGAGCCGGTGCGCTTCTGGGAAGTGGAGCCCGACCGCTGGCAGGCGGTGATGGACGTCAACTGGAAGGGAGCCTTCCTGATGGCCCGGGCCGTCACCCCGCACTTGGTGAAGCAGGGCTCCGGCCGCATCGTGAACGTGACCACCAGCCTCGACACCATGTTCCGCGGCGCCTACACCCCCTACGGCATGTCCAAGGCCGCGCTGGAGGCCGCCACCGCGAGCTGGGCCAGGGACCTGGAAGGCACCGGCGTGACCGCCAACGTGCTGGTGCCGGGCGGACCCACCAACACGAGCTTCATCCCCGAAAGCGCTCCCTTCGACCGCGACAAGCTGGTCCAGCCCGGGGTCATGGCCGCGCCCGTCCGCTGGCTCGTATCCGACGCTTCCCGGGACATCACCGGCTGCCGCTTCGTGGGCAACGACTGGGACACGGCCCTGGAACCCGGCGAGGCCGCCAAGGCGGTGTGCCGCCCGGCGGCCTGGCAGGACCTGTCCTCGCAGGCGGTCTGGCCCACAGAAGACTAGCCGCCTCCGTCATCACGGGCTTGACCCGGGATCCAGGAGACACGGCGGGTGTCGGAGACAGCGTCCAGATCGCTGATTCCGTTTGCCGTTCCTGGCCCCGTTTTGATAAGGGTCGGCTCGTGGCCGAGGGCCGCGCGTTTGGGTCGTCAGTGGATTCGATGGCGTTTCAAATCGCAATTCAAAGGAGGGATGACCGATGAAGGAATCACCAGACACGGCGAAAACAAGACCCGGAGGGATCGACCGGCGCGCTTTCATCGGCGGCAGCGTGGCGGCCGGGGCGATGATATTGGGGGCGCCCTACATCGCGTCCAAGGCCCGGGCCAAGACCAAGACCGTCTACATCAATACCTGGGGCGGAAGCTGGGGCAAGGCGGAGGCCGAGGCCTACTACAAGACCTACGAAAAGGCCAGCGGGATCGCGGTGAAACCCATCACGCCGGTGTCGTTTGCCAAGATGAAGGCGCAGGTGCTCTCGGGCCACTACGAGTTCGACGTGGCCGGCATGGGACGGTCAGACTCCATCCGCGGGCTCAACGACAACCTGCTGGAGCACATCCACTACGACATCATCCGGCTGACCGACTATCCGCCGGACACCATCGGCTACAACGGCATCTCGCGCCATTCCATCTCCACCAACCTCGTCTACAACAAGAAGAAGTTCCCCAACGGCGGCCCGCGGTCCTGGGCCGACTACTGGAACGTGGAGAAGTTCCCCGGCAACCGGGGCGCCTACAAGGACGCCGCCCGGATGCTGCCGTTCGCGCTGCTGGCGGACGGCGTGCCCAAGGACGAGCTTTATCCCCTGGACATCGACCGCGCCTTCAAGAAGCTCGACGAGATCAAGCCCCACGTCAAGGTGTGGTGGCGGCGCGGCTCCCAGTCGGTGCAACTCGTGCGCGACGGCGAGGTGGACATGATGCCCATGTGGAACACCCGCGCCGGGGTGGCGGTGGAGCAGGGAGTGCCCATCGAGGTAGTGTGGAACCAGGCCCACATGCGCCGTTCCAACTGGATCGTGGCGCGCGGCACCCCCAACGCGGCGGAGTCCTGGCGGTTCGCGCAGTTCTGCCTGAAGCCCGAGAACCTGGGGGTCTTCTGCCGCCTGATGAACACCGGCCCGTGGATCGCCGCGGCCTACGAGCACATCGACGAGAAGAAGGCGCGGATGATGCCCACGTGGAAGGACAACCTGCCGCTCACCTACCAGCCCGATCCGCTCTGGGTGGGCACCAACCTGAGCGCGCTGACCAAGCGCTTCAACCAGTGGCTGGCCACGTGAGACTGGAGGGTTTGACGGACCGCCACGAATGAACGCGACTTCCGTAAGGGCCGCCGACACTGCTGTCGCCAGGAAGGCGCCCAGGCCATGGCGCTCCCGCGCCAACATATCGGCCTGGACGCTTTCCGCGCCGGCGGTGCTGTTCATCGCCGTCCTGTTCGTCTATCCGCTGCTGGACGTCGCCGTCATCAGCTTCACCGACCCGACGCTGTCGCTCGTCAACTACCGGGAGTTCTTTTCTTCGCCGCTCTACGCCAGGGTGCTGGGGAACACGTTCTGGTTCGCCTTCGTGGTGACCGTGATCTGCCTGCTTCTGGGCTATCCCCTGGCCTACGTCATCGTCCGGTACGGCGGCACCCTGGGATTCGCGCTGCTGCTGGTGGTGGCCATGAGCTTCTGGACCAGCTTTCTCGTCCGCACCTACTCGTGGCTGGTGATCCTCGGCAGCAAGGGACCCGTCACCAAGCTGCTGGCCTGGGTGGGCTTCGACCCGGTGCCGCAGATCCTGTTCAACAGCTTTGCCACCACGCTCGGCATGGTGCACATCCTGATCCCCTACATGATCATGTCGATCTACGCGGCCATGCAGAAGATCGACCCCAACCACCTGCGGGCGGCGGCGAGCCTGGGCGCGACGCCGTTCCAGGGCTTTCGCACGGTCTTTCTGCCGTTGAGCCTGCCCGGCGTGGTGAACGGCTGCACGCTGGTCTTCATCATCTGCCTGGGCTTCTACGTAACGCCGGTGCTGCTGGGCGGACCCAGGGACCAGATGATCGCCGGACTCATCGGCGAGCAGATCGAGGAACTTCTCGAATGGGGCTTCGCCTCGGCCATGGCGGTGGTGCTGCTGGCCACCACCATGGCGTTGCTGGCCATCTACAACCGGCTGGTGGGGCTGGACAAGCTCTGGGGGTGAGCGCGCCATGAACCTCCTGAGAGCCATCGCCATCGCCATCGGCGCGTTCATCGCCGCGCCGATGTTCATCGTCATCCCCATGTCGCTCAGCGACTCGCCCTCTTTCGCGTTCCCGCCCACGGGCTACTGGCTCGGGTACTACCGGGCCTACTTCGCCAACGAGTTGTGGACGACGCCGACCATCAACAGCGCCATCATCGCCACCGCCACCATGTTCGTGACCATGGCGCTGGTGGTGCCGGCCTCCTTCGCCCTGGTGCGCTTCCGGTTTCCGGGCCGCGGGCTGGTGAACTTCCTGCTGATGATGCCGCTCATGGTCCCCCATATCGTGCTGGCGCTGGGCTACTACGCCATCTTCAGTCCGGTGGGCCTGACCAACAACCATATCGGCGTCATCATCGCCCATACCTGCGTTTCCGTGCCGGTGGCCTTCCTGATCGTCTCCGCCACGCTCAAGGGCTTCGACCGCAATCTCGAGCGCGCCGCCATGAGCTCCGGCGCCGGACCGCTCCGGACCTTCCTGCACGTCACCCTGCCGGTGCTGCGGCCGGGTTTTCTGGTGGCGGCGCTGTTCGCCTTCATCCACTCGTTCGACGAGACCGTCATCGCCATCTTCATCGCGGGGCGGGAAGCGTCCACCCTGCCCCGCAAGATGTACGAGAGCGTCCGGCTGGAAGCCGACCCGGTGCTGGCTGTGGTTTCGACCCTGCTGTTCACCCTCGTGCTGATCGGCACCGCCATCGCGGCGGCAACGCGCAAGAGGCCCGTCCATGCCACTTGAGCGGCTCCTCAAGCCCGGCTCCATCGCCGTCTACGGCGCCAGCGAGAACCGGGGACCGGGCCGGCGCATCCTCGAGATGCTCGACCTGCTGGGTTACAGCGGCGGCGTCTATCCCATCAATCCGAAGTACGAGACGGTGCTTGGCAAACGCTGCTACCGCGACCTTGAGGAAGTCCCCGAAGGCATCGACGCCATCGTGTTCTGTGTCAATCACAGGCTCGTGACGGAGCCCTTCAAGGCCGCTGCGGCCCGCGGCTACGGCGGCGCGGTGGTGCTGGACGGCGGTTTCGCGGAGGTGGGCGAGGAAGGCCGCAGGCGCCAGGAAGAGCTGGAGGCCGCCGCCCGCGGCGCCGGCATGGCGGTGTGCGGTCCCAACTGCATGGGCGTGCTGAGCCCGCGCCACCGCACCAGCCTCTACACCTCCAACCTGCTGCACCCCGAGAAGCTCCCCGGCAACGTCGCCATCGTCACCCAGAGCGGCTCCATCGCCATCGGGCTCCTGACCGACTGCCGCCGTTTCGGCTTCAGCCACGTGATCTCCACCGGCAACGAGGCGGTGACCACCACCGCCGAGTTCATCGAGCACCTGGCCGACGACCCCGACACCCGGGTCATCGCCACATTCACCGAGACCATCCGTGATCCGGAACGCTATGTCGCCGCGCTGGACAAGGCCGCGGACCAGGGCAAGCCGGTGGTGGTGCTCAAGGTCGGGCGCAACGCCCGCACCCGCCGTGCCATCGCCAGCCACACCGGCGGCCTCGCCGGCGAGGCCCGTGTCTTCTCGGAGGTCCTCAAGCGGCACCGCGCCATCGAGGTCGGCGACATGGACGAGCTGACCGAAGTGCTGGCGTGCTGTCAGGGCGAGCGCTGGCCCACCGGCCGGAAGCTCGGCGTGCTCACGGCTTCCGGGGGCCAGGCCGAGCTGATCCTGGATGTCGCCGGAGCCGCGGGCCTGTCCCTGCTGCCGCTCTCGGAGGACGGCCTCCGGGAAGCAAGGCGCGTCATCGGTTCGGTAACGGGCGACGGCAACCCCCTGGACGCCTGGGGCGACGGCAACTTCGACGTGAACATCCCTCACGGGCTGAAGGTGCTGGAGGACGAGCCCGACGTGGACTCCATCGTCATGGTGAGCGACAGCCGCGACGATTCGCCGATGGTCCCCACCCGGTACACCCAGTATCTGGCGGAAACCGCCCGCCGCACCGCCAAGCCGTGTTACTTCATGAACACCCGGCCGGGCCTCTTTCGGCAGGAGTTCGCCGACGCGCTGCGCCTGGCTGGCGTCCCCACCATCGGAGGGGCGCGGCAGGGCCTCGGCGCCGTCGACCGGCTGGCGCGCTGGTCCATGCCGGGTTTCGACCCTCTGCCGGAGCCGCCGCCGGCTGCCCGCGTCGCCGCCTGGCTGGGCGACGGGAAACCGCGGCGTTTCCAAATCAACGAGGTGGATGCCAAGAAGCTGCTCGGCGAGGCCGGCCTTCCCGTGGTTCGGGAACGGATCGCAACATCACGCGAGGAGGCGCTGCACGCCGCCCGGGGCATCGGGTTTCCCGTCGTGCTCAAGGTGGCGTCCGACGACATCCCGCACAAGTCCGATCTGGGCCTGGTGGCCGCGGGCCTCGCGGACGACGCGGCCCTGGCGGCAGCCTTCGACGAAATGGCGGCGCGGCTGGAACAGGTCTCGCCCCCACCCTCCGATGCCGTCTTCGTGGTCCAGGCCATGGTCCGTGATGCGGTGGAGTTGTTCATGGGCGTGAGCCGCGACCCCGACTTCGGGCTCGTGCTCGCGTTCGGGGTCGGCGGCGTCCTGGTGGAGATCCTCGACGACGTCGCGCTTCGCCCGCTGCCGCTCCGCGACGGCGACGTCAATGCCATGATCGCCGAGACCCGCGGCCGGCGGCTGCTGGGAGCCGTGCGAGGGCGGGCGGCGCGCGACGTGCAGGCGGTGCGCGAGTGCCTGGCCGCGCTCGGGGACTTCGCCTGGGCCGAGCGGGACTCCATCGCCGGGATCGACCTGAACCCGGTCATGGCACTCCCCCGGGGCCAGGGGTGCATCGTGGTGGACGCACTGATCGTCCCGCGGGAGAAAGACACATGACGGACACCGACCCGGTTCTCACCTACCGGAAGGACGGCGAAATCGGCATCATCTCGCTCAACCGACCGGAGAAGCGCAACGCCCTCAACCGGGCGCTCTCGCAGGCGCTGCTCGAAGCCCTCGAAACCGCCGATCGGGACCCCGCCGTCACGGTCATCGTGCTGAGGGGCGAGGGCAAGAGCTTCTGCGCCGGCCACGACGTGGAGCGCAACGACCCGGAGCGGGAGAAGGACCGGCACCACGCCATCCGCACACACCACCGGCTGAGCCGCGGGCTCAGGCTGGCCACCGCCATCTGGGACCTGCACACGCCCGTCATCGCCTCGGTACGGGGGCACGCCCTGGGCGAAGGGTGCGTCATGACCATGCTCTGCGACCTGACCATCGCCGCCGAGGACGCCCTTTTCGGGGAACCGGAGATACGCTTCGCCGGCCCGGCCACGGCCATGATGATGCCCTGGGTCATCGGCCTGAAGCGCGCTCGGGAGCTGATCTACATGGGCGACATGATCGACGCGGTGGAAGCGCGTAACATCGGCATGGTCAACCGCGTAGTGCCCGCCGATCAACTCGAAGAGGCCACGCTCAAGTACGCCCGGCGTCTGGGCCTGATCGGCCCGGAGGCGCTCTTCTGCGCACGCACTTCCGTCAACCGGATCCTCGAGGCCCAGGGCATCCGCATGGCCTTCAACAGCTCCGTCGATCTCATCGCGCCGACCTACGCCACCGAGTCGCAGGTGCACCGCGATTTCCAGGCCAAGGTGGCCGAGTTGGGGTTGGCCGGAGCGTTCAAATGGCGCCGGGACCAATTCAAGGAGTGAAGATGAGCGACTCCTACCTGCGCCTCAGAGACGTCGTGAAGTCCTACGACGGCCGCGTCAACGCCGTGGACGGCATCTCCATCGACGTCCGCAAGGGCGAGTTCCTGACGCTGCTGGGACCGAGCGGATCGGGCAAGACCACCACGCTCCTCATGATCGCGGGGTTCGAGGATCTCACCGCCGGAACGCTGGAGCTGGACGGACATTCGCTGGCCAACGTCCGGCCCTACCGGCGCAACATCGGCATGGTGTTCCAGAACTATGCGCTGTTTCCGCACATGACAACGGAGACCAACGTCGCCTTCCCGCTCAAGATGCGCAAGTTCCCGCGCGACCAGGTCCGGCCGCGGGTGAAAAAGGCGCTGGAGCTGGTGGGGCTGGCGGAGTTCGCCGTCAAGTATCCTCGCGAGCTGTCCGGCGGCCAGCAGCAGCGGGTGGCGCTGGCTCGCGCGCTGGTGTTCGAGCCCGACGTGCTGCTGCTCGACGAGCCCCTGGGAGCGCTGGACAAGAACCTGCGCGAGCAGATGCAGGTGGAGATCAAGCGTATCCACGGCGAGGTGGGGATCACCACCATCTACGTGACCCACGACCAGACCGAGGCCATGACCATGTCGGACCGGATCGCCGTCTTCAACGACGGCAAGATCGAACAGGTCGCCCCGCCGCTGGAAATGTACCACCGGCCCGCCACCTGGTTCGTGGGGAACTTCATCGGCGACAGCAACTTCTTCGAGGCCGCCGTGGTCGACCCCAACGAGGGGAGGCTGGCGGTGGACTCCCTGGGCGAGATCACCGCGGCGCGCCCGGACGGCGGCATCGGCGGCAGCCGCGTCCACGCGCTGGTGCGTCCGGAGGACATCCGGCTCATCCACGAAGGCGAGCGGACGGAGGGGCTCAACACGTTCGACATGTCGGTGGAGGGATCGGTGCACTACGGCGACAGCGTGCTGGTCATCGGCCGGGTCGGTTCACTGTCCCTGCGAATCCGCGTCCCGGGCGCCCAGGCCGCCGCCGTGGTCCGCGACGGCCGGCTCCGGGTGGGATGGCGCCCGGAGGACGTGCATGTGATTCCGCGAGACCAAGAGCTGCCTCCGCGCCTTTGATTGACAACCCAAGACGGATTTGTCATGGAGCGAAACTAACCTACCCACAGGAGGTCATCATGGCTTACAGCGCCAAGGGCCGTACCAAGGACTTTCCCGTTTTCGACTGCGACAGCCACATCTACGAGCCCCCGGAGGTCTGGGACAAGTACATTCCCGAGCGCCATCGCTCGTTGGCCAAGACGCACTTCTACCGCGACGCCGACCAGCTCGTGCTGGTCAGGAACTCGCGCATCAGCTTCCGCAGCCCCAACGAGTGGAAATACCCCGCGGAGACGTGGCATCCCGGCCTGACCAAGGAAGAGATCGGCAGCGTCCAGCCCGGCACCAAGGAATGGGACGAGACGGTCGGCCGCAACGCCAGCGCCAGGGACCCCCACGTGCGACTCAAGGACATGGATGCCTCCGGCATCGACCAAGTGATGATCTTCCCCTCGACCTTCGTCTACCTGCCGCTGGTGGAGAATGCCGAGGCCGCCCACCTGTGCGCCCGGGCCTACAACGACTGGGTCTACGACTACTGCGGCGCGGACCGGAAACGCATGTACCCGGCCGCGGTGCTGCCCTTGCAGGACGTGGACCGGGCCATCGACGAGCTGAGGCGGGTCGCCAAGCGCGGCTTCAAGTCGGCGCTGGTGCGGCCCATCATCGCCCTCAACCGCTACCCCACCTTTCCCGAGTTCGATCCCCTGTGGAAGGAGTTCGAGGAGCTGGGCATGGTGCTGGGCATGCACACCTTCCCGTCCCGGGGCGAGCCCCTTTCCCCAGGCCTCGAGGAGCGCATGGGCCGGGACAGAAAGCGCCTTTTCGCCGACGAGGACAACGTGCTCGTCTACTCGCCCGGCCAGTTCGTCGCCAACATCATGCAGGCCATGGGTTCGCAGCAGGCCGGCGATGCCGCCTACGGGTTCATCGCCGAAGCCATGACCTGGACCGGCGTGGTGCTGATGACCGGGTGGCTCGAGAAGTTCCCGCGGCTCAAGGTGGCGATCCTGGAGTCCAACTCGAGCTGGCTGCCGCTGGTGCTGGAGAAGGCCGAGGGCTACCTGGAGCTCTACCGGCATACTAACGAGAACATCGGCGACCCCAAGGAGGTCTTCTACAAGAGCTGCTTTATCGCCTTCGAGGGCGACGAGGAGATCACCTTCCGGCTCTGGGACCTCTACGAGGACATCGGCCTGTGGTCCTCCGACATGCCCCACCTCGACGCCGCCGACGTGTGGGAAGCCATGGACGCCATGACCAAGCACAACGTCCCGAAGCACGTCCAGGAGAAGATGCTGGGCGGCAACGCCCGCCGCCTCTACGGTATCGAGCCGGAGCTGGTGGTGACGCAGGCGCCGGACGAGTACACGCCGGTGACCATGTCGCGGTTTGTGTCATAGGAGAGGTTGACATGCCCGAAGCTTATGTATACTAGAGTATACGAAAGGAGTCGTGGAGAAGCTTGATCTAGAGGAGAGCGGCTGAGGAGGAGGAGGAGGAGATCGTGACTGTCAAGAAGTTCCAGACGGAACGGGGCGACGTACCTTTCGATGACTGGATGAATGGTATCGACACACGAGTTCAGATACGGGTCGCGAAGCGTCTTGACCGGATTGAACGCGGCAACTTCGGTGATCACAAGAGCGTCGGCCAAGGCGTCCTGGAACTCCGGATTGACTATGGCCCAGGGTACCGCGTCTATTTCGGCCGCGACGGCAGGGAGACCGTAATCCTTCTGGGTGGCGGCGCCAAGAGGGGCCAGCACGCCGACATCGAACAGGCCCAGAGATATTGGAAGCGATACAAACAGGAGTAACGCCATGCCGGCCGTGCCCTACAAGACAAGTGACTACCTCAAGACACCCGAGGCGATTGCCGAATACCTGAATGTGGTGCTTGAGGACCCGGACAGCGACCACGAGGATTTGTTGATCGCTCTCCGAAACGTTGCGGAAGCGGTTGGCGGCGTATCGGAGCTCTCACGCAGAACCGGTTTGAACCGATCTGGTTTGTCGCGTGCTCTGTCGACCAGAAACATCCCAAAGATCGACACCGTCCACAAGATCGTCAAAGCCTGCGGTGTACGGCTTCAATTCACCGCTTGCGCCTAGGCAAGAAGCCATGCTCTACGTCGCCTTCATCCACCAGGACAGGGAACCCGGACTCGGCATCAGCTTCCCCGACTTTCCGGGCTGTGTGTCCAACTAATCACCGACCACGGGACCCAGGTCCGGCATCTCGGACAGCAGCCGGCCGTAGCCCGTGATGGGCTGGCGGAAGCCCAGGCGTTGCTGGGTTTCCCAGCTCCGGGCGGTGAGAGGATAGATCACCGGCACGCCGACGCTGTCCTCGATGTCTTCGAGGACGTCCAGGACCTTCCAGGCGGAGCCCAGCAGGTAGAGGGCCTCGGCGCCGGGGTGGCGGCGGAACGACTGCTTGAGGTGCTCGGCGATCTGCGCGGGCGGGATGTTGGGCACCTCGTGGAACGGCGCGTCCATGCCTTCCATGGCGATGACGTCGAAGCCCGCCTCCCGCAGGTACTTGGCGAAGATGTCGTTGAGGTTGTCGGGCAGGTAGGTGCCGCCGAGCAGGCGTTTGATCCCCAACGCCCTCATGGCGCGCACGTGGTTCTGCCCGGACGTGAACATGGGCACGCCGTACTTCTCTTCCCAGCCCCGTATGACCCGGCTCTCACCGTCGAACCCCAGGATCATGAAGGGCGGCGCGCCGAGCACGCGGATGAGTTCGGGCTTCTGGTCCACAAGGCCCGCGGCCTTGGCCTCGTAGCCGGGGATGGAGCGGGAGAACTCCTCCTCGGTCCCCTCCTGGAAATCCATGGTGACGTGCACGAGCCGGATGGCCGGCGGCAGCCGGCGGTCCAGCTCGTTGTCGCCCAGGGTCCCGGTGCGGTTGGTGGGCCAAACGGAGCCCACCACGAATTCACGGTCTTGCTCCGCCATCACCGTCAGTCCTCGTACGGCAGGTGGGACTCGTCGGTCGCAGCCCAACCGGCACGGCTGTCCCAGTAGCGGTGCGCCGATGGCCCCTCGCCGGGCTCGTCATCGAGGCTGCCCGCGGGAACGGTCATGCGTGAGCCGTCCCGTGTGGGACGAGCCACCTGGCAGTTGCACTTGGAGCAAATGGCGATGGCGAACGCGCGCGCCTCGGGCATGTCCCACCGGGAGATCACGTCCTCGCCGGAGATCCACTTGAACTGCTCCGGCGGCACCGAGATGTTGCTGGACTTGACCCCGCCCGTGGCCTTCCGGCAGCGTAAGCAGTAGCAGTGGGCGAAGCGGATGAACGGCGGGCTGATTTCAAATCGGACGGCCTTGCACAGACAACTGCCCTTTAGCATCTTCTCTGCCATGTCTCCTCCGAGTGCAAGTGAAGTGGGGGGTTCCCGGCCTACTCGCGCGGCAACTCGTAGCTGATCATCCAAGTGACGCCGAACCGGTCGATCCAACTGCCGAAGTAGGCACCCCAGAAGGTCTCCTGCATGGGCATGGTGACCGTGCCTCCCTCCGACAGTCTCGCCAAAACCTCGTCGCAGTGCTCCCTGCTCTCGCCGTCGATGGATATCGCGAAGTTGGTCCCCTGAACCGGAGGCGGACCGAAGGCGGAGGCGCTGTCGCTTCCCATCAGCACGCCCGATCCAACGGCGAGGGCGACGTGCATGATGCGGTCCTTCTCCTCCTCCACCACGTTCAGGTCCGGCGGCCCGTCGCCGAAGGTCTGTAGCATCTCGTACTCGCCGCCGAACACCGAGCGGTAAAACTCGAAGGCCTCCCGGCAATTGCCGTCAAAGAAGAGATAGGTATTGAGCGACATTTCAAGTTCTCCTTGCGGTTCAGGGATTCGGCTTTCGCGAATTCCCATGGCGCAAGCTCCTAGAACCCGTACAGCCGCGCGGGGTTGCTCTCCAGGATCGCGTTCTTGCCCGATTCGCTCACGTCGTCCCGCTCGCGCAGCGTCTTGGCGGCGTAACGCTCCCGGTCGGAGTGGGGCATGTCGGAGCCGAAAACGATCTGGCCCTCTCCCACCAGATCCATGACCTGGGGCAGCATGTCGTCCTCCACCTCCGCGCTCCAGTACAGGTTGCCGCGCTTCAGGTACTCGCCGGGCTCGGCGGCGGCGTTGACGTTGATCTGCGGGTAGAGGTTCGCCAGCCGGTGGGCATGCGGGTACCGGTGGTTGAGGCGGTCGAGGACGAACGGTATCCAAAGGCAGCCCGCCTCCAGGAAGACCACACGCAGGTTCGGGAACCGGTCCAGGAGACCGCCGGTCATGAAGGCGACGAATCCCATCAGCAACGGCATGGTGAACGCGGTGATCCAGGAGGGGTACAGCTCGCTGTAGAGATTGTTGAGCGACGGGCACGACCAGCCCACGTGCACTCCCAGGGTCAGGTCCGTCTCCGCCATGGCCTCGTAGAACGGCAGGAACATGGGGTTGTCGAGCATGCGGTCGCCCGCGGTCCCCAGCACCATCATGGACGAGGCGCCGAGGCTTTTGGCCTCGTAGACGCCCTGCACGGCCGAAGGGACGTCCTCCAGATTGACCACCCCGGCCCACTTGAGCCGGTCGCTCCCCGACAGCGTGTCGCCCAGCCAGCGGTTGTAGGACGAGCACAGGGCCGACATGAGGGCGGGCTCCGTGGTCAGCGGATAGGCCAGGAAGAGCGTCGGATAGATGACCTGGACGTCGATGTCCTCGGCGTCCATGGCCTCGAGGCGGGCGTTCAGGTCCGACAGCTCCTGGCTGTCCAGGCTGTCCAGGTTCTTCCCCTCGATCAGCGCGCCGTGCCTGGTGGGCTTGCCGTCGACCCTGGCCGGAGTGCTGAAGTTGTTGCACCCGGAGCCCGACCGCCGCGGCACCACCTGCTCGCCGATCATCCAGTAGTACAAGCCCCCCGAGCCGACGATGGCCGGCCGCCGGGACCGGAACGCCGGATCCATGTACTTGTCGTCAAAGGTCGCAGGGCACTCGTTCACATGTCCGTCTGCATCGATGACTCGCATAGCCGTACCCATTGCGGATTTCTGCATTCAAGTCAAGACGATGCCCAGGGCTCTTCAAAAGTCCGATGCTCCCCTTCCGTCATTCCCGCGAAAGCGGGAATCCAGGGGCGGGGTGGGGCCAAACGGGCGTTTCCCCGCCTCACCCCACCTGGATTCCCGCTTTCGCGGGAATGACGAAAAGGAAACAGGACTTTTGAATGCGCCTGAGACGATGCCGAAGGCACAGCCATGTGAACCCGTGGAGCATTCGGCCTCGGAAATTGCAATCAGTCAAAAAAACAATCCATGATCACGTCATGATCCGCGTCAACGATAGTCGGTCTCCTGTTTGTCCGGTGCCGGTTCTCTGGTAGCGGGCACTCCCCTCCCCGCCCTGTCAAGCCAACGCCAAGATGTCCCCTTTAGGCAAAGCAGAGATGTCCCCTTTTAGGTGTGGCGGGAGGGGGTAGCAGGAGCGGGCAACGAGACAAGGCACTGCGCGCCTCCACGGCTGCGCTACGGTCCTTCGGGTGACACGCTGCGCTTACCTGCTGAAGGGCAACGATGGCCGGGATGGGCTTGCGGCCAGTGGTTGACTGGCCAGCGTATACTCACGGTGTAGCGGGGACCGCAGCCGGTGTTTTTCGGTCCGGTCAAGGGTAGGTGGGGGTTGTCGGCTGGGGCACAGCCGGCCACCGCCGATTGTCCACAGGCTTGGCGCAGGTGCGCGGAGGGGGGCGGCCAGGGTCGGGACAAGCCGGACAGGACCGGGGGGCTTGGCGACGGGGCGGGTGTGGTCAACCGGCTGGGGGCTGGGTGTGGGGGAGGGAGCGTTTCCAGCGGTTCCAGGGGTGGTCTGGGGAGGGTTTGTACTTGGGGCGTTTGCGCTGAAGCGCGCGGGCGGTGTCGACGGTGCGGTGGAGGCTCTTTTCGTCGTCGAGGGGGATGGGCGTCTGGCCTTGGGCAAGGATGCGGTAGTCGAGGGTCTTGCCCTGGCACAACAGGGAGACGCGGCCGTCGAAGCGCTCGCACACGGTGACGGGGCTTGAGCGCAGGCGGTAGCCCTTGCCCTGGTTGAGGATCTGGTACTCATGGTTGTGGTATCTCAGGGTGAGGTTGCGGCTGAGCTTGCGGGTGGAGTGGAAGCTCAGGATGAGGTCTATGGCAGCGGCGTCGTGGAGCACGGGGCGGTGGGCATCGCGGGGGTTGTGCGGGGGTAGGGCGAAGCGGCGATTGTAGTCTTCGATGTACTTGGGCAGGAAGGCATTGGCCTGGTCGATGGAGTCGATGCCCTTCAGGCGCAGTTCCTTGACCAGACGGTCCTGGAGGGTTGCGTTGGCCCGTTCCACGCGGCCCTTGGCTTGAGGGGTGTTGGCGTGGATGGGCTGGATGTCCAGGGTCTTGAGCGCCCGGGTGAACTGAGTCAGCTCACCCTCGCGGTCCTTTTGATTGACCCGGAAGATGCTGTGCTTGTCCGAATAGACGGCTGCCGGCCGGCCGTGCTGATGCAGATACCCGCGCAGGGTGCTCATGTAGGCTTCGGTGGTCTCGGCCTCGACAAACCGCAGGGCCAGGAGCCGGCTGGTGGCGTCGTCGATGAACACGATCAGAGTGCAGGAAGGCCCCCGGTCCTCGAACCACCGGTGCGGCGAACCGTCGATCTGCACCAACTCGCCCAGCGCCGCCCGCCGGGGACGGCTCGGATGCACCCGCATCTCCCGGCCCTTCCTCGACCGCCACAGCCCCTCTGCGATCATCCACTTGCGCACCGTCTCCGCCGATATCCGATGGCCGTGCACCTCCCGGAGCTTCTCCGCTGCCAGGGTCGGTGAGAAGTCCTCGTAGCGCTCCCGCACCAACCCCAGCATCTCCGCCCGCTTCTCCGGTGCGATGGCGTTGTTCGCCTTGCGCCCGCGGTGCCCCGAAATCAGCCCCCTTGCCCCCTGCTCCCGGTACCGCCGCAAGAGCCGCTTCACCTGCCGCACCGACAACCCCATCCGCTCCCCTGCCTCCCGTTGCCGCAGTCGCTTCCCTACGACATCCCGTATCACTCCCAGACGGTCCACTTCCTTCATCGTCAGCCCCTCTCCTGTATTCGCCAATCCCTTGCCCCCCTTCCTTCTCCTAATGGGGACATCTTAGCTTTGTTGAAAAGGGGACATTATCGCTTTGCGCTAACACTCCCCTCCCCGCCCTTTCCGGTGTCACGGTATCGTGTTACGCTCCCGGCCATCATCGCCAGCCGGGAGGACCCATGCAGCTCATCGAGCGCTTGTTCAACACAAAGGACCACGGTGTCGCCGGGTTCCTGGCCCACCCGCAACGGACGGAGCCGGGGCCGGCCCTGCTGCTCATCCACCCCAAGGGCGGGTTGACCGACTACATCAAGATCGAGGCGCGGAAGTTCGCCGCCCTGGGCTACAGCACCTTTGCCCCCAACGTCTTCGAGCAACTGGGCTATCCGGAGCCGACGCACATCGTGAGCGGCGCCGAAATCCAGGCCAAGACCTCCGACGACCAGTTCACCGCCGCGCTCACCGAGAGCTGGCGCTTCCTGCTGTCCCAGCCCCACGTGGACAACAAGCGGGTGGCGGTTTCGGGCTACTGCATGGGCGGGCGCATCGCCATTAACTTCGTTGCGGCAACGCCGGAGGTGCGGGCGTTCGTGGGCTACTATCCCACGGTCCGGGACGAGCCCCCGACGGACATGCGGCCCATCCCGCCCTGGGAGAAGGCCAGGACCATCCGTTGTCCCTCCATAAACCTCTACGGCGCGGACGACGTGGTCACCAACATCCCGGTCCAGGACAGGATGATGTACGCGTTCCGGGAGAACGGCCAGCCGCTGGAGTGGCATTTCTTTCCGTTCGGCGGGCACGGGTTCGTGGACCCGGGCGCGGTGGGTTATCACGCCCACGCCGCCGAGCTGGCCTGGCCCATGGTGGTGGACTTCATGGAGCGCGAGCTCCAGTGGGCCCCGGAGCCCTGAACGAACACTCCCGAGCCGTCCATTACATGCATGAGAGGACCCTGATCCGGGGTCGAGATTTGAGCGCAGGAAAGGAGCTTCCATGGCCCGGTTCGTATCGGACAGCCTCCCCGACGATGCCTTGGCGCTGTTGCGGCCCGGCAACCTTGCCGAGAAGCGGAATCGCGTGGTCCAGATTATCACGGTGGACGAAGAAGGATGGGCCAACGCCGGCATGCTGAGCTACGCCGACGTCATCGCCAAAGACGGCGGAAGTCTCAGTCTCGCAACCTGGGGCGACGGGGAATGCGCCACGGACCTGCGGCGAAACGGCCGCATCACCCTGCTGGTCATCGACGACGACATGGCCTATTACGTCAAAGGCCGCGCCTCGGAGATTCAGGTCCCCGGAGATGCGCTCACGGACGCAAACGACACCGGCGGCCATTCCGCGCTGGCCTACTTCCACGTCGCCGTTCAGGGAGTATTCGAGGATCGGATCCCGACGGCCAAGGTGTTGGGCGGCGTCATCTTCGAGGGCACTGAATCAGAGCAGATCGCACACGACGCCATCCTGAAGAAGCTCGCGTCCATCTAGGCACCCGTCCGATCCATTCGCATGTCCCAGCGAGTATCCTTCGGTGTAACCCCCATCCAGACCGGGGTCGATTTCCACCATATCCGTGAGGTGGCGCTCCGGGCGGAGGAGCTGGGCTTCGACTCGGTGTGGCTCAACGATCACTTCTTCACCTCCAAACTGTTCCACCCGCTGCCGCCGCCCACCGCCCCCTTCTACGAGTCCTGGGTCACCCTCTCGGCGCTGGCCGCGTTGACCAAGCGGGTCCGCATCGGCACCCTCTGCTCCAACGTCTCCTTCCGCAACCCGGCGCTGCTGGCCAAGATGGGCGCGTGCCTGGACGTCATCAGCGGCGGAAGGCTGGAGCTGGGCCTGGGCGCCGGCTGGTTCGAGGAGGAGCACGCCGCATACGGATTCGCCTTCCCGGACATGGCGCAGCGGGCGCAGCAATTGACGGAGGCCGTGGACATCATCAAGCGCATGTGGGCGGAGGAGACGGTGACCTTCGAGGGCAAGCATTTCCGTACGGACAACGCCTACTGCAGCCCCAAGCCGATCCAGTCGCCCCGGCCGCCCATCACCATCGGCGCCCGGGGGTCGCGGACGATGCTGCGGGTGGCCGCGCGATGCGCGGACCGCTGGAATATCCAGACACCCATCAACGCGGCGCAGTACCGGAGGAAGCTCGGCTTCCTCGAGAGGCACTGCGAGGAAGCGGGCCGCGACCCAGGGGAGATCGGACGCTCCCTGTGGGCCGGCACCGTCATCGGACGGGACCGGGAAGAGTACGCGCGCGCCGCCGAGGCACTCGAGCTGCCGCACACAGTCTACCTGGAATCCCGCATAGCCGGCACGCCGGAAGAGTGTGTCCGGCGGATTCAAGGATTCGTGGATCTTGGGGTTACCGAGTTCATCCACTACTTTACCCATGACGAACTCCGTAGCGTGGAACTCTTCGCCACGCAGGTCATACCCGCGTTCAGGTAAGCGGTACGTAGCCGGGTCGTCAATCAACCAAAGGAGACGCAAGAGATGACGCATGAATCAGCGGAATTCCCGCGCGAACCGGATCTTTCCGCGGATGTGGTCATCATCGGATCGGGAGCCACGGGGCTGCCCGCGGCCATCGTGGCGGCGGACGCCGGGGCGTCGGTGCTGGTGGTGGAAACCAACTACGACGTGGGCGGTCACGCCATCATCAGCGGCGGCAACGTGCCGCTGGGGGGCGGCACCAGCGCGCAACGCAAGTACGGTATCGAAGACTCGCCGGACACCGTCTTCGCCGACCTCACGGACTGGTCGGTGGTGCAGGTCAACGGCTTCCCGGACTACCGCTACAGTGACCGTGCCGTGATCCGCGCCTTCGCCGACCATTGTGCGGAAACGTATGAGTTTCTTGTGGCCAACGGCGTGAAATTCAAGGAGATTCCGCCCGACAGCCAGGGCGCCCACTCCACCGGCAACTCGGCGCATCGGGAGAATCATACCTTCTGGGAACACGGCGCCGGCCTGGCCAGCCCCAACGGCCGGCCCGGCACCGGTCTGGTGCGGCCGCTGGAGGCCAGCGCCCGGGAAAAGGGCGTGAAGTTCCTGCTGAACTACAAGATGTCCGGCATCATCCGCGAGGGCGCGCCGGGCCAGCCTTCCGGACGGGTCCTCGGGATCACCGCCGAATACACGCCCACGGTGATGCCCGGCGCCACGGCCCCGCTGCGAAGCTACCGCTCCGAGGGCAACATCGACCGCACCGAACCCAACCTGACCATCCGCGCCCACAAGGCCGTCGTCGTCGCCACCGGCGGCAGCACCAGCAACATCAACTTCCGGCGCATGTTCGACCCAAGGCTCACCGAAGTCTACCAGGTCGCCGGCGAGCCCTATTCGTACCAGGACGCCAGCGGCGAACTCGCCGCCATGGCCGTGGGCGCCTCCCTCTGGGGTCTCGCCAACCAGATCCTGGAGAACGGCGACAACATCCGGGTGCAGCGCGCCCTGGGCACCCGCTGGAACTACTTCCCGTGGAAGCTGGAGAGCCCAATCTTCCCGCTGGTGCGCGCCGCGGGCCTGGCCGTCAAGGACTGGCACGACCTGATCCTGGTGAACCAGGTGGGCGAACGTTTCTACGACGAGACCCAGGGCGACTACCCGGAAGGCAACAAGCACAAGGACATCGACCCGTACACGCCCGGGGACCACCGCAACACCCACGTCGAATACGATCCCCACCACTCCAACTTCTTCAACGCCGCCGTCGCCATGAACGCAGGCTCCAAGGCGCCCGACTACTCGGGCGGACCCGTGTGGGCCATCTTCGACTCCGACGCTGTGGAACGCGAGGGCTGGAAGGTCACCCCGCCGTACGTCGACCCGGACGGCTATTTCTTCACCGCCGACACCCTGGCGGACCTCGCCGCCGCAATCCAGAACCCCTGGCAGGCCGTGCCCATGAGCGGCGCCGCCCTGGAAGCCACGGTGCGCCGCTACAACTCGTTCGTGGATTCCGGCACCGACGAGGACTTCAGCAAACCTTCCCCCAAGTACAAGATCCAGACGCCGCCCTTCCACGCCGCCTGGGGCACTCCCCTGGTCCACGACAGCCGCGCCGGCCTGCGCATCAACGAGAAGTGCCAGGTACTGGACATGAACGGCCAGGTCATCCCCGGCCTCTACTGCGGCGGAGAGTCCGCCGGCGGCTTCAACCAGCACGGCATGGGACGGTGTACCGTGCAGGGGCTGATCGCCGGAAGAGAGGCCGCGGCGGAGGGGTGATTTCGGCCTTTGACAAGCGCGGTCATTAGCGGGATAAGAGATTCTTTGAGGAGACTAAGGGTTCAAAGGAGGAACCGTCATGGAACAAGCCATCATCTCGGCAGACTCGCATGTCATCGAGGTCCCCGACCTCTGGGAGAAGGGGTTGCCGTCGTCCATGAGGGACCGGGCGCCCAAGGCCTATTTCGACGAGGGGCGCGACGCCTGGATGTTCGGATCGCCGGACGTGGTGCCGCAAGCCGTGGGCGGGCTGTTCATGGCGGGCCAGCGACCGGAGCAGGTGGAGGAGTTCCGCCGGGCGGGCTTCTCGGTGGCGCGGCCCGGTGGCTGGGACCCGGTGGAGCGCATCAAGGACATGGCCCAGGACGGGGTGTCCGGTGAGGTCCTCTACCCCAGCCTGGGACTCGGATTTTTCTGCGTCGAGGACCCCGTGTTCCAGGAAGGCCTGTTTCGCACCTACAACGACTGGCTCATCCAATACTGCAAGGGAGCACCGGACCGGCTGTTCGGCGTCGCCCTGATCTCGGCCTTCGACATGGACCACGCCCTCGCCGAAATGGAACGCTGCAAGAAGGAAGGGATGGTCGGCACCCTCATCTGGCAGGTGCCCCACAAGGACCTGCCCTTCACCTCGGACCACTACGAGCGGTTCTGGGCGGCGTCCCAGGATCTGGAAATGCCGGTGCACCTGCACATCCTCACCGGCTTCGGCGACAGCATGCACCGCCAGACGGCCACGGGCATGAAGCGCTACCGCATCGGCGTCGAGCAGACCCGGGAGATCGAGGACGCGCTGTTCGACATCATCTTCTCCGGCGTGCTCGAGCGCTACCCCAGGCTCAAGATCGTCTCGGTGGAGAACGAGATCGGCTGGATCCCCTTCTGGCTGGGCCAGTGCGACAAGAACTTCCGGCGCCACCGCCACGCCCATCCCCTGCAAATCGACAAGCCGCCCAGCGAATACTTCGCCCGGCAGGTCTACGCCACCTTCTTCAACGACCACATCGGCGGGCGGCTGTTCTCCTGGTTCGGCGCGGACAACTGCATGTGGTCCAACGACTACCCGCACCAGAATTCGACCTGGCCCCACTCCCAGGACGTCATCGCCCGGGACCTGGGCCCGCTCGACGCCGGCGACCGCGCGAAGCTGCTCAACACCAACGTGGCGAGGCTCTACAACCTGAACGTGTCGCCGCTGCAGAACGCGGCCTGAGTGTGCCCGAAATCAGATCTGACGTCACTCCGGGCTTGACTCCGGATCAAGTCCGGGGTGACGGATCTGATCCGCTACCGCCTGCTCCAGACACTGATCTCCGCCACCAGTTCCATCCACCGTTCCTCCACCGTCTGCTTCTCCGATGGTGAAAGGAGGTCGAGCGAGGCGGCCCGTTTGATCCATTCGGTTCATCGGCAACCATCGGGACTATGACGCCATCGATGCCCAGACGATTTGAGGGTCGACCATGGATATTGCACCGATCAAAACCAAGCGGGATTACCGTCGAATGCTGAAGGAAATCGAGCGCCTGATGGCGGCGAAACGCAATACGCCGGAGGGCGATCGTCTCGATGTTCTGGTGACTCTCGTCGAGGCCTGGGAAGCCAAGCACTACCCGCTCGATCTACCGGATCCCGTCGCCGCGATCCGGTACCACATGGACCAGAACGGACTGGCGCCGAAGGATCTGGTTCCCTATATCGGCGGTCGTGGCCGGGTCTACGAGATTCTCAACCGAAAACGCCCGTTGAGCCTGAAGATGGTCTGGCGGCTGCACCAAGGTTTGGGTATTCCTGCGGAATCGTTGATCAAGACCGATTCTCACGTGATGGCCAACGATGCGGCAGGACCAGGTGCCCGCGCATGAAGAGTGCCATCCCTTCGGGCGCAGGGTCGTCGGCGCCGGCCGGATTTCCGCCTGCCCGACGTCTCACCGACCTGGGTCTTGTCCGGCAAAGGCGTCAAGAATTGCAGGGCTCTTCAAAAGTCCGATGCTCCCCTTCCGTCATTCCCGCGAAAGCGGGAATCCAGGTGGGGTGAGGCGGGGAAACGCCCGTTTGGCCCCACCCCGCCCCTGGATTCCCGCTTTCGCGGGAATGACGGAAGGGAAACCGGACGAATGACGAAATGGAAACAGGACTTTTGAATGCACCTGTCAAGAATTGACACCCCGTTCCCGCGGTGTTAGCTAGGCTAGGGGCCTGTCCGAGGATATCGATGCAGACGTACGGGGTTCAAAGTCGGACCGCGCTCAAGGAGGACAAATGAAACGCCTTATACGCGCAAGTCTCATACTGGTGGCGGGACTCTTCTGTTTCGCAGCGCAACTGAACGCCCAGACGGCCCTGTCCCTGGGCACATCCACCGTAGGCGCCCGGTTCCACATTCTCGCGGTGGGCATGGGCGATACCGTGAGCCGGAACTCCAACATCAGCGTCACCGTGGAGCCCATCGGCGGCAGCGACGCCAACGTGCGGGCGCTGACGGCCAAGCGCATCGAGGTGGCCATGCTGAACTCGCTGGCGGCGACCCACGGCTACCACGGCATCGGATCGTTCAAGAAGGACGGCAAGGCGCCGCTGCGGCTGCTGTTCCAGGGCGGTCTCGGGGCCCGCGCCATCGTCGCCCGCGGCGACCGGGGCATCAACACGCCGGCGGACCTCAACGGCAAGACCGTGCAGGGGAAGCGCAAGTCGCTGGCGGACCTCGAAGCCTTCACCCGCGCGATCATGCGGGTCTACGGCATCCCGGAGAACGGCGTGAAGATCCTGCGCCACGGCAATACCAACGAACAGCTCGAATCCCTCAAGCTGGGAGTGGCGGACGCGGCGGTGATGCCCTTCGGCAGCCCGAGGACGGGCTCGCCGCCGATCCGGCGCCTGGCCCAAGCCATCTCTCTCAAGGTCATCCCCATCCCCGCGGACAAGGCGGCGGAGATCCTCAAGGACCCACGGCTTCAGGGATATCGGCAAGCCAAGATCGGCAAGGGCTCCATCAAGGGGCTCGATGCGGACGTGAATTCTCTGGCGGTGGGCACCTTCACCGCCACCCGGGCGGATATAGCGGATGACACTGCCTACACCTTCACCAAGGCGTTCTTCGAAAACCTGAAGCAGTTCTATCCGGTGCACGCCTCGGCGAAGCAGTACACGCTCAAGGGAAGTCTGGCCAATCCGACGATCCCGTTTCACCCCGGCGCCATCCGTTACTACAAGGAGATCGGCGCCTGGACGGACGCCTTGGCCAAGACGCAGAAGGATCTGCTCGCCAGCCAGTGACCCGCTTGGTGCCGCCTTCGCACGATTAACGGCGGCCAAGGCACTCCATGGCTGACATCGGGTCCCCCGCACCGAGCCCGTCCCAGGACGCCCGCACGTCCTGGGACCGGGTCATCGACATCCTCGCCTTCCTGACCGCCGTCTACCACCTCATCGTGGTGGGGCGGACCTTCATCTACATGGGCATCTTCTATCCGACGCCCTACCACCGGGCCGTGAGCCTGACCTTCGCGCTGCTCCTGGCCTATCTCATCCACATGAGGCGGCGCGGCGGGCGCGGCGCGGGCTTCTGGGCCGACCTGGGGCTCCTGCTCATGGCCATGGCGCCCCTGGGCTACATCATCTTCTTCTACGAGCACGTCACCGACTACGACGAATACGGCTTCCTCGACCTCGCCGGCATGGCCCTCGCCTTCTCCCTGGCCATTTCCCTGCTGGTGGCGCTCAAGCGCGCGGTGGGCTGGGTGCTGGTGACCATCGTCTGCGTATTCCTGGCCGTGGCCCGGTACCAGAACATCCTGCCGGGCCTGCTGTTCGGCAAGGGTTATGCCTGGGACCGGCTGACCTACGCGGTGTACGTGCCCGGCGAGGGCATCTTCGGGGTGCCCCTGGGCGTGGCGTCCACCATCGTCATGGTGTTCCTGATGTTCGCCCACCTGTTGCAAAGGGCCGGCGTGGGCGAGTGGTTCAGCGAGCTGGCCATGGCCATCGCGGGCTGGACCCGTGGCGGCGCCGCCAAGACCGCGGTGCTGGCGTCGGCGTTCTTCGGCACCATCTCCGGCTCGCCGTCGGCCAACGCCGCCACCACCGGAGCGGTGACCATCCCGCTCATGATCCGGGCCGGCTACCGCCCGGGCTTCGCCGGCGCGGTGGAGGCGGCGTCGTCCGCGGGCGGCCAGATCCTGCCGCCGGTCATGGGCGCCATCGCCTTCGTGATGGCGGACTTCCTGGGCGCGCCCTACTACCAGATCGCGCTGGCGGCCGCCGTGCCCGCTTTCCTCTACTTCGTCATCGTGTTCATGGGGGTGGACTTCGAGGCCGCCCGGCAGGGGTTGGCGGGAATGCCCCGGAACGAGCTGCCGGCGCTGGGGGCGACGTTCAGGAAGGGATGGTTCTTCCTGCTGCCCATCGGCCTCATGATCTACCTGATGCTGGTGCAGAAGTTCGACCCGGACATGGCCGGCATCTTCAGCCTGCCGCTGCTGGTGGCGGTGAGCTTTCTGTCCAAGGACCGCGACAAACGGCTTTACCCCGAGAAAATCCACGGCGCCCTGGTGTCGGCGGTGAAGGCCTGGATCCCGCTGGCCATCCTCACCGCGGCGGTGGGCATGCTGGTGGCGGCGCTGGGGCTCAGCGGCCTGGGCACCAAGTTCTCCCGGGCGCTGGTGGATCTGAGCGGCGGCAACCTGCCCATCGCCCTGGCCATGGTGGGGATTGCGAGCCTGATCCTGGGCATGGGCATGGATTCGCTGCCCGCCTACATCACCGTGGCCACGCTGTGCGCGCCGGCGCTGGTGCTGATGGGCGTACCGGACCTGGCCGCCCACCTGTTCGTGGTCTACTGGGGGCTGGCGTCCCACATCACGCCGCCGGTGTGCGTGACCGTGTTCGTCACATGCAGCATCAGCGGCGCCGGGATCTGGGAAACCGGCAAGGACGCCGTGCGTCTTGCCATCGGCAAGTACCTGCTGCCGTTCTCCTTCGCGCTCCACCCTGCCCTGCTGCTGCAGGGGACCGCGGACGCCGTGCTACTTGCGGCCCTGTCCGCCCTGATCGGCGCGGTCAGCCTGTCGGCCGGGACCATCGGCTACGGGCTGATTCCGCTCACGTGGCCGGTGCGGGCCGTGCTGATCGCCGGCGGCGTGCTGCTGATCCTGCCGGGCTGGAACATGCTCGGGATGGGATCGGTGCTGGTGGCGGCGGGGTTGCTGATGCAACTGCGGGGATGGCGGGCGGCGCGGGCCTGAGACGGCCTATACCATCTCCTCCAAGAGCCGCCCGTACCCCATCACCGACTCGTTCACGTGAAGCCGCTTCTGGATGGCCCACACCCGGGCCGGAACCGGATGCACCACCGGCACCTGCAGGTCCTGCTCCAGCAGCTCGATGATGTCCAGGGTGCGCCAGCCGGAGCCCAGCATGTAGATGGCGTCGGCGCCCTTGTGCTTGAGGAACAGGTTGCGCGTGTGGGCGTAGACTTCCTGTCCGGCGAGCTTCCCCACGTCCTCGAAGTCCACCGGGATGCCTTCCATGGCCAGCACCTCGAAACCCGCCTCCACGAAGTACTTGGCGAAGATGTCGTTGATGTTGCCGGTGAAGTAGGTGACCCCGAGGATCTTCCTGGCCTTGAGCGCCTTCAGGGCCTCGATCTGGGTCTGGCCCGCGGTGACCATGGGGATCTTGTACTTGCGCTCCCAGGCCCGTATGGTGCGCCGTTCCCCCTTGACTCCCTGGAACATGAACGGCGGCGCGCCTTCCGGGTGGATCAGGTCCACGCCGTAACCGGCGAGCTGGGCCACCCGCTCCTCGTAGGCCTTCATGGCCTGCTGGAACTCGTCCGCGGTGCCGCGTTGAAAACCGATGAAGAGCGGTATGATGCCGATGCCCTCCGGCATCATCCGGATGAACTCCTCCAGGGACCCGGGCCGCATGGTCGGCTTGACCACGCCCACGGTGCCGCGCCAACTCGTATACGCCATTCACGACTCCTTCTTGGTGGGAGATTGGATCTCTCGGACGCTAGCCCAAGCTCCGGGGTTTTTCAACTCCGCGGCCGTCCCGGCCCCTGTGCAGAGCCTGAAACAGGCCCATGACCGCGGCGCCTTGCCGACGGCGGGAATTCCTGCGCATATTCGTCAGCGTATCCATGGAACGCATCACCGTCACCCGCCCGGGCAATCCGACCTGACCCGTGGACAACCTGTACATCCCGCTGCTGGCCCTGGGAGCCGCCCTGTGCTTCTCCTCCGGCCAGATCTGCTCCCGCCTGGGCCTCAACCACGGCACGCCCACGGGCGCCATCTCCTTCTCGCTCCTCACCTCCACCGTGGTCCTGCTGCTGGTGCTGGGGCCGCTGGCCTCCTGGGACAACGCGCTGCCGGGCGGGCTGCTGCTGTTCACCGGGGCCGGCGTGCTGTCGCCCTTCTGCACCCAGATCCTGCTGTTCATCTCCGCCAACAAGGTCGGCATCTCCCGGGCCTCGCCGCTGCGCAACACGACGCCGCTCTTCGCCGGCGTGGTGGCGGTGTTGTGGCTGGGGGAGACCGTGACCGTGGCCATCGCCACCGGCACCCTGCTCATCATCGTCGGCGCGACCCTGCTGGGAATCAGGGATTCCGAGGCGAGCACCCCGTACCAGCCCATCTACCTGCTGCTGCCCGTGCTGGCGGCGTTTCTGGGCGGCTTCTCGAGCCCCATGCGCAAGCTCGGCTACAGCATGGTCGACTCGGTGCCGCTGGCCATCTGCGTGGTGCAGGGGGCGGCCTTCGTGGCCCTGGTGCTCTATCTGCTGGCAACGGGGAAGTACCGGGAGCTTGTCTTCCGGCGGGAGACGGTGGGCTGGTTCGGCGCGTCGGGGCTGCTCAACAGCGTCGCCGTGTCCCTCAACATGACCGCGCTGGAGATGGGAAACGTGGTGCTGGTGTCGCCGCTCATCTCCACCACCCCGCTCTTCACCGTGATCCTGAGCACGGTCTTCCTGCGCTCCTTCGAGCGGGTGACGCTCAAGGTCCTGGTGGGGGCGGCGGCCATCTGTCTGGGCGGGGTCGTGCTCACCGCGTTCTGAGGCGCGGGTGAGCCGTATGGCGGCGCGGCCTACCCGAGCAGCTTGCCGTATCCGGGCAAGGACGGTTTCAGCCCGAGTCCCGTCAGGGCATCCCAGATCCACGCCTGGGTGTTGGTGATGACGGGCTTGCCCAGATCGGCCTCCAGCCGCTCGATGACGGAAGACACCCGCCACTTGTTGCACGGCATGTAGATACCGTCCACGTTGGGACACTCTTCCAGGACGGCGGCGGCGAGATCGTAGCCGGTCTCGGGCGGAAGCTCCCATATCTCCTGAGTGTTGTCATAGCCCAGGCCTCGGTTGGCGGCCACCTCGATGTTGTAGTGTTCGAGGAACCGGATGAGGTTCTCGTCCTGATCGTGGGGAAACGGCGAAGCCATGACGACGCGGTACATGTCCAGGGACTTCAGCGCGAGCACCACCGCGGTGAGCACCGTCGAGGCCTTGACCGGGGTGATTTCCCGCACGGCGTCCAGTACCAGCCGGTCCGATCCCGGACCGCGGTAGGAGAGGAACAGCTCGCCCGTAATCATGAGGAAGTCCAGGGGGTCCCTGGTGAGGTCACGGACGACGTCGGCGAAGTCCTCCTCCACCCTCGCGAAGGTCTCGTCCGTGAACGTGGTGACATGGAGAGGCCGGCCCTTGATTTCGACCCCCTCCGGCAGGATGCGGTAGTACTCCTGAATGGTCGGATCATCCAGATTGGGCGAGATCAGACCCAAAGTCTTCATCAAGTCCTCCAAACAAAAAACCAGCGCGCCCTCTTGCCCGGTGCCTGTAAGGCACTCGCCAAGCGGCGGCTGGTTCGTCCCGGATATTGTTTAGCCAATCATCTCGCTTGCGTTGCGGGGGCCGGCGGAACACCGGTAGACCCGCACTGCCCGTTCGGCTGTAGGACGCCTACCAGAGCCTACTTTCGCTGTCAAGAACCCTCCCCGGCTTGACTTTGCCCGGCGGACCCATTTGAATCCATAGCCATCGCCGCCCACGGGTGCCGGATGAAATTGCTCACGTTCCTGGCCAAGAGCTTCCGCTGGAAGCCCCATGTGAAGGCCCTTGCCGAGGCTCCCGACCCACCCCGTGAAACCGCCGCCGTCACCGAGGCCGTGGTGGTGTTCCTGGAGGTCGAGAACGCCGACCAGGCCAACGCCTCCGTGCTCCGACAGGCGCTGAAGCACATCAAGTGGCTGGCCGGGAAAAAGCGGATGACCAACGTCGTGCTCCATTCCTTCGCCCATCTCGGCGGCGACGCCGCCGCTCCCGACGGCGCCCGACGGTTGCTCGAGGAAGTGGCGCGGCGCTTGCGCCACTCGGGGTACCAGGTCTGGACGACCCCTTTCGGCTACTTCTGCGAGTGGGACATCAGCGTGCACGGCGACAGCCTGGCCAAGGTCTGGAAGGAAATCTAGTGTCGTGTCCTGACAACGAGGTGGAACCATGGCGGCAAACAGAATCGTGGGGATTCCGGCGACGCGCGGCGAGGGCGAGGACAAGGTCTCCGGGCGGGCCCGCTACGCGGCGGACATGGCGGTGCCCGGCATGCTCTGGTGCAAGGTGCTCCGGAGTCCCATCGCCCACGGACGCATCAAGGCCGTCGACGCCGGCAAGGCCCTGGCCGTGCCCGGCGTGCGGGCCGTCCTGACCGGAGCCGACCTCCCGGGGGCTCGCATCGGCAAGAAGATCGTCGACATGCCGCTCCTTGCGGAGGGGGTGGTGCGCTACATCGGCGAGAAGGTGGCGGCGGTGGCCGCCGACAGCGAGGCCGCCGCGGCCGCGGCGGCATCCCTCATCGAGGTGGAGTACGAGGAGATGGAGGCGGTGGTGGATCCGCTGGAGGCGGCCCGACCGTCGGCTCCGTTGATCCATCCGGAGGTGGCGACCTACCCCGGCCTGCTCCACCCCATGCAGGCGCCCAGCAACGTGTTCGTCCACCTCGAATGGGGCCAGGGTGACGTCGGGGCGGCGTTCGCGGAGGCCGATCTGGTGGTGGAGAACACCTTCGCGACGCCGATGCAGCACCACGGCTACATCGAACCCCACTGTTGCATCGTGGAAGCCAGGGGCGGGGGCGCCGAAGTCTGGGCTTCCACCAAGAGTCTGTTCGCCCTGCGGGACCACATGGCCGGCGCGTTGGGCATTCCCGCTGACAAGGTGGTCGCCCATCCCGGCTACATCGGCGGAGACTTCGGCGGCAAGGGCGACGCCAACGACATCGCCGTCTGCTACGCGCTTTCCAGGCGCACCGGGCGGCCGGTGAAGTACCTGATGGAGTACACCGAGGAGCTGATCTCGGGAAACCCGCGTCACGCCTCCGTCACCACCATCAGGACCGGCGTCAAGGAAAACGGCCTCATCGTCGCCCAGCACATGCACCTGCTGTTCGACAGCGGCGCCTACGGCTCGTACCGCCCCCAGGGCTACCTGGTGGGCGCGCACAGCTCCGGAGGCCCGTACAAGATCGCCCATTTCCTGCTGGAGGAGAGCTACGTCTACACCAACAAGGTGCCGTGCGGCTACATGCGCGCCCCGGGCCACCCCCAGGGATTCTTCGCCAACGAGAGCCAGCTCGACCTGGTGGCGCGGCGGCTGGGCATGGACCCCACGGAGCTGCGCCGCATCAACTTCGTGCACGACGGCGATCTGGATCCCACCGGTATACCCGTGGGCCACATCCAGCCGGACGAGACCCTGGACAGCGCCATCCGTATCTCGGGATTCCACGCGCCCAAGGAAGAAAACGTCGGGCGCGGCATCGCCCTGGGCCATTGGATGTCCAAGGGCGGCGAGTCCTACGTCGACCTGCGAGTGGAAGCCGACGGCACCGCGACCTTGGGAGCATCGCTGGTGGACGTCGGCCCCGGCGCCTACACGATGATGCAACAGGTGGTTGCCCAGGAGCTGGATCTGCCGCTGGAGGAGGTGCGCTTCGAAACCGTGGACACCACCCGCGTGGCCAAGGACACCGGGGTGCGGGGAAGCAGCAGCACCCGCGTTCACGGCAACACGGCCTTCGATGCGGCGGACAAGGCACGCGCGGCGCTGCTGGCCGTCGCCGCCGAGCGCATGGGCGTTGCCGCCGGCGAGTTGGCCATCGTGAGCGGCGGCATCACCCATCTGCGCTCCGAAAGACGCATGACCTTCGCCGAGCTGGTGGAAGCGGCGGGAGGCCCGGTGACCGTGACCGGCCATTACGCCAACCCCACGGACGGTCCCGAGACCTCCATGGTGGCCCAGGTGGCGGAGGTGGAGGTGGATCCGGAGACCGGCCAGTTCGCCGTCCGCTGGCTCACCACCGCGCACAATACCGGCACGGTGCTGAACCCCCTGGGCCACCAGGGCCAAATCGACGGCGCGGTGGTTATGGGCTTGGGCTACGCCCGCTGCGAGGACATCGTCACCGACGCCGGCAGAGTGTTGACGGCCAACCTCGGGGACTACAAGCTGCCCAATATCAAGGACATTCCGCGGCTGCGTACCGAGGTCACCGAAGCGCCGGTGGGGAGCGGCCCCTACGGCAGCATGAGCATTGGCGAAACCGCCGTCATTCCCACGGCCGCGGCGGTGGCCAACGCGGTGCACGACGCCGTGGGCGTGCGGGTTACCACCCTGCCCGTTACCGCGGAGAAGGTTTACGAGGCCCTCCGGGCCAAGCGTGGGTAGGATTCGCCGGGCCGATCCCGTGCCCTGTCAAGGCGTTGAGCGCAGCCGGAAACTTGACGGGCACCCTGCCCGCTGTTATCTGAAAGAGACGGATCGCGCCGCCGGGATCAGGCGATGCGGCCCGGCCAGACACGACAAGAACGCGGGTCGGAACCCGGGAGGGCTTTGAGTCCATGGCCACCATGATAACCGAGGAGTGCATCAACTGCGGTGCTTGCGAACCGGAATGTCCCAACGAAGCCATCACCCAGAACGACGAGATCTACGTCATCGATCCGGTCCTGTGCACCGAGTGCGTCGGCTTCCATGACTACGAAGCGTGCGCCGCGGTGTGCCCGGTGGACTGCTGCGTGACCGATCCCAACAACGTGGAGACCGAGGAGGTGCTCATCGGCCGGGCGCGCGTGATTCATGCCGACACCGACTTCGGCGACAGCTTCGAGTCCCGTTTCCGGGAGGGCGGAGGCGGCGGCGCCCCGGCACCCGCCGAGACGGGAGCCGACGCGGCCGCGCAACCCGCCGGCACCCCGCCGGCGGTCGCTACACCGGCAGCCGCCGCACCCCAGGCCGCGGCCGCACAGGCTGCCGCGTTCGCCGACAACTCCCAGCCGTCGATCTCCGTGCCGGCCCCGGACCAGTGGCCCGTGTCGCTCCACTGCTTCGCCTGCGGCGAGATCTATGAAGTCGAGACCGGCCGCCTGACCATCGGCAACGTGCTGTTCTGCCCCCACTGCTTCAAGTCGACGGTGGTCAAGGACGACCTCAACTACCTCGTCCGCACCACCGTGCAGCGCTTCCACGACGAGTGGGACCGCGACCTGTCGGAGTTCCTGGAGGACCGGCAACGGGAGCTGGAGCAGTTTCAGGAACGGCGCCAGAGAGATCTCCGGGCTTTCGAGAAGAACCAGAAGAAGCGCCTGGACGAGTTCGGCAAACGCATGGCCAAGCTGACCGAGGACTACCAGGCCCCCGGCAAGCGCATCGCGAAACGGGCGCTGCTGAGCTGGCGCTCCAGGGCCGCCGACTGAGTGCACCCTCCGCCAAGTTGGCCGCCGACTTCCACATAATCTCCCTGACCCTTCATATCGGCCTCGTGGTCGCGCTCTGGCGTATTCTGCTGCCCGCGTTGAAGGAGGCTTCCCCGGGGGAAAGCCGGACGGAGCTGCTGGTGCGGGTTCTCCGGGTCTACAACCCGGTGCAGATCGGCCTGCTGGGCATCCTGACGCTCACCGGGGCCTCCCGGATCACGGACCTCAAGGCGCTGCACGGCGCCGCCTACTCCCAGGAGTTCGGCACCGCACTGGCCGTCAAGCTCCTGCTGGCGTTCTTCGTCATCATGCTGGGCACCTGGCAGTGCATGGGCATCGCCCATCGCTTCGTAAGGCTGCACGAATCCCCCGACGGCGTGCCGCCCGAGGGCGCGGACGCGGTCCTGCGCAAACTGGACCGCTCGTCGGTCATCATGCTCGTGTTCCTGGCGGCCACGGTCCTGTCCGGGCTCTCCCTGTAGCAACAGACGCCCCCGAAGGGACCGTCCGATGCGGTCCCGCGGACCCCTCCCGTTTGACAAGAAAACGGCTATCCGTTATTGTTCATGGGCACTACCGCATGATTCCAGCCAAAGAAAACAAGGGAAAACCCGAACCCAGAGCCGGGCAGGCCGCTCGCGGCACAAAGCTCAAGGCACGGTCGAAAGGCGCGGGCAACACGGACGAGGTCGAAGAGCAGGATCTGCCGGGCGACGCCACCGGCCGGTTGAAGATCAAGAGGCAGTACGAGGAGCTACTGGGGATCCGCGTCGAGAAGCTCAAGGGGCGCGTGCTCAACCGGGAGAAGATCAACAAGACCATCGAGGGGATCTACTACATCTGCCTCGATTGCAAGAGAATCTGCCACAACCTGGACGAAGGCCTGATTCAGGACTCCGAGACCCAGATCTGCTACTGCGGAAACTGCCGCAAGAAGAAGTAATCCCCCCGAAAACCGCTAGTGTCGTGTCATGTCTGAAGGGTCGGATATAGACGTTTCAGTTTGGTGCGGGCAACCCACTGCTGTTTCTTCCACGGCTTCAACTCGTTTTTTAGTACCCGACGGACGGTCTCATGGGAAATGGCGTCCACATAGTGCCGTTCCACCATTTGGTCCGCCAACAAACGCAACGACCAGCGGCCATGTCCAGCCGGCGGCTGACTGCAACTCAGTGCCACCAGGCGCGCCTCAAAATCCCCATCCGCCTTCCGCATATGGCTCCGTTCCGCTTTGCGTTTGTCCAACGCCGCATCCAGACCTTCCTCGACAAATCGGCGCTTCACCCGGTCGATCTTCTTCATGCTCACCGGCAGCACGTCCGCAATCGCCTGATTCGTCATCTTCCGCTCCTGCCGCTCCTGCCGCTCCTGCCACCCCTCCCGCCCCACCTGAAAGGGGACATCTTGGCGTTGGCTTGACATAAGTCCAGAATTGTTTTCTCATGCCGCCGATGAGGAATTCCAATGGGGCGGCTCCGGGTTCGATGCGGCCGGGCGAGGGGTTGGCGGAAACCCGGCCGCGAGGCGGCAAGGAGCCCTGCGACGGAAGTGGGCGCGAATGGACCCGGGCCGGGGCATCGCATGCGGCGGGGGCGTCGGCCCGGGACGGGTGGATCGCAACGGTCCCGTCGAGGCCGCGCCGGGGGCGCCATGTCCGTGAGTGCCGTGGAGGCATCCGGCGCCGGCCCGCCAACGGGGTCTTCGGGGTTGATTTATCGGCGGCGGCGTGGTGCTTTTCGCTGGGCACTACATGCCCCAGCGAGTACAGCAACCATGTGATCTGCAACGAACATTGGAGAGCATCCAAGGCCTATAAAAACCAGGGCTGCAAATTGAACAAGGTCAACTACGACCGCACGACCAACGGGGTCTGGTATTGCTTCCACGACATTTACTGCGACCGTGGGGAGTGGTGGCAACGGGCGAGCCGAAAAGGATTGATCAGCCTGCCGGACATCTCAAAGCTGCGCCGGTGCGCCGAGAACGTGCGGAAGATCAAGAAAGAATGTACTCCGATTACGGATGCACAGATTCAAGAGCAGATCGACGCACAGGGGAATTAGCGCGGACTGAACGCAGTTGCAGAGGAGGGGCGATGGCCAGTGGGTGTTGACGTCGATGATCGGCACATGGCCTGAGAGGTAGCTGTGCCAGCCGATCTCTTCTGCGTCGTAGGCCGCGTCCATCAGTTCATAGCGGTAGGTCACCCGTTCCGTGCTCAGGGTGGCCAAGGGAATGGCCGCTTGATCCCTGGCATCGTACTCCTCCTTCTGGAGAAGCCTATAATCCCAGTTGCGACATTTAAAGAATGACAGGACACTAGGGCTCCTGGCCCTCGGCCAACTCCCCTCCCCGCTCTACCCGATTCGGCTGCGGCGGACTCGACGGTTCCTCCTCGATCCTCCGCGCGGTCGTGACGAAACCCGTATGCGCCACCATCCGGTGCTGCGGCCGGACGCTCATTTCCTTCACGTTCCAGTATCGCACCAACGTCTCCATGGTGTCGACGCAGGCGAACCCGCCGTGCTCCTTCAACGAATCCACGAATCCCTTCACCTGAAGCACCGTGGGCACGTAGCCCATGAAAACCCCGCCGGGCCGGAGCGCTCGCCACGCGAGATCGGTCTGCCGCCAGGGCTCCGGGAGGTCCAGAAAGATCCGGTCGACGGTGAGGTCCCGGAGGCCTTCGGTGACGTCGCCCACCTCCAGCGTCCACTGGGGCGCGGTGCCGTAGTAGCGGGCGACGTTCCGCTCCGCCGCCCGGGCGTGCTCCTCCCGAAGCTCGAAGGAGATGACCCGCCCCTCCGGTCCCACCGCCCGCAGCAGGGCCAGCGTGAGCGCCCCCGGACCGACGCCGGCCTCCACCACCGTGGCGCCCGGGTAGACGTCCCCCCACATCAGGATGAGCGCCAGGTCCTTGGGATAGATCACCTGGGCCTTGCGCGGCAGGTTCGGAATCAGCCGTTCGAGGGTGGGCCGAAGCACCACGAACCGCTCCTTGTGCGAAGACCGCACGCTGACACCGTCCGGCTTGCCCAGGAGGTCGTCCACCGCGATGGTCCCGCCCCGGATGGCAATGGTCTCGCCGGCACGAAGGGTTTTCAGGTACTCCCGGTCCTTCCGGTCGAAGAAGATGACCGAGTCGCCGTCCCGAAGGGGCTCCCCGGTGGTGCGGAGGCCGTTGAACTTGGCTGAGGTGGAGATAGTATCCTCCTTGGGTACGGTTTGCCAGCACGATTCCGCGCGCCGAACCTGTCTAACAGATCCCCCGGAACGGTGCGAGGACTCACCCTTCACGGCGGAGGCGCCCCCGCAGCAAAACCACTTGCAACGTCCGGCAGATTACCGTACGCTTAATTTCAAGGAGATTGATGGCTATGCTGAATTTCCGTGACCTCGCGGGTGCCATCGACGAGCCGAAGACGGCGCGCATGGAACAGCGCACCAAACCGCACGTGAAAGAGCAAATCCGACAGGCCGCGGCCTTGCTGGGCGTTGACGAGACGACTTTCGTGACCAGCGCCGCACTGGAACGCGCCCGGCTCACCATTGCCGACCATGGGCGGACGGTCCTCTCGGCCGACGACCGTGACGCAATCCTTGCCGCCCTCGATGCCACGCCCGAGCCGACCGATGCACTACGGGAAGCCGTAGTCTTGCACAGGCAACGAGTGACGCGTGGCGGCTGACACCGCGCCCGGTCCTCCCGCGATTTCCATTGAACCACTCGACCCAGAAAAACATGATCGGGCGGGTTTCTCCTGCGGCGCCGACCGGCTCGACAACTTCCTCAAACGTACGGCTAGGAAACACCAGGCAGGCGACTTCACCCGGGTCTGGGTTGCCACGGTCGGTGGGCAACCCGAAATTATCGGGTACTACGCGCTGAACGCCCATTCGCTCGAAGGCGGAGACCTGCCGGCCAACTTGACCAGGAACGCGCCCCGGCATGGCGGTATTCCAGCCGTCTATATCTCGATGATCGCGGTAGACGGCCGCCATCAGGGCCAGGGCTTGGGGCGTATACTTCTGGCGGACGCATTGCAGCGCGCCGTAGTTGCCGCGGATCAAGTCGGAGTGAAGGCCGTACTGCTCGACGTCATCGAGGATGGCGGCCCCGACGTCACCGAGAAACGCCGCGCCTTTTATGCGGCCATGGGTTTCCAGTCATTCTCGGCACGCCCCTTGAGAATGTTCATCAGCATCGAGACGGTGCGTAAGGCTGGGGTTTGACGGGCACTCTTCGAGGTCGTCCACCGCGACGGTCCCGCCCCGGATGGCAATGGTCTCGCCGGCACGGAGGGTCTTCAGGTACTCCCGGTCCTTCCGGTCGAAGAAGATGACCGAGTCGCCGTCCCGGAGGGGCTCCCCGGTGGTGCGGAGGCCGTTGAACTTGGCTGAGGTGGAAATGGCGCCCTCCCCGGGTCCCGATAGGGTTGTCATGTCGTTACCGGCGTTCAACGGTCAGATCGGGGGGAAACCGCCAAACCCAGGAAAACGACCACGGCCTGGTTCAATCTGACGGTGTCCTGGTCATCGAGCCTGCCGATCCGCTCGCCGATCTTTTCTTTCGACACGGTAGTGATCTTGTCGACCATTGGCTGCGACAAGGAGCGCAGTCCATTTCCCTCGTTGGGTTCGATCGGGAGCCGCACCTTGTCGCGGAGTTACATGTAACCTGGCATCATGTGTCCGGACTGTCCAGGGCAAACCGACATGCGAAGAGGTACCTTCCCGGGTCCGATCAGGCGCCGGCGGCCTTCGACTTGGCGGCGGCATGCCAGATCGTCGCGAGCACGGCGAGGAGAAGCATCGGCATGGCGCCGATATTCACCCAGTTCCAGCCCAGGAAATGGATAAACGCGCCGGATGACAGCGATCCGACGGCGACCACCGTGTAGACGATCTGGTTCATCATGCCCTGGGTCTTGTTGCGTTCGGCCGGATTGTAGGCCGTGGTCATCAGGCTCGTGGCGGCCGTGTAGGTAAAGTTCCAGCCAACCCCGAGCAGCACCATCGCCAGCCAGAAATGAAAAACGTCGATGTCCAAAAGAGCGACGCCGATACAGGCGCCCTGGAGAGCGAGTCCGGTCAGGATGATCGGAATCTCCCCGAACCGCTTGACCAGCGAGCCGGTAATGAAGCCCGGCGCGAACATCGACACGGAGTGCGACGAGATCACGGTGGCCACCGAACCGAAAGCGTGGCCGCCGTGCGCGATCATGGCGACCGGCGTCGCCGTCATCAGAAAGTTCATCACGGTCTGAGCGACCGTGGCGGAGACGGCGGCGACAATGAACACCGGCTGCTTGACGATTTCCAGCAACGGCCGTTGCTCGCCTTCCAGTTGCTCCTTGGTCAGGTTCGGGATGTTGAGGAACATCAGCGTTATCGCCGCCAGCAGCCCGGTCCCGACCATGAACAGAAATGCGCCGGCAAACAGGTGGCTTTCCAGGAGCCCCTTTCCCCAGTTGGCCAGATTGGGGCCCGCGAACCCGGCAAACACGCCGCCGGCGAGCACGAACGAAATGGCCTTGGGGCGAAATTCCTTCGTGGCGGCGTCCGCTACCGCGAACCGATAGAGCTGGGAAAAACTGGAAAACAACCCGTACAGAAAGCCGCCCAGCAAGAGCAGCCAGAAGTTCTGGTAGAGGACGGCGGCCGTGCAGGAAATCCCGCTGCCCGCGGCCAGGACGGTGCCGCAGAGGAACCCGACTTTCCGCCCGAACCGGCGCGTGAACAGCGAGGTCGGCATGGCGGCCAAGGCGGCGCCGACCACGATCAGCCCGGTGGGCAAGGTGACGAACGCCGGATGCGGCGCAATCAGCAGCGCGACGGCCGGGGACGTAACCATGAAGAGTCCACGCCCCGTGCCGGACAGCATTTGGCAGGTTCCGAGAACCAGGACGTTCCTATGATCGGTCTGCATGGCTCTCCCTGTCCCGGCAACGCCGCCGTCCACGGCGGCTCACAAGCCAAGGCCGCATCTGAAATGTTCGTGATTTCGACAAGCTGGATGGCGGAGAGGAGGGGATTCGAACCCCTGGTACCCTTTTGGGGTACACACGATTTCCAGTCGTGCACCTTAAGCCAGACTCGGTCACCTCTCCGGCGCGGGTCGGGAAACGGTTTGCGAGCGTCCGTGCGTCCCGGCGCGGGCGCGGCCCGCTAAAACGATCCTTCCCGAGTTTCTAGCATTACGGCGAGAAATTGGCGACTCCGTGGCCGGAGTGCAGGCCGTTCGCCGACGTTGCCCGTTCACGTCGCGATGTCCCTGGCCCAGTCGCGGTTGCGTCGATACCAGTCCACCAGCTCCCCCACGCCCGTGGCGAAGTCCGTCTCGGGCTGCCAGCCCAGCAGCCTCCGGGCCTTGGAGATGTCCGCCCAGGTAGCATCGACGTCGGCCGGGTGACGCTCCTCATGCCGAATGGACGCGTGGCGGCCGACGAGTTGCTCGATCAGCCGGATGGCGTCGTTGAGGACCATGGGCCGGTCGGAGCCCAGGTTGACGACCTCGTAGCCGGAGCCGGCCGCGAGGGCGGCCACGACGCCGTTGGCAACGTCGTCGACGTAGGTGAAGTCCCGCTGCTGGCTGCCGTCGCCGAAGACCGTCACCTCCCGGCCTTCGCTGATCCACTGGACGAACCGGAAGAGGCTCATGTCGGGCCGGCCCGCCGGCCCGTAGACGGTGAAGAAGCGGAGCACCGTTACATCCAGGCCGTGGAGGGCGTGATAGCTGTGACTCATGGCCTCGGCGGCCTTCTTCGAGGCCGCGTAGGGCGACAGCGGCCTGCCGGTGTCGGCGTCCTCCCGGAAGGGACGCGGGTTGTGCCGGCCGTAGAGGCTCGATGTGGAGGCCAGCACGAACCGGCGGATCTCCAGCTCCCGGCACAGCTCGAGCAGGTTCAGGTTGCCGGTCACGTTGGTGTCCAGGTACACCCACGGGTCCGCCACCGAGCTGCGCACCCCGGCCCGGGCCGCCAGATTGATCACGGCGTCCACCCTGCCCTTTTCCGCCATGGACCGCCCGAAGGACCTCACGGCCTCCCGGTCGCCGATGTCCAGGCGGGTGAATGCGAACCCGGGCCGCCTCCGGAGTTGCGCCAGACGCCAGTCCTTGAGGCGCACGTCATAGGCCTCGTTGACGTTGTCGACGCCGATGACGGCATCGCCGCCGGCAAGGAGCTTCTCGCAGACCTTCCAGCCGATGAAGCCGCAGGCTCCGGTAACGAGGATGGTGCTCATGAAATCGAACGCCGGGATGGCGGTTTGGTAGCCATTTGGACGGTGGGGCGACCCGTGGCGGTCGCTGACGGGAGGGGGCGGCCCGCTTGAATATTGGTGACGCTATTGTTAGTCGGAACCACGTTCACAAGTCAAGGAAGCCGGCGAACCCGCGCCTCGCGATCCCCTGGGTCTTTCCCCTGCGCGCCGGCACGCCTGCCGCGACCATGAAAATACTGCTCCAGAGAGTCGAATGCGCCGAGGTGAGGGTGGACGGAGAGGCGGTCTCCGCCATCGGGCCCGGCCTGTGCGTCTTTCTCGGAGTCGGCAAGGGAGACTCCGAGAAGGACGGGGCGTTTCTGGCGGACAAGCTCCTGAACCTGCGCGTCTTTCCCGACGAGTCCGGCAGGTTCGACCGTTCCGTCGTGGACACACGGGGCGAGATCCTGGTGGTTTCCCAGTTCACGCTGTACGGCGACTGCCGCAAGGGGCGGCGTCCCTCGATGACGGACGCGGCGGCGCCGGAAGAAGCGGAAAGGCTCTACCGGGACTTCGTGGACCGGCTGACCCTGCCCGGCGGGCCGAGGGTGTGCACCGGCACTTTCCAGGCCGCCATGAAGGTGTCGCTGGTGAACGACGGCCCGGTCACCTTCCTCATCGACAGCGCGGAACCCCGGAAGAAGCCATGAGACGCGGCCCTCCCGGAACGGAACATCCATGAACGTCGTGCTCTTCGAACCGGAGATACCGCCCAACACGGGCTCGGTGGCGCGGCTTTGCGCGGCCACCCGCAGCCCGCTGCACCTGATCGAGCCGTTGGGCTTCGAGATCGACGACAAGCACCTCAAGCGCGCCGGCCTCGACTACTGGCCCCACGTGGACCTCCAGGTGCACGGCTCGTGGCAGGAGTTCACCGCCCGCCACCGTCGGGCACGGCTGCGCTATTTCTCCAAAAAGGCCGCGAAATCGTATACTTCAGCCCAATTCGGCGAGGACGACTTCCTCGTGTTCGGACCCGAGACGCGGGGTCTGCCGGAGAGCCTGCTCCGCGCCAACGAGTCCCACAGCTACCTCATTCCCATGATGAGCCCCGCCGTCCGGAGCCTCAACCTGGCCAACGCCGTCTCCATCGTGCTCTACGAGGGCCTTCGCCAGCTCGGAAAGGTCTAAATTGAGCCTTTCCGCCCGCCGGGATTGACTGACGCGTCGGACGTGCTTAACTATACGGAATCAGTTTTCGACCACATTCCGGAGGGTTTTATCTATGAGCATCCGAAGAGTTCATCTTGTCTGGCTGCTGCTCGCCGCTCTGGTGGCCTTTTGGCCCGTGTCGGGCATGTCGCACGAGACCTCGGAGACCGTGGCGTCGCAACCCGACATACCGGACGACCAGAAAGAACCGTTCGAGCTCATCATGGCCTACACGAACATCACCGTGGGGCCGGGTCAGGAGTTCGAGATGGACGCCGAGGTCGTCAACCCGAGGAAGGCTTCGGTGCGGGTGTCGCTGGAGGCGACCTCGCTGCCCGAAGGGTGGACCGCGGCCTTCCATTCCAGGTACCCGAGCTATCCGGTGGGCGGCATCATGGTCCAGGGCGGCAAGAACACCACCCTGGAGCTGAAGGTCAAGCTTCCCGACGACGTGGAGCCGGGCGACTATGAGGTGGCGGTGACCGCCAGGGACGACAAGGGCGAGAAGACCGAGGACGCCAAGATCGCCTTTAACGTTTCCGCCAAGAAGGTGGACACCGGCGGGCTCAAGATGGAGAGCCAGTACCCGGTGCTGAGCGGCAACACCAGCCAGACCTTCAAGTTCAGCATCGACCTCAAGAACGAGACCAACAACCCGGTAACCACCGCCCTGGCGGCCCAGGCGCCTCCGGGCTGGGTGGTCAAGATCAAGCCTCAGTTCGAGGAGACCCAGATCTCCTCCATCGCGCTCAAGAAAGATTCGAGCGAGACCCTGAGCGTCGAGATCCAGCCGCCGCTCCTCGGGGAGCCCGGTGACTATCCGGTGGTGGTGAGGGCGCGCTCCGGCGGCCTTTCCACCCAGGCGGACCTCAAGATCTCGCTGTCGGGCACCCAGGAGCTCAACATGGGCACGGCCACGGGCCGGCTCAACGCGTCGGTGACCGCCGGGGATCAGTCCCAGGTCGACTTTCTCGTGGCGAACGCGGGCACGGCGCCCCTAACCAATCTCGCCTTCATCTCCTCGAAGCCGGACCAGTGGGAGGTCAACTTCAAGCCGGACAAGGTCGACTCCCTGAATCCCGGGGAAGTCCGGGAGGTGAAGATGGAGATCACCGCCCCGGACCGGGCCGTGGCCGGCGACTACATGCTCGCCGTCACCACCAACAGCCCGGACACCAACAAGTCCATCGACTTCAGGGTCACGGTCTCGACGCCCACCATCTGGGGCTGGATCGGCGCTTTCATCGTGGCGATCGTGGTGCTCGGACTGGCGGCGGTCTTCATCCGGCTGGGACGGAGATGAGCGAGTACATCATCGAAACCGAGGGGTTGACCAAGCGCTACCGGGAAAAAATCGCGGTAAGCGATCTGGATCTGCAGATCCCCCGGGGCGAGGTGTTCGGTTTTCTCGGCCCCAACGGTGCCGGCAAGACCACCACCATCCTGATGCTGCTGGGGCTCACCGAGCCCACGCACGGGACGGCGGCGGTGTGCGGCTTCAATCCCACGAGACAGCCGTTGGACGTCAAGTCGCGCGTCGGATACCTGCCGGAGAATCCCGGATTCTACGAGGACCTGACGGCGCGCGAGAACCTCGCCTACATCGCCCGGCTCAACCGCATCGGCGAGGACAAGCTCCCCGATCTGCTGCATGACGTGCTCGACCAGGTGGGCCTCGCCGACGACGGCGACCGCCCGGTGCGGGAGTTCTCCCGAGGCATGAAACAGCGGCTGGGGATCGGCGAAGTGCTGGTAAAGGCGCCCGAGGTCATCATCCTGGACGAGCCCACCCTGGGCATCGATCCCGACGGGGTCACCCGGCTCCTGGAGTTGATCAGCAAGCTCAGGCGCGAGCGCGGCCTCACCGTGCTGCTGTGCTCGCACCTGCTGCACCAGGTGCAACAGGTGTGCCAACGTATCGGCATCATCGTCAGCAGCCGCATGATCGTGCAGGGGACTCCCGACGAGCTGGGCAAGGCCATCCTGAAGGAGCACCAGTGGAACTTCCTCGTGGAGGTGGCCGGCGATGCTCCCCTGGACGAAGCCCTCGGCGCGTTGCCGGGGGTGGACCAATGCGAACGGCGCGACTCCGGATGGTTCATCCGCTGCACCCGCGACGTCCGGCCGGAGCTGATGACGTTGATACGGGACCGGGGCATTGACCTGCTGCAGCTCCGCGCCGAAGACCCGACGCTCGAAGAAATCTACCTCAAGTATTTCAGGGAGGCGTAGCGATGCTCGTCGTGTATTGGAAGGAGCTCCAGGATCATTTCAGCAGCCTCCGCTTCATGATCCTGCTCGCCCTGATCATGTTGCCGGGGATATTGTCCGTCTACATCGCGGGGCAGGCGATCCAGCAGTCGGTGCAAAGCAACCCCACGGAGTACGTCTTTCTCAGGCTGCTCACCACCGAGTCCCTCTTCTTTTCGCTTGCCACGTTCCTGGGCTTCTTCGGCCCGCTGGTGGGCATCACCCTGGGATTCGACAGCATCAGCGGTGAGTACGGACGTGGGACGCTGAGCCGGGTGCTCTCACAGCCCATCTACCGGGACAGCCTGATCAACGGCAAGTTCCTGGCTGGCTTGACCACCCTGGCCATCCTGTGGGTGTCGATCCTGCTGGTGGTGCTCGGTCTGGGCATTACCCTCATCGGCTATTTTCCGAATGCCGAAGAGCTGTGGCGGATGCTCTTCTTCGCCATCATCGGCATCTCCTACACCGGCTTCTGGCTGGCCTTGGCCATGCTGCTCTCCATGTTGCTCCGGAGGACCGTCACCGCCGCGCTGGCCGCCATCGCCCTGTGGCTCTTCCTGGGAATCTTCATCGGCGTGCTGGCCGGGTTCGTGGCCGGACTGATCATCCCGAGTCCGGGCACCGCCGAGGAGGCGGCCCGGCTCGCGACCATCGAAACGGTCCTTGGCCGCATGTCGCCGAGCCTGCTCTACAGCGAATCGGTGCGACTGCTGCTGAATCCGGTGGCGCGGACCCTGATCCCGATTCTGCCGGAACAGCTCGGCCAGCTCGAAGGGCTGATCGTTACGCCCCTCAGCCTGGGCCAGAGCCTGCGCCTGATCCTGCCCATGTTCTTCACGCTGGCGGCGCTCGTGGCGGTGTGCTTCGGCATCGCCTACATCAAGTTCATGCGAACGGAAATCCGCGCCTGATACGGGCCGCCGGCTCCGGGCCAAGAAGCAAAAAGGGCAGGTGTCATCCGACACCTGCCCTTTGCACATGGTTTCCGTGGCCGCGGATTCCGCGGGAGATCAGGAGGCCTCGCTTTTCCCCACCCCCATGATGGACTCCACGATCTTCTTGTAGCCGGTGCAACGGCAGATGTTGCCGTTCATGTACTCGATGACCTCTTCCTCCGTCGGATCCGGATTCTCGTCCAGCAGCGTCTTGGCCGTGAGGATCATGCCCGGGGTGCAGAAACCGCACTGGAAGCCGCCGAACTCGATGAAGGCTTCCTGGATCGGGTGCAGCTTGCCATCCTCGGCCATTCCCTCGATGGTCAGCACGTCCTTGTCCCTGGCCTCGAAGGCCGGCAGGGTGCACGAGCTCACGGGGCGCCCGTTCACCAGCACCGTGCACGCGCCGCACACCTGCACGTCGCAGGAGCGCTTGGAGCCGGTGAGGCCCAGCCGCTTGCGGATCACGTCCAGGAGCAGCTCATGGGGTTCCACCTCGATGTCGTAGCGCGTCCCGTTCACGTTGAAGGATAACGGAAGGGTCTGCCGTCCGCTGTCTGCCATAGCCGTAGGCCTCCGCTCGGTTCTTGTGGCTGATATCCGGTGGCGTCGACCGGCTAACCGGCCAGCTCCGCCCGGATGTCGTTGAAGGCCCGGGTCAACAGGACCTTGACGATGTGTTCCTTGTATTCGGCCGATCCGTGGAGGTCGCTGATGGCGTCGCCCGCGCGCCCGGCGATGTCGCCGGCCTCGGCCATCCGTTGCGCCGCCTCCTCGAGGCTCTTCCCCCGCAGCACCGCTTCCGCCTCTTCCACCCGCATGGACTTGGGGCCGACACAGCCCACCGCCACCCTGACGTCCTGGACCGATTCCCGCCCCGCGTCCGCCATCACGTGGAGCGCCACCCCCGCGCTCGGCCGTTCCAGGTAGCCGAACTTGCGGTAGCGCACCGCGGCGTTCGCGGCCGGCAACGGCACCACGATCTCGGTGAGGACCTCGTCCTCTTCCACGGCCGCGTCGTACGCGTCCACGAAAAACTCGGACATGGGGATCTCGCGCGAACCGCCCGCCTTTTGCGCAACCACCGTGGCATCCAGCGCCAGCAGCAGGGTCCCCGGGTCCGCGTGGGGCTCGGCGAAGGTCAGGTTGCCGCCGAGGGTCCCCACCTCGCGCACCCGCAGGTTGGCGACGTTCCGCTCCATCTCCACCAGCACGGGCAGCTTTTCCTGGAGCGTCTCGGAACGTTCGAGCTGCCGGTGGGTGCTCAACGCGCCGATCCGGACGTTGCCGTTGTCCAGGTCGATCCCGTCCAGCCCGGGGATCTTCTTGACGTTGACGAGGCATTCGAAGTGGACCAGCCCCTCTTTCATGGCCAGCAGCAACTCGGTGCCGCCGGCGTAGACCTTGGCCGAGTCGCCGTAGCGGGCGAGGGATTCGGACGCCGCCTTGACGCTATCCGGCTCTTCCAGACGGAACGGACGCAGCATGGATCAGGCTCCTCCCTCGAGTTCCTTCTTGACCGCCTCGGCAAACTTCACCATGTCGTTGTCCGCCTTGCGCTTGATGATGCTGTGTCCCAGGGTGGCCAGCTTGCCGAGGATATCCACGGAGGCCACGAGGGAGACCTGCGTCGCCTCCCCACGATCCTCCAGCGAAACATCGAGGTCCACCTTCAGGTGGCTCCCGATCTTGTTGTCGCTGCCGGAGGCGCGGGCCTTGATCCGGTCCTTCGGCTCGTTCTCCAGGACCTCGATCTTGATGGGGAAAGTGACCTTGAAGGGACCCACACGGGCCACCATCCTGGCGTTGTAGAGCTTGCCGGCCTCGACGGTGGAGGCTTCCTCGCAGCCGGGAACGCAAGCGATCAGCCGGTCCACGTCCCACAGGAAGTCCCAGGCCTTGTCCCGGGGCACTCCGATCTCGATACTGTTCTCGAAATTCATAACGGGGTTCTTAGCAGAATCCCGCGGGCCACATCAAGCGCGCTCGTTGAAGCCTTCGAGGACCTCGAACTCCCGTGACAGGTAGCTCTTGAGCTTCTTCTTGACCCGATTCTCGATCTGGCGGACCCGTTCCCGGCTGATGCCGTACCGCTCGCCGATCTCGCGCAGCGTCAGCGGCATTTCAGCCATCAGCCGCTCCCGGAAGACCACCAGCTCCTTGTCCTTCAGGCCCTCCCCGAAGGTCTTGAGCCGCTCCTTGATGGCCTGGCGGTACTCGTCCTCCGCCAGCAGATCTTCCGGGGTCGGACCGTCGTCCGTGAGGGTGTTCAGCAGGGTGACGCCCTCGCCCTCGCCCATGGGCGCGTCGGTGGAAAGATCGCGTCCCGAGAGCCGCTGGTCCATCTCGATCACCTCGGACTCCTTCACGTCCAGCCGCTGCGCGATCAGCTTGGCGCCCGGAACGAAGCCCTCGGCCTCGAGCTTCTCCTTCTCCTTCTGCAGGTTGAAGAACAGCCGGCGCTGCGCCTGGGTGGTGCCCAGCTTGACCATGCGCCAGTTGTTCATGAGGTAGCGGATGATGTAGGCGCGGATCCACCACACGGCGTAGGACGGGAACCGGACGCCCCGGTAGGGATCGAAGTTCTTGAGGCTCTCCATGAGCCCGATGTTGCCCTCCTGTATCAGGTCCAGGAGGTTCCGGAAGGCCCGCTCGTACTCCCGGGCGATCATCACCACGAGCCGCAGGTTCGCCCTCACCAGCTTGTAGGCGGCCTCGACGTCGCCGAACTGCTTGTACTGGACCGCCAACTCGTGCTCTTCCTCGCGCGTGAGCACCGGGTAGCGGCGGATCTCGGAGAGGTAACGTTGCAGCGCGTCGTAGGGAACGAGCGCGCCGGAGGGTTCCTCCGCTTCCTCGGCGGCGTCCGGGGCCTCGTCGATCTCGTCCAGCAGCACCGGCTCGGCGGTGGCGTCGGCGGCCGGAGCGTCGCTTTCCTCAACCACTTCGATGGGCGGGTAATTGGCCATAGGATAACGCTGAATGTACCGTTTTTGCGGGGTTTTTTCAAGAACAGTCGGCTACCTTGACATGGCGCACGGGGGGTCCTATCCTAGTGGCCCATGGCACTGACCGAGACCATCACGGGTTGGTTCGAGCGCAATCGGGCGAAACGGGAGGAGCGCACGACACGCGCCGTGCTCGCCGACGACTACCGGGAGCTTGCCCGCCTCGCCAACCAGCTCAGGCAGCACGCGGAAAAGGCGCCCTACCCCTTCGTGGCCGAGCGGCTGCGGCAGATGGCCGCGGAGAAGGAAAAGAGCATCGGAGTCCTGTTCGAGAACATCGAGCAGCTCGGCGCCCGGGTCGCCAAGTTCGATTCGAGCATCCCGTCCGGCAGGAACCACTGGGAACGAATGCACCAGGACGTGGAAGACCAGAAGCGGGTGGAGGCGAGGCTCACGGACGGCATTTCCTACCTGGCGCTGGAGGCGCGGGACCACAGCCAGCTCCTCCGGCAACTCGTGGAGGTCGAGCGCCGTCACAAGGCGGCTTTGCTGGACCTCCTGGCCCGCGCCGACCCCCAGGCCGAACAGACCTGATCTCCCGGCTCAGACTCCGCCACGTGAAGACACACGGTGGGGGCGGCGGCCGGCGGATCCGGCTACTGCTCCCGGCGCGGACGCGCGCGTCCGTCCGAGAAGGCCATGTCCAGGGCGAGGCCGGCCATGATCGCGTCCCATGCCTGCCTCTCCGACAATCCCGCCGAACGGAAGGTCTTCCACAGGCCGATGATCTCGCTCTCGGTGGGCGAGTCAAAGGAAGTGTCCATCAATCGATACAAGCCAGCCCGGACACTTCGACCATGCAGTCCGGGTTGTAGAGTCCTGTTACCTGAACCAGGGTAATCGCGGGGAAGTGCTTTCCGAAGATCGCCCGGTAGGAAGCGCCGATCTCCTTGCGGTTGTCGTGGTAGGCCTTGACGTCGGTGACGTACATCGTCAACGTCGCGTAGTCCTGGGGACGGCCCCCGGCGCCCTCGACGGCCGTCCGGAGGTTCTTCCACACCTGCCCGAACTGCGCCGCGAGGTCGCCCTTGCCGACCACGTTGCCCTCGGCGTCGAACGGCGCCTGTCCGGCCACCGCCACCAGCCTGCCGGAAGAGATGCTCGCCAGATGCGAGTATCCAACCGGATTCTCGAGGCCGTTCGGATTGATCAGATCGAATGCGATGACGAATTCTCCTTTGCCGGCTCGTCTGGACTCGCGCAAGTCTCGACTTTCATTAAGCATCGTCCTGATTATCGTCAAGCACGCCGGGACGAATAGTCAATGCGTCCCAGCCACTTTTTCTGTCCGGTGGCGTCACCCGCGGCCGAATGCCCGGATGAACTCCCGGATCTCCCCCACCACGTCGTCCGTGCACGGGACGTAGGGCAGGATCACGCGGGTGGCGCCGGCCTCGCCGTAGGCCTTCATCTGGTCCAGCACATCCGCCACCGACTCGCCGGCCACCAGGGGCAGGCCGTCCAGGAGCCGGTCCGTGATCTGCCCGGTGGCTGCCTGGAATCCCGACTCGCGCCAGGCACCCCGGATGGCGGCGACCTCCTCGCCGAACCCCATGCGGGTCAGCAGATCGCGGTAGTAGTCGGCCAGGGCGTAGTAGGTCAGGATGCGCCCCAGCGCCCGGCGCGCCGCCTCCCGATCCGCGGCCACGCAACACCGGACCTTGCAGATGATCTCCAGCGCGTCCGGGTCCTTGCCCGCGAGCCGCGCGCCCTCCCGGGCGTTGTCCGCGATCCGGCGGATCTCCGCCGGATTGGCCATGTTGATCAGCACGCCGTCGCTCGAACGGCCGGCCAAACGGCTCATCTGCGGCCCGAAGGCCGCCAGGTAGACGGGGATCGTCCTGCCCGACGGCTTGAACGCCATCTTGAAGGCGCCGGCACGGTAGAAACGCCCCTGGTAGTCCAGCTTCTCCCCGCGGAGGGCGGCCTGGACCACCTCCAGGTACTCCCGGATCCGCCCCAGCGGCCGGTCGAACTCCACTCCGTGCCAGTTGGCGATGGTGGGGTTGGAGATGCCGAGCCCGAACAGGAACCGGCCGCCGGAGAGCTCGTCGAGGCCGGCGGCGTGAAGGGCCATGCTCACCGGCGTCCGGCCCAGCATGTGGTAGACCGCGGTGCCGAGCTTGAGCCGCCGGGTCACCGTAGCGGTCGCCGCCAGCATCACCGTGGGGTCCTTGTTGTTGGCCTCCCCTCCCCAGGCGCAGTCGAAGCCGCTGTCCTCCGCCGCCCGGGCCAGGTCGGGAATGGCGTCCATGGGGAGCTGGGCGCCCGAGTTGAATTCGATGTCGAGCTTCATGGGGTCTCCGGGAAATGATGCGGGTTAACACCGCGTCGGCCGGCGGTCAAGCGTCACGTCTTGAAACTCCGGCATGGATACATTAGTTACCGTGCCATGATCATCGACGCTCATGCCCATCTGGTGCCGCAAGGCTGGTACCACCCCAAATCGCCGCAGGCCATCTTCGACATTCCGCGTCTGCGGGACGAGCAGCAACAGGCCGGGGTGGACCTGACGATCTTCGGCAACAACTGGATCCGCACGCCCGCGGGCAAGGACCCCTTCGACATCGTGACGGAGTTCAACGCGTTCGCGGCCGAGACCACCGCCAAGCACTCCGACTACCTGCTGGGGCTGGCGTGCGCGGTGCCCTTCGGCGGCGACAGGTTCCTCAAGGAGACCGAACGGGCGGTGCGCGAATACGGCCTCAAGGGGATCATGATCAACTCGAGCGTCGACGGAGAGTACCTGGATTCGCCCAACGCGGTGCCGTTCTTCGAGCTGGTGACCGACCTCGACGTGCCGCTGTTCGTGCACCCGCCACGGGTGACCATCGGCGCGGAGAAGATGGAGATCTTCCGCCTCCCCGAGATGGTGGGCCGGCCCTTCGACACCACCCTGTCGCTGGCGCGCTTCATCTTCACCGGCGGTTTCGAGCGGTTCCCGGACCTCGTGATGATCTGCTCCCACGTGGGCGGCGCCCTGCCGATGTTGCCCGGACGCCTGGACTTCGGCTACGAGCTCCGCAAGGACGACAGCTTCGGCCCCTGGGAGCCCGACGTGCTGCCGCGGGCGCCGAGCACCTATATCGAGCAGCTCTACTACGACACGGTCAGCCTCCACGCCCCGGCCGTCATGTGCGCCGTGGAGACGGCGGGCGCGGACCACGTGCTGTTCGGCAGCGACTTCCCGCCGGTGCCGATTCCCCTCGAGCGCTCGGTGGACGCCGTCCGGGACGTCCGGCTGTCCGACTCGGACAAGCAGAAGATCCTGGGCGACAACGCGGTGCGGCTGCTGCGGCTGGGACAGTAGTGTCGCGTCCCGTAAATTCCTGGCGTAAGTTGCGCAGGATTTTTTGTTGTCGGCAAGGCGCGATGACGAGCAGTGGCGGGTACCACGCGAGGAAGAGCAACGCCGCCGACGGCAAAAAAAGACCAGCAAATTACTCCAGGAATTTGCGGGACGCGACACTAACACGGGGCGGCCGATGGCCCGACCTCCCTTTGCCGGGCCGCCCGACACGGGCCCCCGGCCGTCAACCCAACACGAAGAAGAGGCAGACGTGGGCCGCCAGGTTCGCGTAGATCCCGGCCGCGACGTCGTCCATCATGACGTTCCAGGGACCCGGGCGGCGGTCGAAGAACGACACCGGCGGAGGCTTCCAGACGTCGAAGAGGCGGAACAGCACGAACGCGGCCAGCATGAACTCCCAGCGGCCCGCGTAACCGACGCTCAGGAGCGCGATCCACTGCCCCACCACCTCGTCGCACACCACGTGGGGCGGGTCCTTGGGACCATCGCCTTGCCGCTGCATGACGCCCACGCTGACCCCGCCCAGGACGAAGGCGGCAACGATGACCGGCGCCAGCAACGCGGCGTGCTGGAGCGGCCCCATCAGCGCGTAGACCTGGACCGCGACGACGCTGGCCACCGTGCCCGGAGCCACGGGAAAGAACCCCAGGCCGCCCACGCTGGCCGCCGCCACGGCCCATGTTGAATTCCGCTCCATGAATCTTCCGGCACTGCTGCTGACGCCGTTGCTGCGCCTGATGACGCGCAGGAACCTCCCGAAACGCCAGGGCACGGTCCAGCTCCCGGGCCTCCGCAAGGACGTCCGGGTCCGCTGGGACCCCTTTGCCATACCCTACATTTCCGCCGAGAACGAGCCCGACCTGTTCTTCGCCCAGGGCTACCTGCACGCCCAGGACCGGCTGTGGCAGATGGACCTCAACCGGCGCGTCTTCAGCGGCAGGCTGGCCGAGGTCCTCGGCGACCGGGCCATGCCCCGCAACGATTTCATGCGGCACCTGCGGTCCGGCACCATGACCGGAGTCGACCACTTCATGCGGATCATGGGCATCCGCCATGCCGCGGGTTTATCGCTGCCGCTCCTGTCGGAACGGTCCGGGCGGGCCGTGGCCGCGTATTGCGCCGGCGTCAACGCCTACATGGCAAGACCCCGGCGGCGCCTGCCGGTGGAGTTCCGGCTGCTGCGCTACGAACCCCCTCCGTGGGAACCGTTGGACTGCCTAACCCTGGCCAAGGGGTTCTCCCTGTTCCTGTCGTCCGCGCTCATGACGCGGCTCACCTTCCTGGCCCTCCACGGCCGCCTGGAGAACGAACCCGACAAGCTCCGTTCCCTGGCTCCCCACTACCCGGCCTGGGGCGCCACCGTCACCCGCGCCCTCAGCGACCACGGCGCCGACCTGCTGCGCTTCGTGAACGGCAACTTCGCCGACGCTCCCTGGACCCCCAGGGGCCAGGGCAGCAACGGCTGGGCCGTAGACGCCAAGCACTCAAAGGAGGGCCATGCGATCCTGTGCAACGACATGCACCTCCGCATGACGCTGCCCGGCATCTGGTATCTGAACCATTTGCGGACAGTCGACGGTCCCGGCGATACGCCGCCCTTCGAGGCCGCCGGCGTGTCGCTGCCGGGCTCTCCCCTCGTCTACGTCGGACACAACCGGCACATGGCCTGGGGCTTCGTCGCCGGCCTGTGCGATGACGGCGACCTCTACCGGGAGCGGATTCATCCGAAGAATCCGGCTCTCTACCAAACGCCCGACGGCTGGGCCGAGTTCGAATCCCGGCCCGAAACCATCGCCGTCCGCGGCCGCCGCCCGGTGGAGACCGTAGTCCGGAGCACCCGCCACGGGCCGGTGCTCTCGGACATCCTGGCGGCGACGCCGCGCAATTCGGACCCGCCGCACCGCGAGGTCCTGTCGTACCAGTGGATGGCGCACACACCGGGCAACGAGGTGGGGCTGCTGGACGGAATCAACCGGGCCCGTGACTGGAACGAGTTCCTCTCCAGCATGGCGCAACACGTGACACCCTCGCTCAACTGCGTCTACGCCGATACCGGCGGCAACATCGGCTACGCCCTGGCGGGAAAAGTCCCCCTGCGCCCGCGGCAGGAGCCCTCGTGGCTGCCCCTGGAAGGCTGGAACCCGGCCCACGATTGGATCGGCACCATACCGTTCGAAGAGCTGCCGCGCCTGTACAACCCACCCGAAGGGATCGTGGCCAACGCCAACAACCGTGCCGCCGACACAGCCTACCCCTACTACCTTTCCGACCTGCACGAGCCCCCCTACCGCATCGAGCGCATCCGCCACCTGCTCACGCGCGACACCCGTCTCTCCGTGGAGGACATGGGCGCGATACAACTCGATACCCGATCGGTCCAGGCCGAGCGGCTGTTGAACGCCCTGCGTCAGGAGTTGAGCGAAATCGCGCGGGAAGAGCCGTCGCTAGGCCATTGCGTGGAGCTGCTCCAGGAATGGGACTATGACTGCGTCACGGAGTCGGCCGGCGCCGTCATCTTCCACGTCCTCTACCACCGGCTCATGTGGAACATCTGGGGGAACGATCTCGGCGAGGACCTTTTCACGAGCTATGCGGAGATCCTGAACCAAGCGGTGGCCCCCCTGGACGGCATCCTCATGGACCCCAAATCCATATGGTTCCGCGACACCACTCGCAGAGGGGTATTGGCAAGAAGCCTCCGGGAGGCCCAAGCCGAGCTAACGAAACAGCAAGGCCCCGACCCGAAAAAATGGTCCTGGGGCCGCATCCACACCCTCACCCTAGCCCACGCCCTCGGCAACAATAAACTGCTGGCACCGTTCTTCTCGCTAGGCCCCTACCCGATCGACGGCGACGGCGTCACCGTCAGCAACTCCTACTACCGCCACTCCCGCCCCTACGACCAAGTCGTCGGCGCATCGCACCGGATGCTGGTGACCCTGAGCGAACCGATCCGGTCACGCTTCGTCATCGTTGCGGGACAGGCGGGGAATCCCGTGTCGCCGCACTACAGTGACCAAGTCGAGCCCTGGTCTAGCGGCCAAACCAGTCAATTCGCCGGATCCGCAGATGAATTGAAGGATTGGGCGCTACTGGTTCTAGAGTCCAGTCCGCAGGACTAGTTCGAAGGAGGCGAGGCGTCGACGTAGACTTGATCGACTACCAATAGAGGGAGCGATGAAATGAACGGTATGCACGATCCGGCACATCCCGGCAAGATCATCCGGGAAGCCCTTGAGGCAGAGCAGTGGACCGTAACCGAGGCTGCTCTGAAAGGCCGCCTCAAATCGGCCTTTTGTTTCATCTGAGACCTTGGGCCATAGCGCTGCTATGTTCTCCATAATGCTGCTCATTTCACCGTTCGCTCTGGTCCCTTACCGCCACGAGGTCCAATCTGTCGATATTGTCCGGATTGCGGAGCAATCTGGCCAAGTTTGAATCCGCTCGGCTTTTTTGCCATCAGTAATCCCCATTCCCCTCCACAAAATAAGCCCGCGTAAGCCAGCGAATATGATCGAAACCAACTTCAGCACGTAGCCTTACGAGCACCCGCTCACCGACCCGCAGTTCATGCATTTGTAGCAGGCGCCGCTGCGGACCATGATGGCGCCGCAGTCGGAGCAGGACGGGGCGTCCTGCTGGTAGAAGCCTTCGGCGGCCATGCTGTAGCCGTCGCCGGAGCTTTCCACCGGCTTAGGCGCTGGCGCGGGGACCTCGGCCAGCTCGTCGGCGTCCCTGTTGACGACGCCGACTTCGGTCTGGGCCCGGCCGTCGAGGAACTTGGTGGCGAGCCAGCGGAAGATGTAATCCATGATGGACTTGGCCATGGGGATGTCGGGGTTGCGGGTGAAGCCCGAGGGCTCGAAGCGCATGTGGCTGAACTTGTCCACCAGCACCCGTAGCGGCACGCCGTACTGCATGGCCATGGAGATGGCGGTGGCGAAGGAGTCCATGAGGCCGGAGATGGTGGAGCCTTCCTTGGACATGGTGATGAAGATCTCGCCCGGCTGGCCGTCCTCGTACATGCCGGCGGTGATGTAGCCCTCGTGGCCGGCGATGTCGAACTTGTGGGTGATGGAGCGACGCTCGTCGGGCAGCTTGTGGCGCATGGGCCGCCAGTCGGCCGTCTCGGCCGGCGTGTCGCTCTTGCCGCTGGTGCTCAGCGGCTGGGTGCGCTTGGAGCCGTCCCGGTAGATGGCCACGGCCTTGACGCCGAGCTTCCAGGCTTCCACGTACGCCTTGGCGATCTCGTCCACCGAGGCGTCGGCGGGCATGTTGATGGTCTTGGAGATGGCGCCGGAGATGAACGGCTGGGTGGCCCCCATCATCCGGATGTGTCCCATGTAGTGGATGGCGCGGCTGCCGTTGGCGGGCTTGAACGCGCAGTCGAACACCGGCAGGTCGTCCTCGCCAAGGTGCGGCGCCCCTTCGATGGTGCCCTGCTCGTCGATGTACTCGACGATTTCCTGGATCTGCCTGGCGTCGTAGCCGAGCCGCTTGAGCGAGCGCGGCACGGTGTGGTTGACGATGGTGAGCATGCCGCCGCCCACGAGCCGCTTGTACTTCACCAGGGCGATGTCGGGCTCCACCCCGGTGGTGTCGCAGTCCATCATGAAGGCGATGGTGCCGGTGGGCGCCAGCACCGAGATCTGCGAGTTCCGCACCCCGTGCTTCCCGCCTGCCTCGCAGGTCGTGTCCCACACGTCCCGCACCGTGGTGAGAAGATCCAGCGGCACGTGCGACGACGCGATCTTGTGGGCGTGGGCACGGTGCTTGTCGAGCACCCTGAGCATGGGTCCCCGGTTGACCTCATAGCCCCCGAAGGATCCCATCCGGGAGGCGATGTGGGCCGACTGGAGGTAGCCCTCGCCGGTCAGCAGCGCGGTCACCGCCGCGGCGTAGGAGCGGCCGGCGTCGGAGTCGTAGGGAAGCCCCAGGGACATGAGCAGCGCGCCCAGGTTGGCGTAGCCCAGCCCCAGCTCCCGGAAGTCACGCGCGTTCTGGGTGATCTCCTCGGTGGGGTAGGAGGAGTTGTCCACCAGGATGTCCTGGGCCGTGATCATGACGTCCACGGTGTGGCGGAAGGACTCGGTGTCGAAGCCGCCGTCGTCGCGCAGGAACTTGAGCAGGTTCAGCGACGCGAGGTTGCAGGCCGAGTTGTCCAGGTGCATGTACTCCGAACACGGGTTGGAGCCGCTGATGCGGCCGGTGTTGGAGCAGGTGTGCCAGTCGTTGATGGTGGTGTCGAACTGCATGCCGGGGTCGCCGCACAGGTGAGTGGCCTCCGCGATCGTGTTGAGGATGTCCCGGGCGCGGAAGGTCTCCGAAACCTCGCCGGTGGTGACGAAGCGCGTGTCCCATTCGCCGTCGTCCAGCACCCGCTGCATGAACTCGTCCGTGGCCCGCACCGAGTTGTTGGCGTTCTGGAAGAACACGCTGCCGTAGGCCGGCCCGTCCAGGCTGGCGTCGTAGCCCGCCTCGATGAGGGTCCAGGCCTTCTTTTCCTCCTCCACCTTGCAGTTGATGAACTCCACGACGTCGGGATGGTCCGCGTCGAGGATCACCATCTTGGCCGCCCGCCGGGTCTTGCCGCCCGACTTGATGACCCCGGCGGAGGCGTCCGCCGCCCGCATGAAGGAAACCGGCCCCGACGCCGTGCCGCCGCCGCCCAGTTGCTCCTTGGCCGAGCGGATCCGCGACAGGTTCACGCCCGAGCCCGAGCCGCCCTTGAAGATCACGCCTTCCTTCCGGTACCAGTCGAGGATCGACTCCATGGTGTCGTCCACCGACAGGATGAAGCAGGCCGAGCACTGGGGCCGTTCCTCGATGCCGCAGTTGAACCACACCGGGCTGTTGAAGCAGGCCTTCTGGTGCACCAGGATGTGGGTGAGCTCGTCGGAAAAGGCTTGCGCGTCTTCTTCGCCGGCGAAGTAGCCGTCCGCCCTGCCCCAGCCCGTGACCGTGTCCACCACGCGGCTGATGAGCTGGCGCACCGTGCGCTCCCGCTGCGGCGTCCCCAGTGGGCCGCGGAAATACTTGGAGGTCACGACGTTGGTCGCCATCTGGGACCAGGCCTTGGGCACCTCCACGTTGTTCTGCTCGAACACGATCTTGCCGGTCTCGTTCTGGATCGTGGCCGAGCGGGTCTCCCACTCGACCTCGTCGTAGGGATTGGTTCCGGCCTTGGTGAAATACCGCCGGACGTGAATGCCGGTTGCCTTGGCTTTTTCTTTTCCGGTGTCCTTGTCGGTTGACGCGGTGGTCGTGATGGCTGCCATGTTTCCCCCTCGTGATTTCCGTTCCGCCCGGGTCAGGGAGTCGCCCGAACTGCTCTCCTGTGGGTGTCTTTCGGTGATACCCGCACTGTCCCTGATTAAGCCGTATTTAGTGCGGAATTACCACGATACCCACAACATGTTGTGTTGTCAAGAACAAGCTTCCGGGAAATTCCCGGCCCGTGGGCTTGATGCCGCCCCGCGCCTGCGGCTATGCTGAACCTTCTGACAGGCTGCCCGCGCCCGCGGCAGGTACCGGCACATGGAACGACTCGGTGACATTCTCGACCGCACGGTGCGGCGGCTACCGCTCAAGCGGAGACTCGACGACTACGCCATCTGGGATATATGGGAAGACACAGTCGGCCCCGCCGTGGCGCGCAACGCCCGGCCCGAGAAAATCCGCAACGGCACCCTCTTCGTCAAGGTCCGGGCCGCCACGTGGATGCAGCAACTCCAGTACATGAAGGACATCCTCGCGGAGAAGCTCAACCAGCGGCTGGAGCGCGAGGCGGTCCGGAACATCTTCTTCGTGGTCGGGGAGTTTCCGGCGGGCACGCCGCCCGAAGGCCCGGACGACCCGCCCCCGGCGGTGGACACGGCGCGGCTCCCGGACCGCGAGCTGGGCGGCATCGACGATCCCGAGCTTCGGGACTCCCTGCGGAACCTGTTGCTGAACCACTTGCGGAAACGGGGATAGGGTCCTGGACCGCGGGTCAAGCCCGGGGTGACTTCTTGGATGTCCGCGGTGACTTCTTGGGTGTCCGGAGTGACTTCTTGGACGTCCGGGGTGCCTGGTCGGGTGCCTGCGGTAACCTCTCGGGCTTCAGCAATCCCGCCATCTCGTCCGTGTATTCGTCCTCGCGCCGATAGACAACCAGCGGAGGCAACACCGTCAGGCTCGGGCGGGCGCCCTTGACGCCCTCGGCGAGGACCAGGGTGGCGGGGTCGCCGGCAAACGAATGCACGAACCGCGCGCGCCTGGGCTCGAGGCCGTGCCGGCGCATGACCGAGAGCAGTTCCACTGCCCTTTCCGACGGATAGACCAGGCACAGCCGTCCCCGGTGCCGCAGCAGCCAGGCCCCGGCGCGGAGGAAGTCCGCCAGCGATCCCTCCACCTCGTGCCGGGCCACCAGCCGCTCCCGGTCGGGATTCACCCGGCCGCTCCGGGGCGCCCGGTACGGCGGATTGCACACGGCCACGTCGAAGCTCCCGGACGTGAACTCCGCCGCCAGGTCGCGCACGTCCCCGCGAACCATGCGGACCCGTTCCCCGAGGCCGTTCAGGACCGCGGCCCGCTCCGCACGGTCCACCATGTCCTCCTGCAACTCCACGCCCACGGCCGCCACTCCGCGGTTCAGCACCGCAAGTGACAGGGCAAGAACGCCATTGCCGGTCCCGAGGTCGACGATGCGTTCGCGCCCGCGGACTTCCACGAATCGCGCCAGCAACAGCGAGTCCAGCGCGAACCGGTAGCCCCCGTGCCGCTGAATGACGGCGACGCGGCCGTCGAACACCCTGTCGATGGTTTCCCGTATACTCATGTCACGATGCGGATCTCGGAAGACCGCCAGCCAGCGCCCTGCTCGGAACTGCTGCCCCGAGGATGTCCAGCCAAGGCCTCACCATTGCCGCCAACGGGCGGCTTGGCGGACGAATGCTTCTCGTCTAAGATTAAAGAATTCATGCCGGTTGCCGATTCATTCTGTCGGGAGGGTGGCACATGTCCAGGGACACCTGCAGATATCATTTCATACAAGGCGACCGGATCGTGTACAGCGGTATCACCATGGACCTCGGGACACGTGAACGGGAACACAAACGGCATTTCGGAGACGACGGTCATATCAAGCAGGTGGGGCCCGCGACCACCCGCGATGCGGGCCTCACTTGGGAAACCAGGCAGACGCAGCTCGGGAATCCCACGAGGAAGAGCCTCCAATGGAGGTCGGCGCGTCCTAAGCGATGAACATGGCCCCCTATCTGCAGATCGTTTCCATATCGATCGGGATCGTGGCCGTGGCGCTGCCAGTACCGATCACCCTGGTGGCCTTCGTGTACGTAAAGAGGCTGACCGAGCGGGCACACGAACTGTCCGACGAAATCGATCAGCTATGGCGTCGCGTGGGCCGAGATGCACCCGGTTCGGGCTGAACCCTCCCCCCGCATGACCACACTCTTCGCAAACATCGGCGGACGGACCCTCGACTACGTGGCCGGCATGGGCGCGGGCGTGATCTTCCTGGGTTCCGCCCTGGCCTGGGCGGCGCGGCCGCCCACCAAGATCCGTCTCATCATACAACAAGTCCGCGCCATCGGGGTGGACTCGCTGCTGGTGGTGCTGCTCTCCGGCCTCTTCACCGGCATGGTGCTGGGGCTCCAGGGGTACTACAGCCTGCGGAAGTTCAACGCCGAGAGCTTCCTGGGGGCCGTGGTGGCCCTGAGCCTGCTGCGGGAGCTCGGCCCGGTGCTGTCCGCCTTCATGGTCACCGGCCGGACCGGCTCCGCCATGGCGGCGGAGCTGGCGTCCATGCGGGTCACCGAGCAGATCGACGCCATGCACTCCATGGCCCTCAACCCGGTCAAGTACCTGGTGTCGCCCCGCGTCGTCGCGGGCGTCATCGCCATGCCGCTGCTGACCTGCATGTTCAACGTCATCGGCATCTGGGGCGCCTACCTCGTCGGCGTCGGCCTGCTGGACCTGGGCTCCGGCAGCTACATCTCCGGCATGGAGCAGGCCGTGCAGCTCCGGGACGTGGTCGAAGGGCTGATCAAATCCGCGACCTTCGGGCTCATCATCACCTGGGTGTGCTGCTTCAAGGGGTTCCACGCGCTCCCCATGGCCACGGGGGTAGGCCGGGCCACCACCGAAGCGGTGGTGCTCTCGTTCGTCCTGATCCTGGTGTCGGACTACTTCCTCACCTCGGTGATGCTCTAAGGGACCTGTCATGATCGAAGTCGTCGACGTCCACAAGAACTTCGCCCGGCAGGAGGTCCTCAAGGGCACCAACCTGACCATCGAGGAAGGCGGCATCACCACCATCATCGGCGGCAGCGGCTCCGGCAAGACCGTGCTGCTGAAGACCATGATCGCGCTGCTGCTTCCCGACCGGGGACAGGTCCGGGTGGACGGGACCGACATCACCCGGCTGGGAGAGAAACCCCTGAACGAGGTCCGGCAGAAGTTCGGCTTCCTGTTCCAGGGCGCCGCGCTGCTGGATTCCATGACGATCTTCGACAACGTGGCCTTCCCGTTGCGGGAAAGGACACGGCTCGGGGAGGACGCCATCGGCGCCAAGGTCAAGGAGCGGCTGGACCAGGTGGGGCTCAAGGACATGGGCTACAAGTATCCAGCGGAAGTGAGCGGCGGCATGAAGAAACGGGCCGGATTCGCCCGGGCGCTGGTCACCGACCCGCGGATCGTGCTGTTCGACGAGCCCACCACCGGACTGGACCCCCTGCTGGCCAAGAGCGTCCATCATCTCATCGCCGCCATGCAGAGCCGGGTCGGCTTCACCGGCGTCATCGTGAGCCACGACATTCCCGAAGTCTTTACAATATCCCACCGCGTGGCTATGTTGGCCGACGGAACGATCGCCGACAGCGGCCCCACCGAGGAGTTCCTCCGGTCCTCCAACCCGACGGTACGGCGGTTCTTGAACAGCGACACCTCGGAACCCGCGGACACCCTATGAACCACAGAGCTACGGAAATCGTCGTCGGCATCTTCGTGGTGGCGGGCCTCGTCTGCCTGGGCTACCTCGCCATCAAGCTGGGCAAGCTCGACGCCTTCGGCAATTCCGGATACGTCCTGTACGCCGACTTCGCCAGCGTGGCCGGGCTCCGTCGCGGGGACGCCGTGGAAATCGCCGGCGTCGGCGTCGGCCGGGTGGATTCCATGGCCCTGGTGGAAGACCGCGCGCGGCTGACGCTCAGGATCAACCCGGGCGTGGCCGTCCAGGAAGACGCCATCGCCTCCGTCCGGGCCAGGGGCCTCATCGGCGACAAGTTCATCGCCATCTCACCCGGGGCGTCCGACCGCCTCATCCCGTCCGGCGGGAAGATACGCGAGACCGAGTCGCCGCCGGACATCACCGACCTCATCGGCAAGATGATCGGCGGCGATGTGACGAAAGGCGCGCCCTAGTGTCCTTGCAGATCGGTAAACAATTACCTGGGACAGGACACTAGCGTCGCATGCCCTTCAAGAACGTCATTCAAAACTGCCGGAGCTATCTTTCCTTCTACGGCTGGCGGATGGTGCTGGTGGGCTGCCTCTTCCGGTTTCTCGGCGGCGGCTTCCACTTCTACGGCTTTACCGTCTTCGTCTCGCCGCTGGAAAAGGACCTGGGCATCACTCGCCGCGCCACCAACCTCATATTCGGTCTGGCCCGGGCCGAAGGCGCCATCGAAGGCCCTCTCGCCGGATATCTCATCGACCGTATCGGCCCCCGGCCCATCATGACGGTCGCGGTCCTGCTCACCGGCCTGGGCTACATCGTATGCTCCTGGGTCGAGTCCTACTGGACCCTCCTGGTCATCTACCTGGGGGTGGTCTCGCTGGCCTTCGGCGCGGGCTTCATGCATTGCCCGATGGTGCTGGCCAATAGCTGGTTCTTCCGTTTCCGCGCCCGGGCCATGGCGCTGGTGAGCTGCTCCATCGGCATCGGCGGCGCCCTGCTGGCGCCGGTGCTTGCATACGTCGTCTACTACTTCGGCTGGCGTTGGGGGATGGTGTTCGCCGGCACCGTGTTCCTCGCGCTGGGCACGCCGCTGGCGGCCGTGGTGCGGCGATCGCCCGAGGACATGGGGTTGGTGCCGGACGGCGACTATTCCGCGCCCACCTCTCAAACGTCGGGCCGGCCGTCAGCCGGCGGCGTGGCGGCGGCCGAGCCCGACGTCGGCATCTGGGAGGCCCTTCGCGGCGCTCCTTTCTGGCTCCTGGTCGCTTCGACTCTCTTCCGGGTGTTGGGCCTCAGCACCGTCATCGTCAATTTCGTGCAGATCCTCGAATGGAAGGGCGTGGGGGCCCTCGCGGCAAGCTGGTTCCTGGGCGTATTCGCGGCGCTGTCCCTTCCGACGCACCTCGCGGTGGGCTGGCTGGCGGACCGGCTGGACAAGGCGAGGGTCATGGCCGTCTGCATGCTGATCGCCGCCGGCGCCCTGGTGTTGCTCACCTACTCCCGGGGCACGCTGCTGATCTGGCTCTTCCTTCCCCTGTTCTCCCTCGTGGAAGCCGTCTTTCCGGTGACCTGGGCCATGGTCGGGGAGTTGTATGGCCGCCGCAACTTCGCCAAGGTGCGCGGCAACATGGGCTTCTTCTACCAATGGGGCGGCATGATCGGACCCTACGTGGCGGGCGCCATCTACGACGCGACCCACAGCTACAAGCCCGCGCTCCTGGGGATGGCCGGCCTGTACGTGCTCTCGGCCATCCTTTACCTGCTGCTCGGCAGGACCCGGCTCGCGCGGATGCGGGCCGCCTCCCAGGCCTCGTAGCCCGGACGCCTCCATCCGCACCACCGGCCCGCCGGCTCACGCTCCCAGCGAGATGGCCGCGGTGCCCGCGATGACGCAGACGGCGCCGACGACGGTCTGGAACCGGACCTGCTCCAAGTCCCGGAGGAAGATGACCGTTCCCAGCAGCACCCATAGCGGGCTGATGCCCACCAGCGGGGAGACCGTGATCACGCTGCCGATGCCCAGGGCGGTGATCACCAACAGGATGCCGCAGGTCTCGGCGGTTCCGGCGGCCAGGAACGGCAGCATGGCGCGCCGGTCCCACACCAGCGGCTCACGGCTGAACGGGGTGTAGACCAGGAAACAGACGAGGGAGACGATCCCCACCAGCGCGGCAAAGAACAGCGGCTCGTGGGAGATGGACAGGGCGAAACGGCGCATGGGATGGACGATGCCCGCCAGCAGGGCGGCGGTGAGCGGGAACAGGAACTCCCACCAGCGGAACGACCGCACCTCCGCGGCCGGCTTCCAGGTGATGAGCACGATGCCGCATACCACCGAGACCACCCCCGCGAGGGTCACCAGGTTGGCGGTCTCGCCCAGGAACGTGATGGCCACGCACACGCCGAACATGGGATGGGTGGACCGGATGGGGCCGCTGCGGGAGGCCCCCACCCGCTGCACGCCGGTGTAGGTGCACAGGCGGATGATCGGCTGCAGCATGCCGGCGACGATGAAGACGTAGACCGCAACGGTATCCACCCGGGGTATCCCGCCGGTGAGGAACACCGCGGTCCAGGTGCTCACGGTGTGGACGATCAGGGAGATCAGCGTCACCGTCTTGGGCGTCGAGTACTGCATGCCCCGGCGCGACGTCACCAGCACGCAGGCGTAGGACAGCGAGGCGCACAGAGCGATGATCTGTGGAGGTATGGACATGCCGGGGCGTTCTCTCCCGCGGACTATTCGCGGGAGGCCCGGGAGGCGGAGTCCGGCCCGGCCGCCAGAGACAACCGAGCGATGCGCAGCCCGGGAACCGCGCCCCTGCTCTCGAACCACGCTTCGAGGGCGGCCAGATCGGCCCCGACGTTGGCCAGGAAATCCGTCACGTCGACGCCCAGACAGGCCGGACGGTAGGGTTCGATCCTCCGAACGCCCGCGCGCAGGAGCTTGAGCGTGCCGATCGGCACTTCCTGCTGCCACTTGAAGTAACCCGCGGCCACCTGAATAATGCCCTGGTAGAACTCGCGCTCGGGGCCGTGGTCTTCGAGCCAGATCTCCTCCAGGGTCTCGTGAGCTTGGTAGAAGAGTCCGCGGTTGAACTCATCGATGCCCTTGAGGAAACGCGGATCGTGTTCCATGGCGTGAAGGCGGCCTCCCATGCCGCGCGGCGACAAGCCGCTTGAACCCGACAACACTAGCCGATAACGATGGCTTGTCAAAACACCGTATGCAAAGCTCCACTATGAAAATCGCATCCCTCACCATCGATTCGCTGACCCACGGCCCCTGGGGACTCGGGCGGGACCAGGGCAAGGTGGTCCTGGTCCCCATGACGGCGCCCGGCGACCGGGTGTCGGCGGAGGTGGTGGAGGAGCACAAGCGGTACTCGGTGGCCCGGACCGTATCGCTCCTGCGCCCGTCGCCGGCGCGCCGGGAATCGCCCTGCCCGTACGCGGGGACCTGCGGCGGCTGCGCATGGCAGCAGGTGTCCTACGAGGCGCAGCTCCACGCCAAGCAGCGAAACGTCGCCGACGCCCTGGCCCGTGTCGGGGGCCTCGGCGGTTTCGAGCTTCTGCCCATCCTGCCCGCGTCGCCGGAGTTTCACTACCGCCGGCGCATCGCCCTCCACGTCGACGAGCGCCGCCGGCTCGGGTTCCGCCGCGCGTTCTCGCGGGAGCTGGTGGAGGTGGACCACTGCCTCATCGCCGACCCGGACGCCGACCGCGGCATTCCGCTGGCGGCCGGATGGGTCGCAAGGCTGGAAACGGAAATCTCGAGGGTGGAGATCCTGAGCGGCGACCGTCCGGGCGAGGTGGTCCTCTCGGCCGCGGCGCGGCAGCGGTTGGGCCGCGCCGACGAACGTGCCTGCGCGGAGTTCGTTGCCGGCCCGGTGACGGGAATCGTCGTGACGGGGCCGGGCTGGCGCCGGCAGTGGGGCGACGCCACCCTCTCGTTCATGGTGGACGGCGATCTGACGTTGCGGCACGACGCCGGCACCTTCGGGCAGGTCAACCCGGCCGGCAACCGGAAGCTGGTGGACGAGCTGCTTTCGTGGGGGGCGTTGGGCGCGGAGGACAGCGTTCTGGATCTCTACGCCGGCGCCGGCAACCTGACGCTTCCCATGGCACGGCGGGTCCGGCGGGTGCTGGCGGTGGAAGGCCACCGGCAACTCGTCCGGAACGGCAGGCGCAACGCCGCCGACAACGGCATCCGCAACATACGGTGGAGGGGAGAGGATGCCCTGGCGGCGGTGGACGATCTCATCGACCGCGGACGCCGTTTCACGACGGTGGTGCTCAATCCGCCTCGCGCCGGGGCCAAGGCGCTGGCCCCGAAACTGGCCGAGCTGGGGGCCGGAAGGATCCTCTACGTCTCGTGCGATCCGGCGACGCTGGCGCGGGACCTGCGCCAGATCGCGGCCGCGGGCTACACCCTCCGTCGGGTCCGCCCGGTGGACCTCTTTCCCCAGACGTTCCACGTCGAAACGCTGGCCGAGCTGATCGATTCCAAACCATCCGGTACGGCGGCGTAGTTAAACGAACAAACCGTTTTCCGGGGGGTTACGGTTTGTATCTATATAGCTACTTGAAAGGAAACCGTGACCGGAGCGTGCCGTTGCCGGCGTTTCGGGGTTGAGTTGCGGACTCCAACTGGTGTAGAGTGTGCCGGGGAGGAAGAAATGACCCAGCCGAAGAAAAGGGTAACTCCGAAGGTCACCATCATCGACAGCAACGGCGCCAGCCAGACGATCAACTACCTGCTCGAAGACCGGGACGAGCTCGAATGGCTGATGGCGGTGGGACGGAACAAGAACGGTGACATCTTCTTTTACGACACCGGCGGCGACATTCTCCATGATCTCGGAGCGCTGGAGTACGTAAAGGAACGGATTCTCAGGGATTACTTCGGCGAAATGGACGAGTAACCACTCCTTGCGGCGGCGGCCGGGTTCAGCGGTCCGGCTTCGCCGAACCCCGAAGACGCATCCACAGGAATGCGGCGGCCGCCACGACCATCACCGTGCTGAGATACTGGCCCCGTGACAGTCCCAGGGCCAGCCCCAGATGGGCGTCGGGCTCACGGAAGAACTCCACCAGGAACCGCACGGCGCCGTAGCCGCCGATGAAGGCCCAGGTCACGACGCCGTGCGTCCGTACCCGGGTTCCCAGCCACAGCAGCACCGCCAGTAGAACCGCCCCCTCGAGAAACGCCTCGTAGAGCTGCGAGGGATGACGCGGCAAGGGGCCGCCGTCCGGGAAGACCATCGCCCACGGCACGTCCGTGGGGCGGCCGTACAGTTCCCCGTTGATGAAGTTGCCGAGCCGCCCGAGCCCCAGCCCCAGCGGCGCGGCGGCGAAGATGCAGTCCGCCGCGGGATAGAACGGCAAACCCTGCTTGCGCACGTACCACCATCCGGCCAGCAGCGCCCCCAGAAGGCCGCCGTGAAAAGACATGCCGCCGTGCCAAAAAGCGAAGATCTGAAGCGGAGAGGCCAGATAATACGAGAGGTTGTAGAAGATCACGTAGCCCAGCCGGCCGCCCAGGACCACGCCGATGGCCACGTAGCTGATGAGCTCCACCAGTTGGTCGCCGCCGAGCGGGATGGCTCTCTTGCGGGCCAGCCACAGGGCGATGAAATAGCCGCCGACGAACCCGAACAGGTACATGAGGCCGTACCACCGCACCGACAGAGGCCCGATCCGGAACGCCACGGGGTCGATGCGGGGAAAGGACCAGGACGCCGTCTCCACGGCCGCGCCGTCCGCGGCGGCCGTGCTCTCGATCTTCCCGGCCCCGAGCAGCGCGGCCACCAGCTCGCGCACGTCGTCCTTGTACCACTCCTTGTAACCGATGGCCTTGGCGATGACCTCGCCCTTGCGTCCAATCAGAACGGATACCGGCAGCCGCATCACTCCGTACTGCCCGGCGATGTCGGCCCGTCTGTCCAGCAGCATCGGATAGGTCAGCTTGTGCTCGTCCGCGAACGCCCGCACCAGGTCCGGGGATTCCATGAAGTTGACCGCCACCACCTCCAGCCCCTTGCCGCGGAACTCCTGGTACAGCCGCTCCATGGCCGGCAGCTCCAGACGGCAGGGAGGACACCACGTCGCCCAGAAGCTCAACAGCACCAGCTTGCCCCGGAAGGACGCGGCGTCGACACGGTTCCCGGCCGCGTCCTCGGTGGTGAAGCCGGGCGATTCGACGAAGCCTTCCTGCACGAGGAAGCCGAGCTTCTTCAGGCGGTCGTCTACCGCCGCGCCCAGAGCAGCCGGGCAAAGGGCAACGAGAAACAATGCGAACAGCCAGCGTTTCATAGGCGTATGGCTATGGGGCGGAGCGGCCCGGTCCCAGGTCGAGGCCGCCGCCTCCGCTCGCCGCGTTTGCCGCGTCGTCCTCCGCGACGAGCCTGCGGGCCACCAGCACCAGTATCGGGACGATGTACATGTGGCCGCTGACCCACATGATGCCGCCGCCGAGGGCCTGGTCCTGGATCGGGCTCAATTGCTCGATCACCGGAACGGCCGCGTAGAACGGGTACAGAACGCGCTCGGGCAGGGCGATGGCCATGCCGAGCAGCGTGTTCTGAAGCGTCGCCGCCACCAGGTACACGATCCTCGACCCCAACGGGCGGGTGGGGCGGTACAACGGCGCGGCGTTGACGATGGGCCACCAGAAGAGCACGGCGGTGCCGAAGAACAGCCAGTGCTCCAGGTCGTGCAGCCACCAATACTCCAGCGCGGCCTGGTACAGCGCGGGGTGGTGCCAGGCCCACAGATTGACCACGTAGAGGGTCCAGGCCGCCGGCATGGACGTCAACACGGACAGGGCGGCCCGAAGCGGGGAGCCGTCGCGAAACAGCCCGGCGAAACGTTCCCGGACGGCGGCGGGGAGCCCCCAGACCACGGCCGCGAAAGGGTTGGCCAGGAGGATTCCCAGGGGCGCGATCATCAGCAGCAGGATGTGCTGCACCATGTGCATGCTGAGACGCTCGGCGGCGAGCCGGTCCACCGGGGAGACCAGCGCGGTGAAGAGCGCGGCGATGCCGCCGAGGTAGAGAACGAGCCCGGAAAGGGTGGCGGCGCCGTCGGCCTGCCGCCGGAGCCGGGACCACCCGGTGAGGTAGATGCCGGCGGCCAGTGCCAGCGCCAGGAGGATGTCCGCGCGGAAGTTCCACGAGATCATCCCGAACACCAGGACCAGGGCGTCGAAGGGCAACGGCTCGCCGTGCGCGCCGCCGTGGGCGTGGAGAGCCTGCGGCCACGCCGCCAGAGCCAGCGCGGCGGCCCGGGTCCCCTTCTTCACGGCACCCGCCACAGCATGAACCCCCAGGAGGGCAGCAGCGCCGCGGTGCCAAGAAACCAGTACACCACCCCCGGTGCGGCCGCGGGCCGCGCCTTGATCCATCTCACACAGAATTCGGTGACGATGACGCCCAGAAGTCCGCCGGCGGTGGAGAGCGCGAGAAGGGCTTTCATGCCCTTGTCCGGATTCTCTCCCGACAAACCTCCCAGCAGCACCATCAGGGCGATGATCCAGGCCGGCGCCGCCGCCGCGAGGCCCACCATCCAGTACCGCTCGGGCTTTCCGAAGCGGTCCCGAAAGCACGCCGACACCAGCGCGCCCGCCAGCACGCCGAATACTCCGACCCAGATGGATAGCGTCACTCCCTTGCCCCTCCGTGGCTCCTGTACGAAATCTAACAGCCCGGACCGGTACTTGAAAGCATGGCCCACGGACTCCGGCCTTCGGCCTTCGCTTGCCGGTCACGCCCCCAGCGCGTAAGACTGGAACCCGAGACCCGACATGCGCTTTTCCGTTTCCTCCCTGTTCGACCTGGGCGAGCTTCCCGCGGACCTTCGCCGCTCCCTGGGCCTCGTCTACGCCTCCAGCGTGCTGGCGATCATGGGGGTGAGCCTCATCCAGCCGGTGTTGCCCGCCATGATCGCGCCATTCGGCATCACCGACGCCGAGGTCGGGCTGGTCATCGCCGTCTACACCGCCCCGGCCATCGTGCTGGCGCCGCTCCTGGGAGTCGCCGCCGACCGCTACGGCCGGCGGCCGCTCCTGGTCGGCGGGTTGATCCTGTTCGGCGCGGCCGGCGCCGCCGTGGCCTTCGCCCCGGACTTCCGCTGGGTGCTGGCGCTGCGGGCGGTCCAGGGCATCGGCTTCAGCGCCGTCATCCCGCTCACCATCGTGCTCATCGGCGACCTCCTGGAGGACCGCCGGGAGGTATCCGGCCAGGGCATGAAGGTGTTCATCGACCGGGTGGGAGAGCTGGTGCTGCCGCCCCTCGGCGGCGCCCTGGCCCTGGTCGGATGGCGCTGGCCGTTCCTTTCCTACGCGGCCGCCGTCCCCCTGGGTCTGCTGGTGCTCCGGTGGATGCCCGAGACCCGTGGAACCGGCGCCGCCCCGCTGGGACGCTATCTCAGAGACGTGGCGCGGGTGGCCAGGAACCCGCGGCTGTTGCTGGCCTTCGCCGCCGGCTTCCTGCGCTTCTTCCTGGACTACGCGTTCTTCACCTATCTGCCGCTGTTCGTGGTCCGGACCCACGGCATCACCACCGCCGGGGCCGGACTGCTGCGGTCCCTGCACGCGCTGGGGGCCATGGTCACGTCCAGCCAGGCCGGCCGTCTGGCGGGATCGTGGGACAAGGGGACCCTGGTCATGGGCGCCTTCCTCGTGAGCGGGCTCGCCCTTCTGGCGGTCCCCTTCACACCGGACGTAAAAACCATGGCTCCGGTGCTGCTGTTCTATGGTGTGGCCAACGGGATCATCTCGCCGATGCAGAAGAGCCTGTTGACCCAGAACGCCCCGCTGGAACTGCGCGGCGGCATCATCTCCCTCGATCGACTGACCCAGCAGATCGCCAAGACCGCCGGGGTGTCCGGCATCGGCCTGATGCTGGGAGTGGTCGAGATTTCCACCCTCTTCTGGGTCATGGCCGTGCTGTCGTTCGTGAGCGTCGGCCTGATGGCACCCCTGGCCTGGAGCTCCAGGGACCGGGGCACCGGCACCGACGCGGGAACGCCCGTTGATGTGCGGCCGGACCCGTCGTAGACTCACCGTCTGTCAGTCACGGGAGGGAAGCCCATGCCCAGGTACACTCGGGACCACATCCACCTCAGGAGCCGGGACCCCAAGGCCACGGCGCAGTACTACCGCCACATGTTCGACGCGAAGATCGTCGAGACCGTCCAGAGCGACGGGCGCCCCCGGGTCGACCTGGAGATCGACGGCCTGACCATCTGCATCGCCAAGGCGCAGCCGGAGCACGACTCCGCGCCGGACCGGCCGTACGTCGGCCTCGACCACTTCGGGCTGCAGGTAGAGGACCTGGACGAGGCCGCCGCGGACCTGAGGAAACGCGGCGCCGAGTTCTACTCCGAGCCGCGCCTGCTCCGCCCCGGCCTCAAGATCGCCTTCGTGCGCGCCCCGGACGACGTCCGCATCGAGATCCTGGAAAGGACGAACAACGCCACGTAGGGGCGGCCGGCGGCCGCCCTGCTCCGGGTCCTATGTTTCCCGGTACTCGGCGCCGTCGATGGGAAGCTCGGTGCCCAGCCCCTTTTCCCTGGCGCGCTCGTAGAGCAGCTCGCCGATGGCTTGGTCGCCCACGCCCCAGAAGGCGTTGTTCTTGTAGAAGCTGATCTGTTCCTCCGAAGTCCGCCCGGGCACCTGCCCGGCCAGCACCTCGCCGAGATCCCACACGTCGTCCCAGGTGATGACGCCCTGCTGGACCGGGTCCCACAGCACGCCGGGCTCGTCCAGGATCTCCTGCCGCTTGGAGTTGCAGACGATGATGTCGCAGCGCTGGAGCGTCTTGTCGTCCACCTCGCGCCGCTTCTGCTGGATGAAGCCGCCGCGCATGAGGCCGATGTTGCTGGAGACGATGGAGCACAGGTGCACCCCCGGTTCCAGCCAGTCGCCGTCGAAGGTGGGCACGTTGGAGTTGGTCACGGACAGCAGTATGTCCACGCCCTGGACCGCCTCCCGGTTGCTGGCGACCGGGCGCACCTCCATGTCGAGCAGCTCGGTCATCTTGGCCGCGAACCGGGTGCGGTTCTCCGGATTGGGGCTGTAGACCTTGGCCTCCTCGATGCCGGGAACCACCGCCTTGGTGGCGAGCAACTGGCACTCCGCCTGGGCCCGGGAGCCCAGCACCCCCACCACCCTGGAACTCTGCCGCGCCAGGTGCTTGATGCCCACCGCGGTGGAGCAGGCGGTCTGGACGTTGACCACGTTGTTGGCGTCCGGCAGCTCCTTCACCCGCACCTCGCCCACCGTGATGCACTTGAGCTCGGCGTTGTCGCCGTTGAACATCACCCGCACCGGACGACCCCGGGTCTGGTAAGTCTGGATGCCGTTGTCATGGATCATCACATGCTCGCAGTGGGTCAGGATCCCGGTGACGCCGGCCGAGTTGGGCGCCCCCTGGTGCACCGTGACGCGGGCGTTGGCCACCGAGTGCACACGGCGCCGGAGCGCCCCCAGCTCACGGTTCTTCGCCCAGTCAAGATAGCCCCGCTCCATGGCGTCCACCGCCTCCTTCATGGTGATGAGTCCGGCCATGTCTTCGGGGCCCAGCAGCAGTACCGATGCCATCGCAACCTCCCTTCTGTTCGTTCATTTCCCGGCGCCCTTCAATTGAACCGCGCCCGGTCTCGCTTTAGTAACAGATAAAGCCTTCCCTTGCTCTTCATGTACCCGGCCCGCGCTCCGGCCTCGTCGCCCGTCCCGAAGTAGAGGTCCACCCGGGCCGGACCCCGGATGGCGGCGCCGGTGTCCTGGTTGAGGACGAAGCGGCCGAACGGCCGCGAACCCGTGAGACCGCCCTGCTCGCCCACCACCGGCGTCCGGGTCTCCACGAACAGGAGGGCGCCCTTGGGGTAGACCCGGTGATCGGTGGCCGCGGAGCGTCCGGCGGTGAGCGGCACCCCGAGACTTCCCAGCGGCCCCTCCTCTCCCAACCGGAAGAAGACGTAGCGCTCGTTCCGCGCGAACAGCGCCTCGCGCTCGCCCGGGAACTCCGCCAGCCAAGCGCGGATGCGCTGCATCGACATGGACGCCCGGTCCAGCTTGCCCCGGTCGATGAGCACCTTGCCGATGCTGGTGTAGCGCCGGCCGTTGGCGGCCGCGAAGTTGAGCGGGACCTCGCGCCCGTCGGTCATCCGCAAGAGCCCCGAACCCTGGATATGCAGGAAAAAGCGGTCCACCGGATCCCGCAGCCACGCGATCTCGTAACCCCTGCCCTTGAGGCTGCCGAGGACGTCGATGTCGCGGCGGGAGTACCCGGCCGCCTTCCGGGCCCGGCCGCGCCGCCCGCGCAGCTCGTCCGGCTCCCGGTAGACGGGATAGCGGTAGTCGGCGGTCTCCACCGGACTGGCTTCGATCACGGGCTGGTAGTAGCCGGTGAACAGGACGTGGCGCCGCCCGGCGCTCAGGGGCGCGGGAAAGAAATCGAACCGTTCCGCCACCCGATGGGGCCAGTCTCCCCCCGAATCCGGCGGCTGGTCCAGAAGCGCCAGGAACTCCGTGAGCGAAGACCGGACGTCTTCCGCGGTCACCCTGCGGGGCCAATGGCCCAGGGGCCGCCCTCCCGGCACCTTGCGGAGGAACCGCAGGCTCTCGGCCACGGCCGCCCGGAGCGACTGCACGCCGTGGTCGTCCCGGACCTCCGGCGGAGGCGCGGGCGGCGCCGGCACGTCGTCGGGCGGCATCGGGCGGCAGCCGCCCAGCAGTTGCAGCGCAACGAAGACCGCCGCCGACACACACAGCCCCGGCATGGGACGTGTGTCGCGGGCTGCGCGTGAGCGGGCGAGAACCGGCATACGGTCAGAAAGCTAGTCCCGGATGTCCTGGGTGAACCACTCGGTGGGGAGCTGGCGGCCCATGCCCTTCTCCTTCGCCATCTGGTAGACCCGGCCGGCACAGGCCGCGAACTGGAGCCCCTGGGTCCCGGCGTTAATGAAGAAGGTGGTCTGGTCGGGACTGGTCCGGCCCGGCTTGCGGCCGAGCTTCACATCGATGAAGTAGCTGAAGTAGTCGCCGGTATAGACGTCCTGGGTCGGGTTCGGGATGCGCGCGATCTCCTCGGCCTGACCGGCCACGTAGCCCACGTTGCCGTGGAGCCGCACCATGCCCTCGTCCATGGTAACCACGGTATTCCGCCCGAGCTTGACCGAGACGTCGCAGGCATCCACCGCCCGCGGCCCGATCTCGCAGGCACGGACGCAGGTGAGGTGGGCGCCCGGCTTGAGCCACTCGGGGTTGTCGAACACCACCCGGGTGGAGTCGGTGCAGGCGGAGACGATGTCGGCCCCCCGCACCACCTCCTCCGGCGTGTCCACCGCCGTCACCTTGAGGCCCAGCATTTCGCTCATCTCGGCGGCGTAGGCGTCGCGGTTCGCCTTGGTGGGACTGTACGCCCTCACCTCCTGGATCTTCCGCACCTCGTTGAACGCCATCAGATAGGTCCGCGCCATGCCGCCGGAGCCGAACATGCCCACCACCGCGGCGTCCTCCCGCGCCAGCTCCTTGACCCCCAGCCCGGCGCAGCCCCCCACCCGCATGTGCTGGAGCACGCCGTCGTTGATGATGGCCAGGGGCTCGCCGTTGGCGATGCTGAACACCATGATGAGCCCGCAGTAGTTGCCGGGCTCCATGCAGTACTTCTCCTCGGTGTCGCCGCCCGGCCAGTAGACCACGTCCGACTTCATCCGGATGGCGAACGTGCCGATGGTGCGGCTGGCCCCTTCCATGGTGCCCCAGCGGTAGTAGCCGTCCGGCCGCTCGCACGGCACCCACACGTCGAGCCGCGGCCGGTACACCGCGTCGTTGCGGCCGAGATCGTCGTAACCCGTCTCCAACGCGTCGAGACAGGCCTTCATGTCCATCAGCTCTTCCACTTCCTGGTTGTTGATCAGCAGCATGCGCGTTCCTTCCGGTCGTTTGGGTTGGTCAGGCCCTATTTCCTATACGATGCAGGGCACGTTGAAAAGGGACGCCCGGCACGATGGGCGCCGACCGGCGGGCCTCCCCGTCAGTTGATGACCGCGACCGCGGCTTGTATGCTTCCAGGCCGACAATGGACGCGGACATCATCGCTAAACAGCGGAACGCGATGGAGGAGCGGGGCCTCGACGCCCTCATCGCCGGCTCCCCCGAGAATCTCGCCTACACCACGGGCTTCGTGGTGCCCTCCCAGCTCCTGATGCGCTGGCGCCATGCCATGTGCATCGTCGAGCGGTCCGGGCACGCCACCATGGTCGCCATCGACATGGAGGAGACCACGGTGAAGGCCCACGCCGCCTTCGACGACATCCGGGTCTACCGGGAGTTCACCGACGATCCCATGCGGGAGGTGGCCGCGGCCCTCGAGGACCGGGGCCTGGCCGGGGCCCGGGTGGGCGTCGAGATGGAGTATCTTCCCGCCGGGGACTTCGCCACCCTGCGCGGGCTCTTGCCCAAGGTCGAGTTCGTAGCCGCCGACGGACTCTTCGGCAAGCTCCGGCAGGTCAAGACCGCGCGGGAGATCGCGCTCCTCCGCTCTTTGAGCCGCATCACCGACTCGGCCATCGGCGGGACCCTGGCGTGCGCCCGTCCGGGCATGAGCGAGATGGAGATGGCCGGGGAGCTCACCGGCCGGATCTTCGCCGGCGGGGCGCAGCACTTCAAGCTCATGATCATCGCCTCGGGCGAGCGCAGCCAGTTCCCCAACGTGGGCCCCACCGGCCGGACGCTCCGTGACGGAGACCTGATCCGCATGGAGATTTTCGGGGTCCTGGACGGCTACCACGCCGGCGTGTGCCGCACCGCCGTGGTGGGCGAGCCGACGGCGGAGCAGGCGCGCATCTGGGACAACCTGATCGAGTGCAAGCACCTGGTCATGGACCTCATCAGGCCCGGGGCCCATGCCAAGACCGTGTATCGGCGGTTCCTCGATAAGTTCGACGAGCTGGGGCTGGAACCCATCAGCTTCGTGGGACACGGCATCGGCGTGTTCCTGCACGAAGAGCCCTACCTGGGGCGCTACGGCGAGGAGGCGCTGGAGGAAGGCATGGTGGTGGCCATCGAGCCGCTGGTCTACATCCCCGGCCGCATGGGGCTTCAGAACAAGGACATGCTGCTGGTGACCCGGGACGGCTGCGAACTGCTCTCGGACGCCACCGACACGGACAAGCTCATTCGCATCGGCTAGCGGAGCGAAGATGAAGATTCAATCCATCGAAACCATTCCGGTCAGGCTGCCCACGCGCCGGGTCCACCAGTGGGCCAACCTCAAGACCCCCATCGGCGTCTACCTGCTGGTCCGGCTGGAGACCGATGACGGCTGGACCGGCCTGGGCGAGGCGCCGGCGCTCAAGGACTGGGGCGGCGACCACATGCGCTACTACGGCGAGACCCCCGCGTCGGTGGCCGGGGTGATCCACGACATCCTGGCGCCGAGCATCGTGGGCGAGGACCCGCGCCGCATCGAGTGGATCCACACCCTCATGGACCGGGCCGTCAAGGGGTACCCCTACTCCAAGGCGGCCATCGACATGGCGCTGTACGACGTGGCGGGGAAGGCCGCGGACGTGCCGGCCTACCAGCTCCTGGGCGGGCTCTACCGGGAATCGGTCCCCATCTCCCACAGCATCGGCCTCATGGACATGGACGAGGCGGTGGCCGAGGTGAAGCGGGTGCAGGCGGAGGGCGTCAGGACCATCAAGCTCAAGGGCGGGGTGGAGCCCGGGCGGGACGTCGAGCTGCTGCGCCGCGTCCGCGAGGCCCTGGGCCCGGACATGAACCTCACGGTGGACGCCAACAACGGCTACAGGTCCGCCAAGGAAGCGGTCCGGACCACCAAGGCCATGGAGCCGTACAACATCCTCTACATGGAACAGCCCGTGGAGGGGCTCGACGCCATGGCCGAGGTCACCCGCCGGGTGGACACCCCTGTCATGGCCGACGAGAGCGCCTGGACCACCTGGGACGTCCTGGAGATCATCGAGAAGAAGGCCGCCGACATCATCTCCATCTACACCACCAAGCCCGGCGGCCTGCTCAAGGCCAAGAAGGTGGCCGCCATCGCCGAGGCCGCGGGGTTCCCGTGCAACGTCAACGGCTCGGTGGAGATGGGCGTGGGCAACGCCGCCAACGTCCACCTGGCCGCCTCCACCGCGGCGGCGAACCTGGCCTGCGTGATCCCGGTCACCGTCCCGGACGCCGAGACCTCGGGACGCATCGCCGGTATCTACTACAAGGACGACATCGTCACCGAGCCGTTCGAGTTCGCCGACGGCGCCGTCAAGGTATCGGACCGGCCCGGGCTAGGCATCGAGCTGGACGAAGAGAAGGTGGAGCGGTATCGGACGGACAAATGACCCGTCATTCCCGCGGAAGCGGGAATCCAGGCGAGCGGCGACCCCTCCTCCCGACCCCAGGATTCCCGCTTTCGCGGGAATGACGTAGCGGAACTTCAGGCGCGATCATGAGCATCGAAAGCGTAGCCGTCCTGGGTGCCGGCAACGGCGGGTGCGCCACGGCCGCGGACCTCGCGATCCGTGGTTTCGAGACCCGGCTCTATTCCCGTTCGGTGAAGACGCTGGAGCCGCTGCGACGACGCGGCGGCATCGAGTTGGCGGAACACGGGCAGGACAGCTTCGGCCGCCCGGACCTCATTACCGCCTCACTTGACCAGGCCGTGGCCGGAGCCGATCTCGTCACCATCGCCGCCCCGGCGGTGGCCCACGAGTTCATGGCCCGCGCCCTGGCGCCGCTTCTGACCGACGACCAGATCGTTCACCTCAACCCCGGGCAGACCGGCGGCAGCCTGCACTTCGTGCACGAGTTGCGGCGAGCCGGCTGCCGCGTCACGGTGCGCTGCTGCGAGACCGTGACCCTGACCTGCATCTGCCGCATGGCCGGCCCCGCGCGCGTGGAAGTCTACCGGCGCACCGCCAACCTCGGCTGCGCGGCCTTCCCCGCCGGGGCCGGTCCGGACTTCCTGCCCGAGATCGCAACCGTGTTCCCCAACATCGTGGCCGCGGAGAACGTGCTGGAGACGGGCCTCTCCAACATCAACGCCATCATGCACCCCGCGGGTATGGTCGGGAACGCCGGCTGGATCGAGCAGCACGACGGGGACCTCCTGTTCTACCGGCAGGCCCTCTCGCCCTCGGTGGCGCGTCTCATCGAGGGCGTGGACCGGGAGCGGCTGGCCATCGTGCGCGCGCTGGGGCTCCGTCCGCGCACCTTCGTGGAGATCTTTCACGCCGCCGGGCTCACCTCGGACGCGGCGCTCGAAAGCGGCTCCGTCTACCAGGCCACACAGGAAAGCGAGCCCAACAAGACCATCGTCGCGCCCACGACCCACGACCACCGCTACGTCCACGAAGACGTAGGCTACGGCCTCGTGCCCATGGCCGGGCTCGCCGGCCTGCTGGGCATCGGCACCCCCGTCATCGACGCGCTCATCACCCTGGCCTCGGAGATGACCCGCACCGACTACCGCCGGGACGGCCTCACGCTGGCCCGGATGGGCCTGAGCGGCGCCGACCCCGCGAAACTCCAATCCATCCTCAAGGCTGGTTTCCCATAGGCCCAACGCTCGTTCCCGCGGCAACTGTACTGCCATCCCGGCCCTCTACCGTCATTCCCGGGTGCCCTCTACGTCATTCCCGCGCAAGCGGGAAACCAGGCGGGGTGAGGCGGGAAAACGCCGTGGTAGCGCCCAACCACCGCCCCTGGATTCCCGCTTTCGCGGGAATGACGATTCGGGGGGTTGTCGCCTCTCGGATGGCGTTTTGACACAGCCTGTTTCGCGAGAATGACAGAGATGGCCGGAACGCCGCTTGTCGTCTTTTATTCCCCTCCCCTTTGTTCTAATCTGACCGCCATGCACGCGGGCTTGTGTTTCGACGGCTTCTACTCGATCCAGGAGATGATCGAGCTGGCGCAACTGGCCGACGACATCGGCATGGACTCCATCTGGATGTCCGACCACATCTGCTTCAGGGACTCCATCGCCTCGGCCATGGCGTTCCTCGCCAGGACGCCGCGCATCAAGGTCAACCCGGCGCCCTTGAGCCCCTACTCGCGCCATCCCATGGTCACGGCCATGGCGCTGGTCACCATGGAGGAGTTCGCCCCCGGACGGGTGGCGGCCACCGCGGGCACCGCCAACCCCACCGCGCTCCGGGAGATCGGCATCGAGGCCGACCGCATGCTCAAGACCATGCGCGAGTACATGACGCTGCTGCGCAAGTTGCTGGCGGGCGAGACCGTGGAATTCAAAGGCGAGGTCTTCACCATGCGCGGTGCCAGCATGGGACTCACGCCCGGAAGCGCGATACCCATCTACATGACCGCCGTGAGGCCGGGGATGCTGCGGCTGGCCGGCGAGACCGCGGACGGCGTGCTGCTGTCCGCGGGCTGCACGCCCGCCTACATCCGGCGCTGCGTCGACGAGGTGGAGAAGGGGGCGGCCCGGGCCGGGAAGCCGGCCAAAGGGGACGTGGCCGGCTTGATCGCCGCTTCGGTGTCCGACGACCCGCGCGAGGCCATGGACGCCACCAAGACCTTCCTGGCCTACATCTTCCGCAACAAGCACCACGCCGAGAACCTGCGCCTCGGCGGCGGCACGGTGGACCAGGACCGGCTCGCCGACGCCATCGGCCGGCGGGCGTGGGACGAGGCCAAGGGCCTCATCAGCGACGAGGTGGTCCACGCCCACTCGGTCACCGGCACCCCCGAGGAATGCCGCCGGCGTCTGGACGAGTTCGTCCAAGGCGGCCTCGACCTTCCCCTGCTCATGCCCCTGGGCACCCAGGAACAGCGCAGGCGCGTGGTGGAGATCGCGCGGGAGGGTCCGTAGGGGCGGGTTTGAAACTGGTCGGCTGGCGTGCCTCCTGGAACCCGCAGCAGTTGATCCTGGGGAGCCGGGCGGTTAGTCCTCGCGCGGCTCCTGCATCCAGGCAGGAATGTCCCGCGCCCGGTGCAGGACGCGCCACACATCGACCTCTGTCTCCCGCTCGACATAGAAGGCCAGGTACGAAAACCTCTTGACGGTCCGAAATCGCAGGCCGGGAATATCCAGTCCATGCGCGCAACGGGGCGAGCCAATCGCGGGCTGTTCGCCAATCTGCCGGCGGGCTTCTTCCAGCGCGTCGATAAAGTCGAGCGCAACTGCCGCTCCCGCCTCCGTCAGATAATGCCCCAACGCCCCGTCGATGCCGCGCTGCGCCCGCTCACGAAGAACGACCGGCTTGCCGCTCACCGCCGGCCAACATCACGGACCCGGCCGCGCAGCCCGTCGAAGTATTCCGTGTCCGCCGTGACCGCCGGCGGCGATGCCGGGCCTTCGAGAAGCAGGCCGCGAAGGTGCTGGCGGTCCCGTTCCTTGCGGATCAGCTCCCGGACAAATTCGCTCGAACTGCTGTAACCGCCCGCGCCGACCTGATCGTCCACGAAGGACTTGAGGGCATCGGACAGCGATATGTTCATTGTGGTCATGGTGCAACGCTAACCGTATTGGCAAAGATCGGCCAGCGTTGTCCGCATGCGAGCCAGGGACCGACTGCCCGGACGGCGAGCCTCGCTGGGCATCTGCCGCCCTCGTTGCTTCCCTGCCGCTCGGGCGTTATGAAGACCCCATGGCCGAGGACATCACCGAACACCTGAAAGGACTGGCCCAGCGAGCCGAGCACAAACTGGGCGGCATGACCGACATCCGCCGTAGTCTGCACCGCCATCCAGAAGCCGGCTGGACCGAGTTCCGCACTACCGGCATCGTAGTAAACCGGCTGCGTGAGCTGGGATACCGCGTGGAGACGGGGAAAGACTGTGTCCATCCGGACTCGGTACGCGGCTGGCCCGAGGACGCGGTGGTCAAGGAGAGCCGCGCCAAGGCGGGCGAACTCGGCAGGGACATCGAGCTGCCGGGCGCCGTGGGCATCCTCGAACGGGGCGACGGCCCCACGGTGGCGCTGCGGTTCGACATGGACGCCACCGAGGTTTCCGAGTCGGACGACCCCGCGCACCCGCCGGTGGCCCAGGGGTTCGCTTCCGGAAGGCCCGCGGTCATGCACGCCTGCGGACACGACGCCCACGTGACCATCGGCCTGGGCGCGGCCGAATTGCTGGCCGAAGATCCGGACTGGCGCGGGCGCGTGAAGCTGTTGTTCCAGCCGGCGGAGGAAGGCGGGCGCGGCGCCTATCCCATGGTGGAGGCCGGGGTGGTGGACGACGCCGACTACTTCGCCTGCCTCCACATGGGCGGCCCGACGCTGCCGCTGGGGGAAGTGGCGCTGGAGGCCACGCACTTCCTGTCGTCCGTCAAGATGGAGGCGCGCTTCCGGGGCGTGGCGTCCCACGCCGGCGGCGCCCCGGAACGGGGCCGCAACGCGCTTCTGGCGGCCTGCCAGGCCACCCTGGCGCTGCACTCCCTGCCCCGCAACGGACAGGGCGCCACTTTCGTCAACGTCGGCGTGCTGAACGCCGGCACCGGCACCAACGTGGTGCCCTCCGACGCGCTCATGAAGTACGAGGTGCGCGGGGGCACCGACGAAATCTGCGAGCTCATGGAGGAAGGCGCGCGACGCTGCCTGTCGGGCGCGGCCACGCTTCAGGGCGTGGAGGTCGACACCGAGATCACCGGCCGTACCATCGGCGCCAAGTCGGACAACGAGATGAAGGACCACCTGGCCCGGATCGCGGGGGCGTCGCCGGTGGACTTCCGCGTCCACGACGCCCGGCCCCTGGGCGGCGGCGAGGACGCCACCTACTTCATGCGCCGGGTCCAGGAACGCGGCGGCAAGTCCCTCTACTTCCTGCTGGGGGGCAGCACCCCCACGGGGCATCACACCTCCACATTCGACGTGGACGAACGGGCGCTGGCCCACGGCGCCATGCTCATGGCCGGCATGGTGCTGCGGCTCACCGGGTCCGGGGCATGACGGCGCCCGAGATCGCCATCGACGCTACGGAGTTGGTCGACCTCGCCGGCGAACTCGTCAAGATCCCCAGCTTCTGTCCGGACGAGACCCCCGTGGCGCTGTTCCTGCGGGACTACCTCTCGGAACGGGGCTACCGGGTCGAGTTGCAGGAGGTGGAGCCCGGCCGTCACCAGACCATCGCCACCCTCGAGGGCGCGGGCGGCGGGCCGAGCCTGATGTTCAACGGCCACATCGACATCAACTCCCTCACCCGGGGCGGCAAGCGGGACCCCTGGACGCCCGTGGTGGAAGGCGACCGGCTCTACGGCCACGGCGTCCAGAACATGAAGGGCGGCGTCGCATCCATGATCGCCGCGGCCGAGGCCGTCCGCCGCGCCGGCGTGAAGTTGCGCGGCGACCTGGTGCTGGCCTGCGTGGTGGGCGAGACCCAGGGCGGCGAGGGCACCCACTTCCTCATGGAGAGCGGCTTTCGCACCGACGCGGCGGTGCTGACGGAGCCCTTCGGCATCGGCAACCTCGTCACCGTGCACGGCGGCATCGTCCACTTCGCCGTCCACGCCTACGGCGTCACCGGACACGTGAGCAAGGTCGAGGAGACCGTGAACGCGGTGGAACAGATGACCCGGGTCATCGCGGCGCTGCGGAACGTGGTGTTCACCTACACGCCCCGGGCCGACCTGCCCGCCCTGCCCCGCCTGAACGTGGGCAGTATCATCGGCGGCCGCGGCGAGGGTTACGTGCTGACCGAGCCGCCCTACGTTCCCGACCTCTGCACCATCATCGTCGACGTGCACTTCGTGCCGGGCCAGAGCGCGGACTCGGTCATCGCCGACGTGAAACGGACCCTCGACCCCCTCAGGGACAACGACCCGGGCCTGGAATACGCCATCGAGATCCCGCCGCCCGCCTGCTTCAAGGGCTGCCGGCGGCTGGTGATGGACCCGCTGGACGTGCCCGCGGACGCGGCCATCGTCCAGGCCGTGGCCCGGAACCACGAGAAGATCACCGGCTCCCCGCCCAGGCTCATCGGCGCCCATCTCCCCATGTCCTACTCCGCCGGCGACAGTTGCTGGCTGTGGAAGCACGGCATCCCGTGCCTCCACTACGGCCCCGGCGGCGGCTTCCTGGACCCCGGCCCGGACGGCAGCTACATCTTCATCAGCGAGATGGTGACGTGCGCCAAGGTGCTGGCGCACACGGCAGTGGACGTGTGCGGAGCGGTATGAGGGACCTGCCGACATGAGCGACAAGGACTACGACGTCGCCGGCGCCGTGGATTTGCACGTGCACTGCGGTCCCGAGGGGATTCCCCGCCGGTTCGACGCGCTGTCGCTGGCGCGGCACGTGGAGCAATCGGGGCTGGGCGGAGCGGTCCTCAAGTCGCACATGGCGGCCACCGGGAGCTGGGCGCAGATGGCCCACGACGCCACCGGCGTGCGTCTGCACGGTTCGGTGGTGCTCAATCACTATGTCGGCGGCATCAATCCTGCCGCGGTGCGCGGGGCCCTGGGGCCGTCCGCGCACGGCGAGCCCTACCTCAAGGTGGTGTGGCTGCCCACGGTGCACGCCGCCGCCCATCTGACGGCGCGCCACCACGAAGGCGAACGATACGACATCCCGCCCGAGTGGTGCGGCGGCACCGTATCCAGCCTGGCCCGGCCGCTCGATGAGATCGACCCCATCAACGTGCTCGCCGCCCACCTGCGGCCGCCCCTCGACGAGGTCCTGCGGATCGCGGCCGACCACGACCTGGTGCTGGCCACCGGACACGCCGGGCGGGACGAAGTGTTCTACGTGATGGAAAGGGCCGACGCTCTCGGAGTCCGGAAGGTCATCGTTACCCACCCCTGCTACGATCCCCCGGCCATCGGAGTCCGGGAACTCGTCGAGTTGGCCGCCGCCGGCGCCTACATCGAGCTGAGCTTCATCCTGGTGGACATGGGCCTGGTGTCGTTCGCCGAAACCGCGACGATCTTCAGGCGGGTGGGCGCAGGCCGGACGGTCCTGTCAACGGACGTGGGCCAGGTAGACCGGGTGGCTCCCGCCGAAGGACTGGCGAAACTCGGAGCGGGTCTGCTCGCGGAGGGAATTCCACGCGAGGACCTCGACGCCGCGATGAGGGGCAACCCCCGGTTCCTGGTAGCGTCTCCCTGACGCGCCTACCAGGCCATCTCCAGGCACTCCAGCACCTGCGACGCCGAATGGATCTTCTTGGGGTTGTTGTGGGTGCTGATGTCGTCCAGCGCCGCCTCGGCCAGGGAAGGCAGCGCGTCATGGGGAATCTCCAGGTCCCGCAGCCGGAGCGGCAACCCCATCTTCACGTTCATGCCGTAGACCACCTCGGGGGCCTCGGCCGCGGCCTTGACGTCGTCGGGTTCGCGGACCCCCATGACCCGGGCCATGCGGGCCATGGCCTCGGTGGTGCCGTCCAGGTTCCAGCGCATGGCGTAGGGCAGCATGAGGGCGTGGATGTTGGCGTGGGGCACGGTGAACCGGCCGCCGATGACGTGGACGATGCCGTGGTGGATGCCGGTCCAGGCGCTGTAGACGCCCATGCTGGAGAGGGTGGCGGCCACCTGCATCTCGCCGATGGCCTCGAGGTCGTTCATGTCCGCCACCAGCCGCGGCAGGTACGTGGCGATGGGCCCGATGGCGGCCATGCAATAGGCCTGGCTCAGGATCTGGGTCTGGGTCGAGTAGACGGCCTCCACGCAGTGGGCCAACGCGTTCATGCCCGAGGCCGCCAGGAGCTTGGGCGGAGCCGTCTGCGCCGCTTCCGGATCCAGCATCACCGTCCGCGGCGACATCTTGGGATCGGCCAGGATGAGCTTGTGTCCGCCTTCTGCCAGCCCCGCGGAATAGCTGTACTCGCCGCCGGAGAACGTGGTCGGAATGGCGATGTGCGGCAGCTTGGGCGCCGGCATGGGCGGCACTTCCTTCTTGTCCGGCGGGATGAAGTGGGTGGCCAGATCCTTGAGCGGACGGCCCTCGGCCAGGAGCGCGGCCATGCCCTTGGCGGTGTCGATGGAGCTGCCGCCGCCCACGCTCACGAACGCATCCGCGCCGGCGTCGGCGGCCTGCTTCGCCGCCACCCCGATGGAGTCCGTGGGCGAATGCGGCTGCACCGTGTCGAAGACTCCCACGCACATGTCGCCCAGGGCCTCGCGCACCGCGTCCAGCAGGTACGTCCTGGTGATGGACGGCGAGGTCACCACGAACACGCGGCTTGCCTCCAGGCGCCGGACCTCGTCCGCCAACTGCTTCACCACCCCACGGCCGAAAACGATGCGCTCCACCCGCGGATTGCTGTACTCGAACGCTGAAACCGCCATCCGTCACCTCCTCGATGATCCGTATGGTTTGAGATACCGGGGCGGGTTTGTCAACGGCGCGGAACCCAACCTGCACCAGCCTGACCCCTCTGGACCCCGGATCAAGTCCGGGGTCCAGACGACGGGGGTTCCGCCTACCAGCGGGTACTGACCGGATATTGGCGGACGGCTACGTCCGGCGTCAGGATGGTAGCATTGGCGCCGAGAGCCGCGGCCACCAGAAGGCGGTCGAAGGGATCCCGGTGATGGGCAGGCAGTTCCGAGGCGCGGTAGATGTCCGTCCGCTTCAGGCCGAGGCATTCCAGAGCCCAGGCGTCGATCTGGCCTTCCAGCCAATTCCGGGGCGGGTCGGGAAGAACGAGCTTTCCGGCGCTCCATTTGAGCGCGATCTCCAAGCTCGATACATCGCTCCACAGGAGCACGGAATCGGAGGCATCGACGGCTTGCACGGACGCGGGAGAGAGCTTCTCGGGATCCGTGGCCAGCCAGATCAGGGTACAGGTATCCAACAGATACTGGGTCAAAGGCCCCAATCCTTCAGTTGGTCGTCGGTAACCGGCTCGAACGCATCGGATGCGTACCGAACGGGTGGAGAGGTGCGCGTACCGACCTTCGGCCGCCGTCCCGCGGACGGCTCGATGGCGGTCAATTGGGCCACCGGCGTGGAGCCGTTCAGTATGATGATGGTCTCACCCCCCTGGATCTCCTTAAGCATCCGGGAAAGGTGTGTCTTGGTATGGTGGATGGTGGCGGTCTTCATGTCGCCATACTAGGACTTAGTCATAACTAAGTCAATTATCGGCGACGCAAGAACTGCTCGGGACCGCAGCCACTTTCACCCCCCGTGGCTCAGCACCCAGACCCCGCCGACGATGAGGGCCGCGGCCAGCCCGTCCCGCAGGGTCACGGTCTCCAGCACCCTGAGCGTGAAGTGGGACAGCACGAAGGTGATGAGGGGCGAGATGCGCCAGATGGGCGCCACCAGCACCGATGGGGCCAGCAAGAGCGCCTTGTAGGTGCACAGCGAGGCGATGGCCTCGGTGATGCCGGCGATGGCGAAGAGCACGAAGCTCTTGAGCGGCACCCGCTCCTGCCGCCAGGCCTGGATGCCCAGCGAGGGACCGCCGGTGAACAGGAACACCGTGGCGGTGATGTGGTTGATCAGGGTCCCGAGGGCCGGCACCGCGGCGGCCACCAAACCCCACTTCTTGAAGATAGGGTTGATGCCGAAGGCCAGCGAGGACAGCAGCGGATACATGAAATAGACAAGCCGGTTGGGGGCCTCCTCCCCTTCGAGCGGGCTGACGGTCAGCAGCAGCACGCCGACCACGATCACCACCACCCCGGCGCTGATCTCCCAGCCCACGTGCTCGCCCAGGAGCGCCCACCCCAGCACCACCGTGATGAGCGGCGAGGAGTTCTTCACCGTCACCGACTTGGACGCCCCCACGCTGTCGATGCCGAGGTTGAGAAAGACCTTCCCCAGGCAGGCGGCCACGCCCGTGAGCATGAAGGAAAGCACCGGTTGCCAGTCCAGCATCACGAACTCCCCGCGCCAGGCGGTGGTCGCCACCAGGGTCGCCAGCGACCAGTACTGGGTCCAGAGCGTCGCCATGCTGACGTTCGACGCCGCCATGCCCTTCTTGAGGAGCGTCGGCACCACGCCCCAGATGATGCCGGCGGCCAGGGCGTAGAGGATGGCTTCGGTGGTGGTGTCGATCATGGGGTGGCGTGTTGGCGCAGCCTGGCCAGGTAAGGGCGCACGGACCGAATCGGACAGGATGCACTGCCAGCGCTAGTGTACACGGACGGTGGGAACACCGTAGCGTTCGAGCATCGCATCCGCGGTTACAAGCGTCAGACCTTCAACTCCGGCCTGGGCCACCAGAACGCGATCGAACGGATCACGGTGGCGCGGTGGCAACGCCGCCACGGCAAGGGCATGGGCCGGCGTGATGGCGAGACCCTCGAAACCGCTCAACCGCATCCGCTCGGGCACGTAGACCGCGGGAGGTTCAGGCAGCGGCAGCTTCCCGACAGCGTACTTGATGACGATTTCCCATACGCTTGCCGCGGACAAGTATCTCCCAGTGGCGGGATCGGCCAAAGTTTCCAGGAGACCCGGGGCGAAACGCTTGCGTTCGGTCTGGAGCCAGAGCCAGCAGTGCGTATCGAGGAGAAACTTCACGTTCATTCGAAGCGGCCAGCAGGACCGCGTCGCGTCTGCGACATCTGTCTAGTCCCGTCCCTCGAACGCACGCACAAGATTTTCATCCAGAGGCTCGTCGAAATCGTCGGGAACCACGAAACGCCCCTCGTCCACGCCAAAGACAGGACGGCCCTCCTGAATCGCCACCAGCCGGGCAACCGGCTGCCCCGACCGGGTGATGACCACCTCCTCCCCTTCGGCGATTTCACGCAACAGCCGGGATAGATGGGTCTTCGCTTCATGGACGGTGACTTGATGCATAACCGTGTCAAGCTAGACTAAGGGGATGACTAAGTCAATCGCAAAGCGCTTATCCCCGAGGGGATACCCGCCGTCGACCCACCGGGAAAGGCGTCGATTGGTGAAATTGCCTCCCCTCATGGTTCCGAAGCACCGGATTGTATTTCGACTGTCATGACACCGTGATTGTTCGGGTCGCCCCCGGAGAAGCACTGTTCGAGTAAACAGAGCCACGTTCAGTTCCACTGGTCGAAACGAAATTTTTGAACAAAACCTCAAGAACCTCATTCACGCCGACCACTCCGATGCGGCCGCTCCGGCGGGATCTGCTCAAGTTGACACTCCCCAACCCTCCGGGCATGATTCCTCGTGTTCACCTCATTCCTGCTACACGGGGGCCCAACCATGAGCGACGTCCGTTTCATCGACACCACCGTGCGCGACGGCAACCAGAGCCTGTGGGCGCTGAACATGCGCACCGATCACATGCTGGCGGTGGCGGAGCACATCGACGAGGCCGGGTTCGAGTCGGCGGAGTTCTTCGTCACGGTGATGTTCAAGAAGCTGGTGCGGGAGCAGAAGGAGGACGCCTGGGACTGGTTCCGGCTGGGCACGAAGCGCTTCAGGAAGACCCCGCTGCGGCTCCACGGCGGGCTCAAGCTCATCGAGAAGATCCCGGTGTGCGTGTTCGAGCTGATGATCGAGCGGATCATGGACTACGGCATCACGCTCACTCGTACCTCCAACTCGTGGAACAACTACGACGAATTCGACTTGGAGAAGACCGAGCTCAAGAAGCTCGGCATGGACACGGTGGTGAACCTCATCTACTCGGTGTCGCCGCGCCATACGAACGAATACTATGCGCGGAAGGCGCGGGAGGCCGCGGCCATCAAACCGGTGCGGATCTGCTTCAAGGACGTGGGCGGGCTGCTGACGCTGGAGCGGGCCCGGACGCTCATCCCCATCGTGCTGGAGAACATCGGCGACACGCCGGTGGAGTTCCACGCCCACTGCAACAACGGGCTGGCGCCATTGTGCTACCTCGAGGCCGTGGACATGGGCCTGACCACGCTCCACACGGGCATCCCGCCCCTGGCCAACGGCTCGGCGCAGCCGTCGATCTTCAACGTGGCGCGGAACCTGCGCGCCATGGGGCACAACCCGCTCATCGATGAGGAGGCGCTCAGGCCGGTGACCGAGAAGCTCCACTACATCGCCCGGCGGGACAACCTGCCGGTGGGCCGGGTGGTGGAGTACGACGAGTCCCAGTACACGCACCAGGTGCCCGGCGGCATGATCTCCAACTTCCGCCACCAGCTCGCCCTCATCGACATGCGCGACAGGCTCGACGCGATCCTGGAGGAATGCGTGCGGGTGCGCGAAGAGTGGGGCTATCCCATCATGGTGACGCCGCTGTCCCAGTTCGTGGGCACCCAGGCGGCCATCAACGTCATCGTCGGCGAGCGCTACAAGGAGGTCACCGACCAGGCCATCCAGTACGCGCTGGGCTACTGGGGCAAGGAAGGCGCTGAGTACATGGACCCGGAGGTCAAGGACAAGATCCTCGGGCGCCCGCGCGCCAAGGAGTGGGAGCACTGGGAGTTGCCCGCGCCGTCGATCCAGGAGGTGCGCCGGCAAATCGGCGCCACCCACGTGTCCGACGAGGAGTTCCTGCTGTGGGTCTTCGCCGGCGAGGAGGCGGTGAAGGCCCTGCCCGACGGCGGCTGGCCCAAGGAGTACCTGAGCGCCGGCACCCCGCTGGTGCGGCTGGTGGGCGAGCTGACCCGCCAGGACAAGGCCAACCACATCTATATCCGCAAGCCGGACTTCTCGCTGACGCTTGGGCGGGTCTGAGCAGGCAGGTGATATCTGCCGAGGGGTCCGGATCAGGCGAGGAAAGCTTTTACGACCAGGCTGACAACGCCCGCCAGGATAAGGGCAACCATGACTTCCAGACGAATCAACCGAGACTCGAAGCCCGCGATCTCTTCAGCAGCCTCGCGTGCCTTGTCGTCCGGAGCGCCGGCCGCCTTGAGCGCTTCATACGTCTTGGAAAGCATCATGGCCATGTTCCGATTATAGCGATTCACCGGCTACATGCAAAAGGACAACATTGCGCCGCAAGGGTCCGATTGCCGAAGTCGAGCGAGATTGACATGGTCCCGGTGATCGGATAATCCCGAAGGACGGCTACCGCCGCCCGCGACGGCTCCATTTCATTCTCAGGGAGGGAACACCGTGACCTCAACCAATCCGCGACGCATCATCGACGGCGACGGACACGTGGTCGAAGACATTGCGGCCATCATCGGCAACATGCCGCCGGAGTACATCGGCAAGACCTTCTCGGAGGCGCGGGCCAAGAGTCCGTTTCCGCCCATCGACCACCTTCACTCGGCCAACCGCCACTACGTGCCGGAAGGGGCCTTCGCCAACGTCGGCCCGGAGGGCTGGGAGGTGTTCCTGGAGGACGTGCGCATCGACGCCACGGTGCTTTACACCAGCGCCGGACTGGCTTTCGGCAAGATCGTGAGCCGGGACTGGGCCGTCGAACTGGCGCGGGCCTACAACAACTGGATCCACGAGACCTACGTGGCCCGGAGCCCGCGCTTTCAAGCCATGGGGCTGCTCCCGTTGCAGGAGCCCAAGGCCGCGGTCGAGGAGCTGCGGCGCATGGTGGAGGAGCTGGGCCTGTGCGGCGCCATGCTGCCGTCCACCGGCGCCAACATGCCGCACCTGGGCTCGGAGCGCTACTGGCCCATCTACCAGGAAGCCGAGCGGCTGGGCTGCGCCATCGGCATCCACGGCGGCGCCCACGAGGGCATGCTCATGGACGACCTCACGCCCTACGCGCCGGTGAACGCCCTGGGCCACCCCATGGGACAGATGATCTGCTTCGCGGGCATCGTCTTCAACGGCATCCTGGACAAGTTTCCGGGGCTGCGAATCGGCTTCCTCGAGGCGGGTTGCGCCTGGCTGCTCACGTGCCTCGAGCGCTTCAACGGCTCCTGGGCGAGCCACGTGCAGTACGACCCCCGCGGGCGTTTCCTCGATCTCGGCGACGGCATGAACATGACCGACTACATCTGCCGCCACATCGACGAGGACCGGATCTTCGTGGGCGTCGAGGGCGACGAGCTGTCCATCGCCGAGGCCGTGCGGGTGGTGGGCAACAAGCCCTTCCTGTTCTCCTCGGACTACCCCCACGAGGTGGACGCGGCCACCTGCAAGCACGAGCTGCAGGAGCTGGAGGAGAACGAGGAGCTGAGCGACGACGACAAGGACGCCATCCTCTTCCGGAACGCCCAGCGCTTCTACCGGCTGGGCGAAGGAGTGGCGCAGACGGGAGGCCAACGGTGAGCACGCTGAAAGATCAGACGGTGGTGGACGGCGACGGCCACGTGGTGGAGGACCACGAGGCCATCTGGCAGCGGATGCCGGAGGACTACCGGGTCAGCAACTGGTCCATGCGCAGTCCCTTCGGGCCCAACGACCACCTGCACTCGACCAACCGTCACTTCGTTCCCGAAGGCGCGTTCGCCAAGGTGGGACCCGAGGGATGGATCGAGTTCCTGGAAGACGTGGGCGTCGAGCGCACGGTCCTCTACCCTTCCAACGGTCTCACCCTGGGCCGGGTGGTGAGCCGCGACTGGGCCATCGAGCTGTCGCGCGCCTACAACGACTGGCTCCACGACGAGTACACCGCCCGGAGCCCGCGCTTCCAGGCCGTGGGGCTGATCCCGCTGCACGAGCCGGACGAGGCCGTGGCGGAGCTGCGGCGCATCGTCGAAGAGCTCCACTTCGCCGGCGCCATGCTGCCGGGGACCGGCGCGGCCCAGCTCCAGAACCACCTGGGGGACGAGCGTTACTGGCCCATCTACGAGGAGGCGGACCGGCTCGGCTGCGCCCTCGGCATCCACGGCGGCGTGCACGACAACATGGGGCTGGACGACATGAGTCCGTACGCTCCGGTGAACGCCCTGGGCCACCCATTCGGGCAGATGGTGAACTTCGCCGGCATCGTCTTCAACGGCGTGCTGGACCGCTATCCCAACGCCCGCTTCGGCTTCCTGGAGGCCGGGGCCGCGTGGTTCGTGAACTGCCTGGAACGTTTCGAGCGCTCCTGGAGCAGCCACGTCCAGTACGACCCCAACGGGCGCTTCCTCCAGCTCAAGGACAACGAATCCGTCACCGACTACGTCCTCAAGCACGTGGACGCCGGCCGCATCTTCGTGGGCGTGGAAGGCGACGAGCTGACCCTGCCCTTCGCCGTGCGCCTCGCGGGCAACAAGCCGTTCCTCTACTCTTCCGACTTCCCCCACGAGGTGAATCACGCCACCGCCAAGGAAGAGATCCAGGAGCTGCGGGAGAACCCCCGGCTCACGGACGACGACAAGGCGGCGATCCTGCACGCCAACGCCCGGCGTTTCTACCAGCTAGCCTAACGATTCGCCGGACACTTCGTGGCGACACGGCGCCAACCTCCCCTCTCGGTGCCCTTCTTCTACGGCTGGATCGTGGTGGCGCTGACCTTTTGCGTCAACCTGACGGCCGCCGGCACCCGTTCCGCCGCCACGCTGCTGATCAAGCCGCTGGAGGCGGAGTTCGGCTGGAACCGCGCCCTGGTTTCGGTACCGGGCAGTCTGAACCTCCTCCTGTTCGGCATCGGGGCGCCGGTAGCGGGCTGGCTGGTGGACCGCTACGGCGTCCGCCGGGTCGTGTTCTATTCCCTGGGCATGGTGACCGCGGGTCTTCTGGCCACGGCCTTCATCCAGCAGTGGTGGCAGCTCCTGTTGTTCTGGGGCCTGGTGGTGGGCTTCGGCACCAGCGCCACCCCCGTTCTGGCCGCGGCCGTGGCCAACCGCTGGTTCGTGAAGCACCGCGGCGTCACCATCGGCCTCCTCACCAACGGCAACGCCGCCGGCCAGATGGTCTTCCTGCCCCTGCTTACGCTCGTCATCCTCGCCAGCGGCTGGCGCGGCAGCATGCTGTTCATGGCGGCCGTCGCCTTCGGCCTCATGGTGCTGGTGTCGCTGTGGATGCGCGACGAGCCCGAAGACGTGGGCCTGGAACGCTACGGACTGGCGGCCGCCGGAGGGGCGGCGGCGGAGGCCGCGCGGTCGGGACCGGCGGCATCCGCCACCCCCGTTCGGGACGCCTTCCGCAGCCCTACGTTCTGGCTCTTGTGCGCCGGCTTCTTCGTCTGCGGCGTGACGGCCAACGGGCTCATCGGCCTGCACCTAATCCCTCACGTGGTGGAGGAGCTGGGCATCCCCTTCTTCACCGCCAGCCTGATCTTCGGCGTCATGGGGGGCATCAGCTTCATCGGCACCATCGGCGCCGGCTGGCTGGTGGACCGGGTGGACGCGCGCAAGGTGCTGGCCCTGGCCTACTTCCTGCGTGGCTGCGCGCTGTTTCTGCTGCCCTACGTCGACACGCTGCCCGGACTGATCGTGTTCGCCACGGTGTACGGCATCGACTGGTACGCCACCGGCCCGGCCACCACGGCCATCGCCGCGGACACCTTCGGGCGGCACGCGGTGGCGCGCATCTTCGGCTGGATCTTTCTGGCGCATCAACTGGGCGCCAGCTCGGCCGGCAACATCGCCGGCATCGTCTACGACGTCTTCGGGGAATACGAGTACGCGTTCCTCGCCGGCGCGACCATGGCGATCATCGCCGCCGCCCTGGTGCTGCAGATTTCGCCGCGGGCGCCCCGTCTGACCCCGGCCGCGAGCTCTGCGTAACGCGCAGTGTCCACGCCGCTTTAATCGAACACCGTCCATGGAGGCTCCCATGCAACTACCGCCCATAGCCGCCACCACCATCGGCAGCTTTCCCCGGCCCACGTGGCTGGCCAACGCCGTCCGCAGCCAGACGACGTTCAACCTGGAGGGAGAACGGCTCCGCGAAGGCCTCGACGACGCCACCAGCGTGGCCATCCGCAACCAGGAGCTGGCGGGCCTGGATCTGGTCACCGACGGCGAACAGCGGCGGCCGCATTTCATCGACCACATCCTGAACTCGCTGGAAGGCGTGGACACGGTGAACCGGGTCCCCAAGGGGGTGTACCGGCGGCGCGACGACGTGCACCAGGTACCCCACGTGTACGGCGCCCTCAAGCGGCGGAAGCCCGCCGTGGTGGAGGACCTGCAATTCGCCAAGGGGCGCACGGACCGGCCGGTGAAGATGGCGGTGCCCGGGCCCATGACCGTGGTGGACAGCACCCTGGACAACCACTACGGCGACGAGGCGGCCATGGCCATGGACGTGGCTGCGGCCCTCAACCAGGAGCTGCGGGACCTCCAGGCCGCCGGTGCCGACGTGCTGCAGATCGACGAGCCCGCCATGACCCGCTACCATGAGAAGGTCGCGGCCTACGGCGCCCGGGCTCTCGACCGCTGCATCGAGGGCATCACCGTCCCCACCATCGTCCACCTCTGTTACGGCTATCCCGGCGGCAAGGACCTGCAACACGAGTACGAGTACCCGGAGCTGTTCCCGCTCCTGCTCGATACCAACATCGGCGGCTTCGCGGTGGAGTTCGCCCGCAGCAACTACGATCCAGCCATCCTGGAAGTGTGCAAGGAGCGGCTCGTCATGTTCGGCTGCGTGGACCCCAGCGATGTTCCGGTGCCGCCGGTGGAATCCGTGGTGACGCGGGTCCGTGACGTCCTCCGTTACCTCGACCCGGAAAGGCTCCTGCTGGCGCCGGACTGCGGCCTCATGACCGTGAGCCGCGAACTGGCCTTCGCCAAGGCCAGGCTGCTGGCGGACACCGCCGCCGAGCTGCGCCGGACGCTGTGAGCCCGTCACCGGCAAGGCGCGAGGGCACACGGACCGGTCGCGGACCGGTGCGCACCCGTTGTGCCGCGATTCAGGAACCGCGTTGATGTACCGTGCCGTAGACCTTCCCGACGGGATCGCCGGCCGCCTCTATCTCGGCAGCATGCCGGGACGCTACGAGGTGTTCGAGGAAGCGTGCCGGGCCATCGTCGAGCACGAGATCAGCCGCGTGATCTGCCTCGTGCCGCCCGATGAGCTGCAGGACAAGTCGCCGCTCTACGCCCGAGCGCTGCGGGAAGCCAGGATTCCATGGGCGCACGAGAGCTTTCCGGTCGAGGACTTCGAGGGGCCGGCGGACCGCGAGGCATTCTGGAGCCTGGCGCGGGAAACGGCCCGGTTGCTGAGAGCGGGAGACGTCATCCTCGCCCACTGCGCCGCCGGCATCGGCCGCACCGGCACCTTTGCCGTGTGCGCGCTGCTGGCGCTGGGCATGAGCGCCGCCACGGCGCGCGCCGCGGTCCGAAAGGCCGGCGCCGGACCCCAGACCGCGGCCCAGGAGGACGTGGTCCAGTGGGCCGCGGGACTGGACCCCGCCGCCTGAAATTCTTCCTTCCCGGACCGCACCATGATAGAAAGGGAGCGGTCAGTGAGCCAAGGTTGCCTTCAAGGGAGGAAACGAGGATGAGCCGCATCACACCGCCTCTCAATTTCGCCAAATGGATCGAAGAGCACCGCCACCTGCTCAAGCCGCCGGTGGGCAACCAGGTGGTCTACAAGGACACCGAGTTCACGGTCATGGTGGTGGGCGGACCCAACACGCGCAAGGACTACCACGTGGACGAGGGCGAGGAGTTCTTCTACCAGCTCGAAGGCGACATGACGCTCAAAATCATGGAAGACGGCGCGCCCAGGGACATACCCATCCGGGCGGGCGAGATCTTCCTGCTCCCTCCCAAGGTGCCGCACTCGCCGCAACGGAAGGCCGACACCGTGGGCCTCGTCATCGAGCGCCAGCGGCGCGAGGGCGAACTGGACCGGTTCCAGTGGTACTGCGACGACTGCCACGCCAAGATCTACGAGGAATCCGTGCAGCTCACCGACATCGTCGCCCAGCTTCCGCCCATCTTCGAGCGCTTCTGGAGCAACCAGGACAACCGGAAGTGTGACGGCTGCGGCTCGGTGATGGAGCCGGTCAACTGAGCCCCGGGGCAGACGCACCCGTCTCCACCTTCTACCGCGGGCTGGCCAACGGCCTCACCCTGGGGCGCTTCGCCGCCCCGGCGCCCTTCATCTACCTCATGCTCGAAACGCACGGGAGGGCTTCCGGCTCCGCCGGCGCGCTGCTGTTCGTCCTGTATCTGGTGACCGCGTTCTCCGACGTGCTGGACGGACACTTCGCCCGCAAGGCGGGCTCCGCGAGCGCCAAGTGGGGACGGCTGGACGTGCTGGCGGACGTGTGGTTCAACACGTCGGCGCTGCTGGCGGCGGCGTGGCTCGGAATCGTGGGCTACTGGGTGCCGCTGGGGACAACAGCTCTCGCGGCGCAGTTCCTGTACCGGAACCGGACAACCCTCCCCGCGCGACAATCCCGGCTCCGCGAGGACCTTCCGGGCAAGGCCGCCGGAGTCGTCTACTACCTGCTGGTGGGCGCCGTGGCCCTGGTAGTATGGCTTGATGCAGGCCGGTGGCTTGTCTGGATAGGCTGGGCGGGTGACGCCGTGTTCGTGTACACGGCACTCGTGTTCATGCGCAACTTACGATGAAGCACAAACCGGTAATCGTCTCCTGACCGATCACAGCACGGAGGCAACTGCCGGGAGATCGTAGTGGAACGAAACAGGTTCGTTTCCCGAAAACGTCGCTGCGAACCTCAACGATTCCGCCCACTACGGCTTGACAGGCAATTTCCCCGCTCGGTCTCCCACGACGGTGAGGCTCTGTACGACGCGTTCCATCGACTCAATCTCATTCCATCGGAACACGAAAACCTGATAAACAGGACTCTGGCGGCATGATCCACTACCCGGAATACACCTTATCTCGGCCGCCTTCCTGTCCTACAAACCAGGACCACCTCACACCTCCCTTGAGCACAACTCCATAAGCCCACCGCCAGCCAGTTTCTGTTGACGGACGACACTATGCAACATGAAACGCCTTACTTCTCTCCTGCGTACAGCTTCAACGGCATAAGGCAGGCCGCCGAGAGGAGAACGCACACTCCCGCCAGGACGAACGCGGAGCCGTAACCGTAGTGGTCCACCAGGTACCCGGCGATGATCGGGGTCGGCAACACCGCCACCTGGGCGATCACCGTGGTCAGGCCCTGGGACGATGCCTGCACGTTGGCGCCGGACACGTCCGATATCACCGCGGTCATCACGTTCATCAGAGTGTAGAAGAAGGTCCCGATTACGATGATGACGAGGGTCAGGGCTGTCACGGGCGGAGCTACGGCCAGGAGCATGTAGAGCACGCCCAGCACGACCATCGACGGAACCAGCACCGGCTTCCGACCGTAGCGATCGGACATGTAGCCCAGGGGGGTCTGGGAGAATATCCCCACGACGTGGAGCAGAAAGAGGTAGACTCCCAGCGCCTCCGCCGTGAAGTGAAGCTCCGTGACCAGATAGACGGGCAGAAAGGTCAGGATCACCACGCGCCCCATGGTGAGAAGGCCCCTCGACGCCGAAATGGCCACGAAAGAGCCGTGTCGCAGCAACGCCAGGATTTCACGGAAGCGCGTGGTGCGGGACGGCGCCCTCACATCCTGCCTGAAGGTGCCGAGCAGACCCCGGAAGACAAGAAAGCCGAAGATCACGCCCGGCACGATGTGCCACCAGAGGACCGCGTCCCAAGCCAACGCCGCCACCAACGCCCCTTGGGCCACCGGCGACAGACTGTCGCTTAGTGTAGCGCCGGTGCCGTGGACCGCCATGGCCGTGGCCCGGCGTTGCGGGAACTTGGAAGTGAGAGTGGCGGCTGCGGTGGGATGCCACAGCGCGGTGCCGAAGCCGATGAGCACGCTGGCGGCGAAAGCCGCCCAGAAACCGCCGCGGCTGCCGAAGAGCAGATAGGCCACACCCATCACGACCAGGGAGGACGCCAGGATCACGTCTCGATGGCGGTACAGCGCGTCGCCCAGCATGCCGGCGGGCAGATTCAGAGTACCCTGCCCGAACTGCCGGGCTGCTGCCAGCAACCCCACCTGGACCCCGCTGAGGCCAAGACCGCTGGCGATGAACGGCAGTGCCATCGGGAAGAGCTGCTGAAACCAGTGGATTACGATGTGCCCGCCCGTCACGATGCCCAGCAGGCGGCGCCGTTCCCGCCCCAGGTCCCGGGCCTCGGCCGCGAAACGCTGGAGGTTGGAGCGGATGAAGGAGGGGGACGGCGTCACCGACATGCCTCTGCGAGCCTTACCACGTCCACGGGTTCAGCAACTCCACGCCGGTGGAGGCGAAGTCGGACTCGTTGCGGGTAACGACGACAAGACCATGCCGCAATGCCGTGGCGGCGATCAGACCGTCCACCACGGGTATCCTCTCCGGACGGGCCATGAGGCGGCCCCACGTATCGGCCACTTCCGCGTCGACCGGCAGAACGCGGTCTCCGAGCCACGCCGTCAATTCCGTTTCCAGCCAAACGTTGAGCCGTGCCCGTCGACGACCTTCGCCGAGCAACATCGTCCCCTTCCGGATCTCCCCCAGGGTCAGGACGCTCACGAACATGGAGGTCCGCGGTGTGTCCAGAAACCATTGGGAAACTCGGACCGAGGGTTTCGGCTTGAGCAGTTCCGACAGCGCGCAGGTGTCGATCAGAAAGCTCACAGGTCGATATCGCGCGGCAATGACCTGTCCCGCTCGATGTCCAGATCGACGCCCACCCGGGAAGACGCCCGCAGGAACTCGGCCATGGAGGGCTGCGGACGCTTCAGACGATCATAGTCGTCCACGGACAGCACCACCGCCGCCCTGCGTCCCCGTACCGTGATGGTTTGCGGACCCGATTCCGCGGCATCGCGCACCAACTCGCTGAAACGCGCCTTGGCTTCCTGTACCTGCCAGCTATGTTTCATGGATTGCTCCCTGACCACTCTGACCAGTTAACACGCCCCGTCCTGGAGTTCAATGGTCAGCTCTCTCCGTTCTTCGGGAGAACAGGTCCGCGTAGACCCGCGGCAGGAAGATCAGGCCGAAGGAGCCGTTGGCCAGCATGAAGGTCAGGTGGGCGGCGAGGCTGTAGGCGAGCAGGTCGGCCTCGGCGGCATGGCCGCCGAAAAAGAAGATCCAGGCGGCCTGGGAGGTGCCAAGGTGGGCCACGGTCACGGGCAGCGCGGCCACCAGATAGACGATGGGCAGGAACGCCAGCAGCGGCAGCACCGGGATCTCGATGCCGAAGAACGTCAGCGCCCTGGCGTGGACCAGGAGCGAGAGGAAGAACACGGAACCCTTGAGGACCAGGATCGCCAAGCCCTGGCGCAGCCGGACCTTCCGGAACGTCGACAACAGCACGTTGCCGCCCGCCCGCCGCCCCAGCGCGCCGAGCCCGCCACGGGCGATGCCGAGGACGGTGATCCACAGCAGAGCCAGCACCGCCGGCAACACGAAGAAGACCGCCGGGGCGCCGCCGGGAAAGGCCGCCGACCCCAGGGTGGCGAAGAAGATGAGGTTGGTGGCCTCCAGCAGGATGAGCAACACGACGGTGCTGGTGATTTCCCCCAGGGGCGTGCGGAAGCGGCGGTTCAGGTAAAGCGCCAGCGCGGCCTGGGCAAGCTGCGTGTTGATGGTGGCAACCACATAGGTGGATGCCCGCACCGGCAGGAGCTCCCGGTAGCGGATGGGCCCGTGGAACCAGCGGATCAACGCGGTGAGCACCGCGGAGTCCGCCAGGAAGAAACACAGCGAGAAGGAGCCCATGAGGGCGAAGAACGGCAGCAGCCGGGCGCCGGAGACGGCTTCCCAGAAGGCCTGGAACGGGATGCGCCAGAAGATGATCCCGAAGATGACGACGGTGAGCGCCACCGGGATGAGGCGCGCCCAGCGGCTTGGCTCCTTCGGGGGCACGGTCGCTTCACGAGTAGCGGAGTCGGTCACTTGTCTCGTCCTGGGTCATCGGGCGCACGGCCCGTCCAACAGTTCGTCCACCGGCGTCAGCGGGAACGGCAGGAGTCGCCGTGTTTCCGTCGCGTCTCCCAGGTGTTCGTTGAACAGCGTATCGAAAAGCGTCCAGTTCCAGGCCTGGCCCAGCCGCCCCGCGATGACCGCGGTTCCCTCCGCCAACCACCCGGGCACGGCGAGGATCAACGGCCGGCGCCCGATGCGCGCGGCGGCCCGGCGCAGCAGCTCGACGTAGGTCAGGGTGTCGGGGCCCACCAGGTCCAGCACACGGACCGGCGGGCTGTCCACCGCCATGGCCCATTGGACGGCGCCGATCACATCCGCCAGCCCCACCGGCTGGACGCGTACCCTCCCGCCCCGCACGAGCGGCACCACCCGCTTTCCGGCCAGATGAGAGAGGGTCCGCATGGAAGGCGTGCCCGGCCCCAACACCATGGGGACGCGGAACACCACCGCCTCGAACCCGGCCCGGCGTATGGCCGATTCGGCCAGGGCCTTGGAACGGAGGTACCGGTTGGGTGAAGCCAGCTCCGCGCCGGGTGTGCTCAGATAGACGAACCGCCGGACACCGGCTGTCCTGGCGGCGGCGACCACCGCACGGGTGGTGGCTACGTTGGCGTCGTCAAGCTGCTCGCCGGGCCGCGGTTGCAGGGCACCCGCCAGATGCACGACAGCCGCGGCGCCCTTCAGCGCATCCGCGAGAGAGCCGGCGTCGCCGTAGTCGACCTGCAGGACCTTGACCGGAAGACCGTCGAGGACGCCGGCCTGCGCCGGGCCTCTGACCAGGGCGCGCACGCCCCCGGCGGCAGGCGGTGCGGTTTCCGCCAAGCGGCGGATCAACGCCTTCCCCAACACGCCGTTGGCTCCGGTCACGACGGTGTCGATGGCGAGACTCCCGATGGGAACGGATCGGGCCGGCGCGCATCTCCGGCGCCACCTTCCCTAGTGTCCTGTCCCAGGTAATAGTTTACCGATCTGCTTGTCTTTCTTGTCGTCGGCTGCGTTGCTCTTCCTCGCGTGGTGACCGCCACTGCTCGTCATCGCGCCTTGCCGACCACAAGAAATCCTGCGCACCTCGGTTAACAATTACCTGGGACAGGACACTAGACCCCGGCCCCGGACTCGATCCGGGGCCGGGGTGACGGGGTGGTGGCCCGATCCGCCGCTTCAACTGAGCATCCGGTGCGTGGGCGCGAGGAGCTTCTCCACCGGCAGGCCGTGCGTGCACGATCCCGCGCAGTCCTGGGTCGGACAGGTGAGACAGGCCGAGGCGCCGTCGCCGAGAAGGGCGTACTCGCTGCGCGCCAGCTTCTCGTCCTGGTAGTCCCGGGCGTACATGCGCGTGCGCAGCACGTCGGCGATGGGGACGCCGTAGGGGCAGGCGTTCTCGCAGTCGTTGCAGGCGTGGCGGCAGTAGGAGGCCCCGTTCATGCGCGCGTAGCCCTTGAGCAGCTCGAAGTCGCCGCGGGCCGCGGTGGTCCAGCCGGAGGCGCCCAGGTACTCCCCGGTGGTCCCGGTATCCGTCATGGAAATGACCAGCGCGTGTACCTGGGGGTTGGACAGGACCCATCGGAACGCCGCCTGGGCATAGGTGGCGCCGTCCTTCTCGAACGGCCGCATGTCGTTGAGACGCGCCCCCATGAGGGTCTTCATGGCGATGACGCCCACGTTCTTCGTCTTCGCCTTGTCCAGCACCCGCGGCAGATCCGGTTGACGCGCGATGAAATCGAAGCCCTGGGTGAAACGTTCGTAGAACTTGGGGTCCTGGCCGAAGTTGTAGGCCACCAGGATCACGTCCACCATGTCGCGGTCCAGCGCATAGTCCAGGCACTGGATGAGCCGCCCGGCGTGACCGGACATGCCCGAGAAGCGGACCTTCCCCTGCCGCTTGGCCTGGGCGACGAATTCGTGCCACTCGGGGTTCTCGAGCCGGCCCACGCTGTTGACCGCGTGGGTGAAGTAGACGTCCACGTAGTCCGTCCGCAAGCGCCTCAGGCTGGCCTCGAGGGAGCGCATCATCGACTGCCGGTCCTCGCTGGCGCTGGTGTGGGTCTTGGAGGCGATGAAGACCTTGTCACGCTTGCCCCGGAGCGCGTTGCCGATGGTGATCTCGGAGTCGCCGCCCCGGTAGCTCTCGGCCGTGTCGAAGTAGTTGATGCCCCGGTCCAGGGCATCCAGCACCAGGTTTTCCTCGCCGGCGTCGAGCCGGCTGGACCCGAACGAGATGTCGGAGACCTCGAGTCCCGTGCGACCCAGGGTGACGTAGCGCTTCACTTCGGCCCGGGCTTGCGCGCTTGCCGGGGCGGCCCCCGTGAGGGGAAGCAAACCCGCGGCGACCCCCGCCATGGCGCCCCGCCGCAAGAGTTCCCGCCGGCCCAGTTTCTTACCGTCGTCGGACTGTTTCATTGCGTCTCCTCGATCCCGGATGGGCAGATTTGCGTGCAACCATGCTTCCGTTCAGTACACAAGAAAGAAGATGAAATGTCCAACGGAACGGACCCGGCCCGACACCTCTCCCGGACCCCGGATCAAGTCCGGGGTGACGTTGCAGGGCGTCCGGCGTGACGTTGTAGGGCGTCCGGGGTGACGTGCAGTGGGCCACCTCCCGTCATTCCGGGCTTGACCCGGAATCCAGGGGCGGCGGGAGGCCGGGAAACATCGTCCTCCCCACACCCATTGCCGCGCCCCCCGGCCGGGGTCACTCACCGGCCACCCCCACCAGTGAATTCAGCAGCGGCTCGTCGGCCGCCAGGTCCGCGCTGGGACCGTCGTAGACGATGCGGCCGCGGTTCATCACCAACGTGCGCTCGGAGAACTCCAGGGCGATGCCGGTGTGCTGCTCCACCAGGATGATAGCCAACCCTTCCTGGGCGCGCAGGGTGTGCATGGCATCCACCAGTTGCTCGATGATGACCGGCGCCAGCCCCTCGGTGGGCTCGTCCATGAGCAGCACCGTGGGGTTCCCCACCAGCGCCCGGGCGATGGCCAGCATCTGCTGCTCGCCGCCGGATAGCTGGTTCCCTTTGTGGCTCCCGCGCGCCGCCAGTTGCGGAAACAGCTCGAAGACCCGGTCGAAGGTCCAGCCGCCGGCCCGGCGCGCCACGGCCAGGTTCTCCAGCAGGGTCAACGACGGGAACACCTCGCGTTCCTGGGGGACGTGCCCGAGGCCGGCGCGCGCCCGGTCGTAGGTCCTGGCATCGGATATGTCGCGGCCCGCCAGCTCGATGCGTCCCGAGTGGAGTGTCGTGTAGCCCATGACGGTCCCCAGCAACGTGGTCTTCCCCACCCCGTTGCGGCCGATGATGCTCAGCCGCTCGCCTCGGTGGAGGGCCAGGTCGATGTCCTCCAGCACCACGGTCCTGCCGTAGCCCGCGTTGACCGCGGCCAGATCCAGGACCTTGCCGGCGCCGACAGTCACCGCCTTCCTCCGTGCAACTCGGCGTTCTCGCCGAGATAGACCTCCTGCACGCGCGGGTCCGCGCCCACCTCGGCGGGGGCGCCCTCGGTGAGGACCGCACCCTGCACCAGCACCGTCACCCGCTGGGCGAAGCGGAACACGATGTCCATGTCGTGCTCGATCATGAGCACAGCCATGGACTCGGGCAGGGCCTCCACCGCCTCCAGGAGCACGTGGCTCTCCGCCGACGGCACCCCGGCCGCGGGCTCGTCCAGCAGGAGCACCTTGGGGCGGAGGCCCAGCGCAATGGCCAGTTCCAACAGCCGCTGCCGGCCGTAGGGAAGCTCCCGCACCTGTCTCCGGGCGTCGGCGTCCAGCTTCACGGATTCGAGCAGTTCCATGCCCTCGGCGATGACGTCGGCACGGGCGTCCGCGCGCCGCCACAACCTGGCCGAGAGGGAACGCCGCTCGCTGACCGCCATGCAGATATTCTCGAGCACGCTCAAGCCGCGGAAGAGCGTGTTGATCTGGAAGGTCCGCGCCAGCCCGTGCTTGACGCGGCGCGCCTGGGACCAGTGAGTGATCTCGTTGCCGTCCAGCAGGATGGCGCCGCCGGAGGGCTCGACCGTGCCGGTGATGAGGTTCACCAGGGTGGTCTTTCCCGCGCCGTTGGGGCCGATAAGCGCTTGCCGCGCGCCCGGCCGCAACGCCAGGGAAACCTCGTCCGCCACCACCAGGGCGCCGAAGCTCTTGCACAGGTCCCGGACCTCCAGCAGGGGCTCGCTCACGGCGCCTCCCGCCGCGCGCGGACGCCGTAGCGCTCCGCCAGTCCCAGCATGCCCTCCGGGGCGTAAAGGATGGTGGCCACCAGCAGCGCGCCGATGCCGAACAGCCAGTACTCCGGGCTGAGCCTGGCGAGTTGGTCCTGCAGGATCATGTACACCGGCGCGCCGATGAACGCGCCGTAGAGACGGCCGGTGCCGCCCAGGATCAGCATGATCATCACGTCGCCGGAGCGTTCGAAGCTGAGCACGTCGAGCGCCACGAACTCGGTGGTCTGGGCCAGCAGCGCCCCGGCGATGCCGGCCATGACCGCGGCGATGGTGTAGGCCCGGAGCATCTGGCGGTACACCGGGCAGCCGATGGCATGCATGCGGCGCTCGTTCTCCCGGATGCCCCGCAGCGACTGGCCGAAGGACGAGCTCACGATGGTGCGGGCGGCGACGAACACCACGAACAGCACCGCCAGCGCGTAGAGATACGCGGTCTGTCCGTAGAGATCGAACTCGAAGAGCCCCAGCAACGGCTCCATCACCACGCCCTGCAGGCCGTCGTCGCCCCCGGTCCAGTGCTCCTGCTCGTTGGCCAGTTCCTGCAGCAGGATGGTGAGGGCCAGAGTGAGCATCAACAGGGTGAGTCCGCGGGTGTACAGGATGACGGCGCCGCACACGAAGCCCACGACGCCGGCCACCAGGCCGGCGATCGCCAATCCGCTCAAGGGCTCGCTCCAGCCCAGGTGCGCGGACAGGATGCCCGCCGTGTACGCTCCGGTGCCGAACAACGCCGCGTGCCCCAGAGACACGATTCCCGCATAGCCCAGGATCAGATCCAGGGACATGGCGAACAGCACCATGATAAGGATCTGGGAACCCAGTTGCAGGTAGTCCGGGAACAGGAAGAACCCCAGCGCCGCGGCCAGCCAGGGCAGCAGTTCGGTTGGCCGGACGGCGCCGGTTCGGAGCGGGTTGCGGTACGCCGGTTGTTCCATGTGAACGGGTTGGTCCTGCGCGGGCGTCGCGCCAATCCCCTACCGGGCGTAGAAGCCTTGCGGCCGCCACAGGAGCAGTACGATGGTCACCGCGAAGATGAAGAAGGCGCCGAAGGCGGGCAGGTAGTATTTTCCCGCCGTGTCCACGACCCCGAGGATCAGGGCTGCCAGGAACGCCCCCCGCAGACTCCCCAGCCCGCCCACGGCCACCACGATGAGGAAATAGACGAGGTATTCGAGCGCATAGGTGGGGGTCAGCCCCAGGATCTCGGTGCCCAGCGCGCCTCCCAACGCCGCCAGCGCGCTCCCGAGAGCGAAGGTCAGCGTGAACAGCCGGCGGATGTTGATGCCGACGGTCTCGGCCATGCGCTGATTGTCCACCGCGGCCCGCACCTTGGCCCCCAGCAGCGTGCGCTCGAACCCGTACCAGAGGCCGATGACGACGGCGAAGCTGATCAGCATGATGAACGTGCGGTAGGTGGGAAACCGCCGGAAACCCAGGTCCACCTGGCCCTTGAGATAGGGGGGGACATCGAGTTGCACGTTCAGCGGCCCCCATATGAAGGTGCACACGGCGATGCCCATGAACACCAGGCCGATGGTCAGGAGGACCTGCTGCAGCTCGTCGGCGCCGTAGAGGCGGCGATACAGGGTCCGCTCCAGCACCATGCTTATGAGCGCCACGGCAACGCAGGCCAGTGGGGCGCCCAGGAGGAACGGCGCCCCCCACTCCCGAATGAGGGACACCGCGATGTACCCGCCCAGCATGGCGAACATGCCATGGGCCAGGTTCACGAAGCCCATGAGGCCCATGGTCACGGAGAGCCCCACGGAAATGATGAACAGGATCATTGCGAACGCGAGGCCGTCGAACGCAATGCTGATGAAGGAGTTGATCACGAAGAAAGGGTTGGGGGCCTGCCGATGGTGTGGGCGCGCCGCCCCATGTCTTCACGGGGCGGCGCCGTGCGGCGCGAAACCGCCGCTATTTCTTCTTCTGCAATTGCTTCCAGGGATCCTTCACCATTTCGAGCGTCGCGGTCTCGATGTTGGCGAGGGCGTCGCCGCGCTTCTCGACCTTGCGCAGGTACTGGTTCTGGACGATGTCCCGGGTCTCGGGATCGATCATGATGGGACCGCGCGGACTGGCGAACTTCCATCCCTTCCACACCGCCAGGGCCTTGTCCGCGTCGATCTTGCCGTTGAGACGCCGCACCACCTCATGGATGGCCGCCATGCCGTCCCATCCCTGGACGCTGAAGAAGTCCGGGATGGCGTCGGCGCCGTAGGCTTCCTTCCAGGCCTTCACGAAGGCCTTGTTCTCGGCCCTGTCGGCGGCGGCGGAGTAGTGATGCATGGTGATGACGCCCAGGGGGACCTGCCCCATGTTGGGCAACTCCGAGTCCTGGGTGATGTCACCCGGGCCGATGAGCTCGATGCCGGCCGCCCTCATGCCGAGGTCGTCGTAGGTCTTCATCACGCCCGTGGCCCACTTGCCGGCCGGGATGAACACGTAAAGCGCGTCGGGCTTGGCGTCCTTGACGGACTGCAGGAACGGGGTGAAGTCCGGGATCTTCGGGAACGGGAACGGTATGTCCGCCACCACCTTGCCGCCCGCCGCGGTAAACGCGGTGGTGAAGGCCGTCTTGCTGTCCTTGCCCGGCGAGTAGTTGGCGTAGGCCACGGCCACGGTGCGGATCTTCATCTTCTCGTAGGCGTGCTTGCCCAACGGGTAGGCCGCCTGCCACATGGTGAACGATACCCGTGCGGTATAGGGAGACCGGGTCGTGATCGCCGAGGTCCCGGCGTTCATGATGAGGAACGGCACCTTGGCCTTGCGCGTCACATCCGAGATGGCGAAGGCGTTGTTGGAATAAACCACCCCGGCCAGAATATCGATCTTGTCGCGGGTTATCAGTTCGGTGGCCAGCCGCTTGGCGACGTCGGGCTTGGGACCGGTGCTGTCGCGCTTGACGATCTCGATCTTGTGTTCCCCCGTGCCCTTGGCGTTCAGCTTCTGGTAAAGCTCGAAGCCACGGTCCACCTGCTGCCCCAGTTGGGCGTTGGGGCCCGAGTAGGGAAGAATGATGCCCACCTTGACGGTCTCCGCCCATGCGGTCCCGGTTACCGCCAATACCAGCAAAGACGCGGCCAGAAGCCTGGGAACTTTCATGGTCATACCTCCTCCGAGTTTGGCGCCCCGCGGCGCAGGTGGGGAATCTTAACACTCCTGCCGTTGACACGGCAACGGCTACGGATAGGCCCGGTACGGTCGCGCGTTCCCGGTCCTGACCGCCGCCGGACGGGCGCGAAGCACCTTCACCTCGACGTTGATCCTGTCGGTCCCGCGATACCATATGCCGCTGGCCAGCACGACCTTGCCCCGAGCCGCGAGGCGCGTCGGCGACAGCCTGCGCGGGAGGGTGCTTCCGCCGGACCTGGCCTCCACGTGAACGGCGACGTCGGCTAGCGGCATGGACGTCTGGTTGGTGAGCTCCACCAGGACCTGCCCGCTCCGGAGGAACGGTTGCGTCTTCACGTACCGCTCCGGGGCGTCCGCAACGTCCAGCGTGACCAAGCTCTTGCGGGCGGCCTCGCCGATCTCCCCGCGCACGTTGGCGGCGTTTCCGAACAGGCTCTTGGCGCGTGCGCGGTCACCCTCGGCAAGGACGATGTGGCCCAGGGCATGACTGGCAAGTGCCGTGGGCAGGAGTTGCATGCTGCGTTCGAGGTCGCGCCGCGCCTCGACACGGCGCCCCAGGGCATCGTAGGCGAGTCCGCGGCCGAGGAAATGCTCGTAGTAGGCCCCATCCCGCTCGATGGCGGCGTTGTAGGCTGCCACGGCCTTGGCGAACTGAGACCGCCGGGCCTGGATCTGCCCCTTCAGCCCATGGAACAGCGCCTCGCGCGGTTCCTGGGCTATTGCCTTGTCGACCAGGCCAAGGGCGCTCTCCGGCGCCTTCTCCATCTCTCCGCGGGCGCGGTCCGCCGCAACATAGGCTGGACGCTTCGCGCGCAGGCTCGCGAGCGCCTTGTCATACCGTTCCCGCCCCACCTCGCCGCCCGCGGGAAACCTGGCAAGGGCCGCGCGATTGTTCTTCACCCGTTCCGCCGACGGCGGATGGGTGGCGAAAAGCCCCTTGAGCCAGCTTGTCTTCCGCCCCTTGCTCAGGGCCAGGAACTTCTCCTGGAGGGTCACGGCCGCGCGCGTGTCGTAGCCCGCCGCCTTCAGGTACCGCATCCCGTGGATGTCCGCCTCGCGTTCCGCGTCCCGGCCGTATCCCCGGCCGATGAGCTGCAACCCGACGCCGCCGGCCCCCAAAATGTAGTTCGTGTACCTCGAGTACTGCGACTGCGAGGCGGCCAGCGCCACCCCCGCCTGCGCCGCCTGGAAGATCAGGTTGCGGGTCATGGCCTGGGCGCCGTGTCTCGCGGCCGCGTGCACGACTTCGTGAGCGAGCACCGCGGCCAGCTCGGCTTCGTTTTCCATCTCGAGAAGCAGGCCGCGGTTGATGGCGATCTTGCCGCCCGGAAGCGCCCAGGCGTTGGGCGTGCCGTTGTTCAGCACGACGAACTCATACGGCAGCTTGCGGTCGCTGACGTTCGCGACCCGGCGGCCGACCCGCTTGACGTAGTCGTTGAGGGCCGGGTCCGCCTTGTACTGCCCCCCCTCGGCCTGTTGGGTCGGGCGATAGTACTTCCTGCCGGTCTCGATCTCGTGCCCGGTCGAGAACGGGACCAACTCTCTCTCCCGTGTGACGGGATTCCTGGAGCAACCCGCGACCGCGACCGCCATCGACAAGAGGACGATCGTCAACGACGGTCTTGAACGTACGGCGCATGCCACGTTTGCATCCTTCACGACGGTCTTCTCTCCCTACGATGAAAGGTTAGCCGACCGGAGTATCCGGCACAACATGTTGCCCGGCCGGACGAAGGCGGAATTGCGCCCGGAGCAGCCCGGCGCTGGACCGGAAGGGCGATGGTCGCGGGCAGTGCAATTGTCTTTCCCGCCGCAAAAGCTATACCTTAGGCGTGCGAAGGGTTCCAACCACGGGCTACAGGAGACAACCGCATGGACAGCCAATCCCTTTCCGCCAACGAGTTCGTCGAACAACTCAAAAAGGAGATCGCCGTCTTTCCGAAGCTGCGCATCAACCACCCGTTCGTGAAGGCCATACGCGAGGGCACCGCCACCATGGACCATATCCGCACCTGGGCGGTGCAGGACTACCAGTTCCGCGTCGCGGTGCCGCGCATCGCGCTGCTTCGCTACGTGGCCTGCAGCGATCCCGAGTTCGCCCCCAAGCTGTTCGAGGTGGCGGAGGAGGAAACCCGCGGCCTGTTGCCCGGGAGCTCCGGCCATCCCGACATGTTCGTGGAGTTCGCCGAGGCCATCGGGCTCACGCGCGCCGACCTGGAGAACCCCACGCTGCTGCCGGCCACCGCCGCGCACCTGTACTTCGCCGAGTTGGTGATTCACACGCACCCGTGGTTCGTGGTGATGGCGGCGCAGATGGGCGCCGAGGGAACGTTCGGGCCGGCCGCGGCGGCGCTGGGACAGGGCTTCATCGACAGCTACGGCATGGCGCCGGAATCGGTGCGGTTCTTCACCGTCCACGTGGAGGCCGACGAGGAGCACGGCACCCTGGCGGAGGACATCGGGCGCCGCTACCTCACCTCCCCCGCCTTGCAGCGGCAGACGCGCGAGGTCATGTTCCGGCGCATGGAGCTGCTGTACGACATCTGGACCATCTAGTGCGAGCCCAGTCAGAACCATTGAAACGGCCATGAAGGAACAGGGCGCCATACGTCACATGGGGCGCAGCATCCCCATGCGGGAGGCGGACCCGCTGCTGCGGGGACAGGGGACCTACGTCGGCGATCTGCGGTTCCCGGGGATGCTCCACGCCGCGGTGCTGCGCAGCCCCCACGCGCACGCGAGGATCCGGGACGTTGACGCGAGCGCTGCGCTGGCGATGCCGGGAGTGGCGCGGGTGCTCACGGGCGAGGACATCCGGGAAGCCATCGAACCGTTCCCTCCGAGCTTCGAGTTCCACCCGACGCCCTGGCTCGACGCAATCAAACCCGTGCTCAAGGGCCCCCGGGCGCGGGTGCTGGCCCTCGACAGGGTCCGTTACGTGGGCGAGCCGGTGGCTATGGCGGTGGCCGAGGACCGCTACCGCGCCGAGGACGCGCTGGACGGCATCGCCGTGGACTACGAGGAGCTGCCGCCGGTGGTGGACCCGGAAGCGGCGCTGGAGCCGGATGCGGTGCGGGTCCATGAGGATGCGGACGACAACGTCGTGTTCCATTTCAGCATCGCCAAGGGGGACGTGGAGCAGGCCCTGAAGGACGCGCCCCACCGCATCGAGGAGCGCCTCCACCACCGCCGGCACGGAGGCATCCCCATGGAGGGGAGAGGCGTCGTGGCCATGGCCGAGGTCAAGCCCCGCCGCCTGACGGTGTGGTCGTCCACCCAGGTGCCCCACAGCGTGCGGCGGCAGATCGCCGCCCAGCTCGGCCTGTCCGAGGAGGCCATCCGGGTGGTGGCGCCCCACGTGGGCGGCGGCTTCGGGCCCAAGGTGCTGGTGTACCCCGAAGAGGTGCTGGTGCCCTACCTCGCCCTGGAGCTGGGCCGGCCGGTCCAGTGGATCGAGGACCGCCGGGAGCACTTCATCAGCACCGCCCACGCCCGGGACCAGATCCACTACGTGGAGCTGGGGTTCGACGCCGACGGCAGGATCCTGGCCCTCAAGGACCGTTTCCTGCTGGACAACGGCGCCTACAACCCCATGGGCCTCACCGACGCCTACAACACGTCCGCCCACTTGCAGGGGCCGTACCGGATACCCAACCTCGCCGTCACCGGCACCTGCGTGGCCACCAACAAGGTGCCCAACGCCCCCTACCGGGGCGCCGGACGGCCCGAGGCGGTCTTCGTCATGGAGCGCTGCATCGACCGCATCGCAGGGGAGCTGGACCTCGATCCCGCCGAGGTGCGCTTCCGCAATCTCGTGCAGCCGGAGGAGATCCCCTACGACGCCGGCGTGCTGTACCGGGACGGCGAGCCCGTGCGCTACGACAACGGGGACTTTCCCGCCACCCTCGTCAAGGCCATGGACGCCTGCGGTTACCACGACGTGCGCGCGGGGCAGCAACAGGCCCGGCCCGACGGCCGCTACGTCGGCGTCGGCATCGGCTTCTACACCGAGGGCACGGGGGTGGGCTCTTTCGAGGGCGCCCGGGTGGAAGTGGACTCGTCGGGCAAGCTGCTCGTGTCGGTGGGCGCCAGCGGCCACGGCCAGGGGCACGAGACCGTGTTCTCGCAGCTCACCGCCGACCTCTGGGGGGTGGCGCCGGAAGACGTCACCGTGGTGGGAGGCGACACCGACGCCATCCGCTACGGCGTCGGCACCTTCGCCAGCCGCAGCACGGTCAACGCCGGCACCGCCATCCACGAGGCCACCCGCCGCCTCAAGGCCAAGGTGTTCGAATTGGCCGGCCACCTGCTGGAGGCCAACCCGGACGATCTGACCACGCGTGACGGGCGGGTTTTCGTGGAGGAGCGCCCGGATCACGGCGTTTCCCTGGCCGAGCTGGCCGGCGCCGCGGTGCCGGGCTGGGCCTCGAAGCTGCCCGAGGGCATGGAGCCCAACCTGGAGGCCACCTATTACTACGTGCCCCAGACGGTTACCTGGGCCCACGCGGCCCACGTGGCGGTGGTGGAGGTGGACGCGGACACCGGGGAAGTGAAGCTCCTGGACTACGCCGTGGCCCACGACTCGGGACCCGCCATCAACCCGCTCTTCGTCGAGGGCCAGGTGCGGGGCGGCGTCGCCCAGGGCATCGGCGGCGCACTTTACGAGGAGTTCGTCTACGACGAGCAGGGGCAGCTTTTGACGGGCACCTTCCTCGACTACCTGCTGCCCGGTTGCGGCGAGGTGCCGACGATAAAGCAGGTGCACCTCGAAACCCCCTCCCCCCTCAATCCGCTGGGGCTCAAGGGCATCGGCGAGGGCGGCGCCATCGCCCCGCCGGTGGCCGTGGCCAACGCCGTGGTGGACGCACTGAGGCCCCTCGGCCGCGTGGAGATATCCGAGACTCCGGTGACCCCCGAACGGGTGCTGGCGCTGATACGGCCGCACCGCCGCGGATGAGCCCGCCGGGACGGCTCCGACTTGCGGGGGCACGACCCGCGTGTTAAGCCACCGTTCACTATGGCAACGTCGAACAACAGTATGGGAGAAACCCTCGGGGAGGCCATCGCCTTTCTCGAGGCCAACTATCCGGACGAAGTCATCCGGGTCACCCGTGAGGTGGATCCGATCTTCGAGGTGACCGGCATTCTCGCGAAGCTGGAGCGCCAGCAGCAGTTCCCGTGCGTAATCTTCGAGAACGTCAAGGGCTCCTCCATCCCGCTGGTAACCAACATGCACGCCAGCTTCCCGCGGCTGGCCATGGCCATCGGGCTGCCCTACGACGCCACGCCGGCGGATTTCATCCACGAGTATGGCAAGCGCGAGGCGAATCCGCTGCCCCCGGTGGAAGTGGAGAGCGGGCCGTGCCAGGAGGTGGTGCTCACCGGCGACGACGTGGACGTCACCATGTTCCCGATCCTGCAGTACCACGAGCTCGACGCCGGCCGTTACATCACCCTGGCCTTCGACGTCATGAAGGAGCCGGACACCGGCATCCGCAACGCCGGCATCTACCGGCTGCAGCTCAAGGGCAGGAACCGCTTCGGCATCCAGATCTCCGAGACCGCCCACGGCCACTACATCCTAAAAAAGAACAAGTCCCGCGGGCTGCCCACCCAGATGGCCGCGGTCATCGGCGGCCATCCGGCCATGAACATCGGCAACCTGAGCTTCACCTCCATCGACACCGACGAGTTCAGCATCGCCGGCTCCATGCTCGGCAAGCCGGTGGAGCTGGTGAAGTGCAAGACCATCGACGTGGAGGTGCCGGCCACGGCCGAGATCGTTCTGGAATGTGAGATCCATGCCACCGAGATGGAAGAGGAGGCCCCCTTCGGCGAGTATCCCGGGACCTACGGCCCCCAGCGCGTGAACCCGGTGGTGTACGTCAAGGCCATCACCATGAAGAAGAACGCGCTCTACCAGAGCTCGTTCGTGGGGCACGCCGACAACCTACTGCTGTCGGGGGTGACGCGGAACAGCTACATCTACCACACCTGCCGCATCGCCAGCGCCGGCGTAAAGGCGGTGTACGTGCCTCCCTCCGGCCGCTCCCGCTACATCTGCTACATCCAGATGGACTCCATGATCGACGGCGACGCCAAGAACGCCGCCATGGCCGCCTTCGCCGCCGACCCGTTCCTGAAGTTCGTCGTCTGCGTGGACGAAGACGTGGACATCGGCAACGACAGCGACGTCATGCACGCCATCGCCACCCGGGTGCGCGCCGACCGCGACGTCTTCATGGTCACCTACTCCAGGGGCTCCCCGCTGGACCCGGCCTCCTACGACCCGGCCGGCGGCTCCCACCTCGTCACCAAGGTGGGCGTGGACGCCACCCGCAAGTCCGACTACCCGCTGGAGATCAAGGTCCCGGGCACGGACGCCATCGACCTGTCGAAGTACTTCGGCGACCGTTTCAGATAGGCCGGGGACCGGGAGCCGCAATCGCCCTCCCCGTCATGCTGATCGGAGCGTATACCGGCATGCGCAACGCCTTCATCACCGTGGCCGAGCGCGATCTCATGCTGCCCCGTCCCCTGACCAAGCGCCTCGTCAACCACGCCCGCGACGACGACATCACCGAGGGCTATGCCGCCGACTGGACCGTCGAGCAACTCCGCGACCCCGTTCAACGCGTGGCGGACCGCATTGATGTCCTGTTGGCAGGACCGTGCCTGAAGGAGACATTGGCCGGTCGACAGGGATCCTGACGCATGCCGACCCTACGGTGGCGTCATCCGCACCGTCGGCCCTATACTACCCGTCATTGCGGATCCACCTGCCATCAACAACGATCACGAACGGGGTGTTCCCGTCAGCGCGGTGCGCCTACGGAAATGTGGAGAGCCGTGAGGTACACTGCGAGGTCATCAGGCAAGCGGTTGAACCGGCAATGGCGGTCAACGGCACGATTCGATTGATTCGAGGCAGGCCGCATATCGTCGAGCATCAACCTCCCACAACCTTCTGTGGCAATCCTCGTAACGAGCGGCATTCGCCGCCACGCACTGATCCAGTTTCTCCGTGTGACAGTAACGAGGTTCGTCGAGCACTTCCCGGCAGAATTCAGGGGCCCGTATCGGGCCGCCGATTTGGCCCAACCCTATCCTCAATATCTTTTTCAGAAAATCGTACTTCTTGGTGAAGTCTGTGTGGTGTAGCCTTTTTCTTCGGTTTTTCTCCATGTGCTCGAACACGTCGAGGCACCCACGACCGAAGTCCCGCTTGCACATGGGTAACCTCGCGAACAGCGTTTTGTCGGAGCCGGGCGTTATAAAGTGTTCCACAAACTCCAAAACGAAGACGTCAAGGAGCGGGTGCTCCACAGCCACTCGGATAAGGTCGATATTGCTGGCCATCATTTCGTGGCAGTAGAGGTAAGGGTATGCCTCATCAATGGTGATTTCCTTGCCTATATAGCGCTTGCCGGCGTTCTTGAGAATCGTTTTGATCAGGAAGAAGTTGTTCTCCCTAGCGACTTCGCAGAGGCCCTCTCTGAATTTGCCGATGAGTTCTCGTTTCTCTTCTGACACCTTGTAGGACTGGTAGGACTGTCCGAACGTCGGTCCGGCCGCGAGGAGCAGGCCAACCAGGATGAGGACAGCGAGATTACAAAATATGAGAGCTCGGAGAACGTTCATTCCCCACTCCGGCAGCAAATCGAAGCAGCCACTCCACAACTTCCGTCACAAGGTCTGCCAGCGCAAAAGGGTAGCGAGTACCCAGCCTTTCGAAACCAGTGACCCATGGTTTCCAGGCGACCGGCTTCCTCCACACACTCAAATACGGCAATCCTTCGTGGACAAGCGCGCCAGTGTGTAGAAGCCGTAAAATGACATCGCCATGCCCATCCGCCAGCTAGCACTCCGGGGCAACCGTGTCAAATTCTCGAACGGGGTCCACGGAGGGTCCTGTTCAATCACTGTCGGTCGATTCGGATTCGGTCGATTGAGGAAAGCCCGGTCGGTAGTGCCGGTGGTGTCGTGGCTGCACCCGAAGGCCTGAAAGGGTGCGGTGTCCTCGGCTGAAACGGCGTATTGATGTGCACGGCCCCCCATGCTAGCCTCGGAACGGCATGGCGAAGTCGTTCGACACTTTGGCGGCCGCTCGCAGGCTGCAAGATGCAGGGATGCAGGCCAGCCAAGCCGAAGCCATTGTTGAGGCCATCCGGGAAGGACAGGGCGATTTGGTGACGAAGGCCGATCTGGTGGAAACCGTGGCCGGTCTCGAACGGCGGGTATTCGTTTACGGTTTGGCACTGGCCGGGCTTGTGGTGGGAGCGGTAGGGTTGCTGGTTCGGTTCCTGGTAGAGTAGGGGAACGCGATGCGGGTCATCGACCTCTATTGACGTCTTCAATCTGGCTAGCCTACACTTCGCGACCACGGCAGACAGCGCATGGTCGCGGTTGAGGAAATCGACGCACCACGCCCATCTCGACCACTACGACGAGCCGCCGGAGGTGCTGGCGCGGATCGAGCGGCGGCGCATCCTGACCCTGGCCAACTCCATGGACCCCGCCTCCTACGAGCGCAACCTCGCGCTGGCGCAAGAGTGTCCCTTCGTACTCCCCTCTTTGGGCATTCATCCGCGACGGGCGGCAGAGCATGCCGGCAGTCTCGCGGAGTTGCGTCCCCTGATCGATCGGAGCCCCATGCTGGGCGAGTTGGGGCTCGACTTCCACTGGGTAAAGGAAAAAGCCACGTATCCGGACCAGATTCGCGTATTCGAGTTCCTTGTCCGGGCGGCAGCCCAACAGGACAAGATTGTCAACCTGCACACAAAAGGCGCCGAACGGCGGATTCTCGACACACTGCGCTCCTTCGGCGTGAAGAAGGCCATCATCCACTGGTACTCCGGCCCCATGGACGTGCTCGACGAGATGATCGCCGAGGGCTACCTGTTCACCATCGGGGTCGAAGTCCTGTATTCGGAAAGGATCCGGCAGGTGGCGCGCGCCGTACCGCCCCGCCAACTGCTGTCCGAGACCGATAGTCCCGGCGGCAACCGCTGGCTCGCCGGAGAAGTGGCGCCGCCGGACATCATCGCCGACGTGGTGGCGGCGACGGCGCGGCTCAAGGGACTCACGCCCGAGAAGATGGAAGCGTTGATCCAGGCCAACTTCCTGCGGCTCATGGGCGACGACCCCGGGCTGGCCGGCGTCCGGACGGTCCTGGAAAAAGAAGCGGGAACGGGATAACAACGGAAACGCACCGAGAACGAACCAGCCCACAAGGAGGAGCCATGCTGTTTCTGACCAATGAGCACATCCAGGAAGTCCTGGACATGAAGACCTGCCTCGACGCCATGGAGGACGCCTACCGCGACCTTTCGAAGAACGAGGCCGCGTACCGTCCGCGGATCGACTTCTACGTGCCCCGGGAGCCCCACTACTACCGCTGGGGCACCATGGAGGGGGCCAGCCGGTCGCTGGGCTACATGGCCATCCGCATGAAGTCGGACATGCTGGTGTGGGAGAAGAACGGCGAGTTCGAGACCGAGGACAAGTACTGCATGGAGCCCGGCACCTACTGCGGCCTCATCTTCCTCCTGAGCGTGCGCAACGGCGAGCCGCTGGCGCTCATGAACGACGGCTACCTGCAGCACATGCGGGTGGGCGCCTGCGCCGGGCTCGGGGTCAAGTACCTCTCGCGCCAGAACTCCAAGGTGCTGGGCATGCTGGGATCGGGCGGGATGGCGCGGACCTACACCCAGGCCATCCACGAGGTCCGGGACATCGAGCTGCTGCGGGTGTTCAGCCCCACCAAGGCCAACCGGGAAGCCTTCGCCGCGGAAATGCGGGAACAACTGGGGCTCACCGTCGAAACCTGCGACGACGCCGAGACCGCGTGCCGCGGCGCGGACATCGTCGCGCTGGCCACCGACTCCCTGGTGCAGGTGATGAAACCGGAATGGGTGGAGCCCGGCATGCACATCACCAACGTCCGCTCCAACGAGGCCGGACCCGAGATCCTGGCCAAGTGCGACCTGCAGGCGCGCCTGGGGGCCTCCACCCTGGTGCTGGACAATCCTCCGCCGGGGACCGTCCACGGCAGCGACGGCATGTTCGCCTACATCGCCGGCACCGACGAGGAAAAGACGAAGATCCCACCCTCGCCCATCCGCGAGATCGACAACGCCAACATCGGCACCATCCCCGACCTGATGGCCGGCACGTGGCCCGGACGCACCAGCGACCAGCAGGTGACGTTCCTCAACAACCAGGGCACCCAGGGCCTTCAGTTCGCCGCGGTGGGCGGCACCGCGTTCGAGCTGGCCAAGGCCAAGGGTCTGGGGCACCCGCTGCCGCGGGAGTGGTTCCTGCAGGACATCCGGGACTAGCGCCCCCTCGGTGGATGCCCGGAGTCGAACACTCCGCCAGGGTACGATCGCGCATGCGCGCCGCGCTGCTGCGCTGGTACGACCGCAACAAGCGCGACCTGCCTTGGCGCAGGACCCGCGATCCCTACGCCATCTGGGTCTCCGAGACCATGCTCCAGCAGACCCAGGTGGCGACGGTCCTCCCCTACTATCGCCGCTTCATGGAGGCGTTCCCGTCGGTGAAGGCGTTGGACAGCGCATCGCTCGACGCGGTCCGGAGCGTCTGGAGCGGCCTCGGATACTACCGGCGGGCCAAAAACCTGAAACAAGCGGCGCGCGTATTGGTAAACCGCCACGGCGGCCTGCTGCCGGCCGACTACCAGGTGTTGCTCAGCCTACCCGGCATCGGCCGGTACACCGCCGGCGCGATCATGAGCATCGCCTTCGATCGGCGCCATGCCGCGCCGGACGGCAACGTGCGGCGCGTCTACGCGCGCCTGCTGGGCCTCACGGACGCCAGGCAAATCGACCATGCGGCCGGGGAGATGGTGTCCCGGGGCCGTCCCGGGGACTTCAACCAGGCCGTCATGGAGCTGGGCGCCACCGTCTGCCTGCCCGCCGCGCCGCTGTGCAAGCGCTGCCCGCTGGCCCACTGGTGCCAAGCGCGGGCATCCGGCGCCTTCGACGTGCCGCGCCGCCAACCCGTGCGCGCCAAAGCGGTTCAGTGGCCACTGGTGTTCGTGGAGTCGCGGTCCAGGGTCTTGCTTCACCGCCGCCCCGACAGCGGCCTCCTGGCCGGCCTGTGGGAGCTGCCCGCGCCGGATACGCTTCCGGACGGCATCGCCGACGAAACGCTCCGGCAAGGCGACCCCGTGGCGGTCATCCGACATGCCATCACCGACATGCGCATCACGGCGCCGGTCTACGTGCTACGTCGGAGAGTTGCAGTCAAAGGACCGGATTGGCTCTGGGTCAGCCTCGACGACCTCCGCTCCCATCCCCTTTCCTCTCTCAGCACCAAGGCGGCCCGCGCTGCCATTGAGGTTGAGGCTGCTCGCAACAGGTAAACTACAGGTGCAACCGCCGTCGCATCCACGCGCGGGTTCTGGGACGGCGGCCGCGCAGCGCACGCGAACATTCGAAGTCCCGTCGGAGCCGCTCCAGGTCCTCTGCCACGTCGACGTCGTAGGTGCCCGCTACCGTGCGGACCCGGAGATCCAGTTGCCGCGCCCGGGCCAGAGTGTCCTCCAACACCGACGCGGTGCTCCAGACGATGCCGCTGAAGAGACCCTCTTCGGGCCGGTTGAGGCCGATCAGGTAGTAGCCGCCGTCGTCCGCCGGGCCCAGGACTACGTCGCTCCGGCCCGTTTGCAGCAGGTCGCACGCCTTCCCGATCGAAGCCGCCGCGAGGGTGGGAACGTCGCTGCCGACGAGGATCACCTGCCGGTAACCCGCGTGGCAGAGGTCCGTGAATACCGCGTGCATGCGCTCGCCCAGCGACGCTCCCCGCTGGGGCAGCAGCCCGATACCATGTTCCGGAAGGCGCTGGAAGTAGTCCCGGCTGCGCTCCGCGTACGCCGCCCACGTATCCCACCGTGTCGATGGCGCCAGTTCGTGCAGCACGTCCCGCAGCACGCACTCGTAGAACTCGGCCGCCTGCTCCGGATCGAGGGGCGGGCACAACCGGGTCTTGACGCTTCCGGCCACGGGCGCGCGTCCCATGACGGCCAGCGCGGGCTTGAGGGAATTTACCTGCGTCACCAAATCAACTATAAATGATCGCGCCCTTGAAATCGGCCCTTGGCGCACGGCCAAGCCGCCGACACCTCCGGAAGGCGATTCCATGCGCAACTTTCTGAAACTTGCGCCAGCCATCGCGCTGGCATGCTGCATCATGGGCAACCAGGCGTTGGCCGCGCCCGCGGCCGAGCTCTGGCCGCGGTGGCAGAAGCACGATCCCGCCGGCACCCGCGCCATCGACCATTCGGCGTGGGGGGCGTTCCTGAAACGGCACTTGGTGACGGGCCACCCGTCCGGGGTGAACCGGGTCCGCTACGGCGACGTCGCCAAGACGGGCAAGTCCGCCCTCGACGCCTACATTGCGCGCCTGGAGAAGCTGCCCGTATCCACCTACGGCCGGGACGCGCAGAAGGCCTACTGGATCAATCTCTACAACGCTCTGACGATACGGGTGGTGGCGGAGCATTTCCCGGTGAAGTCCATCAAGGACATCCGGCTGTCGTCCGGGCTGTTCGGGGGACTCTTCGGCGGCGGCCCCTGGAAAGCCAAGCTGGCCGCGGTCGAAGGCGAGAAGATTTCGCTGGACGACATCGAGCATCGAATCCTGCGGCCCATCTGGCGGGACAACCGGGTGCACTACGCGGTCAACTGCGCCAGCATCGGCTGCCCGAATCTACAGGCCGAGCCCTTCACCGCGGAAAACCTGGAACGGCTCCTGGACGGCGGCGCCCGGGACTACGTCAACCACTCCAGGGGGGCTGCTTTCGCAAACGGCGGCCTGCGGGTGTCGAGCATTTACGACTGGTTCCAGGCCGACTTCGGCGGCAACAGGGATGGCGTCATGCAGCATCTGAAGAAGCACGCGGAAACGGCGCTGCGGAAACGGCTGGAAGGCTACGGCGGCAAGCTCGACTTCCACTACGACTGGAGCCTGAACGCCGGCCGGTAACGGCGCCGGTACCCCGAGGAGACATCTTTCATGAACCAACGGATCGTCAAGATAGCAGTGGTGATGCTGGTAGCGGCCCTCATCGCGGCATTCTTCATCTTCGACCTGGGCAAGTACTTCAACCTGGAGTTCATCAAGGCCCAGCGCGACGCCTACCAGGCCTACTACCAGCACAACCCGGTCATCACCATCGGGGCGTACGCGGCCATCTACATAGCGGTAACGGCTCTGTCGCTTCCGGGCGCGGCGATCATGACGCTGCTGGGCGGCGCGCTCTTCGGAGTCGTCACCGGCACCATCATCGTTTCCTTCTGCAGCACCATCGGCGCCACCCTGGCGTTCCTGGTGGCGCGCCTTCTTCTGCGGGACAGCATCCAGAGCAAGTTCGGAGACAAGCTGGAGACCATCAACAACGGCATCGCCCGGGAGGGCATGTTCTACCTCTTCACCATGCGGCTGATCCCGGCCATCCCCTTCTTCGTCATCAACCTCGTCATGGGGCTCACGCCCATCCGCACGGTGCAGTTCTTCTTCGTGAGCCAACTGGGGATGTTTCCGGGCACCATCGTCTTCGTCAACGCGGGCACCCAGCTTGCGCAGATCGATTCCCTGGCGGGCATCCTCTCTCCCACGCTGTTGCTGTCGTTCGTGCTGCTGGGGCTGTTCCCTCTCATCGCCAAGAAATCCATCGGACTGGTCAACAGGCGGAGACAGCCGAAGGCGTCGTAGGTAGACGGACCGCGGAGCTTCGCGCGGCCATCCTGTTATCGGAAAGGACCGGGAGAACACACTCATGCGAAACATTCCACAACTGTCGCCGCTGGACGAATACAACCAGGTGCTGGGGTCCAACACGCACCCGGCGGACTGGACCAACCCCACGCCGGCCGACCGCTACAACCTGGTGGTGATCGGCGCCGGGACGGCCGGGCTGGTGACCGCGGCGGGCGCCGCCGGCCTCGGCGCCAAGGTCGCCCTCATCGAGCGCCACTACCTCGGCGGCGACTGCCTGAACGTGGGCTGCGTGCCGTCCAAGTGCCTCATCCGCTCGTCGCGGGTGGTGGCGGAGATCCGCGACGCCGACCTGTTCGGCATCGGCCGGCCGGACGACGTGCAGGTGGACTTCGCGGCGGTGATGGAACGCATGCGCCGGATCCGCTCCCACATTAGCCACCACGACTCGGTGAAGCGTTTCAGCGAGCTGGGCGTCGACATCTTCCTGGGCGATGCCAGCTTCACCGGCCCGGAGACGGTGGAGGTGGACGGCCAGTCGCTGCACTTCAAGAAAGCGGTCATCGCCTCCGGCGCCCGGGCGGTGGCGCCGCATCCGCCCATCGAGGGGATCGAGGAGGCGGGCTACCTCACCAACGAGACCGTGTTCTCCCTCACCGAGCGCCCGGAAAAGCTGGCGGTGATCGGCGCCGGCCCCATCGGCTGCGAGCTGGCGCAGACCTTCCAGCGGCTGGGCTGCCAGGTGGTGCTGTTCCACAACGGCGGCCACATCCTCAACCGCGAGGACGCCGACGCCGCCGACATCGTGCAGCGACAGTTCCTGCGGGAGGGCATTCAACTGGTGCTCAACAGCGCCATCACCCGCGTGGCCGCGGAGAACGGCCGCAAGGCGGTCCATTTCGAGGCGGACGGCAACGCCGGCTCGGTGACCGTGGACGAGATCCTGGTGGGAGCCGGGCGCGCACCCAACGTGGACGGCCTGAACCTCGAAGGCGTCGGCGTCGAGTTCCACCCGTTCCGCGGCGTGGTGGTCAACGACTACCTGCAGACCACCAACCCGCGCATCTTCGCCGGCGGCGACGTCTGCATGGACTGGAAGTTCACCCACGCGGCCGACGCGGCCGCGCGCATCATCATCCAGAACGCCCTCTTCTACAAGAGCAAGAAACTCAGCTCGCTCATCATGCCTTGGGCCACCTACACCGATCCGGAGATCGCCCACGTGGGCATGTATGAACGGGACGCCGAGAGCCAGGGCGTCGCCATCGACACCTTCACGCGGGAGCTCAAGGAAGTGGACCGGGCCTTGGCCGACGGCGAGGAGGAAGGCTTCGTCAAGATCCACGTCATGAAGGGCAAGGACAAGATCGTCGGCGGCACCATCGTGGCGCGCCACGCCGGCGAGATGATCAGCGAGATCACCCTGGCCATGGCCGGAAAGGTGGGCCTCGGCACCGTCGCCAACGTCATCCACCCCTACCCCACCCAGGCCGAAGCCATCAAGCAGACCGGCGACGCCTTCAACCGCACCCGGCTGACACCCCTGGTGAAAAATATCTTCCAGCGCTGGCTGGCGTGGACCCGGCGGTAGCGGCTCCCCCTCTGCCATTCCCGCACCACCCGATCGTCACTTCCGCACCTCTTCGGTCATTCCCGCACCACCCTTCCGTCATTCCCGCGAAAGCGGGAATCCAGGGGCGGTGGAGGGGCGCTACAGCGGCGTTTTCCCCGCCTCGCCCCTCCTGGATTCCCGCTTTCGCGGGAATGACGGAAGGGGCGCGGGAATGACATGGAGCGCGATTTCGCCGGCTACTTCGGCAGCCGGCGGCCCAGCGCGATCAGGAACATGACGCTCTTGCCGGCGGCGTGGGGCGAGAAGAACGCCGTCACGTCGTCGTCGAAGAAGGTGAGCCCCGAGCCGCCGAAGCCCTGGGCATAGGCGGCCAGGTAGAGGCGGCCGGCGGTGACCGCGGCCTCCATCTGCGCCAGGCGGTAGCCGCGGTTCCCGTAGCGCGCCAGCACCGGCTCCAGGTCGGCCATGAAGTAGACGTTGACGCTGGCATCGCGGGGGATCTCCTGCCCCAAGCCGAGGAAGCCGGCCTCCCGGCGAAACTCCCCCTCCTTCAGAAGCTGGAGGCATCCTCTTTCGCGGTCCAGGACGTAGGCGCCGGGAGCCGCGCCGTCCACGTGGTTGACGATGAGGTAGAGCTGGTTGAGCGGCCGCGCCCCGTCGGGGTCGACGTCCATGGCGACGCCGCGCGTGGCGTAGCGCAGGGCGTTGGACAACTGGGCGAAGGTGATGGCCTCGTGGGAGAAACGCCGGGTCGAGCCGCGGCGCACGACTACCTGCTCGATGCTGCCTGCGGGGAGAGATGCCGCCGGCGCGGTTTCCAGCGGGAGTTCGCGGATGACGGCGACGCTCTCGTCCGTCCCGGCCGCATCGGCGGCGGCCGCATCCGCACCCCCTTCCCGCCAACTCTCCACCTCGGCGCCGTTCTCCAGGCTGGACGCCGCGTGCATCTCCCGGATGGAGGGGTAATCGACCTCCTGGCGGGACAGCGGCCGCGTGACGAGGTCCAGGGCCGGCAAGGGCTCGCCGGACGGCGTGGTGGACGGACCTGCCCGGCCCACGGGCACCAGGCACAGGGCCGCCTCCTTGTCCGGGTCCAGGCCGAGCAGACGATTCACCGACGTTTCGGCGAACCCCATCACCGTGCGGGCCGGGATGTCCCGCGCCGCGGCCGCCGCCAGGCAGTTGGCCAGGATGGTGCCGCCGTCCCAGAAGCAGTGCCGGTACGCGCGGTCGCGATACTTCCAGCTATTGCGCCAGAACGTGGACGCGAAGACCAGGATGGCCGGGGCATGGGCTACCGCCGGCTCGCCGGCGGCGGCCTCCACCAGGGCGCCCCGGTGGTCGCCCGTGCGCAAGGGCGTCAGGGCGAACCGCTCGGGCGCGAAGTGATAGACGCCCGCATCCAGATCCGGCAGCGGTCCGGCGATGACGTAGACGTCGATGTGGTACAGCGCGCCGGTGCACGCCGCCGCCCGGAAGAGCATCTCGCCGCCGAAATAGCGCCGGCGCCGGGTGACGCCGGCGCAAAGGAACAGCAACTCGCCGAGCTCCTTGGCGGTGACCCCACGCTCCCGCTGCGGCGCGGACCGGGACATGGCCGCTAGGGCGGACACGCCGGACGATGTCAGGTGCTCCTCCAGCGGCAGTGAGTCCAGTTCCTCGTAGACCTTGAAGGGGTGCGGCTGGTTGTCCCAGTCGAGGTAGTGCGGGCCGCCGCGGATGCTCACGGGGGAGTGCTTGGTGCGCTCATGATAGTCCCTGGCGGACGTGATGTCCCGATTACCCATGGCGTCTCACGGATCCGTGTGGAAACCTGGTGTCGTGTCCCACGTAAATGTTGACAAAGATGCGCAGGATTTTTCGTTGTCGGCAAGGCGCGATGACGAGCAGTGGCGGTTACCACGCGAGGAAGAGCAACGCAGCCGACGACGAAAAAGACCAGCAGATTTGTCAACATTTACGTGGGACACGACACCAGTCCCGGCGGCCCGAGCCGTCACACCGCGATCTGCCAGAAGTGCTTCACCAACGTCCCCAGGGCATAGGTCACGGCCACCGCCACGGCCACCAGGAGGACGTTCTGCAGCACACGGCGCCGGACTTCCATGCCGGACATGAACGACAGCAGCATGGTCACCACCGCCACCATGCCGCCGCCCACGACGATGGACCACAGCGGGCTGGCGGCGCCCAGGAGCACCGGCAGGATCGGGAACAGCGCGCCAAAGAAGTAGGAGGCCGCCACGGCGACGGCCGCCGACAGCGGACGGGTCTCCTCGGCCGCCTCGGCGTCCGGATCGAAGAAGTGGCGTTTCGCGTTCTCGATCCGCTGAACCTCGAGTTGGGACCGGGACGAGGCCAGCACGCCGGCCGCCATGGAGATGGAGCCGGCCACCGCCACCGTGAGACTGGCCACCAGCACATAGACGGGATCGCCGAACGAGGCATAGAAACCGCTGACGCTGCCCAGCACCTCTACCAGGCCGTCGTTCAGCCCCAGGAAGATGTCCCGGACGCGTTCGGCGTTGAGCCGCCTGCCGGTGAGGTCGGCGACGATCTCGTCCTCGTGGCCGAACTCGTCCCGCAGGATGGCCTTTATCCTCGGGCCCTGCGGCGTGTCCTTGTACTGCTCCCAGAGCGTCCAGTACTTCTTGATGCCGTAGATCTCGATGGCTTCGAGGATGAGGAACGTCATGCCGACGCCGAAGAGCCTCCGCATGAGGATGAAGACGCCCAGCCTGAACCGCTGAAACCGGTTCAGCGACACGTCCTTGAGCCCCGCCATATCGGACCAGAAGGTGACGTGTCCCCGCTCCACGTTCACCAGCTTCGACAGAACGTTGCGGACCTCGCCGGTCTCCAGGTCGCGCAGCTTGACGTACAGGGCCAGGTCGAACGCTTCGTCCCGGGCGGCCTTGCGGATGAGGCTGTGGTCCTGCGGTCCGGTCACGACACCTGCCCCAGCGCCTTGCGCCGGGCTTCGGCCGGGTCGCAGTCCGAGCCCCGGTCCCGGGTGATGAGGGAGCGCAGGCTCTCGGTGTGGTCGAGCCACGCCGCGCGCACGGCTTCGGGGACCCCGAACTCGTCGAGGGTCTCGCGCAGGATCTGCAGGCGGCGGGCGAACTGTCCGCCCATGATGGGATGGGGGGCGTGGGCCTGTTCGAGGGGGCGGCCCTGGTACTCGATGTCCGCGCCGAGCACGCGGGCCGTGAACTGGAACTCCAGCTCCTTGATCCGGCCGCGGTCGGCGTTGCGGAAGAAGAAGCCGATCATGAGGTCATCGAAGATCCGGTCGACGAAGACGTCGATGACCTCGCGCAGGCGCTCGGCGCCAATCTCTTCGAACAGGGAGGGCGTCGGTTTCTCCCCGAGCCTACTCCTCGGCAGGGTTGAGCAGCGAGTCGAGCTCGCCCCGCTCGTGCAGTTCGTGGACGATGTCGCAGCCGCCCACGAACTGGCCGTCGATGTAGATCTGCGGGATGGTGGGCCAGTTGGAGTACTGCTTGACGCCCTCCCGGACGGCCGGGTCCGACAGCACGTCGAAGCTCTCGAACTCCGCGTTGTGGGCGCGCAGGATCTCCACCGTGTGGGCCGAGAAGCCGCATTGCGGGAAGTTGGGGGTCCCCTTCATGAAGACCATCACCCGGTTGTTCTTGACCTGCTCTTCGATCCTGCTGAGTGCGTCATCCGCCATGGCTTCGCTCCTTCATTGGTTTGGCATCGGCGCCTGCTTCATGGGCCCGGCCGACCCGTCAGACCTCGACCTCGATGTCGGCCCCTTCCACCCGGACGTTGAACGTGTCGACGCCCGTGTCTGCCGGGGGTCCCGACGCCTCGCCCGTGGTGATGTCGAACATCGCGCCGTGCCACGGGCACTGGACGTCCTTGCCCATCACCTCTCCCTCGGAGAGCGGCGCGCCGCGATGCGTGCAGAAGTCGTCGATGGCATAGAAACTCCCATCCACATTGAACAGCGCGACCCTCCGGCCGTTGACCTCCACCAGCTTGGGCTTGCCGGGTTCCACCTCATCCGTGGTCGCGACCTTGACGTACTCTGCCATGCGATGTCTCCCCTATCCCTGATTCGCTGCCGCCGCCGAACCCTTGACCAGCCAGCGCTCCCGCATCACCTTGTCCTGAATCCGCAACAAGCCCTCGGTCAACGCCTCGGGGCGCGGCGGACAGCCGGGAACGTAGACGTCCACCGGCACGATCTTGTCGACCCCCTTGCACACGGAGTAGGCCATCTGGAAGAGGCCGCCGCAGTTCGAGCAACTCCCCATGGAGATGACGTACTTGGGATCCGGCATCTGGTCATAGAGCAGCCGGGTGCGCTTGGCCATCTTGTAAGTCAGGGTTCCGGCCACGATCATGAGGTCCGACTGGCGCGGGGTCGCCCGCGGCACGCAACCGAAACGGTCCAGGTCCGCCCGCGGTCCGCCGGTCTGCATGAGCTCGATGGCGCAACAGGCCAGCCCGAACAGCATGTACCACTGGGATGACGCCCTGCCCCAGTTCAACAGATCGTCGACCCGGGTGGTGAAAACCGTCTCGGGAAGACTGTTGGTCATCGGCATCGGAACCTCCTGACTGAAACCGCCGCTGAATCGCGCGGCGGCTGTAGCGCACAAGTAGGCAGTAAAGATAGACCACCGCGACGAGCCTTTCAAGTCCGCCCTCGGAGCCGCCATTGCAATATCCCGTGCGCTCCCCTAAGAGTGAAACCATGCGCATCTGCACTCTGCTGCCGAGCGCGACGGAGATCGCCTTCGCCCTGGGCCTGGGCGACTCGGTGGCGGCCGTCAGCCATGAATGCGACTTTCCCGCCGGGGCGCGGGAGAAGCCCGTGGCGGTGCGCGGCCGGATCGACTCGGACCACCGCACCAGCCGCGAGATCGACACCCTGGTTCGGCAGCACTTGAGCCGGGGCGAGGGACTCTACGGCCTGGACCTCGAACTGCTGCGCGGCATCAACCCCGACCTCATCGTCACCCAGGGCCTGTGCGACGTCTGCGCCGTGGGCCATGACGACGTCATGGCCGCCGCCGGCACGCTGAATCCGCCGGCAAGAGTGCTGTCGCTGTCGCCGAGCTCCCTCGGCGAAGTCCTGCGGGACATCACCCGGGTGGGTAACGCCACCGGGACCTCGGAACGGGCGGAAACCCTGGTGGGCGCGCTGCGTGAACGCGTGGGACGCGTCGCCGCCCGGGCGCCCCAAGCCGGCTCCAGACCGCGGGTGGCCTGCCTCGAATGGCTGGACCCCCTGTACGCGGCCGGTCACTGGGTACCCGAAATGGTGGAGCTGGCCGGAGGCACGGACGTGCTGGCCGCGAAACACGAACCCTCGGCGCGGGTGTCCCTGGAAACGCTGGTGGAGGCGGCGCCCGAGGTCCTGGTGCTCATGCCCTGCGGCTTCGACGAGAGCCGGACCCTGAAGGAGTGGGAGCCGCTCAAGCACCTTCCCGCGTGGCAGGGCGTTCCCGCGGTTGCCAACGGCCGCGTATTCGCCGTGGACGGCTCCAGATTCTTCAACCGGCCCGGCCCCCGGCTGGTGGACGGGCTCGAGATCCTGGCCGAGTGCATCGGCGCGGGGACTACGCCGGAAGCAGTCCGGCCGTAGGACCCGCCGCTCCTCCCTGGACCATGTTCGCACGACTTTTTCTGCTGTTCACCGTCATTCCGCTGATCGAGCTCTATCTTCTCATCGAGGTGGGCTCGGTCATCGGCGGGCTCAACACCATCCTGCTGGTCCTCGGCACGGGCGTGCTGGGGGCGTTCCTCGCCAAGCTGGAGGGGCTCCGGACCCTGGGCCAGATCCAGCGTAACCTCAACCAGGGCATCGTCCCGGCCGAGGAGATGCTGGACGGCGTGATCATCCTGGCGGCGGGACTGCTGCTGATCACTCCCGGGATACTCACGGACGCCTTCGGCTTCCTGATGCTCATTCCCACCACGCGGAACGCGTTCAAGCGCTGGCTGCGGCGGCGCTTCGACCGCGCCACCGCGCGCGTCCGCATCTATACTCAAGGCGGGCCCGGTCATTTCTGACGCTGCCGGCGCCGCCACCCCTTCGGCTCCGGCTTCGGACAGCCGGGACCTCTGGCGACTGGCCGTACCGGCATCCCTGGCCATCGCCAGCGAGCCGGTGCTGAACATCGCGGACACGGCCATGATCGGCCACCTGGGGGTGGAGCCGCTGGCCGCCAAGGCCATCGCCACGAGCCTCATCGGAGCGGTGATCTGGATCTTCGCGTTCCTCATCTTCGGCACCACCAGCCTGGTGGCCAGCCAATACGGCTCGCGCAACTACCTGGCCTGCGGCGAGATCTTCCGGCACGCCCTGGTGCTGGCGGTGGGCGGCGGACTGCTGGTGGCCTCGCTGTGTTTCCTGTTCGCCCCCGGACTGTACGCACTCATGGGCGCCACCGCCGGCGTGGCCGAACAGGGCGTCCCCTACTTCCGCATCCGTTGCGCCACCATACCGATGCTGTTCTCCATCTACGCGGCGGTGGGCTTCCTGCGCGGCATTCAGAACACCTTCTCCCCCATGCTGGTGGCGTTCCTGATGAGCGGCACCAACATCGTCCTGGACTACGCGCTCATCTACGGCGGGCTCGGGTTTCCGGCCCTGGGCCTGCGCGGCGCGGCGGTGGCGTCGGTGGCGGCCCACGCCCTGGGCGTCGCCCTGTACCTGCGGCTGCTGTTCTTCTCGGAATATGCGGGCCTGTATCGACTGAAGAGCCGGCAACTGCGCCTGCGCCGGTTCCGCAACATATCGAGGATCGCCGGACACCTAGCCGTGCGCACGGCCGGACTGCGGCTCTCGCTGGTGTTCGCCACGGCGGTGGTGGCGCGCATGGGGCCGGTGTATCTGGCGGCCTACGAGATCGTCTTCCAGCTCTTCATCTTCTGCTCCGACACCGTCGACGGGCTGGCCGTGGCCGGACAGACCCTGGTGGCACGGCACCTGGGCGGCGGCGACGCGCACCGGGCGCGGCGCCTGGGCCGGATGCTGGCGATATGGGGCTGCGCCGGCGGCGCGGTCTTCGGCGCGGCCTATCTGCTGCTCCAGGAACCGCTCCTGGCCCTCTTCACCTCTTCGGCGGCGGTGGCGGAGCTGGCCCGCGGCGAGGCCTTCCTGCTGCTGATCGTGCTCCAGCCCCTGAACGGCATCGTTTTCGCCCTGGACGGCTTCATCCTGGGCGCCCACGACACCCGCTTTCTCATGTGGGCGATGCTGGCAGGCGGACTCTTGCTGTTCGTCCCGCTGACGGGCCTCTCCTTCTACCTGGGGCTGGGGCTCTTCGGAGTCTGGGCCGGCTTCAGCCTGTTCATGCTTCACCGGCTCGCGGCCAACCTGTGGCGCCTGTCGAGCGGACGGTGGGAAGGCGCCTTCGCCGCGTACCACGCGCCCCGAGGGGGTTGAGCGCCGGCGCTCTCCCTTGCTTTTCCGCCCGCGCCGGGATATGGATCGGCTGGCTGGAACGCGGGGGCCGCGTCCGGTAGGGCGCTCGCATCACCCCGCGCAGCAACCGCACACAAGGAGGAACACATCACCATGGCGGAAGTCGTTATCGTAACCGGAGGAGCCGGCGGTCTGGGGTCCTCGGTCTGTTCCGCGCTGGCGGAGGACGGGCTCAAGGTCGTGGTGGCCGATTTCAACGGAGAGGGGGCGCAGGCCCTGGCCGCCAAGCTCAAATTCGAAGGCCGGGAGGCGCTGGGCGTCGGCGTGGACGTGGGCGACAAGCAGAGCGTCGAGGCCATGATCCAGAGCGCCGTGGACTCCTACGGGCAACTCGATTACCAGATCAACTTCGCGGGTCTCATGGGCCGCTTTTCCATCGCGGACATGACCGAAGAGGAATGGGACAGAGTCATTCGCGTGAACCTTCGGGGCGTCTTCCTGTGCAGCCAGGCCGCCGCCGCGGCCATGCGGCCGCGCAAGCAGGGGCGTATCCTCAACGTCGCCTCGGGCCGCGGGGTCGCCGGGGCGCCCTACTCCGCGCACTACTCCGCCTCCAAGGCCGGGGTCATCGCCTTCACCAAGTCCATGGCCGTGGAGGTGGCGTCGGACAACATCCTGGTAAACAACATCTGTCCCGGACGCACGGAGACGCCCATGGCCCGGGCCGGCTACACCGAAGAGCAGTGGGCGGCCATCAAGGCGGTGGACCCGTTGCAGGGCGGCCTCACCCAGAAGGACGAGATCACCGGGCTGGTGCGCTATCTCGTGTCGGATGCGGCGCGCTATATCACCGGGCAGACGTTCCTGTTGCGGACGCCGTGACGGGACCGCGCAAGAGGAATTTCCATTCACTGAGCCTTGGGAGGTGACATGTCACAGGTCGTGGTGGTAACCGGCGGCGCCGGCGGCATCGGGTCGGCCGTTTGCCGTGCGCTGGCCAAGGACGGACACAGGGTGGTGGTGGCCGATTTCAACGGAGAGGGGGCGCAGGCCCTCGTTACGGAAATCGGCAACGAGGGCGGCGAGGCCCTGGCCGTGGCAGTGGACGTCGGCGACAAGGCCAGCGTCGACGGCATGGTCACGGCCGCCATCGACAAGTACGGGCACATCGACGTCCAGCTCAACGCCGCCGGCGTCATCAAGCGCTGCCCGGTGCTGGAGATGCCGGCGGAGGAATGGGAGCGGGTGATCCGGATCAATCTGACCGGACTCTTTCTGTGCTCCCAGGCGGCGGCCAGGCACATGGCCGAGCGCAAGTCCGGCCGGATCGTCAACGTCGCCTCGGGCCGGGGCGTCACGGGCCAGAGGCTGGGCTCCCACTACGCCGCGTCCAAGGGCGGGGTCATCACCTTCACCAAGACCCTGGCCATGGAGCTGGCGCCCTACAACGTCACCGCCAACGCCATCGGACCCGGCGCCACCGAAACCGACATGGCCAGGGCGGGCATGTCGGAAGAACAGTGGACCCTGAAACAGTCCACCTCTCCGCTCATGGGTGGATTCACGCAGAAAGACGAGATCACCGGACTGATCCGCTACCTGATATCCGACGCCGCGCGCTACATCTCGGGACAGCTCTTTCTGCTGCGCACCGCGTAGCGCCGGAGTCCCTGGCCGGGACGGCAACTCGCGCATAGCACGGAGACCGGAGGCCATGCACACCGAGAACGCCATGAGGGCCGTTTACACCATCCTGATGGTGGTGATCGGCTTCGTCATTCTCGTCCCCGTGCTGGCGCTGGTCTTCGGCAGCTTCTGGTCGGCTTCGCCGGTGGCCGCGGGCCACGTCACCCTGGACAACTGGGTCCGGGCCCTGAACATCAGCATCCCCACGGACATCCCCACGCTGGTCTTCAACTCGCTGGTCTTTGCCTTCTCGACCGCGGCCATCTCGGTGGTGCTGGGCGTCATCATGGCGTTTCTCGTGGTTCGCACCAACATGCCCTACGGCCCCCTGTTCGCCAAGCTGGGGATCGTGCCGCGGGCCTTTCCCATCATCATAGCCGCGCTGGCATGGATCCTGTTGCTGAGCCCGCGCATCGGCGTCCTCAACGTCATGTTCCGGGAGACCTTTGGCACCAACCTGTTCAACATCTACTCGTTCCCCGGAATGATTTTCCTCATGGTGCTCTACGAGTCTCCCATCGTGTTCCTCATCGCCATGAATGCCTTCCGCCTCATGGATCCGTCGTTGGAAGAACAGTCCATCGCGTGCGGCAACACGGTCACGGGAACGCTCCGCCGCGTGACCCTGCCGGTGCTGCGGCCATTGATCCTGTCCTCGTTCCTGCTGGTCTTCGTCATCGGGCTCATCACCCTGGAGGTGCCAATCCTCATCGGCGCGCCGGGCGGTATCTTCGTCTTCACCTCCGCCATCTTCAACATCATCGCGTCGGACTACCAGTCGCTGATCTACTACAACACCGCCGCGGCATTGGCGATGATGGTGATTCCCCTGAGCCTGATCTCGCTACTCCTCTACCGTCACCTGGTGAGACGGGCAGAAAGCTTCGTCACCGTCACCGGCAAGGCCAGGCCAGAGAACGTCCACGACCTGGGGACATGGCGCTACGTGGCGCTGGTGTGCTGCTCGCTGTACTTCGTGGTGGTGATCGTGCTGCCCGCCGTGGTGATCGTGCTGCTATCCTTCTCCCAGTTCGTGGCCTCCCCCAGCCTGCACCTGCTGACCACGCTCACCTTCAACCACTGGAACGCCGCCCTGGGTGACGCCGTGTTCTGGCGGGCGCTGGGCAACACGCTGCTCCTGTGCTTCGCCGCCGCCACCGCCACCGTCATCATCGCACTGGGGGTCGGCTATCTGCTGGTGCGCAGCGGCGTCAAGCTCAAGGGACCCATCGAGGCCGCCACCATGCTGCCGCTGGCCTTCCCCGGCACCATCCTGGCGGTGGGCTTTGTCTGGGCCTACATCCGGACGCCGGTATACGGCACCCTGTGGATCCTGCTGCTCTACTTCATCGGCAACTACCTGCCGTTCGCGCTGCGCACTCTGAGCCCGTTCCTGTTCCAGTTCCACAAGGAATTCGAGGAAGCCTCGTGGACTTCCGGCGCCAGCGCGCTAGGCACGATCACGCGCATCGTCATCCCGTTCCTCCGGGGCGGGCTGTTCTCCGTGTGGGTTCTGCTGTTCCAGATCTACCTTCGGGAGTTCGCCGGCGCCGTCATCCTGTTCACCTACGGCAACGAGGTGCTCTCCACCCTGCTCTTCCAGCGCGCCTTCGACGAGGGCCAGTTCGGCATCGGCGCCGTCATCGGCGTGCTGATGCTGTTGATGTCCCTGGGGCTGCACCTGCTGGTGTCGCGGCGGGAGGCGTAGCCGGCTTCTTTGCGACGCCCTCCCCCACGGCCGGAGGGTCGTGGGTATTTTCTGGTTGACTCTAAAATACTCATGAGTATTTTATGGTATGGTAGAAAATACTCACGGTCAGGACGGCAAGGCCGACCGGATGGCACAGCGCTACGTCAAGGACAGCATCGAAACCGATCTCGCGGACCGGATGGTTTTCATCGGCGGACCGCGCCAGGTCGGCAAAACGACGCTGGCCCTTTCTCTGCTGGAGGGACAGCAGGACGAGTCATCGCCGGCCTATCTGAATTGGGACGTGCTGGCCGACCGCGAGAACATCCTTGCGGAACGAGTGCCTTCCGGCCAGCCGCGCGTCATCCTCGACGAGATCCACAAGTACGCGAACTGGCGAAATCTGATGAAGGGCCTGTACGACAAGAACAAGAGTTCCATCTCCTTCATCGTCACCGGCTCAGCCCGTCTCGATTACTACCGCAAAGGCGGCGACTCCCTGCAGGGGCGGTACCACTACTACCGCCTGCATCCATTCACGGCGAGGGAGTACAGCAAGACGCCCGACCTGGCACTCGTAGAGCAGCTACTGCAATTTGGCGGCTTCCCCGAGCCTTTTCTCCGGGGCGAGGCTCGCTTCCACCGCCGATGGCTGCGCGAGCACTCCGCAAGAGTCCTCTACGAGGACCTCCGCGACCTGGAGAACGTTCGGGAGGTGTCCGCGCTGGAACTGCTTCTGTCTCACCTGCCGGGGTGCGTAGGCTCCCCCCTCTCGGTCAACAGCCTACGTCAACTGCTACAGGTGACCCACGAATCCGTCGACCGTTGGCTGGCCATCTTCGAGAGGCTGTACCTCTGCTACCGCATTCCGCCGTTCGGAGCCGGTAGAATCCGCGCCGTCCGCAAGGAAAAGAAGCTGTATTTCTGGGATTGGTCGCGCGTCGAGGACCGAGGCGCCCGCTTCGAGAACATGGTCGCCGGCCACCTGTTGAAGTACTGCCACTACGTCGAGGACACCGAAGGCCACGAGATGGAACTTCGTTTCATCCGGGATACCGACAAGCGCGAGGTGGATTTCGTCGTGCTGCGCGACGGCGTCGCGGAATTCGCCGTCGAGTGCAAGAACGGCGACCGTCGCGCGGCGCCTGCCTGCGGCTATTTCAGGGAGCGGACGGATATCCCGCGCTTCTACCAGGTTCACCTCGGCACCAGGGACTTCGGCGATGCCGGGGCCAACACGCGCATCCTGCCGTTCGCGACCTTCTGCCAGGAAGTCGGGCTGCCTTGATCCAGGCAATTACACCCGCGCCGCCACCCAGTCGTGCATGAAGGGAAAGATCTCCGCGTGGTTGTCGTAGGAGCAGTGAACGGCGCCGGGCTCGCCGGAACGGAGGAAGCGCAGCTCCTTCTCGCACCTGGCTTCCTTGTAGGTCTGGTGGGCGCAGCGGGGGTCGGTGATGATGTCGTCCTCGCCGTGGAGGATGAGCAGCGGGCATTCGACCTTCTCGATGCTGCCGGCGAGGGTGAACTGGCCCAGGCGGCGGCGGACCTCGTCTTCGGTGCTCGATCCCGTGATCCAGCGGAACTGTCCTCTCAGGGGCTCGTAGAACTCGTAGATGTCACGGTAGCAGTCGTAGGGGCCGAAATGGGAAACGCAGCACTTGACGCGCTTCTCGTATGCGGCGGCGCGGGTGACGTAGTAGCCGCCCATGCTCATGCCCATGAGGGCGACCCGGTTCATGTCGACGTCGCCGCGAGTTTCCAGGTAGTCCACCATGGCGGTGATCGGCCGCTCGAAGTCGGGGATGGCCAGGCTGTTGCGCAGCCTTAGCATTCCGCCGCGTCCGGGCCCGTCGACGATGAGCAGGGCGAGGCCCCGCTTCGCGGCCTCGGGTCCGCCGACGAAGTAGACCTCCTCGGCGGTGGAGTCGGCGCCGCCCGTGAAGATCAGCACGGGCGGTTTCGCGCCGGCACCGGCCGGGGCGTGGAAGAAGTAGCCGGGCATGGAGGTGTCCTCGTAGGGCACCTCGACGCGCTCGATCCCGGGCGAGAGTTCCGCGGCGGATTGAAAGCTCCCGGCCGACTTCTGGTAGGTTGGAATCTTGCGGTCGTCGGTGAAGGGTAGCAGGAACTCGGCCACCCGGTAGTAGTTGGAGGCGCGCAGGAAGGCCTTGAGGGCGCTCTCCGGATGGCCGGCGGCTTGTTGCTCGCGACCGTGGGCCGCGACCCGGTCGGCGGTCTCAAGCCACTCGGCGTGCCAGCTCTCGACGTCGCCCGACTTGATTCGCTGCGTCGTGCGGTGGATCTCGTTGAACTCGCCGCCGCCGTAATAGCTCTCGGCCAGCAGCCGGATGCACGCAAAGGACCAGCTTCGGTTCCCCGGGAAGAATTCGAACATGGCCCTTCGCGTCGTTCCGGCACCCGCGTCTTCAGGCTACTGGTAGAGCGCCTGGATACGCTTCGTCCACGCGTCCTTGTTGTTGCTGACCTCGTTGGCGATGATCTCCGGAGCCTTGGCGAAGAACTTGACGCCCTCAAGCTCCTTGATGAGGGATCCCCTCGGCTTCATGGAGCTGTCGGCCGGGATCAGACCCTCGGCGATGAAGTGCTTCTGTCCCTCGGCGCTGATGGCGTAATCCATGAAGAGCTTGGCGGCGTTGGGGTGAGGAGCCTTCCCATGAATCGCCAGCATGTTGGGCCACCAGATGGCCGGTTCCCGGAACGTGGAGTAGCCGAGCCCTGGATAGCTTCGGCCGAAGGTGAACGGCGTGTATGGCAGGGTGAAGATGCCCAGGGGAAACTCCTTGAGACCCACCGCCTGGTGGAGCGGCCCCCACTTGGGCTCGTAGCGCCCTACGTTGACCTTGAACGCCTTCCAGTAGTTGGCCCACTTCTCCTCGTTGCCGCCGAACCACGCCTGCAAGGAAGCGATGTGCACGAGATAGTTGGACCCGAGCCACGGCGTGCGCGAGATGATCTTGCCCTTGTACTTGGGCTTGATCAGCTCCTGGATGCTGCGGGGAGCCTGCTCCGGTGGGATCAGCTCCTTGTTGTAGGACGCTCCCACCACATGGATGAACACCGGCACCAGGTTCCAGTCCTTCGGCAGCGCCTTCATGTGATGCGCGACCTTCTCATAGCCGGCGGGCTTATAGGGCTGGGTCAAGTGGTTGAGTCCGCTCAGCGGCCCCGGAGAGGCGCCGAACATGTCGATGGCGGATATCCCCGCCTGGGACTCCTGGCTTACCGTGCGGAGAACGCCCGGTGCGCCCACGTACGTGCCCTCCACCGTGATGCCGTATTTCTTCTGGAAGGACTCGGCGGCCTTCCTGAAGCTGGAGAACGTGATCAGCCGCAGCTTGCCTTCCTTCTTGGCCGCGGCGATCAGCTCGGCGCTCGACGCCAGCGCCATGCCGGAAAGGCACAGAACCAAGCCGAGTGACAACGCCATCGTCTTTATGATCAAGCTTCGCATGGTACCTCCCTTGAGTGGTCAGAGACCGCAATGTGCGGCCCACACTATTAGAGCTACAGGCTAGGCGTCAAGACCCACGTTTGACTCTCGGCACACTGGGCATCTCGAACCGACCCGCCCGGCACTTTCTCGATCATCACTAACAGTCGACGCTCCAGACATCACTCGGAACGGCCAGCAAGGCCATGATGCACACGTTCCCTGTCATTCGTCTCCCAACAGCGTTGGATGCAAGGCTTGTTCCGGCGTCAGCGGTTCCATATGCGCAAGCTTGTTGCGTACTCGGTGGAGCCTCTGTGTCCGTGCCCTCAGCCATTGCGGCACTTCATCCCGATCGAGATGCCAAGCAAGCTTACCTAGATCGAGATCCAAAGGATCCACAATCTGTTTGCCACCCCCGCTTTCAATGGGCACCCTGATGTACCGTCCCTGACGCTCTACCAAACCAACGCGCCGTTGTTCGACCAACGGCAAGAGGACTGCGGCTTGCGCTGCCCAGAGCCTCTGTTGCACCACGCGTGACGACCCCGACACCTCCAGCAGCGCTGAATGCACGATAGGCTGTTGAACAGGCCCATCGACTGTCCCCGCTTCCCATGTCCTTGAGGTTTCCGCTGTCCAGCCCCGACGCCTCGCGTATGTCTTCAAGAGGCTGCATGGATTCAATGCATCCGGGAGCGGTAATGCCAGCAGTTCTTCTGCCAACGAACTGTCCCACTGCGCTACCTGCGCCACCGTGTGTGCCAGAAGCAAACGATGTTCACGGCACACAACGGTCGCGCGGGCTTTCCAGAGGGCGAAGGCGAACAAATCTGACGTATCCACATCGTCGCGAAAGTCACGACCCACCAGAGCGACTTCCCGCCGGAGTTCGTTGACCGCTGCTTCGCCCGACAATACCACGACAAATACGCTCCGGCTCAGGAGGTCCACATTTCGACATGCATCCGAGTAGCCGCGAAGGGCCTCGGCCCAATGCGGCCAAGTTGTGACGTCGATGTTCTCTAGCCACAAGAGCCGCCCTTGAAACGACTCCGTCACAGCCAACTCTGCAACACTGCCAATCTCGAACGGAGAAACATCCGGACACACTTGTTCCCGCAAGAAACCAACCGGAGCCAACCGGCTGCGGCAGGCATCAATGGATGTCCATTCGAAAACCGAGTGCAGGCGCTCCCGCAGGTCTCTCTCCAACCCGCCAGGAACTCCGCCCGGAAACCGTGCGACGACGTTCACGCCGTCTCTGACGGCCCCTTCCACGTCGTCCAAAAACGCTGAGGGGCCAGGAAGACTCCAGAAATCCACCCATCAGTCTCCGGCTCTATGCAATACCCCCGCGACGACCGAATCCATCTGCCACATGTCCACTCCCGTCCGACGCACTACGTGAAGAAGTTCCCCCCACTGGAGGCTCCTCCTCAGCGAATCGCCGCCTATCCCCGATTCAACTGCGAGCCCTTGGAGTTCGCTCCATGTAGCTTCTCCTCCGGCAAGCCACTTCAGCGCATTGAATACCTCGGGGTTCTCTAGCCCAAACCATGAACGCTGTTGCACAGCATCCCCGTCGTCGAGAGCCCTCTCCAATTTGTCGAGGCTTTCATCCAGATTACCCGTCTCCTGGTGTAGACGATACAACCACTCAAGAAGCGACTTCCATCCTCCAGTCCCTTCCACAATGTTCTGCTGGGCTGACGGGGAGTCCATAAAGCCTACATCAACCATCCACTGCCTTAGAAAGGTACTACGCCACGGTCGTAGCGACACCCACTGAAGTCCTGATCGCTCAACCAGTTGCCCATCAGACAACACGCGCCACAGTTGCCCTGGCTCGGCCATGAAGACTATCTGCATGAACTTGTCCTTCGCCTTCAATCGCGCCACCCGTCGCAATGCCGTCTCCACCCACTCCTCGCTCCAAGGGAGATTAGGCGGTATCACGCAGATCGTCGTACTTGCCGCGCACTGCCATTCCCGTTGTTCGATAGCTGCCTCGAAATCCCTGCCGTTCATCAAGTCTCCGAGCTCAACGACCGCATCACTCGCTCCTCGTGCCCTCAGGTAACGCACCACGTCTCCGAGACCGGAAGCCTCCAACCCACACACGAGGGACACACCGTTTTTCTCACTCCGCAGCAGATCCTCCTGTTGAAATGTCAATGGGCTGCGGGATGGGCCATCAGGGTTCTGCGGATCACGAGCCCTGAACACCTCCCTTTCGAATTCTGGTGGCGTTTGGCGATCCCTGATGAGGTTATCCTCAATCTCGTCGCTAGTGCCCATTAACAACAGCACGTTCGGATTACGAAGTGTGTATCGGTCGTTGTCTTCACCCACGCTCCGCAGGACTCCCAGTCCCACCATTTCGTCAAGAAGGGACCTAAAGCGATCCGTATGCGGCTCGATATCATTGAACCCCTCGGCCCACCACCCTCTGGCTACGTCGTCGATGTGGCGAAAAGCGAGTCCGGCTCCCAGGAGGCCCTCATGTTGGACACACTCATTTGCGATCGAGTACGCGATCACTTCGTAACGTGGGTCCAGTTGAAGGGTAAGGTGGAACCTCGACCGGATCACTTCACGAAGGCTTGTATTCTGGTAAGTCTCCTCCAGTATCGCTTCGTCAATCTCATGCAGAGGACTGCCCTTAATGGGTTTCGCGCACATCGCCTTGATAAGTGCCGCACCGTAGAGTTGAATCAGGCTCGGATAATAGTTGGTCTGAGCCAGTATCCTAGTCACGAGATTCTCGTCCGCGAATCGATAGCCAGCCGCAAGCAGGGGTTCTCGGACCAACGCCTCCGCGGCGTGCCATCCCCCGTCCGCCAATAGCGGACCCACCTCAATGGGCATCCCTAAGTGCCCGAGAGGATGATTCGCCGCTTGGACCGTGCGCAACACATTGTGCAGACCCGCGAACACTACCTTTATTGATCGCTCCGTCGCATCCATCAATCCCTTGAGACGAGACAGCTCACCATACCCAGTCGCCGTTCCCGCGCGCTCCCGCCCATCTATCTCGAGGAACTTGTCAGCTTCGTCCAGTAACAAGAGCAGCGTGTTTCCCGTGGGCTTGTTGAAGCGGTCTTTGAGATACTCCGCAAATGCATCCACACGACCTCTAATGTTTGGATTGGGCTCCTTTAGCGCCTTGAGTTCCTCGGGAATGGCCCCGATCCTTCGCAATGCGCGCCAGATCGCGGGCCAAATATCCCCAGCGTCACGATCATACCCAATTCTCTCATCCTTTAGGTCGATCCAGACTGAGTATCTACCCTGTTGCGGCCGGTGCGACATCCTCTCAACAGCTCGGAGAAGTGCGGTCTTACCCAACTGCCGCCCACCATAAATGAAGGAGGCACCCTCCGGGTCCGCTATTGCGCGCATTTCTTCCTCACGCCCGAAGAACATCTCGGGTGGAACCACACCGGCCGTCGTGACGTAGGGTTGAACGAACGTAAACGGGATTGCACAGCCGAACAAAACTGGCATGCGTGAGCCGCGCTGCCCACAAAGAAACGCCAGCAGCAATTCATCCAAGACCAAGAGTGTCCTAGACCGTGCACGCGCCATGCGGGAAAAGGCGTCTCTTCTGGCCTCGGTCAGTCGTCCGAGATAGACCACAATCGTGGCCGCCCTGCCCGGAAGGGCATCCGCGTGTTGAAGGATGTCCTCCTCGGTTGGACGACCCCAAAGAAACACCAACCGATAGTGACCATCGACCAAGGAACCGAATCCCGGGATCGGACAACGTTCGCGTGTCTCTATCGGATCCGTTTCGACACGAGCTTCCCCAAAATTCCGCTCCGAGCGAATCACCGTGACCTTACGGACGATGAACCCCAGACTTGAGAGGAGCGTGGTTATATCTTCCTCGGCACCGTTCGCCAACCGTCCGACACGTTTTAATCTAAACCATGCCTCGAGCATCTCCCTGGCGGACTTACGTTGAGCGCCAGGGATGTTGTTCAACGCGATCCCTGCGAACTCGTTACCAGATCTCAACTGGTCCAGAATTCTGCGGCCATCAGTTTCCACCAACGCCTGGTCGATTGCCCGGGCACCCTCGGGATAGAATTCCCGGAACCACTCTCTATGGTGACTCGATTGCTCCTGCCAAGCACCAGGGTCGTCGTGCCGCATTCGGTCGATGAGTTCGCTAGCTGTGACTAAATCGCCGTGTTCGATCAACTGGTCAACCCTCTGACGGGACCGGTCATCTACCGACGACGAAATTTCAGCAAAAGAGGCTTCCACGTCCCTTTTCTTAGCCCTCAGGCTGTCGTCGATCTTCTTCGATATCGTCTCTATTTTGAGTCTTTCCACGTCGAATCGCTGTACCTGCGACGCCGCTAGTCGCCGCTCAAGGTCAACGAGTTCGGCATCATAGTGGGACCGTTCCGAGTCTCCGATGTGACCTCCGACTGCAGCCTTCGCAATGCGGGTGCTGGTTTCGGCGAGTTTTTGCCGCAATGATCGCGTAAGAACCGTGCGTGCCTCATGCAACTGGACTTGTAACTCGTCCGTGTCGCCCAAGCCCTCCCATGCGACCCACTCGACAATCCGCCGCGCCGTACTCAGGTCCCCTTGTTCCAAGCGACCAGCCACCGCCGATGACAATGGAGTCGCTTCGTCGGGCCATACGATGGCCTGAAGTATGTTTCGCGCGTCGCCCTTTGGCGTCCCCGCCTCGTCGATTTCCACCCGAGGAAAGGCGAATAGCCCAGACGCCATCAATTCACTCGGCTCGGGTTCCCTGTGTGGGATCACATCCTTGAAATTGACGAACTGTTGAAAGCGGACAAGTGCTTGTCTAGCGGTTTTCGCGACTGCACTGAACAGTGACCTTTCTCCTGCGGCTATCTCGTCCAACTCTGCCAATGCCGGCGGCGATAGGAGCTCTACCTTGGCGCGGAGTTCACCCAACGTCCTGGTAAGAAAATCCGATTGTGTCGGCGTGGAATCATCGACACTTTGATAGCGGCGGGCAAGTTCCACTACCTCCAGCGCCAGAGCCCGGAGTTGATTCAATGCTCCCGCGTGGATGTCGCGGCCTCCGCGACGCCCGATTTCTACGCGATCTGTGCGCTTAACCAATTCCTCGAATGACTGCTGGTGTTCGAGTTCATCTTTGATTTCTTTGACCGAGGTCATGTCAGGTTTTCGATCCTCGGTGATTAACTGGACCAAACGATCAATCAAGCCGCCTGCCTTGAGCCACGTCTGCCATACCTTCGTGGCCGGTTGATACTTGATCGTCTTATGCTGCGCCTGCGCCTCCCATGTCTTTGCCTCCGCAACCAACTCGTCACGCTCAGCTTCCCAAGCCGCCTCAGACTCCACGCACCGTAAGACGGTGGGATCGATTCGAACCCCCTGCAACTTCCAACTCTGCTCGGCAACCGCGCTGGCCAAGCGATATACATTGGCCAAGCGCTCGCTGGGCTTCAAGGCGCTCAAGAAGGCCACTGCACCCGCCTCCGGTACCAGTAATGCCGGACGCAAGGTACCGGAGAGGGCAAGCAGTACGTACAGGTCGCGGTCAGGCCCCGTCGAGAACCGGTTTGTGTCTGGGAACTGCTCCAAGACGTGCCTCAATCGTGTAGCTACGGCTCCGTCAGGAAACATGAGGTGGTCGGACAACATGGTCGCCTCGAAGAGCACCGCAGGCGGCAAACCGGAACTGGCAGCCATGGCATCGAGAAGCCGAATAACTTGAAACGAGTAAGCAAGCCGAGGCGGCGTCTCGGATAGCGCCTCGACTATCCCGATCGTGGCACGGTACAGCAATTGATCGGCGGGTTGACTAGTTTCGTGGCCTGCGGTTCCTACCGTCTCGTGGTCGGGGCTATGCCCCGAGTCACTCCCGCCCCAGGGCTGCTGCTCGCGGTCCCCTTCACTGAGTGAATGGCCCTCTCCGTTGCTGTCGGCCTCGGGCTCATCATCCTGGACCGGCGGCTGAAAATCACCGGCGGATTGTTCGCCACTCCCGGTGGAGACTAGTTCCGCCACAGGCGCGTCGGTTGCTTCACCGCTACCGGGACGCGACAGCAAAGAAGGATCGGCTTCTTCCGTAGCTTCTGGCTCGTGTCGAGGAACCTCTTCACTCGCGTGCCCGTCCAAAGACTTGCGCTTCTCTGAGACCAAATAGTCCTGAGACGGCGACAAAGCGCTGCGAAGTTCCTTGCGCGCTTGGCGTTGCTCCCGCCGTAGCAACAGCAGTCTCCCTTCCAATTCGTCGCACTTCTCCTCCCAGTCGTCCCATTGGATGGCATCTAGCGGTTTGTCCTTGCGGAGAGTATCGAGTTGCCGCTGGCTTTCCGAAATGTTGTTCGCCAACACGCGAGTATTCGCCACCATGATACGGGCATCTGCGTCCAACCGTTGAATATCAGTCGCTACCTGTTCGTCGGACAGAGAATCGCGCAGCGTGTTCCAAGCTTCCAGAACTTCCGTCCGCGCCCTATCATCAAGCCAAGAGAAGACCGGATCTCCGTCCAGTTCCGCGAGGACTTCCTGAACCGGCGCGACCAGAGATTCGAACGTATTCCTGGCAAGGCGTTCTCGCACCGAAGGCCCAACTTCCTGAAGTTGGCAGACGACATCCGTGACCTTGGTCAAGATGTCTACGTTGGGAGGAGGACCAGCAGCCTCGTTCAAAGTGTTGACCGCCAAGTCGCAGAGTTCGCTCCATCGAACAAGCACGTCATTTTGTTTGCGATCATCGGTAGTTTCGGACATGTCCTTAGACGAAAGCATTTCGGAAAACTCGTCCTTCATCTCGGGCACGGCCCGAATCGTGGCCCACAAAATCCGGTCGTCATCGACAATCGTTGCCACAGCAAAGGCGGCTAAAGCTGTCTGTTCGCGCTTCTCACTATCAAGCGAGTGCCACTCGTCCAGACGTTCTCTTACATGGGACCACGTGCCTGCCACCAAAGAGGCCCACGGAACTTTCTCACCCAGGTGTTGCGCAAGATCAGGCCACTCGGCGAAAACCTCGGCAACCTGTTCCGAACCACCGTCCGCGGACTCGCCATCGGGCACGAATTTGAGGAGAATCAAGTACTCAAGCGACGGGAACAGATTTTCAGTGGACTTGTCATGCACGTGATGTATCCGTGCATAGGTTTCACTCCAGAGCCTACGACGGAAGCGGGGGTCGCAGTAGTCGGAAAGCAGCTCGCGCTTCACGGTTCTCCTCATCGATGGCGGTTCGTTAAGTCCGCGGTCGCGAAGTTTCCGCATTACTCGAAGACGGTTCCGGTCGACTCCCAACTCCCTCTTGAGCCGTTCGCGTGCTTCAGGGCCATTGCCAATGCAGCGGGGAAGACCAAAACCAAGTCGGTGTTGTTTGTTGTGTTCTTCCAACGGAAATCTCCTGAGTGGCTGTCAACAGTTTGACATGCAGTATTACCTCGGAAGTTGGCTTCTCGCCACCGCGGATGCATGGCGGGGCCGCAGCAGCCTCCGGCTCCTGGTCAAAATCCGCGAGTTAGGGCGGCGCGGGCGCCCGGACAGGGCGACCTGGGCTTCGGCATCGCCCAACGATAGACGTAGTTCGATGCCTACGTGCCGTAATGCCTCTAGTGCTGTGGCTACATCACCGGACAGTAGCGTCGGAATGGTAAGTTGTGTGGATTGGAATCCGTGTGGGCTTTTGGACGCGCCCACACTTCTGAGGGGCGGCTGACAGCCGAGGAACACGGGCCGGTTGGACGACTGCCCAACGACCAGTCGAGGCAGGACGTACGGCGACAAACAAGTGGACCAACTCAGCAGAGGTACCTAGTGTCCTGTCTCACAAATACGTTGAATCAATATGCGAGACACAAACCATTACATATCAATGGGTTATCACACTGCTCAAGACCGGATGACCCGCTCCATGGTTAAAGGCATTTGTGAGACAGGACACTAGGCAACCAGATCGAAGCGTCAAGATCCAGTTGGTGCCCTCCTGGTTCCCTTGTCAAGCCCGGAATGAACCCGGTTACGGGTCCCCCTCTACCCTCCGCCGCGGCTTTGCTGAGAATCACGACACGAACGCCGTGGAAAGGTCCACTCGCCCCTCCAGCCGGCCCGTCTCGATCAGCATCTCCATGGTGGCTTCCGCTTCCTTGCGCTCGGTGTCGGTGAAGGTGAACTCGATCTTGGGATAGCCGGCGGAGGCGAGGATGTCCTGCTTGTCGCCGCCGTACCTGGCGATGAACTTGTCGGCCACCTCCTCGAGGTGGGCGTCGCTGTAGGCGATGGACTTGCGGCAGGCGTCGAGGATCTGTCCGGCGAACTCCGGATGCTCCGCCAGCAGGTCTTCCCGGGTGGCGAGCATGTGCTTGATGATCTCCGGGAGGCCGTGGAGGCCGCGCCAGGCGTCGCCGTCGGTGTAGAGGCAGCGGACGTCGGGGTCCTTCTCGCCGTGCCAGAAGACCTGGTCGATGAGGGTCACGGCATCCGCCTTGCCCTCCTTGAGGATCGCCACGAGCTCCTCCTGGGGATGGGACTCCCAGCGGATGGTGGAGTCGTCCACCTTGTAGTGCTTGCGCAGAAGGAAGCAGTGCATGGCGTGGGGGTCGGAGTGGTGGCTGGCGATGAGACGGCCCTCCAGGTCCTTGGGGGTCTGCACCGGGCCGTCCTTGAGCACGAAGACGCCGTTGCCCTTGGCGGTGGACTTCCACTCCGTGGACAGGCCGACGATGGGCGCGCCGCCGAGCTTCCGCTTGAGGAAGTTCGGCAGATAGACGTTGGCGAACGCCACCTCGCCCCGGATCAGCACCTCTTCCAGCTCGTGGCTGGGGGGGTCGGCCACCTCGATGACCTTCAGGTCGAAGCCCTCGGGTTTCACGATCCCCTCCGCCAGGGCGTAGTAGGTGCGGAACATGCAGAAACGGTTGCGGTAGTGTGCGAGTGTCAGTTCCATGGGGACTCCCGATCAGTCCAGGCCGAGCTCCGCGCGGGTCTTGCTGCAGATGTCGAGGGCCGCCAGCGCATAGACGCTGCTGCACCGGATCATGTTGTTGATGCCCACGCCCCGGCGGGTGCCGGACGGCCGGTCCCATTCGGCGCCGGTCTCCTGCTCGTCCGGGTCCGCCAGATGGGTGCCGAAGCCGGCGCCGTAGGTGATCACGGACACGCCGTACTGGTTGATGCGCGAGCCGTCGCTGGTGATGCCGTAGCGCACCGGCTCGGAGAACTCCATGTCCTTGCCGTTGTTGACCTCCTTGTGGGCCCCGCCCATGGCCTGGACCACGTAGTCGGTCTCGGGGATCTCGTAACCGTCGGTGGTGAGGTAGAGCTTCACCCTGGTGGTGATATCCCCTTCCCTGGCGGCAATGGCCGCGGCGACCTTCTCCAGCTCCCGCTGGATCTTCATGGTGGGCACATGGGGCAAGGTCTTGACGATGACGTAGATCTTGCACACCGGGTTGGTGCCGGGCTTGAAGGGATTGCCGCCGTCGATGGCGCCGATCTGCACGGTCGGGAGCATGAACGGATGCGGGAACATTTTCTGGTAGTCGGCCTCCCACGCCTGGATCGCCTTGGCGACCTCGGCGGCCTTCAGGACAAAGGTCTTGGCCGGCCCTTCCACGGTCACTTCGGCCCACGCCAGGCCGGCGTTGCCGATCTGCATGCGCAGGCCCGTGGGCTCGCCGATGATGCACATGTCGGCGGTGACGCCGTGGTCCATGAGGTAGCGCGCGCCCACCCCGGCGCCCCGGAAGCTCTTGCCGTGGAAGCGGTTGACCTGGGCCTTCTCGATCTCGCCCACGACCCCCGAGATGACAATGTCGCCCTTGAGCTCCGCCTTGGCCTTCACCAGCATGTCCACCGCGGTGATGTAGCAGGGAAACGCGCACTTCATGTTGACGAGACCGCGGCCGTAGACCCGGTCTTCCGTCACCCGGGTGGGCTCGGGGTTGTCGAAGTGGTCCATGTGTCCGTTGAACATCAGCACCGGCCCCTCGCCGGAGCCCCTCAGCGTGCCGACGACGTTGGGCCGCCCCTCCTCCACCTCCTGGTACTCCACCTCCATGCCCAGGCGCTCGAACTCGCGCCCCAGATACTCCGCTACCGGCGCTTCCTCGCCCGTTATGGTGACGATATCGGCGAGGTCCCGGGTCATTTCCACCAGATGCGCGCGGTCGAGTTGCGCCAAAACCTGCTTGCTGTCCATGCGATCAAACCTCCTAATCTTTCTCGTGTTTTAACGATAAAGAATTAATGCAATACCTAAGATATGTCGGCGATGGCCCGTCGTCGAAAACGTGCCCCAGATGGGCGTCGCAGACGCTACAGAGGGCCTCCACCCGGCGCATGCCGTAGGAGTGGTCTTCCTCGGTGGCCACGTTCTCCTCGTTCACCGGCGCCCAGAAGCTCGGCCACCCGGTGCCCGAGTCGAACTTGGCTGCGGCATCGAACAGGTCGGTGCCGCAGCACACGCAACGGTAAATGCCAGGCTCCTTGGAGCCGTTGTACTTGCCCGTGAACGGCCTTTCGGTGGCCTTCTTGCGCGCCACCAGGAACTCTTCGTCGGTGAGTTGCTCGCGCCACTCCTCGTCGGTCTTGACGACTTTGTCCTTCATCGAACGCGCTCCTCCCGCGGGGATGACGGTTTCGGTGTCGCGTCTCGCAAACAGGCTGAAGAAGGCACACAGAACTCTCGTGACACGCGACACCAAGGCGAAGCTCCCAATCAAGCTCCTGATCATATAGGCATTTGACGGCAAAAAAGCGAATCCGGCCCTTGCCTCACTTCACGATCAGCAACGCGGTGCCGAGCACGATGCCGATGGCGCCCACGGCTACCTTCCAGTTTATCGACTCGTGGGCCTGCAGGAATAGCCACGACACCAACAGCACGAACAGCGGCCGGGACTGGGCGATGGGCTGCACCACCACCACCGGCGCGTGCCTGAGGGCGAAGTAGCCGCAGGTAGTGCCGATGGCGGACACCAGGCCCACCAGCCAGATGTAGCGCCAGTGCCGGCCCGTCCAGTCCGCGACACTCTGGAGCGGGCGGTTCGAGACGGCGGGCAGGAAGCTCGGCAGGGCGATGAGGCTGGCATAGAAGTTGGCGCCGAGGGGCGACGAGAACTCGTGCACCACCACCCGGGTCAGGGCCGCCGAGAGGGCCATTGCGAAGGCGCTGCCCAGGGCGAAACCCATGCCGGCCGCGTACCGCGTCCAGGTCTGGGCCGCGGCGCCCTTTACGCGGCTCATGGCCACCAGCACGCAACCGCCCACCACCAGAACGGCGCCGGCAGCAAGCAAATAGCTCAGATTCTCCCTTAGAAAGAACACGCCCAGAAACATGGCGAAGAACACGTTGGTGGCGCTGAAGCTGCTGGCGCGCGCCGCCCCGATGTACTTGATGGCGGTGAACAACGTGGTGCGGCCGACGGTGATGCGGAGGATCCCGGCCATTCCGATCATGAACAGCGGCCATCCCCATCCCGGAAAGCCCGCGTGGAGGTCGCCGTTCAGGAGGGCCGCCAACGTCAGCACCACCAGCCCCGTGAACGCCGTCGCCGCCGTACCCAGCACCGGATCGATGTCGTGGGTGGCCATGCGGCCGAAGATGTCCCGCAAGGCCAGGAAGAACGCCGTCCCCAGGGCGTAGACGATGGCGATGTCCATGACCCGTAGATGTAACACGCCGGAGGGGTTTCGTAAGCAGCCGGGGCGGACGGCCGTCGCGGGATAACCGCCCGGCCGCGGCGGCGTCTCTCCGGTTGATCGAGCCAACCGAAACGGCTATACCCCTCCCAACCCAACCTACCCGCCGGGAGCCGCCATGAACTTCGAGGGCACCATTACCGTAGAGCATCCGAGAGACGCCGTGTGGGACTTCGTGCTGGACATCGACAAGTTCTCGGCCTGCATGCCCGGTCTCGATTCCATCGACAAGATCGACGAGACCACCTTCGACGGCGTCATCAGCGCCAAGGTGGGTCCCATGGCGGGGAAGTTCAACTTCCGCTCCACCATCACCGACAGCCATCCCAAGGAGGCGCTCACCGTAAGGATCGAGGGCAACGATTCGGTGACCAAAAGCACGGTGGTGGCCGGCGTGGACGCCCGCATGGAGGAGCCCCGGGAGAACTGCACCGAGCTCAAGTACAAGGCGCAGGTGGAGATCAAGGGGCGCCTGGCCATCGTCGGCGACATGATCCTGCGCGCCACCACCTCGCTCATCCTGGAAGAGTTCAGGAAGCGGCTCAGCAGGGCGCTGGACGACGAGGCCGCCAAGGCCTGAGGCCGGCGGCGCGACTTACGAAAGGGCATATCCCATGGCCGATCACTACGACGTCATCATCATCGGCGGAGGCTCCGCCGGTTGCGCCGCGGCCAGCCGGCTCTCGGAGGACCCCGGACGCAAGGTGCTGCTGCTGGAGGCGGGGCCGGACCCGCGCCCCATTCCCGAGATGGTGGCCGAGGCCCAGAACCAGGTGCGGCTCCTGCTGGAGACCGACTATCTGGCCATGTACCCCAGCCCCCGGGACCTGGACGGCAGCATCTGCTACAAGCTCGCCGGCAGGATCATGGGCGGCGGCTCGTCGGTGAACGTCATGGCCGCGCCCCGGCCCATGAAGGCCGACATGGACAACTGGGTGGCCGCCGGCAACCCGGACTGGTCCTGGGAGAAGGTGCTGCCGGTGCTCAAGCGGCTGGAATCGGACCAGGATTTTCCGGACAGCCCCATCCACGGCAACGACGGGCCGCTCTACGTGAAGCGCCCCTTCACCTTCGAGACCCCCAACGCCGCAGACCCGGTGCAGGCCTTCATCGAGGCCGGCCAGCAGAAGGGCCTGCCGCTCCTGGAGGACACCAACATCCCGGATCCCGAGGGCGTGGGACACCCCCCCTTCAGCATCAAGGACGGCAAGCGGCAGTCCACGGTGGTGGCTTACCTGGACCCCGCGCGCGGCCGCGACAACCTCACCATCATCGCCGAGGCCCAGGTCAACCGACTGGATATCGAGGGCAACCGGGTAACGGGCGTGCGCTACGAGAAGGACGGCCGCCAGGAAACCGTTTCCGGCAACCAGGTGGTGGTGAGCGCGGGAGTCTACTACTCGGCCCAGCTCCTCATGCTCTCGGGCATCGGACGCGCCGAGGACCTCAAGAAGGTGGGCGTCCAGGTGGTCAAGGAGATGCCCGGTGTGGGGCAGAACTACCAGGACCACGCGGTGGTGTTCATGACCTTCGAGTGCAAGGAGGAGTTCGACGCCGACTGGATCATTCCGCGCATCCGCTACATCTACAAGAGCCACGCCGACCGGGACTGCTCCAACTTCCACATCTCGCTACGGCCGCCGACCCAGATCGAGGGCATCAAGCCCACCATCCCGATGTCGGCGTCGCTGCTGGAGCAGATGAACCGCGGCCGCATCTACCTCCAGAGCAGCGACCCGCGCGAGCTGCCGGTCATCGAGTCGGCCATGCTGGAGCACCAACAGGACATCGAATCCATGACCCAGGCCATGGCGTTCATCAAGGAGATCACCGAGACCCCGCCCATGCGCGAGCTTTACGGCGAGCTGCTGACGCCCGGCCCCGGCGAGGACTGGGTGAAGTTCGCCAAAACCACCTACGACAGCTACCATCACGGCGTCGGCACCTGCCTCATGGCCCCGGCGTCCAACCCCGAGGCGGTGGTGGATCAGAACCTCAAGGTGCACGGCATGGACAACCTCTGGGTGGCCGACGCCTCCATCATGCCCACCGTGGTGCACGCCAACACCAACGTCACCTGCATCATGATCGGCGAACGGCTGTCGGACTTCGTGAAGGCCGCGGGAGGCTGAGGGTCCACCCACGCCCGTCACCCGCGGCTCTCCTCTTCCGTCACCCCGGACTTGATCCGGGGTCCAGGCTGGGGGTGGACATGTTCACGCGCCGGCGGGCCGTTCCGACGTGGCTCAATCCCTGGTCAACCTGCGGTAGCGCACCCGATGGGGCTGATCGGCTTCCTTGCCCAGGCGCCGCCGCCGGTCCTCTTCGTAGTCGCTGTAGTTCCCCTCGAACCAGACCACCTGGCTGTCGCCCTCGAAGGCGAGGATGTGGGTGGCGATGCGGTCCAGGAACCAGCGGTCGTGGCTCACCACCACGCAGGAGCCGCCGAACTCCACCAGTCCGTCCTCCAGCGCCCGCATGGTGTTGACGTCCAGGTCGTTGGTGGGCTCGTCCAGGAGCAGCAGGTTGGCTTCCTCCTTGAGCATCCGGGCCAGGTGGACGCGGTTGCGCTCCCCGCCCGAGAGGTCACCCACCTTCTTCTGCTGGTCCTGGCCCGAGAAGTTGAAGCGTCCCACGTAGGCCCGTGAGTTGACCTCGCGCTTTCCCAGCACGATCTGGTCCTGCCCGTCCGAGATGGCCTGCCACACGGTGTGATCGCCGTCCAGGGTGCGGCTCTGGTCCACGTAGCCGACCCTGACGGTCTCGCCGATGCGGAACGAGCCGCCGCGGCACTCCTCGCTGCCGGTGACGATGCGCAGGAGCGTGGTCTTGCCCGAGCCGTTGGGGCCGATGACGCCGACGATGGCCCCGGGCGGCATGATGAAGCTCAAGCCCTCGAACAGCAGCCGGTCCCCGAACCCGTGGGTCAGGCCCTCGGCCTGGAGCACCATGTCGCCCAGGCGCGGCCCCGGCGGGATGTAGATTTCCAGGTCCTCCTGCGCGCTCTCCTGCTCCTGGCCCAGCAACTGCTCGTAGCGGGAGAGCCGCGCCTTGCCCTTGGCCTGCCGCGCCCGGGGCGACATGCGTATCCACTCCAGCTCCCGCTCCAGTGTCTTCCGGTGCCGCGACTGCGACTTCTCCTCCTGCGCCAGACGGGCCTGCTTCTGCTCCAGCCAGGAGGAGTAGTTGCCTTCGAAGGGAATGCCGTGGCCCCGGTCCAGCTCCAGGATCCAGCCGGCGACATTGTCCAGGAAATAGCGATCATGAGTGACCGCGATGACCGTGCCCTGGTAGCGGCCCAAGTGCTGCTCGAGCCACTGCACCGATTCCGCGTCGAGGTGGTTGGTGGGCTCGTCCAGCAGCAGGATGTCCGGCTCCTGGATCAACAGCCGGCACAGCGCCACCCGCCGGCGCTCGCCCCCCGAGAGCACGTCGACCTTCGTGTCCGGAGGCGGGCAGCGGAGCGCGTCCATGGCCACCTCCAACTGGCTCTCCAGCTCCCAGCCGTTGCCCGCCTCGATCTCGTCCTGGAGCTTCGCCTGCCGCTCCAGCAAGGCATCCATCTCGTCCGCGCTCAGATCCTCCGTGAACCGGCCGCTGACCGCCTCGAATTCCGCCAGCAACCCCATCATCCGCGAGCAGCCTTCCTCCACCACCTCCTTCACGGTCTTCTCCGGGTCCATTTGCGGCTCCTGCTCCAGCAGGCCCACGGAGTAGCCCTTGGAGAACGTTATCTCTCCCAGGTACTCCTTCTCGACCCCCGCGATGATCCTGAGCAGGGTGCTCTTGCCCGAGCCGTTGAGGCCCAGCACGCCGATCTTGGCGCCGTAGAAGAACGACAGGTAGATGTCCTTCAGCACCTGCCGCTTGGGGGGATGCACCTTGCCCACCCCGATGAGCGAGAAAATCACCTGTCTGTCGTCGTTGCTCATGGCCCCTCCCGCCGCCGGGTTTGTAAACGCCGCCCGGCAACCCTACTATACTCGTACGACTCGGCTCCCGAAAATCCGCCGTACTGCCACATGACCACCCATCCGCTGCCGCCCCAAGCCTTCGCCCGCATGGACGAGTCCCCGGACGAGGAGTTCTACGGGGAGCCTCGGCTGGTGACCCACATCGACGACCGCGCCATCGAAGCGGTCACCCAGCTATACCGGGAAACCCTGCCGCCCGGGGGCGCCGTCCTGGACCTCATGAGCAGTTGGATCAGCCATCTCCCCCCTGAGATGACCTTCAGGAAGGTCGTGGGGCTGGGCATGAACGAGCAGGAGTTGCAGGCCAATCCCCGCCTCCACTCCTACAACCTGCACAACCTCAACGACCATCCCGCCCTGCCCTACGCCGACGGCGAGTTCGATGCCGCCTGCATCTGCGTTTCCGTGGACTATCTGGTGAAGCCGGTTCAGGTGATCCGCGACATCGGACGAGTCGTCACCCCGGGCGGGCCGCTGGTCATCACCTTCTCCAACCGCTGCTTCCCCACCAAGGCGGTGGCCATCTGGCATCGCCTGACCGGACCGGGGCAGCAACAGCTCGTGGAATCCTACCTCACGGAGACCGGCAACTGGGACAACGTGCGGTCGCTCACGCCCGTTCCCGAGGACTTCCGCGGGGACCCCCTCTACGCCGTGCTGGGAAATCGGCGTTAGCGCCTAACGCCCGTGATGACGATGACGGCCGATCCCGTGACGGTGATGGCGGTGACGGCCGCTCTTGTAGCGATGATGCCGGTGGCCGCCGATCTTGAGACGGCGTTCGAATGCACCTTCCCGACGCTAACGCGCCTCCCGCTCCATGGCCGCCAGCCGTTCCCGCGCCCTGGCCGCGAAGGGACTGCCCGGATGGTCGCGCAGGATGCGGTTGTATAGTTGTCGGGCGTGCTCCCTGTTGTTCTGGACCTCCTCGAACTGCGCGGTCTCGAACATTTCTTCGGCCCCGTCGCCGCAGCCCGCCAGCGGCAGCGCCAGCGTCAAGACCAGCAGCATGCGTAGACACGACATACGTATAGCGCGGAAGTTCGTCATTCGGTTCACTCCATGTCCATCGCCCGATTCCTAATTTGACAGGAACCGGCGATTGTGGCGAACTGAACGCCGCATCGCCATCATACGACCGGACCTTCAAGGCGGGGGGAAGAACCATGCCGATCATCGACGCCGACGCCCACGTGGTGGAAATCGACGAAACCTGGGAGTATCTCGCTCCCTCCGAGCGCGAGTACAAGCCCGGGGTGGTGTACGAAAGGCTGGAGAACGGCGAAACCCTCAAGTACTGGGTCATCGGCGACAACAAGGTGGGCACGCCCTGGCCCGGGGGCGGCGCGAGGAGCGACGCCATCACCGGCACCTTCATCGGCAACGTCCCGCTGGACGTCAAGGCCAAGTACATGCTGGACGTGGACGCCCGGGTAGCGCACATGGACGAACTCGGCACCGACATACAGGTGCTCTTCCCCACGCTCTGGGTGCACCCGCTCACGGACCGGCCGGCGGTGGAGAACGCGCTGTGCTGGAGCTACAACCGCTGGCTGGCCGACATCCATTCGCGGGGCCACGGCCGGTTCCGCTGGGCCTGCGTGGCGTCGCTGAGCGACATCCCGGAAGCCCGGCGGCAGATGCGCTTCGCCCGGGACCACGGGGCGGTGGCGGTGAACATCTCGGGGCTCGACTACCGCAACCGCCTCATCAACGACCCCGACTTCTTCCCGCTCTACGAGGAAGCCAGCGACCTCGACATGCCCGTGTGCGTCCACTCGGGCACCAACAGCCCGGACATGGACCGGGTCTGGGGCAAGCCCCTGTGCGGCTACCAGCGCAACAAGTTCGTGGGCCTCGGCGCGTTCCACCTGTTGATCATGTCGAACCTGCCCGACCGTTTCCCGAAGCTCCGCTGGGGCATCATCGAGCTGAGCGCGGGGTGGCTGCCGTACCTGATCAACGACCTGCGGCGCCGGGTGGAACGGCGCGGCGGCAAGCTCAAGGAACGCATCCTGGCCGACAACAACATCTGGGTCGCCGCCCAGATGAACGACGACCTGGAGCACGTCATCAAGTACGTGGGCGACGACCGCCTGGTGATGGGCACCGACTACGGCCACGCCGACTCCTCCACCGAAATCCAGGCGCTGCAACTGCTGCAACGGCACGAGTTCCTCTCGCCCGAGAGCGTCTCGCGCATCCTCTACGACAACCCGGTGGAGCTGTACGCGCTGTAGGACCGGCCCGGCGGGAAGAATACGACGCGGGGGCCGGTTCCGGACCCGCCCGCGTCCGCGGACGCCGCCGGCCGAGACGACGGCAACCGGAGACCTCAGGAGTTCACGACATGACAGACACGAACGAGTTGGACCCCGTCAAGTACGAGATGTTCCTGCACCGCCTCTGGGCCATCGGCGAGGAGGGGCGTTCGTCCATCCAGAAGGTGACGGCGTCGCCCATCGTGGCCCAGGGGGGCGAGTGCATGGCGTCGTTCTATACCGCCGAGGGGGAGATGATCCTGGCCTGCTCGGGCCACCTGCGGTTCGCCGCCGCCACCTCCGACGCCATCAAGAAGGTCATCGAGTGGTACGGCGAGAGCCCGGGGTTCTTCGACGGCGACCAGCTCTTCTTCAACGACCCCTACATCGCCGGCGCCCACACCTACGACATGCTGATCATGAAGCCCATCTTCCATGACGGCGCGCTCACCAACTGGATCGCGTCGAGCATCCACACCGCGGACACCGGCGGCTCCATGCGGGGCGTGGCCACGGAGATCTACCACGAGGGTATCCGCATCCAGGGCGCCAAGGTGGTGGAGAAGGGCGAGTTCCGCGAGGACGCGTTCCGCTGCCTGACGCAGCAGTGCCGGGACCCGGAGTACGTGGGCCAGGACATCCGTTCGCAGATCGCCTCCAACAACGTCTGCGCCCGGGGCTTCCTGGAGCTGGTGGGGAAGTTCGGCCTGGACTTCATCGAGGGGGCGGGACGCAAGGTCATCGAGGATTCCGAGCGGATGGCGCGGGCGCGGCTCCGCGACCTGCCGGACGGCAACTGGACCTCGGTGATTCCCGGCACCGCCTGGGACCGCAAGGGCGGCGGGGTCAAGCCCTACCACGTGGTATGCCGGCTGGAGAAGAAGGGCGAGGAGATGCACCTCGACTTCAGCGGCACCAGCGGCCAGATGAACGACATGTCCAATTCCACGCTGGCCGGCACCATGGCCCAGTTGGCGGTGGCGCTGACCGACTTCCTCTTCTGGGACGTTCCCTGGAGCGACGGCAAGTTCAAGCCCGTCTCCGTCACCATCCCCGAGGGCAGCATCCTCAACTGCCGGTTCCCCGCGGCCTGCGGCAACGCGCCGGCGGTGGGGGTCACCGCCAAGGTGGCGCTCCACGACTGCATCTCGCGCATGCTCTACACCGGCGGCAGCGACGACATCAACGCCGCCTGGCAGGGCATCTGGTACGGCGGCGGCCCGCTGGCCTTCTACGGCGGCCACAACCGCGAGGGGCTGGTGACCGCCCAGGGCCTCTACGACGGCCACGGCGCCGGCTTCGGCGCCACGCCGGTACGGGACGGCGTTCCCTGCGGCGGCAACATGAACATCCCCGGGGGCGGCGTCAGTGACATCGAGCGCATCGAGATGCAGTACCCGTTCATCTACTTCACCCGGAACCACCACGTGGACGGCGGCGGCGCCGGCATGAACGCCGGCGGCACCGGCAGCTACCGCATCTACATGATCTTCGGCACCCAGGACTGCAGTGTGAACTACCCGCCTTACGGCTGCCTGCCCGAGGGCGCCGGACTGTTCGGCGGCTACCCCACCGGCATCGGCGGCACCCGGGCTGTGTTCCACACCGACGGCGAATCCGTGATGGAGCGGTTGCGCGGCGGCGATTACCCCCTTGAGCCGGGGCAACTGGAGAGCGAGGGCTGGGGCTCGCTGGCCCATCCGGAGCAGATCCAGGGACGGGTGCCGCTGCCGGAACACTGCATCGTGGCCGACTTCGTGGGCGGTGGCGGCGGCTTCGGCGACCCGCTGGAGCGGGACCCGGAGAAGGTCCGGCGGGACATCCGCGTGGGCGTCGCCTCAAGGCGCATCGCCGAGGAAGTATTCGGGGTGGTGATCACGGAGGACGGCGCGGTGGACACCGAGGCCACCGCCGGACGGCGGGAGGCCATTCGCGCCGAGCGCCTGGCCCAGGGAGCGCCCCTGGCCGGCGCCACCAGCGCCGTCCCCAATGGAACCCGAGCCGCGCCCGAGGGCACCGACGAGTTGCGCTTCCATCCGTGCATGGCCATCGCCAGGGAGGAGGACGGCCGCGAGGTGATCCGCTGCACCCGCTGCGGCCACCGCTACTGCGAGGCTCACGACAACTACAAGCGCCATGCCTTGAGGCGGAAACGCGACCTGGAGGAGCTGTCCGGCCAGAAGGTGCCGTCCGGCGAGCCCTACATCGCCAGCTTCATCGAGTACTACTGCCCCGGTTGCGCGGCCATGCTCCAGGTAGACACGTTCTGCCCGGAACTGGACGACGAGAGCGAGCCGGTCCGGGACTTCGGGCTGGAGGCGTAGAGGGGCGCCGGCGCGCGGTCCGGATGTACCGCCGCCCACGCCAGGATCCGTCACCCCTTCAGGAACTCGACCGCCCTGCGGTCGTAGACCTCGCCGGCGTCCCACATGAGCATGTGGCAGGCCTTGTCGATGATCTCCAGCCTGAGGTCGGGCATCAACTCCTTGAGCCTGGCGCACTTCTCGGCGGCCTGGTTGCGGTCCTGCTTGCCGTAGAGCAGCAAGAGCGGCGGCTTCACTTCCATGAGCCGCTCCCACAGCCGCGGGCCTTCCCGTTTGGGCTCCACGGCACGCTGGCGCTCCAGGAACGCCTCCAGGTTCCGGCCCAGGCTCAAGCTGTGCCGCTTCTCCAGCACATCGGGCGTGATCAGCTCTTTGTGGTAGAGGTTCGACTCCAGGAGCTTTCGGCTGTCCTCCAGGGTCGGCGGCGCGTCGGTGCTCTCGCTGCTGGCGTGGGCCGGCGGGGGGAAATCCGGCAGTCCCTGCAGCAGACTGCCGCTGCACACCACCAGCACCTTGGCCACCCGGTCCGGGTGATCCAGGGCGGTCTGCACCACGATGCCGCCGGCCTGGGAGTGGCCGATGAGGGCGGCCTCGCCGGCGCCGATGGCGCTCAGGAAGCGCGGCAGGAAACCGACCCGGTAGGCCAGCGTGTGATCCTCGGGCACGTCGGACAGGCCGAAGCCCGGCTGGTCGTACGCCACCGCACGGAACCCGGCGTCCGCCAACGGGCCGAGGTGCCGCTCGAACACGTCCGCCGACGAGCCCAGGGAGGCGCCGTGCAGCATCACCACCGGCATCCCCGTACCCTCCTCCAGATACCGAATCCTGAGACCGTCTACCGTGACTTCGCGTTCCATATGCCTGTCCTCCATCGGCAAAGCAGCGGGCCGGCACGGGCGCCGGGCACCCGCCGGCAAGCACCCGCGTGGCAAACATCCACGCCATACGGGCCTGTACCACACTTCACGGGGCGCGGGCCACCTGAGAAAAAAATCGCGGCCGCCGCCGTCACCGTATTGACACGGAGGCGGGCGCGGGACAGCATTCAATTAGACGCAGCAATGGCGGTCTGAGTGGACGAGGCCAGGATGAGGGCTTTCAGGAAAGGGGGGGAGCACTCATGGAGCGCGCGGTTCGTTCGCAAACCGGCTGTTGCCAGCCGGCAACTCCCAAGGTGCCCTGGCGGCCGGTTACGGGCCATTTCGGTCCAGGCATTTTCGGGCTCGCCCTGGCCGGCGTCATCGCCTGTCTCGTCGGTCTCCTCGCCATCGAACTCATCTTCCGGAGCGGCTCCCCGTGGGGACGGCGCATGGGATACTTCGGGGCCTGCGCGGTGCTGTGCGTCCCGCTCTGCATGGCTCACGGCGTTCTCACGATTCAGGCGGCGGCTTCTCGAACCCTGAAGCAGGCGATGGCATGGGTGGCGGCGGGCGCGCTCTGGTCCGGTCTCCCGACCACGGCGGCGATCTACGGCGTGGACCGGTGGTTTCGCCCGGACCTGGCCGGGTACCGTCTCTGGGACCTGGGGGCGGTGGTGGTGGCCGCCATGCTGCTGAGCGGCTCGGTGACGCATTTCGCCAACGTCCGGCGGCTGAAGCACGCGGCGGAGGACAGGCCGGCGGCCGTGCGCGGACGCCCGGCAACGGCTGGCGAGTCCGCCGCCTGGGGGCAGCCGACACTGGATGCATCGGTCGGAGAACCTGGACGAAAGTTTCTGGACCGTCTCCCGGCGGAAATGGGCGAGGATCCGATCTACCTGAGGATGAGGGACCACTACGTGGAGGTCTTCACAACGGCCGGACAATGCGTCCTCTTGATGCGCTTCGGCGATGCGGTACGGGAGCTCGACACCCTCGGCATGCGGGTCCATCGATCCTTCTGGGTCAACCATGCTCACGTGGAAGGGCTCGTGCGGCGCGGGCAACGCCGGTTCCTGAGGTTGACCGGCGACCGGGAGATCCCCGTCAGCCGCAGCTACCGGGCGGCTGCCGAAGGGGCCTTGGCGCGTCGCGGAAGGGTCCAGCGGTCAGGACCAAGCGGGGCCGCGGACTCGCCGGGAGCACGTTGAACAAGGCTTCGGCAACGGAGCGGAACCCTTGCCCATTCGTCAAGTCACCCAGACCCGGACTTCTTCCGCGGGCAGCAACGCATCGCACCGGCCCGTATCCAGCCCGCAGGCCCGGCCTGTCGCGGACAACAACAGGTCCGCGGCCGCGCGCTCCTCGCCCGCGCGGTCCCGCGCATTCTTCTTCAGAACGACGGAGTGGACCGCCACCCGCTCACCGGAACACACGGCCGCATGCGCTCGATGCTGCCCCTGGCGCGGGCGGTCCGTCACGAGGGCCGCCGTGCAGGCGATCCCGAGGACCGGCACGTCGCCGGACGGCCTCAGCGCCAGCGCCCGCTCGTACGCCTTCCACGCCATCGCCGCGGCGGTCTCCGCCGACACCGTCTGCTCCGGCTCGCGGCCCAGGAACGCGCCCATTGAACCGGCGCTGTAGGGTACCAGCGCTTCCAGCACCGTACGCGACGCTCCCGGCACGACGAAGAGATCCGCCAATGCCTGAGAGCCGCCGCCGGCCACCACGAACACGGCCATGCAGGGGCTCCGGTGAATCTCCGCGATGAAATCAATACGGGTGGACACAGTCATACCGATTCCCGATCATACCGATTCCGCCCGCGCCCTCACACGATCCCGCGCGCGCGCAAACCCCGGATGGCGTCCGGGTCGTAACCCAGCCCCTGCAACACCGCGTCGGTGTCCTCTCCCACCAGAGGCGCCGGACGCTCGAAGCGCGGCGGCGTCGCCGACAGGTTCACGCTGCTGCCGATGAGCCGGGTGGCGCCGCGTTCGGGGTGGTGAATTTCCCGCGGCAGCCCCAGATGCCTGACCTGCGGGTCTTCGAAGACCTCCTCGGCAGCGTATATGGGAGCGTGGCTCAGGTCTTCCCGGCCCAGCCGCTCCAGCCAGGCCGCCCGCGGCGCCAGGGCGAATGCCCCACGCAGAATCTCCATCAACTCTTCGTGATGAGCCACCCGGTCCTCGTGGCCGGCGAAGCGCAGGTCGTCGATCAGGTCCGGGCGCTCGAGGACACGGGCCAGGGCTTCCCAGGACCGGCGGTGGGTTGCGAGATGCACCAGCAAAGGCCGCCCGTCCTTCGCCGTCAGGCAGAACAGCCGGCCGCGCTGGAAGTTCTTCGGGGTGACGGCGTCGCCGCCGTTCAGGAACTCGGCGAAATGCGACTCGATGAAACCCATGCTGGCCTGCAGCAGCGACGCGTCCACGAACTGGCCGGCGCCGGTCCGGGTCCGCGCCGCCAGCGCGGCCAGGATGCCGTAGGCGGCGAAGACGCCGGTGGCGTGAGCGGTGATGGAGAACCCGCCCATCTTCGGATCGCCCGGGTCGGTGAGCAGGCTCAGCATGCCGCTGACCGCCTGCCCGATGGACTCGAAACCGGCCCTGCCCGCGTAGGGGCCGCTCTGGCCGAAGGCCGTGACCGAACAGTGGATGAGCCCCGCGTTGCGCTCGCGCAACGCATCGTAGTCGAGCCCCAATGCCTTCCGCGTAGCGGGACGGAAGCTCTCGATCAGGACGTCGGCCGACTCCAGCAGCCGGTGAAGGATGTCCCGGGCCTCGGGCTCGCGCAGGTTGAGCGTGAGGCTCTTCTTGTTCCGGTTGAGCACCCGGAACACCGGGCTGTAGTCGTCACGTCCCCGGGCCGGATCGCCCTTGCCCGGAAGCTCCACCTTGATGACCTCACAGCCGAGGTCCCCCAGGAGGCTGCCCGCGTAGGGGCCGGCCACGTGTCCGCTGGCGTCGACGGCCACCGTGCCGTCCAGCGCTCCGGTCATGCCTCCCATGCCGACATCCGCCATATCCGGAGACCGTCAGAACGGCTTGTTGAAGAAGGGTTTCCCCTCCCGCACCCGGAAGATGCCGACGAAGCCCAGCAGCCCGCCGATGAAGCCGCCCAGAAAGATCACGGTGGCCACGAAATCGGTCATGTAACCCGGCGCCAGGACCGCGTACACGACCGCCCGGGCCACGAGTCCGACCAAGAGCGCAACCACCAGGCCCACGGCGGTGAGGGTCCTGTATCTCATCGACGCGACTCCTCCAAAGCCCCTCCGATGCTGTCCGAGGCAACGTTGACAGCGGTTGCAGGATTGCATACCCTCCTTAGCCGTTGCAACTCGTTACCGCGGATTCGGAACCAGCCGAGGCCGCCATCGGCGTCATGGAGGATGCCCGGACATGGAAAACAACAAGCCCGACGCCCTGAAGCGGTTCATCGACAAGACCCGCGCGCTGTTCGCGGCGGAACCCGACCTGGAGAAGCGCTGGACCGGGCTGCAGCCGATCCTGGCGGAGTTGCTGGCCGACCCCGAGGTGCTGGAGGCATCCAGGTCGTGGCCCGACTGCGTCCCACGGGACGGGCGCGCCGAGAACCTGCTCTTCTACGAGGACCCCGACTACGGCTTCGCCGTCAACGGCCTGACCAAGGGCAACGCCCGCCAGGGCGGCTGCGCCCGCATCCACGATCACGCCCACATCCATACCCTCTACGGGGTCCTGGACGGCCACGAGCGCATCGAGCGCTACGACCGGCTCGACGATCGTTCCAGGCCCGACTACGCCGAGATCCGGTTGGCCAGCGACAAGCACGTGGGACCCGGCGAGATCGACCTGGTGCGGCCCTACGAGGTGCATACCGAGACCACGGTGGGCGAGCGGACCGTGGCCATCATCATCCGCAGCCAGAAAGGCGGCAGCTTCAACCAGGGCCGATACAAGCCCGAGACCAACGAGTACTACGAGAGCCTCGGCCCGCGTCAGACGCCGGTGGAGATGCTTCCCGCAAAAGCCGCCGGCGCGTGACGCATGGACGCCATCAAGCTCGAAGTCATCTACAACGCCACCAACCAGATCGCGTACGAGCTGACGCAGAAGCTCATGCGCAACGGCTATTCGTCCATCGTCAAGGAGAGCCAGGATCTGGCCCTGAGCATCTGCGACCGCCAGGGACGCAACGTCGGACAGTACTCGCCCAACCCGGTGGGACTGGGGGTGGTGGGGTCCCAACTCAAGGGAATCCTCCAGGACTTCGCCGGAGCCATCGGCGACGGCGACACCTTCATCCTGAACCACCCCTACCGCTACTGCCAGAACCACCCCAGCGACGTCACGCTCATTTCTCCGGTGTTCCACGACGGACAACTCGTCGCCTTCGTCGGCAACACGGCCCACAAGCCGGACATCGGCGGCAAGGTGCCGGGCACCAACGCCGGCGACGCCACCGAGGTGTTCCAGGAAGGGCTGCTGATACCGCCCCTCAAGCTCTACGAGGGGGGCGTCCTCAACGAGGCGGTGAAAGAGCTTATCTGCGCCAACACCCGCATCCCGGAAGTCACCTGGGGCGACATCCGCGCGCAGGTGACGGCGAACCTCCACGGCATCGAGCGGCTCGCCGCACTGGTGGACCGTTTCGGCCTGGATGACGTGCTCGCCTGCTGGGAGGAGCGCATCGCCATCACCGAGCGGGAGCTGCGCTCGCGCATCGCGGCCATGCCGCCGGGCACCTACGGCCCGGTCACCGACCACATCGACGACGACGGCGTGGAACTCGACCGGCCCCTGGAGGTCACGGCGACCTTGCACGTGCGCGGCGACGAGTTGGAGTTCGAGTTCGCCTCCGCCAAGCAGTCCCGTGGCCCGCTGAACCTGCGCCCCTGCGTCGTGCGGGCGGTGGCGGAGTACTGCGTGCAGGCCGCCATCGGGCCGGACCTGCCCAAGAACCAGGGCTGCTCCGCGCCCATCCGCATCACCCTCCCCGCCCCCGGTCACCTGCTGAATCCCGAGTTCCCGGCCCCGGTGAACATGTACGCCACCACCTGCCACCGGCTGGCGCCCGTGATCATGATGGTGCTCGCCCAGGCCCTGCCGAACCGGGTGGCCGCGCCCCAGAGCAGCTCCGGCGGCGCCGTCTCCTTCAACGGCCTGGAGCCGGGGGGCGGACGGCGCTACTCGCAGTACGAGATCCTGTGGGGGGGCTACGGCGCCCGGCCCGGCAAGGACGGCGTCAGCGGCTGCGCCGCCGACATCAGCAACGTGATGAGCACGCCGGTGGAAGCGCTGGAGAACGAGTTCCCGGTGCGCATGCAGTGCTTCGAGGTCAACCCCGATTCCGCCGGGGCGGGGAAATACCGCGGCGGCCTGGGAATTCGGCGCGCCTGGCAGGTTCTGAACGACGACGTCACCCTCAACCTGCGCCTGGACCGCTTCAAGTTCTCCTCTCCGGGCCTTTTCGGCGCCCGCCCCAGCGCCCCGGCGCGCTGCACCCTCAATCCCGGCACCCCGGACGCGCGCCCGCTCCACTCCAAGGCCGCCAACATCCGCCTGGCCAAGGGCGACACCCTGTTGCTGGAGCTGGGCGGCGGAGGCGGCTGGGGCGATCCCATGACGCGGGAGCCGGAGCGGGTGCTGGACGACGTGCGCAACGGCTACGTGTCGCCGGAAACGGCCCGGGACGTGTACGGCGTCGTCATCGACCCCGCCACCCTGACCGTCGACACGGCGGCCACGGAGCGGCGGCGCGAGGAAACGGGCGCTCACCGTGCTGCGCATCGGGATTGACACCGGCGGCACGTTCACCGACCTGAGCGTGTTCGACGAGGACGACGGACGGGTCTGCTTCACCTGGAAGCTGCCCTCGCAACCGCGGAATCCCACCGAGGCCATCGTGGCGGGGCTCCGCGAGATTACCGCCCGGCTGCCGGAGAAGGCCCGTTACGTGCTCCACGGCACCACCATCGGCCTCAACACACTGCTGGAAGGCCGCGAGCCGGCGCCCGGGCTCCTGGTCACCGAAGGGTTCCGCGACATCCTGGAGCTGGACCGGCAATGGCGCGGCGAGCAGGTATACAACCTGCTGTTCGACCGCCCGCGTCAACTCGTGCCCCGGCACTTGGTGCGGCCGGTGCGGGAACGGGTGGACTCCCGGGGCCGGGAGGTGCTCCCCCTGGATGTCGAGCAGGCCCGCGCGGGCGTAAAGGAGCTTCTGGACGCGGGGGTGCGGTCGGTGGCCGTGAGCCTGCTCTTCTCCTTCGCCGGCCCCGGGCACGAAAGACAGCTCCGGGCAATCCTCGAAGAGCTCGCCCCGGATGTCTACGTGACCCTGTCGTCCGAGGTGGATCCGCAGTTCCGGGAATTCGAGCGCACCAGCACCGCGGTGGTCAACGCGTTCATCGGCCCGCGGGTCAGCAGCTACGTGGGCACCATCGAAGCCGCCGTCAACGACGTGCTGGAAGGGGCCCGGGTGCTGATCATGCAGTCCAACGGCGGCGTGGGCACCCCCCCGGTCATCGCCCGGGCGCCGGTGCAGACGCTCATGTCGGGTCCGGTGGCCGGCGTGGTCGGAACCCAACGCCTGTGCCGGGAGATCGGCCGCGAGAACGCCATCTCGCTGGACATCGGCGGCACCAGTTGCGACATGTCGGTGATCCCCGGGGAGCTTCTGACCGCGCCCCAGAGCAAGGTGGCGGGCTATACCGTGCGCGCCGCCACGGTCGACATCGAGACCATCGGCAGCGGCGGCGGCAGCATCGCTCGCGTGGAGTCCGGCCGCATCCTCAAGGTCGGGCCGCAGAGCGCCGGCGCCGTGCCCGGTCCCGCGTGCTATGGCGCGGGCCACCAGCCTACCCTCACCGACGCGCTGGTGGTGCTGGGCCACCTCAACCGGGAGGCGCTGCTGGACGGCTCCATGCCCATCGACGCGGAATCGGCCCGGCGCGCCGTCGCCGAGACCGTCGGCGGGCCGTTGGAGATGACTCCGGAGCGGGCGGCCGCCGGCATCGTCGAGGTGCTGGCCGCCCAGGTGGCCATGTCCATGCGCTCGGTCACCATCGAGAAGGGCTACGACCCCAGGGACTTCATCCTGGTGGCCTACGGCGGCGCCGGACCCACGGTGGCCTGTCCCATCGCCCGGGAGCTTGAGATCCCGGAGATCTGCGTCCCGCGGGACCCGGGCAACTTCTGCGCCGCCGGCATGCTGCTCACGGACCTGATTCGAAGCCACTCCCTCACCCGTATCGGCCCGCTGGACGAGACCCCGGAGAGCGCCATCCGCGAAGCCCTGGAGGAACTCCGCGACAGGGGCGTCCGGGAACTTGAGGAGCAAGGCGTGAGCCCGGACCGCATCGAAACCGAGCATTTCCTCGACATGCGCTATCCCGGGCAATCCTATGAAGTCACGGTGCCGGCGAGGGAAACCCGCAAGGAGGATCTCACCCGGCTCTTCCACGAGGCCCACGGGCGGCTGTACGGCCACACCGCGGAGGAAGAGTCCCTGGAGATTGTCACCTACCGCGCGCGTTGCACCGGACGCCTGCCCAAGATGACCTTCGCCGCCGCACCCTCGGCCGACAGCCCGGCGCAGCCCGAGAGCCGACGGTCCGCGCTCTTCCCGGGCGCTGACGCTCCGTTGGAGGCGCCCGTCTACCGCCGGGCCGACCTCGCCCCCGGCTTCCGCATCCCCGGCCCGGCCATCGTCGAGGAATACACCTCCACCACCGTCGTCTACCCCTCCTTCGAGCTGTCCGTGGACGGCCACGGGAACCTCAGGCTGCAGAGCACCGCGTAGACAGCGTCAATGGTGAAAGCGGCACTGGGCGATCGTCACCGACTCGCTTTCCACCTTGTGGACGAGTCGGTGTTCATCGTTGATGCGGCGCGACCGGTAACCGGCCAGGCCATGCTCCAGGGGTTCGGGTTTGCCCATGCCTTCAAACGGTGAGCGGAGTCACATGCCGGTCGCAAGCAAGGGCGGCAGACCACCCGTGTGCCCCGGCATCAGTTGAACTGGATCCTGTCGAGCCGGGTGAAGCGCATACGGTCAGAGGCGCCGGCGGGGATCACGGTGAGTTGGTGAATGGCGTACTCGTGCTCGTAGGTGCTCTTGGCGTTGACGCCGTCCAGCGGGATGACGACGTTGTAGCGATGCACCCGGGCGGCGGAGGTGGAGGTGTAGAGCACGGCGACGTTGGTGAGGGAGCCGGTGACGATGAGGTTCTCGACGCCGGCCTTGCTCAGAATGGCCTGGAGCTCGCCGCCGGCGAACTTGTCGAACGCGTCGGGATGGAGCACCGGTTCGGTGTCCCGGCGCTTGAGAGGCGCCGCCACCTCGCCCATGGGCGTGCCCTTGAACTGCAACGAGACGGTGAACACCACCGGGACGGAGGCGGCGCGAGCCCGCTCCAGGAACCCGCCCAGCGGCTCCATCAACTGCGAGCAGACCTCCTCCGGGTCATGGCAGCGGGCGTTCAGGTCGAGCGCCACGACGGCGGTCTTGGCCGCGTCAAGCGAGATGGGTTTCGGTTCGGGCCGGTTCGGGCCGGTGGTTTCGGTCATGGTTTCTCCCTTCTTTCGACTTCACGTCATTCCCGCAAGAGCATGTCCCCGATCGGGGGCGGGAATCCAGGGGCGGGGAGCGGCGCGACGGGTCAGGCTTGGCTCGCCGGCCGGCGCTCACGCAGCCGCGCCCGCAACTCGCGGGTCCCGGCTTCGTCGACCGTCAAGGTCCCCTCTTCCAGGACGACCCCGTAAATCTCCTCGGCCGTGGATCCGGAAATACGCCCGTTCAGCAGGCTTTCCGCCACCGCCTCGGGGTCCCGGTCCAGCGGGTCGCCGTAGCCGCCGCCGCTCCCCAATCGCAGGTAGAGCACGTCGTCCTTGCCGATCTCGAACTCGCAGTAGGGCAGCAGCCGCCTCTCTCCCTCCAGCGCGGGGAGATCGTCGACGCAGCGTTGGGCGGCCAGCAGTTCGTTCACCCGGGTCCCTTCGAGCAGCACCAGCAGGCTGGGAGCGGCCGGGTAGCCGCCGAACATGCCCACGCCGGAGTTCCTCAGGCCGGCGACGCCGAAGGCCACCCCGCGGATCTTCTCCTCCGGCGCGTCATGCAGCTTCACCGTGGCCTCCACGCCCACGCCGCCGGCGAACCTGCCGGCGCCGCCGCCGTCCTTCAGGTGGCGCCGGAACAGGTACATGAGCGGGAAGTTCAGCTCGAGCCACTCGACGTTGTGGCACGTGAGGTAGCCGCCGGAATCGATGCCGTCGCCGTGGGGGCTGGCGCCGGAGCCGCTCAGCTCCAGCAGCGTGGAGACATAGAAGCGGCCGTACTGGTTGACGCCGGCGTGGCGCACGACGCGGAACCCCAGGGTGAGCGCGGTCACCTCGTCCTTCCAGTTGTCGCTCCCCGCCAGCATCTGGGCCAGCACCGAGGCGGACACGTAGGAGACCGTCTTGAGCCCCGAGGTGGTGTTCATGGACACGGGCCCGGGATACTGCACGTTCACGACGGTCCCCTCCGGCGCGATGACCTCGATGGGGCCGAAGGCGCCGTAGTTCTTGGGGAGGTCGTAGCCCAGGGCGGTGAGCACCGCCTCGAAGACCCCGCCGAAGGTGGCGTGGTACGGCAGGTTGATGCCCTGGCGCGCCTGGGGGTCGCTGCCCGTGAAGTCGAAGGTCATGCGGTCGCCGCGCTTGCGCAACTCGACGCACACCCGGCGCGTCTCGTTGGCCGCGATGGTGCCCTCGTCGCGCCAGGTGCCGTCGGGTATCTCCCGGAGCCGCTTCCCGAGGACCTCGCGGGAGTAGCGGATCATTTCGGCGGACACCGCGGTGATGAGCTCCGGGCCGTACTGCGCGAACATCTCCTCCATGCGCGAACGGGCGACGTTGTTGGCCGCCAGCTCGCACTTGAGGTCGAGCCCCACCAGAACCGGCTGCCGGGTCATGTTGATGAGGGTGTCGAAGACGTCCTGGCGCATCCGGCCCCGCTCCACCAGCTTGAGGCCGGGGATCCTGAGCCCCTCGTGGCAGATCTCGGTGGCGCCGGGCGAGTTGCCGCCGGGCGACATGGCGCCGATGTCCATGACGTGGACGAAGGTGGCGCTCCAGGCCATCAGCCGGTCCCGGTAGTGGATCGGGGCGATCATGTAGATGTCGGACTGGTGGATGGCGGCGAGGTAGGGGTCGTTGAGCAGGAAGACGTCGCCCGGATGGATGCCGCCGTCACCCTCGAAGCGCTCGATGATCCGCTTGACCGCAAACCCGGCGCAGGCGGCGTGCCGGATCATGGACTCCCCCACCGACAGCACGTCGCCGTTGGCCATGTAGAGGGACGCCATGTAGTCGTGGAGCTGGGTGGTGTTCACCGTCCCGCCCACGCGCTCCAGGGTGGCGCCCATCTCCCGGGTGATCTCGTGGAGCCGGTGCGAGAGGATCTCGAAGGTGACGGGATCCACCTGCCTGCTCCCGGCGTCCGTCGCGTCCCTTGCGTCCATTGGGTTCACCCCGAGTCCGATTCCCCTTGCCCGGTGTTTCCGGGCCGTTGACCCCCGCCTCCCCGTTCTGTAACACTCGAACCATTGCACGGTCGCACGGAGGAAAGGGCCGCCACGAGGGGCATTCGATGGATTTCGAATTCCATTACTATATGACTTACCTGATCGCCGCCAGAGCGGGCTTCGATCCCGACAACGCCCGTTTGCTGGCCCATTCCTCGCAGTTCATCGACGACAACGACATGGTCTTCGAGATCGACAACGGAAAGAACACGGCGTACGGCAACTACATCAGCCAAACGATGAACATCCTCAAGCCGAAACGGGAGCTGTTCCGCATCTATCCGCTGTTCCACTTCATACCCGGAGACCCCAAGGCCAGGACCGCGTGGCGCAAGGACGGCAAGATGCACTGGCTGTGCACGACGCCCGACAGCCGGAACGCGAACGCCATCATGGACGATGCCCTCAGGTCGGGGAACGTCTACCGGATCGGGATCGCCGCGCACGGATACGCCGACACCTGGGCGCACCAGAACTTCACGGGCTACTACGAGGATTTCAACGCGATGAACACGGCGTTCGGCCTCATAGCCCCCAACATCGGACACGCGGACGCCGGCCACAACCCGGATTGGCCCGCCCTGCGCTGGCGGGATCCGCGGCTACTGAGCGAGGCGGTGGACAACAAGGCGCGTTTCCTGGCCGCGGCGCGACGCCTGTACGAGAAATTCGCCAGATGCGTCGACCCCGGGATCTCCGACGCGGTTCTGAAACGGACGCAGCGCGCGCTGTCGCGCGATCTGTCGAAAGCCATCGGCGGGCGGGACCAAACCAACGACGGCTCCCGGGCGCGCGTGTCGCGCTATCTGGAACTGGCCACGCGCACGGACTACGGCGGACGCGATTTGCCCGAGTACGACGAAGACCAATGGTTCAGCGAAGCGGTCAACGAAGACGTGCGCGGCCTTCGCGACCGTAGCGACAACGTTCTCCTGCGGTTCGACCCGTTGACGGACAGGTACACGTGGAAGTCCGGCCGACCGTACAAACAGTCCCACTGGCATCGTTTCCAGGAGGCCATCAAGACCCAGCAGGAGCATGCCTGGGATATCCTGCGACGCTCCAATCTCAGGGGTCTCGCGTTGGAGAACTGGTGAGTCCCTACCCCACGAAGATCCGCACGTTGCGGAACCCGTCGATCTCGACCCGGTCCCGCGGGTTCACCACCACCGTGGTCACCGGCGTCTCGATGACCGCCGGACCGGACAGCTCCATGCCCGGGCGCATGCGCTGGAAGTCGTAGACGCGGGCGGGGGCGAACTCGCCCCGTTCCTCGAAGAACACGTCGCGGGGCGGCTTGAGGGCCTCGTCCGCGGGCGCCTTGCGCGCCGGCTCCTTCCTGACCCGGGGCTTGGCCAACATCCCCACGGCGGCGACCCGGAACGTGAGGATCTCCTTGCCCGCTTCCCGGTAGCCGGAGCCCTTGCCGTAGGCCTTCTCGTAGGCGTCGTCGAACTCGGCGTAGAGCCGCTCCAGATCCGCCTCCGTCAGGGGCGCGGTTCCCGGAGCCAGCGGCACGTTCAACTCGTGCACCTGATAGCGGTAGCGCATGTCGGCGCTGCGCGTGATCGCCATTTCGGACGGGCCGAAGCCGGCGGCGCCCAGATCCGAACGCGCCCTGCGGATCAACTCGTCGAAGTTCGCATTGACGCGGCCGGGGTCGGCCGGCACCTGGAGGTGGTCGGACTTGCCGTACTCGTGGACGACGTCGGAGCTGATGAGGCCCGTGGCGCCGTGGACCGATGCCGTGAGCGGGATCACCACCTGCCGGACGCCGAGATCGGCGGCGTAGCGGCTGGCGTGCACCGGCCCGGCCCCGCCGAAGGCGAACAGCACGAACGAGCGCGGATCGTGCCCCTTCTCCACCGTCGCGCGGCGGATCAGATCGCTCATGTGCGCGTTGGAGATGCGGTAGATCCCGCGGGCCGCCTCGGACGCGCTCATGCCCAAGGGCTCCGCGATCCGCGTTTCCACCGCCCGAAGCGCGGCGTCCCGGTCCAGCCGCATGCGCCCGCCGAGGAAGTAGTCGGGGTTGAGGTAGCCGAGGACGAGGTCCGCGTCGGAGACCGTGGGCTCGGCGCCGCCGAGCCCGTAGCACACCGGCCCCGGACTGGCTCCGGCGCCCTCGGGCCCGACCTTGAGGAGGCCCGTGTCCCCGTCGATCCAGGCGATGCTGCCGCCGCCGGCGCCCACGGACTCGACCCAGATCTTGGGGGCCAGCACCCGGTGCCGCAGCACCACCGGGGTGTAGTCGCGCTCGATCCGCCCTTCCCGCACCACGCCCACCTTGAAGGTGGTGCCGCCCATGTCGGTGGCCAGGATGTCGTGCTCGCCGATCAGCTCGCCCAGGAAACGGGTCCCCACCACCCCCGACACGGGTCCGGACTCGATGGTGCCCACGGCGTTGCGGCAGGTGGCCTCGATGTCCAGCACGCCGCCGTAGGCCTGCATGATCATCGGCGGCTTGGCCAGCCCCTTGCCCCGCAGCACCTGGTGGAGATTGACGAGGTAAGCGGAGATGCGCGGGCCGATGTAGGCGTTGAACACCGTGGTGGCGGTGCGCTCGTACTCGCCCACGAACGGCGCCGTGGCGCTTGAAAGCGTCACGTACACGCCGGGATGACGTTGCCGCAGGATACCGGCGACGGCCTTTTCGTGGGCGTCGTTGGTCACGGACCAGAGCAGGCACACGGCCACGGACTCCACGCCGCGCTCCACCAGTTCGTCCAGGGCCTCGGCCGCCTGCTCCTCGTCCAGGGGCACGGTGACGGCGCCCTTGTAGTCCATGCGCTCGTTCACCTCGGCAACGAGGGAACGCGGGACGAAGGGCTCGGGCTTCCGCAGCCAAGCCAGCCGGCCCGCCTCGGCCTCGGTGAGCCCGTCGGTGACCTTGCCGCGCATCATCAACAGCGTGTCGGGGAAACCGCGGGTGGCCACCAGGCCGGTGCGGGGACCGGAACGCGTGATCAGGGTGTTCTCGCCGATGGTGCAGGCGTGGAAGAAAAGGCTGGTCTGCCGGAGCAACTCTTCCTCATCGCCAAGGCCGATGTTGCGGGCCGCGTCCCGCACCGCATCGGCAGCGCCGGCGGAGTAGTCCGGCGGGGTGGAAAGCGACTTGCCCACCACCATCTCGCCCTGGTCGTTGACCACGACGCAGTCGGTGAAGGTGCCGCCGATGTCGACTCCGACGATGTAGCTCATGACGGGACACCGTGCGCGTCCGGCCCGATCGGCCGTCGTCTCGCACCGGAAGTTCCCGAGTACCACGGACGCGCGGTGCATGTCCATGCGCGCTTGAAGCACAGAGCCGCGTTTTCCATTTGACAACGTTCCCGCAATTTCATTACGGTCAGCAGCTATCCGGCTTCGGCCGAGGCATCAACCGGTCGGGTAAAAGCCCCGGCATAGGAGGGTAGACGGATGAAGAAAATCACACTGGGGGCGTTCGTCGCGGTGGCGTTCGCCTTTGTCGTCCTGGCCGCATCCGCGCAGGCGGAGGTCACGATCAAACTCAGCACCTGTCTGGCAAAGACCCACGACCAGGTGGAAACGTATTTCCAGGCCTTCTTCGACAAATTCAACGAAGCGGCAAAGGGCGAGGCCAAGATCCAGTACGTGGGCGGCCCGGAAGTTTCGCCGCGACAGAAGCAGGGTCCGGCGCTCCGGCGCGGCCTGGTGGACATGATCTTCTGCCCCATGGGCTACTACGAGGGAATGGTGGCGGAAGCCGGCCTGACCTCGGTGACCAACCTGTCCACCAAGGAGCTCCGTGACAACGGCGCCATCGACCAGCTCCAACCGGTGTGGGCCAAGAAGTTCAACGGGATGATCCTGGGCTGGTGCTGCTACGGCGTCGACTTCCACATCTACACCACCTTCAAGCCCAAGACGAACACCAAGACCGGCCTTGACCTGTCGGGCCACAAGATGCGCTCCACCGCAACGTACAGACCCTTCCTCAGCGCCATGGGGGCCATTCCCGTCACCATGGCAGCAGCGGAGATGTACACCGGTCTGCAGCGGGGAGTGGTGCAGGGGCTCGCATGGCCGGAGGGGGCACTGGCCAAGTACGGGGTCCAGAAGTTCCTCAAGTACCGCGTCTACCCCGGATTCTATCGCAGCGGCTCCATGGTCGTGATCAATCTGGACAAGTTCAAGTCCTATCCCAAGTCCGTGCAGGACAAGCTGGTCCAGGCGGGTCTGGCGTTCGAGCAAGGCAGCGAGCCGATCCTCCGCGCGAAGGCCGACGCGGACAACAAGAAGCTGTGGGCTTCGGGCCTTCAGAAGCTGGAGCTCAAGGGCGAGGAGCGCAAGGCTTATCTGCGCACCGTGTACGAGCTCGCCTGGGAGGTACGGAAGGACAAGCCGTATACCGTCCCGTTTGCGAAGCTCAAGGAGAAAATGTACCGCGCGCCCTGAGGGCCGCACGGTCTGAACAGCAAGAAACGCCCCCGATCCGCGGTGCCGGATCGGGGGCGTTTTCTTTTCGGGTGCGCGGGACGCCCCGCATGGGACGCCCGCCGTCGTCGACCTTCTCAATCCATCAGATTGGGGAGCCACAGCGCGAGCTGGGGTTCCCATATCAAGATGAGGATCAGGATCAGATCGCAGATCAGGAACGGGATCGCCGCGTTGGCCACCTGCAGCAGCGTGGTGCCCTTGGGCGCCACCCCCAACATGACGTAGAGCAGCAGCCCGAAGGGCGGCGTGGTGCCCGCCATCTCCAGCGTCATCAGCACGAACAGTCCGAACCAGATCAGGTCGAAGCCCAGGGCCTCGGCCAGGGGAAAGAAGATCGGCACGGTGATGAGCATCATGGAGGTGGCGTCCATGAACATGCCCAGCACGATGAGGATCAGGAACATGACCGCCAGCACCACCAGACGGGACACCTCGAAGCCGGTGGCCCAGTCCAGCATGCCGGCGGTGGCGCCCGAGTAGGCCAGAAGCTGACTGAACACGGTGGAGTTCATGATGATGAGGAACACCATGCCGGCCACCCGCACGGTGCCCGACAGGGAGGTGCGAATGGCCTCCCACTTGAGCACGCGGAAGCCCACGGCCAGGATGGCGACGCCCAGCACGCCGCAGGCCGCGGACTCGGTGGGGGTGGCGAGGCCCAGGATGATGAAGCCGATGACCATGAAGATCACCAGGCTCACCGGCAGGATGTTGAAGGTGACGAACTTGATCTTTTGGGCCCACGTGGTGGGCGGCACGTCATAGGCCGGCGCGCCCGCGGGGTTGATGACGATCTGGAGATACAACATGCCGGCATACAGCAGGGCCAGGACGAACCCCGGCAGAAAACCCGCGATCAGCAAACGGCCCACGTCGATGTTGGCGACGCTGGCGAGAAGCACCGCCAGCGCCGACGGAGGGATGATCATGGCCAGTCCGCCGGTGCCCAGGATGGGGCCCATGGACATGCGCCAGTTGTAGCCCCGCCGCTGCATCTCCGGCACCAGCAGCGATCCCAGCATGGCGGTGTTGGCCATGGAGGAGCCGGTGAGAGTGGAGAAGATCGTGCCGCCGGCCACCGTCAGGTAGCAGAGCCGGCCCCTGAGCTTGCCGAACAGGCTGTCGAGCCCGTCGAACACGCGGATCGCCAGGCCGGTATGAAAGAACAGCGCGCCCATGAGGATGAACATGGGCACGGGACCCAAGGTGAAGCGGGTGATCAGCACGGTGGAGTTGTCCGCCACCTGGATGAAGCCGTGGACGCCGGCAAAGATGAAGATGCCGATGAAGTTGGTGGTGATGAAAGCGAAGGCCACGGGGACTCCGATGGCCATCAGACAGACGACCATGCCCACCAGAAGAGCAAATGCCCAGTACCATTCCATCACACGTTCTCCCGTACCGCGGTGCGTGAGGTGTACATGGTGTCCACGCCCGCCAGGAACCGGAAGAACTCGAAGGCGATCATGGCGAACGACACCGGCATGGGAGCGAGGAGCATCCAGAGCGGTTGGGCTTCGCCCCGGATATCCATCTCGCCCGAGCGGAACGCGTCGATGAGGAGGTCGGTGGAATAGTAGATGAAGAAGAGGCAGCAGACGATGCAGATGACGTAGACCAGCTTGGCCAGCACGTACTGCACGATGAGCGGCAACAGCGAGACCAGCGAGTCCACGAACACATGGCCTTTCATGCGCACCAGCCAGGGCGCTCCCAGCATGGTGAACCACAGGAGGCCGTACTCGACCACGCCCAGCGTGTAGGAGGACGGCTGGAGCCCCACGAGACGCACGAACACCTCGGTAACGATGAGAAAGAAGATCAGAAAGACGACGATCTCCGCGCCGATCTTGAAAGCGTTGAGAAGTCCTTCGTACGCTCGCGCCAAGCTCTGCATCCTGCCTCCATCCTGGCCCGTCCCGGACCCGTGTTTGACACCCCCGTAAACGGAAGTTTCCTGCTTTTATCGTCTCCCAACACGGCTGTCAAAGCGGTTTGCGGCAAAATCGCCGTTTCTTGACGGGAAACGCCGCCCGGTGATACCACCTTGGAGCGGAGGCCGCGCGTGGCGGCAAGCGGCGTCGCAGGGACAACACCAGACACCGTATCCCGCGCGCAGACGCGCTCTGGAGGTTCGACGTGAGAATTCTGGTCACCGGGGGTTTGGGCAAGGTCGGCGAGCATGTTGTGGACGAGCTGCTGCGCGGCGGCCATGACGTGACGGTGCTTGACCGCCTGCCCGGCCCGCGGGACGGCGGCGGCGCCAAATACCTGGTGGGAGAGGTTCAGGACCTCGGGCAGGTCATCGAGGCGGCCGCGGGAACCGACGCCATCGTCCATCTGGCCGCGGTCCACAATCCCCACGTCGCCCCCACCGGCGTCGTCTTCGAGACCAACGTCAACGGCACCTTCAACGCCCACCACGCGGCGTTCCGGCTGGGCATCCCGCGAGTGGTCTCCACCAGCAGCAACGCCGCCGTCGGATGGGCCTACAGCGAAGGCTCGTTCCTGCCCGACTACCTGCCCATCGACGAGGAGCACCCGTTGAGGCCCATCGACCCCTACGGCCTGTCGAAGCAGGTCGGCGAGACCATCGCCCGCTCCTACAGCCTCAAGGGCGTGGAGTCGGTCGTCATCCGCCCCAGCGGCGTGGTGACCCCGGAGGCGCTGGAGGAGATCCGCCGCACCGGCGGCCGGGAGCCCGAGGGCTGGCGCGAGTACAGCTACATCGACGTGAGGGATCTGGCCGTGGCCTTCCGGCTCGCGGTGGAGAAGCCGCTGCCCGGCTGCACCGTGACGTTCGTGGTGGCGGACGACAGCACCGTGGCCGAGCCGCTGTGCGATCTCCTGCCGCGCCTCAAACCGGCCATCGGCGACCGCGCCCGGGCGCTCACCGGGACCCAAGGCGTGTTCACCAACGCAAAGGCCAGGGAGCTGCTCGGATGGCAACCGGTACACACATGGCGGTGACACTCGAATCGTCATTCCCGCCCCTCCGTGATTCCCGCGAAAGCGGGAATCCAGGGGTTGGTGGGGTGCGGTGGCCGTGCTTCCCCGGCCCGCCCCACCTGGATTCCCGCTTTCGCGGGAATGACGGAGGGGCGGGAATGACGGAGGGACCGGAGTCACGGAGGGGCAGGAGTCACGGAAGGGCAGGAGTCACGGAAGGGCGGGAATCACGGATAATGGCATGGGGACAGACGGGCACGGCGACGCTGACGGCGCGTGATCTCGCCCGGGTGGGCCGGGGCACGCCCGCCGGCGAGTGGTTCCGGCGCTACTGGATGGTGGTGCGACGCAGCGACGACCTGCGAGACATTCCGGTGCGGGTGCGCATCCTCGGAGAAGACTTGGTGCTGTTCCGGGACGGCGAGGGCCGCCTGGGCCTGCTGGGGCTTCACTGCCCTCACCGGGGCACTTCCCTGGAATACGGCGACGTCACGCCGTCGGGTCTGCGCTGCCCCTACCACGGGTGGCTCTTCGACGTCGCCGGCGCCTGCCTGGAGCAGCCGGCGGAACCGCCCGGCAGCACGTTCCACGAGAAGGTGCGCCACCTGTCCTACCCGGTGCGGGAGCTGGGGGGACTGATCTTCGCCTACCTCGGGCCGCCGGATGAGGAGCCGCCGTTGCCGCGATACGCGCCCCTGGCGGAACCCGGCGGCCAGCGGCGCATCGAGGCGGCGCGCCACTATGACTACAACTGGTACAACTTCATCGAGAACGGCGCCGACCCCGCCCACTTCTCCACCCTGCACCTGTCCGACCCGGACGACGGCACCTGGCGAAGCTGGTTCTTCAACGCTAGGGACGTGCCGCCGTTCGATGCCGTGGAGACGGACTACGGCATGAAGGTGGTGTCGCGGAAACCCTCCGCGGAGGCGGGCATGAGCTACGTGGACGAGAAGAGCTACGCGCTGCCCAGCGTGATGCAGATCGGCGACACCGAGTTCACCCACTTCAAGGAGCCCAGGGAAGCCCTGGCCCGGGGCTCCAGCAACGCCCACTGGATGTTCGTCACTCCGGACGATGACGACCACTTCACCCTCTACACGGTGGACCACTACACCGGCCCGGACCCGGACTTCATGGCCCGGCTCGCGCCTTCCCGGCGACCCGTCGCCACCGCCGAAAAACCCGAGCACGACCACCGCCCCCTGTCGCCGTACCGCGGCAGCGTCCGCCTGGAGGACATCATGACCCAGTCCACCCAGGGCAACGTCGCCGCCCGCAACGAACGCTTGGCGGCGTCCGACAAGGGCATCATCCTGCAGCGCCGCCTCATCCTTACCGCCATGGACCGCGTGCGGAGGGGACTTCGACCCCAGGGGGTCCTTTCGCCGGGGGAAAGTGACCGGCTGGTGCGGATGGATTCGTTCACGGGCATCCGGGCCTACCCGCCGAAGGCGGATGGCGAAACCGGGGCGCGGTCCGACTGATCCCGGGCAGGCCCGCATACGAATGACGCACCCTACCCTCCATTTGGATGTTACAGGCCGGCGGCGGATGAGGCGGGATCGGTGGGTCGCGGCGTGAGGGTCGCCGTCACCGGCAGCTCCGGGCGGCTGGGACAACGGGTCGCGGAGACGTTGTCCGGGCACGGCCACGAGGTCATGCCCGTGGACCTTGCCGCCGGCAACGCGGGGGCGCCCGTGGACCTCACCGACCCGGACGCCACGCTTGGAGCACTGGAGGGCGCGGAGGCGGTGATCCATCTGGCCCGCGAACGTTTCCCCTACACCGAGCAAGGGCTCTACGACCGCGACGCCCAGACCTGGCAGGCGCCCGACGTCACCGGTGATGGCCGGCGCTTTCAACAGAACGTCGCCATGACGTACAACGTCCTGGCCGCGAGCGCGTCGCTGGCGATTCCGAGGGTGGTCGTGGGTTCCAGCCTGGCCGTGTACGGCCTGTACTATCCCCAGCGCCCCGCGCTTCCCGACTACCTGCCCATCGACGAGGGCCACCCCCGGCGGCCCCAGGATCCCTACGGCCTGACCAAGCTAACGGGGGAGGAGCTGTGCGAAGCCCTTGCCAGGCGCGGCGACACCTGCATCGCAAGCCTTCGCTTTGCCGGCATCGCCGACGATGCCGTGTACCAGCGGCTCATCGGGCGCCGGCAAGACCCGATGATTCGCGGCCTGGGAAGCTTCTGGAGCTACATCGACGTGCTCGACGCGGCCACGGCCTGTCGTCTCGCGCTGGAAGCGAACTTCGATGGCCATCAGGCGTTCAACATCTGCGCGCCCACCACGTATCTCACGACCCCCACCCGCACCCTGCTCGAAGAACATCTCCCGGAGGTGCGGCTGGTGGCGTTCCAGGCGGATGAGAACTATTGTTGTTACGCCTCCGACAGGGCGCGGGAAACCCTCGGATTCAAACCCCGGCGCGGACCCGGCGCGTGACAGCGCCCTGCCGGGAAAAGGAGTTGTCATGTTCCCACACCTCACTCGCTTCAATCTTCGAAACTGGATCGACGAGAACCGGGGCGACTGGGGGCGGCGTAGAGTCATTTGGGAAGACTCGGACTTCATCGTCTTCGTCACCCGGGGACCCAACACCCGCACGGACTTCCATATCAATCCGGGAGACGAGATCTTCTACCAGCTCGAGGGCGAGCTGAACCTCCACTACCTCACCCCGGACAACAAGCCGGAAGTGGCGGTGCTCAAGGAGGGCGAGATGTTCCTGCTGCCCCGCTTCGTGCCCCATTCGCCGCGCCGGGAAGACGGTTCCTACACCCTGGTGGTGGAACGGGTGCGGCGGCCGGACGAGGACGACCGCTTCGTCTGGGTGTGCCGCAACTGCACCCATCAGCTCTACGAGACCACCGCCTACTTCAACGATCCCGCGGACGCGGTCGCAAAGGCCTACGAGGCCATGGCCGAGGACGAGACCCTGCGCCACTGTGCCCAATGCGGGCAGACCGAACCCGCGGTAAGGAGCGAGGGCCCGGCCTTCGTCTGGAGAGGGTAGCGGCAACAACAGCAACCCGGAGGGGCGCCATGGCCGTCATCGACGCCGATTGCCACGTCATCGAATGCGAAGAGACCTGGGAGTACATGGAGGGCGAGGACCGGCACCACAAGCCGCGCATCCTTGAGGCCGCGGACCAGTCGGACCCGCTGCGCCGAAACGATTTTTGGCTCTTCGACAGCAACCTGGAGCCCAAGCGGGCGTTCCCGCCCGCAAGCTCCGGCACGACTCCGGAGTCCTCCGAGCTGCGGGACGTGGAGGCACGGCTCAAGCACATGGACGAACTGGGCACCGACGTCCAGGTGCTCTACCCCACCACCCTGCTGGGCCTCGCCACCCTGAGCCGTCCGAGGACCCAGATCGCCATGTGCCGCGCCTACAACCGCTGGATGGCGGACATCTGGCGCCGGGCCAAGGGGCGCCTGCGCTGGGTGGCGACGCTGCCGTTGCAGACCATGGACGTGGCGTTGGAGGAGCTTCGCTTCAGCCGCGACAACGGCGCCTGCGGCTTCCTCTTGCAGGGTCTCATGGGCGAACGCGTGCCCATCGACGAGGATTACTTCCCGGTCTATGCCGAGGCCAGCCGCCTCGACATGGCGGTGTGCATTCACTCCGGACTGGTGAACCACGCCCTCAGCGGCATCTTCCACTCCCGGGCCACCGCCCTGTGGATGGCCAAGGTGCCCATCATCACCGCCTTCCACGCCCTGGTCCTGAGCCGCGTCCCCGACCGCTTTCCGGAACTCCGCTGGGGCTTCCTCGAAGCCGCCTCCTCCTGGGTCCCCTACCTCATCACCGACCTGGGCGCCCGCCTCCACCGCACCGGCACCCGGAAGCTGGACGAAAAGGCGGATGTGCTGCGCCGCAACCGCTTCTACGTCGCCTGCCAGACCGAAGAGGACCTGCCCTACATCCTGCAATACGCCGGCGAGGACCACATCGTCATCGGCTCCGACTACGGCCACGCGGACACCTCCAGCCAACTGGAAGCGCTGAATATTCTGCAAAGGGACGCAGGGGTCAGCGCCGAGGCCCGCCGCAAGATCGTCGACGACAATGCGAGGGCGTTGTATGGGCTCTAACCGAGCGACCGCGCATCAAGACACGAGGCTACCACTGTGGCGCGGCACTGCGAGTGCGCGGGCAATCCGGGCCTATGTTCATCCTGTCCGCCAAACCGTCACGCCACCCCGGGCGTCGAGCGCGGCAAGCGCGCGCCCGTCTGGCCGCCAGTACAGTTCCGCCCCTATGTCCGCCAAAACCGCGGACCCGACAGGACGGCCTTTTCCATCACTCTGAAGCGACCACACCACTACGGCGCCATCCCGTGCTGCCGAGGCCAGGCGCATCCCGCGGTGAGCGAAGGCGAGCGTTGTGACGGGTTGAGCATGACGTTTCAGAACACCGGGCCGCGTGCCTTCGGGACCACCTCCCTTGAAGCTCCAGACCGTCACCTCGTCGCCTCCGCCGGTGGCCAGGAGGGTGGCCGTGTCATCGAAGGCCAGGGCCGACGGTTTGGCGGGATATCCGGACATCATGGAGTCCTCCTCCGTGGAGCGACGCCAGAAGTGCACCGAGTTGTCCTGGCTGCCGCAGGCCACGATATCCCCGTCCGGGCTCAGTACCATCGACACCAAGGAGCCCTGCCACTCCAGCTTCTGGCGAAGCTCCCCGGTGGACACGTCGAAGAACGTCACTCGACAGTAACAGGCCGTCGCCAGCTCCCCGGCGCTGGACCAGGCGATGGCGCTGACGGTGCTGGGATGATCATCAGATCGCCAGACTTCTCCGCCGTCCGCACCATACGCATGAACTTGCCGGGAGCAGGAGGCCGCCAGCCATTGGCCGTCCGGCGACCACGCCAGGTTATCCACCCAACCGCTGCCGACGTCGATGGCCTGTTCTACCTGACCTTCGTCGACACCCCAGACAAGGACTCGGCCGTCCTGGCCTGCCGTAGCGAACGCGGTTCCGCTTGGGTGGATAGCCATCGCGAGCACGCCGCCATCATGTCCCCCCTGCCGCGCCCATGCGCTTGCACCGGACTTGCCGTCGAACGCGTAGATGCCACCCGCGGCGTCAGCGACCACCAGGGCCTTACCGCGGAGGGTCCAGCCTCCGGCGATGGCGTAGTCGCCGACCGCCGCGGACCAGCCCTGGCGAAGAACACCTTTTGGGCTGTCGACACTCAACTCAGACATGCCTCGAATCCTTGCCGCATGCTCTGCTCGTCGAGGTTGCGGCCGATGAAGACGAGCTGATTGCGCCGGGGCGAGTCTCCCCATGGACGATCCGGCTGGGCGTCAAAGAGCATGTGAACCCCCTGGAAGACGAAGCGACGCGACTCACCCGCGAGGCTGATGAAGCCCTTCATTCGGAAGATGTCCACCCCGCGTTCACGGAGCAGTTCGCCAAGCCAGGCATTGAGTTTTTCGGGATTGACGTCGCCGTCCCTCTCTATCGCGATCGAGCCCACCTCGTCGTCGTGCTCGTGCTGTGCGACCCAGGTGCGCTCGACCTCAGGCCTGATGGTCGCTCCTTCCGCGTTCGTCAGTTGGAGATCGAACTCTTCCGCGGTGTGCTGGGTGTAGAGCCCAACCCGCACCTGCGCATCGACCTCCAGGAAGAACGACTTGCGCCCGGGTGAATCGAGCGGGAGGCTCACATGCGTTCCGACGGGAATCTTCTCGCCCGGGGATATGATTGCCGCAGGTTCGGCGTACCGCCGCACACACCACTCCGCACTCTCGCGGAGGGCAGCGTCATCCGTGCCCTGGTCGGGCACAACGACGAGCGACATCGCCGGATCAGGTCCGTCGGCGAGCCTGAGTTCGTAACGGCCGATATCGAGCGAATAGACTCCACTCCATTCGAACGGATACTCCGGCTCGAGGAAGGTGGGACGACGCTCGAGCACCTTGTCCAGTTCGAAGGCACCCAGGTTGAGTACCGTATCGACGGAGACGTTCGCCCGCTCGCTACGCACGACTCGCGCCATTCGGTTCATGTCCCGGAGCCGAGTTTCGAGCCTATCGAGTGCCTCGCCGTTGACGAGGTCCGTCTTGTTCAGAACGAGGACGTCCGCGAACGCGACTTGCTCGGTGCTCTCGTCGCTTCGCCCGAGCTGCTGCTCGATGTGGGCTGCATCGACGAGCGTGACGATCCCGTCAAGCGAGAACTCCGCGCGAATCTCGTCGTCCATGAAGAAGGTCTGAGCGACCGGGCCGGGATCGGCGAGCCCTGTGGTCTCCACCAACACATAGTCGAACTTGTCGCGGCGCTTCATGAGATTGCCGAGCACGCGGATCAGGTCTCCGCGCACCGTGCAGCAGATGCAGCCGTTCGACATCTCGAAGACCTCTTCGTCAGCGTCGATGACGAGCGCCTGATCGATGCCGACCTCCCCGTACTCGTTCTCGATCACGGCAATGCGCTTACCGTGCTCCTCGCTCAAGATCCGGTTGAGCAGGGTCGTCTTGCCAGAGCCGAGGAAGCCGGTGAGGATGGAAACAGGTATCTTTTGTGGAGCGTTCATATCGGGTTCTCCTGAAGCAGAGGTGTGAGTATTGAAATTTGGACGTCGAACCCCCACGCCTTGCAGACCTGGACCAGGTCTTCGGCGTCAACGGCGTCCGTGGTTTTGTGAAGCTTGTGTTGCAGCGGCGGGCCATCGGGCCGAAGCAGAGCAACCACGGTCTCGATGGGCGGACACCCCTCTTCGCGACATGCCAGCTCGGTGACCGTAACCGTCGCACCATCGGGAAGGCTCAGCGCTGCACGCAATGCCTCCTTGACTTGTCGAACCCGTTCGCGATTCGGGCTACGCGGTGTTGTGTTGATCAACATGTTCTCTCTTCTCCTTGCGACACGCTGAGACCGAAGATGGGGCCGGATGGCGTCACGGCAGCAGGCGTTTCAGCGCCACGGCTGCCCCTGCTCATTTCGTGAAGGCCTTGACGAGTTCGCTCGCGTTGTGGCGGAACATGTCGAGATAGGTCGGCGCCGGATCGGTGGCCCCGGAAAGCGAGTCCGCGTAGAGCGTACCCCCAACGACGGCCTCGGCTTCGCGGGCGAGTTGCTGCACCAGGCGAGGGTCGGTGATGTTGTCGACGAACAATGTGTGGATGCCCTCATCCCGGATCTGGCGAATGAGAGCGGCCACTTCGCCTGCCGACGGTTCGTCTTCGGTGCTGAGACCGACCGGGGCATGAAATTCGATGCCGTAGGCGCGCCCAAAGTACCGGAACGCGTCGTGCGATGTGATCACCTTGCGCCGTTCCGCGGGGACGGCGTCGAGCCGGCCGCGGATGTCCCGATCCAGCGTCTCCAGTTCGCGGTCGTAAGCTTCGGCACGGCGGCGGTAGTCGTTGGCATGAGCCGTATCGGCCGCGGCAAGTGCATCAGCGACATTGGTGACATAGATGCGTCCATTGGCGAGATCCTGCCAGCCGTGAGGGTCGAACTCGCCTTCGTGGTGGTGTTCGTCCTTCTCCGACTTTTCGGCGGAAACGGATGCGTCCCCATGGCCATGTCCGTGATCCTCTTCCGCCCTTAACAAAGCAATCCCTTCGCTGGCCACGACAACCGGCCCCTTGTAGCCGGATGCCTTGACGAGCCGGTCGATCCAGCCTTCGAAGCCAAGGCCGTTGACGAGGACCAGGTCCGCCTGGGCCAGCGCGCGCGCATCGGCCGGAGTCGGTTCGTAGACGTGGGCATCACCGTCCGGCCCGACCAGCGTGGTGAGGGTGACGTGCTCCCCGCCGACATTCTTCACCATGTCTCCGAGAACGGTGAAGGTGGCAACGACCTTGAGTTTGTCGGCTGCCCAGGATGGAGACGTCGCGGCGACGGCGAGGGTGACAAGCGCAGCAAGAATCAAGCGGCGTGAAAAGCGATGCATGGTTTGAATTCTCCTTTGCGATTCAAGCTTGAAGATGGCGGAGCGGCAGGAACCGCGTCCGCAGGCTGCCGCGCGGACCCGCGACAACCGAGACGATGTAGACGCCCCCGGCGACCAGGATGATCGCCGGTCCGGACGGAAGATTTACGTGGTAAGAGAGCAGCAGTCCCGCATACGCGGAAGCGAAAGCGATGGCGCTGCTCGCGGCCGCGAGCGTCGCAACTTGACCCGCCCAGAACCTCGCGGCCGCGGCCGGTAGCATCATCAACCCCACCGCCATCAGCGTACCGAGCGCGTGGAACCCGGCGACGAGGTTCATGACGACCAACACCAGAAACACGAAGTGAACGGCGGCGCCGGGGCCACCCACGGCGCGCAGGAAGCCGGGATCGAAGCACTCGACGATCAATCCGCGTCCGATGACGGCCAGGGTGAAAAGAGTCAGCGTCGCGATGGAGACAATGAGCAGCAGGGACGCATCGTCGACAGCGAGAATGGTTCCGAACAGCACATGCATGAGATCGACGTTGCTGCCGTGTGTGGAGACGATGAGCACCCCAAGCGCCAGCGAAATGAGATAGAAGGCGGCAAAGCTGGCATCCTCGCGTTGAGGGGTCACACGCGCCACGAGACCGGACAGCCCCGCCACGACCAGGCCCGCGATGAAGCCGCCGAAGCTCATGACGACGAGGGAGAGCCCGGCGATCATGAAACCGACGGCCGCACCCGGCAGCACGGCGTGGCTCAAGGCATCCCCGACGAGGCTCATGCGGCGCAGAACAAGGAGAGTGCCCGCCGGGCCGCAGCCGAGGCTGAGCGCCAGGCAAGCCGCCAGCGCCCTGCGCATGAAGCCGAACTCGATGAAGGGCTGGATCAGGGCGGCATGGATGTCCATCAGGCAACGCCTCGCCAGCAGACCTCGGCACGGTCATCCCACGCCTCCGCCATCTGTCGCGCCTGGAAGAGATGTTCTGCCCGCAGAACCTTGGTAGTCGCCCCCCAGCCAATGGGCTCCCGGGCAATCAGCAGGGTGTCGGGAAAACTCTCTCGCACTTGGTCGAGGTCATGCAGCACGGCGATGATCGTTCGTCCTTCGCCATGCCATCCCACCACCACCCTCAGAAGGTCGGCCGTGGTCTTGGCGTCGATTGCCGTGAAGGGCTCGTCGAGCAGAATCACAGGACAGTCTTGCAATAGCATGCGGGCAAACAAGACCCGTTGAAACTGCCCCGCTGACAGGGAGGCAATCGGCCGTCGACCGAAGCCATCGAGACCGACAGCCACCAGCGCTTTCTCGGCTTGCCGCCGGAGGGTACGCGTGATTGGGCGGAACAGACCGGTCGTGCGCCAATGACCCAGCAACACCGTCTCGATCACCGAAATCGGGAAACTGCGGTCGATCTCTGCCTGCTGGGGCAGATAGGCAATATCGCTCTGGCACAGGCCGTTGCGTTCCAAGTGGCCCTCAAGAGGCGCCAGGAGACCGATCAGTCCCTTGAGCAAGGTGCTCTTGCCTGATCCATTGGGGCCGACCAGCGCCGTCAACGAACCGGTTGCGAAGCTGCCGGTCAGGTGATGCACGGCCGGATGGCGGTCGTATCCCAGGGTGACGTCGTGGAGGGAAAAGGCGGTTGTCATGGCAGCCACCCCATCGCCCAGGCCGCGGCAACCCACAGCAGGGTCGCGAGGGTACCAGCCCAAACAAGTTGAACGGCCACGCCACTGTCTAGAGGCGAGACGGCACGTCCGAACCGCGTCTCTCCCGCGGACCCATTGACTCTGATTGGCCTACGCATTGATGGGAAAAACCGGCAGTCGCCGCGATGATACATCGAGATTCGAGTTTTCCATGGGATCCCCTCTCGCCCGTTCAGGCCGAGCCAGCCGCGATGCAAGTCCTGCGGGGGTCCTCGAACTCGGCCGACGCCCCGCATGGTTACTTCTTCTGATCTAAGGCATTATTGATAATATATTATCATTAAGTTTGTCAAGCACCCCCTGACGGTCTCGTCCTCACCTCCAACAAGCCCGGGCCATGAATCAAAAGGGTGAGTCGGCGGACAATCCACGAGTGGATCGCGGGAACGGCCAAACGATGGGACGCTGCGGAGAGATCGATGGATGGTGCCGATGCGACGGGGCGGTCGAAAACATCTGCCACCGAAACCCGGCAGGAAAGGAACCAAAGGAAGGTTGAGAAGGCAGAGGAGCCTATGGGGAGCTAAGACACTTGCAGTAGCCGGCGGCCATTACCGCCAAGAACCGCGCCCAGCTCCGCCTCCGGCCAGGGCCGATCGCGTAGCGCGGCCAAAACGCCCTTGCTGCCGTTGGGCACGTGGGGCTCGTCGGTTCCGTAGACCAGCCGGTCGGCGCCGAAGGTGGCGCGGGCGCAGTCCAGGGCGGGACCGGAGAAGGTGACGGTGTCGTACCAGCATTGGCGCAGGTACTCGCTCGGGGGGCGCAGGCACTTCTCGTAGCGGCGGTAGCCCCGGTCGATGCGGTCCAGCGCCATGCACAGCCCGCCGCCGCAGTGGGACCAGACGATGCGGGCGCCGGGGCATTCTTCGAGCACGCCGCCCAGGGTGAGCTTGGCGGCGGCCATGGCGGTCTCGCCGAGGTAGCCGACGGAGAGGTACTCGCCGCGGTCGTTGGCGGGGCCGTCGAGGGGGAACGTCGGATGCACCAGCACCAGGAGGCCGCGCCGGTGGGCCTCGCGCCAGAACTCCCGCAGCTCGGGGGCGTCGAGGGTGTGTTCGGCGACGGTGGTGGTGATGCCCGCCCCCACGGCTCCCAGGCCCATGGCCCGGTCCAGCTCGTCCATGAGCGCGGCGGTGCGGGTCCATGGGAGCGCGGCGACGAAACGGAAACGGTCCGGATGCTGCCGGCACACCTCGGCCAGGCCGTCATTGACGAGACGGGCGGTGGCGGGGCCGGCCCATCCGGTGTTGAGGGCGCCCACGGACAGCACCTCGACCTTGACGCCGGCCTCGTCCATGGTCCGCAGGCGGCCGGGCAGATCGGTCTCCGGGGGCGCTGACATGGTGTGACTACCCCGGCAGGTCAGCGAGATGCCGCGCTGCGACCGGACCAGGGCGAACTCCGGCCGGGCCTTCAGAACCTCGTCGAAGCACCCCTCCGGGTAGACGTGAGCGTGCATGTCGACAATCTCGCCGGGTGCGATGGGGAGCGCTTCCATGTGCTCAACCCTTCTCCGCCGCGTCCATGAGTCCCAGCAGGTAGCCGGGCTTGAGCGGCAGCCGGGTGATCTCCACCCCGAGGGCGTGGGAGACGGCGTTGGCCAGGGCCGCGCCGGCGGCGGTGATGCCGCCCTCCCCCGCTCCCTTGACCCCCAGCGGGTTGTGGGGCGAGGGGAAGTCCTCGGTGGAAATGAACCGGCCCTGGGGTACGTCCATGGCCGTGGGCATGAGATAGTCCATGAAGCTGGTGGACTGGGGCTGGCCGTCCTCGTCGTAGGCGAACTCCTCCAGCAGCGCGCCGCCGATGCCCTGGGCCAGGCCGCCGGCCATCTGGCCCTCGACGATCATGGGATTGATCTTGCGGCCCACGTCTTCCATCACCAGATAGTCGAGGATCTCGATCATGCCGGTTTCCCGGTCCACCTCCACCAGAACGACGTGGACGCCATAGGGGAACGGCCGCTTGTCGGTGGCGAAGAAGTCCTCCTCGGAGATGCCGGGGGCAAAACCCCGGGCCAGCGCCGGGCCGGGTAGCGCCAGCCGCACCAGCGCGGCGAAGTCCAGGCTCCGCTCCGGCGCGCCCCTGGCGCTGATGCGGCCGTCCGCCAGCTCCAGGTCGCCGGCGTCGATCTCGAGCTCCGCGGAGGCCAGCCGCAGGAGCTTGTCCTTCACCTTCCGGCATGCGCCCACCGCCGCGCTGCCGCCCATGACGGTGGAGCGGCTGGCGTTGCTGCCGTTGCCGTAGGGGACCTTGGCTGTATCGCCGTGCACCACCCGCACATCGTCGATGGACACGCACATCTCGTCGGCGACGATCTGGCTCAGGGCGGTGGCGATGCCCTGCCCCACGGAGTTGATGCCGCAGTAGAGCACCACGCCGCCGTTGTTGCCCACCTCCACCCGGGCGTACTCCCAGGGGCCGATGCCGCTGGTCTCCACGAAGCAGCCGATGCCCACGCCCATGGCCCGGCCCTCCGCCCGGGCGGCGGCGCAGCGCTGCTGAAGCTCCTCGTAGCCCATGTGGTCCAGCGCCGCCTCGAGCTGGCCCGGCAGGTCGCCGCTGTCGTAGATGGTGTAGTGGTACGGGGTCTTGCCGTGGTCGTAGGGCATCTCCTCCGGACGGATCATGTTGCGCCGCCGCAACTCCGCGGGATCGAGCCCGAGCCGGTGCGCCGCCATGTCCAGCAGCCGTTCGCGCACGAAGTTGGCCTCGTAGCGGCCAGGGCTCCGATAGGTGCCCACCGGGGTCTTGTTGGTGAGCACGCAATAGGCATGGCAGTGGTAGTTCTCGATGCGCAGCGGTCCCCGCAGCATGGCCGATGAGGCGACGATGGGCACGCCGCCGTGGGTGCGGGTGTAGCCGCCCATGTCGAACAGGATCTCCGCGTCCATGGCCAGCACGGTGCCGTCGTTGCGCAGTCCCAACCGCATCCGGTAGGTCTGCTCCCGCGACTGGTTCAAGGCCTTGAGGTTCTCCGAGCGGTCCTCGATCCAGCACACCGGCCGGCGGAAGTGCCTGGCGGCAAAGGGGATCAGGAAGTCCTCGGGATAGAACTCGCCGCGACCGCCGAACCCTCCCCCCACCGCCGGCTCGATGAAGTGAATGGCGCTCTGGGGAATGCCGCTCAACTCCGAGAGGATGCGCCAGTTGGTGTGGGTCATCTTGGTTGGGCCCCACACCGTAAGCATGCCGTTGGTCTCGTCGAACTCCGCCACCAGGCCACGGGTTTCCAGCGGCACCGCGCCGTGACGCTGGGTCTCGAAGGCTTCTTCGATAACGAGGTCGGACTCGGCGAGCGCGCGCTCCACGTCGCCTCTTTCCACCTGGAAATCGGCGGGCACGTTACCCGGCACCGTGTCGTGGAGCCGGGGGGCGTCCGGTCCCATGGCCGCGCGGGCGTCGGTCACCACGGGCAGCTCCTGGTAGGTCACCTCCACCAGCTCCAGCGCGTCCTCGGCGACGTAGCGATCCCGCGCCACCACCACCGCCACGGGCTCTCCCACGTAGCGCACCCGGTCCGTTGCGATGGGCGTCTGCTGCGAACGCTCGAGTCCGTCGATCTGGCCCGTGCGCATGGGAATGGTCTTGAGGCCGGGCATGTCCGCGGCGGTGAGCACGCCTACGACGCCGGGCAGTTCCAACGCCGCGGAAGCGTCGATGGCAGCGAGGCGGGCGTGGGCGCGGGTGCTCCGCAACACGGCGGCATGCACCATCCCCGGCCGCCGGATGTCGCCGACGTACTTGCCGATGCCCCGAAGCAGCGGGACGTCCTCTATCCGCTTCACGCTCGAACCGATGTAGGGCATGGGCTTTTCTTCAGTCCTTTCGGGGCGAGGAGGCGGCCGCCTCCTCCTCCGACATCAACCCCGCGGCCTCGCGAATGGCGGTCACGATGTTCGTGTAGCCGGTGCAGCGGCACAGGTTGCCGCTGATCCACTCGCGGATCTCGGTGTCGCCGGGATCGGGCTTCTCCCGCAACAGCGCCCGGGCGGTGAGCAGGATGCCCGGCGTGCAGAAGCCGCACTGGAGGCCGTGCCGCTCCTGGAACTTCTCCTGCAGCGGATGCAGCGTGTCCGCGTCCGGCGCCAGCCCCTCCACGGTGTCGATCTCGGCGCCGCCGGCCTGCACCGCGAACATCAGGCAGGAACGCACCGGATCGCCGTTCAGCAACACCGTGCAGGCGCCGCACACGCCGTGCTCGCAGCCTACGTGGGTGCCGGTGAGCCCCAGGTCGTCCCGGATGAAGTCGCTCAAGAGCTTGCGCGGCTCCGTCTCCCCGTGCCGCTCGACCCCGTTGACCCGTACCGTGATGCTGCGCGTGCTCATGGGGAATCCTCCATGGCCGCCGCGGCCCTCCGCGCGGCCTCCGCCAACGCGCGACGGGCCAGCGCCTCGCACGCGCGGCGGCGGTAATCGGCGCTCGCGTGCATGTCGGAGTCCTGCTCGATGCCGGCCACGGCGCGGCGGGCCGCCTCCCGGAACAGCGCCTCCGAGGGTTTCTCCCCCATCACGGCGGCCTCCGCATCGCGGGCGCGGATGGGAGCGGAACCGGTGAGGGTCAACCGGGCGCCCGTCACCGCGCCGTCCCGGTCCAGCGTCACCAGCGCCGCCGCCCCCGCCAGCGCGAAGTCGCCGTAGCGGCGGCTCACCTCCCGGAACGACGCGCCGCTGCCGGCGGCCGGCGCCGGAACCCGCACCTCGCGGAGCAGCTCGCCGGGCTCCAGGGTCGTGGTCATGGTGCCCAGAAAGAAATCCGCCGCCGACACGGCACGCTCCCCTCCCGCCCCTTGCACCACCAACCCGGCATTCAGCGTGACCATGGCCACCGGCAGCTCGGCGGAGGGAAAGGCATGGGCGAGACTACCGCCCACCGTGCCCCGGTTGCGTATCTGGACGTGGCCGATGAATCCCGCTGCTTCCCGCAGCAGCGGCCATACCGCCGCCTCTTCGGAGCGCTCCAGCGCCCTCTGCCGGGTCATCGCGCCGATGCGCAGTTCCCCACCCTCCACGGACAGGAAGTCCAGCTCGGCCACGCGGTTCAGGTCCACCAGATGCGCGGGGCGGGCGAGGCGGAAGTTCATGAGCGGCACCAGGCTCTGGCCGCCGGCCAGTACCCGGGCGTCCTCGCCCAGACGGCCCAGCAGCGCCGTGGCTTCGGACAGGGTGGTCGGATCGTGGTACTCGAAGCCGGCGGGTTTCATTTCGCCTCGGAAAAGAGTTGGGGCGGGAACAGCACCGCCACCGGCGCCTGCATGGCGTTCATGGACTTGACGGCGCCAAGGATGGCGTGGGCCATGTCGCCGGCCTCGTTCACCACGCTGTACTGGATGCGCAGGCTCTCCAGCAGCGGCTCGGTGGCCCATCCGAACGGCACCGAGAACCAGCGCTCATCGCCGAAGCCGCCGCGGTAGCTGATGAGGAGGAGCATGGGGACGCCGAAGGCGGCGGGGCCCCGCAGCAGCGCGTAGCAGGAAAGCGCGAACCCGGTGTTCTCCATGAGCATGGCCGGGCGGGCCCCGCCCAGCCACGCGCCCATGCAGATGCCCACGCCGTCGCTCTCGTTGGCCACCTGGAGGTACCGCACCCTGGAATCCGCTTCCAGTCGCTGATAGATCTCCAGGAACGCCGAATCGGGCATGCAGGCGACGAAGTCGACCCCCGCCTCCGTCAGGCACCGATGCGCCTCAGCCGCAACCTCGTCCTTCACTTCCGGTCACCCTCCCTAGTGTCCTGTCCCACGTAATTCTTTACCAATCTGTTTGTCTTTCTTGTCGTCGGCTGCGTTGCTCTTCCTCGCGTGGTGACCGCCACTGCTCGTCATCGCGCCTTGCCGACCACAAGAAATCCTGCGCATCTTGGTAAAGAATTACGTGGGACAGGACACTAGCCCCGTCTCCCCTGGTTGTCACGGCTTTGGCGGCGCCAGGATCGTGCGCCCGCGGATGGCCTCGATGCGCCGCACCAGCCGGTACTTGTTCTCCTGCCCGTCCATGCTCGGCCCCTCGGCTCTTGCCGCCAACTCGATCTTCGCGGTGAGGAGGGCCGGGCCCGGCTGGGAGAAGAGCCTCTCCAACGCCAAAGCTATGCCGCCTTCATCGGCCACCGTGTCCGCTTGCCGTATGCCCGCGGCCCGGGCCATGGCGGTGAGGTCCGCGCCCGCCGCGGTCTGGCTGGGGGCGCCGCCGCGGCTGCCGAAGAGCTGCTCGTTGTCGAAGACGACGATGCGGAGGTTCTCCGCTCCGGACGCGGCCGCCACCGACAGGATGCTGGGGGCCAGCAAGAGGCTGCCGTCGGTGTCCAGTGACACCACCCTGGATTCCGGCAGGGCCAGCGCCAGTCCCAAGCTTACCTGGGTCACCATGCCGAGGCCCACGAGGTAGAGGTTCTCCGGCCGGTGGACCACTTGGTAGGTATCCGCGGTGGTGCCGGCCAGCGCGGCCACCACGATGTCGTTCCCGGTCAGATGATCCCGAAGCCGCTCCAGTACGGCCCGCCGCTCCACCTTCATGACGCGGGATTGTAGTACCGGCTGCCGGGAAATGCCAGCCGCCAGCAACTGCCGCCGGTTGTCATGTTTGCGGGATGGACCGGTTTGGTTCTATGTGTAGGGATGTAGGAAATGATTCTGTTGAAGACATCGAGCTGGAGGACGGCATGATGGGCACGACACACTCCAAACGCGTTCAAACGTCCCTCCACTGGGGTGCTTATCAGGTCGAGGTCCAGGGTGAACGCATCGTGGCGGTGCATCCGTTGGCCGGTGACCCGGACCCGTCGCCCATCGGGCGGTCGATCCCGGACGCCGTTCACCACCCCTGCCGGGTGGCCCGGCCCATGGTGCGGAAGGGCTGGCTGGAGCGGGGGCCCGAGCATCACGGAGGAGGCCGCGGGACGGAGCCGTTCGTCCCGGTGAGCTGGGACGAGGCGCTGGACCTGGTGGCGGGGGAGCTCCGGCGGGTACGGGACTCCTACGGCAACTCGGGAATTTTCGGCGGCTCCTACGGTTGGGCCTCCGCGGGCCGCTTCCACCACGCCCAAAGTCAGCTTCACCGCTTCCTGAACCAGTCGGGCGGCTACGTCCGGTCCGTCAACACCTACAGCTTTGCGGCAGCGGAAGTCATCGTCCCCCATGTGTTCGGGTACGACTGGGGAGCCGTTCGCACCGGGTCCACTTCGTGGCCGGTGATCGCCAGGCATGCGGAGCTCGTGGTCAGCTTCGGGGGCATCCCGCTCAAGAATACCCAGGTCAGCGCCGGCGGCTTGAGCAGACATGCCATACGCGGCTGGCTCGAACGCTGCAAGGAGAACGGCGTCGAGTTCGTCAACATCAGTCCGTTGAAGGAAGACGCCGCGGACTTCCTCCAGGCGGAGTGGCTGGCGCCGCGCCCCAACACCGACACCGCGCTGATGCTGGGCCTGGCCCACTCGCTGGTTCACGAGGGCCTCCACGACCGGGCGTTCCTGGACAAGTACTGCACCGGGTTCGAGTCCTTTCGGGCCTACCTCATGGGTGAGCGGGACGGTCAACCCAAGGACCCGGAGTGGGCGGCGGCCCTGTGCGGCATCCCGACGGACACCATCCGGAGCCTCGCCCGGCGCATGGCGGCGGCGCGGACGTTCATTACCGTGAGCTGGTCGTTGCAGCGCGCCGACCACGGCGAACAGCCCTACTGGATGGCGGCGGTCCTGGCGGCGATGCTGGGCCAGATCGGACTTCCCGGAGGCGGCATCGGCTACGGCTACGGCGCCACGGGCTCCATGGGTAATCCCGTGAAGTCCGTCGGCGGGATGGCGCTGCCGCAGGGCGTGAACCCGGTGAGCTCCTTCATTCCGGTGGCGCGCATCGCGGACATGCTTCTCCATCCCGGCGAACCGTTCGACTACAACGGACAGCGGTTGCGGTATCCCGACATCCGTCTCGTCTACTGGTGCGGCGGCAACCCCTTTCATCACCACCAGGACCTCAACCGGCTGGTGGAAGCATGGCAGCGTCCGGAAACGATCGTCGTCCACGAACCCTGGTGGAACCCTCAGGCGCGGCACGCCGACATCGTGCTGCCGGCCACCACCCCCCTGGAACGCAACGACATCGGCTGGCAGGCCGCCGACCCCGAGGTACTGGCCATGGCACAGGCCATCCCTCCGGTGGGCGAGGCGCGGAACGACTACGACATCTTCTCGGGTCTTGCCCATCGACTGGGGTTCAAGGACGGCTTCACCGAAGGCAGGCAGGAAAAGGACTGGCTGCAGCACCTCTACGATACGTTCCGCGGGCAGTTCATCCGCGAAGGCATCGAGTTGCCGCCGTTCGATGCGTTCTGGCGCGCCGGTCATGTCACCCTGCCGACGGATGGCGACGAGAAGGTGCTCCTTGCCCAATTCCGGGAAGATCCCGTCGCGCACCCGTTGCCGACGCCGTCCGGGCGTATCGAGATCTTCTCCGAAACCATCGCCGGCTTCGGCTACGACGACTGCCCCGGGCATCCGGCCTGGATCGAGCCAAAAGAGTGGCTGTGCGGAGAGAAGGCCGGCCGTTTCCCGCTCCACCTCATCTCCCATCAGCCCACCACGAGACTTCACAGCCAGCATGACCCGGGAGCCGTGAGCGTGGCCAACAAGGTGCAGGGCCGCGAGCCGCTGCTGATCCACCCCGCCGCCGCAGCCGCAAGAGGGATCGCGGACGGCACCGTGATACGCGTGCACAATGATCGCGGAGCCTGTCTCGCTGGCGCCCGCGTCACCCAGAACGTATCGCCCGACACCGTCGTGCTGGCCACCGGAGCCTGGTTCGACCCCGCCGCGCCGGGCGGTCTGGAACGGCACGGCAATCCCAACGTCCTGACCCTGGACAAGGGCACCTCGCGGCTCGCTCAGGGCCCCGTCTCCCAGACGGCGCTTGTGGAGGTGGAAGCGTTCGAGGAGGAGTTGCCGGAGGTGCAGGCTTTCACCGCGCCCGGCGCCGCGGGGACCTGAGCTGCCGCGGACAACAGCAACATCCTGCGCATCCGGGTCAACGTGCCTGCGAAACGCGGCACCGGCCGGCTTTTGCCTCCATGATGGCCGGCTGCTAACTTGTGGGCTCACGTGGAGAAGGAAGGTGCCCGGTGGTGCCGCTGGTCTTCAAAACCAGTCTGAGGGCCGTAAGGTTCTCGGAGGGTTCGACTCCCTCCCTTCTCCGCCACCGCGCGAGCCCGCGTATGGCAAGCGGCCGGAACACCCGTGGGGAACGCTTCGCCCCACCCTTCAGGGTCCGCGGCGAACGGAAGCGCGCCGGAGCCGCCGCCCCTTGAGCCGGGGCGGGAATACGCGATGAGCACCGCCGCCGACCTCACAGCCGCACCCGACGCCGCAGCGCCGGAACCATCCCGTAGCCGCGTGCTCGGGCTGCTGACCGTGGGCCACGGCGTCACGCACATATTCCAGGGCACCATGGCCGTGTGCCTGCCGCTAGTGGTGCGCGACTTCGGCATCTCCTACACCGAGATCGGCGTATTGCGCTCGGCGCAGCGGGTGTCTCACATCCTGAGCATCACCATCGGCGGCCTGGCCACCGACCTGCTGCGGGACCGCAGAGGCATCCTGCTGTTGTCGCTCCTGTGGCCCTCCCTGTTCTTCTCGCTCCAGGGATTTGCCGCGACCTTCTGGATCTTCGGCGCCCTGGTGTGCACCCAGGCCCTGTTGGGCGGTTTCCTGTGGCACGCGCCCGCCCGCGCGGTGGTGGGCGAGAAGTTCCCGGACCGCATGGGTTTCGCCTTGGGGGTACACGCCATGGGGGCGAACGTGGGCGCGGCCCTGGCCCCCATCGTGGTGGGCGCGCTGCTCACCTGGATCACGTGGCGCACCGCCTACCTGTTCCAGTTCGTGCCGGGCGTCGCCATCGCGCTCTTTCTCTGGGCGGTGCTGCCGCCCCTGCGGCACGACGCCACGGCGCGCAACCGTTCCGCTTCCTACGGCCGGGCCCTGCGCGCCGACATCCTCACCAACCTGCCGCTGATGGGCGTGACCCTGGTGGCGTCGCTTCGCTCCATCGGGGAGAATCTGGTCCCCACCTTCCTGCCGCTCTACCTGACCACCGACCTGAACATGGGCATCGCCACGGTCGGCGTCTACCTCGCGTGCCTGGCGCTGGTGGGCACCATCTTCGCGCCGGTCATCGGGCACCTCTCCGACCGCTTCGGACGGAAAGGCACCATCTTCCTCTCGCTTCTCACCGGGGGCCTGCTCATCGGCTCCATACCGTTGATGCCGTCCGGGTGGTTCCTGCTTCCGGTGGTGTCCCTCGGCGGCATGGCGCTCTTCGCCGTGGGACCCATCATCCAGGCCAGCGGGCTGGAGCACGCGCCCAGGGATATCTGGGGCGCGGCCCAGACCTTCATGGACGTGGGGCGTTCCGCCCTGTCGCTGTTGTTTCCGCTGGTAGCCGGCGCCGTGGCCGACATTTACGGACTGCGCTACACGTTCTATCTCTTCGGCGCCATCAACCTGTTGGGTGCATTCACCATCCTGGTGGTTCCCGCCGCGCGCACGCGGAAACGGTAGCAAGCCGTGGCAGGTCCGGACACAGCCTGTTAGATGGAACCGGCCAAGGCTCCCATCCAAATCGCACAATCCCAAGGAGGAGAATTCATGACGGCGGTAAGAATCGGGGTCATCGGAGGCGGGTTCGGCACCCAACACCTGCAGGGCTACGGCGTCACCGACAACGCGGAGGTGGTGGCGTTCTGCCAACGGACGCCGGAAAGAGCGGAGGCGACTGCCAAGGCATTTGGCGTGCCCCACGTGTACACCGACTACCGCCAGCTCCTGGACCACCCCGGCCTCGACGCCGTCAGCATCGTGGCGCCGCCGCATCTCCACGCGGAGATGGTCGCGGCGGCCGTCGACCACGGACTGCACCTGCTGTGCGAAAAGCCCCTGGCCATGAACTCCGCCCAAGCGGAGACCATGCTGTCCCAGGCCGAAGTCGCCGGGCGCGTGCACATGACCGCCTTCAACCACCGCCACATCCCGGCGCTGGCCTACATGAAGGAACTGCTGGACGGCGGCTACGTGGGCGCGCGCGTGTACCAAGTGGAGGCTCGCTGGTTCAGCGAGAACCGCGCCACGCCCGGCCTGACCCACTACTGGCGCCACCAGCGGGAGCTGGCCGGCTTCGGCGTGATGGGGGACATCGGCGTACACATGGTGGACCGGCTCCGCTGGCTAATCGGCGAGTTCGAGAGCGTCTGGGGCCACGCCGACACCTTCATCCCGGAGTTGCCGGACGGGAGCGGCACACCGCGGCCGGTGACCGTGGAGGACAGCTTCACGCTGCTCGGGCGCTTGTCGGGCGGCGCCACCGCGTGCATCCGCCTGAGCGCGGTGGCGCGCAAAAGCAACTACCAGAACCTCGAGGTCTACGGCGACGCCGGGATGCTGCGCTTCGTTTTCGACCGCAACGTCCGGGGCTGGGTGCGCGGCCACCTCTGGGGCGCCCGGGGCGACACGCGCTCCCCCGAACCGTTGGACATTCCCGAACGCTACACCCGCGGGCTCGACGACTCCGACCCCCAGCGCGCCCAGGGAGAGTTCATCTTCGCCAAGCTCACCCGCGACTTCGTCGACGCCATCCGCAACGGCACCCCCGCTGCACCCACCTTCGCCGACGGACTCGCCGCCCAACGCGTGCTCGACGCCGCCCTGCGCGCCGCGGAGCAGGACCGGTGGGTATTCGTATAACCACAAGCCGACCTATCCAGGAAGTCGCATCAACCGTCCGGACAGAATTCACGAAGCATCCCGTGCAACCGTTTGTCCTGAGCGTAGCGAAGCGGAGTCGAAGGGCACCATTCTCAGTTTCAGGCATCCGGCGCCGAAGCCGCCGCGGCCAAAGCCACGAACACGCGGAGAACCGATCCGTCCGAACATAAAAACGGAGGCCGTATGTTGACACTCAAAATGTCCAAACCCCACTGCAAGACAGAGCGAAGTCATTTCATGCCTCACTCCATCATCCTCGCTCTCATCCTGGCGGGTTTGGTGGGTTGCGACCAGCGCGATGAGCGGCAGAACGAATCAAAACTCGCGAATCCGCGGCAACCGGAGACCCAGTCCGCTCAATTGGATGCGCTGCAGGACCAGATACAACAACTGCAAGGCGCACTTCGCGCGCAGTCGAGCGTTCTGCAAGAGATACTCGAAAACAGCGTACCCGCCACCATGCCTCCTGAGTGGGAAAGCCGCCTCGCGGAACTTGAAGAGCAGGTGAGCGACGTCAGCCGATGGCCGAAGAACCCCGGCGAGGCCGAGAGTTTCCTTGAAGGGGTATCCGCGCTGGTCACTGGCATCCCATTATGGGCCGAACCGCAGTACCTTCCGCGGCTCTCGCGGATCCGTTGGGCAGCGCTGGTATTCACGACGTTGAATGACGCGCCGGATGCAGATTCGCCGCTCGCCACGAGTACAATCCCAACAACATGCAGGAACGGCTGGAAGCATCTGAATGCGCCGCCCGATGAAGACCTGTCGCTTGACCAACTGGACCAACGGGTCGACCAACTGCGCGCCTTGGCGACAGCCACACCGGAAGGCACCGCTGGGGAGTTGGTTTCGCTGATACAGGAGTGCGCCAACGCACTCCCTGGCGAGGCTATTCGGCGGCGCGTCTCGGAGGCTGTACAGCAGGCGAAAGAACTCCTGGAGGGACCTCAGGACGCCACCGCCAACATGGCAGAGGTTGTCGCGATCTACGACGTGCTCGAACTCGATGCGGTAGACCAGGAAGCCGCTGGCCCCGACGTCGATATCCCGGCCCTGCGGCAGAAGCTTTACAAAGAGATGCTGCGACGCCAGGCCGTTGAGCAGGCCGACGTCTTGCAAAGACAATGGCAGACCGTACGGCAACTGAAGCCCGATCTACCGGCCATCTATGAAGCTCATCAGCCTCAATGGCGTCCGTTCTCGCTTCGGAGAGCGGAGCGCGCTCAACACGCAGTCCGCGTGACCGCTCTCAGGACGCTCCTGCAGCAGGTGGCATCGTCCCGTGTGGCACTGGTTCTGGACGGCATCCACGCACCAACCCACGAACGGCTGGAAAGAGAGTTGCGTCGTGCCGTAGCCACCCACGAAACCCAAGCGACTCGACAGGCTGAAGAGCGCCACGCTCGCGCGGTGCGGTCGTATCAGCATTGGGCGCTTGGCGAAATCAGGCAATTCAAAGCTGTGCTTGACGACTACTCCAAGCGGGCCGAGAAGCAGCGCATGCCGCGGCTCCTTCTCAAGTTGTTGCGCCTACGTGACCCCCACCCCTCGGAGTATCAAGTAGTCCGGCAAGCCATGATCGTCTACCTCCTGCCCATCAACCGCGCTTTGCTGGACCTGCCCGTCTCCGAACTCTACCAACGGGAGTTTCGAGTTGGCTGGAACAAGTTGGACGGTCGTCCCGAGCAGATGGAAGTAGCGCAACAGTCCGCGTCGGCCAAGAAGAAGCCACTTCGGGCATTTCTGGAGGACGGCTCGTGAGCCACCGTCCAGTGGAGCAGCTTGCCACCACCACTCCGGCCTTCAACGTGTTGCCGGCTTGTGCCTTGCCTTGGGTTCTGACCAAATGGGCTGACGATGCTGGTGAAAAGGACTCCACCCGAACCGGCCACCGGGCGGGATCGACACGACCCAACCGCGACGACGCGTCGATCCCAAGAGATGCCGGCCGCACTCAAAGGACTCATACGACATGACATTCGACCTGACGACGAAGAAGAGAAAGATTGCCATCACCGGCCTGTCCGGAAGCGGCAAGACGGCCTTCCTGACCTCTCTGTTATGGCACCTGCAAGAATTCGACAGCATGAACTTTAAACTTGACAACAAGGCGAAGATCACTCAATTTCGCGAAGTTCCGGCCTCACTGGCTTTTCCGTTCAAGCAGTTTCGGAGTCTCATGGCCGCGAAAGAGAGTCGTTGGCCCATGAAGACGACGCACGACCATCGTTACGTATGCACCTTCACCCGCTCTGACTAACGATGGAAACAACAGTTGGAATTCTTAGATTTTCCCGGCGAGCGTATCGCGGACGTGGGGATTGCGCTGCATGACGATTTCACCTCTTGGTCCCGCTACATGCTTGCACAATTGGCCAGCGACTCCTCTCGCCGGGACGCCTTCCAGGCATTCGAGCAGGAGATGGAGGCCATCCTGGCCGCGCCGCAGAACGACACCGGGACGTCTTTCGACCGGTTGCAACAGGTCGTTGGCAGCTATTGGAAGCTTCTGGCGCGATTCGCATTGAATTGCCGGCTCCTGGTATCGCCGTCAGAGTTCATGTTGAGTCGTCACGGCAATATGGCCAGACCCGATCAACCGGATAAATTGGCCGAGGACCGGCTTCATCGTTCGGAGCTGTCGAGTCGGTTCGCCCCGCTGCCGGCACACCTGTTGGACAAGGATCCCAGTTTGTTACAAGCGATGAACGCGCGTTACGAACACTACCGCAAGGATGTGGTCATGCCAGTATTCGAGAAAATGGCCAGCGTTCACAGCCTGATCGTACTGGTGGATATCCGATCACTGCTTCTCGGCGGCGTTGATCGTTACAACGACAATTGCGAGGTCCTGCGGTCCTTGTTCGAATACATGCAGGATCATTCCTCCATCCGCCGCCGGTTGTTCAGAAAATTGAACTTCTGGTCACCCGCGGTGCAACGGGTGGCCTTTGTCGCCACAAAAGCCGACCTCGTCAGGACGGCCGACGTTACCGAGGGTCGCATGAAGTCCTTGTTGCGGAGCATGACTCGACACGTAAAGGAACTGTGTCCCAAGGACGTAACGTGGTTTGACTGCAGCTCCTGCGTCTCCACCTTTCGGACGGACAAGATGGACGATGACAAGCTGGGCGGTGTCCCGGTCCACGACAACAATCCAAACCGTTCAGACATGGAGTTTTTCGTGTCCGCGCTGCCAGAGGATTGGCCGGACGACTGGGATCCGGATTGTTACCAGTTCCCCGATGTGGCCCCTCGTTTGCCGCGCAACCACCAGAGGCCTCCTAAGCATCGAAACCTGAACGCCGTATTCGACTTTGTCGCCAAGTAGGGAGGGCTGCCATGGATACCAAGACAACGAACAAGGATACACCGGGATCAAGGCAAGGCGACCACGGGTTGGGAACACCCCGATCCCGGATGGACGGCGCCCGAGTGCTGAGCGATCAGGAGATCGAGGAAACGCATCGTCTGGAACATGAGGAGTCGCGGCAGCAGTCCGAAAACCAGCCGCAACAGCTCGCAAAGGTGGAGCCGCAAACCATGACCACGGGCCCACCGGGTCCGACGAGGTGCGACCACCGGTCGGAAACACCCCCATCTCCGAGGAACGCCGCCACGGTGCTGAGTGTTCAGGAAATCGAAAGGACGCCTCGCCTGGACGACGCGGAGTCACGGCAGAGTTCCGACACGGAACCGCGGCAGCTCGCAAACGTGGATGCGGAGGCCACGACTACAGACTCTCCGGAACTGAGGCAGGGTGACCATGGGTTGGGAACACCCCGATCCCGAATGGACGGCGCCCGAGTCTTGAGCGAACAGGAGATCGAAGAGGCCAGACGCCTGGAGGACGAGGCGTTGCGGCGACAGTTCGAGAAGGAGCTGCAACAGCCCGCGGCCTTCGCGTTGCCCTCCGGCATCCGTCGCGCCCTGACTTGGGGCGGGCTTGCCTTGGCGGCCGTGCTCGGACTCTTCGTCGTGTCTCAAGTGGCGGCGGTGGTTTCCAGCATCGCGACCCTCCCGGTACCGTTCAACTGGATCGTGGGCCTTTTGGCCGTTCTCTTCGCCGGGATTCTGAGTTGGATGATACTACGACTCGTCGTCGCGCTGTTCCGTTTGCAGCGCAGTCCATCCGTCAACCTCCGCGCGATCCAGGCCCTTCAAGAGCGCCGGCACATGCAGGCTCTGGTTGCGGAACATGCAGAACAGGCAATTCAAGAATTGCGAAATTACCTTGAAAACTACCAACTCAACGACGAGGCTTGCAGGCGTTTGAAGGGCCTCGGCTTGACCGACGGCGAGTGGAATGACCTTGTATCCGCGCGGCGGCCGCTCTTGGCGAACGACGAATCCATGCCGTCGGACGCGTGGCTTTCGGCGTTCCGCAGCCAGTTCCAGTCGATCCTGGATCGCGCGGCGGAACGTCGTGTCAGACAGTACGCCAAGCATGTGGGGCTTGGTACGGCCCTTGCTCCGTTAGCCGTGCTCGACAACGCAGTCGTGCTGTACGCATGCGTAGCGTTGATCAAGGATCTCACGTTCCTCTACGGACTGCGCCCGGCACTCGGGCAGACAGCGACGATTCTGGCACGTTCGATAATACAAACTTACCTTGGCGGGCTGTCCCAGCAAGGCGCTGCCGCGGTCTCCGACACTTTGCAGAGCACGTTACAGAGCGAAATGAGTGAATTTCTGGCAGCGACACTATCCGTTCTGGGCACCAAGGTTACGGAAGGAGGCGTGAATGGTGTTCTCCTGTGGCGTCTGGGGAGACGGGCGATTACTTTCCTTCAACCCGCACAGCCCGCCGACTGAATGTCGCGACCGAGCCTATCGTTGACGGGGTTGCGGCGGCGGTCGGCGGTGATTCGAAGGCCGAAATGAACCCATCGCAGGAATTTCTGGAGGACGGCTCGTGAGAATCCATCAGTTAATCGCTGTAACCGTGTTCGTGTTGGCCACGACGGCCCTCAACGCAGTACCGGCTCGTTCCGGCGCCTCAACCTTGAGCCTGCCCTTGACACCACGGGAGCAGGCGGTCCGGCTTTGGTTGGTGGCCACACCGGAGACGGCACAAAAGCTCTTTCCGTCTGCGGAAGCTAAGCCCAAATACTATTTTCAGCGCGACTATCGACGCGAGTATGGTCGCGCGCTGTTGTATGATCGAGCACGTCTAGCGGAAAGAATAGGGGAGCAGGGTCGGGCCAGATTCGCTGCGGAGCGCGGTTGGAGCCAGTTGCTCGGCTCCAGGAACCGCGGCATTCGCCAAGGACCGGACTCCGTGCATTGGGATGACAAGAAGGGTTTCGTCCGTGTGATCGAAGCGAAAGGAGGCAACTCCAGGCCCACTATCTCCTACGGTTCTTCACAAGGCACGAACCCAAATACGATCTGGTCTGCTCGAAGGGTCCTCATGTCGCCAAACGCAACCAGACAAGCCCGGGTCGCGTCGGCCCGCGTAATCGTGGCCGCGCAGAAGAATCGCCTTGTCACGGGTGTCGTAAGGACCCCTCACACGATGGGCCGGCCCGGTGAGCCCAAGCTCGAGGGTCGGTGGAATCGGGCCAACGTGAGGGGGGAGGCGCGCGTGATCGAACGAGCGGTGACCCGGGAGAGTTCCGATGCTCGACAAATCTTCCGGGAAGCGCGGAGGGGCCAGTCCGCCGCAATGCTGAAATACCGAGCCGGACAGGGCGTGGCAATCCTCGGCCTTGCAGGGGCGGCCGGACTGGCGTGGGATGCGTACCAGCAGGCCGGGATCGCCTGGGAAATGTTCAACGATCCTACCCTGCAAGGGAGTCTCCTGCCCCACATGCAGACAAGCGTCGCCATCGGCAGGATCGGCCAGGCAACAGCCCTGGGCGTGAGTTCTGCCGCTCAATTGACGACTTTCAGTCTGGCCGCAAGCCGGGTACTGGTCCCGGCCGCCAACGCCGCGTTGCTGCCTGTAACGTTCGCGGTAGAGGGACTTCGGCTGGCTACGGCGTATCACGAGTACAACCTGGGCCGCATCAGTCAGCGTGATCTATACCGTCGCGCCACTCCGACGGCCGTCTTCGCCGGGGCTACCACCTTCAGCGCCATCGTTGGCGGAATCGCTGCTTTTCCGGCCGGCGGCGTGACTGCGGGAGCGGGAGCTTGGGCCGGCGCCAAGATCGGCGTCATCATAGCGATACCGTTTCAGCTTGGCGCTGATTATCTCTGGGGATGGTACTACCGGGACTTCGACGCCCGCCAGCGCCGGCTCGTGGATGAGGCCGTCTATAGGTACTATGGCCTTGATTCCGCCGGCGATGCGGATCCGCACTGATGGCTGAGGTGGGAGGACTCTATTGCGGATGTGCGGTCACGTTGGCGTCCAGGACGGATCATGCCGTCTCGTCGTGCTGCGCCGCCGCTGCGAGGCGCTCCTTGAGAGCGCGGAACCGTGGTTCGTCGATCCCCGTCGCCGACGTGATCACATCCCAACTCACGCCGATTCTCAGAAAGCCTTCCACCGCCTCTACCTTGCCGCGCTGCAAGCCTTCTTCCCTGCCCTCCGCCCGGCCTTCCTCCAGAAGTTCTTGAGCGTATGACATGATTCCTCCTCCTTGGCCGCCTTGATGGCGCCGTAGCGCTTCATCGAAGGCATTCGCTGCCGCTTTGTCCGGCATCGAGAACAGATAGACAGCAATTATCCGAATATAATCCACCGCGCCACCGGAAACCAGCGATACCGCCAGCTTGGCGGCGGTCTCCAGCGCAGCGCCGGTGTGCCGGCCGAACGCCGCCATCATCAGCAACTGGACAATGCGCCCCATGGTCGCGCCTTCGACATCGCCGGGGTCCAGTCCCGTCTGGTCCAGCAGCACATGCTCGAACCGCAGCACCCAGGGCCAATCCCGGACCGCTGCGGGGAACAGGTCCGCGAAACCCGTCGAGTGCCGCCAGTCACGGGCTCCCTGGTAGAAAACCAGCGGCACGACCGGCTGCAACTCCGTGCGCCGGGGGTCGTCGCGCAGGTCTGCATCCCAGATGCGGCAGCAGTATTTCAACAGCCGGTACCGCATCCACACATCCGGCGTCGATTGATGCTCGAACAGCAGGTAAAGCCGCAACCGGTCCTTCCCCCTTCCGTGGCGCTCCGTCTCCTTCCCGTAACCGGCCTCGAACAGCAGGTCGGACTCACTCTGGCGCAGGGCGTCGTCCACGAAGGTTCCCTCCAGCAGTCGCAGGCTGCTCCAATCGACGGCATCACGCAACTCCTGCGGCACCGCCGTCTGGAGCAGGCTGGCAGCTTCCGCGGCGTCGGAAAAGACCGCGCGAAACAGCCGATCGTGGGGGTGATCGATTTCATCTGCCATGAGTGACCCTCCCGGACATGGATTCCATGTCCGTCTGTCCTATGGAGAGTCATCGGCACCCCGTGCCGGAACTTAAACCCCGTTCCTGGGAATCCGTGTCGCCGCCTCTTGACCCGCGTTTCGTTCTCGCCCTGGGTCACCGTCGCTTCGGCGTGGAACCGCGCAATACTGGGGAAACTCGCATTTCGACTTCGCGCCGCTGACGCAGTGGACTTCGCTTCGCGAAGTCGAAAGGGGCGTAGACAAACTTGCGAGATGCGGGTCAAAAGGCGGCGGCGTGGCCGTTCAAGCCCCTACAGCGGCGGGATGAAGGCTCCGAAGATGACGCCGGCGAAGAGGTCGACGGCCAGCGTTTCCTCGAAGATGAAGTAGAAGAAGCCCAGCGCCAGGGCGGTGATGAAGACCGCTCCGGGCCAGCCGATGCCGCCCTGCAAACGCGTGAATGCCAAGGCGAACACCAGGGTGGAGATGTAGAACCCGGTGATGAACACGAGCACCCCGAAAACGACGAACCACAGGAACATCCGGGTGATGAGGCCCATCTCGCCGGCCTTGGGGCCTGTCTCGACTTCCTCGCCGGGGACGCTGCCTTCGGCTCCCGCGGCCGAGCTGAGCACGTCTTCAAGGCTCACCTCGAAGGCCGACATGATGCGGGGGTAGCGCTCGCCGGCCAGACACAGGATCGCCAGCGCCACCGTCGGGAACGACAGCACCAACGGCACGAAGCCCGCCATGCCGCCGTACGAGAACGACCACCCGAAGAACAGCAGCGACGTGAACACCAGGATCACACCGAGGAGCGTAGAGCCTTTCATGACGACGCCTTCCCTTTCCGGCTCGTCAACCACGGCAGACACAGCAGCAGGATACTCAGCAGCATCAACACGATGGTGACGGGCCGGTTGAAGAAGATGGCATAGCTCCCCGCGGAGATCTGCAGGGACTGAACGAAGGACAACTCCGCGCGAACCCCCAGCAGAAAGCCGATGACCAGCGTGACCAGCGAGAAACCGAACCGGTTGAACGCGAAGCCCATGATGCCCGCGGCGATGGCGATGCCGATGTCCCAGACGTTCTCCCGGGCGGCGTAGGCGCCGCCGACGGACAGCAGGAACGCGGCCGGGACCACGTATCCCACGCGCAGGGTGGTGACCCGGGCGAGGATGTCGGCGCCGAAGGCGGCCATAAGGCTCGCCAGGAAGTTGGAGATCACGAAACCGAAGATCAGCACGAACACGATGTCCATGTGCTCGCGCACGAAGAAGAAACCCGGCTGCAGTCCGTGGAGGATGAAGGCGCCCAGGAGCACGGCCATGCCGGCGCTGCCGGGAATGCCGAAGATGATGGTGGGCAGCAGGGCGCCGCCGTCCTTGGCGTCGTTGGAGGCCTCGGAGGCGATAATGCCCTCGGCCGTGCCGGTGCCGAACTTTTCCGGGTTCTTGGAGAACTGCACGGCCATCGAGTAGGAGAGGAAGTTGGCCAGCACCCCGCCGATGCCTGGAATGATGCCCGCGAGGATGCCGATGGCCGAGCTCCGCACCAGCGTCACCTTGTAGTGGAAGACCTCCAGGAACCCCCTGAAGGCGCCGAACAGGCCCACCTTGAGACGCTGGCCGCCCTCGGCGATGGTATCGCCCCGCAGCACGTGGTTGACCAGCTCGGCGATGGCGAACAGCCCGATGAAGAACGGCACCAGCGGGATTCCGTCCCACAGGTAGTTGTCGCTGCCGAAGTTGAACCGGAGCACCCCGTGAACCGGGCTGAAGCCGATGAGGGACAGGAGCACGCCGATGCCGGCGGACACGAGCCCCTTGAGCATGTTGCCCCGGGCGGCGTAGGCCACGGTGAGGAGGCCGAACACCACCAGCATGAAAAACTCGGGCGGACCGAAGGACAGCACGATGATCTTCACGAAGGGGATCAGGATCATCAGGAAGCACATGCCGACGACGGCGCCCAGGAACGACGAGGCCGCGGCCAGCCCCACCGCCCGGCCCGCTTCGCCCCGGCGGGCCATGGGATGGCCGTCAAAGCAGGTGGCGGCGTTGGGCGCCTCGCCTGGAATGTTCAACAGGATCGCGGGAACCGACCCCCCTTCGGTGGCCGCCCCCATCATTCCCGCCATGAGGAACATGGCGGTCTCGGCGTCCCACCCGAAGGTGAATGTCATGCCGATGGTCAGGCCGGCCAGGAACAGTCCCGGGAGCGCTCCCAGGATCAGGCCGGACACCGCGCCCACGGCCAACACCAGCAGGTTCATGGGCTCGCTGAGCATGCCCAGGGCTTGCATCAAAGGTTCCCACATGGATTCGATCCTCGAACGTGGCCCTTACGGTTCGCGATGGTTCACGACAAGCGTCCGCGGCCGAGGTTGAACCCCGGCCGCGTCGGGCTTCCGAACGGCCCCCGGCGCCCTACTTGGCCTTGGCGGCCTTCCGCATCTCGTCGAGATTCGCCTTGAACAGGTTCTCGTAGTACTTCAGGTCCTCGCTGACCGTGGATGCCGGCCCCTCCACGAGCTGGATGGACGACGCGTTCTTCCAGTCGACGTAGTCCTTGTCCCTCATGGCCTTGAGCAGGAGGTCCTCCAGGATCTTTGCCCGGTCCGCGGGGATTCCCGGGGGGCCCCCGAAGGCGCGCAGGTCGCTGAAATACAGGTCATAACCCATCTCGTAGGAAGTCTGCACGTCGGGGGCGTTGACCGCACGCTTCCTGTCCAGTTGCACCACCGGACGCAGGTCCGTGCCGAGATAGGAGGTGACGGAGGGATGGTCGATGGGCTGGGCCCAGACGTCGAAGTCGCCACGCAGGAGCGCAGGCAGCGACTCGCCCGTGCCGCGGTAGCCGGCCACCACGTTAAAATCGATGCCGAAGGCCTTGGCGGCCAGGAACGAACCCAGCCACCGTCCCACGCCGATGCCCTCGACCCCCCAGGTGACCCGCTTGGCCTTCTGCAGGTCCGCGATGGACTTGTGGGGGCCCTTGGCCGAGACGTGGAGGCCGAAGGGGTCCGCGCCCACCCGGGCGAGCCAGGTGAACTTGCTGGTCTCGAAGCCGACCGGTGTTTCCGACAGCATCTGGTCCCCGAGCATCCCGGAGGCCTGGAAGTGGGCGATGGTGTAGCCGTCGGGCTTGGCGCGGTACATGAACACCGAGGCGCGACGGCCGGCGGCGCCGGTGACGTTCTTGACGATGACGTTCACGCCCTTGGGCAGGAACTTCTTCATGCTCCGGGCTGTGGCGCGGGCGATGGCGTCGTAACCGCCGCCGGGCGAGAACGGCACGATGATGTTGATGTTCCGGTCGGGAAAGGCGGCCTGGGCCTGGGACAGCGGCAGGCTCGCGGCCAGGCCGAGCACGGCGGCGCCCAACACGATTGTGGTTAGCAGTTTGCGCATGGTAATCCTCCCGTGATTTCGTCGGAATCGTTTGCTACCGGTTTCGATCGGTGCTTGGAGCTTAAGTAATGTCGCTGGTTGCCGATATGGGAAAGAGGGCAATAAAAAAGACCTTTTATGGGTGTCCCCCGTACTTGTCAACCCCCGTACTTGTCACGGGTCCTGGGTTGTCAAGGGTCCTGGGTGAATATTGACTACCGGCGGCGCAAGCGATAAGGTCCAGGGTCCACGCAAACGCCGCCTAATGGGATGAGGTCGTCATGGCAGTGAACATTGCAATCATCGTAGGGAACCTTGGCAAGGATCCGGAGGTCCGCTTCACGCAGAGCGGCCGCGCGGTAGCCAACTTCTCCGTCGCCACCAACGAGTCCTGGGTCGGCCAGGACGGCAACCGCCAGGAGCGCACCGAGTGGCACAACATCGTCGTATGGGGAAAGCAGGCTGAGAATTGCGGACAGTACCTGGCCAAGGGACGACAGGTATGCGTCCAGGGCCGGATCCAGACCCGCAAGTGGACCGACCAGAACGGCCAGGACCGCTACACCACCGAGATCGTCGCCCAGCGGGTCGATTTCCTCGGCGGCGCCGGCGGCGCCCGCGCCTCGCAGGAGACACACGAAGGCTTCGGCGACCCGTCGCCGTCGTTCCCGTCGCCCCCCATCGACGACGACATCCCGTTCTAGCGCCCGCGCCCTCCCGCACCCGAACCCGGCCGGCCCAACCGAGGCTTGGCCCGGCCCGCTGATACTTTTCGCCCCGCGACGCTCCTCCGCCGTCCAGCCGTCATGAGCTTGTCGGCTGCGCTGAAGAGGCGCACCAAGTCACGCCTCGAAATTCACACAGCAAGCCATTAACGGTATCCATGTTTCACAATTAGCGCGATAAACCTCTTTTGCACATTTTTTGCCCTATTGGGTGGCTGCAATGCGCAAAAAGAGTGTCCCGCCAGATCCGCGTCACCCCAGGAACCAGATCAGAGACTTCATTGACGACGAGAAGTCACTCGGACGGGCAAAGAAGGGACAGATCGCGGCAGCCATCGGCATCCGGCCCAGCCACTTCTCGAATCTGCTGAACGGAAGAAACGAGTGGAAGCTCACTCACCTTCAGAAACTGGCGGAGTTTCTCGGCGTGCCGTTGGCACGGCTGTTCGAAGAGCGCGGCAGGGAAGCCAAAGCCGACTCTCGCGGAAAGGAGAATGCGGCCGCCATCGAGGAGGATATCGTCCGAACCCTGCGGACCGAGGCAAGGTTGTTGCGCGGCGCGCTGCGCGAGGAGCTGGCCGCGCTTCTGCGCGAGCGCGACGCGGGCAAGCGTGCATCCACCGGCGACGCCGAGATACCGGTTTTGTACACGGACACGCCCGCGGACCGTTCCGTGGCCCGGCCGGTGCGGATCGGCGAGTTTGACGCCGGGTATGACGTGGCGGCGACCGATCCGCTCACGGCGCCGGAGACACTCTGGTTCGGAGGCGACTGGCTTCGCCGGCAAGGATTGGACCCCTCCCGCTGCCTGGTGCTCAGGGTCCATGGCGACTCCATGGAACCCACGCTGCCCGAGAACTGTTGGGTGCTGGTCAATCGGGCTCAGCGGAGGAGGCGGGCAGGACGCATCTATGCGCTGCGTACCGCGCTGGGCCCCATGGTCAAGCGCGCCTTGAGGGACAAGGACCACGGGTGGCTGCTGGCAAGCGATCGACCCGACCGCGAAACCGTCGCATGGCCTGATGACGCCGAGATCATCGGCGAGGTGCGGTGGATGGCACGCACGTTCTGACCGGCAAACCGGGAACTTCCTCACGCGAACCGCACGTTCACCAGAATCGCCCCGCCCACGGTCAGCACCGCGCCGGCCGGCACCCGCCAAGTGATTCGCTCCGCCCGCCGCAGAACTACCAGGGACAACAGCACCACGAACAGCGGCGAGGTCTGGATCACCGGCAGCATCCGGTAGACCTCGCCGAGTTGAAGGGCACTGGCGTACAGGAACTTGCCGAAGCCCTCGATGGCGCCGGCGACGATGAAGAATTGCCAGCTCACCCGGACGTTCTCCAGGATCCGGTCCCTCCGCACCGCCAGGGTATAGGCCGCGACCACTACCAGGGCCGAGAAGATCGCCACCGCCGTCCCCGCCACCGTGTCCGGGAACTCCTGGATGCCGGTGCGCCAGCAAAGGGCGGCGATGGCGGCCACCACCGCGGCGCCCAGGGGCCAGAGCATGTCCACCCGGCTCCAGCGGCCCTCCACTGCCCCGGACGAGATCACCCCGATGCCCCCCACCACCAGCAGGATGCCGCCGAGATTGTACCAGGTGGGCTCCTCGCCCAGGAACGCCATGGCCAGCAAGGCGGCAAAGATGGCTGAGCTTCCCTTGATGGGGGCGGCCCGGGAGACACCGATCCTGGATATGCCGATAAAGAACAGCACGAAGAAGAGGCCGGGGTTGCAGGCCCCTCCCGCGGCCATCCAGAGATAATGGGCGCCGAAGGCCGGGAACTCGGCGCCGGTGGCGGGAATGATCACCAGGAACATCATCACCGAGGCGGTGAGCGCCATCATCGCCCCCACCAGCGGGTCGGCCCGGTGCAGGCCGAAGCGCGCGGTGACGTCGGCGAAGGCGTAGGCGAGGGAGGCGCCAAGGGCGAACAGCAGTGCGACGTCGACGAGCATGGGCGTCCGCCTTCCGTACCAGATTACCGTGAGGGAGGGAAAGGCGTTTCCCCGCGAGAACCGGAGCCGTTACCTTGACCCCTGGTTGCCCATTCTGTAAGAAACTAGTGTCCTGTCCCAGGTAATTGTTTACCGAGGTGCGCAGGATTTCTTGTGGTCGGCAAGGCGCGATGACGAGCAGTGGCGGTCACCACGCGAGGAAGAGCAACGCAGCCGACGACAAGAAAGACAAGCAGATCGGTAAACTATTACCTGGGACAGGACACTAGTCCTGAGCCGTCCATGGACGCCGGCAGGCAGGCCGAGCGCGGACGGACACGCATTCCAGGCGAAAAGGAGAGCGAGGACATGGCTGAGCTGGTCAAGATAAACGTGGAGAGCGCCGAGGCGGTGCTCGGGCTTCACTGGTTCGTCGCACAGGAAGAGGGGCTGTTCGAAGAGGAAGGCATGGAGGTCGAAATCTTCCTGCCGGGCGTGCGCGAGACCAGGTTCGCGGACGACGATCCGCGCCGCACCGACCACACCCTGGTGAAGTCCACCAACTACCAGTTCCTGTACGAGCAGAAGAAGGTGGACATCATGCGGGCCTGTTCATGGGGACAGGTGCGGCGGGCCTACGACAGCGAACGCGGCGCCCCCATCTGGACCAAGCGCCCGGCGGTGGTGTGCCAGGGCATCTACGTGCTGCCCGACTCGCCGGTGAACGCGCCCATGCAGCTCGCCAACAAGAGCGTCGGCGTCCAGTACCACCAAGGCTCCCACTATCACACGCTGTCCCTGCTGGAGGGTTTCGTGGCCCGCGAGGATATGAACGTGGTGCACGCCGGCACCGTGCACGAACGGTTCATGGCGCTGGAGAACGGCGAGGTGGACGCCGCCACGCTCATGGAACCGTGGATCTCGCTGGCCCAGAAGCGCGGTTACAAGATGATCACCGAGGGCCACTACCTGGGGGTCGAGAACGGACCCGCAGACATGGACCCCGAGCTGCTCAAGCGCATGCTGCGGGCCATCAAGAAGTCCGTCACCTACATCAACAAGAACCCCAAGAAGTACATCAAGCACATGCTGGCCGAGATCCCCGAGCACTACGCCAACGAGCTCACCGCGGACGACTTCTACCTGCCGCGGCTGCGCTACGTCGACCCGGAGCCCTACACCGAGGAGGAGTTCGAGCGCCAGTACAGGTGGATGCTGACCTGGAACCTGATTCCGGAAGACGCGGATTACACCGAGCTGGTGTGCAACGTCACGGTCTAGGCGGGCCGGTACGGAAAAGACGACGACGAAGGCCCGCGCTTCACTTCGAGGCGCGGGCCTTTTCGATTTCCGTCCACACCCGTTCGGGCGTGAGCGGGAGGTGGTCGAAGGTGCAGCCCAGCGGCGCCAGCGCGTTCTCCACCGCGTTGCAGATGGCCGCGGGCGCGGGAATGGCGCCGCCCTCCCCCACCCCTTTCATCCCCAGGGGCGTATACGGCGACGGCGTCACCAGGTGGTCCATGCGCACGTCGGGGATTTCCACCGCGGTGGGCTTCAGGTAGTCCACGAAGGTGGTGGCCTTGAGGTTGCCCTCCGCGTCGTAGTCGAACTCCTCGAACAGCGCCGCGCCGATGCCGTGGGCGGTGGCGCCCTGCACCAGCCCCTCGACGATGGACGGGTTGAGCACGGTGCCGCAGTCGTGCACCACGCCGTACTTGAGGATGGTGACGCCGCCGGTGCCGGGGTCCACCTCGACGATGACGCCGTGGGCCGCGTTACTGGCAAAGAGCTGATTCCGCACCCGACGGTTCTCGTCGGGCACGTTGGCGATGTCCGGGCGGTAGTAGAAGCGGCCCTCCAGGCCGGGTTCCATGTCGGGGGGCAGCGACAGCAGATCACGGTACGCCACGAAGGCCAGCTCGGCCAGGGTCTTGCGGTGCACGTGACGGTTCCGGGCGCGCACGCAGCCCTCGGCCAGTTCCAGGTTGTCCAACGGCTCCTCCAGCAAATAAGCCGCCAGCTCCAGCAGCTTGTCGCGCACCTTGCGCGCGGCGCCCAGGATGGCGCCCACGTCGGTGCCGGCGAACTTGTTGGAGTAGTTGCCGGTGGCGTAGAGCCAGGGCGTCACCAAGGAGTCGAAGAACGGCGACACCCGGACGCCGTCCATGGCGACCCCCAACTCGTCGGCGACGATCTGCGCCGCGGCGGTCTCGTGCCCCTGGCCGCTGCCGACGTCCCCCAGCAGCACCAGGATGCTGCCGTCGTGCTCCACCCGCACCATGGCCGCCTCGGCCGCGCCCGACGCGCTGCGCCGCCCGGACGACAGCATGTAGGCCGACGCGTTGGAGGTGCTGGGCTCCAGGCCGATGGCGATGCCGATGCCGATGTAGCGCCCCTGGGCCCGGGCCTCCTGCTGCTCCCGGAGGAACTCCTGGTAGTCGATGAGCGGCAGCAGCTTGTCCAGCGTGCCGGCGAAGTCGCCGCTGTCGATGAGCGCGCCGCTGGGGCCGGTGTAGGGCATGGCCTCGGGCGGCACCAGGTTCCTGCGCCGCAACTCGATGGGATCCATGTCGAGCTCGCGCCCCAGGTGGTCCATCATCCGTTCCATGGCCAGGCACATGAACGGCTTGCCGATGCCCCGGTTGGCGCCCGACGGGCACTTGTTGGTCATCACCGAGTTGACCTCGTAGCGCACCACCGGGATGCGGTAGCAGTTGGTGAGGTTCCCGAGCTTCAGGATCGAATGCACCGTGGGGTTCAGGACGTTGGCGCCTTCGTCGGCGATGTCCCGGACCTTCAGGCCGAGGATGTGGCCGTCCTCGTCCAGCGCCGCCTCCAGGTCCATGACGCCGTTGCAGGCGTGGATCAGCGCCATGAGGTTCTCCCGGCGGTCCTCCAGGTAGTGCACCGGCTTGCCGCCGCTCAGCCTGGACAGGAGCGCCGCGATGATCAGGTAGTGGGCCTTGCGCTTGTTGCCGAAGCCGCCGCCCACGTCCGGCGTGACGAAGCGTATCCGGGAGTGGGTGAGGCCCAGGCTGTGGGCGACGATGGGCATGGCCTGGCCGGGCCGCTGGTCGTTGGACCAGATGGTGAGCTGTTCCCGGCGGTCGTCGTAGACCGCGGTGCAGCCGAAGGTCTCGAGCGCGGTGGAGGAGTACCGCTGAATGTAGAAGCGCTTCTTCAACACCCGCGCGGCGCGGCCGAAGGCTTCGTCCACGTCGCCGTAGTCGAAGCGGTCCTGCCACATGACGTTGGTGCCCATGGACTCGAACAGGAGCGGCGCGTCCGGCTCCATGGCGGCCTCGGGGTCCACCGCCGCGGGCAGCGGCTCGTACTCCACCCGGATCTTCTCCAGCGCGTCTTCCGCCAGATATCGGCTGGTTGCCAGGATGGCGGCCACCGGCTCGCCCACGTGGGTCACCTTGCCGTAGGCCAGGCAGTAGGCGTCGAGCTGGACGGGAATGGGGATCAGCGAACGGAGCGGCTCGCTCATGCGGGCCGCGTCCTCGCCGGTGAGGCCGCACACCACGCCGGGCATGGCAAGGGCCTCGCTGATGTCCACCTCCCGGATGCGGGCGTGGGCGTGCACGCTCCGCAGCAACGCGACGTGGAGCGTGTCCGGGAACTTCATGTCGTCGATATAGGTGCCCCGGCCGGTGGAGAATCTCAGGTCCTCGCGGAGCGGCACCGCCCGGCCTTTCCATTGCGTGGATGAAGCTTCCATGGGAACGGTCAGCCTTTCATGCGCGGCGCGGCGGCCCGCACAGCCCGGATGATGCCGGCATAACCGGTGCACATGCAGAGGTTGCCGGACAGGGCCTCGCGCACCTGGGCCTCGGAGGGGTCGGGGCAGTGCTTCAGCAGATCCACCGCGGCCAGCAGCATGCCCGGGGTGCAGAAGCCGCACTGGAGCGCGTGGTGGTCCACGAAGGCTTGCTGCAGCGGACTCAGCTCATCCTCGTTCCCGAGACCTTCGACGGTGGTGATTTCGTGGCCGTCCGCCTGCACCGCGAAGAGAATGCACGATCGCACCACCTCGCCGTCCATCAGCACCGAGCAGGCGCCGCAGACGCCGTGCTCGCAGCCCACGTGGACGCCGGTAAAGCCCCCGTCCTCCCGCAGGAAATCGGCCAGGGTCTTGCGCACCTCCACCTCGCCCTGCCAGCGCGTTCCGTTGACCGTCACCGAAATGGTGCGCGTATCCGTGGGTGCATCCGTCAATGGCGACTCCATCGCTCCAGTGCCTGGGCCACCGCGCGCTTCACCAGCACCGCCGCGAGCCTCCGCTGGTAGGGCGTGGCGTCGGCATGGGACGGCAGTGCCGCCACCGCGTCTTCGGCCGCGCGGCCCGCCGCCTCTACCAGATCGCGTTGCGCCGCGCTGTCCGTTCTGCCCACCCCGGACGCGGCCACGAGCTGCTCCACCTGCTCCAACCGGGACGGCGTCCATGCCGGGCCCGCCGCCACCACCCGCGCGCCGGTCAGGGTTCCGTCGCCCTCCAGCACCGCCGCGGCCTCCGCCAGGGCGAAGTCGCCGTGACGGCGGCTGAACTCCATGAAGCTGGCGGCCACGGCCGTAGGCGCTGAAGGAACCCTCACCTCCACCAGGATCTCCCCGGGCGACAGCGCGGTCTCGTAGGGAGCCAGAAAGAACTCACCGGCTGCGATCACCCGTTGGCCCCCCGGGCCGGTGGCCACCAGTTCGGCGTCGAGAGCCGTCATGACGCAGGGCAACTCGGCCACCGGATCGGCATGGGCCAGGCTGCCGCCGATGGTGCCGCGGTTGCGGATGGCGGGATGTCCCACCTGCGCCAGCGCCTCGATGAGGAGCGGGCAACGCTGCGCCAGAAGCTCCGAGAACTCGGCCTCCCGCTGCCGGGTCATGGCGCCGATGGAAAGCCGGCCCCCTTCGTCGCGGATATGGGAGAGGCCCTCCACCTGGTTGAGGTCCACCAGGACGTCCGGATAGGCCAGCCGCAGATTAAGCAGCGGAACGAGGCTCTGGCCGCCGGCGAGCACTCGCGCGTCTCCAGGCGATTCCCGCAGAAGGTCCAGCGCTTCGGACAGGGACCGGGGCGTATGGTAACGGAAACGTGGCGGTTTCATGACGGGATGCTGATGGAAGATCAGGAATGGTGAACGGGTACAGCCAGCTACCGTAGCCTGTCCCCGCGACGGCCGTCAAGGAGCCCCGCCACACACCTCGTTTGCCTACGCCCTCCGTATCGGCTAGACGGGAATCTGCATGCGCCCTGAAATCGTTCCGTTCCTCTCCGCCATGGGCTGGGCCGTGGACTCGATCCTGGTGCGCAAGGGCGCGCGCACGTCGAGCGTTCTGAGCGCGGTCTTCCTGAGCTACGTGGTGACCACCGTCCTGATGTGGTCCTACGTGGCGATCAACTTCCCGTTGTCCATCGTCCGCTCCCGCGCGGCCTTCTACTTCATGACCAGCGGCACCCTCCAGCCCCTGCTGGCGCGGATCTTTCTCTACATCGGCATCGAACGCCTGGGCGTCGCCCGGGCCATGCCCCTCCGCAGCACCGGACCGCTCTTCTCCGTGGCCATCGCGGTGATGTTTCTCGCCGAACGCCCGGTCGCCTCGGTCTATCTCGGAGGGATCTTCATCGTCGCCGGCGGATGGATGGTGCTTTACCGCAAGGGCTCCGCCAAGGGCGACTGGCGGCTCCTCGACGCCCTCTACCCGGTCCTCGCGGCATTCCTGGCGGGGGTTTCGCAGAACTTCCGCAGGGCCGGTCTGCTCATTCTGCCCAACCCGTTCGTGGCCGGCGCCGTGACCACCGGCACCTCGCTCACCATCTTCGTGGTCTACCTGTGGATCAAGCGGCAGTTCTCGGAGGTCATTCCGAGCCGGGAAAGCGTGCCCTACTTCGTGCCCACCGCCTTCGTCTCGGCCATCTCCCAGTTGCTGGTGTTCACCTCACTGAACCTCGGCGAGGTGTCGGTGATGATCCCGCTGCTCAACACCACCCCGCTCTTTTCCCTCATCTTCAGCGCAATCTTCCTGCGGGACCTCGAGAAAGTCACGGTCCCCATCGTTCTCGGGGCACTCTCTCTGCTGGGCGGCGCGGCCCTCATCACCGCGCGCTAGCACCACACCGGGGAGATACGGGAATCGGCCGCCGGTAGGCACAACCCGTTGACACGCAAGTCCTGAAGGGGTTAAGTAACGGTCGGTTAAATTATTCTCCCGAACTAAAGAACCGGCGAGAAGTGCCGATCATATAGGTTGTGTGACTGAGGCACGGAATCGAGAAACTACCTCCAAGGTGTTGCAACAACAGGGACCCTATATGAACGGTGAAATCCTCACGATCGTCGGCGTCGGCATTGCCCTCGGCTTGTTCATCTGGCGGGTGACCGCACGGCTCGACGGGCGAATCGACCGGCTGGAAACACGGCTGGACCTGCGGATCGACGGCCTGCAAACGGAAATGCACGACCTCGCACGGGAGTTTTCGGAACTGCGCGGGGAAATCAGGGCCAGCCGCGCGTGACGCCACTCCTTCCCGGCGTCCGGTGCAAGCCCCTGAGACAGGCGGGTCAGTCCACCCGGTTCCGCCGCTCGCTGCGCCGGAACGCCTGGATGTTCTCGAACACCTCGTCCATCAGCCGCTGACGGGTCTCGCGGGCGGCCCAGGCACAGTGGGGAGTGACCAGCAGGTTGTCCAGGCGGGCCGCGGCCTCCATCATCGGATGGCCCTCGTCCGGCGGTTCCTGGGAGATGACGTCCAGGGCCGCGCCCGCGATCCAGTCCTGTTCCAGCGCCTCGATCAAGGCCGCCTCCTCCACCAGCCCGCCGCGTGCGGTATTGACCAAGTAGGCGGTGGGTTTCATCAGGGACAGCGTGTGCGGGTTGATGAAGCCTTCGGTGAGAGGCGTCAGCGGACAATGCAGGCTCACGAAGTCGGCCTGCCGCAGCAACTCCTCCACCGGCATCCGGTCCGGCTGCGTCCGGTCCTCCCCCACCCGGCCGGCCACGATCACCTTCAGCCCGAAAACCCGGGCCATCTCCGCCACCTTGCGCCCGATGTTGCCGTAGCCGACGATGCCCAGCACCCGCCCCTGGAGTTCGAAGCTCGGGTAGTCGTGGCGGGTGAAGATGGTGCTCTCCTGCCAGTGGCCCAACCGCGTCCCCTGGGCATAGCGCGCCGCCTGGGTGGCCAGCTCCAGGATCAGCGCCAGGGTGTACTGGGCCACCGCCGTGGTGGCGTAGCCCGGGACGTTGCACACGGCGATTCCGCGTTCCCCGGCGCAGGCGACGTCGACGTTGTCCGTGCCGGTAGCGCCGACGGCGATCAATTCGAGCTGCGCCGCCGAGGGATGCTCCAGCCGCGGCCGGTCGAGGACGAACTTGTTGATCACCGCGCACTGGCGGCCCTCGAGCCGCGCGGGCAACTCGTCGGCCTCCGTAAGCTCGTGCACCTCGCACCCGCCGGCTTGCTCGAACCGGTCCAGCGAGATGACGCCGAAGGTCGCGGCATCCAGGAACGCCGTGCGGAACTCGCTCACGACCGTTCCTTCCCTCCGGGGCCGGTCTCGTCCTGGTAGTACGGCACCTCGGTCCCCTTCTTGTAGATGCCTCGGAACGGCTTTCCGCCCCCCGCCCCCGGGCCCGCGTAAACCCCCACCTTGCCGGAGTCGGGGTAGTGGACGATGTCGGGGTACTGCATGGTGCTCACGCACAGGTAGCGCAGGGCCGCCTCGGACGTGTTGACGAGCTGATGGGTCATCTCCACGCCGCCCGGGCAGGCGATGAACATCCCGGCCCGCACCGCCACCTCCTCGTCGCCGAAGCGCAGCGTCCCCTCGCCCTCCAGGATGCAGATCAGCTCCTCGTTGAGGGTGTGGACGTGAATCGGGAACGCGGTCTTGCCCGGGGGAACGGAAAAGAGCCCGTAGCCCAGCTTTTGCGCGCCTACGGCTAGGCCGATCCGCTGCCGTGTGCCGCCGAAAGACGTGCCCTCCGGAGCCGTGATGGGCTCCTCGGGGACGTCGGAAACGTGAACGATATGCTTGTGGCTCATCGGTGGTCCTCCCTGACGTTCCTGTTTCAACGATTCGCGGTCCCGGCCCGGTCCTCCATGAGGGCTTGGTTCCGTTCGGGGTGTCGCGTTGCTACGCTCTCGCCATGAGCCTGCTGCTGGCGTATGCGATGGGCTTCTCCGTCGCCTCCATGCCGGGTCCCATCCTGGCGCTCATCGCCACCGAGACGCTCCGCAGGGGCGCGTGGCCGGGCGCGCAGACGGCGCTGGCGCCCATGTGCGTGGACGCCTGCGTCATGCTGCCGCTGGTGATGGCGCTCCAGTCCGCCATTCCGTCCGGCGCCGGCGCCGTGGTCATCGGGCTTGCCGGCGGCGCGTTCCTGTTCTGGCTCGGGCTCCAGTCCCTCCGCGCCGGGCCGGCGCCCGTGGCCGGCCACCGCGACACGCGACGGCTGCCCCCCTTCCTCAAGAGCGTTCTCACCCAACTCATGAACCCCTACGCCTACATCTTTTGGGGGACGGTGGGGTTCGCGTTCGTGCGCGAGGGCTTCGAGGCCCAAGGCCTGAAGGGTGCGCTGTCGTTCCCCGCCGGGTTCTGGCTCGGCGCCGGCACCATGAACTTCCTGGTGGTGTATCTCGTGAGCCGGGGCAGGCGCTACCTGCCGGCCCGCACGGAGCCTTACGTCCACGTCTTCTCGGGCATCCTGCTGATCGGTGCCGGCGCCTTCCTCGTCTGGGCCGTTTTCAGCGACCACCTGTAGCGCCGCGAACGCGCGGCTTACCTTGCCTTCTCCCCCTCTCCGAGGGTCTTGGCCTGCTCCCACAACGCATCCATCTCCTCGAAGGACGCCTCGCTCACGGTCTTGCCCCGGGCCGCGAGCTCCCTTTCAATGTGGGCGAAGCGCCCGTGGAAGCGCTCGATGGTGCCCGCCAGCGCCTCTTCCGCCTGCACGCTCAGGAACCGGCTCAGGTTGACCACCGAGAACAGCAGGTCCCCGAGCTCGGCCTCCACGCGCTGCGGCTCGCCAGTCCTGGCCGCCTCCCTCAGCTCCCCGAGCTCTTCCTCGACCTTGCGCCACACGGGCTCCACGTCCGGCCAGTCGAAGCCGACTCCGGCGGCCTTGTCGCCGATGCGCTGGGCCCGGGCCAGCGCCGGCATGGCCCGGGGCACGGAAGTGAAGAGGGAATGCCCCTGGGCGCCGTCCGAGGACTTCTCCAGCGCCTTGACCTTCTCCCAGTTCCGCAGCACCGCGCCCGAGTCCGCGGCCTGCTCGTCGCCGAAGACGTGCGGGTGCCGCCGCACCAGCTTGTCCCGCAACCCGGTCATCACCTCTTCGATGGCGAACCGTCGCTCCTCGCCGGCCATCTGGGCGTGAAACAGCACCTGCAGCAGGACATCGCCGAGCTCGTCCTGAATGGCGGAGTCGTCGTCCTCGTCGATGGCCTCCAGCAGCTCGTAGGTCTCCTCCAGGGCGTACCGCTTGAGCGAAGCGTGAGTCTGCTCCCGGTCCCACGGGCACCCGCCCTCGCCGCGCAAACGAGCCATGACTCCGACCAGCTCCTCGAAGAGCTCGCCCGTGGTCTTCTGCCTCCCGTCGCTCACGAAAGACCCGCCTAGTCTTCCCGCGGCGCCCCGACCCACCCGGTGTCGGAGACGTCGATCTCCTGCTCGTCCGGGCCGGTGACCTTGACCTCGAAATAGGACTGGGCGTGGGACGGGTCCGTGGGGTTGATCCGCGCCATGTCCGTAAGCTGCCCACCGCCCAGCCCGGCGACCCGCTCCACCGCCTTCTCGAGGTTGTCCACCTGGAAACCGAAATGATCCACGCCCGCGGGCGACGTCGACGTCTTCAGGTTCAGGATCGCCATATTGATGTGGCCGTCGGACAGGTAGACGCCGCTCCGGCCCTTGCCCACCTCCTGGAGGTCGAACGCCTCCTTGTAGAACGCCGCCGTCTTGGCCACGTCGCGGGTCCTTATCGCAATGTGCTTGAGTCGTGCCATGTCACCCTCCCGTGAACAGGTTTCTGGGCCACACTCTATAGCAAAACCGGCCAAGTTTCATTCCTTCTCCGTGCCCGGCCGCCGTTGTCGCTCACAAATGCGGTGGTGAACCGCTAGACTCCATCCCATGAGCTTCGGGCGCGCCGGCTTGTCCATCTCCGTGTTCTGGTTCACGTTCTTCGGGGCGCTGGGCATCTTCTTCCCCTACTACAGCCTGTACCTCAAGGAGAACGCCGGCCTGAGCGGGACCCAGCTCGGGCTGGTCCTCTCCGTCATGCCGCTGGTGGGCATCGTCGCACAGCCGTTCTGGGGGCAGGTGGCGGACCGCACCGGCGCCCGCGGCCCGCTGGTGGCCTTCCTCTCCGTGGTGGCCGCCGCCGGGTTCGTGCTGCTGGGGCTGGCACCGGGTTTCGCGCCGATTCTCCTGGCCGCCGTCTTCCTGGCGTTCTTCTCGACCCCGGTGATACCCCTCTCGGTGTCCGTGGCGCTGGCGGCGTTCCGCTTTTCCGGGCCCCACGCCTACGGTTTCGCCCGTTCGTGGGGCACCGTGGGTTTTCTGGTCTCGGTGCTGATCTTTCCGCTGGCCCTGGACCGGGTGCAGCAATGGCGGGGGCTGAGCCCGGTGGCGGGCGGCCCGTCGGAACCGGGCCTTGGGGTCATGTTCCTGGGCACCGCCGCCGTCGTGCTGCTGGCGTCGGCCCTGGCCCTCGCCCTCCCCCGGGAAGGCCTCGTGTCCCAGCGGGCGGTACGAGGCGAATGGCGCGTCCTGCTGCGCCGAGGCCCCATGCGCCGCATGTTGTTCTTCGCCTTCAGCGCCTACCTCTTCGTGACCGGCCCCATGGGACTCCTGCCGGTCTACGTGCGCGCCCAGGGCGGCACCCTGGAGACGGTCCAGAACATGTGGATCCTCATGCTGATCGTCGAGATCCCCCTGATCGTGTGCACCGGCATGGGGCTCAAGCGCATCGGCGCCCGGGGATTGCTGGCCGCGGGGGTGCTGGCGGGCGGCGTGCGCTGGACGGTATGCGGGCTCACCGCCAACCCCTACTGGATCTATCCCGTGCAGATGCTCCACGGGGTGATGGTGACAGGCCTGATGATGGGCGGGCCGCTGTACGTGGACCGGGTCGCTCCCGGGCGGCTGCGGTCCACCGCCCAGGGCCTGGTGGCCATGGTGGGACTCGGACTCGGCGGCATCGCCTCCAACACCGCCGCCGGCTGGATCCTCGACCACTTCGGCGCCAACGCGCCGTACCTCGTGGGCGGCGCCGGCGCGGTCTTGGTAGGGCTGGCCGTCCCCTGGCTCCTGCCCTCGGTCACGCACGAGGACGAGGAACCCCGGGAAGCCACGCCGCCCGGGCCATAGCGGACGTCGACCGTCAGTCCAGCTTCACCAGCTTCTGCAGGCTGCGCATCTCCCGCGGCGGCTCCAGCCGCCGGCCCATGATGGTCCAGGACACCTCGGCCACGTAGAGGTTCCGGTTGGAATCCAGGCAGATGCCGTGGGGGGCGATGAACTGGCCCGGCCCCTCGCCCATGACCGGATCGCCGAAGCGCGCCAGCTCGATGCCCTGGGCGTCGCGGATGACGATGCGGTGGCCGATGTTGGGATAGGCGCCGTTCTGGGACGTGCCGGGGCCCAGCTCGCCGATGTAGCAGATGGCGTCGGCGCCTTCGTCCAGGTTCTCCATGTAGAGGGCGCAGGGGCGATGCAGGTTGTCGCACCACTGGGTCTCGAAGCGGCCCTTGCCGTCGAACACCTGGATGCGGTGGTTCTCCCGGTCGGCCACGTAGACCCAGCCGTCGCCATCGGTGCAGATGTTGTGGACCAGGTTGAACTGGCCCGGGTCGGTGCCGGGTTCGCCCCAGGAGAACAGCAGCTTGCCGTCCGGCGAGTACTTGTGCACCCGCGAGTTGCCGTAGCCGTCGGAGACGTAGATCTCGCCCTGCGGCGAAAAGGCCACGTGGGTGCAGCGGTTGAAAGGGTCGCCTTTCTGAAACTCCGCCGCCTTGCCCGGAACGCCGAGGGTCATCAGCACCTTGCCGTCCAGGGTGCACTTGCGCACCGTGTGGTCGCCATCATCGGTAAGGAAAATGGTGTCGTCCTGCCCCATGGTGACGCCGTGGGCGCGGGCGAACACGCCTTCGCCCCAGGTCCGCAGGAACCGCCCGTCCTTGTCGAACACGATCATCGGGTGCTCGCCCCGGGTGAAGCAGTAGACGTTGTCGTCCTTGTCCACCCCCACCCCGGCCACCTCCTTGAAGGTCATGCCCTCGGGCAGTTGCGCCCAGCCTTCCCGAACCTCGTAGCGGAACGAGCCGCTTCCCAGTATCGTGCTCATGTCGGTTCTTTCGCTCCTGTTTCGTGGCGGTTCTCGTGTCTGTTTCGGCCCGCCGGGGATTGCGTAGTTGAATCCTTGCGTTCGTCAGGCCCATTTCGTGCTCCTCATTCGCGCTATAGGACCGGCCCCCGGTAACCGGCATGTTGCAGCAACGCTTTCATCGGAGTTCCCGTCCGTCAACAACCGCACGATTTCGTCAAGCGTAGGTGCTTTGACGGCAAACGGCAACTATTCCCGGTTTGTCAGGAGCCGTCGCGGGGTAGTGAGCGCCCCTCCGTTCCGTCGCCTCCTTGAACAATCACCCTCCCCTGTCTAAGATCGCCCGATGGCTGTGCGGCTGGAAACGGATGTACTGGTCATCGGCGGAGGCATCGCCGGGGCCTTCGCGGCCTACCGGGCGCGGGAGGCGGGGGCGCGGGTGCTGCTGGTGGACCGTTCCTGGTTCGGCCGCAGCGGCTGCAGCGCGCTGGCTTCCGGGGTCTATCCCGCCTACATGCCGGGCGACGACAAGGACGCGTGGATGCGGGCCTTCGGCGGACCGCTGGTGAACCAGCCCCTGGTGGCCCGGTCGCTCCCGGTCATGCACGAGCACGTTCTGCTCATGGACCGGTGGGGCGTCAACTGGGTCAAGGAAGGCCGCAGGATCGTCCGCATGGGCGCTCCGGGGCGCTCCTTCGCCAACGGCGTGTGGATGGCCGAGGGCGGGCCGCAGATGATGATGGCGGTGCGCTCGGGTGTGGTGGGAAGCGGCGTCGAGGTGCTGAACCGGGTGGCCCTGACCGAGCTTCTGACCTCCGACGGCCAGTTGCCCACGAGCGGGCGGGTGGTCGGCGCGTGCGGCTTCCACACGCGTACCGGGGAAGTCCACGAGATCGCGGCCAAGGCGACGGTGGTCTGCACCGGCCCCTACAAGTTCCCCTATCCGTGGCCCGGAAGCACGCTGGGCTACATGCCCATCGACCTCTCCGGCGACGGCATCGCCATGATGATGCGGGCCGGCGCGGAACTGTCCCGGCTGGAGCTGGGCGGCATCAACCTGAACCCCGACAACGCGCTTTCCGCTCCAGGTCTGGAGTCGCTGATGCCGTCGGGGGCCAAGTGGGTGGACAAGGAAGGCCGGCGCTTCCTGGAGGACTACGACCCCAAGCGCATGGAGATGACCCAACGGGCGCTGCTGTACTTCGCCATCGCGCACCAGAAGGAAATGGGGCAGGTACCCTCCATGGACCTGCGGGAGGTATCGCCGGAGCGGATGCAGCTCATCCGGCGGGTGATCCCCATCGTCGTCAACAACCAGGAAGCCATGGTGGGCGACCTCACCGAGACGCCGGTTCCGTATACCTTCCAGGTGGCCGGCACCAGCGGCATCTTCGGCGCCGGCGCCCGGGTCACCGAACGGGGCGAGACCACCGTGCCGGGGCTCTACGCCGCCGGCACCTGCACCGACATGGCCTATCTCCCGGGCGGCAACCTGCCCTTCTGCTCCGTCACCGGCGACTGGACCGGGCGGGCGGTTGGGGCGGCGGCGGGGTCGGCGGAGCCGCCGCAAGCGCCGGCGGAGCAGGTCGAGCGCGTGACGGCAGAGATCCTCGAGCCGCTCCAGCGCCGGGACGGGGTCGAGTTCGAGCCGGTCCATCGCCGGCTCGGCGAGCTGCTGATGGAGAAGGTCGGGCTGGTGCTCCACGCCGACCGCCTCGACGCCGCCCTCGGCGAGCTCCGCGACATCCGGGAGCGCGAGGTGCCCCGGCTCACGGCGCAAGACCCCCATGAGCTGGCCAAGGTATGGGGCCTCGCCCAGTACGTGCAGGTACTGGAGGCGACGCTGCGCGCCTACCGGCACCGGACCGAGAGCCGCGTCGCGTTCATCCGGGAGGACTACCCAATCATCGACAACGTGAACTGGGTCAAGATGGTGGTGGTGAAGCAAGAGAACGGCGCGCTCAGGCTCTGGGACGAGCCGATGCCCGAGTCATGGCACGACCCCCATCCCGTGCGGCCGACGCAGAACCTGCATCTCGTATTCCGTAACCAGGAGGCCGACCGTGCCGCTCGTTGAGGTCAACGGGAAGGCGTGCACCGGCTGCCGCGTCTGCGTCGAGACCTGCCCCACCGACGTCCTGCGGCTGGACGCGGATCAGAAGGCCTTCATGGCCTATCCCGCCGACTGCCAGGGATGCTTCGTGTGCCAGTGGGACTGCGCCTACGGGGCGGTGCGCGTGCACATCAAAGACCCGGCCGCGTCTACGCTAGTGTCGTGTCCCACGTAAATGTTGACAAAGATGCACAGGATTTTTCGTTGTCGGCAAGGCGCGATGACGAGCAGTGGCGGTTACCACGCGAGGAAGAGCAACGCAGCCGACGACGAAAAAGACCAGCAGATTTGTCAACATTTACGTGGGACACGACACTAGACTCCCCCTGAGCGCCCGCTTGTCCACCTTGTCCCCCGACGCCACCTTGGGGAACCCGTCCATCACCTCCAGACGGTCCGGCCGCTTGAACGGAGCCAGTCCCTGGCGCCGCAGGAACTCCGTCACCTCTTCCAACGTCAGCGAGGCGCCGTCCTCCGGCACCACGCAGGCGGCGATGCGCTCGCCCATCTCCGGGTCGGCGTAGCCCACCACCGCCGCTTCCCGCACCTTGGGGTGGCGCACCAGCAGGTTCTCCAGGTCCGGCGGAAAGACGTTCTGGCCGCCGCGGATGATGAGATCCTGGTCCCGGCCCATGAGGTAGATGTTGCCCTGCTCGTCCATCCGGCCCCATTCCTGCAGGTCCAGGAAGCCGTCGGCGCGCCGGCGCGCGTTGAGCTCGGGGTTGTCGAGGAAACGCGCGTCGGAGGGCAACCCACGGACCCAGAGCCGGCCCGTCTCGCCCCGAGGGATCTCATGGCCGTCGCCGTCCATGATGCGCATCTCGTTGCCCTCCAGGGGGCGCCCCACGGCGCCGATGCGGACTTCGGGCCGGTCGTCCCATGAGGTGGCGCACAGGCCGCCGCAGTCCACGCTGCCGTAGCCCTGCATGATGCGGCACCCCAGCCGGGCTTCCGCGGCGTGACCCACGTCGTGCGGAAGGGACGAGCCGTGGCTCACGACGATGCGCAGCGAGCTCAGGTCATGGTCGTCGAGATCCTCGAGGGCCAGCAGCCGGGAAATCATGGTGGGGACCAGGGGCAGGACGTTCGCCCGCTCCCGGGCCACGGTCTCGCAGGTAAGCCGCGGCTCGAAGCGGTCCACGAGCACCACCCGCGCGCCTGCCTGGCAGACGCCGTTGTAAACCAGCCCGTCCGCAACCCCGGAGATGATGGCGGTGACCGCGCACAGGGTGTCGTCCTCCCCTACGTGGAATCGCCGCAGGTGCATCCATGCGGTGAGAAGCCGGGTGTACAGGGGCACGGCCGCGCACTTGGGCACGCCGGTGGAGCCGCTGGTGGTGGCGAGCTGGCAAACGTCTTCGACCCCGTAGCGGGTGACGGACAGGCGCCGGCGGCGTTCCTCGGAAACGGAGGCCGAGAAGACTTCCTCCAGTGAAAGGCAACCCGGCGGCACCTCGTCCCAGGCCGCCAGGACGTGGCGCAGCTCCGGCACGCGGACCTGCTCCAGCAGTTCCAGGTGGCGGAACCCGCGATAGGCGGCCGGCATGATGACAGCCTCGGGACGGGTGAAGGCGACGAGGGGCTCGATCTCCGCACGCCGCAGACTCGGGGCCACGGTCACGAGCCGAAGCCCCGCCTTTTCGCACGCCAGCCGCGCCAGAAAGAGCTCCGCGGAGTTGGGCATCTGGACGAGCACGCGGCCGTCGCGCTTCAGCCCCAGGTCCAGCAGCGCCAGGGCAAGGGCATCCGAAAGCTCCGCCATCCGAGCCCAGGTAAGGCGCCGCCGGCCGTCCACCAGCGCCTCCTTCTCGCCGGCGCGGTTCGCATTGTCGTCGCAGAAATCCGCCGCCGTCTTGAGCGGCATGTAGCGCGCGACCGCGTCCCGCAGAGTCTTGCGCTGGTCCGGCATGAGTCGATCTCCGGCCGTGCAGCCCATGGCTGCCGGCGGCCTCGCACGGTCTTTCTACTGCACGCCCGGGCTACACATCAAACACATCCTCCGTCATTCCCGCGAAGGCGGGAATCCAGGGGTGGGGTTTCGGCGACGGTGCTCCCAACGCCCCACCACCCCTGGATTCCCGCTTTCGCGGGAATGACGGAGGAGAACGCGGTAATAGCGGGGTTCGCAATGGGGTGCCGAATCCGTGGCGCGGCATCACTCCGCGCCACCCGCACGTCAGGACGATCCATGTAAATGGACCGCCCGGCCGTTTCGTAGTAGATTCCTGCCCAGTCTGAACGAGGCTACGACGGAGGGAGCATATCGCATGGTGATGATCATCAACGAAGAGGAAGGCAAGGAGCTGCTCACCATGGGTGAGTGCATCGACCTCATGGAGGACGTGTTCCGGGAGTTCGGGCGGGGGAGCGGTGTCAACCCGCCCCGGCTGCGCTACTCCTGTCCGACGCCCGACCCGGACGCGAAGTATTTCGCCAACATCCACGCCGGAGCGCTGGCCAAGTACGGGGTGGCGGCGGTGCGGCTGAATTCCCGGCTCGCGGAGGAGAAGGACGACGAGACGAAACGGGTGGAGTTCAAGCACCCCACCCGGCGCTACTGGGGTCAGTTCCTGCTCTACAGCCTGGAGACCGCCGAGCTTCTGGGTATCATCGTGGACGGCACCATATCGCCGCTGCGGGTGGGAGCCACCAGCGGCGCCGCGGTCCGGCTGCTGGCCCGGCCGGACTCCCGCGTCGCCGGCCTCTTCGGCACCGGCCATCAGGCGGAGCTGCACGCCCAGGCGCTGGCGGCGGCCCTGCCCCTGCAGCGCATGAAGGTGTACAGCCCGTCGCGCGCGCACCGGGAAGAGTTCTGCGCGCGTTTCGGCGACGAGCTGGGGATCCCGGTCACCGCGGCAACCGACCCGGGGGACGTGGTGAGGGGCTCCGACGTGATCTGCTGCGCCACCAGCTCGTCGGCTCCGGTGTTCGACGGCAAGGACCTGGAACCGGGCCAGACGGTGGTCTCCATCGTCAACAGCGACGTGGTGTTCCAGCGCCACGAGGTGGACCGGGAAACCTTCCGCCGCAGCGACCTCATCGTGGTCAACGGCCGCGAGAGCGTCCACGCCAACCGCCAGCGGGAACTGCTGGACCCCATCGACGCCGGCGAAACCTCGTGGGAGAAGGTGGCGGAGCTGGGGGAGGTGGTGAACCGGACCGCGCCCGGCCGGCAAGACCCCGCCGACATCGTCTACTACAAGAACAACTCCGGCATGGCGATCCAGTTCGCCGCCGTGGGCAAGGCGATGCTGGACAAGGCACGGGAAAAGGGCGTGGGCCACGAGCTGCCGGGCGAGTGGTTCTCCGCGGACCTGGAACCCTGGTTCGCCAGAGGCTACTCGCCGGCATCATAAGGACGCGTGATGACCGAGGCCGAACTCCGCCGCCTGGCCGAACGCATCAAGGCGTGGGGGCGGGAGTCGGGGTTCCAGCAGGTGGGCATCGCCGGCGTGGAGCTGGCCGAGGACGAGGCGCTGCTGGAGCGCTGGCTCGCCGAGGGGCGGCACGGCGAGATGGGCTACATGGCGCGTCACGGCTCACGGCGCGCACGCCCGGCCGAGCTGGTGCCGGGGACGGTCCGGGTGATCTCCGCCCGCATGGACTACCTGCCGGAGCCGGGAGCGGATCCATGGCAGGTGCTCGACGACTCCCGCCTCGGCTACGTCTCCCGCTACGCGCTGGGACGGGACTACCACCGGCTCCTGCGAAAGCGGCTCCAGGCCCTGGCGGACCGGATCGCGGGCTTCGCGGGCCCCTTCGGCTACCGGGTGTTTACCGACAGCGCGCCGGTGCTGGAGAAGCCGCTGGCGCGCAACGCCGGCCTGGGCTGGATCGGCAAGCACACCAACCTCATCAATACCGGCGCCGGCTCGTGGTTCTTCCTGGGCGAGATCTACACCGACCTCGGACTGCCCGTGGACCGCGCCGCCGAGGACCGCTGCGGCACCTGCTCGGCCTGCATCGACATCTGCCCCACCGGCGCCATCACCGGCCCCTACCGGCTGGATGCCCGCCGCTGCATCTCCTACCTCACCATCGAGCTGCGGGGCGCCATCCCGGTGGAGCTGCGGCCGCTCATGGGCAACCGCATCTACGGCTGCGACGACTGCCAGCTCGTGTGCCCGTGGAACCGCTACGCGCGTTTCACGGCCGAGGCCGGTTTCGTGGCCCGGCACGGCCTGGACGCGCCGGCGTTGCTGGAGGTCTTTCGCTGGAGCGAGGCCGACTTCCTGCGCATCATGAGCGGCAGCGCCATCCGCCGCATCGGCCATGCCTGCTGGCTTCGGAACGTGGCGGTGGCCTTGGGCAACGCGCCCTACGATCCCCGGGTCGTCCAGGGATTGCAGGAGCGCAGCGACGACCCGTCAGCGCTCGTCAGGGAACACGTGGCGTGGGCGCTGGAGCAGCAGCGCCGCAGGCGGTCGGAGCCCCGGCGTGAAGGCGCGGGGACGACGTAGCGGGCGGGTTGGGAACCCTCGGAAACCTATCGGTGCACGCGCGGCAAGCCGCCGGGCACCTCAAAGACTCGCCCATCATCCAGTCTCAGCGCGGTCAGCGGCCCGCCCCACACGCAGCCGCTGTCCAGGCACACCGTACCGTTCTCGCGGTGGAACCCCAGAGTCGCCCAGTGTCCGTACAGAACCGTCTCGCCCGGGTTGGCACGGCGCCAGGTGAACCAGGGGCCGTACCCTTCCGGCGCGTCCGCCGGCGCCCCGGAGAACGACAGCGCCATGCGCCCGTCAGCCGTGCAGCACCGGAGCCGGGTGAACACGCCGATGATGCCGCTCCACCTCTCCGGCCCGGCGAGGTCGTCGGACCACACGTCGACGGAGTGGGCCATCTGCCGGCGCAGGAACTTCCCGTAGTCGGCGGCTCGCATCCGCGATTCCACCTCGCGCGCCAGATCCACGGCCTTGCCGGTGGTCCACCGTGGCAACAGGCCGGCGTGGGAGAGGACGTATCCGTCCTCGCGATGGATCAGCGGAAGACGCCGCAGCCAGTCGATGATCTCGTCGCGGTCGGCGGCGGCCAGGACCTCGTCCAGGGTATCCTGGCGCTTGGGCGCGGAGATGCCCTCGGCCCGGCAGATGAGGTGAAGGTCGTGGTTGCCGAGAACCGCCACCGCGCCGAGTCCCTTGACGAAACGCAGCACGGAGAGGGAGTCCGGGCCGCGGTTCACGAGGTCGCCGGCAAACCAGAGGCGGTCGGCGGCCGGATCGAACGCGACGAGGTCCAGCAGCCGCCGCAGGGGCTCGTAACAGCCCTGTACGTCGCCGATGGCGTAGGTGGGCATGAGTCCGCTAGCCGGAGCCGCCGAGGCTGAGCGGTCCGCCGCCCCGGGACGCGATGTACAGGAACACGAAACAGAAGAGCACGGCCAACTCGCCGCCGTTCTCGATGGGCCAGATACTCCGGCCGGCGTGCGCCATGAAGTAGGCCGCGGCCATCTGGCCGCTGCAAACGAAAGCAGCGAGGCGGGTCAGGAGCCCGGCCGCCACCAGCAGGCCGCCCACGAGCTCGATGGCGCCCGCCAGGCCCATGAGCGAGAGCATTTCCACCGACCCGCCGAGGCCGTCGGCGCCGCCGAGCAAGCCGAACAGCTTCTGCGCGCCATGCTGCGCGAACGCGAGCCCGACGACGATTCGCATGAGCGCGTACGCGTAACGCGAGGCGCCACGAGAAAAACGTTCCAACATTGCGTTTCCCTCCCTCGTTCCGTGGGTGAATCAGGGGCCCGGGTGAACCATGGCCCGATACCTGAAACACTGGACCAGGTGATCGTTCACCATCCCCACCGCCTGCATGAAAGCGTAGCAGATGGTCGGCCCGACGAACCGGAACCCGCGGCGCGCAAGGTCGCGGCTCATGGCCTCCGACTCCGGCGTTCGCGCCGGCACATCCTCATGGGAGCGCCAGCCATTGACCCGCGGACGTCCGCCGACGAACTGCCAGACGTAGCGGTCGAACGTTCCATGCTTCTCCCTGACCCGGAGAAACGCCTGCGCGTTGGCTACCGCCGCGCCGATCTTGAGGCGGTTCCGCACGAGGCCCGCGTCCTTCAGCAACTCCTGCCGCCTGCGTTCGTCATAGCGGGCCACGACGTCGGGGTCGAAGCCGCTGAAGGCCCGGCGGTAGCCATCCCGTTTCCTGAGGATGGTTTCCCAACTCAGCCCCGCCTGCGCCCCCTCTAGGATCAGGAACTCGAAGAGCGTCCGGTCGTCATGGCACGGAACCCCCCATTCCTCGTCGTGGTAGGCCGTAGACAGTTCGGTCGTGGCCCAGCCGCAGCGCACGGGCAAGTCTTCCGGCAAATACCCGGACACGGAAGTCACTCGGAACCGTCTGACCCCGGGGTCGACAACCTCGGTCTCCCTACGAGTGCGTTTCGAGGTAGGTGATCATGGAGATCACCGCACCTTGGGGATCCTTGATGACGCAGAAACGCCCCACCTCGGGGATATCCGTCAACGGCACGACAACGTCACCGCCAAGCTCCCGCGCCCTGGCGGCCGCCGCATCCACGTCGTCCACGGTCACGTAGGTTCCCCAGCACGGAGGCATGCCTTGGGCATGGGAAGGCACCGCCATGATGCCGCCGACCTCGGTACCGTCCACTTTGATGAGATTGTATTGCATGCCCTCGTTGGCCTCGTGGGACACGGGCTCCATGGTCCACCCGAAGAGCTCCGAATAGAACGACTTGGCGGCCTCCACATCAGTCGTCAACAGCTCGCACCAGCTGAAAGTGCCGTGCCGAAAAGTATCCATGTGCAACTCCTTCTCCAATCGGGATGTATGAAGATCTATGCAGGGCCACGGGCTGCTGTCAAACCTTCCACCGATGGCAATTTCCTCGCGAGACGACTATTTTCGGGATGGGTCTTCTTTCGGGCCGCCAACCTGTCCCTGGAGGTATCTCAATGCTGAAACTCTATCACTGGTGGAGCTCCACCTGCTCGCGCCGCGTACGCATCGCCCTGGCGGCGAAGCAGCTCGACTGGGAGAGCGTCTACGTCAACCTGGCGAAGTTCGAGAACCTGGAGCCCTGGTACGTCGAGTTGAACCCCAACGGCGTGGTGCCCACCCTGGTGCACGACGGCCGCATCGTCATCGAGTCCAACTTCATCCTGGAGTACCTGGAGGACGTGTTCCCCGAGGTGCCGCTGCGGCCCGAAGACCCCTACGAGCGGGCGCGGATGCGCGTCTGGATGGACCGGTTCGAGCACGAGCTGCACCGCAACGTCAACGTCATCTCCTTCATCAAGCAGGGCCGCATGAAGCGCTACGAGCACCTGTCCGCGGAGGCGCGCGAAGCCGCGGTCATGCAGCAGCCCACCGAGCCGAAACGGGCGCTGCTGAGAGACCGGCTCAGGAACGGCATCTCCGAGGGACAGATGGCCTACGCCGAGGCCCGGTTGGGCGAGATCCTGGACGACGTGGAAGAGACGTTGGCGGACCGGCCCTGGCTCACCGGTGACCGGATGTCCCTGGCGGACTGCTCCATCGCTCCCTTCATCGAGCGGTTCGAGTCCAACAAGCTGGCGCGGCTGGTGGATTGGAACGCGCGGCCGGCGTTGGGGGCATGGTGGGCCCGGATGCAGGCTACCGAGGCCTTCCGCACCGCCCATTCCTTCAAGGCGCCGGAGGCATAGGGTTCCCCGGACGGCCTACTCGTAGCGCAACGCTTCGATGGGATTGAGCCCCGCGGCGCGGTTGGCGGGCTGGAAGCCGAAGAACACGCCGATGGCCGCGGCGAAGGCGAACGCCAGCAGGACCGCGCCGGGGGGGATGACGATCTGCCAGCCGCCCAGGTACGAGAGCCCCAGGGACGCGGCGGCGCCGGCGAGGATACCCACGGCGCCGCCCAGGAGGCTCAGCACCATCGCCTCGGTGAGGAACTGCCGGCGGATGTCGCGGCGCCTCGCCCCGATGGCCAGCCGCACGCCGATCTCCCGGGTGCGCTCGGTCACCGATACCAGCATGATGTTCATGATGCCGATGCCGCCGACGATGAGCGCCACGCCGGCAATGCCCGCGAGCAGGTAACCGAGCGTGTTGGCAGCCTCGTTGGCAGCCTCGACGATGTCGGTGCGGTTGCGGACCCGGAAGTCGTCCAACTTGGTGCCCGTGATCTTGTGGCGCACCCTCAACAGCGCGCCAATGCCGTCCTGCACGTCCGACGTGGCCTGCTTGCTCTCGGCGCTGACCTCGATGCCGCGCACGTGACGGATCCCCAAGAGCTTCCGTTGCGCCGTCTGCAGCGGGACGATCACTACGTCGTCGAGGTCGCCGGCCCACGAGGACGTCCCCCGCTCCTTGAGCACGCCCACCACCTCGAACGGGATATGCTTGACCCGGATGGTCTGGCCTATCGGATAGTCATCGCCGAAAAGTTCCTTGCCCACGGTCTTCCCGATCAGGGCCACCTTCCGGTTCAGGAGCATGTCGTCGTCGGTGAAGTTGGACCCCGACTCGACGCCCCAGTTCATGATTTGGAGGTAATCCGGGGTGGTGCCGGTGAAGGGCGGATGCCAGTTCTTGTTGCCGTAGACCACTTGGGCGGAGCCCCGGACATGGGGCGCGACCCGGACCACTCCGGGCACCTCCGCGAGGATGGCCCTGGCGTCCGCCGCGGTGAGCGTCGTGATCCGTGCGCCCCGTACACGGCGGCCGCCGCGGGTCACCGTTCCGGCATGGACCGACACGCGGTTGCTGCCGAGACGCTCCATCTGCTTGGCGACCCTGGCCTTGGCTCCCTCGCCGATGGCCACCATGGCGATCACCGCGCCGACGCCGATGATGACCCCCAGCATGGTCAACGCCGACCGGAGCTTGTTCACCCGTATGGCCCGTAGCGCAATGCGGACGTTGGCCCGGATGCCGGTCCCCAAGCCCTGGCGGCGGCGTCCGCCGCCATTGCCGTCGCCTCCCCCGTTGCCGTTACCGTTGGAGACGCCGTTGCCGGAACCGTCGCCGCCGGCTGGAGCCCCCTCTTCCTCCGAAGAGGACACGGAAATGGCCGGGACGGCCCGGCCCCCGGCCTCCTCCCGTTCCACCAGACCGTCCTTGAAGTGAATGATGCGCTGCCCGTGGGAGGCCACCTCGGGATCATGGGTCACGAATACGATGGTGATGCCCTTCTCCCGGTTGAGCGTCTTGAAGAGATCGATGATCTCCGCGCCGGTGCGGGTATCGAGATTACCGGTGGGCTCGTCGGCCAGGATGAGGCGGGGATCGTTGAGCAGCGCCCGGGCGATGGCCACCCGCTGCTGCTGGCCGCCGGACAACTGGGTGGGCCGGTGCGCTTCCCGCTCACCGAGGCCCACCATTGCGAGCATCTCCCGGGCCTTGCGGCGCCCCGCCGACGACGACGTTCCGTTGTAGAGGGCCGGCAACTCCGCGTTCTCGAGGGACGTGGTACGGGCCAGCAGGTTGTAGTTCTGAAAGACGAAACCGATGTCGTGGTTGCGGACCCACGCCATCTCGTCGGACGAAAGCTTGCCCACGTCCGTGCCGTTCAGGCGATAGCAGCCCGACGTCGGCCGGTCCAGAAAACCCAGCAGGTTCATGAGGGTGGACTTGCCGGAACCGGAGGGCCCCATGAGCGACACGATCTCGCCCTCGAAGACCGTGAGCGAGACGCCCCTGAGCGCTTCCACCTTCTGCTCGCCAAGATCATAGACCTTGGTGACGTCTTCCACTTCGATGACGGGCCACCGCTCCATGGCGTCAGAGTCCCCCGAGAATCCGCGAGCGCACCCGGGACGTCGTGTTGGTGGCGCGTTTCATGGCCTCGGAGCGGATCCCGACGATGACTCGGTCGCCTGCCTCGAGACCCGAGACGATCTCCATGTTCCTGGCGTCGGTGGCGCCGAAACGGATGCGCTTCCGGGCTGGCTTGTCGTCCTGATAGACCCACACGCCTCCCCGGCCTTCCAGCATCCACCGGCGCCGCTGCTCGGCGCTGGGCCGGCCCCGCCGGCGCCCGCCTCCCCGCCTGGACAGGTCGGGGTAAAGCTGCCGAATATCCCGGCCGCTGACCCGCAACGCGGCACCCGGCGCGATGAGCACGTCCTGCCGCCTTGCCAGGATGATGGTGACGTTGGCGGTCATGCCAGGCTTGAGGGCGAGATCGTGGTTGGGCACCCGGATCTCGGTGTCGTAGGTGACGACGTTATCCTTGATGAGCGGCGACGGAAAGATGCGCACCACCTTGCCCTTGAAGGTCCGCCCGGGATACGAGTCCACCTGGAACTCCACCGCCTGATCGACCTTCACCTTGCCGATGTCCGCTTCATCCACGAAGGCCGAGACCTTCATCTCCTCGAGCTCGGCGATCTTCACGAGCGGAGGCGACGACAGGCTGGCGGCCACGGTCTGTCCCGCCTCCACGGTCTTCTGGATCACCACGCCGGAGATGGGCGCGCGGATGACGCTGCGGTTGAGACGGACCTGCGCCATCTCCAGCTCCGCCTCGGCCTGCTGCACGTCCGCGCGGATGCCGGCAATGACCGCCTGCTTGACCTTGTCCTCGTCGACCCGCGCGGACTCCTCCCTGAAACGGGCCCCGGCCCGCACGTATTCCGCCTTGATGGACTCGTACTGGTCGCGGGAGATGAGGTTACGGCCGACCAGGTCCTTGTTGCGCCGGTGCTTCTCCTCCAGGTTCTCCATCGCCGCCCGGGCGCCCGCGATGCTCGCCGCCACACGGGATTTGAGCATCTGGACCCCGGCCAGTTCCTTGGCAAGATTGGCCCTGGCCTTCGCCACCCGCGCCTTCGCCTGGAGCATCTGCGCCCGGAACAGGTCCTGATCCAGCCGGGCGATGAGGTCCCCCTTCTCGACCCTCACGGGCACGTCCACCGGCAGATCCTTGATGGTGCCCGAAACCTGGGTGGAAACCGTAACCGACGATACCGGATTCACCGTGCCCGTGGTGGTGATGCGGGAGAAGATCTCGCCCTTCTCGACCTTGGCGAGCCGGAAGGGAAACACTTCCTTCTCTTCGGCGGGAAGGAACTTGCTGGTCAGCGTGGACAGCCCCCCTCGGACCGATCCGACGTTGCTCTCCACCAGCGCCGGATCGTACCAGAAGAGGCCCGCGCCCCCGGCCCCCGCCAGGACCACAACGACAAGAAGGATCCAAATAAACCGCTTCATCTTGCTCTATCCGGTTCGCGGCCGCGTTTAGCGCCCCTCGATTAGACGCTCGCGTGTTCCTCGGCAGATGCCGGCTACCGAAATGGTACACCCTGTCGCTGTTCGCGGGCAAATGTGGAGCACCCCTCCAAACTCCGCCCTCGCCACCCGCGGCGGTATCTGGTAGACCGACAAACGGACGACCGTGGAACCCGTTACGGAGGCGACGCCCATGTTCAGCACTCGTTACGACTACAGTCCGATCATCCACCGGCCGCGGCTGGAATGGCCGGGAGGAGCGCGCGTGGCGCTCTGGCTGGGCCCCAACATCGAGTGCTTTCACATCGACAAGGCGCTGCCGCGGGTCCCGGAGCCGTTGCCGGACGTGCAGTCCTACACGCTCAGGGACTACGGCTCCCGGGTGGGTATTTTCCGCATGATGGAGGTGTTCGACCGCTACGACATGCGCGCCAGCGTGCTGCTCAACGCGGAGGTGTGCCACCAGCACCCGGCCATCATCGAGGAGGGCAACAAGCGCTCCTGGGAGTGGCTGGGCCACGGCATGAACAACAACACGCGGATGAACAGCTACGGCACCAAGAAGCAGCGCAAGGTGATACGCAAGGTCCGCGACATCATCGCCCACGCCACCGGCAAGGCGCCCAAGGGCTGGCTGGGACCGGGGCTTTCGGAGACCTACGACACGCCGGACTTCCTGGCCGCGGAGGGGTTCGAGTACGTGTGCGACTGGGGCCACGACGACCAGCCGGTGCCCATGCGGGTGGAGGCCGGGCGGATGATCACGGTGCCTTACCAGCAGGGGATCAACGACATCTCGATGTTCGTCCACGCCAACCACACGCCGGCGGACTACTACCGGATCGTGTGCGACCAGTTCGACACCCTCTACCGGGAGGGTGCCGACGGCGGCCGGGTCATGTGCATCCCGCTGCACCCCTACGTCACCGCCATGCCCTTCCGCATCGGCGCCCTGGACCGCGCCCTCGACTACATCTGCTCCCACGACGGCGTCTGGAAGACTACCGCCGGCGACATCGCCGACTGGTACTACCAGCGCTACTACAAGGCTCCGGAGAAACCGGACGCCTAGACGCAACCGGGAGGTTACGGAAATGGCAAAGGAGTGGTCGACGCTGGTGCTGGAACGGCCGGCCGACGGCGTGGTGCGGCTCAACTTCAACCGGCCCGAGAAGCGCAACGCCCTCAACCGGGCGCTGACGGGAGAAATTCTCGAAGCCCTCGAGTCCGTCCGGTCGGACTCCGAGATCCGGGCCGTCATCACCCGCGGAAACGGCCCTTGCTACTGTGCGGGGGCGGATCTCCACGACCTGAGGGCCATCCATGCGGAGCCGCCGAGGGACTGGGACCGCTCCCATCCCAACATGATGTTCTACGAGGCCTTCCGGAATTACCCCAAGGTCACCATCGCCCAGGTACACGGCCACTGCCTGGGCGGCGGCATGGCGCTCATGACCGCCCACGACATCGCCATCGCGGCGGATACCGCCAAGATCGGCATGCCCGAAATCCTGCGCGGCAGCTTCGGGCAGATGGCCCTGAGCTCCCTCTACCACACCGGCATCCCCGCCAAGAAGGCGGCCATCATGCACTTCAGCGGGCGGAATTTCTCCGGTGCCGAGGCAGACCGTTTCGGGCTGGTATCGGCGTCGGTGCCCGAGGCCCAGCTCGAGGAAGTGACCCTCAATCTCGCCGGCGAGATCGGCACGCGCCACCCCGCGGCCCTGGCCTGCGCCAAGATCGCGGTGCAGGTGGGCAAGGACCTTCCCCTGTCACAGGCCCTGCGCACGGACCAGCTCGTGGCCGCGCGCCAGCAGCTCATGATGGATTCGTTCTCGGACGTGGAGGAGTATCTCCGCTCCCAGAGCGGCGGCACCAACACCGGCTACCGGCGCTCCGATACCTGACCCGGCGTGAGGCCGGCTTCAGGCCTCGCCGTTGCCCGCCACCCGGATGTCCATGAGATCTTCCTCGCCGCCCAGGGCCACGATGGGCGAAGCCGTGACCCGCTGGAGGGTCTGGCGCCCCTCCTCGCCGATGGCCCAGAGCCGGTGCAGAAAGACTTCATACCTGACGGGATCGATACCCATGACTGTCCTCGCGTTGCGTTCGCTTGCCTTCAGTCGCCCGCGGTGAGCGACGCCGCCGCCTTCAGAACCTCCGCCGCCCGGGTCACCATGCCCTCGACGATCTCGGCGGCGGGCCTCACGTCGTTCTCGCCGAGCAACCCGGCGATCTGTCCGCCCGGAACGCTCATGACGTCCACCCGGCTTCCCTGTTCCGCGGCTACCCGGAACTGGTCGTTGAGCACCCCCTGGAACGGCATCTCCAACGGCTGCAGGCCCGATTCTTCCCACTTGCGGATCACCGGGCTGCGGTAGTGGCGGCTGGGCTTGCCGCTGGGGAAGCGGTCGAGCACGAAGTCCTCGGTCCGGCCCCCGATGAGCTGGCTCTTGTAGTCGGCGTGGATCTCGCTCTCCGCGCTGGCCAGGAAAACCGTGCCGCACCACACCCCCACCGCTCCGAGGCTCAGCGCCGCCGCCAAGCCCCGGCCATCGGCAATGCCGCCGGCCACCACCACGGGGGTAGGCTTCACGGCGTCCACCACCTGGGGTATCAGCGGGAAATTGGCGATCCTTCCGGTGTGGCCGCCGGCCTCGTAGCCCTGGGCGATGACCACGTCCACGCCGTTGGCCGCGTGCCCCACCGCCTGCTTCACGTTGCCGCACAGGGCCAGCACCTTCATCCCCCGCTCATGCGCCAGGGGCACCACCTGGGCGGTGTCGCCGAGCCCCACCGCCAGCACCCGGACCCCCTCTTCCAGGATTACGTCCAACTGGCGCTGCACCATGTCCGGGGTCTTGACCTTGGACCACGGGTCCGGGCCCTGGGTCTCCAGCCCGAACTCCTCGATGGCGTCGCGCACGAAGCTCACGTGATCGGGATGGGTGTGCTCCAGGAACTCCCGGACGTTGCCGACGTCCGCGTAGGGCGTCTGCGCCAGACGCGGCAGGGTGATGTCCACGCCGAAGGGCCGGTCGGTCAGATCCCGGGTGGCGCGGATGCGCTCCCGGATGAACTCCGGCTGAAGCGGGCTGCCGCCGATGACCCCCAGGCCGCCCGCGTCGGACACCGCCGCCACCAGCCTGGGCGGGGTCGTGGAGCCGCGGCTGTCCCAGCCCATGCCCGCCTGGATGATGGGGTGCTCGATGCCGAGCACGTCGCACAAAGCAGTCTTCAGTTTCGCCATGCCGCGCTCCGGTAGGTGTCTTGACGTCCCTGATCCTCTAACCCGAACCGGTGTACATTGCCAATGGCGCCCGCGACACGGTGTCGTGGACAGCCGTGACCCAACCGTGGTAGGAGCCTGTCCGAACAGGCCAGTGTCCAAATCGGGACGCCGCAACATACGAGGGCATGACATGGAGAACCGCCGCTACGACTATCAGCCCATCACCGCACGGCCCGGGCTCCGGTGGCCCAACGACGCCAGACTCGCCCTCTGGGTCAGCCCCAACATCGAGTACTTCCACATCGACCAGCCGATCCCCAACTTCGGCATGTCCCAGGTCCCGGACGTGCGCAGCTACTCCCAGCGCGACTACGGTGCCCGGGTGGGCGTCTTCAGGATGATGGAGGTGCTGGACAAGCACGGCATCCGCGCCAGCGCCCAGTTGAACTCCGAGGTCTGCAAACATCACCGGGAGATCGTCGAGGAAGGCATCAAGCGGGACTGGGAGTGGCTGGGCCACGGCGTCACCAACAACCTTCCCCTGACCGCCTATCCCGCCGACGACGAGGCCTCCGTCATACGACAGGTACGCGACGAGATCGCCGCGGGCACCGGCAAGGCGCCGCGGGGTTGGCTCGGACCCGCATTGGCCGAAACGTTCGACACCCCCGACCACCTGGCGGCGGCGGGCTTCGACTACCTGTGCGACTGGGGCTTCGACGACCAGCCCGCGGCCATGCGGGTCAAGACCGGCCGCATGATCGTCGTGCCCTACGAACAGGGCCTCAACGACATCAACTTCTTCCTGCGCTCCAACTACACCCCCAGGGAGTATCTGCAGCAGGTGTGCGACCAGTTCGACGTGCTCTACCGGGACGGTGAACGCAGCGGCACGGTCCTGTGCATTCCCCTGCACCCCTTCATCATCGGCGTCCCCCTCCGCATCAAGTACCTCGACCTCGCGCTGGAATACATCTGCGCCCACGACGGCGTCTGGCTGGCCACCGGCGGAGAAATCGCGGACTGGTACTACCAGCATTACTACGAGGATCCGGGGAGGCCGTAAGGGTCATCTCCTGCCAAGGGCGCCGTAGCATTGTAAACACATAAACAATCACGCTAAAATGAGCGGCAAAGAACGTGGTTTGGCCATGCTTATCCAGGAATTCGTGAAGGACCAGATATTCTCGCCGGTGCTCGTCGCGTCGGCGCTCCGTACGACCAAGTCCGAGATCGCCGGCACTCTAGGCTTGGGGAGAGACGCCTTCTCGCGTGCTTCACGGGTCCGGGCGCGAAAGACCCAGGTTCGTCTGCGCCAAATGCTGGAGATTCTGAACCGTGTCGAGGCCGAGACCGGCTCGACCCTCGCGGCCTATGCCTGGTTCCGCTCCGAGCCGCTGCCGGGTTTCGGCGGCGCCACTCCCGATCTCTTGCTGCGTCAAGGCAAGGCAGATCAGGTGCACGCCTATCTCGACCGGGTCATGGCGGGCGGTTACGCCTGATCCCGTGCTCCGGCGATGCGTTTCCGAGCAGTGGTGTACCGCGCGCACAACCCTCAGTGGTCCTGGACGCCCGTGTCCGGCGAGGGGGCCAGGCGCCACGGAGGTCGTTTCAATCGCCGCGGAGTGCCAGCGCTCTACAAGCAATCCCCTCGTCACAGGCCCTGGCTGACCGGTTGATTACCGCCGGGTAGGTCGGAATGCTCGTCAGAAGCTTCGTTGAGTGCTCTGACTTCGATCCGGGAACAAACCCGGGAACGACTCCGAAGACGTTCCATGACCCACTCCTTCGAAATCATCCCGCGTGCGCCGTATTCGTTCGACTTCACCGTCGCGCGCTTCATGCGCTTTGCCAGCGAGAACGTCGACCTCGTGGAGGAAGGGCAATACCGGCGCCTGCTGGCCGCCGGCCGCCAGCTCGCGCTGGCCACGGTCACCAACGCCGGGACGGTGGCCAGGCCGCGGCTGTCGGTGGTGCTGCACAGTCCCTCCGGAGCATCCCTCAAGCTCGCCGAGTTCGAGGGGCAGCTTCGCCACATTCTGTGCACGGACCTCGATCTCCGGCCGTTCTACCGCATGGCGCGCACGGACGGGATGTTGGCGCCGATGGTGGGCCGGTTCCGCGGGCTGCGGGTCACCGCCAGCCCGACGCTGTTCGAGGCGCTGGTCACCGCCGTTCTCTCTCAACAGGTCAACCTGACCTTCGCGTACTCCATCAAGAAGGCGCTGGTCGAAAGCTTCGGCCGCACGTGACGCCGGCAGGGACGCACCTACCACGCCTTTCCCGAGCCGCGCCGGTTCGCCGCCCAGAGCCTGGAAGCCATGCGCGCTTTCCGCCTGAGCAACGCCAAGGCCGGCACGCTGATCCGCCTCGGCGAGGCCTTCGCCTCCGACCCCACGCTCACCGGGTTGGCCACGCTGTCCGATGAGCGGGTCGTCGAACGCCTGACCGCCATAAAGGGCATCGGCCGCTGGTCCGCCGAGATCGCGCTGATGCGCGGACTGGGGCGGCCGGACACTTTCCCCGCCGGCGACCTGGGCGTGGTCAAGTACGTGGCCCAGGGGCTGTTGGGCAGGACCGGCAAGGCCAGTGAAGAAGAGATGCGCGCCTTTGCCGAACGCTGGCGGCCCTACCGCGCCCTGGCCCTTGCGTATTGCTACGCCGAGCTGGCGGTGCGCCGCGGTGCGAGCACTCCGGGCACTGTCGCCGAATAGCGTGGAATGGTACCCTGTGCGCCCGGACGAAACCATGCGGAACACACCCAATGACCCGGAGAACGCCGGCTCCACGCTCTCCATCATCGTGCCGACCTTTCGCGAGGCGGCCAACCTTGAACCGTTGGCCGAGCGCATCGACGCGGCCCTGTCCGGCACGGGCATCGAGTGGGAACTGTTGCTGGTGGACGACGACTCCGGCGACGGCAGCGAGGCCGTGGTCACGGAGCTCGCCCGGCGCTTGCCGGTGCGCATGGTGGTACGCCGGGAGCCGCCCCGGGACCTGTCCCTGGCCGTCATCGACGGTATCCGGCAGTGCCGCTTCGACCGGCTGGTGGTGATGGACGCGGACCTGTCGCATCCGCCCGAGAGCATCGTGGACCTGCTGGCGGCGCTGGAAGGGGACTGCGACATGGTCATCGGCAGCCGCTATGCGCCGGGCGGCATGGTCGACCGCTCCTGGGGTCTCTACCGCGTGGTGAACTCGCGGCTGGCGACCTGGCTGGCCCGGCCTCTGGTCGGATACGCGGACCCCATGTCGGGTTTCTTCGCCACGCAACGCAGTGCGCTGCCCGATCTCCCGACCGCACGGCCCATGGGGTACAAGATCGCCCTGGACCTGGTCGTGCGTGGGCGGCTGCGGGTGCGGGAGGTACCCATCGGGTTCCGCGACCGGAGCGTGGGTCAGAGCAAGATGAACTGGCGGCAGCAGGTACGGTTCCTGCGCCACCTCTCACGGCTTTACATCCACAAGTTCGGCAGCATGGCGCGCGTCCCCTTCTTCAGCGTGGTGGGGGCCAGCGGACTGGTGGTGGACCTTGCCTGCTATCTCGGCCTCCAGTGGGCGGGCGTGGAGCACCGGCTGGCGCGGTTTCTGTCCTTCTGGCCCGCGGCGGGCTGGAACTGGGCCCTCAACCGGGGCCTGACCTTCAGCGAGCGGGCACGGCAGCCGCACCTGGGGCAGTTGGCCAGGTTCATGGCGAGCAGCACGGTGGGACTGGGGGTGAACGTAGGCAGCTACGCGCTGCTGACGAGCTACGTGGAGCCGCTCGACCGTCACCGGCTGCTGGCGTTCTTCCTGGGCGTCGGCCTGGGCAGCTTGGTCAATTTCCTGGTCGCCGACCTGTATGTCTACAAGGGGCGCCCCGAGCCCGGGCGCTGAGGCGGTCCCCGGCCCTCCGGCTCTGTATCCACCGAGCCCACGCGGCCGTACGCATCCTCGTAGCGGACGATGTCGTCCTCTTCCAGGTAACCGCCGGTTTGCACTTCCACCACCTCCAGCGGCACCGTGCCCGGGTTCGCCAAACGGTGTATGGCTCCAAGGGGAATGTAGGTGGTTTGACTCTCCGACAGCATGAACGTGTCGTCGCCGCGCGTCACCCGCGCGGTGCCGCTCAGGACGACCCAGTGCTCGGCGCGGTGCCGGTGCGATTGCAGCGACAGGGCCTGGCCGGGATTCACGACGATGTGCTTGACCTTGAAGCCGTCGCCGCAGTGCAGGTCATGGAACATCCCCCAGGGACGATGGACCTTGCGATGGACCCGGTGCTCCCCCCGGCCCGCCGATCCGAGCCTCGCCACCACGCCCCCCAGGTCCTGAACCGCGTCCTTGCTCGTCACCAGCAGCGCATCGGCCGTGTCCACGATCACGAGATCCGACACACCCACGGCGGCCACCAGCCGATCCCCTGCATCGACGTAGGTGTTGCGGACCCCTTCAAGGAGCGTGTCGCCCCGGGCGACGTTGTCCGCCCCGTCCTTTTCGCCGAGATCGGCCAGCGCCGTCCATGAGCCGACATCGGACCAGCCGGCTTCCAGCGGGACCATCACCGCGGCCGAGGTGTGCTCCATGACCGCGTAGTCCACCGAAATCGCCGGGGACCGGGCGAACGATTCCGCCTCCAGCCTGAGGAAGCCCATGTCCTCCGCCGCGTTCCGGTGGGCTTGTGTGACGGCGTCGCGGACGGCCGGTGCGTGCGCGCCAAGCTCCCGCAGGTACCCCGAGGCGGAAAACACGAACATGCCGCTGTTCCAGTAATAGCCGCCCTCCTCGAGGTACTCCGCGGCCGCCCCGGCATCCGGCTTTTCGACGAACCGTTCGACCCTGCGGCCGTCATCGCTCACGCCGGCGGGGCCGGCGGCCTTGATGTATCCGTAGCCCGTGGCCGCATGGGCGGGTGTCACGCCGAAAGTCACAAGATGCCCGGAGGCTGCCTCCCGGACGGCGGACCGTACCGCGCCGGCGAACCGGCTCTCGTCCCGGATGACGTGATCCGCGGGGAGTACCAGGAGGATGGGGTCTCCACCATCGTCGAGGGCGAGGGCTTCCAGCGCCACCGCGGCGATGGCCGGCGCCGTGTTCCGCCCCACCGGCTCCAGCAGCACGGCCGACGGCGCGACGTCGACGGCCCGGAGCTGTTCAACCACCAGGAAGCGATGGGCTTCGTTGCAGGCCACGATGGGCGCCCTCGCCTCGTCGAGCGCGGCGAGGCGCCGGGCGGTGGCCTGCAGCAGCGTGTGCTCCTCCAGCAGCCGGATGAACGGCTTGGGATAAAGCTCCCGGGACAGGGGCCAGAGCCGGGTTCCGGCACCGCCCGAGAGAATAACGGGGAAGAGGACGTGGCTCATCGCGTCAAACTCGCGTCAAGGGCCAAAGCGAGACTGCCCGACTATACCAGAGACCGGGCGCCGACCAACAGCCTCGTGACGGGAGTCACGGCCGGCAGCGCGACCGGCGGCTTCGCGGTCTTGCGCTGCCGCCGGCCGCCGGCGTCATTCCCGCATGAAGCCCCGAAGCGAGTCGGCGCCCCGCTGCACCCGCCTGTTCCACCAGACGATCACGGGAGTGACGAGGATCGTAGGCACGATCCACGCCAGCCATACCGGCTCCGTATCGACGTTGACCACCATCACGGCGGTGACGGTGGCGATGGTCCCCGCCAGCATGTTGGTGAGATGACGGGCGATGCGCTGCCGCCCGGAACTGCGCTGGGCTCGGTGAAACCGAACGTCGACGGCGCACAACGCCAGCGCGATGAAACCGAACACGGCCATGGTGACCCACTGCGAGTCGCCGCGCAGACAAAGCGTCGCGGCGTAGCCCCACATGCCCAGCCCGGTAAGCCCCATGACGGCGGCGGCCGCCCAGTCCACTGCTCCCGGGCGACCGCTCGCGTTCCGGGCAAAGCGCCACCCCGTGAACACGAGATAGAAGCTGAACACGGCCACCAGCAGCAGCACGACGTCGGAACCGAGCACGGCCAGCGGCAGCGCGGTTACGCACACCACCGTCATGGCCGCGGCATAGATCCGGCCCGCCCTTACGTGAAGCACCCGGCCCTTTTCGGTGACGAGCGCGACGGCCGCCGCCGCCAACGCCGCCGAGCCGGCGGCTATATGGATCACCAGGAGAATGCTACCGGGCATGCCACTCACTCCTCGCGGGCCGAGGGTCCCTGACCCCTACCCTTAGCATGAACGCCGATGGATGCAGAAACCGCAGAATCGACGCGGGGTTTCCAACGTAAGTTCAAGTTGGTTCGTACGTAGCGAATTGGCGGCATGGCGGCGGCGCACGAGCCTGGGGGCCGGACGCGGGTGCGTTGACGGACGGCGGCGGCCTGAATATAATCCCACAAACGAGCAAGCCCTCTGGAACTCCAGGGGGCTTGCTCGTTTGTGACCAAGGCGCCGCACAGACCCGCGGAAGACGCCGCGGATACCGGGGGCACAATGGGTAGCGTCCACGAGATCTACATCGCATCCGAAGGCAGCGCACGCATGCGGAAAGTCGATGAGGCCGAGGCCCTGGCCAGCATGGGCCTCAAGGGCGACCGCTACTGCGAGCGGGTAGGCTACTACAGCGGCTGGGACGAGTGTCAGGTGACCCTCATCGAAGCCGAGGAATTGGAGGCCATCGCGGCCGGATCGGGCCTCCAGGTCCTCAATGGCGAGCACCGGCGCAACATCGTCACCCGGAACGTCCGCCTTGACGAGCTGGCGGGACACGCGTTTCGCGCGGGAGAGGCGGTCCTGGCCTTCGATCGTCCGCGACCGCCGTGCGCCTACATCCAGTCCATCACCGAACCGGGCATGACCCGGGCCCTCGCCGGCAAGAGCGGCATCTGCGCGCTGGTAGTCAAGGGCGGCGTCATCCGGCCCGGTGACGAAATCGCCGTGCTCTGACCACGGCTGTGCAAGCCCCACCACCCAACACGGGCCGGGCCGGCTCACCGTCCACGTTCTTCTATGGCTGGGTCATCCTGCTGGGAGGCTTTCTCCTCCTGGTGGTGGACGGCGGCGTACGTTTCTCCTTCGGCGTCCTGGTGAAACCCCTGGCGACCGAGTTCGGGTGGGACCGCGGCGCCATCACCTTCGCCTACACCCTGAACATGCTGGTGTTCGGCTTCGGGCAGATGATGGCCGGAAGAATGCTGGACCGGTACGGGCCGCGGCTGCTGTTCTCGTTGTCTGCGCTGGTGGCTTCCGCCGGTCTTTTCCTGACCTCCCGCACCAGTTCCATCCCCGAGCTCTACTTCTATTACGGCGTCGTCACCGCGGTGGGAGTCTCGGGAATCACCATCGGCGTGGTCTCCTCCACCGTCTCCCGGTGGTTCAAGAGCCTCCGCGGCCTCATCGGCGGCATCGCGGTCACCGGCACCTCTTTCGGCCACTTCGCCATCATCCCGGTGCTGGCCTGGTCCCTCGAACGCTTCGGCTGGCGCGGATCGTGGATGGGGCTGGGCGTCCTGGTCTCCGCGGTGGTGGTTCCGGTGGCGCTGGGGCTCATGAAGAAGGAGCCCGCGGACATGGGCCTGCAGCCCTACGAAACCGCCGGAGCGTCGTCAAGCCGGCGAACCTCCCCTGCTCCGGACTTCTCACCCAGGGACGCCTTCCTCTCCCGCAGCTTCCTGTTCGTGGCCATGGCCTACGGCCTCTGCGGCTTTCAGGACTTCTTTTTCGTGACCCAGTTCATCCCCTTTGCCACCGACGCCGGCCTCTCCAGCCAGCGCGCCTCGAACATCCAGGGCCTGTCCGGCCTGCTGAGCCTGGCGGGGGTCTTGATCTTTCCGGCGCTGACGGAGAAGGCGGGGCACGGCATTCCCCTGTCGTTCATGTTCCTCTTGCGGATGGTCTGCTACGGACTGCTCGCATACTCGTCCTCGGAACCGGCCATATTCGCGGCCGCCCTGTTGATGGGGTTCACGCTCATGGCCACCGCCCCCCTCGCCGCGGCCATGACCGGTGACTTTTTCGGAGTCCGGAACATCGGCCTGATCACCGGCGCCATCCTCTGGGTCCACCACACCGGCGGAGCCCTGGGCGCCTTCCTGGGGGGCGTGGTGCACGCCGCCACCGGGTCCTACGCCGGCATGTTCATGGCCTGCTTCGTCATGGCCTTCACCGGCGCGGCCGCATGCCTGGGGATCCGGGCGCCGGGGGGGAGGCTGGTGCCGAGAGCCGGCAGGGTCTCCACCTGATCCCGGTCCGCAACACGGTTGACTCGCCGCTTGCGGGCGAGTAAGCCGCTCAAGACCACGACACCACCGGAGGCACCATGATCGACGCATACTCCTGGCGCACCAGCAACGGCCGCAAGCTGCACATCGGGCTGGAGGAGCTGGGCCTTGAATACCGCATCCATCCCATCGACATTCGCAAGGGCCACCAGTTCGAGCCGGACTTCCTCAAGATCAGCCCCAACAACAAGATCCCGGCCATCGTCGACCGGGACGGCCCCGGCGGGAAGCCCTACGCGGTGTTCGAGTCCGGTGCCATCCTCATGTACCTCGCCGAGAAGACCGGCGAGCTCATGCCCCGGGACACGGAGCGCCGCTATGGGGTGATCCAGTGGCTCATGTTCCAGATGGGCGGCATCGGCCCCATGCTGGGGCAAGCCAACCACTTCCGCGGCCAGGCCCCGGACAACGAGTACGGCGTCCGGCGCTATACCAACGAGGCCGGCCGCCTCTACGGCGTCATGGACACGCGCCTGCGGGACCACGAGTACCTGGCCGGCGAGTACTCCATCGCGGACATCGCCTGCTATCCCTGGCTCCAGGGCCACGAGAAGCAGGGCCAGGACCTGAACGACTTCCCCCACGTCAGGCGCTGGTTCGAAGCCGTCACCGCCCGTCCCGGCGTCCAACGCGGCCTCCAGGTCATGGCCGACGTGCCCCTCACCCCCATGGACGACAAGGCGCGGGAGATCATGTACGGGGCGAAGCAGTACGAGCGGCGGTAGGAGCTGCGCAACGGAGGGTACGTCACAGATAGGAGGACATCGGGTGTGGGTCCATTTGACCCACTACCCTGTGGCCATGTCAAGCCAACGCCAAGATGTCCCCTTTAGGCAAAGCAGAGATGTCCCCTTTTAGGTGTGGCGGGAGGGGGTAGCAGGAGCGGGCAACGAGACAAGGCACTGCGCGCCTCCACGGCTGCGCTACGGTCCTTCGGGTGACACGCTGCGCTTACCTGCTGAAGGGCAACGATGGCCGGGATGGGCTTGCGGCCAGTGGTTGACTGGCCAGCGTATACTCACGGTGTAGCGGGGACCGCAGCCGGTGTTTTTCGGTCCGGTCAAGGGTAGGTGGGGGTTGTCGGCTGGGGCACAGCCGGCCACCGCCGATTGTCCACAGGCTTGGCGCAGGTGCGCGGAGGGGGGCGGCCAGGGTCGGGACAAGCCGGACAGGACCGGGGGGCTTGGCGACGGGGCGGGTGTGGTCAACCGGCTGGGGGCTGGGTGTGGGGGAGGGAGCGTTTCCAGCGGTTCCAGGGGTGGTCTGGGGAGGGTTTGTACTTGGGGCGTTTGCGCTGAAGCGCGCGGGCGGTGTCGACGGTGCGGTGGAGGCTCTTTTCGTCGTCGAGGGGGATGGGCGTCTGGCCTTGGGCAAGGATGCGGTAGTCGAGGGTCTTGCCCTGGCACAACAGGGAGACGCGGCCGTCGAAGCGCTCGCACACGGTGACGGGGCTTGAGCGCAGGCGGTAGCCCTTGCCCTGGTTGAGGATCTGGTACTCATGGTTGTGGTATCTCAGGGTGAGGTTGCGGCTGAGCTTGCGGGTGGAGTGGAAGCTCAGGATGAGGTCTATGGCAGCGGCGTCGTGGAGCACGGGGCGGTGGGCATCGCGGGGGTTGTGCGGGGGTAGGGCGAAGCGGCGATTGTAGTCTTCGATGTACTTGGGCAGGAAGGCATTGGCCTGGTCGATGGAGTCGATGCCCTTCAGGCGCAGTTCCTTGACCAGACGGTCCTGGAGGGTTGCGTTGGCCCGTTCCACGCGGCCCTTGGCTTGAGGGGTGTTGGCGTGGATGGGCTGGATGTCCAGGGTCTTGAGCGCCCGGGTGAACTGAGTCAGCTCACCCTCGCGGTCCTTTTGATTGACCCGGAAGATGCTGTGCTTGTCCGAATAGACGGCTGCCGGCCGGCCGTGCTGATGCAGATACCCGCGCAGGGTGCTCATGTAGGCTTCGGTGGTCTCGGCCTCGACAAACCGCAGGGCCAGGAGCCGGCTGGTGGCGTCGTCGATGAACACGATCAGAGTGCAGGAAGGCCCCCGGTCCTCGAACCACCGGTGCGGCGAACCGTCGATCTGCACCAACTCGCCCAGCGCCGCCCGCCGGGGACGGCTCGGATGCACCCGCATCTCCCGGCCCTTCCTCGACCGCCACAGCCCCTCTGCGATCATCCACTTGCGCACCGTCTCCGCCGATATCCGATGGCCGTGCACCTCCCGGAGCTTCTCCGCTGCCAGGGTCGGTGAGAAGTCCTCGTAGCGCTCCCGCACCAACCCCAGCATCTCCGCCCGCTTCTCCGGTGCGATGGCGTTGTTCGCCTTGCGCCCGCGGTGCCCCGAAATCAGCCCCCTTGCCCCCTGCTCCCGGTACCGCCGCAAGAGCCGCTTCACCTGCCGCACCGACAACCCCATCCGCTCCCCTGCCTCCCGTTGCCGCAGTCGCTTCCCTACGACATCCCGTATCACTCCCAGACGGTCCACTTCCTTCATCGTCAGCCCCTCTCCTGTATTCGCCAATCCCTTGCCCCCCTTCCTTCTCCTAATGGGGACATCTTAGCTTTGTTGAAAAGGGGACATTATCGCTTTGCGCTAACAACTACCCTGTGGCCATTGACAACCGGCGCACCTTCAGTTAGTTTCAGACTATTCATACCCCCTCATGTCCCACTGGCACGTGAGGATCTTTATGACGGGGCCACGTTAGCGTGGCCCCGTTTCTTGTCTTTCAGAGCAAGGAAGGATTATGGGTACCTGCGCAGTCTACATCGATGGCGGATATTTCGACAAGGTCCTTCAGAACGAGTACACGCAGACGAAGGTCGATATGGAGCAGCTTGTGGCACAAATGCGTGCGTCGGACACTCTCCTTCGCGCCTACTACTACCACTGCATGCCTTATCGGTCTGACCCGCCGACAACCGATGAGCAAAAGCGCTATGCATCCAAGAGGCGCTTTATTGACGCCTTGAGCTACATTCCGCGATTCCAGGTACGTCTCGGGCACCTTAACTTCCAAGGCTTCTCCGACAGAGGTCAGCCGATATTCCAGCAGAAGCGTGTCGACATGATGCTAGGGGTCGACATGGCGCTGCTCGCTGTCAAACAGCGCGTCGACCGTATGGCGCTCTTGACCGGCGACAGCGACACAATCCCAGCCGTGGAAGCCGTCAAGCCGGAAGGAGTCGTCGTTACCCTCTGGCACGGTCCTCTCAAGGGACGCAGTTCACCAAGCCGCGATCTTTATCAGATCGTCGACGAACGCGTCGAGATCGACCAAACCATGATCGAGGCGATCACGCGCACGGATGGTGCCACCAAAGCCTCGAGCTGAGCAAAAATCGTCAAGCGCGCCCTCAACCTCTACCGCCACTGTGCGAAGTTCCGTTCAAGGCGTTGGGGTTGAATTGAGGACTCTGGCCCCAATGGGGCGATGTGTTCGATGAGGATTAATCAACTCGCAACCAAGAAGAACCTCGAATTAGCTTGGCGGCGCATCACGACCGGCGGCAATCACCAGTATAAGCGTCTCTATCGACCCATCTACTACGCGTACGAGATCGCGCTTGATGCTAATCTAACCGACCTTCAGCAACGGCTCCTCGGCGGGGTCTTTGAACCGAAACATCCGGCTCGCATTTACGTTCCCAAGGCCTCAGGGCTTCATCGTCCACTCACGTTGCTCAACATCGAGGATCAAATCATCCTCCAGGCATTCGCGAACCTCGCCGCCAAGCGGATGCAGAGGAAGCGTGCGCCGCTTCAGTTCAAGGTCGTCTTTAGCAATATCCTTGAGAAGCCCGACAGCATATTCTTCTTTCGGCGTTGGCAGAAAACGTACGCGGCGTTCCAGGACCGCATCAAGAAGCACTACTCTGCGGGAATGCGATGGGTCGGGGACTTCGACCTCGCCGCATTCTACGACACCATTTCTCACGAGCTCCTTCTTAAGACCATCTATCCACGCACGACCAACACCGAACTGGCATGGATCGCGAAGTGCTTGAAGACCTGGAGCTCTGACCGGGCGTCCTCCGGGCACGGTCATGGTCTGCCACAGGGGCCGCTAGCCTCCGACTTCCTTGCCGAGTGCTTCTTCCTTCCGATCGATTTGGCTCTGCGGAAACGTCAGGGCTACACGAGGTATGTTGACGACATACGGTTCTTTGGCGCGACCGAGGATGAGGTTCGCAGTGATCTCATCGAGCTTGAACGGCATTGTAGCGAGCGAGGCTTGATCCCGCAGACCGGAAAACTTGCCATTAAACGTGCCCGGAGTGTACGGGAAGCGATGGGGATGCTACCCAGCATCGCGGACCCGCAGCATGAGGGGGATGTAAGTGAGAAGATCGACAAGAACCAAGCGCGCCAAGCTTTCCTCTCTGCAATTGGGGGGAAACCGTACCGAGTCACCGACAAGACGAGGCTCCGGTTCGTGCTGTACCGCGCTGAGCCCGACACGAACCTAATCAAATGGGTTCTGGGGCTGGTACCACACAACCCCGAGCACGCAGACGCCTTCTTCGCTTATCTCGGCCGATTTGGCTACCGTAAGCCCATCGAGCGGCTGTGCCTCGATCTCATTCAGAAAACCCATACCCGTACGTTCGCGGAGAAGCGTGGCACGTGCTTGCGAAGTACATCCGCAATGCCCAGTCGATGACCGCCACCGACCTCCGCACTCTCAGCAACCGTGCGGTGAACATCGCCAAAGATAGATCCACGGAGAACTTCGCCGAGAAGTGGGGAGTCTGCCACTTCTTGTGCGTCGCGGAGGACGTGACCTCAGACCACCAGAGTCGATGGCTGCAATACCAAGTGCCGCTGTTGCAATCTCTGTTGGCACCCGTGCTGCCGGAAAACTCTTTCAACCAAATCGTGTTTTTGGCGTTGCAGCGCCACTTGGCGGCTACGGGACACCCCGCGGCTTGTACCACGGTGGGCAAGAATGGAGAACTCGTCGATTTCGGCGTGACACTCGACACGAGTGGACCGTTCTCGATGAACTGCCCCATGATCGGCGACTACTTCCGGGATATGAACACCCGCCGGAACCACCTTCCCGTATCGCATCCCTACGAAAAGAAGACAGCCGCACAGGCGCAACATCTCAAGGCTCAGGAAGGCAACCAATTCGTGGGCAAATTGCGCAAGGCATATGCGGACTTGGTCACGCTCATGCCCTGATACAGTTCGCCACGGATCCTTCCGAGCCAGTCCACTATGGAGAAACCCTTCAGCGCCGGACTACCCGGAACCGCGCCATGAAACGGCTGTCGAGGTAGTCCTTGAAGCGCCAGCACCAACGGGCGTGAGCGGTCCATGCCTTGTAGTCCATCAACGCCTTGCCGTCGCCGGTGTTGAGGAGGCGCAGGAAGTCGTGCTGCGGCTCGTAGGGAGACAGCGGCTCGCCGCGCACCAGGGCGCCGATGTTGTTCCACAGGATCGGACCCTGGCGGACCGCGTACACTCCGGCCTTGGGTGTGCCGGCGTCGGCCACGGTGCCGCTGTCTCCCACCGCGAAGACGTTGGCCGGTCCGGTGGACTGGAGGGTGTCGCGGGTGAGCAGGAAGCCCCTGGGGTCTTTCGGCAGGTTCATGTTCTCCACTACCGGCGGCGGAGCGGCGCCCGCCGCCAACACCACGAGGTCGGCGGGGATCCGACGGCCGTCGGCGCACACGACGGCCTCATCCTCGACACGTGTCACCCGGGTGCCCGTGACCACCTCTACGCCACGGACTACCACGACGGACTCCACCCGGTGCCGGGCGCGAGGGGACAGTCCCCCGCCGATGCGCTCTCCCGCGTCCACGATGGTGATCGCGTGGCTTGTCCCACCCAGTACACGGCGCAGGTACGCGGGCAGGCACAGGCTGATCTCCATGCCGCCCACTCCGCCGCCGACGACCACTACCCGTAGTTCCTGGCGACCCCGCCGGCTCAACTCCTGCAGGCGCTCGTAGAGGCGCATCAGGAAGGTCTGCATGGGCTTGATCGGGACCCAGGCGCCGGCAGACACGTCGATGCCGGCGCGGTTGGGCACTGAGCCGGCGCCCACCGAGAGGACGTCGAACGGCAGCGGCTCGTGCTTCTCGAAACGCACGGTCCGGCTCTCCATGTCCACGCTCAGGGCCGGCTCCACCACCAGTTCGGCCCTGGCCGCGTGGGCGAGGCTCCGTAGGTCGATCTCCAGCTTGCCGGGCGGGTACTGGCCCGAAAGGGTGCCGGGCAGCATGCCGGAATAGGTGGCGGCGGCGAAACTCGACACGCACACGAGGCGGGCGCCCGGGATGGGCTCACGCCGCCACATGTCCAGGACATGGGCGTTGGTGTGGCCGATGCCGAGGAGGACGATCCGCGGGGAATCAGCCAAGGGCACGGACGGACGGACGCGCGGTCATGCGCTGGTACCACGCATCGAGGCGCGGCAGGCTCGGATCCGGCAGAACGCCCCACTGGACGTGGCGCATGATCCGAGGCAGGTGGGCGGCGTCGAGCAGCGAAAAGTCTCCCGCCATGTAGTCGCGGCCTTCGAGCTCGCGCTCCAGCGGTTGCAACTCCTCAATGAACCGGGCCTTGGCCGCGGCCAGGGCATCGGCGTCGCGCTCGCCCTCGGGCTTCATCATCTCCGCGCGGATGGCCTGATGGCTGTCGTTGGTGTGGGTGATGCCGTAGTCGATGAGGATGCGTATCCGGGCGCGCGCCGAGGGGTCGGCGGGCAGCAACGACGGATCCGGGTATCTCTCTTCCAGGTACTCGTTGATGATGCACGACTCGTAGAGCACGGTGTCGCCGTCCACCAGCACCGGAACCTTGCCGTGGGGGTTCATGGCGAGGTACTCTGGATCTTTCTGCTCCTTCTTGCGCAGGTCCACGGGAACCGTCTCGTATTCCAGCCCCTTCTCTTCCAGCACCACCTTCACCCGCTGGCAGTTGGGCGAGGTCGCGAAGTCGTACAGCCTGATGGCGTCACTCATGTCATGTTCCTTCCCGGCGGACGCGGAGCGGCCCCACGCCAGTCCGTGGTCTTATTGCCGGTGCCCCCGCACCACCCGGTCCAGCTCGTCCTTCCACCTGCCGGCCACCGTGTCGTGGGTCTCCTTGTCGATCTGGCTCACCGCCGGGAACTGGTCCTTCCACTCGAAGGGCCGGGTGGCGTCGATGATGGCGCGGGAGTTGAGGCCCTTCTTGTCGCGGGGAATGATGGGGTCCAGCGGGCCGCTCCAGGTGCGGCGGATGATGTCGATGGATTCCTCGGGGTTGGAGCGGGTGCACATGGCCCACACCACCTCGTTCAGGTTGGTGATGTCCACGTCGTCGTCCACCACCACCACGTAGCGGCCGAGATAGGCGCCGGCGTGGCACTGGGCGGCCATGAGCGCCGCCTGCTTGGCATGGCCGGGATAGCGCTGGCGGATGGAGATCACGATCATGAAGCGCTGGGCCGGCGGCGGCACGTACACGCCGACGACGTCCGGCACCCCGCCCCTCTCGACCCCGTTCCAGATCATCGCCGAGCGGAGCATGGAGCGGTACATGCCGTGGATGGTGGGCCGGAACGGCGGCGCGGCGGTGAGGATCGGATCGTCCCGGTGGTAGAAGGCTTTCAACTGCACCACCGGTTCCGCCCGGCGGGCGCTGGCGTAGTAGCCGGTCCACTCGCCGAAAGGGCCCTCGGGGCGGGTGTCGCCGGGCACGATCTCCCCTTCCACCACGATCTCGGCGGCCGCCGGCACCCGGAGGCCGGTGAGCGGCGCCTCGATGACGCTCAGCGGCTGGTCCACCAGCCCGCCGGCCCAGGCGTACTCGCTCACGCCCGGGGGCACCGCCTGTGACGCCGCCACGAACATGAGCGGATGCTGGCCGAAGGCCATGGCCACCTGCACCGGCTTGCCGGCCTTGAGGGTCTTCTCCATGTGCATGCGCCCGTGCTTGCCCGGCGAGATGTAGAGCGCCAGCTTGTCGGCCTCGTGGACCATGACCCGGTAGCAGCCCACGTTCTCCTCGCCGGTCTCGGGGTCCCGCGTGACCACGAGGTGCGCGGTGCCGAGGTAGCGGCCGCCGTCGCCCGAGTGCCAGCGCGGCACCGGGATGTCGAGGATATTGATGTCCTTGCCGGTATGGCGGTTCTCCATCACCGGGCCCGTGGGCACCACCCGTGGCTCCAGGGGGGTGAGATCGGCCAGCCGGGTGCGCAAACGGTCGATGACCTCGATGGTGCTGAGGTCCAGCGGCAGACCGAGAGTAAGCGCGGTGCGCTCCATGGTCTCCATCATGTTGGCGAGGACGCGCCCGCCGCCCTCATGGCCGGCCATGTTCTCGAACAGCAGCGCCGGCGGCGCCGGCAGCCGCTCGCAGATGATCTCGTTCAGAGCGCCCACCTCCAGGTCCCAGTGGGCGCCGGAGATGCGCTCCAACTGTCCGATCTCCTCCACCCGCGCGAGCCACCCGCGAAGATCGTCGAAGGGGGTCAACTCCGTGTCCTGTTTCCTTTGCGGTCTGGCCATCGTACTCACCTCCCGATCGAACTATTCCTGCTCCGTCAAATCCCAGGTCTCGGGCGCGAACAGTTCCTCGGGCGAGAGGTTGCGCTCGCAGATGCCCTGGGCCTCGCAGTACTCGATGAACGTGTTGAGAACGTCGCGGTTGGCGTCGAGGCCGTAGGGACACGAGTCGCCCCCGAACACCGCGCGTTCCCGCTCCAGCGCGTGCCGCGGCCACGCCACCACCTGGCTCGGTATGTCGACGAACCGTTGCCGCGCCTGCCGCTTCGCCTGGCTGAACAGCTCGAAGAGGGCGGCCGCGATCTCCGGGTGCTGCTCCAGCACCGATTTCCGGACGGCGAGCACGTGCATGATGGGGAAGATCCGGGTCTTCCTGAAATACTCCGCCTCGACGTCCCGGTAGTCCTCGAACAGCCGTTTCAGCCCGGCGTCGGCCAGGAGCGGCGGAAGTTGTGTTTCCGTAACCCCCAGCATGTCCAGCCGCCCTTCCCGGATCGCCGCCATGGCCCGGTCGGCGGCGCTCCCTTCTCCCTGCAGCACCTCGATGACGGCCCCGCCGGGCAGCTTCACCGAAGTCTCGGGACTGCCGTCGTCCCAGTGGTGCAGGGAAGCCGCGTGCCATTGGGAATTGGACGGCGTCACGCCGTACTCGTTCATCAGCGTGCCGCGGATCCACACCGCCGCGGTCTGCACCCAGCGCAGGAACCCGAGCTGCTTGCCCACGAGGTCCTGGGGCGTGTCGATGCCGGCGTCGCGCCGGACGACGATGAACCCGTGCCGGAACATGCGCGACGGGAACACCGGTATGCCGATGAAGTCGCTCTGGTTGCGTGAGGTGTAATAGATCAGCTCGGCCAGCGACATCTCGGAGACGTCGAACTCGCCCCGGTACATGGCCGCGAACATGCCCTGCACGCTCACCTGCTCCACCGCCTCTAGCTCGACTCCCGGAGCGCCCAGGACGCCGCGCAGAATGGCGTTGGTGCCGTCGTAGTTGCGGCAGGCAAGACGCAGGCGACAGGGATCGGCCATCAGCCCGGCTTCACCCGGCGCTTCGCCAGCTTGGCGCCGGTCTGGAGATAGTCGCTCTTCACCGCGAGCTGGGCCTCCTCCTCCCACTCGTCGTCCCACTGGCCCAGCGAATAGCCGTACCACGGCGCCTGCGGCTCCAGGGGCGGCAGCTCCAGCCGGTTCCACAGCTCCCGGGCGTGCTCCATGAACTCGCGTTTCGGCAGCGAAATCGGCGGGAAGGGCTCCTTCAGGATAGCGTTGATGAGCATGCCGGAGTCGGTGGCCGGCTGGTAGAACATCTCCTTGGCCGTGACCAAGTGGCCTTCATCCTCGAAGGGCGGCGAATGGCCCTTGACCCGTCCCGGCAGGATCAGTACGTCCTGGTGCGGCTTGGAGCGGTAGCAGATGGCCCACCACACCGCGTCCAGGTTGTGGGGATCGATGTCGTCGTCAACCGCGATGGCGATCTTGCCGACCCCGTGCTGGTAGTTGGCGATGCTGTTCAGGGCGCGCCACACGTCCCCTTCAGCGGGCTTGCTCATCTGCACGATCACCAGCTTGCGCAGGTTGGTGAGGGGCTCGTGCATGGCCACCTGGGTGACGCTCTTGATGCCCACGGTGTCCCGCAGGTAGCGGCGCAACAACGGTTCGTAGCCCACCTTCTTGATGACGCTGGACTCGCTGGGGGTTACCTGGCTGATGAACGAGCACAGCACCGGCTTGCGCTTCATGGTGATGGCGGTCACCTCCATGAATGGCGACACCGTGCGCGGGTGCAGATAGCCGTGGGATTCGCCGAAGGGACCCTCGGGCTCCACGAAGTCGGTGTTGATGAGCCCCTCGATGACGATCTCGGCATTGTCCGGCACTTCGATGTCCACGGTCTTGCAGCGGACCAGCCGGACGGGCTCTCCCGCCAGGCCGCCGGCGATGCCCATCTCGTCCACTCCCGGAGGCACCTTCTGCACCGTGCCGTAGGAGACCACCGGCGGCGCCCCCACCACCAGGGCGGCGTGCAGCGGGGCGCCCCGCTCGCGGCACTTGTCCCAGTGCGGAAAGATGTGCTGATGCATCCCTGCGTACATGCCCACGCGCTTCTGGCTCTTGATCTGCCCGCGGTAGTTGCCCTGGTTGCGGACGCCGGTGTCGGGGTCCTTGGTGAACCAGTGGGAGCAGGTCGTGTAGGGCGCGTTGTCGAAACCCGGCGTGGAGATGGGAACGGGAAGCTGCAGCAGCCCGCCGCCCTCGACGTCCAGGTCCGCCCCTTGCAACACCACCTCGTGCACCGGCCCGGATTCGACGATAGCGGGCTCGATGGGGTTCGCCAGCGCGTGAGCCCAGAGGTCCGGGATCTCGTCCACCGATCGCTGCAGGCCTACCGAATACACCTGCGGCGAGGCCGCCAGCGCGGCCACCGCCACCGGCATGTCGTAGGCGCGGCCGTGGCTGTCCACCACGTTCTCGAACAGGAAGGCCTTGCGCTCCGCCTCGGCCAGGCCGCCACGAAACTGCCAGCGGACCAAGGGATGCATCTCCGTATCCTTGTTGATGGGGTGGCGGATGCGCAGCAGGAGGCCGGCGGACTCCAGGTTGGACAGGTGCTCTTGAAGGTCGGGATAGGACATGTCGGGCTCGTGATCCGTGGATTCGCGCCTACCGGCGCCCGCCGTTGCCGCCGGGACGCTGTTCTTCGCGGTAGAGCTCCAGCGCTTCCAGCACCGGCCGGTCGTTCATGGAGAAGACCACCGCCTCCTCGTCGAAGGGGTTCTCGTGGCGGTGCCACTGCCAGTTGGGGATCATGAAGGAATCGCCCTTCTCCCACTCCAGGAAACCTTCGCCCACGGCGGTCCGGCCGCGGCCGCGGAACACGTGGTAGAGGGAGGTGCTGGTGTGGCGGTGGGTGCCGGTGACCCAGCCCGGCTTGAGGAGCTGCGCCTCGCAGGACAGGGTCGCCATGGTGTAGCCGCCGGTGACCGGGTTGATGTAGCGGACCAGGTGGCCGTCGAAGGGGTCGGCCTCGGCGTCGGCGATGTTGTGAAGCGAGGCGTCGGTGTCCTCCCAACGGTAGCAGAACGGCAGTCCTCGGCCGGGGGACTGGGCGTGGGCCGGAGGCCGGGCGAAGCCGAAACGCATCTGGGCGTCGCCGTCGGCGCGGGTCACGCCCTGGGTGTCCTTGTCGTAGTTCTCGAAGAACAGGACGTTGAGCGCGTTGATGAGCGGACCGTCGAGGCCGTCGAGCCACACGATGGGTTCGTCGGATTCGTTGTGGTGCTCGTGCCAGCTCCAGTTGGGGGTGAGGATCAGGTCGCCCTCGTGCATGGGGAAGCGCTCACCCTCCACCAGCGTGAACGCGCCGCTTCCCTTCACCACGAAGCGGATGGCCGCCATGTTGTGGCGGTGCGGGCGGGCGATCTCGCCAGGGTTCACCACCGAGAAGGTGAAGAGCAGCGTCCGGGAGGTGGCCCGGGTGGGGTTCTGCGGGTTCACCAGCCGTATGGCCCGGCGTTCCGCCAGATCGAGCCCCACGGACTCCCTGGCGTCCATGAGGCACGGGTAGACCTCCCGCCACTTCCACAGGTACGGCGCCTCGTCCTGGTGCTCCGGCGTTCGGGTGTTCCAGAAGCCCGAGAGGTCGTGCTCGGCCAGCGAGTCGTTGAGGTCCCTCAACTCCATCTTCATGGGGTATACCCGCGTCGCCGCCTACGGCAGCCGCGCCATGGCCGCGGCCATGCCGCCGAAATAGGCCCGGTGGATGTCCATGGATTCCCGGGCGGTGCTCAGCACGCCTTCCTCGGCGCCCTCGGGCACCAACCGCTCGAAGATGTCCAGGAACATCTCGGAGTGCTTCTCGTCCGCGGCGCGATGGGCGGTGAAGTTGGGCATCTGCTCGTCGGTGAACTTGAGGTCGTGGCTCCAGCGCTCGTACAGCCGGCCGCAGTTGCCGCCGCCGAGATCCCCCAGCAAGCGGTCGTCGTTGGTCCACTCGGCGATGGTAGAGGCGGCCAGCGCCTCCTGCCACGGCTTGGTCCGGGCAATCCACCACCAGCCGTAGATGGCCGCACGGGTGGTGGGCAGCGGTTCGGCGTCCAGCACGTCCTCCTCGCTGAGTCCTACCTCCCTGCCCTGCCGGAAGATCAGGTCCAGGTGACCCCGATCGGAATAATCGTCCTCCACCAGCTCCTCGTACTCGTGGGACATGATGCGCTGCTTCACCAGGTGCACGGGACAATTGGCGGCCACCTGGGGCCAGTAGTGCCGCCGCTGGCGGACGTAAATGCCGAGCTGCGACAGGTAGAGCCGCGCGCGCTCCAGGCTGACGGGGGTTTCGTAGAACTGCCCCAATTCCGGGGACCGGAAATAGTCCCTGACGATCTCACCAAGCTCGTTGCGCCATTCCTTCGCGTTCATGACTCTTCTCCTTACGTCCATCCCAGCCGCTGTCAGGACATCAATCCCGCGCCACGGCCAGCGCGTTCTTGAGCCTCGTGGCCTGCTCGCCGTTCAGGTCCTTGGTGGGCCACCTCGGGAAATCCACCACCGGGAGGTCCCGCAGCTTGAGCGATTCCCGCAGCACCGAGCGGCCCGCGGTCCGCTGGAGGTCGCCGATGACGGCGGTGAACTCGATCACCCGCCGTTGAAGTTCCACCGCCTCCTCCATCTTGCCCGTCGTGGTGGCGTCCCACAGGTTCACCAGCAACTCGGGAATCGCCACCGTCAGCGGGTGAATGGAGCCCGCCAGGCCCCACAGCACTCCCGGCATGATCAGCGTGGCGGACCCGGAAAAGACCGCGCAACTCGGCGGCAACGCGCGCACGAAGGCGAGCTGCTGCTCCAACGGGATGAACGACATCTTGATGCCGCAGGCCTCGGGCACCTCCGCCACCAGCTTCGCGGTCCACGGCGCGGTCATGCGATAGCCGCTGTTCACCGCGTTGTTGTAGATGAACATGGGGTACTGGATGGCTTCGTAGACCTTGACGTAGTGCGCCAGCACCTCGTCGTCCAGGTGGTCGAAGTAGTACGGCGGCACCACGCCCACCACGTCGGCCCCCTTGTCCTTGGCGTCTTTGGCCAGGTCGATGGTGGTCGGAGTGTCGGCGGTGCCGGCGTGGATCACCACCGGGATGCGGCCGGCTACCCGGTCGATGACGAGCTTGGCCGTGCGTTTGCGCTCGTCCGGCGTCAGCGCCGGCCCCTGGCCGAAGGTGCCGAGCACGAACAGGCCGTGCACGCCGGCCTCCACGTAAAAGTCCGTCAGCGCCAGCACCGCGTCCTCGTCCACCGCGCCGGTGTCGGTAAAGGGGGTGGGCAACGGAATGTACATACCCTTCAAGCGTTCCATAAGCTCGCTCCGTAGTAATTGTTTCAGTTTTCGGACCCACCACGGGTCATAGGGCAACGGCGGATGGCTGTCAACGGACGTGGCTAGCGTTGCGCGGTGACCTCGATTTCGATGAGCTTGCCCTGGGCGGAATAGCCTTCCACGAAAGACCACTCGGTGCGCGCCGGACGGGGCGCCACCGCGCGCTCGAACGCCGCCTTCAGCGCTGCCGGGGCCTCCGCCTCGTGCAGAAAGAACGACACCAGCACGGCCTGCTCCCAGGAGACGCCGGCGTGGTCCAGAGACTCGCCGATGAGGCCGCAGACTTCGGTGACCTGCTCGGCAAGGTCGCCCGAGGTGGAGGTGACGCCGGACAGGAAGACCATCCCTTCGATGTCGAGATAGCGCAGCGGCACGATGGGCGGATCGTACTCCACCAGCTCCTTGCCGCCGCCGGAGCGCATGGCGAGGAAGTCCAGCGCCACGGTGGCGCCGGAGTCGAGGTGTCCGGGCGCGATGTAGCTGGAGCTTGAGGAGCGCGCGCTCTCGCGCATGCGTCTGGAGCGGGCCTGGCTGCCGAGGTTCCGGCTCTCCCGATCCCGGGCCCACAGCCGCGTCCGCACGGTGTCGGCCAGGGACAGGTCCAGCGCGCCGATGCGTTCCTCGATGCGGTCGAGGATCCCGTCCATGCCCTGGTCGGCGGCCACGCCGTCGGCGCCCTCGCACGAGACCGCGACGAATTCGCGGCCGAGCCAGTCAAAGGATTTCATGCGCATGGGTTGGATCCCTTGTCATGCGGATCAACCGGACAAGACGTGGAGGTCTCATCGCAACACACCGGGGCGTCGAAGAACGCCAGCGTCCGGACCTCGATGCTCTCCCGGCCAGGTGCGTCGGCAGGACTCGCAGGATCGTCGAAAGACGTGTGGGCGGTCCAACGCGCCCTTCCGTCCCTGGCGGAGTCGAACGTCTTGAAGACGATGGCCTCGTTCCGTGTCATGGCCGGGAAATAGAACCAACGGTGGTCCGGCCCGTACTTGATCTGGTAGGTCTCGCCGATACGGCCGGGGTAGCTGCGCTGGGACGCGATCAACTCCTCCGCCCGCAGCGAGCGCGCGTCGGCGATGGCCAGCGGGTTGGTGCGCACCGGGTTGCGGGTGGGCTGCCACACCTGGATGATGGCGAACCGGCCCTGGAGCAGCCGTTCCGCCTCGTCCGCCGGCAGGATGTCCCGCACCCGCTTGGGTCCGGACCAGTCGGTGTAGTCGTTGTGCACGGAGCGGTTGGGCTCCCGGACCTTCCGCTCCGCCCGGATGCCTTCGTCCTGAGCCCGGAGCGTGTGATCGAAGATGACCACGCGGGAAGCGCCGCTCTCGCGCTTCACCAGCGCCTCCACCTCGGGGTAGTAGACGGACCGGAGCTCGTCCTCGTCGTAGAAGTCCTCGACGCGGGTGTCGTGGCGCACGAACACGAAGCCCTCGCGCTCCAGCGAGAACTCGCGCGCCATGGGACGGCCGTTATGAATGGTGGCGCGGCGGGCCTCGTGCTTGCCGGTGCGCAACACCGGCGTGCGGTTGAGCACGGCGGTATGGGTCACCGGTTTCTCGCCGGTGTCCAACGCGTAGTTGAGAACGGCTTCCACGGCATCCGGCGCGGTTTCCACCGCCTGGACTCCACTCATGGTGCACCTCCCGCGAATTCGAACGAGTATCACGATGGATGGTATCAGCCCGGACCGCTTTCAACAATATCGCGCCGGCGCCGCGGATTGACACGACGGCGGGCCATTGGATAACGTTCCGGTGACGATTCTCCAATCGAAATCAACAGCGAGGAGCCGACGATGGGACGTGACTACAACGTCATATCGGCCGACGGCCATATCGACTTGAACCCCGACATCTGGCGGGACCGAGTGGCCGCCTCCATGCGCGAGCGCGCGCCCAAACGGTTCAAGATGCCCAACGGGTCGGACGCGGTGGTGGTGGACGGCGGCAAGCCCAACACCATCGGGGTGACCCGGAGCGTCCGGGTGAACAAGGAGGACATGGCCAAGCAGGTGCCCACCTTCGAGACCTGCGCGGGCACCGGTCCGCCGAAGCAGCGGCTGGAGGAGCAGGACAAGGACGGCATCGACGCGGAGGTGGTGTTCTCGCAGATCTCCTTCGTGCTGGAGCAGGCCAAGGACCGCGAGCTCTATTGCGAGCTGGTGCGGGCCTACAACGAGTTCCTGGCCGAGGAGTACATGGCGCCGGCGCCGGACCGCATCATCCCCATGGGCGTGATCCCCGTCAGCGGCGTCGACGACGCGGTGCGGGAAATGGAGCATTGCGCGCGCATGGGCCTCAAGGGCGTCAAGCTCGACAGGTTCCCGAGCGGCCGGGGCTACCCCACCGCCGAGGACGACCGTTTCTGGGCCGCCGCCCTGGACCTGGGCGTCGCCCTCACCAACCACAACACCGGCAACATGGGCTCGGGCAAGGACGAGCCCGCGTTCACCTACCAGCGCAAGCCCGGGCCCGACGTCCACGTCAAGGAGCCCATGAACTACTTCTTCCGCTTCACCAACCCCGCCATGGTGGGCGCCGTGCAGATGGCCTTTGCCGGAGTGTGGGACCGCTTTCCGACGCTCAGGATGTACTGGGCCGAGACCATGATCGGCTGGTTCGAATACGGCCTGTGGCAGATCGACGACCACTACCAGCGCTACATGCCGATGATCCACGAGTTCTGGGGGCTCCACTACCTGGAGAAGAAGCCCAGCGAGTACCTGACCGAGCACAACTACTGGGGCTTCCTGCACGACCCCATCGGCATCAAGCGGCGGGAGTGCATCGGCTACGACAAGCTCATGTGGGGAACGGACTTCGCCCACGCCGCCAGCGAGTACCCCAACTCCATCCCGATCATGGAGCAGGACTTCGAGGGCGTGCCCGCCGACGAGAAGCGGGCCATGCTGGTGGACAACTGCGTGAAGTATTTCGGGCTGGACGCATGAACGCCGCCCACACCCGTCATTCCCGCGAAAGCGGGAAACCAGGGAGGGGTGGGGTGGAGGAGGACGGCCACCGCGCCGCCGCCCCTCCTGGATTCCCGCTTTCGCGGGAATGACGGAGGGGTGCAGGAATGACGGAGGGAAGCGGGAATGACTGAGGGGTGCAGGAATGACGGGCGTGGGACGAACACACGGAGGACCTGCCGTGAACGACGTCGGCACCACCCACGAGGATCTTGAACAGTACCTCGCCGCCCACCACCTGGTAGGGGCCGGGCTCCGGCGCGAGGGCATGGCGGCGCCGCGCACCGGGGCCGCCGGCGCCCACTGGCGCTGGGAAGGCATCTACAACGGGCTCATGCGCTCCGGCGAGATCGTCACCGTGGGCCCCGGCGGCATGACCGGCATGCGCTCGGTGACCGGCATCGAGGCGCGCCTCTTTCCCATCTGGATGAACGTGCAGATCCTCATGCCCGGCGAGCGCACCCAGGGACACCGGAACATGCGGAACGAGACCCGCCTGGTGTGCCAGGCGCCGCGGGAAGCCGCGTTCGTGTGCGAGTTCGAAGCGTTTCCCATGGAACGGGGCGACGTCGTCATCAGCCCGTCCTGGACCTTCCACGACCACTGGAACCAGGGCACGGTCCCGGCCCTGTACGTGGACGGCTATGACAACGGCTACAACGGCGGAGTGAACCTGAACGAGCGGCTGCCCGACGATCTCCCGTACCAGGAGATCCGCAAGCCCGACGGTTACGGCGTCCGCACCCGCGGCCTCGCGCGCCCCACGGCCCCGGACCGGCCGTTCCCGCTGCCGCCCATGCGCTATCCCTGGGCCGAAACTCTCGCGGGACTCCGGGCGCTCCAGGAGGCCGGCGAGGAGGACCCCTGCGAGGGCGTCCACCTGATGCTGGCGAGTCCGGTGGATGGCGGCCCCACGCTCCCCACCATCGCCTGGCATGCGCAACTCCTGCGCGCCGGGCAGGCCACCCTGAGCCACCGGCACAACAGCAACACTTTCTACCACGCGTTCGAGGGCGAAGGGTCCGTGTTCATCGAAGGCCAGCGGCTCGACTGGCGCCAAGGGGACATCTTCGCGGTGCCGGCGTGGACGTGGCACCACCACGAAAACGGCCACGAGGGCGAGTCCATCCTGTTCTCCATCGACGACTGGCCGGCACAGACCAAGCTCGGCTTCTACATGAAGGAAACCGCGGCGGCGGAGCGCCAGGACGGATAGGAACCCGCGCGAAACGGGAAAGCGCGGAACCGGAAAGGAAGAAACACCCATGGCGAACCCCAAGCTCCGGCTCGGCTTCCGCGAACCCGAGGTGGACACCAACCGGCCCTTCGTGGACGGCACCGTCCAGGTGGAAGGCTTCGATCTCGAGATCAGCGACTTCCACGGGCCGGAGACCATCGATGCCTGGGACGCCAGCTTCGGCGGCCTGATGCGCACCAAGGGAAAGGGGGAGCACCCTTACGTGTCGATCCCGGCCTATCCCAACCGGAAGTTCCGGCTGGCGTATATCTTCGTAAACGTCGCCTCGGGCATCGAGGCGCCCAAGGACCTGGAGGGGAAGCGCGTGTTCGTGAGCAGCACCGCCGGCGTGTGGGCCCGGGGGGCGCTGCAGAACCACTACGGCGTGGACCTCGCGCGCGTCCGCTGGTGCATGCCGGGCCCGGAAGCCGCGAGTTGGGCGCCGGACGTCGAGGTGGAGCCGCTGCCCCATATCCTGGGGCCGCAGCCCGGCGAGCCCCTGGACGAAATGCTGCTGGCGGGAGAAGTCGACGCGGTCATCGAGCCCAACGTGCTGCCGTCCATCAGCGGCCGGGACCCGCGGGTACGGCGCCTGTTCCGCGACTACAAGAACGAGGAGATCAACTACTACAGGGCCACCGGGATCTTTCCCATCAGCCACATGGTCAGCCTGAAGCAGGACTTCGTCGACAAGCATCCGGAAGCGCCGGTGGCGCTGCTCAAGGCGTACCGGCAGGCGCGCGACGTGGCCATGGACCGGCTCTACGGCGCCGATCCCGAGGTGCTCATCACCTCATGGGTGGCCGCCGCCATCGACGAGCAGAGAGCCGTCATGGGAGAGAACTACTGGTCCTACAACATCCAGGACAACGTCACCTCGCTGGAAGCCATGATGACGTTCGCGCATCAGTTCGGGCTGACGCGGGAGAGGCTCGACTACGAGGACTTCTTTCATCCGGAGGCCGCGGCGTTGGAAGGGGTTTAGGAGAAACGTCATTCCCGCGAAAGCGGGAATCCAGGGGTGGGGAGGATGGCCAACTGCTCTCCCGCCCCGCCTGGATTCCCGCTTTCGCGGGAATGACGGAGAGGCGGCGGGAATGACAAGAGGAGACGGGAACAGGAGACGAACATGAGTGAAGCCGTCAATACCGACGATCCGCGGCTGGAGGAATTGCACCGCATCATGGCGGAGAACTCCCTGGCGGGGCACTGGCAGCCGCGCCAGCCATCACCGGCGCTGCGGCCGCACCTGTGGCGCTGGCCGGTGGTCTACTCCTGCCTGATGGAGTCGGGCGAGGTGGTGAAGCTGGGGCACATAGACGAGGCGGCCAAGCGCCGCACGGTGCAACTGGTGAACCCCGGGCTCACGGCGTTCAAGTCCACCACGCGGACCATCCAGATGTCCGTGCAACTCGTCAAGCCCGGAGAGCGGGCCGAGTGCCACCGGCACACGGCCGCGGCCCTCCGCTTCGTGGTGGAGGGGGACGGCTCCGGCTACACCACGGTGGAGGGGGAGGAGATGCACATGGAGCCCGGCGACCTGGTGCTGACGCCGAGCTGGACCTGGCACGACCACTACAACCGGGGCGAGAAGAACATCGTGTGGCTGGACGTCCTCGACGTCCATCTCATGAACCACCTGGACGCCAACTTCCACGAGAACTACGGCGAGGGACCGGCCCAGCCGGTCACCAGGTCCGAAGGCTACAGCCGCCACCGCCTCGGCGCCGTGCGCCCGCTGACCGAGAGTCCGGGCAACCGCGCCCTCCCTTACACCTACAAGTGGAGCGACACCCTGCCCGTGCTGGAACAACTGGCCGCGTCCGCCGACGGCGACCCCCACGACGGCATCCTCCTGCAGTACGCCAACCCCGTCACCGGCGGCCCCACCATGCCCACCATCGACTGCCGCGTGCAGTGGCTGCGGCCGGGCGAGAACACCCGCCCCCACCGCCACACCAGCAGCACCATCTACCACGTGATGCAAGGCGGCGGCACGACGACGGCGGGCAAGGACAAGAACAACGGCACTGCCATGCCCTGGACCACACAAGACTGCTTCGTGATCCCATCGTGGCACTGGCACCAGTTCAGGAACGACTCCCAAACCGAGCCCGCGATCCTGTTCTCCGTCACCGACCGCCCGGTGCTCGAAAGCCTCAACCTCTACAGCGAGGAGGACGCGTAACGCGAATTGCGACGCGGAGAGCCGGGCGGGGGGCGTCCCTGAAATCTGTTGACGGCGGGCGGACGTGACAACGATCCACGACGCCGCCCGGGCGAGGCAACTCGTCACGAACCCGGCACCCACCGTCTCCAGATTTCCGGGACGCCCCCCGCCCGGCTCGGGAACAAGCACCCCGTAAAGCAAACCCATAAGACCAACCACCCGAAATCCGCTCCCGGCAACCCCACGGCAACCCCTCATGCTTGACGCCATAGGCCAGGCCAGCCTCCAGATCCTCGACCCGGTCCACCTCTTCATGCTGTTCGCCGGGACCTTCCTCGGCCTCATGCTCGGAGTCATCCCGGGCATCGGCGGAGTCACGGGACTGGCGCTGCTGCTCCCTTTCACCTTCGACATGGACGCGGTCTCTGCCTTCGCCTTCATCATCGGCATGCTGGCGGTGACCACCACCTCCGACACCATCCCCTCGGTGCTCTTCGCCGTACCCGGCACCGTGGGCTCCCAGGCCACCATCATCGACGGCCACGCCATGGCCAAGCGCGGCGAGGCCGGCCGCGCCTTCGGCGCCGCCTTCACCGTGTCCGCCCTGGGCGGCATCTTCGGCGCCCTGATGCTGACCCTGTCCATCCCCATCCTGAGCCCGCTGGTGCTCACCTTCGGCTCGCCGGAGTTCTTCATGATGGCCGTGCTGGGGGTGTGCATGGTGGCCAGCCTCAGCGGCTCGGCGCTGATGAAGGGCGTCATCGCCGGCGGGTCCGGGCTGCTGCTGGCCACCGTGGGCACCGACCCCATCCTGAGCGTGGAACGCTGGACCTTCGACCAAGTCTACCTGTGGGACGGGTTCCACGTGGTGCCCATCTCCCTGGGCCTCTTCGGCCTGGCCGAGATCACCGACCTGCTGGTCTCCGGCAAGAGCATCGACTCGGGCGCCCTGGGCCGGCTCAAGGGCCGCTGGGAAGGCGTCCGGGACGCCTTCCGGCACTGGTGGCTGGTGATCCGCTCCGCCACCCTGGGGGTGTGGATCGGCATCATCCCCGGCCTCGGCACCCTGGTGGTGGACTGGTTCGCCTACGGCCACGCGTTGCACACCGAAAAGAACGCCGACAACTTCGGCAAGGGCGACGTGCGCGGCGTCATCGCGCCGGAGAGCGCCAACAACGCCAAGGACGGCGGCGGCCTTATCCCGACCCTGGCCTTCGGCATTCCCGGCAGCACCAGCATGGCGCTGTTCCTGGGCGCCATGGAGATCCAGGGGCTGACCCCCGGCCCGGAGATGCTCAACCAGCACCTCGACGTCATCTTCACCATCTCGTGGAGCCTGGCCCTGGCCAACATCATCGGCACCGGCACCTGCTTCCTGTTCACCGACCACCTGGCGCGCATCGCCACCATCCGCGCCCAGCTCCTGGCGCCGGTGCTGCTGGTGATCATGTTCCTGGGCGCATTCATGGCGCGCCGCCACATCGCCGACATCATCCTGTTCCTCTTCTTCGGACTGCTGGGCTGGACCATGAAGCGACAGGGCTGGCCGCGTCCGCCCCTCATCATCGGCTTCGTGCTCGGCTCCACCGTGGAGAAGTACCTCTACATCTCGATCCTGACCTACGGCTGGACCTGGATGTCACGGCCCTGGGTCATCGTGCTGGCGCTGCTGATCGTAGCCTCCCTTGCCGCGCCCGCGATACGGCAGTACCGGGACCGGGTCACCGCCGCCACCACTCCCTGACCATGCAAAAGACCGTCTCCCTGCTGTTCGACGCGTTCTTCCTGGTGCTGCTGGCGGCGGCCGTGGCCACGGCATGGCAGTGGCCCTTCGCCACCGGGCTCTTCCCCCTCACCATCGCCATCCCGGTGCTGCTGGTAGCGTTGGGACAGTTCGTCAGGGATGCCGTCCGCGATCACGCCGCGGACGAGGACGGCAAGCGGCGCGAGCGCATCCGCGACATCGAGGTGGACCGCTCCGTGCCGGCGCGGGTGGCGGCGCAAAGGGCCGGGGCCTTCTACCTCTGCGCACTGGCCTTCCTGGCCTCGATCCTGCTCATCGGGTTCAATCTGTCCGTTCCCCTGTTCATGACCCTCTATCTGAGACTGTTCAGCCGGGCGGGGTGGATCCTGACGGTGATTCTCACGGGCCTTCTGACGGGGCTGGTGCTCGGGTTGTTCGACGCCATCCTCCACGTTCCATGGCCCGAACATCTCCTCGGCACCCTCATCCATCGATGGACGGCCTGAGCACCACGACGGAGCGCGTTGACAGGCTCCAGGCGCAAGATATATGGAAGGAATCGACCGGGACACGAACCAGGAAACCGACCGCACGAGCCAGGAGGGCCGCCATGAAGACAGCGTGGATGATTTTGGCCTGCTTCGCGCTTCTCGCCGCCGACGCGGCCGCGGGCAGCGAAGCCGCGGATTTCTACAAGGGCAAGCGCATGACGATGCTGGTCCAGTACTCGCCGGGCGGCACCTTCGACCTGCGCGCCCGCTGGCTGGCGCGCCACCTGCCTGCCGTCACCGGGGCCAAGGCCATCGTCCGGAACCTTCCCGGCGGCGGAGGCGTCACCGGCTACAACCGGCTGTTCCGGCTGCCGCCGGACGGACTCTCGCTGCTCACGGCCCACACCAAGCTCGTGGCCTTCGACCTCTTCGGCCGCAAGGGAGTGAAGTACGACTACGACAAGTTCGGATACCTGGGACGGGTCATCCGCACCAACACCGCGCTCCTGGTGCGTAAGGACCTCCCCAAGGACATCGACGGGCTCCGCAAGCTGAAGCGGATCCGCATCGGCGCCTCCTCCCCTTTCAACGAAGGAATGATCGCCGAGATGTTCGACCTGCCCATCACCATCGTCCCCGGCTACGGCGGCTCCGCCGAACGGATGGCGGCGATCCTGCGCGGCGAGCTGGACGCTACCACGGCTTCCATCTCCACCGGCTTGAGGTTCGCGGACCGGGTCAACATCGCGTTCGCCTTCGTGAAGGACCACCGGGCGCCGGACGTGCCTGACCTCACCGAGTTGAAGGCGAAGGAACCGTGGCGCAGCTACGCGCTTTCCTTCTCCGACATCTTCGGCACCGTCGTCACCTCTCCTGGCGTGCCGGAAGCGAAGCAGCAGTTCCTGAGCGCGGCCCTCAAGAGGGTCACCGGCCTGAAGGCGGCGCAAAAGGAGGCCGACAAGCTCAAGCTCATCGTGGAATGGACCGGCCCGGACGATCTCAAGAAGACGCTGAAACCGTTTCTGGCCCTCAATGCCGGGACCACCAAGAACCTGAAGCACGTCATCGAGCGCAAGTACGTCGGCAAGTTGAAGTAACGGGCGCGGAGCGAAGCATGGAGATCAAGTTCGGACTGATCAGCGCGGACTCCCACTGCGGCTTCGACCGTGACGCCTTCACCTCGCGCATGTCGGCGAGGAAGTGGGGAGAGCGAATCCCTCAGGTGGTGGAAGTGGAGGAGGACGGGAAGAGAGTACACCGATGGTGCGTCTACGAGAAGCCGCGCGGCGACAACGTGGGCAACTGTCCGGCGCTCATGGGCGACCCGTTCCCCACCTACCCGCAGCGCTGGGAAGACGTGCCGGCGCTGGGATACGACCCGGTGCAGCGACTCAAGGCGCTGGACGCCGACGGCGTCGACGCCGAGGTGCTGTTCCCCAACCCGCCGGGCGGCACCTTCTTCGAGTTCGACGACCCGGATTTCGAGCTCGATGTCGTGCGCGCCTACAACGACTCCCTGGCGGAATGGACCCAGGTGAGCGACCGCTACTTCCCGGTCACCATCGTTCCGTTCCTGAGCGACCCGGCGACCATCCGGCGCGAGATCGAACGGGCCACCGAGGCCGGTCACCGGGGAATCAACCTGCAAGGCGAAACGCCCGGTCCGTTGCCCCACCTCACCGATCCCTACTGGGACCCGGTGTGGGACGCGTGCCAGAGTCTGGAGGTGCCGGTGCATTTCCATGGCTCCTGCGGCGTCATGGCGGGCCGGTCCACCCGGTTCTGGAGCGGCTACTCCCCGCGGCAGGCCCATTCGGCCATGACCAGCACCTCCGCGACGACGCCGGCCCAGATCATCCCGCAACTGGTCTTCGGCGGCATCACCGAGCGCTTCCCGCGGCTCAGGTTCGTATTCGCGGAAGCCGGCATCGGCGGCCTGAACTACATCCTCGCCGCATGCGACCACGAGTGGGAGTGCCGCCACCTCTGGACCGAGGGGTTGAGCACCCGTCCCAGCGAGGCCGTGCGGCGGCAGATGTTCACCAACTTCTGGTTCGAGACCGAGGGCATCAAGCTGCGTCACGACATCGGCATCGACAACCTCATGTGGGAATCGGACTTCCCCCACGTGGCCTCCTTCTACCCCCGTTCGTGGCAGGCGGTGGAGCACGTGCTGGAAGGGGTCTCGGCGGAAGACCGCCGCAAGCTGCTCTGCGAGAACGCCATGCGGGTGTACCGCATGGACGCCGTGGTGCGCGGGGCGGCGCCGATGGAAGCGCGCGCATGAGCCTCGCGCGGGGCGCCGGCCTCGTCAGCGCGGACGACCACGTCCAGGAACCCCCCGACCTGTGGACCGGGCGGCTCTCCCGGAGCCGCTTCGGCGACCGCATCCCGCATCTCGAACGCGACGCCGAAGACGCCGAGCGCTGGGTGGCGGACGGACAGCCGCTGCTCGGCGGCAAGGTGGCGTCCGCCGGGGCGCTCATGCCCGACCGGAACCGCGAGCCCGCGCGCTGGGAGGAAGTGCCCGCGGCGGCCTGGTCCCCCGCCGAGCGGTTGAAGGCCATGGACGCCGCCGGCATCGCGTTTTCCGTGCTCTTTCCCACCGTCGCCGGCATGGCCGGCGAGGCCTTCGGGCGGCTCGACGACCCGGAGCTCGAGACCGCCTGCGTCCAGGCCTACAACGACTGGCTGCTGGAAGAGTGGGCCGCCGCCAGCCCGCGTTTCATCCCCCAGTGCATCGTCCCCATCTGGCCGCCCGAGGCAGCCGCCGCGGAGATGCAGCGGGCCGTGGCCAAGGGGCACCGGGGCATCGTCTTCCCGGCCCTGCCCATGCACCTCCGGGACGTGCCCCACGTGAGCGGCCCGGAGTACGATCCGGTGTGGAGCGCGTGCGAGGAGATGGGCGTGCCGGTGTCGCTGCATTCCGGGGCTTCGCCGCAGTTGCTGTATCCCGCATTCTCCGGGCTGGCGCCGGCCCTGGCCGAAGCCGTGGACGCGGTGACGCGGCCCATGTCCAGCGTCTACGTGCTCTCGCTCCTGTCCTTCTCGCGGGTGCTGCTGCGCCACCCGCGCCTGCGGCTGGTGCTGGCGGAGAGCGCCGTAAGCTGGGCCATGCTGTACCTGGAATGGGCCGACCACCAGTTCGAGCACGACGGCCTTGCGCGCGAAGGCTACGACCTCAAGCCCTCGGAGATGTTCCACCGCCAGTGCTACCTGACCGCGTGGTTCGACCCGGTCGCGCCCTTCGTGGGCTACATAGGCGAAGACCGCATCCTCTGGTCCACGAACCTGCCCCTGGCCACCTCCACGTGGCCGCGCACGCGGGAAACCGTGGAGCGCTGTTTCCGGGGCGTCGGCGACGGAACCCGCGAGAAGATCCTGTGGAACAACGCCGCCGGGCTTTACGGCATCGAGCCGGCGGCGACGTAGCCGAGGTTGCGAACCCCTTCGCGGCTCGTCTCGACCGAGTGTTTGCGCAATTGATGGACGGACCTGATTCTGAGTATATTGGGTTCCACCAACGCAAGGACTTCGACACAACCAGCTTCAGTCAAGGAGGTGACTCATGTTGACCCCGAAGGACATCGGCGGAGCCATGGGCATGATGCCCGCTTTCGCCACCGACGACGCCGTGGACATACAGGCGACCCAGACCATCGCCGTGGACAACCTGGCCGCGGGAGTGGACCGGATCGTCAAGGACGGCATCGACGTCATCTCCACCACGGGCACCTACGGCGAGTGCTACAACCTGCTGTGGGAAGAGTTCCAGACCATCACCACGGCGGCGGTGGACACGGTGAAGAAGCGCGTGCCGCTGTTCATCGGCGTCACCAGCCCCAACTCGCGGGAGGTGGTGCGGAAGATGAACTTCGTCAAGGACACCGGCGCGGACGGGGTTCTGCTGGGCGTCCCCTACTACGAGACGCTCCCCCTGGCCGATGCCGTCCGTTTCTTCCATGACATCGCGGACCTGTTCCCGACATTGAACATCCTGATCTACCACAACCCCGGGAACCACAAGTTCACGCTGCCGGTGGGGGCGTTCAAGGAGTTGGTGAAGAAGCCCTCCATCATCGGCATGAAGGACAGCCACCGCACCACCAGCCAGTTCATGAACATGCAGCGGATCACCCAGGGCAGGATCAGCGTGTTCGTGAACCAGACCCAGCTCGTCCCCTACTACAGCCTGGGCGCGGCCGGCTGCTGGTCCACCGAGGTCTGGATGGGCCCCTGGCCGGTCCTCCATCTCCGGAACCTGGTGCGGCGCGGCGAAAACGACAAGGCCGCCGAGGTCATCGCCGACATCATGACCGCCAGCCAGGGCAAACCGGTCCCCGGCGAGGGCTTCAAGCGGCCCGCCGAGTACGCGGACTACTGCAAGGTGGGACCCACGCGCGTCCCGTTCCTCAACTTCCCGGACAACCAGATCGAACGCGCCAGGAAGCGCGCCGCCCACTGGATGGAAATGAACGAGCGCTACCGCCCGCTGGTGGAAGCCGAGAACGGCCGCAGCGCCGCCTAGACGTCCCATGGTAATGCCGGGGCGGCTTGGCCGCCCCGGCAAACCCCAACACCGCCGCAACGAAGCAGAAGGCACGGAGGACCACGAGACTGAAGCCATCCCTAGGCGCACTGGTCCATCGTGGCTTCAGCTTCCTGTGTCTGGCCATCCTGGCCACGTCCTTCGGTTTCTACATCCAGCGGACCCTGGAGCTGTGGCTCATCTACGAGCTGACGGGCTCCGCCTTCCACTTGGGGCTCACCGGACTGGTGCGGGGGATTCCCGTCTTCGTCCTCTCGCCCTTCGGCGGCGTCCTCGCCGACCGCATCGACCGCCGCCGGTTCGTGATACTGGTGCAGGCGTGCAACGGGGCCGTCAACGCCGGGCTGGCGTTCCTGGCGCTGACGGGGCTCCTGGAGGTCTGGCACATCTATGTCTCGGGCTTCATGAACGCGTCGTTGAACGCCCTCGGTGCGCCCGCCCGCAACGCCATGGTGCCGGGGCTCGTGCCGCGGGAGATGCTGCTCAACGCCCTCTCGCTCACGGCCATGAGCCGGAAGCTGTCCCAGCTCACGGCGCCGGTCCTGACCGGCTTGCTCATCCTCTGGCTCGGCTCCGGTCCGGCCTACGCCCTCAACGGCGCCGTCTACTTCTCGGCGGCCTTCCTGGTGGCGGCGATCCACTACGTGTCGGACGTGTCGGGCGTCCGCGCGTCTCCCTTCCGGAGCCTGATGGAGGGCTTCGGATTCGTCCGCCGGGAAACCGTAGTGTGGGTCTTTCTCTCCATGGAGCTCATCACCGTCTACCTCGGCAGCTACCGGGCCTTGCTGCCGATCTTCGTGGCCGCCCTGGGCGCCGGCGCCGGAGGGTTCGGCCTGCTTCTGTCCGCCGCCGCCGGAGGCGCCATCCTCGGGGTCGCCGTGATCATGTCCCTGGGCAACCTCCGGTACAAGGGGCTTTGGACGGCGTTCGTGCTCTTCGCCTACTCCGTCTCCCTGGTGGTGCTGGTGGTGCTGGCGCTGTCGGACTGGTTCTTGCTGGCCATGGGCGCAGTGTTCCTGCTGGGCGTCTTCGAAGCCGTCCAGATGGTGCTGTGCAACGCCATCGTCCAGATCATCACTCCCGACAGGCTGAGAGGACGGGTCCTGAGCTTCCAGCGGATGATGGGCGTGGGCGGCACGAGCCTGGGAGAGGCGCAGTCGGGCTTCGTCGCCGCCTTTCTGGGCGCTCCCCTGACCCTCATCGCGGCCGCCGCCGTCTGCTTCGGCGCCACCCTGGGGCTCACGACCTTCAAGAGGGAGGTGCGCAAGGCGGATCTGTGAGGGAGTAGTCGGCGGGACCGAGAACCGAACTCCTCCCGACTCAAGTCTCGGCGGATTGATCCAATGACAACTTCGGAGATCGGATCACCCCGGAATACCAACCATGGAAAGGACGCGGGACCGAAAGTCGTTGAACTCGTCGTCCCTACCCTTCTTGAGTTCGGAAATACGGTAAAACTGATTGGTTGACGGTGACTCTCTCCCAGCCATCGCCAAGTCAATCTTATCAACATTGACGATGGTCCAGCACTCGACGAAGCCGTCCTGTTTTGCCTTCTGGTGACTCTTCTCGGCCTCCCCGATCCTGTTGTGGATGTTGGAGAAGTCCTTGCCCGCCTTCACCTCGATGGCGATGATGTTCCTGTACACTTGAGGAGCCATCTCCTCTTGGATGACAATATCGGGGTCGGGGGCGAACTGGATGACGACACTGCGGCCGGAGGCGTTCTCGATGTCGAGCCTCCTTTCCCTCTCCTTCTGAATACTCCCCTTGACCACTTCCCGGATGGTCTCGAAAACCTCGACGATTCCCTCGCTGCCCTTTCTGACGTTGGCCCCTCCGCGGAGTTGCGGTCCCAAAGTCAAAAGAGTCAGATCATCCAGGAATCGGGGCTCGACATCTTCTTCCTCAAATGCTGCCAAGAGCAAAGACGCGCAACGAACCATACCCACGCAGAGGTCAGCCAGTGATTGGTCCTGCCGAGAAGAAAGCGTACCGCCCTCCTCCATGCTCTTGAACAGTCCCGCACCACCGCCGCTTCCGTAAAAGGCCTTCTGACTGAAACCGAGCAGGAGTCTGTAGTAACCAAGAAGCCGAGGATTCCGCCGAAGCAAACAAGGAACCGGGAAAAGCAGTTCACCCCGCAAACCGTGTGCAGCTAAACGCTTGAGGTCTTCCTCGTTCACGTATTCACGAAGTTGTGCGTCGATCTGTTCCAGAGACGCATCCCGCACGGTTGCGAGCAGTGCCTGTTGCAGCAATTGACCTCTGATTGTCTTTAGCGCCCTGGAGAAGTCAATCTGCAATTCGGGTGCAGGTAGCTCGATCATTGCCGGCTGTCCAGATCAAGCTTCAGTTGCCGTTCGTTTTTTGAGAGACGGCTGGCGGCCAACTCGACATACTCGGGATGAAGCTCGATTCCTATGTATTTCCTGCCGGTCTTCTGGCAGACGAGACCCACCGTGCCGGTACCGAAGAAAGGGTCGAGCACATAGTCCCCGAGGCGGCTTCCCGCCAGGATACAGGGTTCGATCAGTCTGGGCGGGAACGTCGCGAAGTGAGCGTCTTTGGTTGCCTCTGTATTCACGTCCCAAACCGACCGGCGATTGCGTTTGCGAGCGCCGTTGCCACCGGGCTCTCTGATAGCCTCGTGGTCGTAGTAGTAGCGCTCGCTTCTTGTAAAAAGAAAGATGTACTCGTGGGCTCGTGTCGGACGATCCTTCACGCTTTCGGGCATGGCGTTGGGCTTATGCCAGACAATATCGCTACGGAGGTACCAGCCGTCCTCTTGAAGCGCCAGCGCCAAGCGCCATGGCACACCGATCAAGTCCTTGGGCTTGAGGCCTTCCGGTGTTTCAGGACGCACCGACATTGCGCGGGCGCGATTCTTCTTGTCGGGGGCGCGCCAAGCCCGGTTTCCACTCGTGTAACCATCCCCGACGTTCAACCAGAACGTCCCACCCGGCTTCAGGACCCGTTTGACTTCGCGAAAGACCGAGATGAGGCGATTGATGAACTGGGGGAGTGTCGGTTCCAGTCCGATCTGCTCTTTGATGTCGTAGTCTCTCAGACCCCAATAAGGGGGCGAAGTAACAACACACTGGACAGTTTCGCGCGGCAAACGAGACAAGACATATTGCGCATCCCCGAGGAGGATCATTGATTCGGTAAGCTCGAACTCCGGATCATAACCTGACAGTTTCTCGCTTACGATGAAGGCCATGTGTCCCTCTCTCCACTCTCAAGCCGCACGGTAGAGGACTTCGGTTGAAGCTACAGGACAGCGGAGATTTCTTCAATCTCGCCCTGGCTGACTCCTGAATCCGTGAATCACGAATCTTGTTGCCCGCACACATCCTGTGGCACAGTAGCCATCGGAAGTCCCCCCTGCTGTACGAGTGCACCACCTCCGTCGGGAGGAAGGAGACACGCCATGATGGTTTGTCCTTACGACGACGAGCGCCTGCTGCTGATTCTTCAGGTGGACCACTCCCGCGTGACCGGGTGGCTGGCGGCCCATTGGGGCAACGACGCGTTCGCGCGGCCCGAACCCTACGCGGCCATGGTGCTGGCGGCCCAGGAGCACGATACGGGATGGTGGGACTGGGAGATCAAGCCGCAGCTCAACGACGAAGGGCGGCCGCCCGACTACATCGGCAGCATCCGGCACCTCGGGCTCGGCGTATGGCTTGCGTTCTACCGGAACGGCATCACGCGGCTTGCCGATCAGGATGCCTACGCGGGTTATATCGTCTCGCTGCACGCGGAGGCGCTGTTGACCCAGGGGAAAGGTCTGCTCTCCTACATGCCCGACTACACGGTCCACGCGGAGGTCCGGGAGTTCGTGAAAGAGCAGGAGTCCTACCGAGAGGCGCTGATGGCGCGGTTGAAGGAATCGCCCGAGTACCGCGACTGCGTGGCGGACGACCATCTCTGGACGAACTTCAAGCTGATGGAGATCTTCGACCAGATGGGCCAGTTCATCTGCAACCGCTACCCGTTCAACGCCACCTACCGCAAGAACGGTCCGAGCCACACGCTGAGCGGCATCGCGGCGCCGGTGAAGACGGGCCGCGAGGACACGGTGCTGACGTTCGACATCCGGGACGAGCGCAACGCCGCGGTCACGCCCTACCCCTTCGACATCGATCCGTTGCCGGTGTCGTTCCAGGCGCGGCTGGTCCCGAACCGCTGTTATGAAAGCCAGGAAGAGTTCCTGCGGGAGTACTACGGCGCGCAGCGCTTGGCCGTGAGCTACGCGTTGCATTCGGGCTAGAATCGCATTTTCTCCCCCTTCCGTCATTCCCGCGAAAGCGGGAATCCAGGGGGGTGAGGAGGGGAAACGCCGCTATAGGGCCTTTCCACCACCCCTGGATTCCCGCTTTCGCGGGAATGACGGAGGGGGGAGGGAATGGCGGAAGGGTCCGGGAATGGCGAGTGAACGGCTTCAGCGCGCCCGTTCCGCGACCTGCTCGCGCGCGTAGACCTCGCCCCACTGGCGCCGTGGCCGCCGGTCTCGGGGCGTTCAACCTGCGAAGGGGGTTCGACCATGTGGTATCTCGTGCTTTCTCATTCCCTTCCCGAAAAGGAGGAGTTGAAGCAGCGGAACTACGACGACCATCGGGAGTGGCTCGAGGAACAGCACCGGGCCGGGCGGCTGCTCTTTTCCGGGCCGACGTCGGACCGGGCCTACGGCATCTATGTCATGCTGGCGTCGAGTCTCGGCGAAGCTGAAGCCCTTGCGGGCCAGGACCCTCACCACGCCAGGGGCATCCGGACCATGGAGGTCCTGGAGTGGGCGCCGCACCGGGCGTTCCGGATGGACGGCACCACCATCGCCGACGTCGAGGGCATGGCGAGGGGGAACGAACGCCCCCCGGGCTAGTGTCCTGTCGACGCGGGCGTCGCGGGAGAACCTGTATTGACAGCCAAACCGGCGCTTGATACCGTCGCGGCGCAACGGGAAGGTCCTCATTCCGCAACTCCCGGTCGAATACCCCGCCTGCCCAAAGAAGGGAGAAACCATGATCCAGGCCAGCGATATCCACGGCGTGATGGCCATGATGCCCGCCTTCGCCACGGACGACGCCAGCTCGCCTCGGGCGAAGAACACGGTCAACGTCCCGGAGCTCGAACGGAGCGTGGACCAGGCGGTGCGGGACGGCATCGGCGTCATCACCACCACCGGCACCTTCGGCGAGTGCCATACCCTGCTGTGGGAGGAGTTCACGACCCTGGCGGACGCCACCGTGGCGACGGTGGACAAACGCATCCCCGTGGTCATCGGCTGCACCAGCCTGCACACCCGGGAGGTGTTGCTGAAGATGGACCACGCGGCCAAGGCCGGCGCCGACGCCGTGCTCGTGGGCGTCCCCTTCTACTTCAAGTCGAGCGTCGCCAACGCCGTACAGTTCTACTTCGACCTGGCGGACGAGCACCCGGAGCTGGGCATGTTCATCTACCACAACCCGCGCAACCACCACATCCAGATCCCGGTGTCGGCGTTCAAGGAGCTCGTCACCAGCCCCAACATCGTAGGCATGAAGGACAGCCACCGGACGCCCATGCAGTTCATGCAACTGATGGACATCGTCCGGGGCCGGATCAGCGTCATGACCAACCAGAACCAGATGTATCCCTACATGATGATGGGGGCCGCGGGCTGCTGGTCCATCAACGCCTGGATGGGGCCGTCGCCCGTGGTCCGTGCCTATCGGGCCGGGCGCGAGGGACGCTGGGACGAGGTCAAGGAGATCTGTATGGCCATGGCCCGGGTGGGCGGACGCGATCCGAGCCTCACCGATCCGGTGGAGAGCAAGATCTCCATCAACGAGGCGGGCTACTGCTACGCGGGCCCCGGCAGGCCGCCTTTCCGGGTGACCACGGACGAGACCCGGGCTGAGGCGAAGGCCATCGCCCAACGGTGGCGCAAACTCTGCGAGACCTACCCGCTGCCGGAGGAGGCCGCGGCCTGACGCGCGGCATGGGTCGGCGGGGTTGCGTGCGCACTTGACGCTCCCTGAGCCCGCACGCCGGACGACAAACGGGACCGGAGAGGAACACGAACATGGCCAAGGTCGCACCCGATCACCAACAGCGGCGGGACGAGCTGCACGAGAAATTCGCCGCCCTCGGGCTGGTGGGCTACTGGCAGCGCCGGCGGGAGCACCACAGCGTCGAGCCCCGGCTGTGGCGCTGGGACGAGGTCCGGCCAGCGCTGATGCAGGCCGCCGACGTGATCAGCATCGGGCAGGAGGCCTTCCGCCGGAACGTCGGCCTCGAGACCGAGAGCCGCACCATCATCATGGGCTATCAGATCGTGATGCCCGGAGAGGCCGCGCCGGCCCACCGGCACACCAACACGGCCCTGCGCTTCGTGGTCCAGGGCGGCGGCGCCTACACCACCTCCAACGGCGAGCCCATGACCATGCGGCCGGGAGACCTGCTGATCCAGCCCAACTGGATCTGGCACGACCACGTCAACGATTCGAAGGAACCCATCATCTGGATCGACGCCCTCGACGTCGGCGTGGTCAACTTCCTCGGCGCCTCCCGGTTCCGGGAAGAGTGGTCGGAGGGCATGCAGCAGCCGCTGACCCGGAAGGCCGGCGCGTCACGCCGGCTCTACGGCCCCATCCGGGAGCCCGAGATACAGTTCGAAGGCGCCGGCGTGCCCTACCACTACAAGTGGGACGAGACGCTGGAGGCGTTGCAGGAGGTGGCGGACGCGGGCGGCGGCGACCCCCACGACGGCATCCTGCTGGAATACAAGAACCCCGTCACCGGCGGCCACACCTTCCTCACCATGACCTGCCACATCCAGATGCTGCTGCCGGGCCAGGCTACCCTGCCCCACCGCCACATGGGCACCACCCACTACCACGTCGTGCGGGGACAGGGCGCCACCGTCGTCGACCGGGACGAGCCCAAGGAACTCGCGTGGGAAGTCAACGACGCCTTCACCCTGCCGCCCTGGCGCTGGCACCACTTCCGGAACGCGTCCGAAACCGAGCCCGCCATCCTGTTCTCGGTGACGGACCGGCCGCTGCTGGAGGTGACGGGGCTGGATCGGGAGGAACGGGGCTGACGGTCCGGCCACGGCCTAGCGCGCGGCGCTTCGCTGAAGCCCGGCGGCGCCCATCATCCCGGCCGCCAGTTCGAAGGACCGCAGCCGCTTGGCGTGATCGTGGATGTTCGCGGTGATCATGATCTCGTCGGCGCCCGTTCGCTCAACGAAGGCAGCGATCTCGGGTTCGACCGTGTCGGGGGCGCCGACGGCTGAGCAGGACTGGGCCTCCTCCAGCATCGCGCGCTCGTACGGAGTCACTTGGTCTTCGAAATCGGCGACCGGCGGCGGCAGCTCGCCCCGCATGCCGCGACGCCGGTTGACGAAGGACTGCTGGATCGAGGTTCTGAGGAAGCGGGCCTCCTCTTCGGTATCGGCGGCGACGACGGTCATGCCCACCATGACATAGGGCTTGTCGAGCTGTGCCGACGGTTCGAAGCGGTCGCGGTAGACGGCGATGGCCTGCATCAACGCCGCCGGCGCAAAGTGCGAGGCAAAGGCATAAGGGAGCCCAAGGGCCGCGGCGAGCTGGGCGCCGTAGAGGCTGGAGCCCAGGATCCAGATCGGCACGTTCAGGCCGGCGCCCGGCACGGCGCGCACGAACTGGTCCGGTGCTGGCTCCTTGAAGTAATGCTGCAGCTCCAGCACGTCCCGCGGGAAGTCATCGAGGTCACCGATCAAAGTGCGGCGCAGGGCACGGACGGTGTGTTGGTCGGTGCCGGGTGCGCGCCCGATACCCAGATCGATCCGGCCCGGGAAAAGGGCCGCGAGGGTGCCGAACTGCTCGGCGATGACGAGCGGGGCATGGTTGGACAGCATGACGCCGCCGGCGCCGACCCGGATCGTCGTCGTTGCCTGGGCGACTTGGCCGATCACCACCGCCGTCGCCGCACTGGCGATGCCGGCCATGTTGTGATGCTCGGCCAGCCAGTAACGCGTGTAGCCCCACGCTTCGGCATGGCGCGCCAGGTCGATGGTATTGAGCAATGACTGGCGGGCGTCGCCGCCCTCGACAATCGGCGACAGGTCAAGAACGGAGAGCGGTGTGTCCAGCATCGGAACACTATAGGCCATCGGCGGCGAGTTTTTCAGTCCCGGCACTCACCCTTTCCGAAAGCCTCGCGGGAGACCGCCTCTTCCGGCAGGTCCTGCTCGACGGTCCTCTGCACACACCCGTAGAACCAAGATGATCCGAATTACGGGACATATAGCGGTCCGCGCGGACCATATAACACTGTCCAAAGCACAGTTTCCTATAACGAACGCATCTAGCAGTCTGTCGCCTGTCCAAGATAGCTTGTGCCGGCAATCCGCGGACCTCAAGAGGGAGGAGTCATAACATGGACCCAAAGAATACCGGTACCGGCAGGTCTTACGTCTTCCAGCGACTGAAGGTGTTTCTCAGCAGCCTTCTGGTGACCTTGATCTTCATGTCCACCGGTATGCTGCATTATCTGGGCAGCAAGTTTACGCCGTCACTTTTTCATGTCCCCGAAGCCTATGGGGATGGAGATGGCGATGGAGACGGGGGCAGTGGCGACGGGGACGGAGATGGCGATGGAGACGGGGGCAGTGGCGACGGGGACGGAGATGGCGATGGAGACGGAGGCAGTGGTGACGGGGACGGAGATGGCGATGGAGACGGAAGCAGTGGTGACGGGGACGGCGATGGAGACGGAGACGGTGGCAGCGGTGACGGGGATGGCGATGGCGACGGAGACGGTGGCAGCGGTGACGGGGATGGCGATGGCGACGGAGACGGTGGCAGCGGTGACGGGGACGGCGATGGAGACGGAGACGGTGGCAGCGGTGACGGGGACGGCGATGGAGACGGAGACGGTGGCAGCGGTGACGGGGATGGCGATGGCGACGGAGACGGTGGCAGCGGTGACGGGGATGGCGATGGCGACGGAGACGGAGACGGAGGCAGTGGTGACGGGGACGGCGATGGCGACGGAGACGGTGGCAGTGGTGACGGGGACGGCGATGGCGACGGAGACGGTGGCAGCGGTGACGGGGATGGCGATGGCGACGGAGACGGAGACGGAGACGGAAATGAAGAAAACCAGGGATCGGATCGGTCTGACAGCTCTCGCGACGATGTTACTGACAGCTTGCGCGACGACGAATTTTGAAACAGGAGCAGCCGGGCGCTGTCCCACCGTGATCCGCTACGACGCAGAGTTCCGCGCGCGAGCCGCCGACGAAGTGGAGAGGTTGCCGGAAGACTCGGCCATCGTCCGGCTGCTGAGCGACTATCGGCGAATGCGTCAGCAAAGCCGGGCGTGCGTCAATGGTTCGGCCGGGCCGTGATCGGCGCCGGAGATGATTCGTCCGCCTGGACAAACGACCGGAGACCTGACGATGCACTTTACCAAGGTACTCGACAGACTCGACATCGCTCCGTTGCTGGCGGAACTGGAAGCGGCGCCGGAGATGTGGCTGGTCGACACGAGCCGGCAACGCAACATTCGGTGCCAGCGGCATACCTGGAACATCTTCCTGCGTGTTCCGAAGAAACCGTTGCCGCCGGGGGCAAAGAACGCAAATGACGTTCACGAAAGCCGCCTCGCCCGCGCGGCGAGCCGGTTTCCGCGCGCCCTGGCGCTCTGCGAAAGGGTGGCCACGGAACACGCAGGAACCCTCGCCCGCGCGACCCTTGTGGGCCTCCAGCCCGGGATGCGCGTGTTTCCCCACGTCGACGTCGGAGCCTACTATCGAATCAGGGACCGTTTTCACGTGGTGCTGAAGAGTCCGGCAGGCAGCCCGCTGACGGCCGAGGATGAAACCGTGGTGATGCGCGAGGGAGAACTGTGGGTCTTCAACAACAAGGTCAAGCACGAGGCCGTCAACCGCTCGAAACACTTGCGGGTGCACTTGATCTTCGACGTGCTTCCTCCTCCGGGACGCGGGTACTATGTCTATCCCTTGGGCGAACCCGCGCGGCGGGACTCCGCCGCGTACAGATGACTTTCCGCCTCCCCAGGAGCGGAGCCGACGACGCCGGATCATGCCGACGACCGAAAGCATCGGAGCAGCGCACATCTGGTACTGCATTCGCCGGGACGGCAGGGCCGTACGCGGGAACTGGATCGCGGACGTCTCGCTGACCGATCTGCCGCGCCGCGTCGGCGCGCGCGCGGGGGACGTCGTGGAGGTTTGCGTGGCCGACAACTTCCGTCCGGTCCCTCGTGAGCGGTTCCGCCGCGTTTTTCGTGAGAACGTCCGCGGACTCATCGGCATGGAAGCGTCGATGGGCGAGACCGTGGTCCGTTTCGCACCCACCCACCTGCTCGCCACCAATCGCCGCTTTGAACGGGCACTGGAAAAATTCTATGAACGCCACCGGATCAGCCCGGCGGACTTCACGGCCAACGGCCGGCTGAGAGCGTTCGACGCCCGCCAATACTTGCTGTCGGAAGTCGACGGCGACGTCCGGACCACGGAGTTGTTCCGCGGTTCGACGCTGATACCCGCGACACCTTCGGCTGAAGAGGACCGGGCCGCCGAACTGGCCGACGGCATCGGACAATGGATGGTCCGAAACCTGTCCGCCGAGGGCGGGCTCCCGTACAGGTACTGGCCCAGTCGCGGCAGGGAAGCGCCGGGGGACAACGCGATCCGCCGATTTCTGGCATGCGTGGCGCTGGCGAGGCTGAGCCGCCTCCGTGGCAACCCCGAACTCGCGGCGGCCGCCCGGCGAAACCTCCGATTCAATCTTGCCCGCTATTTCCGGCCGATCGGCCAAGGCTTGGGAGCCATCGTGGAGGGAAGCGAAGCCAAGCTCGGCGCCGCCGCGCTGGCTGCGTTGGCCATCGTGGAAAGTCCCGCACGGAGCGAGTTTCTTCCCGAGCTTAACATGTTGGCCGCGGGCGTCGCTTCACTGGCCGATGAGGAGCGGGGTTTCCGCACCTTCTTCTTTCCGCTCGAGCGCGACGGCGACAACTGGAACTTCTATTCGGGCGAGGCCCTGCTGTTCTGGGCCGAAGCGATGCGCCGGGGGCTGGGCTGCGCCCCGTCGCCGGAACGCTGCGCGGCAGCGTTCGAACGCTGCCGTGCCCGGCATTTGCGCAAGCCCAATCCGGCATTTGTCCCGTGGCATGCGCAAGCCTGCTCCTCGCTGTTCGCACAGACGGGAAATCGCGCCTTCGCCGACTTCGTTCTGGAGATCAGCGACTGGCTTCTGTCGATGCAACAGTGGGATGGAGTGGCGCCTGACCTTCAGGGACGGTTCTACGACCCGAAACGACCGGAGTTCGGGCCCCCTCATGCGTCGTCCACCGGCGTGTACCTCGAGGGGCTTGCAGACGCCGCAGCCTTGGCCCGGGCCACCGGACACGCCCGACGCGCCGGGGCCTACGAACGCGCGACCCATCGCGGACTGCGGTCACTGCGGCAGTTGCAGTTCCGCGGTCCGTGTGACGTCTACTACATTTCCAGGAAGGATCGTGTGATGGGGGCGCTTCGGACCGAAGTCTACGACAACTCGGTGCGTGTGGACTCCGCCGCGCACGCTCTGGCGGCGGCGGTCAAGATTCTGCGGCCGACGGAGTCCGGTGACCCCGCCGGCTCCATTGCATGACTTGCATTAACGAGCCGCCCGATATCCCCGATCGGAGACAACCGAGCCGTCCTCGATGGGCATCAGCAGTTGATGGATCACCTCGGCCACGAACTCCGCACGCCCGTTCACCCCTGCCTTCGCGTAGACCGTCGTGGCCTGCAATCGAGTGGTGTTCTCCTTGACTTGGCGCAGTCGGGCTATTTCGGCAAAGCGATAGCCCTTGATGATCAGCCAAGCCACTTCCTTCTCGCTACGGGTCAGCCCCCACTCCTGCATCTGTGCGTCGATCCCGTCCGCCAACTCACCCGCCAGAATCTGGTTCCGGCTCACTTCCTGGTTCAGACGCTTGCTCAACCCCACAAGCTCCCGCAGATTCACCGCCAGCGTCCAGGACACCGCTACGAAAACAACGGCCTCGATGGTGAAGTGCGGGGTGCCGAACTCCCCCTCGACGAACGCGTCCACGATGAGATCGTAGGCGAAAAACAGGATCGTCAATCCCATCACCGCCAAACCCAGTTGGCGACTCAGGGACAGTTCTTTCAACGTGCTGCTCAACATGCCGTGATCCTCGTACCCAGACTTCGAACGCAGGGTCGAGTCACCCTCACAGGGTATCCCGTCCCGGATAGTATTTCAAAGTTTATCGCGCGTCATCCCGCCGCCTCCACGATCTCCGAATCGAGCAGCGTCTTGCAGGACGGGCAGAAGAGTTGCTCCAGGAGGAACTGGCCCTCCAGGTCCTTCATGAGCGGACCGGCCGCGGTGGGGGGCGACAGCTTCCGGTGGCTGCGCTGCTTCCAGTCGGCCTCTCCGCCGAACACAAAGCCGCATCGGGCGCACAGGACCCGCGGCGGCGCCGCATCCGGGTCCAACTCGAGGTTCTCTCTGAACGGTCGCTTCATCGGACTGTCATCCTCCTCCCTAACGCCGCTCCCGGATCCGGGCGCGGAGCGCTTCGGTGGCGGCATCGTCCACCTGCGTTTCCGAATCGTCGAGGGCGACCCCGTAGATGTCCCGGGCGGCCTCGGTTGAGACGATGCCGTTGACCACGTCCCGGAGCACCGCCCCGGGGTCCCGGTCCAGCGGGTCGCCATAGCCTCCGCCGCTGGCCATGCGCATGTAAAGGACGCCTCCGTCCCGCAGGTCGAAGTCGCAGTACGGCAGCAGCTCCGAGGTACCGCCCATGGCCTCCACGTCCACCGGGTGGCGGTTCTGTCGAATCGTTTCCCGGATGTTGGTGCCGTCTTTCAGCACCAGCAGGCTGGGGGCGGCGGAGAGGCCGCCGAAAATCCCCTGCCCGGAGTTGCGCAATCCCGCTACCCCTAGCGCCACGCCCTTGATACCGCCTTCGGGGGCATCGTACACGGTCAGCGCGGTCTCCGCGCCGGCGCCGCCCCGGAACCGGCCGGCGCCGGCGCCGTCCGTCAGGTGGCGCCGGAACAGGTAGAGGATGGGGAAGTTCTGCTCCACCCACTCGACGTTCTGGCACGAATGCCAGCCGCGGCCGCCGGAGTCCACCCCGTCCTTGCCGGCGCGGGCGCCATAGCCGTCGATGGCCCCTTCGGAAAGGCTCGACACGTAGTACCGGCCGTACTGGTTGACGCCGGCATGGCGGGCGAAACGATGGCCCGCGTTGGAGGCCATCACCTCGTGCCGCCAGCTCTCGCTGGTGGCCAGCATCTGCATGAGCACCGCGGGAGCCAGGTAGCGGCACGTGGCCGCGCCCGAGGTGGTGTTCAGCGACACCGCGGCGGGGTACTGCGCGTTGACCACCGTGCCCGGCGGAGCGACGATCTCGATGGGGGCGAAGGCGCCATGGTTCCGGGGGATGTCGAACCCGAGGGTCTCCAGGACCGCGGCGAAGCAGGTCCCGAAGGTGGCGTGGTACGGCATGTTGATGCCGGTCCTGGCCTGGGGGTCGCTGCCGGTGAAGTCGAAGATCAGGCGGTCGTCGCGCTTGTTCAGGGTGAGTTGCATCTTCCAGGTGTCGTCTCCCTGGATGAGCGCCGTGCCGCTCCAGGAGCCGTCGGCGAACTCGCGGATCCGTTCCCGCAGCACCGACTCGGTGTAGCGGATGATCTCCGCCGCCACTCGTTCCAGGAGGTCCGGACCGTACTGGCCGGCGATCTCCTGGATCCGGGCCTTCGCGATGTTGTTGGCGGCGATCTCGCACTTGAGGTCCAGCCCCACCATCACCGGCTGCCGGGTCATGTTCAGGAGGGTGTCGAACACGTCCTGCCGGAGCTTCCCGCGCTCCACCAGCTTGAGGCCCGGCACCCGCAGCCCCTCGTGACAGATCTCCGTGGCCCCGGGAGAGTTGCCGCCCGGGGACATGGCGCCGATGTCCATGACGTGGACGAAGGTGGCGCTCCAGGCGATGCGACGGCCCTCGAAGTGGATGGGCGCGATGACGTAGACGTCGGACTGGTGGATGGCCGCCACGTAGGGATCGTTCAGCAGGAAGACATCGTCGGGATCGATGCCCTCGCCGTCCTCGAACCGCTCGATGATCTTCTTCACGGCGACGCCGGCGCAGGCGACGTGCTGGCCCAGGGACTCGCCCGCCGACAGCACGTCTCCGTCCGCGGTGTAGAGCGACGCCATGTAGTCGTGCTGCTGGGTGGTGTTCACCGTGCCGCCCACCCGCTCCAGGGTGATCCCCATCTCCCGGGCGATCTGGTACAGCCGGTGCGACAGGATCTCGAGGGTGATGGGGTCGACGTTGCCGTTGCCGGTTGCGGTCATGTTGCCTCCTGGCCGACCTGGATCACGATGTTCCGGAACTCGTCCATCTCCGCCCGGTCGTTGGGGTTCACGACGATGGTGGTGACCGGCGTCTCGATGACGGCCGGGCCGGCGATCCGCGCGCCCGGCGAAAGCCCGTGGAAGTCGTAGATGTCGGTGGGGGCGAAGTCTCCGTATTCCTCGAAGTACGCCTGCCGTGTCCCCTTCCGGGCCTCCCGCGGATCCCCCGGCGCCAAACCGCTCCTTTGAACCGACGGCCGAGCCAGCCTGCCCACGGCCGTGACCCTTAGCGACAGCATCTCCCTGCCCGCTTCCGGATAACCGGCCCCCTGCCCGTAGGACTGCTCGTAGAGATCGTCGAAGCGGGCGTAGAGCTGCTCCAGGTCGTCGTCGCCTATGTTGTCCCGCCCCGGGACCGGCACGTTGATCTCGTTGACCTGGTAGCGGTAGCGCATGTCCACGCTCCGCAGAATCTCGGTGCCGCCGTCCTGAAAACCGGCGCCGGCCAGGTCCGCCGCGGCGCGGGCGCGCAACGTCTCGAACCCGGCATTGAGGCGGACCGGGTCCAGCGGCGCCACCACGTGGTCGGACATGCCGTACTCGTAGGTCACATCCGCGGAGATCAGCCCGGTGGCCGCGTGGACCGATGCCGTCAGGGGAACCACCACCTTGCGCACGCCGAGCTGGAGCGCGCAGCGCGCCGCGTGCGCAGGCGCGGAGCCGCCGATGGCCACCATGGTGAACTCCCGCGGATCGTGCCCGCGCTCCACCGTGCAGCGGCGGATGAGGTCGCTCATGTGGGCGTTGATGATGCGGAGGATCCCGCCGGCGGCGTCCGTCACGTTCATCCCCAGGGGCCTGGCGATCCGCTCCTCGATGGCGGCCACGGCGCCTTCCTTGTCCAGCGAGAGACGGCCGCCGAGGAAATAGTCCGGGTTCAGGTACCCCAGGGCCACGTCGGCGTCGCACACCGTGGGTTCGGTGCCGCCGAGCCCGTAGGCCACCGGACCCGGAGCGGCGCCCGCACCCTGGGGGCCGACCTTGAGCAGGCCCGCCGTGGGGTCGATCCAGGCGATGCTGCCGCCGCCCGCGCCGATGGACGCCACCCAGATCTTGGGCGCCAGTATGCGGTAGCGCTCGAACACCGGCTGGTAGTCGCGCTCGATGACGCCGTTCCGCACCAGGCTGACCTTGAAAGTGGTGCCGCCCATGTCCGCCGCCAGAACGTTGGGCTCGCCGATCAGGTCGCCGATGAACTTGCTGCCCACCACCCCTGCCGCGGGCCCGGATTCCAGGGCGCCGATGGACCGCTGGGAGGTCGCCTCGATGCTGAGCATGCCGCCGTAGGCCTGCATCACCAGGGGGTCGGATCCGAGCCCCTTGTCCGCCAGGCTTTGCCGAAGGTTGCGCAGGTACGAAGCGATCCGGGGGCCGATATAGGCGTTGAAGATGGTGGTAGCGGTCCGTTCATACTCCCCCAGGAACGGCGCCACGTCGCTGGAGCAGCTTACGTGGACCCCGGGATGCAGCCGCCGGACGACGTCCGCCACGGCCTTCTCGTGGGCGTCGTTGGCGATAGACCACAAGAGGCAAACGGCCACCGACTCGACCCCCTTGGCCACCAGCCGGCCCACCACCTCCTCGATCTGCCGGTCATCGGCGTCGATCAGCACCGATCCCTTGTAGTCGATGCGTCCCTGCACCTCCTCGGTCAGGCTCCGCGGCGCCAGCGGCTCGGGCTTCTCCAGGGCCGCAATGTGCGAGCCCTCGGCCTCCGTCAAACCGGGAGTCACATCCCCCCGCATCATCAGGAAGGTATCCGGGAAGCCCTCGGTGACCACCAGCCCGGTCCGTGCCCCACTGCGGGTAATGAGCGTGTTGTCCGCCACCGTGCAGGCGTGGAAGAAAAGGCGGGTGGAGTGCAGCAGCCCCTCCACGGACGGCAGGCCGAGATTGGCGGCCCCGTCCGCGAGGGAGTCGATGACACCACGGGAGAAGTCGTCGGGCGTCGACAGCGCCTTGCCGATGGTCAGCTTGCCGTCGCCGTCCAGGATGACGCAGTCGGTGAAGGTGCCGCCGACATCCACGCCGACCATGTATCGACCTCGGGAATCACTCATAACTATTTTAATATAGTAGCATTTTATAGGATCATGAACCCCGATGTTGCAGAAGCTGGAAGCAAGGAGAGGCTCGGGAGGCAAGTGGGATGGGATTTGCAAGGAAGGAGGGGGTTTTGGGGGAATGTCACTGTAAGTGAGGTCGAGCGATAGAGCAGGGTTATCGGAAATTTTACGAAACGTCATTCCCGCGAAAGCGGGAATCCAGGCGGGGCGTGGGCGGAGACACCGACCAGTTGTCGATTCGTGGAGGAAGGTATGGAGGCGGCGTTGGAGAAACGCAAAGCGGAACGGGGTAAACCTGGGGCGGTTCAGACCAGGGAATCGCTCCACCCGTATTTCTGCAAGAGGGCATCAAACCCGCATCAAATCCGACAACCGGACCGGCTCGGCATCGGAGCCCCGGTGCAGCGCCACGATGTGGTCCGGTTCCGACATGAACCAAGCGAATGAACGCCACGCCAATTCACTCACCGAGGCCTTGAACGCTGGTTCGTCACGGTCCGCATAGGCGGTCACGAACGCCACTTGGTCTTCGTCGAATCCCGCTTCTGTCGCCACCACCATTAGCGGTTGCGACGACCTCGACAAACACCAGTAATGGCTCGGGCGGTCCAAGGTCGACCAGGATCAGGTCCGGCAGATTCCGGTCTGGTTGGACGGTCAAACCGATAGCCTGCGCCAAGCGGTCATCCCGTGCCACCACCTGGTTTCGGCTTTCGCTCAACCAGATGACGCCTGGTCGTTCAAGGAAGCGTGCTGCGAAGTCCTCAACGACGGCCTTTGAGATCACCGAGCTTGGCCCCGGGTCCAAAATGCCGGGTTTCTCCGCTGGGGAACGTCACAAGGACCTTTCCCTGGCGGGCAACAGCGCCTCAGCGCAGGATCGCCACCCGGGCCAGTGCGCCGCTGGACAGATTCGCCGTTTGCCATTCCTCGATCGCGAATTGCAGCGCGGCGTCAGTAAGGCCGGGATCGAACAGCCTTGCAAATTCGTCAGCCAGAGCATACCGCGGCCGTGGGGACGTGGTCGGCAGCCCCTCCCGCTCTTTCACTGCGCCCATTCGCACGAGCCCCTCGCGTAACGTTTCGTCGCGGATCGGCTCGCGCGTGTTGGCTGCGTACCACTGCCCTTCGACAGAACCCCCGGCCGGGCGCATCGACTGGTCCGACCAAGCCTCCCGAGAGTCATCCTCTGCCAACACGGCCTGCGCGTCGGTCATCCGCGTCACCTGATCCGGACGCAGCCAGCAATCCGCGCCCTCGACCGCGCCGACATACAACATGACGAACACGGTCTTGGCCGCGATCTCACGGGTTACATAGTTTCGGTTCACCGTTCCATCGGGGAAAATCGCCTGCAACCGCTCGTGAATGTCGGAAACCGGCAACAGTGGTGGCAATGGCATTATCCGGCCCCGTTGCTGTACAAGCGCTCCACCACACGTTCGAGCGTCTCGCGCTTCGCGCGCTCTTTCACCAACCGCTCGACTTCCTCCATCTTCTCTGGTGACGGCAGCGGGAGTGCTTCCATCTCATAGGCGGACACGGCTACGCTGCCGTTGATGCAACGAAAAACCTGATCGACTACCTGGCTGTTCAACAGGGCGGCCAACGCTGCCGGCGCCACCCTCGGCGTCCCGCCGAGCGGTTTGATCATGTTGAGGTGATTCTCGATAACGACCGCGCCGTGTTCCTCGAGAAACGGCTCCGGCAGTTCCGCCGCAATCAATCGCCGGCATTGTTCCTTCGCCGTAGTCCGTTGCAGCAGCACGCACGGTTCTTCCGTGACGACCCAGGATTCGTTCGCCTTCGGTTCAAAATACGGCTTGTGATTTCGCTTGTCCGCGCGGAACTCGAACACGCCGTCGGATCGCACCGATTCCGCCCAGACCAGCGGATAGCGTCCGTTTCCCGGCCGTTCCCGCAGGCTCGGCTTGTGCCGGTTCCACACAAGTGGCCCCGTGCTCACCGTATAGCCGTAATCCGCCAGACGGTACGGCAACTCGTCGACCTGGCGCACCAATACGCTCTGCGCTTCCACCCGCGGCATCAGCCACGGCCGGTCCGGGTTCTCGGGCAGGTTGAAAGATCCCGCGGTCCGCGTCTCGATGGAGCCATCCGGTCCCGGTGAGATGAAATGAACCTCCCCGGCGGTCGGGGCTCCACCGTGTCGGTACGTTGCCAACAGAGTTTCCTGCAGCACATCCGCGAAGACGCCCTTACGCTCCTTGACGAAATCGATACTCACCGGCGGCGCTTCCCGGCCAAGCAGGCCGCGCAGGGCCTTGAAATATTCTCCTGCAAGGAAACTCGTCGGGGTCACGTAGGCGATGACCCCACCCGGCCGTGCGAAGCGTAGCGCCAAATCGGTGAACACGCCGTAAAGGTTCGCATGGCCGAACAGGCTACGCCGGAACTTCTCGCGCAACCGCGGCGAAAGCGTAACCCGCCCGTAGGGCGGATTCCCTACCACCAACTCGAAACCTTCCCGCTCGGGCGTTTGTTCAAGACTGTCGCACACGCGCACGACGGACCGCAGCCGCGTCCCTGCCTCGTGGCACAGGTCGCCGAGCGTCGCATCGAGGAAGACCTGCGACATCCAGGCCGCAAACGGGTCTACCTCGAAGCCGCTCAAACGCCGCTGAATGTCGTTGAGAGCACTCTTGGCGTTGCAGTCCTTCAGCGCCTCCGCCATCCGCCGCGCCACCGGCGCCAGAAATGCACCCCCGCCACAGGCCGGGTCCAGCACCCGCGCCGAACGCCAATCGACGCCGGTCTCCGTCGCCATGTCCAGGAGCCGCCCGCACAGCGCTGACGGCGTGTAGTATGCTCCCAATTGGGCCCGGAACCTGTCCGGCATCATCCCGGTGTAAAGCACTCCGATCATGTAACTGGCATCCACGACGTCAAGCCCGGCGGCAGCCGTCCCGATGCTTTCCGCCAGCCCTCTGGCCCCCTCCGGTGCCGATGGAAGCTCGATATCGGACGGCACGTCGCGCAACGCCAAACCTTGACCGGACGCGGCGTGGAGTTGCTTCCAATATGCCGAAACCACGCCAAAGACCACCGCACGCGCGAAGTCGAGCCTAGCTTCACGCGTGACGGACGATGCCAGCGTCCGGGCACGCAGAGATCCCTCCTCGACCAGTGCGCGCGCCGAGGCCCCGTGGATCATGTCTTCGCTTCCCGCCGTGTTCGCCGCTCGCGCCGCCACGATGCGTCCTCCCCTACCTCAGCTCCTGGCTCTGCGTCTCTCGGATGACAGGTTCAGCGGTAGTTGCAGTTCTTCCGTTTCACAGCGGTCCAGGAACTCGATGATCGCCTCACGGCCCAACCACGCAAGCGATACCCGGTGTTTATCGGACAAGGCCGACAACTCCCTGTATTCCCGGTCTTCGAGGTTTACGGTCACGCGATGTTTGGCTACCACTGGGATTCCTCGTTTCACGCAAAATGCTGCATTATGCTGCAACAATGCGCTTGATCGCGTCCAGGGTCAAGCGGGGGGTGCCCGACACGATAGTGAGGGATTGCCTAAAAGGTTGAGATTGGGACAGCTTCTGTGAGCCACATAGTTTACAGGAGGGGTGTATGCCTGATTCTGACAACCTTCAAGCCATGGAGAGTCGGCGGGAGGAAGTCCAAAGAGCGATTGGTTTGATCGGTGATTTTCGTCAGGGTTCGCTCACGCAGATGTATCGCCGGTGCGGCAAGCCCCAGGTGCATTCAAAAGTCCTGTTTCCTTTCCGTCATTCGTCCTGTTTTCTTTTCGTCATTCCCGCGAAAGCGGGAATCCAGGGGCGGGGTGGGGCCAAACGGGCGTTTCCCCGCCTCACCCCACCCGGATTCCCGCTTTCGCGGGAATGACGAACGGGAAGCATCGGACTTTTGAAGAGCCCTGGGCAAGCCCACGTGTCATTGCGCTTCGTCGACTTCTGGGAACGCCATGCCGCCGCCTCCCCTTGACCGCTATCTCACAAATTTGTCGTGCACCCTCGCTATAGCAACTCGATACTCGCCGGCACGCCTTTGTCGGAGTCGAGGTGCAGGATGTCCTTGAGGGCGACACGGGCGTTGCCGAAACGCCGCGACGCTGTGGACGCGGACCTGATCGACCTGACCGACAGGAAGGGAACACAGGCGCTGGAGGAGAATGGACCGGGGCGCTGGATGAAATGCCGGCAGGCCATGAACCGGCGCAGGCTCGCCGGAAGGAGTTGGCGTGAAGCCATTGCAGTGATACAAAGAGACGGCAAGAGGGCCGGCGTGGAGGAGTGGACCAGGGAGATCAAGACCGTCGCTGTGCGTTGTCGGAGCGGCGCAGCAGCCGCGGTTGCACCTTCGCGCTTCGGGGGTCGCAGACGCCGCCGACGGGGAGTGGCTGCACGACGTCTGCTGGCTCAGTTATGGCGAAGCCCCCGACTGCCTGAACGAGGGTTCTGATAGTGGAGTGCGAATGGGGCGGCGCAGGCGCCGATTCGGGACGGATCCGGGACGACTTCCACAAGCTCGCGGCGGGACGGGCGCGCGTCCGCTGCATGATTTGCGCGAGGCGACGCTGTCGAGTGGACCCTCGGGTTCGGCGCCAACGGCGTGCGAAACAGGCGGAATGAAGGGAGAAGAATCCGGAGAAGATCCGGTTCACATTTGGGCGACAACAGGAGATCGACGCCATGAAACTGACTGTCATCCTTCTGGGCGCAGCCCTTGTTCTGGGGGTGAGTGGCTGCGCGGGTTCACCGGCTCCCGACGACGGAAGGCCGCATCGCCTTCGAGAGGAACTCGGAATTCGCCGGCCCGAAGCTGCGAGTGTTCCTGACGCTGGAGGATGGCCGCTCGGTGTCGGTCAACACGACCGACGATGCCGTGGATTCACGGTCAGCGGTTACGCCCATTCCCGGGCATCAGGCACGGGACTGGACGTTCATCAAGGAGGTGGAGGGAGGCACGTCGATAGCGTATGCCCTGGTCAGTTGGGATGACGACAACCCGGCGGACTACCTGATGGCGGGTTGGTGGGCGGAGTTTCCCGACCAACATCTGCCGGAACTGTCCTTCGGGGACTCCATTCGGTACGGCATTGTGGATGGCCCGGAGATCGACCCGTCCATGTCTCCGGAATTGCCGCTGGAGGGACAGGCTACCTATACCGGCCAGGCTGGCGGGCTCTATGCCTATGTCCCCGGAACCGACTGGGGAGATGACGCGGGCGCCCAAGTGCTCGACGAGTACGAAGGAGTCATCACGGTCACGGCGGACTTTGCCGACGCCACGCTGAGCGGCTGTATCGGCTGCACGGGCGATCTTGTCACCCGGCGGGCGCATTTCGGCATCTTCCTTGGAGACGAGGTGCAGGACGTTCGGGCCATTGCCGCTCACTACGAACTGCACCTGGGCGTGACGCCCATCAACCCGGACGGCACGTTCGAACACGCTGACGTCACGGTGAAGCACCCCGAACGGACCGTCACCCATTCGGAGGGGCGCTGGGGCGGTCTGCTTTCAAACATTCCCGACCGGGATGGCAACCCTCGTCTCGTCGCGGGGTTCAGCAGCGCCGACTTCGAAGAAGGCGACGGTAGCGCCGGCCAGTTCCTCGGAGCGTTCGTCGCCCTGAGCGAGCCCTTCCGGGCATCCGGAAGGTGAGTCGGCTCCGTATTCGAAGAGTAGCATTCCCTCTATGGCGCGGGAATCCGGATGAGGCGGTGCCCCGATCAGCATGGGGAAGGCCGTCCTCGCTTCACCGGTCAGACTTGCCACTGGGGCTCCCGGAAGGGAACAGGGTTTGCGATTCCGCGCCGTGGAGTTGCTGCGCCTGATCGCGTCCAGGGTCAAGCGTTTCCCCGGACCACACACGGGAAATCCTCACGGGCCTCTATTCCGCCGGTCCCTCCGGCCTCAGCTCCCGCACCCCATGGTTGGCAACCGCGGTGATCCCCACCACCACGAGCATGAAGACCCCGCTCAGGATCACGGCCGACGGTGCGCCGGCGAGGCCGCCGAGGAACGGGCCCAGGTGGTCCCGGGAAAGGCCGGCCACGGCGCCCATCTGCAGTTGCCCCAGCGGGAGGACGACGCTGTAGTTCATGCCCCAGATGGCCATGACCCGCCCGCGGTACTGGTCGGGCACGCGGGTCTGAACCGAGGTCTGGGTGCTCACCATGAAAAACGAGAGGCCGACGCCGGCCATCAACAGCATGCCCAATGCCAGCGGAAAGGCGCCCGAAAACCCGAACAGCGTGAGGAAGAAGGCGTGGATTCCCGCGCCCAGGAGAATCAGCCACCCGCGCTTCGGGAAGTAACCGAGGTTGGCGGCCACCAGGGCGCCGAGCAGGGCGCCGATGCCGCTGACCACGTACAGGGTACCCAGGGTGGAGCCGTCGCCGCGGAACACGACGTCGGCGAAGACCGGCAGGAGCGCGGTATGGGATGCCAGGAAGAAGATGTCCAGGTAGTTCAGGCCGATGAGGGAGCGGAAGAGCTTGCGGGTCCAGACGAACGAGAGTCCGCCCAGAAGAGTGCGGAGGAAGTTGCCGCCCCGGGTGCGTTCGATGAACGGCACCCGTACGGGAAGGAGCAACAGGCCGAAAGCCAGGTAGGTCGCCGCGGCTACGTAGTAGGCCGCACCGGCGCCGGACAGGGGCGCGCCGGTATAGTCCGCAACGTAGTCGATGGTGAACCCCGCCAGGGCGGGTCCGAAGATGCGGGTCCCGGGCCAGATCATGGAATTGAGGCTCACCGCGTTCATCAGGTGCGAACGGTCCAGGAGGTGAGGGAAAAGCGCCTGGCGGGCGGGATGGTCGAAGGCCTGTATGCCGCCGTGGATGGCGGCGACGGCGAACACGTGCCAGACCTGCACCAGTCCGGTGGTTACCAGCGTGGCCAGCGCCAGCAGCAGGAGCGCGGTGACGTACTGGAGCAGCATGAGGAAGCGCCGGAGCTCCAGCTTGTCGGCGGCCGCGCCGCCGAAGAGCGTCAGCGCTATCGCCGGGGTGGCGGCCACCAGCCCCAGGGCGCCCAGCACGTACTCGGATCCCGTCAACTCCCAGGCCAGCCACCCGTGCGCGAGGATCAGCATCTGGTGGCCGGCCACCGCGGTGAGGTGTCCGAACCAGTAGAGGCGGAAGCTGCGATACTGGAGGACGCGGAAGACGTGCAGCTTGTCGCCGATGCGTGGGAATCTGCGTCTCATCGAGAGCATTACCAACCGCAACCTGTTGATGGCTGCACAATATAGTGACGCCTTTCCCTTCTCGTTACCGCCTTCTGGGGACACGCCAGCGTGCTCGGTGTCATGATATTATGCGGCTCTCAATAAGCAGAGAATGTTGACCATAAAGCTAACGAAGACTCGATTCCAATCGTAAGCCCAGGTTGGTGTTGCTTCTTGGTTACACTTCTTTCAGCGCTGTCACAAACCCATACAAACGAAGACCGAGCCCCAAAGAGCTCGGTCTTTATCCGGTACGTTGCGTTGGTGTCTGAGGTGGTCCCGGAAAATCGGACAGCTTGCTAAGGTGTATTCCACCGACCGAAGGAGGGATACGCGATGAGTACACGACGAAGGTTCAGCGGGGAGTTCAAGGCGAAGGTGGCGCTGGAGGCGCTGCGGGGAGACAAGACAAGACGATCCAGGAGATTGCGGCGCGGCACAAGGTCCATCCGAATCAGGTGAGTGCCTGGAAGCAACGTGCGGTGGAGGGGATGAAGGAGGTTTTCACGAAGGGGGCGGAGCGGACGAGGGGCGACCACGAGGGGGAGATTCGGGACCTGCACGCGAAGATCGGGGAGTTGACGGTGGAGCGGGATTTTTTGGCACGAGGGCTCAAGTGGTGAGCCGGGAGAGGCGCCGGGCGATGATCGCGCCCGGCCATCCCAAGCTCAGCTTGAGCCGTCAATGCCATCTGCTTCGAGTGAGTCGATCCTCGGTGTACCACCGGCCCAAGGGCGAGAGCGCGGAGAATCTGGCGCTGATGCGCCGGATCGATGAGCTGTTCCTGGAGTACCCCTTCTACGGCAGCCGCCAGATGGTCCGCCATCTGTGGCGGGAGCGAGTCCGAGTGGGTCGTCACCGGGTGCGGCGTCTGATGCGCCTGATGGGTCTACAGGCCATCTACCAGGCGCCGCGGACCACCCGACCGCACCCCGAGCACCGGATCTACCCCTATCGGCTCAAGGGCGTCGCCATCGAACGGCCCAATCACGTGTGGACCGCAGATATAACCTACATCCCCGTCCAGAAGGGCTTCCTGTACCTGGTGGCGGTCATGGACTGGGCCACCCGCCGGGTGCTCTCCTGGAGGCTGTCGAACACCCTCGATGCCCGCTTCTGTGTCGAGGCCCTCTCAGAGGCTCTGGAACGCTACGGCCCTCCCGAGATCTTCAACACCGACCAGGGCAGCCAGTTCACCAGCCTGGAGTTCACCTCCGTGCTCAAGGACGCCGGCATTGCCATCTCCATGGACGGAAGGGGCCGATGCATGGACAACATCTTCATCGAGCGCCTGTGGCGCTCCCTCAAGTACGAGGCCGTCTACCTGCACGAGCTGACCGACGGCTTCGTCGCCCAAAGGACCATCGCCAACTGGCTCCACTTCTACAACACCCAAAGGCCTCATTCTGCCCTCGCCGGCTCCACCCCGGCGGAGGCCTACGAACGAGGACTCCAGAGGTAGGCCGGGCCTCACACCCCGCCCGCCCCTCTGCCAATTCCATCGGAACAGCATGACGTGTTAAACAGGACTCTGGCGGCATGATCGAACGTCTGGAATACACCTTATCTCCGCCGCCTTCCTGTCCTACAAACCGGGACCACCTCAGTCTACACAGGGCTATCCTGTGTTGCGGTACTATCAAAATAACGGCGCATCAATGATCGACGGTTAACTCACAACGTAATAGTAACGCCTTTCCAACCAAGCGGCGGCCGACTTCCACCAATGCCGTGTCCCACACTAGTTGCCAACTACCTCCCGGAAAATTAGAAGCGGTGTAATACCAAAACAACCTTCCGGTCGACCAAGTAGATTCTTCGCCACCGGTCCTAGAAGGGTCATCATTTTTGCCGCAATCTCCTGACCGTCAGAGTAATCCCGATTGTTGCAAAAAACTGTGGGTGATTTTGTGACTCAGGCGGGGGCGTTGAGCGTAGCGAGGGCGTGACGCAGTTCTGTTTCGAGTTTGGCATTGGTGTTCATCGAAAGGATGAGGGAGCCAGCGGGGCGAAGGATGCGCCCGGCGCGTTGAATGAGGGTGCGGCGAAGGGTTGCGATTTCGCGGAAGCACCAGAGGGCGGCGCGTTTGGCTGTAGTACGACGGCAGGGCGGGTTGATGCGCATCTGGAGTTCGTGTGTGAGGTTGTGAGCGAGGATGCCGGCGAACATGTACAACTGATTGCCGACGCGGGTTTTGACGGGCACGTAGCCCATTTGGCAGTGGGTTTTCAACTCGGCGAAGATGCCCTCCTGGGAGCCCCGTCCTTCGTGGAAGAGAACGACCTTGCGTGGGTGGATTGCCTTGTTGGTGACGATGACCTTGAAGTCGTACCCATAGACAACGGGCTCAAAGAGGCGGAGTTGGATGGGTTCCTTGATCTGGTGTCGGACCTGTTTTCTGATGAAGAGGAAGCGATAGGGGGTGTTCCAGGACTGGGGCTTCCAGCGGGTCTCGAAGTAGGCAAGGCCGCTGGCCATGGGGCGCCATCGTTGTCTGCCTTGGACCATTCCCTTGAGTTCGGCAAAGCGCTCGAAGGGCACCGAGACGGTGAAGGTGACGCCCAGGGAGTGAAGGCGTTCGACGAGGACCTCGTTGAAGAAGGCGCTGTCGATGCGCACCTCGATTCTTGCCCACGGCAGGCTCTCGCGCACGGTGCGGACACAGCGCTCGATGAAGGCTGAGGCGCCGTTGGAATCGTGGACGTTTCCCGGCCGATGGTGCACGTCGAGCACCTGGTCGGTCTGGGCGACGGTGCAAAACAGGGGGTAGTAGCTGCGCGCGCCTTTCTTCTTCTTGTTGAACCCCACCGCCGTGCCTTCGGCGTGGCGCCCGGTGCTCAAGACCGACCCGTCGAAGTCGAGGGTGACGCGCGCGAACCTTTCCGCCACCATGCGCTCGATGACCACCGTTCTCGACTCGGCGCGGACTTTGCCGACGCTGCTCGCGTCGGCACTGCTGAGCGAGCGGCTCACGGTCGACACGTCCGGCAATCGTTTCACCCCAAGCACCCGCTTGACCAGTTCATCATCCCGGTAGTAATCCAGATCTCGCAGTCGTCGATGGCCGATGATGAGATGCACCACCAGCAGCATCACCACCACGTGGTGACCGTAAATCGGTTTGGCTTCCAGGTGGCGGAAGCACCGCCACAGCCGCTCCTTGATGCCCATGAGGGAAAAGAAGTGCTGAAACAGGATCAGACCTGAATACGACGTCAGACGCTGCGTCTCGAATCGGACTTCCATGCCCAGCGTGGCTTTACCTCGAACAGCGGCTTTGCTAAGTTTCATTCGTGGTCTCCGTTTCATCGGGTATTTTGGCGTACCAACGATGATTATAGCATCTTCGGAGACCACATCCCTCCACTCAGTTCGTTTCTGTTCGCAAATTCGCCACCGCAAGTCCCTCGTTCCCAGATCATGCCGGCTGTGGTTTAGCTTCACAGATGGTGAGCTTGAACTACTTGCCCCATGGAACCGAAAACCCCTTGTATGTCGGCCTCACCTCGCTCTTTCAAAAGACCTTTTTGCAACTGACGGGTAATCTGGGGCCGTTTCTGTAGGAGCATAGTGCTCCGGCTTGGCATCCAGAACCCCCAACGCATGCCACTCGCCAGGAATTCGCGTCCCGTGTTTCAAAGTGATGTCACTTGCAAGCGTGGACATCCCATCCTGACTGAGACTACACCATGTGTTTGCTGTACCTGATATTTTAGCCTGGATCGTATGGGGCATTATCGAAAGAAGATCTATCACCAAATCCACGTTATCGGCGGTTGTCGGAGTTACGGAGACGCTCTGCGCTCTCCGTTCTCTTCTATTTCTCCCTGTAGGTTGTTGACCGGATTTGATCAGAGTCTGAACACTCTTGAGCTTCCACGTTCGTTCCATCAACTGAAGGTCAGTGATCGAGAGACTACCGGAACAAAGCACGAACTGTCCCATGTTCGCCTCGGCAACGTCCTTTTGAATCATATCCCGTTCGGCTAAATAGTCGAGGAACGTGCGAGCATTGGCCCAGATAGGATCATATACTCGTTGACTATCGTGTTGGGAACTTGCACCGGCCTCACTCGATTGTTCGCCTTCGGCGGTAGCAATCAGAGGTACGCCGCCAACCGCCTTGATTGTGCCGATGGTCCGCTTCGACCTCTGAGCCAACTCGTGTTGGACGATCTCCGTCAGTTGTCCTGAATCATCAAACTGTGACAGGAACGAAGCAATTCGTCTCGCATCATAATAGAGAAAATCAAAGACGGAATCGGTGCTTAGTCCGCCTCGCGCCTCTGTCGATGGAGTCTTCGGTTTTCTCGACATCACGCTCTACCTCTTCTGCGTCGCTCTTGGTTTGTTCAATCTCTGACCAGATTTCCGTCAGCTCAATTCCAAGAAGCCCTTCGAGAGCATGCCCGACGGTCTTCCCCTTATTACCGCGCTTCCGTTTAGGCTCTTTGCTCATGATGAGATGATCTCCTTAGAACGCAGTCGCCGAAACGTTTCCATCAACAAGTCCTAACATAACGGTCCACAGGGCCTCGCATCTTGTTTAGTCACCACTTACTCCGGCCTTCGTCACAGCCAGTGGTGCTGGACTTATCGCGACGCTACTTAAGGCCGTTCAGAACATGCTTGCCCCCACTTTTCAAAGCTTCACCAGGTCCGAGTAGCTGGCCTGGGAGTCGGGCTTGAGGCCGTAGCCGGCCATCCAGTTGCGCGCCCGGTTGAACTCTTCTTCGGTGTAGTCCTCGGGGTAGACGTAGTCCAGCCGGTTGAGGTTCAGGTCCTCGAACCTGAAATCACCCATGAGGTCGTCGGGAATGTCGCGCAGCAGGAGCGCGGCGTGCTTCTTGAGGTCCGAGTTGATCTCGTCCACCGAACGCCGGAGGGCGCGGAAGATGGCTCCGCGGGTGTCCTCGGCGTCGTCGGCGTTGACGAACAGCAGCCCCCAGTACTTGGACTCGGCCAGCACGCGGCAACCGCGCTTCTCGGCCAGGCTGATGAACGGCTCCATCAAGGTTGCGGCCTCCACCTCGCCGTTCAGCAACATGCGGGTGCGGATGGCGGGTCCGCCGTCGTGCCGCAACTTGACCCGGTCCTTGTCGCAGTGGCCCTCGAGCATCTTGTAGGTCATGTAATGGGAGCCGGTCTGGTCCTGGATCGAAAGGGGCACGTCGGCGAGGTCGTCGAGCCGGTGGTAGTTGGAATCGCCCCTGACGATGATGGCCATGGTGGCCACGCTCTCGCGGCGGCCGAGGATCCAGCCGTCGCGCTCGCCGTCGGCGGCGCGCTTGATCACACCCCACTCGCACTTGTTGTAGCCTTCCAGGTCGCCGCACTCGTAGTCCGAGGCGATGGGGCGCTCGAACACGTCGGCGGGCTGGAGCTGCGAGTCCGGCGTCACCACCTCCGCGTCGATGCCTTCCGCGGCCATGAAGCCCTTTTTCACGCCCACGTCCCAGGGCAGCGTCCACACGGTTCCTTCGCTGGTGACTCTGATCTTGCGCGACATGATGACCTGACCTCCGAGTGTACTTGGTGATGTCGGGAGACTATCGGGAGACTAGCATACCGGCTCCGATGATGGAACAATTCCAGGTCGAACCATACCTCAGTCAAGGAGACTTCTGCATGCATACCTGTGCCATCGACATTCACCACCACTACATGCCCCCGGGCCTGATCGAGGAGCTGAAGGCCCACGGCAAGGCCGTGGGCACGGAGGTGGGCAGCACCCCGGAAGGCCTCAACACGGTCACCATCGGCGGCGGGCCGAGCTTCGTGGTGCCGCCGCCGCTCATGGACGTGGAGAAGCGGCTCGAGAACATGGACAAGGGCAAGATCGCCCTGGCGACCCTGGAGCCCCACACCGCCTGCCTCGGCTACCGGCTGAACCCGGAACAGGGAGAGACTTGGTGCAACCTCTACAACGAGGGTTTGATGGAGCTCAGGACCCGGCATCCGGACCGATTCACCGCGCTGGCGGCGGTGCCGCTGCAGGACCCCAAGCGGGCCGCGAAGGTGCTGGAGCGCGGCATCCTCGAGCACAAGCTGGCGGGGGCCTACATCGGCACCAACGTCAACGGCGAGTACTACCGGAGCCATGAGTTCGACGCTTTCTGGGGCAAGGCGCAGGAGCTGGACGCCCTCATCGTCATGCACCCCGAGGACATCGCCGGGCTGGAGCGCATGGGCACCTACGGCCTGTTCCTGATCTGCGGCAACCCCGCGGACACCGCCCTCTCGCTGGGCTTCATGACCTACAGCGGCGTGTTCGACCGGTTTCCCGACCTGAAGCTCTGCACCTTGCACGGAGGCGGCTTCTTCCCCTACCACCTGGGCCGCTTCGACCAGGGCTTTGGCGTGCGGCCGGGGGCGGCGGACGCCGAGGCCACGGACAAGCCCAGCGCCTATCTCAAGAACCTGTATTCCGACGCGCTGGTGTACCGGGTGGACACCCTGGAGTACCTCAAGAGCCTGCTGGGGTGGGAGCACCTGATGGTCGGGACGGATTACCCGTATCCCCTGGGGGACTGGAACGCGGTGGAGAAGGTGGAAGCGCTGGACTGTCCGGAGGAGGAGAAGCTGGCGATTCTGGAGGGGAACGCGCGGCGGCTGCTGAAGCTGTAAGGGGTCCGCCGGATGCCGGGGTGGCGAAGAGCTACTGGGTCGGCCAGAGGCCGAAGGGCGCCTCGGGCCAGACGATGTGGAGGGCGAAGTCGTAGAAGCCGACGATCAGCGCCAGGAATGCGAGGGCGATGCCCGCGGAGCCCAGCCAGCCAGCCTTGCCGTAGTACATCAGGTAGAGGAAGAGCATGCCGGGCAGGGCCACGTGTACGCCGATGAGCCAGATGGCCACGTACATGAGCGCGGTGAAGCCGAAGATGCGCGCGAACCGCCGGCCTTCGGTCTTGGGATCGTCCCCGAGGATGAAGCCCGTGTCCATGATGTCGCCTTCCTCGATGCGCTTCTCCGGGGTGCCTCTCAACAGGGTCCACGCCCGGATCAGCCAGAACGGCGTCCCCACCAGCACCGCGAGCCTCGGCATCAAGTCGGCGCCTTCTGGATAACCGAACGAATCGATGAACATGTAGAGGAAGAATGCGCCCACCGCGAGCAGGAGCACGGCCTCGCCCGCCACTTCGAGGGTGAAGCGGCGCTTGGGCGGACTATCTCCATCCTTGTCGCCGGCTGCCGGCGATTCCGCCGCAGCGTCCCGTGCCACCGCATCATCCAGACCCTTCCGGGCTCCGGCCGCGGCATCTCCCGCAGCCGCCGCGCTTCCCTGCCTTGGTGCGCCGCCCTCCGCCGCCGCGCCTTCGTGCCCCGGCGTGTCCCCTGCCGCCGCCGCCTGCCCGGACTCCTCCCCCTCGGTCATGGACATCATGGCCTGCCGGGCGCCGCGCTGGGCCCGCAGGCTGAACAGGGTCACCGCGACCATGAAGGCGAGGATGACCAGGAACTGCGGCCGCAGGAGCATTCCCCAGCCGTAGTTGCTCACCGAGATCCACAGGAAACGCTCCAGGATGTCCGCCAGCGCCACGGCGATGAGGATGGGCGGCCTGGGCCAGCCGTAGCGCTTCATGAAGACGCCCAGCAGGCCGAAGGCCAGCACCGCCCCCAGGTCGCCCAGGGAGCCGCTGGCGGCCAGCGCCGCCAGCGAGACGATGCCCACCACCACGGGCGCCAGGATGTTGGGCGGGATTACCGCGATGCGGCACAGGGTCGGGGCGAAGGCCAGCATGATGGGCACGACGATGAGGTTGGCGAAGGCGATCGTGTAGACCATGCTCACGGTGAGGTCGAGGTGCCGCGTGAGCATGAGCGGGCCCGGGGTGATCCCGGTGAGGATGAGGATGGCAAGGACAATGGCCATGCCGCCGCTGCCGGGAATGCCGAACACCACGGTGGGGATGAGCACGCCCCCGTCCACCGAGTTGTTGGCGGCGTCGGAGGCGATGACGCCCCGGACGTCGCCCTTGCCGAAGGTCTCGGTGCCGCCGGGCTCGGTCTGGCGCGCCTGGGCGTAGGCGATCCAGTGGGCGGCGCTGCCGCCGACCCCGGGCATGATGCCCACGAACACGCCGATGAGCGACGAGCGCGCCATCAGCCACTTGTGGTTCCAGGCCTGCCACATGCCGCGCCACACGTCGGCCTTGGCCTCGCGCAGGAGTGTGTCCAGGCGTGCCCGGGCTATGGTGGTGTCCCCCACCACCAGGGCGATGGCCTCGGGCAGGGCGAACAGGCCCACCACCACCGGCACCAGCCCGAAGCCGTCCCACAGGTAGAAATCGAACCCCATGGCGGCGCGCACGTTGCCGCCCAGGTCCGCGTAGCCCACCATGGCGATGGCGATGCCGAAGGCCGCGGTGAGGATACCCTTGACGAAAGCCCCGGCGCTCACCACGGCCACCGCCAGCACCCCCATGAGCGTCAGCAGGAAGAACTCCGCCGAGCCGAACCACTCCAGAAGCTGCCGGCTCACCGGCAGCGCCAGCAGCAGCGCGACGGCGCCGATGACGCCGCCCACGATGGTGGTGGTGTAGCTCGCGCCCAAGGCCACCCCGGCCAGGCCCTGCTGGGCCATGGGATAGCCGTCGAGCACGGTGGCCTGGGCCGAGCGGGCGCCGGGAACTCCGAACAGGATGGCGGGGATGGGCTCGGTGATGTCGCTGGCCGCCATGTGGAACACCACGATGGTGATGGCGACCCAGGGGTCGAGGTGGACCGCGAGACTCAGGACCACCACGGACACCGGCAGCCCGCCTCCGGGCATGAGCCCGGAGAACAGCGCCACCGGCAGCACTAGGAGCATCGCCAGAAGCGGCCCCGGCGAGAACAGCTGAAAGAAGGCGTCAACGGAAGCTTCGAGCATGGAGGCTCCCGGCAAGGCGCCGCGTTCCGGAAGCCGTCCCGGAACGCTGGCGCCCTACACTGCGGCGTAACCCGGCAGGGGCGACCGGCCGGTCGCCCCTGCGATCACTACAAGTCCATGTCTCGGACGCGTGCCTAGCGCTTCTCGCCCATCAGCTTCTGGAAGAACAGCGCGCCGTCAGCAGGCAGATCCTTGATGGTGGCGAGCTGTTTCTCGTAATGCTCCGGAGAGCCGTAGCCCACGTCGTAGCCGGCGACGGTGGCGATCTTCACGAACTCCGGATCCTCGATGGTGGCCTTGAACGCCTTGCGCCAGGTGTCCACGATGGGCTGGGGCGTCTTCGGCGGAAGCATGAAGGCCCTCAGGGACTGGTGAATGTTCACGGCCGTGTTGAACGCCAACTTCTGGGACTCGCTGATCTTGAGACCGGGCAGCTTGAGGATGTTGCGCGGCACCTCGGATTCCAGCCGCTTCAGCCACCCTTCGCTCGGCGGAGCGTTCCACCAGAAGATCGGCACCAGCCGCTTCTTCTCGACCAGTTCGGGGTACATGCGCGGCAACCGCCGCTCGAGGCAGGTCACCACCTCGGTCTCGCCCCGGGCGAAGGCCGCCAGCTCCTCGGCGGTGGACTTGTAGCCGTAGATGAGCTTCATGGGACCGCCCACGAGCTGCACGAACTCGCCGCCCATGGGAACACGGCCGATTCCGGGCCGCTGAGACGCCATCCGCAGGGGCCGCCCCATCTTGAGCATGTCTTCCCACGACTTGGCGACGTTGCGGTCGACGCAGATGGTGTAGCTGTCGTCCACCAGCGTGGGCGCGCCCAGGATGATGAGTTCCTTGACGTCGAAGCCCGGCACGTCCACCCCTGCCAGTTCCTTCATGACCAGGCTGGTGAAATGCGGCCCCACCGTGAGGCCGTCCGGCTTTCTGCGGTTGATGTACTGGGTCCCCTTGAGGCCGGCGCCGCCGGGAACGTTGCGTACGATGAACCGGGGACTTCCCGGCAAGTGCTTGGGGGCCACCTTGGCGAACAGGCGGGCGATAATGTCGTAGCCGCCGCCGGCCCCGGTGCCGACGACCAGGTTGACGGTCTTGCCCTTGAAGTTCACGTCCTGCGCGGCCGCCTGGCCGGCAAGCAGGACGACGAACAAAACGGCGATGGCGAAGCGTATCTGTCTCATGGCGGATTCCCTTTCTCCGTGCGTCTCACGGATTGACCCGATACCGATGAACCCGATATTCACCTGCTTCTTCCCGTTGCTCAACCCGGGCGGGTCCGAGACCCGCCCTCCGAAACACCTTACGCGCTCGGATAGAGCGCGTCGACCATCCGGCGCTTGTGATAGTCCGGCGTGCCCAGATACTGGTAGAGCGTGTGCGCCAGCACGCTGTGCACCATGAGCGGGTGCAGATAGTCGGTGCCCGGTCCGGCGTGGACCATGTGCGAGTAGCTGCACGCCTGGTGATATCCCTCGCTGGCCGCGGCCTTGGACTCGTGGATGCCGGCTTCCGCGGGCATTCCCTCGTCGAGCTCCCACAGGGTCTCGTAGGTGGCCATCCGCGCCCGGTCCATGTGGATCGAAAGCTCCACGCAGTGGTCCTGGACCCGCTGGAAACGGCCGATGAGCTGGCCGAAGGCCCGGCGCTCGTTGGTGTACCGGACGGTGAACTCGTAGATCTCCTGGCACGCCCCCACCTTGTAGGCGCACAGGATCGGGATGGCCCGCTCCGCGGCCTTGTCCAGCAGCTCCCACCCCGCGCCTGCCGGGCCGATGAGGTTGGCTGCCGGCACCTGGACGCCCTCGAAGGAGACCTCGCTCACCGACACCATGAAACCGTTGTGCGGCGTCACCGTCACGCCCGGCGCGTTCCGGTCCACCAGCACCACCGACACCCCGCCGTCATCGCCGTGGACCGCGCACAGGAAGGCCGTGGCGCCCTCGGCGTCGTAGACGTGGCGCTTGGTGCCGCTGAGGGTCAGGGTGTCGCCGGACCGCGAGCACGTGGTGGCCACCGTCTCCGGCCCCCAGTGGGCGCCGTGGTCGCCGATGGCCGGGATGACGATGGCCTCGCCGCCGCAGATGGACGGCAGCAGTTCCTGCTTCTGGGCGTCGGAGCCGCCGTCGTGGACGATCTGGGCCGCCAGCACCCCGGACGAGAAGACCGGCCCGGGCACCGGCGCCCGCCCGAGCTCCTCGAACACCACGCCGCAGTCCAGGTAGGACAGCCCGGCGCCGCCGTACTGCTCGGGCATGAGCATGCCGAGCCAGCCCAACCCGGCGATCTTGGCGTACAGATCCGGCAGGAAGGTCTCCTTCTTGAGGAACTGCTGGGTCAGCATGGTGGTCGGCGCCTCCGCCTGGACGAAATCCGCGGCCACCTTCTTGAACATCTCCTGGTCTTCGTTGAGTCTCAAATCCATGATTACACCAATTCTGATTCTTTTTTACTTCAATCAGTTACGTTCTGAAATTAATCTGATTTCTAACACGACCCGTCACCCCTAGACCGTATCCGGCGCCTTCTCCCTGGTCTGGCGGCCGATGCCGGCGCGCCGCGCGAAGATCAGCCGGTCGGTGTCGAGGGTGCCGCCGCCGTGGAGTTGGCCCGGGCCGCTGCGGATGACGTACTCGAAGTCCAGCACCTCGTGCACGTTGTGGTCCGGGATCAGCGCGTCCGCGCCCATGATCTTCTGCAGCCGCTCGCCGTTCCTGAGCCGGACCATGCGCTGGTAGTAGCGGAACTGGGCGCCGCCGTAGGCGTGCGGCTCCTTGACGAAACGGTGCCAGAAGATGCGCCGGTTCATGCGGTTGACCGTGTTGATCTCCAGGATCATGTCGCCGATGATGTCGCGCACGTGAGGGTCTTCGATGAGCGGCTTGCCGCCCACCTCGTGGTTCCGGCAGTACTCCACCACCCGGTCCACCACCGGATCGGTGCCCACCCGGCCGTCGCCGCCGTGCTCCAGCTCCAGGTGGGTGTTGGCCACCTTCCAACCGTTGTTCTCGCCGCCGATGAGATACTTGGCGGGGACGCGCACATTGTCGAAGAACACCGCGTTCTTGATGCCCATCATCAGGTGCATGTGCTGGATGGTGATGCCCGGCAGGTTCGCGGGAATGTGCAGCCAGCTCAGGTTCTCGTGCCGCTTGCCGTCGGGGTCGGTACACACCAGCGCCCATAGCGCGTCCGGCGGCAGATGGTGGCCCACCATGACTTTCTGCCCGTTGACGATGTAGTCGTCACCGTCGCGGATGGCCTTGGTCTGGCAGTTGGCCACGTCGCTGCCGCTCTGGGGCTCGGTCAACACCTGCCACACCACGATCTCTCCCCGTGCGATGGGCGGCAGGAACTCGCGCTTCTGCTCCTCGGTGCCCCAGTGAATCAGCACCGGCGCCACGATCCGGGCCAGCGTGTAGAACACATGGGTCAGGTTGAGACCGTAGCGGCTCAACTCCGTCTCCAACACGAACTGGTGGTTCACGGACAGCCCGGCGCCGCCGTACTCCTCGGGGAACATGGGAAACAGCCAGCCCTTCTTGCCCAGCTTCTCTCCCAGCCCGCGACGGAAACTGTACTCCTCCTCGTCCTCCCGGGTGGACCACGACGCCGACCAGCGCAGGTGCTCCGAGCCCTTCATGTTCTCTTCCATCCAGGCCCGGACCTCCTTGCGGAACTCGATCATCTCGGGAGAGTCTTCTTGCAGATTGAAATCCATGGATGCTCCTTGCTCGCTAAACAACTAGTCCGTCAGTCCGTCATTCGGTGTCGGTGTGAGCAAACCGTCATTCCGGCACCTTCTCTGCCGTTCCCGGCACCCTCTCCGTCAGTCCTGGCCTCCTCTCGGTCATTCCGGCACCCTCTCCGTCATTCCCGCGAAAGCGGGAATCCAGGGGTGGAGAGGGGCCAAACGGGCGTATTCCCCGCCTCACTCCGCCTGGATTCCCGCTTTCGCGGGAATGACGGAGAAGGTGCCGGAAATGACGGAGAGGAGGCGGGAATGACCGAGGTGAGCCGGGAATGACCAAGGGGAGGCGAGAATGACCGAGGGGAAACATACTTCTCACGCCGTCCGTATGGGCTTGGTGACGGCCAGCGTGTTCCGGCCAGTCCACATGGGCAGCAGCACGCAGTGCCGGTGCTTGCCGCCGGTCACGATCACCATGATGTCGTCGGGCCGGGTGGCCAGATGCACGATGCCGTCGGGGGTGACGTTGGGCGACTCCCGTAGCAGCTCGTCGTCGTTCTTGGTCCCCTTGCGCCGGTCCGGGATGCTGGCGAAGGTGATGGTGGAATGCTCCCAGAGGTACTCGCGGATGTCCGCCCGGGTGATGCCGTCCCGGGCCATGATCTCGGCGTCCTCGGTGCACAGGGCCACCAGCGGCGTGCCGCCGCCGAAGCTGCCCACGTCCAGGTGGCTGCCGCCGTGGTGCATGGCGATGACCTCGACCAGCGAGGACAGCGCTTCCTGCCCGGTGCTCCCGGCGGTGTGCATGGGGATGAACCCGTTGATGCCGCACACGGTGACGGTGCTCTGCTCGGGCTTGTAGCCGCGGCTCACGTGGTAGGGCTCCCAGGGGCTCTTCTCCTCGTTCTCGCCGAAGCAGAAGCTGTACTTGCCCGGCCAGCCGAAGGTGGCGCGGTCGGTGTCGCCGGGATAGCCGCCGCCCACGGTGATGAGGATCAGCCGGATGGCGCGGCCGATGGTGGCGTTGGCGCGATGGCCCGGGCCGAACACGCCGGCGTCGCAGTTGATGCCCAGCTCGTTCCGGACCGGACCGTTCACCAGCAGCGCCGGGCCCGCGTACCCGGTGGTGGCCTGGACTCCGTAGAGGTTGAAGCGGGGCTCCATGATGCCCTCCACCGCGGCGATGACCACCGGCAGGTACTCCGGCAGGCACCCGGCCATCACGCTGCTGACGGCGATCTTCTCCACCGTGGCCGGCGCCCACTTGGGCGGCACCTGCCCGATGACCTCCTGGGGATCGCGGTGGGTGCCCGTGAGCATCCGCTCCACCCGCTCGCGGGTGGGGGGAACGATGGGCAGGCCGTCGCTTAGCTGGCGCTCGCAGAACCAGTCGTTGACAGCCTCCAGCGAGTCCTCCACCTCGATGACTTCGGAGACGAGCTTCACCTGTGACGTGTCGGTGGGCATGCGTAAAGAGTCCGTGGTGCGCCTTGGTGTGGGATGTCCGCCCGGGCGCTATTTGGCCGCCTGGGTTTCAGCTCCCGCGGCGCCGGCCGGCGCCGGCTCGGCGGCATCGGCGTCCGTCAGGGTCTCGCGCACCGGACCGATGGCGATCCTCGCATCCTCGGCGTGCTCACCCGGCCGGGCGCCGCCGCTCGGATGGTGCGGGATCTGCACCAGCGGCAGTTGCGGCATGCCGAAGAACACCGCTTCCTTCCGGCCCAGTTCCATGAAAATGGTCTGACACAGGGTCACCGTAGGCGTGCCGCGCTTCTGGATCTCGATGGCGTCGTGGACACTCCACGACGTGCAGGACCCTCAAGCACCGAGGCCGGTGACGACCGCGTCGCACCGGCTCAGCATCTCCTCGATCAACTCCCCCGGCGCCGCATTCATGTGGCTCGGCTTCTTCCGCAGCAGCACCTCGGCGGCGCCGGTCTGCGCGTCGATGAGCCGCGCCAACTCCTCGAACATCGGGCTCGAGTTGGCCTGGCCGTTATCGATGATGCCAACCACTTTCCCCGTCAAATCATCCAGCCCCGGAACAGGAGGATGGTTCTCCAGCAGGACATCGGCCCGCGGATCGAGCATCTGTAGCTTTCCCATGAGGCCCTCCATCGCACGCGTGAGCTATCTGCGAGACATTACCGAAGGGGCGTTCGTGTTGTCAACGGCGTTGCCAAAGTTACAGGAGCTGGGACAGGAAGGTCTTGGCCGGCACGACCATCGGCGGCCCCGGCCTTGCGAAACAATCGGCGTCGACATAGTCGGCATCGACCATGACCTGGAACGCAAACGGTGCGCCGAGGTGATCCTGGTAGTACTTGAGCGTCCGGCTCATGGACTCGTCGCGGTGCTTGACCTCGACGAGGAACCAAGGCTTCCCCTCGCGGGTAACCAGAAAATCCACTTCCCGCTTTTCCCGGTCCCGCAGATAGCCGAGATCGAACCGGCCGAAGCCCATGTCGTTCCAGCCGTCCACCGCCTTGAGGAGGTGACACCCAACGAAGGTCTCGGCCTTGTTCTCCGCATCCTCGATTTCCGCCCAGTCCCTGAGGTACCACTTGGGTTCCTTGCGCAACGATCGCGAGACGTTCCGGAACCACGGCCTGACCAGGAAGCCCAGGTGGAAATCACACAAGGCGGCCACCCACCGGCGGAGGGTATCCGCCGACACGCGTACCTCCCTGGCGAGGTTGCCGTACACGAGCTGACGCCCGGACTGCCGGCTCAGTCGTTGGACCAGCACCTCCAACTGATCGATCTGCTGAACCTGGGTGAGGTCGCGGATGTCTTCCCGGACCAGTTGCGCGAGGCGCAGCGATCGCCACCTCCGGCTGAAACGCATGTCGCGCCTGAGAAACGGTTCGGGATATCCTCCGTGACGCCACAGCGCTTCGAAGTCCGGCTCTTCGATCCTTCCTGGAGTCCGGACGATCCGCTCGGCATCGGGAAGTTCCTTGCTTACCGCCTCGGCCACGGAGAACGGATGCATCCGATAGGGGAAGTACCGCCCCATCAGGCTGTCGCCGCCCCGGCGGTAGACGTCCAGACGGCTGCTGCCGGTGACGATGATGCGAAGCCGGTCTCCGTAGGTGTCGAACAGCCCCTTCAGGAACGGCTTCCAGGATGGAAACTTGTGAAGCTCATCGAAGAGCGCTACCGGCGTCGCGCTGGAGAGCCGGTCCGCCCCCATGGCGACGGCGAGATCGGCCGGACCCGCCAGCACCAGCTCCCGGTCATCGAGATTGTCCCAGTTGCAGTAGCTGTCGGCGTGACGCCGGCACGTCGTGGTCTTGCCAACCTGCCGTGGACCGCTGACGAACGCCATCTGCCGGTTGCCGGACAAGTGCTCGGCCAGCAGGGCGTCGTAGACGCGCGATTCTGTATCCACGCCTGACCATTATTCACACCATCGTATTTTGGTCAAGATAATTCGACGATGTATCGCGTTTTGGTCGGCATCACCCCCACAGCCGCTCGCTCGCCAACCTTGCCCCCTCCGACATGGCCTGGAACTTGGCCCACACGATGGCGGGATGGATCTCCGGCACCTCCAGGGCCTGGGTGCCGAAGCCGCAGTCGCTGCCGGCGATGACGTTCTCGCGGCCGACGAGGCCGGCGAAACGTTCGAGGCGCTGGGCGATGAGCTCGGGGTGTTCCACCACCACGGACGACTGGGTGATGACGCCGGGGATGATGAGCTTGCCCTCGGGCAGCTTCACGTCCTCCCAGATCTTCCACTCGTGCTCGTGGCGCGGGTTGGAGGCCTCGAAGGAGAAGGCGCCGGCGCGGATCTTGAGCACGATGTCGATGTAGTCCTTCATCTCCATGTCGTGGACCCGGGGACCCATGTTGATGCCGTAGCAGGTGTGGTAGCGCACCCGGTCCTCGGGGATGTTCCGCAAGGCGTGGTTGATGGCCTCGATCTGCCCCTCCGCCCAGGCGCGGCACTGTTCCACGCTCAGGTCCGGGTTCTTGACGTAGTAGTTGATGAGCAGCGGGTCGTCGATCTGGAGCAGGAAGCCCGCGTCGACGATGGCCTGGTATTCCACGCTGAGGGCTTCGGCGATGGCGAACAGGAGTTCCTCGTCGCTCTTGTAGTACTCGTTCTCCTGGTTGCCGGCCACGTCGCAGGGGGAGATGGCCGGCACGAAGGCTTCCACGGCCCCGGCTTCCTCCACCGCGGCCTTCAGGTTCGCCAGGTCCTGCACGACCCGCTCCTGGGCCCGGTACGCAATGGGGCCGGTGCAGGCCATCTGCATGTTGCTGGGGTTGGGCTTGGCTCCCGGCACCGGGCTGTAGTACCCGTAGTGCTCCGGGAACGCCTGGGATTCCCGGGAGTTGTCCCAAGGCGAGACCCGCACCCGGCCGGTGGGGCTGAGGCCGTCGAGCCGCTGATGCGCGTAGACCGCAAACCCGCGCTTGCTCAACTCGCCGTCGTCGACGACGTCGACGCCGAGGTCCATCTGCAGGCGCACGATGTCGTGGACCGCGCCCCGGAGCTTGTCCTCGTACTCCGCCGGATCGACGGGGCTGCCCTCGTTCTCGGCCAGCATCATGTCGATGAGCTGTCGCGGTCGCGGCAGGCTGCCGGTATGGGTCACAAGAATGCGTTCGGTGCTGTGCAGCATGGGTACCTCCGGTGAAAACGTCACCCCACCCCTGGATTCCCGCCCCCGATCACGGTCGAGGGCATGCTTTCGCGGGAATGACGGAGAGGCCGGGTGGGTTTGCAAACCCTACGCGTCGTGCACGGGTTTGAACTTGTACAGGGTCCGGTCGCCGGTGACGTCGTCGAACACCACCTCCACCGGCATGTCGCAGCTCAGCTCATCGGGCTTGCAGCCCACCACGTTGGTGGTGAGGCGCGGGCCCTCGTCCAGCTCCACCACTACCAGGGCGTAGGGCAGCTCCTCGGCGAACCCCTTGTGGTAGGCCCGGTGGTAGACGCCGAACGAATAGACCTTCCCTTTGCCGCTCACCGGGGTCCATGTCCACTCGGTGCTCCAGCACTCGGGGCAGGTGGCGGTGGGCGGGAACCAGTGGTTCGAGCAGGCATCGCAACGGGGCACGACCAGTTCATGACGCTTGCACCCGTCCCAGAAAGGCTCGGACTCCACGGACGGCGGCGGCAGAGGCTTGTTGTACTCGCTCATCCCGCTTCCCTCCCCAGGATCAGCGCCGACTGGCACACCGTGTTGCCGCCGTGGCCGCTCACGAGAGCGATGTCGCAGTCCTTCACTTGCCGCTCGGCGGTGTGCTCGCGGCGGACCTGGCGCGCGCCTTCCAGCACCTGGAGCATGCCCTCGATGTGCCCCTCGGAGAGCTGGCCGCCGGAGGTGTTGGTGGGAAGCACGCCGTCCGCCTCCAAGGCCCCGGAGGCGACGAAGGGGCCGCCCTCGCCCTTGGCGCAGAAGCCGTAGTCCTCGAGCTGCAGCAGCACCATGTGGGTGAAACAGTCGTAGATCTGGGCCGTGTCCACGTCCTTGGGCTCGATGCCCGCCATGCGGTAGGCCGCCTCCCCCGCCTCCCTGGCGCCGGTTGTGATCATGTTGTCGTCGGCAAACCAGCCGCTCAGGCGGTTGCCGAAGCCGAAGCCCAGGACGTAGGCCGGCGGTTGCCGGAGATCCCGGGCGCGTTCCGCGCTGGTCACCACCACCGCGCCGGCGCCGTCGATGAACACGCTGCAGTCGTAGAGGCACAGCGGGTCTACGATGAGCCGGGCGCCCAGGTACTCGTCCAGGGTCAGAGGCTTCTGCATGAACGCGTGGGGGTTCTTGCGGGCGTGGTTGCGGAACGCCACGGCGATGGCGCCGAGCTGCGCCTTGGTGGTGCCGAAGCGCTCCATGTGGCGCCGGGCGGCGATGGCGTAGTTCACCGGCGCGCCGAACTGGCCGAACTCGGAGCCGAACTCCGAGTAGGTGCGGGGCCGGGAGGCCACCGCCTGCTTGGCATCGGCGTTACGGTGGGTGCGGGACCAGGTGTCACGGCCGTAGCCCACCACCACGGTGTTGCAAACGCCGGCCTCGATGGCCATGCACGCCATGGCCACGGCCATGGTCTGGCTGGCGCCGCCGTTGGCGGTGGAGGTGCTGTAGGTGACGTTGAGCCCCAGCGCCTCCCCCACTTTCTGGTGGTGGCAGTAGACGTCGTCCGGTCCGCGGGTGATGAGCCCGTCCACGTCCTCTTTCTTCAGGCCGGCGTCCTCGATGGCGTTCTTGGCCGCCACCGCGAAGAGCCCGATGGGGCCCATCTCCGGCACCTTGCCCAGGGGGCTCTGCCCGACGCCGACGATGGCGTATTTTCCGCTCAGGTTGGTGCTCATGGTTCCTCCTGTGTCCCGGCCCCTGCCCCGCCTGGATTCCCGCTTTCGCGGGAATGACGGAGGGGGCGGGAATGCCGGTTCGCGTATTGTCTACCGGTCTCGTTGTTTACGGTCTCGTTGCCTACCGGTTTCGTTGTTTGCGGTTTCGTTGCCTACCGGTTTCGTTGTTTGCCGGTCTCCGTGTCCCAGGGGTCTTTGTTGTCTACCGTGCTTTCCAGACGGCCGGGCGCTTCTCCGCGAAGGCGCGGGAGCCTTCCTTCTGGTCCTCGGTGGTGGAGAGCGCCAGGCCCAGATCGCTCTCCAGCTTGAGGCCCTGTTCCAGGGGGAGTTGCATCCCCTTGGTGATGGCCTCCTTGATGGCGATGACCGACAACGGCGCGCCGAGGCAGATCTTGGCTGCGATCTCCCCGGCCGCCTCCATGTAGCCGTCCACCGGAGCGACCTTGTTCACGAGACCGATTCGCAGGGCCTCCTCGGCGCCCACGGCCTCGCCCGTGAGGGACAACTCCAGCGCCTTCGCCATGCCGACGAGGCGCGGCAGGCGTTGGGTGCCGCCGCCGCCGCCGAGCCGGCCGCGACGCACCTCGAACATGCCGAGCTTGGCGTCCTCGGCGGCGACCCGGATGTCGCAGGCCAGGGCCAACTCCAGTCCGCCGCCCACGGCGTAACCCCTGATGGCCGCGATGGTGGGTTTTTCCATCGTCGCCACCGGCATGTTCTGGCCCTGCATGCTCGACCGGCTGCGTACCCGCCGCTTCTCGAAAAACGTCGAATCGTCCACTTCCCGCGCCCGCTCCTTCAAGTCGAGCCCGGTGCAGAAAGCCCGTTCCCCGGCACCGGTGATGATGCACACCCACACGTCCGGATCGGCAGATACTCGGGCGCAGGCGTCGTGCAACTCGTCCCGGGTCTTGTAGTTGATGGCGTTCATCGACTCCGGGCGGTTGAGGGTAATGGTGGCCACGTGATCGGTCACGTCGTATAGGATGTTGTCGTAGGTCATCAAAGCTCCTTGTGGGCTGAAACTATCCGGACACCGTGATCAGCGCGTCCGCCACCGCCACCCCCAGGCCCACGGGACGCACCATCACCGGGTTCATCTCGACGGCGGTGAACCGGCCGGCGTTGTGCGCCACGAAGTCGCCGAAGCGGACCACGCACTGCACCAGGGCGTCCACGTCCCGGGGCTCCCCGCCCCGGAGACCGCTCAGCAGCGCCCCGCCCCTCAACTCCGCCAGCATCTCGCGCACGTCCTCGGCGTCCAGCGGCGGCAGCCGGAAGGCGGCGTCCTTGAACACTTCCACGTAGATGCCCCCCAGCCCCAGCATCACCAGCGGCCCGAACTGCGGGTCGTGCGCCATGCCGACGATGATCTCCAGCCCGTCGGAGACCATCTCCTGCACCAGGACGCCGTCGATGCGGGCGTCGGGGTGGGCCGCCTTGACGTTCCCGATCACGCGAAGGTACGCCGTCGCCACTTCCTCCGCGGTTGCCGCTCCCAGATGGACGCCGCCGGCATCCGACTTGTGGGGCACGTCAGGCGACTGGACCTTCAGCGCCACCGGATGGCCGAGGCCGGCCGCGATCTCGACGGCCTGCTCGGGATCCCCGGCGAGGTCTTCCCGCGTCATGGTGATCCCCGTGCGCGCGAGTATCCGCTTGCTGTCGTACTCGGTAAGGGCGGCCGCGCCGTCCGGCGGACGGAAGTCCACCGACGACGCCGGTTTCCGGGCCGGCTTCTCCTTGCGGCGGAACGCCGCGTAGTCCACGAGCTTGCGCACGGCCTTCATGCCGCCGGCCACGTCCTCCAGTATGGGAACCCCGGTCTCGCCGGAAAAGGTCCGGCAGTCGCCGGTGAGGCTGTTGGAGGCCAGCGACAGCACGAACATGGGCTTTGGCGTGGTCCTGGCGCACGCGGCCACCTGGTCCAGCAGCTTCTTCTGCCCGGGCGCGGTGGTCCGCTTGACGCTCAGGGCCATGCCCACGAGGTCGATGCCGTCGTCGTTCAGCAGCAGGCCGAGCACCGTGGTGAGATTCGTCCCCTGCTCGATTCGCGGCATCCCCACGGTGTCGATGGGGTTGCTGAACGTGCGATCCGACACGCCCAGGATCTCCTGGAGCTTCGCGTTGAGGGCCGCTGACAAGGGCGGGCACTCAATTCCCGCCACGGCGTTGACGTCGCTGATGAGGGCCGTGGCGCCGCCGGAAATGGTGAGGAAGACCGCCCTTTCTCCCGCCGGAAGGCGTCCGTGCAGGAACAGGCCGGCGGTCTCCACCAACTCGTCGAGGGTTTCCACCGAAGCCACGCCGGTTTCGCGGAACAGCGCCGCGTAGGCTTCCTGCTGACCGGCCAAGGTGCCGGTGTGAGCCACCGTGGCCCGTTGCCCCGACTCGGTGCGGCCGAGCTTCAGCACCACCACGGGTTTCTTACGCGTGGCGGCCGCCAGCACCCGGCGGAGCTTGGCGCCGTCCTTCGCCCCCTCCATGATGCAGGCGATGACCCGGGTCTCGGGATCGTCGGCGAAGTACTCGATGTAGTCGGCCATCTCCACCACCGCCTCGTTGCCGCTGGAGATGATGTAGTTGAAGCCGATGTTGCGGCTGGCGCCCAGCTCGGTGACGGCGTTGGTCAATCCGCCGCTCTGGGAGATGAGCGACACGCCGCCCGGGATCGCATCCTCGGGAATCGAGAAATAGGAGTTGGCGAAGCCGTACCGGAGGCTCGCCACCCCCATGCAGCAGGGACCGGTGACGGCCATGTTGCCGGCGGCGGCCAACCGCTGAAGCTCCTGCTGGCGCTGCCGGCCGGCGTCGGTATTGCCGTCCGAGAACCCCTCGGCCACCACGATGCCGGAGGGCACCCCCACCGCCACCGCTTCCTCGATGACCCCGAGCACGCGGGTGACGGGCAACGCCACCACCACGCAGTCCGGCGCCTCCGGGAGGCCGGCGATGGACGGATAGCAGGTCTTGCCCTGGACCTCCGTGTAGTTGGGGTTCACCGGATAGACCGTCCCCCGGAAGCCCGACGCGAGGACGTTTCCCAGGATCCGTCCACCGGTGCCTCCCTTTGGGGATGCGCCCACCACGGCTACCGATCCGGGCCGAAGCAATGCGTGCAGGTTGGCGTTCAAGCTCATAGTCTATGGGGAATCAACAACTTAACGGCAAACCGGCCGTGGCGGGCCGGGCCGGCCGGCGCCGCGCACCCGAGGTCCGCCGAAACCCAATCTTCGCAACTATTCGGTTTTCCACGAAAAATCAGTGCGCAAAAATGATGCAATCCGCTGCGTCCCGGATGAATAGGGCCATTTGGCTCGCGTCCAGGAGATATACACAGGGTTTTTCCACAGAACCTGTTACCAAATTGACATCTTGTCTTGACATTGACGCTCGATGTCCGGTCCGCGACCTATCCGACCGTGGGCACGCCCGGGTCTTCGGGCTCATGGCGGTCACGATCCCGCACATGGTCATACTGTCGCGCGAACCAGCGCATGTACTCGCCGTAGGTCGTGGGCCCGTAGCGGGGCGGGTTGTCCGGCCCGTGGCACGTGGGCAGGCACTCCATGGCGAAATCGTGGGTCGCATCGAAGAAGAACGGGACGGCATAGCGGTCCCGGCCGGCGTTGCGGTTCACCACGCGGTGCGGGGTGGACAGGAAGCGGTGATTCGTCCACCGGCGCAGCATGTCGCCGGAATTGACCAGAAAGGTGCCGGGCGCCGCCGGCGCATCGCTCCACTCGCCCGATGGCATGCGGATGGCCAGACCGGGCAGCTCCGACTGCGGCAACATGGTGAGGAAGCTCGAATCCGTGTGCGGCGCCAGTCCGTACTGGTCCGCGTCGCCGTACTCGGCCGGCGGGTAGTGCGACATCCGCAGGGTGTACTGGGGTTCGGCGAAGGCCGCGTCGAAGTAGTCCGGCGCCAGATCCAGGGCCGCGGCGTAGAGCGGCAGCATACGCTTGCAGAGCCGTTCCATGGCGTCCAGATAGGCCACCACCGTCTCCCGGAACCCCGGCAGGACGCCGGGGTCGGGCCAGGGGTTGGCGCAACGGTAGCGTACCTTCGCCACCACGTCCGGATGGTCCTGGGACAGGTCCCGCTTGAGGAAGTACGCCTCGACGAAGTTGGGCCGCGTGGCCTTCTCCACCCGGGAGCTCCGGGACACGTACCCATTCACCGGCATGTAACCCACGTTGTGCTCGTTGCCGCGAACCGCCATCTTCTCGGCCAGCGGCCGGGCGTGGAAACGGGCACACTCGGAAAAGACGCCGTCGATGAGCGCCTGGGGTACGTCGTGGCCGTGGATGTAGTAGAACCCCACGTGCTCGAGGGCGTGGCGCAACTCGGCCGCCAGCCGCTCCCGTGCGCCCGCCACACCGGCGAGAAAGTCGCCGACTTCCAGCACGGGTATCCCGCTCCGGGCCGCGGCGTCGAGCTCGGGCTCACGGTAGGCTACGGGCACCCTGTTCACCCCGTGGGAAGGACCGGCATGCCTTCGGGCGCGCCGATATCGAACGCGTTGAGGGAGCAGGCAAGGCCCACGTAACCCCCGACGATGCCCGTGAGCTCGGCCAGCCGGTGGTCCCCCAGGCGCTCCCGCAGTGCCTGAAAGGTCGCCTCGGTGACGCGGTGCGGCGGCCGGAGCAGTTCCTGTACGTACTTCACGAACGGCGCCTCGTCCTCGCCGAGGCCCTCGGGAGCGGTGCCGTCACGAATGGCCGCCACCGCCTCCTCCCGCACCCCGGCCTCCAGGGCGTGGCCCGAGTGGGCGGCCCACTCGTAGACACAGTCCATCTCCCGCGCCACCGTGCAGATGACCAGTTCCTTCTCCTTCAGCGGAAAATCCGACGTGTGCAGCGAATATCCCACCAGATGCGCCGTGCGGGCGGCCAGGTCCGGGCAGTGGAGCAGGTTGGCGTAGGGCGCTCCGATTCGCTTCCGGCTGGCCATGATGGAGTCGTAGTGGCGCCGCTGGTTTTCCGGTATGGCCTCCCGTTGGGTGAGCTCGGGTATGCGGGGCATCCTCAGTCCTTTCCCTTTGCCCTGAAACAACTCACGACCGCCATGTCTCCCCATCCTGTCACTCCCCCGCACACCCCTCCGTCATTGCCGCGGACGCGGGAATTCAGGCCCTTCGTCATTGCCGCTCCTTCTCCGTCATTCCCGCGAAAGCGGGAATCCAGGGGTGAGGAGACGGGCACACCGCTCCCCCGCCCCACCCCTTCTGGATTCCCGCTTTCGCGGGAATGACGGGGAAGGAGCGGCAATGACGGAAAAGGGACGGGAATTCCGGAGGGCGATGCGGACTGACGGAGAAGGAGCGGGAATGACAGCATGAGACGTCCTGCATCGGCATTCACAGCGCGGGCGTGGTGGCCGGCGGCTTGCGGTGGTTGGTGGCCTGCTCGTAGGCGTAGGCGAACTTGATCATGCGGCCGTCGTCGTAGGGCCGTCCGAGAAAGGTGATCCCGGCCGGCAGGTCGTCCCGGGTAAAGCCCCCGGGCACCACCACCGACGAGACGAAAATCAGGAACGTGTTGATGTGGGGCACTCCCCTCATGTTGACCCAGGGCGGCTTGATGCCCTCGGTGATGAGCGTGGGCTGGTGTTCCACCGACTTGTGCACGATGGCGTCCAGCCGGTGGTCGGCCATGACCTTCAGCAGGTTGCCCATGAGCTTCTCGCGGGCCAGCAGGTACGCGTAGTGCTTGTCCGCGTCCAGGGGCGCCTTCCAGCGGTTCTGGGCGTTGTAGTGGACCTTGGCGAAGTCCGGCGACGCGATGGCCGCCTGGCGCGACTCGAAGGGCCGCTTGGCGCTCCGGCCGTAGTACAGCTTGAAGGCCTCGTCGCCGTTGGTGGGGTTCCAGGACCGCTTGGCCAGCAGCTCGTTGAGTTGTGGGATCTCCACCGGATCCACCACCTCGGCGCCGGCGGCCTGAAGGTCCGCCACCGCCTTGTCGAATACTTCGGTGATCTGCCGGAAGTCGTCGGTGTCCGGCTCCGCCATGTATCCCATGGGCTCGCGCAGGATCCCGAGACGGGCGCCCTTGAGGCCGTTGGCGTCCAGGAAGTCGGTATAGCTCGGGGGTACGTGCCCCACGCCCCGGGCAGTCACCGGGTCCTCGGGGTCGTAGCCCACCATCGCGTCCAGCAGCAGCGCCATGTCGCCCACCGTGCGGCACATGGGGCCCAGCGAGCCGGTCATGTCCGGCCAGCCGTCGTACACGCCGCCCCGGCTCACGAGCCCCGGAGTGGGTCGCATGCCGGCGACGCAGTTCCAGGTGGAGGGACGGCGGATGGAGGCGTAACCCTCCTGCCCCACCGCCACGGTGGCGAAGTTGGCGGACACGGCGCCGCCGGAGCCGCCGGAGGAGCCCCCCACCGTCCGCTCGACGTCATAGGGATTGCGGCTGGAGCCGAACAGCGAACCGTGGGTGTCGCCGCCGCCCAGCTCGCCCAGGGTGGCCTTGGCCAGGATGATGGCGCCGGCCTTCTTGAGCTGTTCCACCACGAAACAGTCGCGGTCGGGGTAGTAGTCCTTGAACAGCACGCTCCCCAGGGTGGTGGGCATCCCCTTGGCGTCGCCCTGGTCCTTGAAGACGATGGGGATGCCGTGGAGCGGCCCGGTCAGGGGCGAGGCGGCGAGCCGGTCGGCTTCCTCCAGGGCGGCGGGATTGACCGTGATGATGCAGTTGAGGCCGGGGCCCTTCTTGTCGTAGGCCTCGATCCGGTCGATGTAGGCCTGCACCAACTGCCGCGGAGTCAACTGCCCCGATTCGTACGCCTTGTGGACCGCGTCGATGGTGGTTTCCACCACGTCGAAGTTGCTCATGAAAATCTCCTAGAAGAATGCCAGAGTGCGCATCTCGATGCTTTCCCGGTGCGGTGCATCGGCCGGCGTGTCCGGGTCGTCGAAGGCGCAGTGCAGGGTCCAGCGGGCACGGCCGTCCTTCTCGGACTCGAAGGTCTTGAACACCACGGCCTCGTGACGTTCCATGTGCGGGAAGTAGTACCAGTAATGGTCGGGATTGAAGGTGTAGTGGAGCGTCTCGCCGCGCCGGTCCGGGTAGATGCGCGCGGTGGGGATGGCGCCTTCCATGCCGGTGCTGAGGGCGTCGCAGATCGCCAGGGGATCCCGTATCACCGGGCGGTTGATGGGCCGCCAGGTCTGTATCACCCCGAACCGGCCCTTGAGCAGTTCCTCGGCCTCGTCCGGCAGGATGTCGCGCACCCGCTGCGGCCCCGACCAGTCCGTGTAGTCGTTGTGGGCGCCGCGCACCGGGCCGCCCACCTGCTTCGCCTCCCGCGTGGCCTCGTCGCCCGAGCGCAGCGTGTGGTCGAACACCACCACGCGCTTCGCCCCCGAGGTACGCTTCACCAGCTCCTCGGTCTCCCTGTAGTAGACCGTGCGCACCTCTTCCTCGTCATAGAAGTCCTTCATCCGGGTGTCGTGCCGCGCCAGCACGAAGCCATGGCGTTCCAGCGAGAGCTCGCCGGCCAGGAGCCGCGCGTTGTGGATCGCAACCGTGTGGCTCTCGTAGTTGCCCCGGCGCTTGCGGTCGGCCTCCTTCTGGCTCATGCCGCCGTAACTCGCGGGGGCCTCGGTGTTTTTCCTGAGGTAGTTGACCACGCCCTGGATGCATTCCGGCTGTGCCGCCTCTTGGGGTTTCGCCATCGCGCCCTCCTTCAGTTCGGATCTAACTAGTCAAAACCGTAAAACCGCGCGCAGTTGTCCCACAGGATCTTGCGCTTTGCCTCATCGGACAGATCAAGTTCCAGGAATCCCTCCACGGCGTGGGGATACTTGGAGTCGCCGTGGGGGTAGTCGGTGGAAAAGACGAGCTGGTCGCAGCCGAACTCCTCGATGGTGAACCGCGCCGGGGTTTCGTCCGGCTCGATGGAGATCCAGCATTGGTCCTTGAAGTACTCGCTGGGTTTCCGGTCCAGATCGGGCATGTAGACGTCGCCCTCCCGCTCGTAACCCTCGTCGAAGCGCCAGAGAAGCCACGGCAGCCACGAGCAGTTGGCTTCCAGGAATGCCACCCGGAGCCTGGGATGACGCGCGAGCACGCCGCCGCCAACAAAGCTCCCGAGCCCCATCATCTGCTCCAAGGGCTGTGAATAGACGCGCCTCAGGCCGAAGTTGGGCTCGAACTGCTCGCCGGCCTGGGCCGCGCGGGAAGTGGTGGCTTCGTGGAACCCGATGGGAAGGGCCAATTCCTCCAGGGTATCCCACAGGGGCTCGTAGTACGGGTCGTGCAGGGGCTTGCCGTTGACGATGTTGGACCTCAGGAAGACCGTGCGGAAGCCGTACTCGCCCACCACCCGGTGAATCTCCTCCACCGCGTCGTCGATGTCGTAGACCGAGATCATGCCGGCGCCGAACAGCCGGTTCGGGTCGGCGCGGCAAAAGTCGTGGAGCCAGTCGTTGTAGGCCCGCGCCAGAGCCGCGGCGAAGTGCGGCGTGTGTCCCGGGAAGGTGAGCACATGGAGGCCCCGGGTCGGAAACAGCACCGCGGCGTCGATGCCCTCCACGTCCATGGCCTCGAGCTGCACCTCGCCGGTCCAGCCCCTTTCGGAGTGGTCACGATAGGTGTTCTGGTTCTGCTCGTAATTGCGGCCACGATGCTCCTCCGTGCCGGTGCGGCGCACTTCAGCCGCCTTGTCGGGGAAGCTCAGCCCCAGGTCCCGAACGTTCTCGGACGTGCGCCCCAGCGGAGCCTGTGCCTGAAACTCCGGCGCCATGTACCGATGCCACAGATCCGGGGGTTCCATGATATGCATGTCGCTGTCGAGTACTTTAAAACCGTTCTTGGCCATGAGCTTGCCCCTTTCCGCAAGGCACTTTGCGGGCACCGCGATGAGCCTGTCCGCCTCCGTCGCGCATCCCCGCGAAAAAGGAAAGCCGCCCGGAGGCGGGCGGCTTTCGAACCATCGGACTATTGGACCGGATCAGGGAGATCGAGCTGGTAGAGGTTCCGGACGTTGGTGTAGACCAGCTTCTTCCGGATGTCCGCCGGCAGGTGGCCCAGGTCGCGGTCGATGTACTTCTTGGAGTCCGGCCAGGTGGAGTTGGCGTGGGGGTAGTCGTTGGACCACATGCAGTTGTCCTGGCCCCACCACTCGAAGTTGTGCCCGGCGACCGTGTCGCGGAAGAACGTGCCGAAGAACTGCTCGTTGAAGTACTCGCTGGGGTTCTTGGTGATGGAGATGGGGTTCTCCCCCTTGAACCGGTTCCAGTAGTAGTCCCACTGCTGCAGCATGAAGGGCATCCAGCCGATCTCGTTCTCCACGCACACGAACTTGAGCTTGGGATGGCGCTCCATGATGCCGTAGAAGATGAAGTCGAAGACCGCGTTGATGATCTCCTGGAGCTTCAGGTTGACGCTGCCGCGGTAGGGCTCGACGCCGATGCGCTGGTTACCGAACACCGTTTTCTTGTGGTAGCCGTGGCCGGTGAGGATGTGCAGGTGCACCGGAAGCTCGAGGTCCGCGGACGCCGCCCAGAACTTCTCGTAGTGGTCGGAGTGGAACGGCAGGTCCGCGTGTGGCGCCTGCCAGATGAGCGAGCCCTTGAGTCCCTGCTTGGCGCAGCGCTCGAGTTCCTTCACCGCGTGATCGACGTCGTACATGGAGATGGCCGCGACACCCACGAGCCGGTTGGGCGCCACCGAGGAGTACTCCACCACCCAGTCGTTGTAGGCGCTGAACGAGACTTCCTGGAGCTTGGCGTCGTCCATGGCGAAGTGTGGCAGCAGATAGGTCGGAAACAACACCTCCGCGCTCACCCCGTCGGTTTCCATCTCGGTGATGCGCTTGTCCGGATCCGATCCGCCCGGTTGGGTCTGAAAGCTCTCCCCCAACTTCAACTGCGGAAAGCGCGGCACCTGGTCCCTGTAGGCCTTGGGAGCCCTTTCCACCAGAATCTCCGACGGCTCCATGACGTGGGAGTCCGACGAGACAATGACTTCACAGCCCGGCAGTGTTCCGTTATCGGCCATTTTGATCTACCCCCTTGTGAACATTTCGGACATTCTCGCGCACCTACTCTAGCGTCTAGCATTACCGGTCTTTAGCCGTCAAGAATCGCGCCCGCGCGAAATTCACCCTGCCCAGTTTTCGACCCACTACCATTCCGCCTCGTTCATGGCCCACCGGTCCAGGCTGGCGAGGTACTCCCGCATCAGCACCAGGCGCATGGCCACGGCCCGGCGGGTGGCGTCCTGGATCTCCGGGGTGGTGGCGTAACGCTCCAGGATTCCCTCGGGGCCTGTGCCGTGCCCCTCCTCGTCGGCCAGGATGCGCCTGTACGGGGCCTTGATCCAGTCCGGGACGAGGGCGCGGCCAGGCACTTCTCGATGAGGTAGTTGGCTATTCCTTCACCGCCCATGGAGAAACCGGCCAACCGCTGACAACTGTCCGGAAGCCCTTCCATGGCGTTGAACATGGACATCTGCGCCGGCAGCGGACGGTAGTCGAAGGGGTCCGCCGCCAGCTCCCGGATGCGCGCCGACAGAAGCCCGGCGTGCACCATTTCCTCGTGGGCGGACCGCGCCATCATGGTCTTGACCTCGATCTCCGGCGTGGTCCTGAGCCAGCCGCCGAAAAGGTCCGCGGCCCGAAGCTCGTTCCACAGCCGGCTCTTCATGACCCGGACGCGCGCCTCGTCGGTGCTCAGCGGAACGTAGCTATAGGCCGGCGGCCGGTCGTCGAGGGTAGCGCAGAACGCTTTCACCTTGTCCCGCAACTCCTGAACGAATTCCTTGCCGGTCATGGACTGCCTCCCCCCTACGAGGTAACCCCGCTCTCGCGCAGCTCCGCGAGCGCCGCATCGTCGTAGCCCAGACCGCGGAGGATCTCTTCGGTGTTCTCGCCCAGCAGCGGCGCGGCGCGATGGAACTGCATGGGCGTGTCCGAGAGCTGGATGGCGTTGCCGATGAGGTTGCTGGCCCCCATCGTCGGATGGCGAATCTCCTGCGGCAGCCCCAGCTCCCTCACCTGCGGGTCGTCCAGCACCTCCTCGATCTTGTAGATGGGAGCGTTGGGCACGCTGACCGCGTCCAGCGCGGCGAGCCAGTGATCCCGCGGCTTTTTCTCGAACTCCGCCTGCAGGATCGGGACGATGTCGTAGTGATGGTGCCAGCGGTCGTTGCGGGTGGCGAAGCGCGGGTCGTCCAGCAGGTCCCGGCGCTCCACCGCGGTCACCAGCCCTTCCCACGCCTTCTGGTGTCCGGAGAGGTGGATCACCAGGGCTTTCCTGTCGCTGGGAACGAAACAATAGATACGCCCCCGCGGGAAGTTCTCACGGGTGATGGCCTCGCCGCCGTTCAGGTAGTCGGCCATGTGGGACTCGATGAAGGCCAGGCTGATGCGCAGCAGCGACGCGTCCACGAACTGGCCGCGGCCGGTGTGGTGGCGCGCCATCAGCGCCGCCAGGATGCCGTAGGCGGCGAACACTCCGGTGGAATGGTCGGTGACCGACACCCCCACCACCTTGGGCTTGTCGAAGTCGGTCATCAGGCTCAGCATGCCGCTCAGGGCCTGGCCGATGGTGTCGAACCCGGGCTTGTCGCGGTAGGGGCCCTCCTGCCCGTAGCCGGTGATGGAGCAGTGGACCAGCCCGGGGTTGAGCTTGGACAGGCGCTCGTAGTCGAGCCCCAGCTTCGCGCGCGTCTCGGGACGGAAGTTCTCCAGCAGGACGTCCGCCTCCTCCAGCAGCTTGAGCAGTATCTCCTTGCCCCGGGGCTTCCGGAGGTCCAGGGTCAGGCTCCGCTTGTTGCGGTTGAGCGCCCGGAAGCTGGGCCCGTAGCCTTCGTAGAGCGGATTGCGTCCGCGATGCGTATCGCCGCCGTCCGGCAACTCCACCTTGATGACGTCGCACCCTAGATCGCCCAAGAGACTGCCGCAAAAGGGACCGGCCACGTGTCCGCTCAGATCCAGCGCCATGGTCCCCTGCAATGCCGCGTTCATGATTCAGGACACCTTCCTTTCAACCTCCCCGGCGCCATGCCCGTCGGCCTGGTTTTCGAGCGGGACGCCTATCGCGTCGCCCGCTCAAGCCATTCAACGTCCACGCGGTCCTTTGCACGGTTGGCGGCGCGCTTGTTTCGTATCAGATGCTCACGCCCTATGACCGTCACCTCGACCCCGGACAAGCTCGTCGCCACACACCCACCCCACGCCTCCTCGAAGCTGACTCCGCTGATACCCGTGAGGAGATCGATGCGGTTGGGCGCCCTGCCAAGTTGAATGACGCGATCCGCCTGAAGGAAATCGGCAGCCTCTATTCCGATCCCTCCGAAGCCGAATCCCTTGATGACCTTCATCAACTTGCCGGCGTTGTCCGAGCTGGGTTCCACAAAGAAGTCCAGGTCGCCCGTGTATCGTGGCCGGGCATGAAACGCTACGGCCCAGGCCCCCACGAGCATGTACCTAACCTTCTTCGCGTTGAGCAAGTGGACGAACTCGCGCAGATCGTTCGATAGTTCCCGCATCGGGATTCTCTGGCATGACGAGCTCCAGGAGGATCTGCAGCCGTTGTTCCCCGGAGAGCCCCCCGTAGTGAGCGTATTCGGCTTCCTCCTCTTCGGCGAAGGAGGCGAATTTGCGAACGACCTTTTCCATGACGGGCCCCGACTGCTTCCCAGTATAGCCGATATGAACCATCGTGGGGAAGAAGCAACAAGATTGGTATAGAATTACGTGGGACACGGCACCAGACACCGGGAGGACCCGTGAAACAAGGAATCGAGGCAGGACTCGAAGGGGAATGGATCATCGAAACGACCCAGGAAATGGCGGCGGCTCACATCGCCGACGAGGGCTTCGTGGTGTATTCGACGCCGGCCATGGTGGGGCACATGGAGCGGGCGGCGGTGGAGACCGTGGCCCCGTATCTCGACGACGACGAGGTATCCCTGGGGGTCCGCGTTGAAATCTCCCACATCGCCGGGACCCGGATCGGCGAGACCGTCCGCACCTCGGCCCGACTCGTGGAGGTCGAAGGGCGCCGGCTCACCTTCACGGTGGAGGCGTACAACGAACGGGAGAAGATCGGCGAAGGTCGCCACCAACGGGTGGTGGTGAAGCGGGATCGACTGCCCCGGAAGGAATGATCCTCGCCGGCCGCATCCACGGCGCCGCGCTTGACAGCCGCGGCCGGGGCGTGCTGATATCGCCCGGCCTGCCGTGGCCGGCGCATGGGGCGCGGACACGCAAGTCGGAAGGGAGTCGCACATGGCGAGTTCGCTGCGGGAACGGCTCGAAGCAGCCGTGCTGGAACGGCACTGCGCCAACCATCCGCTCACCGAGAAGTGGGCGGCGGGCACGCTCAGCCGCAACGCCATGGCGGGTTGGGCCATCGAGCACTTCTGGCTCCACGCCGAGGTGGACACGGAGCACGGCGGGCGGGGTTTCGAGACCCTGGAACGGTACTGCACCACCCCCGAGCTCCAGCAGATGGCCGTCGACTACGCGCGGGAGAGCGCTAGTGTCGTGTCCCACGTAAATGTTGACAAAGATGCGCAGGATTTTTCGTTGTCGGCAAGGCGCGATGACGAGCAGTGGCGGTCACCACGCGAGGAAGAGCAACGCAGCCGACGACGAAAAAGACCAGCAGATTTGTCAACATTTACGTGGGACACGACACTAGGATGCGCTGGTTCTTCTTCGACGGCATCTACATCCACTACGAGATGGGCTACGAACTGCGCTGAGCGCGCGTTCCTGTCGAGGGCACCCCGATGAAGACCGAAACGCAGGACTTGACGGAGCTGGACAACTTCCTGGCCGACCGCTGGCTTTCCGGCCTGTGGAAGCTGGACCGCCACGAGCGCACGCCGGACCCCCAGACGAAGGTGGTGCCGCACCTGTGGAGGTGGGACGACGTCCACGACAGTCTCCAACAGGCCCGCGACCGCATCGGCATCGAGAAGGGACGCACCGAGCGGCGCACCATTCGCCTGGTCAACCCCGGGATGCGGCACATCGAGATGACCAGCCACACCATGCTGCTGGCCTGCCAGATGATCCAGCCCGGCGAGGTGGCTCCCGCCCACCGCCACTCCATGGCCGCCATCCGCTTCATCGTGCAGGGCGAGGGCGCCTACACGGTGGTGAACGGCGAGAAGCTGGCGATGGCGGAGGGGGACCTCATCCTGACGCCCCAGTGGACCTGGCACGACCACGGGCACGAGGGCCGCGAGCCCATGGTGTGGCTCGACGGCCTCGACGTGCCGCTGATCCAGTCGCTCCAGGTGATCTCATACGAGCCCTACTCCGAGGAGAAGCAGGCCACCCACGCGAGCGAGCAGGAAGCGTCCCACTTCGGCATGACCCGTCCGGTGCGTTCCGGCGACGGGGCGGCGCCGACGCCGCTCCACTACCGGTGGGAGGACACCTACCGCTCGCTCCAGGCCCTGGCCGATACCCCGGCCGACCCCTATGACGGCGTCGCCCTGGATTACGTGAACCCGCTCACCGGCGGCAGTACCCTGCCGACGCTGGCGTGCCGGGCGCAGATGCTGCGGCCCGGCGAGCGCACACGAGCGCACCGTCACAACAGCACCAGCATCTACCACGCGTTCCGCGGCAGCGGCGCCACGGTGATCAACGGCGAGACACTGGAATGGAGCAAGGGAGATACCTTCATCGTGCCGTTGTGGAGCTGGCACGAGCACGCCAACCGCGCGGCTGAAGACGAAGCGATCCTTTTCTCCATGCACGACGCCCCGGTGCTGGAAGCCTTCGGCTTGCACCGGCAGGAGAGCATGGACGAATCCGGCATGGGCATGTAGCCGGTTGACACTGCGTCGATAACCATAATATCCAGAGCGTGCCAGCGAAGGAGGAACCCTGACGATGGATAGATACCGTGCGACGATACTGACTTCGATTCTTGCGGCGATCGTCCTGTGCGCCGTCCCGGCGCCCGCGGCCGACTACTACGAGGGCAAGACCATCCGGGTCCTTGTCTCCTCCAGCCCCGGCGGCGGCACCGACGCCACCGCGCGGCTGGTTTCGCGTTTTCTGCCGAAGTTCATACCCGGCAACCCCAAGACCATCGTGCAGAACATGCCCGGCGGCGGCGGCACCGTGGTCAACAACTACTACACGCGCCGGGCCAAACCGGACGGGCTGACGCTGCTGCAGGATTCGTCGTCGGCGCTCAGCACCTACGTGCGTGGCGGCAAGCGGGTCAAGTTCAATCCCCGCACGTACTCGTACGTGGGCTCCATCATGCGGGGCGGCAGCATCCTCATGGTGCGGAAGGACGCCCGCAAGCGCCTCACCGATCCCAAGGCCAAGCCCGTGGTGGTGGGCGATTCCGACGGCATCCGCACGTGGGTGGCCATGACCGTGTGGGGAGCCAAGTATCTGGGCTGGAACAACCGCTGGATCTTCGGCTATGCGGGCACCGGCGAGATGGTGCTGGCGCTGCGCCAGGGCGAGATCGAGATGTGGGGCACCGGCAACGCCAAGCTCATCCGGGACCTCCAGAAAGACGGCGTGGTGGATCCACTCGTGCTGCTCACGGACAAGCGCCGCAGGGACTTCCCGGACATCCCGACCTTCCAGGAGCTGATGGGTGACAAGAGGCCCTCCGGCGTGGCGTGGCAGGCCTTCAAGGTGTGGGCCGGCCCCTCGGACGTGGACAAGTTTCTGCACGCCCCCAAGGGAACGCCCGACAACGTCATGAACATCCTGCACGGGGCCTGGGCCAGGATGGTGCAAGATCCGGAGTTCCAGACACAGGCCACCAAGTTCTTCGGCGAGGCCTGGAGGACCCGTGCCGGTCCGGCCACGGCGAAGCTGGTCCTGGAGGTCACCAATGCCTCCCAGGAGGTCAAGGACTTCCTGTTCAACATCCGCAAGGAGCACGGCCTGCCCACGGGCAAGAAGAAAAAGTAACAGTGGATGCTCGAAGCCGCGTTTGACGGCCTGCTCGGCATCCTGACCCTGCACTCCTTGGGCATGATGGCCCTGGGAGTGCTGATCGGGAGCATGGTGGGGTTCCTGCCGGGCATCGGCGGACCCACCACGCTGGCCATCATGCTCCCCTTCGTGATGACCATGCACGATCCCTATCCGGTCATCGCGCTGCTGGTGGGCCTGGACGCCGTGGGGAACACCGCCAGCGCCTTCCCCTCCATACTCATCTCCATACCCGGCAGCTCGGGGTCTCAGGCCACGATCCTGGACGGCTATCCCCTGGCCAGGAAGGGGCAGGCCGCCCGGGCGCTGAGCGCGTCCTTCGCCGCGTCGCTGCTGGGCGGGTTCGTGGGCGCGCTGGTGCTGGTGGCTTCCCTGCCGATTCTGCGTCCTCTGGTGCTGGCCTTCGGCTCGCCGGAGTTCTTCGTCCTGACCCTGTGGGGCCTCACCATGGTGGCGGTGCTGAGCGGCAACGCCCCGGTCAAGGGCATCATCGCCGGCATCATCGGCGTGCTGGTGGCCACCATCGGCATGGACGTGAAGTCGGGAATCCCGCGGTTCGACTTCGACTACGACTATCTCTGGGACGGCATCAGCCTCATCATCGTGGCCCTGGGACTGTTCGGCATTCCCGAAATCATCGACCTGGCGAGCCGCAAGACCAGCATCGCCGAGCACGAAGAGCTGGGCAGCGGCTTCCTCGACGGCATCAAGGACGTGTTCCGGCACTGGTGGCTGATGGTCCGGTCTTCCGCCATCGGCGCCTGGGTCGGCTTCCTGCCGGGGCTCGGCAGCTCGGTTGCCGACTGGTTCGCCTATGCCCACGCGGTGCAGACCGAGAAGAACACCGAAAACTTCGGCAAGGGCGACATACGCGGGGTCATCGCGCCCGAGGCGTCCAACAACGCCAAGGAAGGCGGCGGATACATCCCCACCCTGGCCTTCGGCATCCCTGGCAGCACCTCCACGGCGTTGATCCTCACCGCCTTCGTGGCCGTCGGCATCAAGCCCGGCCCGGACATGCTGACCACGCAGCTCGACCTCACCTTCGCGGTGATCTGGACCCTGGTCATCGGCAACGTCATCGCGGTGGCCATGTGCGGCGCCCTCGCCAAGCCCATGGCACGCGCATGCTTCATGCCGTTCCACAGCATCGTGCCGCTGGTGGCTGTGTTCGTCTTCATCGGCGCCTTCGCCGCCAACTTCAGCGTCAACGACCTGCGGGCGCTGCTGGTGTTCTCGCTGCTGGGCTTCATGATGCGGCGGCACGGCTGGCCGCGGCCGCCCCTGCTCCTGGGGGTGGTGCTCGGCACCAAGATGGAGACCTACCTGTGGCTTTCCTACACGCGTTACGGATTCGAGTGGCTGCTGCGCCCGGCCGTCGTCATCCTGCTGGCCCTGGTGGCGTTGTCGCTCTGCTATCCGATCTGGAAGGAGCGGCGCGAGCGGCGGCGCGCCGCCGGAACAGGTGAAGCATGAACCGGGACAGACGGCTGCACTACGAGGGCGTCCTTTTCACCGTGGTCATCGGGCTGGTGCTGCTCTGGGCGCTGCGCGTGGCCGACGGCTGGGACGAGTTGCGGGCATCCATCATCGTGTTCCTGCTCGGCGGCATCGGAGTTTTCTTGGCCGCGGTCCAGGTGGTGAAGGATCTGCGGCCGGGCCGCGGCGCGGAAGAGCCCGAGGGCATCCACTTCGACGCGCCCGCCCTGAGTTCCGGGAGCCGCTGGGGCAACCTCGAGGTCTGGGCCTGGATACTCGGCTTCTACGCCGCCATCCGGGTCATCGGATTTCCGACCGCGGTGCCGCTGTTCGTCTTCGGCTACGCCAAGGCCTACGGCGGGGGCTGGTTCCTGTCGTGCCTCCTGGCGGCATTGGCCTGGGCGTTCATCTACGGCGTATTCGAGCACGTCCTCCACGTGCCCTGGCCGGAGCCGTTCCTGGCGGGACTGTTCTAACGTCCTGTCCCATACGACACTAAGACTTGCCCAGAGGCGCCAGCACCGACGTGACCCCACGGCCGGCGTCGGTGTGGATCACCTCGCCGGTCATGATCCGGGACTGGGACGAGGCCAGCATCACGTAGGCGGCGGCGTGGTCCTCGGGGACGACGGCCACCTCAAGCAGGTTCCTGCCGAGTCCCGCGGGCGGACGGGGCGCGCCGAAAACGTCGTCTCCGCCGGCGCCGGCCGCCAGCGACGGCGCCGCGCGCAGGCCGGTGGACGTGCCCGACGGCGCCACGCCGTTGACCCGGATCGTCGGCGCCAGCTCGTTGGCCAACTGCCGCACCATGCCCAGAGCGGCGTGCTTGGAGGCGACGTACAGGGTCCCGCCGCTCACGTAGTAGGACGACGTGGAAAGCGTGAACACCATGTTGCCGCGGGTCTTCATCAGCTCGGGAATGGCGGCCTTGGCGCCCAGGAAGTAGCCCTTGACGTTGACCCCGAGGACCTCGTCGTAGCCTTTCTCCAGCTCTTCGTCCGTCAGCTCCGCCAGCGGCCGTCTGGCGTCATGGATGCCGGCGTTGCCCACGAACACCGTCAGCCGGCCGAACTCCGCCACCGCAGCGGTCACCGCACGGCGGTTGTTCTCGAGGCTACGCACGTCGCCGGAAACCACGGTCACGTTGTCGCCCACTTCGTCCTTGAGCGCATCCAAGCGTTGCCGTGAGAGATCGAAGGCCACGACCTTCGCCCCTTCCTCCACGAAGCGCGCCACCACGGCCTTGCCGATCCCCGATCCCGCCCCGGTTACGACCGCCACCTCGTTCTCGAGCCATAGCATGGACATTACCTCCTTGATGTTGGCCTGTACCATAACAATCCCCGGTGCGGATCGGAACCCGCTCGCCGTCACCCCGGACCCGGGTCAAGCCCCGTGGTGACCGGGACATGGAGCCCGGGGCGAACCTTGACACCTTGACGGGCGCGGGGATAGAGTCGCCTTGAGCAGGCGGTACCTCGGGCGGTGTTCCCATGACGGTACGATTCCCCACAACCGGCGCCATCGCGGGCGATCTCTACGGCATGGTGTTGCGCGAGCTGACGCTGTGCAAGACCACGTCCGGGGAGACCGTCGTCATCTTCACCGACACCCGCACCAACCCCAACTACGCCGCCGCCTTCCTCGCCGCCGCCAAGGAAGTGGCCGCCAGCGCATTCGAGATCAAGATTCCCCTGCTGCCCGGCACCTCGGGGGGCGACACCGACGTCGCTCCGGTGGTGGAGATCCTCAAGACGGCCCATCTGGTGGTGGACCTCACCACCGGCGGCGTCCTCTACCTCTACGGCAAGGCGCTCGCCGACGTGCTTTCCGGCGGCACCCGGGTGCTCCAGGTACGGGGCACCGAGGACCAGCTCAAGCGCTGCTTTCCGGACGAAGGTGTGCGGCAGCGGACCCTGAACGGCGCCCAACGGCTGGAGCAGTCCGGGGAGATACGCGTCACCACCGAGACCGGCACCGACCTCTCCATGCGCAAGGACGGGCGGCGCGGGGTGACCCAGTATGGAATCAGCGACACGCCCGGACGCTGGGACAGTTGGCCCTCGGGCTTCCTCTACTGCGCGCCGCTGGAGGACAGCGCCAACGGCACGCTGATGCTGGACCCCGGAGACCTGCTGGTGATGCTGGGCCGCTACGTGCAGCAGCCCGTGCGCATCGAGGTGAAGGACGGCCGTATCACCGCCGTCGAGGGCGGCGTGGACGCCATCCTTCTGAGGGAACACCTGGAGCAGTCGGGCGATCCCCAGGCCTTCATCATCTCGCACATCGGCTGGGGCACGGACCCCCGGGCGCGCTGGGTGGAGGTGGCCCAGCGCGGCACCGAGGAGGGCGCCCGGGACGCCCGCTCCACCTACGGCAACGTGCAGATCGCCTTCGGCGCCAACTACGCGCTGGGCGGCAAGAACACCACGCTGGCCCACGAGGACCTGATCCTGCGCCGGGCCGCGTTTCATCTCGACGGCGAGACGATCGTCGACGACGGCAAGATCATCCCCGAAGAGATGCGGTGACGGGACGTACGCAGAGACGCCGTCGAAACCAGGAGGTGAAAGCCATGAGCCTGACCATCAAACCCGTCAGCCCCGCCATCGGCGCGGAGATCGAGGGCCTGGACCTGCGGCAGCCGCTGGATGGAGAGACCCGCCAGACGGTCCTGAACGCGTTCCACGAGCACGTCCTCCTGCTGTTTCGTGGCCAGGACCTGACGGAGCTGCAGCAGACGGCTTTCGCCTTGACCTTCGGGGAGCTGGGCAAGCGCACCGTGGGCGCCCGTTTCGTCAAGTCCCCGAGGGACGCCTACGCCAACCCGGTGATGATGGTCACCAACCGCAGCGACGACGGGCCCACGGGCAACACGGCCTCCTTCGGCGACGGCGAGATGTGGTTCCACCACGACACCTGCTTCTACCCGGTCCCCAACATCGTCACCATGCTCTACGGCATGGAGGTCACCAGCCAGGGGGGCCTGACGCGGGTTTCGAACATGTACCGGGCCTACGACAACATCCCGAGTGCCCTGCGCGACCGGCTGGAGGGGCGCTCCGTCCTGCAGGTGTACGACTACAACCGCTACCGCATCGACCCCAACGTGGACATGACCGGCGCCCGCAGCCATGCGCAGCCCATCTTCATCACCCACCCGGTCACGGGCAGGAAGGCGCTCTACGTGAACCGCACCATGACCGCGCACATCGAAGGGATGGACCCGGCCGAGAGCGAGGCCATCCTCGACGAACTTTTCGACGTCGCCGAGGACGACCGCATCGTCTATGACCACGAGTGGCGGGTGGGCGACCTCCTCATGTGGGACAACCGCTGCTCCACCCACGCGCGCACCGACTTCCCCGCCGAGGAGGCGAGAATCCTGCGGCGGTGCACGGTGGCCGGGAAAGAGCCGGTTCACGCGTGAATTGGCCCCTCCCCGCTCCTGGATTCCCGCTTTCGCGGGAATGACGGAAGGGATGCGGGAATGACGGAGAGGGTACGGTAATGACGGAGACGGTACGGGGATGACGGAGGGGGTACGGTAATGACGAATTCGATTTGGAGGCAATGACATGAGCCTGACCACAAGACCGCTTTCACCGGCCCTGGGCGTGGAGATTCTCGGACTGGACGTGAGCGAGCCGCTGGACGCGAAGGTACGGGACGAGATCCTGGCGGAGTTCTACGAGCACGTGGCGCTGCTCTTTCGCGGCCAGAACATGACGGTGGAGCAGCAGAACCGGTTCACCACCACCTTCGGCGACATCGGCAAGCGCACCGTGGGGCCGCGCCTCCGGAAATCCGCCGACGACGTCTACACGACGCCGGTGATGGTGGTGAGCAACATCAAGGAGGACGGCAAGCCGCTGGAGGGAGCCTCGGCCAACGGCGACAGGGAGATGGGCTTCCACCAGGACACCGCGTTCCACGAGATACCCGACCACGTCACCATCCTCTACGGCATCGAGGTGTCGACCCAGGGCGGCCATACGATGGTGACCAACCAGCACGCCGCCTACGACAGCGTCCCGGCGGACCTCAAGAGGAAGCTGGAGGGATGCCGTGTGCTGCAGGTCTACGACTATCAGCGGCACACGGTGGACGCCGACATCGACCTCAGCGGCGCCCGTTACCACGTGCAGCCCATCTTCATCACCCACCCGGTGACGGGCCGCAGGGCGCTCTACGTGAACCGCATGATGTCGGTGCGCATCGAGGGCATGGAACGGGCCGAGAGCGACGCCATCCTGAGCGACCTGTTCGACATCACCGAGGACCCGAGCTTCCGGTACGAGCACACCTGGGAGGTGGGGGACCTGCTGATGTGGGACAACTTCTGCTCGATCCACGCCCGCACGTTCTACCCGGACAGCGAGCGCCGGCTCCTGCGCCGCACCACCGTGGCCGGCAAGGACCGGCTGCAGGCGTGAGGCGGGCGGTCAGGTCAGTCCCGTCTTGACCTCGATCTGGTTGCCGTCCGGGTCGAGGATGTACTGCGAGTCGCTGCGTCCGGTGGCGCCGGTCCGGGGCACGACCCCGCCTTCGAGCTTCACCCCCATGGCCTCTACGCGGTCCAGGATTTCCCGAAACTCCGGGTCGGTGAAGGTCAGGCAGAAATGGTCCACGCCGCCGTGCTCCTCCGGGCTGCGGGACTGGAAAGAGGCCTCGTTCAACAGGAAGATGATGCTTCCGCCCACCTGCATGGCGGCCGCCTCGACGTTGCTGCTGCCGAGCATGCGGCGGTCGACCATCTCGAAGCCGAAGAGATCGTTGTAGAACTTGATGGAGCGGTCGAGGTCGGTGACCTTGACCCCTACGTGGTCGAGCAGCGGCATCGCGCACCTCCTTTCCGGATACATCCTCTATACCCCGAACGTGGTGCGAAGGATATGGAACGCACCCGCGGCTTCATGACCGGCGCAGGATCAGGTAGACTGGGAACCTGCCTCGAAGATCCCCGGTTACGCCCATGAGCAAGACGGAACAGACCGACAACACCGCCAGGCGCGAGCCGCCCCTGGACTTCATCCGCGCCATCGTGCGGGACGACCTGGCCGGCGGCAAGCATCCCGGCGGGGTGGTGACCCGCTTCCCGCCCGAGCCCAACGGCTTCCTCCACATCGGCCACGCCAAGTCCATCTGCCTGAACTTCGGCGTCGCCCGGGAATTCGGCGGACAGTGCAACCTGCGCTTCGACGACACCGATCCGGCCAAGGAGGACACCCTCTACGTCGAGGCCATCAAGGACAACATCCGGTGGCTGGGCTTCGACTGGGGCGAGGGCCTCTACAACGCCTCGGACTACTTCGAAGAGCTCTACGGGTTCGCCGTCCAGCTCATCGAGCGCGGCGGCGCCTACGTGTGCAGCCTGAGCGAGGCTGAGATCCGCGAGACCCGCGGCACGGTCACGGAGCCGGGCCGGGAGAGCCCCTACCGGGCCCGCGGCGTGGCCGAGAACCTGGACCTCTTCGCCCGCATGCGGAACGGCGAGTTCCCGGACGGCGCCCACGTGCTGCGCGCAAGGATCGCCATGGCGTCGCCGAACATGAAGATGCGCGATCCGGTGATCTACCGCATCCGTCACGTCACCCACCACCACACGGGCGACAGGTGGCCCATCTATCCCATGTACGACTTCGCCCACCCGCTGTCGGACGCGCTGGAAGGGGTCACCCACTCGCTCTGCACCCTGGAGTTCGAGAACAACCGCGAGTTCTACGACTGGATCCTGGCGCAGGTGGACGTCCCGTCCGAGCCCCGGCAGATCGAGTTCGCGCGGCTGAACCTCGACTACACCGTGATGAGCAAGCGCCGGCTGCTGGAGCTGGTGGAAGAGAAGCACGTGGCCGGATGGGACGATCCGCGCATGCCCACCCTGGCGGGGCTGAGGCGGCGCGGCTACACGCCCGAGGCCATCCGGAACTTCTGCCACAGCGTGGGCATCGCCAAGAGCGACAACACCGTGGAGATGGGCCAGCTCGAGCACTTCATCCGCGACGACCTGAACCGGAAAGCGCCACGGGTGCTGGCGGTGGAGCGTCCCCTGAAGGTGGTACTCACCAACTATCCGGAGGGCCGCGTGGAGGAGTTGGAGGCGCCCTACTATCCCCACGACGTGCCCGGAGAGGGCTCGCGCACCCTCCCCTTCTCCCGCGAGCTCTACATCGAGCGGGACGACTTTCTCGAGGAGCCACCCGGGGGCTACCACAGGCTGGCGCCGGGCCGGGAGGTCCGGCTGCGCTACGCCTACATCATCCGCTGCGACGAGGTGGTGAAGGACGCTGCCACGGGTGCGGTGACGGAGCTGCGCTGCTCCTACGATCCGGAGACCCGCAGCGGTTCCGACACGAGCGGCAAGAAGGTGCAGGGGACGATTCAGTGGGTGTCCGCCGCCCACGCGCTCGAAGCCGAGATCCGGCTCTACGACCGGCTGTTCTCCGTGCCGGACCCTCAGAGCGATGGAGACCACGACTACCGCGAGCTGTTGAACCCCAGCTCTCTGGAAATCGTCCGGGGGCGGGTGGAGCCGAGCCTGCGCGCCGCCCGTCCGGGTGAGCGGTTCCAGTTCGAGCGGCTGGGATACTTCTGTGTGGATGTGGACTCGGGTGCGGATGCACTCGTTTTCAACCGCATCGTGACGCTCCGGGACTCGTGGCTCAAATTCGTGGAGCGTCGCGCCGGCGGCGGTCAGCCCAGGCGTTCGCGCAAGCCGCCCGCGGCTCCGGGCGAAGCCAGGACTCCCTCCCGCCCGGAATTGGCGCCGGCCCAAAGGTCCCGGATGGAGGACTACCGGGACCGCCTCGGGCTCGCGGCCGGCGACGCGCTGCTGCTGGCATCGGACGACGGCCTCGCCAGGTTCTTCGAGCACGCGGTCCGCGGCCACGACAACCCCCGGGGTGTCGCCAACTGGGTCATCAACGAGTTGCGCTCCGCACTGAAGGACAAGCCCCTGGAATCGTTGCCGCTGACGCCATCGGCGCTGGCGCAGTTGGTGGCCCTCATCGACGACCGGACCCTATCGGGCAAGGCCGCCAAACAGGTCTTCGCCGCCATGGTGGAGGACGGAGGAAGCCCGGCGGACATCGTCGAGAGGCTGGGGCTCCAGCAGGTGGCCAACGCGGACCGGCTCGAACCCGTCGTCGACGCCGTCCTCGCCGCCGATCCGGAGAACGTGGCCCTCTACCGCGAGGGCAAGACCAATCTTCTGGGATTCTTCGTGGGCCAGGTGATGAAGTCCACCAACGGCAAGGCCGACCCCCGCCTCGTCAACGACTTGCTGCGGTCGAAGCTCGCTTGACCGCCGGGAGCCCCGCAAGGCGGCCAAACCACTCGGCAGGCCGCGGCGGCAACTCGCTCTTCCTGCGAAAGATCCGATGGCAGTCCGAGCAGGTCCGTCTCAACCGCTCGAAGACCACGTCGGGCGCCATGGTTGCGAGTTGTTCCGGCGCAGGATCCACGGGCACCGTACCAACCCGCTCCGGCGACCGTTGGTTGGCCGCCGCCGATGTCAGCGCGCCGGCGTACACGGTGAGTTCCGTCGCCAGCGCCGAGAAGCGTTCCCAATCGGCCCATATGGCGGGATTCGCCCTCGAAGGATGTTTCAGGCTCCCCTCCGGGAACAGGCTTGTCATGCTTTCGCCCCCGTGCCCGGCGATGGTCTTCGCGTGTGCCTTGACGCGTTCGGCATCGTAGGCCTGCTTTCCGCGCATCATCGCCGTCAACGCCTTCATGGCGCTGCCGAGGGACGTCATGGCGTCCATGCGCTTCTTGACGATGCCGGTGGCTCCCCGGTGCGCATACGCCGCGCTGGAAGCCAGGACGAACACCAAGGCGGCCACCGTCAACCATGGACGGCGCGATACGATCACCATCTCAAGTCCTCAAAAGATCCCCTTGGCCCGCTGCAGGGCACGCACGTAACGAATGACTTCATTGACATCGGTGTCGGAGAGGCCAGGAACGGGCGGCATGTTGCCGAAACGCCAATGGTGCGCCCGAACGCCCCTTCTCACCGCCAGCAGGAACGACATGTCCGAATGGTGGCCGGGTTCGTAGTACCGGTGGACCAGCGGCGGCCCCTGGGGAGAGCCGGCCGCCTGCCGGCCGTGGCACACCGCGCACTTCTGGTTGAACAACGCTTCGCCGGGCATGCCGGCCATGGATGACGCCGAGACCGCGGACGGCGTTTCACCGCCGGAACGGTTCCTCTCACCCTCACGAGGCCACAACCCCCATACCGTCACGGCGGCGACCGCCGCCACGGCTGCCGCGCCGATAACGAGCTTCATCCTTCTTCCCCATCGTCGCCAGGGGAGGACCATTTCATGGCGGAACTTCGGCACCTCGCCCTTTCCAGGCGCATTGTGGACCGTCTTTCGGTGGATGGCAAGGGCTCTTCAAAAGTCCGGTGCTCCCCTTCCGTAAAAGTCCGATGCTCCCTTTCCGTCATTCCCGCGAAAGCGGGAATCCAGGTGGGGTGAGGCGGGGAAACGCCCGTTTGCGCCAACATTTGAAAGGCGGACGGTTTTATGGTCTCATCGCATGAAGGAAACGGACCGGAGGTTCTCTCGAACAAGCCGCCAAGCTGCCCGACCGACCGGGGCCGCCTCGATTGCGGAGCGAAATGAGCCGGTCCCCGTCCTTGCTATCGGCAGTTGGCGGTGCGTACCACTCTCCCGGAATCTGCCACTGAAAAAGACGCAGTCATGAAGCTACGGCGTTTGAATTCTCACTCGGTACCCCCCCTCCTCACGATGATTGCAGGGTTGCTGCTGGCGACCTTTGGCATGGCCTCTCAGGACGGGCAGGAGACCCCCGGGGTTTCCGACGATCACGTCCTGTTCGGTCAATCCGCGGCGTTCACCGGGCCTGCCCAGGAATTGGGCAAGGCGATGCGCCTGGGAATCGAGTCGGCATTCCACGAGGCCAACCGGGAAGGAGGCGTCCACGGCCGCGAACTGAAGCTCAAGGCGTTGGATGACGGCTATGAACCCGACTTTGCCGCTTCCAACACGCAACGGTTGATCGAGAATGAAGGGGTATTCGCGCTGATCGGAGCGGTGGGCACGCCCACGTCCCGCGCGGCATTGCCGCTGGCCCAGGCTGCCGGGGTGCCTTTCCTGGCTCCGTTCACGGGGGCCGAGTTCTTGCGCGACCGGGAGTTGGACAATGTGCTCAACGTCCGGGCATCGTACTACCAGGAAACCGAGGAGATGGTCGCGCGGCTCACCGAGGATTTGGGGATCGCCCGTGTCGCCGTCCTCTATCAGAACGATTCCTTCGGCCTGAACGGGCTGGAGGGCGCGCGATCGGCGCTGGAGCGCCGGGGCCTGGAGCCGGTAGCGGCCACGCACTACCCACGCAATACCCGCGCCGTAAAGGGAGCGGCGCTCAAGATCGCCGCGGCCAATCCGGAGGCGGTGATCCTGATCGGCTCCTACACGCCGGTGGTCAAGACCATAGAGTTGGTGCGGCGGGAGCTGGACCCGGTATTCATGACGGTATCCTTCGTGGGGAGCAACGCGCTGGCGAACGAGTTGGGGCCCGACGGGGCCGGCGTGTACGTTACGCAAGTCGTTCCTCTCCCCTATGACGGGAACATCCCCGTGGTGGCTCGATACCACGGCGCCCTCTCCGGGTACCGCCCCCGAGCGGAACCCGGGTTCGTTTCGCTGGAAGGTTATCTGGCCGGACGCCTGGCCGTCGCCGGTCTCGAGGCCTGCGGTCCCGACCTGAGTCGAGAGTGCTTTCTCCACGCGGTGCGCGATGCCGGCGCCACGGAAATCGACGGGATGCAGCTCAAATACGGGCCGGAAGACAACCAGGGATCCGACGCCGTGTTCCTGACCGTGATCGGTACGGACGGCAAGTACCACGGAGTCGAAAAACTGGGAGGCTCGCGCTAGCACGAGTGTTCCAGGGGCCCGCGAACCGCACCTACGGAGAACCGCAACATGCCGGCGGCAGACTTCTCGCTCCAAAAGATAGTGGATCTGTTCAGTTCCTCCGCGCACACGCATGAACTACACCAGGCGCTGTTGACTCTCGGGATGCTCATCATCGTCGCCAAGTTGGCCGAGGGCGTTTTTCACAGGCTGCGCTTGAACTCCATCGTCGCCTATGCGGCGACGGGCATGTTTCTCGGGCCGACCATGGAACTGACCGGCGTCTGGTGGATCGAGTCTTCGCTGCACCTCGATCTGGTTCTGGCGCTGGGTGTGTTCATATTCTTTTTCCTGATCGGCCTGGACGAAGTGGATATTTCCAGTTTCATGTCGTCCCTCAGAGGCCATTTCTTCCTCGCGGCCGTGCTGTCCGTGATCATATCGCTCGGCGTTTCGATGCTGGTCACCACCGACGTGCTTTTCGATTTCGGACTGAAACTGAATTTCACCGAGTCGCTGGCGTTGGCCGGCGTGCTGTCGATGACCAGCCTGGGCATCGTGGCCAAAGTACTGACGGACGGCGGGTACCTGAAACAGCCGGTTGGATTGCAGATTTTCACGGTGGTGATCATCGCCGAGTTGATCGCCCTGCTGCTGATCGGCTTCAGCATCGGCGAACACGCCCACCAGGTTTCGCTTGTTGGCATACTGATCTTGCTGGGCAAGGTGGCCGGTTTCGCGGTGGTGACCTGGATATTGTCGTCGCGGGTGCTGCCGCCGTTGGTGGCGCTGTTGCAGCGCGTGATCCAGGTGCCGCAACTTTCCCTGGGTTTGCTGCTCGGCATGCTCTTCCTGACCGTGTACGGCGCGGAAGCAGCGGGACTCCACGGCTCACTGGGCGCTTTACTGTTCGGGGCGTCGCTGTCGAGCCTTCCTTACCAGGTGCAGCGGGAGATCATCCCGGGGATTCGCAGCGTGGCCGAGGGGTTTTTCGTACCCCTCTTCTTTGCTTCCGCCGGATTGAGCTTCAGCTTTACCTTCGTAACCTTGCCGCTGGAGGCCATGGCGGGGTTGGCGCTGATCCCGTTGCTCGGCAACTTCACCGGCGCTTTCATCGGCGCCTACGTGTCCCGCCTCGCCGTTCCCTACGCCGTGGCCACCGGGCTGATGGGCAAGGGAGTGGCCGAAATCGCGCTGCTGCTGGTCATGTGGGATTCCGGAATCATCGACGAGGTGGTTTTCTCGTTCCTGGTGCTGGTCATGTTCTGCTACATCCTGTTCATGCCGGCGGTGATCAGCTTCGCGGTGGGCCGGGCCATCCGCAGGACCGACGTGCCGGCGCGGCTTGACGACATTCCGTCGGGAATAGCCCGCTTTGCGCTGCAAGACATCAGGATCGACGACATTCTGGACCGCTCGCAGCGGCATCCCGCGCCTTCGGTCACAGTGCGCGATTTCACGGAGCAGTGGATCGTTCCGCACCAGCACCACTACGTCGTGGCGGACAAGGAAGCGCTGGTCGGGATCGTCGCCCTGGAGATGCTCCGCTACCTGCCCAAGGACGCCTGGGCCAAGACCCGGCTCGACGCCGTGGTACGCCGCCAAACCCCGTTGGCCCGGCCCGATGAGCAAGTCGAAGACGTACTGCACCGTATGTCGGAGAGTGCTCTTTCCGTCATACCCGTCGTGGAAAGGGATTCGGAACAGTTTCTGGGCGCGGTCACCAGCAACGACATCATCGAGATCATGACCAGGGAGACCATGGGCGAGAACCGATCGCCGCGCCCTTTTCCCTCCGCACAGGCGGGGATGGCGGTATGACTGCTCCGCCCGCGACGACCCGACCGCAAAGACATTCTTGAACGGCGGCGCAACCTGCCGACCCGCCGCGTCAGGATTCTCAAACCGCCGTCAAGCCCAGACGTTCGTCACGCCGGCGCAGCCAGACGATGAAGGGCAAGGCAAGCACCACCATCCACGACTTCCCGATGACCTGTCCCGACAGGAACTCGATGCTGCCAAAGGCCAGATAGAGGAACAGGATGCTGTCGACGACAAGGCCGACGATGCTGCTGGCGAAGACCGCGAGGAGCAAGCGGCGCCGTTGCAACGGGGTATACACCGCAAGGTCGGCCATTTCCGAGACCAGGTAGGCGGTCCCGGACGCCACCACCAGCGCCGGCGGGGCGAAAAACGCCGAAAGGCCGGCGCCCAGGACGACGGCCACCGCCGCCCACCCGACGCCGATCCGGCGCTGCACCAGATCGCGGAGAACGAACGCGAGCCCGATGGTCGCCACCCCGCTGGGCGCCAGGATCCCCGGAGCCACCGGGATCAGGCACGGCGAGCCCGGCGGACAAACCGTCCCCACGTTGCCGATGAGCCAGTTGGCCGCCGGAATGCACAGTCCGAACCCCGCGAGAAAAAGGATTCCTTCCCGGCGCCTTCGAGTTTCATTTCCGGACACGGCCCGCACCTCCAAAAGTGAGTCGGCGTCGCTGGTTAGCGGATGGCGTCCCGGACCGCCGCTTCCATTGCAGCGATCTCGGAGTCATCCAGTTCCGCGAATTGACCGCGCCTGGCAGCCGGGAGACGTCCGCCATTCTGCATGCACAGTCGCACGAACAGCGATGCCCGGCGATCCGGCATATCGACAATGGCGCGCGCCGCTTCGAACGCCCTGTCGAAGGTGGCAATGAATCCAAGCTCTTCCTTGAGGTCCCGGCGAACCGTGTCGGCCACGCGATCGTAGAGGTATTCGACAAACGCCGTCGCGTCGAAGTAACGGTAGAGGTCGCGGGTGTCGTTCTCGACGACAATCCGTCCCTCTCCCGTCCATCTCCATTGGACAAATTCGGAAATCGGCCGCGAAAAGCCTTCGAGCACCTCGTCGTAGCTGCCGCGGTCACGCAATATGGCAGCGGAAACGGGAAAGATGAGGTTGGGCGGGCCATACCCGGATTTCGCAAGGACGTGGTGAATCAGGAATCGGTGGATGCGCCCGTTGCCGTCCTCGAAGGGGTGGATGAAGACGAAGGCGAAAGCACAGACCGCCGCCGCGACGACGGGCTCGACTCCGCCGCCCAGGATGCGCCGTGTCGACGCCATCCAGGCAGCCATGAGGCTGGGCACATCTTCAGGCCGCGGGCAAATGAAATGGACCTCTTCGCGATACCCCTGGACAGTGGCGCCGATGAAGTTCTGGAAATCGCGCCAATCCGCGGACGCGTAGCGCGGATCGACAATGTCTCCCTGGAGGCGGATCAATGCCATCTTGTCGCTCGGATCGAAGTCCGCCGCCGCTTTCAGGGCAGCGACAAACCGCTCGGTGCGCTTCGCGCTCGGTGTCTCGCCCTCGATGGCGAATGAGGAACGCGTCTCTTTCGTATAGAGATGGTTCACGGCGCGGGCGAGGAGCAGCGGGTCATAGCTCTCGAGGAGCGTCCGCGCTTCCTGGTCCAGCCGTACACCCATCTGCTCCATCAGTCGCGGAGTGCGCCGCACGGTCGGGCAGAGAGCGGGGCCGCCGAGCAGGTTGTCGGCTACGCGGTGGCGCGGAGAATTGCGTCTTTCCGCAACGATGTGCTTGTCGGGATTGAGAGCCGCCACGTAATTTCCGGTGCGGACATCCTCGACATCCAGCGTTCTCCCGGTAAAGGACTCGTAGAAAAACCACGCCCGGCGGCTGAAGGCCCCCGTAGGCTCTGACCGCACCCAAGCTTCCAACTCGGAGGGTTCAGCGGCCTTGAGTGCCGCGACCAGAACGCCGAGGTCCACGGGTTCATGACGCAGTGCAAATCGAACGTGAGCGGCCAAGGACCCATCCGTGGCATAGGATCGGGGATACAACTCGATGGTCCGCGGGCCGTGCACCTCGGTTCGCCGGGCACTGGCGACGACGTAGCTCTCGGTTGCCGGGGGCGGCACCGCCAAAGCCATCTCTCGCCTGAGCCAGGCTTGGCCTATGGGGACCTTGTCCTCGTTACTCACGTTTTATTCATCCAAAGGCGGTTACAGCCGTATAGTCAGACTTAGAATAAGCTACCTCCACATGAAACCGATTACAAATAATGCTGGACATGCCTTGTACATACCTGAACCAATCAGAGAACCGACAAGGATTCGCTCAGATCGATATCATCGGCGCTTCAAATACAGAATCGATTACTCGTCTACAAAAACGCTTAGGAAATCTTGATCTCGCCCAGATTCGATTACGGTGCTCACGACCGATAACGTTTGGGCGGCTGTGGGTTGTGCGCGGGATTGGTGTCGTGCCTGGCCAGCGCGGTCACCACGGCGCCGCCGACCAGAGGCTGTAGATCCGCCTCCAGTCCATCGGCCCTGGCCTTGTCGTAGACCTCTTCTCCGTCCACGTAGATGGTGAAGGACGCGAGGTACTTCGCCTTCTTGGCCGGATCTTCGATGGTGGCCCTGGTCCAGGCGTAGAGGGGGTACTTGCCGACGCCCTCTTGCTCCGCTTCGGCGCAATAGCCGGCGAAGGCATCGTATTGGCATCTCAGCGTCGCGTTGTGCCGGACCAGCAACTCGGTGAGCGGCTCGATAGATGGATCGTCGCCCCCGCACCGGGCTGCCTCGGCAAACTCATCCGCCAGAGTGAGGCGTAGCTGGTATTGCCACTGCTCGGTCATCTCACCTCGACGCACCCGTTGCCGGCGGCCCCAGGGCCGCCGGATTCACACGGGTCGGGATGGTCGCCGGTCGTTTACGACAGATGCTTTCTGAAGAAGGCGACGGTCCGCTCCCACGCCAGCTTGGCGGCGGCTTCATCGTAGCGCGGCGTCGAATTGTTGTGGAAGCCGTGGCGCGTGCCCGGGTAGGTATGCGCCTCGTGCGGTACGCCGTTGGCCTTCAGGGCCGCCATGAAGCCGGGAGCCTGCTTGTTGATGCGCGGGTCGTTCTCCGCGTAGTGGATCAGCAGCGGCGCCTTGATTCTGGCGACGTCGGCCGCGTCTTTCGGGGCGGAGCCGTAGAACGGCACGCCGGCGTTCAGGTCGCTTCCCATCCGGACCGCGAGGAATCCCACCACCCCGCCGCCGAAGCAGAAGCCCGTGGCCCCCAGTTTCCCGTTGGACAGCGCGTGGGCCTTGAGATACCGGGCGCTGTTGAGAAGGTCGATGCGGAGCTTGCCCCTGTCGAGGCTCCGCTGCATCTTCTTGCCGTCGTCGTCGTTGCCGGGATAGCCGCCGATGGGCGCCAGACCGTCCGGCGCCAGGGCGAGGAACCCTTCCACCGCGGCGCGGCGGGCGACATCCTCGATATGCGGGTTGAGCCCGCGGTTCTCGTGGATGACGAGAACCGCGGGGAACGGACCCGGACCGGCCGGCTGGACCAGGTAACCCCGCATCCTGCCGGAGTTGCCGCCGGGCGAATCGTACTGGACATAGCGCGCCTTGATGCGCTTATCGGTGAACGAGATCATCTGCGCCGCGGCATAGTCCGGCAGCAGCGCCCGTGCCATCAGCAGCCCGGATCCGCCGACGACGGCCAGGGCGCTGGCGCGGCGAAGAAACTCGCGCCGGTCCATCATGCTGTGGCAGTACTCGTCGTAGAGATCGAAGACCTTCGGATCGATCGTATCCTTGTGCATAGGAGTCCTCCCGTCTGAAAGGGTTCCGGCATCCGCTACGCCGGGGCAACCACGCTAGTGTCGTGTCCCACGTAAATGTTGACAAAGATGCGCAGGATTTTTCGTTGTCGGCAAGGCGCGATGACGAGCAGTGGCGGTTACCACGCGAGGAAGAGCAACGCAGCCGACGACGAAAAAGACCAGCAGATTTGTCAATATTTACGTGGGACACGACACTAGAGCCTTGCCGGGTTGTTGTCAAACTCCTTCGCCAGCGTTTCTTTCGCCACGAACGCCAGCCCGGCGGCGGCGGCCAGCAGGATCGGAGCGTAGAAGAGGAACGTCCTGCCGGCGCTGACCAGATTCACGAGCCAACCGCCCACCAGCGGACCCATCACCGCCCCGGACTCGCCCACGGTCCTGCGCAACCCCTGAAGGCGTCCCCGTGCCTCCGCCGGGATCACGTCGTAGGTGGACACCGCCAGGGCGCCCAGGGACATGCCCTGGGCGAGGCCGATCACCAGCATGATCGCCACGAGTTGCGGCATCGTCGAGGCGAACGGGAAGGCCAGGAACGCGATGCCCGGCAGCGCGGTGCTGGGGACGCTGCAGTACTTGCGCCCGACGCGGTCCGTGATGAAGCCGGCGGGCAGGATCATGAGCAGGACGAACACACCGGACACGCCGAAAAGGCCGCCCACGTGCGCCGCCGAGTAACCCAGTTCCACCCCGGCGTACAGCGGCAGCATGCCTTGCAGGGTGGTGCGGTACATCTGCATGCTGAAGGTCGCGAACACGAGCGCCACGAAGGTGGCACGGAGATGCGGCAGGACGTCCGAGACCCTTCCCCACCAGGCGATCTTGCCGACTCTGGCCCGGACCGTGTCCTTTCGCGCCAGCAGCGCGGTCACGAACACGGCCAGGGCCACGGCCGCGTAGACCGTGAACACCATCCGAAACCCTACCCACTGGGTGACGATCCCGCCCACCACCGGACCGATGGCCATGCCGGCGGACTTGACCCCCATGAAACCGCTCAGCAGGCGGCCCCGCTGGTGCCGCGGCACCATCTCGACGCCGGAAACCTCCCGGCCCATGGTCCAGACGCTGTCGCCGACGCCGGCGAGGAACTGCCCGACAAAAAGCAACAGGAAGTAAGGGGTGACGGCGGTGACGAAGGCGCCGCACAGGACCAGAGCGCTTCCCACCAGCATGGTGATCTTGGCTCCGGACCGGTCGAGGAGCAGGCCCGCCGGGATCAGGATGATGGTGCGGCCCAGGGCATGGGCGGTAACCACCTGCACGGCGAGCCCGGCGGAGACGGCGAAGGATGACGCCAGCAGCGGGATGGTGGGAAACACCATGCCCTGCCCCAGGCTCATGAGCATAACCGTACTGTACAGCAGTGCGAGGCTGCCGGCCCGTGGACCCGTCATCGAGGAGGATCCTGGTGTCCGGGAAAGGTCAGGGCTTGGAACCGCCGTAGAGGGAAAGTCCGGAACTCTTCTGGTGGCACGTCACGTCCTGGAACCCGGCGCTCTTGAACCAGGCGAGCTGGTCTTCCATCGTTGCCGAGCCGCGGTCGAGGTTGAAGAACCGGCCGCCGGACCGGACCCGCCCGAAGATCTCCTCGTAGACGGCCTTGATGGTCTCTCCGACCCGGACGTTGTGGATGGCGTTGCAGGAGACCACGACATCGAACTCGCCGCCGGCCCCCCGGCTCCAGCCCTTCTTGCTGAAGTCGGAGATCACGTACTCGAACCGCCCCTGGAGATCCTTCATGCGTTCACCGCCCAGCTTGGCCATGGCGGCCGAGCCGTCGTGGCACACGGCGGTGGCGCGGGGAAACGTCTCCAGCAGGTATTTGCTCAGCGCCCCGTAACCGCATCCGACATCCATGAACCGGAAGACGGCCTCGTTCTCGAAAGGCACCAGGCTGGCCATGAGCGCGAACTGCCTGGCTCGGAGCGTCTCGTTGCGCATCTGGCGCTGCGCCCAGTCCTCGACGTATTCCTCGGAGTTCCAATCGTGTTGCCGCAACGGGTCGGTGATCTGTGCCATGTCTGCTTCTCGACCTCCTCCCCTACACGCTTAGACAAAATGGGCGCGGATGTCCAGGTTGACAGCCGCCCGCGGTGGGCCTATAGGGCCTATGGATGGCTGCGGATCGACCCTCGGGTCCGGCAACACCATGGAGATGGACGCATGACGAGCGAGCCACGGGACGTTGAAGCGGCCCTGAACCTGCGGACTTTCATCCACCGGCTCAGGCAGGCGGGAAAGCTCAAGGAGATCCGCGACGCCCACTGGGACCTGGAGATCGGCGCCCTCACCGAGATCGCGGCCGAATCCGGCGAGGGCTCGGCGCTGCTCTTCGACGCCGTCCCGGATCACCCGGAAGGCTACCGCGTTCTCAGCAACGTCCTCCGGTCGCCCGAGTCCGACGCCCTGGCCCTGGGCATGCCGCCAGACGTCCGCGGACTGGATGTGGTGCAGGCCGTCAAGGGGCGCCTCCGGGATCTGAAGCCCATTCCCCCGACCGAGATCGGCGAATCGCCGCTCTTGGAGAACGTCGCCTTCGACGGCGACGTCAACGTGCTCAAGTTCCCCACGCCCAAGTGGCACGCGGACGACGGCGGCCGCTACATCGGCACCTTCACCGCCACGGTCTGCCGCGATCCCGACACCGGCTACGTCAACGTCGGCACCTACCGTGTCCAGGTCCACGACGAGAACACCGTGGGCGTGTGGATGATCCCGGGGAAGCACGGCGACCTGATCGCCCGGAAGTACTGGGCCCGGGGCGAGAGCTGCCCGGTGGCCATCATCTGCGGCCTCCCTCCGGGCATGATGACCGCGAGCGCCGTGGGCATCCCCTGGAACATGAGCGAGTACGACTTCCTGGGCGGACTCCTGGAAACCTCGGTCCCGGTCATCAAGGGACAGAAGACCGGGCTGCCCGTGCCCGCCTTCGCGGATATCGTCCTGGAGGGCCATATACCGCCCCCCGAGCAGGAGACCCACGAGGAGGGACCGTTCGGCGAGTGGCCCGGATACTACGCGTCGGGGTCCCGGCAGGCTCCGGTGGTGAAGGTGGAAGCCGTCTATCACCGGGACGACCCGATCATCACCGGTGATCCGCCGCTCAGGACCTTCCTCAACAGCGAGACTCACAAGTACATCCGCTCCGCCAACATCTGGTCGGCCATGGAGCGCGCCGGCATCCCGGAGGTGCACGGCGTGTGGTTCCCGAAACAGGGACGCTTCGTGGTGACCGTGGCGGTCAAGCAGCGTTACTCGGGCCACGCCAAGCAGGCGGGTTACGGCGTGCTCGCCACCCGCGACGGCGGCCGGGACGTGCGCATGGTGATCGTGGTGGACGAGGACGTGGACATCACCGACATGGGCGAGGTGCTCTGGGCCATGTCCACCCGCTGGGACCCCAGGACCGACTCGGAAATCCTCGACGTGGCCGCCAGCATCCTCAACCCGCGGCTTTCGCCAGAGGACAAGCAGCGCCGGGAACTCACCACCTCCTGCATGGTGGTGGACGCCTGCCGGCCCTATAGCTGGAAGGACGCCTTTCCCGGGATTTCCGGCGTCAGCGCCGAATACAAGGCCCAGGTCCGCGCGAAATGGGCGGACCGGTTGTGAGAGGGGCGACGGGCGTTGCGTAGGGGAATGCCGGGCGGGCGTGACGTGTTCACGGCCGCGTACCCGGCCACAGAGAAGGAGTTACCGATGAGATATCCGTACCGATTCGCCGCCGCCTTCTCATTGCTCCTGTGCGTGGCCGTTCCGGCCACCGCATGGGCCGACGTGGCGGAGTTCTACAAAGGCAAGACCCTCCGGTTCATCCTGGGCTCGTCTCCGGGAGGAGGCTTCGACACCTACGCCCGTACCATCGCCCGCACCCTCACCCAACACATTCCGGGCAACCCGAAGATCATCGTCCAGAACATGCCCGGCGCCGGCTTTGCCATCGCCATGAACTACCTCTACAACGTCGCCAAGCGCGACGGCTCGGTGATCGGGGCGACCAACAGCGGCCTGGTGATGAAGCAGGTGCTGGGCGAGAAGGGCATCCGGTTCGACAATGCCAGGTTCGGCTGGCTGGGCAGCGCCGGCAAGGCCACGCCCACGTGCATGGTGATGTCGCGCACCGGAGTGACCGACCTCAAGGGGCTCCTGAACGCCCCGAAGCCCGTCAATTTCGGGTCCGCGGGCACCCTCACCCGCGACGCTCCGCTGATCCTGCGGGATTTCGTGGGCGCCAGGATCAACGTCGTCAGGGGATACAACGGCACGGCGCAGATTCGCGCGGCGGTGGGGCGCAAGGAGGTGGACGGGTACTGCTCTTCGTGGGAGTCGGTGCGGATCCAGGCCACGGAAATACTCAAGGGCAAGGAAGGCGACCGGTTGATTCCCTTCCTCACCGCCGGCGACAGGGACGAGCCCGTGCTCAAGAACCTGCCGCTGTTCGCCGACCACATCGAGAACGCCGACGAGCGCGCGGCCTACGAAGCGTGGCTGGCGCCGTACAAGCTGTTCCGCGCCTACGTGACGCCGCCGGGCATCCCGAAGGACCGGCTGGAGGCGCTCCAGACCGCCTTCAGGAACACCCTGGACGACCCGGAGTTCAAGGCGGCGTCCAGGAAGATCGGCATCGAGATAGCGTACCTGTCCGGCGCCGAAATCCTGGGCCTGGTGAAGCAGGTCTTTTCCATCGGGCCGGGGGCCAAGGCGCGCCTCAAGCAGTTGGTCGAGGCAAAGTAGCGCGTCCCGGGGAAGAGCATGGAAACGCACGGCGCGGAACGGAACGGCGTGGAAGGCACCTGGCGCGAACTGGTGGAGTTGGTGAACCGGCAGTTCGAAACCCCGCCCTTCCGCCGGCTGCTGGATCTCCGGTTCTCGCAGGCACGCGCCCAGGCCCTCTCCATCCAGATGAAGCACTACGTCGCCAACCGGCGGGACTGCTGGGGGTTCGTGGCCGGCGCCGCGCCGTTGAGCGTCAAGCGGCTCGTCTGGGAGCACGAGGGCGAGGAGCTCATGGGCGACAAGGCCGCCGGCAAGGTGGACCACATCACCCTGGCCGTCCAGGAAGGCAGGATCTTCGGCCTGTCTCCCGAGGACTACGAGCGCGTGCGACCGCTGGACGCGGCCGTGGCCTGCTTCTACGCCTGGATACACCTGGCCAAGGACCGCCCGTGGCGCGAGGCCATCGCGGCGTCGGCGGTTCTGGAGATGCGCAACTCCGACGACCTCGTGCGCGGCGGCTCGTTGTCGTACCGCGTCGGCAAGAACCTCGAACGGGACCTGGGGATCCCGTTGAAACGACAGATCAACAACGCCGAGCACGTCACCGCCGACGTGGAGCACGGCCAGTTGCTGCTGGCGGTGGCGCGGGATCACTGCCACACCGAAGATGAGCGGCAGGCGCTGCTTCGCGGAGCCCGGGAAAGCCTCATGATCGACCGGGCCTACCGCGAGCAGCTCGCCAACATGATGGAGGCGCTAGTGTCCTGTCCCAGGTAATTGTTTACCGAGGTGCGCAGGATTTCTTGTGGTCGGCAAGGCGCGATGACGAGCAGTGGCGGTCACCACGCGAGGAAGAGCAACGCAGCCGACGACAAGAAAGACAAGCAGATCGGTTAACAATTACCTGGGACAGGACACTAGACTGAATCCCCCGCATCGTGTCCCTCGCTGGCCCACCTCCACGCGGGACATCGAACCGGCGGCCGGCGCCCGACAGGAGTCCGACGACATGCCCGATATCGCGAAGCTCAAGAGCACCCTGGACGAGATGTGCAACGGCCAGTACGCAACCGACGAGTTCCAGGACCTGCTGACGCTGCCCTGGACCATGGAGCGGGGCCGCTACTACGTGGTGCAGAATGCCCTTTACACCAGGAACCGCCGCGACTGCTGGGGCTACGTGCAGGCCGCCTCGCCCCTCGACGTCAAGGCGCTGGTGTGGCGGCACGAGAGCGACGAGCTGATCAACGACCCCCGGGCGGGCATGGACCACTACTCCCTCACGGTCAAGCAGGGCGAGGTCATCGGCCTGGAACCCGAGGACTTCGACAAGGCCGAGCTGCCGCCCATGGCCCAGGCAGCCTTCCTCGCCTGGCACCACATCGCCGTCAAGGGCCCTTGGCTGGCCGCGTTCACATCCTCCCAGATGCTCGAACGCCGCAACAACCCCGACATCGTCAAAGACGGCGGCATGTCCTACCGCATCGGCAAGAAGTTCGAGAACGAGCTGGGCATCAGCCTCAAGCGGATGATCTCGCTCAACGTGCACGCCACCGCGGACACCGAGCATTCGGACATGATGGACGGCGTCTACGACAAGCACGTCCGCACCCAGGAGGACTACGACACGGTGCTTCGGGCCGCCAGGCAGTGCATGGTCATCGACCGCGCCTACCGCGGCGGGCTGGCCTACGCCATGCGGCGCATCGAAGGCTGAACTGCTAGTGGCCTGTAACAGCCATATGTGCACCAACATGAGCCTCGACGAACTCGACAAGGACCTGGCCACCAAGCAGTTGGCGGGCTTCTGGGCCTCCAACATCACGGGCAACGACGGCGACGTCATCGAGCCCAGGACAACCGTCGTCCCCTACCTGTGGAAGTGGGACCACATCTACAACGGGCTGCTGGAAGCCGGAGAGCTGGTCAGCCTCGAACAGTCGGAGCGGCGCACCATCCGCCTCCTCAATCCCGGCGTGCCGGGGGTCACGGGCGCCACCAACACGGTGCACACCTCGGTGCAGCTCGTGAAGCCCGGGGAGATCGCCAAGGCCCACCGCCATACGCTGACCGCGCTGCGCTTCGTCATCAAGGGCGGCGGCGCCTTCACCACCGTCCAGGGCGAGCGGTTCACCATGCATCCCGGCGACCTGATCCTGACGCCGCAGTGGACCTGGCACGACCACTACAACGGCAGCGGCGAGAACATCGTCTGGGTGGACGGCCACGACGGACCCCTGCTCAAGGCCCTGGAGGTCATGGCGGTGGAGCCTTTCAGCCAGAAACAGCAGCCGGTGGAGGCCATGCCCGACTTCAGCCTGCACCAGTTCGGCTGGGCGCGGCCGCCGGAGCAGCTCTCGGAGTTCCCGGACCCGCCCTTCCGCTACCCGTGGGAGACCATCTACGAGTCCCTCAAGGCGCTGGCGTCGAGCCCGGGAGACGAGTGCGACGGGGTGCTGCTGCGCTACGTCAACCCCCGGAACGGCGGCTTCACGCTCCGGACCATCGGCTGCGAGATCCAGATGATCCGGCCCGGCGAGGAGACGCGCTCGCACCGCCACACCAGCACAACCATCTACCACGTGTTCCGGGGCGGCGGCGCCACCATCGTCGACGACCAACGCATCGAATGGAGCCAGGGCGACTTCTTCACCGTGCCGCTGTGGTCCTGGCACCGGCACGAGAACGGACACAAGGACGAGGCCATATTATTCTCGGTCAACGACCGCCCGGTGAAGGAGGCCTTCGGGCTCTACCGGGAGGAGCGCCAGGAGTCATTACCATGAGCAAGCCAGCCACCGCGGAGACCGCCAACGGATCGGAACGGAACCTCAACGAAGCCTCCGCCTTCGCACCCATCAGCCCCTACGAGATCTACCAGCAGTGGGAGGGAATCCCGGTGTACAAGGGGTTCATCGTCGACGACCTGCTGGAGCTGGAGCTGGGCGACTGGGCCCGCACCGGCGGCAAGGGCGCCTTCGTCAACCTCGACGGCGCCGGCGGCACCTGCGACACGGTGATACAGGAGATCGCCCCGGGCCGGGAACTGCGGCCGCAGCGGCACCTGTTCGAGGAGGCGGTGTTCATCCTGTCCGGCCAGGGCGCCACCACCCTGTGGAACGAGGGCGGCCGGAAGCACACCCTGGAATGGCAGAAGGGAAGCCTCTTCTCCGTCCCGCTCAACACCTGGTTCCAGCACTTCAACGCCCAGGGACGGGAGCCGGTGCGGATGATCTCCCTGACCGACGCCACCGTGATCGTCAACCGCTACCGGAACCTGGACTACATCTTCAACAACCCCTTTACCTTCGGCGACCGCTACCAGGGCGACGCCAACCAATGGGGCCAGCCCGGGCGCTACCTCGAGGGGGTGAAGAAGGGCCGCGTGTGGGAATCCAACTTCATCGCGGACCTGTGGCAGTTCTCGCCCAAGGACTACAAGGAGCGCGGCGGCGGCAACCGCACCACGCTGTTCGAGTTCGTCGACAACACCATGAGCGCGCACCTCTCGGAGTTCCCGGTGGGCAAGTACAAGAAGGCCCACCGCCACGGCGCCGGCGCCCACATCATCATGCTGACCGGGTCGGGCTACTCCTTCCTGTGGGAGGAAGGCGCGCCACGGAAGCGCGTGGACTGGGGCCGCATGAGCATGTTCGTGCCCCCCATCCAGTGGTGGCACCAGCACTTCAACAACGGCGCCGAGCCGGCGCGCTACCTGGCGCTCAAGCCCTGGGGCTTCAAGTACAAGGTGGAAGAGCTCAAGGACACCGGCGAGGACGTCAAGAAGGGGGGCGCGCAGATCGAGTACCAAGACCAGGACCCCGAGATCCATCGGGTGTTCGAGGAGGAGTGCCGCAAGAGCGGCGCCCAGGTCGACATGGCCCAGTTCGGGTTCTGAGGCGCTCCGGCCCTGCCCCTGGACCCCGGATCGAGTCCGGGGTCCAGGGGCAGGGCCGGGCGCGGGGCAGGTCAGCGTTCTTCCGACACCATGTGTGCCCTGATCAGAGCCTTGCAGGAGCCGCAGTAGAGCTTCTCGAACAGGTACCGCCCCTTCAGGTCAGCCATGAGCGGCCCGGCTTCCGTGGGCGGGAAGACCCACGCCTGAGGTCCCGATTCAGCGGCCGTGGCCCCGCATCGGGGACAGGACGCGCCCGTGTGGCTGTCCACCCCGCTCCTCGTGTGACCGGAGCCGCAGTTGCCGTGTCCGACGCGACGCCGTAGCTCTTCGGTGGCATCGGGATCCACCTCCCGGGTCCCGGGCTTGAATGCCACGCCGTAGATGTCCCGGGCCGCATCCTCCGAAACCGCGCCGTCCTTCACGTCCGCCCGCACCCGGCTAGGCTCCCGGCTCAGCGGGTCGCCGTAACCGCCGCCGCTGGCCACCCGCATGTAGAGGACGTCGCCCTCGTTGAACTCGAAGTTGCAGTATGGCAGCACCCGTTCCCGCCCGCCCACCTCGTCGAGGTCCACGGCGTTCCGGTCCCCGTCCATAACCTCACGGACCTGGGTCCCCTCCCTCAGGACAATGACGCTGGGGGCGCCGGGGTAGCCGCCGTACATGCCGTGGCCGGAGTTCCGGAGTCCGGCCACGCCGTAGGCGACGCCGCCCAGCCTGCCCTCGGGGGCATCGTGGGGGGTGTGCGCCGTCTCCACCGCCAGTCCGCCACGGAACTCTCCCGGGCCGGCCGAGTCCTCCGCGTGGCGGCGGAACAGGTAGAGCACTGGGAAGTTGAGCTCGAACCACTCGGCATTGGGACAGCTCATGTAAGTGCCGCCGGAGTCGATGCCGTCGCGGTAGGCGCGGGCGCCGTTGCCGTCCATGGCGCCGTGGGCGAGGTTGAACACGCAGTAGCGGCCGTACTGGCTCATCCCCGAGTGCTTGCCGTTCCGGTGGCTGGCGTTGGGGGTGACGATCTCGTCCCTCCAGCGCTCGTGGGTGCCGAGCATCTGCATCAGCACCGAACTGGCCAGGAAGCCGGTACCGAATCCGCACGAGGTGGTGTTCATCGACACCGGACCGGGGTACCTGACGTTCACCAACGTCCCCTCGGGGGCGATGACCTCCAGCGGCCGCAGCACGCCGTGGTTCTTGGGGAGATCGTACACGAGCGTGGTCAGCACCGCGGCAAAGCAGAAGCCGGCGGTGCCGTGGAACGGCAGGTTGACGCCGGTCACGGCCTGGGGGTCGGTGCCGGTGAAGTCGAAGATGAGCCGGTCGCCACGCTTGCGCAGCGTCACCTTCATGCGCCAGGTGTCCTGGGCCTCCAGCGCCAGCTCCTCGGTCCACTCGCCATCCTCGAACGAGTCGATCCTCTCGCGCAGGATTGCCTCGGTGTAGCGGATCATCTCGTTGCCCACCGACTCCAGCAGCTCCGGCCCGTAGTGGTCGTACATCTCCGCGAGGCGTGCCTTGGCCACGTTGTTGGCGGCGATCTCGCACTTGAAATCCAGACCCACCATGCCCGGCTGGCGGGTCATGTTGGTGAGGGTGTCGAACACGTCCTGGCGCAACGTGCCCCGCTCCACCAGTTTGATGCCGGGGACCCGCAACCCCTCGTGAAAGATCTCGGTGGCGTCGGGCGAGTCACCCCCCGGGGACATGGCGCCGACGTCGTTCACGTGGACGAACGTCGCGCTCCAGGCCACCAGCCGCCCCCGGTGGTGGATCGGCGCGATGACGTAGACGTCGGACTGGTGGATGGCGGCGAGGTAGGGATCGTTCAAGAGGAAGACGTCGTCCTCGAAGATCTCGTCGGGCGGGAAGCGCTTGATGATGCTCTTCACCGCGTAGCTGGCGCAGGCCACGTGCTGTCCCAGGGTGGCGCCGGCGCACAGTATCTCGCCGTCCGGCCGGTAGAGCGAGGCCATGTAGTCCCGCTGCTGGGTGGTGTTGACGGTGCCGCCGGTGCGCTCCAGGGTGATTCCCATCTCACGGGTCACCTGGTGCAGCCGGTGCGACAGTATCTCGAAGGTCACCGGATCGATGCCGCGGATTCGGGTGTCCATGGCGTGCTCCCTCAGCTCCCGATGAGCAGCCGGACATTCCGGTACTCATCCATGACCGCCCGGTCGCCCGGGTTGACCAGGATGGTGGTCACCGGCGTCTCGATAACGGCCGGGCCTGCGATCTCGTTCCCGGGTTGCAAGGATTCGAAGCCGTACACCGGGGTCTCGCGCCCCTCCTCGAACTCTTCGAAGCAGACCTTCCGGCGTCCCGTAACCGCGCCGCCCGCATCGCCGGACGACAACGGGTACCGTTGCAGCCGGGGCTTGTCGAGCATGCCGGTGGCGGTGAGCCGGAAGTTCATGATCTCCTTGCCGGCCTCGCGGTAGCCGGAGCCGGGGCCGTAGGTCCGTTCGTACAGGCCGTCGAAACGTTCGTAGACGCCCTCAAGCTCCTGCTCCGATAGCGGCTCCGCGCCTTCGTGCATGCCCACGTTCAGCTCGTGCACCTGGTAACGGTACCGCATGTCGAGGCTTCGCTCGATGCGGACGCCGTCGCCCTCGAACCCGGCGGCCGCCAGGTCCGCGCGGGCGCGCCGCGCCAGCTCGTCGAAGTTCCGGTTGACGCGCTCACGGTCTGCCGGCACCAGCAACCGGTCCGACTTGCCGTACTGGTAGACGATGTTCGAGCTGACCAGGCCGGTGGCACTGTGCACCGATGCCGTGAGCGGCACCACCACCTGCTCGATGCCCAGTTCCGCCGCGTAGCGGGCGGCGTGCACCGGCCCGGCGCCGCCGAACGCGAACAGGGTGAAGTCCCGGGGGTCGTAGCCCCGTTCCACCGTGGCGCGCCGGATGAGGTCGCTCATGTGCGCGTTGATGATGCGGTAGATGCCGGCGGCCGCCGCTTCCACGGACAGGCCCAGGGGCTCGGCGACCCTTTGCTCGACGGCGCGGCGCGCCTGTTCGGCATCCAGCGACATGCGCCCGCCCAGGAAGTAATCCGGATTGAGGTAACCCAGCACGAGGTCCGCGTCGGACACCGTGGGCTCGGCGCCCCCCAGGCCGTAACAGGCGGGTCCGGGCTGCGCCCCCGCCCCCTCCGGCCCCACCTTGAGCAACCCTGTCCTGGGATCGGTCCAGGCGATGCTGCCGCCCCCCGCGCCGATGGACTCCACCCAGATCTTGGTGGCGTAGATCTGATGGCGCAGCAGCACCGGCTTGTAGTCCATCTCGATGGCGCCGTCCCGGATCACGCTGACCTTGAAGGTGGTGCCGCCCATGTCCGTGGCCAGGATATCGGGCAGGTCCATGAGGCGGCCGAGCCAGGCGCTGCCCGAGACCCCGGCGGCAGGTCCGGACTCGATGGTGCCGATGGCGTTGCGGGCGGTGGCCTCCACTCCCAGGACCCCGCCATAGGACTGCATGATGAGCGGCTCGCCATCGAGGCCCGTCTCCCGCAGCCGGCCTCCCAGGCGCTTGACGTAGGTAGAGATCCTCGGCCCGATGGAGGCGTTGAACACGGTGGTGGCGGTGCGCTCGTACTCGCCCAGGTAGGGCGCCACTTCGCTGGACAGGCTGAGGAATATCCCGGGGCACCTGTCCGCGACCATCTCGGCGATGGCCCGTTCGTGCCGGTCGTCGGCCACGGACCAGATGAGGCTCACGGCGATGGCCTCCACGCCGCCCGATTCCAGCTCGGCCACGGCCCTCTCCACCTGGGCCGGATCGAGCCGGACGAGGACCGAGCCTTTGTAGTCCACCCGCTCGTCCACCTCCTTGATGAGCGCCCGCGGCACCATGGGCGCGGGCTTGTCGAGGGTGGCGAGATGGAAGATCTCCGACTCCGGGACGCCGTCGGTGAAGCGCCCGCGCATGATGCGAAGGGTGTCGGCGAAGCCCTTGGTGGTGATCAGTCCGGTCACCGCCCCGGACCCCGTGATGAGGGCGTTGTCGCCGATGGTGCAGGCGTGGAAGAACAGTCGGGTGGAGCCGAGAAGCTCGGTTTCGTCCGCCAGCCCCAGGCTCTCGGCAGCGTTCCGCACCGCGTTCAGGGCGCCGATGGAATAGTCGTCCGGCGTGGAAAGGGACTTGCCCACGGTCACCGTGCCGCGGGCGTCCATGGTGACACAGTCGGTAAAGGTGCCGCCGATGTCCACGCCGACCGTGTATCGACCTCGGGAATCAATCATAAGTAGTTGATATAGATAGTTTTGGGTGACGCTGCTCGTTTCGCGGTACTCCCACAAGGCTTCGAGTGTGGTAAGGGCTGTCTGTCGATCCGCTCGGCGCAAGTAGTACCGCAAGCGCTTTGCTTTAGCCCTCAACGCCCCAACGGGGATCGTGGATATCGACGCCGAACTCTTCGCAAAAGAATTCGCGGAATGTCCGATTGCTAAAGTTGAGAACGACGCCGCCCTCCATATCGAACACTCTGTCGATGATCGGCATGTCCTTGCTGCGGGTCCTGGTAGCGGAAAGGTTTGTCATCAATCACCTCAGGCCGAGCCTTGTCAACCAAATGTTGACTTGGCCGAAAGCGTCCTGCTGCCATTGGTCAGGAGTGCGATCACCCAGCGCATCCGAACCCTCCACGAAAATCCGGACACTCGTCGGCCCAAAGTCGTCTGCGTCGCGGAACTTCGTCGAGATCAAGTGGTAGCCTTGCCAAGCGGTTTCGACGTCAAGGAGCGGCGATGTCGCCGCAACGAGGGCCGCGAGGCCTCCAGGGAAATTTCGTACACAGTAATAGATGTCGTAGGCATCCTTGCGCTTCTTACGTCCGTCGATGGCATAGCCTTTCATGGCCAACAAGGCCGGGATCGAGCACACGGCAATGTGTACCCGGTTTTTGCCACCGTCGGGCATCTCGCCATCGAGGAATACGGTCTCGGAGAATTGCAGAGCGAGGTCGACTCCGTGAGCACGCTGCACCGCGAATTCGCTGACAAGCGGCGGATCGTTCCTCACGATCTCGGCATCGCGTGGCATGAGAAAGTCGACGACAACGTCGATATCGGGTCCCGAATCACGGGCGGGCACGGTACGTATTAGTTGAAAGCGGAGCAGATCGTTTCGCTGTTGGTAGCCCTGCACCCGAAGGGCATCGACGAGGCGGACGTATTCGCCGTCGGCCAGGGCCTCGGTGTCCAGACTGAGATCGATGTCTCGGGTGCCGATGTGCGGCGTATCAGCTTCACGCAGCAACAACCATGGTACGGCTCCGCCGACGACCGCAAACTTGCCTGCAAAGCTGCCGAGGATCTGTCCTATTTCGATCAGCACGGATTTTACCGCCTCGGTTGTACGGTCGTCATAGTCGTTGGCGGACTGAGGTTCTCTCACAGCCATGGAAAGAACTCCTTGGCAACATATTCGGCGGCCTCTCGATCGCGCTCACTGCCGGTCCATAGGTCCAAATAGGTGATGATAGGACCGGTGCAGAAGATTCCCGGCGCCGGTTCGATAGCGTCGTCGAACAGAGTATCGTCGACCGGGATTCCCAGGATGACGTTTGCTCCCCTTGTGGTCGAGTTCATCTCCAACGTCTCCATCAACAACCGAAGACCGGGCTCGTCGGAATAGAAAGTGGTGGTGCCGTCGCGGGCAAAGGGGGCGAACCATTGGGCGGCGGAATTCAAGGAGTAAATTGCCCGCGGGCGAGGTGTATGTGGATTGAGTTGACCCGATAGCCGCTCATTGAGTTGCTTGCCGTGGAGATACGTGTATCCGGTCACGCGATGCGCGACAGGTCGTCGGTAGTTCTCGCGCCAAGTCTTGAGGAGCGCCCCCGGCTGGACGAGGGCAACGCCATTGTCCAGCCTTTCGATCCACTCCCGTTCGAGAAGGGCTTTGCGAACGTTGCTGACATGACCGAGGCTGACATTCGCCTCTCGGGCGAGTTCGGCAACACGCCATGTACGACCCACAGAGCGCAGCATGACGCGTAGGACAGCGGCCGCCTTCGGGGTAAACATCGACCGCAGGGCACGCGTTTCGGACTTGGGCTTGTCCGCGACGGTTTGATCGATAAAGACATTGTCGAAAGCGAGATGAGCGTTCCCGACCAGATCGAGGTACGCGACATCGTGATCTGTGCAAATCGTCCGTGATTCGGGAGACAAGTAAGGGGTCACAAGCATGGGGATCAAACGGCGGCTGGGGTCACCGTCGCCGGACTGACGTACATGTGCCAAATAGCCCTTGAGTTGATAGACTACAGAACGGACGACCCGGGGAGCGCCGTTCGACTCGACCTCGATGATGAGTGCATAGCGGTGGTCGCCATGCTCGAACTCGATCCGGCCATCTATGAGGTAGTCGCGTCCGATCTGCTGTTCATTGCGAGCCGAGCTGACATCCAGACCCGATACACGGCTGAGCAGAGCACAAGCGGCATTCATGCCCTCCGTCTCCAGGTGGTTTCTTAAAATCGACCCTTTCAACATCCGTTGAAAATAACAAATTCGCTGAAACAGGTCAATGGATTTCACCAATAATCATGTTTTCAGCATATGTTGATGGCCCCAAAATAGTGAAACGACGGAGGGAGCCAAGGACACATCACTCCCGGAACCTGCATGACGACATGCAGTTCCTCGGCTTCCGCGGTGTTTGAGCGTTAAACCGGAACCTTGGCGCCGGTTTCCGGCTATGTTGACCAGCGAATGACTCAGAAGTCTGTCGGCCATCGCCGGAGTCACTTGGTGGCGCTTCTACTTTCGACTGCATCCGGGAGGCATCAAGAACCCCCAGATCATCGAGTTCCTGAAGCACTTGATGCGTCATGTTTCCGGGCCGCTGCTGGTGGCGTCGGATGGGCCACCGGAGGGATATCCTTCCGGCATTCGCAGGGAAGTACGTTCCGGGCACGCGCTACGTGTACTTCCGCGAGTTGACAATCAGCCAGATGAGCAACGCAGGATACCAGCCGCCAGGAATGAAGGCGATCCTCGACCAGATCGTTGCGGATTGATGCAAGAATACCAGTGAACCCCAACCTCTACTGCGACTCCTCCGCGTATTCGACAATCCCGGCAAATGGCTCCTGCACTGCCATACCCTCGCGCACCAAGCATCCGGGATGAAGACATGGGTGGAAGTCGTATGAAGTCCGCCCTGTGGAGGCGACCCGGCAAGGTCGGCATCCTGCCGGCACCGCCGCACGGGCCATGACCGCCCTTCGTCCCGGCGAGTGCGTTTCTCTCGTCGCCCTCTTGATTTCGCTCGTCGCCCTTTCGACCGATGCGATGCTTCCGGCGCTGCCCGCCATCGCTGGCGACCTGGGGGCGTCGCGTCCGAATGACGCCCAGTTCGTCGTTACCGCTCTGTTCCTGGGGCTGGGCTTCGGTCAGATCGTCTTCGGTCCGCTTTCCGACAGCATCGGACGCAAGCCCGCCATCCATACGGGCCTCATCCTGTATATGACCGGGTGTCTCATGAGCATCTTTGCGCCCACCTTCAACGTGATGATCGCGGGCCGTGTCCTGCAGGGCTTCGGAGTGGCGGGACCGCGCGTCGTAACCGTAGCCCTGGTGCGCGATCAGTACGAAGGACGCCAGATGGCTCGCCTCATGTCGTTCGCCATGGCCGTGTTCATCCTCGTCCCCACCGTCGCCCCGGCCCTCGGACAGGGAATACTGTGGTTGGGAGACTGGCGCGCCATATTCGCCACCTTCTTCGCCATCGCCGCCATCGCATTCACATGGGTTGCGCTTCGCCAGCCGGAGACCCTGCCCGCCGCCCGGCGGCGATCCCTCTCCCCCCGGGCCATCGGCGGAGCCGTCCGGGAAGTCCTGAGGATTCGAGCCGCGCGCGGATATACCGTCGCCACCGGCTGCGCGTTGGCGCCGTTCGTCGCCTACCTGAGCTCGGCCCAGCAAATCTTCCAGGGCGCCTACGGGACCGGCGCGTTGTTCCCCGTCTATTTCGGAGTGCTGGCGCTGGCCATCGGAGTTGCCTCGCTGGTGAACGGCCGTCTCGTGCTGAAGCATGGGATGCGCCGGCTCTCAAAAACGGCGGCGGTGTGCATTACACTGGTCTCGGTCGTTGCGTGGCCGCTGGCCTTCGCCTTCGATGGGCTTCCTCCGTTGTGGCTGTTCATGGCCTACCTGCTGGTCGTTTTCCTCTTCTTCGGTTTCCTTTACGGAAATCTCAACGCCCTCGCCATGGAACCCCTCGGCCACATCGCGGGGGTGGGCGCGGCCGTGGTCGCGGCGCTCTCCACCTTCATCGCGTTACCGCTGGGAGGGCTCATGGGCCAAAGCTTCGATGGAACCATGTACGCCCAGATTGCCGCCTTCGCCGTCTTCGCGGCAGGGGCCTTCGCCGCAATGAGATGGGCCGAGGGGGATGGAAGCGCACGACGCGGTGGAGATCCCGTCACTCCATCGTAAGGCGGGAGCCCCCTACCAGGCCCTTTCCAGCACCGTCAGGACTTCCCCGGGATCCGTCACCGGCCTCGGATTGTAGATGATGTTCGGCGACACGATGACCTTCTTCGCGATGTCCGGAAGATCGTCGCGGGGGACGCCCACGTCCCGCAACCGATGGGGCAGGTCCATGTCCCGGACCAGACCGGCCACGGCCGCCTGGGCGCCCTCGGCCAGCTCTTCGTCCGTGGCGCCTTCGCCTCCCAGGGCGCGGCCGAGGGCGGCCTGGGCGGACAGGCTCACGGAGCGGTTGAACTCCATCACGTGGGGCAGCATGACGCAGGAGGTATGGCCGTGGGCGACGCCGTAGGCGCCGAGCTGCCAGCCGATGACCTGCGACAGCCCCTTGTGCACGCCGCGGCCGTGGAAACCCACGCCCACCAGCGCCACGTGGCATTGGGTGAAGGCTTCCAGGTCCTCCGGGTTGTCCTTGCAACGCGGCAGGTATCGGTGCAGCAGCGCGCCGGCCTCCAGGCACATGTTGTCCACCACCGGATTGCGGTCCACGGTGTAGAGCTTCTCCACCACGTGCTCCATGGCCTTGAGGCCGGTGGCGCACCACAGGCCGGCCGGGGTGGAAGATGCGATGGCCGCGTCCAGGATCACCGCCTTGGGCACCAGATCGGGATGGCGCACGTGGTCCTTGAACTTGCGCTCGGGCCGGTTGATGGTCACCGACCATGTCGCCTCCGACGCCGACAGCGTGGTGGGGAGCGCCACCTGCGGGATCGGCGGCTGGGGCAGGGCAACCAGCCGCTGGTTGTCGGGCGAGGCCACGTAGCCGTCCAGCTCCTCCACCGATTCCAGACCCTGGGCCAGAATGAACGCCACCGCCTTGCCCCAGTCCGCCACGCTGCCGCCGCCCGCGGTCACGATGACGTCGGGCTCGACCTCGCGCGCCTGACGCGCCGTGTCGAAGCACAGCCAGTCGGGGGTGAACTCCGCGCTGTCGCTGCGGACCGCCGCCACCAGGCCGCCGAGCCCGTCCACGATCCGGTCCACCCAGGGCGTGCGTTTCGTCAGCGAACCGCTGGCCAGCACCAGCGCCCGGCCGCAGCCCATCTCTTCCAGCAGTCCTCTCAGGCGCCGGTGGGACCCGGGACCCCAAATGACATGGTCCGGTATCGCGCAACGGTCCCGCCACTCGCCCTGGAGATCGTCGGCCGTTGTCGGCATGGATGGCCCTCCTCTCGGGTTGGGGGATGGTTGCACGACGGACGGTTGGCGTCAAACCGAGGCCGTCATCACCATGGAACCGGCCCGCGGCAGCCCACCACAACGTCATTCCGCCCTTTCCGTCATTCCCGGTGCTCCCCTTCCGTCATTCCCGCGAAAGCGGGAATCCAGATGGGGTGGAGCGGGGAAACACCGCCGTTAACCCACCACCCCTGGATTCCCGCTTTCGCGGGAATGACGGGAAACGGACTGAATGATGGAAACGGACTGAATGATGGGAAACGGGACTGAATGACGGGACACGGAACTATTCGGAGCCACGGCCGCGGTCTTGCCAGTCCTGGGAGACTGTGAGAAGAGTGAGGGCCGGAGGGAACGATCATGAGCGACCGAATCATTTCTGCCGACGGGCACATGGACCTCTTCTATCTCGACGAGGACACCTTCCGGTCCCGGGCTCCGGCGAACCTGAAGGACCGGGTGCCCAACGTGCACACGGTGGACGGCAAGCCCACGTGGGTCGGCGACGGCGCCGTGATGGGCGGGCATCGGGCATGGATGGGCCGGCAGCCCATGACCAACCACCGGGGCCGCAGGATGCGCGAGGCCGGCTGGGAACCCACGCATCCATCCGATCCCAAGCTGCGGGCCAAGGACCTGGACATCGACGACATCGCCGCCGAAGTCATCTACGGCATCCGCTTCGTGGAGGACAGCATCAAGGACCCGGACGTGATCACCGCGACCTACCGGGCCTACAACGACTTCATCGCCGAGTTCTGCGAGTACGACCGCAACCGCTTCATCGGCATCGCCGACATCCCCGCCCATTCCCCCGACGCGGCGGCCGCGGAGATTCGCCGCATCGGCAGGAACGGCCTCGGCCTCAAGGGCGCGCTGTTCGACTTCTTCAACGGCCCCGCCCCCATCTGGCACGAAATGTGGGAACCCATGTGGGCCGCCGCCGAGGAGGAGGAAGTGGCGCTGTCGTTCCACATCGGCGCGGGCCACGGCACCACCACGGTCGGCCCCAGGAGCGCCGAGGAGAAACTCAGGGGAGATACCCCGAAGGTATCCAAGGAGGCGCACATCGCGGTGGTGGCCATGCAGGCGGACGAATGTCTCGTGTCCATCATCCTGTGCGGCGCCCTTGAGCGCCATCCCGCCCTCAAGGTGGTCATGGCCGAGAGCCACATCGGCTGGATCCCCTACGTGCTGGAGCGGCTGGACACCAAGTTCCGGGAAGGCGAGTACGAGGGCATGATCAACACGCCGCCCAGCGCGCTCTTCCGGCGCCAGATGTGGGCCACCTTCCAGGACGACAAGGTCGGCGCGCAGCTTGCGGAAGAGTACGCCCCGGAAAACTTCTGCTGGGCGTCGGACTATCCCCACCGGGACGGGATCTGGCCGGACTCCCAGGAGTTCATCGCCCAGACCATGGGCGGGTTGAGCGAGAAGATGCGCCGGCGGCTCACCGCGGACAACGTGACCCGGCTGTACAATATCCAGTAGGGGGGCACTGCGGCAGCCCTCCCCGCCCTCGGATTATTCCCGCTCCCCGATCGGGGTCGGGGACAAGCTTCGCGGGAATGACGGAGGCTACAGGATTTTGACCTTGGAGCGGTTGTAGACGGCCACCGACGCGGCCGATGCGCCGCTGGCAGGGTACTCCGCCGCGTCCAGGGTCCAGACCAGGGTATCCCGCACCAGCCCATCCGCGTCGGTCTTGTTGCCGTAGAGCGTTGAACGGTGGGTATACCCGAGCTTCGCCGCCACCCGGGCGCTGGCCTGGTTGCGCGGGTCGCAGCGTATCTCCACCCGCTTCACCCCATTGATCTCGAAGGCCACCCGGGTCAACGCGGCCGTGGACTCCGTAGCCAATCCCTTGTTGGCGTATGCCTGCGCGATCCAGTAGCCGATTTCCCGCGCCTCCTTGTTCTCCCGGGTATGCAGGCCGGTGCCGCCGATGATCCCGACGCCGTCGGCGCCGAAGATGCCGTAGACGTAGTCCCGCCGCGAGAGGAAATCGTCCCGGAACCGCCGCAGCCGCTCCGTCTTCATCTCCAGCGACTCCGGCTCCTGGCGCGCCCAGTCGATCCACGGGCGCAGGTAGTCCAGGTTGTCGTTGATCACCCGTTGCAGAGGGTTGGCATCCGTCGGATGCCAGCAACGGAGGATCAGACGAGGCGTGTGGATGCTGTATGCCAGTCCCGAGGGGCGAGCCATGTACCTAGTGCCCTGAGGCCCCTCCCCTCGTTCCCGGTGCGACTTGTCCGCTACTTCTTGGGCGCAAAGGTCTTCTTGATGGTGGCCATCAACTCCGGCGGCAGGTTGCCGATCCCGTCCACGAGCCCTTCGACCTCCTCACCGGAGACTGCGCTGATGGCGAACTTGGCCTTCTTCGCCTCGGCCAAAAGCTCCGGGTCCTTCATGGCCGCGTCAAAGGCGCGGCGCAGGATCATCACCCGGTCCTTGGGCGTCCCCGGCGGCACCGAATAGGGCCGGTTGAGGGAACCGCCGATATCGTGAATCACGGCCTTCATCACCTGCCGTCCCTCGGCCGTCTTCATGACGTCGTTGGTGAGAGGCACCCCGGCGAGATCCGGGTGGGGCTTGTCCACGAACTGCAGCAGCACGCGCACGTCACCCGTGGCCAGCGCCGACGCCCACGGATTCTTGAGCCCTTCCCAACTCGCGCATACACCGGCCAACTCGCCCTTTTCCGCGGCCAGCCTTACCGGCGCGGTGCCGCCGTAGCCCTCGATGAGCCTCATGGGAAGGTCGGTGTGACTGATCAGTATCCGCGGGATGTCCCACAGAGTGGACCCGGGCTGGCTACCGCCGAACTTCACCGGCTCCTTGGCCGCGCGCCATGTTGCCAAGTCGACGATACCGCTGCGCTTGTGAGTCATGCACACGTTGGTGATCCGCACCGGCGCGCCGATCCACCCGAACTTGGCCGCGTCGAAACGCACCCCCTTGTTCCCCAGGTGCTGTTGCAGAATCAGCCCGCCGATCCAGTTGCCGATGGTGAGGCCGTCGGGTTTGGCCTTGTTGTAGAGATAGTTGGCGGTGATGAGGCCGCCGGCCCCGGGCCGGTTCTGGACCGCCACCGTGGGATTGCCTGGAATGTGCCTGGGCATGTGGCGCGCAAGCATCCGCGAATAGGCATCGAACCCGCCGCCAGGCGAATAGGCTACAATGATGCGGATGGTCTTGCCGGCGTAGAAGTTTTCGGCGGCATGCGCCGTTGAAGCGGCCATGGCAAGGGCCGCGAAAAGGGCCAACGACGAAAGCGCGAGTTTCCGGGTCATGGCGTCCTCCAGTGTCGTCGCGGTTGACACGATGTTACAAACAACAGGTCAGGATTCTTGTCATATACCACAGGCACCCCATTGCGGTTCAAACGGATAATGAAGAGCGGCTCGGCATCCCTGGACAGGATCGTGACGGCTCTTGGCCTTGCCGTGCTCCTGCTGGCCGCGTGTGCGTGCGCGCCGGCGACGTCGGCGGAAACGGCGACGGCGCGACCCCTCGTCTACCTCGACGACGCCGGGAAACTCGTCTACGTACCCGACGCCAGGGGAAACGTCATTCCGGACTTCTCCAACGCGGGCTACGGCGGCGGAGGCGTGGCGATCCCCCGGGTCCCGCTCAAGGCGGTGGTGGAGCCGGGGCCGGGCGACGACGGCGAGCGGGTCCAGGCCGCCATCGACCGGGTTTCGCGGATGGAGCCCGACGCCAACGGACACCGGGGCGCCGTGCTGCTCCGGAAGGGCGAATACCAGATCGCCGGAACGCTTCGGATATCGGCGGGCGGCGTCGTGCTGCGCGGGGAGGGACGGGAGCGTGACGGCACGGTGCTCATGGCCGCCGGCACCAAGCGCCGCACGCTCATCGAGGTGAACCCCGCCTTCATGAGCCTGCAAGAGCACCGGTCGGTGCGGGTCAGACACGGCACCGCATGGCGCGAGGTGCGGGGCACCCGACGGGCCATCACCGACGCCTACGTGCCGGTGGGGGCAAGAACCTTCAACATCGAGTCGACCCAGGGTTTGGCCGCCGGAGACCGCGTCATCGTCCACCGCCCCAGCACCGCCGGCTGGATCAGCGCCATCGGCATGGACCGCATCCCGCCGCGGCCGGGGAGGGTCACGCGGCAATGGCAGGCCGGCAAGTACGACCTGCGCTTCGACCGCGTCGTCACCGGTGTCCGCGGCGCCGAGGTCACCATCGACGCACCGCTGGTGAACGCCATCGAGCGGGAGTTCGGCGGCGGCTGGATCTACCGGTACACGTTCCCGGAACGCATCGCCCAGGTGGGCGTCGAGAACCTGCGGGCGGAGTCCCACTTCAACGGCTGGCCGGACGACGAGGACCATGCCTGGAACTTCATCCTTCTGGACGCGGTGGAAAATGCCTGGGTGCGGAAGGTCACCGGCGTTCATTTCGCCTATAGCTGCGTCTACGTGGAGCGCCACGGCAAATGGATCACGGTGGAGGACGCCGCCTGCCTCGATCCCGTATCCCGGCTGGCCAGCCCACGCCGCTACGCCTTTGCGCTCCGCGGCCAACTCACCCTGGTGCAACGCGCCTTCTCCAACGACGGCCGCCACGACTTCGTCATGCACTCGCGAGTCCCGGGCCCCAACGTCTTTCTCGACTGCCGCGCCCGCAACGCCCACAACGACAGCGGACCCCACCACCGCTGGGCCGTGGGCACCCTGTACGACAACGTCCACGTGCGGGGCAACGCCCTCAACGTGCGGGACCGCGGCAACAGCGGCACCGGCCACGGCTGGGCCGGCGCCCAGACGATGTTCTGGAACTCCTCCGCCGACAGAATCATCTGCGAGAGCCCGCCCACCGCCCGGAACTGGGCCATCGGCTCGCGCGCCTACAGCACCAGCGGCGACTGCTACTGGTATTCGAGGGGGAAGGCGGTGGAACCGCGGAGTTTGTATCTCAAGCAGTTGGGGGAGCGGCTGGGGAGACACCCCGCCAGCCGCCTGTCCGAGTAATCGAGTCTGGTCCCCTGCTTGTACCGCGGACGTGTACGCGCTTCAGGATGTTGGCCGGTCCGTTGGTCAACCGAACTCGTTGCCCCGCGCCAGCGGCTCGAACTCGGCACATGTCGGGTAGTACGATGCCAAGTCCTTCCGCGCCCGCGCCATGTTCTTCAAGAATGGTGAGCAGGACGGCCAAGTCATGAACGTAAGGAAATTCGATCTTGCGTGCGATCATCACCGCCTTGATGGCCTTCTCCGCGGCCCGTTGCGCCTGAAGGCACAGATCCTCCAGATAAATCCTTGGCCCGCGCAGGGCCGCCAGAGCCAGACTGCTGGCGACGCGGTTCAACCACTCCCGAGGGTCATCGGGCGGGAACCGTTCAGGTGGACTCATAAACCACCCTTCCATGCTGCAACGCCGGCTTGATGATCAACGCATGGCTGTCCTTGTAGCGTTCCACGTCCGACGGCGTAACCACAACCACATCCACGGCGACGCGCACGCCACGCAGCCCATCGTATACTCGCGCACTGAGTTCCGGATCTCTTCCCTCCGTGATGACGAGAAGATCGACATCGCTATGTGACGTCATGGCGTGCCGAGCTGCCGACCCGAAGAGGACTATCTTCTTCGGCTGGGCGATCCCGACCACACGCCGGATGATATCGTCAAGTGTCGCGGGGTCCGGCGTGTTCCTATTGGAGACCTCCGCCGCTCGCCGACGCGCAACCTGCGACGCCCTATGCATAGCGGCCTCCGCTCCGACAAGATCCGGGGCACGACGAGTCTCCGGGCGCCTCTGATCCTCGGAACTCACCTTTGACTCTTCCCCGGCCGCGGAATCGAGCCTTCGGTCGTCAGCAGTCATCCCTGCCACCCTTGAAATGTGTCACGCAAATCCTCCACAAAACGCTTGAATGACCTGTCCACTCGTGAGGCCCGTCCGATATCCATAGCCATCATGATGTCCTCTGCATACTCGATGCCTCCGAGTAGAGGGGTTGTGCCAGCGGCATGAATGGCTTCGATCAGGCGCTGCTTGTAGCGCCCCCGATCGCATTTCTGATCGGGGGCGTCACAGCCCGTCCCGAGGACCGATTTAAAAGCCGCGCCGTCAAGCAGCAACCAGCGCTCAATATGCGGATCGGGAATGGCAAGAATCATCGGTGCGGGGGTATCAGAGGAACCTATCTCCCGGACACGTTCGTTCAGCCCTTTGCAGTTGGCATCGGTGGCAGCAACAATCAGATCGGGCCAGGGACTACCCTGCCGTTTCAGGTCCCGCATGTAGTCGCCGAGTTCCGTCACTACTCTGCCGTAGCCACCTACTGCGCTGCGCCAGTCAAGCCTGACAGAGACATCACACTCTGCCGCGACCCGCCGAACCAAGGCGCCGATGACTTGTTGATGGGCGTCGTCCTCGACGAACAGCGCGATCTCACGCATCAAAGTCTCCTCTCAGGATACGGGCGGATACCGGGAGCCCCTCCCTCTCATCAGAAAGCACTTCACCAATATCGTCACGTCGCCACAGCGGCCCCCAGGTTGGAAAGGAATCGATGTGGGTCCGGCCGTCCAACCGCCGGACGGCAAACAGGGAATCGTCCGCCAGCAGATCCGGCAGGACCGGTGAGTGTGTCGTCACAATGTACTGGGTTCGTTTGAGCGTCTCCTGCGTCTTGAGCAGTTCCGCGATCAGTTGGATCCGGCGTGGGTGAACACCGTTCTCCGGTTCCTCGAAACCAACCAACGCCGGGGCCTCGTCTGCCCCCGTGAGTGCCAGGAGTCCAAGCATCCTCAGCGTGCCTTCGGAGAGCACACGGGCAGGCATCGCAACGCCGCCTTCCTTGAGGCGAAGCTCCACCTCACCGAGATCGCTCACCTCCACCTCGATGCCGTCTATGTTTGGCATCAACATGTGTAGCGCCTTCTCCACACCCTTGAACTGCTTCGGATCGGTCGCCTTCAAGGTGTTGAGGAACGACGCCAACTCTTCGCCCATCAATCCGATGTGGCGCACCTCCTTTACGGGACTGGCTGCCCGCATGCGTTCGCGTGGCTCGAAGTAGAAGAACAGCCAACTCTCCAGTTCACGCCGTGCCGCCACCAAGTGGGGATAATGTGGCGGGTAGTGCGGCATCGAAAGGATGCTGTGATCGAGGTAACGGTCGAAGTAGGTGGGGTGTGCTTGCCCTTCGTGTCGGAGGTGAATTCTTTCGTTCTGCCTTTCGAGAAAGGGTTTGCGGCTCCCCGTCGGCTGGCCCTTGCTGTTCAGTGCACTCAGATATTCGTCAGCAACGCGAAGGATGCCGGATCTGGGGAACATTTCCACCTCTATGCGGTAGCGCAAGTCGCGTTCACGGACCCGTGCGGGCACCTTGGTTTGCTCCTTGGAGCCGGCCTCGCCGTTCGGACGACGCATCTCTTGTATCTGGCGATTGACGCTCGCCACCACCGCATCCGACAGGCTCAAGTCGGCTTCAATCGAAAACCACAATCTCTCCTGCTCGAGAAGGCCCTTGATTCCCTTTTGGCCAATGGTGAAGGATTCCAGTGGCTTGCCGCGATAGGGCGGTTCAAATGCCTCTTTGAGGGTCCGGCTGGTACCTAGCTTGGACAGGAGTTGCAACGCATCAAGCAGATTGCTCTTTCCGGCCGCGTTCGGTCCGAACAGGACGACAAGCTGCGAGAGCCGCACCTCGACATCTTCAAGAGACTTGTACCCTTGTATTTGTATGCGCTTCAGCATGTAGGCTCCTCAGCGGGCGAATTCGCTCAACAGAAAATGCTCCACGAATCCAATGACGCTACTGACATCCGGCTCCGTCACCTTCTCCCAGTCCGCATGCATGGCAGAGTTTCCGAACTGAGGTTTCGTAGAGGTATTGTTCTCGTCGAGATACTCCGGATCACGGAGGACCTCGCGCAGCTTCTCGAACCTGGATTCCTCGCCGGCCGCAAAGACCCCTCGCGACTTGTCGAGCAGCTCTTGGACCTTGCGACGCTCGGCCTCCAACTCCACGAGATTCACCGCGATCGTGCCTCCCAGAGCCTCATCCTCGAACTCCTCATGTTGCTCGCCCTGTTCCTCACCGGCCGTGTCCTCATCCGCCGTCCGAATTTCGAAGACGTCCTCAAGATCGTCCAGTTTCCGTTGACGGCGCGCGAGAGCGTCCTCCGTAAGGCGTCCGTTCCTGATGTCGTCGATGAGCCCTTCGATCTTCGCCACTCGACGCTCGAACGACCGCTGACGATGCGGAACGGCAGGCGAAACAGCGCACGCATCTCCCGCTCCCAGTTGCCCGCCAAGCCGGCGGGCGGCACGATGAGCACGCGACGGATGAGCCGCCGGGACAGCATCTCGCGCACGTACAGGCCCGTCATGATCGTCTTGCCTGCCCCTGCGTCGTCGGCGAGCAGGAATCGCAGGGGGGGCTTGTTGGAGCATCTGCTCGTAAACAGCAATTCGCTGATGGGGAAGCGGGTCGATCAGCGACGTCTCGGTCGCGAAAGCCGGGTTGAAAAGGTGACCGTAAGCAAGGCGATGCGCCTCGGCAACGGCTGAGACGGCTGCAGGGTCGGCGGAGAAGTCGAGGCTGGGCGGAGTCATATATCAGACACTATGTCATCGACCCTCTGACACGATTGCGACAGCCAAAAAGCAAACGTGAGTCTCAAGACTCAACATCGGCACCCCAACGGACACCGGTCGCAAAATATCTCCGCGGATCTTGATCTTGTTTCGCAAGCTCCCGATGAGTTCGGCACATGGCTGGTCGTAGGGGTCATCCGTGCCGCGGGTTTACCCTGCTTGGTGAAGACCAATCCCTCCGCGTCAATGCTGTCCAGTAGGGTCAGACACCGCTTTCTGAACTCTGTGGCACCAATCGTTTTCATGGCGCTCCTCTTCCCTCATCCCTCCTTCCGCCTCGGCGGCGCATAGAGCTGCAACAGGTTGCCGTCGGGGTCGAAGAAGTAGAAGCCGCGGCCGGATCTGCGTTCCACCACCGGGACCTCGTGGATGCGGACGCCGGCGGCCCGCATCCTTTCTTCGGCGGTGTCGAAGTCGTCGCCGTCGACGTAGAAGGCCTGGTGGGTGACGCCGTCCTCGGCCAGGGCGTCCCGGTCGATGGGGTTGGGGCGCTGGAACAGCACGACGATGCTGTTGCCGGAGCGCATGTCGGCCCGGCCCAGGCCCCGGAGGTCGTCGCGGGCGATGTTGGCCACGTCCATGCCCAGCACGTCACGATAGAACGCCACCGCCCGGTCGATGTCATTGACGGGGATGCCGCTGTGATAGAGTCCCTTGGTCTTGATCATGTCCGGCCTCCCGGCCCGTTGGGGCCTGTCTGTTTTTTCTCCAAACACAATTAAAACGTGATATTACAAGGTATCCGCCATCACCAATCCGCAACCAGGGGACACACCGATGAACGACCTGTGCCGACTTTCCGCCAGCCAAGCCGTCGACCGCATCAACCAAGGCAAAGTCACCTCCGAGGAACTGGTCCGGGCCTGCCTGGAGCGCATCGAGGAACGGGAGCCGGAGGTGGAGGCCTGGATGCACCTGGACCCCGACTACTCCCTGGCGCAGGCGGCGGAACGCGACCGTGCAGCCGACCACGGACCGGTGCACGGCCTGCCGTTCGCGGTCAAGGATATCATGGACACTGCCGACATGCCCACGGGCTACGGCTCGCCCATCTGGGAGGGCTTCCGGCCCCGGGCGGACGCCGCGTGCGTGGCCATGACCCGGGCGGCGGGCGGCGTTCTCCTGGGCAAGACCGTTACCACGGAGTTCGCCAGCCGCCACCCGGGCAAGACCAGGAACCCCCATGACCCGGCACACACCCCGGGCGGCTCGTCCAGCGGCTCGGCGGCGGCCGTGGCCGACTTCATGGCGTTCATGGCCTTCGGCACCCAGACCCTTGGCTCGGTCATCCGGCCGGCGTCGTTCTGCGGCTGCGTGGGCTACAAGCCCAGCTACGGTGAGATCAGCACGGAAGGAGTCAAGGAGAACACCGGTTCCTTCGACACGGTGGGCTGTTCGGCCGCGCGGTGCAAGACCTGCCGCTCTTCCGGTCGGCCGTCACCGGCGAGCCGGTCCGGCCGCTGGCCGCGGTTTCGCTCAAGGGGCTGCGGGTGGGCTTCTGCCGCACGCCGCTTTGGGACCGGGCTGAGGACTACACCAAGGCACTGGTGGAGGGCGCCGCCACGGACCTCGCCAAGGCCGGCGCGGCGGTGTCGGATCTCGACCTCGGCGGACCCTTCGCCGATTTCGAGGCCATGGGCCGCCGCGTCAGCGACTACGAGATCGCGCGTGCGTTGTCGTGGGAAAGGACCCATCACTTCGAGCTGCTGAGCGAATTCCAGCAGGGCAAGATGAAGCACTGGCCGGTGGTCTCCTACGAGGAATACCGGGAGGCGGAGGGGGTCATGGCCGCATGCCGGGCCTGGCTGTCGGAGGCGGCGAAGGATCACGACGTGCTGCTGACCCCGAGCGCGCCGGGCGAGGCTCCGGCGGGCCTCGACAACACCGGGGATACGTCGTTCAACATCCTCGCCACCTGGACCCACGTGCCGTGCGTGACGCTTCCCCTCTTCAAGGGGCCCTCGGGCCTCCCCGTGGGCTTGCAATTGGTGGGCCACCGCTGTCATGATCACCGGCTGTTCGAGATATGCCGCGCCGTGCACACGGCGTTGTCGGGCTAAGGCCCCCTAACCACACGTGGGAGGATGCCATGGACCGCTTGAACGCAATCATCGATTCGGTCAACGCCTTCGCCTGGGGTCCGCCCATGCTGGGCATGCTGGGAGTGACCGGCGTGCTCCTCACCCTCGGCCTCGTGTTCATGCCGTGGCGCAAGGTCGGCTACGGCTTCCGGCTGCTGTTCGACAAGAGCGGAGCCGCCGGCGAAGGCGAGGTCAAGCCCTTCAACGCGCTGATGACGGCGCTGTCGGCCACGGTGGGGACCGGAAACATCGCCGGCGTCGCCACCGCCATCGCGTTGGGCGGCCCGGGCGCGATCTTCTACATGTGGCTCATCGCGCTCTTCGGCATGGCCACCAAGTACGCCGAGGCGGTATGCGCGGTCACCTACCGCGAGGTGGACGCCAACGGCTTGCACGTCGGCGGCCCCATGTACTACCTGCGCAACGGCGTGGGCCAGTTCGCGCCCGAGCTGGGCAAGTGGCTGGGGCTGGGGTTCGCGGTGTTCGGCGCGGTGGCGGCCTTCGGCATCGGCAACGCGGTGCAGGTGAACTCCATGGCCACGGCGCTGGCGGACAGCTTCGGCGTCCCCACCTGGATCACCGGGGTGATCGTTGCGGCGCTGGTAGCGATCGTGATCATCGGCGGCATCCAGCGCATCGGCGAGGTGGCGGGCAAGCTGGTGCCGGCCATGATCGTGCTCTACATCGGCGCCGCGCTGCTGGTCATCATCATCAACATCACCGCGGTACCGGCAGCCATCGCCCTGATCTTCACCCACGCCTTCACGCCGGCCGCGGCGGCCGGCGGCTTTGCCGGGGCGGCGGTGGCGGCGGCGGTCCGCTTCGGCGTGGCGCGCGGCGTTTTCTCCAACGAGTCCGGGCTCGGCTCCGCGGCCATCGCCCACGCGGCGGCGCAGACCAACAGCCCGGTGCGGCAGGGCGTCATCGCCATGCTGGGAACCTTCATCGACACCCTCGTGGTCTGCACCATGACGGCGCTGGTGATCCTGACCTCCGGCGCATGGACCCTGACCGGCGCGGACGGCGGCGGCCTCACCGGAGTGGTGCTCACCGCCGCGGGCTTCCAGAGCTCCATTGCCGGCGGGCAGTACATCGTCACGGTAGCCCTGGCGGTCTTCGCCTTCACCACCATCCTCGGGTGGTCCTACTACGGCGAGCGCTGCTGGCAGTACCTGTTCAGCGAGAACAGCTTGTTGGTGTACCGTGCGCTCTGGGTGCTGGCGGCCCTGACCTTCGCCAACGTGAAGGTGGGCTTCGTGTGGAACCTGTCGGACACCCTCAACGGCCTGATGGCGGTGCCCAATCTCATCGGCCTGCTGCTGCTGGCGCCCATGGTCTTCAAGGCGACGCGGGAGCACTTCGACAAGGCGGAAAACGCGTAGGCTCGGCGAACTGGACGTAGACAGGCGAGACCCCCCGAGGGTCTCGCCAACACCGGCGATGCGACGGGTTTGACGCGCCTTGTTCCGCCGATCGACAAGCGGTCGACTCGTCCTCGCCTTCATCCCGGCTGTCCTGCTGATGGGCTTTACCGGCTTCGTCGAGAACTTTTTCCTCTACCACCCGATCCGGAAGATCGACGTCACCCCCGCCGACTACGGCGTGCCCTTCCAGGACGTGCGCTTCGAAGCCAGGGACGGCGTCCGGCTGCACGGCTGGTACGTGGAACCTCCCGGTCCGGACCGCCCCGTGCTGCTCTGGGCGCACGGCAACGCGGGCAACCTCTCCCACCGGGCCCGGAACATCGCCATGATCCACCAGGAGTTGCACGCGGGAGTCTTCCTGTTCGACTACAGGGGCTTCGGCCGGAGCGAGGGAAAGCCTGGGGAGTCGGGACTCTACGAGGACGCCCGGGGGGCGTATGCCTGGCTGCGCCGGCGGGTGCCGCCGGCGCGGATCTTTTTCTTCGGGCGCTCTCTCGGCGCGGCCGTCATGGTCCGCATAGCCGCGGAGGGCGCCGCGGCCCGCGGTCTGATACTCGAATCACCCTTCGAGAGCCTGGTGGCCATGGGGAGGAAGGTTTTCCCCTTCCTTCCCGTGACATGGTTCGTTTCCCAGGAGTTCGACAACCTGAGCTACCTTCCCCGGGTGGGGATGCCCGTCTTCATCCTTCACGGGGACGCTGACGAAATCATCCCTCTCGCTCAGGGACAGCGGCTCTTCGAGCAGGCCAACCCACCGAAACGCTTTTACGTCATTCCCGGATCGGGGCACAACGACACCTGGCTCGCGGGTGGAGGACCATACTGGGACGCCTGGCGCTCGTTCATGGCGGACCCCGGGCATGGAACGCCGGAATCAAAGGGCCGGCAGCCCGGGCCGTGACCCTTCCCCGCCTGCCGGCGCTTCAGGGTTCGAACCGTTCCCGGGCGTCGAGCTTGCGCTGGAACTCCAGGTACTCGTCCCGGGTCATGCGCGGCTTGTCTTCCGCCAGGATCCGGCGCGCCGCCGCGGCGCCGTCGTGGAGCAGGTCGATGGCGGTCATGGCCAGCAGCTTGGCCGACTTCACGTAGACCGAATCGTGATCCACCAGCAGGTAAGCGTTGGTGTGGCCGCCGCCGGCGGCGCCCGCGACGTAGGGCTGGATCGCCGGCATGATGTGGGCCAGGTCGCCGAAGTCGGTGCTGCTGGTGCGGTGTTCGGCGCCGAGCCGGAACTGGCCGGCGCCGAACAGCCCCTCGGCGTTCCCGCCCCAGAGTCGCGCCATGGCCTCGTTGTTGGTCTGCGGCAGGTAACCCGGCACCGTCGTGATCTCCACCGACGCCCCCACCGCCGTGGCCGCGCCCCGGAGCGCGTTGTCCACCTTGCGGTTGGCGTCGAGGATCCCCTCCAGGGTCTTGCCCCGGATGAAGGTCTCGAGGGTCACCTCCGCCGGCACCACGCTCACGGCGTCGCCGCCCCGGGTGATGATGGGGTGGATGCGGATGGTGTCCTCGTCGTAGAAGGTCTCGCGCTGGTAGGCGATGGCGGTCATGGCCAGGGAGGCCGCGTTGAGGGCGTTGACGCCCTTCTGCGGGCTCCCGCCGGCGTGGGCGGCCCTGCCGATGAAGCGGATCTTCTTGATGATGGCGCCGTTGGACGACCGGGCCACGTGGGAGGCGAGGGTGTCGGTCTTGGTGTGGAACATCATCGCCATGTCGACGTCGTCGAAGTGCCCGAGCCGGATGAGCTCCGCCTTGCCGGACAGGAACTCGATCTCGTTGCGCGCCTTGCGCCCCATGCGCTCGTCGACGTCGATCATCTCTTCGGCGGGGACCGCGAAGAAGACCAGCGAGCCGCCGAGTTCCGGCAGGACGCCGGCGGAGAGAAGCCCCATGGCCGCGCCCACCATGCCGGCCACCTGTGCGTTGTGACCGCAGGCATGGGCCGCGCCGGTTCGAGGATCGGCATGGGGATGGTCCGGCACCCGTAACGAGTCCAGCTCTCCCAGGAGGGCCAGGGTGGGTCCCGCGCCGCCGCATTCCTGCCGGCCCTTGACGCCGGTGACGGCCAGGCCCCGTTGTGGCTCGAGCCCCAGACCCTGAAGCCGCGCGGCCACCAGGTCCGCGGTCCCGGTCTCGTTGAAACCCGTCTCCGGGTTGCGCAGGATCGTCTCGCCGAGGTCGATGATCTCTTCCCTGCGGGCATCGATGACCCGGCAGGCCTCGGCCTTGAGATCCTCCCTGGCGGTCATGGGTTTTGCCGGAGCGCGTCTTCGAGCAACGCCAATGCGGCCCTGGTGAAGGCCCACATGTTGGCTTCCCGGTCCGCGTCGCCGGTCTCGATGGTGATGGCCTTGTCCACCGGTCCGACGATGGCCATGCAACTGTGTCCGGCGGCGTCGCCGTACCGGTTGCCGGCAGGGCCCGTGGCGCCGCTCTCCGAGAGGCCCCAGGTGGTGTTCAGGCGCCCCTGGATCAGCCGCGCCACGTTCAGCGCGTAGGGCTCGGTGCTGCCGCGCACCGTTACCTCGCTCTCGGGCATCATCAGCAGGCCCGCCCGGGCGTGACGGGTGTAGATCACCCCGCCGCCCACGAAATAGGCCGAGGCGCCGGGCAGCGACAGCAGCGCGGCGGAGATCAATCCGCCGGTGGACGATTCGGCCACCGCCACGGTCTCGTTCCTCTCCTTGAGCAGCTCGCCCACGGCACGGCCGAGGGTGATCAGGTCAGGCATGAATGCTCCTTTCCGGAAAGTGGGACATCCGCCCGTTGCCCCTCCCTACCCCTGGATTCCCGCTTTCGCGGGGATGACGATGGGGGATGACGATGGGCGCGGGAATGACGATAGAGCATGACGGTTGGGACGGATGACGATCCGTGGGGTGTGACGGAAGAGAGTGCGCGCGGCCATGGCAACTCCGGGTCATCCTGCGTCGCCCCGTTGCAACGACAACGAAAATCCCGGCCGGCTGACGCGAATGCCCGCGTAGCGGCCGCGGTCGGTGAGCTGCTCCATCAGCGCCACCGTGGAGGAGCGGGCGCTCAGGTATTCCCGGGGCGGGCCGGCGGCGCGCATGGCGGCGATCTCATCCTCGCTCAGCATCCACCGCAGCAGCAGCTCCTCGTCGGTGACGTCCGGGCCGCCGAGCTTGCGCCGTACCTCCTCGATCGTCAGGTCGGGGGGTTCCCAGCGGGCCATCTCCTGGCCGCGAGGCCGGTCCAGGATCTTGTGCTTGACGTCGGGGTCCATGGTCTCCGCCCCTTCCCGGCCCCACAACCCCAGCGCGTACTGGATGATCTGGTCGGTGACCTCCTCGTAGCGGGCGCCGACGATGACGTTGATGGCGGCCTGGCTGCCGACGAACTGCGAGAGCGGCGTCACCATGATGGGGTAGCCGAGATCCGCCCGCACCCGCACCACCTCCTCCAACGCCTCTTCCGCCTTGTGCTCCAGACCCACCTTGGCGAGCTGGTGGCGCAGGTTCGAGATCATGCCGCCGGGCACCTGGTGCTGGTACTGGGCGTAGTCGTATTCCACCGGCGCGCCCACGGGGAAGCCTTCCTGCCGGGCCACCGCCGTGAAGTGCTCGGACACTTCCTCAAGGGCGTCGGTGTCCACGGCGCACGCGTAGCCCAGGGCGCGGAGGTTGGCGGCGACGCTGAAGACCGACGGGTTGGAGGAGGCATTGGCCAGCGGCGGCACCGCGGTGTTCACCGTGCGGATGCCGAGCTTCACCGCCTCCAGACAGCACAGAGGCCCCAGCCCGGTGGTGCAGTGGGTGTGCAGCTCCACCGGGATGCCGCCGGCGTTCTCGAAGATCATGGGCACCAGGGTGCGGGTGCGCTCGGGGGTCAGCAGGCCGCCGGGGTCCTTGAGGCAGAGGAACGGCACGCCCAGGGAAGCGGCCTCCCGGGTCTTCCGCGCGTAGTACTCGTCGGTGTGCTTCGGCGACACCGAGTAGATGAGGTTGACGATGGGCTGGAGGCCGTTCCTGCGGGCGATGCGGACCTTGCGCGTCCACCCTTCTAGCTCGTTCCACTCCTCGGAGATGCGCGCCTGGCGGATGCCGTTGGCCGCCATCCGCTCGATGAACAGCTCGTACACCGACACCGGGGTGATCTCGAACGCGTTGACCCGGCCCGCCATCAGCCGCAGCGGCGTACGGGTGACCCGCTCGGCCACCATCCGCACGCGGTCCCAGGGGTCCTCCCTGAGCTCGCGCACACACTTCTTGAGGTGCGAGGCGGACATCAGCTCGATGGCGTCGAACCCGGCCTCGTCCATGGCCCTGGCCACGGGCAGCATCATGCCGGTGGTCATGCGCTCGGCCCAGAGGCTCTGGTGCCCGTCGCGCAACGTGGTGTCTACGAATCGAATCTGGTCCATGTGCTAATCGAGGATGCGCGGGCCGAACAGCGTCACCGCGTTGTCCCACAGGATCTTGGCCTTGGCCTCGTCCGGTATCGGCTGCGCGTCCAGGTCCGGCAGCGCCTTCTCGGGGCGCGGCGCGTCCGGATGCGGATAGTCGGTGTTCCAGGCGATGTTGTCGCCGCCCAGATGGTCCACGGCGTAGGACAGCGCGCGCTCGTCGCTGTCGCAGGTCACCGTGATCTGGCGCATGAAGTACTCGCTGGGCAGCATCGGCAGACGCTCCACCGCGTTGCCCATGACGCTGTTGCGCCCGTGGGTGTGTTCGTCCATGCGGCCGAGCCAGAACGGCACCCAGCCCACGTTGGACTCGAGGATGCCCAGCCGCAGTTTGGGGAACCGCTCCAGGATGCCGGTGAAGATGAACTCGCCCATGGTGGCCATGTTGTCGCACGGGAACCCCAGCGCGTGGTCGAGGCCGCGCAGGGCGAGCTGCTGCATGTTGCGGTCGTCCACGTTGCCGCGGTTGCCGCCGGCAAACGGGTGGAACCGGCGCTGGCGGTATTCGCCATGCACGGAGATGGGGAAATCCAGCTCGCAGGCCAGTTCCCACACCGCGTCGTACTCGGGCTCGTGCAGCCACCGGCCCTCGGGCAGGAACGGGTTCCGCACCGACACCGCTCCCAGCTCCTCCACCGCCCGCCGGGCCTCCACCACCATGGCCTCGGTATCCGATCCCGGCAGCACCGCCACGAACTTCAGGCGCTTGGGGTCGGCGTCGCAGTAGTCCCGGCACCAGTTGTTGTAGGCCCGGCACATGGCGGCCCCCAGCCTGGCGTCCTTGAGCGCCACCCGGTAGGCGAAGTTGCCGTTGTTGCCCGTGGGCAGCAGCACCTGGACGTCCCAGCCGTGGGTGTCCATGTCCTTGAGCCGGGTCTCCGCGGACCACCACGTGCGGTATTGCTCGCCGTACTTCGCCTCCATGTCCGCCCACGCCGTGGCCGGCAGCTTGGGCTGCTTCTCGGTCTTGGGAATGATCCGGCCGTCCGGCTCGTAGACCATGAAGGCGCCGTCCATGAACGCCACCTTGGGCACCTGGTCCTGGTACGCGGGCTCGACGTAGCGCTCCCAGAGGTACTGCGGCTCGTGCATGTGCGCGTCCGCGTCGATGACCTTGAATCCCTTCCACATGATGGCGCTCCTTTCAGGCGAGGCCCTGGAGGCGGCCCCGGCACGGTACGCCTGCTACTATTCCCTGTTTCGCCTTGCGCTTCAACCGCGGGCACGGCGTCGCTTGACAGCACCGCGGCGATTCTTCTAGGTTCGCGGGCGTCATGACAACCCAAGCCTTCGTCACCTCGGTCGTGGAAGAGATCATCCGTCCCGGAGTCCACCGGCTGATGGAGAGCCGGTACTTCTCCGACCTTCGCGGCGGCACCCTGACCAACCGCCGCCTCCAGGGCTTCGCGCTGCAGCACTACCTCCTGAACGTGGCCATCAACAAGGGGTTCACGCTGTGCATGGCCAAGAACGCGCACAACCAGGAGCTCTACGACCTCTTCCTCCACGCCTTCACCGAAGAGCAGACGCACCCCGACCTCATGAAGCGTTTCGGCCTCGCCATCGGCCTGACGGAAGAAGACTTCGACGAGGCCCTGCCCATCTTCGAATGCCAGGCCCACGCGGCCGCCATCCTCCGGGGCATGTTTCTGGGCTCGCCGGCCGAGAGCCGCACCAGCGCGCTCGTGAACGAAAGCATGGTGGGCCGCTACGCCGTCGAGTTCGACACCTGCCTGGCCGAGAAATACGGCATCGACGATCATGAGCGGGAGTTCTTCACCGTGCACGCGGTGGCGGACCAGGAGCACACGGCGCTGGCGGCGCGGGTCGTCGAGCGCTACTGCGCCACCGAGCGCGACCGCCGGGTGGTGGCCCATGCGGCGCGGAACATGGTCCGCTTCAAGCTAGCGAAGTTCGACGGCATCTACGATGCCTACGGGTGATCCCCTGTCCGCGGCACACGGCACCCGGTTGACGGCCGCCGGAGGCGCTCTATAATCAAGCGAGGAGGGAAGGCCGCATGGAAGACCCAACCGAACCCGTCTCGTTGCCCGAGGTGCTGTCCGTGTTCCCGCTCACCGGGGTGCTGCTGTTGCCCGGCACACGGCTGCCGCTGCACATCTTCGAGCCCCGCTACCGGAACATGGTCCACGATGCGCTGGAGGCGGAGGGCGTTTTCGGCATGATCCAGCCGTTCGTTCCCCAGCACGACAACTTCCCCCGGCCGGGGGCCGAGCGTACCGTACCCGAGCTCTATCCCGTCGGCTGTGCCGGACATATCGAGCGCTGGGAGAAGGCCCCCGACGGCCGGTACATGGTGCAGCTCCGGGGCATCAGCCGCTTCCGCGTCAAGGAAGAGCTGTCGGTGGAGCGGGGCTACCGCCGCGTGCGGCCCGACTACGCCTGTTTCGACGACCTGGAGGAGACGGGCTCCCCGGCCATCGACCGCCCACGCCTCACGACGGCCATCGACCGCTACGCCGAGACCCGCGGCCTGACCATCGACCTGGATCAGCTCAACCCGATACCCGATACCGATCTCGTCAACTTCTTGGGAGTGGCCATGCCGTTCCATCCATCGGAGAAACAGGCGCTCCTGGAGGCCGGCTCCGTCGGGGAACGGGAGAAGATTCTCGTCAGTCTGCTGGAGTTCGGCGGCGAGACCACCACATCGCCTTCCGACACGGGTTCACGCACCCTGAACTGAGCCCATCGGCCGTCGATCCGAGGCGGCCGCGGGCGGTTACCGGAGCATGCAGCAGCGCTTGTACTTGCGCCCGCTGCCGCAGGGACAGGGGTCGTTGCGGCCGGCTTCCGGGCGGGCGGCGGCGTCCGCCTCCCGCACCAGCCGCATGACCTTCTCGATGGGCTCGCCGGCCTGCCACAGGCCGGCCATGGTGTTCAGGTGCTCGCGGCTGTGGATGAAGAACTTCTTGTAGCCGGCGCAGAGGTAGTTGAGCCCGTCCTCCCCGTCCGGGGTCTTGATGAAGCGGTCCTTGGGGCAGCCGCCGTTGCACTGGGCGCGGACCTCGCACTCGCGGCAGTACCGGGGCAGCGTCGTCCACTTGTCGCGGCCGAACTTCCGCTGGGCGTCGCTGTCGACCATGCGCGCCACCGAGGTCTCCCGGATGTTGCCGACGCGGTACTCCGGGTCCACGTAGTGGTCGCAGGAGTAGAAGTCGCCGTTGTGCTCAACCACCGGCACGTCGCCGCAGGTCTCCCGGAAGATGCAGAGGGCATGCTCGATGCCGAGGCCGGTGCGGGCCGCTTCGTCGAAGATCTGGATGGTCACCCGGCCCACGTCGTTGCGGATCCACTCGTCGAAGATGGCGCACAGGAACGTGCCGAAGGCCTCCGCCGGCACGCTGCGGGGACTCACCGCGGCGTCCCCGGGCGCCGGCTCCACCAGCGGGATGAACTGTTGGTGGTCGGCGCCCAGGCTCTTGAAGTAGCGGTAGACCGTGGTGGGGTGGCCGACGTTGCCGGCGTGCACCACGCACAGCACGTCACAGGGCACCTTGTGGGCCTTGAGTTGCTTGTACGCCTGCACCACCTTGCGGTGGGTGGGCTGCTGGCCCTTGGTGACGCGGTACTCGTCGTGGAGCTTCTCCGGGCCGTCGATGCTCAGGCCGATGGAGAAGCCTTCCTCGGCGAAGAACCGGCACCACTCCTCGTCCAGCAGGACGCCGTTGGTCTGCATGCCGTTACGGACCCTGCGCCCGGTCGGGCAGTGCTTGCGCTGGAGCGCGACGACTTCCCGAAAGTAGTCGAGGCCCAGGATGGTGGGCTCGCCGCCGTGCCAGGCGAAGTCCACGACCGGGTCCGGGGACGCCGCGATGTGCTGGGCGATATAGTCTTCCAGCACGTCGCGCTCCATGCGGAACGACTTCGCCTCGGGATAGAGGTCTTCCTTCTTGAGATAGTAGCAGTAGACGCAGTCCAGATTGCAGATGGCGCCGGTGGGCTTCGCCATGATCTGGAAGCCGTGGGAGGCGGGCGGCGGAACGGGCTTTATCAGTTCGATGGCCATTGGAAAGGATGCAGGGGCGGCCGGCGGGCCGCCCCCGCGGTTGTCGACGGCGCTCAGTCCATGCCGAAGAACTTCTTGGCGTTGTCCAGCATGAGCTTCTGCTTGACCTCGGGCTTGATGGTGATCTTCTCGAAGTCGTCCAGCCAGCGCTCCACGCCGATGGCCGGCCAGTCGGAACCGAACATGGCCTTGTCCTGAAGGATCGAGTTCACCTGCTGGACCAGCTCGGCGGCGAAGTACTTGGGCGACCAGCCCGAGAGGTCGATGTAGAAGTTGCTCTTGTGCCGGGCGATGGCGAGACTCTCGGCCGTCCAGGGCCACGACGGGTGGGCGCAGATGATCTTCAGCTCGGGGAAGTCCGCGGCCACGTCATCGAGATGGATTGGCTGGGTGAACTTGAGCTTGTTGCCCATGCCGCCGGGGGTGCCGGCGCCGGCGCCGGCCATGCCGCTGTGGAACAGGATCGGCAGCTCGAGCTTCTGGCATTCCTCCCACAGGGGATAGAAGCGGGTGTCGTTGGGAAAAAACTGCTGCCGGGCCGGGTTGATCTCGCCGACGCCGTGCAGCCCCATGTCCTTGATGCGCTGGATCTCCTGCAGCGCCACCTTCTGCTGCCACGGATCGATGACGCCGAAGCCCAGGAAGACGTCCGGGTTCCGCTTCACGCCGTCGGCCACGTGCTGGTTGGGAACCGGGGTCAACCCCGTGATGGTCTCGTCGGTGGTGTTCTGAATCACCGCCATCATGTTGCGCGCGCGGTACTGGTCCGCCATCTCGTCGATGGAGACGGGCTTGCGTTCCCGCTTGAAGTACTGCGCCATCTGCTTCGGGCGATCGCCCTTGGAGCTCAGGGTCAGCTCGTCGCAAAGGTGTACGTGCACGTCAATGGCAATCGGGTCCGTAATCGGGTCCATACAACAAACCTCCTTGAAGTTTCACGAAATCGGCGGCGGCAACGCACCGCTGCCCAGAATAGCTAACACGATCCGCGCGGGCTGGCCAGCGCAGCCGCGGGCCGGCCCGCGCACACGGGCAGGTGTGAAACCCGCCCCTACGTCTCCCACGGCGCGGCCGTCAACGCCGCCAGGGCCTTGTCGAGGATCCGCCCCATGAATCCCGAGTTGTCACTCTCGTTCAACTCGTAGCGGACGCCGGAGACGATGGTGACCCCCTGTTCCTGGTCCTCCAGCACCGTGTGGAGCTCCACCTGAAACAGCGCGAAAGGGGTGTCCTCCAGTTGCTCGCGCGTCCGTCTGGCGTCGCCCTTGAGATAGTAGTTCAGGCCGTGGTCGGTGACCACCAAGGTCAGGGCGCCGGTGCGCACGAGGTTTCGTTCCGTGGTGCTGTTCTTGCCCACCGCCAGATGGATGCGTCCCGGGCCTTTGGCCACCAGCTCATAATAGGACCCCATGGCCGGGTGGCACCAGCCTCGCTCGTCCACCGTGGCCATGATGAAGACCTTGCCCGCCTCGACGGCCTTGCCGCTCATCAGCGCGAACAGCTCGTCCGGCATTTCCTTGCCCACCAGTCGTGACACGTCGCGATCCTCCCTGGTCCGAAGCGGCGCCCGACGCCGCGGCGGTCCCGGTCCGGCGGCGTCAACCCGTCCCCAGGACCAGTTCCTGCCGTTTGCCGAACCCGTGCTGGTTGTCGATGTAGTACAGGGTCTCCGGTACCACCCGGTAGAACTTCACCTTGAGAAACGCGCGGTGGTAGACCCCGCTCGAAGGGTCCGTGAACAGATTGATGACGCCGGGGTACTTGCGCGCGTACACCGCCATGGCCTTGCCCTTGGCGATCACCGAATCGACGAGTTCCACGGTCCCCTCGAGCTGGATCCCCTTGATCTCGCGCCAGTCCTGGTAGTCCTCCTGGACCGTCACCGCCACCCGCGGGTTGGCCGCCAGGTTGGCGCAGTGGCGCGAGTCCGGCGCGGAGAAGAAGTAGAGCTGGAAACCGTCGCTGGCGTAGAACACCGTGGCGTTCCATGGCACCCCGTCGGCGCAGGTGCCGAGGGTCATGGTGTTGTGGGTCCGGAGGTAGTCGAGGACCTGTTCCTCAAGATCGGCCATAGTAAAACCCGCCGGCAGGCGTCATCCTCCGCGGGCGAGCCTCCGCCTACTCCTTGTCCCCGGGATAGCGGCTCAGGGACTCCTCGTCCCACCGGTGGAACATGTCGGTCTCGATCTCGAACTGGTCCAGGATGCGGGCCACGGTCTGATTGATGACGTCGTCCAGGGTCTTGGGGCGGTGGTAGAAGGCGGGCACGGGCGGGAAGATCACCGCGCCCATGCGGGTGAGCTGGGCCATGCTCTCGAGATGGCCCAGGTGCAGCGGGGTCTCGCGCACCACCAGCACGAGCTTCTTGCGCTCCTTGAGAATCACGTCGGAGGCGCGCACCAGAAGGTCGCCGCCGACGGAGAGCACGATGCCGCCCATGGATTTCATGGAGCACGGCGCGATGACCATGCCCGCGGTGCGGAACGAGCCGCTGGCGATGCTGGCGCCGATGTTGTTGATATCGTGCACCACGTCCGCCATCCCCTCGACGTCCTTCACCGAGTGCGGCGTTTCCACCTGGAGGGTCATCTTGGCGGCCTTGCTCATGACCAGGTGGGTCTCGACGTCCGAAAGACGCGCCAGCACCTGGAGTATACGGATCCCGTAAATGGACCCGGTGGCCCCCGACAACCCTACGATGACACGACGCATGCTGACTTACCTCCTGTAACCGCCCTGTTCCCTGTCACGGCGCCCGATCGAAAAACACGGTCAACTCGTCGCCGTCCCGCACCGAACGGGTCTGCTTCAACGAAACCGCGGCGATGATCTCCAGTTTGTCGGCGGGGTATTCCTTCACATCCGGGACCACCGCCGCGATCCTTTCACGCGATCCGGATCGAGACTCCCATCCCTCCAGGGAGCCGGTGAACAGGAAGGCGTTGCAGAAACCCGGATCCGGCGACGGCAGCAGGATCTTCACGCCGTGGCGCCGGACTTGCTCCCAGCGGTCCACATCGGCGCCGTGCGCGCGCACGTTCAGTGTGCCGGGATAGGGATCGAAGCCGACCCGCTCCCTGACGGCGTCCCGCACCCAGTCGATGCCCAGGAATGCTCCGGCCCGGCCCAGATCCGAGAACACCACCCCGGTCACCCCGATTTCACCGGAGCGGCTCACCGCCTCCGGGAGAGCGACTGCGCCTTGCCGCCGCGGCGGACCTTGATGATCTCGCCCAGGATGCCCAGCGCGATCTCCTCCGGAGTCTCGGTGGCGATGTCGAGCCCGATGGGCGCGTAGACCCGGGAGATGAGTTCCTCGGAAACGTGCTCCTCCTCCTTGAACCGCTCGAAGCACGCCTTGATGCGCCGCTTGCTGCCGATCATGCCGATGTACCTGGCCGGCCGGTCCAGCAGCTCGCGCAGGCACGGCTCGTCGTACTTGTGGCCGCGGGTGATGAGCACGACGTAGGTGGTGGGCGTGATGTCGAGCGTCTTCACGGTCTCGGCCATGTCCCCCACCATTACCTCGTCGGCATCGGGGAAGCGCTCGCGGTTGGCGAACAGGATTCGGTCGTCGATGACCACCACGTGGTAGTCCATGAGCTTGGCGATCCTGACCAGCGGCACGGCGATGTGCCCGGCTCCGACGACGATGAGCTTGGGCGGCGACGGCATCACCTCGAAGAAGACGTCCGCCTGCCCTCCCGACGCGGTCTCCACGGACACCAGCCGGGAATGCTCGTCCGAGAGCCGCTCGGACGCCTCACGAAGCAAGGTCTGCTCGAGATCCCCGTCGTGCACCTCGCCCAGGACGATCCGCCCGTCGCGGACCAAGCACTTGGCGCCGCTGTCGAGCCCGTCCAGTCCCTGGGACTCCACTACGGTGATGAGCACCGCGCCGGCGCCCTCACTCTTGATCTTGATCAGCTCTTGAACCAGTGCGTCCATTCATTCCCGACCTTGTGGCCCACCGGCCATCCCGTCCAGCGTTCCCGCCCGGATACCTCAGTCGCTCTCCTCGTCCTTCCACCAGGGATCGATGAAGACGTTCATGATGCCGCCGCACACCGCCGGGCTGTCGGAGGAGATGTCGTCCAGCAGGTCCACGCGCACGGTGCGGGGCTTGCGGGTGCGCACCACCTCGATGGCCTCGCGCCGCACGTCGGCCTCGCCGCAACCTCCGCCGATGGTCCCGAGGATCTCGCCCCAGGCCGTCACCACCATCTTGGCCCCCACCTCCCGCGGCGTCGAGCCCTTGGTGGAGACGATGGTGGCCACCGCCACGGTCTCGCCCTGGTCGAGGAACTCCTTGACGTCATCGTAGATGTTTTCCATGGATGCCTCCTTGCCGCGCCCGGCCCGTTCCGCCTTCCGCCCCTAGGCCACCAGCCTGCGCATGGTGTGGCCGAGGTGGACCAGGCTGTTGGCGTTGTGCGCCGAAAGGAACAGGTCCAGGTACGGCAGCGCCGCCTGCATGCCCTTGCACAGGGGCTCGTAGTTCTCGCTGGCCAGCAACGGATTGAGCCAGATGATCTTGCCGCAGCGCCGCTTGAGGGCCTGCATCTGCCGTTCCAGCACGCCCACGTCGCCCCGGTCCCAGCCGTCGCTGATGACCACCACCACGGTGCGGTGGGTGACCATGCTGACCGCGAAGTCGCGGTTGAAGATCTCCAGCGACCGTCCGATGTTGGTGCCGCCCGACCACCCCAGCACGCTCTTGGAGATCTTCTCCAGCGCGTTGCCGATGTTCTTGGTGCGGATCAGGTGGGTGATGCGGCTCAGGGTGGTGCTGAAGACGAAGGTCTCCACGCCCCAAAGCTCGTTCTGCAGGCCGTACATGAACTGGATCAGGAAGCGGCTGTAGCAGTCCATGGAGCCGCTCACGTCGCACAGGAGCACCACCCGGGTCTTCTTGATGCGGCGCTTGCGCGCCACCAGCTCCACCAGCTCGCCGCCGTACTTGATGTTGCGGCGCATGGTGCCCCGGGGATCGATCTCGGTACCCCGGCGCGCCCGCTTCTTGCGCCGGCTCACCTGGGTGGCGATCTTGGAGGCGATCAGCAGGATGGCCTGGGTCACGGCCCGGCTCTCCTCGATGCCCATCTCGCTGAAGTCCTTCTCGTTGAGCTGCTCGTTGGGGCTGTAGGTGGGCACCATCAGCGGGTCCGGGTCCATGGGGCTGTCGTCGCCGGCGCCCTCCTGCTCGGCGAGGGTCTCCTCCACGGTGCCGCCGCTGTCGTCCGACGACTCCAGCGCCTCGTCCGGGCTCTGGGCCGGCACCTCCATGGTCTCGATGCCGTCTTCGATCTCCGCGTCGCCCTGCCAGAACGCCTCGAACACCTGGTCGAAGAGCTCGATGTCCTCGTGGTCGTGGAGCATGTTGGCGGCCAGCGCCCGATGGAAATCCGGCCGGCTCCGGATGTCGATGAGCGGCATGGAGCGGTTGGCGTCGATGACCTGGCTCAGTCCCATGCGGAAACCCAGGTCCTTGAGCACCCGGCCGAACATGAGCATGTTCGCCAGCGTGCCCTGTCCCCGCAGCGGCTTGTAACGCTCCACCGCGCGGACGATGTCTTCTTCGTTCAGCTCTCTCGCCATGGGAAGGTCCGGGCTGGCCGCGCGGCTACTGGGCGTTGCCGCCCACCACCGTGGCCGGCTCCTTGAGGATGCGGTCCATGTCGAGCTTGTCGCCGGACAGCTCTTCCTCCAGGTGGTGCAGGTCCTCGCGGTACTTGAACACGCAGCCCACCGTCTCCTTCACGATCTCCGGATCCAGCTCGGCCCGGTTCAGCAGCAGCAGCGCCGACGCCCAGTCCAGGGTCTCCGCCACTCCCGGACGCTTGTAGAAGTTCATCTGCCGCACCTGCTGCATGAACGCGCAGATCTGCTCGGCCATGACCTTCCGGACCTCCGGATACTTGGTCATGATGATCTCGTACTCCTTGTCGAAGGTGGGGTACTCGATCCAGTGGTAGAGGCAGCGCCGCTTGAGCGCGTCGTGGATCTCCCGGGTGCGGTTGGAGGTGAGGAACACGTAGGGCCGCTTGTCCGCCCGGATGGTGCCCACCTCCGGGATACTGATCTGGAAGTCCGACAGCACCTCCAGAAGGAACGCCTCGAACTCCATGTCGGCGCGGTCGATCTCGTCGATGAGCAGCACCGGGGGCTCTGCGCCGTCGGTGCGGATGGCGTCCAGAAGCGGCCGGCTGATGAGGTAGTCTTCGGAGAAGATCTCGGTCTCCACCGACTCCCGGTCCCGGGAACCGATTTCCTCGAGCTTGATGCGCAGCATCTGCTTGGGATAGTTCCACTCGTAGAGGGCGGTGTTGGAGTCCAGACCCTCGTAGCACTGGAGCCGGATCAGCCGTGTCTGCAGCACGTCGGCGAGCACCTTGGCGATCTCGGTCTTGCCCACGCCCGCCTCCCCTTCCAGCAGGATCGGCTTCCCCAGCCGCACCGAGAGGTAGACCACGGTGGCGAGACTCCGGTCGCAGATGTACTTGCGCTCCCTCAGGGAATCACGGATCGATTCGACGGTAATGCTGTCCAGATTCATGCGTATCCCTTCTTCGCGGACGGCCCCGTGTTTTGTGAGTGCGGATTCGCACGCGCCGACGACGCTACGGGCCGCGGCGGCTACTTGTTCTCGGCGAGCTGCCGCTTCCACCCCAGGGTCCTGGCCTTGGCGCCGACGGCTTCGGCCTCCTCGATCATCCCCTTGCGCTGGTAGAAGATGGAAAGGCTCGTGTAAGCAAGCTCATCGTCGGGGCTCACCTCGATCAGGCGCTTGCCCGCTTCGATGGCCTCGTCCAGGCGTTCCAGACTCGCGTACGCCATCCCCAGGGCATGCAGGGCGTCGGCGTAGTCGGGATCGTCGGCCAGAGCCTTCGTGTACGACTCGACGGCCTCCTCCAACCGGTCATCGGCATAAGCCTCCATGCCCTGGATGTAATGGTCCTCTTTCGTCATGTCCGTCCAACCCGATGGACTTATTCTGTATTACGAAATCGTGACATTCTCAACCGAACGGCGGTGGAGCGGAACGCATTCCCTTACGCGCAGGAAGGCCATCGGCAAGTCGCGCCGCCCGCCACGCTTGTGCGCGACGTATCAGGTACGACGGCGGAAGGGATCCCGTGTGGTGAGCTCCGGAAACAGGGCAAAATCCCGGTCCCGCGTGAGCAGCGCCTCGGCGCCGTGGGCAAGACAGATGGCGGCGACCCGCGCGTCGTGCACGATGGCGCCTCGCACCCGCGGTCGTTGTACGAGCCCACTCAGTAGATCCAGGAAGTCGTCGGTCTCTCCGAGAAGGCGATTGGACGGTGACGCCGTCCAGGCTTCGAGTTGCCGCCAGGCGCGGGCGGGCGGGGTGGCCGCCTCCTTCCAGATCCGGCGATTGGTCACGACGCTCAGGAACTCGTAACAGCAGGGCCAGGGAATCGCCCATGCCCGGTCTCCTTCGGCCAGACCACGCACGACGGCGAACGCGGCATCGTGCAGATCCGATTCCCGGCGATGCGCGTAAACGAGCACGTTGGTATCGACCGCGATCACGACGACTCCGGCTCTCCATAGATCAAGCCGCGCAGGTCCTGCCACGAATATGCTTCGAGCGGATCGGCCGCGCCCGGATCTCCCTCGCTCACGTCGGGCAACCGGTATGAGCGGGGGGATTCCGGCGCCGCAAGCACCCGACGAAGACCGTCCTCGACCACGGCGCGCAGCGGGCGGCCCGTATTCTTCGCGTGCTGTTTTGCGCGCGTCAACAGCTCGTCGTGGATGTCGACCGTCGTCTTCATGAGTGCCATACTAGCAATCTCAATAGATATGGGCAACCCATATACCTGTCCCGAACGCCAACATGTTGATCGTCGCCCGTTGCCCGCGGGAGATTTCCTGTGCATATTCAACAGGTGTAACACACCACTGGCAACCCGGAGGAACCCATCATGGCGGAAGCCGCAACTCTCGACGAAATCAAGGACCGCATACGCAAGCGCGTGGGCAGGCGCAGCCCGTTTCACCTCATGGATGCGGCCGAGGCCGAAGGTGTGCTGGCCGAGTTGAACGGTCTGGACGCCGACCACTGGGCCGAGGCCTGGAGCCGGCCCGGAGCCCGCTGGGAGCAGACGGCCAGGGACGCGGAGGCCCGGGGGCAGAAGGACCAGGCGAAAGAGGCCTACTTCCAGGCCGCCGGCTACTACGGCACCGCGCGCCACCCCTTCCCCAGCTCTCCCGGCAAGCAGGAAGCGTACCGCAAGACCATCGAGAACTACCTGGCCGCGTCGCGCTACTTCGACCCGCCGCTGGAGCGCATCGCGCTGCCCCTGCGGGACAAGGAGGTGGTGGGCTACCTGCGCCTTCCCACCCGGCGGCCGGCGCCGGTCATCATGCACTGGGGCGGCATCGACAACTGGAAGGAGGACCGCCACAATTTCGTGGAGTCCATGCTGGCGGAGGACTGGGGCTGCTTCATCATGGACAGCCCCGGCACCGGCGAGTCCCCGGTGCTCGCGTCCGACACTGCCCACGAGGTCTACAGCACGGCGCTGGACTACCTGGTGACTCGGCCGGAAGTGGACGCGTCCCGCATCGCCGCCCTGGGCGCCAGCTTCGGCGGCTACTGGTCCACCAAGCTCGCCCACGTGGAGCCGGAACGCCTGCGCGCCGCGGTCAACTGGGGCGGCGGCATCCACGGCTTCTTCCAGCCCGAATGGCAGCAACGCTCCCGCAACGCCTCCTCCTACCTGTTCGACCTCATCGAGGCCCGCGCCAACCTGTTCGGCAAGCGGACCTTCGACGAGCTCTGCGAGGTCATGCCCATCCTTTCCCTCAAGGACCAGGGGCTGCTCGACAAGCCCTGCGCCCCCATGCTCCTGGTCAACGGCAAGGACGACCTCCAGGTCCCCATCGAGGACTTCTTCATGCTGCTGGAATGCGGCAGCCCCAAGGCCATGCGCCTCTTCCCCGGCGGCCACATGGGCGAGTCGCCGGACGTGTTTCCGACGATCCTCAGGTGGCTGCACAGGGAGCTGGATGGGGAGTGAAGAGAGAGCGACGAGAGTTCAGGAGCCACGATGGATTCGATCACCCTTAAGAATTTCCGTTGCTTCCGTGAAGAGCAGACGGCTCGCTTGGCGCCGCTGACCCTTCTTGTAGGTGAAAACAGCACCGGCAAGACCTCGTTTCTAGCGTTAATCCGGGCGTTGTGGGATGTCGCCTACCGCCGAACCGACCCGGATTTCAAAGAGGAACCCTACGACCTCGGCAGCTTCGACGAGATCGCTCACCACAGAGGGGGTCGAGCCGGTCGGGCGAGTGCCTTCCACGCGGGCTTTTCCGCTACGCGGGGAATTGAAGGTGGCAAGAAAGCGGCAACGCCATCGCCATATCGCTTCGACATCACCTTCGAGCGTCAAGGACCTGCGGCGACGCCTAGCAGCAGGCGGTTTAGTTGCGACGACGTTTGGGTCGAGGAAGAACTCCGATACGATGAATGGCCTCCACGGCTTAGCTTAGGAACGCCGAACGGCGCTTGGATAGGAGAGGTAGACCCAGAACTGGAACACGAACCCTGGCCCTTTGATGTGCACCCGGGCACCCTTGAGAATACAAACGGCACCGAGCCTCCCGCCACCGCGGATTGGGACCTGCTTCGACATCTTTCTGAGGCCGCTAACAAGGTGAAGCTATTTGGCCGTCAGAGCCAACGGCCGTACGCCAGTGCGCCCGTGCGTTCCAAGCCCCGGCGCACCTATGATCCCTCGCGACCCACTCCAGACCCGGAAGGCGACTATGTCCCGATGTACCTCGCCGAAGTCTTTCTTCAGGACAAACGTGAATGGAAAAGCCTGAAAAACGCACTAGAAACCTTCGGGCGACTATCCGGGCTGTTTGACGAGATTTCAGTCAAGTCCTTCGGGGCGAAGGGAAGCGAACCCTTTCAGGTGCAGATCAGGAAATCCAGTGGAAAGGCAAACGGGACGAAAGGTCCCCAACGCAACCTGATCGACGTCGGCTATGGCGTCAGCCAAGTACTCCCGGTGATTATAGAACTAGTCCGGCCTGACCCCTGGTCCGGCTTTCTCGGGCGCTACAACCGGCCGAGCGTGTTCCTCTTGCAACAGCCTGAAGTCCATCTCCATCCCAGCGCTCAAGCCGCCCTTGGGAGCTTGTTCTGTCACCTCGCTGGACCAAACCGGCAGTTGATAGTCGAAACCCATAGCGACCACATGCTGGACCGTGTGCGCATGGACGTTCGCGACGGCAAAGGGTCGTTGAAACCCGAGGATGTTTCCATCCTCTTCTTTGAGCGCGGCGACTTGGATGTTCAGATTCACTCGCTCCGTATAGACCTGGAGGGAAACATTGTGGGTGCTCCCGATACTTACCGCAGTTTCTCCATGAATGAGACCCGGCGGTCCCTGGGGCTCTGACCGCATGTGTGCGATTGTCGACGCAAACGTAGCCTCTGAAGTGTTCGGCACTGACCGCCCGGAGGCCGGGGCGAGGTTTTTTGACTGGATCAACGCACGCAGTGGACGTCTGTTTGTCGGCGGCCAACTCCTGGCAGAACTGGACCGCACACCAGCACGAGAATGGGCTCGGGAAGCGCTCAATTCTGGACGGATCCAGCAGGTACGTGAAAACGAGGTGGCTGCGAAGACACGGGAACTCCAGGAGGAAGGGCCGTGTAGGTCCGACGACCCGCACGTTTTGGCCCTCGCCATCGTGAGCGGCGCACGTCTCTTGTACTCAAATGATGCTGCCCTCCAACGGGACTTCAAGGACAAGAGGCTCATCGACAGCCCGCGAGGCAAGGTCTATTCGACCCTTGAAGGCAGCGACTTCCGCCGCACTCACCAAAGGCTACTTCAGAGGAAGGACTTGTGCCGTACTTAAACAGCCAGATCTCCTTTAGTGGCAAATTTGGAGACAAACGCCGGTGAAACTGTCCTACTACCCCGAGACTGACAGCCTCTACGTAAGCCTCAAACCCAGCCCCGGAACGACCACCCGCGAGATCGTGCCGGGATTCAACATCGGCTTCGACGCCACCGGAGAGGTCGTAGACTTTGACATCGACGAAGCGTCCAAGCGTGTTGATCTGTCCACGTTGGACGCGAAAGCACTGCCGGTGCGCACCGAGCGGGTAGATCGATAACTCCCCAAAGTACCAATTCTGAAGAACGCGGCTGCCTACATTTCTTGTTGGTGTACCGCTTCGCGCGAGTCGCGATTGCGATTCTCGAAATTGGATGGGAAGTGAGTCATGGTCTGAACGACACTACGACAGGCAACTGCGTGGTCCGTTCTACCACCAAGAATTCCATAGGCCAGAGTTTCCGGCTCAAACACTGATCGCTTCTCAGGTATGCGACCAAGTCGTCCGATAGATTTAGCCCGTCGCACAAAACGAGATCGAAGTTCAATTCGCCAGTGGGTCCAACTCCCTTGTCTCCGAGGGCCGCCCGAAGTTCAGCCGGCTGGCCATCGAAGTACTCTTGATGGCATCGGATTTCGTCAAGCAACCTACTCGCCCACAAAACGCAGAGTTTACTCGATCCATGATCTGCACCAAATCGAATTCGAAATTCGTCGCTCCATCGCGCGTCGAGGAGTGTCCTCTCTCCAAATTCGCCAGTGGTTAGACGACCGCCCTACCCCACCTTCTCCCGCGCTTCCATGATCTTGTGGACGACGGCATCGACGTCCGCTTCGTCCACGAACGGGGACAGGATGTAGGACTTGAGGGCGTAGATGGGCTCGCCGTAGCGGGTGCGGCGGTAGCAGTCAGTGTTGGAGATGAAGACGCCGCGGCCGGCCATGGCTTCGGAGTGGACGTACCGGATGATCTTCCGGTTGTACTCGTTGTTGTCCAGCAGGGTGTCGCGGAAGGCGGGGTCGTCGAACTCCTGGCGCTTGATGGCGAAGGTGTCCACATCCGGCGGGTAGGCGCGGAACAGGGTCACGGTGCCGAAGTTGTCGCGGTTGAGCACGGTGGTGCCTTCGTGTCCTTCGAGGTGTTCGCGCAGGAGCTGCGCCATCTCCACGATGTGGCCCAGCACCACCTGCAGGCCCTGGCGCCCGAACAGGCGATAGTTGGCCATGGCGGCGAGGGGGCCGGTGCCGGCCCGGGACGTTTCCAGCGTGTACATGCCGGGGCGGTATTCCCCGGAGTGGTAGAGGTAGGGCATCTGTTCCGGGTCCCGCGCGACCCGCTGCAGGTCCGCCCGGTCCTTCACCAGCACCAGGCTGGAGATGTACGGCGCAAAGCCGGTCTTGTGGAAGTCCACGCCCACGGAATCCGCCAGCGCCAAGTGGCGGACGCGGCGGCACGCCCCGGCCAGGGCCCGCAGGGTGCGCGGCCGGAAACCCAGAGGGTTGCCCTCGAAATCGTAGTCGTTGAACACCGACCACGCCCAGCCGATGACCGCGTCGGCGTGGATGTGCGGGCGGTAGGCGAGCCGGAACTCGTCCGCCAGCGCGTCCCGCATCGCGGCGATGGCCTGGAGGTCGTCGAGGCCAAAGGAATCGGTGGTGCCCATGGTGGCGATGATGGCGGCGATCTTCCTGCCCTCCGTCAGGGCCTGTCGGGCAGCCTCCTCCAGCCGGACCAGGTCGATCTCGTTGTCGTCGGTGGTGGGCACCGTCACCAGGTTCCGGGTGCCGATGCCGAGCCAGTCGGCGATGTTGACGGCGCAGTAGTGCCCGGCGTCGGACACCAGGATGACGGCATCTTCGGACAGGCCGTTGTGGACGGCCTCCGGACAGGCCTTCTCCAGCCCCATCTTGACCCCGTAGAGAGACGTGCCGGTGCCGCCGAAGGTGAACACGCCGCCCACCCGTTCCGGGTCGTAGCCGATGAGCGCCGCGGTCATGCCCGTGGCCTCCACCTCGGCCAGGGCCACAAGCCGGCTGTATTCGTCCCAGGCGAGGTTGGGGTTGTGCAATGCGGCCAGCAAGACTCCGATGACGCTGGGGATGGTGGGCGGCGGGATGACGTTCTGCTGCGTGCGGGGGTGGCCGAAGATAGTCATGCCCCGCAGATAGCCCACGAGGTCCGCGGTCACCGCCTCCACCGACGACGGACCCGGCGGCAGCACCGCCTTCCGCGCCTCCTCGAAGTCGCCCGCCGCCAGCTCGCCGAGTATCGGCAACTCCGTCTTCAGCGCATCCACCTGATCGAGGGCGCGCATGATGGAGTGGACGAAGTACGAATCATGGATGGGATCGGATACCGGCTGGGGAAATGCCAGCCGCACCTTGTCGAGGATGTCGCGATAGAGTGTTGCCATGAAAAGAGCCCTCTGAGGAAAACGCGGTTTTCGGAGATGTACGTATCCCCCTCCATTCAGTTTACAGCAAATCGATGAAGTCGCTATAAACCGGGCAGCCGAAAGGAGAAGACCGAGATGATCACCCTCTACAGCAAGGCAACCTCCAACGGGCGCAAGGCATCCATCATGCTGGAGGAATCGGGGCTGGACTACACGGTCAGGCCCATGGCCCTGGGCGTGCACTGGCAGATACGCTGCCGCGACGCCGGCGAGGAGCACGCCCACCTGGGGGGATCTACGTGACGGCGGCGCGGCGGCGGGTAGTGGTCCTGCATGTCTTCGCAAGGAAGTCGCAGAGGACGCCGAGGCGAGCGCTCGCGACGGCAAGGGAACGTATGAAGCAGGTGACGCCATGACGAGACTGAAGGACCTGAAGAAGCGCTTCATGGAAGATCCCGAATTCCGGGAAGAGTACGCGCGGGCCGATGACGAGTTCAGGCTGATCGAGGCACTGATTCGTGCCCGCATAGCGGCGAAGCTGACACAGGCGGAACTCGCCCGGCGCCTCGGAACGACCCAGTCCGCTATCGCGCGTCTGGAGGGCGGCGGCGTGTCACCGTCCTTTACTACGTTGCGGCGCTACGCGGAAGCGACCGGTACGCGGCTGACCGTTGGTTTGGTACAGGCGGATCGCTGAATGGCTGGACGCTACTCGCGGCAAGGCTCGCAGACCGTGCTGCCGTGACTCCCTTGGCAGGTTTTCTCCAAGGGGGCGGAGCCGTTGCCAGGGGAACACGGGGACGGATTCGGGAATGCCAGCTCAACCGCAACAGCGAGACGTGTTGAGTAACTACCTCAGAGGCTTGATCGAATTCCGCGGAATACACGTAGCCCGGCACGTAGCCCATTTGGCAGTGGGTCTTCAACTCGGCGAAGATGCCTTCTTGGGAGCCGTCCTTCGTGGAAGAGAACGACCTTACGTGGGCGGATTGTCTTGTTGGTGACGATGACCTTGAAGTCGTAGCCATAGGCGACGGGCTCAAAGAGGTGGAGTTGGATGGGTTCCTCATTCTGGCGTCGGACCTGTTTTCTGATGAAGAGGAAGCGATAGGGTGCGTTCCACGACTGGCGCTTCCAGTGGGTCTCGAAGTAGGCGAGCCCGCTGGCCATGGGCCGCAATCGTTGGAGTCGTGGACGTTTCCCGGCCAGTGGTGCACGTCGAGCACCTGGTCGGTCTGGGAGGGGAGTCGATGGGCCTTGAGCGGTCGTTTCCGGCGGTAGGTCCCGCGAATGTCAGGGGTATCGAGGTGAACGCCTATGCGGCGTAACTCGCCCGCGTGTCGGTATGGATCGGAGACCTTCAGTGGATGCGGCGTAACGGGTTCCGGGAGTCGCGTGATCCGATTCTGAAGCCCTTGGAAACCAACGAGTGCCGCGACGCCATCCTCGCGCCGGACGGCACGGAACCGGGCTGGCCCGACGCCGATGTCGTGATCGGCAACCCGCCGTTCCTCGGCGGCAAGCTCCTGATCGGCGGATTGGAGGAGGATTACGTCTCCGGGATGTTCGCGGCGTGGAAGGGGCGTGTGCCGCCGGAAGCCGACCCCGTCGGCTACTGGTCCGTGAAGGCGAGCGAGCAAGTCGGGACGGGCTCGCCCAGGCTGGTTTGGGCCATGACGCGATGGCCACCGCCGATTTCGCGAGTGATCTTCTCAAGGATCTGGAGAAGCCCCCAAGCGCCAAGCTCACCCCTTTGCCGCGTGACCTTGAGCATACCTCGGACGCCCGGTTGGCGCCGCCGGGCCTGCCCGCGCTCGCCGCGTCGAACTGACACCCCGCATGGTAGATGTCCCACACTTCGAGCGTAGTAGCCTTCCAGCGGTTCCGGCGCTGGTTGACATGCGACGAGAAATCTCGGAGTATGACGCGGTGGACACGACAGGCAGAGGCTGCGCTGTTGACAGTTCGCCTGGGCTGGCTCACAGGGTCGCCGTCGAGGCGTTCGACCGGCGGGCCGAAGAAATTTCGGCCGAAGGGTTGACAAGTGGAATCAGCGTCCATCATTAGCCGAGCCGAGCCGAGCCGAGCCGAGCCGAGCCGAGCCGAGCCGAGCCGAGCCGAGCCGAGCCGAGCCGAGCCGAGCCGAGCCGAGCCGAGCCGAGCCGAGCCGAGCCGAGCCGAGCCGAGCCGAGCCGAGCCGAGCCGAGCCGAGCCGAGCCGAGCCGAGCCGAGCCGAGCCGAGCCGAGCCGAGCCGAGCCGAGCCGAGCCGAGCCGAGCCGAGCCGAGCCGAGCCGAGCCGAGCCGAGCCGAGCCGAGCCGAGCCGAGCCGAGCCGAGCCGAGCCGAGCCGAGCCGAGCCGAGCCGAGCCGAGCCGAGCCGTCTCCCGCCGTTCCACGGGGAATCTTCCAATCTTCCCTCGAACATAGTCGGTACACGTCACAACACTTTGCCCCCGCGAAGGCCTAGCGATGGTGGTTCGGCAAGAACGCCGCCCGATCGTGTCGCGAGGTCGCCTACATCCTTCTTCAAATTGTCTGCTCGCGTGGAGCGGTTGACGGCGCCGACCCGGTCACGACTGCCGTCAGTTGCAAAATTCTTGAGTTCATATGTGGAGGAGTTCAGCAATGCAGAATACCATCTATCGAAAATGTAGCTGCCTCGCCGCGTTCTTGGCGATTTTGGCGATTTTGGCGAGTTGCAGCGGTGGAGGAAGTAACGGCGGGTCCACGTCGGGAGACACGGTTGCGGGAACGGTGTTTGGCGACTTGAATCCCACCGACGCGGGCTACGCGTCGATTGCTTCCAGCCGAGCCGCTGACGCCAGACCTCGTCCGGGCAGCATCACGCAATCGTCAAATGTGAACAATGATGGCATCACGGTGGATAGCATAAAAGCAACGGCTCGGCATGGGTCCGGGAGAAACAGCTACTCTATCTGGAACGGAACTTTGTGGTCTGTCGGAACGAGCGACGGCAGTCCTGTGGAACTCGATGTGACCCCTCCATTCGATGGTCAACTACTGCACAAGCGCATCCCCGACGGCTTGCTATATGTAACTGTCTACTCTGACATAGAAGCGCCAAGCTCCACCGGCACATCGTCGGGTAGGCAATACAACTTGACATTCCCCAACATCAATGTCGGGGGCAGATTTGTCAGCGCAAATTCAAACTATAGTGGACCAGCTACTCTTGACGGAGTGTCCGGGCGTGTCTCGTGTACTGGATGCTCGTTTGTCTACACCACCGGCCAGCTACAAATGACTGCTGGTAGCATGGAATTTACACCAACCGTTGGCTCAACCCGCACAACTCTGACGGCTGACGCAACAGGGATCGAAACCCCTGACACCGACTATCTCGCTGGCGGTATCTGGATGTTCGTGCCCGACAATGCAACGAACGCCGACGATTTCGTGTTCGGCGCCTTCGCCGATGGCAACGATCCGTTCGACCAGCGCAGTGTCATGGCACTTCAAGGCGCGGCAAGTTACAACGGTGCGGCGACGGGGGTATATACGTACAAATCGGGCAGCAATACCGGCCTTGGCTACTGGAATGGCGAACTCTCCCTCGATGTCGATTTCGGTGGAGGAACCGACCTCGGAACAATCGGCGGACGGGTCACCGGTATCGAAGTGGACGACGACGACGCTACCGGCTCCCTGACCTTGGGACCTGCCAACATCGGCGGTTCCGACAGCGGCTTCTTCGAGGGCAATCTGAGCGGCACTGTGAATGGGCGCGGCTACACGGGAAGATGGGGTGGTCAGTTCTTCGGCACCGGCGAGGCCGATGGGGAGCCGGGATCGGTCGGCGGCACGTTGGGCGGGGGATCCGAAGACCGCTCCGGCTCCGCAAGCTTCGTGGGAGCCTTCGCCGCCTACAAATGATTCAAAAGCCGGTTCGAGGTTGCAAACCGAAAGCAGGGCGGCGCCGGCGCTGCCCTGCTCGCTTTCTTTCGATACGCCCATGCCGTTCGTCCGCGCTATCGCTTTCGTGATCGTATTCGCCGCCACGCCCCGCGCCGCTTCGGAAGAGAGGACGTATATTTCGTCCGATCCGAGGGGAAGCGTGCTCCGGAACGTTCTTCCGCGACCGGTCGCTCATCTTATTGGCGTGTGCATACCGCTGGCGCTTGGGCTAACCGGGTGTTTGTCGGACGATTCCTACCTCGTGCGAAGAGGATCGCGCGTGAACATCGCCACGACCACGCCGCCGGGGAGTCCATCAGATCGGTCCGTCTTGAAGCAATTGCCGGCCACAACTCGATCCGTGGTGAAGGTGGATACGTCAACGACGAGAGACACCGGCATTCAAGGCAAAGGGTATTTTGTCTCCATCGGGAGAGTCGTACTGGACAACCATGCAGGAGGCGATCTCTTTTCCGAGCCCGACGTCTATGTACAGGTTCAACGACGGGACCCACTTGTTATTGAAGCCATAAGGCGCGAGGAAGACAGGCTTTCCGTTCTGAACGCTCGAAAGAAGGCTTTGGAGAAGGAGATGAAGTCGCTTCAAGCCAGGAAGAGAAAGAGCGAAGTCGTGCCGGGTGAGCCCCTTTCTCCAACCCGACTTCGGCGATTGGCTGAACTGACCCGCACAACGGAAGGTGTGTGCGAGGGACTATTGGCAGATGACGCATGCCGGAAATGCGAGCGATACGACGAAAGGCAGGTCTGCCGCGAGTGCGAGGCATGCAAGGAGTTGCGGTTTCTTCTCAAGAAGAAGGCGGAAAGCGAAGTTGTTCCCGGAGCTGCTCTTGATCCAAAGGAATGGGAGCGCCTGCGAGAGTTGGAGGCATTGGTCGAGAGGCTTGCGAAGGACATGGGCGACACGCGCTCAACGGCAAGCCGGCTTCGCAAGAAAATTACGGCGAAGACCCATACCGTGACAACTCCCGGCTTTCACCTGGATTACGGATTCCGGTCCATTTTGAAAGTTTTTCCGGGCGATGAGCTTTGGGTGTCGGTCTACGATGAGGATGTCGGTGAAGACGATCTTTACGGGTCAACAGTGTTTCGAGTTCCGAAGGGCCCAATGACACAAAGGGAAGTGAAATTGTCGATGCCAAACGTTCGGTCGGTGATTCTGAGACTGAGGTTGCGTTGAATGACGCGCGGACCTTCCAGGCAGTCATGAGAGTCTCTGGTATTCCCTGCCTCCGCCATTCTTGCTCGGCATTAACCATCTTCGCCATACTACTATGTGCTGACTCCTTTGCCAGCCCACGCGCATGTCCGATGTGGAACACTCTGGAGTTTTTCCGCGCGGCAACGGCTGACGACGTTCAAAGGTGTCTGAAAGAGGGCGCGGATGCCAATGCGAAGGACCGATATGGAGACACACCGCTGCACCGGGCAGGAATGGTTGGCGAAGCAGCCGTTGTCCATGCACTCGTCAGCGCAGGCGCAGACGTAAACGCGCGGAACATTGGCGGAGAGACACCGCTGCACAAGGCGGGAAGTGCGGCGGCGGTCATGATCCTCGTCAACGCAGGAGCTGATCCGAACGCAGCCGACTACGGTGGATGGGCGCCGCTGGATGTGGCGGGGGAGGCGGAGGTGATCCAGGAACTCACCGATTCCGGCGCCAAATTCAGCCCGACGCTAATCGGCGAGTGTCTCTCCTCCCGGGAAACGGAGAAGCAATGCGAGTGTCTCTTCTCTCCGGAAACAGGGAAGCAATGCGAGTAGCCGGGACGGCGGGTACGAACTGCGACCATAGGCGACCGGTCGCGGGACCGGCCACGAGCGTGCCGCTAGCCACGGGCATTGTGCATAACGCCCTTTTATAGTGTTTCTGTCCATTCACGCGCATTTCTGCGTGTACTGAGAGACAAAACAGGGTCACGGTGCCGAAGTTGTCGCGGTTGAGCACGGTGGTGCCTTCGCGGCCCTGCGGAACGCCGGTCGCCGCGCTGGTTGCGCCACCATGAATGCCGCCCTCCTTCACGAACCAGCCGGCAACCGCCTTTGCAGATGCCTCAAGAGTTCGATCCGATTCATGCAACGACGACCTTCTCCTCCCGATAGTCGTCACCTGCCGCAGCCAGGGCTTCTTGCCGATTGAAATCAAGTGCTTCAGCAAGCGCTTCCGCAAGGCCCTGGCGCAATTCCTCGTGAGTGCGTTCCTGGCAATTGACGCCGGGCACTTCTTCAATCCAGCCAATCCACCATCCGTCGGAATGCTTTATGACCGCCGTGTACTCCACGTTCCTTCCCCTTTTCGAACCGTGTATCGCGGACTGTCCACATGGCTTACGTGGATGCGTCCACGAGTACTCTTGCGATCATCCCATTGAAAGCCTCTTTACCTTCGCCTCAAAGTCCGCCGACTGCATCCCATCTATTCAGTTTACAGGAAATCGATGAAGTCGCTATAAACCGGGCAACCGAAAGGAGCAGAGAAGATGATCACTCTCTACAGCAAAGCGACCTCCAACGGCCGCAAGGCCTCCATCATGCTGGAGGAATCGGGGCTGGACTACTCGGTCAGGCCCATGGCCCTGGAGAACATGGAGCAGAAGGAGGACTGGTACCTGGCCATCAACCCCAACGGCCGTATCCCTTGCATCGTGGATGACGACGGCCCCGGCGGCGAGTCCGTCACCATGTTCGAGTCGGGCGCCATCCTCATCTATCTGGCGGAGAAGTCGGGACGGCTTCTTCCCCGGGATCCGTCCGCCCGCATGGAAGTCCTCAACTGGCTCTTCTTCGCCTCCGGCCACATCACCCACACGGGCCTGGGCGTGCACTGGCAGATACGCTGCCGCGACGCCGGCGAGGAGCACGGCCACCTGGGCGTCTGGCAAACCGAAAACAACCGCGTCTATGGAGTGCTCAACCACGGGCTGGAAGGACGGGACTATCTGGCCGGCGACTATTCCATCGCCGACGTGGCCGCCTACCCCTGGATCTACCGCTGGCAGATGCAGGAGATCGACCTCGACCGCTACTCGAATGTGCGGAAATGGCTGGCCCGGGTCGGCGCCCGGCCGGCGGTGAAGCGGGGATTGCAGATTCCGCCGCGGGATGACAGCCTATAATGGCATGGCGTTCTCAAAAAACCCTCCATGAACACAAGATGCAGGCAGGTCACGACAGAGTTGTGTTGTGGGGAGTGTACGGCACGCGTCGACGATAGTTGACAGAGGTGCAGCGGAGGCTGACATGGACGCGAAGGTAGCCTGCCACAAGGCAAAAGACTACATTGCCGACCCTTTTGCGGACGAAGGAGTCACAAACATCGGTCTGGAAGAGGTCGAGTTCGAATCCACGTCAAATAGCTGGAGAATCACCATCGGTTTCTCTCGACCATGGGACCACAAGAACCCCCTGACCGCCGCGCTCGGGGCAGGCGTGTCGCGTTCCTACAAGGTCATCCGCATCAACGACCGCAGTGGAGAGGTCGAATCCCTCACAGACCGTTTCCCCCAGCCCGAACGCCTCCCGCCCACCTCCGCTTAGACCGATGCCGCCCGCGGGTTATTTCATCGACGCGAACCTGTTGGTACTGCTCATCGTCGGTAGCGTCGATACACGCCTGATTGCCAAGCACCGTCGCTTGCGGGGATATTCTGCGACCGATTACGAGACGTTGATCCGCCTGCTGGCTCCCGTGGAGCAGGTCTTTGTGACTCCGAATACGCTCACGGAAACGTCCAACCTGCTGGCTCAACACGCGGAGCCCGACCGCTCCCGCTTTTTCGACAGATTCCGGTTCATCATTCAACACAGCAAGGAAGTCGTCGTCGCTAGCGAAATCGCCTCACAAGGCAATGTCTTTGCGCGGCTCGGTCTCACCGACGCGGCGCTACTCGCAGAAAGGGACCCCTCGGGCATGCTCTGCAGACCGCCAAATGGGTGTTTGACGAAGGCACTGCAGAGCAGCAGAAGGCGATGAAAGACCTGCTACTACAAGGCCTCGGATATTTGGCGGAACAGTTGAGGTACGACAAGGAGCGTGATCAGGAGGACGACGAAATGCCGTTCTTGAGGTGGCGCAGTGTCCAACTTGCCTTGTCGATGGCGAAAGGAGACGCCAAGGATGCTCCCGCTGTTGCCCGCTGGCTGCAAATCATCGAACAGGACCCTCTTCCCGAGGTACGCTACATGACAAGTCCGGCACTCGTGCGCCAGCCCGAGAAGGAGGTTGAGTCTTGACAATAGTTGACTGGCCATGGCGGCCGACCGGCCTTTGCTGTCCGTCTCGTTCCCCGTGCAGCGAGGCGCCCAAGACCGGGGTCTTCGGCAACGAGTCATGGAGTGAATGGACACGGATAGTCATGTCTGGAGGTCATCCAGGAACTCTGACGCCGGCTCCACGGCCGTGATCATCAAGTGGTCGCGGGCGCGCGTACAGGCGACGTAGAGCAGGTGCCTTTCCGTGTCGTAGACCTCATCAAGGTCGGCTTCGTCGGCCACGTTCTCGATCCGCTCCTGTAAGGGGAGGAGTTCATCGTCACAGGCCATGACTGCGACGGCACGGAACTCCAAACCCTTCGCCAGATGCATGGTGCTTATCGAGACGCGATCACCACCCGTGCTACCTGGTTCGTCCAGGACCTGAAGGAAGAGTCCGGCGCCGGCCACGGCCTTACGAGCCCGGTCCAACTGCGCCGCAGACCGCACGAATACTCCCATCTCACCGGGGCTCACGCCTTGGCTGGCACATTGCTGCACCCACTGCGCGACGGCATCTGCCTCTTCCTGCTGTGTTTCGAATACACGCATGATGGGATCGGGGCCATTGAATGCCGAAACCGTTCCTCGCCGGTCATCCACATTACCGTCGACATCGGTAACTTCCGGGCCGAGCAAACGGTCAGCCTTAACCCTGATCTGATGGGAAGTGCGGTAGTTGAGCTTCAGGATCTGAGATCTCCCGCGAACCTCGACGCCCATGGCCTTCCACGAAAACGGCGTTTGGAAGATGCGCTGCCCAAGATCCCCCGCGAAGAAGAGGCCGTTCGGTCGCTGACTTCCCAGCGCGGCCAGGAAACGCAGTTGGGCGACTCCGATGTCTTGCGCCTCGTCCACGATCAAAAACTCAAACAGCGGAGTCGGTCGGTCCCTGAGCTTCTCGGTCAGCGAGCCGAACATGCCGGCCCCGGTCACCAGACCCTGTCTCCCAAGCTCTTCCCTGACTCGCTCGAAAACAGCCCAAAGGGCCAACCACCGCTCGGAAGGCAGCCGTGTCTTGCGACCCAGCCTCCGCACATCGCGGTAAGCCTCCCAGCTATCCAACTGCCATGCATCGACGACGTTTTCCCACTCGCCGAGTAAGAAACGAGGATTGAAGTCACTCTCGTCTGATTGGTCCGCCGCATTCGCTAGTAGCGCTACCACCTGGCCGCGTGTTGCGATCCTTGGGGAACCGAATTGCGCTCGATATAGCCGTTCGCCAACTGCGTCGATGGCCTCGACCTCGATGCGCTGTGCGAGTCTGGGCTGGTTGTGGATCAAGCGCGCGAGCTTGGTCCGAAGAGCGTCGGCCAGTGTGTCAGAAACTGTGGTCAGGAGGACTCTGGCATCGGGGTTGGCGCCGGCAAGACGCGCGGCTCTGTGGATTGCCACGATGGTTTTCCCGGTGCCGGCGGTACCAAAGACACGTGCCGGACCGGCGAAGTCCTTCTCCACGACCTGCCTCTGCACCGGATGGAGGAAAACCGCCCATTTCTCCCAAGGATACTCAAGAGCACGCTCCAATTCAGCGACATCGTGCATGACACGGAAACGACGTTGGGCATCGGGATGCTCGAAGGGGTCAGAGGACGCGGTTCCGACATATTCGGCTGCCGGTTCCGCCACCACATGGACGTCCGTGTGTTCGAATGAAGACGGCTGGGCAGGTCGTGGCGAACCACCAACAGCCAATTCCAGCAGCGCCTCTGCCGCCTCACCGGGCAGATGCTCGACCAAATCCAAGAGGCTGTCTTCATCGACGCCGCGTACGTCATTCAGCCATTCGTCCGGCACGCCGTAGCTCAACAGAACACTGTCAGTGATGTTGGTGAACAGCAACGGCTTTGGCTGGATCTCCTGTCCGGCTTCCACGACCCTCGGCACGGTGATTTCCTGAACCGTCTCCCGCACCTCAACCAGTTGGGCGGCGCCGGTCTGTGGGTGAATCTCCAGTCTGCGGCGTTCGGCCCACTTATAGGCGTTGTCGTGGTGGTCCACGTAGCACAGGAGCATGCTGTCGGGCGTCCGATGTACGATGATCCGGACATCGCGATTCACGCGAATGGACCAGAAATTCGGATCTTTCGATTTCCCGACCCGGTGGAAGCTGAGCCCTGGTTGAGGACGGGAGGTCTGCAAGTCGAAGGCGGTGGTCTTGGCAGCCTTCTGTTCTTCAGCGGCCAGCTTGGCCAGACTTTCGGTGAAGGTATTCGCGATAAGGAAACGCATTCAGATCTCAACGCCGACCTTCGCCGCAATCAGGTTGGCAACCTCGCTGTAGAGATCTACATCCACCTCTGGCGCCTTGATGCTCACGACCAAGGCATAGCGGGCCGCTTTGTCGTACCGCTCCAGCGCAGGCCGAGTCTTCCACCAGCCTGCGGTGGGATAGACAGCGATGGAACCGCGATTCGCGAGGTCCGCGGCAGTGCCCCTCCAGATGTCTCCGTGCAACGAACCTCGATGGCGTCCTTGGCCTCCGATCAGCCATGACGGATCGTCACCCCCGCGACTGCCTCCCGTTTCTTCATCTCTTGCCCTCAAGTTGATGCGGCGGCGAAAGTCATCCGTGGATTCCAGCGGGCGCCTTACGTCAAAGCGGAGCCCGTGAGATTCGTACCGGTAGCGTGATCGGGCGCCTCTTTGCGAGGGATTGGGCTCGATGAAGTAGGAGAGTGTGACCCGCAACTCGACCTGCACGTCGCCCAGGTTCTCAAGAACATCGCGCGGCCAAGGCAGATTATGGAGATGCATGTCGCGCAGAGTGACCTGCTTGCCCGGCACACGTCTGAATGGTTGCAACGTTTCCTGAACAACCATCGTCAGGGAGTTCTCGACACTCCAAATTGCCCGATTGATGTCCGGGACGCCGAATCCACACCGCCGTACCAGATTCCCGTAGTCCAGCTTTGATGGGCGCCTTCTACCCTGCAGAAACATGCGCTTCATGGCCGGCGTCCACTCAGCGGAGTGGACCATTAACGCACGCACTGTTTCCGGCCATAGCTCGGGGTAAGAGCCTCTGATTTGTGCGGCCAGTCTGGATGCGAGCGCCATCGCGGCACTGGTCGCGTTCGTCGTCGTAAAGAGTCGATCCGCGGGACGATAGTTCGTGGTCAAGAGGCTGAGGCTGGGCAGGGGTACCGCGCTTAGGGAGTCCTTGGCCGCGTTGCCGCCTTCGAGAACGATGTCCGGTTTGTTTGGCCAGAAACGCTCCCATGTCAGAGAGGTCGTACTGAAAGGACTCAGTTCTCCCGCCTGGGCGATCGGCACATAGCCAGCAGCGTCCGGTTCAGCGATCTGGACGAAGTCGGTATAGGCGCCTACGGTGACGGCGTTCCACGCTTGAGCAGGATCGTGAATTCCGTCCGTCTCGTTACTGTTTGGATAATGCCACCACGCGCTGGGATCACTGACATTCCCTGCTGACACGACCAGCAGCCGCGGATTGGCTCCGTGTCCGTCGATATCCGCCGCCAACGAATCCACCGCCCCGGACCAAGAGGACGGGCGCCCGCGGTCCCGATTGTCACGAGCCGTGACGGCCATGCCAAAAACTCGAACCCGCGACGGAGCCGTAACCTCGGGACGCGCCGCCGCTTCGAGCGTCAAGAATGCATGGTGACGGGGATCCGTTCCGGTCGCGCCATCCTTTGGCAGTAGCTTAACGGATTCGAGCCGATGATCGATCTCTAAAGGGTCGCTACTTTCGAGAATCTCGGCCAAGTTGCCGGCCAGAGCTACGCCTGCCATCTCCGTTCCATGCCCCTCGGCATCATCGGTCCCCCACCCAGGCTCGACGGTATGGAGGTCACGGGCGTCAAGGGCCGACGCAAGCAATCGATGCCCGCGATTGACACCCGTATCCAGCAGACACACGTAAGGTGTCTCCTCGGTATCTTGAGCGAATCGCGTCCGCGCAAGGAGATCGTCAAGCCATGCGCGTTGCTCATCTCGTTCAAGTGAATCGAAGAACTCCGCCGTCTCCTTCGCCCGTCGCAACTCGGCGATGCTATTCAGCGTAACCATGGAACGCTGCATCTCTCCGAGGGATGCGCGGACCAACAAGACGGTACGCTCCGGAAATCGAGCCTCCCCTTGCGCCACCTGCATTCCCTGGGCTTCGGCTCTCTGTCGGAATCCATCCGGGGGCATAATTTGATCCGCACCGGGGTCCGATGGAGTGCCCTGCCGCGGTAGCCATACTTCCCACCACACCGGACCTTCCTCGGGCGTCGGGAACGCCTGGTCATCGTCGGTCCAAAGCGCTCGAATGCTTGCCGCTCGGATCTGCTGGATGGCGTCGATGAGACGCCTGTTGTCACGAGGACGGCCTGCGCGGTCTTGTTTTCCATCCAGATAGTCATGGATGAGCCCTTCGAAATGGTCCAACTTACCGTCGGGGACGAAGACGGTGGCGAGGGTCCGATTCTCGTCATGGCGAACGTTCAGCAATTCGATGCCCTGGCGTTCTCTCGCCAAGCTCTCGAACGCCAACTCGACATCAGGGAAACTCTCGAATTCGACCTGGAGGCCCAGACCTCCTTCGAACCCTGCGGTCTGCTGGATCTCTCGGGCGGCGTCGGCGGCACTTCGACACTCCTCAAGTTGGTCCAGTAGGGCTCCGCCATGCTGGGCCCGTTCCTGTTCAGGGATCGCAGTGCGCTGCCCTCCACCTCCCGGGCGGCGGTACTCCTCGGTCTCGGTGATACCCTCAAGAATGAAGTGCCGATGTCGACCCGCGTTTGCCTCCGCCATCTGGTCCCCCCGCCCCTCCCCCTATTCTAATTGCGTGGTCAACCTCTCGGCAAGGCGCTTGCGCTCGGCGAGCACAGTCCGAAGTTCTTCCGGAAGGATTCTGTCACGATCGTGGATCAGCGCGTCCTTGAGAGCCTCGTTGGCCGCGCGCGTTACCTCGGCATAACTCAAGCCCTCCGCCAGTTTCGCCAAGTCCTCCCATCGGAACCCCTTGGCGACCGACGCGGCAAGCCGTCTCTTCAGGAGGTCTGCTATGTGTGAAACGTCCGGCAACTCATAGTGCAAGACGTCGTCGAAACGGCGGAACAGGGCGTGATCGAGTATTCCGGGATGGTTTGTCGCCGCAACGACCAAACTGTGAGAACCATCTTGCTCAATCATCTGCAAGAAACTGTTCAAAACGCGACGAATCTCACCCACGTCGTTGGCAAGACCCCGCTGTGAACCGATGGCGTCGAACTCATCGAAAAAGTAGATGCCCCGGTTCCGACTTGTGGCATCGAATATCTGCCTTAGTTTGGCCGCGGTCTCTCCCATGAACTTGGTGATGAGCCCGTCCAGCCTGACCTGGAAGAGAGGAAGGCGGAGTTCCCCCGCCAAGACCGTAGCCGTCAAGGTCTTGCCTGTGCCGGGAGGGCCTATCAGCAGCAATTTCCGCCTGGGGGAGAGGCCAGATGCCAGGATGCGACTGGCTTGACGCTGCTCGCGAATGACCCGGCTGATCTGTTCAGCGAGAGCATCGCCGAGAATCATCTCACTGAGACGAGCCTTCGGGTATGATGCTTCCAGGAGATTCGCAAGTTCTCCTCGCGGGCGGCCGATGGGAACGGGCCGAACCGTCCCAACCTGGCCCTTGGCTTCGTCAACCATGGCGCGCAACTCTTCGGCAAGTTTGCCATGGCCGAGCCTCGCCTCATGAGCCGCCACCTGCATGGCGACGGTAAAGAAGCGGTCGTCATCACCATCGACGTGCGACTTCAGTAATGCCTTGATTTGATCACCGCTAGCCATGAGGCACCCTCCCCTGTCGTAACGGTGGCTTCACACCCGAAACACCTTCATGACCTCGTCCCCGAGGTGGTTGATTACCTTCACGGCGATGCGGCCGGAGGCGGGCTTGTCGAATGGCCGGGAGGTGTCGCTGTGCAACGTTTCCCAAGCCTCCTCGTTGATCTCGGTCTTGAGGGTGGTCTTGAGGGCCTTGTACGGGTCATTGGCGCCGAGGAAGTAGGCGTGGCGGACGAAGAAGCTCTCCTCGTTGTAGTCCGTATCGATGAACCAGCAGGCGATGCCGTCGGCGCCGTCGCTGCGGATTTCGCCGGTGTTCGGATGGAATACGTCCACGCCGTTTACCTTGACCTGGATCTGATCGTCCTCCGCGTCGAGGATGTCGATGTCCGGCTCTCCGAATATGACGAAGAGGTTGCCCTTGCCGGTGTTCTTGAGGTCGCCGGCCATGTGGAGGTCGGCGTTCATGCGTGCCTTGAGGACCGGGATGCGACCGAGCTTGTTGAACTCCGAGGCGTGGGCATCGTAGTTGAAGGCGCAGGCGATCAGCACGTCGAAGTCTGCGTCGGCGGCCTCGCGCACCGCTGATACGAGATCGGGACGGGAGACCGTGCCGAATTCCGGACCGATGAAGATGCCGGCGCGTTTCCTTGGACCCGAGTCGCTGCTGCCTTCGACGTAGGTTCCCTCGGCACAAACATAACTTCCGGGCCAGGGTCTTATACTGGAGAAGGCGATGCGGTCCTCCTTGTGCGCCTGTTGGACGCCGGAGGTCTTGAGATTGTCGAGGATCATCGCGGCGAAATCCTGCTGGTCGCCATACCCCACCGTGTTTTCGGCGACCTTGTCGATGAGTTCATCGTGTTCATCGACGCCCAGCAGGCGGTGCGGCGACAGGCTCTCCACCGTGAAAGGGCCAGCGACGCGGGCTTTCTTGTTGTCTTCGTAGGGCTTGTCGTAGAGGTACTCGTAGTCGGCCTTGGCGGCGATGGAAGCGTCGACCTCCTTTTGCCGGGCGATTCGCTGTTCCCACCATTCCGCGTGAATCCTTCTGACCTCCTCGGACCAGGCGTCATCCGCGTCGCGCGGAATTCCCCATTCCTCGTAGGATGCGCCGAGCGCATCGTTCAATTCCCGACGTAGCGGCTCCAGCGTTTCCTGAAACTTTTCCCAGATCACGTCGATTTCGGCGTTGTTGGCGATGGACTTGAGGGTGATGTGCGGGACGCGCTCGTACACGAAGCCCTGGCGGATGTCGTTGTACGTGGGCGCTTCCGACGGGGCCTTGCGGGCGAGCGCGGCTTCCTTGATCTGGCCGTCTCGGCTGTCGGCGAGCAGGTAGTAGGGATATCGAGCGCCCATGATACGGGCGCGGGCTAGCGCGAGGGCGACGCGGGAAGTGTCGATGGTGATCCAGCGGCGGCCCCAGTGCTCGGCGACGTACGCGGTGGTGCCCGAGCCGCAGGTGGGGTCCAGGACGAGGTCGCCGGGATCCGTGGTCATGAGGAGCAAGCGTTCAATTACGCGCGGAGCTGTTTGTACGACATACACCTTACCTGTAGCACCCCCAACATCGGACCAGATGGAACCTAACCGGATTACCGGATAGTCATCCCAAAAATAGCGCATGCGAATTTGTTTCTTCTGCACGATGATTCGACCAGAGCGACCCACACGTGCTAAGCCCTCTTTGACTACCCCCCAATGACGGTTCGCTCCAGGAAAAAAAGTCTGTCCTTGAAAATCGAAGGGAATCGTCGTCGTATCGCGCGCACCATCGGAGGTCATCGGGTAAGCAGCAAAGTCAGGACGATCTATTATCGGAAGATCCAATATATCATTGGAAGGTCTTTCTCCTCTTTCTCGAAATATGGGTCGGAATTTGGCGGCTTCCTTACTTTTTCCGAACCATACAAGATAGTCCACATTTGACTGGATGAATTCGCCGGTTACACTTCCTGTCTTTTGAATGTCTATCGTGCATATGTGGTTATTCACCCCGAACACTTCATCCATCACCGCCCGCACTCGGTGCACATTCTCGTCCCCAATCTGCACGAAAATCGACCCACTCTCCGACAACAAATCCCGCGCCACCGTCAACCGATCCCGCAGATACGTCAGATACGAGTGAATCCCATCCCGCCAGGTATCTCGAAACGCCTTCACCTGTTCCGGCTGGCGGGTGATGTGCTGGGAATTGCCGTCCTTGACGTCACGGCTGGTCGTTGACCACTGGAAATTGGAGTTAAACTTGATGCCGTAGGGCGGGTCGATGTAGATGCACTGCACCTTGCCACGCAGTCCCTCCCGCTCCGCCAGCGACGCCATCACCTGCAAGCTGTCGCCCAGGATCATCCGGTTCGACCAGTTGGCGTCGTGCTGGTAGAACTCGGTCCTGGCGTCCGCGGAAGGAAGGCCGTTGAAATCGGCGAACAGGTCCAGGTGAAAGCCGGGCTCGTCACGGGCCTGCTCCTCCTGTGCTTGCTTACTCCTGCGCAGCAGATCCTCGATCAGAGCCTTCGGGTGGACCTTTTCCTGAATGAAGAGCGGCGGCGCCTGGACGACGAGGTCGGACCAGTCCTGCACATCCTTGCCCCGCCAGACGAGTTGGGGGTCAAGGTCGCGGTTGCGGCGCTCGTAGGCGACCCGGACCGGACTCTCGTCGTCCTTCTTCATCAGGGGCTGATATTCAGCCGTGGGGATATTTTTTCGCGACGCCTTGCCGTGGGTGAGGTTCTCCACGGTCTTGCGCCCTGATTTACGCGCCCTGGCCATTGATCACAGCCTTTCCAATGTCTCCAGTCATTTCGCGTCAACTGCCGCTACAACTTCCGTCGTCACCTACTCCTTGGCTTGTTCGGCAAATCCAACGCCGAGTTCGTCCGCGATGTTCTTCAAGCGCCGGTCCCGAGTCCAAAGTGACGCACCTCTCCGGTTGAGCACCGAGCAGACCAAGTGCGCATCGATAAACCCGATGCCGCGGCCCATGAGGCTTCGACCCTCAATCTGTTGCAGCACTTCGCCGTGATCCAACTCGACAATTCTCGACAGTGACGCCAGCCTTTGCAAGGTGTCTTCTCTCCTGGGCAAGTTACCGCAGGCGAGTTCTCCAATCACCATGGCGTGCGTCAGAACCTGACCGGCGGCCAAGTGTGCCTGGAGAGATGGCTCTGGACTGCGAAAGTGATCAATCCAAACCGAGGTGTCGACTAGGATCATCCGTCGATCTCGCTGCGTCGCCGCGGAACGTCGGCCATGTCCGGTCCACTGCCACCCGCCGCCGCGAGCCACTGCGCAGCTTCGACTTCTGCCTCCAGAAGACACCGTTTGATCATGTCGTTGAACGCTTCTTCGACTCTCGCCTCGAAGTCTGCCTGAATTTCGTACACTTCCGTAAACTCGGCGAACACCCAACGGCCATAGCAGCCGTGACGGTTGACGCCCGGCACCCAGTAGGTGTCCATGGCAGCCTTCTTCTCCTTCGCGTCCTCCCCGCGATAGCCCTTGATCTCGACAACGAGGCGCAGGAGATCGTCGTCCCCGTGACCGTCATCCACCAGAACGATGAAGTCCGGGATGTAGGTTCGTGCCTCGGACGCGTAGCGGTAGGGAACCTCGAAACCGAGGCTATGGTTCTTGACGTACGCCCTTACCCGCGGATGGGATTCGGCCACCCGGCAGAACTCGGCCTCCCAGTCGCTGTCCAGGACCACCCAGTTGATGTGGCAGCGGTTGGGGTCCGTTTTCCAACGGCTTGTCTTGGTGGTGGTGAAGTTCACATGGGCTGTAGAACCCACGGGGTTGTAGGGGTCCAGCACCGCCTTGACGGGCAGGCTGCTGCTCATCTCGGCTCGGGTGATGGCGGCGGTGATGCGCTCGCACGCCATGTCGGCCAGCTCCTGGTAGATGAGCTGGGCCGGGTAGGTGTTGCCCTTGCAGACAAGGCAGCGCTCTAGCCACTGCTTGGTCAGGCGTTTGAGTTGGCCGAAAAGATGGAGCTTAGGCTCTTCACCCGGATCACGCCACTTGGTGTAAAGCAATCGTTGTGTGAGGCGAAAAAGCAGTGTCGACTGCCGCATGTCGCGGGTATGAACCAGATTGAGGTCGACGGCCTCGCCGATAATGCCCTGGTTCCGGGTGATGGAAGGTCCCACGAGGGCCGGCGTCAGCTCCAGCACGGAGTCTTCGTTGAAGTCGGCGATCAGCCTATCCTCGGGCAACTCCACACGGTACCCCGCGACGCGAGGAAAACGGAGTTCGAGCGCATCGCGTTCGGGCCGCACGGCCTTCACTTGGACCGTCTCTCGCGGCGGCTTCGTCGGGACGACTACAGGCTTTGCGGTGAAATTGAAGGGTATGCCCAGCACGTCCGCGTATTCGACGTCGAAGAGGTCGTCGTCATTGAGATCGTACGACTGGCGACGCAACGCCCGCCCGACCACCTGTTCGCAGAGCAACTGTGTCCCGAAAGCCCGCACGCCGAGCACGTGGCTCACCGTGTTCGCGTCCCAGCCCTCGGTCAGCATGGACACGGACACCACGCAGCGAATAGAATCCCCCAAGCGTCCCGGCTTGCCGACGGTGTTCATCACCTCCCGAAGAAGGTCCTGATCACTGATGTTCTCTGCCTTCTGGCGATCACCGGTGCGTTCCGTGATCTCCCGCCGGAAACGCTCGATCTCTTCCGCGGCCATCTTGCGGAAGTTTTTGTCCAGGGTGTCGCCCGACTCCAGTTGCTCACTGTCGATCAACAGAGTACGGGGCCGCGGGTAACGGTTGCCGTGTTCGTCGAAGTTGCGGAACAACTCCAGACTGCCGTTTTGTAGCGTGGTCGAGCCATCGGGATTCTCACGGTGAAACCCCGCGATATAGTCGTAGACGAGCTTGGAGGTGGAGGTGTTGTTGCAAACCACGATAAAGCATGGCGGCACTTCGATGCCCGCGCCCGCCATGGCTTCGTAGGTCTTCTTGTAGTGTCCGTACAGGGCCTCCAACGCGGTCTTGAGGAGGGTCGGCAAATTCAGCGGGTCGAGGGGGTCGCCTTTGCCCCGGCCCTTCTTCGGCATTGCGCCGCGGATATTCTCCCAAAGGTTGCGGAACTTGGGCATTTCGTCGCCGGGGATATTGTCGGCCACCGGCACCCGTGGAAGTTTGACGATGCCGCATTCGATGGCGTCCATGAGGGAGAAATCGTTCATGGTCCACGGGAACAACGTCGCCTCGGCATACCCCGAACCTCGAAGGAAGAACGGCGTCGCCGAGAGATCCACTACCCGGTTGACGCCAAGCTTTCGCGCCACAGATTCGAGCCCCGATATCCACAACCGGGCGGCCTCGGTGTTCTTTTCGGCTTCCTTCTTATCGTCGCCCTTCAGCGCTCCTTCCTCGTCCTCGCCCGACTTCTCGCGGTAGCAGTGGTGGGCTTCGTCGTTCAGGACGACGACGTTCTTGATGCCCATGAGCTCGGGCATGACCCTCTGAAGCATCTGCCCTTCGGTCTCCAGCGTGGCGAGCACCTCACCCCGGCCCTGGAGCAGCGAGCGGCCTCCCTTGGAAAGAGCCATCCGGTCGCGAAGCTTGAAGGCGTGGTAGTTGGTGATGACGATCCGTGCCTTCTCGAGGTCCGGGAGCATGTCGTTCGGGACCAACTCGCGGCTCTGATAGTAGCTGTCGGGATCGTTGGGCTGGAGCACCCTCAAGCGGTCCTTGATGGTGATGCCGGGCGTCACGACCAGAAAACCGCGCGTGAACCGCCGGCTCTGAGGGTGCCGAACCGCGTTGACGGTCTGCCAAGCGATCAGCATCGCCATGACCGTGGTCTTCCCCGCCCCCGTGGCCACCTTGAGCGCCAACCGTTGCAGCTCGGGATTGGCCTCGTTATTGGCGTCTACCAAGTGGTCGAGAAACTGTCTGCCCGTGCGTCCGCCCTGGGGAGCGACCTCGGTCAACCAGATAACCGTCTCCACCGCCTCGACCTGGCAAAAGAAGGGCCGGATGCCACTGAAGCGGTGGTGGCGCCAATGCTGAAGAAGCCGGGCCGTTTGGGGGGCAACTTGCCACTGATGCGGGTTCGGGATGCCGCGCCACCGCTCAACCTGCTGGCGCACACTGTTGATGATGGCGGTGAGCTCGTATTGCTGGTTCTGTGTGGAAATGTCCTTGCCATCGCCGAACACCATCGCGCTTTGGTCGGCGGAAGAACCGCGGCGTTTCTTCGGCTTCGGGATCGGCGTGATGAACTGCGCCGGCCTCCGGCGGTCGACGATCTTCTGGGTCGGTTGCCCGGTCTCGTCGAGTTCCCAATGGCGGTTGGGGTACTGGTAAGGCGAGTTAAGGACGGGCTGCTCGAAGAACGGATTGCTCAAGACGTCGCCCTCCTAACCAAATCAATCAAAACGGGATGTTGTCATCCAGGAATTTGATGGTTTTCACATCGGGCATGGGTACATTGTGGACGACGAACAGGTGTACGATCTCGTCGCGATCCATGAACAAGATCTGACTCCGTTGAGAAGCGTCTAGCCGCTCACCGAGCCAATGCTTGGCTTGTTTGGTTATTGCACCGCCTGCCACGATGATCGCATGGTCGACCAGTCTCTTCATATTGACGTCAGGGTCAAATATTTCGTGTCCGAGCATCATCGTGATCTGGCGATGAACCTCCGCGATGTTCTCGTTCTTGGTTCGCGCCGCCGCATCTAGCTTCCCACGTTTGACCTGAAGGCCAAAGTAAAGCCAGTGGCTTGTCGGTAGCCGATACTTCATCCACAAGTCCTTGCCATACTCCATGACCTTGTCTCGATGACCGCCCACCGAGATTTTTTGGAACCGCAGCGTTTGGAGAAGCGGAACGACCACCTTCTCGGTGATTTCGTCCTCACTCGCGGAGTTCAGGTATGATTCGAGCTGTTCCCTGCGGTCCAACTCGTCCTTGGACAGGGCACGTACCACGACTGAGCCGGAACGCGCCGTCTCGCCTGTCTTGGTGTTACGGATGTAGCACAGGTTGTCTTCCGCATAGAATGCTTCCAAACCCTCACGGGCCAAAGTCACATTCAGCTCGGTGAGTGCCGCTTCCCGTTGGGGATCCGATTCTGTATGGTCCGCACGGTCCATCAAGATCTGGATGACCCTCTGAAAACCGCATCCTGGCAAAGCTGGGTCGTCGGACGGCTCGCTCAGTATCTTGATCAGCGTGTCGGCGACCCACCATTTTCGAGTAGACCCGTCGTGGACATACTGCTCGCGGTCGCAGTCTTCGAAAAACGCCGTCAAGTAAGAGCTACTCCTGTACAAGAAGTGTTCACTCTCGTTCCCACAGATCATGTCCGCAATTTCATGGGCCGTCCTTCTTCGGAATTCACTCATGACTAGCCCCAGCCCTGCCGTACCTTGGGAGCATAATGCGGCCGGTCAACCTACGCGTCGCCTTTCTCCCTCCGTACGGCCACGGCCAATTCATCCTGGCGTTTGAGATCGATTGAGTATCGGCAAGGCTCCGACGCAACTCCTCAACTGTTCGTTCCTGGCAGTTGGCACCGGGCACCTCTTCAATCCAACCGATCCACCATTCGCCACAATGCTGCACAGCCGCAGTGTACTCCATGCTTGGCCCTTTTCAGTCGACTCGCCCACCCGCGACTTAGCCGGAATCTCCCCCCAAGAGGCATTTGCGTGATCTTGATTTATAGCGAGTTTACCCCAGTTTATGAAAAGTCGATAAACTTCCTAATTTCCCTATAAATCGTCCAGCCTCCTACCCGAACAACCCCATCAGCGCCTCCACCGTCGCCCGCGTATCCGAGAAATCGGACAACAGTTCGTCGGGCTCGATCTTCCGGAGCTCTTCCATGGGATGGTAGCGGCCGGTGGCCACGAGCAGGCACTTCATGCCGTTGGTCCTGGCGGCTTCCAGGTCCCGTGGGGTGTCGCCGACGATGACGCACTGACCGGGCTCCACCGGCAGGTCCAGGTGGCGGCTCCAGCGTTCCATGGCGATGGCGGGGAGGTCGTTGCGCACGGCGGAGTCGCTGCCGAAGGCGCCGGGGCCGATGTGCTCGCCGACGCCGGCGGCCTGGAGCTTGAGGCGGGCGGTGACCTCCATGTTGCCGGTGACGACGCCGAGGCAGAGGTCGGGCAGGCGGCTCAGCTCGCGCACCAGCTCGGGGACGCCGGGGAGCGCGCGCACCCGGGTGGGACCTTCCGAGATGGCGCGCATGTAGCATTCCTTCAGGTGCGCGCTGAAGCTGGCGGTGTCCGCCGGGCTCCATTCCACGTCGTGGCCGCCGGCGTCGAAGATCTCCTGCAGGATGATCGGATCGGTCTTGCCGTCGGGACGGATGGTGCGGATGTCGCCGGGGACGCCGAAGGTCTTGAGTATGGCCTCGTTGAAGGCGACGTGGCCGTCCTGGGAACGGAGCATGGTGCCGTCGAGGTCGAAGAGGACGATGTTGGGCGTGTTGGCCATGGGTCTGGGAATTTAGCCGGTCGAGGGGCGCATGAGAAGGGGGCAAGGCGGAGTTGCAATCCACGCCCTGCCTCCTGGACCCCGGATCAAGTCCGGGGTGACGTTTGCGGGGGTCCGGCGTGACGTTTGCGGGGGTCCAGGGTGACGTTTGCGGGGGCCGGCTTGGCCTCTGCGGGGGTCGGCGTGGCGGTTGCGGCTACCAGACGGCCGGAATTGACAAAAACGCCCGGTCAAGCTACGAAGAAGGTCGCACAACTGGCGTGTACGTGGAGTTCACCACGAGGGAGTGCTTGATTGCTGGACGGCCGAACGCCTGGGTCTCTATGCCAGAGAGGTTCAGGCTTTTTTTTGTGCAAATCCCGTCTTGTTGGCGTTCCGTTGAGGAATGGATTCACGCACCACCGGACATGAGCTCATGATCAAGCAATATCTCCTTTCTCCCGGGCCGACGCCCATTCCCAACGAAGTGCAGTTGGCGATGGCGCAGACCATGATCCATCACCGGACGCCGGAATTCGCGGTGGTCCTGGAAGAGGCGCGTCAGGGGCTGAAGACCCTGTTCGGATCGAAGAACGACGTCATCATCCTGGCATCGTCCGGCACCGGCGCCATGGAGGCGGCGGTGGCCAACCTGTTCTCGCCGAAGGACAAGGTCATCGTCGTCAACGGCGGCAAGTTCGGCGAGCGCTGGCTGCGTATTTGCCGCGCCTACGGCCTCGACGTGGTCGAGATCAACGTGAAGTGGGGCACGGCCGTTGAGGTGAGCGCCGTGGAAAAGGCGCTCGGGGCCCACCCCGACACCAAGGGCGTGCTCATCCAGGCCAGCGAGACCTCCACCACCACGCTCCATCCGGTGCGGGAGATCGCGGCCCTCACGCGGGACGGCGGGCCGCTGCTGGTGGTGGACGGCGTCACCGCGGTGGGCGTGCTGTCGGTGCCGATGGACGACTGGGGCATCGACGTGCTGGTGACGGGCTCCCAGAAGGCCATGATGTTGCCCCCCGGCCTGGCCTTCATCGGCCTCAGCGACCGCGCTTGGCAGAGGACGGCGGAAACCGGTTCCCCGCGCTTCTACTTCGACCTGAACAGCGAGCGGAAGGGTCAGGCCAAGGGCTCCACCGCCTATACGCCGGCGGTGTCGCTGGTGTTCGGGCTGTGCGCCGCCCTCAAGCTGATGCGCGAGGAGGGGCTCGACCGGGTCTACGCGCGGCACGACCGGATGGCCCGGGCCACCCGGGCGGCGGTGACGGCCATGGGGCTCGAGCTGCTGTCGCCGGACCACCCCAGCCCCGCGGCCACGGGCCTCTACGTCCCCGAGGGCACCGACGGCGATGCCTTGCTCGACTTCCTGCGAGCGCGCATGGGCGTCACCCTGGCGGAGGGACAGGACCATCTGCAGGGCAAGGTCATCCGCATCGCGCACGTGGGCCACATGGGGGCCTTCGACGTGATCGTGGCGGTCAGCGCGCTGGAGATGGCGTTCCGGAAGTTCGGCTTGCCGGCGACCTTGGGCCGGGGCGTGGCGGCGGCGCAGGAGATCCTGCTGGAGGCGCTGGACTGAACGATGAATTTGATGGACCACCGCGAGGCGTCCGTGAACGGTGCGGACGCGAGTGAGAGCAAAGGTGACGGCGAGATGATGAAGGTGCTGGTTTCCGACCCCCTTCCCGACGTGGGCCTGGAGGTGCTGAACGACGCCGAGGACATCGATGTCGACGTCCGCACCGGCCTCAAGCCCGACGAGATCAAGGAGATCATCGGCGGCTACGACGGGCTCATCATCCGTAGCGGCACCAAGGTGACCGCGGAGGTCATCGAGGTCGCGGACCGGCTCAAGATCATCGGCCGCGCCGGCGTGGGCGTGGAGAACGTGGACGTAGAGGCCGCCAGCAAGAAGGGCATCGTGGTGATGAACACCCCCGGCGGCAACAACGTCACCACCGGGGAGCACACCATCTCGCTGATGCTGGCGCTGGCCCGGCATATTCCCCAGGCGGTGGCCTCGCTCAAGAGCGGCAAGTGGAACCGGCAGCAGTTCACCGGCGTGGAGGTGTGCAACAAGACCCTCGGGGTCATCGGGCTGGGCAACGTGGGGCGCATCGTGGCCGAGCGGGCTTTGGGGTTGCGCATGAAGGTGCTGGGATACGATCCCTTCATCCCGGCGGAAGCCGCCGCGCGCATGGGCGTGGAATCCGCCAGCCTCGACGAGATCTACCGCCGGTCGGACTTCATCACCGTCCACGTGCCGCTGATCGACGAGACGCGGGGGCTCATTGACCGCGACGCCATCGCCAGGATGAAGACCGGCGTTCGCATCATCAACTGCGCCCGGGGCGGCATCGTCGACGAGAACGACCTGGCCGAGGCCCTGAAGGAGGGCAAGGTGGCGGGGGCGGCCCTGGACGTGTACGTCGAGGAACCGCCGGGGCCGGACCACCCGCTGGTGCAACTGGAGCAGGTGGTGACCACGCCCCACCTCGGCGCATCCACGGACGAGGCCCAGCTCAACGTCTCCATCGCGGTGGCCGAGCAGGTGCGGGACTTTCTCGTGGACGGCGTCATCCGCTACGCGGTGAACGCCCCCAGCGTGAGTCAGGACCTGCTGCGCGAACTGCAGCCCTATCTTGCCCTGGGTGAGAAGCTCGGCAGCCTCCACGTGCAGCTCCTGGGCAGGTTCCCGGAGGAGATCCAGATCGAGGGCGGCGGCGACGTGGCGCAGTACGACATCGCGCCCATCGCCCTGGCGGTGCTGAAGGGCGTTTTGAGCTTCGCCTTGGGAGAGACCGTCAACTACGTGAACGCGCCGTTCATCGCCCAGGAGCGCGGCATCAAGGTGGTCCGGTCCAAGACCGAGAGGACCCGGGACTTCGCCAGCTACATCAAGGTCCGCACGCGCACCCGGGACGAGGAAACGGAGATCGAGGGCGCGCTCTTCGGCGCCAACAACCCCCGCATCGTCCGCCTCAACGACTTCTATTTCGAGGCCGTGCCCGAGGGTCATATCCTGGTCTCCTACAACCACGACGTTCCCGGGGTGGTGGGAGCCATGGGAGCATTGCTCGGCGACAACGGCATCAACATCGCCGGGCTGGAGCTGGGGCGCGAGAAGATCGGCGGCCGCGCCATCTCCTTCATCCGCGTGGACAACTCCGTGCCCCGGGAAGTGCTGGACAAGTTCCGGGCCTTGCCCGAGGTCATCTCGACCACGGCGGTCAAACTCTGAAGCCCCATCCCGAGCGGGGACACGAAGCGTGGCGAACGTAGCGGTCATAGGCGCTCAGTGGGGCGACGAGGGCAAGGGCAAGATCGTCGATCTCCTGGCCCGGCGGTCCGACGTGGTGGTGCGGTTTCAGGGCGGCAACAACGCCGGCCACACCCTGGTGGTGAACGGCGAGAAGACCATCCTGCACGCGATCCCGTCGGGCGCCCTCCACGAGGACAAGGTCTGCGTCATCGGCAACGGCGTGGTGCTCGATGCCGAGGTGCTGCTGCAGGAGCTGGACGAACTGCGGCGGCAGGGACACCTGCTGGACGACTCCCGGCTCCGCATCAGCGAGCAGGCGCACCTCATCATGCCCTACCACAAGGCCATCGATCAGGCCCGGGAGCGGCTGCGGGGCGCCGGCAAGATCGGCACCACCGGCCGCGGCATCGGACCCACCTACGAGGACAAGGCCGCCCGGGTGGGGATACGCGTCATTGACCTGCTGGAAGAAGACACCTTCCGCGCCAAGCTCGAGCACAACATCGCGGAGAAGAACGTCTACCTGAAAGCGATTCTGAAGGAGCAGGTGCTGGACTTCGAGGATATCCACCGCACCTACAGCGGCTACCGGGAGCGGCTGGCCCCCTTCGTCACCGACACCGGGGTGCTGCTGGAAGAGATGTTCCGGGACGGCAAGAACGTCCTGTTCGAGGGCGCGCAGGGGACCCTGCTGGACCTCGACCACGGCACCTACCCCTTCGTCACCTCGTCCAACACCGTCATCGGCGGGGTGTGCTCCGGCGCGGGCATCGGACCGCGGCACATCCACGAAGTCATCGGCATCTCCAAGGCGTATACCACCCGGGTGGGAAGCGGACCGTTCCCCACCGAGCTCACCGGCCCCGAGGGAGACAAGCTGCGCCAGGACGGCGACGAGTACGGCGCCACCACCGGACGGCCGCGACGCTGCGGATGGTTCGACGCGGTGGCGGTGCGGCACGCGGTGCGTCTCAACGGTCTGACCGGCATCGCGTTGACCAAGCTGGATGTCCTCACGGGCTTGCCGACCCTACGCGTCTGCACGGCCTACCGGGCGGGGACCGCACTGCTGCGCCACTTTCCGGCGAGCCTCAAGGTGATGGAATCGGTGGAACCGGTGTGGGAGGAATTCGAGGGCTGGCGGGATCCCGTCTCCCAGGTCCGCAACGTCGCCGATCTGCCCGCCAATGCCCGGCGCTACATGCAGCGGCTGGAAGAGCTGGTGGAAACGGAGATCGTCATCGCCTCGGTGGGACCGGACCGGGATCAGACCATCTTTCTCGAGAACCCCTTCACCGCCGGGTGACCGGCGCGGCGCCGGACCCGCGAGTCGTCTTCACCGTGCCGCATCCGTCTGGCGCGGGTCGGAGGCGCCGGTGATGCGCTTCCCCTCGACCTGGATGGCTTGAACCGCTCCCAACCGGGATGTCCTGCGGACCGAGTGTCCCTTGTCCTCCAGAGCCTTTACGGCCTCTTCGCTCACGGCAGTCTCCACCTCCACCGTTTGGCGCTCGCCCGCGGGCACATGAATTCGCGCCGCGGCCAAGGCCGTGGTCAGCGGCATGCGGAAATCGAGCACGTTGAGGATGGCCTGAAGCACCGCGCCGGTGATCCTCGAGCCGCCGCAGGCGCCGACGATCAGCACCGGCCGATCGTCCTCGAGCAGGATGGCCGGGGTCATCCCGTTCACCGGACGCTTCCGCGGCTTGAGCGTGTTGGGCGCACTCTCCGCACTGTCGGACCCGTCTGCCGGCGAAAAGTTCTGCATCTGATTGTTCAGGATGATGCCGGTCTCCCGGACCAGCACCTTGGCGCCGAAGGAGCTGCCGATGGCGACGCTCATGGACACCGCGTTGCCGTCGCCGTCCAGCACGCCGATGTGGTTGGTACCGCCGTCATCCGCTGACCGGGACCTCCACGAGGCCGCGGTCCCGCGCGCGGCCTGCTCCAGCGAGACCCGCTTGCGGACCGCCGAGGCACGCTCGCTTGAGGTGATGCGCTGAACCGGCACCTCGTTGAAGTCCGGATCTCCCAGCAATTCCAACAGGTCGGCCGTTCCCGCCTTGGTGGTCTCCGCCACCAGGTGCAGGTAGGCCCCCGAGTTGTGGCGGAACTGGTCCGGGCCATAGCCCTCCATAGCGTTCAGGAGTCCCACCAGCGCCAACCCGCCCGCGCTCGGGGGCGGCGCCGTGATCACGGTCCTGCCCCGGTATTCCCCGATGACGGGCGAGCGCCACACCGGTTTGTAGCTGTTGAGGTCCTCCAGCGTCACCGCGCCCCCGTCCTTCTTTATCCGAGCCGCGATGGACTGGCCGATGGCCCCCTCGTAGAAGGCCGGCGCGCCCTCCCTGGCTATGGTCCGGAGGGTCTCCGCCAATTCCGGTTGGCGGATGACGCCTCCCACCTCGTGGGGCGCTCCGGCCGCATCGAGAAAGATGCGCGAGAAATTGGGCCGTTGCCGCAGCACCGGCAGATTGTCCTCAATGGCCCGGCGAAGGCTCGGGGTCACCCGGGACCCCTCCGTGGCGTAACGGATGGCCGGCGCCAGCACCGTTTCCAACGGCAGCCGGCCGAACCGCTTCAATCCCTCCGCGAGCCCGGCCACGGTTCCGGGAACGCCCACGGCCAGGGCGCCGCTCTCCGGCGGACCTGCGCGGAAGCCAGCCCCACCTTGATAGAGCGCCGGGGAAACCGCCGGCGAAACCGCGGTGAAGTCCAGCGCATGAGCCTTCTTCTCCCTGGATTGGTAGACCACCATGACGCCGCCGCCGCCGAGGCCGGACGAAGCCGGATCCACCACCGCCAGTGCAAAGGCCGCCGCCACCGCCGCGTCCACGGCGTTGCCGCCCAACTCCAGGATCTCCATGCCCGCCCTGACCGCCGCCCGGTGGTCCGTGACCACCACGCCGTCGAGCCGGGTCTGGGCAAACGACCCTCCTGAAAGGAGTGCGGATGCGAGTACGAAGCTCGTGAAAAAGCGACGGAACCGGACTGCCACCATGGACTCCATCCAATCGAGTGTTCCTGCCCTGTTTAGTTCTTTACCCTTAGGTTTGCAACGGCTTGCAACAACGAATCTTTCCGCGGCACGCGCGTTGTGATAACCTTCCGGTCTGTCCGGGAGCCGCGGTTCCCGGACGTCACAAGGCCGCTCCCGGCCCCGGCAACCATCCGGAGACCACTGGAGTTCACGCTTGGCGCGCAAATACGTCCTCAGGAGCGACACGGCACCGTCGCGCACCGCATCCCCCATCGCCTATGAGGAGGAGCTCAACGAGGCGCAACGGCAAGCCGCGACCTTCCTCGAGGGTCCGCTCCTGGTCGTCGCCGGCGCCGGGACCGGAAAGACCCGTACGTTGGTCTACCGGGTGGCCCGGCTCATTGAAAGAGGCATCGACCCGCGATCGATCCTGCTGCTTACCTTCACCCGCCGCGCCGCGGAGGAGATGCTGCGGCGCGCGAGCCTTCTGACCGACTCTCGTTGCGAGCGCGTGGCCGGCGGAACGTTCCACTCCTTCGGCAACATGGTGCTGAGGCAATACGGTCAACTCCTGGGCCTCGCGCCGAGCTTCACCATCATGGACCGTTCCGACAGCGAGGACGTGATCCAGCTCCTGCGCGCGCAGATGGGCCTGGACAGCCGGGAGAAGCGCTTTCCGCGAAAGCAGACCATCTCCGAGATCCACAGCCTGGCGCGCAACAAGCAAGTGCCCCTCCCCGAAATCGTGGAACGCGACTATCCCCACCTGGCGGATTTCCTGGAGGAGCTGTCGACCATCGCGGAACGCTACCAGGTCTACAAACGCGAGAAGTCCCTGCTGGACTACGACGACCTGCTCACCTGCCTCCGGGATCTTCTGGACGCGCACGAGGACTTGCGGCGCCGGTTGTCGGAGCGCTTTCGCTTCATCATGGTGGATGAGTATCAGGACACCAACCGCCTTCAATCCGACATCGTCCGCCGGCTGGCCTTCACCCACGAGAACGTCATGGCGGTGGGCGACGACGCCCAGAGCATCTACTCCTTCCGCGGCGCCCATTTCCGGAACATCATGGACTTCCCGAACCAGTTCCCGGGAACGACGATCATCGCGCTGGAGGAAAACTACCGCAGCACCCAGCCCATCCTGAGGCTCACCAACGAGATCATCACCCGGGCCTCGGAGCGCTACGAGAAGACGCTGTTCAGCAGCAAGAGCGAAGGCGAGGTCCCGCTCCTGGTCCAGGCGGAGAGCGAGCAGACCCAGTCGCGCTTCGTGTGCCAGCGCGTGCTGGAACTGCGTGAGGAGGGAGTGCCGCTGTGGGACATGGCGGTGCTGTTCCGCTCGAGCTTCCATTCGTTCGACCTCGAGATCGAGCTGGCCCGCCACGACATCCCCTTCGTGAAGCGCGGCGGCTTCCAGTTCATGGAAACGGCCCACGTAAAGGACCTGCTGGCGCATCTTCGGGTGGTGAGCAACCCGCGGGACGCGGTGTCCTGGAGCCGGGTGCTGATGTTGCTGGAGGGCGTCGGCCCCCAGATGAGCCGCAAGCTCATCGACCGGATGCTGGCGGAGGCCGACCCCGGCCAAGCCTTGAAGCAGATGGAGACGCGGGGCCGGGCGAAGCAGGGGCTCAAGACCCTGGCCCAGGTCATGGGCGAATGCGCGGAGCGGGCCCGTCCCGCCGACATGGCCCAGTACCTGATGCAGTATTATCTCCCCATCCTCAAGCGGAAGCACGCCGACGACTATCCCAAGCGGCTGCGGGACCTGGAGCATTTCCAGGAGATCACCGAACGCTACCAGAGCATCGAGCGCCTGTTGAGCGACATGGCGCTGGATCCGCCCTCCGCCAGCGTGGACGAGGCCCAGCCGGTGGATCCGGACGAAGGCCCCCTGGTGCTGTCCACCGTTCACTCCGCCAAGGGGCTGGAGTGGCATTCGGTGTTCGTCATCTGGGCACTGGAAGGCCGGTTCCCGTCGTACTACAACACCAACAGCCTGGAGGAACTGGAGGAGGAACGGCGGCTTCTCTATGTGGCCGCCACCCGCGCCAAGGAGAACCTGTTCTTCGCCTATCCCGCGCGCGTGTACGACCGTTCCCTGGGGATGGTCTTCTCGCGTCCGTCACAGTTCATCGACGGGATCTCCGAGGATCTCCTGGAGCCCATGTCGCTGGTCCATGAAGACTGGTACTACAGTCAATTGTAGTGCCGCTGCCGGCGGGCGGGGCGCATGAACTCGGTACAACGCCTCGCAGGCTGGATCGCGGACGGCCGGGGGAGGCTCCGGCAATCGGTGGCGGCGCTGCCGGGAGCCATGAAGTCCGCGGTGCTGGCGCCGCTGGGGCGCGCATGGGCCACGACCCTGTACGAGAAGGATACCGGCCACCACCGAATCCGGGTGGAAGAGACCCGGGAACGCCGCTACCTCTATTTCGACGGCACCCTGCAGAGCTCCATGGACCGGCGCGACCCTTGCGCTCTGGAACTGCTCTACTCCCGCTTCGCCTCCCTGGGCCTGGTGCTCAGACCGGACGCCGCCAAGGCGTTGATCATCGGGCTCGGCGGCGCATCCATGGCCAAGAAGTACCACAGGGAATTCCCGGCGCTGGAGATCGACTCCATCGAGATCGACCCCGACGTGGTGGAGGTCGCGCGGGAGTTCTTCCACTTCCGGGAGGACGCGCATCAGCGGGTGCACGGCGGCGACGGGCGTGAGTACCTGGCGCGCACCGAGGACCGTTTCGACCTGGTCCTGCTGGACGCCTACTACGCCGACAACATGCCCTTTCACCTGGCCACGCGCGAGTTCTTCGACACCGCCCGCGACAAGATGACGCCCGAGGGCGTGCTGGTGATCAATCTCATCGGCGCGCTCCGCGGACCCGACAGCAAGCTCATCCGTGCCGCCATCAAGACCCTCGCGGGCCTGTTCCCGCAAGTCTACACTTTTCCCACGTTCGGCAACCGCGGCCACGTCCTGACCGAGATTCAGAACGTCGTGGTCCTGGCCAGCAAGGCGGCGGAGCGCATGAGCATGAAGGAGATGGAACGGCGGGCAATCCGCCTCGGCCGGGACCTCTTCCCCGACCCGGTCAGCAAGATCCGAAGATGCTACTACGCAGGCCCCCTGGACCAGGACGATGTCGAGCCTCTCACCGATGATGACGCGCCGCCTGATAATCTGGTTCGTCTTTAGCAGCCTCGTGCTGGGCTGCACGGCCGGCCAACCGGACAGGTCCGTCCGCCCGGTCCGGATGGTGCGGGTCAAGGTGGTGGCCGATCCGACGTTGCGCCGGAACGACCCGCTCTGGCGCGAAACCGCCAGGGACCTGCTGCGGGCGGCGTCCGACTACTACGAGGAACGGTTCGGGATCCGGCTGGTGCGCCAAGCCACGGAGGCCTGGCGCGTGGAGGGGACCACAACCTCCTCGGTAACGTTGATGAAAAGCCTCAAGCGTTCCTATCCCAGGGCGGGCGGCAACCAGCCCCATGACGTCGTCATCGGGCTGACCCAGCAGCCGCTCGACTTCTACCGCGGCGGCCGGGCCCGGGCGGACCGCCTGGGCAACTGCACCGAGGGACTGGGAAACTACATCGTGAGCCATGTCGGCGAGACCTTTGCCCACGGGGACGAGCTGAACCACGACGCGCTGGCGTTGATTCATGAAATGGGACACCTCCTGGGAGCCGTCCACACCGACGATCCCGAATCGGTGATGCACCTCGATTTCGACTTCAGGACCGGCTTCGACGCGCCCAACCGCGCCATCGTCATGAAGAACCGCCTCTGCCCGTTCGCCGAGGCCGACCATGCCGCCGGGAAACGGGAGCCTAGTGTCGTGTCCCACGTAAATGTTGACAAATCTGCTGGTCTTTTTCGTCGTCGGCTGCGTTGCTCTTCCTCGCGTGGTAACCGCCACTGCTCGTCATCGCGCCTTGCCGACAACGAAAAATCCTGCGCATCTTTGTCAACATTTACGTGGGACACGACACTAGCCCGGGGTCCTGACCGGCCCCGCACGGGAAGTGAAGCATGACGCCCCTCTGGTCGCCCACCGAACGGCAGCTCCGGGAATCCCACCTTTACCGGTTCCGTGAACGGCTGCGCGCCGACCACGATATCGCCGGCGACTCCTTCCACTCGCTGCATCAATGGAGCGTGTCGCGACTGGAGGCCTTCTGGGAAGCGGCGTGGCTGGACGCCGCGGGCCGACCGCCGGCCGGGGCGGTGCTGGCGGACGGCGCCATGCCCCCGGCCGGGCGGCTGGGCCGCGAAGTGTGGTTCCCCGGCACCCGGTTCAATTTCGCCCGGCAGCTTCTGCGGCACCGCGACGACCGCTTCGCCATCATCGAAGAGAACGAGAGCGGGCAATGCCGCGCGGTCACCTTCCGGGAACTGCGTGCGCTCACGGCCCGCTGCCAGGCCGCCCTTCGGCGCGTGGGCATCGAGCCCGGCGACCGCGTCGCGGGGTACCTGCCCAACGCCCTCGAAACCGTGGTGGCGATGCTGGCGACGACCTCGTTGGGCGGGGTGTGGAGCGCCACTTCGCCGGACTTCGGCTACCAGGGCGCATTCGACCGGTTCCGGCAGATAGACCCCAAGGTGCTGCTGTCCGTCGACGGCTACTTCTACAACGGCCGGCGCCACGACTGCATGGAGAAGGCCCGGCGGCTGGCGGCCTCGCTGCCGAGCCTGGAGCGGTGGGTCGTGGTCCCGGACACGCAACGGTCCCTGCCCGTGGGGGCGGTGGCGTGGGACTCGTTCCTCGCCGGCGACGCCGGGGAGCTCACCTTCGCCGATCTCCCCTTCGATCACCCGGTCTATATCCTCTACACCTCCGGCACCACGGGACTGCCCAAGTGCATCGTCCACGGCGCCGGCGGCACCGCCCTCAAGCATCACGTGGAGCACAGGCTCCATACCGACGTCGACCGGGACGACACGGTCTTCTTCTTCACCACCTGCGGCTGGATGATGTGGCACTGGCTGGTGAGTGCGCTGGCCCAGGGCGCCACCGTGGTCCTGTACGACGGCAGCCCTGCCTACCCGCGCGAAGACAGGCTGTTCCGGCTCGCCGAGGACCACGGCATCACCGTGTTCGGCACCAGCCCGAAGCTTCTCTCCACCCTGGAGAAGGCCGGGTTCCGGGCCGCCGGCAAGTACGGGCTCGCCGGAATGCGCACGGTGCTCTCCACCGGCGCGCCGCTGGAGGCCTCCCAGTTCCACTACGTCGACGAAGCCATCCGGCCCGGGGTGCAGATCTGCTCCATTTCGGGCGGCACGGACATCGTCGGGTGCTTCGTCCTCGGGAACCCGCTGTCGCCGGTATACCCTGGCCAGATCCAGGGCCCGGCCCTGGGCGTGGATGTGGCGGTCTTCGATGAGCGGGGGCGGCCGGTGGCGGGCGAGCAGGGCGAACTGGTGTGCCGGAAGCCCTTCCCCTCCATGCCCCTGGGCTTCTGGAACGACCCCGGGGACACACGTTATCGCGAGACCTACTTCGACACCTATGCGGAGGTGTGGCGCCACGGCGACTATGTCGAGGCCACGCCGGAGCGGGGTTTCGTGATCCATGGACGCAGCGACACGACGCTCAACCCCGCGGGGATCCGGTTCGGCACCGCGGAGATCTATCGCATCGTCGAGCGGCTGCCGTTCGTCCAGGACAGCATCGTCGCCAGCTACCTGCGCGAGGGCGAGACCCGGGTGGCGCTGTTCGTGGTGCTCGACCAGGCCCTGGACACGGAAACCGCCGACGCCATCCGCTCGGCCATCCGTGCCCAGGCCACGCCCCGCCACGTGCCGGCCCTGGTGCAGCGGATCGGCCAGGTGCCGGTTACACGCAACGGGAAGAAGGTGGAGAACGCCGTGTCGGCCATCCTCGACCGCCGGCCCGTCCGGAACCGCGAGGCGTTGGCCAACCCGGAAGCCCTGGACGAAATCGAGGTTCCGGGGTAGGCAGGACCCAACGGTACCATGATGAAGATTAGCTCTCGGGGCACTTACGGCATTCTGGCGCTGGAGGAACTGGTCCGGTTGTGGGACGCGAAGACGCCGATTCAGGTGAAGGAGATCGCGGCCAGGAAGGCGATTCCCGAGGAGTTCCTGGGCCAGATCATGATCTCGCTGAAGCAGGCGGACCTCGTTCGCGCGAACCGGGGACCCGGCGGCGGATACTACCTGACGCGCCCGCCGGACCAGATCCCGCTGAAAGAGGTGCTGGAGGTCTTGAGCGGCCCGGTGACCGGACCGGAGGAAAACCTGCGCAAGTACACGGCCGATTCGGTTGCGGCCCGGAAGGTGCTGGAGACCTGGCGAAGGGCCAACGCCGCCATGGAAGAGGTCCTCGACGGCATCACCCTCGCCGATATCTGCGAGCCCGAAGACCGGCCGCACATGTACTATATCTGAGTCCCGATTCCGGGCCTCGCCGGGCGCCGGACTCGGGATACATGGAATCTCCACGACTCGAAACGGGCGGAGGCACGACGAATGGAAACGATCGAGAGAGGCGAGCGGGTCAAGGGCAAGGTGGCGCTGGTGGCCGGCGCCGGATCCATCGAACCCGGATGGGGCAACGGCAAGGCCGCGGCCGTGCTCTACGCTCGGGAGGGGGCCAAGGTGTTCGCGGTGGACTACCGTACGGAAGCGGCGGAGGAAACCAGGGCCATCATCGAGGAAGAAGGCGGCGTGTGCGCCGCGTTCGCCGCGGACGTGACCTCGGAAACCGAGGTGAAGGCCATGGTCGACGCCTGCATGGACGCCTTCGGACGCATCGACATCCTTCACAACAACGTGGGCGGCCAGGGCCCCGGACGCTGGGTCCTGGACATCGAGCGTGACGACTGGGACGCGGTGCTGGCCCGCAACGTGACTTCCGTGCTGCTCACCTGCAAGGCGGTCATTCCCGTCATGATCCGCCAGGGCGGCGGCGCCATCGTCAACATCTCGTCCATCGCCAGCACGCGCCACGTCAACGTGCCCACGGCCTCGTACTCCGCGGCCAAGGGCGCCGTCAACCAGCTCACGCAGAACCTGGCGCTGCAATACGCCGACAGGCACATCCGCGCCAACTGCGTGCTTCCCGGCTACATCGACACGCCCTTCACACGACGGCTGGTGGCGGGAAAGCCCAGCTACGAGCACAAGGGTTTCACTTCGGCGGAGGAGTACCGCCAGGCCCGTGACGCCATCGTCCCTCTGGGCCGGGGCGGCACCGCCTGGGACGTGGCGAAGGCCGCTCTGTTCCTGGCCTCGGACGACGCCGACTACATCACCGGCGTGATGCTGCCCGTGGACGGCGGCGTCACCGCCACCTGTCCGGGGGTGTAGGAGGATATTCGCGCGTGCGGTTCACAGGGTCCGCGCGAACTCGCCGAGGAACCGCAGGGTCCGCCGCCGGCTGGCGTCCGGGTCGCTGCCGGCGGGAATCACGCTGACCATGAGCTCGGCGGCGCCGAAGGAGAAAAGCTCCCGCAACCGCCTCTCCGCATCCGCTTCGTCGCCGGAGATCACCAGCGCCCTCAGCATCGAAGTGCTCCAGACGCGCTTCGCCGCTTCCGTAAAGCCGGCAAGCCGGTACATCTCCACGTAAGGATCCCGCCGCATGTACGAGTCGAAACGCTCCCTTGCCACCGCTTCGACTTCGTCCCAGTCTCCGTGGACGCTGAGTCCCACGTGTGCGATGAGCGGGGGCGCCGGCTGTCCGCCCTTCTCCGCGCCGGCGGCCATGGCCGGCAAGGCGAAGTCCCGCAGGTAGCTGCCGGGACACAACCAGCTTATGGCGCCGTCCGTGAACCGGCCGGCCAGCTCGAAGGACTTCGGCCGCACGGCCGAGATCATGACCGGCACGTCCACCGGCTCGTTGTCCGCGGTCTGGGCGCGGTAGTAGCGACCCTCGAAATCCACCGCGCCCTCGCGCAGCACCGCCCGCACGATCCGCACGTACTCGGTGAGGTGAGCCAACGGACGCTCGAACGCGAACCCGTAGGTGCGTTCGATGGGCGCCTTGTTGCCGGGACCCACGCCCAGGCGGAACCGGCCCGGAGCGAGCTGCGCCATGGCCTCGCAGTACTCGACGAAGGAAAGAGGGTGTCGGGGCCAGGTCAGGACGATGGCCGTGCCCAGTCGGATGGTCCGGGTGGACATGGCCGCCGCGGCCAGGATGCCCGGAGTGTCGCGGCGGATGTTGTTGTCGGCGGTCCTGGGGCCGCCGGTGGTCAGCCACGCGGCCTGGATGCCCAGGGTTTCAGCCTGGCGGATGTCCTCCAGCACCCCGTGGACATCGGACCCGGGAATCTCGACGCCGACTCTTCGTTCCGTCATGGTGTGCCTCCCGGATCCTGCCGTTCCGTGCGACGCAGCCTTCCGCGATTCGTTGCGTCGCTTGGGCTATAGCCCTTGTCATTGACGGCGGTCAACCCCTGCATTAGACGTAGGGGAAACACGCACGGAGGCCGTAATGAAATCAGGAATGCGCTCCCTCGAGGAACTGAAACCCGAGATCCTGCGGCGCGCCGGACGCGCCAACCCCTTCGAATGGGTCAGGCCGGACGACGCCGCCGAGGTGGTGGGATGGCTGGAATCCACCGAGGACGACCACTGGGCCGAGGCCTGGGGCCGCATGGGCGCCCGGTACGAGGCGCTGGGCGAGGAACAGGAGAAGAACGGCCAGCCGTGCAGCGAGTCCTACTATCTCGCCTACGACTACTACCGCATCGGCCGCTACCCGGTGGCCTCGACGCCCGGGAAGAAGGCCTGCTACGAGGCATCGCTGCGGAACTTCCTCAAGGCGGCGCCGCACATGGATCCGCCCGTGGAGCGGGTGGAGATCCCCTTCGAGGGAACGTCGATCGTCTGCTATCTGCAGGTCCCCCGCGACGCGCACCGGCCGCCGGTGGTGCTCCACTGGGGCGGCGTCGACGGCTGGAAGGAGGACCGGCGGAGGCCCAGCGAGGCGCTCCACCGGCTGGGGCTCGCCACCATGGCCATCGACATGCCGGGGGTCGGCGAGAGCCCCGTCCTGGGGTCCGATCCGACGGCGGAGCGCACCTTTTCCGCGGCCCTCGACTACCTGGAGACACGGGCGGACGTGGACGGCTCACGCCTCGGCGTCATGGGAGGGAGCTTCGGCGGGTACTGGGCCGCCAAGGTGGCCCACGTGGAAGCCAGGCGGCTGAAGGGCGCGGTGGACTGGGGCGGCGGCGTGCATCTCACGTTCCAGGAAGAATGGCTGCGGCCCGCGCTGACCACCCGGGCGGAACAGTATCTCATGGGACCGGCCAGCCTGCTGGACGCCCGCGGCTACATCTTCCGGACCCGCGACCTCGACGAGATCCTGAAGCTGGCGCCGCAACTCTCCCTGGTGACCCAGGGCCTCATCGACCAGCCGTGCGCCCCGCTGTTGCTCATCAACGGCAAGCTCGACGACCAGCATCCCATCGACGACTTCTACCTGCTGCTGGAGCACGGCAGTCCCAAGGAGGTCTTCATCTTCCCGGACGGAGGGCACATGGGCCGGGTCCCGGGCAAGTCCAACGAGCCGGCGCTGAACGTCCTGACCCAGTGGCTGCACCGTAAGCTCACGGCGTAAGGCAGACGGCGCTATCCGTCAAAGAACCCCTCCTTCGCGGCCCACAGCCACAGGTGGGCGATCTTCTCGTTGTACAACTCCGCGTAACCCACGTGGCCGTAGCGGGGAATGAGGACCACGTGGGCGGCACGGGCGGTTGCGGCGTACTTCGCGCCCATGAACATCTCGCGCTTGTCCTCCAGGCGATCGCCCCGGATCCAGTGGCCCCGGTCGTTCTCCCCCACCACCAGCAGCACGCCGATGTTCCCGAGCCACCCGGGGTCGGGGTCCTGGAGGTGATCGTCGTACTCCTCCCGCGGGAGGCCGGTGAGCTCCACGTAACGGTCCAGGATGCCGACTGCGCCGTTGTGCTGGTTGTCGCACAGGCTGGTCTTCATCTGCGAGCGCCTCGGATTGGCCCACGCCATGTACTCCTCGGGGCCGCCCCAGGGGGTGAGGTCCTCCGGGTCCTCGTACCGCGCCGCTCGAAAGCTCTCGGGCGACCGGCGGGAGATCTGCTCCACCGGGATCTCGCTGTACTCCTCCGCGCCGGTGTGCTCGCGCCATTCCTTGCGCCAGCCGTCAGGGCCGCCGGAGCCGAAACCCAAGAGTCCGGTCACGCGGACGCGCCGCACGAAGCGGTGCAGGTGCGCCGCCATGGGGCCGCCCGTGGAATGGCCGAAGGCGAGCACCTCCCGGTCCGGCAGGTGGGTGTCGGCGAGCAGCCCGGCACCCTGCAGGATCGTGTTGAACGTGCACTTCAGGTTGCGGTCCAGGATCTCCTTCACGGGGAGATCCCGGTCCAGCAGGTACACCGGCATGCGTTCCGGCACGGGTTCGGTCCACACGCCGCCCGGCGGGTAGTGGCCCGGGTAGGTGACGGCCAGGGTCATGAATCCCTGCGAGGCGAGGACCCGCGCCAGTCCCGGGCGGCCGTCCGGGGTCGTGTCCATGATGCGCTCGCTGCCGGCGCCGCCGTGGAACACCACCACGGCGCGGCCGGGGTCCGCCTCCCGCTCGGGAGTGTAAAGGGTGCCGTGGATGTCCCATGCATAGCCGTTGCGCTCGTAGCGCGCGGTCACCTCGCGGCTGGCGAACGCCGTCTCGTCGTAGGGTGCGGGCATGGCCAACCAGCCCTCCCAGTCCATCTTCAGCAACAACTCGTCCGACACGAGCGCCGCCCGTATCGCCTCAATGGTTCCGCTCTGCATGTTCATGGCGTTGGGGAATACTACAGCACCAACGATGGGGTCAACGAGGCAGGGCTCTTCAAAAGTCCAATGCTCGCCTTCCGTCATTCCCGCGAAAGCGGGAATCCAGGTGGGGTGAGGCGGGGAAACGCCCGTTTGGCCCCACCCCGCCCCTGGATTCCCGCTTTCGCGGGAATGACGGAAGGGAAACCGGACGAATGACGAAATGGAAACAGGACTTTTGAATGCACCTGGTCAACGAGGGGACCCGGTTCAACCGCCGGGGGTTTCGTAGTAGATTCCTTCGCGGCGCCCTACCGCCAAAGGAGGAACCGACATGCAGGAGTCCGGGACACGCTGATGCGTTCATCCATGAAGGCCGTCACCCTGAGGGAGTTCGGCGACACCGACGTGCTGCGGATGGAGCGGCTTCCCACCCCGTCACCCGCCGCGGGCGAGGTGCTTATCGAGGTGCATTCCGTCTCGGTCAATCAGACGCTGGACATCGCGGTACGGCAGGGCGGCTACCGCACGGACCTCCGGTTCCCGGTGGTGCTCGGCACCGATCCGGCGGGGGTGATCGTGGCGACCGGCGACGGGGTGCCGCACACGCGATGCGGCGAGCGCGTGTCGGTGGTGGCCTCCATCCGCTGCGGCGACTGCCGTTTCTGCCGCATGGGCCGGGAAGACTCCTGCCCCCGGAGCAGGCACCTGGGCCTCGACCGGTGGGGCGGGTACGCGGAGTACGTGAGCGTGCCGGCGGAGAACGTCTTCCCCATACCGGACAACCTCTCCTTTGGTGAAGCCTCGGTGGTCACGCGGCACTTTCCCACGGCCATCAACCTGCTGCTCAACCACGCGAAGCTCGAGAAGGGCGAGTGGGCGCTGATCATGGGGGCGGCAGGAGCCCTGGGCAGTTGCGGGGTGCAGATCGCCCGGCACCAGGGCGCCCGGGTCATCGCCGCCGCCGGCGCCGATTCGCGGGCGGAGGCCGCCCGTGGGTACGGCGCCGAGTTCACCGTCAACTACCGGGAACAGGACCTGGAGCGGGAAGTGCTCCGCATCACCGACGGCCACGGCTGCGACGTGCTGTTCGAGAACATCGCCGACCCGACGTTGTGGCCGGGGGCCTTCAAAAGCCTCGCCTTCGCCGGCCGTCTGGTGACCGCGGGGGCCCACGGCGGCGGCACCGTGCCCCTGGACGTGAAGCGCCTCTACCTCAAGCGCATCCGCATCACCGGGCAGCCCGGAGCGACCCGCAAGGACGTGGAACTGGCCCTGTCGCTGGCCGGCCGGGGCGCGGTCCGGGCCATTATCGACCGCACCCTGCCCCTGGAGGAGGTCAAAAAGGCACACGAGTTGCTTGAGCGGGGCGGCATCATCGGCAAGATTGTCCTCGACCCCACCCTGGGCCAGGCTTTTCCCTGGAGCCAGGTGCGACGGGGTCCGGATGGGATCAAGGAGACCAAGGAGGCGAATCGATGGCGCAACTCGTAACCATGCTCGGCATCACCCACAACCCCTTCATGCCCAAGCTGTTCAAGCAGGCGCAGCAGCCGCCGGGAGCGGCCAAGGTACAGGAACGGATCGCCATGATGCGGGCCAGGCTGGCCCACCACAAGCCGGACGTGCTCATCACCATCGGCAATGACCACCTGCACCAGTTCTTCATGGACAACATGCCGGCTTTCATGATCGGCAAGATGGACCGCTTCCACGGCACCTTTTACGACGAGGTGCGGGAGTTCGGGCTGCCGGAGTGCGACCTGCCCGGGGACCTGGAGTTCTGCAACCGGCTGCTGGAGGGGGCCTTCGAGCGAGGCGTGGACTTCGCCTATTCCAGCGAGCTCACGGTGGACCACTCCATCGTCGTTCCGATGCTCTTCGTCAGGCCGGAAATGGACATTCCCATCGTCCCCATCCTGACCAACTGCATCGCGCCGCCCCTGCCCACCGCGCGGCGCTTCTACGAGGTGGGACGGGCCATCCGCTCGGTCATCGACAGCCTGCCGGACGGCAAGCGCGTCGGCGTGCTGGTGAGCGGGCACCTGTCGTTGGAGGTGGGCGGGCCCAGGCAGTTCGAGCGGCGCCTGACGGACCCGGACTTCGACGCCCGGGCCGTGGGCTGGATCACCACCGGCGACATCGACGCGGCGGCGCGGGACTGCACCTTCGAGAAGATGCTCCCCTCGGGCAACATGACGCTCGGCTTCCTCAACTTCCTCATGGCCATGGGCGTGGCGAGCGGGGCATCTCCCACCCACGCGGAGGGGCTCGACGCGGGCTTTCCCGCGGTGCCGTTCTTCGCCTGGGAAAGGAACGAGGAAGGAGCGGGCCTGTGAGCCGGTACCTGGTGGACAAGTTCATGCACGTGGTGAACATGAACGAGGCCGCGGAGGAAGCCTACGTGGAGAACCCGCCGGGTTTCGTGGCCCGGTGGGAGAAGGGGGAGCGGCTCGATTTCACCGCGGAGGAGCGGCGCGCGCTGGAGCGGCGGGACTACGGCAGCCTTTACGCCATGGGCGCCCATCCGTTCCTGCTGTGGAGCTTCACCGAGGCGGTGTGGCGCCACGAGATGGACCGGGAGGAGCTGGTAAAAGACTACAAGGCCAAGGCGGCCGCCGCGGGCTATCCGGATTTCGAGACCTGATCACGCCCCAGGGCTTGCCCGATTCCGGTGCCACCCCAACGGGCAAGGAACGGTATCCGCTCCGAGCGGATCCCGTTCCTTGCCGCTGACTTTCTCGCCTACTTCATCTTGAGCTTGCCCCGCACCTCCGCGGCGAGCTTCTTGATCCTGGCCTCGGGATCGGCGCCTTCGATGACATCCACGAGCGCGGCCCCTATCAGGTCCGTGACCGCCACCCCCTCGGCGCCGGGATACGCGTACCAGGGACCCGAATAGGCCGCCACCTGGGCGTGCGCCCGCCGTGAGTTCTCGTTGCGGGCGTAGAACTCACCCAGATAGCTCTTGTCCTTGAGCACCAGCTCGTTGGTCGGCGCATACCCGGTATTCTCCACCACGATCTTGGCGCCTTCCGGGCCGGTGGCGAACTGGATGTATCTCCACGCGGCCGCCTGCTTCTTGGGGTCCCGTGTCAGCATGACGATGGCCGAGCCGCCGGTGGGGAAATAGACGGTGGACTTGTCCTTCGCGGCCACGACAAGCGGCAGCAGCGTCACCTTGAAACGTTCTCCGGCACCGGCGACGACCCGCGTCAGGTAGGAAGAGCTGTCGATGTAGATCCCCAGGGTGCCCGCGGCAAAAGCCTGACGCGCGGCTTTGCCGCCATAGGCCTTCATGCCGGCTTCCTTGCCGAGACGCGAATAAAGCCTTGCGGCATTGATGCCGGCCTCGCTGTCGAAGGTAATGTTGCTCTCGTCCCTGTTCATGGGCCGGCCGCCGTAGGAGCCCAGCATGCTCTGGAAACGCCAGTCATGGGCCGACACCCACACGCCGTCGATCTGGTCGCCCAGGGCGCTGATCTTGGCCGCCAAACGGATCATGCCGTCGAAATCGGTGGGGAAATTGTCCACCGATCCGCCGGCCTTGGCGACCAATTCCGGATTGACGTAGATCACCAACGTCGAGGCGGAGGCCGCGATGGCGTACTGCTTGCCCTGGTACTGGCCGAGGGAGCGCAGAGCCGGGGTGTAGCCCTTGGCCTCGAACCTGGCGGCGTCGCCGATGAAGGGATCCAGCTCCACCGCCAGCCCGCGGGCCTGGAGGATCCGCCAGCGATTCAGACCGAGGAACGCCACGTCGGGCAGCTTCTTGGCCACCGCTTCCCGGAGCAGGCGCTGAACGCCCTGCGCATAGTTTTCCGCGGGCGCCTGGATCTCGAGCTTGATATCCGGGTTTGCCTTCATGAACGCATCGGCGACCTTTTCCTGAACCTTCGCCCAGAGATTGGGGTGTGCATAGTGCAGGGTCAGCGTAACGTCCGCGCCCTTGGCAGGACCCGCTACCAGGAACACCGCTACCATCATCGCGAAGAGTATCCTCTTCATGAGAGACTCCTTTCTCTTGTTCCTCGCCCGCTTCCGGGCGGTGCCGTTGTTGCGGATGCCGTTCGGGACTTCATCATCCCTTGAGGCCACTCATGGTAATGCCTTGGACGAACTTGCGTTGCGCCGCCAGGAATGCGATCACCAATGGAGCGGTAACCACGGTTGCCGCCGCCATCAAGGGGCCGAAGTCGGATCCCGCCTCCTCGTCGCGGAAGAACAGTATTCCCCGCGGCGGCGTCGCGAGGTTGGGGTCGCTGATGGCGATCAGCGGCCAGAACAGGTCGTTCCAATGGGCGACCACGGAGAATATGGCGAAAGCGCTTACGGCGGGCCACGCGTTGGGGAATGCGATCCGCCACACGATGGCCGTCTCGCTCAGTCCGTCGATGCGCGCGGCATCGATGATCTCGGCGGGTACCGTGGCGAAGAACTGCCGGAACAGAAAGATCCCGAATACCGAAGCGATGAACGGGACGATCAGCGCCGGGTACGTGTCCAGCAGGCCGACCTCCGCGAAGCCGAGGAAGACGGGAATCGCCGTCACGTGATACGGAACCAGCAGGCCCGCCAGCACCAGGCCGAAGATCAGCCAGCGAAGCCTGAATTGCCGGTGAGCCAGGGCATACGAGCAGGGCACGGCGATGATGATCTGAAATACGAGGATGCCGGCGCAGACCACGACTCCGTTAAACAGGAACCGATGCAGCGGAACTTCCGCGAACGCCTTCGCGTAGTTGCGCCACTCGATGCGACTGGGGAACAGGTCGATTCCCGGCGCGAAGATTTCCGCGGCAGGCTTGATCGACAGGGAGAGCATCCAGAAGAACGGCAGCAGCACGAAGGCCGCACCCGCCAGGAGGAATGCAAGGATGACCGCGTGACCGAAGGAGAAACGCGAGGTCATCGGTAATGCACCCGCCTTTCGAGCACGCCGAACTGCACGAGCGTCAGCGTCAGGACGAAAGCGAAGAACACCATCGTCACGGCGCTGGCGTAACCCGCCTTGAAGTAGACGAACCCCTCCCGGTACATGGCATACACGAGCGTGTCGCTCGCGAACCCCGGACCGCCGCGGGTCAGCGTGGCCACGGTTTCGAACACGCGGAACGCGCGCGCCGCCGTGACCACCAGAACGAAGAGCGTCGTCGGACCCAGCAACGGCCAGGTTACGGTCCAGAACCGATCCCAGCCCGGGCGCACGCCGTCGATCTCGGCGGCGTCATAGAGGTGTTCGGGAATCGCGGTCAGACCGGCCAGAAAGAGAACCATGTTGTAGCCGACGGTTTCCCAGATGCCGATCACCGCCAGCGAATAGAGAACGATCCCGCGGTCGGAGAGCCACTCCTGCCCCGGCAGCCCCATCAACCCCAGTACCTGGTTGAAGAGCCCGACGTTCGGATGCATCAGCATCTGCCAAACCGTCGCCATGGCCACCAGCGTCCCCGCGACCGGCATGAAGTAAGCGGTGCGAAGCACTCCGGCCAGCACCGCGTTCCAGGCCGCAATCCGATGAACTCCGAGGGCGACCAACAAGGCCAGGATCATCGAGGCGGGCATGACGATGGCGACGTAGATCAGTGTATTCACCACCGCCCGCCGGCCGATGGGATCCGTGAACAGGACGGTGTAGTTCTCGAGCCCGATCCATGCGAAGCCCTGCGCGCCGAGCTGATAGTCAGTGAACGAGAGCACCGCCACGGCGAGCACCGGTCCGAAAATCAATACGAGCATGCCTACGGTGGCCGGACCCACCAACCAGGCATTGGTCAGCGCTTCGCCCACTCCGTGCGGCAACCTGAGCCTCATGAGGCCGGCCTCGTCAAAACCGCGTACCCGGGAGACCTCGGCACGAGGCGGACGTCAAGCCGCGCCCCCGTCGACCCGTCGAAAACGTGCGCGTGGTCCGGGTTGAAATTGAAACGGATCTCTTCGCCGGGTTGGCGAAGCGCCGAATGGGTTGGAAGGATGGCGCGAATCGTCTGATCGCCGGGCAACACGACGGTTGCCACGGCCTCCGAACCGAGGTACTCGATCCGCGCCACACGTCCCGCGAGCAGGCCGTCGCGGGCCGGTACCAGCACTTCCGGCCGCAGGCCGATGACCACGGCGTCGTTGGCCAGGCCGGCGTCGAAGGCGAATGAGGTGAACGGCTCCGGCAGTTCGCCGGAGCGCGCCGGGACCTCGACCAGGTTCAGGGGATGATCGCCGACGAAGGCGGCGACCTCCCGGTTGGCGGGACGTTCGTATATCGCTCGCGGCGTACCCGATTGAACGATGATCCCGTCCATCATCACGGCTATCTGGTCGGACATGCTCATGGCCTCGGCCTGGTCGTGGGTCACGTACAGGAAGGTGCGGCCGGTGCGCCTGTGCAGATCCACCAGCTCACCGCGCATCTGGAGGCGCAACTTGACGTCGAGGTTGGAAAGAGGCTCGTCCAACAGAAAGGCGACCGGATCGCGTACCAGCGCCCGGGCCACCGCCGCACGTTGTTTTTGACCGCCGGAGAGTTGGCTGGGTTTGCGCTCCAGCAGGGTCTCTATATCCAGAAGGGCCGCGATTTCCCGGACCTTGTGCTGGTGGGCTACCGAAAGGCGTCGGGCGGAGGCGAGCATACGGTCCATCAAGGGCAGGCGCTGCCAGACGGTCATGTTCCGCATGGCCAGGGGGAGGTTGATGTTCTGGCGGACGGTCATGTGGGGATAGAGCGCGTAGGACTGAAACACCATGGCAATATTGCGTTCCGCGGCCCGGAGGCCGGCAACGTCCTGCCCGTCGATCAGCACCTGACCGGATGTCTGCGGCTCAAGCCCGGCAACGATACGAAGGGTGGTGGACTTGCCGCAGCCGGACGGCCCGAGAAGTGTCGTGAAAGTGCCTTCGGCGATGGTAAGGGACACCCCGCCGAGTGCGGTGGTGGCGCCGTAACACCGGTAGACATCCTTGAGCTCGATCCTGCCGGATCCCATGAACGATCTCCGGTATTTCGGTCAGTAGCCCCGGAAGATGACAATGCGTAGGCTGAAGAGGTTAAGGTTTGGTGACAACGTCCCACTCGACGGCAGACCGCGGCCGGTTCCCGGCACAGGAACAGGACACGCCGGACACGGGTGCAAGGTACCGCGACCCCCGCGAGGATAACGAATCCTCAACTCCTTTTCTTGAACTTGTTGGTCCACGATAACCACGGGAAACGTTCCCGGTAGCGCCGTACCAACTCGTGGCCCCCGATGGCGCAGCCGGCCCAGAAGATCACCTGACTGACGAAGTAGACGCCGGCCGCCGCCACCAGCAGGTTGTGCTCCATGTCCAGGAAGGGCAGCAGCAGGATTCCCGCGGTCACCACCCAGGACCCTGCTATCAGCACCACGGCGATCTTCTCAAGAACGGTCATGTCGTCGTGCGGCGAACCGGCGCGCGGCCGCACCGGCAGTCCGGCGCCGGGGTCGACTCCACCACTGCTTCAGGTATCGGAACCGGACCGGTGGCGCGGAGAGCCTTGTGATCTAGTGTCCTGTTCCAGGTAATTGTTTACCGATCTGCTTGTCTTTCTTGTCGTCGGCTGCGTTGCTCTTCCTCGCGTGGTGACCGCCACTGCTCGTCATCGCGCCTTGCCGACCACAAGAAATCCTGCGCACCTCGGTAAACTATTACCTGGGACAGGACACTAGTTCCGGCGCCGGGGTCTTATGGGTATCTGACGATCCTCACGTCCACGGCGGCAACACCCGCGCCCGCCTCCTTGACCATCAGCGGATTGATCTCCAGGTCGCTCAGGTGGGCGCGATGCGCCGCAAACAGTCCGGACAGGCCAACGATCGCCCGTATCAGCGCGTCGACGTCACGAGGTTTCTGTCCGCGGACCCCTTCGAGAATCCTGTAGCCCTTGAGCTCCCGCAACATCGCTTGCGCGTCCTCGGTGGTGACCGGGATGAGCCGCAGCGCCACGTCCTTCAGCACCTCCACGAAGATTCCGCCCAGACCCACCATGACGAAGGGGCCGTACTGGGGGTCGACCCGCGCTCCGAGGATGACCTCGGTGCCGCTCACCATTTCCTGCACCAGCAGCTTCGACCCGGACGGCCCCTTGGCCAGCAGTTCCGACCCCGCCTGCTCCACGCCGGCGGCGGATTCCAGCCCCAGCACCACCCCGCCCACTTCGGTCTTGTGCACCACCTCCTCCGACTGGAGCTTCAGCACCACGGGGAAGCCCATCTCCCCTGCCCTCGCGGCCGCGTCCCCGGGAGTACCGGCCACCGCCTCCCTGGGCGGTGTGAGGCCGCACGCGGCCAACCGCTCCTGCCAGGCGGCGCCCTCCAGGTCCTCAGGCTTGCCGTCGGCCGCAGGGACCTCCGGGATGCCCACGCGCCGGCGATGGCCGTAGGCGCCCAATCCGTTGAGCGCCCGCAACGTCGCCGTGATGCCCTGGAGGTGGGGTATTTCCGAAGCCTCCTGGAAGGCGCGGCTCTCGTCCATGAGGCTGTAGGTGGAGCGGGCGTGGGCCACGATGGGCTTGTCGATGCTCCGGGAGATGTTCTTGAGCAGCTCCGGGTTGCGTTTCTCGCCGAAGCGCGGCAGCTCGCCGTGAATGGCCAGCAGGTCCACGCCGTCGTCCTCGGCGTGAATGCGCACGATCTCGGCGAACGTGTTCTCGTTGCCGAAGCCGGCCACGCCGCACTCCAGCGGGTTTTCCACCACCAGGTCGTCGGGGATGAGGGGCCGCAGGGCCGCGTTGGAGGCGTCGCTCAGGGTCGCCAGCTCGATGCCCACCTCCTCGATGTGGTCCAGCAGGATTCCCTTCATGCCGCCCGAGTTCACCACGATGGCGGCGCGCCCGCCCCGTGGACGCCGGCCGGGCAGGAACGCCAGCGTCATTTCGGTCAAGTCCTCCAGACTGTGGCAGCGCACCATGCCGTAGCGGTCGCACGCCGCCGAGAAGACCTCGTCGTCTCCCGCCAGGGAACCGGTGTGGGAGATAGCTTGGCGTTTCCCCATCTCCGAGCGGCCGAGCTTCACCACGATGACGGGCTTGTCCTTCTCCAGCGCCCGGGCAGCGGTTTCCAGGAACATCTTCGGGCGCCGGATGCCTTCCACCATGAGCAGGATGATCCTGGTCTCGTCATTGTCGACGAGGAAGGACATGTAGTCCACCACGTCCAGGCTCACCTCGTTGCCGCTGGAAATGGCATAGCTGAAGCCGACGCCGCGCTCCGCCGCACCCTTCATCCAGTTGCCCAGGGAACCGCCGCTCTGGAACACCGCGGCCACCGGACCCGGCCTGAGCAGCGGCTGGCGCTGGGCGTAGGTCATCATGCGCTGGTTCACCGACGCCGCGCCCATGCAGTTGGGGCCGCAGCACACGATGCCGCTCTCCTCGCAGAACTCGGCCAGCTCGCGGCCGCGCTCGTGGCTCTTGGGATCGGTCCCCTCGCCGAAGCCCGCGCTGTAGATGGTGGCCGCCTTGACCCCCAGCGGCGCCGCCGTCTTGAGGGTCGGGATCACCGCCCGGCTCGGCACCAGCATCAGCAGGTGCTCGGGCGGCTCCGGAAGCGCCTCCAGGCTCGGGTAGCAGGGCGCGTCCCAGAGCTCCTCGTAGTTGGGATTGATGAGGAAGACGTTGCCGGGAAACTCCGCCGCCTTGAGGCTGTGGAAGAGCAGGTTGGGCCAGTTGCCCTTGGGCGAGGCGCCCACGATGGCCACGCTCTTGGCGTGCAGCAGGTTGCCTGCCGGGAGGATGGTGGTTCTTTCCGTCGTTTCGGTCATGTCGCTTCTTCTTTCGATGAGGATGCCGGCGCAGGGTGGTCCGCGCCGGTCACGTCCTGGTTGTCCTTGCGGAGTGGTGTTGGCGAGTGCTTTCTCTACTCGAACTTTCTTTTCTAGAACAGCTCGATACCCAGGAAACGGAACAACTCCCCCTCGTACCACGAAGCGTGAATCACCTGGTCGAACACCCCGTACAGGAACGCGATGGCACCCGCCGTAAGGCCCAGGGACAGGAGCCATCCTTCATCCGATCCGACCTTCAGGTAGAGGAAGACGAACAGCGGCAAGGCGATGAGCTGTCCCAGAAGCCACGTGCCCGCGAATATGCCCATCAACCAGAAGCAGATGAAAAAGGTCCGCTTCAGGGCCTCGCCGCTGCGGAGGTTCACGTCGAGGAAAATATCCGCGGCCCCCCCGGGCCCATCGGGGGCCTTCTCCTCCCCGCCCCGGATTCCCGTCCACAGCGAAAGGATCACGGCGATGATGCAGCCCGCAAAGCCGATCAGCGTGGGGAACAGCGAGGTTTTCCCCGGCCACTCCCTGGCCGTAACCACGCCAGCGGCGAACATGACCGCCAGGGCGAGTATGAACAGGCTCTCGATGTAGTGCTCGCGGATCCGTCGCATGTCATGCCTTCCGGCGCATCTGAGATCGCGTCGCGTAGTAGAGCGTCGCCAGGGTCATCAGGATCAGGATGATGCAGATGGGCCGCTCCCACAGCCACGACCAGCCGTAGCGGCTGACGCTGATGTCGAGGTAGCGCTCCATGATGGGGCCCAGGACGATGCCCAGGGCGATGGGCGGCCGCGGCCAGCCCCACCGCTTCATCAGGTAGCCCAGCGCCCCCAGGCCCATCAGCACGAGCCAGTCGCCCAACTCCTGCGTCGCCATCCAGGAACCCATGAACACGAGAACCAGGATGATGGGGATGAGAATGCTGCCGCGTATGGTGGTGACCTTGGCGAGTTGGTTCGTGCACCCCATCAGCAGGATGGCGGTCAGGACGTTGGCGATGACCAGCGCCCAGATCACCGAGAACGTGACGTCGAGACGGGTGCTGAGAAGCTCGGGACCCGGGTAGATGCCGTGGATCAGGAAGGCGCCCAGCAGGATGGCCATGGTGGCGCTTCCCGGGATGCCAAAGGCGATGGTGGGGATCAGCGAGCCGCCCTTCATGGCGTTGTTGGCGGCCTCCGGCGCGATGACGCCCCGTATCTCGCCCTTGCCGAATTCCGCCTTCGGGTCCTTGTTGGACTGGACCGCATGGCCGTAGGCCACCCAGTCGACGATGCTGGCCCCGAGACCGGGGATGAAGCCGATGTAGGCGCCTAGGACCGCGCACCGGATCGCCAGCCACCAGTTCCGCACGGCGTCGCGCACGCCGTCCCAGAGCCCCTTCCCCATCTCCGGCACTTCCGACAGGGTGCCGCGGCGTACCGCCAGCTCCACCACCTCGGGAAGCGAGAACAGGCCCAGCACGCACGGGACGATGGGAAGCCCTTCCAGGAGATACGGCGCGCCGAACCAGAAGCGCGGGATGCCGTCCTGGGGCGAATAGCCGACCATGGAAAGTTGCAACGCCAGCAGGCCCACCAGGATGCCCTTGGCCGGGGCGTTGCCGCTCAAGGCGCCCACCATGGCCATGCCCAGCACGCCCAGGAGGAAGAACTCCGGGGCGCCGAAAGAGAGCACCAAGGGGCTCAGGATCGGTATCGAGAAGACCAGCAGGATGGCGCCCACCACGCCGCCGAAGCCCGACACCGTGTAGGCGGCGCCGAACGCCCGCGCCGCCTCCCCCTTTTTCGCCAACGGGTAGCCATCCATGATGGTGGCCTGGGAGCCGGCGGTGCCGGGGACGCCCAACAGAACCGACGATATGGTGTCCGACGTCGAGGTAATGGCGTACATGCCCATGAGCAGCGCCATGGCCTCGTAGGGTTGAAGATCAAAAGTGAACGGCAGCAGAATGGCCATCCCGGAGAGTCCCGAGAGGCCCGGAACCATTCCGAAAAAGACACCCAGAGTGATACCCAGCAACAGATAGCCGAAGGCCGGCCAGGAGAGGATACCCTGAAGTCCCAGTTGGGCTGCTTCTAGCATGCTGCGTGGGCGTTAAGCTGGTTGGGAGTACCCGTTGCCGGCCCACGAGGCGGCCGGCAACGGGATACGGTTGATGGCCTACTTCTTGGCCGCGAGCTTACGCCCTTCTTCGACGTAGTTGGCGCGGAACTTCTTCATCTCCTCGCCCGCCGTCTTCCAGGGCACCATGGACTTCTCGATGTCCTTGGCCGAGGTCAACATGTGCGGCTCGATACCGACGGACTTCTTGTACTCGGCGCGGAACGCGGGATCCTTGTTCATGGCGATGAAGGCGGAACGCACCGCTTCCACCGCTGCCTTCGGGGTCTCCGGAGGCGCCAGGATCTGACGGTAGCTCGTCAGGATCTGAAACAGCTGCCACAGCGGGCCGGCGGGTTCCTTGCCCGAGAGCCGCTTGACGAACTCACGCGCGGGCACGCCCGGCGCGATGGCCGGGATCTGGGCGTCGCTGCCGTACCACAGCGGAATGGCGGTCCCCTTGTCCACGGCGATGGGCTTCACCCGCGGGATATAGAACGGCGTGCTGCCGTCCACATAGTCGAGCTCCTTGCGAAGGAACGCCGCCAGCAGGTCCGACGAGCCCTGGTACCCCGTGACATAGTTGAACTTGATGCCCGCGAGGTCGAACAGTGTGCGGAACTTGAGGTCCTTGCTGCTGTCCGCGCGGAATCCACCGACGTTAAAGCTCTTGGCTTTCTTGATATCGTCCAAATTGTTGAGCGGCGGATCCAGGTCCTTCCTGGCCACGCCGACACTCACGACGGGCGTGAACATGACCGGAATGATCTCCTCCATGTTGGCCCGGAGACCGGCCTTTTTGGGATCGCCCACGTACCATTCCTGGTACCGGCCGCTGGCGGTCTGGCAACCCATTATGGTGCCGTTTCGCCGCGCCCGCTCGTACAGCCAGTTCATGGCCAGGTTGCCGCCGCCGCCGGCGCGGTTCTGGATGACGATGGTGGGATTGCCCTTGAGATGATTCTTCAGATGACGGGCGTAGATCCGGCACTCGATATCCGTGGGTCCACCGGCGGAGTAGTCGACGATAAGCTTCAGCGTCTTGCCCTGATAAAAGGGCTTGTCCGCCGCGGACGCCTGGGTCCCCAGCAAGAGCCCGAACACGAGCACGGCAACAATGAATAGCACGGCTTTCTGTAATGTGGACTTCATCGCTTGCTCCCTCCTTGGGTCAGTGATTGCCGTCGTCCGGCGTTGGGGGCGTCGGTCCGGGACCGTCCGGGCCGACGCCCCGCCACTTGACACTCGTCGGTATCCCTATCGAGCTACGAAGCCTTGTTGACGCGGGCCATGGGGCCCAGGCCCGGCTTGTAGGTCTTGTCGTCGATGAACTGCTTGATGCCCTCGTCGTAGCCGCTCTCCCGGTCCGACTGCTTGATCCAGGCACCCTTGGCGGCCAGGTAATCCTCGGCCTGGGAGTAGTCCATGCCGCGCACCAGCTTGTATGCCTGCTTGGTGGCCCGCAGCGCCCAGGGGTTCTTCTCCATCAGCTTCTTGGCCAGCTTCACGGTCTCGTCCCGGAGCTGGTCCGCCGGCACCGAATAGTTCACCAGCCTCATCTCCGCGGCCTTCTTGCCGTCGAACGGATCGCCGGTCATGGCGTGGTAGAGGCCGTCCCGCAGCGTCATCATGTCGGTGACCACCCGGCTCACGAGGCCGCCGGGCAGGATGCCCCAGTTGACCTCGGACAGGCCGAACAGCGCGTCGTCGGAGGCGATGGCGAAGTCACAGGCCACCAGCGGGGTGAAGGCGCCGCCGAAGCAGAAGCCGTTGACCATGGCGATGGTGGGCTTGGGGAAGGTGAAGAGCTTGCGCCAGCGCCACTCCTGGCTGCACCAGCTTGCCTGCCGGCGGAGCGCCGGGTTCTTGTCGCCCTCCCGGAAGTATTCTCTGAGGTCCTGGCCGGCGCACCAGCTATTGCCGGCGCCGGTAATGATCATGACCTGGGTTTCCGGGTCGCCCTCGCATTCCGTCACCGCGTCATACATGTCGAAGTGGAGCTGCGGACTCATGGCGTTCCGCTTTTCCGGACGGTTCAGGATCACCCAGGTGATGCCGTCCTCCTTCTCCACCAGCACTGTCTTGTATTCTTTCGTCGCCATTAAAACGATACCTCCTTGGAATCTTCAGGTGATTGAATTTCCGCCAACTCTATGCAGTCGCGTTGACGGAGTCAAGGCGCCAAGCTCCGTCGCATCGAGCTAGGAATCCTTGTTGACCCGGGCCATGGGGCCCAGACCCGGCTTGTAGGTCTTGTCGTCGATGAACTGCTTGATCCCCTCGTCGTAGCCGCTCTCCCGGTCCTGCATCTTGATCTGAGCGCCCTTGGCGGCCAGGTAGTCCTCGGCCTGGGAGTAGTCCATGCCGCGCACCAGCTTGTATGCCTGCTTGGTGGCCCGCAGCGCCCAGGGGTTCTTCTCCATCAGCTTCTTGGCCAGCTTCACGGTCTCGTCCCGGAGCTGGTCCGCCGGCACCGCGTAGTTGACCAGCCGCATCTCCGCGGCTTTCCTGCCGTCGAACGGATCGCCGGTCATGGCATGGTACAGACCGTCGCGCAGGGACAACACGTCGGTGACCACCCGGCTCACCAAGCCGCCGGGCAGAATGCCCCAGTTGACCTCGGACAGGCCGAACAGCGCGTCCTCGGACGCGATGGCGAAGTCACAGGCGATCATGGGGCTGAACGCGCCGCCGAAACAGAAGCCGTTGACCATGGCGATGGTGGGCTTGGGAAAAGTGAAGAGCTTGCGCCAGCGCCACTCCTGGCTGGCCCAGCCCACCTGCCGCTGAAATTCGGGGTTCTCGTCGCCTTCGCGGAAGAACTCCTTGAGATCCATGCCCGCGCACCAGCTATTGCCGGCGCCGGTGATGACCAACACCTGGGTTTCCGGGTCCCCCTCGGCTTCGGTCACCACGTCGTACATGTCGAAGTGGAGCTGCGGATTCATGGCGTTCCGTTTCTCCGGACGGTTCAGAATGGCCCAGGTGATGCCGTCCTCCTTCTCCACCAGCACTGTCTTGTATTCCTTGGTTGCCATTGAGGTGCCTCCTTGAAACGGTGGTCTCTTACGCTTTCAGGTGCCTGCCCAGGAACGCCAGCGTCTTGGGCCAGACATCCTTGGTCGACGCCTCGTGGTAGCTCGGGCGGTCGTCACAGAAGAACGCATGGCCAGCGTCCTCGTAGAGGTGCCACTCGTAGTCCACGTTGTTGGCCTTGAGGGTCTCCTCGATGGCGTCCCGCGCCTCCTGCGGGATGCCTTGGTCCTGCCCGCCCCAGACGCACTGCATCGGTATCTTGATGTTGTTCCCCTGGGTCACCGGCTCCACCGGGCTCTTCTCGCCCCGCTGGCCGCCGGCGATCTGGCCGCCGTAGTACAGGCTGCTGGCCGCCAGGCCCGGGCAGTTGCATGCAGCCATCCACGACACCCTGCCGCCGAAGCAGTAGCCGATGATCCCTACCCGGTCCGGGTCCACGTCGTCGCGTCCCTTGGCGTAGGCGATGGCGCGGTTCAGGTCCTCGATGACCTTGGTGTCGTAGAGGGTGCCGCGGGCGGCGAAGGCGCCGTCCCGGTCGGTGTTGGGAATGATCCGCTCATCGAGTCGGTAGTAGAGGTCCGGGGAAATGGCCACGTAGCCCTCGCCCGCGAAACGCTCGGTGACGTCCTTCATGTGGGCGTTCACGCCGAAGATCTCCATGATCACCAGCAGCGCCGGCTTCCTGCCGCCGCCGTCGGGCGCGGCCACGTAAAGGCCCATGGACTTGCCGTCTTCGGCGGCGATATCCACCGTTCCGGTATTGATGCTCATCGATTTCCTCCTGTTTGGTGTAGGTCGGTGAAGTGTTCTCATTGACACGGGGTTCCCGAAGCTGTCAAGGACGGCCGGTATCCGCTCCAGGTTTTGCTCCCGTCCGGCCATGTGCTAAGAACGCCTTGATCCCGGCACGCGAATCGCGTGCTCACAACTCACGAATCCGGACGTATCGATACCATGCGAATCTGCTGCCTCGACCTGGAGGGCGTCCTCCTGCCGGAAATCTGGATCGCCGTCGCCGACCACTTTCACAACGACGATCTCCGGCTGACCACCCGGGACATCTCCGATTACGATCAGCTCATGCAATACCGGCTGAAGATCCTCAGGAAGAACCGGATCCGGCTCGCCGACATCCAGCGCGTCATCGAGGGCATGAAGCCGCTGCCCGGCGCCAAGGCCTTCCTGGACGACCTCCGGCGGGACTTTCCGGCGGTGGTGCTGCTGTCGGACACCTACTACGAGTTCGCCATGCCGTTGATCCGCAAGCTCGGGGACCCGACGCTGCTGTGCAACTGGCTCACGGTGAGCCGGTCCGGGTACATCTCGGGGTACGTGCTACGCCAGAAGGACGGCAAGCGCAAGGCGGTCAAGGCGTTCAAGGGAATCGGCTTCGGCGTGGTGGCGGCGGGGGATTCCTACAACGACCTGAGCATGCTTCGCACCGCGGACCGCGGCGTGCTGTTCAATCCGCCGGACGCCATCGCCGAACGCTACCCCGCCTTTCCGGTGGCGCGGGACTACCCGACGCTGGCGCGGCTTCTGAAACAATAACCAAGGAGACCTTCCATGCTCGACGTGCTGATATCCAATGCAGAGATCATTTACGCCAACAATCGTTACAGGGCCTCCGTCGGCGTCCAGGACGGCGTCATCGCGGGCATTTACCAGCCCGGCGCCGAGCCCGAGGCCGGCGAGGTAGTGGACGCCTCGAACCTGGCGCTGATCCCCGGCGCGGTGGACATGCATTCGCATCACCGCGAGGGGGGCGAGCCCGGCGGCTACGACTACAAGGAGAACATCCACACCGCCACCATGCAGTGCGCGGCCGGCGGGGTCACCACCTCGGTGGCCATGCCCAACGTGACGCCGCCGCCCAACACGGTGCCGCGCCTCGAGCAGTTGTTCGGAGTCTATGAGCGGGAGTCCATCATCGACTTCAACGTCAACCCGGCCGGGACCATCCCGGAAGAGATCCCCAAGCTGGCCAAGATGGGCATCGGCGCGTTCAAGGTGTTCATGGTGGTGGACACGGGACGGGACTACCCGCACATGCCCGGCATCGGGGTTCACGACCACGGCAAGCTCATGGAGATCATGGAGGCGTGTGCCGCGGCCAACGTGCCACTCATGGTGCATCCCCACGATCAGCCCCTCATGGACTACATCGAAAAGAAGTACTGGGACCGGGGGGAGCGCGACTGCCTGGCCTACGCCAAGGCCTATGCCGAAAACGACGGCGTCATCTGGGAAACCGCCATCCAGTTCCTCATCCGCCTGCAGGCGGCCACCGGCGTACACCTGCACATACTGCACGTCCAGACCGAGGGCACCGTGGAGATGATCCGCCGGGCCAAGGACGCCGGCCAGCGGGTGACCGCCGAGATCAACCCCTGGGCGATCTTCCTGGGGTCGGACTGGAGCGAGATCGAGCGGCTGGGCTCCTACGCCCTCTCCTACTGGATCCCGGAGAAGAACTCGCCGGCCCTGTGGGAGGGTCTGCGCGACGGCACCATCGACATCGTCGCCACCGACCACGCGCCGCACACGCGCGAGGAAAAGGAGATCGGCTGGAAGGACGGCTGGAAGGCCCACACCGGGACGCCGTCCGCGCAGTACTACATGAGTCTTCTGTTCGATGCCGCCTCCAAGGGCAAGATCTCGCAGGAGCGCGTGGTAGAAGCCACCTCCGCGAGACCCGCGCAGATCTTCGGCGTCCACAACAAGGGCCGCATCGAGGTGGGCTACGACGCCGACTTGGTGCTGGTGGATCTCAACGCCGAGAAGGAGATCCGCGACGAGGACGTGCTGAGCCTCATCGGCTGGTCGCCCTATGCCGGCCGCACGCTGAAAGGCTGGCCCGTGCGCACCTTCGTGCGCGGCACCACCGTGTACCGCGACGGCAAGGTGGTGGGAAAGAAGGGCCACGGCCGTCAGGCGAAGGCCACCTACCCGGGTTAGCGACGCGCCCGCGAATCGTCTTCGCGGCAATTCCTTCAACCAAGGTCGGCGGCGGCGCGGGTCAAGCGATGAACACCCGGCCGCCGTCCACGTTGATCAGTTGCCCGCTGATCATGTCGCTGTCGTCCGAGGCCAGGAAGACCACCACGCCGTCGAGGTCCGCGGGCAACAGATGCCGCTCGATGCAGCGCTGCCGCAGCATGTGCTCGGACGGCGTCTCCGGCGCCTCCCGCACCTGCGAGGTGTCCACCCCGCCCGGCGCGATGGCGTTGACGTTGATGTTGAAGGGGCCGAGGTCCGCGGCCAGCGCCCGGGTGAGCCCGATGACCCCCATCTTGGACGCCGCGTACTGATGGCTCAGGGTGCGGCCGTGAAGCGCCACGCTGGAGCTGATGTTAATGATCTTCCCCTTGCTCGACCGCTTCATGTAGGGAACCACCGCACGGGAAGCAAGAAACGTTCCGGTGAGATTCACCGCGATGATCCGGTGCCAGTCGGCCACGTCGGCCTCTTCGATGGGAACCCGCGGGGTATTGCGCACGATGCCGGCGTTGTTCACCAGGATGTCGATGCTGCCGAAGTGATCGAAGGCTTTTTTCGCGCCTTCGAGAGTCTGCTCCTCGGAGGTGACGTCCATCTCCAACGCCAGGGCCTTACGGCCCTCCGCCGCCACCAGCCGGGCGGTGCCCTGGACCCCGGCGAAGCTCACGTCCGTGGCGCACACGTGGGCGCCCTCCTCGGCCAGGCGCACCGCATAGGCCCGGCCCAGTCCCGTGGCCGCGCCGGTCACCAGCGCAACACGATTCTCGAGTCTCATGGCGCTGCTCCCTCCGCCCCGCCGAACAGTTCCGGGACCACGCCGGCCGCAAGGCCGCCGGGTGGCGGCTCCGCGTTCATGCCACGCCGTTCCAGGTCGATCAGGAACCGCTTGACGTCCAACCCGCCGCCGTAGCCCGTGAGCCCGCCGTCCCCGCCGATGACCCGATGGCAGGGAACCACGATGGCGATGGGGTTGCGCCCGTTGGCCGCTCCGACCGCGCGCACCGCCCGGGGCTGGCCCATGACCCGCGCCTGCTCGCCGTAGGAGCGGGTGGCGCCGTAGGGGATGTCCTGAAGCGCCTTCCACGCCCGCAACTGGAACGGCGTGCCGGACGGCGCCAGGGGCAGGTCGAACCGCCGCCGCCGTCCCTGGAAGTATTCGCCGAGTTGCCGCTTGGTCTCGGCCACCACCGGCCCGCCCCGCCGCCAGCCTTCCGCGACCCTGCCGGGATGCCGTCCCTCCCGGAAGCCGATCATCGTCACCGCCGCCTCGTCGGCAACGATTAACAGCTCACCCACCGGACTCTCCATCCAGTCGTAGTTCATGCCGTCCTCCTGCTCCCGATTGCCACGAACACTCCGTTACTTGACTAATATATAAGACTTGACAAGTCTAACAAGAGATATTATATAATCAACCATGAGAGTACCTTCCGAAACGCAAGCAATTAATCATATCGCTGAACGCTTGGCAGAGCTAGCCGATTCCGACTGCGATGTGCGTAAGGTCAGAGAGAGCCGCCGGGACCTGCAAGCGGACGCGGTGTTGCGAGCAGGGCGTTTCGTCTTTGTCGTGGAGTGGAAAAGTTCGGGGACGGCTGCATCGATTGATGCCGCCCTGATGAATGTCTACCGCTATGCAAAGGATATCGAGTCAGCCGGAGAGGTCGATGGGGAGTTGGTTCCCCTCGTGGCCGTCCCTTTCATGGGCGAAGTCGGTCGCAAACGTTGTGCAGAACACCGCATCGCATGGCTTGACCTGTCCGGCAACGCATGGATCTCCGCACCCGGTCTCCGAATCGTGGTCGACGGCAAACCCAACCTGTACAAACAGCGAGGGCGCCCGTCCACGGCTTTCGCTCCCATGAGCTCACGCATCACAAGGTGGCTGCTGATGCACCCAAACCGGTCCTTCACCCAGCGCGAGTTGGCCGGAGCCACCGGTACCGATGAAGGCTACACGAGCCGTGTCGTAGCCAAGCTAGAGGAAGACGAGTTGATCATCCGGAACGACAACGGAGCCATCCGGCCCCGAGATCCCGATCTACTACTCGACGCTTGGCTGGAGGTCTACGACCTCAATAAGCACCATGTGCTGCGCGGCCACGTTGCGGCGCGATCCGGCGACGCACTGCTACGGCAACTGACCGACGGTTTGAACCGGGCATCCGTCCCGCATGCGGCAACCGGCCTCGCCGCAGCATGGAACCTCGGTCATTTCGCCGGATTCAGGATTGCAAGCATATATCTTCGCCAGGAATCCTCTTCCGACCTGCTAACGGCGCTATCGTTTCGAGAGGACGATCGTGGCGCCAACGTCTGGCTCATCTTCCCAAACGATGAAGGGGTTTTTCACGGTGTATCGACGCGCAATGGCATTCACTGTGTACACCCGGTGCAAGTATTCCTCGACCTCCACGCTCATCCCGAACGGGCAAGGGACGTGGCGCGTGAGTTGAGGAACGAGCAACTAGCCTGGAGCGCCCGTGACTGACAAGCCGACCACCGCCGACGGGTACGGACCCGAGTATACCGAATTGGTACGCACAACCTGTCTGTACATCGCCACCAAGCTGGGCGACATCATGGATCAGTTGGTGGTGATTGGCGGTCTGGTCCCGTCACTGCTCGTTGACCAGGAGGATCTACCTGCCGGGGCCGATCCCCACGCTGGCACCCTGGATCTCGACGTCGGACTCACCGCCAAGCTACTCGATGGCGGTCGCTACCGCACCTTGACCGAGCGATTGCGCCGAGCCGGGTTTGAGCAGGACATCAGCGGCCAAGGCAACACAACCCGGCAACGCTGGAAGATCGGGCGCGGGCAGAAAGTCACGGTCGACTTCCTGATCCCGCCGAGCCTTCCGGGCGACAGAGGCGGCGAACTGCGAAACATTCAGCCGGATTTCGCCGCCTTCATCGCTCCAGGACTCGAACTCGCCTTCCAGAACCGCGAGCAGGTAAAGCTCTCAGGCAAGACGATCCTTGGTGAACGAGCCAAGAGGGCCGTGTGGCTATGCGGACCGGGCGCGTACGTCGTTCTCAAGTCTCTTGCGTTCCGATCACGTGGAGAAAACAAGGACGCTTACGATCTCTACTACCTTGTGCGCAACTACGGAGACACCGTCGACGACGTTGCCTCTCCCCTGAAGTCCTTGCTCCACGATCCATCGGCGCAACGAGCCCTTGGCATCTTGAAGCAGGACTTCGCCGAACATGACAGTATAGGACCGCGACGGGTAGCGGAGTTCCTCTCACGCGGGCCTGACGACGAGATCCAAGCTGATGTCGTGGGTTTTGTGAGGCAACTGCTCGAACGTTGCGGCTGACGAGGGAGAAGGGAGAACGCATATGCACAACGAAGGCCCACTATTCCAAACGCTACCTCCAAACAGCAGCGTCTACTACGGAAAGATGTACGCTGGTGGCGAAGACCGTTTCCGGAAGGCAAGGGAACATTGCGAAGACCTGTGGCGGGACTTCGCTCCCGCATGCCGACAGGCACTTTCTTTCTGAGTTTCGAGGTTCGGTATCCGACCGAGAAACTGCCAACCTTCGGACCCATGCGCGTTGGTTCGAGATGTACTTGACGGTATCGCTTATGCCCAGGTGCATTCAAAAGTCCGGTTTCCTTTCCGTCATTCCCGCGAAAGCGGGAATCCAGGTGGGGTGAGGCGGGGAAACGCCCGTTTGGCCCCACCCCGCCCCTGGATTCCCGCTTTCGCGGGAATGACGGAAGGGGAGCATCGGACTTTTGAAGAGCCCTGCGCTTATGCGGCTTGGTCTTGACACAAGGTGTCCCAAGCCCAGCGGCCCGGACATCCTTCTAACCACAAGAGGCCGACGCGTATGGATTAAGGCTGGTTGTGCTACCTCCGGTCAGGCGTACCCTGCCCGTCAATCCTCGACCGGCACCGTCCAGCCATGCCGGTCCGGCAGGCGGCCCCGCTGGATGTCCGACAAGTCATCGAAAAGCCGCTGTGACAACGCACCCACCTCACCGTCCCGCACGCGGATCCGCTCGCCCTTGTAGGCCAGCTCGCCCACCGGCGAGATGACCGCGGCGGTGCCGGTGCCGAAGACCTCGCGCAGGGTTCCGTCGCGGGCGGCGGCGAGCAACTCGCCGATGGTCACGGGCCGCGCGGCCACCGTCATGCCGTAATCCCTGGCAAGCTGCAGCACCGACTCCCGGGTCACCCCCTCCAGCAGGGTACCGGTGGCGGGCGGCGTGACCAGCTCGTCGCCGATCACGAAGGCGATGTTCATGGAGCCGACTTCTTCGACGTATTCCTGCTCGATCCCGTCCAGCCAAAGGACCTGGGCGAAGCCCGCCGCCTGGGCCTCTTCTCCGGCGAGCAGGCTGCCGGCGTAGTTCCCGGCCGTCTTGGCCGCGCCGGTCCCGCCCCGCACCGACCGGGCGTAACGGTCCTCCACCCGTATGCGCAGCGGCCTGAAGCCTTCGGCGAAGTAGGCAGCCACCGGCGAGAGCATGATGAAGAAAACGTAGGTGCGGGACGGCCGCACGTGCAGGTCGGGATCGCTCGCGAACGCCACCGGACGGACGTACAACGAGGTGCCCGGCGCGCGCGGCACCCAATCCCGGTCCAGCGCCACGAGCTGTTTGAGCGCCGCTAGAAACAGAGCCGGGTCGACGGGCGGCACGCACAGCCGCTCCGCCGAGCGATTGAAGCGGGCGATGTTCCGCTCCGGGCGGAACAGCCGCACGACATCATCCTCTCCACGGTACGCCTTGAGTCCCTCGAAAATGCTCTGTCCGTAATGCAGCGCCACCGTGGCGGGCTCCAGCGGCAACGGGCCGTAGGGCACGATGCGCGGGTCGGACCAGCCGGCGTCCGCCGCGCCGTCCATGAGGAACATGTGATCGGTGAACACCTGCCCGAAGCCGAGCTGGTCGTCCCGCGGCTGGAGTTTTGGCTCCCGAGCTCGTGTGACCGGAATCTCGATAGGCATCGTCGTCAAGAGAATTCTTACTCCGCCAATGAATCTACACGCTCTGTCCGTTTCGGAAAAGCCTCGACGCCTTCGAGGTGCCGAAGAGGGATGGCCTGCCGCAGAAATACGAGGTCAAGGGCATACCCGAGAAGGTGAGCGCCTTCCCGGTCAACGACCCCGAAGGCTACTACAAGGGCTTGCCGCGTCGGGCTACGGCATCATGTGGAACGTCGGCCGAGATCCACAGACGGGTGGACGCCGCGTTGGACAGGGTGGGGCTATGGGAGCTGCCGGACCGGCCGCCCTCACAGCTTTCCGGCGGCCAGCAGCAACGAGTGGCCCTTGCCCGCCACATCATCGTCGAGATCAAGGACAGGTGTCTCGTCGCAGGAGATGTTTGTGTTTTTCATTCTGATACACCCTGCCATTGACGATTCTCTTGAAGTCCTCATGCAGGTTCTTGTCATGTGAAACAAGCACATTCACTCCAGCAACGAGCGCGAGTGCTACAATGTGCCCGTCATCGGATGCGAGACCCATCAATACGTTCTCCTTGGCAATAACCTCGTCCCGATCGACTTCCTTGATCCGACCCGCCTGAGAGTATTCCATAAACCGCTTCTTCATGGGTCCGTGGTTCTCGAGCTCCCCTCTCATCTTTTCGGTTGGTGCGTAGGCGAGTTTCCCTCGCGTCATCAACCAATCCCTAAGGGGCCGCATGCCTGCATGTTCCATGTCGAGAAAGTCACTGTAGCTGTTGGCATCCAGAATCACGCACATTTTTCAATCCACCAGCCCAAGCAACCGATCCGCTTCGTGGAGGAAGAAATCACGATAATGTTGAGGAACGCCGACCATATTCGCACGCCTGTCGAAGGCGATATTGTGAGTCCTCACGTGATTGCCCACAGGTTCAAGATAAATCAGCGAAACGTCCTCCGGTTTGATCCTACCTCGTCGTATCTCGATGCGGACGCGATCGATCATATAGTCGCTATGTGTCTCGATCACAAACGAGTTGTCGTGGCTGCGGTGAACGTCCACCAAAAGGGACGAGAGTTCGGCTTGGCCCTTCGGGTGCAAGTGAACTTCTGGTTGTTGCAGCAGAAACGTGGCATGACGTCCCGTAAGGATTCGGACAAGGATCGGCAGCACTTGACTAACGCCGTAACCGACATCCATCAAATTGGCCCTCGGACCGCTAACCTTTATCTGCAACTGAAACGGATCCCCTCTGGAACCACCCAGTCTACGGATAGCGATGTCTGAAAACAGACCGGAAGCTCGACCAAAATCCAAGAGACGCGTCCTGAGTTCCGCCCACTCTGCCTTTCTTGAAATACTCAGGTTCATCAACGCTACCGGAATCTCGCTGCCGTCCGGGGTTTCCGTCTCCTTAAGGGGATCATAAGTCCGCTTCGGCTTCGAACGTACAGGTGCGATGCTCCGGATCGAAGACGAATGTAACCCAAAAAAGGGTCCGAATCGATATGCTTCGCGGGTCCCACGACCCTCGGAGAATTTCCGATTTACGAAAGCTTGTAGATTTTTCGCTGCCATACTTGAGTCTGGCTGCGAGGCATTGGACGGCTCTGCCTTCTCGATGTATGCACCCAAATACGGAAGCTCAAACAAGACGAACTGCCACAGGCCGGCGTTGTCCAGTTGGATGTGAAAACGATCCGGGGAGATCTGAGTCACATGAAAGCCACGATCCCTTTCGTCCCGATTATCGTCGAGGGCCGACAACACGATCTCTCCATCATCGAAGATCCACCGCGCACTACGAAAGAACGGTTCGGAGCCTCTCTCCTTCTCCGTCAGGGTAACGAAGAACTGTAGTGTCGCGCTCCCGTCCGTCGAGATTTCGAGACCCAGTTGAAAATCCTGTTTTCTGGGTCGCGATCTCCTGACGATATCGGCGAAGGCTCCCATCTGGTAAGGTTCGGAATTGAAATCGATATCGGCATAGCGGTATTCGAGGCAACTCCCCAGCGCATGGAGAGAGCCCAGTACAGTTGACTTGCCCGTGCTGTTCTCGCCGACAAGAAAAGTCAACGGCCGTATCTCGAACGTATGGCTGCCCTCGAAACAGCGCACATCTCGAAGAAAAAACCTGTTAATCGCGCCCATAGCGCCACCTATCCTATTGCGTCCATCGTGCCCGCCGGGCGATTGCCGAATGCGGTATCGGGCCACCGCCAGCATCCCTTTTGAAGAAGTCGGATTGATGAAAGCGATTGGCATCGTAGTCTCGTCGCCCGCGCTCGGCTATGGATAGCTGTCGAGCAGTGCAAGGCAAGGAACGCGCCACCTCACAGCCGTGCCGGTCCCGGACGACGAAGATGAAGCTTTCGTCGCGATCGCTCCCTCCATACTCGGCGCCGAAACCGGCCAAGTGAAACCGTCCGGTTGACGTTTCCCTGACTTCGAATTCGCGTGCAACTTCGGCCATGCTGCCTGCGTTCGAACCGGAATCGTTCCTGGCCTCAGGCAGAATCAGTTCGTCCAGGACCTCGCGCCCGATGGCCGCGCTCGCATGGCGTTCCTCCGGGTCAAACTCGCAGAACTTCTGCAGCCATTCGTCCATCCCCTTGGGCAGGTCCGGCTTGTGCTCGGAGGGCTTCAGCGGAAGCCTACCGTCGGACTCCATAATCTGGTCGACGCTTGGAGGCCGTTCGCCCGTCAGGAGTTCGTAGAAAATCAGCCCGGCAGCATAGAGGTCGGACACCATGCTGGCTCGATCCGGATCATACAAACACTCCGGCGCCCGATAGGTCGCCTCCGGATCGTCCGCCACTTGGTCGGCAATGGTCGATATGCGGTCCTTGCCCACGGCGACGTCGAACCCGGTGAGTTTAGCCCTGCCATCCTCGGCCACAAGAATAGCGTCCGAAGTGAGGTTGCGGTGGATCACCTCATGCCCGTGGACATGGTCCAGCGCCGATAGCACGTCGCGCATCACCTGAAGCTTCTGGTCGAGAGTCAGCGCCAGGGATGCGTTGGCCATGTGCAAGCGCAGGACCTGGCCGCGCAGATCCTCGGTGACCAGCACCACCTTGCCTTCATCGTCAGTGGCAAAGACCTCTGTCACCGCCAGCACGTTGGCGTGGACCGGAATGTCCGCGACCACGCGACGGGCATTGATGATCTTGTTCCGTTCTGCTTTCCGGGCCGCCTTGTCCTGGTAAGGGTCAACCTCGTAAACACGCAGGCGGGCCATGCCGCTCTCGCCCAACAAATCGTGCTTGGCGCGGTACTCGGTGTAGCGGTCTGTGCCGCCGAGCCTCTCCTCGACCCGCCAGTCACGGAACACCGGGGCACCGCTTCGCGGCTTCGCCTTACCGGTGATCGCCTTCCGGATCTGGGAGTGGAAGCGGGCGATGCTACCCCGACGATGTTGCGGGATGCCGCTGGGGTCGTGGAAATACTTCACACCCCGTTTAAAGTCCGTCACGTCCGGGCCATCTCTGCCTGTCCCATCGACGACCTTAGCGTCGGCGGCGGTGAGCAGCACGGTTGCGTGCACGTACACATTGTGCAGATCGGGAAGCCCCTTGTCGCTATCACGGATGATGGAGGCCATGATCTTGGCGTGGTTCCGCAGTTTTGCAAGCGGTGAGGGAAACTGTTGCCGTCCTTCGGGATACCACATGGAGTCCCACACATCGATCCTGCCCCCCGTCGCTTTTACATCCACGAGATAGACGGCGTGAGTCGCGACTATGGCGATATCGATTTCGAACACCTGTTCTCGCTGGCGCATCTCGAAGTTGTGGAAGATCAGCCAACTATCTGGAAGACGTTCCCGCAGAAAACGGATGGCCTGGCGTTCAGCTTCGTTCGCGGGTTCCCCGATTCGGATGACCTTGGCCATTGGCGGTCGCGCTCTCCGGTCATGCTCGACTAGAATACGTGCCTTCTTGTTCGTGTTCCCTTAAGGCCGATCTCTTATGCGATAATCTGCAAGGCCTACGATTCTCGTGGGGCGCGGGCTTCTATCCCGGCGGCCTTCCGCTCCTCCAGCTCCGCTGCCTCGGCCGCCGTCTTGCCCCAAAGGGGCGGGTCCTTGAGGTACTCTTCCTCTTCCGGGGTGTTGGGGCGTCCCAGCACCGCGTTGCGGTGCGGGAAGCGGCCGAAGCGCTTGATGGCGGCATGGTGCCCGACGGCGGCGCGCATGGAATCCTCGTTGCCGAGGCTGCCGTAGAGGACCAGCGCCCGCTCCTGGTCGGCCAGCCGCTCGCTGTGCTCGAACGGCAGGTAGAAGAAGGTCCGGGGCCAGCGGGCGAGGCCCTGGTCGTAACCCTGCTCCAGAGCGTACCCGGCGATGTCCCGGGCCTTGGCATCGGTGGCGAAGGCGCGGGGCGTGCCGCGGTAGATGTTCCGAGGGAACTGATCCAGGGCCATGATCAGGGTCAGGCAATCTTCCCGCGTCCGTTTGAAGTGGTCCAGCCCCCCGGCGGCCGCCCGTTCGTGGACTTCCGTGTAGTGTTCGACGAGATATCGGTCGAACTCCGGCGTCGCCCGAAACCATACCTGGCGTTTCTCCATCTCGACGCTCAGGTCCAGGGTGCCGAACCAGAAGGTCAAGATTTCTCTTGAAAGGTGATCCACGAGACCTCCGCTAGTCAGGCTGTCACGAACGCCCCGAGGACTCCGTGTTTCAGCGTTCCACCGGCGCCGGATGCCAAGAAAAATCGCTGCAAGTCTTGACCAAGACAGGCCCAATTGCAACACTGCGCCGAAGCGCGGACAGTGCGCGGGTGAATCCGGTGCCCGGGAGGTTGTTACGGTAAACTTCGACGACAAGGTCGCGACGAGCGGCCGGAGCCTGACCAAGCAGAAGCTGCAGGTGCTCCAGGTCAACATGGGGAAGTACTGCAACCAGTCGTGCTTTCACTGCCATGTGGAGGCGGGGCCGGGACGCAAGGAGATGATGGACCGGAACACGGTGGACGACGTGCTCCGGTTTCTCGAGAACTCCGACATTCCCACCGTGGACATCACCGGCGGCGCGCCGGAACTGAACCCCCACTTCGACCACTTGGTGGAATCCTGCAAGAGCATGGGACGCCACGTGATGGACCGCTGCAACCTGACGGTCTTCTACGAGGACGACAAGGAGTACCTGCCCGAGTTCTTCAGGCAACACCGGGTCGAGGTGATCTGCTCCCTGCCCTGCTACACCAGGGAGAACGTCGACAGCCAGCGCGGCAACGGCACCTTCGAGCTGAGCGTGCGCGGACTCCAGGAGCTGAACCGGCTCGGCTACGGCCGGCCCGATTCGGGACTGGAGCTCAATCTGGTCTACAACCCCATGGGCAACTACCTGCCGCCGCCGCAGGAACAGCTCGAGGGCGACTACCGGCGCATGCTGGGTGACGACTTCGGCATCGTATTCAACCACCTCTATTGCCTGACCAACATGCCCATCACCCGCTTCAAGAAGTTCCTGAAGCAGCGGGGCCAGTACGACGACTACCTGCAGCTCCTGGAAGACAACTTCAACGCGGAGACGGTGGAGAAGGTCATGTGCCGCGACCTCCTGAGCGTGGCATGGGACGGCTCGGTGTACGACTGCGACTTCAACCAGATGCTCGACATGCCCCTGGGCCGGGTGAACGGCAGCCGGCCGCACATCCGGGACTTCTCGGCGGCGGACTTCGAGGACCAGCCCATTCTCACGGCGAACCATTGCTTCGCCTGCACCGCCGGCACCGGCAGCAGTTGCGGCGGCGCGTTGATCTGACCGGACGGGGCACGGAGTCCCCGTCTCACCGGCCCGCGGACGACCCGTCCATGCGGCTCTCCGTCATCATTCCCGTCCTGAACGAAGAACGCACCATCGGCGCCACCCTCGAGGACCTGGGCCGTATCGAACCTTACGAGATCATCGTCGTCGACGGCGGCAGCGCGGACCGCACGCCGGAAATCGCGCGCGGCCGTGGCGCCCGGCTGGTTTCCTCCGCCCGGGGGCGCGCCGCGCAGATGAACGAAGGCGCGCGGCACGCCGGCGGCGACGCGCTGCTGTTCCTCCACGCCGACACCACCCTGCCCGCCACCGCGAGGATCGACGTCGAAGGCTGCATGGCCGAGCCGGAGTGCGTGGGCGGCCGGTTCGACATCCGCCTGGACAGCGCCCGCCCGCTGCTCCGGCTGGTGGGCCGCATGATCAGCCTGCGTTCGCGCCTGACCCGGGTGGCCACGGGGGACCAGGCGCTCTTCGTCCGGCGCTCCGTCTTCCAACGCCTCGGCGGTTTCCCCGACATCCCTTTCATGGAGGACGTGGCGTTCTCGCGCGCCCTCAAGAAGCAAGGCCGCATCGCCTGCCTCCGGTCTCGCGTGGTGAGCTCGGCCCGGCGGTGGGAGCAGAACGGCCCGATCCGGACCATCCTGCTCATGTGGACGCTGAAGCTCCTCTACCTCGCCGGCGTGCCGCCGGCTACCCTGAAGCGGCTCTACAGCGAGGCCCGCTAGTGTCGTGTCCCCCGTAAATGTTGACAAAGATGCGCCGGATTTTTCGTTGTCGGCAAGGCGCGATGACGAGCAGTGGCGGTTACCACGCGAGGAAGAGCAACGCAGCCGACGACGAAAAAGACCAGCAGATTTGTCAACATTTACGTGGACACGACACTAGGATCCTCGCACCGGGCCCGCGGGAAAGCCCTTGAACCGAGTCGCCCAACTTTGACCGTTTCGCGGGCTTTGTGTTAGGTTGGCGTTCCCGATGAGTCGCATGGAAACGAACAGACAGCAGGAGATACTGGCCAAGCACAAGGAGTACCTGTTCTCCTGCGTCGCCAACTACTATGAAGAGCCTCTGGTGGTGGACCGGGCCAAGGACTCCCTGGTCTACGACGTGGAGGGCCGGGAGTACCTGGACTTCTTCGGCGGCATCGTGACGATCAGCGTCGGCCACTGCAACGACAAGGTGGTGGACGCCATCCAGGACCAGATCCGCAAGGTCCAGCACACCTCGACACTCTACCCCAACGAGCCGCACGTCCGCCTGGCCGAGAAGCTCGCCGCCGTCACCCCCGGGGCGCTGAAGCAGTCCTTCTTCACCAACAGCGGCACCGAGGCCAACGAGACGGCGGTGCTGGTGGCCCAGCTCTACACCCGTTCCCAGGACGTCATCGCCCTGCGCCACGGCTACAGCGGGCGCTCCCAGCTCGCCATGAGCCTCACCGGGCACTACACGTGGCGGCTCAATCCCACCGCGAGCCCCAACATCCACCACATCCCCAACGCCTACTGTTACCGCTGCCCGTTCGGGCTCACCTACCCGAGTTGCGATCTCAAATGCGCCAAGGACCTGGAAGGCGCCATCCAGACCGCCACGTCCGGCAAGGTGGCGGCGTTCATCGCCGAGCCCATCCAGGGCGTCGGCGGGTTCATCACCCCGCCCAAGGAGTACTTCCGGGAGGTCGCCGACATCGTGCACAAGTACGGCGGCCTGTTCATCTGCGACGAGGTGCAGACGGGATGGGGCCGGACCGGCGGCAAGATGTTCGGCATCGAGCAGTGGGACGTGGAACCGGACATCATGACTTTCGCCAAGGGCATGGCCAACGGCGTCCCCATCGGAGGCACCATCACCAGGCCGGAGATCGCCGACAGCATCAAGGGGCTGTCCCTGTCGACCTTCGGCGGCAACCCGGTGACCAGCGCGGCGGCCCTGGCCACCATCGAAGTCATCGAGAACGAAGGGCTCGTGGCCAACGCCGCCGATCGCGGACGGCAGCTACGGGAGGGATTGGAGGGGCTCCGGGAGAAGTATCCCCTCATGGGCGACATCCGCGGCATGGGCCTCATGCAGGCCATCGAAATGGTGGGGCCGGACAAGACCCCGAGCCCGGAGGCGGTGCTGAGGCTTTTCGAGCTGACCCGGCGGAACGGCTTGTTGATCGGCAAGGGCGGACTCATGGGCAACGTGATCCGCATCACGCCGGCGCTCACCGTCACCAGAGACCAAGTGGACGAAGCGCTGGAGCGGCTTGACCGGTCGCTGGCGCAGATGGGACTGTAGCTTCATGATTCGGCGCAGGCTTATCGGGGCCATACCCGTCTTGATCGGCATGTCCTTTCTGGTCTTCTTCCTGATGCAGCTCGCGCCGGGAGATCCGGTGACGCTCCTGCTCGGGGAGGACGCGGAGCCCCACGAAATCGAGGAGGTCACCCGCGAGTGGGGCCTGGACCAGCCCATCATCGTCCAGTACTGGCAGTTCGTGAGCAAGGCCGTCAGGGGAAACTTCGGCGAGTCCATGCGCTACGGGGAGCCGGTGACGCAACTCGTGGTGGAGCGGTTGCCGGCCACCGTGGAGCTGGCGATGGCGAGCCTCCTGGTGGCCATCATCATCGCGCTTCCCATCGGCGTCTACTCCGCCATCAAGCACAACTCCCTGTGGGACCACTCGGGCATGACCGTGGCGCTGGTGGGCATATCGGTGCCCAACTTCTGGCTCGGCATCATGCTGATCTTCTTCCTGGGGGGGCAGTGGAACCTGCTGCCGGTGGCGGGGCGGCTGACCTACGGCGTCGACGTGGTCCCGGTGACCCAACTGATGCTGGTGGACGCCTTGATCGCGGGCGACCTCCCGGCTTTCTGGGACGCCTTCAAGCACATCCTGCTGCCCGCCATCACCCTGGGAACGAGCTTCGCCGCCATCATCACCCGCATCTCGCGCTCCAGCGTGCTGGAGGTCATCCGGCAGGACTACATCACCACCGCCCGGGCCAAGGGATTGAGCGAGCGCACGGTCATCTGGAAGCACACGCTCCGGAACGCCCTCATCACCATCATCACCATCCTGGGCCTCCAGCTCGGCGCGCTCCTGAGCGGCTCGGTCATCACCGAGACGGTATTCTCCTGGCCCGGCATCGGCAGCCTGCTCATCCAGTCCATCACCACCCGGGACTACAAGCTGGCCCAGGGTGTGATCTTCTTCTTCGCCATGGTCTATTTCGTCGTCAACCTGACCGTCGACCTGCTGTACACATGGGTCGACCCGAGGATACGGCTGTGATCGGCTGGCGGCGCTACGCAAAGGTCGCAACCGGCGGGGCCATCGTGCTGCTGCTGTGCATTTGCGGGCTGGGGGCGCCCTGGCTGGCGCCCTTCGATCCTCAGGAGCAGGCCCTGGAGCAGCGGCTCCGCCCGCCTTCGATGGACCTGGCCGAGAATCCACACGTCATGGGCACGGACAACCTCGGCCGAGACCTGCTGAGCCGGGTCATTTACGGCTCGCGGATCTCACTGATGGTGGGGGCGGCGACCGTCTTCCTGGCCGGGATACTGGGCTGCTTCCTGGGCGCGGTGGCGGGATACTTCGGCGAGTTGCTCGACGAAACCATCAACAAGACCACGGAGATCTTCCTCGCCTTCCCGTTCCTGCTGCTGGCCATCGCCATCATGGCGTTCTTGGGACAGGGCTTGGTGAATCTCATCATCGCGCTGGTGCTCAGCCGGTGGGTGCAGTACTGCCGGGTGGTCCGGGGGGAAGTGCTGTCGCTCAAGGAGCGCGAGTTCGTCCAGGCCGCCCGGGCGCTGGGGGCCAGCAACCGCTACATCATCCTGCGCCACGTCATCCCAAACACGCTGCCCAGCGTCATGGTCATCGCCACCTTCGCCATGGCGGTGGTGATCATCACCGAGGCGAGCCTGAGCTTCCTGGGCCTCGGCGTTCCGCCCAGCATCCCCACCTGGGGCTCCATGCTGAGCGAGGGCCGCAGCTACATGTACCGCGCCCCCTGGCTCACCATCTTCCCCGGCATCGCCATCTTCATCACCGTCCTCGGCATCAATCTGTTGGGAGACGGACTGCGCGACATCATCGACCCCAAGCTCACGCGGAGCCGGTAAGAGAGCAAGGGAAACGAAAACCCCCCTCCCGCCGAGGGAGAAGGGTTTTCCACGGATACGATGGCGGCGATGAAACCGCGCCGCTATTTCGGGTACTTGCCCGGGTCGTCCCGCCCCAGCAGGGCCTGCCCCACAACGTCCACCCATTTGGTCGAGGCTTCGTCCATGATCTTGGCCTCGCCCGAGCCCGGATAGTGGGCGCAGAACGGGCTCGACGGGTCCGCGGTGATGCCGTCACCGGCAGCAACCCGCATCAGACGGCAATCCAGAGTTTCCCACCACTGGCCCACGCTGTCGAAGCCGCCTTCTCCGTAGATAGTCTTCGCCGCGGCGTCCACCAGCTTCTTGGTGTCGCCGTCCAGCTTGGCGTACGGCTTCTTCGCCGCCTTGGCCTGCATCTCGTTGGCCTTGTCGCCGTGCAACGCCGCCACCATCTGCTCCGGGCTCAGCGTGTTCCACCACCGCATGGCGCTATCCCCGTCCGCCAGGGCCGCGGGGACGATCGCCAACGACAGCGCCACCGCCGTAACCAGCGAGGCCATGCCGGCCCGCACACCACACTCGATCCGTTTCATCATCAACCTTCCCCTTTCATCGACCACCGTTGCAATTCCGGTTTCCGTTTTCCGACACGGGACACCATCACCCCGGCCGTCACGTCGCAAATGCAACCATGATTCAACTATGCCATACCCAGCTTGGCATACAACGTCCCACGGCCCCGAGTGTCCGTGACGGCATTCCCGCCTGAACGGAGGCCGCTCGATCCAACTCAGCCGGCGCCGGCGAGGGCGTTCTCTATGGCCGCCAGAAACGGCCCGGCGAAGGCCTCGAGCTTGGCGGCGCCGACCCCGTTGACCTGTGCGAACTCCTCCTCGGTACGAGGCCGGCGCCGCGCCATGTCGATCAGCGTACGGTCGGAGAAGACGATATAGGCCGGCACGCCGCGTTCCCTGGCAAGCTGGAGCCGCAATGCCTTGAGGGCGTCGAGCAGCGCCGACTCGGCGTCGCTCAGCGGGCCGGCCTGGAGTTCGTTCCCGGATCGTCCGCCCGCTTCCCGCGCGGGCCTGGAAGGCCGCGCGGACACCGTGTCCCGGCGGTAGAGGAACACGCTCTCTCCCTGCAGCAGGCCCCGGCCCTTGCCGGTGATGGAGATGCCGCCATAGCCGCCGATGTCGAGCCGGAGCAGCCCGGTGGCGACCATCTGGCGGATCAGCGAGCGCCACTCGTTCTTGCCCCGCTCCGCGCCCAACCCGAAGGCAGGCAACCGGTGGTGGCCCGCGCGTTCGACCTTCTCCGTCGAGGTCCCGCGCAGGACGTCGATGACGTGAGCCGCCCCGAACCGTTCGCCCGTGCGATAGACCGCGGCAAGGATTTTCCGGGCATCCTCGGTGCCGTCGACGCGCTCCGCCGGGTCGAGACAGACGTCGCAGTTGCCGCACGGCTCGATCCGCTCACCGAAGTACTCCAGCAGCGTCACCCGCCGGCAGGCCGGCGCCTCGCAGTAGCCCAGCAGCGCGTCGAGCCGCTTGTGCTCCCGGCGCCGGCGCTCGGGCCCCGCGTCCTCCTCCTCGATGAACTGGCGCCGCATGCGGATATCCGCCAGACCGTAGAGCATATGGGCTTCCGCCGCTTCACCGTCGCGTCCGGCCCGGCCGATCTCCTGGTAATAGGCCTCGATGCTGCCGGGCAGATCGGTATGGAGGACGTAGCGCACGTCCGCCTTGTCGATGCCCATGCCGAAGGCGATGGTGGCGACGATGACCACCCCGGGATCGGTCATGAAGACGTTCTGATGGGCCTCCCGATCCTCCTTGTCCATGCCCGCGTGGTAAGGCAGCGCCCGGACGCCGTCCGCCGCCAGCAGGACCGCGGTTTCCTCGGTCTTCCGGCGCGACAGGCAATAGACGATGCCGCTCTGGCCGGGGTGACGCGCGACGATGTCCCGGCACTGGCGCTTCCAGTCGCGCTTCATCTCCACGGCCAACCGGATGTTGGGACGGTCGAAGCCCAGGACGAAGGACTCCGCCTCGCCGCCGAACAACCGTTCCCCGATGTCCTCGCGGGTGATGGCGTCGGCGGTGGCGGTGAGCGCGGCGATGGGGACGCCCGGGAAGAGATGCCGGAGCCGGCACAGGTCCTCGTACTCCGGCCTGAAGGACGGGCCCCACTGCGATATGCAATGGGCCTCGTCCACGGCGAACAGCCTGACCGGAAGCCGGGCCAGGGCTTCCAGCATCCGCTCGGTCATCAACCGTTCCGGCGCCATGTACAGGAGCCGTGTCTCTCCCGCGGCGGCCCGGCGCCAGGCGGCGACATTGTCCGCACGCGTGTTGCCGGAGTTGATGGCGTCCGCCGCCACCCCGGCCAGCCGCAACGCCGCCACCTGGTCCTGCATCAGCGCCACCAGCGGCGACACCACCACGGTGAGGCCGCCCAGGGCCAGGGCCGGAACCTGGAAGCACAGCGACTTGCCCGACCCCGTGGGCATGACGGTGAGAACGTGACGCCCGGCCAGCAGCGCCTCGATGGCGGCCTCCTGCCCGGGGCGGAAGCCGTCGAACCCGAAAATTTCCTTGAGTACCCGTTGTGCGGCGCTCATGGGTCCCCTACCGGCCACGCCGCCGACCGGAGGTCGCGGCGCCGGGCCAAAGGCCCACCAGGATCAGCACGCAAAAAGAGAGCCACCGCGACGGGAAGCGCTTCAGTGGATGAGGTCGCCCTTGCGCGCCTCGCCCACCATGTAGTCGCACACGCGGAAGGCGTTGGCCTCGATGGTGAGGGTGGGGTTGAGGCCGGCGGCGGTCACGAACACGCTGGCGTCGACGACGAACAGGTTGGACACGTCGTGGGAACGGCACCACTTGTCCACCACCGACGACTCGGGATCGTTGCCCATGCGGCAGGAGCCCATCTGGTGGTTGTGGAGCTTGCGGGTCTCGGGCTTGGGCACGATGATCCGGGTGGCTCCCGCGGCCTCGTAGATCTCCCGGGAGCGCTCGCCCAGGTAGGTGGCCAGCCGCACGTCGTTCTCGTGGCTGGTGTAGGTGATGCGGGCCACCGGCAGGCCGTAGCAGTCGGTCACCTCGGGGTCGAGGTCCACCGCGTTGCTCTCCACCGGAAGGCTCTCGCCGGTGCAGTGGCTGTGCAGGTAGTGGCTCCAGGTCTCGCGCATGGAGTCCTTGTGCTCCTTGCCCCAGCGCTTGCCGTGGATGGGCCTCAGCGCCAGCTCGATGGGGTCGCCGCCGTGGGCCCGGGGATGCATGAAGCCGCCCCGTATGAAACCCCGTTTCGTGTCGGTCTTGTAGAAGTCGTGGAGCACCCGGGTGCTGGAGGTTCCCTTGTGGCCGTCCAAAGGCTCTGGGAAGGTCACCACCAGGGTGACGCCCGGGGAGTGGAACATGAGGTTCTTGCCCACCAGGCCGCTGCGGTTGGCCAGACCCTGGGGGAACCGCGCCGACTCGGACATGAGCAGCAGCCGCGCCGTCTCCACGCCGCCCGCCGCCATCACCACCAGGCGCGCCGGCTGGTGCTCCTCCTCGCCCTCGCCGTTGAAATAGGTCACGCCGGAGGCCTTGCCGTCCCGGTCCAGAGTGATCTCCCGGGCCAGGCAGAGGGGCCGGATCTCCAGCCGGCCGGTGGCCAGGGCCTTGGGCAGCAGCGATTCCAGGGTGCTGGACTTGGCCCCCACCGGACAGCCGTAGGACGAGCACATGCCCTTGCCGATGCAGCCGGGGCGGCCGTCGTAGTCGCCGGTGAGGATGGCCAGGGGGGTGGGAAACGGGTGCAGGCCGAGCTTGCGGGCGCCCTTCTCAAGGGCGGCCCCGGGGCTGTTGCGCGCCGCCGGCCCCACCGGATAGTCGCGCTTGCGCGGCGGGTCGAAGGGGCTCGACCAGCCCTTGCCCGACACCCCGACGGTCCACTCCGCCTTCTCGTAGAAGGGCTCCATGTCGTCGTACGAAATGGGCCAGTCCTCGATGGTGGCGCCCGCCACCGGCCCGTCCTCGGACTTCACCCGAAAGTCCGACTCGTGGAAACGCCAGGAAAGCCCGCTGTAGTGGATGGTGCCGCCGCCCACGCACATGGCGTTGGAGAAGGTCTGGGTCTTGGTGGACAGGAGCTCGGTGGGGCTGTCGGCGTCGGGTCGCCAGGTGCGCGGCTCCAACTCGACCGTGGGCCAGAAGAAGTTGCGCCGCTTGTACATCAGCTCATCGCCCAGGGCGAAGTCCTCGCGCTTGTACCAGGGTCCCCGCTCCAGCACGCACACGGTCATGCCCGCCTCGGTGAGCTCCTTGGCCGCCACCAGACCCGATGCTCCCCCTCCCACGATGCAGACATCGACTGTTTCGCGCTTTGCCATCTGTTTCCTCTGTGTATCCGGGAGCCGGCCTAGGACGAGCGGTCCTTCTTGACGTGCGGGAACTCGTCGGGCTCCTTGGCGTCGTACCAGCCGTAGGGGGTTTCGTTGCCGTGGGGGAAGCTCGGGCCGGGATACCCCAATACCTGCCACCCGACCTGGTCCTTGTTGCCGCCGTGGCGCGGATGGCCATAGAAGCCTTCCATGGTGTGTGTGAGGAGGAGCGTGAAGAACGTATCCTTGCGATCATCCAGGACCGTCAGGACCTGATCCTGACGGTCGCCGTCCAGGTCGCGAAAGTTCTTTCCCGGCTCCTGTTCGGAAGCCAGCCGGTCCAGTTCGACGACACCGCCGCGATACGCCGGCAAGTGGCGGCTGCCCGAGCCGGCAAGCTTGAAGAGCGTTGCCTGCTGCTCCTCCGTGCGGCCCCCCATGCTCCCGAGGAGGAAGTTGGCGTATTCCTTTTTCTCCCGTGGGCTTATGTCCGTGTCCACGTCATCCGCGGCCAACAAGCCCTCGATGTAGTCGAGCACCCCGGCCTCCCGTGCGCCCGGGTCCTTGTCCGAGGGGACGATGCGCGCGGCCGCCACCTCGATGGTGGCCCGCTCGTGTTGTGAGAGGACAGCGTCTGAATCGGCACCGCTCATGTGGAACCTGCTTCCATGTCAGATCGTCCCGCCGGAGCGTCAGCGCCGTCGGGACAAGTCATCATACAATAGCGGTGGATATAATTCACCTTCCCTTGACAGGCCGCGCTTGCCGTTCCAGACATAGCTGAGTTCGGTTGGTATCCTGCCATATGACCGATTCTGACAGCGAGCGACCAAGGAGACGACCAACTGCGACTAGGTAGCACGGCTGCTTGCAGCCTTGAACAAAGGCCCTAAGACCCGGCAAGAAACCAGAAGTACCGGCTCACCGCTCGTGGACGAAGGACCAGCAAGTCACGGTCCAATGCGACCCACGTTGAGTTGGGAGGAATATCTGCATGAGCGACACGGTTTTCACGAAAGTCGACTACACTTTAGGCGCACTTGTTCACAAGATTGAGTTGGGCGAGATCGGCCTCCCGGACATCCAGCGGCCGTTCGTCTGGAAAAATTCAAAGGTTCGCGACCTGTTCGACTCGATGTACCGGGGTTACCCCGTAGGTTATCTTCTGCTTTGGGAGAACGGATTGGCGGACGACAGGACTATCGGCGTCGACACGAAAGCGAAGCCTCCGCGCCTGGTCATTGTCGATGGTCAGCAACGACTCACCTCGCTGTATGCCGTCATCAAGGGCGTCCGTGTGGTGCGGGACAACTACGAGAGTGAAAATATCCGCATCGCATTTAACCCGATCGAGGAGCGGTTCGAGGTCGCCGACGCTGCTACCCGACGTGACAACGCTTTCATCCCCGATATCTCGCGGGTCTGGAGCAGCGAGACGAACATCATCTCGTTCACCAACCAATACCTCAATGACCTGCAAGCGTCGCGCGTCGTCAACGACGAAGAAACGGAGCGTATCCAAAACGCGATCCCAAAGCTGCAAAATCTGTTGACCTTCCCGTTCACCGCGCTAGAGCTGGCGTCGGACATCTCCGAGGAGGACGTGTCGGATGTTTTCGTTCGAATCAACAGCGAAGGCACACCTCTGAACCAGGCCGACTTATCCTGACGCTGATGTCGGTGTTCTGGGACGAAGGCCGGGCCGATTTGGAGCATTTCTGCAGAAACGCGCGGCAACCGGCCAAAGGGATGGCGTCGCCGTTCAACCATTTCATCGAACCGGCTCCTGCCCAGTTGCTTCGCGTCGACGTAGGTGTGGCTTTCAAGCGTGCCCGTCTGCAGTACGTCTACTCGATCTTGCGAGGCAAAGACCTTGAAACAGGCCGGTTCAGCGACGAGCGGCGGGTGGCCCAATTCGACCTCCTGAAGAACGCACAGGCCCAGACCCTGAACCTCCAACACTGGCATGACTTCCTGCGTTGCATCCGCACGGCAGGTTTCCGTAGCGGGAAAATGATCAGCTCGGAAAACAACCTGTTGTTCTCGTATGTACTGTATCTGATCGGCCGGACCGAGTACGACGTAGAGGAATTCGCTCTACGAAAGGCGATTGCTCAGTGGTTCTTCATGTCCGCGGTAACCGGCCGATTCACCGGGTCGCCCGAGTCGGCAATGGAGTTCGATCTGGCTCGACTTCGTGATGCCACCGCTGCAGACCAGTTCGTGAGCCGACTCCAGCATGTCTGTGACATTACACTGACGAACGACTTCTGGGATGTGACCCTCCCAAATGATTTGGCAACCTCGTCTCCGCGCAGCCCTTCGCGGTTTGCGTACGACGCGGCGCTCGTGCTGCTTGATGCGCCGGTGCTGTTCTCCAACGCTAAGGTCGCCGAGTTGTTGGATCCTGCGATCCAGGCCAACCGTTCAATGGTCGAACGCCACCACCTTTTCCCGAGGGCCTACCTGGACAAGCTGAAGATCTCCGATAGACGAGAGACGAACCAGATAGCCAACTACGCCTATGTCGAGTGGGCCGACAACATGAAAATTTCCGATCAGTCGCCCGTCGAATACCTGTCACAGTTAAGGCAACGTTTCAGTGAGGCAGTACTGGAAAGGATGTATGAGTATCATGCGTTACCGAAGGGCTGGGAGCAAATGGAGTACCGAGCCTTCCTTGAGATACGCCGCGAAATGATGGCTCAAATCGTCCGCAAAGGCTACCAAACGCTCACAACCGGCGCAGAGCCCGAGGTAATCCCAAAGGACACTGTCGACCTTACGGGCGCTATCGACGGGGGCGAATCCGAAGAGGTGGAGTTCAAGTCAACGTTACGCATCAATCTACACACCGGGCAGTCCGACAAGCGGATGGAGTTATCCGTGCTGAAGACGTTGGCTGGATTCCTCAACACAAGCGGAGGGACGCTCATCGTGGGCGTTTCCGACGATGGCACTCCGGTAGGGATCGAGGCGGACAAGTTTCCCAACGAAGACAAAATGAGCCTGCATCTGGTGAATGTTGTCAAAAGCCGGATGGGGCCGAGTTCTATGGCCGCCATACACGTTCACTTTGAAGACTACGACGACTGTCGAGTACTTGTTGCGCGATGTCACCGCTCACCGACGCCGGTCTTTGTCAAGGACGACGGAACAGAGCGGTTCTATATTCGCACCGGTCCATCCACGACGGAGTTAAGCGCCAGTGAAGCACACAATTACATACAAAGCAGGTTCAAGCACTGACCTTAGGCCAGAGCCGGGCCGGATCTCATGGATCGTATCGCGAACTCGAGAAGTTCCGGACGAGGATTAGATCAATAGCACTGCGTCTGCTACCCGCTACCCACTATCACGGGTGCTCGGTCAAAAGCCGTACAGCGTTCTCCCGAGTCAGCAACTCCACATCCTCTTCCCGCTCCAGGAACGGTCGCGCATCCGCGGCCGCCCGGTCCCACGCCAAGGCGTCGAGACGCTGGATGATCGTCTCCCGCCAAGTGTTGTCCCGCGGCACTCCGCCCGACCAATGAGTCTGGCGCAAGGCCGCGTTGAGCAGCCTGAGATTGGGCGCGGGCCAGGTCGGATCGCTCATGTACCAGATCAGGTCGTACAGATCCCTTCCCTTGGTGTAGGGACGCTGCAAGATCGCGTGCAGCTTGCCGGCGAGCAGCGACGCGCGGTCGTGGTGACGCAGCCGTAGCGTCACGTGGCGCCGCACGAGGTGGGTCTCCAGGACGGCCCCGGCCGGAGGGCGGGTATCGACCTCGATCCTGACGGCAAGGCTTTCTTCTCGATGGGGTGAGAGGCCCGCGTCGTACAAAAGCCCTCGGAAGCGCACGAACGCGCTATGAACCGGGTTGTGGTCCCGAACGGTGAGACCGACGCTGTAGCCTTCGCGGGATAACTCCGCGCGAATGGCCTTCAGCCAAGCTCGCAGATCATAGCGGTCCGTATCGCTTTCAAGGGTGAAGTCCAGGTCTTCCGAGTAGCGCGGGAGGGCGAACAGGAAGCGCAGGCAAGTGCCGCCCTGGAACGCGAGCGACACCATCGCCCCCTCCCGTTGCAGCACGCCCAGAATGCGCGCCTGAAGGTACTCGCGGGCGATGTTGCGGCCCTGCAACGCCGCCGCCGCCCGCACGAGATCGATCAGATGGGCTTTCACAGTACCTCGTAGGACAGAGTGCGATCCTCGGCCAGGGAACGAATATACCGGGTGGCTCGCAACAGCTTGGGCCTGGCCGCGGCGTGGGCCAGCATGTCCAGCCGGTCCAGGTCGAGAGCCTCCAGATCCAACCGCAACTCCTCGATGTAGGCCGGTTCGTCGCCGCCGGGGCACAGATGAACGAGATCCAGCAGCGCCTTCTCCGGCGCGGCCACGAACGCCGTCTGTCCTCGGCCTAAATCGACCTGCCGGTAGCCGTAAAGCAGATCGACCTTGATATGACGGAAAGAAAAGCGGCCCAGCGCGGTCTGCCGGAGTTGAGGCCGTCCGGGTCCCACGCTTGTGGTCTCGGGAACGTATTCGGGAATGCAGTGCGCGTCCGCCAGCGCCGAAAGGCCGCTTACGTAGGACCCCTGCACAAGGCGGTTGGCGACGAGAAAGGGGTGCGGCGTCTGCTTGCGATAGGGCGGCGCCAAGGCGTACAGCTCACGGCGCAGTTGGTGGAGCCGCCCGGCCCGGGTCCAGCGGGCGAGTTGATGCCTGATCCCCACGGGGTCGACCCCACCGGACAGAAGCAGCCCGGTCTCGAACACCGGCTCGTCAGCGACGATTTCGAGTAGCTGCTCAAATCTCATGGCAAGATAATACGAATTTTGTCTAGTTCCTGCAACGAAATACTCTTCGATCAGCCAACGCAACCTCGCTGCTTTTCGTTGGTAAGGTGGTAGATCGGATTGCACCCGACGCCGGAACCGTTGACATTGATTCTGACATCACTTGATGCTACTATCGGCCTTTATACCATTGGCCTTTAGTTCAGTCTTGCTTCGGAGCATTGTTGTGAGAACCACCCTGAACATAGACGACGATCTGCTGGCGCGCGCACGTGAGCTTACCAACATCACCACCAAACCAGCGTTGATTCGTGAAGCCCTTCAAGCCCTCGTGGAGCGGGAAAGCGCGCGACGGCTCGCCAAACTCGGCGGCAGTCAACCTGACTTGCAACCGGTTCCACGGCGGCGCCTCGCCGACGAGGATCCGTCCGGCCAATGATCCTGATCGATACCTCGGTATGGATCGAGCATCTGCGTACCGGAGACCGCGAACTGGCGCACCTGCTCGACACCGATCAAGCGCTTGTCCATCCCTTCGTCATCGGCGAGTTGGCGTGCGGCAACCTTGCCCGACGCCAAGAGATCCTGGCAATGTTGCAGGACCTGCCCGCCATCCCCGCCGCGGAAGACTCCGAAGTGCTTTATTTCATTGAGCGCAACGGGTTGATGGAACGGGGCATCGGCTACATTGACGTGCATTTGTTGGCGGCCGTGACCCTCGTTCCTCCAGCGCGACTGTGGACGCGAGACAAACGTCTGGAAGCGGCAGCCGACGGGCTTGGCCTGGCTCACCAAGTGTCTCGCATCGGGTCTCCATCTTGACGAGAATGGGCACCCCTGATAGAACTTAGCTTAACTTAGCTAGAGAGGTCCTCGAATGAAGCAGGTGAACATGCACGAGGCGAAGTCCCAACTTTCCAGGCTGGGGAAGTTGGCTTGGGAAGGCGAGGAGATCGTGATCGCCAAGGCCGGCGAACCTTACCTGCGGCTCGAGCCGTACAAGACCCGCCTCGAAACACGACCGCTCGGCGGCTACGAGGGCCAATTCTGGATGTCTCCGGATTTCGACGAACCCGATGAAGAACTCATGGATCTGATCGAGAACTCGAAGATCTTTCCGGACGAGGATTAGATCCACGGTGTCGCGTCTTTTGCTGGATACCCATGTATTGGTGTGGTGCCTCTCCGATGTCGTGCGGCTGACCCAAATGGCCCGCGACGCGATCACCGACCCCGGCAACGACGTCTTCGTCAGCGCCATTACCGGCTGGGAGGTCGCGGTCAAGCGGGCGAAGGGGACCATGACCGCGCCGGACAATCTGTCGGCGATGGTCGAAGAAAAGCGCTTCACCCACCTGCCGTTGACCTTCCATCATGCCGAGCAGGCGGGCAAACTCCCGATGCACCACCGTGACCCATTCGACCGTTTTCTGATCGCCCAGGCCCAAGCCGAGGGATTGATACTCGTCACCCGCGATCAACACATCCCGCGATACGACGTAGCCACCATGGCGGCTTGACCCGCGGCGATGGCCTCGCAGTCCGACACCGAAGACGCTCCCGGCCTCCAGGCTTCGTGCGCCCCTTCCGCGCCATCCTCCGACGACATGGATCAAGGCTTGACCACCTTGCCCACGGTCGCCGCGAGCACGGCGGCGGCCCTGACGTACGTCTTCACCCGGTGGAGTCGCTCCGAAGCCCGCTGAAGACCGCGGATACCCCGTTCAAGCTCATTTTCGTTGTCGGCCAGTTGCCGCCGGATGGCCACGACGCCGACGTTCTCGAGTCGCCGGATGGCCATGCAGACGTCCAGCAGCGTGGTTGCCGCCACCGTGCGCTCGGCCGCGGACAGACCCTCCAATCCCGCGAGCCATTCCGCCGACATCATGTTTTTTCGCGCCCGGCGCAACTCCGACAGCGTCTTGCCTCGAATCTCTCCCGACATCATCGAACGGCCCCCCTAGCTCCGGCGCCGAGTCGCGACACCAGCTCGACGAAACCCTCGACGGTGGTGGCCAGCTCGGCTGCCCGGGTGGAATCCAGGCGTCCCTCCAGCGCGGCCACGTATGCCTGCCGCAACGAACGAATAGCCCGTTCCGCGGCCCGCGCCGCTTCCACGTCACCGGCACCGCGCAGGCTCCGAAGCCGCCGCGCCGGCCAGGTTTTAGGCAGCCGCGCCGCGCTCACATACGGCTCCACCACCTCGGCGTCCCGAAAACGCGTCGACAGGACATCCCGGTCCGCGCGGACCTGCCGCGCCAAGGCGCTCACCAAGGCTTGCTGCACGGCCAGCTCGCGTTCGATGGTTGCGCCGCGGGCTTCGAGCTCACGGCGCAGCGCTGCGGACCTGAACGACGCCATTGCGATCTCCGCCGCCGGCTCGACGAGACCGCCCACCGACACATCGCCCATGCGGGCCTTCTTGAGCCTTGGCGACAGCTTGCCCAACTCCGCGGTGAGCCGTTTCGCGGCATTGCCGATGCCCTTCCGCCCGTCAGGCTCGACCAGGGTCTGCAGCGCCAGGAAGTAGGATCTCAACAAGTCGTTGTGGCCTTTGGCCGCTACGTATCCCTCCAGGCGTTCGGCCATGGCCGTGTCGAACTCCCGCAGAGCTTCCCGGCGTTGCTCCGCCGAAAGCCCCGGCCGCGCCTCCACCAACGCGCCCGAATCCACCGCCGCCGCCAGCTCGAATGCCCGATCGAGCAACGGCGGCACTTTTTCCGCATAGGCGATGCCTGCCTTGGCGACCTCGTCGAGGCGGGCTGTATCCGTGGACAAGGCGCAGCCCGCAGCCACCAGCCCCAGGACCAGCACCGGCAGCAGGCGGATGTGACGGGCGTGAAGTTGAAAGGCTCCCAAACCCCTTTTCTCCATCATGAGCTTCCTCACACTCGTGATGTTGCGACGGCGACGGGCGGCGAAGAGCCGTCCCGCACTGCCGCTCCTCGGATTATAAGTCGATCGTTCCTTATTGCATGGAGCGACCGGAAAGTCTAAGGGTTGCGAGGAGCCGGAGAACCAAATCATGGAGCCTGACGCGTCGGAGCGAACCTCACTCAATACACCAGACCACGACCACAAGATCGCGGTCTGGCCGGTCGTGCGCCTGTCCTTCTCGGTGCTATTCCGGCACATGGTGCCGTTCGTGGTTCTGGTGTCGGTTGTCGCGTGGACGGTGGGAATCGTGTTGTTCCTCACCGGGCTTGCCCCCTTTCTTGCCCTGGGAAACCTTGTCCGGGGAACCCTTGGTTTTGCCACCTTGTTTTACAGACAGATCGCTTCCGTCACCTTGCATGCCGCGTCAAGAGTTGCGGCGGAGGCCGTGATCGCCATGGCGGTCTGGCGCGATCTGAGCGGTCGTCGGTTGAGGTTGAAGGACTCCCTGATCACCGTCGCAAGAGCGATACCAAGTATCCGGCATCGTCCGTTCTACTTGTTCGTCTCAAGAGTGTCCGCGGTCGCAATGCTGCACGCCCTTCTCTACCTTCCGCAACAGGCGGCGGTTGTCCTGGTCGTCACTTCGGAGCTGGAACTGCCACCGACAGGGGTACTCCTTGCCCTGTCGGTGGCAGGCACCGTATTCAACGGTCTTGTCGACAGCCGGCTGCTCGTGCTCTTGCCGGTGGCGGCCATCGAACGCACGGGAGTCCTCGACAGCTTCAAACGATCCTGGCGTCTAACCTCGCGTCATTGGCCCCGAGTGCTCGGTGTGCTCGTGGTGGTCGGATGCTTTACCGGGTCGCTTGATCATTCATCGACCACCCTGCTCAAGGGCGTGTCAGGCTACCTTCGAGAGCACGACCTTGCCGTGTTGGTGTCAGTGGCGATCCTCTTGGTGAAGGGATCGATCAGAGCATGCTGGGCGGTCGTAGCCACGGTCTGCTACCGTGACATACGCGTGGCCAACGGAGAGATCGCCGCGCCCGGCCGTCGTTGACCGCGAGCCGCCACTTCCTGTAGTGTCGTCCGTAAGGATGCGGTGCAAGGGACTCGTGGACACGCGAGGCTCGGAGTTCGCCCGGACAAGGAGGAACGAAATGAAAGACGGCCTGCGTTTCGTGGACAGCGACATGCACATTCAGGAACCCGGCGACCTGCTGGAGAAATACCTGGATCCCGATTTCAAGCACCGGGTCACCTGGGCGGTGGACGGCAAGGGCAAGATCAGCCGCCGCACCTGGACCATTGACGGCCTGCCCACCGGCGCGGACTCGGAGCTGCAGCAGCACCGCAAGAAGGCCGCCTCGTCAAAGGCCACGGGGCCGATCATGGGGGCGGCCACTGGTGTGCTGTCGGCGTCGCGGATCGCGGACACGGGGCGCCTCGACTTCGCCATCGAGCGAGGATACGACGAGGAAGCCCAGATCATGGGCATGGAGATGGAGGGCATCGACATCGGCGTGCTCTTCCCCACCGGCGGGCTAGGCCTGCTGGCGCGGGACAACATGGACCCGCATCTCTCGCACGCCCTGAGCCGCGCCTACAACGACTGGATCCACGACTTCTGCCAGCACCGCCCGGAGCGTATGAAGTTCGCGGCCATGCTGCCGCTGCACGACGTCAACCTGGCGTGCCACGAGCTGAAGCGCGCGGTGGAGGAGCTCGGGGCGGTGGCGTCGTTCATCCGGCCCAACATGGTCAACGGCCACTTCTGGCACTCCAACTACTGGGATCCGCTGTACACCCTGCACGAGGAACTCGACGTGTCCTGGTGCTTCCATGAAGGCACCGGCGCGTGGAACTCCCACATGAACGATTTGTACGGCGAGAACCGTTTCTACCGCCACGTCGCCAGCCACTGGATCGAGATGCAGCAGGCCCTCATCGCCATGATCATCGGCGGCGTGTTCGAGTTCCATCCCAAGCTGCGGGTGGGCTACCTGGAAGCCCAGAACTCGTGGGTGCCGGGCATACTGACGCGCATCGAGTGGGACTACGCCAACTATCGCGACTCCCACGCGCCGTACCTGTCGCTGACGCCCAAGGAGTACTTCCAGCGGAACTGCTGGGCCGCGGTGGAAGGGAGCGAGCCCGAGATCGCCGGCACCGCCGATCTCATCGGCGCGGACCGCATGTGCATCTCCACGGACTACCCGCACTTCGACTCGAACTTCCCCAACGTCTCCAACAACCTCCTGAACAACGTGTCACGGGAAACCGCCGCGGCCATCTTCATGGGCGGCGCCGGGCTCTACAAGTTCGACGAGGAAGACTTCCAGAAGGCCCACGCGGCCGCAGAAGCGGACCAGAAGCGGCAGGCGGCCGTCAACGAAGGTTAGTTCGCCAGACGTCGGGCACAAAGAGGGGTGAAAGCGTTCTGCCGCTTTCACCCCTCTCGTCGTTCACCCTTCGGATATCTCACTTCGGCATCGGCCCCACCAGCAGCGCCGCATCCAGACGGCGGCCGAACAGGTTGACACGCCAGTCGAGATGAGGCCCGGTGGAGCGGCCGGTTGAGCCGACCTCGGCGATGGGCTGCCCCTGCTTCACCCGCTGGCCCTTCTTGACCAGAATGCGGTGCAGGTGAAGGAACGCCGACGACAACCCATGGCCGTGGTCGACGATCATGGTGCCGCCGGAAAAGTACATGTCCCGGTGCACCAGGGTGACCACGCCGGCGGCGGGCGCCACCACCCGCGTGCCCTTGGGCGCGGCGATGTCGATGCCGTAGTGGGGCCGCCGGGGCTCGCCGTTCAGGATGCGCTGGGAGCCGTAGACGCCGCTGATCCTGCCCTTCACCGGCCAACGAAAGCGGCCGAGGAAGTCCGTCCGCGCGTCGTCCACCTTGCGCGCCCGCTTCACCAGGGCGACCTCCTTGCGGATGCGCTTGAGGTCCTCCTTGCTGGGCGTCACCTTGCTCGGGGGCAGGCCGTCGATGCGCTGGATGGGGTATTTGCGGGGCTTCACCGCCAGACCGTAGCGCTGGCTGCGGCCGTCCGGAAAGGTCACCGACAGCACGGCTTTCGGCGGTGCGTCCCGCCCGAACCCGATGAGGAACCAGCCGTCCTTCGAGACCCGCACCCGTTCGCTCTCGAACTTCACGGTGGAACCGGGCGCCACGCGGCCGCGAACCAAGCCACCCTGTATCTTCGGGCCCTCCAGATGAACGGCGGCATCCGCGGACCAGGCGGGGCCGGACGTCAGCAGGACCAGAAGCGCCGACAGACCAAGCGCCGCCCAGGCGGCGGCCCGGCGGCTTCGTGACACCCGCACGTTCACGCCGTCGCCGGACAGTTTCGAAGACTGCGAGGTTCCCGAGTCCACGTTCACGAACAGCCACCGTGTCCTTCCTATTGTGTCGAATAATGACACGAACACTACATATGGTGTGTCCGGGCGCGCCTGTCAACGACCCGGCGAGGATTTCGGCTTGACCGTCCCCACCGCGGAGTGGAACGGCTGCGAGATGAAGAACTGGTTGCCGGCGGCGGCAATGGCTTGGCGCCATTCTTCGGCCTCCTCCGGTGTCAGGCGTGAGGCCATGCGCTCCTGCTGCTGTTGCAGCCGCTCCCCCGATGCGTAGGTGGCATACTGCGGCAGCATGACCACGTCTTCGAGCCCCGCCCGTTCCATGCGTTCGTAGAGGCTCGCGTCGGCGCAGCCGCCCGCCACCACGTCGCCGTAGCCGGTCTGGGCCTTGTGCTTGAGGTCGGGCCGCAGCGGCAGGTTGACCCACCAAGGCATGTCCAGGGAACGGACGATCACCGCCACCTTGCCGCCGGGCCGGGTGACCCGCGCGAACTGCGCCAGCATGGCGTCGGCGTCCCCCTCTTCCATGACCGTGAAGGCCAGCGTGGCGTCGAACCGCCCGTCGGCGAAGGGCAACTCCTCGCCGTTGGCGCTCTGCCACTCGATGACGCCGTCGAGTCCCTCGCCCGCCGCCAGCTTCGCGGCCTCGCGAAGAAGATAGCGGTTGATGTCCGCCCCCACGATGGGATTGCGCTTCCCCGTGTATCGGGCCAGCCAGCGCGCCACCGTGCCGGCGCCGCAGCCCACCTCCAGCACCGTCTGGCCGGGCTCGAGCCCGACCTCGTCCACCACGCCGCGCACCGCCCGTAGGTATCCGGGACCGCGGGTTTCCAGGAACGCCACCATGCCCAGATACGCGCCGCCCAGGGTGATGGTGGTATGGCGCTCGGCGAGAGCCGGCAGCACCGGATCCCACTGCGAAGCTGCCAACCCCAGCGGAAACAGCAACAGCGGCGGCCCCGAACCCCTCACCGTGTAGGAGACGCCGGCTTCCTCGCCCTCCCCTTCGGGAAGTCGCACGGGTGGAACCGGACTCTCCTTGTCCCGCAGCGACAGGAACTCCAGCATGGCCGACTGCACTTCCCCGGTGCGGTCCGCCATGACGTCGGCCCACATGGGGCTGAAGTAGTCCTGCAACGTGGTCAGGGAGGCCCCCGGAAGCCCGTCCACCGCGCGCATCAGGTCGGCCACGACGTTTCCCCCGTCCCCCGACACGATCAGCAGCCGCCCGGCATGGGGACGGAGCACGTCGGTCTTCATCCCCCGCGGGCAGATAAGGGTCAGCGACGCCACCGCGGCCGGGTGCCGCTCCAGCAACCCGCTCCAGTCGCCGGGCAAGTAGGCCGCTACGTGGGCCTTGCCGATGCCCAGACGCCGGAGCAGCCCGATGATGCGCTCCTCCACCGAAAGTGTTTCCTGTGCTGCCACCGCGTATTCCTTCCCTGGGGGTTCAAGGGTTTCGTTAGTGGATTTGCCACACCGTATCAAGTCCGGGGCCGGAGGCTCCGCTTCCACCCCCCTGGATTCCCGCTTTCGCGGGAATGACGGAGTGGGTACGGAAATGACGGAGTGGGTACCGGAATGACGGAGTGGGTACGGGAATGACGCCGAGGAACGCAAGGCTGCCTTGACCCGTTTACGTCTTGACCGGGGGCCGCCTTGACCCGTTTCTCCATTCACGCCACTATGAGCAGTCAGCATCGGCCAAGGGACACCACACCAGTTTCATTCGGGAGACCCCATGAGCGAGATCCGATTCATCGATACGACCCTGCGGGACGGCAACCAGAGCCTCTGGGCGCTCAACATGAAGACGGCGGCCATGGTGGAGACCGCCGAGCAGATGGACCGGGCGGGCTTCGACTCCATGGAGTTCTTCGTCACCAACATGTTCAAGAAGTACGTGCGGGAGCACAAGGAGAACCCTTGGGACTGGCTGCGGGAGGGCACCAGGCGGATACGCAAGACGGAGCTGCGGCTCCACGGCGGCCTCAAGGGAGGACTGGAGAAGAAGCCGTCCTCCATCCTGCGGCTCATCATCCAGAAGGTGGTGGACAGCGGCATCACGCTCACGCGCACCTCCAACTCCTGGAACGATTACGAGGTCTTCGGCGAGGAGGTGAAGGGGCTGCGCGAGCTGGGGATGGAGACCGTGGTGAACCTGATCTACTCGGTGTCGCCGCGGCATACCGACGAGTACTACGCGCGGAAGGCACGAGAGGCCGCGGCCCTCAAGCCTTACAGCATCTGCTTCAAGGACGTGGGCGGGCTGCTCACCCCGGAGCGCACCCGCTCCCTGGTGCCTCTGGTGCTCGAGAACATCGGCGACACTCCGGTGGAGTTCCACGCCCACTGCAACAACGGGCTGGCGCCCCTCAACTATCTGGAAGCCATCGAGCTCGGCATGACCACCATCCACACCAGCGTGCCGCCGCTGGCCAACGCCTCGGCGCAGCCCTCCATTTTCAACATGGTCCGGAACATCCGGGCCAAGGGCCACGAGCCGCTGGTGGACGAGGAGGTGCTGCGGCCGGTGGAGGAACACTTCACCTACGTGGCCAAGCGGGACGGGCTCCCCATCGGCAAGCCGGTGGAGTACAACCACTCGCAGTACCTGCACCAGGTGCCGGGAGGGATGATCTCCAACTTCGTGCACCAGCTCCGGCTCGTGGGCATGGAGGACAAGCTGCCGGCGGCGCTGGAGGAGGCCGCCCGGGTGCGCGCCGAGTGGGGCTACCCCATCATGGTGACGCCGCTGTCCCAGTTCGTGGGCACCCAGGCGGCCTTCAACGTCATCCTGGGAGAGCGCTACAAGGAGGTGGCGGACCAGTCCATCCAGTATGCCCTGGGCATCTGGGGCCGGGAGGGTGCGGAGCTCATGGACCCCGACGTCAAGGACAGGATCCTCGGCCGGCCCCGGGCCAAGGCGTGGACCGACTGGGAGCAGCCGGAGCCGTCGCTGGCGGAGCTCCGGTCCCAGTTGGGGGGACCCTCGATCTCGGACGAGGAACTGGTGCTGCGGGTCTACGCCGGCGTGGACGAGGTCAGGACCATGATGGAGTCCGGACGGCCGCGGGAGTACCTGAGCGCCAGCCAGCCGCTGGTGCGGCTCATCAACGAGCTGACCAGGCAGAAGGAGTACACCCAGGTGTACATCCGCAAGCCGGGGTTCTCCCTCACCCTGGGGCGGAGCGCCGACGGAGACGGGGCCGGGACGGCCGCCGACCGAGGAAACCCATGAGCGACGTCACATTCGTGGACACCACGCTGCGGGACGGCAACCAGAGCCTGTGGGCCTACAACATGCGGACCGCGGCCATGCTGGAGGCCATCGAGGGCATGGACCGGGCGGGCTTCGAGTCCATGGAGTTCTTCAGCGCCACCATGATCAAGAAGTACGTGCGCGAGCACAAGGAGAACCCGTGGCGCTGGATCCGCGAAGGCACCAAGCGCGCCCGCAGCACCTCCTTGCGGATGCACGGCAGCATCCGGGGCGGGCTGGAGAAGAAGCCCACGTCGGTGGCCAAGCTGGTGGTCAGTCACCTGGTGGACAACGGCATCCGTCTGACGCGCAACTCCAACCCGTGGAACGACTACGCGGTGTTCAAGCAGGAGGTGGACGACCTGCGCGAACTCGGCATGGATGCCGTGGCGAACATCATCTACTCGGTATCGCCGCGGCACACCGACGAGTACTACGCCCAGAAGGCCCGGGAAGCCGCCGCCCTGAAGCCCTACCGTATCTGCTTCAAGGACGTGGGCGGAATGCTCACTCCGGAACGCACCCGGACGCTGGTGCCCATCGTGCTGGAGAACATCGGCGACATCCCGGTGGAGTTCCACGCCCACTGCAACAACGGGCTGGCGCCGCTCAACTATCTGGAAGCCATCAAGCTCGGCATGACCACCATCCACACCAGCATACCGCCGCTGGCCAACGGCTCGGCCCAGCCCTCGATCTTCAACATGCTCAGGAACGTGCGCGCCATGGGCCATACGGTGAACATGGACGAGGAGGCGCTCAAGCCGGTGCGGGAGCATTTCACCTTCGTGGCCAGGCGGGACGGGCTGCCCATAGGGGCGCCCCGAGCCTTCGACCAGTCCGTCTACAGCCACCAGGTGCCCGGCGGCATGATCTCCAACTTCGTCCACCAGCTCCGCCTCGTGGGCATGGAGGACAAGCTGCCGGCGGCGCTGGAGGAAGCCGCGCGGGTGCGCGAAGAGTGGGGCTATCCCATCATGGTCACGCCGCTGTCCCAGTTCGTGGGCACCCAGGCGGCCATCAACGTCATCATGGGAGAACGCTACAAGCAGGTCACCGACCAGTCCATCCAGTACGCGCTGGGCATCTGGGGCCGGCAGGGCGCCGAGTACATGGACCCCGACGTCAAGGACCGCATCCTGGGTCGGCCCCGGACCAAGGCCTGGGAGAGCTGGGAGCAGCCGGACCCGTCGCTCAAGGAGGTCCGGGCGCAACTCGGCGGGCCGTCCATGTCCGACGAGGAACTGATCATGCGGGTGTACGCGGGGGATGAAGCCGTCGACGCGCTGCAGAACGCAGGCCGTCCGCGGGAGTACCTGAGCGCCAGCCAGCCGCTGGTGCGGCTCATCAACGAGCTCACCCGGCAGCAGGAATATACCCAGGTCTACATCCGCAAGCCCGGCTTCTCCCTCACCCTGGGGCGCAACGCCAACGGAGACGCGGCGGACGAGGCCGCGGCCTGAGGAGACCCATGAGCGACGTAAAATTCGTGGACACCACGCTGCGTGACGGCAACCAGAGCCTGTGGGCCTTCAACATGAAGACCGCGGCCATGCTCGAGGCCATCGAGCGCATGGACCAGGCGGGCTTCGAGTCCATGGAGTTCTTCAGCGCCACCATGATCAAGAAGTACGTGCGCGAGCACAAGGAGGACCCCTGGCACTGGTTGCGGGAAGGCGCCCGGCGCGCGCGCAACACCCCGCTCCGGCTCCACGGGGGCGTGAAGGGCGGGCTGGAGAAGAAGCCCACGGCGGTGGCCCGGCTCGTGGTCCAGCACGTCGTCGACAGCGGCATCCGGCTCACCCGCACCTCGAACCCCTGGAACGACTACACCGTGTTCAAGGACGACGTGGACGAGCTGGGCAGGCTGGGCGTGGACGCGGTCGTAAACCTGATCTACTCGGAGTCGCCGCGACACACCGACGAATACTACGCGCGGAAGGCCCGTGAGGCCGCGGCCATGAAGCCCTACCGCATCTGCTTCAAGGACGTGGGCGGCCTGCTCACTCCCGAGCGGACACGGACGCTGGTGCCCATCGTGCTGGACAACGTCGGCGACACGCCGGTGGAATTCCACGCCCACTGCAACAACGGACTGGCGCCGCTCAACTATATCGAGGCCATCAAACTCGGCATGACCACCATCCACACCGGCGTGCCGCCCCTGGCCAACGGGTCGGCCCAGCCGTCGGTCTTCAACATGGCGCAGAACCTCCGGGCCCTGGGCTACACGGTGCCGGTGGACGAGGAGGTGCTGAAGCCCGTAAGGGAACACTTCACCTTCGTCGCCAAACGGGACCGGCTGCCGATGGGCGCGCCCGCGGCATTCGACCAGTCCGTCTACGCCCACCAGGTGCCCGGCGGCATGATCTCCAACTTCGTGCACCAGCTCCGCCTCGTGGGCATGGAGGACAAACTGCCGGCGGCGCTGGAGGAGGCCGCGCGGATACGCGCCGAGTGGGGCTATCCCATCATGGTCACGCCGCTGTCCCAGTTCGTGGGCACCCAGGCCGCCTTCAACATCATCCTCGGCGAACGCTACAAACAGGTCTCGGACCAGTCCATCCAGTACGCCCTGGGCATCTGGGGCCGGGAGGGCGCCGAACTCATGGACCCCGACGTCAAGGACCGCATCCTCGGCCGGCCACGGGCCAAGGACTGGGAGGGCTGGGAGCAGCCGGACCCGTCGCTGCAGGAGGTCCGGACGCAACTCGGCGGGCCCTCCATCTCCGATGAGGATCTGGTGATGCGGGTCTACGCGGGGGACGAGGCGGTGGAGGCGCTCCAGAACGCGGGCCGGCCCCGGGAGTACCTGAGCGCGAGCCAGCCGCTGGTGCGGCTCATCAACGAGCTCACGAAGCAGAAAGAGTACACCCAAGTCTACATCCGCAAGCCGGGATTCTCGCTGGCCCTACGCACGACTGACGCCGCTACGGATACACTCTGACGCAACGCGACGACGACGTCCCGGAACATTATTCCTGCCCCCTTCCGTCATTCCGCCCCCCTTCGTCATTCCCGCGAAAGCGGGAATCCAGGAGGGGTGAGGTGGGGAAGCGCCGCTGTAGTGCCCCACCACCGCCCCTGGATTCCCGCTTTCGCGGGAATGACGAAGGGGGGCGGAATGACGAAGGGGGGCGGAATGACGGAAAGGGGCGGGGATGACGATTCAAGGGTCATCGCCTCTATCGTGCCCCAGTCGGGATCTGCGGGTTGGGCCGGGGGTGCGTTACGCCTCCACGGCCATGGCCTCGGGCACCGGCATGTTGTACAGCCGGGCCACGTTGTCCCGCAGCAGCTTGGCGCGCACGTCGTCGGGCAGATGACCCAGGTCCCGCGCCACTACGTCCCGCGAGTGCGGCCAGGTGGAGTTGGCGTGGGGGAAGTCGTTGGACCACATGCAGTTGTTGTGCCCCCACCAGACCAGGTTGCGTGCCCCCACGGCGTCGTTGAAGAAGGTGGCGAAGACCTGCCGGTTGAAGTACTCGGTGGGCAGCTTGTCGATGGTCAGCGGGTCGGTGGGGCGGTGGCGGTCGAAGTAGTAGTCCCACTGCTCCAGCACGTAGGGCAGCCAGCCGATCTCGTTCTCCACCAGCACGATCTTGAGCTTCGGATAGCGCTCCAGCACGCCCGAGAAGATGATGTCCATCAGGCTGTCGATGATTTCCGCCAGCTTGAGGTTGACGCTGCCCCGGTAGCGTTCCAGGCCCTTGCGGTCGTAGCGCGTCTTGACATAGCCGAAGCCCGTGAGGATGTGGACGCTGACGGGCATCTCCATCTCCTGGGCGGCGGCCCAGAAGCGCTCGTAATGGTCCGTGGCGAAGGACAGCTCCTTCGGCGGCACCTGCCATATCAGCGCCCCCCGGAGCCCCGCCTTCTTGCAGCGCTCCAGCTCGGCCACCGCATGGTCGATGTTGAAGGTGGCGATCATCGGCACGCCCACCAGCCGGCCCAGGTCCACCTGGCAGTATTCGATGAGCCAGTCGTTGTAGGCCCGGCACGACGCCTCGTGGAGCGCGATATCCTCCTGCGAGAACAGGCTCAGCGAGTAGGTGGGATACAACACCTCGGCGCTGACCCCGTCCACCGCCATCTCCTTGAGCCGGGCCCTGGGGTCCGACCCCCCGGGATGGGTCTGGAACCCCTCCCCTACCTTCAACTCGGGAAAGCGCGGCGCGGCATCGCGCATGGCTTGCGGGACGCGGCTCACCAACGTGTCCGCGGGCTCCATCACGTGGGAATCGGACGAGAACAGAATCTCGTCGGTGGCGACCCCGCCGGCGCCCCTGAATGTCCGGCGGTAAAGGCCCGTATCAATGCTCATGGGAGACTCCTTTCCGTAGCGTCTTGAATACGAAATCTTATGCCAAACTGCCTGGCGCCGCTATCGCCGCTTCATGCCCGGTCCCGGTTGGCGATCTCCAACGCGGCGAACGCGTACATCCGGGCGGCGGCCTCGAGATCCTCCACCTTCTGCATCTCGCTGGTGGCCGGCTTGGCGTCGGCGGCTTCCGGCGCCGGGCCGCACTTGATGGCCGGGATGCCTACCTCGGCGAACACCGTGAGGTCCGCGTAGGTGCTGGTGAAGGCGCTGCGGATGGGCTCCACCTTGCGGCCGCGGACGTACTCGTGGGCTTCCTCCATGGTCGATACCAACGGCTCGGCGCCCTTGGACTCGTAGCCGTTGACCGACAGGAACAGCGAGGACTTGGCCTCGATGTCCGTATCCGCGAGGACCGCCCTGACCTCCCGCAGCACGTCGACGGCGCGTTGCTCCGGGTTCATGAAGGCCTCGACGTAGAGGTTGCAGATGGCCGGAGAGAAGTTGGGCTTGAACGGCGCGCCGCCGAAGATGGAGCCGATGTTGACCTTGGGGACCATGGTGCCGGCGCCGAACTCGTAGCGGTGCTCCTGCTCGTAGCGCCGCGCCCACTCCTCCAGCGCCGGGATGATGGAGGCCATGCGCACCACCGCGTTCTTGCTGTCTTTCGCCGCCACCGGATGGTCCACGAACGGCCCGTACATGGGCTCGCCGTAGGTGGTGATCTTGATGAACACGGCGCCGCACTGGGCCCAGGTGATGCGGAACTGGGAGGGTTCCACCACGATGCAGTAGTCCCCCACCACGCCGTGGGTCACCAGGTAGCGGGCGCCGTGCCCCTTGCCGCGGTAGGCGGGGCCCTGGTAGTGGTCCACCGGCGAGCGTCCGATCTCGCCGGCCACGCCGGTGACGATGACGTCGCCCTTGAGCCGGACGCCGCTCTCCTTGAGCGCCTTGGCCATGGCCAGGGTGCAGGTGAGCGGCCCCTTGTCGTTGACGATGCCGCTGCCGTAGATGACGTCGTCCTCCCGCCGCGCCAGCGCCTGCCACTCGGGCCGGCTGCTGCCGGTGATCCAGAGATCCTCCTGCCCGCCCGACAGGGCCGTGTCCATGTGCCCGTTGAAGAGCAGCGTCGGACCGCCGCCCGTTCCCGGGATCACCCCCACCACGTTGGCGCGGCCGGGCTCGGTGTGCTGAAGAAAAGTCTCGATGCCCTGCTTCTGGAGCCAGTCGTGGATGAACCGCGCCACCTCCTCCTCGCTTCCCGTGGGCGTGGGGAAATTGACGACGTCCATGGCCAACCGGGCCAACTCCTCCCGGTCGATGTGGGAAAAGACCTTTTGCAGGGTCGCTTCATCGGTTTCCATGTGTGAACTCCGCGTGTGTAACTGCCTGTCCCGAGGTCATCCGGCACGGTACTCCAGGAATCGCTCTACGATCGGATGCCAAACAGCGGGTTGATAGCGCTTCCACGAGGGATGATGGATAGCCAGAACGACGCTCTGACCTTCAGTATGGCGGTAACAACCCAAGAGACTCTCAGGCGGCCAGCGTGTCGGGAAATCGATGGGGTCGAACGGGTCGAACCAGTGTACCAATGACTTCGGGGGCGGCGTCCAGATCTCCTCGGCCCCCGGCATGTTGTCCCACAACCTCATTCCACACGCCAGTATGTGCGTGGGGCGCAATGATTCCAAAGTCGTGTGAAACGGAGCGGCTGCCTCTTCCCACATCTTTCTGGTCGGGGGCGTGTCAGGAGTGTCGCCGACACTGCACTGGGCATAGTTGCAGAACGCAACGGATTCAAAGAACCGGGTCCTTTGTTCCGACGTGCATGCAGGCGTCTCCGGTCCCAGAACCGTGCATATGATTTTGGTGAAAAAAGAATAGCCGCCGTCTTTACAGTATTCACGGACTACACCGACCGTGGGTTGGCCGTTCCAGCGGCCCCAGTCGCCGGGGTTCCCGTAGTGGGATTCTCCGAGAATCAAGAGATTCGCCGGCAGGCCGAGGTCATTTACCTTGCCGTAGCCATCTCCCTTCCAGGGGTGGAATTTCGGTTGATGCCTCGCCCTTAGCCAGCTTGTCAGGGAATTCCTGCTCTCCCCGGACCGATTGCCCGCCAGCAAACCCTCGACGCTTATGTCTTCGTCAAGGTCTTCCCAGTGAATCCCGTGACCTCTGCCGATGATTCTCCAGTTGGCCCTCTCTTGCTTCGTGGCATAGGCAAGCCTCGGATACTGGTCCACGGGAATGGAGATCGTCCTGCCATCGCTCAATTTGACGCTCAGCGCCTTCCCGGACACTTCTACACTGATGGCATTCGGGTTTCTCGTCTCAACTGCGGAAATACTCATTCCACGCCTCTACGAATTCCCTTCGATGGTCTTCGACAATACCGGCAATACGCCCGATTTCCGCCGGACCAAACCCGCCGCTTGCCTGCAACCGTACGGGCGCGAGCCAGAACTTCGCAACATTGTCATCTCGCTCCACATGCACGTGACGGGGTTCCCGACCATCGCTGGAATAGAAGAAGAACCGGTACGGCCCCTGCCTCAGCATTGTAGGCATCTGCCGTCCCGTGATGGACCTATGCGGCCCACCCTACCGCTTTCGCCAAGTTCACTCAAGCCGTCTTGCAACGCGCGCAAAAACGGTGCCTGAACACGCCGGAGTCGTCCCTTGCCAATCATCAAGAAACGCCGAGGCGGTGAATTTGACAGGGTCCAACGGCATCGGCTATTTACATGGTTCGCGCCGAAGCCTTCCGATTCTCTCCTACTAGCTCGCGTATTGGTGGGACAGGACGCTAGAGCCCTGATTTTCGGGTTTGCCACACGGGGCTGCGGGGACTCACCGCGACATCGCTCGATAGATTGACTCAAACAGGAGGCAGCCAATGGGTTATGCAGATCTACATGAGCATCTGAGGATGCTCGAAGAGGCGGGGCACCTGCGCCGCATCAACCAGACCATCAACAAGGACACCGAGCTGCATCCGCTGGTGCGCTGGCAGTACCGCGGCGGCATCCCCGACGAGGAGCGCAAGGCGTGGTACTTCTCCAACGTCACCGACGCCCGCGGGCGCAAGTTCGACTTCCCCGTGGTGGTGGGCGCGCTGGCCGGCAGCAAGGCCATCTACTTCCTGGGCATGGGCTGCAACAGCGCCGACGAGATGGACGCGAAATGGAAGCACGCGCTCTCCAATCCCATCAAGCCGGAGGTGGTGGCCGACCCCGCGTGCCATGAAGTCGTGATGACCGGCGACGCCCTGGAGAACGAAGGGCTGGACAAGTTCCCGATCCCCATCTCCACCCCCGGCTTCGACAACGGCCCCTACACCACCTGCTCCCACTGGATCACCAAGGACCCGGAGACCGGCATCGGCAACATCGGCAACTACCGGGGCCAGATCAAGTCGAACACCCGCGTGGGCGTGTTCCCGTCCGGACTGGGCCAGGACATCTACCTCCACTGGAAGAACGCGCAGAAGCGGGGCGAGCCGCTCGAGGCGGCGCTGGTCATCGGCGCCCCGCCGGTGGTCTCCTACGTCTCGGTGCAGAAGGTCGACTACGGCGTGGACGAGATGGCCATCGCCGGCGGCTTCGTGGGCGAGCCCATCCGCATGGCCCAGTGCAAGACCGTGGACCTGCAGGTGCCGGCGGAGTCCGAGATCGTCATCGAAGGGCACCTCAACACCGAGTTCGTGGAGCCCGAGGGGCCGTTCGGCGAGTCCCACGGCTACATGCACCCGCGGCAGTTGAACCCGTTCATGGACGTCACCGCCATCACCCACCGGAAGAACGCCATCTACGTCTCATGGCTGAGCCAACTCACCCCGAGCGAATCGTCGGTTATCCGCAAGATCGGCTACGACCGGCTCATGCTGGTGCACCTGAGAGACCACTGCCGCATCACCAGCGTCATCCGGGTGGAGATGCACGAGCCCCTGACCAACACCTACAAGCTGGTCATCGTGCAGATGCGCAAGCCCAAGGAGGCCGAGGTGTGGCGCGCGCTCCACGCCGCGTCGTCGTTCCACCCCGGCGTCGGCAAGATCGTCATCGCCGTGGACGAGGACATCGATCCGTCGGACGAGGCGGCGGTGTTCTGGGCCATGTGCTACCGCATGAAACCCCACCAGGACGTGCAGATCGTCGGCGGCATGGAAAAGGGCCACGCCCCGCCGTTCCTGTACAAGGACGATCACAAGGGCACCGACGTGGTGTCGTACCACCTGCCGGCGGACGAGTCGGGCATGCTGTGCAACGCCATCCAGAAAGAACCCTTCCCGCCGGTGTCACTGCCCAAGCGCGAGTACATGGAGCATGCCCGTGAGCTGTGGGAAGAGTTCATGCTGCCGCCGCTCAAGCCCAAGATGCCGTGGTACGGCTACTCCCTGGGCCAGTGGGACGACGAGCTGGACGAGGAAGCCAGGCTCGCTGTGGAGGGGCGCTACTTCGAGACCGGCGAGAAGCTCAAATCACGGCGCGTCAAGGCCAGCGAGGTGGAAGACGACGACCACTAGCCCGCGTATCCTCGCGGGTTAGAGAGCGTCCAGGACTTCCTTGACCTCGGGGCCGGGGTCGGCGCGGTCCTTGAACGGGGCCAGCCGGCGGTAGAGGTCGGCGGCGGCCTTGTGGAAGCCGGCGGGGAGGCCGGCCGCTTCGAAGCTGGCGGCGATCTCCTCCATCTCGCCCACGTAGCGCCAGCCCTTGGGCGCGGCCACCGAGGCGGCGCGCTCGCTCTTGCCGGGAAGGTTGGGCTGGGACCCCGCCCATTCCTGGAGCAGGGCCTCCTCCACCCCTTCCCTGGCCGCCAGCGCACGGATGGCCAGGATCAGCGCATCGCTGCCCTTGGTCCAGGCGGCGTAGGTCATCTTGAGCGCGGAGGCCGCCCCCGGGCCGCCCTCGATGACCCGGGCATCGAGCATGCTCCCCGAGAACAGCTCCGCTACGCCCTCCGCCCCGGCGCCGGAAAGATAGAGGCGCGTCCTTCCCGGTTTGGTCACCGGAGGGCCGATGATGGCGCCGTCGACGAAGGTCGCCCCGGCCTTGCCGACGGCCCCCTCCACCTTTTGGGCGGTAGCCCGTGACACGGCGTTGGCGTCCACGTACAACCCGCCAAAGCCCAGTCCGGCCACGCGCTCCGCCACATCCTCGGCCGCATGGGGCGGGCACACGGACAACACCGCGTCGCTCCCGCCCAGGGCCTCGGCCAGGGTCGCCACATCCGCCAGACCGGCTTTCGAGGCCCTTTGCCGGCTTCCTTCACTCCGTCCGGCGGAAACCCACAGCACCCGGGCGCCCTGCACGGCGGCGCCAATGGTTGCGCCCATGTTGCCGGGATGCAACAGCGTGACGGTCTTGATCTGCATAAGCTCTCCGCTTCCTTTGTTACCCTGATACTAGTGTCGTGTCCCCCGTAAATGTTGACAAATCTGCTGGTCTTTTTCGTCGTCGGCTGCGTTGCTCTTCCTCGCGTGGTAACCGCCACTGCTCGTCATCGCGCCTTGCCGACAACGAAAAATCCTGCGCATCTTTGTCAACATTTACGGGGGACACGACACTAGAACCTCGTAGAGCGCCCAAACGGCGATGACGGTCCAGATGACCATGGACGGCCACAACCGGCCGAACCCTTCGCCGGCCATCTCCCGGCCGAGCCTGAGGAGGGTCCGGGAATAAGGACCCAGCGCCACCCCCATCAGCAGGGAGGTGAACAGCATCACCGAAACCACTTCGACGACATCCATGCGGGCGAAGACGAAGTATCCCACCACCGCGGCGAGCACCGCGTAGACCCAGGTGCAGGCACGGGGATGGCTCAGCATGGCCCCGGCGGTATCCATCCACGACACCGGGGAGATCAGCAACCCGGCGAACTTCACCAGAACGACGACGGCAAAGATGATCGCCAGTACTTCGAGCGCGTCCACGGCGTCTCCCCTTGGGCGGCGGCGGGTCGAACTCCGGCCGCATCAGAGCACCGACGCCGCGGAAAGCGGCCTCGGCCGCTCGTGATACCACATTTCGGGTATCGGGGTCACGGTCCGGGTGCTAGTGTCCTGTCCCACGTAATTCTTTACCAAGATGCGCAGGATTTCTTGTGGTCGGCAAGGCGCGATGACGAGCAGTGGCGGGCACCACGCGAGGAAGAGCAACGCAGCCGACGACAAGAAAGACAAGCAGATTGGTAAAGAATTACGCGGGACAGGACGCTAACACCCGCCGAAGCGGCTGTCAAAGTTTGCGGCGCGGGGCCGGTGGTGGGTCCGCCACGAACGGGGTATGATGACCGCATGTCCACTCCGAAGGGGGCCGCCCTCGTCACCGGCGGAGCCCGCCGCATCGGCGCCGCCGTCGCGCGGGCGTTGGCCCGGGACGGATACGATGTCGCGCTTCACTATTTAAGCTCCGCGGAGCCGGCCGAACGCGTCGCGGGAGAGATCGAGGCGCTGGGGCGCCAGTGCCGGCTGTTCCGCTGCGACCTCAACGATCACCGGGAGACGAGCGCCCTGGTCCCCGCGGTGCGTGAGCATTTCCCCAACCTCGACGTGCTGGTCAACAACGCCTCCATCTTCGAACGCGGCACCCTGCGGGAAACCGGGCGGGACCTGTTCGAGCGGCATTTCAACATCAACCTCAAGGCGCCCTTCTTTCTCATCCAGGCGTTCGCCGAAAGCCGCGCCGGGGGCCAGGTCATCAATATCCTCGACACGCGCGTCAGCCGCTCCGACCCCCACCACGCAGCCTACACGCTGTCGAAGAAAATGCTCCTCGAGCTGACGAAGATGGCCGCCCGGGAGCTGGGCCCCGCCATCCGGGTCAACGGGATCTCACCGGGCATGATCCTGCCGCCGCCCGGGGGAGTGGCGGACGAACTCGAGCGGCGGAGCCAGGCCCTGCCCTTGAAACGCATCGGCGACACGGATAACTTGGTCGCCGCCGTGCGATTCCTGTTGAACAACCCCTTCGTCACCGGCGAGAGCATCCACGTCGACGGCGGGGAGCACCTGTAACGCGTTCCGGGGTCTCATGATCCAGCGAAATCCGGTCAAGATCACCATCGAGAACCTGCGGCTCCGCACCATCATCGGCATCAACGAGTGGGAGCGCGAGACCAGACAGGACGTGATCGTCAACGTGGAGCTGGAGCTGGCGCCGGGAACGGTCTTCACCCGCGACGCCATCGACGAGACCGTGGATTACAAACGGCTGAACAAACGGCTCATCGCCGAAGTGGAGCGGTCGTCGTTCTTTCTCCTCGAGAAGCTGTGCGACTACCTGCTGGGGCTGGTGATGGAAGACGACCGGGTCCGGCGCGCCCGGGTCCGGGTGGCCAAGCCGGCGGCCCTCCGCTTCACCGATTCCGTTTCCGTGGAATGCTCGGCCGAAAGGGCGGGGGCGGGGGCCGGAGCGGCATGAACCGAGCCGTCATCGGGGTCGGGTCCAACATCGAGCCCCAGGTCAACGTGCCCATGGCCCGGGAACGGATCGCCGAACGTCACGTCATCCTCGCCGAATCGCCCCTGGTGGAGACAAGCCCCGTCGGCCATGCCGACCAGCCGGACTTCACCAACGGCGCCCTGTTGCTGGAGACCCGCGCGGACCGCGAACGGCTGAAAGCCGACCTCAAGGCCATCGAGGTCACGCTCGGACGCCGGCCCGGTTTGAACCGGTACGGGCCACGGACCATCGATCTCGACATCGTCGTGTGGAACGGCGAGGTCATCGATCCGGACCTCTACACCCGGGACTATCTGCGCCACGCCGTGCTGGCGGTGCTGCCGGACTTGAAGCTGTGATTCGCGGATGCCCGAACGCGCGGCGGATTGGGCCGGCGCTCGTGGCGGCGCATGCGCTGGCGCTGCTGCTCACCCTGACCGGCGGCGTTTCCGCCGGGATGATGGCGGTGAAGGCGGTGCCGGTGGCGCTGGACCCGGAACGGACGGACCTGAGTACGGCCGGCGAGCTGGTATTCATGAGCGGCTTCGAGCTGGTGTCGGAGCACCCGCGGTTCGGCGGGCTTTCCGGTCTGGACGTCAGTGCGGACGGGCGCCGGCTCCGGGCCGTCTCCGACCGCGGCCGCTGGATAACCGCGGACCTCGTCCACGACGACGCCGGGCGTCTGGTGGGCACCGTTTCGTGGCGCGACGCTCCCATGCTGACTCCCGCCGGCAAGCCCGTCCGGGGCCGCCAGCGGGACGCCGAAGGGCTGGCGCGGATCGCCGGCGACGCCTTCCTGGTTTCGTTCGAAGGGCGCCACCGGATCTGGCGATATCCGGCGGCTTTCGATGCGCCTCCCAAGCGGGTGGCAACGCCCCGCGCCCTCAAGGATGCGCCCGCCAACGGAGGGCTCGAAGGCATCACCGCGCTGCCAGACGGCACGGTCCTTGGCGTCACCGAACGGCACGGCAACGAAGATGGCAGCCTCAAGGGCTGGCTCATGGGGGCGGGCGGAGCCCATGAGATCGCCTACGTACCGGCCAGCGGCCTCCAGCCCACGGACCTGGCCGCCATGCCCGACGGGGGAGTGCTGCTGCTCGAACGCCGCTTCACCCTGTCGGGGAGGCGCGCGCGGATCGTCCGGCTGCCGAAAGACCGTCTGCGGGAGGCCCGCCGGCGCGCCGGGATCCGTATCCGCGGAGAGCCCGTGGCGGATCTGACGCATCCGTTGCCGGTGGACAACTTCGAGGGGCTCTCCTTGAGACGGGACCGCGCGGGACGGAGGCTGCTCTACCTGGTGTCCGACAACAACTTCCTGCCGTTCCAGAGGACCCTGTTGCTGCAGTTCCGGATAATTGATGAATTCTGAGCTTGATTCCAGGATTCGTTCCTGCATTCTTTCCCGGGAGGAACCATGAGTCTTCAGAAGCTTGAACAGAAACCGCTGGAACTACTGAGCCTCGACGAGATCCACGCGCTGTTCCGCCTCCGGGTGAAGCCCGAGGCCATCGAGCACGTCATGGGCGCGGCCGAGAGTGAATCCACCCTGAAGCGGAACCGGACCGCGTTGGACCGGCTGCTCTTCCGGCAACGGATCTTCCACGACGTCACCGACCCGGATACGTCCATCGAGCTGTTCGGCCACAGGCTGCCGTCGCCGGCGCTGATCGGACCGGTGGGCAGCTTCCGGCTGCTGCGCAAGAACGGGGAGCACGAGGTGGCGGAAGGCGGCAGCCTGTTCGGGACCATGGTGTTCATCAGCGGCGCCACGCAGTCCACCGTGGACCAGTGGGCGGAGGGGATCTCCTCGCCCCTGGTCTACATGGCCTACCTCAGCAAGGGGCGGGACAAGGTGCTCAGCGCGGTGCGCAGGGCAGACGAGATCGGCTACGCCGCCGTGGGCCTGACCATGGACACCCTGCAACCCACCAAGCTGAGAGACCGGGTGCCGATGTCTTCGGACGGAAAACCCCGCACGGTGCACCTGTCGTCGCCGGACGACGTCACCTGGCTCAAGAACGAGGTGTCCGTGCCCGTGGTGGTGAAGGGGATCATGAATCCCGATGACGCCCGCATCGCCATCGACGCCGGCGCCGACTGCCTGGTGGTGTCCAACCACGGCGGGCGCATTCTCGACTTCAATCGCGCCGCCATCGAGGTCCTGCCTGAAATCGTCGACGCGGCCCGCGACCGGGTGCCGGTGCTGCTCGACAGCGGCGCCCGCCGGGGCGGCGACATCGCCAAGGCCCTGGCCCTGGGCGCCCGGGCGGTGCTGCTGGGACGGCCCGTCTGCTGGGGCCTCGGCGCCGCCGGTCCGGAAGGCGTGGCCCGGGTGCTGTCCATCCTCACCGACGAGTTGAAGCGGGTGATGATCATGACCGGCACTCCCGCCATCCCGGACATCACGCCGGCGCTTCTCAGCCTGGACCCGAACAACGTCTGGTTCAGGGGAATGTAGGGGACGCAACCCCAGGAGGTCCACATGAGCGCGGAAGAACGCCTGAAGGAATTGAACCTGAGCCTGCCGCCCCGGCCCCGGCCCATGGCCAACTACGTCAGCGCCGTCAGGACCGGCTCGCTGCTCTACCTTGCCGGGCACGGCCCCCTGGGCGACGACGGCAAGCCCATCTCGCGCGGCAAGCTGGGCCGCGACCTCTCCGTGGAAGAAGGTTATCGGGCGGCGCGCCAGACCGCGTTGAACGCCCTTGTGACCTTGCAGGCAGAGCTCGGGAGCCTCGACCGTGTCCGGCGTATCGTCAAGGTGCTGGGCATGGTGAACGCCGACCCGGAATTCCAGAAAACGCCGCAGGTCATCAACGGCTTCTCCGACCTGATGGTGGAGGTGTTCGGCGAGAGCATCGGCAAGCACGCCCGCTCCGCCGTGGGCATGGCGACGCTGCCCAACGCGATTCCGGTGGAGATCGAGTCCATCTTCGAGGTCGAATGACCGGCCGCGGGGGCGCCACGGACCCCGGGCCGCCTCCGGGGACCTCTTCCCCGCTGAAATCCGTCCGGCCCGCCTCGACGAAATCGTCGAGCATTTTCGACCCTTTGGGCGCGGCGCCCCGCATCGGGACCCGGACAACCCCTTGAAAAACCGGCATTCTTGCAGGGATCGGCCGCTGGCACGAAATATGCTGTTAGCAAGGAACACCCATTCTTCAAGGAGGAAGCTCAATGCTCTCTAAACAACATCGTACAACATGCATCAAGGCGTTGGGCGTGAGCGCGCTGTTGCTCGCGGTCATCGCCCTTTTCTCGGGTTTCAACCAGCAGCCTCTCCGCGCGTCCACCGAATCCGCCGCGGACCAGCGGCCGGTAAAAAGCATCGTGGACCTCGTCAAGGCCACCAGCCCGGCGGTGGTCAACATCACCACCAAGGGCGAGACGAAGCCGGCGCAGTGGTCTCCGTTCGGGCAACAATTGCCCGAGCAGTGGCGCAAGTTCTTCGAGTCGCAGCCCTTCAATATGCCCAGCCCCTTCGGCGGCCCCGGCGCGCCCTCGGTGCCGCGCAGGACCGAGGCGTTCGGATCCGGCGTGATCATCGACTCCAAAGGGCTGATCCTGACGAACCATCACGTGGTGGCGGGCCGGAAGAACACCGCCATCACGGTCACCCTGCCTGACGGGAACGAGTTCGAAGGGAAGATCATCGGCACGGACGAGAAGACCGATGTCGCGCTGATCCGGATCGACTCCGGCTACGAGCTGCCCACCGTGCCGCTGGGCGATTCCGACGAGCTGGAGATCGGCGAAGGCGTGGTGGCCATCGGCAACCCGTTCGGGCTTGACGGCACCGTCACCGCCGGTATCGTCAGCGCCAAGGGCCGCCGTATCGGGTCCGGGCCCTACGACAACTTCATCCAGACCGACGCCTCCATCAACCCGGGCAATTCCGGCGGTCCGCTCGTCAATCACCGGGGCGAGGTGGTGGGCGTGAACACCGCCATCTACAGCCGTGGCGGCGGCAACGTCGGCATCGGCTTCGCCATCCCCATCAACCTCGTCAAAGAGCTGCTCCCGCAACTCCAGAATGACGGACAGGTGACCCGCGGGTGGCTGGGCATAGGCTTCCAGAGGATGACGCCGCTGCTGGCCGAGTCCCTGGGCGTGAAGGAGTCGGGCGGGGCGCTCGTGTCCAAGGTGTTGCCCGACACTCCGGCGAAGGAGGCGGGATTCAAGGCCGGCGACGTCATCGTCGAGTTCGACAGCATCCCGGTCAAGCAGGCGCGCGACCTTCCCCTGATCGTCGCGAGGACCCCGGTGGGGAAAGAGGTGGGGGTGAAAGTCCTTCGCGACGGCGGCGAAGAGACCCTGACGGTGCGCATCGGCAAGCTGCAGGGAGAGGAGACCGCCGCGAAGGTGGAACAGCAGGCCTCGGATCTGGGCCTCACGGTGCAGGAGGTGACCCCCGAGATCGCCAAGAAACTGTCCATGAAGCGTGCCGAAGGAGTCGTCGTCACCACGGTGAAACCCGGCAGTGCCGCGGATGAGGCCGGGTTGCGCCAGGGGGACGTGATCCTCGAGGTCAATCGGACGCCCGTGGGAACGCTGGCGGACTACGGCAAGGCGCTGAAGGAGACGGACAAGGGCCGCGGCACCCTGTTCCTGGTGAAGCGGGGCGACGTCACGCGGTTCTTCGCCGCCAAGACCTGAGACCAGGCGCCGACGTTCGGAAGTCTCGGTCCTGGACGGCCGAACACATCCGGGGGAGGGTCACGGGGCGGAGCGTCGTCCCGCGGCCCTCCCCTTTTTGCGCTTGACGGCACCCCGGCGCCGGTTTGTCGGTTGTTGCCAAGCCGGGGTCCGTTTGTATAATGGAGTGGCGGGGACCGGTCCGCCCTTCCCCGCCATTTGAAACGCCCGCGAAAACCATGAAACGCTCTTCTCTGGTCCCCTATTTTCTTGCCTCCGTCCTGCTGCTGGTGGTGCTGTTCTCGCTCTACGTCTTCTACGAGAGCCGCTGGCTGGAGGAGGAGCTGGTGCGGCAGGTGGAGGTCAAGGCCCTGGCCCTGACCAAGACCATGGAGACCAGCGCGAAGAAGTCCATCAAGGGCAATGCGCTGATAGAGGAGTTGGTAAGGAAACGCCTGCTGGACAACGCGCGCGTCATCGACCGGCTCCTGACCGCCAATCCGCCCGCGGTCCTGGTGCAGCGCATCAGCGCCATCAACGACCTCTACAAGGTCGAGCTCCTGGACCTCCAGGGCCGTCCCTGGGTCTCGCACACCGGCTTCGAGCCGCCCCAGATAGGGGACCTCCTGGCGGGGTTTCGGGAGCGATGGGCCGGCCGCAAGGCAGAGGTGCACATCTGGGGCAGGTTGTGGTCACGGTTTCCGGGGCAGCCGCCCGCCCTTCCCCAGCACAAGTTCTGGGAGGACAGCGTCTTCGGCGTGGCGCTGGAGGCACGCAGCTTCCCCGGCTTCATCGCCGTCCACGCCGATGCCTCCTACATGCTGAAGCTGCAGCGCGAGATCGGCGTGCAGCGCCAGATCCAGGACCTGGGGCGACAGGACGAAATCCACCAGCTCGCGCTTCTCGACAACGACTTCACCGTGCTCGCTCACACCGAGCCGGCGCTGGTGGGGACGCGGATGGGAGACGACCTGACCGCCAGGGCCCGCGCCAGCCAACGGTCGGCCCATCGCATCGCGCAGACCGAGGGCGGAGGCCGGCGCTACGAACTGGTGAAGCCCATCACGCTGGACGACGACCCCATGGGGTTCCTGAGGATCGGCCTTTCCATGGACTCCGTGGACGCGGCCTGGTGGCAGAGTCTGTGGTCCATGGTTGGCCTCGGCTGCGGCATACTGGCCCTGGGCATGCTGGGGTTCACCGCGATCCTGTACAACCAACGGTTCCACATGCAGGAGATCAAGGCCCTGGAGGCCGAGGTGGAACGGCGCGAGCACCTCTCCATGATGGGCAATCTCGCGGCCACCGTGGCTCACGAGGTCCGAAACCCCCTCAACGCCATCTCCATGGGGCTGCAACGTCTCAGGGCCGAGTTCAAGCCCACCGAGGACGAGGGCGAGTACACCCATTTCATCGAGCTGATGCGCGGCGAGGTCCACCGGCTGAACGCCATCGTCGAGGAGTTCCTGTCTCTGGCGCGCCCATTGAGCATGAAGACCGATCTGGTCAAGGTGGACCAGTTGCTGAACGAGTTGACCACGTTGACCCAAAGCGACGCCGCCGCGACCGCGGTGGAGGTCGCCGTGGTGAACCACGGCCCGCGGCCGGTGGTCAAGGCCGATCCCGACTACCTCAAGCAGGTGCTGCTGAATCTCATCCTCAACGGCCTTCAGGCCATGCCGGAAGGCGGCAAGCTCACCATCGAGACGGCCGTGCGGGACTCGAGGATGCGGCTCTCGGTCAGCGACACCGGCGTCGGCATCGAGCCGGAGAACCTGGCGCGGATTTTCGAGCCCTACTTCACCACCAAGACCGACGGTTCCGGATTGGGCCTGGCCATCGCGCGCCGGATCATCGAAGGCCATGGCGGAACGCTTGACGTGACCAGTACGGCGGGAAGCGGCAGCCGGTTCGAGATCGTCCTTCCGCTGGACCACACGCTCACATGAACGGGCGGGGAGCCGCGGGGGCCCGGACCACGGATGACGGGCACTGAAATGACCGAACAGGCCTATCGAGAAGACACCGAATCGCGGGTTTCGGGCCACGGGGACCGCTTCCACGTGATGGTGGTGGACGATGAGCGCACGCAACTCGAGTTCGTCGGCGGCTTCCTCCGCAAGGCGGGTTTCGAGGTGGCGCTGATGGAAAGCGCCGGCCGGGCGCTGGAGAGGTTCCGCAAGGAACCGTTCGATCTGGTGCTGACGGATCAGCGGATGTCGGAGATGTCGGGGCTCGATCTGCTGAAGCAGTGCCGCGGGGTGGACCCCGAGGTGGCCGTCATCATCATGACGGCATACGGGAGCATCGAGACCGCGGTCTCCGCCATGCAGGACGGGGCCACCGACTACCTCACCAAGCCGCTGAACCTGGAGGAGCTCCTGCTGCGCATCGAGCGGGTCAAGCGCAGCCACCAACTGGTGCGGGAGAACACCCAACTCCGGGAAGCGCTCCAGGAACGCCATCGCATCGAGGGCATCATCGGGGAGAGCGGCCAGATGCAGGAAGTCCTCGACCTGGTGCGGCGGGTGGCCCCCAGCGATGCCACCGTCCTGCTTCGCGGGGAGAGCGGCACCGGCAAGGAACTCATCGCCAAGGCCATCCATTACGCCAGCGACCGCAGGTCCGGACCCCTGGTGAAGGTGAACTGCGCCGCGTTGCCTGAAACCCTGCTGGAATCGGAGCTGTTCGGGCACGAGAAGGGGGCGTTCACCGGCGCGTTCGCCATGCGCAAGGGGCGCTTCGAGATCGCCGACGGGGGCACCCTGTTTCTGGACGAAATCGGCGACCTGCCCGCCCATCTGCAGGCAAAGCTGCTGCGCGTGCTGCAGGAAAAGGAATTCGAGCGGGTGGGCTCGAACCGCGCCATTACCACCGACGTACGCATCATCACGGCGACCCACAGGGATCTCGAGCAACTCATGCGGGAGGGCAGCTTCCGCGAGGACCTGTACTACCGCCTCAACGTGGTGACCATCATCCTGCCTCCCCTGCGCGAGCGCCGCCAGGACCTCCCGGCGCTCATCGAGCACTTCCTCCGGAAATTCGCCGAGAAGAACGGCAAGCCGATCCAGGGTTTCTCCCGCGACGCCCGTGACGCCTTGCTGCGGTACGACTACCCCGGCAACGTTCGCGAGCTGGAGAACCTGGTGGAACGCGCCATCGTGCTCACCCGCGACGACGTCGTCAGCCTCGGCGAGCTGCCGCTGACCATCAAGGAAACCCGGACCGGCGCGGACGACCAGACCAATCTTTCGGCGGTGGTGGAAGGGATGGAACGGCGCATGATCGTCGAGGCCCTGGATGCCGCCGGCGGCATCCAGACCAAGGCGGCGGACAATCTCGGCATCAGCGAGCGGGCGCTTCGATACAAGCTTCGAAAATACGGTCTCCGGGACGACAAGTGAGGCCCCGGAAACCCGCTAACCAAGTGCTGTCAAGCCAACGCCAAGATGTCCCCTTTAGGCAAAGCAGAGATGTCCCCTTTTAGGTGTGGCGGGAGGGGGTAGCAGGAGCGGGCAACGAGACAAGGCACTGCGCGCCTCCACGGCTGCGCTACGGTCCTTCGGGTGACACGCTGCGCTTACCTGCTGAAGGGCAACGATGGCCGGGATGGGCTTGCGGCCAGTGGTTGACTGGCCAGCGTATACTCACGGTGTAGCGGGGACCGCAGCCGGTGTTTTTCGGTCCGGTCAAGGGTAGGTGGGGGTTGTCGGCTGGGGCACAGCCGGCCACCGCCGATTGTCCACAGGCTTGGCGCAGGTGCGCGGAGGGGGGCGGCCAGGGTCGGGACAAGCCGGACAGGACCGGGGGGCTTGGCGACGGGGCGGGTGTGGTCAACCGGCTGGGGGCTGGGTGTGGGGGAGGGAGCGTTTCCAGCGGTTCCAGGGGTGGTCTGGGGAGGGTTTGTACTTGGGGCGTTTGCGCTGAAGCGCGCGGGCGGTGTCGACGGTGCGGTGGAGGCTCTTTTCGTCGTCGAGGGGGATGGGCGTCTGGCCTTGGGCAAGGATGCGGTAGTCGAGGGTCTTGCCCTGGCACAACAGGGAGACGCGGCCGTCGAAGCGCTCGCACACGGTGACGGGGCTTGAGCGCAGGCGGTAGCCCTTGCCCTGGTTGAGGATCTGGTACTCATGGTTGTGGTATCTCAGGGTGAGGTTGCGGCTGAGCTTGCGGGTGGAGTGGAAGCTCAGGATGAGGTCTATGGCAGCGGCGTCGTGGAGCACGGGGCGGTGGGCATCGCGGGGGTTGTGCGGGGGTAGGGCGAAGCGGCGATTGTAGTCTTCGATGTACTTGGGCAGGAAGGCATTGGCCTGGTCGATGGAGTCGATGCCCTTCAGGCGCAGTTCCTTGACCAGACGGTCCTGGAGGGTTGCGTTGGCCCGTTCCACGCGGCCCTTGGCTTGAGGGGTGTTGGCGTGGATGGGCTGGATGTCCAGGGTCTTGAGCGCCCGGGTGAACTGAGTCAGCTCACCCTCGCGGTCCTTTTGATTGACCCGGAAGATGCTGTGCTTGTCCGAATAGACGGCTGCCGGCCGGCCGTGCTGATGCAGATACCCGCGCAGGGTGCTCATGTAGGCTTCGGTGGTCTCGGCCTCGACAAACCGCAGGGCCAGGAGCCGGCTGGTGGCGTCGTCGATGAACACGATCAGAGTGCAGGAAGGCCCCCGGTCCTCGAACCACCGGTGCGGCGAACCGTCGATCTGCACCAACTCGCCCAGCGCCGCCCGCCGGGGACGGCTCGGATGCACCCGCATCTCCCGGCCCTTCCTCGACCGCCACAGCCCCTCTGCGATCATCCACTTGCGCACCGTCTCCGCCGATATCCGATGGCCGTGCACCTCCCGGAGCTTCTCCGCTGCCAGGGTCGGTGAGAAGTCCTCGTAGCGCTCCCGCACCAACCCCAGCATCTCCGCCCGCTTCTCCGGTGCGATGGCGTTGTTCGCCTTGCGCCCGCGGTGCCCCGAAATCAGCCCCCTTGCCCCCTGCTCCCGGTACCGCCGCAAGAGCCGCTTCACCTGCCGCACCGACAACCCCATCCGCTCCCCTGCCTCCCGTTGCCGCAGTCGCTTCCCTACGACATCCCGTATCACTCCCAGACGGTCCACTTCCTTCATCGTCAGCCCCTCTCCTGTATTCGCCAATCCCTTGCCCCCCTTCCTTCTCCTAATGGGGACATCTTAGCTTTGTTGAAAAGGGGACATTATCGCTTTGCGCTAACACCCGCTAACCAAGTGCTTGACAACGATTATTTTCAGTGATATCTTAGGTTGTTGCTGATACTCCTCAAGGACCGCTACTCAGTCTTGTTGGGTCCGCAGGGACTGTCCCAACACATAATTTCACATTTGTGTCTGTACCGCCGATCCCTCGATCATGCGCCGGTCGGCCAGTCAAGCCGGAGCATTGAGGTTTCGCGATGGTTGCGGACACTTTTAATCTGCGAATTGTCGGATTGCCGGCCTGCTGGAAGGAGCCGGGCCCTTCAAGCGACGGCGTGATAAATCATGGTGGAAGCCAACGATGATGGAGAGAGCCTTGAACATCGAAGACACCGAGGAGGCGATGGACGACTCAATCGACGAGCTTGACGACATCTCCATAGGAGAAGTCGAGGAAGAGGAGCGTAGCGCGTCGTTTTCGGAGGAGTCCCCGCAGAGCCCCGTTCCGGTGGACAGCGACCGGGTGGACGAAAAGACCGATCCGGTGTCGCTCTATCTGCGGGACATCGGCTCCACCCCCCTGTTGACGCGGGAGCGCGAGGTACAACTCGGGATGCAGATGGAGCAGGGGCAGGACGAGTACATCGCCAGCGTCCTCGCCTCGCCCTATACGGTCCGTCGCGTGCTCGACCTCGCCGAGCGGATCAAGAAAAACGAAACGGGGCTGGACCGTGTGCTGATGCTGGACGATGACGGCACCGCGTTCGACGAGACCACCGAACGCCGCCGCTTTCTCAAGGGAATCACCGTGCTCCGCGGTCTTGTCGAGGACCAGCGACGCATCGGGAAAGAGATCGCCCGAAAGCGGACCTCCCAGAAGCGCCGGGTGGTGCTGGAAGCCGACCTCGCCAAGAAGGAGAACCGGATCATCGACTCGGTGAAGGGGCTGCGCCTTTCCAAGGAGTGGATCGACGAGGTCGGCGAGACCCTCAAGGAATCGCACCGGGCCATCGTCGAGTTGCAGGAACAGGCCCGCACCCATACACGCGGCAACGCGGCCAAGCGAATCGCCGCCGAGATACAGGCCGTCGAGGACGCCCTCGAATCCACCGCGGGCGATATCCTGTGTCAGGTGGAAGCGATCAACGCCGCCGAGTACAAGGCCTCATCCGCGAAGAAGGTGCTCATCGAGGCCAACCTGAGACTCGTCGTCAGCCTGGCGAAGAAATACGGCAACCGGGGGCTCCAGTTCCTGGATCTGATTCAGGAGGGCAACGTCGGCCTGATGCGCGCGGCGGAGAAGTTCGACTATCGGCTGGGCTACCGGTTCTCGACCTACGCGGGCTGGTGGATCCGGCAGAGCATCACCCGCGGCATCATCGACTCGGCGCCGACCATCCGCATCCCGGTTCACATGATCGAGACCCGGAACAAGCTCATCCGTGCCCACCGGTCGCTCCACCGCAAGCTCGGGAGAGAGCCGCAGCCGGATGAAGTGGCGACCGAGATGGGGCTGACCACCGACGAGATCCGCAGGCTGATGCGCATCGTCAAGGAACCGGTTTCGCTGGAAACGCCCATGGGCGACGACGAGGAGAGCCGGCTCGGCGACTTCGTCGAGGACAAACACATCTCCAAACCCCTGGACCAGACCATTCACGCCAACCTGCGCGACAAGGTCAAGCGGGTCCTCGCCACCCTGCCGCCGCGCGAGGAAGCCGTGCTGCGGTTCCGCTTCGGCATCGGCGAGGTGCGGGACTACACCCTGGAAGAGCTCGGCGAGCGTTTCTCGCTGACGCGGGAGCGCATCCGCCAGATCGAGCAACGAGCGCTGAGAAAGCTCAGGACCGCGGTAGCGGAACTGAACCTTCAGGACTAAGGGGCAGGGGGCTCCTCGGTGGCCTGCCCCGGCGGCGTCACCGAGTGGCTCTTCACCTCACCCCGCCGCCGACGGGCAAAATCCTGTACCTGCCGCCTCGCCGCATCGAACGCGTCCCGAATGGCCACGTGGACGTCGTGGTGCGCTGCCGCGTGACTGTTGTCGCGGTTCACCACCAACTCGCCGCCGGGCACCGTCAGGTCGATTCGGACGTTGTAGAGCCTGCCCTTGTGATGGTGACGGTGTGGCGCGGCCACCACGACCCGGCAACTCGTGATGCGATCATAGAACTGGTCGAGCTTGGCCGCCTTGTCGCGGATGGCCTGCTCGATACCGCGAGAGGGTTCCACGTCGCGAAAGGTCACTTGCAGTTCGAGTTTCATCGGTCCCTCCCTTCTAGCCTCTTCTCCTTTCTATATTCTTCGGCAATACTGCGTCAATTGCCGCGGTAACGAAACCTCGGCCGCGCGGCCGGGACTTCCATGAGTGGGCGCAACCTGACAGGATTCTCACCGTCCGAGCGGCGCCGGCTGCAACGCCTGGCCCGATCGGCGGCGTCCCCCGGCACCGCCCTGGTGCAACTCGGCCGGCTGGTGGAATCCGGCGGCCGCGCGCCGCTGGCAAGCCTGACGCCGGCGGATCTGCGGCTCCTGCTACGGATCCTCGGCGGCAGCGCCTACCTCGCGGACATCCTCATCAACGAGGGCGATGCATGGGCCGAAACGTTCACCCGGGTGATCCGCACCGGACCCAAGTCGTCCGCCCGGCATGCCGCGGAGCTCGGCCGGACCTCCGGGGAGGAGACTCCGGAACGGTTCTACCGCCGGTTGCGGCGTCACAAACAGCGGGAGTTCCTTCGCATCGGCGGCCGCGACCTCGGCTCGCTGGCGCCGGTGGAGGAAACCATGGCGGAACTGGCGACCCTCGCCGACGTCACGCTGGACGCCGCCTACCGGTTCTGCCGCGCCGGCCTCGAACGGCAACACGGCCGCGTGAAGTTTCCCGGCACATCCCGTGACAACCGCTTCGTGATACTGGGCATGGGCAAGCTCGGCGGCGGCGAGCTCAACTTCAGCTCGGACATCGACCTCATCTACTTGTACGAGACCGACGAGCCGGCGAACCGCCGGGCGGTCTCGCCGCCGGAGTTCTTCGGCCAACTGGCCGAACGCCTGACCCGCGCCATGGGCGAGCTCACCGAGGACGGCCTGGTGTTCCGCACCGACCTGCGGCTTCGTCCCATGGGCAGCATGGGACCCGCCGCGCAACCCGTGGCCGCGGCGCTGCTCTACTACGAGTCCTGGGGCCTGTGTTGGGAGCGTTCCGCCCTGATCAAGGCCAGGGCCGTGGCCGGGGACGTGGAGTTGGGCGAGACCTTTCTCGACGACGTCAGGCCGTTCGTCTACCGCCGTTACCTGGACTATTCCACGGTGGAAGAGCTGCGCGACATGAAAGCGCGCATCGAACGGCAACAGCTCGCCGACGGCGACCGCCGCGAGCGCAATCTCAAGCTCGGGCACGGCGGCATCCGGGAGGTGGAGTTCTTCACCCAGGCCCTGCAACTGGTGAACGGAGGGTACGACCCCCGGATCCGGCAACGCGGCACCCTCGACGCCCTGGCCGCGCTGGCCCGGTGCGGCTACCTCCCCGCGGCGGAGAGCGAGGCGCTCGACGCCGCCTACCGGTTCCTGCGCAACGCGGAGCACAAGATCCAGGTATTCGCCCACGAGCAGTCGCATGAGATCCCGGCGGCGGCGGACCGGCAGCGGGCGCTGGCGCGGCGGCTGGGCTACGTCAACCCGCCCGGGGGTGAAACCGATGCCTTCTGGAACGATTACCGGAAGCACACCGAAGTGGTGCACGGCGCCTTCGACCGGCTCTTCTACGGCGCGCGGAAAGAAATCTCCGCCCAGGGAGGCCGGCCCGAGGCCGAAGTGTGGCGGGACCTGGAGCAACGGGAACGGGTCGTACGGGAGCTTGAGGAACGCGGGTTCGCCGACGCCGCCAAGGCCTATGAGGACCTGCTGGCGGTGCGCGACGGCAGCGGCGCCACCCCTCCCGGCCCCAAACGCCGCAAGGTCATGCGGGACCTCATGCCGGCCTTGATGAAGACCATCCTGGACTCGGCGGAACCGCAACAGGCACTGCACCACATGGCCGAGTTCGGCCGCCGCATCGGCGCCCGCGCCGGCTTCCTCACCCTGCTGGCGGAGAATCCCGGGACCACGCGCCTGCTCATCGATCTGTTCGCCAACAGCCAGTTCCTGTCGGTCCTGTTCGTCAACCGGCCGGAACTGCTGGACAGCCTGATCCGGGTGGATCTCACGCGGGTGGCCAAGACCCGCGCGGAAATGCTGGCGGAGTTGGAGGCCTCCATCGACGAAGCCGGCGACATCGAGGAACGCCTCGACCGCCTGAGACGTTACCGCATCGAGGAGTTCATTCGGCTGGGCCTCCATGATCTCGGCGGGGAGCTGGGTTTCGCCGAGGCCGTGGCGCAACTGACGGACCTCGCGGAAGCCTGCCTCGAAGCGGCCCTGGAGCTGGCCCGGAGCGAGGTGGAACGCAGGCACGAGGCCCCGGAAGACGGACGCTTCGCGGTGCTGGCCATGGGCAAGCTCGGCGAGCGGCAGCTCGAGTACAACTCCGACCTGGACCTCATCTTTCTCTACGACAGCTCCGACGCGGACGGTGCCGGCGCCCACGAGTACTACATGCACCTCGGGCAGCGGCTCATCGCCTGCCTCTCCGCGCCGACGGCCGAAGGGATCGCGTACCAGCTCGACATGCGGCTGCGGCCTTCCGGACGGTCGGGACCGCTGGTGTCCTCCCTCGAAGCGTTCCGCCGCTACCATGAGACCAGCTCGCAGCTATGGGAACGGCAGGCGCTGATCCGGGCCCGTTTCGTCGCCGGCGATCCCGGGCTCGGCGCGGAGGCCGAGGCCATTGCCCAACGCTTCGCCTACCGGGACAACTTCAGCGGAGAGGACCTGAACGAGATCGACGGGCTGCGCATGCGCATGGAGCGGGAGCTGGCGCGCGAAGACGGCTCCCGATTCGACGTCAAGACCGGCCGCGGCGGGTTGATCGACGTGGAGTTCCTGGTGCAGATGCTGCAGTTGCGTTTCGGGCGCCAACACGCCGCGTTGCGCCAACGCGACACGCTGGGCGCGGCGGCCGCGCTCCGGGAGTTGCGGCTGCTCGGCGCCCGGGACTACCGGACCCTGGTGGAAGGGTATGCCTTCCTGCGCCGCCTGGGCCATCGCCTGCGGCTCGAGCGGGACCAGGACACCCACGTTCTGGAACGCGAGCCGGGCCGGCTTCGGGCCGTGGGCCTGGCCCTGGGCTACGGGAAGAAGGGTCGCGGGTCGCCGGGCGCCGCCCTGCTGCGGGACTACGAGAAACGCCGGGAGCGTATCCGCGCCTGCTACGAAAGGTTCTTTCCTGATGCCGGGTGAAGGACCGGAACCGGACCGTTATTCGTCCAGCATCTCCGCCAGGTCCGTCACCACGATGTCGGCGCCGTTCTCGCGAAGGGCTTCGGCGTCGCCGTGCCGGTCCACGCCGATGACCAAGCCGAAGCCGCCCCGGCGGCCGGCCTGCACGCCGGAAAGGGCATCCTCCACCACCACCGCTCTCTCCGGGCGCACGCCCAGCTCCTCGGCGGCCCTGAGGTAGGTGTCGGGCGCGGGCTTGCCCGGGATCCGAAGCCGCTGGGCGATCTCGCCGTCCATCCGCACATCGAACAGGTCCTCGATGCCCGCGGCCTCCATGATGGACTTGCAGTTCTTGCTGGACGACACCACGGCCGTCTTCATGCCCCGGCCGCGGAGTGCCCGGGCCCAGCGGATGGTTCCGTCGTAGGTCTCCGCCCCTTCCGCGTTCAGCACCTCGTTGAACAGCCGGTCCTTGCGGTTGCCCAGGCCGCACGCGCTCGATGCCGACGGAGGGTCGTCCGGGTGGCCGTCGGGCAACTCGATTCCCCGCGACTCCAGGAAGCTCCGGACCCCGTCGTAGCGGGGCTTGCCGTCCACGTACCGTTTGTAGTCGCCGTCCGGGTCGAAAGGCACGAAGGCCTCGCCGGTGTCCGCGGCGCGCTGCCGCAGAAACTCGTCGAACATCTTCTTCCAGCACACGGAGTGGACCCGGGCGGTGGAGGTCAGCACGCCGTCGAGATCGAACAGGACGGCATCGAAGCCGTCGGCGGTCACTCGAGGGTGCGAGCTCACGGCGCCTCCTCCTTCAGCCTGGCCAGGATCGCCTCCCCGACCTCCTCGACCCGGCCCACCCCCGACACCTTGATGTACCGCGGCGCCGCCGGGTCGCCGCGATCCCGCCAGCGGGCGTAGTAATCCACCAGCGGCGCGGTCTGCTGGCCGTAGACCTCCAGCCGCCGGCGCACCGTTGCCTCCCTGTCGTCGTCACGCTGCACGAGATCCTCCCCGGTGACGTCGTCCTTGCCCTCGGTCCTGGGCGGACTGAACGCCACGTGATAGATGCGCCCCGATGCCGGATGCACGCGCCGGCCGCCGAGCCGCGTGACCACCTCCTCGGCGGGCACGTCAATCTCCACCACGTGGGTGACCCGGATGTCGTTGTACCGCAACGCCTCCGCCTGGGCCAGCGTCCGCGGGAAACCGTCGAAGAGAAACCCGTCGCGGCAATCCGGGTCCTGGATGCGTTCCTTGATGAGCTCCACGATGATCTCGTCGGATACCAGCCGGCCCGACTCCATCACGGACTTGACCCGCGCTCCCAGCGCCGTGCCTTCCTTGACCGCCGCCCGAAGCATGTCGCCCGTGGAAATCTGGGGGATGCCGAACGCCCCGACGATGGACTCCGCCTGAGTTCCCTTGCCCGCTCCAGGCGGACCCAACAAGATGATACGCATGAAGGCGCTCCCAATAGCCGCTCGCACCGGGCGTTTTCCTGACGCCCCGAACCCAGCGGCCGTACATGGACGGAATTACCGGGGGCTTTCGTGCGGCGTCTCGCGCGTTGGTGAGATGCCGCACTACGGTCTTGACGGGCGAAAACCCGCAAAAGGTGAAGAAAACCAGTAACATGAAAACCGTGGGCCATCAAGGCGAAGGGACCGCCGAACCCCCTGCCGGAAGGGCCGTAGAGAAACTGGCAACCACCCGGCGAATGCCGTACAATGAGAACAGGGGAATGGTTCGAGGGGCCGGACCGTTGCCCCTCATGGCGGCAGGGACAACGGGAGACCTTCATGCCCAGTGCGGGGACCGACGACAATCCTCTCAGAGTTGCCATCATAGGTTCGGGTCCAGCGGGCTTCTACGTCGTCGAACGCTTGTTCAAAGAGCAGGGGTTGAACGTCGAGGTCGACATGTTCGACGAGCTGCCGACCCCGTTCGGCCTCGTGCGCGGCGGCGTCGCTCCCGATCATCAGAAGATCAAGTCGGTTGTGCGGGTCTACGACCGTGCGGCCCGGAACCCCAACTTCCGCTTCTACGGCAACGTGCGTTACGGCCGGGACGTCCACTTGGCCGATCTCGAAGTCCACTACCACCAGGCATGTTTCACCACCGGGGCCCAGACCGACCGCAATCTCGGCATCCCCGGGGAAGACCTTGACGGCAGCCACGCCGCCACCGAGTTCGTGGCGTGGTACAACGGACACCCCGACTACCGCGACCGCCGCTTCGACCTGTCCGGTGAGAACGCCGCCGTCATCGGCGTCGGCAACGTAGCCATCGACGTGGCCCGCATCCTGTGCCGGTGCCACGAGGAGCTGGCCGTCACCGATATCGCCGACTATGCGCTGGAAGCGCTCCGGGAGAGTCGTATCCGGAACGTTTACCTCATCGGACGCCGGGGACCGGCCCAGGCCGCCTTCACGAATCCCGAGATCAAGGAGATGGGAGAGCTGGCCGACGCCGATGTCGAGATTCTCCCCGAAGAGGCCCGACTCGATGACCTCAGTCAGGCGTACCTGGACGCCCACCCGGACAAGGCCCTGGTCCGCAAGCTCGATATCCTCCAGAGCTACGCCGGCCGGCCGGCCACCGGCAAATCGCGCCGGCTCAGCATCCGCTTCCTGCTGTCGCCGACGGAGCTCATCGGCGACGCCGACGGCCGGGTACGCGCCGTCCAACTGGTACGGAACGAGCTCTACGCCGACAACGGCGGCTTGCGGCCGCGCGCCACCGCGGTTACCGAAACCATCCCGGCGGACATCGTCTTCCGTTCGGTCGGCTACCTCGGCGTGGCCCTGCCCGCGGTTCCGTTCGACGAACGGCGAGGCGTGATCCCCAACGACAGGGGGCGCGTGTTGGCCGGGCAAGGCAAGGAGCCCCTCGTCGGCCTCTACGCGTCCGGGTGGATCAAGCGCGGCCCCAGCGGCGTCATCGGCACCAACAAGCCCGATGCCGTGGAAACCGTCGAACGCATGCTGGAAGACCTGCGGGCCGGCATGGTGTTGGACCCCGCCCATCCCCAGGTGGCCGGCGCCGAACGGCTGGTACGGGAACGCCAGCCCCAGTACGTGTCCTACGAGGACTGGCTCCGTCTCGACGACATCGAGACCGCGCGCGGCAAGGCAAGCGGACGGCCGCGGGTCAAGCTCACCCGCACCGAGGACATGATCGCGGCGTTGAGGACGGCGGCGGACTAGTGTCCTGTCCCAGGTAATAGTTTACCGAGGTGCGCAGGATTTTTTGTGGTCGGCAAGGCGCGATGACGAGCAGTGGCGGTCACCACGCGAGGAAGAGCAACGCAGCCGACGACAAGAAAGACAAGCAGATCGGTTAACAATTACCTGGGACAGGACACTAGGGTTCCTGGTCGTTTCCGAGCAGTGGCGCGGCGCCGCGGTCGGCCATGACCACCGCGGCGCGGGCAGCCACCCGGCCCGCCGGGATGGCGGCGTCGCCGTCGCGCAGCCGCGACAGCATCTCCCGCTTGTCGTCGCCGGTCACCACCCAGAGAATACGACGCGCGTTGTCCAGGACCGGAAAGGTCAGGGTCATGCGCCGCCGCCCCTGGTAGACGCCGGTCACGGCCACCGGCGCGTCGCGTGTCTCCAGCTCCGGCGCGCCCGGAATCAGCGACGCGGTGTGGCCGTCGGGACCGAGCCCCAGGTGAACGAGGTCCAGCCGGCCGGACGGCCCGGTCAGGCGATCGAGCGTTTCACCGTACTCTCGGGCCGCGGCGTCCAGATCCGGCGCCTCCACGGGCATGGCGTGTATCTGTCCGGGCTTGAGCGGAGACTGCTCCAGCAGGCTTTCCCGCAAGTGGGTGAGGTTCCGGTCCGGATGCCCCTCCGGGGCCGCCCGCTCGTCCACCTGCACGATCTCCACCGCGTGCCAGGGAACATCTTCCCGCGCCAGGAACCGCAGCATGATCCAGGGGGTCCGGCCGCCGCTCACGGCGAAGACGAACCGGCCGCGGGCTTTCACCGCCGCGCGCGCGGCGTCGGCGACGAAGGCCGCGGCGCGGCGCGCCACCGACTCCGCATCGGCAAGCACCTCGATTTCCATGGGTCCGAAGCGGCCGGCTATTTCTTGCCGGGCAGCTCCTCGTGGCCGCCGAACTGGAAGCGCATGGCCGACAGCAGCTTGTCGGCGAAGTCCGCCTCGCCACGGGAGCTGAAGCGCTCGAACAGGGCCGCGGTGAGGACGTGAGCCGGCACCGCCTCGTCCACGGCGGCGTGGATGGTCCAGCGTCCCTCCCCGGAATCCGACACCCGGCCGGCGAACCGCTCGAGCTTGGGGTCCTCCAGGAACGCGTTGGCGGTGAGGTCCAGCAGCCAGGACGCCACCACGCTGCCGCGCCGCCACAGCTCCGCCACCTCGCCCAGATCGAAGTCGTACCGGTAGTGCTCCGGGTCCCTCAACGGCGTCTGCTCCGCGCTGACCTCGTGTCCCTGCTTGCCGACGTTGGCGTGCTTCAGGATGTTGAAGCCCTCGGCGTAGGCCGCCATGATGCCGTACTCGATGCCGTTGTGGATCATCTTGACGAAGTGGCCGGCGCCGTTGGGGCCGCAGTGCAGGTAGCCGTGTTCCGCCGTGCCCTGGCCCGGCTCCCGGCCCGGTGTGCGCGGCGCCTCGTCGATGCTGGGCGCCAGGGTCGCGAAGATCGGGTCCAGATGCTTCACCTGATCCGGCTCGCCGCCGATCATCTGGCAGTATCCCCGGTCCAGACCCCAGACGCCGCCGCTGGTGCCCACGTCCACGTAGTGGATCCCCCTGGCCGCCAGCTCCCTGGCGCGCCGGATGTCGTCGATGTAGTAGGAGTTGCCGCCGTCGATGAGGATGTCGTCCTCCTCCAGGTGTTCGACGAAGGACTCGATGGTCCGGTCCACCACCGCCGCGGGCACCATCATCCACACCGCCCGGGGCTTCTCGAGCTTCGCCACCAGTTCCTGCAGGGAGGCGCTCCCCACGGCGCCCTCTTCCACCAACCCCTGGACGGCGCCGGCGTGCATGTCGAAGGCGACCACCTCGTGACCGGCCTTGATCAGCCGCCTGGCCATGTTGCCGCCCATCCTTCCCAAACCGATGATGCCCAACTGCATACCAACCTCCTTGGACAAGTTGTCTCGTCTGCCGTGAAACCGGCTTCACGGGCACGTTTTCGTTCTGGCTGAATCTTAGCACAGGAACCCGCCCGACAGGACACGAGATCGCCAGATCGCCGGAACCGGACGCGGGCGCGATAATGGAATTACCTCTCAGTATGGGCTAGAGTGTCGCGACATGTACGCTCCCATCGAGAACTACGGCGTCATCGGCGACCTTCACACCGTCGCCCTGGTGGGCGACAACGGCTCCATCGACTGGTTCTGCTACCCGCGCTTCGACTCGCCCAGCCTGTTCGCCGCGGTGCTCGACGACGCCAAGGGCGGACGTTTCGTCATCGGCCCCGACGTCGACAACGTCACCTGCCGGCAGTTGTACCTGCCGGACACCAACATCCTGATCACCCGCTTCATGACCGAGGAAGGCGTCAGCGAGGTCATGGACTTCATGCCGCCGGGCCCTGCCGACGAGGGCTACCACGGGCGCCTCATCCGCATTGCCAAGGTGGTGCGCGGCACCATGTCGCTCAAGCTCCAGTGCACGCCCGCGTTCGACTACGGGCGCGCCGGGCACACGGTGGAGGTCCGCGACAACCGCGCGGTGTTCCAGAGCGAGGGCCTCGGCTGCATGCTGAAGGTGTCCCAGAGCGACCACCGGACCGTCGTGTCCGTCCGCCCGGACGGCAACGGCGGCGTGGTGGCCAGCGGCACCCTGCGGGAGAACAGCGTGCTGGCCGCGGTGTTCCAGGGCGTCGACGACCGCGGCATCGACTGCGACTGTCCGGAGGTGGAGGGCTGTCTCGAGCTGCTGGAGAACACCGAACGGTACTGGCACCAGTGGCTGCGGCAGTCCCGCTACAGCGGCCGCTGGCGCGAGATGGTGGACCGCTCGGCGCTGGTGCTGAAGCTCCTGTGTTACGAGCCTTCCGGCGCCATCGTGGCCGCGCCCACCTGCAGCCTGCCGGAAGACATCGGCGGGGTGCGGAACTGGGACTACCGCTACACCTGGATACGCGACGCCAGCTTCAGCCTGTACGGCCTCATGCGCCTGGGCTTCACCTACGAGGCGGGCCGGTTCATGGACTGGCTCAAGGAACGTTGCGGCGACCTGAAACCCGACGGCTCGCTGCAGATCATGTACGGCATCCGCGGCGAGAAGAACATCCCGGAGTCGACTCTCGACCACTGGGAGGGCTATCGGAAGTCTTCTCCCGTGCGCATCGGCAACGCCGCCGCCGATCAGCTCCAGCTCGACATCTACGGCGAGATGATGGACTCGGTCTACCTCTTCAACAAGTACGGCACTCCCATCGACTCGGAGCTGTGGACCAACCTGTCGCGCCTGATGGAGTGGGTCTGCGACCACTGGGACCAGCCGGACGAGGGCATCTGGGAGGTCCGGGGCGGGCGCCAGCACTTCGTCTACTCCAAGCTCATGTGCTGGGTGGCGCTGGACCGGGGGGTGCGCCTGGCGGAGAAGCGCTCCTTCCCGGCCAACCGGGAGCGCTGGCTCAAGAACCGGGACGCCATCTACCACCAGATCATGGCCGAGGGGTTCAACCGGGAACGGAACGCTTTCGTGCAAGCCTTCGGCAGCGACACCCTGGACGCCAGCAACCTGCTCATGCCGCTGGTGTTCTTCGTCTCCCCCACCGACCCCAAGATGCTGTCCACCCTGGAAGCCATCAACTGCCCGCCGCACGAGCACGGCCTGGTGTCGGACAGCCTGGTCTACCGCTACGACGTGGCCAAGACCGCCGACGGACTCGCGGGCGACGAAGGCACCTTCAGCATGTGCACCTTTTGGCTCGTGGAAGCCCTGACCCGGGCCGGCCGGCTCCCGAACGCGCGCTTCATCTTCGAGAAGATGCTGAGCTACGCCAACCATCTCGGCCTCTATTCCGAGGAGACCGGCCCCCGGGGCGAGGCCCTGGGCAACTTTCCCCAGGCCTTCACCCACCTGGGCCTCATCAGCGCGGCCTTCAACCTGGACCGCAAGCTGGGGTCGAAGGATTGAGCCTTGAAGGAGAGCCGGGTCCACGAAACACACGGCCCCGGAACATAACAAGGAACGGAGGAACACCCATGCTTTCAAGAGTGCTCGTGGCAGCGGCCGTGCTCGGCTTGAGCCTGCCCGCTTTCGCCGAAGAGAAGATCTCACCCGCGCTTCAGAAAGTCATCGAAGCCGCCAAGAAGGAAGGGGAGATCAAGATCCAGTGGACGCCCGGGCGGCTCGGCGGAGACGTGGGTCTCCGCAAGATGGTCGCGGCCCTGAACAAGCGCTACGGGACCGATCTCAAGGTCCGCTTCACCCCCGGACCCAGCTTCCCGCGCATGACCGCCAAGCTGCTGCAGGAACATGCCGCCGGCCAGCCGGCCAGCAGCGACCTCCACCTGGGCACCTCGAACCACATCTCCCAGGGCACGGCCAAGGGCATGCTCACGCTGATGGACTGGGAGGGGTTGCTGGAGCGGCCCAACCCCAAGGACGCCAACATCAACCGGACTGCCCCCAAGGGCGCGGCGGTGGCCATCGCTTCACGGGTGGTGGGCATCTCCTACAACTCGCGGCTGGTCAAGGGCGATGACGTCCCCACGAGCATGGAGGACGTCTTCAAGCCCAAGTTCAAGGGCAAGATCGCATCCACGCCCTACGCCACCGGGCTCTACCAGTTCGCCGCCGCCGACATGCTCGGACGCGAGCGCATGACCGACTACACCAAGCGCCTCGCCGCGCACATCGGCGGACTGATCCTCTGCAACGCCCAGGATCGCCTCGCCAGCGGCGAGTTCCTGATGCTGGTGTTCGACTGCGGCCACGACGACGCCCTGCGCATGACGCGCAAGGGAGCGCCGGTGAAGCAGGCCACCATCAAGGAAATCTCGCGGGTCAACGTCATGTACCTGGGCGTGCCCAAACACGCACAGCGCCCCAACGCGGCCACCCTGTTCGCGGCATTCATGAACACGGCGGAGGGACAGAAGCTCCAGTGGGACCTGGGCGGTCACGACCTGCACATCTACCCGGAGGCCAACACGCGCAAGCCGGTGCAGAAGATCGTCGCCGGCGGCGGCCTGCTCTTCATCGACACGGTGGAGCGCAACAACACGCACGACCCCAAGGCGCTCAGGAAGATCCAGGCGGAGTTCCGCAAGATCCTCAAGGACGGCGGCAAGTAGTCGCCGCGCGACCCGGGAGGCCACGCGTCTCCCGCGATCCGACCAGCGTCGGGGACATGCCTTTCATCGAGTCCAAGGCATGCCCCCGATCAGTCGGGAACAAGTTGCCCGCACCCGAATCGAGAAAGGCCCGTCGCCGTGCGCCTGCCGCGTCTTAACGGTCAGGTCTCCCCGCTGTTGCCCGTCGCGCTGGCCCCCATGGCGCTCGTGGCGATGTTCATTCTGGTGATCGTGTGGGTGAGCTTCCAGAGCGGCACCCTCGGCACCGCCGATTCCAGCTATACCCTGGAGAACTACCACGATGTCCTTGGAGACTCCGCGATCTACGGCGTGCTGTGGAACACGCTTTGGTTTGCCTTTTCCACGGTCTTCTTCGCGCTGATCATCGGGCTTCCCATCGCCTGGCTCACCGAGCGCACCACGATTCCGGGGAAACCCGCCATCTACGTCATCATGACGCTGGGGCTCCTGATCCCCGGCATCTTCGTGGCCATGGGCTGGACGTTCATCGCCCACCCGCGCATCGGCTTCATCAACCGATGGCTGGTGGACCTGTTGGGGCTGGATTCCGGCCCGGTCAACATCGCAACGCCCCTGGGCATGGGTTTCGTGCAGGGGCTGAACCTGGCGCCGCTGGCGTTCATCCTCACCACGCAGATGTTCCGCGCCATGAACCCCATGCTGGAGGAGGCGGCGCGCACCGCCGGCATGAGCGCCGCGGCCACGCTGCGCCGGGTGACGATTCCCCTGGCCATGCCCGCCATCATGGCCGCGGTCATCTACATCTTCATCGTCGGCATCGCCACCTTCGACGTGCCCGCGGTCATCGGGCTGGGCAACCGCGTCTACCTCTTCAGCACCTATCTGTTCACGCTGACGTTCCCCGAGGACATGGAGCCGCGCTACGGCATCACCGGCGCGGTGGGAGTGCTCATGATCGTGGTGGCGCTGGCGCTCACCGCGTGGTACGGCCGCGTGCTGCAGAAGGGCAACCGCTACCAGGTCATCACGGGCAAGGGCTACCGTCCCAAGATGCTGGACCTGGGCGGGTGGAACTGGGCCGCATGGGGAATGATCGGTGTCTACGCCGTCCTCTCCAAGCTCGTGCCCATCGGGCTCGTCGGCTTCATCGCCTTCGCACCCTACGTGGCGCCGCCGTCCCTGGAGATGTGGGAACAGCTTTCGCTCAACAACTTCTACAACGTCAACTGGGAACTGGTCTGGCGCGGCATGAAGCATACGTTGATCCTGATGTTCGTGGTGCCGGCGCTGGTGTTGGTGTGCGCCTTCGCCATCTCGTGGCTGGTGGTGCGCACCCGCAGCCGCGGGCGCTACGCTTTGGAGTTCGGCGCCTTCCTCCCTCACACCGTGCCCGAACTGCTCTTCGCCATAGGCGCGCTGCTGGTGGCACTGTTCGTGCTGAAGGATTACGTGCCGCTTTACGGCTCCGTGTGGCTCATCGCGCTGGTGTACCTGGTAACCCGCCTGCCCTTCGCCACCCGCGCCTTGAACGGCGCGCTCTTGCAGATACACAAGGAGCTCGAGGAAGCGGCCTACGTGTCCGGGATGACCATGTTGCGGGCCAGCCGCCGCGTGCTCCTGCCGCTGTTGCGCCCCACCCTCATGTCCGTGTGGATCTGGACCGCCCTGCTGGTCTATCGCGAGGTCACCGTGGCGGTGTTCCTCGCCACCGAGAACAACATCACCCTCACCGCGGTGGTGTGGAGCTACTGGGCCGCGGCCGGCATGACCGAGGCCTCGGTGGTGACGACCCTGATGATCCTGTTCTTCTCGCCGCTATTGCTGCTGTTCTGGATCTTCGGCCGGCGCAGCGCCCTGGCGGAAGAGTGAGACAAACGGCTGCTGGAGCCTCGTTCATGATCAGCATTCGCAAGCTGGAAAAGATATTCGACTCGTCCCGCGGCCCGGTGCGCGCCGTCGACGGCATCGACCTGGAAGTGGCCGAAGGCGAGTTCATGGTACTCCTGGGGCCCAGCGGCTGCGGCAAGACCACCACCCTGCGCTGCGTGGCCGGCCTGGAGCGGCCCGACGGCGGCTCCATCGAGATCGACGGCGAGCTGGTGGACAGCGCCGGCGGCGAAGCATACGTGCCGCCGGAGCGACGCGACATCGGCATGGTGTTCCAGAGCTACGCCGTGTGGCCGCACCTGAACGTGCTGCAGAACGTGGTCCTGCCGCTCACCGAGGGACAGCGGCGCATCCCACGGTCGGAGGTGCGGGACCGGGCACAGGAGGCGCTTCGGCTGGTGCGGCTGGAAGGGCTGGAGGAACGCCCGGTCACGGACCTGAGCGGCGGCCAGCAGCAGCGCGTGGCCCTGGCGCGGGCGGTGGTGACCCGGCCCAAGGTGCTGCTCATGGACGAGCCCCTGAGCAACCTCGACGCGCGCCTGCGGGACCAGATGCGCGACGAGCTGCGGCGCATCGCCGAGTCCGTCAACGTCACCTCCCTGTACGTCACCCACGACCAGGCCGAGGCCCTGAGCCTGGGCGATCGCGTGTGCGTCATGAGCGAGGGCGAGATCCTTCAGCTCGGCACACCCAAGCAGGTCTACTCGGAGCCGCCCAACCTCTTCGTCGCCCGCTTCGTGGGGGAGATGAACTTCATCCCCGGCAAGGTGGTGGACGCCGGAAGCGTGGAGTCGGACCTGGGCACCATCGCCTGCGCCGTGCCGGCGGGCTGCGGCGCCGGCACGGCAGTCACCCTGGGCATTCGCCCTGAGCACATCGGCATCGTCGCGGGCGAGTCGCCGGCCGGCCTGCACGGCCGGGTGCTGCGCCAGACCTACCTGGGCGACGCGCTTCACTGCCAGGTACAGGTGGGCGGCGTGGAGCTCACGGTCAAGGCGGTGGGCGACGCGGAGTACGCGAGGGGTGAAACCGTCGCCGTGTCGCTGCCGGACAAGGGATGGCACGTGTTCCCGGAGGGAAAGTGAAGAATCCCGCGCCCCTCGCTCCGTCAACCCCGCGCGTCTCTCCGTCATTCCCGCGCCTCCTCTCCGTCATTCCCGCGAAAGCGGGAATCCAGGGGCGGCGGAGGGGCGCTGCAGCGGCGTTTCCACACCGCCCCACCTGGTTTCCCGCTTTCGCGGGAATGACGGAGAGGGAGATCGTGCGCAAAACGAAAGGAACGGCATTCCATGGCCCTGATCATCAGCGCTGAACAGACCCGCGAACTCATCGACATGACGACCTGCATCCGGCTCCTGGACCGGATGTTCCGCGACCGGGCCGCGGGCAAGGTGCGGACCGTCCCGCGCCGGCGGCTCAAGGGAAGCAGCAAGCAGCTCAACGTGATGGCGGCGTGGCACCAGACCTCGGATCTCATGGCGCTGCGAAGCTATGTCGGCAAGGCCAATACCATCAGCCTGTACGACGGCGGCGCCGGAGGCCTCAAGGTCATCATGAGCGCGGCCTATCTCAGCAGCCTGCGCACCGGCGCGGCCACCGGGGTGGCGGCGAAATACCTGGCGCCGGCGGAACCATCGGTGCTGGGCCTCATCGGCCCGGGATGGCAGGGCACGTTCCAGGTGGAAGCGGTGGTCAAGGCCCGCCGGCCGAAGCAGGTGCTGGTGTACGGCCGCAACGCCGAGCGGCGGCAAGGCTTCATCGACGCCATGAGCAAGGTGGTGCGGACGCCCTTCCGGGTGGCGGGCTCCGTGGACGAGGTTGAGGGGGAGTCGGACATCCTGGTGATATCAACCGACTCCACCAACCCCATCGTCGACGGCCGGAACCTCAAGGATGACGTGCTCGTGGCCACCATCGGCGCCAATCAGCCCGTCAAGCACGAGGTGTCCGGACGGCTCGTCCGGTCCATGGACCTGGTGGTCACCGACGATCTCGCCACCGCGCGGAACGACAGCGGCGACCTGATCGATGCCTGCGGCCGAAGGCAGCTACGCTGGCGGGACGTGGTGCCCCTGGAGGCCGTGGTCGCCGACGGCGTCCAGGGCAAGCCCCGAAAGGTCCTGTTCCAATCCAACGGGATTCCGGACGAGGATCTGGCGGTGGGTACCCATGTGCTGCGGCAGGCGCTGAAGAAAGGGATGCGGTTGCGGGAGATAACGGAGTTCTGAGGTCCCGCCAGGGCCCCTCCGCCGCCCACGCCCCAGTCGTCAGTCGGTGACCCCGTACAGCCGCTTGGCCGAGTCCGCCAGCAGCCATTTCTTGTCCTCGGGGGACAGGTCCTCGCGCCGGCCGAGGTGGTCGATGTTCTCCGGGAACTCCATGTCCCAGTGAGGGTAGTCGGACGCGTAGTAGAGCACGTCGGGGCTCAGCCACTTGCCCGTCTCGCCGATGAAGGGCTCGTAGTCCTCGGCGTGGAAATAGATGTTGCCGCTGCGCACGTACTCGCTGGGTTTCTTCTTGCAGAGGGGCGCCTCCGCCGCGCCGCGTTTCTCCCATTCCTCGTCCATGCGTCCGGCCCAGTAGGGCGCCCATGAGCAGCCCGCCTCCATGAACGCCACCCGGAGGTTCGGGTACCGGTCCATCACGCCGCGGAAGATCATGCTGGTCATCTGCATCATCTGGGCGAAGGCGTGGGACAGGGTGTGGACCTCGATGAACTGGTCGAACCCGTCGGCGCCGAAGTACTGCGGCCCGCGTACGGTGGCGTGCACGCCCACCATGCAGTTGAGCTTCTCCGCCTCCTCGTAGATGGGCCAGTAGTCCTGGTGTCCCAGCGGCAGCCGAAGCCCCACGGCCGGCAGCATCAACCCCGTCAGCTCCAGTTCCTGGACCGCCCGGCGCAACTCCTTGACCGCCTCGGGCACGTCCTGAAAGGACACCAGCGCCACCCCCTTGAGCCGGGGGCTGACCTTCTGGAACTCCTCGGAGACGAAGTCGTTCCAGGCCTTGCACAGGGCCACCGCCAGGTCCGGCTCGCGGATCCAGCCGATGCCCAGGCCGCCCGTGGGGTAGAGGTAGGCGGTGGCGAGACCGCCGTCGTCCATGGCGTCCAGCCACGTCTTGGCGTCGCACGCCGTCGTCCCCAGGGTCCCGCCGATGGAACGGTCCCAGTTGTCGATCGGGTAGAGGGTGGCGGTCCGGTCCACCCACGGCGCTTCCATGTACTTCTTGAGTTGCTCGTCCGTCTCGGTGATGTGCCCGTCCGCATCGATGACTTCGACATCCTTGGCCATGGTTTCCTCCTCGATTGGATTGGTCGTTGAAAGAGTGCCGGCGGCGCGGTGGAGCGGGACTGGTGTCGTGTCGGGTCACACGCCGGAACAGGTCGACCGCCCGGGCGGCCTACACGCCGACTCTATGGCCATCGCCGGTGTGTTGTCAAGATCGACCGCCGTCCATGACCGGCCTCAAGTCAACCTGTACACGGATCCGTTTCTTGGCTAGAGTGGCCGTCCACACGGGCGCCCGGGGCCGCGGAGCAATCATGGAATTCGGCATGCAGTTCTTTCCTTGCGTCGGACCGGAGCAACGGCCCGCCAACGCGTACTTCGACGACTGCCTGAAGCTGTGTGCGCTTTGCGACGAATACGGCTATACGCATATCCGGACGGTGGAGCACTATTTCCGCTTCTATGGCGGCTACAGCCCCAACCCCATCGTGTTTCTCACGGCGGCCTCGCAGCGCAGCGCGAAAGCGCGCCTGATCACCGGCGCGGTGCTGCCGGTATTCAACAACCCGCTCAAGCTCGCCGGCGAGATCGGCATGCTCGACGCCATCTCGGGCGGCCGGCTCGAGGTCGGCTTCGCGCGCGCCTTCCTGCCCCACGAGTACCGGCGATTCGGCATCTCGCCGGATGAGTCGGTGGCCCGTTTCGACGAAGGCATGGCGCAGGTCCGCCGCCTGCTCGAAGAGGAGGACGTCACCGAGAAGGGACGGTTCCACAGCTTCGAGCACATCACCTCGCTGCCGCGTCCGACCCGGAAGCCGCGCCCGCCGTTCTGGACGGCGGCCCTCGCCACCCCGCAATCGTTCGAGAAGGCCGGCCGACAGGGGAACTGGATCATGGCCATCCCCATCGCCCGCTCCGCCATGCGCGAGCTCTGCGGCATCTACCGCGACGCGTGGGCCAAAGCCGGCCATCCAGGCAACGGCCGGGTGATGCTCGCCTTCCACATGTACTGCCACGAGGACGCCGATGAAGCGGTGCGGATCGCACGGGGTCCCTTGAACCGTTATCTCGCCGCGCTGGTCGACGCCGCCTCGGGCTGGATCACCGGCACCTCTTCCGCCGACTACACGGGCTACGACAAGATCATCGCCGCCCTCAAGCGCGAGACCTTCGAGTCCCAGGTCGAGAGCGGCGCGGCCTGGGTCGGCGCGCCGAGTCAACTGGCGGACCGGATCGCCGCCTATGACGAGGTGGTCGGCGGCATCGACGACGCCTCGCTGCAGGTCAACTTCAACGACATGAGCCTGAAGGACGCCGAACGTTCGGTGCGCCTGTTCGGCGAAGAAGTGATGCCGAATTTCGGCGCCGTGAGAGCGGCGGCGGAGTAGTTTCGCCTGCCCGGCCGGACCGCCTGGACGCACCCGCCTGCTCATTGTCAGACTGCTTGACACCAGACCCCCACCTGAATGAACATGGCGATTTCGAACGGCGCGGGAATCGTCATCCGCGCCGGCAAACCGGCGGTTGCCGCCTTGACGGAGGTAGATCCATGAATCGTCTGTTACGCGTCGTGATGATCGGAGTCGCGCCACTGTTGCTGTTCGCCGGCCCGAGTTACGGGGAGTTCCCCGAGAAGAACATCAACAGCATCGTGACGTTCTCGCCCGGCGGCGGTTTCGACACCATTTCCCGGGCCATCTCCCGCAGCATCGAGAAGTATCTGCCCAAGGGCGTCAAGGCCATCGTCAAGAACGTCACCGGCGCCGGCGGCGTCACCGGCACGGTCTACCTGTACCGCTCCAAGCCCGACGGCTACACCATCGGCCAGATGTACGGCGGCATGATGCCCGTGCCCTTCCTCAAGGGAGCCAAGAAAGCCGGCTACGACTTCGAGAAGTTCACCTGGCTGGTACGGGTGGGCGGCGAGCCCTACGCCCTGCTCCTGCGCAACGACTCCAAGTACAAGACGCTGAAGGACCTGCAGCAGGGCAAGCGCATCACCTGGGGCGTCGAGTCCATCGGGGCGGGACGGTGGTTCGACGCGTTCATCGCGGCCGCCGAGTTGGGCATCCCCTTCGACGTCGTGTCGGGCTACCGCGGCACCGGTGAAAGCCTTCCGGGGTTGCTCCGGGGCGACTACGACGTCTTCCTCCAGCCCATCGATCATCCCTCGGTGGTGCCGTACCTGAAGACCAAGGAGATCCGGCCGTTGCTGGACCTCGCGGGCAAGCGGTCCACCAACGCGCCGGACGTCCCCACCGCCAAGGAATCGGGCTACGACTTCACGCTGGCCTCCTCGCGGCACATGGCGGCCCCTCCGGGAACCCCGGCCGACCGCGCCAAGATCCTGGAGACGGCGCTCCTGAAGGCCATGACCGACAAGGAATTCACCGACTTCCTCCTGAAGTCCGGCCTGATCCTCGACCCGGGAGACGCCAAGCGCGCCAAGGAGGACATCGCCGTCCGCGCGGGGCTCTACCGGAAGTACATCGACGATATGAAGAAGGTCCTGCCGAAGTAGCAGGCCGAAGTCCCGCGGGCGATCGAACGGCGGGCGGCAGGCGGCAAGGGATCGACCCCCGGGCCGCGGCCGCCCGCCGCGGGGCCTTCCTTCGCGGCAGTTCCTGTCGACTCCGCGAACAAGGGTCGACAAGGTAGCCACTAGTAGCTACCCCTGTAACGATGCGATCGGTGGGAATCAAGACACTCAACAACCGGCTCAGCGAATACATCCGGCTGGCTGCATCCGGCGAAACCGTCCTGGTAACGGACCGGGACCGCGTCGTGGCGGAGATCGGCCCCCCGAAGGAGACGCGGAGCCCGTTCCTGGCGGACGCCATGCCGGCGGAAGCCGTGCGCGCGGGGTGGCTGACCCCGCCGGTACTGCCCGCAACCGGAGCCCCCCGCGTCACGACCGGTGGCGCCGCTGAGCCCTGCTCGGTGAGCTGGACGAAGACAGAAGCGGACGGTGATCTACGGCGACACCTCTGTCGCCCTCGCCCAACTCCTGGCGGAGACCGGCGCCCTCCTGTGTCGCTGTGGAACGAGACCCTGGTGGCGAGCCGATTGCTGGAGTACGAACTCTCGACCCGGCTGCACGCGCGCAAGCTCGGCGAGTCGCACGGCGATGCGGCCCGCGGACTTCTGGGACGGATGCCATGCTAGAGCTTTCACCCCCGGTGCTCGCACGAGCCCTGGAAGCCTTTCCCGCCCCCGTCCGCACGCTGGACGCCCTGCATCTGGCGTCATGCGAGCACCTGCGCAGCCAGGGCCAGCCGGTCACGCTGACCAGCTACGACCGCCGGATGACGGCCGCCGCCCGCGCCATGGGAGTGCCTGTTTTCGAGTTGTAACAGTTAGATGACTCCAAACGTGCCAACCAGGACCTCGCGGACCTTGTGGGGCTCCACCGGAAGTACACGCCCGCGATGAAGAAGACCCTGAAGATGAAAGGTAGGGCAGGCGCGTTTCCTATCGATCGCGCCGAGCGACGGAGTTTACAAGGTTGCCACGGGTGGCAACCTTGTAAACCAACCGGCCAAACGAATACGTCTTGGCGACCGACCGGAACCGGATGGACGCGAAGATCAGTCCTCCGGGCGAGACGCACAAGTCCGGGTTTCACGCCAACGGGTAGACGCCCTCCTCCTTTCCATCGAGCACGGAATAGTAGATACAGCCGAGATCAGGATGTCCGTTGGCTTACCGGTAACAACGTGGGTCTAATCCGGGGGGCATTGGTTCCCGAGGAATCCGCAAGAAGGGTAATCCTTCGCTGCATCGCCAGAGCCTGTTGCTCCACTCCCCCTTGATCCCGGGAAGTTAAGCTTCCCCGCCTCCCGGCCGCCACTCCCGCGCCCGCTCCTGCGCCGCGGCCACCTGCTGCGGCGTCATCTTCCCGGCCACGGCCTCACGCTCTTTCAAGGCATCCATCTCGCCCCGGCTCGCCGCCAGGTTGAACCACATGTGCGCCAGGACGTAGTCCTGCGGCACGCCCAGCCCTTGCACGTACAGCCGCCCCAGTGCCAGCATCGCCCGTCGGTCTCCCGCGTCCGCAGCAGCGCGCCACTGCGCCAGTGCCTCAGTCGGCTTGCCGGCGTCCCATGCACGCTTGCCCGCATCGTAGTCCGCGCCTGCCGAGAGTGCGCAGACGGTCACGAACAACACGGCCAGCGTGGCGGAACGGATCCCCTGCAAGTTTGCTTTCATGTCGACCATTGAAACCTACCTCCGGCACCCGAACTCAAAGACGCGCCCCGTTGAAGGCCACGGGCGCTACGTTCCGCCCTCATCTTCATCCGGGAAGGCGTCATAGGCGTCCTGCCGACCCAAAACGCGAATGATAATGATCTCCCCGGGGTCCACCCGGCAGTAGATCGAGTGAGACTTATAGACGCTGCGGTGGAGGCCAGGGCGGAGGTGTCCGACGGAGGGATAGAGCAACGGCCTTTCCGCGAGCTGTGCGAAGTGTTCGATCATGCCCCGCTGGTAGGCCTGCGCCCGGTCCATGCCGAATCGATCGATTCCGAAGTCGAAGATGCTCTCGAAGTCCCCATCGGCGGCTTTGGTGAGCCTATAGCGCCCCATTCCGACGTTTATTCTCGATCAGGGCCTGCATGATGTCCTCCGGCATCCGATCGCTGATGCCACTCTCCTCTCCTTCGATCAACGCGGCGCGAATGGCCTCGACGCGGGTCTGGCGCTCTTCATCGCGCCGGATCAGATCCCGGATGTACTCGCTGGCGTTGCCGAAGTCCCCGGATCTGACGCGTTCGTTGACCCACGCTTCATTTTTGTGGGTAAGGCTAACGGTCTTCGGGATGGTCGCCACTTCCGCCTCCAAGTATGTGAAAAAATCCGTTGATTATATTCATATCTCATATCCATCCGTGCGGCAACTGCGCTTTTAGTCCAGTCGAGCGAACGTCCCCGTTACACCCCGTTCCGCAGCACCTTCCCGGTCCGCTCGCCGGTCGGCTCGCCGTCCTCCAGCGCCACCCGGCCGTTGACGAGGACGGTGTGGATGCCGTCCGCATACTGGGCCAGCCGGGCGGCGCCGCCCGGGAAGTCGTGCAACAGCTCGGGCTCCCGGGGAGCCACGGTGGCGGGGTCGAACACCACCACATCGGCGGCCATGCCAGGCTCGAGCCGGCCCCGGTCGGTGATGCCGCAGATGTCGGCCTGCATGGAGGTGAGCTTCCGGACCCCTTCCTCCAGGGTGAGATCGCCGCGCTCCCGCACGTACTTGGCCAGCAACAGGGTGCAGTAGCCGAAGCCGGCGTCGATGGCCACGTGGGCGCCGGCGTCGGACTGGCCCAGCACGGTGTAGGGGTTGGACACGATGGCGCCGACGGCGTCGGCGTCGCCGTTGGTGTGGGCGGTCTGGAAACCGGTCGCCAGGTCTTCCTCCAGGCACAGGTCCATGAAGGCGTCGAAGACGTCCTTGCCCTGGGAGTGGGCGTAGTCGGCCACGTTGGCGCCCTTGAGGTGGGCGTTCTTCCCGGTGGCGGGCTTGACGATGTAGACAAGCTCCCAGCGTTTGTGGAAGGCCGAGGGCGTGGGGTTCTCCACCACCTCCCAGCGGAGCTTTTTCCGCACTTCCGGGTCCTGGAACGCCGCCCGGCGTTCCTCGATGGGGCTGAACATGAGGCCGCGCCAGGTGGGGAACTCGTCGAACTCCTGGCCGTCGATGAGGTTGAAGCGGTTGTTGAAGGGCCGGACGTTGGTGTTGGCCCAGGCCCGGGCGCCGCGTTCGAAGCCCGCCATCGTGGCGTCCAGCAGCTCGCGCCACTCGTCGGGCTTGGACCACCGGTGCAGGATGGAGTTCCACACCACCGGACGGCCGGTGCGGAGCGAGAAGTCGGCCAGCGAGGCCACCCGCTCGGCATTCTGGCCCGCTGAGCTCATCTGGATCACCCCGCGGTCCAGGTCCGTGAGAACCTGACCCAGCGCTTCCAGTTCCTCCCACTCCGCCAGGCGGCTGGGCAGCGGCTCGCCGTCCTCGCGGAAGTGGCGCTCGTTGCGGTTGGTGGAGAAGCCCAGAAGCCCGGCGTTCAGCGCCTCGCGCAGCAGCGCCTGCATGGCCGCGATCTCCTCCGCGGTGGCGGCGCGCTTGATGGCCTCCTCCCCCATGACGTACTGGCGCAGCGGGCAGTGGCCCACCAGCATGCCGACGTTGAGCGCCGGCCGCATGGCCTCCACCGCTTCCATGTAGCCGGCCATGTCGGTCCAGCTCCATTCCACCGCGCGCCGGAGCAGCTCGATGTCCATGCCTTCGACGTGGGAGAAGGTCTGGAGCAGGATGTCCCGGTCCTCGGGCTTGCACGGGGCGAGGCTCAGGCCGCAGTTGCCCGTGACGATGCTGGTGACGCCGTGATAGCAGGAGCTGGTCACCTGGGGGTCCCACAGGAGCTGCGCGTCCATGTGGGTGTGGCCGTCGATGAAGCCGGGGGCCGCCACCAGCCCGTCGCCGTCCACCTCGCGTGTGGCGGCGCCGGCCTTGCCGCCCACCTGCCGGATCGTGCCTCCCTCGATGGCCACGTCGCCGGTATAGCCGGGCTGTCCCGAACCGTCACAGATGGTCGCGCCGCGAATCACCATATCGTATGCCATGACGAATCCTCCTTAGATCGCCTGTATGATCACATCCAGCAGCGCCGGCTTGCGCTCTTCCTTGACCACGGCCAGCGCCCGCCTGACCGCTGCCTGAATATCGGCCGGGTCCTCTATGGGTCCTTCGCTCCAGACGCCGAAGGACTTGGCCAGGGTGGCGAAGTCCACCGGCGGTTTTTCCATGCGCATGCCGATGCCCTTGTTCTCCACCGGGCGGCTGCGGGCCACCGCCACACGCTCCTGGTGCTCTTCGTCGTTGTAGTAGGTGCGGTTGTTGGTCATGATCATGAGCAGCGGCACGTCGTAGCTGGCGGCGGTCCACAGCGCGCTGTTGGTGAACAGCAGGTCGCCGTCGCGCTGCAGGTCGATGCACACGGTGCCGGTGTCCTTGAGCCCCAGGGCCGCCCCTACCGAGGCGCCGGGGGCGTAGCCGAGGCCGCCGCCACCGTAGCCGCCGAGGAATGCGTTGGGCTTCTCCCAGTCCCACAGCCGCCGGGGCCAGCCGCGGAAGGAGCCGGCCACCAGGGTCCAGTCCTCGTCCTTGATGACCTCCCAAATTTCCTGGGACATGCGCGGCGGCGAGATGGGGCTCTCGTCCCAGCGCTTCCGCAGCATGGCCTGGCTTTCCTCGCGGATCTCCCGGTGGCGTTGCTCCAGCGCCCGGCAACGATCGTCCTTCACGGATGGCTCGGGACCGCCGCGCCGCTTGACCGCCTCGGTCAGGGCGGGCACGAACACGCTCGTGTCGGCCAGGATCGGCAGGTCCACGGGCGACAGCTCCATGTACTCGGTGGACCAGCTCTTGATGGCGAAGTCCGCCAGCGTCACGTTGACGATCTTGCAGCCGGGCTGGAACGCGGGTGCCGAAGTCTGTGTCTTGGCGTCGTGCCGGTGCAGCGCGCCGTAGAGGTCCATGACGTCCAGCCCCAGGATCACGTCGGCCTCGCCCACCATCTCCTTCTCCCTGCCGCTCAGGTCCAGGGGATGGGTGTTGGGGAAATTGTGGCGCGCGCCCCGGTCCACCACCGGCGCGCCCAGGGTCTCGGCCAGCTCCACCAGCGACAGCATGGACCGGGGGTTGCGGCCCAGGTAATCCGCTATGATGAGCGGGTTCTGGGCCTGGCACAGCCACTCCGCGGCATCCTCGATGGCGCCCTGCTCCGCCTGGACCGGCACCGGCGGCCGGAAGCGGTCCGGCAACGGCATGGACTGGGCCATGGCTTCCGGCAGCCGCGACTCCTGCAGGTCGAGGTCGAAGCACAGGTAGACCGGCCCCTTGGGCTCGGTCATGGCCACCCGGTAGCCCCGCAGGATGGAGTTGGGCAGGGCGCCCAGGCTCATGGGCTGGTCGTCGAGCTTGACGATGTCGCGCACGAAGTTGCCCTGCACCAGGGCGGTGTGGATCCAGTCTATCCAGGGGCGCCGCTTGGTGGTGTCCATGGGCCCGGTGCCGCCCAGCACCAGCACCGGCGCCTTGTCGCACCAGGCGTTGTAGATGGCCATGGAGGCATGCTGGAGCCCCACCACGTCGTGCACGATGGCGGCCATGGGCTCGCCGGTGGCCTTGGCGTAGCCGTGGGCCACGGCCACGGCGATCTCCTCGTGGCAGCAGACGATCATCTCCGGGTTCTTGTTGCCGTTGTAGTTCACCAGCGAGTCGTGGATGCCGCGGAAACTCGCCCCGGGGTTCAGGGCCGCGTACTTGATGCCCAGGCTCTTGAGCATGTCCACGATGAGGTCGGAGCCGTATTCAGCCATGTCGTCTCCCGTGTTGAGGGCCCCAGGCGGTCACTGCCCGCGCCACCGCGGCGCGCGCTTTTCCACGAAGGCCCGGGCCCCTTCCTTGACGTCCTCGGTGGTCCTCAGCAGCGCCGAGAGGTCGGTCTCCAAGCGCAGGCCGTCGTCCAGGGACATCTCGTAGCCCTCGCGCACCGCCTCCTTGGCGAACACCACCGCTATCGGCGCCTTGGTGGCGATGGCCCGGGCGTACTCCTCGGCCGCGGCCATGAGCCCGTCGCGCGGCACCACCTTGTTCACAAGGCCGATGCGGCAAGCTTCCTCTGCGTCGATGACGCTACCCGTGAGGATCAGCTCCAGCGCCTTGCCGAGGCCCACCACCCGGGACAGCCGCTGGGTGCCGCCGCTGCCGGGGATCATGCCGCGGGAGACCTCCGGAAGACCCACCTTGGCCCCTTCCACCGCCACCCGGATGTCGCAGGCCAGCGCAAGCTCGCAGCCGCCGCCCAGGGCGAAGCCGTTGATGGCGGCGATCACCGGCTTGTTGAGCCGGGCGATCATCTCGGTGTCGCCGACCTCCATCTTCGCCTGCCGGGCCGCCACCACGCCCACCTTCTCCTGGGCCGCCTCCTTGAGGTCCCGGCCGGCGGAGAACGACCGCTCCCCGGCGCCGGTGAGGATCACCACCCGCACCTCCGGGTCCGACCGGATCGCCGTCACCGCGTCGATGAGCTCCTCGCGCATCTGCCGGTTACGGGCGTTCAGCACCTCGGGGCGGTTCAACGTGAGGTATGCGATGCCGTCCCTGCGCTCGAATAGGATGGCCTTGTAGTCCATGTGTTTCCTTTACTCCTTTCGTTGCCGGTAGAACAGCCCGGCGGGAATCGCCCGGACCCCGTCAAAACGCCCCGGCGGCCTCCAGGCCGCGGATCTCCTCCTCGGTCAGTCCGAGCAGTCCGTTCAGGACCGCGTGAGTGTCCTGACCCAGCAGCGGGGCGTGGCGGCGGATCTCTCCCGGCGTGTCGGAGAGCTTCATGACGATACCGGGCAACGTCAGCCGACCCTGGCGCGGATGCTCGTGCTCGACGACGGAGCCTCGGGAACGCAGATGCGGATCGGTGACGAGCGTGGTGCCGTCGGACACCATCCCGGCGGTTACGCCGTTGGCCTGAAGCGCCTCCATGACCTCGCGCGGGCTGTGCCCGCGCGTCCACTCGGATACCGCCGCGTCCAGGGCGTCGGCGTTGGCGAGACGCGACGCCGCCGTGGCGAACCGCTCGTCCCCGAGCGCCGCCGGGTTGCCCGTGGCCGCGCGGAAACGCCGCCACTCCTCGTCGTCGCCCACGGAGATGGCGCACCAAGCGTCATCGCCCCGGCAGGGATAGCAGCCGTGGGGTGCGTCCCCGCAGCCGCGGTTCCCCACGGGCTCCGGGGCGCGGCCGTGGACCAGTCCGTCCAGCAGCGCCGGCCCGATGAGCGACGCCGTGACCTCGCCCTGGGCGATGTCGATGAACTGCCCTTCCCCGGTGCCGGCGCGGTGATGCAGGGCCGCCATGAGCACGAACGCCATGTGGACGGAGACGATGTAGTCGGGGTAGGAGGTCTGCGAACCCACGGGCGCGCCGCCGTCGGGGTGGTTCCACAGCCAGGTCATGCCGGAGAAGGGCATCAGGCTGGGACCCCAGGTCACGTAGTTCTTGCGGGGGCCGGTGGTGCCGAGTCCCTGGAGGCGGATCATGACGATGTCCGGCTTCACCGCCTTGAGTTCCTCGTAGCCCAGGCCCAAACGGTCCATGACCCCGACGCTGAAGTTCTCCACCATCACGTCGCTCTCGGCGATGATGCGGCGCGCCACCTCCCTGCCCTCTTCCGTTTTGAGGTTGGCGGTGACCGACAGCTTGTTGCGGTTGTGGTCGGCGAAGGGCAGCGACGCCTCCACGTCCTTGTTGCCCTCGCGGATGCGCCATGTGTCGGGCCGGGCCCGGGACTCGATCTTGATCACCTCGGCGCCGAAGTAGGCAAGCTGCATGGTACCGTAAGGGCCGGCGACCATGTGCGTGAAGTCGGCGACGCGAATCCCTTCCAGGGGCAGCGCGCCCGGCGTCGCGGCGTTTCGGGCCGGATGCGCGGCCCGCCCCGTCCCGTCCGGGGCGGTGTCCGGCATCGCCGGCTCGGCGCGACGCGGATGAACCGGCGCCGGCTCCCCGCCGCCGAGCAACTCGCGTTCATGCTCTCCCACCGCCGGAGCGTGGCGCCGGAACCGCCAGCTTCCGGTCTTGTAGGCCCGGCCCGGAAACTCCATGGGACCGAGGCGCGGGTGCACCGTGTCGACCACGAAGCCGCGGGACTCGATGTGGCGGTCGCGCACGAATTCCAGCGGCGTGTTCACCGGGGCGCACGGGATGTGGCGGGCCTGCAGCTCCTCGTAGACCTTTTCCTTGGGCAACTCCGCCAGCACCGCCGAAACCACCCCGTCCACCTCTGCCACGTGGGCGCGGCGGTAGACCGGGTCGTTGAACGCGTCGGCCGTGAGAGCCTCCGGCCGCCCCAGCCAGTCCACGAACCGGTCCCAGGCCCCCGGCTGGGAGTTGGTGACGAAGATGTGCACGAAGCCGTCCCGGCAGCGGTAGATGGTCCCGGGGGTGGCGAAGCGGTGCTGGGTGCCGTCCCGGCGGGGATGCACGCCGGTGGAGGCGGAACGCGACACCATGTTCTCCATGGCCGCCAGGCAATCCATCATCGAAACGTCGATGTGCTGTCCCGAGCCGCCCTGCCGCACGCGCCACAGCGCCATGAGGACCGCCAGGGCGGCGTGGGCCGAACCCACCAGGAACGCCTGCGCCCCCGGCGCGTTCACCGGCGGCGCCGACGGCTTGCCGCTGACGTACATGAGCCCGCCCATGGCGAACGCCACCAGACCGGACCAGCGGTACCGGCTGTAAGGCCCGGTCTGGCCGAATGCCGTGACCGACGCGTAGACCAGCCGGGGGTTGGCCGCCCGCAGGTCCGCGTACCCCAATCCCATGGCCGCCAGCGTCCCGGGCACGGCGCTCTCCACCACCACGTCCGCGGTGCGCGCCAGCCGCCGGACACGGTCCCGGCCCGCCTCGGTGCCGAGGTCGGCGGTGACGCCTTTCTTGTTGGCGTTGAAGTAGAGGAAGGGAAGGCTTCGGTCCGGTCCCGGCCGGCGGTCCCTGAACGGCGGCTCGCTCCGGGAGGGGCTCCCCCCGGGCGGCTCCACCTTGATGACCTCGGCGCCGAAGTCCGCCAGGAGCTTGCCGCAGTACTCGCCCCCGGCCCCCGCCAGCTCCAGGACCCTGACGCCGTCCAGCGCCTGTGGTGCGGTCTGCGACTCCGCCATGGGCTCGACCGGCTCAACCCCTCAGCCGCGGCGGTCCAGCGGCTGGAACTCGAGACCGGTGGCGCCCACGTACCGGGAGTTGGGCCGGAACAGGCGGTTGTTGTCGATCTGCTCGATGATGTGCGCCGACCAGCCCACCACACGGCTCATGGCAAAGATGGGCGTGTTGAGGGCAATGGGAATCTTCATCATGTGATAGATGGGCGCGGCATAGAAGTCCACGTTCGGGCACAGGTTCTTCTCCCGGCGCATAACCTCCTCCACCGTGATGCAGATGTCGCTCAGCCGCGTGTCGTCGAGCTGCTTGCCCAACAGCGCGCCCCACTTCTTCGCCACCTCAACCCGCGAGTCCGCGGTCTTGTAAATCCGGTGGCCGAATCCCATCACCCGCTTCTTCTGCCGCAGGCTCTCCTCCACCCACGCCTCCGCCCGCTCGGGCTCGCCGATCTCCAGGATCACGTCCATGGCCTTCTCGTTGGCGCCGCCGTGGAGCGGCCCCTTGAGCGCCGCTATCGCACCCACCACCGCGCCGTACAGGTCCGCCAGCGTCGAGGCGATCACCCGCGCCGTGAACGTCGAGGCGTTGAACTCGTGCTCCATGTACAGGATCAGCGTCACCTCCAGCCCCCTCGCCTCGAACTCCTCCGGCCGCTCCCCGCGCAGCATGTACAGGAAGTTGGCCGCGTGGTTGAGCCCGGGGTCCGGCGCCACCGCCTCCAAACCCTGGGAAAGCCGGTGCAGCGCCGCCACCGCCGTGGCCAGCCGCGCCAAGAGCCGGGTGGCCTTCCTCAGGTTGGCTTCGCGGGAATCGTCGCCCGCGTCCGGGTCGTAGAGCGCCAGCGCCGACACCGCCGTACGCAGCGCGTCCATGGGCACCGCATCCGAAGGCAGCAGCTCCAGACTCTCCACCACCCCCGGCGGCAGCGCCCGGTGGGACCTCAACTCCGCGTCGAACCCTTCCAGCTCGGCCCGGTTGGGCAGCCTGCCGAACAGCACCAGGTAAGCCACCTCTTCGAAGCTCGCCTGCTCCGCCAGGTCGTGCACGTCGTAGCCCCGGTAGATCAGCTCGCCTTCCGGGCGCACCGAACAGATGGCCGTCTCGCCGGCCACCACCCCTTCCAACCCCGGTTTTACATCCGACATCGCTGTCCTCCATCGGCGCCCCGCGCTCCGGCGCCCCGATCGCCTCCTCGAAAGGGGCTGTCGAAATTACTCCTATCAGGAACCGCGTTCAACCGCGATCAGACGGCCTTGGCCTTGCGCAGTTCCCGGATCTCCGCGGCCGTGTAACCGAGTCCCTTGAGCACCGCCCCTGTGTGCTGGCCCACGCGGCAGATTCGTCCTCCGGGCTTCCGCGCCCCGGCGAACCAGAACGGCGGCGTGAACTCGACGGCGCCGGTGTCCTTCCGGCGGGCCAGCGTCTTGCGGAAACGGACGTGAGGGTCCTGCAAGACTTCTTCGGGCTCGTACACCGGCGCCACGGAGAGGCCGTGCCGGTTCCGGAGAAGCTCCACCCAGTATTCGCGGGGCCGGCGCTTGAAGGCGCGCCGCATGGCCGCCTTGATTCGCGGAGTCTCGGCCGGATCGAAAGCGGCATCGGCGAAGCGTTCCAGGCCCAGGGCCTTGCACAGGAGCCGCCACTGCCGCGGACCCAGGGCCGCAAGTGACACGAAACCGCCGTCCGACGCCTCGTAGGTGTCGTAGCAGGCCGCGGTTCCGGCCAGGGTGGCGTGCTCGCGCTTGACCTCGGGCCGCGACCTCCGGGGCGGCGGGTCCAGCATCAGATAGCGCGCCACCATGAGCAGGGTCCAGTCGAACATGGAGATGTCCAGGTAGCGGCCCTCCCCATCCCGCAGAACCGCGATGTAGGCGGCGAGGATCGCGCTCAGCGCCGGGTACCCGCCGCCGGCCACGTCGGCCACCTGGGCCGCCGGGGGCAGCGGCCTCCGGCCGGCCTCCCGGCCGATGCCGAGCATGCCGCTCAGCGCCAGGAAGTTGATGTCGTGGGCCGAGTACGCCACCGACGGGCCGGTCTGTCCGAAACTGGATATGGAGCAATAGACCAGCCGGGGATTCAACCGGCGGAGCGTCTCGTAGTCCACCTTGAGCCGCCGCGCCACGCCGGGCCGGAAGCCCTCCACCACGATGTCCGACGCCTTGACCAGGGCGTACAGGACCTCGCGTCCCGCGTCGGCCTTGAGGTTCAGCGCGATGCTCTTCTTGCCCTGGTTGAGGAACGGCGCCCCCGAGCGCATCGCCCCGGGCTCCTCCACCTTGAGGATTTCCGCCCCCAGGGCCGCCAACAGCCAGGTGCACAGAGTGCCCGGGTACATGTGGCTCAGGTCCAGGACCTTGACGCCGTGCAGGATCGGCTTCGACATGTGGCCTCCATGAGTCACGCAAACGGGTCCGATGCTGTCGAAAGATAGACGGAACGGCGCGGTCCCGGCAAGACGCGGAAACGGTTTGTCGGAACGACATTCGAGGGTTTGAAATGCCCCGCCCGCTGGTCTATCGTAGCCACCGTAAATCGGGTGAGATCTGTCTATCCAACAAGGAGAACAAACATGTTTCGACGAATGGCATGGATCGGGCTCATTCTGGCGGTGCTGCTGGCATGCGGAAGCTTGGCCGGCGCGGCGTCATTCTACGAGAAGAAGACGGTCAAGATCGTTTCCGTGCACGCGCCCGGCGGCGGCTACGACACCTACTCCCGCCTCTTCGCGCGCCACATGGGGAAGCATATCCCGGGCAAGCCCAAGGTCATCGTCGTCAACATTCCCGGCGCCAGCGGCCTTATCGGCACCAACTACGTCTACAACGTGACCAAGCCGGACGGCCTTACGCTGATCCAGCCGAGCTGGGGCGTGGCCCAGGCACAGTACCTGAACTTCCCCGGCATCAAGTACGACGTCACCAAGATGATCTGGCTGGGGCTGGCCAACAGCGGCCCCATCACCGCGGTGGTGCGCAAGGGCTCGCCGATCCAGACCATGGACCAGTGGCTCGATCCCAAGACCAAGCCGCTGATCTTCGGCTGCACGTCGCTCAACAGCCTCACTTGCAGCATCCCCCTGGCCCTGAACGGTATCTTCGGCAAGACCTCCGAGGTCGTGACCGGCTACGTGGGGACGGCGCGCATCCGCGCCGCGCTGCTGCAGAACGAGGTGGACGGGCTGACCGGGTGGAGCTGGGACTCGGTGAAGTCCACCGGCATGTCGATGCTCGACGACGGTGACGCCAAGATCATCGCCTATATCGGTTTCGACCGTCATGGGGAGCTGGACGAGCGGAAGGTGCCGTTCCTGAACGAAAGGATCACCAAGCCCGCGGACGTGGCGTTCATGAAAGTGCTGCTCCTGCCGGCGGCCATGCTGCGGCCGTGGGCCGTGCCCCCGGGGACGCCGGCCGACCGGGTGGGGATGCTGAAGACGGCATTCCAGGCCACGCTGAAGGACCCCGGGTTCCTGAAGGACGCCAAGCGCACCCGCCTGGACATCAACCCCAAGAGCGGCAAGTGGCTCACCGAACTCATCGCCAACATGAAGACGCAGATGACCCCGGAGGTGCTGAGCCGCGCCCGGAAGATCATCGGCCTGGAGAAGTGACCGGTCCCATGGAAATCGGATTGGAGCAACAGGAGGGAGACTCAACATGTTTCTGCGAGTAGCACTCATCGGTTTCATCATGGCGGCGATGGCAGCCGCCGGCGGCAGCATTGCCGGAGCAGCGTCGTTTTACGAGAACAAGACGGTCAAGATCATTTCGGTCAGCTCCCCGGGGGGCGGTTACGATACCTATTCGCGGCTGTTCGCGAGACACTTGGGGAAGCATATCCCGGGCAAGCCCAACGTTATCGTCATCAACATACCCGGCGGCAGCGGGCTCATCGGCACCAACTACGTATACAACATCACCAAACGGGACGGCCTCGCCCTCGTGCACCCCACCTGGACCGTGGCGCAGGCGCAGTTCCTGAACTTTCCGGGGATCCGGTACGACGTCAACAAGTTCATCTGGCTGGGGCTGGCCAACACCAGCCCCATCACCGTGGCGGTGCGCAAGGGCTCGCCCATCCAGAGCATGGACCAGTGGCTCGACACCAAGACCGAGCCGTTGATCTTCGGCTGCACCGCGCGCAACAGCCTGACCTGCAGCATTCCCCTGGCCATGAACGACATCTTCGGCAACACCTCCAAGATCGTCCCCGGCTACAAGGGGACGGCGCCGGTGCGCGCGGGGCTGCTGCAGAAAGAGGTGGACGCCCTTACCGGATGGACCTGGGACTCGGTGAAGTCCACCGGCATGTCCATGCTCCAGGAGGGCTCCATCAAGCTCATCACCTACATCAGCGAGGAACGCCACCCCGAGCTTGAGGCGCGAAACGTGCCGGGTCTGAACGACAGGATCACCAAACCCGCGGACGTGGCCTTCATGAAGGTCCTGCTCCTTCCCGCCGCCATGGTACGGCCCTGGGCGTTGCCCCCGGGGACGCCCAAGGACAGGGTGGCCGTGCTGCGCAAAGCCTTCGACGACGTCCTCAAGGACCCCGCGTTCCTGAAGGACGCCAAGCGGGCGCGGCTCGACATCAACCCCAGGAGCGGTGAGTACCTTACCGGCCTCATCGCCGACATGAAGAAGCAGATGACGCCGGAAGTGGTGAGCCGCGCGCGCAGGATCGTCGGCCTGGACAAGTAGGGGACCGTTCAAGCAAGAGCTTGTGACCGATCCTGGCAGGTTCCGGCACATGGCCGGCGCCGGCCGGGAACAAGGAGGCAGTCATGTCAAACCTCTCGGGCCAATACGCCGTCGTGGGCGTCGGCGAGACCCAGGTGGGCAAGCGGCCCGAAGCCACCACCAACTCGCTGCACGTCGAAGCCATCCGCCTGTGCCTGGAGGACGCCGGCGTCGACGTGTCCCAGGTGGACGGTCTGTTGACCAACCAGCCGCTCACGGACGCCCACCGAAGCTACGCGGTGCGGCTGGCCCACATGGCGGGCATCGACCCCAGCTACGCCACCGACCTGGCGCTGGGGGGCGCCACTCCCATCGCCATGATCCAGAACGCGGTGATGGCCATCGAGGCGGGCATGGCCAACTACGTGGTGTGCGTCCACGCGCGCAAGCGCGCGACGCCGGACCCCACGCCGGGCTATCCCATCCGCAGCGGCGACGAGCACTGGGAGCAGCCCTGGGGACATTTCTCCGCGGTGGCCAACCACGCGTTCGCGGCCACGCGCCACATGCACGAGTTCGGCACCACCAGCGAGGACCTGGGGCAGATCGCGGTGTCCACCCGCAAGCACGCGTGCATGAACAGGAACGCCACCATGCAGAAGCCCATGTCCATCGAGGACCACCAGAACTCGCGTCTGATCGTGGAGCCGCTGCACCTGTTCGATTGCTCGCTGGAGTCGGACGGCGGCGCCGCCCTGCTGGTGACCAGCATGGAGCGGGCCCGGGACCTGCCCAAGAGGCCGGTGCAGGTGCTGGGCATGGGGCAGCACCACCCGCACTCCAGCGTCATGGACGCGCCGACGCTGACCACCCTGGGGAGCCGGAAGTCGTCGGAGGCGGCCTACCGCATGGCGGGGCTGGAACCCAAGGACATGGACTTCGCGCAGTTCTATGACTGCTTCACCATCACGACGCTCATCACCATCGAGGACTACGGCTTCTGCGGCAAGGGCGAGGGCAAGGACTTCATCAAGGACGGCCGCATCGAGGTGGGCGGCGAGATCCCCGTGAACACCCACGGCGGGCTGCTGTCACAGGCCCATCTCGAGGGCATCATGCACGTCACCGAGGGCGTCAAGCAGTTGCGCGGCAACGAGGTGGAGCCCGAGCGGCAGGTGCAGGGCGCGAAGGCGGGGGTCATCAGCGGGCACGGCGGCAGCCTGTGCATGCACGCATCACTCGTACTGGGGGTACAATGAGCAAGACAGAAGCACACGACAAGCGCGGGCGCGCGGCGCCCCGCGCCGAACCTTTTCTCGCGGAGATGGAGGCCAGGCCATTCTGGGACAACCTCAAGGAGCACAAGCTCACCGTGCAGCGGTGCAACGGCTGCCGGACGTACTTCAACTTCCCGCCCCAGGCGCTGTGCGCCAAATGCCTGTCTTCCGACAACGAGTGGGTGCCGGTGAGCGGCAAGGGCACCATCTACTCCTTCGTCACCTATCACCGGGCGTGGCATCCGGCCTACCAGGACCAGATCCCCTACAACGTCTCGCTCGTGGACCTCGACGAGGGGCCGCGGCTCGTGAGCAACGTCGTCGACATTCCGCCCGATGAGGTGAAGGTGGGGATGGCGGTGGAGGTGGTGTACGAGGACCACGAGGAATACACGCTGCCGAAGTTCAAGCCGAGCGCATAGGCAAATGGAGTTTCATTGATCGAAACGGCGATGGCCCCAAAGTCCGTCATTCCCGCGAAAGCGGGAATCCAGGGGTGGGAGGGGCTTCATCACTGAGCCGACCCCACCTGGATTCCCGCTTTCGCGGGAATGACGGAGAAACGATCAACTCGTAATCGGCCGCCAGGAGTGAACGATGGCCTACACCGCACAAGGGCGCACCAAGGACTTTCCGGTCTTCGACTGCGACAGCCACATCCATGAACCCCGGGAGGTCTGGGACGAGTACATACCGGAGAAGCAGCGGGCGTTCGCCAAGCAGCATTTCTACCGGGACATGGACCGGCTCGTGATGGTCGTGAACGGCCAGGTGAGCTACGGCAACCCCAAGACCTACGCCTATCCGGGACAAGGCTGGCATCCGGGCATGAACAAGAAGATCCTGGGCTCCATCGCGCCCGACGACCCCAGGTGGGACGAGGAGATCGGCCGCAACGCCAGCCAACGGGACCCGCGGGTCCGCCTCAAGGACATGGACGCCTCGGGCATCGACCAGGTGATGGTGTTCCCGTCCACCTTCGTGCGCATGCCGCTGGTGAAGAATCCGGACGCCGCCCGCATCTGCGCCGCCGCCTACAACGACTGGGTCAACGACTACTGCGCCGCCGACCGCAAGCGCCTCTATCCCTGCGCCGTGCTTCCCGTCCAGGACGTGGACTACGCGGTCCAGGAATTGCGCCGCGTGGCCAAGCTGGGGTTCAAGTCGGCGGTGGTGCGGCCGGTGCTGGTCAACGACCGCTACCCCACCTTCCCCGAGTTCGACCCCTTGTGGAAGGAGTTCGAGGAGCTGGGGCTGGCGCTGGGCATGCACACGTTTCCCTCGGGCGGCGAGGCCGTGACCACGGCCATGGCGGAGAGGATGTCTGCCGGCACCCAGGGCAAGAGCAGCGCCAAGCGCTCCCCTTTCACCGCCCACGACGTCTACGTGTACTCCCCGGGGCAGTTCGTGGAGAACATCATGCGCAGCATGGGGTCGGTGCAGCCCGGCTCCGAGTCCCTGAGCTTCATCAGCGAGGCCCAGACCTGGACCATGGTCGTGATGCTCACGGGCTGGCTGGAGAAGTTTCCCAAGCTCAGGGTGGCCATCCTGGAATCCAACTCGAGCTGGCTGCCGCTGATCCTGGAAAAGGCCGAGACCTACCTCGACCTTTACCGGTTCGTGCGGGAACAGGCCGTGCCGCCGCAGAAGGTCGGCGACCCGCGGGAGACCTTCGCCCGGCAGTGCTTCATCGCCTTCGAGAGCGACGAGGACATCACCCTCAGGCTGTGGGACATCTTCGAGGACATCGCCCTGTGGTCGTCCGACATGCCGCACCACGACGCATCGGACACCTGGGAAGCCGTCGACAACATGGACAAGCACGGCGTGCCCCGGAAGGTGCAGGAAAAGATGCTGGGCGGCAACGCCCGGCGCCTCTACGGAATCGAGCCCGAGCTGTTCGTCACCGAGGCGCCGGCCGAGTACACGCCCACCAACATCGTGCCGCGCTACGCGGGGTGAGTCCAACAGAGGCGCCACCAAACAAAAGAGTTTCCCGTGACCAGCGTAGAAAACCACAAGATCACTGAAGTTCCTCCCAGTCAGGGGACCCCAATACGCGACGAAATAGCTGTGATGTTGCGTCGCATCATGGACCGTGTCTTGCCCGAGCCCCCGGAAGGAGACCAGTACGCACCAATGCTCGTGAGGTATGGTGTAACATTATTGGGTACGCTCTTTTGGGTTTTTGTCGCTTTTTGGTTGTCCATGGCAATGATTGACAACCAAGCCCCTACCACCGGGTCTACGCCTTCCGATCCGTTTGAGCCTTCCCAGTTGCTGGGTACGGCAAATCTCGTGGGCTTATTGATGGACTCTCTGCTCACCGGTGTCGTTCTTTGCTTGATAATCTGTCTGATGTTCACAAGCCTGATTGCGACGACGTTCAGGCATGGACGACCGTTGACGTTTTTCTTCTGTGGCTTGATCTACCCGTCATTGGCGGTTAGCATAGTGAAGTACGCGTTTCTGTCTTGACAAGGCGTTGGCCAATGAAAGAATGGTTGAACAGGGCGTTAGTCCTGCTCGTGATTGCGGCTTCCGCGAGTCCGGCCGTCAGCCAGGAAGGTTCGGGCCGAACAACCGTCGAAGTCGCTAGACAACCAGCCTCCGTCACGCGTGCAACTCCCGTAACAAACGCGCTTGCGTTCGTGACTTTACTCATCAATCCAAAAGACGCTTATAAACCCGTCCCGCTGTACGGATACAATATTTCCGAGTTGAGTGACCGGACATTGCAGAACGCGTTGGCTGCCGCAGCTGCAGGGAATGCCCATGTTGCTATAGTGGAACCTCCCAGCGCAAACGACAGCAACTACAGGGGAAGAGCCGTCCGGATTTCTCCCGAGGCCAGATCTACCTCAAGTGGCGGGGACAATACGCCTACATATCCAGATCCTTGCGTGGCGGCCGGGGCCGATAACTGTATGATTGCGTTCACTCAGCCTCTTCGCGGTCAAACAATCCAACAGAAATTCATCACCAAGGCCGACCTCTGGGCCCAGTTCAGAGGACCGCATGAGGGGTTGGTACAACCCCGACCAAACATGACACAATGACCGGACTGGACAGCGTCACCTCCTCGAGCGAGACGGAATACCTCGAGCGGCACCTGCGCAACTACGAGGACATGCCGCGGGAAGTGATCCTCAAGATGGATCTCCTGCGGGTGGGCCACTGGTTCACGGACGCCGCCCTGGAGCTGGCCTCCGACGCCCTGGTCAAGTCCTACCGGCTGTTCTCCTACGACCTCATGTCCATGAAGGACATGAAGCGGAAGGAGCACCGCAGGACGCCCGAGTGGTTCGCCATCCGCGGCGGACACCTGGGCCTCCGGCCCGTCATCGTACAGACCACCCTGAATCCTGATTCGCCCTATGTGATCGACGTGATCGACGGGGAGTGCAAGCTCCTGCTGGACGGCCGCGAGCTCTGTGACGTGAGCTTCCCCAAGCCGCTGAAGTACTACACGCGGTCCTTCGAGGACGGCACCAAGTACCACGAGATCATCGCCTTCGGCTATTTCGCCACGGTGTTCCGCAACTGCCAGTACTGGGGGCCGGACGAGGAGTGCCGCTTCTGCGACATCAACGTCAACGTGCGGCAGATGAAGGAATCCCGGGACTTCACCTTCAACACGCCGGTGAAGCCCGTGTCCTACGTGGCCGAGGTCGCCCGCTCCATTGAGCAGGACGCCATCGACGAAGTAGGCTACGCTCCGCCCATCGACTTCCTGATCTCGGGCGGCACCATCCTGAAGACCCTCCACCGCAAGTCGGAGGACGACTTCTACCTGGAGTACGCCTCGGCCCTCAAGTGGGGCGGCCACCGCCGCTACATCAACATCCAGACCAACGCCAAGGACAAGGAGACCATGAAGCGCTACCGCGCCGAGGGCGTCGACTGCCACCACGCCAACATGGAGGTCTGGGACAAGCGGCTGTTCGAGTGGATCAACCCGGGCAAGAACCGCCGCATCGGCTGGGACAACTGGGTACGCTGGATGATCGAGTCGGTGGAGGTGCTCGGCGAGGGCAACGCCCGGCCCAACTTCGTCTGCGGCGTGGAGTTGGCCCGGCCTTACGGCTTCGACAACATCCCGGACGCGGTCAAGTCCACGGGCGACGGCGTCGACTTCATGATGCGCCACGGCATCTTCCCGCGCTTCAACCAGTGGCGCCGGGAGCCCGGCTCCGACCTGGTCTCGCAGCACGAGCAGCCCGCCATCCCGCTGGAGTTCTACATCCAGATCATGCGCTGCTACTACGAGAGCTGGAAGAAGTACCGCCTCCCCTTCCCCCACCACGACTCCGTCCACCCCGAGCGTCGCTGGGGCTCCGGCCACGCCACCTACGACGACATGCTCTTCCTGAACGACTGGCCCAACTACGAAGAAGAATGGGACCGGGGCTCACGGGAGGGGCTGAAGGCCTGCGTGACCAGCGAGTAGGACGGCATCCGAGTTCGCCCCCATATCCTTCAATCAGTCGGACCTAAAGCTTCAATTGGTCGGCCACCGAGCTTCAATTGGTCGGCTCTTGACATTCAATCGGTCGGTCATTAACCTTCAATCAGGCGTATTTGTACGTCAAGTAGTTGGAGAGGTGCGGACGTGTATCCTCGTTTTATCGAAAACCGCGTCAATGAGGCGTTGACCTATACACGGGTAGTGCTCGTATCCGGCCCGCGACAGTCCGGCAAGACGACACTGGCCAGACGTATCGCAGGCGGCAAGATCCCGTTCCTGGACCTCGATGACCAAACCACCCTGGAGACGGCCCTGGCCGATCCGGTGGGATTCATACGCGGCCTCGATCGGGCTGTTATCGACGCGGTTCAGCGTGCGCCCGACCTCCTTCTGGCCATCAAGACCGCTGTCGATACCGACCCGAGGCCCGGCCGTTTCTTGCTCACCGGGTCCGCGAATCTCATGACCGTGCCACGGGTGGCCGATTCGCTTGCAGGCCGAATGAAGATCGTGCACCTCTTGCCCTTGGCACAGGCGGAGTTGAAAGGGAGTCCATCCGCGTTTCTCGATATGGCCTTCAAAGGCCAAGTGCCCAAGACCGGCGACGTCGTGGTCGGAGCCGACTTGATCGAAAAAGTCCTTGCCGGCGGTTATCCGGAAGCTCTTACCCACTCCCGTTGGAACACCCGACGCGACTGGTATCTCGACTACATCGAGGCCATCGTTCAACGAGATGTCCGTGACATCGCCCAATTCGAGAAAGTTCCGTTGATGCCGAGGCTCTTGCGCGTTCTCGCGGAGCACTCCGGACAACTCGTCAACTACTCCGGCTTCGGCGCACCGTTGGGAATGAATCATTTCACCACCCGAAGATACACTGGATTATTCGAGAGTCTGTATCTCCTGTGCAACCTGCAACCCTGGTTCACCAATACGCTCAAGCGGCTCACCAAGACACCGAAACTGCACTTCCTCGATGCAGGACTGCTTGCGGCCTTAAGGGACATCACCCCCGACCGTGTGAAGAAAGACAAGGCGCTGTTCGGGCCGGTCCTGGAGACTTTCGTTCTTGCTGAGTTGCTGAAACTGGCCAGTTGGTCGGACGACCGGTACGAGTTTTCCCATTTCCGGGACAAGGAACGAAAAGAGGTCGACATCGTCATGGAGGACCGTCGCGGCCGCGTCGTTGGAATCGAGGTCAAAGCCTCCGCCACCGTGACCGCCCGGGATTTCGCCGGCCTCCGCCGCCTGTCGGAAGCCTGCGGCGACAAGTTCGTTCTGGGACTGGTCCTCCACGACCATGAGCATGTCGTGCCGTTCGGTGAACGCCTGTTCGCGGCGCCTATTTCGACGCTGTGGGCATGACCGTTCGGCAACTTGAACCAAGTGTCGATCTTGTCGAGAAATTTACGAAACGCTACCGTGGTGACATCCGAAGGGAGGACACATCGTGATTGACCAACTACCGAGAACGACTGTCCCAGAATGGTTGAGTGGGTTGTCACCGACCACGATAACGCATCAGAGAACTCCACTCCGTGAACGTTTGCGCGATTCTTCCGCCGCAAGGACGGCCGCACCCTCCATGTCCGCAAGGCCACCCGGGCCGAGCCCCATCAGCTCACAATGAGGTGGTCCTGGTTTGTAGGACAGGATGGCGGCCGAGATAAGGTGTATTCCGGTAGTGGATCATGCCGCCAGGGTCCTGTTTAGCACGTCTTCGTGTTTCGATGGAACTGGCAGAGGGGCGGGCGGGGTGTGAGGCCCGGCCTGTCTCTGGAGTCCTCGTTCGTAGGCCTCCTGTGGGGTGGAGCCGGCGAGGGCAGAATGAGGCCTTTGGGTGTTGTAGAAGGCCACCCACCGGGCGATGACCCGCTGGGCCGCGAAGCCGTCGGAGAGTTCGTGCAGGTAGACGGCCTCGTATTTCAGGGAGCGCCACAGGCGCTCAATGAAGATGTTGTCCATGCACCGGCCCCTGCCATCCATGGAGATGGCAATACTGGCGTCTTTGAGCACGGAGGTGAACTCCAGGCTGGTGAACTGGCTGCCCTGGTCGGTGTTGAAGATCTCGGGAGGACCGTAGCGTTCCAGAGCCTCGGTGCGGGCCTCGACACAGAAGCGGGCATCGAGGGTGTTCGACAGGCTCCAGGAGAGCACCCGGCGGGTGGCCCAGTCCATCACCGCCACCAGGTACAGGAAGCCCTTCTGGACGGGGATGTAGGTGATGTCCGCCGTCCACGCGTGATTGGGTCGTTCGATGGCGACACCCTTGAGAAGGTAGGGGTAAACGCGGTGCTCGGGGTGCGGTCGGGTGGTCCGCGGCGCCTGGTAGATGGCCTGGAGCCCCATCAGGCGCATCAGACGCCGCACCCGGTGACGACCCACTCGGACTCGCTCCCGCCACAGATGGCGGACCATCTGGCGGCTGCCGTAGAAGGGGTACTCCAGGAACAGCTCATCGATCCGGCGCATCAGCGCCAGATTCTCCGCACTCTCGCCCTTGGGCCTATGATACACCGAGGATCGACTCACTCGAAGCAACCGGCATTGTCGGCTCAAGCTGAGCTTGGGATGGCCGGGCTCGGTCATCGCCCGGCGCTTCTCCCGGCTCACCACTTGAGCCCTCGTGCCAAAAAATCCCGCTCCACCGTCAACTCCCCGATCTTCGCGTGCAGGTCCCGAATCTCCCCCTCGTGGTCCCCTCGTGCCCGCTCCGCACCCTTCGTGAAAACCTCCTTCATCCCCTCCACCGCACGTTGCTTCCAGGCACTCACCTGGTTCGGATGGACCTTGTGTCGCGCCGCAATCTCCTGGATCGTCTTGTCTCTGCGCAGCGCCTCCAGCGCCACCTTCGCCTTGAAGTCCCCGCTGAACCTTCGTCGTGTACTCATTGCGTATCCCTCCCTAAGTCGGTGGAATACACCTTAGCAACCTGTCCGATTTTCCAGGACCACCTCAGAAAGGAAGACCGCGGGAATCCCCAAACCGATCGGAATCAAATTTTCCAGTATTAATGCCCAAGGGTAGACAGAATGCCATTTGACGCATGCGTAGACGCCAGCATACAAACTCAACCAAAGCAAGCAGAAGAGAACCCACCTCCCAAGACGTCTTTTACTCATTTGTCCTCTGATTGAAAATATGTGACATAGGCAACGAACAATAGCGTACCGCCACCGAGCAATTGCACTCTTGTTACTGGTGTCCGGGACATACAGACTCCTCTGACTCAAGCTCTTCGCGGCGCTTACAGTTGGTGGCTGTTCCGTCGTTCAACTCCCAAGAATTCATGAAGTCCACCATCTTTCACCGTTGCGAGCTTGTCGACCAAGGCCATACTAACCGGCACCTGCGCCACCGGGTGGCCCCGTACGCCCTTCAGGAAGGGTGCCTGCAGCAGCGAAAGCACGTTTTCATCCTTATAGCGTACTACCAATTTGGAGTTCGGCACGTCATCGGGAAGCTTGTCGTTTCTCTCCCACTCAGCCGCTTCCGCCGAACCAACTAAAAGCGCGAGGCACAGACACATCCTGGCCGAGGCGGTCTCGCTTCGTTGGGAGCGCATCGACCTCGACCGTGGCATCCTGCGGGTCGAGGAGACCAAGACGACAACTCGCCACCGTGTTCGAGCACCGCTGGGCCGGGGCTGAGGGCGCGGCGGATGAAGGCTGGGTTTCCCCTCTCTCACGAGCGCCACCGGCCACCTCAGGGGTCTTCAGCAGTACCATGGCGACATAAGCCATGCCGCCGGCACGCGCTTCTGGTTCCACGGCCTGCGCAACGCCTTCATCACCGTGGCCGAGCGCGATCTCATGCTGCCCCGGCCCCTCACCAAGCGCCTCGTCAACCACGCCCGCGACGACGACATCACCGAGGGCTATGCAGCCGACTGGACCGTCGAGCAACTCCGCGACCCCGCTCAACGCGTGGCCGACCGCATCGATGTCCTGTTGGAGGACCGTGCCTGAAGGAGACATTGGTCGGTCGACAGGGATCCTGACGCATGCCGACCCTACGGCGGCGTCATCCGCACCGTCGGCCCTACACTACCCGTCACTGCGGATCCACCTGCCATCAAAAACGATCACGAACGGGCTGTTCCCGTCAGCGCGGTGCGCCTACGGAAACGTGGAGAGCCGTGAGGTACACTGCGAGGTCATCAGGCAAGCGGTTGAACCGGCAATGGCGGTCAACGGCACGATTCGATTGTCTCGAGGCATGCCGCATACCGCTGATCAGCTTTCTGGATACACCCGTGCACTTTGTTACACTCATCATAGCCGGCCCTTCTGTGGCAATCGTCGTAACGAGCGGCATTCACCGCCACGCACATATCCAGTTTCTCCGTGTGACAGTAACGAGGTTCGTCGAGCACTTCCCGGCAGAATTCAGGGTCTCGTATCGGGCCGCCGATACGGCCCAACCTTTTTCGCAATATCTTTTTCAGAAAATCGTATTTCTTGATCACTATTCTGTTGTCTTGCTCAGCTCTTCGGTTTTTCTCGATGTGCTCGAACACGTCGAGGCACCCACGACCGAAGTCCCGCTTGCACATGAGTAACTTCGCGAACATCGTTTTGTCGGAGCTGTCCCTTGTAAAGTGTTGCGTGAACTTCACAAGGAACAAGTCAAGGTGCGGGTACTCTGCAGCCACTCGGATAAGGTCGATATTGCTGGCCATCATTTCGTTGCAGTAGAGGTAAGGGTATGCCTCATCAATGGTGATTTCCTTGCCTATATTGCGCTTGCCGGCGTTCTTGAGAATCGTTTTGATCCGGTAGAAGTCGTTCTTCCTGGCGATTTGGCAGAGGGCCTCTCTGAGTCTGCCGATGAGTTCTCGTTTCTCCTCTGACACCTTGTAGGACTGTCCGAACGTCGGTCCGGCCGCGAGGAGCAGGCCAACCAGAATGAGGACAGCGAGATTACAAAATATGAGAGCTCGGAAAACGTTCATTCCCCACTCCGGCAGCAAATCGAAGCAGCCACTCCACAACTTCCGTCACAAGGTGTGCCAGTGCAAAAGGGTAGCGAGTACCCAGCCTTTCGAAACCAGTGATACCAGCCACGGCTTCCAGGAGATCGACTGTCGCCAGATACCTCCTGCCACCGTTCGCGAACAAGCACTCCCGTGTGTCGAAGCACATCACCATACCGGAGACGGCTAGCACCGCGGGGCAGACCTGTCAAATGTCGGAATGATGCACCGCGGTGGAGTGCTGCTGCTCGATGGCCATGTTGAGGCGGTGGGCCAGGTCGGCACGGAGACGATCAACCATGGCCCTTGCCACCACCTCAAGGCTCAACACGTCGAGCACGATGGCCAAGCGCACGACCCCGTTCCAGGTGGGCAGATACGTTCATGTCCGCCACCCATGGAAATGGCCAAAACCGGCGCCCCACGCTGGCTGGAGCCGCCCGTTGGCTGCAATCCACACGCGTGGTGCGTATGCCCCGGAAGTCGGCTAATCCCAACCCCCGTCCTCTCACATCGGATGCGCCACCTGTTTACGGCTCACACACACCGCGGTTACGGCCAACCCTGCTTTCAACCAAGACACCCCGCAGGTGCCTCTCGAAGCCTTGTGGATGCTCAGGATCACCGCGCGCAACTCCGACCGCGCCTGGAAACTCGACAGCAGGCTGCGCCGCCTTCGAGAAGCTGCGGGACGTAGCGGCCCAAGGCTACCAGTTCCAGACCGGCAACGTCTGCCCGCCCCAGAGTAGCTCCGTACCCAGCCGCCCGAACGCCACCGCAACAATCTCTGCACCGCGACGTCGATCCCGCTCAATCGCCACGGCGGCTTTGCCGTGCAGCACGTCTCCGGTATCTTCCCTGACATCGTCGCTTTACGCCAAGTCCGCATGGACGGCCTGACCGCCGTTAAGCGTCTCGGACTCCACGTCGACGACGGCACTGTCAATGGCACGGCAGGTGCCGTCGACGAACCGCCACCGTCGGCTTCCGGGGTAGCAACGGGCGCGGAGACTTCGAAGATGATCGCCGTAAACCGCCCATCGTGCCGACCGTGGTCCCGACCTCCTCCGCAGCCGGCAAGCGTGCACTTGATCACATCCACCAACTCCCTGCGGTCCTCATCTCTCCTAGTCCTCTACAAACGTCTCCTCCGTTACTCCTCACAGCCTTCTTCCGACACGTTCCTCGTCGCATCCGCGGCACCTTCTGTTGCTCTTTTTCCGCCTGTGACATCCTGCTCCATCACTTCTCTTCTAAATCCTTCTTTGGTATATTATTAACAATTAGCGTTTTCTTAACCGCGTATCCAAGCTGAGGGGGCCGAACGTGAAGATAACTATCGCGAGTTGCGTGGGTGTCGTTTTGATTGGATTGGCGTGTGTATATTGGGCGACGGCCCAGACCGGGTATGTACACACAGGAGTCGGACACGACAACAACAGAGCTAACGCTTGCGCTTCTGCACGTTCGGAGGCCCAGCGTCAAGGTGCCATAGACATTCGAGCATGCGACTGTAGCGACAAGAACGACTACTGGTATTGCTACGTCGCGTACCGAGTACAGGCCGACACGTCATCCGACGCTGACACATCGTCGGACGCGACGTCAACGACGCGGCAACGTGGAGTACAAGATGAGCCCGCGAAGTAGAGTCCCCAAATTATGGAGACGGAGACTAAAAGCAACCTGTTCAGGTGCTGTTATTGTTGTTATTGTTAACATCTGTCTTTCGAGTGTATCGCTGTCGGATTCAAACAAGCGTCCGTCTTTGCCCGTAGTTTACTACGACGCACTAGTCAACCCGGATGATCAACGCTTGCAGTTACGTAGAAGCATCGTCAATGCGATGGAAGCGGCATTTCACAGCTACATTGAAGCAGAACCGCAGAATTGCAAGGATGCAGATAAGAAATTCGAGACCGCACTGAAGTCGTTGGAACGTGATCTAGCAAAGACAGAACGACAGATGGCCCACCAACGCGACACCGGAGAAATGCTAATGCCTTATCTAGAGGCAGGCGAGGTGGCGTGTCACGAGACCTCGCCAAGAGCCAGCGAGGCTTGCCGAGATGCGATTCGCCGCATTTATACCCGCGAGAGAGACTTCGTTGATGAAGAAGTAGCGAGGGAGACCAAATTTCGCGTGGCTGTAACTCCTGTTGTGAATGCATTTCGTCAGACCTACGAGCCAGTTCGGCGAGCATGTCATGCGGCGCATACTGCGCAGGCTGAAGCTAGACGAGCTGAAGGCACGGCCTTGTCGGCAAGCCAACAGAACAGGCAGTTGGAGTATGTTGCTCGCTTGAGGGAAACCGAATACCCGCGGAAACGTAGCGCCGCAGAGTCTGCTGTCGTTGAGGCCGAAGCAGACTTGGCGGTTGAGAGATTGAATTGTGCCAACCTCTCGCGGTGCTTTGCCGGCCAGTTAGAAACCCGCGTCAGAACTGCGAAGCAACAGGTTGCCGCCCTCAAGCATGAACTCGAGCGCGCCCAAGATCAGGCCATGTCAGCTAGGCACAATGAAGACCAAGCTCAAAGGGCCTGGACAAACGCCCAAGAAGCGGCCCGAGTTGCGCGCTCGAACGCTGACCAGGCCCTGATTGAAGCGATGACAAATATGCGCCAAGCGGCCGAAAAGTTGCGCCTCGACCTGAGCAAGGTCGCGGAGTGAATGTCGTCAACGTGCGGACGTTGAGTTTCCTTCGCCGCCGCCTCGTCTCAAGCCACCGGGCACTTCGGATCCGGCGGGTTGAGCCCACAGTCGCGCAACTCGACCAGCCGCCGCACGGTCTCGGCGATGGCCACGGCCTGCGGGTTGTCCGCGTAGTCGGATGCGGGGATGTCGGGCGAGAGACCGTCCGGGAAAGGGAAGGGCTCTGAACCGCATCCGTTGGCACCTCTACCCGGAAATCCGCATCGACAACCTGGAGCTTTCCCGCAGGAGGCTCCCGGACAGGATTTCGTCCCGGATGCCGTCAAGGTGATGGACATCCATCAGGAACAACTGGCCCGCGGCCTCGGCGACGGGCATCGCGTCATTCACGGTGTGGCGGGTTCCGGGAAAACCCTGATCCTGGAATTCCGCGCCGAGGTTCTGGCGGAATTGCTCAACAAGCCGGTTCTCGTCCTATGTTTCAACATCACCCTGGCAGCGAAGCTCAGGAGTCACATGCGCAGCAAGGGCATCGCCGACAAGGTGCATGTCCATCATTTTCACGAGTGGTGCGGAGAACAACTGAGAACCCATCAAGTGGATGTCGCTGAAGGCGATAAGCCGGTCTGGGAACGGCAGGTGGATACAGCCCGGAACCGTACTTGTGTCGAAGCCAGCTTCAAGGTTACCCCGCTGGCTCCGCGATCTATTGATCAACCCTTCTCGTAGGCACAAGTTGGACACCGTCCAGAAGGCGCTTTGTCAATGCCTCAACGACGAGGGATGGGTTGTAGAAAAATGAAGCGGAGTCCCTCATCCAGGGAGCCCGTCGCCGCGCCGGCGTCGGCTGCTGGGAAAGGTTTTTGCACGTCACCGCGTGGCAGCAACTGCCCTTGTCACAGCGGTCACGGCCCCGGTTCGAGCCTGGATTTTTCTTGTCCTGGGTCGTCCGAGTTGCTATGATCGAGTCATGAGCGAAGCCATTGCCTTCGACACTCATCGCTTCGTCAAGCGCCTGACGGAGAGCGGCTTCACCGAGAAGCAGGCCGAGACCCTCGCCGAGGAGCATGTCGCCCTCCTCAACGCTAACTTGGCGACCAAAGCCGATATCGCCGCTGTCAAGGCCGACATCGCCAGGGTTGAGGCTGGCATGGATACCCTGCGGCAGGAAACCAAAGCAGCCATTGAGGCGGTGAAGGCCGACTTGGTGAAATGGCTGTTCGGCGCGCTGATCGCCCAGGGCGGCCTGATCGTCGCCCTCGTCAAACTTCTCTAGACCCGCCCGTCTCCCACAAAGCATCGCAGATCGTGATTCCGCGCCTTTGAGGGACACGGCTGCGTCGGGTTATGAGTATTATGAGTCTATGAGTTATGAGTCCCGGCATCGGTGTTGCAACAGTGTTGAATCGACGGGTCCCACGCCTGATCTCAAGCCCGTCACCGCTCGCTCGTAATCAATTTTTATGAAATAATTCAAAAGGTTATAGACTACAAGCCATCTCGTCCGATGTAGTAGGAAACTGCTGATCGAGGAAATCGACGCTTTCGGGCAGGGCGGGACGACGCATCTTGTCCTGATCGAGGCCAAAGGAGATACCGGTTGGACCAATGACCAACTGAAGCACAAGCAAGGCGGCTCGGTTGCATTTTCGGCGAAGGCCGTCCCGGCACAGACCTCGTGACGAGCCATTTTGTTATGCTGTCGCCAAGGAAACCAGACCGAATCGACGCCAGAGAATGGCCGGATTGGATGAAGCCCGACGGTGAGCCTCCATGGCTTCCATTGCGGTTTCCCTGCGGCTTAATGAAAATCACCCGCTGTGAGAATGACGAACGGAGGACTCCTTCCAAGGCTGGTTGCTACTTGCGGCTCGACCCTGCGCACGCAGGCCGTGACGGTGATCCCGCCTAACTTACTCTCCGAACGGTCCTTCACATCTTTGGTTCCACGATTCGCCCACAGGGCGTTGACCTGCCTCAACCTCCGTCACGACCGGAGATGTCGGCGACATCCGCCGCCTGTCGAAATCTGCGGCGACAGGACCGTCTCGGACTGGTCGTCTACGAGCGCATGGAAGAGTTCCGACGACCGGTTAGCATGACGCGTTCGTCCTGAGCGGAGTGCCGCTGTCGAACGGCGCCAGTTTGCCTACTCCGGGGCATCGAACACCGCTGCCACATCGGCGGTGAAGCCTTCGAGCAGCAGTGAGGTGGCGTTGTCGCCGCGTCGGAACACGCCGTGCTCGACGTATGCGTCGCCTTTGAGGGTGAGCACCGTGATGGTGTTGTCCCGGGGGTCCACGATCCAGTACTCGGGGATGCCGCCCTCGGCGTAGTCGGCGCGCTTCTCCACCAGGTCCCGTTCCGGGTCGTCGGGGCTCACGACCTCGGCCACCAAGTCCGCGCCCAGCCAGTAGCGGTCCTGGTAGCGCGGGTCCGAACGATGGCGCAGGAGCAGGATATCCGGTTCGCGGAACTTGCCTTCGCGGATGCGCATGCGCAGCGCCGAGACCATCACGACGCCGCCGAGAGGCCTCAAGTAGTCGCGGAACAGTTCATAGAGGAACAAGAGGATGGCTTGGTGCGTGGACGTGGGCATGGGCAGTTCCTCGATGTAACCGTCGGTGAACTCGATCAACCGGCGGCTGTAGTCCGTGAGCCACAAGTAGCCCTCGTCATTCCAGGCACCCTGACGCGGCAAGGTATCGCGCAGCAGGGTATTCAGCGCTTCCTGTGAAGTAATTTCGGGTCCGGTCATCCGGGTCATACGCTCGTCCTCCCAGATCATCCTCTCATGTTCAATTCTACTCCAGCAACGCCTCCTCATTCCACCTCTCGATGGCGACGCAGCCCGACAATGGCAACAGATGCCTGCCTCTTGGACCTGCTGGGGTCACTTTTGAAAGCGGTGACGTCGTTCCGGTTTCTACGGATGAACGTCCTGCAAGAACAGCTCGTCGGGCATCTCGAAGCCAATCCCCTGTTCACGCGCACGGTTGTAGGCGACCCAGGCGGGGATGTATTGCAGGCCGAGTCCGCTGGAGGGGCCGGTGCCGACGCCGCCGAACAGCGTGATGTCGTCGTCGCTGGTGCGTCCCTGGTCGAGGCGTTCGACGATCTCGCCCAGAAACTTGAGCTTTTGGTTCCAGTGAGGCTTCCAGCGCTCCAGCCATAGCTGGTCGGGCGGTGCGTCGCCGGTCTTCATGTGCCAGATGGTGGCCGGTTCGCGGGCGCGCGCGGTTATGGTGTCGGCGGTTTCGTGGGTGAGGTCGTCGAGCTCTCCGACCTGGAGCGAGCCCACGTAGTGGCCGGGTTTCAGCGCGGCGCCGTCGAATACCGGCTCGTAGGAATTGGTGGCGCATGCGATGATGTCGGCGCCCTTGAGCGCCTCTTCGGTGCTGGCCACCGGGATCAGCTTCGCGGATACCCGCCCCTGCATGGCCTCGCACAGCCCGAGCTTGTGCTCCTCCGTGGGGCAGTAGACCCGGATCTCCCGGATCGGCCGCACCGCGCAATGGCCGATCACCTGGGTCGGCGCCAGCCATCCCGCGCCGAGCAGCGCCATCACCTCGCTGTCGGCCCGGCTGAGATGTTTGGCGGCAATGCCGCTGGTGGCGCCGATCATGGTACGGTTGAGCACCGCATCCTGAAACATCGCCAGCGGCGCGTGGTCCTCGATGCTGAACATGATGATCAGGCCGGAGAACTTGCCCGCGGGATTGGGGATCTGGTAACGCCGGGGAAAACCTTTCACGACCTTGCGCGACAGATGTTCCGATGTCATCCGTATCAGGTGCACGCCGTAGCGCGGCACCGAGGCATCCATGCAGGAGTAGAGATAGAACTCGCCGTCACCAAGACCGGTGTAGTTGAGCGTGCGCGGACGGCTCGACAGCCGGCCCGCGCCGAGGTCGGCGAAGGCGGGCTCCAGCACGTCGATGGCATCCTCGACGGTGACCAGCTTCTCTACTTCCTCGTTGGTCAGAAACAGCGCCATGATCTCCCTGCCTATCCAACCATCCCGGCAAAGACAAGGCGCATCGAAGCGACCTTGGTCATCGGGGGTTGGCACCTATGGCGGAAGACACGACGACGGCGCTATTCTTCGAGTTGTTCAGCGGTCTGCCGCAACAGGGACCCGGCGATGCCGCCAGCACGCTCCGGGCACTCTCTCTCGTTCCGGACATCGGACCCGAAACCCGTATTCTCGACGTCGGCTGCGGAACCGGCCGGCAGACGCGGGTGCTGGCGCAAAACTCCGCTGCCCGCATCGTCGCCATTGACAACCATCCGCCGTTCGTCGACGAACTGAACCGTGAAGCCCGCCGCCTCGGCCTCGCCGAGCGCGTGGAGGCGCGTGTCGCCGACATGCAAGGCCTCGACTTCGCAGACGCCTCGTTCGACCTGCTCTGGTGCGAAGGCGCCATCTACATCGCGGGCGTCGAGGCCGCCTTGCATGACTGGCGCCGCCTCCTCGTGGGCGGCGGACATGTGGCCTTCACCGAGGTCTGCTGGACCACGTCCGACCCACCGGACGAATGCGTCTCGTTCTGGGAACAGGAATACCCCGCGATCCGGGACACAGCGGCCCTCCTGACCGCCATCGACGCGTGCGGGTACGAGACGGTGGGACACTTCATGCTGCCACGGTCGGCATGGTGGGATGACTACTACCGTCCGCTCGAGCGCAACGTGACGGCGTTTCGAACGCGGCACCGCGATCGCCCCGGGGCCCAGGAGCTGGCCGATCAGTGCCAGCGCGAGATCGACATCTGGAAGGCGTACTCGGACTGCTACGGCTACGCGTTCTTCGTGGCCCGCGCGATCAAAAACCTATCTTCAACTCATCCATGACTTCCTGGGAGAAGCCGATTTTCCGCACGATCTCCGGATAGCGCAGCCGGCCCGACGGATCCTGCTCATCCGGGTCCATGGAGATGCCCTCTTCCTTCATGAGCGTTTCGGCCATCGCCCCATCCACGACCTTTCCGGCCATGCCCCCGTCACGGTTCGACTGGATCATGACCAAGACCGCGCTGGCCTCGCCCCTGTCAAGCTCCGGCGGCTCCTTGTCGAATACGCCCCTGATGGTCTCCTTCGCATCCTCCGTGTCTTGTTCAGACCACGCCACCCACGGGTAGAGCACAACCTGCTCGTCCACCTTCTTGTTCTTGCGACGCCAAAACACGATACTCGCCCAATCCTTTCTTCCGATGTACCGCGACGCCACTCCGTGTTCCCTCTCAAGACCCGGAGAGTCCGGTAGCGTCGTTGGTGTTGCCGTAGTCACTTCCGGGGACGGTGGGTCCCGTCCCCGACGGGGCCCCCTACTCCAGCACCCCTTCCTCTTTCCACTTGGCGATGGCGGCGTCGTCGTAGCCGAGCACGTCGCGCATGACCTGCTCAGTGTGCTCGCCAAGGTTCGGGGTGAGCGGGATCTCTTCCTCCGGCTGGTCCTTGAAGATGATCCCGCCCCGGGGCAGCTCGAAGGGGCCGATGGGGGAGTCGTCGTACTTCTGGAAGTAGTCCCGGTGGCGGAGCTGAGGGTCCTTGCAGAGGTCGGTGCCGTTCTGCACGACCCCGGCCGGGACCCCGGCGGCCTGCAGGCGGTGGGCGATGTCCTCGACGGTCTGGGCGGCGAGCCAGTCGGACATGATGGCGTCCAACTCGTCGGCATGGCGGCGCCGCTCGACGCAGGTGGCGAAGCGGCCGTCGCCGGCCAGCGCCTCGTTGCCCATGACGCCGCACAGGCGCCGCCACTCGTCGTCGCTGTTGACCGACACCACGCACCAGCGCTCGTCACCCTCGCAGCGGTAGCAGCCGTGCGGGGCCGCGGTGAGGCTCCGGTTGCCCTGGGGCTCGGGATCGACGCCGTTGATGCTGGACTCCAGGTAGCTGGTGCCCAGGGTATAGGCGGTCACCTCGCCCTGGGACACGTCGATGGAGCAGCCCTTGCCGGTGAGCTTCTGGCGAAGCAGCGCGGCCATCATGATGGTGGGCGCGGAGATGAAGCCGAGATGGTCGGGATAGACGCCCTGGCTGCCGATGGGGCGGTCCTGTCCGGGATGGTTCCACAGATAGGTCATGCCGCTGAAGGAATTGAGATTGAACCCCCAGGTGCCATACCAGTTCTTGGGGCCGGTCTCGCCGAGGCCCGGCAGCTTGAGGATGATGATGGAAGGGTTGACCTTCCTCAGCTCGTCGTCGCCGAGCCCGAGCCGGCCCAGCACCTGGGGCCGGAAGTTCACCAGAACCGCGTTGGACTTGGCCGCCAACTCCTTGACGATCCGCTTGCCGTCGTCGTGCTTGATGTTGACGGTCATGGACCGGATGGCCAGGTTGCACTCGATGAAGCGCGGCGCGGCGTTGATGTCGCCCTCCGCGCCATAGTGCCGGAAGGTGTCGAGGCCGCCGGGGTACGACTCCACCTTGATGACCTCGGCGCCGTACTGGGCCAGCAGCCGGCCGGCATAGGGTCCGGCGTACCCGGTGGTGAACGCGACGATGCGGACGCCTTCGAGGATCCGGTTGGGACTGGGCATCAGATGACTCCCTCCGCGGCCAGCACTCCCATGTCCTCCTCGCTCAACCCGAGGTCGCCGCCGAAAACCTCCGCGTTGTGTTGGCCCAGCAGGGGCGCGGGCCGTGGCCCGCGGCGCTCGCCGTCCAGCAGGAACGGCACCCCCGGCTGGGAGAAGGAGCCCAGCACCGGGTGCGACACCATGCCGAAGAAACCCCGCTCCACGATGTGCGGGTCTTCCATGAAGTCCCGGGGCGAGTTCACCGGCAGCGCCGGAAGGCCGTGCTTCTGGAGCAGCACGGACAACTCCTCCTTCCCGTACCGGGAGGTGAACGACGCCACCATGGGGTTCAGCCAGTCCGCGGCCGCGCGCCGGTCAGGTTGACCAGCAACTCCGGGTCGTCCAGCTCCGTCGGATGCCCTTCCCACATGTCGAGGAAGATGGGCCAGTGCCGCTGGGTGGCGAAGAACGAGATCCAGCCGTCCTTGCACGGGAACAGGTTGGCGGGGGCCACGTGCTGGTGCTGGCTGCCGGCGCGCTTCATGAGACGGCCCTCGGACGACCAGGTGAAGGCCACGTGCTCGTGGAGCGCCATGCTGGCCTGCACCGAGGCATCGATATGCGCGCCCAGGCCCCTGGTCTCGCGCTGCCAGAGGGCCAGCAGGGTTCCCAGGGCGGAATAGAGACTGGTGTAGACGTAGGACTGCCCGCCGGGAGGCACGCACGGCGTCATGCTGGGGTCGCCGCTGATGAAGAGCAGCCCGCCCATGGCGTTGGCCACCAGGTCCGGCGCCCGGTAGTCGCGGTAGGGTCCGTCCTGCCCGAAGGCGGAGATGGAGACCAGCACCAGCCTGGGGCGGCGCACCACCATCTCGCCGTAGCCGATCCCCAGGTCCTCCAGGTAGCCGGGCTCGTGGCTGTCGATGACCACGTCGGCCTTCTCCACTAGGTCGAGCAGGATGCGGCGCCCGGTTTCCCGGGACAGGTCCAGGGTGATGCCGCGCTTGCCGGAGTTGAAGTAGGCGAACCGGAGGCTGCCCTCGCGGTTGCTGTGCCCCTTGGCGAAGGGGGGCTCGGCGCGGAGGTCGTCCCCCGACGGCGGCTCGACCTTCACCACGTCCATGCCGAGGTCCGCCAGCACCTTGCCGCAGAAGGCGCCCATGGCGGTGCCGAGGTCCAGCACCCTGAACCCGGAGAGCAGCGCGTCTCCGCTCATTGGCCCTTGGCGCGGGCGCGCAGCAGGTTCTGAGCCATGCGCCAGCGCAGCACCTCGGTGGCGCCCTCGGTGATGCGGATGCTGCGCAACTGTCGGTACCACCACTCCAGCGGCAGCTCCTTGGTGAGGCCGATGCCGCCGTGGACCTGGATGGAGCGGTCCACCACCCGGCTGGCCATCTCCGTGCACGTACACTTGACCATGTAGGCCAGGTTGCGGACGTCCTCGCCGCGGTCGTGGCGCCAGGCGCATTCGTAGACCAGGTTGCGGGCCATGTGCAGCTCCATGACCGAGTCGGCGATCATGAACTGCACCGCCTGCCGTTCGGACAGCGGCTGGCCGAAGGTGGTGCGGATCTGCGAGTAGTCCATCATCATGTCCAGGGCGCGCTCGGCGATGCCGATACAGCGGGCGCCGTGGCCCTTGACGCGTCCCTCCTGGAGCCAACCCTGGGCCAGCCTGAAGCCCTGCCCCACCTCGCCCGCGACGTTGCCCGCCGGCACCCGGGCGTTCTCGAAGAGGATCTGGAACGGCGCGTCCCCCATCATGGTGGGCCAGCGGCGCTCGATGGTGACGCCCGGGGTGTCCATGTCCACCAGGAAGGTGGTGATGCCGCCGCGGGCGCGTTTCTCGGGGTCGGTGACCGCCATGACCTGGGCGAAGTCGGAGAAGCCCGCGTTGCTGATGAACCGCTTGGTGCCGTTCAGTACCCAATGGTCGCCGTCCAGCACCGCCCGGGTCTTCATGCCCGCGGGGTCGCCGCCGGCGTCGGGCTCGGTCTGGGCGAAGCAGGCGGTCTTCTCGCCGCGGAGCACGGGGTAGAGATAGCGCTCCTTCTGCTCGTCGTTGAGCTCGAACAGGATGCCGCGCGCCTCCGGGCCGAAGATCGGGTTGTTGCGGAAGGGGATGCAATTGGTGCGGGATACTTCCTCCTGGATCACGCAGCGCGTCAGCAGATCGAGCCCGGCCCCGCCGTACTCCTCGGGCACGTCCAGCATCCAGAAACCCAGCGCCCGAGCCTTCTCCTGAAGCGGCTTGTAGAGATCCTCGGGCATCTCCTCGCCCTCGGGCACGAACTCACGCTCCAGCGGGATCAGCTCCCGATCGACGAAGTCGCGCATGGTTTTCTTGATGATCTTGATCTCTTCGGGAAGCTCGAAGTCCATTCCTTCCTCCTTGTCTGGCATCGATCCGGCTGAGAGATGGCTCGTAACATAAGCCCGCGCCCGGTCGAAGGTCAAGCCGGCTCCCGACACGGCCTGGAGGCTGCATCCGCTGCCGGCAACCGTGTTTGACAACCGCCCGGGCAGTGTTTATGTTTCCGGTAAGCCAACCCTACCCGCGCGAGGCCAGCGTATGCCCATCTACGAGTACAACTGTTCGAAATGCGGCGTCTTCGAGGTGACCCAGAGGATCACGGAGGATCCGCTGAAGAAGTGTCCGGCCTGCCGTGCCAAGGTGCAGAAGCTCATCTCCAACACGTCGTTCCAGCTCAAGGGCTCCGGTTGGTACGTCACCGACTACGGACGGGGAAAGGGTTCCAACGGGGACAAGCAGGAAGGCAACGGGAGCAAGGAGACCTCCGACTCTGGCAAGTCCAAGGAGACCAAGACGTCCGAAAAGTCATCGTCCGGCGACAGCGCCGCCACCACCGCCTAGTGGCCGGTTACTCGCTCACCCTTCCCCGACGAGCCCGCCGCTTCGAAACGCGGCGTTCCATCCGACACACCGATTCTCCCGGGAATCCATGACGGGCACCCCATGAAGACGAAACCACTCGGCGGCACGGACATCCAAGTGCCCGAGATCGGCCTGGGAGTGTGGCAGTACCGGGGCGGGGTCGAGCCCCTCCGGCACGGCATCGGGTTGGGAGCCAACCTCATCGACACCGCCGAGATGTACCGGACCGAGGACGTGGTGGGGGAAGTCGTGCGTGGCATGCGCGAGCGGGTGTTCATCGCCAGCAAGGTATCCGGCGATCATCTGGGATACGACCAGGTGCTACGGGCCGCGGACGCCAGCCTTCGCCGTCTGGACGTGGACACCATCGACCTCTACCAGGTTCACTGGCCGAGCCGCAGCACTCCCATCGAGGAAACCATGCGAGCCATGGCGGCCCTGGTGGACAGCGGGCGGATACGGTACATCGGCGTCAGCAATTTCTCGACAAGAGAGTTGGCCGAAGCCCAGGCCGCCCTGGACCACCACCCCATCGTATCGAATCAGGTGCTTTACAACCTCCGGCGGCGCGAGATCGAGCGGACGCTGATGCCCTATTGCCAGAGCCACGGCGTCACCATCATCGCCTACACGCCGCTGGACAGCGGCAAACTGGCCGGCGGCGGCCTGTTTTCGTCGCGCGGCACGAAGGTGCTCCGGGAAATCGCCCAACGGCACGAGAAGACACCCGCCCAGGTGGCGTTGAACTGGTGCGTCTCCCACGACGACGTCGTCGCCATCCCCAAGTCCGACAGCGTCTCCCGGACCGCCGAGAACTGCGGCGCGTCCGACTGGCGTCTGTCCGTTGAAGACATGGCCCGTCTGGACAACGCCTTCGCCTGACCGCGTCACGCGGCAACGCGGGATGGGCCGGCGCCCTTCGGGCGCCGTTGAGAATTGAGGCAATCGATGGATTTTCCCGCACTGTCCCGGACCGGAGCCCTCGAGTTCTTCTCCGGGTTCGGCAAGACGATCTACAACCCCCAGGGCATCCTCTACTGGACCCGCAAGGCCAAGGCCAAGGCCAGGATCAACGCCACCATCGGCTCCGCCCGCGGGCCTGAAAGCGCGGTCTACCCCGACGGCGGCGAGCGCGAGATCACGCTCTGCTCGCCGCTGGTGCACTCCTTCTTTCCGGATCTCGAAACCGAGGAGATCTTCCCCTACACGCCGGAAACGGGCACTCCCGCCTTCCGCGCGGCCTGGCGGAAGTGGATCCTGGCGCGAGCCGGAGATGAGGCCGAGCGGCTCGAGAGACAACTGCACCAGCCGTTCCTGACACCGGGCATCACCGCGGCCATCGGCATCGCCGCGCGGATGTTCGTGGATCCCGGCCGGCCCATCATCACGACCGACCGGCGTTGGGAGAACTACGATCACGTGCTCGAGACGAACCTCGGCCTTTGCATCGCCGATTTCCCGCTGCTGGCCGACGGCGACCTGAACGTGGCGGGGCTCGTCGCGGCGATCCAACGGGTCTGGCGCGAACAGGACAACGCCGTCGTGCTGCTCAACTTCCCCAACAACCCCACCGGCTTCTGTCCGTCCGCCGCCGCCGGGAGCCGGCTGGTGGCGTCGTTGGAGCAGCTTGCGGAGGGCACCGGGAAACGGCTGGTGGTGATGTTCGACGACGCCTACGAAAGCTATGTCTACGATCCCGCCGCCGTGCAGTCGTCGCTGTTCTACCGGTGCCGGCCGCGGCCGAATCTTCTGCCGGTGAAGCTGGACGGCGTGACCAAGGAGCTGCTCTGGTACGGCGCGCGGGCGGGCACCATCACGCTCGCCCGTCCCGACGAGTGGCTTTCGCCGGACGACGCCGAAGCCCTGGCGTCCGAACTTGACAACAAGTTCAGCGGCGTCAACCGGGGCCTGTTCTCCAGCAACTCGACGGTGACCCAGGCCGTGGCCACCAAGGCCATGGCCCAGATGGAGCGGCTGATGACCGAACGGCGCAGGACCTTCGAGTTGCTCAAACGGCGGTACCGGACACTCAAGGACGAGCTGGGCAGGATGGACACCGATCTCGTTGCCGTGGATCCGTTTCAGGGCGGCTTCTTCTGCTTCGTGAACCTGCGGCCGGAGTCGGGGCTCCGGGCATCGGACGTCGCCGACCGCCTGCTCGACGAGCACGGCATCGGCACCGTGCCGTTCGAGGGCGACGCCATGAACGGGCTCCGTATCGCCTTCTGCAGCGTGGAGAGCGACGACCTGCCGGAGTTGTGCCGGAGACTGGCGCAGACCGTGAACGAAATGGCGGGAAGAGGGGGGCATGCGCATGGGCAGGCTTGAAGGAAGGGTGGCCGTCGTCACCGGCGCCAGCCGCGGGATCGGCCGGGCGGTGGCGCTGGCCTTCGCCCGTGAGGGCGCCATCCTGGCCGTCGCCGGGGTGCGGGACCAGGCGGCCCTCGACTCGGTCCAGGACGAACTCTCGGCCCTGGGGGCCGAAAGCATCGCGCGGCTGGTGGACGTCGGCCGGCGGACGGAGGTGGACGGGCTGGCGCGGGAGGTGGAGGAACGCTGGGGCCGCATCGACGTTCTGGTCAACAACGCCGGGGTCCTCACACTCAAGCGGTTCGAGGACATCACCGAAGAGCAGTGGGACGAGACCATGAGGGTCCACCTCAAGGGCACCTTCAACGGCATGCAGGCCGTGCTGCCCGCCATGAAACGGCAACGCTCGGGCAAGATCATCAACCTCACCGGCCCGGCGGCGCTACGGCCGTCCAACGGCGTGTCGGACTACGCCGCCGCCAAGGGCGCCATCATCACCCTGACCTTCAACGTCGCCAACGAAATGAAGCCCCACAACATCCAGGTCAACTGCATCTCGCCGATAGCCGACACGCGCATGACCGACGCCATCGCCGAGTTCCGCGGGCGCGAAGGGATTCCCGACGTCCGGCCCAACCCGGCCCCCGCCGAGACCGTGGCGCCCGCGTTCGTCTTCTTCGCGTCCAGCGACAGCGATTACATCACCGGAGAGGTCCTCGGGTTCCACCGCAAGTGAGCCCGGTGGCATCCGGCCCTGTAATGGTAGATAATGAAGACAGAAGTCACGGTCGTCGTTGGACCGTGACATGAAGGGAAACGAGGTGGATCCATGCTCCGCAAATCGGCGACGGCCTGGCTGGCCGCCATCATGCTGACCACTCTGGCGGCGGCGACGGCCGCGGCACCGCCCATCGGCTTCCAGGCGGTGCCCCGGGACGCGTTTCCGGTCTTCGACGACCCCGAGATGCTGAGCGCCGCGGAAGCGGAAAAGCAGCAGGTCATCTTCGACCGAGACGTTATCATCGGCGTGGCCCGCAACGGCGAGGCCAAGGCGTACCCCATCACCATCATGGGAGTCCACGAGCTCGGCAACGATACCATCGGAGGGGTGCCCATCGCGGTCTCCTGGTGACCCCTGTGCCAAACGTCTATCGTGTATAGACGCAAACTCGACGACAGGGTGCTGAGCTTCGGGCACGCGGGCATTCTCTACGAACAATCGTTCATCATGTACGACCGGCAGACGGAATCGTTGTGGGTCCACGTTACGGGCGAGGCCGTGCACGGACCCCTCAAGGGCAAACGCCTCGATTTCATGCCGTCCACGGTCACTAGCTGGGCCAACTGGAAGAAGAGCTATCCCGACACCAGGGTGCTGCCCGGCTACCGCCGGGGCGGATTCATGGGAACCTACGTCGGCCCCTTCCAGAGCGACATTCTCGGGCTTGCGGTGGTGGTGAAGCTCAAGGCCAAGCTCTACCCCTACGGAGCCCTGGCAAAAAAGAACCTGGTCAACGACGAGTTCAACGGGGCGAAGGTTGTGGTGTACTATTCGCCGGGAGATGCCACCGGCACGGCCTGGCGCCGGGAGATCGACGGACGGGTGTTGACGTTCACGCAGTCCGAACGCAAGGACGCCGACGGCAACGTGCTGCTGCACGACAACGAGACCGGAAGCCTATGGTCGTGGCTTCGCGGGGAAGCCGTGGAGGGTGAGCTCAAGGGACGAAAACTCCGGCAGCTTCTCTACAACCCGATCCTGAACGAACGCTTCGCCGCTTTCTATCCGGGTGCGCCCATCTATGAGGGCGGGCACTAGTGTCCTGTCCGGTTAATTCGCATCATAAGATGCGCCGGATTTTTCGTTGTCGGCAAGGCGCGATGACGAGCAGTGGCGGTTACCACGCGAGGAAGAGCAACGCAGCCGACGGCGAAAAAGACAAGCAGATTATGGTGTGAATTAACCGGACAGGACACTAGTGCCCACAGGAAGACTTTCATTTATCCGAATGGAAACACATTCATTCACCACAAGCCAAGAAAGGGATTCCGGGAACGGTGAGCGCGACTGGCGACTATATCCGTGAAGCACGGGAGCAGAAGGGGCTGACGCTGGGACAGGTGGAGGAGGCGACGCGCATCCCGCGCTACTACCTCGAAATCCTCGAAGGCGGCGGCGATGATCGTCTGGTGTCCGACCGTCTTTACATGGTCCACTTTCTGCGCGGCTATGCCACCTATCTCGAGGTGGAGGTCGAAACCCTTGCAGCGCAGTTCGTCCGCGAGAACCGTCGGCCGGTAGCCCCCGCGGCGGCGGTGCCCATTCGGCGCCGCCGGCCGTGGCGCGCCATCGTCCTCGCCGGCGCCGCAGCCCTGGTGGCTGCCGGCGCGGCCGTTTACACGCTGGTCCCGGGACTCATCGAATTCGAGTGGCTGACCCTGGAACGACCGGCGGTCGTATCGACGCCGGCGCCCGCCCCCCCGACGGAGGAATCCGTTGCGCCGCCATCGACAATCGCCGCACCGGAACCCAGACCCGGCGACGCCAACAGCTCCGTGCTACAGCCTGAAGCCGACGAGACCGCTCCCCCGGAAGCACGGCTGGCGGCCACCGCGCCGGCGGCCGACGCCAAACCGCCAGCCGCAACCGGCGCGCCCACCGTGCCCGTGACCGCCACGGAGAACCCGTCCGCCGCGGTTTCAACCCCCGGGGCGACGGCGGCGGCCACGCCGGACACGGAAGAGGCCCGGCCACCGCTTCCGGGCCGGGACGGCGCCGAAGCCGGCAGCCCCGATACGCCGGGAGCACCCGTGGTGGCGGCGGTGTCCGACCAGGCGGCGACCCCCTCGGGCGACGTTTCGGGTAACCACACCCTGACCATCGCCGCCGGCGAGAAAGCGTGGCTGCGGGTCTGGATCGATGACCAGCGGCCCAAGGACATGCTCCTGGAGCCCGGTGAAAGCAGGACGTTGGCGGCCCAGACCGGGTTCGTCATCACTTTCGGCAACGCCGGAGGGGTCCGGCTCTTGTTGAACGGCGAGGAGCTTCCTCCGGCCGGAAGGTCCGGCCAAGTGGTTCGGAACTTCAAGGTGCCCGCCGCCGGTCAGGACACGCCGTGATGATCGACCTGCGCTCCGACACCGTGACCACGCCGACTCCGGAGATGCTCCGGGCGATGACGGCCGCCGAAGTGGGGGACGACGTCTACGGCGAGGACCCCAGCATCAACCGCCTCGAGGAAGAGGTGGCCGGGCTCCTGGGCAAGGAGACCGCCGTATTCACCCCGTCCGGCTCCATGGCCAACCAGATCGCCATCCTGCTCCATACCCGGCCCGGGGACTCGGTGTTGTGCGAGGAGGGGTCCCACACCTTCGCCTACGAGGCCGGCGCCGGGGCCGCGCTTTCCGGAGTACAGTTCGACCTCCTTCCGTTCGGCGAGCGGCTGTCCGACGAAGCCATCAGGGGCCGGTTCCGGGCCGACGGCCTGCACGAGTCGCCGTCCACCCTCATCCTCGTGGAGAACACCCACAACCGCGGCCGGGGCCGTGCGCTGCCGCGGCAGGAAACGGAACGAATCGTCGCCACCGCCCACGGCCTGGGGCTCAAGGCCCACTGTGACGGCGCCAGGCTGTGGAACGCCGCGGCCGCCACCGGCAACTCCGAGCGCGAGCTCGCCGCGGGCTTCGACACGGTGTCCGTGTGCTTCTCCAAGGGCCTGGGGGCGCCGGTGGGCTCCGCCCTGGCCGGCAGCCGGGAGGACGTGGCGCGGGCGCGAAAGATCCGCAAACGGCTGGGGGGCGGCATGCGCCAGGCCGGCTTCCTGGCGGCGGCGGCGCTCCATGGCTTGCGGCAGCACCGCGGGCGCCTGCCGGAAGACCACCGGCGCGCCGTGGCCCTGGCCCAGGGGCTCGAGGAACTCGTCCAACACGGGCGTCCGCTGGAAATCGACATCCCGGATCCGCCCACCAACATGGTCTACTGGCGCGTCGCCAACGGGCCGGAGGTGGTGGAGGCGTTGCGCGGCAAGGGCGTGCTCATGAACCACGTGGGGAACGGCTGGATCCGTGCCGTCACCCATCTCCAGATCGCGGACTCCGACATCCACGACGCCGTGCAGAGGGCCCGCGAGGTCCTGCTGGCGGCCGGGGACTGAGGTCGGTGGACGCTGACATGCGGCCCGAGGATGCACGGTACGTCATCATAGGCGCCGGGTTCGCGGGAGCCGCGACGGCGTGTCACCTGGCGTTCCAGGGCGCCCGGCAGGTAACGATCCTGGAGCAGGAAGCGGTGCCCGGCTTCCACTCCTCCGGCCGGAACGCGGGGTTCATACGCCAGGTCCTGTCCGAGCCCTCGGTGGGGGACCTGGCCGCGCGGTCGGCGGAGTTCATCCGCAACCCCCCGCCGGGCTGGCCGGTCCCGGTTTCCTACAACGCCATCGGCTCCCTGATCGTCGCACGCGGCCAACAGTGGGAAGCCGTATGCCGCGACGCCGAGCTGGCGCGCGCGCGCGGCCTCGAGGTGGAGTGCTGGTCTCCCGAGAAGAGCGTGGCGGCCATGCCGCTCATCGAGGGCGCCGTCCTGGACGGCGCCGTGTGGTGCGCTTCGGACGGCGTCATCGACATCGCGGCGCTCTTGTCGGGCTATCTCAAGACGGCTCAGAGCGGCGGCGCGGTGATTCGTTACGGCGCGACGGTGGCGGAAGTACGGGCCGGGGAGGGGCGCGTGCACGGGGTCGCCACGGACCAGGGCTTCGTCGAGGCGGACGTGGTGGTGAACGCGGCCGGACCCTGGGCCGGACCCGTGGGGGTCATGGCCGGGGCCGTGCCCATTGCGTTTCACCCGCGCCGGCGGCACCTGTTCGTGACCCCGCCGCTGGACTGGGTCAAGCCCGACTGGCCCTTCGTCCTCAACGTTTCCGACGAGGTCTACTTCCAGCCGAGTTCCGGGGGACTGATGCTGTGCCCGTGCGACGAGGACGAAGTGGCGCCCGGCGATCCTCCGACCCGCCCCGAGGCCCTGGAGCTTCTGGCGGAGAGACTGGCCGCGGCCTACCCCGACTTCCCCGACGTCCCCATCGGGCGCTACTGGGCCGGGCTCCGGACGTTCACGGACGACAACCGCTTCGTCATCGGTTGGGACCCCGGGATCGAGGGCTTCTTCTGGGTCGCCGGGCTCGGCGGACACGGCGTCACGACCAGCGCCGCCGTGGGCTCGCTGGCCGCCAAGGTGCTGTTCGGAGCCGACGAGGACCCCAACTTCTCGCCCGCGCGCTTCGGCTGACCCGCCGCCGTCCCCTGCCCTTCCGGCGCTCCGGCCGCCTCCGCGCTATCCGGATTCCCGCTTGACCAGGATCTCGTCGACGATGTGATATTCCAGGGCCATGGGGGCCGTCATGTACCGGTCCCGCCGGGTGTCCCCTTCGACGGTCTTGAGAGTCTGCCCCGTGTGCTTCACGAGTATGTCGTTGACCTCTCGGCGTACCCGAAGCATCTCCCGAGCGTGGATGTCGATGTCCGCCGCCGACCCCTGGTATCCCCCCATGGGTTGGTGGATCATGACCCGGGCGTGGGGCAGTGCGAACCGCTTGCCGGACCGGCCGGCGGCCAGCAGCAGCGCCCCCATGCTCGCCGCCTCGCCGACGCACACCGTGGCGACGTCCGGCCGGATGTACTGCATGGTGTCGTAGATGGCCAGCCCCGCGGTCACCAATCCGCCGGGCGAGTTGATGTAGAGGTAGATGTCCTGCTCGGGATCCTCGGATTCCAGGTACAGGAGCTGGGCCGCGATGGTGTTGGCCACCGGGTCGTCGATCTCCCCCACCAGGAACACGATGCGGTCCCGCAGCATCCGGGAGAAAAGGTCGTAGGCGCGCTCGCCCCGACCGCTCTCCTCCACCACCGTCGGTATCTCGATCTGGTTTCGTATCGTCATTGGCGTTCGACCCGGCACTTCGCTTGGTGAAACATGCAGGCTGATCGTCAGGAATTCAAGAGGCCGTGCCGGTCCAGGAACTCACGCAGGATCTCGACGCAACTCTCCGGTTCTTCAAGCTGCAGAAAATGCGTCGTTTCGGGCACGAAATCGTAGTCCACGGTCAGGATATGACTCAGGTCCAGCGTCGGCAAGTAGGAGAACTGCAGAGTGGGATCGGCGCCGATGACCTTGGTCGGGCAACGGAGCTTGTCGAGTTCCACCATCACCGCAAACGGCGCGGCGTATTGGATGATCTGTGCCTCGTAATCACGCGGACACCGGAGCTCGTATCCGTTCCCGTCGGCCGACTCGCGGAGGGTCGTCCGCGCGACGAGATCGAACACGCCGGGAACGGCTCGTTGATATACCGGCAGATAGGGCAGGATCTCGGCAAACTGTTGCACGCTCTCGAACCGGGGTGTGCGGTGGCGGGCCATGCCCGCCACGCGGTCGGCGGCCGCATCGAATTCCGCGTAGTTCAGCCCGCGCTTGCACACGGGCGGATCGAACAGCACACGGGCCGCGAACTCACTGCCCAGGTTGGCCGACAGAAGGGTTGTCAGCGCGGCGACGGAATGGAAGACCCCGATCTTGGGCTTGTTCCCGTAGTGGTGGTCGACGGCCTGGAGAATCAGGTCGTGGTCGCGGACGAATCTTGCGACATTGTGACTCTCCGGCCTGCTGACCTGATTCCAGCCGTGGTTTCGGAGGTCATAGACGACCAAGTCAAAATCTTCGGCCAGCAGTGACCAGAAAGGGTAGTAGAGATCGATGGCCAGACCGTTGCCGTGGCTCAGGACCAGCCGCGGGCCTGCCGGTTTGCCGTGACGCCGGAGGACGATGACCGTGTCATCGTCCACCCGGACGTCACGGGTGGAAAGCGGCTCGGGGACCTCCCACACGGTGGGAAGGCCTTACCCAGAGTGAGAATCCACGTAATTGATCAGATCACGCAGAGTGGCGAACTTCGCGGCTTCCGCGGGGGGGATCGAAACGTTGCACGCCTCGCCCACCGCCTTGATGAACGCGACGGCATCCAGGGATGACACGCCCGAATCAGCGGCGCTAACGTCTGGGTTCGCCGGCCGGCCGAGGTTTTCCTCGAACATTTGCTTGATACGATCTTCACTCGATGCCATCTGTCTTCCTCCCTTCAGCGACCCGTGCGCTGCACAGAACCAACTTTGTGGAACCTGTGTTCCTTGAAAATACTATCGTTTCCTCAACAACATACAGGGTATGCCGCTGTAGTTTCAAACCGCCGGACACCGCGGGCTCACTTGGGCGTCCGGTCCGGCGCTTCGATCCAGTGGCGCCGGCGCTCGAACGGGTAGGCGGGAAGCGTTATCCGGCGCCGGGTTTCCCGGGTGAAGAGGCCGGCAAAGGCCACGTCCAGTCCTGCCGCATAAGCGGCCGCCACTGCCTCGACGAACCCGCCGTCCGCCGTTTCCGCGCCCGCGTCGGCGGACGGCCGCTGGAGGCTCGACAACGCCACCAGCGCTGGCCCGTCGGCGCCCGAAGGAGCCGGCGGCCAGACCCGCGCCACCGCCGGGGCCAGCTCCGTACCCGGGCCTATCTCCACCACGATGTTCACTTCCTGCGCCGCCAGCGTCCGGACGCCCTCGGCCAACGCCGCCGGATTGTGGTCCTGCCGGGACCAGTAGCTTCCATCGGACAGGTCAGCCGCCTGCATCGCGAGCCCTGTGAGGCCGCTCACCAGCACCAGTGACGGCGGCGCCAGTGTGACATTGGCGAGGACCGCTTCCGGAGTCCTGCCTCCGGACCGTGCTGACAGGAACTCGCCTTGAGCCACGGCCAACCGCAGCCCGTCCTCCAGACCGAACACACCGGCCGCCTGCGCGGCCGCGAACTCTCCCACATCGTGCCCCACCGCCACCGCCGGACGAATACCCACACTCGCCCAAAGCGCCGTCAGCGCGCACCCCAGCGCGTAGACCGCCGGCTGTGCCCATGCCGGGTCCTCCAGGTCTCCGGCGCCGCCGAACATGACATCCAGCAGGGAGGCGCCACGCGCTTGCCCGAGCGCCGAGCTGCAGCGGTCCAGCACCGCGCGCACCACGGGCTCGCTGTCGTAGAGCTTCCGGCCCATGCCGTTCCACCGACTGCCCTGGCCGGCGAAGGCGAAAGCCACCTTCGCCGCCGGATGCGGTTGTACCTCCGCATCCGCTACCGCCTTCAACTCCCTCCGCAACGACTCGACGTCGTGGAAAACGATCCCGGCCCGATGATCGAAATGGCTCCGCCCCACCCCAGCCGTCCACGCCATGTCCGCGAGCAGCCGCGCCGACGCGCCGTCGTCCGAGGAAACCTCCCCGGCGCGCTCGTCCAGCCACGACAGATAGCGTCCTGCCAGCTCGCGCAGCGCGCCGGGCGATTTGCCCGAGAGCGGCAGAATCCGCACACTCCGGGGCTCGAACTCGCCGGTCGCGGGCAACAGGTCCGCCACCGGTTCCGGCAGCATCACCACATGCCCGGCGCCCGTGGGCGCCCCCGCTTCGCCGTCCGACGCTTCCGCGTCACCCGGCCTGTGGTAACCCTCCACCACGACATGGGCGTTGGTTCCCGAGAGCGCGAAGGCGCTGACGCCCGCCCGGGGCGGTCGGTCGGACCCGGACGGCCAGTCCATCGGCTCGGAGGTCACGAGCACCGGGAGATCGTTCCAATCCAGATGGGGGTTCGGCTCATGGAAGTGCAGGTGCCTGGGTATGACGCCGTGGTGCATGGCCAGCACCGTCTTGATCAGGCTCGCGGCACCCGCCGCGCACTCCAGGTGGCCGATGTTCGTCTTCACCGATCCCATCAGCAGCGGCCGCGCCTCTTCGCGTCCCTTGCCGTAAACCGACGCCGCGGCATTCACCTCGATGGGATCGCCAAGGTCCGATCCCGCACCGTGCGCCTCCAGGTAGTCCACCTCCGCCGGCGGGATCCCCGCCCGCGACAGGGCCTCCTCGATCACCCGCTCCTGCGCTGGGCCGTTGGGGACCGTGAGCCCGGCGGCAGCGCCGTTCTGGTTCACCGCCGACCCCCGGACCACGCCCCAGATCCGGTCGCCGTCCACCTCCGCCTCCCGCAGCCGTTTCAGCACCACCATGCCGCAACCCTCGCCCCGCACGAAACCGTCGGCTCCCGCGTCGAAGGTCCGACAGCGCCCGCTCACGGACAGCATGCCGGCCTCCCGCATGAACATCGTAACCGTGGGCGACAGCATCGCGTTGACCCCGCCCACAAGGGCCAGGTCCACCTCCCCCTGGCGCAGCGCGGAAACCGCCTGGTGCACCGCCGCCAGCGACGACGCGCACGCCACGTCCACCGGCACCGCGGGGCCGTTGAGACCCAGGACGAACGCCACCCGCCCGGTGGCCACGCTTGTGGTGGTGCCCAGGTATCCGTGAGAGCGGCCCATGGCCAATGCGAGATCCCGGTAGTCGCCGTTGGTGACTCCGGCATACACCCCGGTGCGGCTGCCCCGGAGCCCTTCCGGGTCGATGCCCGCGTCTTCCAGCGCGTGCCAGCTCGTCTCCAGCAGCAGCCGCTGCCGCGGGTCCATCATCCGCGCCTCGATGGGGGTGATGCGGAAGAAAGCCGCGTCGAACTTGTCGATGTCCTCGATGAACCCGCCCACCCGCGACCAGGCATCCGGGGCGGCCGGATCTCCGACGACACCGTCCCAGGACCCGGGGTCCGGGCGTCCGTCGGTCACCGCGTCCGTGCCGGCCTCGAGCTGGCGCCAGAACGCAGCGAGATCCGACGCGCCGGGGAAGCGGCACGCCATGCCCACGATGGCGATGCCGTCGTCGTTCCGCGTTTCCGACGTCCGGGACTCAGGGCCTGCCGCGACTGCGACGGCCTCAGCCCCGTCCATCGAGCCCAGCTCCCCGGCCACGTGGTGCGCGAGCGCGGCGATGTCCGGGTAGTCGAACACCACGGTGTTGGGGGCCACGTACTCCCCGGCGAACGCGCGGTTCAGCCGGTTGCGGAGCTCCACCGCCATGAGCGAGTCGATGCCGAGATCGAAGAACGCCACCGCGGGGGCGGGCGCCGACGGCAGCCGCAGCACCGCCTGCACCTCCTGTTGCAGGAACGAAACCAGCAACGCTTCGCGTCCCGCGGCCGGGGTCGCCCGCAGCATCGACGGCAGATCGTCCGCAAGGGGCGCGACGTCACCGGCGCCGTCGGAGTCCGCGGACAGAAGCTCCTCCAGGAACAGCGGACGGTCCTCGACGGCATCGCCATACGCCGCCCAGTCCACGGCCGCCACCATGGCGGAGGCCGGATCCTGCCGCATCATCCGGTCGAAAGCGCGCAGACCCTGCTGCGGGCTCATCCAGCCGGTGCCCGACGCTTCCAGCTGCCGGGCGATGCGCTCCCTCTGCTCCTCGGCTTCGCCGAGCCCGGCCCACGCGCCCCAGGCGATGGTCTGCCCGGGAAGGCCCAGCGCCCGGCGGTGGGCGGCGAGCTGGTCGAGAAACGCGTTGGCCGCGGCATGGTTGGCCTGGCCCGGATTGCCCAGCACGCCGGCCACGCTCGAGAACAGCACGAACATGTCCAGGTCGCGGTCCGCCGTGGCCCGGTGCAGATGCCAGGCGCCCAGCACCTTGGGCCACAGCACCGCCTCGAACCGCTCCCAGCTCTGGTTTCCGAGGGCGGCGTCCGACAGCACCCCGACGCTGTGGATCACGCCTCCGAGGGGAGGCAGGTCCTGCTCGATCCGCTCCAGCATCGCGTCCACCGCCATGTCGTCGGTCACGTCCGCCAACTCCACCTGCACGGTCGCACCGCGCGCCCGGAGGGCGGCGATGGCTTCCGCCACGGCCGGGTCGGGGTCCCGGCGTCCGTTCAGCACGATGGCGCCCGCCCCCCGGTCCGCCAGCCATTCCGCCAGCACACAGCCGATGCCGCCGAGACCGCCCGTCACCAGGTACGTGCGGTCCTGCCGCAGCCGGCCGCCCACCAGCGGCGGCACCGCCAACACGATCTTCCCCAAGTGCCGGGCCGCGCGCATGAAGCGCATGGCCTCCCCGGTCTCGGCCAGCGGCCAGCGGCTGTGGATCAGGGGTCTCACCTCTCCGGCCGCCAGTTGCTCCATCACCTTGTTGAGGGCGGCGCCAGGAGTTACCGGGTCGTCCGACTTGAGGACGTCCAGCTCCAGGATGAAATAGGCCACGTCCGGACGCGCCGCCGCCATCTCCTCCTCGGAGAGGATGTCGCGCCGGGCCAGCTCCACGAACCGGCCGCCCGGGGCCAGGCAGGACAGGCTCGCGTCGATGAAGCCCTCGCCGGTAAGGCTGTTCACCACCACGTCCACGCCGGCGCCGACGGTGGCGTCGAGGATCTCCTTGCCGAACGCTGTGCTGCGGCTGTCGAACACGTGGTTCACACCGAGGGACCGGAGATAGGCCTGCTTGGGCGCGCTGGCGGTGGTGAAGACCTCCGCCCCGGCCGCCTGCGCCAACTGGATGGCCGCCAGCCCCACGCCGCCGGCGCCAGCGTGGATCAGCACCCGGTCGCCCGCCTTCAGCTCGGCCAGCTCGTAGGAGAGCGCGGCGGACACGAACGCGGTGGGCAGCGTGGCCAGCGCCGTCAGCGACATGCCCTCCGGCGCGTGCGCCAGCATCTCCTCCCGGGTGATCACTTCCGGCGTGAAGGTGCCGAACCCCAACCCCACCACCCGGTCTCCGCGCTCCACCGCGGTGACCTCGGAACCTGTCTCCAGAACGTGGCCGCACATCTCGCCGCCCAACAGTCCCTCCTGGATGAAACCGAGGGAACGGAACACGTCCCAGAAGTTCAGGCCCGCGGCTTCCACCGCGACGCGGACTTCCCTGGGCTCCAGAGCGCGCGCCGGCAACGGCTCCACGTCCAGACCCTCCAGAACACCGCCCGGGTCCGGCGACACCACCCAGCCCGGCTCGTCCGGCAAGGCCAGCCGCTCCATCCCCGCGCCGGCCCGCACCAGCCGGGCGGCCCGGCGGAAACCCCGGCGGTAGGCGACGTGGGTCTCCGGGTCCGGGTAGAGAAGATCCTCGACAAGCACCTCCGGCGGCGCCGCGGCCTCCGGGTCCAGATCGATCATCCGCGGCTGAAGGTGGGCCGCTTCCCTGGCCACGACCTTGCCCATCCCCCAGAGCAGCGCGCCGGCCAGCTCTCCCCGACTCTCCCGCTCCAGCACCTGGGCTCCGCGGGTCACCAGCCACAGGCCCCTGGCAGGGACCGCGTCCGAATCCGTTACGCCCTGAAGCAGCGCCAGAGCCCCCGCCGCCGCCTGCCTGGCGTCCTCGGCCATCTCTTCCGTGGTGGCGTCGGGCCCGTGACCGTCGAGGCTCCCCAGGTGCACGACGCCGCTCAGGGGCACCTCCCCCGGCAGACCGCGCATGAGCGCTTCCCACGACTCGCGCCGCAACGGTTCAACCGCCCTGTCCACGACTCCGGCCCCCTCCCCCGGCGACCGTCCGTTGCCGCCTTCTTCCGCGCCCGCCAGCACCACCGTCTGGTTCCGTGCCACCAGCGCCACCGCCAGCTCGGCCGCCACACCGCCCCGGTCCGCGGCCACCACCCAGAGCCCGGGCTCCTCGGCCACCTCCGCCGGCCCCTGAGCCATGACCACGCCCCGGTCCGGGAGCCCGGCCGTGTCCGACTCGTCCACGCCCAGCACCTCGGCCGCGGCAAAGCCCACGTCGGCCAGGGCCTGCCGCCACACCGGCGGCCCGGCCAGGGCGTGGTGCGGGCGATAGTGGTCGGCGAACCGCCACCAGCCGTCCAGTTGTCCGAAGGTCAGATCCAGCCAGCCCTGGCCGCGCTGGTTCTCGAGAGCGAGAAGTTGACCCGACGGCGCCAGAAGGTCCCGGCAGTACGCCAGCGTGTCCTGCAGGTACCGCGTGGCGTGCAGCACGTTGGAGGCGATCAGCAGATCGTATCCATGGAAATCGAAGCCCTGGGCCACCGGGTCCTTCTCGATGTCCAGCACCCGGTACTGGATGGCGTCGCCGAAACGCGCCTCCGCTTCCGCGAAGAAGCCCGCCGAAATGTCCGTGTACGTGTAGTCGAAACGTCCGGCCGGAAGCTCCGGCAACACCGACGCGGTGGCCGAGCCCGTGCCCGCCCCCACCTCGATGATCCGCAGCCGCCTTCCCTCCGGCAAACCGGGCACCAGCACGCGGACGGCGTCGGCCAGCATCCGGTTGGCCGCGCGCGCCGCCGGCGCCTTGAGGTACAGGTCCGCCGCCGTGGGTTCGCCGCTGCTGAACAGCAGTGTCAGAGGGTCCGCGCGGCCGCGCAGCACCTCGGCGAGGGCGCCCGCCGAGCGCCGGAACAGGCCGATCTCGGTGGCTCCGTGGGCATACAGCCCGAGCATCCGGACCGCGAACGCATCCGGGTCGTCGTGCATCTCCTCTGGCAGCGCGTCCCCGGAACCCACCCGAACCGTGAAGCGCCCGTCCGCCTCCTCGACGACGCCCGCCCGGGCCAGCATCTCGAGCAGCCGCCGGAACAGGCGTTGGTGCTCCGGCTGGACCTCCAGCCGTTGCCGCAACTCCTCCGGGTCCACCGCCGCGCCCGCCTGGCGCTCCCAGCCCAGCTTGTCGAGAGTCGCAAGAGCATAGGAACGCGACAACCGCTCCAGGTCGTCGAGCAGGGCCGCCCGGTCCGCGGCCTCGACGCCCTCGTCCGCCATGTACTCCGAGAACAACTTGCCGCGGGCGGCGGCCGGACTCGGGAAGAAGTCCGCCGCCGGCATGCCCGGCGCCAGCGGCCGGTCGCGCCACACGATCTCGTACAGCAACTCATCGAGGCCTTCCACGGCCGCCAACAGCGTCGCCCGCGTCGCCCGTTTCACCGTGTACCCGGTGAACTCGCCCACCAGGACGCCGTCGGGGTCGTAGATCCGCAGCTCGCCGCTCAGCACTTCGCGCGCCTCGCCGCCGTCCGAGTCCGGCTCCGCGCCGGCTGGCGCCTCGCGCATGCGGACGTGGCACAGCAGCCGTTCCGGCAGCCGGCCCTTCAACCACAGCCGGTCCCAGCCGAACGGCAGGTAGGTGATGCCGCCCTCGCCCCCCGCGGGACCGCGGGCCGCCGCCATGACCTGGAAACAGCCGTCGAGCAGGAGCGGATGGACATCCAGACCACTGCCCTCCAGCGCCTTCGGAAGCACCACCTCGCCCACGGCCTCGCCGGTGCGGGACCACACGGCCTTCAGCGTCTGGAACGCCGGGCCGAGGCCGATCCCCACCTCGGCCTTGGCGCGGTAGAACGACGGCACGTCCTCCGGCGACAGCCCGGCCTTGAGGCTCTCCAGGTCCACCCGCGGCTCGGCGCCGGGAACGCCTGCGCCCGGCGCCGCCCGCGCCTCCGCGTGCAGCGTCCACCCCTCGCCGTCCTCGGCGCGGCTCAGTATTCTCACGCGGCGCGACGGCGTCTCGCCGGCGGGGTCGAGCAGGACCTGCAGCTTGCGGCCGGCTTCGCCGCCGTCCCGCTCGGAGAAGATCAGCGGGTTGTGGAGTTGCATGTCCTCCAACACCCCGCCGCCGCTCCCTTCGGCGGCGGATGCCGCGGCCGCCATGGCGCCGTAGAGCGCGCCCGGCGCCACCAGCCGCCCGAACACCCGGTGATCGTCGAGCCACGCGGGATCGGAGGGGAACACCTCGGTCTCGTAGGTGACCTCGCCGCTGGCGGACTCGTGGCGGTTGCCGAGCAGCGGATGGCCGGCGCCCTGTCGGCGGCGGCGCGCCGCCCGGAACCAGTGGCGTTCCCGCACGAAAGGGTAGCTCGGCAGCGAGATGCGGCGCCGTTCCTCGCCGGTGAAGAGCCCCTCGAAAGAAATCGGAAACCCCGCTTCGTACCCCTCCGCCGCCGCGGCCACGAAGGAGTCCCGGGCCTCGGCCGCCGGCGCGTCGCGCGGCGGCCGCCGGAGGCTCGACAGCACCGGAACGGCGGTCGACGGCCAGGCCATGGACACGATGGGCCCCAGCACGGCGTGAGGTCCGATCTCCACCACGGCGTCGACCCCCATCTCCGCCAGCGTCTCCACCGCGCTCCGGAACGCCACCCGCTCCCGCGCCTGACGGCGCCAGTAGGCGCCGTCCAGCGCCTTCCCCGGTTCCGTCACCCGGCCGGTCACCGTGCTGACGAAGGTAACCGAAGGCGGGGCGAAGGACACGCCCGAAAGCGCCGCTTCCACGCCGTCGAGGGCCGGCTCCACCACGGCGCTGTGATAGGCCGGGCTCTTCCTCAGCCGCCGTACCTGCACCTCCTCGGTCTCGAAACGCGACAGAATCGCCTCCACGTCCGCCGCGTAACCGCTCACCACCTGGCTGGCGCCGTTGTCCGCGGCGATGCTGACGCCGGGGCCGTCGGCGGCGGCGTTCAACTGCTCCACCGCTTCCGCCACCCGTTCCTCGGTCGCGAAGATCGCGGCCATCGCCGCCTCTCCGGGCAACGCCCCCATGAGGGCGCCACGGGCGGCGGCGAACCGCAAGCCGTCCTCGAGTCCGAACACCCCCGCCGCCTGCGCCGCCGCGATCTCCCCGAGGCTGTGTCCCACCACCACGTCGGGCCGGATACCCAGGCTCGCCCACAGTGCGGTGAGCGCACACTCCAGGGCATAGATGGCGGGCTGCGTCCACGCCGCGTCGTCCAGATCCCCGGCGCGGCCGAACATCACGTCCAGGAGCGATTCCCCGCGCTGCTCTCGCAGCACCGCGTCGCAACGGTCCAGGACCGCACGGGCCACCGGCTCGGTCTCGTAGAGATCCTTGCCCATGGCGACCCACTGGCTGGCCTGCCCGGTGTAGGCGAACGCCACCCGGGCGGGGGTCCCCGCGGCCGGCGCGGTGGTTCCGCCGGCGTCGGCCAACGCCCGCAACCCCTCGCGCAGGCTCCCGGCGTCGCGGAACCGCAACCCCTTGCGGTGGTCGAAATGGCTCCGCCCCACGCCCGCCGTCCACGCCATGTCCGAGAGCAGCGGGTCCCGCGCCCCGCTCCCGGACGAAAGCTCGCCGGCGTGTTCGTCGAGCCAGCCCAGGTACCGGCCGGCCAGGTCCCGCACCGCCTCCTCGGTCTTGCCCGAGAGCGGCAGGAACCGGGTCCGGCGCGCTTCGAGGCCTTCCGGCACGGCGGCCTGCTCCGCCTGCCGCACGGCGGTGGCCCGCGACGGCCCCGCGGGCCACCGCATCGGCCCGGTCGCCGCCGGGGCGTCGTACCCCTGCACCACCACGTGCGCGTTGGTGCCCGACCAGCCAAAACCGCTGATTCCGGCCAGCGGCGCGCGCCCGGGGCGTCGCGGCCACTCGGTCGGTTCCGATGTCACGCGCAGGGGCAGCCGGCTCCAGTCCATCTCGGGATTGGGCTCGCGGAAGTTCAGGTGCCTCGGTATCGTCCCCCGCTGCATCGACAGCACAACCTTCATGAGGGCAGCCACCCCGGCGGCGGACTCCAGGTGGCCGACGTTGGTCTTCACCGAGCCGATGAGCAATGGACGATCCGGATCGCGGCCCGTGCCGTAAGCGGCCCCGGTAGCGCCCGCCTCGATGGGGTCGCCCACCGGCGTGCCCGTGCCGTGCGCCTCCACGTAGTCCACGTCCGACGGCAGCACGCCGGCCCGGGAAAGCGCGTCGGCGATGACCCGCTCCTGCGCCGGTCCGCTGGGCACCGTAAGGCCCGGGCTGGCGCCGTCCTGGTTCACCGCCACGGCGCGGATCACCCCCCAGATGCGGTCGCCATCCGCCTCGGCGTCGGCAAGCCGCTTCAGCACCACGATGCCGCAGCCCTCGCCGCGCACGTAGCCGTTGGCGGCGGCATCGAAGGTCTTGCAGCGGCCGTCCGGCGCCAGCATGCCGGCGTTGCCGCGCAGCTCGAACAGCCGCCCGGAGAGGATCGCGTGCACGCCGCCGGCCAGCGCCAGATCCGCCTCCCCCCGCTGCAATCCCGACACCGCCTGGTGTATCGCCACCAGCGACGACGAGCAGGCGGTGTCCACCGCCATGGCCGGACCCTCCAGCCCGAGCGCAAAAGCGACCCGGCCGATGGCGGTGTTGAATGAGGTGCCGGTGACCGTGTAGAGGCTGGTGGCCGGCTCGGCGGTCTCGCTGGCGCCCAGGATGAGCCCCCGGTACTCGTTGTTGCTGATGCCGGCATACACGCCGGTACGGGTGCCCTTGAGCCGCTCCGGGTCCACTCCCGCGTCTTCCAGCGCCTGCCAGCTCGTCTCCAGCATCATGCGCTGCTGCGGGTCCAGCAGGGCCGCCTCCACCGGCGAGATGCGGAAGAAGGCCGCGTCGAACCGGTCGATGTCCGTGACGAAGGCGCCGAACCGGCATGCTTCGCTCTGCACCGCCGCGTCCGGGAACAGCTCACCGATGCGCCCCACACCCGAACCCGGGACCCCCTGGGTGATGGCGTGCTCGCCTGCTTCCAGCAGACGCCAGAAGGAGGCGACGTCCGGCGCGCCGGGGAACCGGCACGCCATGCCGACGATGGCGATGGGGTCTCCGGCCGGAGCGGCCTCGGGTGCGCCCCGCTTGCGCGAGGGAACGGCGGACTGGTGGCTCATGGGTCTTCTCCTGGTGACGATTCCACGCGCACCGTCAGGATATCCGTATCGTGGTATTGCTGATGGCGGACCGACGCCGCGAGGTGGCGTAACAACCGCAGCGACATCTCCGACTCGTCGGGGCCGTCGCTTGCGTGCTCGGGTAGCAGCGCCATCCTGTCCTGCAGGTTCTCTCCTCCGGGGCCTACCACGAACTCAAGAATCGCCCCGCCGCCCTGTCTGTATGCCACGAGCCCCAAGCGCCGCCCGCGATCCTCGCCGCCGGCCCCGTCTTGCCGCATGAGCGTCAACAACGCCTCCTCGGCGGCGGCCGTGAGCCGGTCCGCCCTATTTGTACGCCAACCGTTTCTGAACGCGAAATCTCCAAAAAACTTTCTCATCCCAGGCAGGACCGCCACGTCGAACTCGCCCTCGAACCGGCTTCGGCGGGGCTCGCTCAACTCCAGGAACGCGGTCAGGAGAATGGCCGTGAGACCGCCCGCCGTCATCCCGTTCCGAAGCAGACCGCCGGCGAAGTCGGCGACGTACTCCGGGAATACCACGCCGTTCTGGAAACCGACCCCGATCCAGAAGGCGACGCCCACCACCAAGCCCTTGCGGTAGTCGATCCCGTCCTGAAGCACCATCTTCATTCCGATGACGAAGAGCATCGCCACGATGACGGTCATGTAGGCGGCGATCACCGGGGTCGGTATCGCCACCACCAGGGCGAGGGCCTTCGGAAGGAAGGCCAGGGCCATGAGGATCGCCCCCGCCGCCACCCCGAGGCTGCGGGCGGCGACGCCGGTGAGCTCGGCCACCGATACCGCGGTGGTGTAGGCCGTGTTGGGAACCGTCCCGGCGAAGCCGGAGACCAGGTTGCCGAGCCCGTCCACGGCCGCGGCGCCCTGCACCGCCCTGAAATCCACCGCCCGGGGGCGGCGCCACGACGTGCGCTGGGCGGCCATGGAGCTGCTGATGGTCCGGATGGAGCCGATCAAGGCCACCAGCAGGAACGCCGGAAGCAGCGCCCAGAACCCGGGCCCGAAGTCCAGCGCGAGGCCCGGCCACCGGCCCGCGGGCAGTCCGATCCACGAGGCCGCCGCCACCGGCCCCAGGTCATAGATGCCGAAGAGCGCCGCCACCACCGAACCCGCCACGACCCCGAGGACCGGCGCCCACAGCCGCAACGCCCCGGTCGCCTTGAGCGCCAGGCCGCCGATCACCAGCACCGTGACCAGGGCGCTGAGCGGAGCGGCGGCCGCCGGGCTTCCGTCCGGCACATCCCCCAACATGCCGAAGATGTACGGCATCACCGCCACGGGGATCAGCATGATCACCGTCCCCGAGACCGTGGGCGTCAGAATCCGCCGGAAGAGCGAAAGGCGCGCGGACAGCACGAGCTGGAAGAGCGCGGCCGCCAGCACCAGGGTCGCGAGCAACCCCGGACCGCCCTCGGCCACCGCGGTGATGCAGACCGCGATGAAGGCTCCGGAACTGCCCATCATGAGCGCTTGGCCCATGCCGATGCGGCCGAGCCGCACCGTTTGCACGACCGTGGCCGCTCCGCAGATGACGGTGGCGGCAAAAACGGCCCACGACAGGTAGTCTTCGGAGGCGCCGGCTGCCCGCATGACCACCGTGGGGATCAGGATGGTTACGGTGGCGCTCAGCACCGCGAGCTGCAGGCCGAGGCCCAGGGAGGCGGCCAGCGGGGGCGTTTCGTCGGGTTGGTAGCGGATGCCGGTGGTTGTCAATCTCAACCCTCCTGACCGTCGATCCAGAATATCCCACGGGGCGCCGCGTGTTCAACCGGCGCCGGTCCGGCTGTCGGAACCGGCGGTTTACGGGTACAGTGAAGCGACACGCAATTTGGTCAACGGAGGCGAGAGGACATGCCGGAAGAATACAACCTGGAAGGCGCACCGGAATCCATGCGCGCGCCGCTCGGGCGCTACGCGGAGACCCTCAAGGAGCTCGCCGGTGACAACGCCCGGTCGTTGACGCTGTTCGGCGCCGTTGCCGCCGGCACCTTCAATCCACGGTCCCACACGGCCCGGAGCGTCTTCGTGGTGGGCGACGTGGATCTGGACATGCTGCACCGGTTGGCGCGGCAGGGGCCGCGCCTGGGGAAGGCGCGCATCGCCGCGCCGCTCATCATGACGCCGGAATACATCGATGCGTCCATGGATACCTTTCCGCTCGAGTTCCTGGAAATCGCCCAGCACCACATCTGCGTGTTCGGCGAGGACTACTTCCGGGAGTTGCCCCTCCAGGCCGCGGACGTGCGGCACGAGTGCGAGCGGGAGATCAAGACCATCCAGCTCGGCATGCGGCAGGCGCTGCTGGCCGCGGCGGGCCGGGACAAGGCCCTGACCACCGTGGAGGTGGACGTGGGGGAGCGCCTGCTTCGGTCCCTGCGTGGATTGCTGTGGCTGCACGGCGACACCGAGCCCAAAGCCGCGCTGGATGCGGTGGCCGCCGTCGAGAGCGGCATTCAGCGGTCGCTGCCGGGGGTTCGAAGCGCCGTCGACAACAGCAGCGGTCACGGATGGGAGGAGTTCAAGACCCTTTACGCGGACGTGGACGCCCTGAGGACCCATATCAATGCCTGGTAGGCACACTCCCTCCCCCCTCGGTCCGGCACTGGCCGCGTGTCTTGCCGCACTGGCCCTGCTGGCCCCGGCGGCGGGCGCGGCGGTCACGGTCAAGGATCCCGGCGCCTACGTGGTGGACACCGCCGGACTCATCGACGCCGACACCCAACGCAGGATGGAAGGTTGGCTGCGGGAGCTGGAACAGAAGACCATGGCCCAGGTCAAGGTCCTCACCGTACGCACCACCGACGGGGAGGACTTCTTCGGGTTCGTGCAACGCCACGCGGAGGCCTGGAAGCTGGGGCGCAGGGGCAAGGACAACGGCGCCCTCATCGCGCTGGCCGTCAAGGAGCGAAGGGTGCGCGTCCATACGGGTTACGGCCTGGAAGGGGTGCTGCCCGACTCCTGGGCGGGCACCGCTTCGCGACGGGTGGCCCAGGATTTCTTCAGGGCAGGAAAATATGCCGAGGGTTTGTTTGCCCTCACCGTCGCCACGGCCAACCGGGTGGCGGACGCGGCGCGGGTGAAGCTCACCGGAGCGCCCGACTACCGAATCCGCGGCGGCCGGCGGCGCGTGACCGGCACGGGCATCGGCGGCTCGCTGATGCCCGTGCTGATAGGCCTGTTCTTCCTGAGCTCGCTACGCCGGCGCCGTCATCGCACGGCGTGGGGAGGCCGGGGCGCGGCTTCCGGTTTGCTGATGGGGGCGGTCCTCGGTAGCCTCCTCGGAGGCGGCGGGCGTTCCTGGGGTGGCTCGGGTGGAGGTCTCGGAGGGGGCTTCGGCGGCGGCTTCGGGGGTTCCTTCGGCGGCGGCGGCGGCTTCGGAGGAGGAGGCGGCGGAGCCGGCTGGTGACACCCACTGGTCGCGGCTCCCTGTCGGACGTGGCACGGACGGGTTTGGAACCGGCGCCTACGTTGACTGGCTGCACGATCCGTGGATAACTCGTAGGGGAAGGGAGAGAAGGTTGAGCGCATCGAGAATTTTGCTGGTGGGGCTGGCTGCCATCGTCGGGATGGTGTTGCTGGCGGGCGGCTGCGTCCTCAACGGCTACAACCGGGCCATCACCCTGGACGAGGGAGTCAAGAACCAGTGGGCGCAGGTGGAAAACCAGCTCCAACGGCGCTTCGAGCTGATCCCCAACCTGTTGGAGACGGTCAAGGGGGTGGCCAAACAGGAGGAGAAGATCTTCCTGGGCGTGGCCAACGCCCGCAAAGCCTACTTCCAGGCGAACACGGTCAACCAGAAGGCCCAGGCCGCCGTCGGCTTCGAGCGGGCCTTGTCCCGGCTGCTCGTGCTTCGGGAACAATACCCGCAGCTCAAGTCGAACCAGTCATTCCTGAAGCTCCAGGACCAGCTCGAAGGAACCGAGAACCGCCTGGCGGTGGAACGAAAGCGGTTCAACGACCGCGTCACCGCGGTGAACACGTTCGTGCGAAAGCTGCCGGGCCGGTTCTACGCGGACCTGGCCGGCGTTGAGAAGGCCGAATACTTCAGGGTGGAGGAAGCGGCCAGAGAGACGCCGAAAGTGAGCTTCTGAAGACCCGACGCCAAGCACCACCACGACTCCGGTGACGGTAACGTTAACCGTTTTGGTCAACTCGAAGAAATGACCACCGGATCCGTCCAGTCTACTTGAAAAAAGCCCTCTAACCAGTTAAATTCAAAACTCGTCACGAGTTGTCAGCCGTCTGAGCCTCCCGGTCGCCGGGAGCCCTTTCCCATCTGTGTTGAAACGACTGTTTCTGGTGCGCGCCGTTTCGGATTCACTCCGGATCGGGGGGTTGGTTTCGTATAATCAGCCCTGGAAGTTTGACATGAATAACTTTTTTTGTTAGACTCTATGTAAAGGAGGTTATCTTGGAAGTCTGGCTCGTCATAGGTCTGTCCATCGCCGTCAGCCTCGCCATCGCCGTACTGCTCGAATACTGATCCCGGGCGTGACCGGTGCCGTCGCCGGAACTCCTGCCGGCGGCCATCGAACATCCTCGTCCGCATCCGCTACAGCGGCTCCACACGCGCCGCGCAGAACTTGTACTCCGGGATCTTGCCGTAGGGATCCAGCGCCGGGTTGGTCAAAAGGTTGACCGCGGCCTCGGCGAAACAGAAGGGAATGAAGACGCACCCGTCAGGGATCGCGCTGTCCGCCCGCGACTTGATCTCGATGACGCCCCGGCGGGTCGATACGCGCACCATCTCTCCGGGGGACACTCCGAGCCGGCGCAACTCCCCGGGGGAGAGGTTGGCCACCGCCTCGGGCTCCAGCTCGTCCAGCACGCTGGCGCGCCGGGTGATGGCGCCGGTGTGCCAGTGCTCCAGTTGCCGGCCGGTGCTGAGGACCATCGGGAACGCCTCGTCGGGCTCTTCGTCGGGGGGGATGATGTCCACGGGCACGAGCTTCCCGCGGCCGCTTGCCGTGGGGAAACCTTCGCCGAACACGATGTCGGCACCCGGCAGGTCCGGGGCCGGGCACGGATAGGTCACCGAGCTTTCCCGTTCCACCCGGTCCCAGGTGATGTGGTCGAGGGACGGCATGACTCGCTTCATCTCCGCGAAGACGTCGGCCGGCCCGGCGTAGTCCCAGTCGAGGCCCATGCGCCGGGCCAGCTCCTGGATGATCCACCAGTCCCGCCGGACGCCGTCCGGCGGCCGCAAGGCGGGCCGTCCCATCTGGACCTGGCGGTTGCTGTTGGTGACCGTGCCGGTCTTTTCCGGCCAAGCCGAGGCGGGCAGCACCACGTCCGCGTGAAAGGCCGTCTCGGTCAGGAAGATTTCCTGCACAACCAGATGCTCGAGCCTGGCGAGGCCTTCCCGCGCGTGCCGGACGTCGGGGTCCGACATGGCCGGGTTCTCGCCCATGATGTAGATGCCCTTGACCTGGCCGGCGTGCACCGCGTCCATGATCTCCATCACCGTGAGCCCCCGCCCTGGATCCAGCGCCATCTCCCAGACGTCCTCGAAACGCCGGCGCGTGCCGGCCTCTTCCACCGGCCGGTAGTCGGGATAGAACATGGGAATGAGGCCGGCGTCGGAGGCCCCCTGCACGTTGTTCTGGCCGCGCAGCGGGTGCAGCCCGGTGCCGGGCCTCCCTACCTGGCCGGTGACCAGCGCCAGGGCGATGAGGCAGCGGGCGTTGTCGGTGCCGTGGATGTGCTGCGAGATGCCCATACCCCAGAAGATCATGGCGGCGTCGGCGCCGGCGTAGAGCCGCGCCACCGAGCGCAGGGCGCCGGCGTCGACGCCGCACACGGCCGCCATGGCTTCCGGCGTGAACTCGGCCACGTGCCGCTTCAACTCCTCGAAACCCTCTGTGTGGGCGGCCACGTAGTCGCGGTCGTAAAGTCCTTCCTCGACGATGACGTTGAGCAGCGCGTTGAGCAGCGCCACGTCCGCGCCGGGCTTGAACTGGAGCATCCAGGTGGCGTGCCGCCGCAGGGCCTGGCCCCGGGGGTCCAGGACGACGAGCTCGGCCCCGCGTTTGGCGGCCTGCTTGAAATACGTGGCCGCCACCGGATGGTTCTCCGTCGGGTTGGCGCCGATGACGACGATGACGTCGGAGTCCTCGCAGGCGGTGAAGGGCGCGGTCACGGCGGCGGAGCCGATGCCCTCCATCAGCGCCGCCACCGAGGACGCGTGGCAGAGCCGGGTGCAATGATCCACGTTGTTGGTGCCGAAACCCGTGCGCACGAGCTTCTGCACCAGGTAGGCCTCCTCGTTGGAGCCCTTGGCGGAGCCGTAACCCGCCAGGGCGCCGCCACCGTCCCGATCCCGTATCTTCCGGAGGCCGCCCGCGGCCGCGTCCAACGCCTCTTCCCAGGTGGCTTCCCGGAAATGGCTGTGGGGATTCGCCGGGTCGATGTCGGCCGAGGCATCCTTGGGCGCGTCCTCCCGGCGGATGAGCGGGACGGTGAGCCGGTGCGGATGGCTGACGTAGTCGAAGCCGAAACGCCCCTTGACGCACAGGCGGCCGCGGTTGGACGGTCCCTGCCGTCCCCGCACCGCGGCGATGGCGTTGTCCTTCACCAGGTAGTCGATCTGGCAGCCCACGCCGCAATAGGGGCAGACGCTGGGCACCTCGTCGAGGGCCTCGCGCTTGTCCACGCCGGCGGCGTCCACCAGCGACGCGGGCGTGAGGGCGCCGGTGGGACAGGCCTGCACGCACTCGCCGCACGCCACGCAGGTGCTCTCGCCCATGGGGTCGTCGAAGTCGAACACGACCTTGGCGCCGGCGCCGCGGTAGGCCATGCCGATGACGTCGTTCACCTGCACCTCGCGGCAGGCGCGCACGCACAGGGTGCAGTGGATGCAGGCGTCGAGCGCCACCCGCATGGCCGGATGGCTGGCGTCGGGCGCCGGGGCCTCGCGGGCCGGGAACCGGCTTTCCGTCACCTCCAGCCGTTCGGCCCACTGCCACAAACGCGACCGGGAGTCGTGTGCCGCCTCGCGCCGGGGCTGATCTGCCATCAACAGCTCCAGCACCATCCCGCGCGCCTTCCGGGCCCGCCCGCTGCCGGTGCTCACCGTCATGCCGGGCGTCGGGCGCCGGATGCACGAAGCGGCCAGCGCGCGCTCCCCTTCCACCTCCACCATGCAGGCGCGGCAGTTTCCGTCCGGCCGGTAGCCGGGTTGCGGGTCGTAGCACAGGTGCGGGAGCACCGTGCCGTTGCGCTCGGCCGCCTGCCAGATGGTCTCGCCGGCGGCGGCCTCCACCTCGCGGCCGTCGAGGATGAACCGCACGGGCTCGCTCACGACAGCTCCTCCCGGAAGTAGCGGAACGCGCAGCGCACCGAGTTGGGCGCCGCCTGTCCCAGGCCGCAGATGGAGGCGTCGGTCATGGCGTCGCCCAGCGCCTCCAACAACGGCTCGTCCCACGAGGGCCGCTGCAGCAGCGTCACGGCCTTTTCCGTCCCCACCCGGCACGGCGTGCACTGGCCGCAGCTCTCGTGCTTGAAGAACCGCATCAGGTTGCGGACGATGGCCTTGACGTCGTCCCGGTCGCTCAGGACCACGACGCCGTGAGAGCCGACGAAACAGCCGTGCTGCTCCAGGGATCCGAACTGGAGCGGAAGGTCCGCCATGGAGGCCGGCAACATGCCGCCCGAGGCGCCGCCGGGAAGGTAGCCCTTGAGCCGGTGGCCCGGCAGCATGCCGCCGCAATGCTCGTCGATCAGCTCGCGGGCGGTGATGCCGGTGGGCGCGATCTTCACTCCCGGTCGCGCCACCCGGCCCGACACCGAGTAGGCATGGAGGCCGGCGCCGCCGTTGCGGCCCTGGGCCGTGAACCACTCCGGCCCCTTCTCGACGATGTCCCGTATCCAGTAGAGGGTCTCTACGTTCTGCACCAGGGTGGGCCGGCCGAACAGGCCCGTCTCGGCGACGTAGGGCGGCCGGTGCCGCGGCAGCCCGCGCTTGCCCTCGATGCTCTCGATCATGGCCGACTCTTCGCCGCAGATGTACGCTCCGGCGCCGCGGCGAACATGCACCTCCGAATGCGCGTCCAGCCCGGCGTCCCGAAGCTTCGGCAACTCCCGCGACAGGATCTCCCGGACCTCCGCGTACTCGTCCCGCAGATAGATGTAGGCGGCTTCCGCTTCCACCGCCCAGGCCGCCACCAGCACCCCCTCCAGGAACCGGTGCGGATCGCCCTCCATGAAGTAGCGGTCCTTGAAGGTGCCGGGCTCGCCCTCGTCCGCGTTCACGGTCATGAGCCGGGGGCCGGGATAGCCGCGCACGATCTGCCACTTGCGGCCGGTGGGAAAGCCGGCGCCGCCCAGACCCTGAAGCCCGGACGCCGTCACCTTCTCCACCACCTCCTCCCGGCTCGGGACCCCCCCGAGGCATGCCTTCAGGAGCGCGTAACCGCCGTCCGCCACGTATTCCCGGTAGTCCCTGTACGGCGGCATCTCGGGCTCCACGTCTCGCCGCCGGACCGACGCCGCCACCTCGTCCACGGTGGCCCTCACCACGGTGCGGCGCTCCACCCGCACCATTGGAGCGCGGTCACAGCCGCCCATGCAGGGCCCCGGCGCCACTCGAACGTCCTCTCCCAGCGCGCCGGGCAGCCCCTCCAGCAGTCCCCCGGCGCCCATCATCTCGCACACCAGGCCGTCGCACACCCGCACGGTGAGGTCCGCGGCCGGGGCCGTGCCGTCCCGGACCACGTCGAAGTGGGCGTAGAACGTCGCTACCTCGTAAACCTCCGCCAGGGGCAGGCGCATCTCGTCCGCCAGCGCCGCCAGATGGGGCGCCGGCAGCATGTGGTACCGGTCCTGGATGCGATGCAGGTGCTCGATCAGGAGGTCCCGGCGCCGCGGCCGGTCACCCAGCAGCGCGCGGACCTGCTCCAGCGCTTCCGGGTCGACCTGCCGCCCCCTGGGACGGTCGCGGCCGCGGCGCCGGCCCGCGCCGGGGTGCCTTCGCCGCGGCGGCTGTTCGCCGGCCATGTTGTCAGGCCCCCTCCCGGCCGCCCGGCAGATCCAGCTCTCTCAGCCTGGCCTCCGGGATGCGGCCGTTCTCGTCCCACCGGCGGGCGCCGTAGTAGTCCCGGATCATCCCCTGAAGCTCGTCGCGGGTGAGGCGCGTCCCCTGAGCCACGCCCGTAGCCAGGGATTCCGTGAGCACCCGGGCCGGCAGCCCGTCGTCCTCCGGGCGCCAGCCCTCGCGCTGGTTGAACCAGCGCTTGAGGGTATGGATCCGTTCCGCGGTGCGCCGCAGCTCGTCCGCGCTGTAGTCCCAGCCCGTGACCTTCACCAGCAGGTCCGCGGCCTCGCCGTAAAAGTCGTGGAAGCACCGCCTCAGGAACTTGCACACGATGAGGGAGTCCTGTGCGGCGGCATGATCTTCCGAGGCCGCCACCAGCGCGCCCCGCCCCGGCCCGGAACTCAGACGGTCCACCTCGCCGGAAAAATCGGCCTCGTAGGCGCCGGACCGGTTGTGGCAGGCGCCCCGGGGGCTCACCGCCAGGCCCAGAGCCATGGTCTTGAGGCTCCGGGGCTCGTATCCCGGCAGTTCCAGCCCCTTCACCTGCATCGCCCAGTCCAGGGAACCGCGGCCCAAAGCCAACGCCGCTCGCCGGGAGCCCTCGGCCAGGAGGTCGCCGACGCCCCGGCGCTCGGCGATGGCCGGAATGGCGGCCAGCACGGCCTCCGCCGAGCCGAAGCGCAGGTCGCCGGCCTCCGGCAGGAGACCCCGTTCCACGCACTCCATGGCCCAGGCCAGAGTACCGCCGGTGCTGATACTGTCGAGCCCGTACGCGTCGCACAACCGGGCCGCCTCCAGCACCGCCTCCGGGTCTTCGAGGCCGCACAGCGGCCCCAGGGCGAACAGGGTCTCGTACTCCATGCGCTGCTCGTTCCCGGACAACGACTTGAACAGGCGCTCGCAGCGGATGGTGCAGGAAGCGCAGCCGTGCCGGCGGCTGAAACTGTTCTCGGTGAGGCTCTCGCCGCTGAGGCTGTCGGCTCCGGCAAAGGTGGGCTGCTGGAAGTTGCGGGTGGGCAAGGCGCCGAGCCGGTCGAATGCCGCCAGGTTGGCGACGGTGCCGATCTCCCGGTACTTGGCGGTGTGCTCCCCCAGGCTCCGTTGCCGCAAGGCGGCGGCCGCGGCGGCCACCCCCCCGGGGTCCGCCACCGGCACCCGGACGTTGCCGGACAAGGCGATGGCCTTGAGGTTCTTGGAGCCCATGACGGCGCCCACGCCGCCCCGTCCCGCGTGCCGGCCCTCGTTGCTGATGGTGGCGAAACGCACCCGGTTCTCGCCGGCGGCGCCCACCGCGGCTACCCTCACGGCATCGTTTTGAAGCTCCGCGCGGATGGCAGTCTCGGAGTCGGCGGCGCTCCGCCCCCAGAGGTGACGCGCGTCCCGCACCTCCACGCCGCCGTTGTCGATGTACAGACAGGACGGGACCGGAGCCCGGCCGGTAACCACCACCGCGTCGACGCCCACCGCCTTGAGCTCCAGCGCGAAGAAGCTGGACGACAGCGAGTCGGCGATGAAACCGGTGAGGGGGGACTTCGTCACTACCGCGTACTTGGCGGTGGTGGTGAGTCCCGTGCCCGCCAGCGGCGCGCTGGCCAGGATCAGGGGGTTCTCCGGCGCCAGCGGTTCCACGCCCGGCGGCGCGAAGTCGTAGAGCAGGCTCGTGCCGAGGCCGATGCCGCCGAGGAAGGCCCGCAGACGATGTTCACCGATGGCTTGCCGGCGGTGACGGCCGGTGCCCAGATCCACGTGCAGGAGGCTGTCGTGAAACCCGTGCACGTTCATCCCCCGGCATCGCTGGACATGATGAGCAGCCGGTCCCCGGGCGCCACCGGGCGGCTGGTGTCCCGCACGAAGTCGCGCCCGTTGAGGTTGCACACGTGGCCGGCGGTGAGGCCGTCCCCCGCCGCCGTGATGACCGGACCCACCAGCGCCGGCAGCTTGCGGGCCAGCACCGACAGCACCTGCGCCAGCGTCGCCGGCTCCGGCAGCTCCACCGAAACCCGGCCGGTCCGGGCCCGCAGCCGGGCCACGCCGAGCAGCTCCACCTCGCAGCGCCCGGGCGCCGGGTCCGTATCCTGCCAACGCGCCAGCGCGGCGGCGTAGTCTTCCGGGGAGTTCATGTTGAAAAAGCTCGACCCGTCCGGATCGACGGTGCGGATCTCGTCCTCCTCGACCTTCAAGGTGCGGACCCTGTCGTAGAGAGACACCGGCCGCAACTCGCCGCGTTGAAGCTGCCGCTCCAGCAACGGCAGCACCGAGCGCCGGTACACGGCGTGCAACGGCTGCAGGCGCCCTTCCCAGCAAGGCACCACCACGTCGTGATCCGGAAGCCGGGAGATCAGGTGGGAGACCATGGCAAGACTGAGAAACGGCACGTCGCAGGAGGTCACGAACGCGGCGGCGCTGCCGCATGCCCCGAGTCCGTAGCAGATGCCGCCCACCGGGCCCTGGTACGCCACCTCGTCGCGCACCAGCGTGGCCCGCAGCTCGGGCAGTTCCTGCTCCGGCGCCGCCACCACCACGATGTCCGGAAACAGCAGGCCCAGCCGCCGGACCACCTGCACGATCAGGGGCTCTCCGCCGAAGGGGAGCATGGCCTTGGGCCGCCCCATGCGGCTGCTCTTGCCGCCGGCCAGAACGATGGCCGAGCCAACCTTGTCCGTTTCACCGCTCATTCGCCGGTTTGCCTCGGAGCCCCGTGGGAGACCATACCCCCGCGAAACTCAACTGAATGATTTCACGATGGTTGCACGAGCACAAGCGGAGATCGGGACCGGGGACGGCCTGCGCGACCTGGTCAGGAGCTGAGCCTCTGCCGCATTTCCTTGAGCGCCTGTTGGAACAGTCGGGGGTCCTTGGACAGGGCGGTCTTGTGGAGGGCATAACGTTCGTGACCCGCCCAGCGGCTCCACTCGGCGGGGGTCACGCGCACTCCCTCCGCTTCGCTCCGCGCCGCTACGGCCCCGGGCACAGCCCACTCGTCCGCATCCAGCGCCGGACAGCGCTCGGCTTCGACTCCTGCCCGGGACTGCGCCAGGGCCGACAGGAACGCGGCAAACACCTCTTTCTCCTCGTCCGTATCCGCCGGGAGGTGGCATAGCGCCCGGCGCTCTTCCAGGCTGAACGCGCGCCAGGTGTTCAGCGACACGCGGACGCCCGCCAGGTCGAGCTTCATCCTCACGTGGAACGGCACCCGCTCCAGGGCGGGATAGAAGGCCGCCTCGAATTCGAACCGGTAGAACATCCGCGATCACCGCATGGGCAAGGGCGTCCGGGCAGCCACGCGGCGGCTCATTGGAACGCCTGTTCCCGCGTGCCCTTCAGGAAACGAATCCCCCACACCATCAGGATGGAGACCATGAAGTTTCCGAAAGCGATCATGAACGGCACCGTGTAGTTGCCGTAGACGTCGTGCAGGTAGCCCCCGAGCCATATCCCCACCGCGCCGCCGAATCCGATGCTCATGGTGAAGTAGCCGTAGATGGCCCCGAAGTTGCGGCCGAGGAAGACGTCGGCGGAGATGGCCGACAACACCAGCGCCCTGGATCCCTGGCCGAGTCCGTAGCAGGCCGCATACAGGTAGAGCAACACGGGGTATTCGGTGCTGTCCGCCGCCACCAGCGCCAGTATCCCCGCCGACGAAACCGCCTGGACCAGCGTATACACCCACTGGTGGCTCAGCACGTCGGTCAGGTAGCCGAAGAGGACCCGGCCGAAGATGCTGAACACGCCCATCAGGCCCAGGACGGCGGCCGCGAAGATCGGGCTGTAGCCGATGTCGATGGCGTGGGCCACCTGATGATTCGTGATGACCTGGTTGCCCATGCTGGCGACCACCCGCGAGACGAAGAGCAACCAGAACATGGTGCTGGTGAGCGCCTCCCAGACCGTCCACTCGCCGGCCTCCGCCGCGGATTGTTCGGCGGTTTTCTTCGGCGCGGGCTTGTCCCGTGGCATCAGAACGCCGGAGGGCAACACGACGAACAGGAAGGCCATAAACCCCATGCCCACGTAGGCCAGCCGCCAACCCCAGATGTTTATCAGGAACTGGGCCACCGGCAGGAGCGCGGCGATGCCGAGGCCGCCGCCGGCCCACGCCAGCCCCATGGCCAGTCCCCGGCGCCGGGTGAACTGCCGGGCGATGATGGCCACGTGGGGCACCATGCCCATGAGGCCGAGGCCCAGCGCCGTGACCACCCCGACCCAGAGGTAAAGCTGCCACAACGACGAGACCGTGCCGCTGAACCCCAGTCCCACGGCGAGCAGCAACCCCCCCAGCACCAGGGTCTTGCGCGAGCCCCAGCGATCTACCAGGGAGCCCGCCACCGGCATGGATATCCCTTCCACCAGGACCGAGATGGACAACGCCGTGGCGGTGACCCCGCGGGACCACCCGAAGGCCCGGAACAGGGCGACATAGAACACCGCGTAGGTGCCCCGAATGCCGCGATTGAAGCCCATGTGCAGAAAGCCCAGGGCGACCTGGCCGATACGCTGCGTGCGGGTGGCGGTTGAGGTTTGAATGTTACTCTACCCCCTTCGTGAATCCGTGAGTCCCCGCGTTCGTCCCCGCCCCGCCGCTCCCGGACCCCGGATCAAGCTTGACCCGGGGTCCGGGGTGGGCATCATCGGGGTGACCGAGGGTATCACCCGTATGACTGAGGCTATCTCGAGATGACGGATGCGGGACTACAGGAACTCGTCGGTCCACGCGTCGTATCGATCCTGGCCCAGCACGAGCTTCATCAACTCCGGGGAGGCGGCCTGCTCCTTGAGCCCGGCGGGCGGGCGCCCATCCCGCAGGTGCGCGTAAGACGCCTGGAGGGCCTGCACCGACACCTGGAACGGCATGTGGCCCTGGAGGGCGATGCGGACGCCGTTGGCGGCCAGAAACTCCCGGTCATGGAGCTCCGGCGGCGTGGTGCCCAGCACCACGGGCAGGCCGGTCATGGCGTGTATGGCAGCCACCTGCTCACGGGACCGGACGCCGGTGAAGAAGACGCCGTCGGCTCCCGCCTCCTCGCACGCCTTCACGCGCTCCGCCAGCGCCGCCTCGCCCTCGGTCGGCAGCACGCCGGTCCGGCCCAGGACCACCAACTCCGGGTCCCACCGCGCCGCCACGGCCGCGCGCATCTTGCCGGCGAACTCCTCCAGCGAAATGAACTCGTCCCGCCGTGCGCCGAAACCCCTGGGAAGCCGCGTGTCCTCGATGGTCAGGGCCGCCACCCCCGCGCCTTCCAGCTCGGCCACCGTCCGCATGACGCTCAGGGCGTTGCCGTAGCCGTGGTCCGCGTCCACCATCAGCGGCAGCCGGCCGGCCCGGACGATGCGGCGGGCCTGCTCCGCCAGCTCCGTCAGGGTCAGCACCACGATGTCCGGGGCGCCCAGCACCGTGGCCGAGGCAGTGGAGCCCGCCAGCATGTTGATCTCGAAGCCGGCTGCCTCGGCGAGCCGGGCCGATACCGGATCGAACACCGACGCCGGATGGATGCAACCCGGACCCTGGAGGAGTTGGCGATACTGTCGGCGGCGTTCGGTCAAGGTCAAGGTCTCTCCTCGAGCAGCCGCGTCATCGGCGCTCGGAAGAGCCCCGTACCGACGCCGCGGTTCAATGGCCTGGGTCCAGTCGCAAGTAATCGTAGCGGTCGCCGGACACGACCCGCACCTCCTCGACGCGAACCCCTTTGAGAATGTTGAGCGGCACGCTGACGCCGGGGGCGCCCAGGGCCCAGATCTTGCGGTACACGTCCGCGAGCCCCTTCACGGCGACTCCCCCGACTCCCGCCACAAGGTCGCCCGCCTCGAGTCCGGACCCCGCTGCCGGCCCTCCCCTGGATACACGACGGACGATGACGTGTCCACCCGCCTCTTCCATCTGCGCGCCCAGCCACGGCCTGGGGCTGGCGCCGGATCTCCCCTTCCGTGTGAGGTCCGAAAGGATCGGCTTGAGCAGGTCGATGGGCACGAACATGTTGCCCGGCACGGGTTGACCGGAAATCGCCTGCGGCACCTGAAGCGAGCCGATGCCCAGCAGGCTGCCTCCCTTGTCGATCAACGCGGCGCCGCCGAAGTTGGCGTTGTGCGGCGCGGTGAAAATCGCCCGCTCCAGGAGGTACTCCCAGTAACCGGCGAATTCCCGGCGCGACACCACGTAGGCGCCCTGCCCCGACGGCCCTTTCTCGGCCCAGCTCAGGATCAGCACCTCCGCGCCCCGGGGCAGGTCCTTGGACAACCCCAACGGCAACGGCCGGGCAGCCGCCGCCGAAGAGCGGGCCCGGAGCAGCCCGAAACCCGTGGCGTGATCGTAACCCAGGATCCTGGCCGACACCGTTTTCCCGGCGAAGTCGGTAACCTGCACGCGCGACGCCTCCAGGATCAGATAGCCGATGGTCAGCACGAGACCGTTGGAGTCGATGACGACGCCGCTCCCTTCCCGTACCGGACCGAGGGTGGCCGCGGTGCGAGCCCCTGCCGGAACCTCGGCCCGGATCTTGACCACCGAGTTGAAGGTCTCGGCGCTGAATTCCTGGCCGCGCAGGTGTGCCGGAACCGCCAGCACAAGAGCGAGAATGACAAGGAGACTTCTCTTTCTCACAAGACACCTCCAGGCCGCCCGACTTCGGGGCCGGCGCCGGACCGGAGCGCCTCCGGTTCCACGCAAGCCGTCCCTCTTTTCATCTTACCGCTTATCATCCCTGCTGCGAAGCCCGCGTGGCCCGCCGGGCCTCGTTCCGGACCAGCCGTTGCACCGCGTGGAGGGTCCGGTTCAGCTCAAGCGGCCGGCGCTCCGGCGCCGCGTCGTACGCCCGTTGCTCCTCCTCGACCATGGGCACGTCCTGGCTGATGAGCCTCTTGAGCAACCCCCGTCTCCCAGCCGGGCCTTCCAGTGAGGATACTCGTAGGTCACCACCAGCGGCGCGGGATGGGGCGAGGGCTGTCGCGGGAGGCCTCTTCGGATAGTCCTGGGCATGTTCGCGATCCGATTCCGGTACCGCACTAGTTTATAGGGGACACTGCGCTATAATCCATCCCGGAAGCGGCTCCGGCCGAGGAAAAAAACGACGGCGACTCCGCCCGTGCGGCCTCTTCCGTATCCACCATGTCCATCAAGCCCCGTATCGGCGTCAGCAGCTGTCTGCTGGGCCACTTGGTCCGTCACGACGGCGGTCACAAACACCACCGGACCGTCACCGATACGTTGTCCCGCTCCTTCGAGATCGTCGCCGTCTGCCCGGAGATGGAGGTGGGAATGGGCGTGCCGCGGGAGCCCGTGGACTTGGTCGGAGACCCACGGGCGCCCCGCATGGTCGGAAAGCGTTCCGGCCGGGACTGGACCGGGATCATGCGGCGCTACGGACGGGAACGGGCAGCCGAGATCGGACGGCTCGACGTATGCGGGTTCGTCCTGAAGAAGGGCTCGCCGAGTTGCGGGCCGGACGGCGTTCCGGTCCGCTCGGAAACCGGGACGGCGGACCCCGCGGGCGCCGGCCTGTTCGCCCGGGCGCTGGCCGGCGCCCTGCCGCTGCTGCCGGTGGAAGCGGAAGACCGCCTGGACGATGCGGCGCTGTGCGAGAACTTCATCGAACGCGTCCACGGGTACCGTGAATGGCGTGACTACACCTGCTCGGAGCCGTCGTTGGCGGGGCTCATGGACTTCCATGCCTCCCACAAGCTGACCCTTCTGGCCCACGGCGAGCGCCGCCTGCGGTTTCTGGGCCGCCTGCTGGCCGAAGCCGGCGACAGCCCCCTGGAGGCGGTGACGGCTCGATACGGCAGAGTGTTCATGGAGGCCCTGAAACAGCCGGCGACGAGGAAAGCCAACACCAACGCGCTGCAGCACCTGACGGGCTTCCTGTCCGGCCGGCTCGACCCCGAAGGGCGGAAACGGCTCGCGGCGTTGGTGGACGACTATCGCCTGGGGCGAGCCCCCCTGTCCGCGCCCCTTGCCTTGATACGCCGCCACGCCACCCAACATGGGGCCGCCTACGTGCTGCGCCAGAGCTTTCTGCGCCGGCCCGGCTCGGGCCCTTGAGCCCGGACTCCACGGCCGCTAGCGCCCCATCAACTCCTGAAGCTTCCTCTTCCGGTACTCGAAGATCCTTCGGAGGTCCGGCCCCACCAGGAACCTCTGGACAAGGCTGCCGAAAAGGACCGCATAGTCCACCGTATCCGCCACCCGGGTGCCGCCTTCCACCTCGGTGAACGTGTGCTCGTGGACCCAGAGCCGGTAGGGTCCGCGCCGCTGCTCGTCCACGAACCGCCGCGGCGGGTCCCAGCAGGTGATCTCCGAACGCCACCGTATGGGGAACCCGCGCACTCGCAAGCGGTAGTCGATCAGGGCCCCCGCCCTCATCTCCACCGGAGCCCGCGTCACCATCTCGAAGCGCAGCCAGGGCGGCGTGATCCGTTGCAGATTGGCCGCGTCGGCAAAGAAGGGGAACACCTCGGCTACGGGCCGGGGAATCCACAACTCCGAACGCAGGGTGTGGGTCTTCATGCCTTCAGGATACCATGCCACGAACGCCGTCAAAGGGACGTTGCAGGCCGCTAGCGCGCGATCGGGACGGACGGGGCAGGCGATGGATTCGATCCGGTGACAGGGGTTCCGGCATCCGCATGGCGACTTATGAAGAGTCGCGTCGGGTGCCCCTCAGCCCTCCCCGTGACTCATGATTCCGTACAGGTACAGTTCCAACTGGGGAACATCCGTCGGGTAATCCGGCGCCACCCGTTTGCCGAACTCCAGCAGGCTCCCGAGCTCCACCGCTTTCAGGCCGGTGCGCTGCTCCAGGACGGAGAGATCGTCGAAACCCGTCAGCCATTTGACCTTCAGGGTATTCTCGAAGGCATCGGTGGTTGCGGTGATGTTCTCGTCCCCGGTGGTGCGGTCGATGACGCTTCTGGCGAAGAAGTCGAAGGCGATCCTGAAGGACCGTATCCCCTCGCGCAGCCGGTTGAGGAAGCCGTGGATCAGCTCCTCCGGCAGGTACATGGTGTTTCCCTCCCAGACGATCAGCATCGGCGCATCCGGATCGAACCCCGCCTCCGCCAGCTTCGCGGGCAGGTCGACCTCCAGGTAGTTGCACGGAATGCCCGCGCAAGGGGTCACGCCGTGGGCCTCCAGCACCTTGCCCTTGAACCCCAGCACCGCGGCCTGATCCACGTCGCAGAAACGTACACCCTCGGCCTGGAACACATGGGGCCGCATGTCGAACCCGGAGCCGAGAATGACCACCTGCCGCATGCCGGTGCCGACCTCGCGGCGGATGATGTCATCGAACAGGGCGGAGCGGTAACGGACCAGCTCCATCCCCTCGGGCAAGAGCGTGAACACCTGGCGGACCTTCGCCCGGATTTCATCGTTGACGAACCACTCCGCGTAGGGGTCCTTGAAAAGCGGGTGTTCCCGGTCTTTCTCCTGCTCCCGGATGCCCGCGATGAAAAAGGCGGTGGCGCCGACTTCGTTGATGTCCGACATGAAGAGTCCTCCTTCCCTGATAATAGACGGAAATCCGTGCGGTTCAAGCGCGGGTGCATATGGTCGGCCTCCCGCGCCGGGTCGGTCCGCCCAGCGTCAATCGTATCCCGGCGGCGGCACGAAGCCGCGGTAGGTCTTCTCCAGCAGCCTCGCGAAGTGAATGCAGCTCAGGTCGCCGTACTGCGGGCCGATGATCTGGATGCCCACCGGAAGTCCCTCCCCGTCTACGCCGATGGGTGCGACGGACGAAGGGAGGTATGCGAGGTTGGCGTAGCCCGGCAGCGACACTTGGTTCATGAACGGCTGTATGACGCCGTCCACCGGCACCGTGCGCGCGTACGGCGGCCCGTGGTCGTGGCGCATGGCCGCCGACACCGTGATGGGCGCCAGCAGGAGGTCGTAGCGCTGGAAGAACGCGTGCCACTGCCAGCGTATCCGGTGCCGCATCTCGTCGAGCCGAAGCCAGTCCCGGTGCGCCAGCGTGACGCCGCGGAGCATGCGCGCCCGCTTGCCGTCGTCGCCGGGGGCCAGCCCTTGCCGCGCTTTGAGGTTCGCGGCGAGTTCCTCATCCGTCTGACGCCCCGAGGTGGCGGCCCGCAGCAGCACGTCGAAGACACGGTGGGAATCCGCCGCGTCGAAGCCGGGACGGGCGCCGACGGCGACCTTGACTTTGTTGCGGCGGAGAAAGCGGGCCAGCGCCCGGTGGAGCGCGCCGATGTCGCCCGCCGTGGGCACGGTCTCGTCCTCGAGGAGGAGCGCCACCCGGTATTCTTCCAGCTTCTTCTTGCGCGGCGCGGGCAGAGTCAGCCGGAGCCCGGCCGCGTCGATCGCGTCCGGACCCGCGATCACCGAAAGGAGCAGCGACAGATCGGCGGCGCTCCGGGCCAGCGGGCCGATGACGAGCATGTCGAGAGGAGCCCGGTTGCCGTCGAGCGTGTGCCCTTCCGTGGGACAGATGCCCATGGTGGGCTTGTGCGCGAACAGCCCGCACCAAGCGGCCGGGTTGCGCACCGAGCCGGCGATGTCGCTGCCCATCTCCAGGGCGGTCAGGCCCGCCGCCAGCGCCGCCGACGCGCCGCCCGAGGAGCCCCCGGGCGACCGGTCGAGGTCCCAAGGGTTACGTGTGGTGCCGTAGATGTCGTTGAAGCTCTGCGCGTCCGCGAGCCAGATGGGCACGTTGGTCTTGCCGAAGATCACCGCGCCGGCGTCGCGCAGCCGCCTCACCGATAGCGCGTCAACGCGGGCGATGTTGTCCCGCTGCGCCGGCACCCCCCAGGTGGTCGGCAGCCCGGCCACGTCGAAGGAGTCTTTCACGGTCATGGGAAGGCCGTGCACCGGCCCCCACCGCTCACCCCGGGCCAGAGCCCGGTCCGCCTCACGCGCCCGCCGGCGCGCCCGCGGGATGTCCGTTGCGATGATGGCGTTCAGGACCGAGTTGAAGCGCTCGACCCGGGCCAGGTAGTGGTCCAGCAGCTCGAGGCAACCGATCTCGCGGCGGCGGACAAGCGCCGCAAGACGGGTTGCCGAAAGCCAGGCGGGGTCGGTCGTGGACGATAAGGGACCTGCACGACCGGCCGATCTGTATGGAGGTGAGGTGCTTGACATCGCTGTCCCCTGCCGTAAGTGATTCACCAACGGCCGTCCCGGCCTCCCTTACTTGCCCCAATCCTCGTGCGTGAGCGGGCTGGTGTTGAGCAGTTCCCGATACTCCCGCCACTGCGGCATGAATCGATCCATCAGCGCGGTGAAGCGCTCGTTGTGTGTCTTTTCGAGCAGGTGCGTCAGCTCGTGCACCAGGATGTACTCGAGGTAGGGCGGCGGCTTCTTGGCCAAGTCGGTGTTGAGGCGGATGCTGCGTCGATCAGGATTGCAGGTTCCCCACTTGGTTTTCATTTTCTGTACAAAAACGCGCCGAGCGTTTACGCCCAAGATGGGCTCCCACTTTGCGAGCAGGTCTGGAATTGCCGTCTTCAGTTGCTCACGGTACCATTTTGAAACAATGGCCCCTCTGGCGTCCGCGCCTGCGTCCGGGCGGACATTCAGAATCATGCTCCCGCCCTTCAATTCCACCGCAGGCGCGCCGTCCGCTTCGACTAGCCTGAGCAGGTAGCGCTTTCCCCAAACATAGTGACTTTCCCGGTCCAGATACTCTCGACAAGTCTCGCGTTCCTGCTCTCGAAGTTTTTTCTGTTGTTTTTGGATCCAGGCAAACTTGGATACAGCGAACACGCGGATAGTGTCGAGGTTCATGTGCTTAGGGGCGGCAATCCGTATCCGGCCACTGGGAGGGTGCACACTGAGGTGGACATTTTTTATGTCCTTCAGGACCACATCCACCGCGATTTCACCCAACTGGATTTGCGGCACCATCAGTACTCGCTCTGGGCCTTGATGATCAGAAAGATTCGCTCCACTTCGGCCACATCTTGCAGAATCTCATTCAAGGCAGCCTTGATAACTTGCTCGCGAGTGTGGACCCCACGCCAGTCGTCCGAACGTACCCGTTTCACCGCGGCGTCGATCTTTTTCGCCAACTCCAATACCGGGTCGACTGGCGCATCGTACTCCTCTGGCGCCTCGGCTACACGATCCGCTCGTGCAGGCGCCTCTACGGCTTTCCTCAAGTTGTTGTATAGCGCCCGTAGCCCCGGACTCTTCTTCAACTCCTCAGGCGTATCCTCCTTAAGGCCTTCCTCTACCTCTCGCGCCAGTCTCGCAATACGCCGGAGGTATTCTTCATACTCCATAGCCTCGGCTTTGCGATCGGCGATGATCTCGTCGAGCAACGCCGACATCTTCTCGTAGTAGCTCGGATCGGTCAGATGTTCCTTCAGGATCTTGCTGCGGACGTTGTTTTCTATGGTCTCGGCAACGGCGTTCCTGTTTTCCTTGAGCCCGCCGAGCTGTGTGTCGATCGCTTCGTAAATTCCAGTCTTCACGATCAGCTCCAGAAGGCTCATGCCATCGAAGGGCGAGATTATTCGCGGCTCGTCTGCCTCGATATAGGTGTCGATGAGGTGCCGCATGTCGGCCTCGTAGGCCTTGAGGTCGAGAGTCTCGCCACTGGCTTTACGGATGACTTCCCGAACTTTCAGATAGTGATCGACTTGCTCCTTGATGCGGCGGATCTCCGAAGTGCTGTAGCCGGCCGTGTCCATTTCGTCGGCGATGTTGGCGTAGGCACGGACAAGGGCCACGGTCGCCCGGTACAGCGCGGTCCGCTGCGGTTCCCGTTCCTTCAGGTCGGGAGCGATCTCCGTGTTGCCGCAGAAATAGTGGATGTACTGCAGCTCACCCTTGGGCGGCTCCACCGGCTCGCAGAGCAGGACAAGCGCTTCGATGGCCGTGTCGAGGCGTTCCTTGCCCCTTTTCAAGCGATCCTGCAGCAGCACCTCCGGGTCGCACCCACCCGCGCTACGGTCCAGTTCGGCGGTATAGACCGCGATGGCATTCTCCACCTTCTTGAACAGGTCCTTGTAGTCGACGATGTAGCCGAAATCCTTGTCTTCACCGTCGAGACGGTTCGTGCGGCATATGGCCTGAAACAGGCCGTGGTCCTGCATGGACTTGTCGATGTAGAGATAGGTGCAGGGTGGCGCATCAAATCCGGTGAGCAGCTTGTCCACCACCACGAGGAGGTTCATGTTGGCCGGCTCTTTGGTGAACAGCGCCTTGGCCGACTCCTCGTAGGCCTCCGTCTTGGTCATGCCGGGCTTTGCGTCAACGTCCTTCAGCAACTCGATGTAGGTGTTGTAGATGAACTGTTTGTCGGTTTCGGTGTTGGCGCCGGTTTCCTCCAGCGTCACATCCCTGGCCAGCGGGTTGTAGGACGTCACCACGGCGCACCGGCCCTTCAACGGGGTATCCTGGAACAGCGCGAAGTACTTACACGCCTCGTAGATGCTGGAGGCCACGAGAATAGCGTTGCCGCGGAGGCTGGAGAGACGTGGTTTGACGCTGAAGTCGAAGACGATGTCGTTTACCACTCGCTCCATGCGTGACCTGGAGCTGAGCACTATCTGCTTCGTACCCCATTGTTTCTTCAGCTCGTCCTTCTGCCAGTCGTTCAGCCCCTTGGTCTTGGCCTCGAACCATGCATCGATCTTGTCTTCGGAGCCAAGGCGTTGATCGATGTCCCGCGCCTCGTAGACCAGGTCCAGCACGACCTTGTCCTCGACGCCCTCGCTGAACTTGTAGGTGTGGATGTAGCCGCCGAACACTTCCAGACTCGTCTGCGCGTCCCTCCTGAGTAGAGGCGTACCGGTGAAGCCGACAAATACGGCATGCGGCATTATCGCCTTCATCACGCGGTGCAGCTTGCCGCTCTGGGTACGGTGGCATTCGTCCACGAACACAAACACCTCGCCCACCGTCGCGCTGGGCTGGCCTTCCAACTCCTTGATATAGGTGTCGAAGTCGTCCACGTCCTTGCGGCCGAACTTGTGCACCAGCGAGCACAACAGGCGCGGCGTCGACTGACCGAGCTGGGTCATCAGGTCGCGGCCGCTCTTGCTTCGGGCGATGTCGATGCCCGCACTCGTGAACACGCCTTGAATCTGCTTGTCCAACTCGTCGCGGTCCGTAACGATGGCGACACGGCCGTTGGGGTTGTTTTCCAGAATCCACTTCGCCAGCAACACCATTACGATGCTCTTGCCGCTGCCCTGCGTGTGCCAAATGATTCCGCCCTGTTTCTCGCGCACCAGCGCCTGCGCGGCCTTGACGCCGAAATACTGGTGCGCCCGCGGCAACTTCTTCACCCCGCCGTCGAAGAGCACGAAGTCGTGCATCAGCTCGATCAGCCGGTCCTTGCGGCACATCCTGAGCAGGTACTTGTCGAGCTTCAGAAGGCTGTTGTCGTCCTCGTCCTCCTTCCAATTGAGGAAGAACTTTTCCGGCGTGCCGATGGTGCCGTACCGCAAACCCTCGGAGTCGTTGCCGGCGAAAATGAACTGAACCGTGCTGAAGAACCAAGCGTTGAACTCCGGTTGCTGATTCGAGAGATTCTGGCGGATGCCGTCGCCGATGCTCACGCGGCTGTTCTTCAACTCCAGAACGGCGACGGCGATGCCATTCACATACAGCACGACGTCGGGCCGCCGCTCCTGGTTCCCCTTGAGGGTCACTTCCTCGGCGATGGCGAACTCGTTCCGCTCCGGCTCCTGCCAGTTGATGAGGTGGACGGTTTCCGTCGCCTTGCCTGCCTCTGTCTTCACGGGCACGCCGTAGCGCAGCAGGTTGTAGACGGCGTGGTTGTTGCCATAGAGCCCGCGGTTGTAGTTGTCCGCTTCGGTCCGGAGTGTATGGAGAGCCGCGCTGATCTGCGCCGGCGTGTAACCGCACTTGTTCAGCCATGCCGAAAGCAGATCCTCTTCGACGTTGCTGTTCCCGTGGCGGTCAGTCCAGTCGCCGACATAACGGTAGTCCAGTTGGTCGCGGAACATGGCGACCACCCGATTCTGGGTGGTGCGTTCGGGTTGACCGACACCGCCGGTGCTGGTCATTTCATCACTTCCCAGTGGCCGCCTTTACGGGGGCCAACTCGGCGAAGCCGTCCTTCGCGGGTCAGTTTGGCGCTTGCCCGCTCAATGGCCGAGACTGACTTGCCAAGTTGAGCGGCTATCTCAGCCAACGTCAAATGCGGGTGTGCCCGGAGCAGTTCGACAATTCTGTCCCGCGTTTCTACCCGCGTTTCTACCCGCGTTTCTACCCGCGTTTCTACCGAAACTTCCCCTGCATCCACCTCCGCACCCACGGTATGAGGAGTAGCCGCCAGATGCGCGGGGTTCGCCTGGAAAGTCAGCATCAGCCCCGACATGCTGTTGTCATACCGGGGTGGATCAATGTCATGTTCGCGGCATTCACGATCAATCTTATCGATGCCGCGGCCCCAGGATTCTATGTAGCCGGCGCGGAAAAAGGCGCTGGCAATGAGTGGGTTATAGGGTGCTGAGGGGTGTTCGCCCAAAAGTCGTTCGAGCGTCCATTCCTGCGGTAGCTGTCCGGAATTCCACAGCACTATCTTGTCGTCATAAACCCTGATCTGGATCGGTATACCGCTGCCGTAATCCTTGTGCACAACCGCATTGAGCAGCGCTTCACGCACGGCTTGGTAGGGAAACAGGAACTTCTCCCGCCGCTGGATTCCCACATAGTTAATATAAGCTTTCAAGTACTTGGAGAACAGAAGCTCAAGTGTTTTCTCGGCTTGGCTGAACAGGTTGCCATGAATCTCGTCCTGATACCGCAAATCGTCATTGGTCACGAAGAAGCCGATCTTGACGCAGGCGCCGGCGACATAGCGTTCCGGGTGATCCGAAAAGAGCAATGTCGCCGCTCGCCTTAAATACTGCCCGTCTCTGAGCTGCAGTTTTTCCAGCAAGGCGTCACATTCGTCCTGAAGTGCCACTTCGCTGATGCGCCCACTTTCCCCGGCTCGGGCCTTGAACAATTGCAGCGCCTCCCGGCTGCAATCCTCTGCATTGAATCCAGGCACGGGCGCGTCGTCCCAATGGCGCCCCTGTTTACGCATGAGGAAGCGCTGGAGCGTGGCCCCTTTCAATTCCTGTTTGGTGCTGCCGCTGCGATAGTGGTATTCGCCCTTGTAACTGATCGGACTCGGATAGGGCTCGACGCGGATTTCAACCAACTCCTTGCCCGCTTCCGTCACCAGGTTCACAGCGACCACGATGCCGAGGAGATCCCGTACCTTGTTGGGCAGTTCCTCCAGTAGTCTCCTTGCATCATTCACGCCGACGGCCACGCCCTTGTCATTGCGCCCAATGATCAGCACACCTCCCTCGGCATTGGCAAAGCCGCAGATCCAACGCAGATACTCGTCGCGCCAACTCTGTTTCCATTCGGTGTGCTGGGCCTCTTTCATACAAGCCGGGTCCTTCCGGTGAGCAGTTCCTGCATCATGCCCTGCTTGATCTGTCTGGCCTTGGAGAGCCTGGCTTCCAGTGCTGTGATTTCTGCGTCCATGTCGGAGAGGATGGTGGCGATGGCTGCTTGTTCGTCGTAGCGTGGCAACCTCACTTCGATAGCCGCCAAATCGCGCTTACCTATTTCTAAGAAAGTCGACCCTATTGCCCTCTCCATCATCTGCGGCTTGAGTGTCAGCAGGAGGTAGTACAGAAACTCGTTTGACACACCATCTTGGCAAACGAGCGACTTGAAGCCTTGGTTCGTACATACCGGTGATGCAGCAATCTTAACTTCCCCAATGGTTGCGCGGCTACATAGGAGAAGAGCACCAGCCGGGAGCAAGCTGGCCGCACAACTGCTCAACCCCTCTGCCGTGATACTGCGCTCCGTCGTGAGGAGATACTTTCCAGACGTACCAGTGACATCAGTCGGTGTGCACCATGGAATCGACCCGGTCCAGAAAGCAGTATTCTGAGTGCTTGGCGTTGCCCCGTTTCTTATCTCCGCGGCTCTTCCAAGTGCCATCGTCTCCCATTCCCCGCTGAAGCCCGGCAGGCGCTTCTTGCCGGTAAGCAATTCCTGCATGGCGCCTTTCTTTATCTGATGCTTCTTGGTGAGCAGTTGCTCCAAGGATACGATGTGGGCGTCCGCGTCGCTCAACGCCTCGGCGATGGCCTCTTGCTCGGCGATCGTGGGCGGGAGCGCCACAGCAATCTCATGCAAATCGTTGCGGTTGACGCCTGGAACACCACTCTTTCCGCTATGGGTTTTGAAGTCGATTGTCTGCAGCAGGTATGAAACGAAACGAGGACTATTGCCATGGAAATCCCGGACGTAAAGCGTAGTATTTAGCGGCCAGAAATCCTCTTGAACGAAGAAAACGTCTCCGATCGTCCCGTAGCGACCAGTGACGACTCCCGGGCCTTTGACCCTGGCTACATGATGTCCGTACTCGACGCCTGACGACGTGATGATCGGCACCGTACCCGGCTTACGCAATTGAGATGGCAGGTCAAAGCCACGTTGCAGCGTCACGACATTTCCAACCGATTCGGTTCTCCAGTGGGCCCTCATACGGTGAACCCCATTGTTTCGAGGTGGCGGTTAAACTTGGCTTCCAGCTTAGCTGCACGGCAGAGCATCCGCGGCAACGAAATGTCGTATCGCTCAACCAACTCCTTCACACGCTGCGTAAGCTGTTGACCTACGCGGTCCATCTCGCTGTGGATGGCAGTATCCAGAGAGGCGAGCCACTTATCGTCCACCACGAGTGTCTTGATCTCGGACTCGGTGAGCTTTGGGTACAGGGCGTAGGCTTGTCTGTCGAGCGCGGCTTCGGTTTCCTTGAGGCGCTTCTTGAGGCCAGCCCCCTCTTTGTCAAGCTTCAACCAGTCATTCAGGACGACGGATTCATCCGTCGCATCCTTGTCCCTTATTTCCTTCAACCGGGAGGCGACAGCGGCCCTGTTCACTTTGTCAAGCTCGGCGAACGCTCCATCCTCACCGCCGTGCTCTTCCTCCATCTCGGCGAGGCGAGCGGTGACGCTATCCAGATCAACGACAAGCTGGTCAATGACAGCCTGTTCCTCGGCGAAGTATCGGGCGACGATGAGGGCCTTGGGGATGAGGTCACAGACCCAGCCCTTGTCCCTCTCCCTGCCCTTATTGTCGGTCTCAACGACACGATGAGTCTCCGCCCTCCAGCCCTCTGACGCGATAAAGTGGCAATCGTCCTGCATGGTCTCGGCCCAGTAATCCATCATGTGCTGATAGATATCGTACGGGTCGATGAGCGGCTTGTCAGCGTAGTGTGCCAGCAGGCCCTCGGAAAGCTGAGCGACAATCTCCCTGGGATGGCAGCCGGCCCGCAGTTCCTTGAGCGTCGTGGCGCTCCTTTCCCGCCATACGGCAAAGTGTGCGTTCATATCGGCGATGAAGGAGGCGAATTCCTGGTGCTCGTAGATAACGGCCTTGATAGCCGATTTCTCCACGGCGAGGTCGAGATAGCCGGGGCGGTTTTCTTTGAACAGGCTGTGGCGCAGCGCTGGACAGATGGCCCAGTATCGCTTCAACGAATCGACATCCGAGGCAGGGATGCCTCCCTGCAAGTGACCCGCGATGTCCTGGATGTCCTCCGACGTCTGACTGTCGATGTAGCGCGGCAGGTTGAGGTTGAACTCGTTCTGCTCAATCTCCGCGAACGGGACCATACGCGAGTACTTCGGGACCTCAAGGCCCTTGTTGAAGACATCCACGATCTTGTGGATGTCCATGCTGCGAAGCCGGTTCTTGGGGCCATCCTTCATAAAACCGCCGCTGGCGTCGATCATGAAGATGCCCTTGCGTGACTGGGCGTCCTCCTTGTCGATGACCACGATGCACGCGGGGATACCCGTGCCGTAGAAGAGGTTGGCGGGCAGGCCGATGATGCCCTTGACGTAGCCCTTGCACACAAGATTGCGACGAATGTCCGCTTCGGCGTGGCCCCGGAACAGCACGCCGTGTGGCAGAACGCAGGCGCCTTTGCCGGTGCTCTTGAGGGACCGGACGATATGGAGCAGGTAGGCGTAGTCCCCCTGTCTGGCGGGCGGCGTTCCGAAGGACTCAAAGCGTTCGAAGGGGTCGTTCAGCGGATCAAGTCCCGTGCTCCATCGCTTGTCCGAGAAAGGTGGATTGGCGACGACGAAGTCGAAGGTCTTGAGGGTCTCGCCGTCCTTGAACCTGGGGTCCGCCAACGTGTTGCCCTGTACGATCAGCGCGGTCGGATTGTCGTGCAGGATCATGTTCATCCGAGCAAGGCCGCTGGTGGCGGCGTCCTTCTCCTGTCCGTAGAGCGTTACAGGGGTCGCGGCCTCGTCGCCAACCTTGAGCAGCAAGGAGCCGGACCCGCAGGTGGGGTCGTAGACGGTCGTGGAGGCGCTGGTCTTGGCACCATGGATGCCGATGATCTGAGCAATGATGCGGCTGACCTCGGCGGGAGTGTAAAACTGGCCCTTGCTCTTGCCACTCTCCGTGGCGAAGTGACGCATCAGGTACTCGTAAGCGTCGCCGAGGATGTCGTCGCCGTCGGCTCGGTTCTTGGAGAAATCGAGCGCCTTGTTCTCGAAGATGGCGATCAGGTTCGTCAGCCGGTCCACCATCTCCCTGCCGGTGCCCAGCTTGGTGGCGTCGTTGAAGTCCGGCATGTCGGACAGTTGGTTGGCGTTGGCCAGCGGGGCGATGACCTTCTTGTTGATCTGGTCGCCGACGTCGCTCTTTCCCTTCAGCGCGACCATGTCGGGAAAACTCGCGCCGTCCGGAATGGTGATCGGCGCGTAAGGCACCCCCGCGTATTTGTCGCTGACGTACTTGATGAACAGCAGAACGAGGACGTAGTCCTTGTACTGACTGGCGTCCATGCCGCCACGCAACTCGTCGCAGCTCGACCACAACGACGAATAGAGTTCGGATTTCTTTAGGGCCATGTTACTTCACCGATTGACCGTGGGATTCGAGCCGCTGGGGCCGACACAGGAATAGTCATTCAGACACTGGAACGGAAGGGTTTGAAAGATGAAACCATCTTGTGGATTCCGTCAGCTCCACCCGCAAGTACGAGAGCAGTCAGAATCGTATCAACGGCACGAAATATATCCAATTGAACGGCAGCGGCTGAACTCGCCATCACCCCAATGAGTTGCCCGTCCGCACCCATAGGCAGGAATTGACCAAGCACTCGCACGCCGGCAAATGAGGCCAAGGCGCCAAAAGACAGCGCAAGCATGTTGGCGGCAAACAGTTTCCGAGTCCGGAACTTAGAGAGTGGGAGCCAAGTCTTTTCGTCGATCTCCTCCATCTTCTTTTGAGCGTTCTGGACAGCTTCGACCAACTTGAGCATGTGCTCGTCTCGTTCGCGTTCCACCTGATTGGATGAGCCTTCGCGACGTTCGCGCTCCTCCGCGAGAAGCTTCTCTGCCTTGGCCAAACTTGCCTGAGCGCGAACAAGAGGACGGGCAAGGCGGATTTTCTCCGCATCGTATCGCCTGGCTACATACACCTCGACCGCGCGCTCGATGACGACGGCGACGATCGCAAGAGTGAGTAGGAGTGCGCCAACATTCTCGAGTGAAGCCTCCGCGAACCTCACCTCTTGGAAATCGAGAAAGAATGCGATGACTACCGCTCCGACAGCCAGAACGAGGCCGTAGGAAACAGCGACTTTAAATTCGAGAGACATGACTACCTCCAACAGACAGAAAAGGACTGGGCGCGGACCTGCGTACGTTCATCCATCATCACCTGTTCCTTTTTTCGGGTCTCGTTCGAACACGTAACGGTTCGTCATCGTAGCGAGTACGTCGGGTGCGCGTGGTGAGCGAAAGGCCACATTATAGTCGAGCGCCTTCAGGAAAACTGTTCGGCCGTCAACACTCTTGACCTCATATCCGAAGGAAAAGGTGGAACCGCTTAGTCGTTCCGCGCCGAGCCGCTGATCCCGGTCCCTCAAGAGGCGGTTAACGCGCCAGCCGCCAGGAAGCTCAGTGCCCTCTAGCGAAAAGCGGCAGCCACAAGTTCGCCGTCGATTCTGACCGGGTTCGGAATGGTGATCTTCACGGCGTCTTCTCCAAATCAGCGCGTTCGAGCCTGTCGCTGAGCCGGCGCATGAATGCGGGCAGTGCGGAAAGCGCGGGGTCCGGGAGCTCCATGCCCAGGTAATGCCTGGCGATCCACGCCGCTTCCTGTGCCTGCGCATAGTCACGGGCACGCTTGACGGGGTCGCGGTCGGCACGCTCCGAAACCCAAACCTTGTGTAGCGCGAAAGCACGCGGGTCAACGGACCAACATCTAAGTGGGATGCCGTCCTCGCCGATAACGATGCCGTTCACCTTTGGCACGTTAACGAGCCACTCAAGACCCTCGATGCCGACGCCGATCAGATCCTCTGGGTTGGTGCCAGCGTCCATTGCTACATAAGGGTCTTCGACTGGGCGGATCAGATCAACCATGAAGCCTTCTCGGTTAATGGCACGAGAGAGTTGCCGATGGCTGCGCTGGAACGAGCGGTCGGCGCGCCTGAGGTAGCCGATTACCCCTGAGTGGCGGAAGTCCTTAACTGCCAGGATCAGACTCTGGCGGGCATCCCAAAGGAGGTCGACGTCGACGGTCGCGAGCAGATCGCTTGTCAAGTGGACGCCCGCCAGAGCCTCGTAAAGGAAAAGGCTGTTCGTACCGATGACGAAAATGTTCTGCCCGAGAATCTGCGCGGCCGCGAGGTGACGGAGAATTCGGCCGGTGAGGCGGGGAACGCGGTTTAGGCGAAGCGCACGGTTTACGGGTGCCATCTCTCTGAGACGCGCGTATAGCACGTGGCATCGTTTCCGCTCTGCGTCACGGCCGTTGCGGAACGCGCGGTAAATCTCCTCGGTCTCGTCGGTCTTTCGACCAAGCGAGATTTCGCTGCTAGCATTTTTTCGCAATAGGTAAACATGGCCCTTCCGTTCGACCCACCGCATAGAGCCAGCGAAACGTTGAGCGAGTTCGGCCTTGGATTCTTCCCACGCCTCGAAGGTCTGGACCACATCCACGAACTGACGTCTTTGGGCATTGTTGAGTTCGATGAGCATTATCTACTCTACTACGTTGTATTAATGACAGTTTCCACTATTTGTGTAGACTTACCGGAGTATAGCGGAAACCGTAGCGTATCGCAAGTAAAATAGTTGCAACCTGCTGAGATGTTTTGGTTTTCCACAACCGAGATTGATTTTGTCCAAGGAAGGGGAAACCCGGTGTCAACCAGTCCAGATTAGCCTCACGTGCCCTCCATTGTACGACTCTTCGACCCGGCACCGGGCGTTTCTACACCTGGAGTTCAAATCGGCGGGCGGCTGTTCTCTCCATACCCTGTAAGTTCCACGTAACCTCGTCCGATACGCCTGTACTGCCCGTCCTCGACCCGGACGGAGCCTTCCCAGTAGAACAGGTTCGGGATCAGCGCGCTTCGGTTCTCCTGATCCGAAAGCTCGGGAGTGATGACCGTGCGGATGCCAGCAGAGGGGATGTCCAGTGTCCAGCCCGCCGGATAGGCGGCGCGTGTCACGGGGCTGGTCCATTCTCCAGTGGTCTTCAACTTCCATTCGTCGGGAAGCAGGTAGCGGACGCCGCCCTCGGGGTCCACCAAGGTCGCCCCGGCGTAACGGGCGTTACCGTCGCGGCCGCGGAGCAGATAGAGCATCACCTCACGCCCGTCGTCGAACTGGAGGCTGAACCAGTCCCACCCTTGCGTGTCCTCGCCGAGCTGGTTGGACCCGAACTCCTTGTCCATCCAGCTCGTCCCGCTGACCTCCAACTCCTTGCCGTCCACGCGGACCGTGCCGGCCGTGGCCATGCGTGTGAAGCTATAGTAGTGGCTGGCCTCGGTGGCGCCTTCCCCTTTCCGGCTGAGGCCGCCGGGGCCCTGGAGCACCACCGGCTTGAGCGGACGTGTGGAGAGACTGAAGCCGAAGGACTTTGCTGCATCGGCCATGGTGAAGTCGAATCCGTCGCCGTTCCACCGGAGCTCCCACGGCTCCGGGGTCCCCGGAGGGCCGACGCTCCAGGCCAATCGAGGATCCGGATGGCGGCCGAAGCCGGCCAGCAGCGGGGCCGCGCGCACCACCAGCTCGCTGAAGCGGTGGCGGCCGGTCTCCAGGTCCGTCAGGGCGGCATGGCCCATGACGAGGTTGCCGGCGCTCCAGGCGGAGCCAGCCGCGGGCTTCTCCTGCGACACGCCGATCCTGAAGAAGGTGAACTGAAAACCGAAACGGCGCGCGGGTTTCTCCACGGTGCGCAAATGGCCTGTGAAGTACCACCATTCGGTCTTGTAGCCGTCCCGGGCCCAGTGGTCGCGTGGAAACGACCAGACGTAGCCGGGCTGGGCGGGGGTCCAGGCGTGGACCGCGGCACCCGCCCACAGCATGACGCCCGCCAGCATGAGCACCCATGCCGGCAGACCGGAGCGGCACCCGCCTTTCCGCTCACGCATCCGCATGACACAACTCATTCGCCGGCGTCCGGCTGGCTCTGAACGCCGGGTAGAGGCTCGCCAGCACCGCGGCGCAGACGATGGCGAGGGCTTCCCCGGCCAGCGGGAGCCACGGCCAAGTCCACTCGATGCTCCAGCCGAAGTAGCTTTTCTGGATGACGAAGATCAGGATCGCGCCGAGGCCGATGCCGCCGGCGAAGCCCATGGCCAGCCCCAGGAAGGCCATGGCGGTCCCCTTGCTGACGAACAGCAGGAACACTTGGCGGCGGAAGGCGCCCAGGGTGCGGTAGAGGGCGATCTCGCTCGCCTTCTCCTGCGCCACCACCAGGAGTGTCAGGGTGATGGCGCAGGCAGCGATGATCAGACTCATGACCTGGAGGATCCGGGTCACCGCGAAGGTCTGGTCGAAGACGCGGAGAATATCCTCCTTCAGGTGGCGGTTGCTGCGCACCCGCAACGAGCCGCCCGGATGCCGGCTTTCGATGCCCGCCGCCACTGCTTCCGGGTCCGCGTCCGGCATCAGTTGAAGCGCGATGCTGGTGAGGGCGCCGGGACCCAAGGTTTCCGCCATGAGGCCGAGATCCATGGTGACCGAGCCGCCCTGCGTGTAGTCCCGGTAGATCCCCGACACCGGCAGGCGCACCGGTCCCTCCGGACCTTCGATCTCCACCGTATCCCCCGCCGTGACCGACGCGCTCCGGGACAGCGGTTCGCCGATGAGGATGCCGCGCTCCCGTATCGCGCGGCCCACGGCATCCCCGCTCGACAGAAGCGCCAGGCGTTGCCGGGCCGCCGGACGGCTGAGGTCCACGCCCACGACCGCCACGCGCTGGCCCTCCACGCCCAGGAACAGGCGGCGTAGCGGACCGACTCCTTCCACGTCGGGCCTGCCCGCCAGCCGCTCCACGAGTTGCGCGCTCAGGGTCGCGTCCGGCCCGGGCCGCGCTCCGACGGTCGCGGTCACGAAGACGTCGCCGGTGAGTGAACGGTTCACCCAGCGGACCAGGGTTTCGCGGAAACTCTCCACGAGCAGCGTGATGCCCACCAGCAGGCACACGGCCATGGCCAGCGACGATACCGAGAACGAGGTGTTGGCCAAGGTCGCCCCGAGGCTCCGAACGCCGTAGCGGAAACCGAAGTCGGGCACCCGGACCCGCCCGGTCAGGCGCTGGACCAACCACGGGGCGAGGAGCGGCAGGCACAGCATCACGGCGGTGGAAAGGACAAATCCGGACGGGCGCCAGCGCCACCCCGCGAGCCAGTACCATGCCAGCGCCCCGGCCACTACGGCGAGGCCGATTCGGAAGAGAACACGCGCCCAGGCGATCCCGGCGGACTGCGCCGGGTAAGTGTCCAACAGCGTCCGCGTGTCCCGGCGCCACACGTCGAGAGCGGGCAGCAGCGTGCCGCTCAGGGCGCCTCCCAAGCCCGCGAACACGGCCAGCGCCAAGGTGCCGGCCGAGACTTCCAGCGACTCTATCTCCCGGAGCATGTAGACGTTGGTCAGGGTGGAACTTACGGCGTCCAGGTTCCAGATGGCGGTCCAGTAGCCCGCGACAATGCCGATGACCACGCCCAGGACCCCGAGCAGCGCCGCCTCGCCCAGGATGAGCGCCAGCACCTGCGCCGGGGTGGAACCCAGAGAGCGCAGCACCCCGAACTCCCTGCGCTGCCACACCAGACAGGCACGCATGCTGCTGAACACCAGGAACGTGCCCACCAGAAGGCTCACCAGGCTCAGGGCGGTGAGGTTCAGGCGGAAGGCGCCCAGGAGTTCCCGCGCCTGGCCGGTGCGTTCCGACGGGGTGACGGCGTCCGCGCGTCCGCCGAGACTGGCCTCGATGCGTGCCGCCAGCGCGTCGAGGTCGACGCCCTCGGCAGCCGTCACGCCGATCCGGTGAAGGGTCCCGGCGCCGCCGAACAGGGCCTGGGCGCCGGCGATGTCCATCACCAGCGCCCGGCGGTTGCCGGAGATCCCCCAGCGTTCGAAATCGATCAACGCTCCGAGCCGGAGCTCTCGCACAAGGGCGCCGTCACGGACCTTGAAGCGGTCCCCGGGCACCCATCCCATGGCTCTCGCCAACTCCGGGGTGGCCGCGGTCCAGCCGCGCCGGCCGACCGCCGCCGCTTCCGGCGCGAACGCCGAGAGCGCTTCCCAGAGCTCCGGCGCGGGCGCCAGCAGATCGACGCCCAGTAATCGCGCGAACGTTCCGGGCCGCCCTTCCAGCGGCACCGTGGTCTCGAAGACCGGCCAGGCCGCGGTTACCCCCGGCGTGCCCCGGACAAGCGGGTAGACCGCGTCAGGCAGGGTCCCGCCCTTGCCGGTGACCACGATGTCGGCGGCGCCGCCGATGGTGCGGACCCCTGCGGCGAATGAAGCGACGGCGCTCTGGTTGAGGATTCGGATGCTGATGACCGACGCCACCCCCAGGGCCACGCCCAGGACGGTCAGGGCGTAGAGCACCGGGTTGGTGCGCCAGTGGGCGGATACGGTCCTGTAGAAGTAACGCAACATGGTCCCGGGCCTATCCCGCGGAGTCCGGTTCCGGCTCCAGGATCCCGCTGTGGAGCCGCAGCGTGCGGTCCGCCAGGGCCGCCAGCTCGCGGCTGTGGGTGGCGTAGACCAGGGTGGCGCCTTCCTCCGCCACCATCCGCAGCATGAGATCCATCACCACCTCGCCACTGGCGTCGTCCAAGCTTCCGGTGGGCTCGTCCGCCAGCAGCAGGCGCGGGCGCCGCAACAAGGCCCGGCAGATGGCCACCCGCTGCATCTCGCCGCCGCTCAGCCCGGCCACCGGATCGTCGGCCCGGTCCGGCAGCCCGACCCGTTCCAGCAGCATCGCCACCCGCGCCCGGAAGGAACGCTCTCGGGCGCCGGCGATAAGCTCCGGCAGGGCCACGTTGTCCTGCACCGTCAGATGGGGAAGGAGGTGGAAAAGCTGAAAGACGAAACCGATCTCGCGGCGGCGGAGCCGGGTCCGGGCGGTCTCGCCAAGCCCTTCGAGGGGCGTGCCGCGCACCGCCACCGACCCGCGGGTGGGCACGTCGATGCCGGCGGCCAGGTGCAGCAGCGTGGACTTGCCGCTGCCGCTGCGGCCGACGATGGCCGCGGTCTGCCCCGAGGCGATCTCGAAGGTGACGTCCCGCAGGGCGTAGCGCTCCACGGAGCCCGCCCCTTCGTACACCTTCGAGACGTCGGTGAAGGCAAGCGCGGCCGGGTCCATCAACGCCAGTGTCCTGTCCCTGTCATGCGAATCAACCGGACAGGACACTAGCCGAGGACATGGCGCAGCCCCTCTTCCAGCGTGCGGTGGCGGAAGGCGTACCCGGAGTCCAGGAGGCCGGCGGGCTTCACCCGGGTGCTGGCGAGCAGCAACGCGTCGGCCATCTCGCCGAACGCCAGCCGGGCGGCGAAGCCGGGCATCGGGAACAGGGTGGGACGCCGGAGCACGTGGCCCAGGGTCTTGGTGAACTCACGGTTGGTCACGGCCGCCGGCGCCACCACGTTCACCGGACCGGACGCGGCCTCGGCGGCGAGCAGGTGGCCGATGGCCGCCACGGTGTCGTCCAGGGTGATCCAACTCATGTACTGTCGTCCGTTGCCGAGGATGCCGCCGGCGCCGAGCCTGAAGGGCGTCAGCATCTTGGCCAGGGCGCCGCCGTCTCTGGCGAGCACCACGCCCAGCCGCGCGTGGGCAACCCGGATGCCCTTCCCTTCCGCCGCCTCGGTGGCCGCCTCCCACTCGCGGCACACCTCGGAAAGGAAGCCGTCGCCCGCCGGGCTCCCCTCGGTAAGCTCATCCTCGCCGCGGTCGCCGTAGAAGCCGACGGCGGAGGCCGACACCAGCACCCGCGGCGTCCGCTCCAGGCCCGCGAGAGTCTCGGCGAGCAAGCGCGTGCCGTTGACGCGGCTCTCCTTGATGCGGCGTTTCCTGGCCTCGGTCCAGCGCCCGGAGGCGATGTTCTCGCCGGCCAGGTGAATCACGCCGTCGAAACCCTCAAGCGCGGCCGCGTCGAGCACGCCGGCGTCGGGGTCCCAGCGGATGTCGCCCGCTCCCGCCGCGGCGCGGCCCAGCCGCACCACCTCATGACCGCCGCCGGTCAGAAACGGAATCAGGGCGCTGCCCACCAGTCCCGTGGCTCCGGTCACCAGTATCTTCATCCGCAGGTCTCCCTCCCTTTCCGACGAGTCCCTTGGGCTCGGGCCGCGAGTTCTCTTGTCATTGCCCATATAGTACACTATACAGCACCCGCGTCTCCTTTACCGACTCAGTACAAGGAACCGGTGACGGGAACCAGATGGCAGCTACCAAGAAGAATATTTACCGGCTCCACTCGGTGAGCGTCGTCGTCACCGCCGAGTTCCACAATCCATCAGTTCTCAACCAAGATTTCCTAGTGTCGAGAGGAATCGTCCCAGGAGACTGGGAGGTCACGGAGGCGATCACCACCCCGGCGGTATCCATATTGACTTATCGCAATGGGACCCAGTGGACTCTGGACCAGTCGAAGCTAATAGTTACTGAGAGCTGCGACTCCTCTTTTCAGGAAGACTACCAAGTGTATTCGCTTGTGGCTGCCTATTTGAAAGTGCTCTCGGAGATCCCCTATCGCAGCCTAGGGCTAAATTTCGTCGCATCCATGAGAAGGAATTACCCTGAAACGTGGCTGACGCAACGGTTCTTGAAACCGGGCGCCTGGAGGAAAGGTGAACCCAAGATACTCCGAATGGTCCCAAATTTCGGGCTGGATGCAGGGGACGCAGTATGCAATATTTCGCTCAGTGCGGGTCAACCTCCATCCTTACAAGGCGAACCGCAGAGCGCTGTCATCGTGAACATCAACATGCATCATGCCGGACCCTTGGATGCAAAAGGTCTGGTGGCGGCCATCCATCAGTGGCCTAGTCGTCAGGCTTTCGTCCTTAGCGCATTGAACAGACTCCTCAAGAGGCCCCCGAAATGAACGGACTCACAGACGTCTCGGATACAGCATCCGACGTTATCCCCGGCTCCACAGGGCCATCCGTGCCACTGCCGACAACCTTTGATACTCCGTCGGGCAAGTTAATGGTCGATTGGCCGTCGGTGCATACGGAGGCAATGCGCTACTGGTCTTCAAGGTGCGCGCAGTGGTTACGAGGTCGACTCGCTAAGCCACATTCGGTGGAGGTTGGCAATGCTGTGGAACCCTGCATTGAACAACCTCCTCAAGCAATCCCCAAGTCACATGGACTGATGACGGTCTCGGAGGACGCATCCGACTTCTACCCCGCCGCGACAGGAGCGTCCGATGCACTGCTAGCAAGGATCACTACTCAGTCACACGAATTCATGGTTCGCTGGCGCCCCAGCCCCACAGAAACAATGCCCTATTGGTTTTCGCAGCATGATCACTCGTGGCAACGCGACCTTAGCGATCCGCGGATGACCGTCGTCAACGCGGCGACTAGTCCGCTTGTCCATACCTATGTAGAGCAAGAGCCCCACCCTGTTACGGCAAGAACCGGGCTCATGGCTTGGTTCGCTCGCCCAGAGATCGATCCCTGGAGCACGCACGAGGTGATTATCCCCTTCCTCAGACTGCAGGGACGAAGCGCCGTTGCTGATCGTCTGATCTACCTCCGTGGCTTGGCACAGGAGGACCCTGACGAGTCGGCGATAGAGTCGGCATCGTTACGAATGATGGCCCATTTCCTCATAAGCGAACGACGACTGCCGGATCCGTGGGTCGGCGTGACCCGGGATGGATTCATCCAAATCGAGTGGCGTGTCCTGACCGAAGGTATCCTGGCAATGGAGTTCCTGCCCTCTGGTTTGATCCATTTCGCTGCCGTTTCCGGGCCCGGCGAAAGCGAGGCCGAACGGTTGTCGGTCAGTGGCACATTACCCAAGGCAGAAGCGCTTGCCGCCGTTCAGCCGTTTACGGCCTCCCTATAGCCCCGATGCGAAACCAACCGCTCCCCGACGAGGACCATGTCGCACGGTACTGTAAGCCACCAACTGTTGAAGCCAACGGCATGCCATCGGCTTTGGCCTTCAGACTGAGGCCAAACGAAGAATATCTTTCGGTTAACTGGCTCGAGCATTTTGGAGCGTCGGATTTGAACACTGCAATCGTGTGTCTCCGAGAGGTCTTCCTTAACAAGCCCTACCGATTGCAGTCGAAGGCCCGGTTCGCGGTACTCAACGTCGAGGCTGTGAAAAACGCGGTACGCGAAGCCACCAAGTCTGAGCCTAGCATCAAACACTTGCCTTCTCGGAATGACCCCTCGCACGCCGGCATTCTCGCTGGCACGCTCGACGAGCTTACCATCGCCGTACGACTCAAAACCCTCGTCACTCCCGAGAACGTCCATCGTGCGGCAACCTGATGGAAACGACCGTGAACGCGAGGGAAAGAACCACCGGGATCATGGAACAAACGACATCCTCAGAAACATGCTGGATAGTTTGCTGAAAAACGTGGAAGAGCGCACCGGCTACTTCGGCGCCTACGGAGGCGCGTTCACGCCGGAGATCCTGCGCACGACCCTGGACAAGCTGATCGTGGCCTTCGAGGAGGCGCGCAGAGACCCGTCGTTCTGGGGGGAGTTCCAGGAGGTGATGCAGACCTACTCCTGCCGGCCCACGCCCATCACCCATCTCAAGAACCTGAGCGAAGCGCTGGGGGGTCCCGCGATCTACATGAAGCGGGAAGATCTCAACCAGACCGGCTCGCACAAGATCAACAACGTCATGGGCCAGGGGCTGCTGGTGGCGCGCATGGGCAAGAAACGCGTCATCGCCGAGACCGGCGCCGGGCAGCACGGCGTCGCCACCGCCACCATGGCCGCCCGGCTGGGGCTCGACTGCACCATCTACATGGGCGCGGTGGACGTGGAGCGACAACGCCCCAACGTGTTCTGGATGGAGCGCCTCGGAGCCAAGGTGGTGTCGGTGGAGGACGGCTCGGCCACCCTCAAGGACGCCATCAACCAGTGCCTGCGGGACTGGGCCTTTTCCATGGACGACACCCACTACGTGCTGGGAACCGCCTGCGGCCCGCACCCGTTCCCGCAGATGGTCGCTTGGTTCCAGCAGATCATCGGACAGGAGTGCCGCGAGCAGATGATGGCCGCCACCGGCCGCCTGCCGGACCGGGTGTACTGCTGTGTGGGCGGCGGCTCCAACGCCACCGGCACGTTCCTGGGCTTCGTCGACGACGCCGAAGTGGAGCTCGTAGGCATCGAGGCGGGCGGCGAAGGGCTCGACTCGGGGCGGCACGCGGCCCGGCTGGCGGGCGCCGACGGCAGTCCCGGCGTGGCCCAAGGGTACAAGACCTACTTCCTCCAGGACGAGGAAGGGCAGATGCGCCACACCCATTCCGTAGCCGCCGGACTGGACTACATCGGGGTGAGCCCGATCCTGGCCTGCCTGCGGGAGAGCGGGCGGGCCCGGTTCGAGGCCGCCACCGACGAAGAGGTGCTGGCGGCGTTCCAGACGCTGCTGCGCCGGGAAGGCATCATCGCCGCGCTGGAGAGCGCCCATGCGGTCGCCGGGGCCATCCGGGAGGCGCCGGGCATGGGCCGCGACACGAACGTCCTGGTCACCCTGTCCGGCCGCGGCGACAAGGACATCTTCACCATCGCCGAGGCGTTGAACGACCCCGGCTGGCAGCGGTTCCTCGAGCGGAAAGCCGGCCGGTGAATCTCCGCACCTACATTCAGAGCCGCCTCGGCTCGCGGAAGATCCTGCTGATGACTCACGTCATCGTGGGCTATCCGTCCCTCGACGTGAACTGGCGCATGCTGGAGCGGATGGAGCGGGCGGACGTGGACCTGGTGGAGTTGCAGATGCCCTTCAGCGAGCCCATCGCCGACGGGCCGGTGTTCGCCCGGGCCAACCAGGAAGCCCTGAAACAGGGCCTTTCCGTCGACCAGTACTTCGATTTCATGGACCGGGCCACCGAGCGGTTCGGCTTTCCGCACCTGATGATGGGGTATTACAACACCGTGTTCCGGCTCACCCACCGCACCTTCTGCGAGCGCCTGAGCCGGTCCGGAGCCGCGGGGTTCATCATCCCCGACCTTCCCATCGAGGAGTACCACGACCTCTTCCCGTTGAGTCAGGCTCACGGGCTGACGCCCGTGGCGCTGTTCACTCCCACCAACTCCGATGCGCGCCTGGCCGAGATCGGCCGCCGCGGCCAGGGGTTCGTCTATGGCGTGGCCCGGCGCGGGGTCACCGGCAAGCGCACCAACCTGAAGGCCGGCATCGACGCGCTGGTGGCCCGCTACCGGGCGGCCACCGATGTGCCCCTGGCCCTGGGTTTCGGCATCGCCGGCGGCGACGACGTGCGGGAGCTCCACGGGAGCTGCGAGATCGCCATCGTGGGGTCGGCGCTGCTGGAGCGCTGGGAGAGCGGCGGCGAGGAAGCGTACTGGGAGTTTCTCGACGAGTTGCAGAAGGCGCGCTGCTGAGAGCGGCGGCCGGATCGTCCACGGACCAGCGCCGGGAGACCACCCGCCGGATCATTGCATAGCGAGGGAACCAGTAAGATGAAAGCGGTCTACATCCCGGAAACCGGCGGCCCGGAAGTGCTGGCCTACGGCGACGTTGCCGAACCCGAGATCGGCGCCGCGGACCTGCTGGTCCGGGTCAAGGCCGCGGCGCTCAACCGCCGGGACCTGTTCGCCCGGGAGGGAAGCCACGGCGTCAAGCCGCCGCTGCCGCACGTTCCCGGCCTGGAGGTAGCGGGCGAGGTGGCGGAGGCCGGAGCCGAGACCACCGGCTTCAAGGCCGGCGACCGGGTGCTGGGACGCTGCCGGGGCGGCGGCTACGCCGAGCTGGCGCGGATGGAAGCCGCCGACGCCTACCTTTTCCCGGAATGGATGCCGTTCGAGGAAGCCGCGTGCATCGCCGTGCCCTTCGGCACCGCCTGGCGCATGCTGGTGGTGCGGGCGAAGGTCCAGGCCGGCGAGGATGTCCTGGTCATGGCCGCGGGCAGCGGCATCGGCAGCGGCGCGATCCAGCTCTGCAAGCTCCTGGGCGCGCGGGTGATCACCACCGCAAGCTCGCAGTGGAAGCTCGACAAGGCCGCCGAGCTCGGCGCCGACGAGGGCATCCACTACAAGGAGTTCCCCGAATTCAGTCGAAGGGTCAAGGAGCTCACCGGCGGTGAGGGCGTGCACGTGATCTTCGAGCACGTGGGCGCGCCGGTGTGGCGGGAGTGCTTCGCCAGCCTCCGGCGCGGCGGCCGTTTCATCAACTCCGGAGTCACCGCCGGCCATCGGGTGGAGTTTCATCTGGGCCAGCTCTGGACCCGTGAGCTGACCATCATGGGCACCACCATGCGGCCGCGCGAGGACATGCCCGAGGTCATGAAGCTGGTAAGCGAGCGGAAGCTGCGCGGGGTGGTGTCCGAGGTGCTGCCGCTGAGGGAAGCCGCGCGGGCCCACGAACTGATGGAGCGGAGCGAATTCTTCGGCAAGATCGTGCTGGTGCCGTAGAATGTCCCATCCAGTGCTGGTGTCGCTACCGAAACGAGCATGGTGGCCAAGCCCTAGTGTCCTGTCCCACGTAATTCTTTACCAAGATGCGCAGGGTTTCTTGTCGTCGGCAAGGCGCGATGACGAGCAGTGGCGGTCACCACGCGAGGAAGAGCAACGCAGCCGACGACAAGAAAGACAAGCAGATCGGTAAACTATTACCGGGGACAGAACACTAGACTCGTCATTCCCGCGAAAGCGGGAATCCAGGAGGGGCGAGGCGGGGAAACGCCGCGGTATGCCCCTCCACCGTCCCTGGATTCCCGCTTTCGCGGGAATGACGGATACAACTTTGAGGCATAAACGACATGCGATTCGGCATCGTGGGGACAGGTGGAGTCGGAGGTTACTTTGGAGGCCTGCTGGCACGGGCGGGGCTGCCGGTTTGCTTTATCGCCAGGGGAAGCCATCTGCAGGCGATGAAGGAGCACGGTGTCACCGTCGACTCGGTGGAGCCCGGCACATTCAATGTCAAGGACGCGCTCTTCACCGACGATGCGAAGGAAGCCGGACCGTGCGACGTGATTCTCTACTGCGTCAAGACGCCCGCCAACGACGAAACCATTCCTTTCATGCGGCCGATGATGGGACCGGATTCGATGGTCATCTCCCTCCAGAACGGTGTCGACAACGGCGAGTTGCTGGCCCGCGAGTATGGCGGGGACCGGGTCATGGAGGGAGCCGCCTACGTCTTCAGCGCCATCACGGCGCCGGGCAGGATCCACCAGACCGCCGGGCCGCGGCGGATCGTGTTCGGCCGCCTCGGCAACGGCGCCACCCCTGCTGGGGAGCGGATCGTGGAGACCATGCGCCGTGGGCAGGTGGACGCGCGCCTCTCCACGGACATCCGCATCGAGCTGTGGAACAAGTTCATCCTGATCTGCGCGGTGAGCGGCATGACCGCGCTGACGCGGCGCCCGCTGGGCGAGATTCTCGGCTATGACGGCACCGCCCGCATGGCCCGGGAGGTGATGCGGGAGGTCTTTCAACTGGCCCTGGCCATGGGGATTCCGCTGGAGCCGGAGTCCGACGCCGCCAACTACCGCTTCATGGCGCAACAGGATCCCGCCGGCAAGGGCAGCATGTGCCATGACGTGGAGGCCGGACGCCGTCTCGAGATCGACTCCCTGTGCGGCTACGTCTCGCGCATGGGCCGGGTCCACGGGGTGGCCACGCCCCTCAACGACTACCTCTACGATACGCTGAAGCTGGAGGACCTGCAGGCGGCGCGCCGGCTCGGAGGAACGGCATCGTGACCCACCCCCGGCAGCACACCGAAAAGATCCCCGTGGACCGGGGGATGGAGGTATCGGCGGTGGTGGCGGAGCCGGAGGTCAGCGGCGACGGCGGGGCCGACGTCATCGTCCTCGCCCACGGCGCCGGCGCGGACATGAACCACCCGTTCATGACCTTCTTCCACGAGGCTCTGGCCCGGGCGGGCTGGCTCTCGGTGAAGTTCAACTTCCCCTACAAGGAACAGGGACGGAAGGCGCCCGACCCGCCCGCCCGGCTGGAAGACGCCTACGAGCGCGTGCTGGACCGCGTGCGATCCGACCTTCGTCCGGCGCCGGGCCGGCTCTTCATCGGCGGCAAGTCCATGGGCGGCCGCATCGCCGCCAACATCGCGGCGAAGGAAACGGAGGCGGGCGGACGGAACCTCGCGGGCCTTGTCTTCCTGGGCTACCCGCTGCACGCGCCCAAGCGCCACGACAGGCTGCGGGCGGACAACCTCCTGAAGATCGCCGCGCCCATGCTGTTCGTGGAGGGCACCAACGATCCCTTCTGCCGCCTGGATCTGCTGGACCAAGTGCTGGACCGGGTGACGGCCGCGACCGAGACCCACCTCATCGAGGGCGGCAACCACGACTTCCGCGTGCCGAAGCGGCTGGGCCGGGAGCCCGAGGCCATCTGGCAGGAAGTGGTGGAAGTCATCGGCAGGTGGCGTCAGGCCCGGCACGGCGGAGAGTGAGCCGGCGGCCGGCTACTGCGCGGCTTCCTTCCGCCGGGCGGTGTTGGTGACGACGGCCTCCATCGGCACGTCGCTGTGATGGCCCCGGTCGCCGGTCTTGACGCCGGCGATCTTGTCCACCACGTCCATGCCTTCCACGACCTTGGCGAACACCGCGTAGCCGAAGTCCCGGCCGCCGTGGTCGAGGAACGCGTTGTCCTTGAGGTTGATGAAAAACTGGGAGGTGGCGCTGTTGATGTCCGACGTGCGCGCCATGGACAGGGTGCCCCGGCTGTTCTTGACGCCGTTGTCGGCCTCGTTCTTGATGGGCGCCCGCGTCTCCTTCTGGTTCATGTCCTCGGTAAAGCCGCCGCCCTGGATCACGAAACCGGGGATGACCCGGTGGAAGATGGTGCCGTCGAAGAAGCCGGCATCGACGTACTCCAGGAAGTTCTTGGTGGTGATCGGCGCTTCCTCGGAGAGAAGCTCGATCGTAATGTCACCCATCGACGTAGAAAAAATCACCACAGGCCTGTCTCCTCCCTCTGCTGTTGGACTGGACACCGCCGCGCCCAGGAATAGAACGATTGCAGTTACCAGGCACCTGAGTGCCGCACCATGCTGTTTCAAGAAATACCTCCTGGCGTTTGTTTCGGGGACCCCCGATCCCCCCCTTGGGCGGCGATGCGGTCGAGGATCCATTCCACGACCCGGGGCTTGCCCAGTATGACGTCGAAACGGCTATCGCGCAGTTCCTCGCCGCTCCGTTGGAAGCACACGTAACGGCCGCCGGCCTCCTCCATCAACACCTTGCTGGCCATGGTATCCCAGAGCCGCAGGTCGAAGTCCACCATGGCCCCCACCGCACCCTGGAGGGCCAGCGCGTGGCCGAAACAGTCGGTGTAGGTCCGCACGGCGGGATGCGCCCCCATCAACCCATCGAAGACCTCCGGACGGCCGGCGCTGACGAACTGCTGGCGGTCGCCGATGCCGATGATCTCCTTCTCCAGCGCCCCGTCTCCGGGCAGGTCTTCCAGCGTCACGTCCCGGCCGTTGCACCGGGCGCCGAGGCCCCTGGCGGCGCTGTAGGTCCTGTCCAGCCCGGGCAGGTCGATGATGCCGAGGATCGGGTCGTCGCCGTGAAGCAAGGCCAGCAGCGTGCCGTACAACGGCACCCCGTGCCGGAAGCTCTTGGTGCCGTCGATGGGATCGATGACCCAGGTGAGCTCGTGGCCGCCGCCGCCTTCGGGGAGTTCCTCGCCGATGACGCGGTGGGCCGGGAAGCGCGACGCCAGCAGCGTCCGGGCCTTCTCCTCCACCGCGATATCCGCGTCCGTCACGAAGCTGCCGTCGGCCTTGGAGCGGTGCGTGAAGCCCGTCTCCAGCGCGGCCACGATGACAGAGCGGGTCTCCCGGACGATGGCGCAGGCCTCGGACAGCATCTCCCGCAACTCCTGCGCGGCGGGCGCGGCGTTCACCGGCAAACCCTCCCCGCACGCCCCGCCATGGCCTGCCGGCAACCCATTGGCGGAGTATACACGTTGCCCCGGATGCAGGGAAACGAGACCGGCCGCGGGGAGCGGTTCCGCCGGAGCATGGTGGACGGGCGGCGGTGCCGCTGTTAGGGTTACCAACGGCGGCCCGGGCCGCCGGCCTGCGACAGGGAGGCTTTTCATGGACCACAGGATCTTTGCCATGACCGTCGGCATCGCCGAGAACTGGCGCCACTCCGGCATCATGCCGTGCATCCGCAGCGACGCCGAGCGGGACGAGCCGGTACCCTACATCATCTGGTGCATCGAGACCCCGGACGGCCCCATCGTCGTGGACACCGCCTACCACCCGGACTACGTCACCGCGGAGTGGGCCCAGGGGAACCAGTTCCGCGAGCCGGCCCAGTTGCTGGGCGAGCTAGGGATGCGCCCGGAGGACGTGGCCACCGTCATCGTGACGCACTTCCACGTGGACCACTTCACCGGCTTCGACTTCTTCCCCAAGGCGAACTTCGTCATCCAGCAGGACGAGTACGATTTCTGGACCGGCCCGATGATGCGCTTCGACTACCTGAACAAGCTGATCCGGCCCAAGGTGCGCCCGGCGCTGCAACGGCTGGTGGACGACGGCCGGATCACCCTGGTGGACGGCGACCACGAGCTGGTTCCCGGGGTGGATCTGCTGAAGGCCGGCGGCCACACCCCGGGGTCGCAGATGGTGGCGGTGGACACGGCCCCGGGCAAGGCCGTGCTGTGCGGCGACATCGCCTACACCTACCGCAACCTGCGCGAGCGCCTTCCGGTGGGTTGGTACTTCAACCTGCCGGACTCGGTGGTAGCGCTGGACCGGGCGCTCGATACGGCGTCGAGTCCGGAGCTGTCGTTCCCCAACCACGACCCCGAGATCATGCAGGGCAAGCGGGTGATCCGGGTGGCCTGAGGGCGGCGTGGCGGCATCCAAGCCGGAGTCCTGCCGCATCGGCGTCATCTCGGACACCCACGGCTTGGTGCGCCCCGAGGCCCTGAAGGCGCTGCGGGGTTCGGACCTGATCATCCACGCGGGCGACGTGGGCAAGCCCGAGGTGCTTGAACGCCTGCGGTGGCTGGCTCCGGTGGCCGCGGTCCGGGGCAACGTCGACCGGGGAGCCTGGGCCGACGAACTGCCCGAGGAACGTACCGTGGAAGCGGGCGGCACCCGCATCCACGTGGTTCACAACCTCAAGGCCATGGTGTCGGAACCGGCGAGCTGCCGGGTGGTGATCAGCGGCCACTCCCACAGGCCCTCCATCCAGCGGCGCGACGGCGTCATCTACCTCAACCCCGGAAGCGCCGGCCCGAGGCGCTTCACGCTGCCCGTGGCGGTGGCCACCATCCGCCTCGACGGCCGAGGCCTGCGGCCGAGACTGGTGGAGCTCGCGGTCTGACCCGTGCCGGCGGTACCCGCGAATCACGAACATCAGAGACAAATGAACATCGAGAACGCACTGGCAACGGCCCGAGACGCGGCGCATCGGGCCGGAGAGAAGCTCCTCTCCTACTACACGTCGCATTACACCATCCGGCACAAGGGCGGGGGGAACCCGGTCACCACCGCCGACATCGAGGCCGACACCGTGTTGCGGGAAGCCCTGCTCGGCGCATTCCCCGAAACCGGCTGGCTGTCGGAGGAATCAACCGATGGCGGCAAACGGCTGCAACGGGAGTGGGTGTGGATCGTGGACCCCCTGGACGGGACCGTGGAGTTCATCAAGGGGATCGACGAGTTTGCCGTGTCCGTGGCCCTGGTGCGCGGCGCGACGCCGGTGGTGGCGGTGACCTACAACCCGGCCACCGGGTGCATGACCCATTGCCGCCAGGGTTCCGGGACCTTCCGGAACGACCGGCCCGTGCGGGTATCGGACCGCCCGGAGCTGGAGGGAGCCACCGCGCTGGCCAGCAGGAGCGAGACCCGGAGGGGCCTCTTGACGGGGCTGGAGGGGATGATCGAGATCACGCCGACCGGCAGCATCGCCCACAAGCTCGCGGAGTTTGCCGGCGGACGCGCCGACCTCACCGTGAGCCTGGCGCCGAAGAACGAATGGGACGTGTGCGCGGGAGTGCTGCTGGCGGAGGAAGCCGGCGCCAGGGTCACGGACCTTGACGGACGGCCTTTCGCTTTCAATCAACCCGACACGCTGCGCAACGGCGTCATCGCCGCCAATCCGTCACTCTATCCGGAGCTGTTCCAGGCGGTGGCCGAGCGCAGGCGCTAGTGTCCTGTCCGGTTAATTCGCATCATAAGATGCGCCGGATTTTTCGTCGTCGGCAAGGCGCGATGACGAGCAGTGGCGGGCACCACGCGAGGAAGAGCAACGCAGCCGACGGCGAAAAAGACAAGCAGATTATGATGCGAATTAACCGGACAGGACACTAGTGTCGCGTCAGACTCTCGCGCGGGGCACCCCTCCTCACCCCCTGGATTCCCGCTTTCGCGGGAATGACGGAGAGGGACCCGGGAATGACGGAGAGGGACCCGGGAACGACGATATCAAGCGCCGGCGTCATTCCGTACCCGAATCCGGTTCGGCGACCTCGCGCAGCATCTCCAGGGCCGCCTCGGCCTCTTCTTCCGGCACCTGGATGACCGCGGCCGCCCCGGCCGAACCGAAAGCGCCCCACAACGGCCCCACCGGCAGCAGCGTCAACGCCGATTCGCCCTGGACCACGTAGTCGATGCCGGCGCTCTCCAGGACGGACTTGACCACGGCCAGGGTGGAGACGTCCACCGTACGAAACACGTCCACGTAGTTCACGGCAAGGATCCCTCTTCCCGGGGGTTCACGGCCGGCCCGGCGATATCCAGCACCAGCTTCGTCACCGCAACGCGCCCGCCCAAGCACACGTCCACGTCCCGCCCGGGCTGCCGCGGGCGTTGGTGGTACACCGCCTCGTACACGAACGCGCCTTCTTCCTTTCGGTAGGCCACCCCGAGGGGGCCCGTGTCCAGGGCGCAGAACGCGAGGTCCACGGCGCCGTCGGCGGGCGGGTGCGGCAGGTTCACGTTCCAGTACTCGCCCCGGGCCGGTTCGCCGGCCAACAGCCGCCGGAGCACGGGCACCGCCCGGCGATGGGTCACTTCCCAGTCCACCGGCCGGCCCTTGGCCACGTACTGGGAGATGGCGAGGGAACGGCAGCCGAGCAGCGCGGCCTCGCGAGCGGCGGCCACGGTGCCCGAGGTGTAGACGTCGGCGCCGAGGTTCGCTCCCCGGTTGACCCCCGCAAGTACCCACGACGCATCCGGCGCGATCTCGGTGAGCCCGATCCGGACGCAGTCCGCGGGGCTGGCCTGGACGCTGTAACGCCCGGCGTCGACTCGCTCCACCGCGATGGGCCGGTCCGTGGTGAGCTTGTGGCCGACGCCGGACTGCGCTTCCGCCGGCGCCACGATCACGACCTCGCCCCACTCGCCCACGGCCCGCTCCAGCACCTCCAGGCCCGGGGCGTCGATGCCGTCGTCGTTGGTCAGCAAGAGCTTCACGTTTATCACTTCGATTCCGTCATCCAGATTTCCGTCACCCCGGGCCCCGGGTCCAGCCATCCCCCTTCCGGCACCCCGGACCCCGGGTCATGCCCGGGGCAAGCTTGATCCGGGGTCCAGGGGGTGGGAGTGGTTTGGCCGAGATCTTCACGAGCTACATCCGCTCCAGGGGCCGGATGCCGAGGATGGTCAGGCCGCTCCGGAGCACCTGCTTCACCGCGGTGAAGAGCAGCAGCCGGGCCTGCGCCTTGCCGGTCTCCTCGCCCTTGACCCGCAGCACCGTGTAGCTGGCGTGGAGGCCCCGGGCCAGCTCCAGCAGGTAGTTGGCCAGCACCGAAGGCTCGTACAGCCGCCCGGCCTCCCGCAGCACGCCGGGGTAGCGGGCCACCAGGCTCACCAGCCGGTGGGCCTCCGGCTCCACCAGCGGGCTCACGTCGGCATCGGAATCCGAGTCGAGCCCGCAGTTGCGCAGGATGCCGGCAATGCGCGCGTGGGCGCTCATGAGGTACGGCCCGGTGTCGCCGTCGAAGGAGATGGCCAGGTCCCAGTCGAAACGGTAGTCCTTGATCCGCTGCTTGGACAGGTCGGCGAAGAAGATGGCGGCGATGCCCACGGCCTCGGCCACGGTCTCCTCGTCCTCCAGCTCCAGCCGCTTCTCGATCTCGCCCTGCATGTAGGCCAGCGCCCGCTCCCGGGCTTCGTCCAGCAACTCCTCCAGGTAGATGACGTTGCCCTTGCGGGTGGACATGCCCTGCACCAGCCCGAAGTTCACGTGCACGCAGTCCCTGGCCCAAGGGTGCCCGAGCATCTTCAACACCGAGAAAAGCTGCTTGAAATGCAGCGACTGGCCGCTGGCCACCACGTAGACGATGCGGTCGCAGCCGTAGGTGTCATGGCGGTACCGGGCCGCGGCCACGTCCCGGGTGAGGTAGAGGGTGGTGCCGTCGGCCTTCTCCAGCAGCGCCGGCGTGTCGATGCCCTCTCGTGACAGGTCGATGATGAGGGCGCCGTCGGACACCTCCGCCAGGCCCTTGGCCCGGGCCTCCTCGATGACCACGTCCATCTTGTCGTTGAAGAACGACTCGCCCGTGTAAGAGTCGAAGCGCACCCCCAGCCGGTCGTAGATGCGCTTGAAGTAGTCGAGGCTGGTGTCGCGGATGCGGCGCCACAGCGCCAGCGCCACCTGGTCTCCCGCTTCCTGGCGGCGGAACCATTCCCGCGCCTCCTCCACCAACTCCCGGTCGCTTTCCGCCGCCTCGTGGAACTGGACGTAGAGGCGGTTGAGGCTCATCAGGTCGTCGGCGTCCTCGGGCTTCCCGAACCGCTTGAGGCCCACGATCTGCCGGCCGAACTGGGTGCCCCAGTCGCCCACGTGGTTGATGCCGACGACCTCGTGGCCCAGGGCCTCGAAGATCCGCACCAGCGCGCCGCCGATGATGGTGGAGCGCAGATGGCCCACGTGGAAAGGCTTGGCGATATTGGGAGAGGAGTAGTCGATGGCGATGGTCTGACCGGTCCCGTCCGCGCAGGTGCCGTAGGCCTCGCCCGCCGATGCCGCCTCGCGCAGCACCGCGCCGGCAAAGCGGGTCCGGTCCACCGACAGGTTGACGTAGCCGCCGGCGGCCTCGGCGCCGGACAGGAGTTCCAGGTCCGCGGACGCTTTCTCCGCGATCTCTTTCGCGATCACCGGAGGGGCCTTGCGCAGCTTCTTGGCCAGCGTGAAGCACGGGAAGGCGAAATCGCCCATGTCCGGCTTGGGCGGCATGGTCAGCATCCGGTCCACCGCCTCCCGGTCCAACTCCGCGTGCCGCGCGATGACCTCGGCCGCCTCGCGACGGAAGTCGGCGACTTTCATGATTCCAGGCGCCCGGCTGATCTCTGTTCACCCATCTCGTCGAGGATAGCACAAAGGTGTGTGCCTTAGCAGGAGGCTGCGTGGAGCCTTTCGCCATTGGTTCACCCACAACCCACACTTCGCTTTGCTCCTACACCCTCTTGACAGAACAGGAGAAGGTCGGGTGGGGCGCAGTGGCGTGTCTCCGGGAACCTCCGCGACCAGCTTGGGGAAGTCTGCGCTTTCCCGAATCCGTTGCGATTTCCGCCGATTTAGCCGAAATTGAGTCATCAGCCCCTATTACGGAAAGGAAGCGCATGACTGCGGACCCGCTCGCCGGCCTCGGGCGGTTCGAGGCGGACCTCTGGAAGATCGCGGACAACCCGCGGGCTAACTCGAACCTTGCGTCGAACGAGTATTGCCTGCCCATCCTGGGGCTGATCTTCCTGCGGCACGCGACCAACCGGTATTATGAGGCGCTGGAGGCCATCACCTACTACAAGGACCCCCACGAGTTGGCGGGCAAGTGCGACTTCGTCATGGCGAACCAGCCGTTCAACGTGGACGAGGTGGACGCCGAGACGGTGAAGGGCGACAAACGCCTGCCCTTCGGCCTGCCCAGCGTCAACAAGGCAAAGAAGGTTTCCAACGCCAACTACCTGTGGCTCTCCTATTTCTACGGCTACCTGAACGGGACCGGCCGGGCCGGGGTGGTCATGTCGTCGCAGGCGTCCAGCGCCGGGCGGGACGAAGCCAAGGTGCGCCGGAAGCTGGTGGAAACCGGCGCCGTGGACGTGATGATCGATATCCGTGGCAACTTCTTCTACACCCGCACCGTTCCCTGCCAGCTCTGGTTCTTCGACCGCGCCAAAGAGCAAGACCGCGAGCGGGCCGACCGCGTCCTGATGCTCGACGCCCGCAACATCCATCGCAAGGTGTCCCCCGCCATCTACGACTTCAGCCCGGAGCAGCAGAAGAACTTTGAAACGTTGGGGATATGACGATCAACGTACCGCCATTCACCCTCAACGCAACGGCTCTTGACCTTGCCGAACGGATCGGCGAAGCCATCGGGCGGACAGAGGAGGCGGCCGTCCGGGCGGACCTGCGCCTGCGGCGAGCCAATCGCATCCGCACCATTCGCGGTTCGCTGGCCATCGAAGGCAACACCCTCACCGAAAAACAGATTTCGACCATCCTCGAAGGCAAGCCGGTGATCGCGCCGCTTCGGGAAGTCCAGGAAGTCCGTAACGCCATCAAGGCCTACGAACAGTTCCCGAAGTGGAACCCAGCCAGCGAAGCCAACCTGTTGAGAGCGCACGGCGTCCTGATGGCCGGGTTGCTGGACGTTCCGGGCCGCTACCGCCGCGGCAGCATTGGCGTGATAGAGCCCGGAGAAGTACACCACATCGGCCCTCCCGCTGACCGCGTGCAACACCTCATGTCGACTCTGCTTTCATGGCTGGGCAGCACGGAGGAACATCCGCTCATCGCCAGCTCGGTCTTTCACTACGAGTTCGAGTTTATTCATCCCTTCGAGGACGGCAACGGCAGGATGGGTCGGCTCTGGCAGACCCTCGTTCTTACGCGCTGGAAGCCACTGTTCGCCCATGTCCCGGTGGAAAGCCTGATTCATGCGAGACAGCAGGAATATTATGGCGCGATCCGAGAAAGCTCTGCCAAGGACGAGAGCACCCCGTTCATCGTCTTCATGCTGCAGGCCATCCTCGAAGCCGTCCAAGGTGTCAGCGCCACCGACCAAGTAAGCGACCAAGTAGCCCGATTGCTCGGCGCACTCCAGGACGGCCCGAAGACCGCAACCCAACTCATGGCGGCACTCGGACTGTCGCACCGCCCAACGTTCCGAAAAAACTACCTTCGCCCGGCGCTCGACGCGGGAGTGGTCGAAATGACTCGCCCTGAGTCACCGACAGCGAGGAACCAGATGTATCGCCTCGCAGCACGCGGACGGGCATTCAAGGATTTGGCCCAATGAGTTGCGCAGGTTGGGCGTTGAAGCCGCTTGCCGAGGTGGCGGATTTCCGCTTGGGAAAGATGCTCGACCAGAAGAAGAATGCCGGGGAGATGTTGCCATATCTCGCGAACTTGAACGTGCGATGCTCCAGTTGACTCTTCCGCGATGGCGGGCCAAGGCGACAGCGGTGCGGGCAGAGGCCGAGGCCAAGCGAGCGGAGGCACGAACCACGGGTGACGACGCCCTCCGCGCCGACCTCGAAGAAACAGCGCGGAAGCTCTCGGCCCGGCGAAGCCTCGGCTTCGACCCCGGGACCCTGGTGGGCGCAACGGGTTTCCCGCGCATTGCGGGATTCAGGGTGTTCATTCTTGACGAGGTCTACGCGCGCCTCCCCAGTCCTCCGTTTTCCACGGAAGACAGAGAGGCTGTGGCGGCCGACGTGTACGCCCACGTCTGGCAACAGGCCGTCAATGGCGAATTCGCGAAAGCGGCGTGAAACCGTCTTCAGCGCGGTCCCTTCCGGCATCCGAATCTCGGGGGCGGCGGTCGTCAACCGCATTCTCCGGAGCGGATGCGTCAACGCGGGTCACGCTTGGACCCACCACGCTTGCGCGGTCCCGGGGACCGATGGCCTGCGTTGCGCCGGCGGAACTCTTCCAGCTCCCTGGCGAAACGGGGTTCGCCCGGTCGTAGTTCCTGTGCCTTCAGGAACGCCCCCTCCACGCTGCCGGCGGGGGCACGGTTCCATTCCATCACACGGGCCAAGTCGCGCCAAGCCCAGGCGTGGCGCTCCTCGGAGGCGTCCATCTGGATGACGCGCTCCAGAAGTTCTCGTGCCTCCCCAAGGAATCGGCGGTTGACTTCCCGCCACGACGGCCCACGCTCCTTCATCACCTGCCGCGCCAGGTCCATCTTGGTCTGTGCGAACTCGTGCAGCGCGCGCGTGTCACTCCTCACCGCGTGGCCCGCCCGCTCGAAATAGCGATGGGCCGCTTGCCACTCGTGCAGGCGGCGGGCCAGGACCGCCGTCTCAATGGCGTCCTGTCCAGGCGTGACATCGGACAACTCGCCGAGCACACGACGCGCCGCGTCCGGCCTTTGATGAGTCCAGAGGGTCTCCATCAGGACGTTCGCCACATTGGGCACAGCCGCCGCTGGCCCGCATTCCCGGAATTTCGCAAATACGGCCTCCGCTTCCTCGAACCGGTCCCGGGCCGCGTGCAGCCGAATCATCTCGATGGCCAGGGCGGCAGAAGCCTGATTTGCCTTCCACGCCTGCTCCACGCGATCAAACGCCTCCCCAGCACTGCCGACAGCTCGAAGATAGGCAGCGTCCTGCACAGCGGACACGGCAACGTACTCCGGATGCGCCGGCAAAGTGACGCGGAAGTAGGACCGCCCGTCGTCGAAATCGAAGCTCGGAGTCGGCGAGCCGTTTTGCTCCATGGCACTGTAGATCTGGGGCAAACCCGTCAGCCGGCCTTCCGCCAGTCGTAGCTCCTTGAGGAATCCGCCGATCCGCCGGTTGCGTGCCGGAACCGGCGGCGCCGAGACACCGGCGGTCAGATGTTCTGCTTCGATGCCGGGCACCGGACCCGGATAGCTGATCACCTCAAGGCGGTCGGGATACAGGTACACCTTGGTCGGCTCGACGACGTCGGGACCGTATCCTCGATGGTATACGGCGTTGACGACGGCTTCCCGCAGGGCGATCTGCGGAAAACTGACCCATCCCCGCACCTGGCTGCGGTCCCGGTCCTTCTTCAGATGCGCGCGCGCAAAGTCTTCCAGGTAGTTGAGGCATCCTCGCACTTGGTCGCCCAGCGGACCACGAAAGAACCGCTCGTCCTGGACACTCCCGGCAGGTCCCCCGGCGAACTGAACGACCTCGATCCTTGCGCCGGCGAACCAGCGCTCCGGGTCTTCAGAAAAGAACAGCAAACCGACATTGATGGGCGCCTCGTGGTCGTTGACGGGCTTCGTGACAACGATTCGCCGATAAATCTCGCGAGCATCCAACGAGACGCCCGGCGCAACGAGGCCACTCCCTACGTCGTGCAGATGCTCTCGCACCTTGCTCTCGCGTAAATCCTCCACACGGGCGTTCAATGCGGGCCGGTCATCCCAGGGAACGCGCGCTGTTTGTTCGAGGAACATTCCGAGTTGGCCACTCGTCTCCGCATCGATGGTCTCGGTTCCCACCCGTATCCAATATTTCCAGCTTCCTTTCGGGTCTGGCGCACGATGCGGTCGGTCTTCGCTCGCGCGCACCCAAACGACGAGAATATACCTGCCTTCTACCAACTCAGGAGAAAAAACGGGGACGCAGGGCGGGTCCAAGCGACGACAATTGCCGCGAAGCCATTTCTGCGCATCTTCCAGGTCATCCGCCTCAAGACCGGCAGGCGGGAACACGGCTTGGCCGCCTTGTTCTTCGACCCCGATCACAACATAACCGCCATTCAGATTCTGGTAATCGTTGGCGAAAGCGCAAATAGTCTTCAGAACCTGACCGCCCGTATGATTCCTGTCCCAGCTTGTCTTGAATTCCAGACGCACCGATTCCACCGAGCGTTTGTGCAGCAAGTCATCAAGGTTGATGGGGAGAAGGCTGCTCATGGAATGACTAATATCCATTCAGGCAGCACAAATCGCGTCAGAACGCCGGCGCCACGTGGCGGCTGAAGCGCTCCATGGAGGCAAGCACCTTGTCCTGCTTGAGGCCGCCGAAGTGGAAGCAGAGGCCGATGTGGTTGGGGCCCACCACGTCGGTGATGACCTTGAGGTGCTCGATGCAGGTTTCAGGTCCGCCGAACACGCCGCGGTTGTCCTGCACCATCATGTCGTAGGCCAGGCGCTCATAGATCTTGTCCACCATGGGCGCGCGGGCGGGGTCGAGGCGGACCTCGTCCAGGGCGAACTCGCGCCAGCGGTGCCAGGCGTCCTCCACCTCGGCCCGTGCCCGGCGGTCGTCCTCGCCGACGTAGATGGGGTACATGACGAAGACGTCGTGGTCGTCCTCGGAGAATCCCGCCTCCCGCAGGCTGTCGAGATAGACCTCGATACGGGGGCGCTGCTCGGCGTTGCTGCCGATCCACGGCAGGGTCATCAGGTGGTAGCCGTGGCTTCCGATCATGCGGAAGTTGTCCAGGTCCCGGTTGGCGGGCACGTAGACGGGCGGGTGCGGCTGCTGGACAGGGCGGGGCCGCACGGTCATGCCGTGGTAGCTGAAGTACTCGCCGTCCCACTCCACGGTCTCCTCGGTCCAGGCCATGCGGATGACGTCCAGGGCCTCCACCAGCCGCGGCTGCGCGGTGGGCCAGTCGTGGCCGTACACCTCGTACTCGTGGGGGCTCATGCCCCGGCCCGCGCCGAACAGCAGCCGTCCGTCGGAGAGCAGGTCCAGCATGGCGTAGTCCTCGGCGATCTGCAGCGGGTGGTGCATGGGCACCAGCGACACGGCGGAGCCGAGCTGGATGCGCCGAGTACGCTGGGAGGCGGCCGAAAGGAGCATCTGGGGGCTCGGCATCATGCCGCCGAAGAGGCGGAAGTGGTGCTCGGTGACCCAGAGGCTGTCGAACCGCATGTCCTCGGCGGCGTCGATCTGCTCCAGCCAGCGGGAATAGAGCTCACGGGAATCTCCGTCCAGCTCGGGAACGTAGGTATTGAGCAGATAGTAACCGAACTTCATGGCTGTCCTTCGCTTTCGGGATTCGCCGATGCCCCTGTCGGCGCGGTGGTCTCCAGCCGTTTCCGCAGGGAATCCAGGTCCGGCTCGACGATCTGCAGATGCTCGGGCGGCACGCCCACGCTGGCCGCCTGCTTGAGGCCGTGGCCGGTGACGTTGCACACCACCATGTCGGCGGCGGCGATGACGCCCTGCCCCCGCAGGCGTATGGCCGCGGCCAGGGAGACGGCGCCGGACGGCTCGGCGAAGACCCCGGCCATGCGGCTCAGGAGAGACTGGGCCTCCAGGATCTCGTCGTCCGCCAGCGCCACGCCCGTTCCGTTGCTGGCCCGCACCGCGCGCAGGGCCCGCTGCCCCAGCGCGCTGGGGTTGCCCACCCGGATGCTTTCCGCCACCGTGGCGCCCGCGGCCACGGGCTCCACGGTGGCGTTGCCGTTCTCCAGCGCCGCGGCGATGGGGGCCGCGGCCGCGCTCTGGGCCGCCACCAGCCTGGGAAAGCGATGCGCCCAGCCGAGGCCGTGCAGTTCCTGGTAGCCCTTCCACATGGCCGCCAGGCCCGCGCCTCCGGCGGTGGGATGGATGATCCAGTGGGGCACGTGCTCGTCCAGTTGATCGAACATCTCGAAGGCATAGGACTTCTTGCCCTCGTTGCGGTACGGGTTGGTGGACAGGCAGTCGTACCAGCCGAACTCCCGCACCGCTTCCCGGTAGAACGGACCGATGTCGTCGAGGCTCCCGTCCACCATCACCACCTCGGCGCCGGAGGCGCACGCCTGGATCACCTTGGCCATGTCGGTGGCGGCCGGCACCATCACCACGCTGCGCAGGCCCGCGGCCGCGGCATAGGCGGCCACCGACGCGGCGGCGTTGCCGGTGGAGGGCACGGCCACGGTGTCGAAGCCCAGCTCCACGGCGCGGGAGATGCCCACGGAGTTGCTTCGGTCCTTGAGGGAGCCCGAGGGCAGCAGCGTGTCGTTCTTGACGTAGAGGCGCTCCATCCCCAGATGCCGGCCCAGCCGGCCGCAACGGGTGAGCGGGGTGTAGCCCTCGCCCAGGGACACCACCGAGCCGCGGCTCTTCACCGGAAAGAAGTCGAACCAGCGCCAAAGCGTCTGGTCGGTGCTGGCGCGGATGACGCGTACGTCGGAGCGGGTGAGGTGCGTGAGGTCCATTTGCACCTCCAGCACGCTGCCGCACGAGCCGCACGCGAAGGTGTCGTCGGTCACCGCCTCCCAACCGCACTGCGGACAGCGCAACGCCGCGATCCTGCCCATGACGTCCTCAGGCCCCGGCTTCCCGGACGCCCTCCCACAGCACCTCCACGGGATGGAGCGCCCGGCGTCCGGTGAGATGCTCGATCTGCTGCCGGCAGGAGATCCCCGAAGCCACCACGCGGGTGTCCTCCGGCGCGGCCTCCACCGCCGGCACCAGGCGCCGGTTGGCGATGGCCACGGACACGTCGTAGTGCTCCTTCTCGAAGCCGAAGGAGCCGGCCATGCCGCAGCAGCCGGAGTCCACCTCGCGGACCTCGTGGCCTGCCTCCCGCAGCGCCGACACCGTGGGCGCCATGCCCACCAGCGCCTTCTGGTGGCAGTGGCCGTGCAGCAGCACCGGCGGCTTGGGAGCGCCGCCGTTCTTGAGCGAACCCGCCGCCTCGTCGCGCATCAGCAGTTCCTCCAACAGCAGCGTCTGGCCGGCCACCAGACGCGCCGGCTCGTTGCGCAGGAGGTCGGGGTACTCGTCCCGCAGCGTCAGGATGCAGGACGGCTCCAGTCCCACCACCCGCACCCCCTGCTCCACGTGGGGCAGCAGGCGGGCCACGTTCCAGGCGGCGTGGTCCTTGGCGTCCTGCAGCATGCCCTTGGAGATCATGGGCCGGCCGCAGCAGCGCCGGGGCACGGTCATCACGCGATAGCCCAAATGCTCCAGCAGGCGCGTGGCCGCCACCGCCACGTCGGGCGTGTTGTAGGTGTTGAAGGTGTCGTGGAACAGGATCACCGAGCCCCGGGCGCCGCTGCCCCCGGCATCGCGCTTGTTCCACCATGTCTCGAAGTTGTTGCGCGCGAAGCTCGGCAGCGGGCGCCTGCGGTCGATGCCCAGGAAGCGGTCCAGGAACCAGCGGTTGACGAAGCTGCCGTTGACCCGGTTGGCGACCGGCGCCAGCAGCGAGCCCCAGCGGCTCAGAGAACCGATGCGCCCGAACAGGCGGCTCCGGAGCGAGACCCCGTGGACCTGCTGGTAGTGGTGCAGGAACTCGTACTTGAGCTTGGCCATGTCCACGTTGGAGGGACATTCGGCCTTGCAGCCCTTGCACTCGAGGCAGAGGTCCAGCACCTCGTGGAGCCCCTCGCCGGTGAACTCGGAGCGGGGCACCTTGCCGGACAGCACCGCGCGGAAGGCGGTGGCCCGCCCGCGGGTGGAGTGCTGTTCCTCCAGGGTGGCCATGTAGGAGGGGCACATGGTGCCGCCCAGGGTCTTGCGGCAAGCGCCGGTGCCGTTGCACATCTCCACCGCCGCCACGAAGCCCCCCTGGTCGCTGAAGTCCAGCATGGTGTCGGGCTGCCAGGTCTTGTAGGAGGTGCCGTAGCGGAGCGAATCGGTCATGGGCGGCGCGTCCACGATCTTGCCGGGGTTGAGCAGGTTCTGCGGGTCGAACAGGCGCTTGACCTTGCGGAACTCCTGGTAGAGCTCCGGTCCGAAAAGTTTCTCGTTCAAATGGCTCCGGGCCAGGCCGTCGCCGTGCTCGCCGGACATGGCGCCGCCGAACTCCATCACCAGGTCGGAGATCTCGCGGGAGATCTGCGTCATCAGCTCCACCTCGCCCGCTTCCTTGAGGTTGATGAACGGGCGGATGTGCATGCAGCCCACGGAGCAATGGCCGTAGTAGCCGGCGCGGACGCCGTGGCTCCCCAGGATGCCGCGGAACCGCTTGATGAACTCCGGCAGCTTCACCGGGTCCACGGCGGTGTCCTCGACGAAGGCGATGGGCTTCTTCTCTCCCTTGACGCCTAACAAGAGCCCCAGGCCCGCCTTGCGCACGCCCCAGATCCGCTGCACCTCCCCCGGCTCGTAGGCCAGGGAGGCGGCATAGCCCATGTGCTCGCGCTTCCGTATCACCTCCAGCTTGTCGACCTTGTCCCGGACCTCCTCGGCGGTGTCGCCGTCGTACTCCACCATGAGGATGGCGTCGGGATCGCCCTGGACGAACCCCAGCCGCTTGGACTGTTCGATGTTGTTGCGCGCCAGGTCCAGGATGGGCTTGTCGGTGAGCTCCATGGCATAGGGGTTGGTGGCGAGGATGGTCTCGGACACCCCCAGCGCGTCCTGGAGGTCATGGAAATGGATCACGTCCAGGGCCGTGTGTTTGGGCTTGGGCACCAGGCGCATCTTCGCTTCCACCACGCAGGCCAGGGTGCCCTCGGAGCCCACGATCAGGCGCGAGAGGTTGAACGGCTGGTCCTTGGTGAACTCGTCCAGGTTGTAGCCGGAGACCCGCCGCATGAGCTTGGGATAGCGCTCCGCGATGAGCCCGCCGGCGGACTCCACCAGCGGCGGGAGCTCCCGGTGGATGCGGCTCTCCAGCCCCTTGCCCGCCTGCAGACCGGCCAGCGTGTCGGCTGTGAGATCCCGGAGCACCACCTCGCTGCCGTCCGCCAGCAGCACCGTCAGCTCCAGCACATGGTCCAGGGTCTTGCCGTACACGATGGAGTGGGCGCCCGCCGAGTTGTTGCCGATCATGCCGCCGATGGTGGCCCGGTTCGAGGTGGAGGTGTCCGGGCCGAAAAGCATTCCCATGGGCGCCGCGTGGGCGTTCAGCGCGTCCTGGACGAGACCGGGCTGGACGCGGCACCAGAGCTCCTCCGGGTTCGTTTCCAGCACCTGGTTCATGTACTTGGAGAAGTCCATGATGATGGCGTGGCCCACGGTCTGTCCCGCCAGCGAGGTGCCGCCGCCACGGGCCAGCACCGGCACCCGGTGCCGGTTGGCCACCTCGATCACCGCCTGGACGTCGCCCTTGTGGCGGGGGATGACCACGCCCACGGGCTCCATCTGGTAGATGGAGGCATCCGTGGCGTAGAGCAGCCGCGAGTAGTGGTCGAACCGGACCTCGCCCTCCACGCGCTTTCGGAGCTCGGCCTCGGTCTCCCGGTAATCCTGCTGGCCTTCACGCGCCATTGGAAATTCTCCTAGCGGCCACGATATTACGACTCAGGTCGCGATGGCCGACGGACTCTGCCTGCGGCTGAACCACTCAGTCGATGGCTTCGTACCGCTTGACCACGGCCCGGGCGCCCTGAAGCGCTCGCGCATGCGTCTGGATGGTCTGGTGGTCCTCACTCTCGCGATAGCGATCGATGTCTTCCTGACTCTCCCACTCGGCATAGGAAATATATTCGCCCGGGGAATCGGTGCACTTCAGCAACTGCTCGGACTTGCAGCCCTGCTGAGCGAGCATGCGCGGGCCGCAATCCTCTTTCCAGATGCGTTCCGCCTCCGCGGCCTGGTTGGGATCGACGTTGACGTGGATCAAGCGAACGATGGACATTTCAGTTCCTCCTCTTTGCGATTCGTCTGTTACCGTTTATTGCACCTCTTCCGTATACCGCAAGCGTTGCGGATGCTGAAACGGATGCGAGCGGAGGAGATGGAGCGGGGTGAAGACGATCCCGAAGCGAGGGCGCAAAACCCCGCCGACCGCTGGACGGATTGGAAATCCGGCGCGTGTTCAGGTCGCGAAACGAAGCTTGACGCCACATGCGGCAGGCACCTTTGCGACCGTGTCGAGCCGTGGATTTCTCTGGCCGGAGAGTGCACGAGACAGTGCTACCCGATTCAGCTTGGCCTCACGTGCGAGCGCGGAGACTCCGCCCTGTGCCTCCGCCACGTTGCGAAACGCCCTCATTAGCAGACGCGGATCATCGCCCATCTCTTCGATCACAGCATTCAGATAAGCAACGATATCCTCGGGCGTCTTACATGGCTTGATCCTTCCTCCCGTGTCGATTCTTCAATCTCCATGGAGGCCGTGTCAAACCCCATTTCCCCGGCGACGAAAGGCCGCATCGTCATTCCCGCGAAAGCGGGAATCCAGGGGTGGTGGCGGGGCGCTACAGGGGCGTTTCCCCGCTCCGCCACCCCTGGATTCCCGCTTTCGCGGGAATGACGATGCGGGGGGTCACTGCTCCGTTCGGATGGGGTTTTGACACAGTCTGCATAGACATTGCCACGCGACCGAGGCCACAACACGTTCACCACATGGGGAGTTTCAAACCCGCTGGCGCCCCCCGTCCAGGCGTTCGCGCGCTGCCCGGAAGACATCGTGAAACATGGGCACGGTCAGCTTGCCGGTGAAGGTGTTCTGCTGGCTGGGGTGGTAGGAGCCCAGCAGGGTCACGCCGTCGGCGAGCTCGTGGCGGCTGGCGTGGCCGAACCTGGGGCGGGGTCGGGGGAGCGGCTGTCCTGCTTCGGCCGCCGCCTTGAGGTAGGAGTCGAAGGCGATCTTGCCCAGGGCCACGACCACCCGGAGGCGGCGGAGCACACGGAGGTCCCGGACCAGATAGCCCCGGCAGTTGTCGAACTCGTCCCGGGCCGGTTTGTTGGCAGGGGGCGCGCAGCGGACGGCGGCGGAGATGTAGCAGTCGGTGAGTTCCAGACCATCGTCGCGGTCCACGGACTCGGCCTGGTTGGCGAAGCCGTGCTCGAAGAGCGCACGGTACAGCCAGTCGCCGCTGCGGTCTCCGGTGAACATCCGGCCGGTGCGGTTGCCGCCGTGGGCGGCGGGGGCCAAACCTACGACAAGAAGCCGCGCGTCGTCGTCGCCGAAACCCGGCAGGGGGCGGCCCCAGTACTTGTACCCGTGATAGCGGCGCGGCGGATTGGCCGCGGTCTCGGCCCGCCACTCCACCAGCCGCGGGCATTTTCGGCACCGGATCACCGCCCGGTTGACACGCGCCAGGGAGTCCCGTTCCATAGGCTCTCCGGCATAGCGCATCGGCGGTCCACGCGCCACCGGCGGGACACCGTCGGGGGCCGTGCGCGGCTGGCCGCAAGGCGGCGCGGGACGCCGGAAAGCCACCTTGACGCGTCCGAGCGGGTTTTGCTATACCCCGTGAAAACGCAAGGAATTTGCGTGCCTCTCACCAACGAAAAGGGGATCCCCAGTGCCGCAATATGATGTTCTCGTTATCGGTGGCGGCGCTTCCGGTCTGCGCGCGGCCATTGCCGCCAAGCGCGCCGGAGCGTCGGTGGCGGTGCTGAGCAAGGTCCATCCGCTGCGAACCAACTCGGCGCTGTCGCCGGGCGGCCTGAACGCGCCGCTGGCAAACGACGATTCCGCGGAAAAATTTGCCCAGGACATCCGGAACGCCGGCGACGGCCTGTGCGACACCGAGGCCGTGAACATCCTGGCGGCGGACGCCGCGCGGGAAGTCGTCTGGCTCGAACGGGTCGGCGTGCCGTTCAACCGCAATGCCGAGGGGCGCATCGACTGCCGTCCGTTGGGTTCCAGCAGCGTCAGCCGCGCCGCCTACGCCGACGACCGCACCGGGCACATGGTCCTCCACGTGCTGCACGAACAGTTCCAGAGAGAGGACATCCCCTGTTTCGCGGAGCGGTTCGTCACGTCGCTGATCCAGGACGGCGGGGTTTGCACCGGCGCGGTGGCCCTGGGGCACCGGAGCGGCCAGCTCGAGACCTTCGGGGCGGGCGCGGTGGTCCTGGCCACCGGCGGCGCCACCCAGTTGTACCGCCCGTGCACCTCGGCCGTGGGCACCACCGGCGACGGCCTGATGCTGGCCTACGATCTGGGCGTCGGCCTGGTGGACCTGGAGATGGTGCAGTTCCATCCGACCGTGTACAGCGCCGCCAGGACCGCGCTCATCAGCGAGGCCGCCCTGGGCGCGGGCGCGAAGCTGGTGAACGCCGCGGGCGACACGCTGGTGGACGCCGGGGGCCTCTCCAGGGCGCAGCTCGCGGCCGAGGTCCACAGGGCCGGCCAGAACGGCGGCGGACCGGTCTCCCTCGATCTTCGGCCGGTGGACAACCTGGCGGCGCGCTTTCCCGCGGCCGCCGAGGTGGTCCGGCTCATGGCCGCTATCGACATCGCCAAGGACCCGGTTCCGGTGCAGCCGGTGGCGCACCGGCCCATGGGCGGCATCGAGGCCAACGCCGCCGGCGAGACCTCGGTGGCCGGGCTCTACGCCGTCGGCGAGTGCGCCAACAACGGGCTCAACGGCGCCGGACGCCTTCCGGGCGACACCCTCACCGAAGCGGTGGTGTTCGGCCGGCGGGTGGGCGAAGCCGCGGCGGCCCACGCCAAGTCGGCGGGCGCCGCGGACGCGGGCGGCTCCCAGGCCGCGCAGGACGGCGAGCGGCTGGCGGAGATCACGTCGGGGGGCACTTCCAGCGACACCATCGGCACCATCCACCGGGAGCTGGGCGAGTTGATGAACGCCAACCTGGGGGTGAGCCGCACGGACGCAGGACTGGCCGAAGCCCATGACAAGATCCAGGCGCTGCAACAGCGCCACGCCGCGATCCGCGTCAACAACAAGTCCCGCATCTACAACTATGCGCTTGCGGGCTACATCGAGTTGGGCAACCTGCTGAAACTGGCGGAGGCCACGGCCCTGGCCGCCCGGGGCCGCGCCGAGAGCCGCGGCGCTCATCTCAGAAGCGACCATCCGGAAAAGGACGATTCGAAATGGAAGGCGCACACCGTGGTGCGCTCGCAGGACGGCTCGCCGAAGCTGGATACCCGAGCGGTATCGGCATAAGGGCGGGCGCCGCGGCCCGGATGTCCGCATACGGACACGGGACGTGAAGCGCCGGCCGAGGAGGACTCATGGAAGTCACCTACAAGGTTCATCGCAAGGATCCGGAAAACGGCGGCGAATCGAGCTACTCCACCTACCAGGTGGAACTGCCCGAGGACGCCACGGTCCTGGACGGGCTCCAGAAGATTCGGGATGAGCAGGATGACACCCTGGCCTTCCGGGCCTCCTGCTGCCAGGGCAGTTGCGGCGAATGCGCGGTGCGGATCAACTACAAGGCCCAGTTCACCTGCACGACCCGGATCGGCGACGTCACCAAGAAAGCCCCGGAGATCCTGCTGGATCCGGTGCGCAACATCCCGGTGATCAAGGATCTGGTGTTCGACATGGACAGGTTCACCTGGAACAAGATGGCCGCCATGAAGCCCTGGATGGAACCGGACGACGAGTTCGCGCCCACGGAGAACCTGGTCCCCGAGTCGGAGATGGCGGACGTGCGCAAGACCATGAGTTGCCACGCGTGCAGCCTGTGCGACGAGGGCTGCGCGGTGCTGCCGGTGAACTTCGACTTCCTCGGGCCCGCCGCCATGGTCAAGGGCTACCGCTTCGTCATGGACCCGCGGGAGACCGGGGCCAAGATGGAGGCGCGCATGAAGGTGGTGGAGCAGCCCCAGGGGCTGTGGGACTGCGTCCACTGCTACGAGGCCGACGGCAAGTGCCCGCGCGGACTCACCCCCTCCAGCAAGATCATGGAGATACGCGACGTGGCCTTCAAGGAAGGCATCAAGCACGAGAAGGTGGGCCGGCACCACGCCAGCTTCATCAACTCGGTGAAACAGACCGGCTGGCTCGACGAGCGCAAGCTGGCCATGGAGACCGAGGGCATGACCAACGTGACCGGGCTGATGAAGCTCCTGCCCACCGCGGTGCGCGCCTTGCGGCGAGGGAAGATGCCCGGCCGTCACGAGAAACGCCCGGGGGCCGACCAGATCAAGCGCATTCTCGAGAAAGCGGAGGACTCCAAGTGAAATACGCGTTCTATCCCGGATGTGTGGCCAAGGGCGGCTGTCCCGAGCTCTATTCCGCGGCCTGCAAGGTCGCCGAGAAGCTCGACATCGAGCTGGAGGAGATGTCGGACGTGGCCTGCACCGGCGCCGGCTGCATGCCGACACAGCTCTCGGACCCCATCAACGCGCGGACCTTCGCCAAGGCGGAGCAGATGGGACTGCCCATCATGACCATCTGCAGCACCTGCCAGGGTGTCTTCAGCCAGGCCAACCACCGGCTCCAGGATGCCGAGTACCGGGAAGAGATCAACCGCGAGTATCTGGCCGACGAAGGGCTCTCCTACCAGGGAACCACCGAGGTCAAGCACATGCTGTGGGTGCTGTTCGAGGACTACGGCATCGAGAAGCTCAAGGCGCTGATCGAGCGTCCCTTGAACGGCCTCAGGGTTTCCCCGTTCTACGGCTGCTTCCTGCGCCGGCCCGGAAACATCATGGTGCCCACCAAGGACGTGGGCGGCCGCCGGGGCTACCTGGAGGACCTCACCCATATCCTGGGGGCGGAGAACGTCGACATCAGCGGCAAGACCAAGTGCTGCGGCTTCCCGATCCTCACCGCCAACGAGGAAGCTTCCTTGGGCATGGTGGCCAAGCACGCCGGCGAGTCGAGTCAGAAAGGCGCCGACTGCATGGTGACCCCCTGTCCGCTGTGCCATCTCAACCTTGACGGCAACCAGCCGAGAGCCGAGGGCCAGACGGGTGAGAAGATCGACCTGCCGATCATCCATCTGCCGCAGCTCGTCGGCTTGGCCCTGGGGTTCAACACCGACGAGATGCAGCTCGGACGGCACATCGTGTCCACCAAGGGCGTCAACGACAAAGTCGACATGCTCACTTAGAGGATGGGCAAGGACGAGTACAAGCCCAATCCCGTCAACCTGGCGCGGGAACTGTTCAAGTTCCGCAAGGCGCAGCGTCCCTTCGGCTACTACTACGCCGTCAAGGTCCGTCTCGGCCATGCGTGGGTCGAGGACGAGACGGCCTTGGCGGAGATCCTGTCCGGCATCGACGAGCTGGGCTACGAGGTGGTGAAGAAGCGGCAGTGACGGCCTGACGGAACCCGCGCCGGCGGCCGGTCCGAAGCCGGGACCCGGTACTCCGGCGGCAGAAGAACACACGCGAAAAGGAGCGCGAAGCACCGTATCATGAGCAGCATAGCAATCGACAGCAAGAGAACCCTGCGGCAAGACACGTGGTGGCTGGAGCCCATGCTGGTGGTGCTGGGGCTGGGCTGCTTTGCCCTCTACTCCACCTGGGCCGCGCTTCAGAACGGCGACTACTACGCGGCACCCTACCTCTCGCCCTTCTACTCGCCGTGCCTCGCCATCAACTGCGCGCACGTGAGCGTGCCGCTCTTCGGCGAGTGGTACAACTGGTCGCCGGCGATCCTGATCCTGTGGATTCCGGGCGGCTTCCGCCTCACCTGCTACTACTACCGCAAGGCCTACTACCGGTCGTTCTTCTGGTCTCCGCCGGCGTGCGCGGTGAAGGACGCGGCCAGCAGCTACTCGGGAGAAACCCGCTTCCCGTTCATCCTGCAGAACATCCACCGGTACTTCTTCTGGGCGTCGCTGCCGATCCTGGCGTTCCTGTGGTGGGACGCCATCATCGCGTTCAATTTCGGCGGCAGCTTCGGCATCGGCCTGGGCACGCTGGTGCTGATCGCCAACGCCTCGCTGCTGTCGCTCTACAGCTTTTCGTGCCACTCGTGCCGGCATCTGTGCGGCGGCGGCCTCAACAGCTTCAAGGCCGCGCCCGGACGCTTCAAGCTCTGGGGCATCGTGACCAAGCTCAACGAGAAGCACATGCAGATCGCCTGGGTGAGCCTCGTGTGGGTGGGCCTGACCGACGTCTACGTCCGGCTACTGGCCACCGGCGTCATCCAGGATCTGAGGATCATCTGATGGCCGGCGAGAGCTACGAGACGCACACGTACGACGTGGTGGTGGTGGGGGCCGGCGGAGCCGGGCTGCGGGCCGGCATCGAGGCCCACGACAAGGGCGCCAGGACCGCCATCATCTGCAAGTCGCTGCTGGGCAAGGCGCACACGGTCATGGCCGAGGGCGGCATCGCCGCCGCCATGGGCAACGTCTGGCCGGAGGACAACTGGAAGGTCCACTTCCGCGACACCATGCGCGGCGGCAAGCTCCTGAACAACTGGCGCATGGCGCAGATCCACGCCCAGCAGGCGCCGGACCGGGTGCTGGAGCTGGAGGAATGGGGCGCGCTGTTCGACCGCACCGAGGAGGGCCTGATCCTGCAGCGCGACTTCGGCGGCCACCGCTACGCCCGGCTGGCGCACGTGGGCGACCGCACCGGGCTGGAGATGATCCGGACGCTGCAGCAGCGGGCGGTGGCGCTGGGCATCGACGTCTTCATGGAGTGCAACATCCAGCACCTGCTGATGAACGACGGCCGGGTCAGCGGGGCGGTGGGCTACTGGCGCGAGAGCGGCGAGCTGATCGTGTTCAACTGCAAGTCCGTGGTGCTGGCCACCGGCGGCTCCGGCAAGTGCTGGCAGGTGACCTCCAACTCCTGGGAATACAGCGGCGACGGCATGGGCATGGCCATGGAGATGGGGGCCGACCTCATCGACATGGAAAAGGTCCAGTTCCACCCCACCGGCATGGTCTGGCCCCCGAGCGTCCGCGGCATCCTGGTGACCGAGGGCGTCCGCGGCGACGGCGGCACCCTGCTGAACTCCGAGGGCGAACGCTTCATGTTCAACTACATCTCCGACTTCTTCAAGGCGGAGACCGCGGACAACGAGGCCGAGGCCGACGCTTGGTACCAGGACAAGAAGAACAACCGCCGCACCCCGGACCTGCTGCCCCGGGACGAAGTGGCCCGGGCCATCAACTCGGAAGTCAAGGCCGGCCGCGGCACCGAGCACGGCGGCGTGCTGCTGGACATCGCCAACCGCCGCGACGCGGAGTACATCCAGCGGCGGCTGCCGTCCATGTACCACCAGTTCAAGGAGCTGGCGGACGTGGACATCACCAAGGAAGCCATGGAGGTGGGGCCCACCTGCCACTACATCATGGGCGGCGTCCGGGTGGAGGCGGACACCTCCGCCACCACGGTGCCGGGCCTCTACGCCGCGGGCGAGGTGGCGGGAGGGTTGCACGGCGCCAACCGGCTCGGCGGCAACTCCCTGTCCGACCTGCTGGTGTTCGGACGCATCGCCGGGGCTTCGGCCGCGGACTACGCCCTGGGAGCGGAGGCCGCCGCGGCGGCGGACCCGGCGGAGGTGGAACGGCTCACGACGCTGATGCTGGAGCCCTTCACGGACCGCGGAAACGAGAACCCTTACGCGATTCACAGCGATCTTCAGCGCACCATGCACAACCTGGTGGGCATCATCCGCACGGAGAGCGAGATGCTGCGGGCGATGGAGGAGATCGCGGAGTACAAGGACCGTACCGAACGCGTCAAGGTCGACGGCGGCCGGCGTTTCAACCCCGGCTGGCACCTGGCGCTGGACCTGAGGGCCCTCCTGGCGGTGGCCGAATCCGCCACCCTCTCGGCTCTCGAGTGCAAGGAGAGCCGCGGCGGCCACACCCGCGACGACTATCCGGACCCCGACCCCAAGTTCGGCACCGTGAACGTCGTGACGCGCAAGCAGAACGGAACCATCGCGGTCTCCCTGGAGCCCCTGCCCGAGATGCCCGAGGAGCTCAAGAAAATCGTCGAGGAGCAAGTTTGATGCCTGAAGCAGCGGTTGCAGGAAACGGTGCGGAAGCGAAGATGCGCGTCTGGCGCGGCGACGCCAGCGGCGGAGAGTTCAGGGACTACAGCGTGCCGCTCGAGGAGGGCATGGTGGTGCTGGACGTGATCCACAGCATCCAGGCCATGCACGCCGGCGATCTGGCCGTGCGCTGGAACTGCAAGGCCGGAAAGTGCGGCTCGTGCAGCGCCGAGGTCAACGGCAAGCCGCGGCTCATGTGCATGACGCGCATGAACACGTTCGAACCGGGCGAGACCATCACCGTGTCCCCCATCAAGACCTTCCCGCTGATCCGGGACCTGGTCACCGACGTGTCCTACAACTACGAGAAGGCCAAGAGCATCCCGCCCTTCAAGCCCAAGCCCAAGGAGGCCGACGGCACCCGGCGCATGTACCAGGAGGACATCGACCGGGTGCAGGAATTCCACAAGTGCATCGAGTGCTTCCTGTGCCAGAACGTCTGCCACGTCATCCGGGACCACGACGACAACAAGCCGAGCTTCGCCGGACCGCGCTTCTTCGTGCGGGTGGCGAGCCTGGAGATGCACCCGCTGGACACCGACGACCGGCTCGAGTTCCTGCGCAAGGAGGCTGGGCTGGGCTTCTGCAACATCACCAAGTGCTGCACCGAAGTCTGTCCCGAGAACATCAAGATCACCGACAATTCCATCATTCCCCTGAAAGAACGCGTGGTGACGCGGTTCTACGACCCCATCGCGCGGCTGCTGGGGGCGCTGGGCGGCAAGCGGTCCTGACGCCGCCGTTTCGTTGGACCGAGCAGCCGGCCCGTCCCACCGCATGGAACTGTCGGAACGCGTAGCGCTGGTCACGGGCGGCGGCACCGGCATCGGCAAGGCCGTGGCGCGGGCCATGGCGGAGGAAGGCGCCCGCGTCGTCATCGCCGCGCGCGACAGGGCACGGCTGGAGGCCGTGGCCGAGGAGCTGCGGACCGAGGGCCATTCCGTGTTGCCGGCCGCGGTAGACGTAACGGACAAGGCCGGCATCCGCGACTGCGTGAACAGGGTGCGGGAGAGCTGGGGGCGGGTCCACATCCTGGTGAACAACGCGGGCGCCTCGGGGATGACGCCCATGGATGACGCGGACGACGGTCCGTGGCATGCCATCGTGGACACGAACCTGACCGGCGTCTACCTGCTGACCAAGGAAGTCCTGGGGATCATGAGCGATGACGGCGACGGCCGGATCATCAACATGTCCTCGGTGCTGGGCAAGTTCGGCGTTCCCGGCTATGCCGCCTACTGCGCCAGCAAGCACGGGCTCATCGGTTTCACACGGGCGCTGGCGCTGGAGCTGGCGTCCCGCGGCATCACCGTCAACGCCCTGTGCCCCGGCTGGGTGGACACGGAGATGTCCCGCGCCGGCATCGAGCAGATCGCCGAGCGGCAGGGAACGGACCCGGAGTCCTTCAAGCGGCAGGCGCTGGCGGCGGTGCCGATCCGGCGGTTCCTGGACCCGGAGGAGATCGCCCGGTTTGCGGTGTACCTGGCATCGGACAAGGCATCCGGCATCACCGGACAGGCCCTCAACATCTGCGGCGGGCAGACCATGGTGTAAACATGACGATCCCGGAACTCGCGGCCATAGCCAAGGAAATCAGAGTCGACGTGATCCGCATGCTGGTGGAGGCGGGCTCCGGCCACCCCGGCGGCTCGCTGTCGTGCACCGACATGGTGACGGCGCTGTACTTCCACCAGATGCGCCACCGGCCGGAACAGCCCGACTGGCCGGACCGGGACCGCTTCGTGCTTTCCAAGGGCCACTGCGTGCCCGCGGTCTACGCCGCCCTGGCCCGTGCCGGCTACCTGGAGCGGGAGGAGACGCTGAGCCTGCGCAAGCTCAACAGCCGGATGCAGGGACACCCGGACCGGCATCGCTTCCCCTACGTCGAGGCCTCCACCGGCTCCCTCGGACAGGGCTTGTCGGTGGCCGTGGGGATGGCGCTGGCGGCAAAGGCCGGCGGCAAGGACTACCGCACCTACTGCGTCATCAGCGACGGCGAGTGCCAGGCCGGACAGATCTGGGAGGCGGCCATGTCCGCGCCCCGGTTCAAGCTCGACAACCTCTGCGTGCTCATGGACTACAACCACATCCAGTTGAGCGGCGTGACGGACGACATCATGAGCCTGGAGCCGCTGCTGGACAAGTGGCGGGCCTTCAACTGGAACACCCTGGAGATCGACGGCCACGACTTCCCCGCCATCCTCGACGCCCTGAAGGCCGCCGAGCAGCATCGCGACGGACCCACCATGATCGTCTGCCAGACCGTCAAGGGCAAGGGCGTCAGCTTCATGGAGAACCGCTGGGAGTGGCACGGCAAGGCCCCGAGCCGCGAGGAAGGCGAACAAGCCATCGCCGAGATCGTCAACGGAGCGCCGCCAACCTCCTGAGCGGCAGGGAAGAGAGCACATGAGCGCAATCGCGACACGCGTGACCTTCGGCGAGACCGTGACCCGGCTGGCCGACGACAATCCGGACATCGTCGTCCTCGACGCCGACCTCCGCAAGTCCACCATGACCGACGAGTTCTCGCGGAAGCACCCCGAGCGCTTCTTCGACGTGGGCATCGCCGAGGGCAACATGGTGGGCGTCGGCGCCGGCATGGCGCTCGCCGGCAAAATCCCCTTCATCTGCAGCTTCGCCTGCTTCGTGGTGGGCCGCTTCGAGCAGATCCGCATGGCGGTGGCCTACAACCGCGCCAACGTCAAGATCGTCGGCACCCACGCCGGCATCGGCATCGGCGAGGACGGCTACAGCCAGATGGCCACCGAAGACGTGGGGCTCATGCGCACCCTGCCCAACATGGCCGTGGTGCAACCCGCCGACGCCATCGAGACCCGCGGCGCGGTGGAATACATCGCGCAGCACGACGGCCCCGTGTTCCTGCGCCTCACCCGCCAGAAGGTGGCCGACGTCAACGGCGAAGGCTACGAGTTCCGGTTCGGCAAAGCCGTGGTGCTGCGGGACGGCGCGGACGTGTCGCTGGTGGGAACCGGCGCGGTGATGGAAAACGTGTTCAAGGCCGCCGACCTGCTGGCCGCCCAAGGCATCTCGGCCCAGGTGGCCAACATCCACACCATCAAGCCCATCGACACGGAGTTCATCGAGTCCGTGGCGTCGAGCCACGGCAGGATCGTCACCGTGGAGGACCACGGCATCTCCGGCGGTCTCGGCAGCGCCGTGGCCGAAGCCGTGGCCGAGCTGGGCCGCGGCCGCGTCAAGCGCGTGGGCGTCACCGAATTCGCCGAATCCGGCGACACCGAGGGACTGTACGGCAAATACGGACTTTCCGCCGAGCACATCAGCACGGCGGCGGTGGGGTTGATGGATTAGCGTTGACGGGAGGCACTTGATGCATACCCGCCAGGGAACACAGCTCAGCGGGCGAGTTCTTCCTGGACGATAGACGGCCGCTTTCCGATCAAAGCAAGCAGCACACGTGCCGGTCCTTCCGGGCGCCGGCGGCCCTGCTCCCAGTTCTTGAGAGTTCCAAGCGGAACACCGATGCTCTTGGCAAACGCGGGCTGCGACAACCCCGTCTTGCCTCGGATCGCCGTGACGTCCGGTTCGGGCACCTTGACTTCGTGTACCTCGAACCCGGCACGCGCACCCCTCAGGTACGCCCCGGCATCCTCGAGCCCGGCCATAACCTTGTCGAATGCCTTGGTCATTTGGCCCTCCTGTATTCCTCCAACATCTTCTTGGCGGCGGTGATCATCGCGGTTCGTTCCCTGGCATTGAGGTCCGCCTTCTCGTTCTTGGCAAAGACGGCAAGCAAGAACACGGGGATGTCCTCCCCGGCGAACAGGAACACGACACGTGCTCCGCCCCGTTTGCCTCGTCCCGGAAGAGCGATCCGCACCTTCCGGATCCCACCGCCGAGCGACACGCCAGCGTCCGGATTCTCGGCTACCATCGTGACAAGCTCCATCCTCTCGGTTTCGGACAGAACACCCTTGGCCGCCGTCAGAAACGCGGGTGTCTCGACGACCGTTTGGAGACGAGCGACCATGACGAAGCATAGGCGCCAATGGCGCTGTGGTCAATACCAAAGCGGCAAAAGGCGTCAAGCCGGCAATAACTGTAGTCCTGCCGAACGTAGAGAAACTGCACCACGCCCCGCAGATACTTGACCTTGCTCCAAAACGGCGATTGCCGAGCTGTTGTCTTTCAGTAGTGAACGGCAAACCAAGAAGTTCGGCGAGTGGATACAGCGACTTCCAATGCGCGACGGCGATATCGACGTCGACGCTCTTCCGGTCCCGTTCGAGGAACTTGTTCAGGAAGCGAAACAGTTGATTTCGACGCCCGAAGAGATCATCGAAGATTTTCTGCAGACAAGGAACCTACGATAGGGCCCTTGAGAAGGGACGCCACTTACCAATGGGTCGACTAGTGTCGTGTCCCACGTAAATGTTGACAAAGATGCGCCGGATTTTTCGTTGTCGGCAAGGCGCGATGACGAGCAGTGGCGGTTACCACGCGAGGAAGAGCAACGCAGCCGACGACGAAAAAGACCAGCAGATTTGTCAACATTTACGTGGAACACGACACTAGGACGCAGCGGGCGGCTCGTCTGCCTCCCCTGGCGCTTCGGCTGCGGCCATGTCGGCCGGTTGAGCCTCCGCTGCGGCGGTTCCATCGGTAGTGGCCGTTTCCGCTTCGCCATCCTCCGACACCACCTTCACCTTGATGCTGGGCATCACCTCCGGACGCAGGCGGATGGGGACTTCGTACTCTCCCACCTGTTTGATGGGATCGTGCAGGACGATTCTTCGGCGTTCGACTTCAAGACCCTTTTCCTTCAGCGCCTTCTCGATGTCCATGTTGGTGACGGAGCCGAAGAGCCGGCCTTCCTCGCCGACCTTGACGGCGAACTCGAGGGAGACTCCGGCAAGCTGCGCGCTGATGCCCTGGGCCTCCTTGGTGAGGCGCTCGCGCCGTTGGCCGATCATGCGCTGCTCGTGCTCCAGGGCCTTGAGGTTCTTCTTGTTGGCGAGCACCACCAAGCCCCTGGGCAACAGGTAGTTCCGGGCGTAACCGTCCTTGACCTTGACCACGTCGCCCATGTGGCCCAGGTTTTCGATATCTTCCTTCAGAACGACTTCCATCGACTCTCCTTCAGGTCTGGCCCGCGGGGCGCCGCTTGAGGCGACGGAAGTCGCCCCAGAGATCGAAGAACCCCAGGCCGATGACCAGCACCGTGAGAACCTGCTCGAAAACGATGAGCAGGTATCCCAGGACGCGAAAAAACATCGGCACCTTCTTGTGATGAAAATAGTACGCCACGATGGCCAGGCCGTGAAAGAAGTAGAACGCCGCGCATACCAACACCACGTTCACGGCCACCACGCGCAACGACCATCCGAGCGGCAGAAACAGCGCCAGGCTCGGCACCACCAGGAACCACACCATGTGATCCGGTGACTTCCATTCCTTCAGGTCTCCAGCTTCGAAAAAAAACGAGCGGTAGTGCGGGAACTGCCACAACAGCAGCGCCAGATTGACCAGGACCATGACGCCCAGCGCCAGGAAAATCATCCCCGGCAGCATCTGGACGAACAGCGTCGCCATCTGTCCCGCCTGCTCCCTCAGGAACTCCGTGGTCTCGCCCGAAAGGCCCATGCGCTCGTACACTTCCAGGGTCGCCAGGATCTGGCCGTGCACGCCGGTGTACAGCGTGTTCCACAGAGTGGAGAGGGAGCCCGCGAACCCCCATGCGGTCATCAGCATGGCCGCCAGAACGCAAACGGCGCTGCCGCTCACGACGGTGGCGATGGACCATCCCCGCCCGAAGGAAAAGAACAGCAGGTAGGTAACCAGCGCGAACACCAGGTACGCCACCGCGGCTTCCACGCCCGCCAGCGCCAACAGGCACACGGCGGCCGCCAGGGGCAGCAACTGTCCCGCCTGCTTTCCCACCCGGACGCCCACGTACAGGGCCGGAAAGATCACCAGCGGCAACACGACCAAGCCGGCGACCGGCACCCTAAGGCCTGCAAGGAAAAACAACAGAGTGGCGGCCAACCCAAGGCCGGCGACCGTGAGAGTTTCAAGCCCTTTCATAAGCCGATCCGTAGGCGGCAAGGCGCCGGATCAGAGCTTGACGGTGGTGTAGGGAAGCAACGCTACCAGACGGGCCCGCTTGATCGCCTTGGACAAGCGTCGTTGGCACCAGCAGCAGGTGCCGGTGATGCGGCTCGGCGTGATCTTGCCCCGCTCCGTCATGAACCCGCTGAGGAGCTTGGTATCCTTGTAGTCGAAGCGAAGGTCTTTGTTGGCGCAGAAGCGACATACCTTCCGGCGCGACATACCGCCACGCCGACGAGGTGGTGAATCGTGATCGTCCGAGCCTCTTCTCCCGCGATATTCTGCCATCTTCTCCTAGCCGTTCCGTTCTTCCAACTGTAAGGTTCTGCAGGCTGCGTTCCGGCCAGCGCCGTTACGCCTCCTGGCCTTCCTGGGCTTCTTCGGCGGATTCCGGCGCCGCGACTTCAGCCGCGCCGGATTCAGGGGCCGCGGGTTCGGAAGCAGGTGCAGGTTCCTCCGAGGCGACGGTCTCGACCGCCGGAGCCAGCGACCGGACGTCGTCATCCAGAACCACGGTCATGCAGCGCATGACCTCGTCGCTCAAACGCATCACCCGCTCGAGCTCGTCGCTCGCGCCCGCGGAGGCCTGGTACTGGATCAGGTTGTAGAAACCCCTACCCTGCTTCTCGATGGGGTACGCGAGGTCGCGCATGCCCCACTCCTCGAAGTGGGTAACGGTTGCGCCCTGCCCTTCCAGAACCCCCCGGAATCTCTCGCAGAGATCCGGGTTCCTGCCGCTGTGAACCGGGTGGACGATGAAAAGCGTCTCGTAATGGGTCGTTTCTTCAGCCATGATCGTCGAATTTACTTAACACAGGGGGTGTGCCTTTACAACACGCCGAATCACACTAGCAACGGTGCGATCACCAGCGAAACCACGGACATGAGCTTGATGAGGATGTTCATGGACGGACCGGAAGTGTCCTTCAGCGGATCGCCCACCGTGTCGCCGACCACGGCCGCCTTGTGCGCCTCGCCGCCCTTCTCCTCGTTCGCGAGGTCGCCGCGCTCGATGTACTTCTTGGCATTGTCCCAGGCGCCGCCAGCGTTCGACATGAACAGCGCCAGCAGCACGCCCGATACCAAGGCCCCGGCCAGCGTTCCGCCCAACGCCACCGGCCCGAGCGCGAAGCCCACCAGCACCGGCACCACCACCGCCACCAGCCCCGGCACCACCATCTCCTTGATGGCCGCGCGCGTCGAGATGTCCACGCAGCTCGCCGCGTCGGGCTTGACTCCCTCGCGACCCTCCAGCAGCCCGGGAATCTCGCGGAACTGCCGGCGGATCTCGTCGATCATCTTTCCCGCCGCCCTTCCCACCGCGGTCATGGTCATGGCGCCGATCAGGTACGGAATCAGACCGCCGATGAACAGGCCCACCACCACTTCCGGCGAGGTCACCAGGATCTGCAACGGCTGCCGCCCCATGGCCGCCAGCTCGGCATCCACCGTTCTCGTATAGGCCGAGAACAGCGCCAGCGCGGTCAGCGCCGCCGAGCCGATGGCGAAACCCTTGCCGATGGCCGCCGTGGTGTTGCCCAGCGAATCGAGGCCGTCGGTGATCTTGCGCACCTCGGGGCCCAGGCCGCACATCTCGGAGATGCCGCCGGCGTTGTCGGCAATGGGTCCGTAGGCGTCCACGCTCATGGTGATGCCCACCGTGGCCAGCATGGCCACCGCGGCCACGCCGATGCCGTAGAGCTGGGCCGCGCCGTAGGACACCCAGATGGCGACGGCGATGACCACGACGGGAAGCGCGACGCTCTCCAGCCCCACGGCCATTCCGTGGATGATGTTGGTGGCGTGGCCCGTGCGGCTTGCCTCGGCGATGCGCTGCACCGGCTTGGCGGAGGTGTAGTACTCGGTGATGAGGCCGATGAGGATGCCCCCCAGCGAACCCGCGAGCACGGCCCAGAAGACGCCGATGGTGACGCCATAGGCGAGGATCAGCACCAGCGCCCCCACCAGGAACAGCACCGTGGTGAGGACCGTGGCGCCTCGAAGCGCCGACTGCGGGTCGATCTTCTTGAACACCCGCATGGAAAAGATGCCCACCACCGACGCGATGAGGCCCAGCACCGCCAGAACCACCGGCAGCGCCATCAACGTGGCCCGTGAGGCCTCGGCCTCGGCCTGGGCCGAGAACATGCCGGCGAGCCCGCTCGCCGAGATGGTGGCGGCGATGGCGACGGACGCGATCACCGAGCCGACGTAGGATTCGAACAGATCGGCGCCCATGCCGGCGACGTCGCCGACGTTGTCGCCGACGTTGTCCGCGATGACGCCGGGATTGCGCGGATCGTCTTCCGGAATGCCGGCCTCGACCTTGCCCACCAGATCGGAGCCCACGTCCGCGGCCTTGGTATAGATGCCGCCGCCGACCCTGGAGAACAGCGCGATGGAGCTGGCGCCCATGGCGAACCCGCTGATGTACTTGGCGTTCTCCGTGTCACCGTAGACCAGAAAGAGAATGCCCACGCCCAGGAGCCCGAGGCTGGCCACGGAGAGTCCCATCACCGAGCCGCCGTTGAAGGCCATGAGCAGCGCTTCCGACTGGCCGCCCTCCGCGGCCGCCTGGGATGTACGGACGTTGGCGCGGGTGGCCGCCTTCATGCCGAGAAAACCGGCTATCACCGAGCAGACCGCGCCCGCGAAGAAAGCCAACGCGGTTTCGACGCCAAGCTGCCATGCCAGCAGCAGCGCCACCACCACCACGAAGATCGAAAGAACGATGTACTCGCGCTTCAGGAACGCCATGGCCCCTTCGTAGATGGAGTCGCTGACGGACTGCATTTCTGCATCCTTGACTCCGACGCTGACGATGCCTCGATACACGCCGTACGCGATGAGAAGTCCGGCCGCCCCCAGTATCGGAGCCCAGACAACCAAACCATCCATAACGTCCTCCTCTATTGCCCCCGATTGAAATCTTCCATGGCCCGCACCGGGCCTTTCAGCACGATGGCTGCCAGCGCCTCTTCCGCCCTCGTCAACACGCCGTCCAGCGCGTCCTCTTCCTCGGGCGAGAACCGGCTGAGCACGTACTCCACTGGATCCACGCCCGCGGGCGGACGGCCGATGCCGATGCGGAGCCGGACGAAGTCACGGTCCGCGACGTGCTGCAGGACGGACGCCAGGCCCCGGTGTCCTCCCGCCGAGCCGCCGCAACGGATCCGGAGCCGGCCGAACGGCAGGTCCAGGTCGTCGTACGCCACCACGAGATCCGCGCCCCGCGCCTGAAAGCGCTTCACAAGGGCCGCGGCCGCCACGCCGCTGTGGTTCATGTAGGTCTGCGGCTTGGCCAGCACCAGCGGCGGCCACCACTCGGAGGCAACCGGATCCCAGGTCCGCTCGCCCCGGCCCACCAGGGACTCGCAGCGTTCGTCGCCGGTACGGATGCCCCGTGCCTCGGCGATGCGGTCCAGCAGGAGAAACCCGAGATTGTGCCGTGTGCGCGCGTAGCGCCGGCCCGGGTTGCCCAGGCCCACGACCAGTTTCACAGCGGTGTCCTGAAGGGGGAGCCCGTGGGGCCCCGGTTAGCCGCAGCGCGCGTGGAGCTCACTCGCCGGTCTGTTCCGCCGTCGCCTCGGCCGCATCCCCCGTCTCCTCGGCCGCTTCGCCCGCCGCCGCCTCCTCTTCTTCCAGGGTGGAAACCGTGGGCGCCAGCACCGATACCAGGCTCAGCTCCGGAGTGGCGTTGGTCACGTTGGGCGGCAGCGTGATATCGCCGGCCTTGAGCCCGTGACCGATCTCCAATGCCGAAACGTCCACCTCGATCTCTGCCGGGATGTCCATGGGCAGGCACTCGACCTCGAGCTCCCGCGCGATGGGCTGCAACACCCCGCCGTGAACCACCCCCTCGGGCCGCCCCACGTAGTGCAGGCCCACCATGACGGTGATCTTTCGCGTCACGTCCACCTCGTAGAAATCGATGTGGGCGATGGCGTGGGTCACCGGGTGATACTGCACGTTCTTGATGAGGACGAGCCTGCCGTCGAGACTCTCCGCCGAGGACTTGAACCGGACCAGATGAGAGCCTTCCAGGCTGCCCACGCGGGTCCGGATCTCCCGGTCGTCCACCTGCATGGCCAAGCCTTCCGTCCCTCGGCCGTAGACGACCCCCGGGAGCTTGCCGTTGCGGCGCAGGCGGCCGGCGTCACGCTTGTTGCCGACCTGCCTCGCCTCTGCCGATACTTCTACCGTTTCCAAAACCTGAACCTCCTGACCACGTGCTGCCGGTTTTTCGATCAGAAAAGGGAGCTGATGGACCGCTCCAGGTGAGTCCTGCGGATGGCCTCGCCGATGAGCGGCGCCACCGACAAGGGCCTTATCTTCGGGCACTTGGCCATCTTCGCACTCAAGGGGACGGTGTCGGTGACCACCATCTCCTCCATGGGCGACTCGTTGATCCTGTCCAGCGCCTCCCCGGAGAGGATGGCGTGGGTGCAGCAGCCGATGACCTTTTTCGCGCCGGCCCGCATCAGCGCCTCCGCGGCCATGGCGATGGTCCCGGCGGTGTCCACCATGTCGTCGAGGAGGATGGCGCTCCTGCCCTCCACCTCGCCGATGATGTTCATCTCCTCCACCACGTTGGCGTCGGCCCTGCGCTTGTCGATGACCGCCATCGCCACGTTCAGGCGGGTGGCGAACGCGCGCGCCCGCTGGGCCCCGCCCGCGTCCGGCGACACGACGATCGACTTCTCCCCGCTGAAGCGGCGTTCCAGGTAGTGGAGCAGCACCGGCAACGCGTAGAGGTTGTCCACCGGGATGTTGAAGAAGCCCTGGATCTGACCCGAATGGAGGTCCATGGTGAGCATGCGAGCGGCGCCGGCGGTGGTGATGAGGTCGGCCACCAGCTTGGCGCTGATGGGAACCCGGGGAGCCACCTTGCGGTCCTGCCGCGCGTAACCGTAGTACGGGATCACCGCGGTGACCCGCTTGGCCGAGGCGCGCCTGAACGCGTCCAGCATGAGCAGCAGCTCCATCAGGTTGTCGTTGCCCGGGGCGCAGGTGGACTGGATCACGAAGACGTCGCAGCCGCGCACGTTCTCCTTGATCTCCACCCGTATCTCGCCGTCGCTGAACGTCTCCACCAACGCCTCCCCCAACGGAATCTCGAGGCCGTGGCAAATGTCGCGCGCAAGCGGGGGGTTGGAATTGCCCGCAAAGATCCTCATTTCATCGTGCAACGTTCCCATGTCCTGCCTTGGTGTGGAACACGCCCGTGTTGTCATGCCATGACGGCCTCGGGCGGGTTTGAACCCCGCCCCTACAAGGCCGCCCATCGAAGGAGAGAGAGAGCTTGGCTGGGCGGGAAGGATTCGAACCTTCGTATACCGGAACCAAAATCCGGGGCCTTACCACTTGGCGACCGCCCATTCCTTCCCGTCGGCGTTCGCGCGTCCCTCGCAAGGATGACTAGAGGTCATCTCGACCCTGGTCCGCATCGCCCGTCGCGACTTCCCTGTATGCCGCTATAATCCTTTCCTCGATCATCCTGCGGGTCTCACTGTTGAGCGGGTGCGCTACATCCTTGTAGGTCCCATCCCGGCGTTTCTTGCTGGGCATGGAAACGAACAGACCCGAGGTGCCGCGAATGACTTTGAGATCCCGGACCACGAAGCAGTCGTCCAGGGTGATGGTCACATACGCCTTGAGCTTGTCCTCCTCAACGGGAAAGACCTTGACTTCCGTGACCTCCACAGGGACCTCCTTTCCGTCGCGCGACGGATGGCTCGCCCTTATGTCAGCGAAAAAGCCAGATAAGCCCGAACGTCTTTTTCGCCCTCGAAGCCCGTGAATGCCTGTCTGGCACCTGCCTCGTCAGCGAATACCCCGAAAACCGCGGAGCCGCTTCCTGACATCAGACTGCCGATCGCCCCGCTCTCGCTCAGGCGATCCTTGAGCCGGGCAATGCGCGGATAGCGGCCCATGGTGACCGTTTCGAGGTCATTGACCAACACCTCAGCCACTTCGTGAGGCGTGTCCAATTTTCGAACCAAGTTATTATTATTGGACGGTTTTGTCAACTTGGACGGGAAGTTCCGGTAGACCCAGGCCGTGGACACCGCGAGGTTGGGGAACAGCACCACCATCCACAGCCGGGGCAGCGGCCCCACGGCGCTCAACTCCTCCCCGATTCCCCGGGCCCGGGCGGCCTCGCCGCGGATGAAAAAAGGCACGTCCGCCCCCACCGACAGGCCCAGATCCAGAAGATCCTCGACGGAAAGGCCCGCGCCGAGAAGATCGTTCATCCCGCGCAGGACGGCGGCCGCGTCGGTGCTGCCGCCTCCCAGCCCGGCGCCGATGGGAATCCGTTTGCGGATGTTGACGGCCACGGGTTCCAGGCGGCCGGTCCGTTCACGGAAAGCGCAGACCGCCTGCCGCACCGTGTTGTCTTCCCCGAGCGGCACGTCGGGGTCGTCAGCCGCCAGCGCCAGCGAACCGGGCGCGCCGTCCGCCCGTGAGAGCTCGACCTCGTCGCCCAGGCTGATGGGCACCATCAGCGAGTCCAGCAAATGGTAGCCGTCGTCACGCCGGCCGGTGATGCGGAGATGGAGATTCACCTTGGCGGGCGCGAACAGTCTCATGAGGAACATGCCCGGCCACGGTGGGTGGCGGTCACCACGGCTTGATCAGCGCCTTGGTGGGAAACAGCTCGGGCACCTCGCCTCCCACCGCGCGGACGCACGGTTCGGTCTCGTCCAGCGAGAAGACGTGGCTCACCATCTGCTCCACCGGGAAGCCGGTGGCCTCCATCAGCCGAAGGGTGGCGTCGATGGCATCGTTGTCGCCGGTGTAGGCTCCCTGGACACAGATCTCGCCCCACACGAGCCTGTCCATGAGCAAGGGGGTGACGGTCTTGTCGCCCGTCAGTCCGCCGAGCACCAGCTTCCCCTGCCGCCTCAGGCAATCCACCGACGTGGCGATGGCGGCCGGGCTTCCGGAGACGTCCACCACGACGTCGGCCATGGCGCCGCCGGTCTCCTCCCGGATCACGTCCACGACGCTCTCCTCCTCGACGTTGATGGTGCGATGCGCGCCGAATCGCTCGGCCACCTCCAGCCGGCTCTTGTCGCGGCCGACGCCGGCCACGAAGATGCGCGCGGCGCCGGCGTGGCTGGAGGCGAAGGTGCAGGCGAGCCCCTGCTGGCCCGGCCCCTGGATCAGCACGTAGTCCCCCATCTTGACGCCGCCGTGCCGCAAGGCCCACTGGAAACCGTTGGCCATCACCGCCCCCACCAGCGCCGCGGCCTCCGGCGGAAGGTCGTCGCTGATGCGGGTCAGCAACGCGGCGGGGGTGATGTACAGGTACTGGGCAAAACCGCCGAAGAGGTGCGGCGGGTCGGCGGAGGACATCCGGGAACCGTAGGCCGAGCGCTGCTTGCAGAACCGGTCGCCGCCCCGGCGGCATTCGGCGCAACGGCCGCACCCGAGGGACCCCTTGACGATCACGCGGTCGCCTTCCTTGACGCCGTGGATCTCCGCCGCCCTGGCGCCGAGCTTCTCCACCCGGCCCAGGATCTCGTGGCCGAGTATGATGGGTATCGGCAGGTTCAGTTTCCCGGTGAAGTACTTGTAGTCCGTGCCGCACACCCCGCCCAGCTCCACCTTCAGCAGCCCGCCGTCCGCCGGTATGTCCGGGACCGGGTACTCCCGCACCTCAATCTTGCCCGGCGCCACCAGCGTCGCCGCCCTACATGTTTCGCTCATGATCTCTCTCCGCCCGCTGTGACCGACGCAAAACCGCACGGCCCAAGCAGGACCGCCTCCTGATTTCCGGGACGCCCCCCTCGCTGCCCGGTGCCGGCCGTATGAAAGCGGCGCGGGCTCCTACGGCTTGATCAGCGCCTTGGTCGGGAACAACTCCGGGATCTCGCCGCCCACCGCCTGGATGCACTTCTCCGTCTCGTCCAGCGAGAACACGTGGCTCACCATCTCCTCCACCGGGAACTTGGTGGCCTCCATGAGCCGCAGGGTCGCGTCCACCGCGTCGTTGTCGCCGGTGAAGCAGCCCTGGAGCTTGATCTCGCCCCACACCAGCTTGTCCATGTGGACCTCGGTGACGGTCTTGTCGCCGGTGAGCCCGGCCAGCACCATGGTGCCTTGCCGGCGCAAACAGTCGATGGAGGCCAGGATCGCCTTGGGGTTGCCCGACACGTCCACCACCACGTCCGCCATGGCGCCGTCGGTCTCCTCCCGGACCACGTCCACGACGTTCTCCTCCTCGACGTTGATGATCCGGTCGGCGCCCCACTTCCTGGCCAGCTCCATACGCGGCGCGTCCCGGCCGATGCCGGACACGAAGATCTTCGCCGCGCCCGCGTGCTTCGAGGCCCAGGTACACGCCAGCCCCTGCTGTCCGGGCCCCTGGATCAACACGAAGTCGCCCATCTTGACCCCGCCGCGGCGCAGCGCCCACTGGAACCCGTTGGCCATGACCGAGCCGATGAGGGCCGCCGCCTCCGCCGACAGCTCTTCACTGATCTTGGTCATCAGCACGTCCGGCGCCAGGTAGAGGTAGTCCGCGAAGCCGCCGAACAGGTGCGGCGGGTTGGCGGAAGTGGTGCGGCCGCCGTAGTTGGTGCGATTCCTGCAGAAGCGCTGCGCGTTGCGGCGGCAGTCGGAGCAGCGCCCGCAGCCGATGGCGCCCTTCATGATCACGCGGTCGCCTTCCTTGACGCCGTGGATCTTCTCGGCCTTGGAGCCCAGCTTCTCCACACGGCCCAGGATCTCGTGGCCCAGGATGATGGGCAGCGGCAGGTTGATGCGGCCGTGGTAGTACTTCACGTCGGAGCCGCAGACGCCGCCCATCTCGACCTTGAGCAATCCGCCGTCGTCGGGAACGTCGGGTATGGGGTATTCCCGGATCTCGAGCTTGTTCGGAGCAAGCAACGTGGCCGCCCTGCTGGTTTCTGCCATCATGTACCTCCTTGACTAGCCTAGTGATTCCTTCAGATTCCTTCAGTTCTACGCCGTAGCCCATCCCGTAGCCGTCATTCCCGCGAATCCAGGGGCGGTGGGGCCATCCCCCGTTGAGTTGCCCCGCGCCACCCCGCCTGGATTCCCGCTTTCGCGGGAATGACGGCTATGAGGACTGAGCACCAGTTCGTACGTAATGACGGATTCCGGGCATCCCTCGCATGGCGTCCCTTTCCGGTTCAGTCGATATAGTCCTCCAACCGTACCCGCTCGCGCACCGCGTCGGGCACGGCGAGCCGCTTGGGAAAGTCCTTCCGTTTCTTGGTGGCGTCGATAACCATCTTGGCCGTCAACCCCCCCTGGCCGCTGGACGGATCGGTCTCGGAGCCCTGGCAACGGGGAATGACGAGCGTGTCGGTATCCGCCTGCACCCGGTTGGCCACGGCCCACATCACGTCGCGCTCGTTGTAGACGTTCACGTCCCCGTCCACCACGATCACCAGCTTGAGATAGAGGTCGGTGGCCATGGCCGCCATGACCGCGTTCCGCACCTCGCCGTCGGAGCGCTTGTCCAGCGAGATGTAGCAGTGGAAACGGCAGTTGCCCGAGGGCGGCATGTGCACGGCCCGGGTACCGCCGGCCACCGCCTTCACCGCCCTGAAGATTGCCGCCTCCCGGGGGATGGAACCCATGAGCCGCTGCTCCGAGTGGCCGGTGAAAATGTCCTGGTAAAGGGGCTGTTCCCGCAACGTAACTCCGGTGATCTCGGCGACGTGGTTCCTGCGAACCCCCACCGCGTGGCCGGTGAACTCGCCGAAGGGTCCCTCCTCCTCGCGCACGTTGGGCAGGATGCGCCCCTCGAACACCATCTCCGCGTGGGCCGGGACCTCGAGGGGAATGGTTTCGCACCGCACCAGCGGCACCGGCCGCTCCATCATGCCGCCGATGACGTCGTACTCGTCCACGTCGAAGGGCGCCAGCGACAGCGCGCCGACGGCAAATGCCGGATGGACTCCCACGATGAAGGCGATGTCCAGCGGCTCGCCTCTCTCCTCGGCGTTGCGGGCGCAGCGCATGAGGTGCATCCCCGGCGCCAGGTGCATGCGCAGACGGTTCCGATCCACCATCATGGCCCGGTTGAAGCTGAGGTTCCGCACCCCGCTCACGGGATCCCTGGCGACGACGATGCCCGCCGTCACGTACGGGGCGGTGCTGATATCGAAGTGGGTCAACAGCGGGAGCTCGCCCAGGTCCACGTCCGCGCCGGTCCGTACCACCTCCTTGACCGGACCGTCCTCGATCAGCTCCGGCGCGATGGGGCTGCCTTCCCGCCTGCGGTACTCCTCCACCAGGTCGTTGGCGTCCACGTCCAGCGCCATGGCCAGGCGGCTGCGGGTGGCGTGGAGGTTGGTGATCACGGGCATGGAGAAGCCCTGCACCTCGTGCACGAAAAGAGTGGGGTAGCGGCCGGAGGACTCCAGCTCCATGAGCAGGCTGGTGACATCGTGCTCGGGCCGCACCGGCTTGCGGATGTGCAGCAGTTCCTCGGGGCCTTCACCCTCCAGACGGTCCATGAACGACCGCAGGTCCTTCATACGGTGTCTCCGTTGTCGCCGCGGGCGGCCCTCGCCGTCAGTCCGCGCCGAACAGCCGCTCCGCGTTGCCGCCCAGGATCTTGTCCTTGTCGGCCTGGTCCAGACGTATCCTGTCCATGATGTCCAGCGGCCGGGGGTCGCCGATGCCGAAGGGGCAGTCGCTGCCCAGCAGCACGTGGCCGGCGCCCACCTCCGCTATCAGGAACTCCAGCACGTCCGTCTCGAACACGATGGTGTCGTAGTAGAACCAGCGCAGCACGTCCCGTCCCATCAGCGCGGTGTTCTTCTGGATCTCCGGCTGGATCTCCCGGCCGCGGGTCATGCGGCCGAACTGGTAAGGGAGGAATCCGCCGCCGTGGCACAGGATGATCTTCAGGTCCGGAAAGCGGTCCAGCACGCCGCCGAAGTAGAGGCACGCCACGCCCACCGTGGTATCCGCCAGCAGACCCACGATGTGGGTCAGGAAATACTTGCCTAGCCGCTCGATTCCCAAGGGGTTCAACGGGTGGATGATGAGGGGCACCTCAAGGCGCTCGGCGGTCTTCCAGAAGGGGTCCAGCCCCGGATCGTCGAGGTTCGCGCCGTCGATGTTGGAACCGATCATGGCGCCCATGAGCCCGCACTCCCTGACCGCATACTCCAACTCTTCCGCGGCCCGCGCGCCGTCCTGAAGCGGAACGGTGGCCGTCCCCCGGAACAGCCCGTCCCTATCGCCGTCCGCCAGAGCCTCGCGCATGGCGTCGTTCAGCATGCGGCTCCAGCCCACCGCCTGCTCCACCGGCAGCATGTAGCCCACGATGTCCATCCACGCGGACAGGATCTGCCGGTCCAGACGGGTCTCGTGCACGGTATGGACCCGCTTCGGCAGGTCCGTGGCCGGCGCCAGGATAGGCCGGGCCAAGGGCCTTCCCCCCAGCCGCAGGCGCGGCCCCGCCGGCGTCTCCTCCCCCACCTCCACCCCGAAGGACGGGCCGTCCTTGCGGAGCCGCTCCAGCACGGCCGGCGGTACGTAGTGCGCATGACAGTCGATTTTCATGGTGCTGCCTCGGTGGTGCCTGACAGGGTCGGTCGGGTTCAATCCTTCAGAAAGCTGACCGGCATGGGCATGCTGAGGATGTTGACGCCCTCGGTCTTCTCCACGTGGCGGATGAACCGGTACTTGTTCTCCACCTCGTCCATGGGATACGGCGGCACCTCGCTGCGGGACGTCTCCACCTTGAGCCCGATGAAGGCGGCGTCCCCGCCCTCCAGCGCTTCGGCGAATACCGTTCGGAGTTCGTCCGGACTCCCGGCCCAGGACGCCCGGCGAATCCCCGCGGCCCGCGCCATGGCCACCAGGTCGGTGCCGGCGCCGGTGGCGGTATCGATCTCGCCGGAGGCCTCGTAGACCTCGTTGTCCAGCACCACGTGGGTCAGGTTGGGCGGGTTCTTGCGCGCGATGGTGGGCAGGCTGCAAAGGTTCATGAGCAGCGAGCCGTCCCCGTCGATGGCGATGACCTGCCGGTGGGGCAGCCCCAGGGCCATGCCCAGGGCGATGGAGGACACCAGCCCCATGGTGCGGACCCGGAAGTTGCCGTCGCCGGGCCGGCACGCGTACCACTCGACGGTATTGCCGCCGGCGCCGGTCACCACCAGGGCGTCCCCCGCCAACTCCGCCATGACCCTGAAACATTCGATGCGTTTCATGCGTCCGTCCGCTACTCTCCCGGCCGCCGCCGCCCCAGCACGTCCTTGGTCAGCAACACCGCCACCGGCCGCTTGTAGTCCTGGGTGAGCACCTGCGTCCGCTTGATCAGCGTCCTGGCCTCGTCGGGGTCCCGCAGAACGAAATGGCGGATGCCGAGGGCGTCCAGCACCGGCTGCGTCATGGCGCCGTTGGTGCTGAAGGAACGGTCGCCCACATCTCCCGCGAAGTAGATCAGCAGCAGCAACGGGAAGTTGTACTGCAGCAGCGTGGAAACGATGCCGTTGACGCTGTTGAACAGCCCGCCGTTCTGCATGACCAACGCGCACTTCTTGCCCACGAGGTAACCGCCGGTGCAAATGCCGATGCCTTCCTCTTCCCGGCAGAGGGGCACGTGGGTGATTTCCGGAGCCGCCGCCACCCGCTCCAACAGCGCGTGGAGATTGATGTCGGGCAGGGTCGCCACGAGATCGACCCCGGCCTCCTTCAGTCCTTCCACGATCATTTCCGGTCCGGGATGGTCCGCCACGCGATGTTCCTCCGTTCCATTTGGAAGTCTGAATATCACTTTTTGCACCAGTCGCGTCAACCGGTCGGACGGGGGTGGTCCCCGGCTTCGCGTCGTCTCCCGGTTCGGACCGCCTCAAACCCGCACGCGACCCGGTGCGAGTTGCGGGGACCCCGGCTATTGGCTACGTTTCATAAATAGGGAGCGCGTTTTCGCGCCGCGTCGAATGCCTTGAAGGGAGACCCGCAAACATCGTGAAGATCGGCATCGGACTGCCGTTCAAGACCTCCAGGGACAGCTGGCCGGCCATCGAGGCGCTGGCGCGGAAGGCGGACGATGGCCCCTACTCCAGCTTCGCGGTCATCGACCGGCTCGCCTACGACAACTACGAGCCCCTGGTCATGCTGGCCGCGCTGGCTTCCGTCACCCAACGCATACGTCTCATGACCGCCGTGCTGGTGGGTCCGCTCAGAGGAGCCGGGGTGTTGGCCAAGCAGGCCGCCACCATCGACGCCATGTCCGGCGGCCGGCTGAGCCTCGGGATCGCGGTGGGCAGCCGGGAGGACGACGCCCTGGTGGCGCCCTCCGGCTTCCACGACCGGGGCCGCCGCTTCGACCGCCAGCTCGACCTCATGCGCCGGATCTGGCGCGGTGAAACCGTCAACGACGCTCAGCGGCCGGTGGGGCCGGAAACGGTGCAACCCGGCGGTCCCGAGCTTCTCATCGGCGGCACGGCGTCGCGCGCCCTGGACCGGGTGGGGAAATTCGCCGACGGCTACGTCATGGGCGGCCGGGCGCTGGACCGGGAGTGGGCCGGCGGCATCCTCCAAAGCATCGACGAATCGTGGCGGGCCCACGGCCGCGCCGGGCGTCCGCGCATCGTGGCGTCCATGCTGGCGGCGTTGGGTCCCGGAGCGGAGGAAGCCGTGCGCGGCGCGTTCGCGGACTACTACGGCGGCGATCCCGCGCGCCTCGAGGCCCGCGTGACCCGGGCCAACCTGACCACTCCGGGAGCCATCCGCGAGGCCATCGCGTTCCACCGGGAGCTGGGCACCGACGAGTTGGTCCTCAAGCCCGCGACCCTTGGAGCCGATCAGATCGACCGGCTGACCGACGCCGTCGTCAAGGAGCTGTGATGCCGTCAAGCCGTCTCGTCCCGGAAGGACCGGAGGTGTACCTGGACCACGTGGGGCTCTTCGTCCCGGACTTCGACGCCTCCCCCCGAAGGCTCCGGGAGCTGGGTTTCTCGCTGACGCCCTTCGTGGCGCACATGGCCAGCACCGAGCCCGGCGTCGCGCCCACCCCCAGCGGCACCGGCAACCAGTGCGCCATCTTCCGCCAGGGCTACCTCGAGATGCTCGGACCCACGGTGGACACGCCCTTGTCGCGGCAGCTCCGGGCGCAGCTCGACCGCTACCCGGGATGGCACCTCATCGCGTTCGCGGCCAACCGGCCCGAGGAAAACCACGAGCGAATCGGCCGGGACGGCTTCAAGCCGCTGCCGCTGGTGCGCTTGGCCCGGCCGGTGCCCACCGACGCCGGAGAGGAAACCTGCCGCTTCTCGGTCATCCGGGTGCCGCCGGAGGTGATGCCCGAGGGCCGCATCCAGATCGTCACCCACCACACGCCGGAGCTGGTGTGGCAGCCCCGCTACCAGCATCAGCCCAACGGCATCGCCGCGCTCACCGGCGTGCTGGTGTGCGTGGACGATCCGCGGGAGGCTGCCGAGCGCTTCTGCCGCTTCGTCGGCGTGGAGCCGGTGGAGAAGAACGACACCTGGGAGATGGGGCTCCATGAAGGACGGGTCGTCTTCATCCAGGCTGGACGCTTTCGCGAGATGTACCCCGAACGGGAGATGCCCTGCACCCCGTATATCGCCGAGGTCTCCATGCGCGTAGACGATCTCGCGGCCACCGGCCGTCACCTCGACGAAGCCGGCATCCACTACGAAATCCCGGACAGCGACGCTCTGCGCGTGCCGGGCGCGGAGGCCCTGGGGGCGGCCTTTCTGTTCCACCAGTCGCCGGAGGGAGGCATCCTGTGAGCACGGACAAGAGCTACGACTTCGATCTGTTCACCATTGGCGCGGGCTCCGGGGGCGTGCGCGCCAGCCGCATGTCGGCGGCCTACGGCGCCCGGGTGGCCGTCGCGGAAGAACGCTACCTGGGCGGCACCTGCGTCAACGTCGGCTGCATCCCCAAGAAGCTGCTGGTCTACGGCTCCCACTTCGGCGACGACTTCGAGGACGCCGCCGGCTTCGGCTGGACCGTGGGCGAGCGCACCTTCGACTGGCCGTCGCTGATCCGGAACAAGGACCAGGAGATCGCGCGACTCAACTCGATCTACCGCGAGCTCCTTCAGAGCCACGGTGTCGAGCTGTTCGAGTCCCGGGCGCGGGTGCTGGATCCGCATACGGTGGAGGTCGGGGGCAAGAAGGTCACCGCCGCCAACATCCTGGTGGCCACGGGAGGCTGGCCCACGGTGCCCAACGTGCCGGGCAAGGAGCACGCCATCACCTCCAACGAGGCGTTCCGCCTCGCGGAGATGCCCAAGCGCGTCGTCATCGTCGGCGGCGGTTACATCGCGGTGGAGTTCGCCGGCATCTTCAACGGCCTCGGCGCCGAGGTCACCCAGCTCTATCGCGGCCCGCTGTTCATGCGCGGCTTCGACATCGACGTCCGGAACATCCTTGCCGACGAGATGCGCAAGAAGGGCATCGACCTCCGGTTCGACGCGGACATCGCCGGCATCGAACGGAACGGCGGGACCCTGACCGCCACCCTGAAGGACGGCCAGACGCTGGAGGCCGACGCGGTGATGTTCGCCACCGGCCGGCTGCCCAACACCCGCGGCCTGGGCATCGAGGAACTCGGCGTCGAGCTGGCCCGCAACGGCGCGGTGGTGGTGGACGAGCGCTACCGGACCAACATCCCGTCCATCTGGGCCCTGGGCGACGTCACCGACCGGGTCAAGCTCACCCCGGTGGCCATCGCCGAGGCCATGCTCTTGGCCCGGAACCTCTTCAAGGGCGACGTCGGGCCGATGGACTACGTGAACATTCCTTCCGCGGTCTTCAGCCAGCCGCCGGTGGGTACGGTGGGATACACCGAGGAAGCGGCCCGGGAGCACCGCGGGGAAGTGGACGTCTACCGGGCAGTGTTCAGGCCGCTCAAGCACACCCTGTCCGGACGGGACGAGAAGACCATGATGAAGCTCATCGTCGAGCGCGCCGGCGACCGGGTGGTGGGCTGCCACATGGTAGGCGCCGAGGCCGGCGAGATCATCCAGGGACTGGCCGTGGCCCTGAGTTGCAACGCCACCAAGGCCGACTTCGACCGGACCATCGGGATACATCCCACCGCCGCGGAAGAGTTCGTGACCATGCGCGAGCCGGTGACCGCCGGGAGCTGAACCAGAAACCCGCCCCTACACGGATGCGCAGACTTGGTTCGATTCTGGCGGTTTGCCTCGCGCTGGCGCTGCTGAGCGCCTGTGGGGAGGTTGAAGAGGTGAAGGGACCGGACCCGGCCCGAGGGAGGCGGCTTTACCTCGCGACCTGTATCGTTTGCCACAACACGGATCCGAGCAAGCCGGGCTCCCAGGGGCCGCCCATCAAGGGGGCTTCACTGGAGTTGCTGGAGGCCAAGGTCCTGCGCAAGACTTATCCGCCGGACTACAAGCCCCAACGGACGACCAAGGCCATGCCCACCTACCCCCAGTTGAGAAAAAGAATCCCCGATATCGCTGCCTATCTGGCGAAGCCGTAGGCGGCCTACGCCAACTCCAGAAGAATCCAGAAGACCACGGTGAGGATGAAGCCGCTCCAGAGCACTTTCGGAATGGACGTCAACAGTTTCTTGGTGCCTCCTCCGGCATCACCCACCAATGCGTTCAACTCGACGATGGCGACGATCACGAGGCTGACGATCCAGAACACCGCCAAACCGCCGCCGCCGGACTCGCCGTGGGGATAGTGGCTCGCCGCGCCCATGAGGAACAGCATGGGAATGGAGAGCAGCGTATTGGTACGGGAGGCGAACCCGGCCCACTGGCCCTTGCTCGCCGCGTCCGGAAGCGGCTCTCCGCCCTCGGCCACCTTGTTGGCGGAGGCGATGACCACCTGCTGATTGGGCCAGATCACCAGCCACACGTTGAGGAACATGATGGTCCCCATGGTGCCGCCGATGGTGATGGCCATGCCGTAGCCGATGATGAAGAAGTCTCCGCCGAATTGCCCCAGCTTGATGAGCCACATGAGAATGCCGGCCAGGAAGGTGAACATGGCGCCCCAGCGGAACCACCAGAGGGCCCGGGGCACGAGCTTCTGTATGGCGCCGGTGCGGGTCCCTGCTTCGGTCTCGGCGAAGAACGGCGTCTGAACGAAGTTGAAGTAGTACAACAAGCCTATCCAGGTGACACCGGCCAACAAATGCACCCAACGCAGTAAGAATTCAACGAGCTCCATCAAGCACCTCCTGTTTGCTGCCTCTCGTAACGTGAAACTCACGCATTATATTCCGTAACGGGCCGCGTGGTCAATGAAGAGTGCCGGAGCCGTCCATTCACTCCTCCACCGCAAACGGGCCGTATCGCTCGTAGAGCTCGCGGAGCCTGGCCTTGTAGTAGTCCACGTTCTCATCGGGGCTGGCCGGGTCCCATTCCGAGACGTGCCGGCAGTTCTCGTTCACCCTGACGTTGGCCCCTTCCCCGGCGACGTAGCAGGAGACCTGGTCTCCGGGCAGATGCTTCCGGTGCGACCGGAGCGCCACCTCGTAGGCGCCCCGGGGATGCTGCTTCCCGCCCTTGACCTTCACCTGGTAGTCGTCGAGTGATTCCCGCAGGGTCTCGGTCCGCTTCAGCAGGGACAAGTCGAGGCGATGACCCGTAATGTCCTCGCGATACCGCTCGTAGAGGGCGGGCACCTCGCCCTTGCGCCCCTCCAGCAGAAGCCGGAGCATCTCCTCCAACCACCGGCGCCGGTAGCGCTCGAGCCCCCGGAAGCTCAAATCGGAGCCGGCGAGGAAAAGTTCGTCGTGCTCGTCCAGCAGCGCGTGATTCTCCGGTCCGTGGCAGAAGACGGCCCGATAGCGCGCCAGGGGCAGATCCACCTTCCAGGGCAACGACGCTGAGGCCTCCGATATCAGCGCTTCCGCCGACCCGGCCGGGGGGACAAAGTAGATGCCGCCGGCATCCAGCGTGACCACCCGGGCACGGCGTTCCTCCAGCCCCACGGCCAGGGCGCGGACCAGCTCTCCACCGGCTCGGGTCACATGGTTTGCGGCGGCAAAGTCGTTGAAGTGGCCCGGGGGCCACGCCAGATAGTCGTGGAACGACTCCAGCACCCCCTTGAGAGCGGACCGCGCCGTGGCGACGAAACGGGAAGGGTCCCCCGGCGGCGCGGCATCGGCCACCGGCCCGGCCCGCTCCCGCAGCTCCCGGAACCCGCGCAGCAAGGCCGGGAAGACCCCGAGTTCGTCGGTTCCAGGACGGCAGTCGCCGGCGGCCATCACCGCCGGGTACAGGGCCGTGACGTCGCAACGGATGGCCGGCCGCGAGACCCCCGGGACCTTCAGGCCCGTGTACTTCGCCTCCACGGGCTCCGGGGCCATCGGGACGGGAATGGCGTACCGCCGGGCGAGATACTCCCTGAGCAGCAGGCCTTCGACCTTGGCCGGACCGTCCACTAGCGCAGTCTCCTGGTAACGGCATGGGAAGACCCGCGCCTGGAGGTAGCAGCCCGGCGACAGCAGCGCCGATATGGCCCGGGTCTCGCGCACGTCGTCGAGGGCGTAGCGGAAGAGGGTGTCGGGATCGTGATCGAAGTACCAGCTCGCCTGTTCGCCCGGAATATAGGTCCGGTCCGGAGCCGCCACGCCGAAATGGCGCGCCACGTCCTTGAGGCCGTTCCGCTTGAGCTCGGGATTCGTTTGGCTGTAGCGCTGGGCGAGAAACCACGTATCGATGACGTGGCGCCCGTGGATGGCGTAGTCGCGGTACGGAATCACCCGGTCGCCGGCGTCGAACCGCGCCCGGCCGTGCCGGAGCCCGCTGCCGTCCCTGCCCACCGTCAGGTCCACGCCGTACCGGCGCGCGCGCTCTTCGATGTAAGGCAGGTCGAAGCGGAAGATGTTGTGACCCTCGATCACGTCCGGGTCGCGGTCACGGATCTCCCGGACCATTTCCGCCAGCATCCCGGCCTCGTCGTGTTCCCGGCCGGATATGAGACGTTCCCAGCCGCTGCTGTCCGACATGGCCACGGCGGTGATGCGGTCGCCTTCCCGAAGCGGATTGGGGAACTCGAACCCGTCCGTGCGATACACTTCCAGGTCGATCTGCATGCGGACGAGGCGGTCGAAGCCCATGCCCAGGAAATGGGTCGTCCCGGACCAAAGGAGGTACTGCTGCACGGGATCGCGGAGGTACAGACAGGGTGAGCCGGGAGCGCCCAGGCTTCTGCCGCTCTTGCGCTGCAGCCAGGACCTCGCCGACTCCAGGCTCTCGACGTCGGGGAATCGGGCCAACCAGCGGAACGCGCCCGTCCCCGACAGAGGCTCGACGCGGCACGGGCCCTTCCATCCCGCGATCTTGTCCTCGGATGTCAGCCAGAGGAACGGCTCGAACGGGACAGTCGTGGAAGCCACACCGGACGAGGTCCTGGAGAATATCCGGATGTGGCGGTTGCCGTCGAGCTCCACGCCGACCACGTCCTGCGTCGCATCGCGGCCGTACAGCAGGGTATCGTATGGGGGGGTCGAATCGCACATCACGGGTCTACCGGCGAGGGATCGAGCGACGAATCCCGGACCCCGTGGACTTTCTACCAGATCCGTCCGGTTACGGGAATGCGGGCTCGACCCGCTCCCGAAGTCCGGGCACGCCGGCGCCGGGTTTGCAGCCCCGGCTGGTGCTGCCATGAACAGATGTGCTAGAGAACAACCATGGCTTCCGACGCCGTCTCCTACATTCGCCGGCCCCGTCTGCGGAGACCTTTCCTGATCCTGTCGTTCTCGGGCTGGAGCGACGCCGGGTCGTCGGCTACCTCAGCGGTCCGGTACCTGATCGAACAGCTCCTGGCCTCGGAGCTGGCCAAGATCGACCCCGAAGACTACTACGACTTCTCGGTTCACAGGCCCCAGGTCCGCCTGGTGGACGGACAGCGCGAGATCGAATGGCCGTCGTATGACTTCCATTACTACAAGACCGGCAACGAGCTGGACCGGGACTTCATCTTCGCCTCCGGCGCGGAGCCGCACCTGCACTGGAAAGCGTTCACCCGGACGGTGCTGGACCTCGCCCGGGAGTGGAAGGTCGCCCGCATCATCACCCTGGGAGCCCTTCTGGACGAGGTCCTCTACACCAAGCCGGTGCCCCTGAACGGATTCTCGTCGGACCCCGAGTTGATGAAGGAGCTGGACTTCACGCCGTCCCGGTACCAGGGGCCCACGGGCATCGTCGGGATCCTCGCGGACACTTTCCGCAAGGAAAGCGTGCCGCACGTGAGCCTGTGGGCGGCGCTGCCGCACTACCTGGCGCCGTCTCCCAACCCCCGGGGGACCCTGGCGCTGGTCCTCCGGCTGACCCAATGGCTCGGGATCCGCATCGACACGGGCCCGCTGGAGCGGGCCGCGGGCGAGTTCCAGAACAAGGTGAACGACGTGGTCAACAGCGACCCGAACCTCTCGGCTCTGGTCCGGGAGCTTCAGAAGCACGAGTTCGAGCAATAGAGGAGGAAAGACCCATGCGCAAATCATCTTGGCTGTTGGTCCTGTTGGCGGGGATATTCTTGATGACGGGTGCGGGTGCGGCTTGGGCACAGCAGTTCGACAAGGTCATCGCGGAACGCCAGGAACTGATGAAGGGCATCGGCGGGGCGAGCAAGGCCCTGCGTTCCGCCGCCGACGCGGCGGCGGTGGCTGCCAGCGCCGACAAGCTGGTGGCGGCCTTTGCCAAGATCAACGCCGACACCTTTCCCAAGGGAAGCGCCGACGGCTCGCGGTCCAAGCCGGAGATTTGGGAGCAGTGGGACGATTTCACGAAGGCGGCCAAGAACGCCGTGACCCTGGCCCAGGCCATCGCCACCAAGGCCCGGGCCGGCGAGAACACCGCCGAACTCGTCAAGGCCTTCGGCAGGAACGCCTGCGGAAGCTGTCACCGGCCGTTCCGGAAACCCAAGAAGCGGAGTTGAGCCCACCCGCCGCCCGCATGATTACGCAACACGTCGGGGAAGCGGCCCTGCCGGACATCGAGGCATGGGCCAACGCCATCATCCGCTCGGAGGACGACACCGTGAAAGCGGTGGAGTCCTATCACGACGCGGACTCCAACACCTACGTCATCCGCCTGACCCGGGACGCCCGGGTGCTGCTCTTCCGGCTCTCGGAAGCGCAAGTGCACACCCCGGAACGCGAACCCGAGTGCGAGAAGACCCTCCGGAACAGAGTGAAGGAAGTACGCCGGTTGCTGGGACGGATGGCATGAGCCGCCCGGATTTCGCGCGCTACAGTCCGGCCGCCATCTCTTTCGCGAAGTAGGTGAGAATCAGGTCGGCGCCGGCCCGCTTGATGGACAGCAGGACCTCCGGGACCACGGTGCTCTCGTCGATCCAGCCGTTCTGGGCCGCGGCCTTGATCATGGCGTATTCGCCGCTCACATTGTAGGCGGCGGTGGGATGATTGAAGCGCTGTTTCACACGCGAGATGACGTCCAGGTACGACAGCGCCGGCTTCACCATCACGATGTCGGCGCCCTCGGCGATATCCGCCTCCACCTCCCGCAGCGCCTCGTCGCTGTTGCCCGGGTCCATCTGATAGGAACGCCGGTCGCCGAACTGCGGGGTCGATTCCGCGGCCTCGCGGAAAGGCCCGTAGAAACCCGACGCATACTTGGCGGCGTAGGCCATGATGACCACGTTCTCCAGACCATCTCCGTCCAGCGCGGCGCGAACCGCCCCCACCCGGCCGTCCATCATGTCGGAAGGAGCGACGACATCGGCCCCGGCGCGGGCGTGGGACAGGGCTTCCTTCGCCAGCAGCTCCAGGGAGGCGTCGTTGGCCACCTCTCCGTCCTCGATGATGCCGCAGTGGCCGTGGTCGGTGTACTCGCACAGGCAGACGTCGGTGATCACCAACAGGTCCGGGACCCTGTCCTTGATGGCCCGGACCGCTTCCTGTACCACGCCGTTCTCGGCGTAGGCTTCCGAGCCCACGGCGTCCTTGGTCTCGGGGATTCCGAAGAGGATCACGCCGGGAATGCCCAGATGCCATACGGTCTCGGCCTCGCCGGCGGCCCGGTCCGCCGAAAGCTGGGCGACGCCGGGCATGGAAGTCACCGGTTGCACCCGGTCGCGCCCCGGGCACACGAACAACGGGTAGATGAAGTCCCGCGGACTCAGAGCGGTCTCGCGCACCAAGTCGCGCAAAAGGCCGGTCCGCCGAAGTCTTCGCGGTCGGGTGACGGGAAATGCCATGGGTTGCCTCCCTCAGGTGCGGTCTGTCGCAGCGCGGACGGGATTGAAACTTGCTTGTCTAGTGTCGTGTCCCACGTAAATGTTGACAAAGATGCGAATTAACCGGACAGGACACTAGCTTTGTCGGGACCACACAGAAACCATCCGTCATGCCGCCCCAGCGCGTGCGCCCAGAGCGCCTCCTCACCCCCGTCCAACGCGATGCCCTGTATCTGAACCAACAGTTTGGCGCGTTCGCCGTCGCCAACAGGATGCACGGCCGACAGCGAAACCCGTAGCTCGCTGGCGACAATGGACTGCTCCGTCCGACGCCGCTGAAAGCCCGTCTGCGTCTCCATCACGCAAAGTTCAACGGTTTCCACCCGATAGCCACCGACCAGCGCCTGCCACGAGCCCGTCCGATGCGACTCGATGATCGCGTTCGTGTCCACGAGCAGCGCCGTCTCGTGGTCGACCCTTCTGCTCACAGACCAATCGCCTGATCGACGCCATGGGCGGCAAACAGTTCCTCCAAATCCTCGATCGCGAGCCCGACCAGAGCCGCCGCACGCCGAACCGAAACATGACCCTGGTCAATGGCCTTCGCCATCACCTCCACGAACGGCCGCGAGAACAAAGGCGGAGGCTCCGAGGAGTCCTCGCGGCCATTGTTCCGCAAGGCGGCGTCCGGAATTGCTCGCGCCTGTCTCTTGGTCAGCTCCCGGAGGGCGACCAAACGCCACCTGAGGGCCGACGAGGTCACACCCAATTCATCTGCCGTCGCGTTCAGTCGAGCGATCAAGTCACCCATGTCCAAGCGCCCCCAATCTCCAAAGGAGTCAAGCGCCGCCTTCGGCATCAGCACGGCGGCCGCGAAGTTGTTGGCCAGTTGTTCCACCCGATTGCCGCCGAAATCGCTGGCTTCTTCCGTGTGCTCGGGCGGCATCGCTTCCCAGGTGAGGATGTGAAACAGCTCATGCGCAAGGTCGAAGTTGCGGCGCCCTGCCACTTCCCCTCGTGCGACCAGCACCGCGTCGAACTCAGGCAGGTGGCACGCCGCTCCGGAAATACCTCGGCAAGCGTCCACCATAAGCACGAGTATCCCGAACTTGTCTTGCATCGCCGCCGCAAGACGTTGCGCCGGCACAACCCCGAGCTTGAACTCGGCAACAAACCGCTCGCCAGCATCCACCGCTTCCTCGAACCTCGACAGCTTGGTTAGCCCAAGGGCCTGTCGCATCAACGGCGCCCGTCGACCGACCTGCGCAGCCAGAACGCGGTACGCACCAATCCAGCGGCCAGCCGTCCGCTCATACTCGCCGAGTTCCGACCGTGTGACTCCCCTCTGTCGCCAGGAAAACAGCGCCTCCCCGTCCAACCGAAAGGGATCGGTGAAATAGTCGAGCGGCACACGCAGTTTCTCCACGGCGAGTAAGAGTTCTGCCGCAGTCACACGGCGTACGCCGGTCTCTATTGCCGACACGGTTTGCCGATCCTTGAACCCGAACAAGCGCGCCATTTCATCCTGAGACAGAGCGCGCTCCTGTCTCAACGCCTTGAGCCGCGTACCGATGATCTGACGTGCCACCGGGCCTCCTTTCTTCTAAGCTTGCCTTTTGGTAATTGCAAGAAATATACGCGAACGACGATTCGCGCGCAAGCCTTGGCCCAAGTTTAATTGGGTAACTGCCTCGGTTCAGGATGAAAGGGGAGCGCCGAAGCGACTCCCCTTCGACGACGGCAGTACTGCACTCTACTTGGGCAAACTCTCCGGCGTGACCCGTCCGACACAGCCGCGACTATCGGAACGCATGTTTAAGTAGCCGTGCGGTCCACTGGCAGGCGGGTTCGAAACCCGCCCCTACACATTCCTTCCGTGTTCATCCACGCCGGCCGTGCATTCTACCAGAGCCTGGATCAGGCCCGCCACGGTGTATTCCCGGGCCTCGACGTCCACCGTCAGGCCACGCTCGCGGGCGGCATTCGCGGTGATGGGGCCGATGCAGGCCACCCGGGCCGCCGCCGGGACTCCCTCCCCGGCCTGTTCGAGCAGATCCATGAAAGCGCTCACCGTGCTTGGACTGGTGAACGTGACCCACTCCACCTGCCCGAGGAGCCGCGCCAGCCGCCGGCCGCCATGCCGCACCGGTTCGTTCCGGTAGGCTTCCACCACCGTCACCGTCGCGCCCCACCGCCGCAGCGTCTCGGGAAGCACGTCCCGGGCTCCGGCTACCCGGGCGAGCAGGAAGCGGCGGCCCCGGACGCGCTCCGGGCCGAGGGCGGCGAGGATCCCTTCCGCGCGGAATTCTTCGGGCACCAGGGTCACCGAAAGGCCGTTGTCTTCCAGCAGGCGGGCGGTCTGCGGACCGATGGCCGCCACCCGAAGCCCCTCCAGCCTGTCGACACATCCCAGCGCCTCGCAACGTTCCAGGAAGTGCCGGACGCCGTTGGCGCTGGTGAACACCAGCCAATCCTGTTCCGGGAGCCCGCGGACGGCCTCGTCCAGGGCGCCGGCGTCCCGAAGCGGCAGGATCTCCACCGTGGGAAAGACCACCGCCCGGGCGCCGAGGGCTTCGACGCCGCGGACGAAGGCGCCGGCCTGCTCGCGCGGACGGGTGATCAGGATCCGCTGTTCGGAGAGCGGAACGCCGCCGGAGTGCGCCACCGCCGTATCGCTCATCCTCGTGCCTCCCTCAGCACCGCGCCGGCTCCCTCGTCCAGCAGCCTCTCGGCGAGTCGGGTGCCCAGCGCCGCCGCGTCCGCGCACGGACCCGAAATGTCACCGCGGAAGATCCGCCGGCCGGACGCCTCCGCCACCATCCCGGCAAGCGTGACCCCTTCCCGGTCCGCCACCGCCCGGGCCCCCGCCGGCACCTGACAGCCCCCTTCGAGGCGCCGCAGGAAGGCCCGCTCGGCCTCCACTTCCGACGCCGAAGGCTCGTGGTTCAGGAAACGCAACCGCTCCACCTCGTGGCGCCGGGTCTCCAGCCCCAGGGCTCCCTGGGCAACGGCGCTCAACATTGTGTCGGGAGGCAGCAACTCGGTGGCCTCGTCCTCCCGGCCCAGCCGCTTCAACCCCGCCAACGCCAGCACCAGGGCCTCCACCTCGCCGCGCTCGAGCTTGGCCATCCGCGTGTCCACGTTCCCCCGTATGGGCACCACATCGAGGTCCGGGCGGTGGTGCAGCACCTGGGCCTGCCTCCTGAGGCTGCCGGTGCCGACCCGGCCTCCGGCCGGGAGCCCGGCGAGGCTCCGGGCGACGCGACTGATCAACGCATCCCTGGGATCCTCGCGTTCCGGCACGGCGGCGATGGCCAATCCTTCCGGGATCTCGGTGGGCAAATCCTTCATGGAGTGCACCGCCACGTCGATGCCGCCGTCCAGGAGCGCCTCCTCGATCTCCTTGATGAACACGCCCTTGTCCCCGATCTGCTCGATGGGCACGTTCCGGAAGCGGTCGCCGCTGGTGGTGATGGACACCACCTCCACCACGGCCTCCGGGTGACGTTCCCGGATACGGGCCCGGACCCATTCCGCCTGGGCGAGGGCCAGCCGGCTGCGCCGGGTGCCGATGCGGATCCTGTCCATGCTCACGGGTCGTCGCGCTCCGGCCCCGGCTCCTTGTCCAGATCGAACAGCACCCTTACAGTTTCGTGGTAGGCGGCATCCTCGTCGGGACGCTCCTTGAGCCGCGTGACGGGGACGTGGAGGATCTTGTTGATCATGGCCGCGGTCAGGTCTTCGATGGCCTTGCGCTCCCGCTCGGAAACATCCTTGAGGTTCGACTCCAGGGATTTCCTGAGCTCCCCCTGCCGGATCTGCTCGAGCTTTCGCTTCAGCGCGACGATGGTGGGGACCTGATCCAGGGAGGCGAACCACCGATAGAACGTCTCCACCTCCTGGTCCACGATCAGCTCTCCCTTGTCCGCCTCGCTCTCCCTCCCCTTGAGGTTCTCCCGGGCCACGTCGGTGAGATCGTCGATGTGGTAGAGGTACACGTTGTCCAGGCCGTTGATGAGGGGGTCGAAGTTCCTGGGCACGCCGAGGTCGATGAGGAACATGCTGTCCTGCTTCCTCTCCCGCAGCACCTCGGCCGCGGTCTCACGCGTGATGAGCGCCTCCTCCGACTCCACCGAGCCGATCACCACGTCGGCCAGCTTGAGGTAGCGGGCATAGTCCTCGAAACGGATGGGGCTCGCCTCGAAGCGGTCCGCCAGCTCCACCGCCTTCTCGAAGGTGCGGTTGGTGATCATCAGGCCGCGGACGCCGTTTTCCACCAGATGCCGCACCAACGACTCGCCCATGACCCCGGAACCGATGACCATCACCGTCTTTTCCTCGAGCCTGTCGAAGATCCGCTTGGCCAGGTCCACGGCCACGGACCCCACGGAAACGGGCCGGCTGGCGATGCCGGTTCCCTGCCGCACCCGTTTCGCCACGGAGAAGGAGCGGTGGAAGAGACGGTGCAGGATGCTGCCGACGGTGCCGGCCTCCTGCGCGATGGAGTAGTACTCCTTGAGTTGCCCGAGAATCTGGGGCTCCCCCACCACCATGGAGTCCAGGCTCGAGGCCACCCGGAAAATGTGCCGCACCGCGCTCTTGCGGGCGTGTTGGTAGAGGTGGTCCTCGGCGGGGCCGATGCGGACGCCCGGCTGGTTCCTGAGAAAGTCCCCGATCTCGGCGAGGCCGGCGCCGCCGTCCCGGGCCACGGCCACCACCTCCACCCGGTTGCAGGTGGACAGGATCACGCCCTCGTCCACCGAAGGCAGGGCCACGAGATCGTGGAGCGAGCCGTTGAGGTGGTTGGAGGAGAAGGCGAGCTGCTCGCGGACCTCCACGGGCGCCGTCGTGTGGTTCAGGCCGACCACGAGGATCTGTCGTCCGGCCTCACTCAAAGCGGCCTCCGTGACGGCTGAGGAAAAAGACGTCTCCCCAGAGGAAGTAGCCCAGGACGATCATGAAGCCCGCGATGGTCCACAGGGCCGCCTTCCTGCCGCGCCAACCCGCGGTCAGGCGGCCATGGAGAAGGATGCCGTAGAGCAGCCAGGTCAGGCCGGAGGTGATCTGCCGCGGGTCCCAGGACCAGTAGGTGCCCCACTGGGCGTGCGCCCACACGCTGCCCGTGAGGATACCCAGAGTCATGAACGGGAAACCCCAGACCAGGAATACCTTGTTGAGGCGGTCCAGCGTCTCGAGGGCCGGCAGCGCTTGGCTCAGGCCGGTCATCCGCTTGTTCTTGAGCTGCCGCCGGAGCAGCAGATAGACCACGCTCACGGCGAACGCCAGCGCGAACACCGCGTTCCCCAGCAGCGCCAGGGTCACGTGCAGGGGCAACCAGTAGGTCAGCAGCGCCGGCGACGTCTCCAGACCGGGGTCCCCCAGCGCAATCGACCGCAGCGACATGAGAAAAGCCAGCGGGGCAACGAAACAGCCCAGGATGGGCAGCCGGTACTTGAGCTGCACGGTGAGGTACACGCCCACCATCAGCCAGCCGTAGAAGGACTGGGTGGCGGCGGTCTGGGCCAGCGCGGGGAAGCCGGCCTCGTGGAAGAGGAACGCGAACTTTATCGCATGGCCGACGAAGCCTGCCAGCAACAGGCCCTGGCCCAACCGGGAAAGGGTCTCCCGCGGGGAGAACAGATAGAGGATGAACGCGCCTGCCGCCAGAAGATAGAATCCGGCCGTGGCCTGGAGAAGGCTCTGGTACATAACCTCCGGCCATTATATCGCATCGGGGATGCAAGCCCTAGTGTCGCGCCGGCGGGATATCGGGGGCTGGCGGGTTTCACACCCGCCCTGTCCGGTCAGGACCGGGTCGCGGGGATTCTGAGGCGCTGTCCGGCCCGGATCCGGTGCCGGTTGCGGATGGAGTTGGCGCGTTGGAGAGCCGCCAGCGACACCCTGTAACGGTCGGCGATGATGGAAAGGGTCTCGCCACGGCGTACCCGGTGGTAGATGCGCGGTTGGTCCACCACTTTCGCCGACACCCGGCTCGTGTACGACCCGCCGGGAATCTCGAGCCGCTGTCCCACGCGCAAGCGCCGGACGCTCGCCAAGCGGTTCGTGGACTGGATCGCGCGCGCCGATGTGTTGTAAATCCGGGCAATTTCCCAAAGCGTGTCGCCGCGCCCCACCACGTGGTACGCGCCGTCCCCGGTGGCTTTCACCACCTTGACGGGACGTCGACCCGCCGGCGGGACGGCCGACGACTTGCCCGGAATCTCCAGCCGCTGCCCCACGCGCAGACGGTGGGCGCTCCTCAGGCCGTTGACGGACTGGATGGCATGTGTCGAGGTGCCGTAGACCTTGGCCAGCTCGGAGAGCGTGTCGCCTCGGCTCACCACGTGGTACGGGAACGACGCCATGGGGCCAATGCCCGACAACGCGCTACGGAACCTGTGCCCCTCCCGTTTCGGCGCCTTGAGCCGATAGCCCTTGGGCAGCCACGAAGCATGGCGGCTGAGAGCCGGATTCCACTTGAGCAGTTCCGCTCGGGAGACCCCGCTGTGGCGCAGCAGCGAGCGCACCGCCACGCTCCTGTGGAGGCTGATCTCGTCGAAATGCACCAGTTGATCGAACTCGACATGCGGCAGATGCCGCTCGACGTCGCGCATGACGTGCACGGCGGCGAGGAACTCCGCATAGAAATTCTTGGACGCGAACTTGAAGGTGCGGCTCCGATAGCGGCGGATGATGGTGACGATGTCCCGGGTGCCCACCTGGCGCACCGCCCGCTGCATGCCGGCGCGGCCGTGGTTGTAGGCGGTCACGGCCAGCGGCCAGGTCCGGAGCTTCCGGTAGTTGTCCTGCAGCAGACGGGCCGCCGCACGGGTCGCTTCCATTGGATCCCTGCGTTCGTCCAGCGACCGCGTCACGCGCATGTAAATGCGTCCGGTGGCGGGCATGAACTGCCACATGCCCACGGCGCCGCGGAACGAGCGCGCGTCGTTCCGGAACGAGGACTCCACCAGCGGCAGATAGACCAGCTCCACCGGAAGGCCCCGGGCGGCGAAGATCTTGCGCATGTGTTCCATGTAGCGGCCGGACCGCCGCACGCCCGCGGCGAAACGCTCGCTGATCCCCCGCTGCACCTTGATCCGGTGCCACGGGATGCCGCGCCGGTTGAGCCGAGCGCGCACCGAACGCACCACCTGCCGCGTGCTGGCGCCCTTCCCGACCTTCACCACCTGATGGATCTTCGACATGTTCCCGGGATCGAAGAACACCAGCTCGTTCGAGTCGTAATCGAGGAAGATGGCCTTCCAGAACTCGACGGCGGGCGCGAGGCCTGAAGGTATGGCGAACGGGTCCTTTTCGGTGGAAACGGGACCCCGCGCCGACGCGGGCGGGAGGTATGACAAACCGCTGAAAAGGAAAAACAGAAGACTCGCGAGGACGACGAAGCAGCGTGTCATGCAGAATCCCTTTAAAAGCATCGGCTTAGGGTACCCGGTGTGAACCTGTTTGTCAACTTTGGCTGCATCAAGGCCTGAAAGACGCCCGGGGAGGTTCACTCACCGTAAAATCTCCGGGCATTTTCCTCGAGAAGTCCGGCCTTCGCGGACTCCGGCACGTCGCTCCGCTGCCGGAGCAACGCAACGGTTCCCTCGGTGCGGTCCCCGTGGGGATAGTCGGACGAGTAAAGCAGCTTGTCCGCGCCGATTTCCTCGATGACCTTGCCCAGCCCAGGCTCGTTTCCTTCACAGCCGAAGAAGATCCGGCCCGAGTCGAGCAGCTCTCCCGGCGTCCGCGAGATCACCTCCGCGGCCCGGTAGGTGGGGCTCTCGTAGTGCTCGTCCATGCGTTCCACGTACGACGCAACCCAGTTGCAACCCCCTTCCAGAAAGGCGAAGCGTATGCGCGGGTAACGGTCCATCAGGCCGGTGCACAGCACGCTCGTAAGACCGGCCATGATCGGGAACAACCCCGCCAGCACCCGGGTGGGGAAGAACTCGGTGAACAGGTCGCTCACCCCGGGAAACTCGTAGCTGAAGTGCACCGCGACGGGCAATGCCACGGCGTCGGCCGCGGCCAAGAAGACCTCGTGCTCGGGATGCGCCAGCGCACGCGCGCCCACGGTGCCGTTGACCATGACGGCGGAAAGGCCGGCCTCCCGGATGCGGGCGACTTCCCGGGCCGCTCCCTCGGGATCGGCGAGACACACGAGGCCCACGCCCTTCAACCGGTCCGGCGCCTCGCGGCAAACCTCGGCCAGCCAGGTGTTGTACGCGCGGCACACCTCGTTGCCCAACACGCCGTCGGCCCATGAATTGATGTGCAGGAGATAGCTCGGGTAGAGGTACTGGACGTCGATGTTCTCCTTGTCCAGGTCCTCGAGTCGCTCGGCCACGCTGGAGAGCACCTGGCTCCCCACCGAGGCCCGGCGGCTCTTTCCGACCTTGCCGCCGGGGGGCGCCGCGGTCCCGGGATTGCGCGCTCCCGGTTGGCCCGGACGGCGGTAGCGGGTCGAGCCGTCGGCGACCCAGAAGCTGTGGCCCTCGTCGTCTGTGATGAGTCTCGGACGATACCTGCGAAAGGCCGGCGCCATGTACTTCTCGAACACGGCCTCGGTTTCGAACAGGTGACCGTCGGCGTCAATCACCATGGTCGGTTTCCGGATTCAAGGGGTGGGCGGTGGAGGGCCGCAGGGCGGGGATTTCGCCAAGGGAACCCCCGCCCTGCCTGACCTGTCCGGTCTATTCGAACTCGTAGGGTATTTGCGTCGGCCCGTATCCCTGCCAGTACTTGCAGGTCTCGGGGTCGTAGCGGCCCTGGAGGAAGCCGCCGGGCTTCTCGGCGCGCACGATGATCGCCACGGTGCGATCCTCCCCGCTCTGCTCCGCGTGAATCTGCCACGGGCGCACCAAGTCGATCTTGCCGGGCTCCACCTGAGCGTTCTCGGTCTTGCGGACCTCGGCGTAGTCCGGCTTGGAGCCGTCGTCCAGCCGTTCGTAGCGCTCGATGGTCTCGCGGCCGTCCAGCACCCCGTACAGCGTCCAGTTGTGGGTGTGGTCGTGAATGCTGGTGCGGGTCCCCGGCGCCTTCACCAGCCCGTTGATGACGAATCCGTGGTCCGGATCCTCGTAGAGGAGGAGGTTCTGCGCCCGCTGGCCGCCCTCGGCCGCGGACAGCCCGCCCTGATCGCAGTCGGGCCACTGCTCGGACTGTGCCTTTACGCCGGGATCCGACAGCAACTCGCTCAGCAGCGATCCCATCTCCTGCCAGCGTTTGTCCACGTCCGGCTCGTCCGCGTGCAATTGCCGGATAGCCGCGATGAATCGCTTGGCGGCCGACGGCTCGTTTTCCTGGTTGGGCATGGGACGTGCGCTCATGGTGTCTCCTCCCTTTAGCTGTGACCGGTGGCCCAATCAGTCGAAAGTATCCGAGGAACAGATGTCGTGTCAACCTACACAGCGCGCTGATTTGGCTGGAAGTAGCCCTATTTGTGAGCTGGCGAGACGGTCAAGCCACCGCAACGAGCCGAATTACGTCTTCAAATTCGCGCACCGAACCGCCGCTTCGCCGTTCGTAACGGTCGACCTTAAAGTTCTGTGCAAGTATATCCGCGATTGCAAGCGCACAGTTGTCGTCGTCCACAAGCGGAAGCGCTTTGATTTCTCCAAGAGAAATCTCACCGCGATTAAGCAGCAGAGCAGCTGCAAGGCGTGCGGGGACCGCCGAATAGTTGAGCATTTCACGCCTCCTCACTATGCCGAGCATCTCTATTTTCGGGGTCGTTTCCGACTACCCCCGGCGGCATCGTTTTCAATAGCTCAGGGGGCAATCCTTTCAATTGCTCCCTCATCTTCGCTTGCTCCTGCTTTCGAATCAAGTCGTCTCTCTCCCTATTGAGTCCATGAATTTTCCACACTATATCTAAGGCTTCTTCCTCGATTTCATGTGCCTCCAACCCCAACTCTTGGACCTCACCGATTGTGATGCACCAACTATGATCAGCATACCCGGTCGTCAATAGTTCTCCAATACTCTTTGCACGCTCCCCTTCTCCTTTCAGCATCCTCGAAGACAGGAGCTTTTCAACGTACTCTCTCCCTACATCGAGCGACTTCTTGAAACTCCCGAGAGTCAGTGGAAACTGCAACCTTTGCATGAGGCCCTCGGCCAGCTGAGAATTCCCGTTGGCAAACTCTTCCCGAATAAGTTGCAGGGTTGACTCTATGTGGAGAGGAGAGAACCGTTCTACTCGCTGTTCTAAGGGGTTCATCTCTGTGATCTGTGGGTCCAACGGCCCTAGTTCTGCCACAGGTGTCATTAGGATCTCGTCACCAGCACAAATCAAGAGCGTCGCTGCACTTTTCGCCCATCGTGGGATGATGAAAGTGAGCTTCTCATTTCCGTAACGGCGAAACAGGAGAGCAAGGTTATACGCCGCATCAATATCTCCTCCACCAGAATCGATGACCACATCCAAAGACTTCCCACTATACTTTCCTGCCCTTAAGTCATCATAAACCCTATCAACCAGGGTATTCCGTATATTGGCCTCTCCGAGTAACAACGGAAAACACTCTGCGCCACGAATCGCGGCAAGCTCTTTGCAAACGCCATCGATTTCCTTGTCAATGGAAGAAATTGTTCTTCTTGATCTTGCGCGCGCCATCCTATCCTTCTTCCTAACCACGAAGTTGTTCTCGAAAAAGACGATTACGCGGTTTCTTTCTCGAAATCAACTCTCCCATGTCCGTGGCGGGCGTCCGCTGTATGTGTGACCGCGACTCCTTTAGTCAACGCCCTTGACCAGCTGCACCCGGCTGGTGTCGCGCAGCTTGTCGAACCGCTCTCGCTCCACCTCGAAGTAGTGGGGTTGCGCGGAACTCTTGAGGATATAGTAATCGCCCTCTTTCGGGGATACCACCGTGTGGGTGATGGTGGATCCCGTCTTCGTCTCGATGCTGTACTCGAGGATGGGCCTTCCGCCGTCGAAACGCGTCTTCCCGTCCACTGAGAGAACCTCCTTGAAGCCTACCCTCGCCACGCGCTCCACGAGATCCTTCACCGGCCCCGCGTCGGTTTCTTCGTCCTCCCGCAGCCCCTCCACCTCGAACCCGCCGTCGCCGGCCTTCAACGCGTAGGACCCCAGGTCGATGCGGACGATGTCCTCCGCCGCCGTCTTGAGCAGCTCGGTATCGTACCACTGTCCCGCCTCCGCCGGAGCGTCGAAAGCGTTGAAGTCGATGGCGTAGGTGTGGTCGTCGCCGTCGAGACGGGCATGGACCCTGCGGAACCCGGGCGATGAGCCGAGGAAGACGTCGCCCAGCACCTCCGTCCCCTGGAGGAACCGCACCCGCCGTTCGAAACGGACCGGCGTCACCTTGAACTGCCTGGCCGCCACCAGGGTCTTGCCCACGGGCCAGGAGCGTTTGGCGTCGAGGAGCTTGTCCGCGAACTTCTCGAACCTGGCCGGCGACACCGGGAAGTCGCCCTTGTCGGCCAGCACCCAGCCGCCGTCCTTGCGGGCGAGGCGCAGCGTCGGCTTGTCCTGCCGCTCGATGGTCACCGTGTCCATGCTGCCGCGGTCCACGGTCAGAAGCGGCTTGTCCGCCTCCAAGGCGCCGGTGTCGTCGCTCGGGAGGTTGACCCACACCACCAGACCGGCCTGGAGGACCAGCAACGACAGCAAGAGCTTGATCGATCGGCTCACGCGGAAACCCCTTCAACCCGGCTAGGCCGCCAGCGTTCTCTCGTATTGGTCGCGCAGCCGGCGCAGATGATACCGGTAGCCCCCGTAGATCAACGCCAGGCCCATCAGCACGATGCCGTAGTTCAGGTACTCCCAGAAGGCCTTCCGCTCGCGGGTCATGGGCACGAGGGTCCGGGCGAAGTGGGCGCGACTCCGGATGGACAGGAGGGCGCGGTCCTCCAAGGCCCAGTCCACCGCGTTCTCCAGGAACTGCAGCGAGTTCACGAACCGGTCGTTGTTTGCCGCGCGTGACAATTGAAGCATCTGGTCGGTGAATGCCTCATTGGAACCGACCAGGATGATGCGGGCCGACTCCGGCGACTTTTCGATCATGCCGGTCACCACCGGCTCCTCCTCGCCGTCCTTCTTTTCCGCGGCCTCGCCGCCCCCGGGCGGCGACGGTTTCTCTTCACCGCCGTCTTCCCCGGCCAGCAACGGCGAGTCCTTGCCCGCGTAGTAGGAACGGAAACTGCCTTCCACCACCGCGGCCAGCACCCGCCCCTTGGGTTGGCCCTCTTTCTCGAACCCCAGCTTCGGGTGGACCTTGTAATCCGGATGGACCTTCAGGGAGCTCGACACCCAGGACGACCCGGAACTGGAAAGCAGCGGCGTCGCGGTGATGCCGCCGTCCTGTTCGTCGGGAAGCGTGAGCGGCGAGGCCCAGCTCAGGGTCAACTGGGGCAGCCGGGAGGTGATGGGATTGTCCTGGTTCAGGCTCTCGTCCCGGACGTCGACGAAGTAGGGGTACGGCACGAGCTGCAGCTCACGGGCGGTGAAGGCGCCCACCTGGCGGTTCACGAACACCGGAAATGGCTCGTTCCGCGGATCGAGCACCAGGGTCTTCTGCACCGTCACGCCGTAGTGCTCCAGCAGCGGTTCGAGGCCGGAGGTGTAACGGCTGGCGGCCAGACCGGCCGGGGTGCGGGCCACGGTATAGGGCGAGGTCAACACCGCCACCGAGCCGCCCTTCATGAGAAACTGGTCCACGGCGAACCGCTGCTTCGGCGTCAGCTCCTTGGGCGCCGCGAGCAGCAGCAGGTCCACGTTCTCCGGCACCAGCCCGGACTTGAGGTCCACCTCGGCGAGGCGGTAGTTCTGCCTGAGCTTCTGCAGCACCAGCCGGAACTGCCGGGGCGGCGGCTGGAAGCGCGCTCCCGGCTGCCGGGGCTCCGGCGGCGGGGTGTGGAAGCCGACGGTCTTGATGAACCCGGGGGCAAACCTGCGGAGCGCCGACTCCACGCTCCGCTTGGCGGACTCCTGGTTCAGCTTACCGGGCAGGGGCACCTGCACCGTGCTGTCGTTGTTCTTCATGACCATGTAGAAGTAGAAGCGTTTCGGATCGAAGAGTCCCGCCGCCATGGGGCGGAAGCCGTACTGTTGGGCCAGTTGCTCGGCCACGCCCTCGGCCTCGGGATCGATGATCTCGTACTTGAATTTTCCCTCCGACTCCTTGCGGAGTTCCCTCAGCGACGTCAGCAACTGCCGCTTGAAGGGCGCGATGGACTTCGGCAGCTTCTCCACCGACGAGATGTATCCCCGGAATTCCACCGGCTGATCGATGCCGGCGAACAGCGCGCCGATGTCCTGAAAGCCGTACAGCACCTTCTTGATGGCCCGGGCCAGATCGTACTCGAGGTTCCGCAGGCGCACGTTGGTTCCCGTCCGCCCGCCCCTGATCTCGATCAGATCCTGGAACCGCAGCACTTCGTGCTTGTCGCCGTACTGGAGCAGCAGGTCGAAGTACGAGTTGACCAGCGAGGTCTGGTAGCGGTCCTCTGTCCGGAAGGGAATCGGCCGGATGCCGTAGCGCTGATTGGCTTCCTCCTCGAGATCGGGCTCCTCCCGTGGGTCCACGAACTCCGCGCGCACGCGGCCGCCGCCGAGGGACTCGATCTCGCGAATGGTATCGCGGATCCGGGGCATCAACGGAGCCAGCACCGGGTGGGTGCGGGCGCTGAAGTAGCCCCGGATGAGCAGCGGCTCCTGCAACTGGGCGACGAGGTCCCGGGTCGCCTGGGAAATGGAGTAGTCCTTTCCCGCCGTGAGGTCCGCGCGCACGGCCAGTCCGCGGTGGAGCCAGAAGTTGGCCAGGACGAAATTGAGCACCACCAGCGCGGTCACGGCCCGCCAGGCGCGGTGGCGCGTCTTCTGGCCCTCCCGAGACCACCGCAGCCGCTCCAGGGAGAAGACGTTCAGGGCGAGAAATACGCCGACGATGCTGACGTAGTAGTAGATGTCCCGAAGGTCCAGCACGCCCCGGGTGATGGACTCGAAGCGGACGCCCGTGGCCGCCAGACCCAGGTATTCGGCCCACTGGACGCCGGCCAGGAAACCGAACGTCAGGGACCCCAACAGGTAGAACACGAAGCCGATGACGGTGGTGAGGATGAGGCTGGCGATCTGGCTCTCGTTCCGCGCGCTGATGTAGAGGCCGATGGAGCAGTAGGCCGCCGCCAGCAGCAGCGACGCCGTGTAGGCGCCCAGCACCGGGCCCCAGTCGAGGGGGCCCATGAACGAGACGGTGACCGGGACGCCCAGGGTCAGCGCCAGGGCGATGGCCACCAGCCCCAGACAGGCCAGGAACTTGCCCAGCACCAGATGGAGCGTCTTCACCGGCATGGTGAAGAGGAACTCCAGGGTCTCCATGCGCCGTTCTTCGCTCCACATCCTCATGGTCAGGGCCGCGCTGAGAAAGATGAGCAGGATCGGCATCCACTCGAACAACGGCCTTGCGTCGACGATGTTGCGCGCGAAGAACTGCTCGACCCAGAAGAAGATGAACAGGCACACGGCCGAGAACGTCCCCAGGAAGATGAACGCCACCGGCGAGGAAAAATAGGTGGAGAACTCCTTCTTGGCGATGCTCCAGATGCTACCGGCCATGGCCGCCTCTCTCCCCCACCTCGCGGAACACGGTCTCCAGGGTACGGGCCTCCTCGCTCATGCGAAAGAGATCCCAGCCGCGTTCGACCGCCTCCCTGGCCACGCCGGGGGCCACCTCGTCGACGGGGACCTCAAGCTCGAGGGCGTAGCTCTCCCCGCGGAGCCCCTCCGCCGGCGACACCATCCCCACTCCCGGAAGCTCCCCGAGCCGTTCCGCCGCGTCGTCGGATGGTTTGCCGAGCCCCACCACCAGCCGGTGGGACTGCTGCAGCTCGCTCAGCCGGGCATCCACCGCGATGCGTCCCTGCACCATGATGATCACCCGTTCGCATATCGCCTCCACCTCCTGAAGGACGTGCGTGGAGACGATGATGGTGGCGTTCTCGCTCAAATCCCGGACCAGCGACCGCATCTGGAAGATCTGCGTGGGGTCCAGACCGTTGGTGGGCTCGTCGAGGATCAGGATCTCCGGCTCGTGCACGATGGCCTGGGCCACTCCCAGCCGCTGCTTGTAGCCCTTCGAAAGCGTGCCCACCGGATCCAGGGACCGGTCCGTCAGCCATGTCCGCTCCAGCGCCCGCCTGAGCACGGACGGACGGCCGGCGCGCGGGACGCCGCGCAGATCGGCCACGTACTCCAGGTAGCGCACCACCGACATGTCCGGATAAAGCGGAGCGTTCTCGGACAGATAGCCTATCTTCCGCTGGATGCTCAGTCGCGCTTCGTAGAGCGGCAGGCCGTCGATGACCACCGACCCCGCGGTGGGCTCGATGTAGCCGGTGAGCATGCGCATGATGGTGGTCTTGCCGGCGCCGTTATGCCCCAGCAGGCCGACGACCTCCCCCTTCCCGATGGAAAAGGAGACATCGTCCACCGCCACCAGATCACCATACTTTCGGGTGAGACCCTCGACCTCGATCACGCTGCATCCTCCCGGCCCCGGTGTCGTTCGTGGGTTTCGGAGCGAGATTGAAAATTTTTAACAGATAGTGTGGCGGGGTGCGAATCGGGGCACGACAGGTCTCGATTGATGAAGGACGGCAAGCCGGTGACGATCACCAAGCGGGGGCGGCCCGTGGCGGTGCTGTCTCCCCTGCAGGCTCCACGTATTTCTGGTGTGGTACAGCACCGTCACAATCCCTGCTCCGATGGCGTCCGGTCTCGGGTTTTCGCCGCGGAAACTGTCTGAACGTGTTCATCGCGGTGGTTCACGTGTGAACGGACGATAATCCACCAACGCGGACTGACCGATAATGTCAATAATGGTCACAGACAGCTCCGAGCCCGCGGCGTCCGTGAGCTTGATGGACTTGCCCAGCCGAAAATGCACTGGCTGCTGTCGACCGTCCTCTATGGCGATATTGTCCGCATACAGATAAGTCCGATCGAAGGCATCGCGTATGGGATTGAGGCGTCCGCGCAGGCCGGGGAGATGTCCGATGGCCTGAGGGAATATGGCGGCACCTCCGGCAGAAAGGCGATTGAGCTCGATCAAAAGACCTCCGCGGCTGGGCAACCACTCTCTTTTCAGCCCTCCACCATACCCAGGTGCCGCAGCATAAACGGTCATCGGAAGATGCGTTGTGTATAGATCGAGAGATGCTTCGCCAGCCTCGTCGGTCGTTGCGCGTTGCCAGGTCTTGTTCGGAAAGAGCGCCAATACATCGACTCCCGACAGAGCTTCTCCTTTGGAATGCACCGTTACTGTCGAGGCGGCGGGACTCAATTCGAGTTTCGCAGCAGGAATGCTCAGTGCGACGTTGGACTGGTCAACGACCTTGTATTGTGGCAGGTTGCCAGTGGCTGCTTGGGTTTCCGTCTTGATTATGGATACGCCGTCCCCTCGGCGTTCCATCAAGTATCGACGATGGCTCGACCCTGGGACATCTCCGACGGGAATTCGTCCAAACACGGAGGCGATCACTTCGTTGCGCGTTGCCTGGCTTGTGTCCATGCCTTCAATGGTCATCCCATTGGGAAGCTGACCGGGCGAGTCAATCTCAAGACGCCCCATGAACATTGACAATCGGATACGGCGGGAAGACATGGAGTAATCACGGTGCGCAACGGCGTTTACCACCGCTTCGAACACGGCTGCAACGCTGTATTGTGCCACATCCTCCCGCTCCGGTAACTTGCGCGCCGCGACCCGCATGTTGCGTACGACGAACTTCACCGCGTCAGCGATCTGCAAAGGTAGTGGACCGACAATTTCCTGTGCGTCCAGTTGACCGGAGGCGCGATCCTTTCCGCGATAGTGCGTGGCTAAAATCGTGGCTTGTGGCAACCACCTATGTGGCGACTGGCTACAAAGCAGCACCCCTGCAACTGTCGCGCGATCCACACCCGCTTCATCCTCGCCCAGGAGCCTGAGATTCATCAATGCCCTGCGAGGATCATCCGCTCCAGCCACGCTGAGCAGCGGCTCCCACAGCCGCTCGCTGAGCGTCTCGAAGCCCGTATTGGGCACGATTTGTTTATCGAACCACAGATAACGGCTTTGTGCGCGGTTCTGCGTCAGCCTTAGACGCTCTTCGCTGTCCATTTGTCGCTTGGTCGCCCCAACGCGGATGAACGCGCGCCCATCCCGTTCGTGAACGGTGTTGCCCCGCGGCACTTCGACGAGAACAAACGCTTCTCCGTCAAGTTCCCGGTGATGAACGTCGATTCGCAGCGCAGGCTTCACCGCATCTGTGCTTACTTCAACCAGCAGGCGATCAACTGAGGCCATCTGTTCCGGTGACATGCCCTGAATGCGCCCATCGTCCGAAACGCCGCAAAGAAGTGTGCCTCCGCTTGCATTCGCGAAGGCCGCCATTTCATCCGCTAGATCATCCCGTCGGGGACTAGTGAGCTGATTCCCATTGAACTCCATCTGCTTGAATTCCCAGGCGCTGTCCTCGCTCAGACGCAGCCGCTGCCGTATTTCGGCGTCGCTTACGGCCATCATTCGCTCCCGAGATTCCTTGGTGGCCCGTACCGAGTAGGGCTCACCGACATCGTAAACGACCTTTCTTGCGCAATTGTCATCGGTGTCCGTGTCCAATGACGCCGAACTCGCTGTCCGTCTCATCGGTTCTCAGGCAGTTCTCGGGGATGCGACCTCCGCATAGGCTCGGGCCGCGGCGCTGTCGAACGGCAGAATCCGACGCGCAAATCCAAGGTCGAGCCAACATCTCAAGCGTTTCAGGATAAGTCGGGAGACTCGCGCATCGGGCCGCGCGGAGGAAGTTCGAGTTCGACGCCGCCGAGGGGCGCGAAGCATTCGCGGGTGAACTTCGCCAAATCCCGGGGACCCGCCCGCCCGCCGTTCACCTCGTCGTCGAGATTGCGAATCGTGATACTCGCCATGGTCATCCTCCCGCGGTTGTCAATTTACGCGGGGATTGCGATGCAATCAAGATGCTGTGCATGTGCCCGGCTTTCCTGATGGTGTAAGGGCCTTGATTCGACACCCATGCGTTTCTTGCATACCAGACAAAAGTCTGGTATACGCATCCTCATGACACCCTTTACTCCACCGGGAGAGACCCGGGACAAGGTTTACCGGTTCGTGCGCAGGCGGATCCTGGAGGAGCTTCCTCCCACGGTGCGGGAGGTCCAGGAGGCGTTCCGGTTCAGGGCGGTGCAGACGGCCCGGCAGCATCTGGAGCGCCTGGTGGACGAGGGGCGGCTGGTCAAGGCGCACGGGAAATCCAGGGGCTATCGCCTGCCCCGGGAGCCCGGGACGCTGTTCGTGCCGCTGCTGGGGCGGGTGCAGGCCGGCGGGCTGCGGGCGGCCATCGAGGAATGCGAGGGCTACATCCCGGTCCAGTCACGGGACTCGGAGGAAGTGTTCGGGCTCCGGGTCCAGGGGGAAAGCATGACCGGCGCGGGTATCCTTCCGGGCGACATCGTCGTCGTGAGGCAGCAGGCGGAAGCCTCCTCGGGGGACATCGTCGTGGCCCTGGTGGGCGACGAGGCCACCATCAAGAGGCTTCGCCTGCGCCGGAGCCGGATCGAGCTGCATCCGGAGAACCCGGCTTTCGCGCCAATCGTCCCCAGGGCCGATGAGTGCACCGTCCTGGGCAAGGTGGTGGAGGTGAGACGTTATCTGGAAGGGTAAACCCGAAGGGTCGCATGGGCGCGGCATCCGGGACAATGCGTTCCCGGCGCCCGATCCTTTGCCTTTTGCGGGACACGGAGAGCTTTCATGGACGTTTCCACCGAAAAGACTCACGACGCCATACCGGCTTCGGGCACCGCCCCCGCTGCGCCGCGGCGCCGGCCTGTCCGCGAGACCCCGAGGGCCTGGAACCTGTCCTCCCTGGCCGGACGGCTCACCGAAATGTCGGACTCGGGCGCGGCCCCTTCCCTCACCGCCGCGGCCGCGCTGATCCTCCAGGCCCAGCAGCGGGGAGAGCCCGCGGCGTGGATCGGCTTCGGCAACTCGATCTTCTTCCCGCCGGATTTCGCCGAGTGGGGCATCGATCTCGAGGCCCTGCCGGTGATCCGGGTCCCCGACGCCCTCGCCGCGTCCCGCGCGGCCGACCAGTTGCTGCGCTCCGGCGCGTTCGGCCTGGTGGTGCTGGACCTGAAGGCCGAGGCGCGGATGCACATGGCGATCCAGAGCCGCCTGGCGGCGCTGGCCCGGAAGCACCACGCGGCGCTCCTCTGCCTCACCCGCAAGAAGCGGGGCACGCCCTCGCTAGGGCCCCTGGTGTCGCTTCACGGCGAGGGCACTATCACGAGGACTGCCTTCAGCCGCTTCGACTGGGAAATCCGCATGGTCAAGGACAAGCGGGGGGCTCCGGGATGGAGCCACATGGAGTCGTGCCGTGGAACGGATGGCCTGTGTTGACGTTGCGGCCTTTCCCCTGCAACTGCTGCTCCGGGACCATCCGGACTGGAAAGACCATCCCGCCGCGGTGGTGGACCGGGACAAGGCCCAGGGGACCATCCTCTGGGTAAACCATCGGGCGCGGGCCATGTGCATCCTCCCGGGCATGAGCTATGGCGCGGGGCTTGCGCTCTCGCGCCATCTCCGGGCGGACGTCATTTCCCGCTCGGCCATCGACAAGGCCGTGGCCGGCCTGGTTCCGCGCCTGCGGCGCTTCGCCGCCGAGGTGGAGCCCTCCCGGGACGAGCCCGGTGTGTTCTGGCTCGGGGCCTCGGGGCTTTCCCTGCTCCATCCCCGCCTGGAGGAATGGGCCGGACTCATCCACGGCGACCTCGACGGCGCCGGCCTTCGCAACACCGTGGCCGTGGGGTTCTCGCGTTTCGGCAGCTATGCCGCGGCCAAGGCCGGCGACCGGGTCGTGGTCTTCCGCACGCCCGAGGAAGAGCACAAACATGTCCGCGACGTCCGGATCGAACGTCTCGACCTCGCCCCCAAGGTCCGCGACCTCCTGGCCCGGCTCGGCATCCACACCCTGGGCGGCTTCCTGGACCTGCCCGCGTCCCAGGTGCGCTCGCGGCTGGGACGGGAAGCCCACCGTCTCCACCGGCTGGCCGCGGGCGACCTGTGGAGCCCGCTCCATCCGGAGACGCCGTCCGAGCCCATCGCCGCGGGGGTCTTCCTGGACTACCCGGAGAGCGACCGGCGGCGGCTGGCGGTGCTCATGGAGGAGCTGCTGGAGCCTTTGCTTGAAGCGCTGGAGCAGCGCCACCAGGTGATGACCGCCCTCCTCCAGCTCCGCCTGGACGACAAGTCGGAGAAGGCCGAGACCCTGCGGCCGGCCCGGCCCATCCTGGACCGGGCACAGATCCTGGACCTCTTGCGGCTGCGCCTGGAAGCCACGGCGCTGCCGGCCGGGGTGACGGAAATCCTCATGGAGATCCGGGGAGCTTCGCCGGATATCCGGCAGGGAGAGCTTTTCCACGGCGCCTCCGCGCGCGACCGCGACGCGGCCAACCGCGCGCTGGCGCGGTTGCGCGCCCGGTTCGGCGACGGCGCGCTGCTGCGGGCGCGGCTCCGTTCCGGGCATCTTCCGGAGGCGCGCTTCACCTGGGAGCCCATGGAAGACGTGCCGGCGCCGAGGCCGCGACCGGTCCGGCTGCGCCCGCTGGTGCGGCGTTTCTTCCCCAAGCCCGTCCGGCTCAGGGACCCCGCGCCGCCCGCTGCCATGGCCGAGCCCGTGGTCAGAGATGCCCGGGCCGGCGACGCCCGCGTTGACGGCGCCCGAACCGGCGGCGGCTTTCTCGGCCGGGAGAGTGCCGGCCCCTACATCATCTCCGGAGGATGGTGGGGATCGGGCGCCGGGGTGCACCGCGAGTACCACTTCATCCGCGCCGGCGAGGGCCCGTGGCTGTGGGTCTACTACGATTCCAAACGCCACGGCTGGTTCGTGCATGGAAAAGTGGAGTGACGGCGCCCGTGTCCTACGCACCCCTTTACTGCAAGAGCCACTACTCGTTCCTGGAGGGGGCGAGCCATCCCGAGGAGTTGCTGGAGCGGGCGGCGGAGATGGGAATCGGATCGCTTGGCCTCACCGACCGGGACGGCGTCTACGGCGTCGTGCGCGCCCATGTGAAGGCCCGGGAGCTGGGCCTCCATCTGGTCGTCGGCGCCCGCATGACCGTCGCCGACGGCTCCTCCATTCTGCTGCTCGCCGCCGACGGCACCGGCTACGCCCACCTCTGCCGGCTCATCTCCGCCGGCCGGCTCCGCTCACCCAAGGGACAGAGCGTGGTGGAATGGCGCGAGGTCTGCGCCCACGCCGGCGGGCTCCTGGCCCTGTGGGGCGGAGAAGAGAGCCTGCTGGCGCGGGAACCGGAACCGGCGTTCGTCGCCCGGGATCTCCGGGATGCCTTCGGCGACCGGCTCTACGCGCTGGTGACCCGCCACCGCCGGGCGGAAGAGGCGCCGCAGGAGCGCCGGCTGCGGGAGCGGGCGCGGCGCTACGGCATCCCCACGGCGGCCGCCACCGAGGTGCTCTATCACGACCCCTCCCGACGCCGGCTCCAGGACGTCCTCACCTGCATCCGCCACGGGGTTCCGCTCGCCGCCGCCGGGCGGCTGATCAAGCCCAACGCGGAGCACGACCTCAAGTCCCCTTCCACGTTTGCGGCGCTTTTCAGGGACGACCCGGACTCGGTCGCCCGCACCCTGGAAGCGGCCGCCCGCTGCGGTTTCTCCCTGGACGAGATCCACTACCGCTACCCCTCCGAGGAGCTGCCGGGCGGCAAGACCTCGGGGGAGCGGCTCCAGGAGCTCACCTTCCGGGGAGCCGGGGAGCGTTACGGCGGCACCGTCCCCGAAGACATCCGGGCACAGATCGAGCGCGAGCTCCAGGTCATCGGCGAACTCGCCTACGAGGGCTACTTCCTCACCATGTGGGACCTGGTCCGGTTCTGCCGGGAGAACGGGATCCTCTGCCAGGGACGCGGCTCCGCGGCCAATTCCGCGGTGTGCTACTGCCTCGGCATCACCGCCGTCGATCCGGTGCAGATGGGCCTGCTGTTCGAGCGGTTCATCTCCACGGAACGGGCCGAGCCGCCCGACATCGATCTCGACATCGAGCACAACCGCCGCGAGGAGGTCATCCAGTACCTCTACCGCAAGCACGGCCGCACCCACGCGGCCATGGTGGCCAACTTCATCCGCTACCGCGGGCGTTCCGCGGTCCGGGACGTGGGCAAGGTCCTGGGGCTGACGGAAACCGCGCTCCACCGCGTCACCCGGCTGCTGGGCCAATACGAGCGCCCGGACCCGCAAGTGCTCCAGAGCGCCGGCCTCGACCCGCGGGCGCATGGGGAACTGCTGCGGCTGGCGGCGGAGATCCAGGACTTCCCCCGCCACCTGTCCATCCATCCCGGCGGATTCCTGCTGGGGCACAAGCCGGTACGGGACCTGGTCCCCATCGAGAACGGCGCCATGCGCGACCGCACGGTCATCCAGTGGGACAAGGAGGACCTGGAAAGCCTCAAGCTCTTCAAGGTGGACCTGCTGGGGCTCGGCATGCTGACCGTGGTGGACAGGTCCTTCTGCCTCATGCGGAAACACTGGGGCCGGAGCTTTTCCATGGCCACGATTCCCGGGGACGATCCCGCGACCTACGCCATGATCCGCGAGGCCGACACCGTGGGGGTCTTCCAGATCGAGAGCCGCGCGCAGATGTCCATGCTGCCCCGGCTCAAGCCCCGGGAGTACTACGACCTGGTCATCGAGGTCAGCATCGTCCGGCCGGGTCCCATCGTGGGCGGCATGGTGCATCCCTATCTGCGCCGCCGGAACGGGGAGGAGGAGGTCACCTACCCCCACCCTTCCCTGGAGCCCATCCTCAAGAAGACCCTCGGCGTCCCGTTGTTCCAGGAACAGGTCATGCGGCTGGCCGTGGTGGCCGCGGACTACACGCCCGGAGAGGCCGATCAGCTCCGGCGCGACATGGCCGCCTGGAGGAGATCGGGGAGGATCGAGCGGCACCGGGACCGGTTCATCTCGCGCATGGAGGCCAAGGGCATCGACAAGGACTTCGCCGCCCAGGTGTTCGAGCAGATCCGCGGCTTCGGCGACTACGGCTTCCCCGAAAGCCACGCCGCCAGCTTCGCCCACATCGCCTACGCGTCGGCCTGGCTCAAGCGCCACTACCCCACGGCCTTTGCCTGCGCGCTGCTCAACGCGCAACCCATGGGCTTCTACGCCCCGGCCACCATCGTGGACGACGCCAAACGCCACGGGGTCCGGGTACTGCCGGTGGACGTCCGCCACAGCGACTGGGACTGCACCCTGGAAAGGCAGGCCGGGAGTCAGGCCCGGTCCGGCACGCGGGCCGGCGGCGCCCCGGTCCACGCCCTGCGCATGGGCCTGCGCTACGTGAAAGGACTCGGGGAAGCCGACTGGCTGCGCATCGAGAGCGCCCGGCGCGTCGCCCCGTTCCGCTCCCTGGCCGATCTCGCCTCCCGCACCGGGCTGCGGCAGGACCTCCTCGACCGCCTGGCCCAGGCCGGCGCATTCACCCCGCGCACCTCCCGGCGGCGTCAGGCCCTCTGGCAGGTCCAGGGACTCCAGGCGGCCGCGGGAGACGCCCTGTCCCTCGAAACCCCCGCCGCGCCGGTCTCGTTCGAGCCCCTGAGCGGCCTCGAGTCCATCGTCTGGGACTACCGCACCGCCGATCACAGCCCCCGGGGCCACCCGCTGGCCCACCTGCGCCCGCGGATCGCCGCCCAAGGCCTTCCCGATGCCGCCGCCGTGCAACGCATGCCCCACGGCCGCCGCGTGGACTACGCCGGCATCGTCATCTGCCGCCAGCGGCCCAAGACCGCCCGGGGCGTCATCTTCATGACCCTCGAGGACGAAACCGGCTTCGTCAACGTCATCGTGTGGCGCGACGTCTATGAACGCTTCCGGGTCGCCGTCAAGACCCTCTCCTTCATGGGCGTCAGCGGCCCCTTGCAGAACGAATCCAACGTGGTCCACATCGTGGTGGAGTCGGTGTGGGAGCCGGAGATCGGCGCGGAGCCGGTAAGGAGGAAGAGCCGGGATTTTCAGTAGGACGCGGCACTCCACCAGCAAGACGCTGTTGACAAACAGAGAGGAACACGGTTTCTCAAAACCATCATTCCCAGCAGAAAAGCGACACGGGAGTATCTCGAATGAAGCACCCTCTCAAGTTGGACGAGGAAGAAATGAAGATCCTACGGGATTTCGAACGCGGGGAATTGAGAAGCATCACCCGTTTCAAGGAAAAAAAGCGCAAACTGGAAGAAGCTGCAGCCGCTTTCCTTCAGAAGGACAAGCGCATCAACATCCGGATCTCGTCCCGCGATCTGGAGGCCCTCAAAAAGAAGGCCAGCAAGGAAGGGATGCCCTACCAGACCCTCATCTCCAGCACGCTCCACAAATTCGTGGCAGGGAAATTGAGAAGCGTGGAGTGACGCGTGGGCTAACTCCTGGGGAAGTCGAACAGCACCTCGTCGCCCCGGGCATATCCGACGACGGACCAAGTGTCGACTTCGAACCTGAGATGCAGCACGCCGCAGGTGGGCAGGTTGGGAATCGGCCGCGGCCCCAGGTGATTGGCCAGCTCGGTCAGCCCCGGGTTGTGGCCGAACAACATCAGTGTCGCCACAGACTCGTCCGCATTGCGAATCACATCGAGCAACTCGTCGACGCCGGCACCGTAAAGCCGGTCCTTTACCATGATGTCCTTGGGCGGGTAGCCGAGCGTCTTGGCGATGATCCGCGCCGTCGTCAGAGCCCGCACGGCCGGGCTCGACACGATCAGGTCCGGCCTGTCCTTGCGCCGTGCCAGCCGTGCCCCCATCTCGGGCGCGTCCCGTTCACCCCGTTTGTTGAGAGGCCTATCACGATCGTTGAGGCCGGAGTCCTTCCAGCTCGACTTGGCGTGCCGTACGATGATCAACTCTTTCACTAGCGACTCGCTTGCGGCGGCACGTCACGCCACCGAACGGCGACCCGGTTCCGGCTTCGCCGGCTGGCTGAAGGGCCGGTCGTGCTGCAGGCTCGGCACGCGCTGGCGGGCGCCGGCGACGCTCTCCATGTCCACGGTGACGACGATTGTCCCCTCCTCGTCACCGCCCTCCCCAAGGACCTCGCCCCAGGGTGAGACGATGAGCGAGTGGCCGTAGACGGCGCCGCCGCCGGGCACGGGGCCGACGGAACAGGGGGCCACCACGACGGCGCCGTTCTCGATGGCGCGGGCGCGGTTCAGCACGTGCCAGTGGGCCTGTCCGGTGACCTTGGTGAAGGCCGCGGGCACCGCCAGGATCTCGGCGCCGGCCTGTGCCAGCGAGCGGTAGAGGTGCGGAAAGCGCAGGTCGTAGCAGGTGGTCATGCCGAGGCGGCCCCAGGGGGTGTCCGCCACCACGGCCTGCTTTCCGGGACTGACCACCGCGGACTCGCGGTAACGCTCGGTATCGGACAGGTCGACGTCGAACAGGTGGATCTTGTCGTAGCGGGCGCGGATGTCGCCTTGGTCGTCCACCAGGAAGCCGCGGTTGATGAGGCGGCCGTCGGTTCCGTCCACCGCCACGGAGCCGATGAGCAACCACGCGCCGGCATCGCGGGTGAAGGCGCGCAGCGCTTCGAGCACGGGGTGCCTCGCTTCCGGCGCGGCCGGGGGCTTGAGCACGCCGTTCTCGGTGGCGAGGCCGCCGCAGAACTCGGGCAGGCACACCAGCTCGGCCCCCGCCGCCACCGCGTCGCCGGCCAGGCGGCGGGCCGCCTCGATGGCCTCGTCGAAGGTCGCCAGGGCCGGCGTCTGGACACAGCCGATACGCACTTCGCGTTTGGTGGTCATGGGTTGCTCTCCCCGTAATGTGATTCTCTCCAAGTCTAACGCTTTGGCAGAAAATTACGAAGCACGCGTGAGCCGGTGGATCAGCTCGCGGTGCCGTGGGTAGCGGTTGAGCAGCTCTTCCCTTGCGGGCATCTCGAAATCGGCGAAGTCGAAACTGGGGACGCAGGTGCAGCCCACGAGGGTGTAGCCCGCGCCGCCGTCCAGGGAGGCGCCGAACAGCGAGCCGCCGGGCACCAGCGCCTGAAGGCACTCGCCCGCCTCCGGGTCCGGGCCCATGCGGATGGGCGAATAACGGCCGGCGGCGTCAATGATGTGCACGGTGAGAGTCGAGCCCGCGTAGAAGTGCCACAGCTCGTCCTGCTTGATGCGGTGGAGGGCGGAGAACTCTTCGTCCCGTAGCAGGAAATAGATGGAGGTGCCGAGGTTGCGAGGACCGTCATAGCCTGGCAGCGCCCCGTCCGGCACCGCGATCGGGGACCGATAGATCTCCTTGAAGTAGCCGCCTTCGGGATGGGGTTCGAGGCCGAGATGGTCAATCCAGTAGATGGCGTCAATCACGGGACGGCCTCCCGGGGGCGCCTCCCCGACTCCTCCCCGCCTGGATTCCCGCTTTCGCGGGAATGACGGGTCTGGGGTCGCGCAGCGTCCGGCGCCAGAGCGCGAGGTCTCCGCCGCCGTCGAAATGATACCGTTGCAGAGCTTCGAGGTCCAGGGTGACGCCGAGGCCGGGGCCATCGGGCGGGCGCATGAAGCCGTTTTTGGGCTCCAGGGGCTCCTGGAGCAGGCCGCTGCGGAGCGGGTTCTCGTTGTAGTCGAACTCCATGACCGAGCTGTTCTCCAGCGCGGCGGCCAGATGCAGGCTGGCGGCCAGGGCGATGCCGTCGCCGTAGGTGTGGAGCGAGACCGGGAGACCCTGTTCGGCGGCCAAGGCCGCGATGGTGCGCACCTCGCTGATGCCGCCGGCCCGGGCGACGTCGGGCTGGAGGACGTCGACGGCGTCGCGGGCCATGAACGACTCGAAGGCGAAACGGGTGTGAAGGTTCTCGCCCAGGGCCACGGGGACGCCGGTGCGGGCCTTGAGTTGCGCATGGCCGGCCACGTCCTCCATGAACAGGGGTTCCTCCAGCCAGCCGATGCCGAGCTTCTCGAACGCCGCGGCGACGGTCAGGGCCACGTCCAGCTCGTAGCCCTGGTTGGCGTCGGTCATGAGCGGGAAATCGGGTCCCAGGGCGGACCGCACGGCGCTGACGATCTCGATGTCCTGGTCCAGGTCGAAGCCCACCTTGATCTTGATGCCGTGGAAGCCCCGCTCCGCCAGCTTCTCGGCCTTCTCCACCGCGGCCCGGGTTTCCTCGGGATAGAGGGCCGTGGCGTAGACCTCCACCGGGTCCCGGCGCTTGCCGCCCAGCAGCTCGTACACCGGCACGCCCTTCACCTTGCCGGCGATGTCCCACAAGGCGGTGTCCACGCCGCTGAGGGCCACCACCCCGACGCCCCTGGAGCCGAAGGCGCGGACCCCTGCGCGGAAATAGGCAGTGTCCCAGACCTCCTCGATGGCGAGCGGGTCCATGCCGACGAGCAGCGGTTTGAGCACATGGGCGACGATGGATTCCAGCACCAGCCCGTTGCCCGAGCACGAGCCCACGCCGGTGACTCCCTCATCGGTATGGACCTCCACCAGGAGCCCATAGCGATGGGTTCGTACCCCCGTGCGGCTTTCCACCCGGCCGTGAACACCCATCGGCGCGCACAGCCGGATGGTTCGGATGTCCGTAATCTTCATTCGAGTTCCCATGCCTTTCCGCGAACGCCCATGGCCACCCCTTTCCCGTCAGCGTGCCGGGACCCGGCCAGCCTTGACACCCAGGCGCGGCGTCTCATAGATTCGTTGATGAATCCGCGGGTCTTTCTTACTCTGACCGGACACCGCCGAAGGAGCCCCCATTGAGCAGGCCAACCGTTATCGATGCCGACGGGCACGTGCAAGAGAAGTATATTCGCTGGGAGGACTACCTGGAAGAGCCCTACCGCTCTCAGGCCCCGCGAGTGGTCAAGGACAACCGCGGCGTCGACTTTCTGATGGTGGAGGGCAAGCTCTGGCCCAAGCCATCCGGCCCCGGCGTGGGCAACGTGGGTGCGGGCTACAGCCGCCGGCCCCAGCCCACCACCGGCATGGCGGACCCGGTCCAGCGGCTCAAGGACATGGACCTGGAGGGCATCGACACCGCCGTGCTGTTCGGCACCAACGTGTTCCTGAGCCTGGCCTACTACGAGGACGCCGACAACGCCTGTGCCCTAGCCCGGGCCTACAACAACTGGCTCGCGGAGTATTGCAGCCAGGACCGTGACCGACTCAAGGGGGTGGCGCTGGTGCCGATCCAGGAGCCGCGGGAAGCGGTCAGGGAGCTCAGGCGTTGCGTCAAGGAGCTGGGGTTCGTGGCCGCGGGTACGCCGGCCCACTCCACTGCCGGAGGCAACCTGGACAACCCCGAGTTGCGGCCGTTCTTCGCCGCGGCCCAGGAACTGGACGTGCCGGTGTGCGTCCACGTGGGCGCGGGGCGGCCGGCGGCGGGCACCGAGCGCTCCACCAACGCGTTCTTCAACCACGTGCTGACCCACCCGTTCGAGCAGATGATCGGCTGCCTGTGCATTGTCGCGGGCGGCATCCTCGAGGAGTTTCCGGGGCTCCGGGTGGCTTTCCTCGAAGCCGGCGCGGGCTGGGTGCCCTACTGGATCGAGCGCATGGACGAACACTACGAGTACATGCAGCCGGCGGTGCCCTGGCTCAAGAAGACCCCCGGCGAGTACATGCGCGGCGAGCAGGTCTTCTACTCGTTCGAGCCGGACGAGCAGACGCTGCCGTTCGTTCTCGACTTCGTGGGACACGACCGGCTGGTGTTCGCGTCCGACTACAATCACGGCGACTGCAAGTTCCCGCACACGGTGAGCTCCATGCTGGAGCGCAAGGACCTGCCGGAAGGAGCCCTGAACCGCATCATGAACGAGAACGCGCGGCGTCTCTATCGCCTCTAATCCGGCCACGGGGCCGGCCTCAACCCTCGGAGTCACCATGCAAGGCAACAAGATCTGTATCCCGGCCCCGCACAAGCTTTCGGTGGGGCGGGACGTGCTGGAGGAGGCGGGCTGCGAGCTCGTGCTGGGGAAGGATCAGGACGAGCATCCCAAGCACCGCTATACGGAAGACGAGTTGGTGGCTCTGATAGGCGACAGCGACGCCGTCTGGGCGGCCCAACGGGACTTCATCAGCGGCGGGGTGCTGGCCCGCTGCCCGAAGCTGCGAGGGGTGATCAAGGCCGCCATCGGCTACGAGACCATCGACGTGGAGGCGGCCACCGAGCTGGGCATCCTGGTGTGCAACAGCCCGGCGCGGGAGAACTTCACGGGGGTGGCCGAGGCCACCGTCGGGCTCATGTCCATGCTGTTCAAGCGATTGGTGCACAACCAGCAGCTCCTGCGTGAGGGCGGCTGGAAGCGCAACGAGCACCGGGGCAACCTGATGGTCGGCCGCACCGTCGGCATCGTCGGCCTCGGACGGGTAGGCAAGGAGGTCGCCAAGCGCCTGGGTCCGTGGGAAATGCGGCTCATCGCCTGCGATCCCTACATCACCCAGGAGTCGGTGCAGCACCTGGGGGTGGAGCTGGTGTCGCTGGACACCGTGCTCCGGGAATCCGACCTCGTCACCCTGCACACGCCGCTCACCGAGGAGACGCGCCGGCTCATCACCCTGGCCGAAATCAAGAAGATGAAGCCCACCGCCTACCTGGTGAACACCTGCCGCGGGGGCGTCGTCAAGCAGGATGACCTGGCGCGGGCGTTGAACGATGGAGTCATCGCCGGCGCCGCCGTGGACGTGTTCGAAGAGGAACCGCTGCCCATGTCGGATCCCATCCGGCAGGTGGACCCCGAGCGGCTGATCATAACCCCGCACATCATCGGCACGAACCCGCAGTCGCAGGTATCAGGTGAGCGCATGGCCGCCCAGAGCTTACTCACGGTGCTGGCCGGCCAAGTGCCCGAGACCGTGGTGAACCCGGCGTGTGTGGATTCCTGGCGCGAACGGTTCGGCGCCCGTTGAACAGATTGGAGGAAACCCGTGGCTGAAAGGGAATGCATCATCGAGGAAATAGACGAGGAAACAGGCGTCGCCTGGATCACCCTCAACCGGCCCGAGAGGAAGAACGCCTTGAGCCGCAAGCTGCTGGCGGAGCTGGCGGACAGCCTCAAGACCCTGTCGGTCAACGACAACATCCGCTGCATCGTCACTACGGGAGCGGGCAACGCGTATAGCTCGGGGCTGGACCTGTACGACCTGCGGGCGTCGTGGCAGGGCAAGCGCCGGCTCTATGAAGGCGGCTCGGCGCGGGAGATCGTCACGCTGCTGCGCCAGGCGCCGCAGGTCACCGTGGCCGCGGTCAACGGCTGGGCGCTGGGCGGCGGGCTGGTGCTGGTGAACGGTCATGACCTGGCCATCTCCGCGGACACGGCGCAGTTCGGCATGCCGGAGATCATCCGCGGGAGCTACGGCGCCACCGCTACCCCGACGCTCTTCCGCAGCGGCATCCCTTTCAAGAAGGCCTTCTACATCCAGCTCACCGGCGAGAACCTGGACGGCGCCGAGGCCGAGCGCCTGGGACTGGTGTCCAAGACGGTGCCGGAGCAGGAGTTGATCCCGTTCGTGCGGGAGTTCGCCGCCACCGTCGCCACGCGCCACCCGGCGACCCTGGAACACGCCAAGATCGCCGCCTACACGGCCATGGACCTGGACAACAGCCGCGGGCTCCTGGTGGACGAGATCATCTCCCACCGCATGCGGGTGTACACGAACCCGCTGAACGACGTGGAGGGTTACCTGCAGTCCCAGAAGGGCGGCGGCAGCGTGGCCTACGAGAAACCGGACGCGAAGAAGTCGTAGCGGCGGGAACAGGACATGGCCAAGGACAAGCCAGGAAAGGGCGGCGCCCCTCGGCTGCTGGAGGGCTACCGGGCGCTGGACCTCACGGACCGAAAGGGTCAGTTGTGCGGGCGCTTCCTCGCCGACCTCGGGGTGGAGGTGCTCAAGATCGAGGCGCCCGGCGGCGACCCGGTGCGGCGGCTGCCCCCTTTCGTGGGCGAGACCAGCCTGACCTTCGCGCACCTCAACGCCAACAAGCGCACCCTGGAGCTGGATCTGCAAACCGCCGAGGGGCGCGACCGGGTGCGGGGGTTGACGGCCGAGGCCGACATCCTCATCGAAAGCGGCGCCCCGGGATGGCTGGCGGAACTCGAGCTTGACTACGACCGGCTCAGGGAGATCAATCCCGCGCTGATCATGGCGTCCATCACCGGCTTCGGCCAGTGGGGCCCCCACAGCGGCTTCGCCTGCAATGACCTCGTGGTGTTCGCCATGTGCGGTCTGATGTCCATCTCCGGCGATCCGGAAAAGCCCCCGTGCGTGCCGCCCGAGACCCAGGCCTACTACTTCGGCAGCCTCGTGGCAGCTCTGGGCATCGTGGCGGCGCTCCATCGACGCGAACGCACCGGCGCCGGCGACTGGATCGACGTGTCCATGCAGGAGGCGTTGGCCACCCAGGAGCACATGGTCCGGCTCTACGCCAACGAGCAGGAAATCCACACCCGCGCCGGGAGCCAGCACCAGCACGTGGCGCCGGCCAGGATCTTTCCGTGCCGGGACGGCTACGTCTACATGTATGTCAGCCGGCAGCACTGGCAGAGATTCCTCGACATCTGGCCCGGCCATCCCGAGGAGTTCGACGCGCCCGAATACCTTAACAACCTCTTCCGGCGATCCCACGCCGACGTCATCAATCCGGCGGTGAGCGAGTTCACCCGGCAGCAGTCGGTGGACGAGTTGACCCACCGTCTCCAGTCCAACCGCATCCCGTGCCTGCCCGTGAACCCGCCGCTGGGCTTCCTGCGGGACCCGCACGTGGAAGGACGGCACTTCGTTCAGGAGGTGGCTTACCCGGACGGCACCTCGCTGACCCAGCCGGCCCTTCCCTGCCTGTTCAGCGGGTCGCGGCCCGAGGTCTTGTCTCCGCGACCGGTTGGACAAGATGGGTCGGAGGTCTGGTCGTCGGCGAGAAGTCGTGATCGGGCAGCGAACGACGGGGAGCCTTCCTCGGCCGCCGCTCCCGGAGAGGCGGGCGCGGAAGGCCAGGGCCTGCCGCTACAGGACATGCGCGTGCTGAGCTTCGACCACGTGCTGGCGGGCCCCTTCGGCATGATGCTGCTGGCGGACCTGGGCGCGGAGGTGCTCAAGGTGGAATCCGCCAAGGGCGGGCTCGATCCCTTCCGTTTCTTCGGCACCGGAGACGATCCCAACGCGTCGGCGCGTTTCCTGGAGTTCAACCGCAACAAGCGCTCGATCACCGTGAACCTCAAGCATCCCGAAGGACCCGGCCTGATCCGGGAGTTGGCCCAACACTGCGACCTCGTACTGGACAACTTCGCGGCGCGGGTCATGCCGGGTCTGGAGCTCGACTACGATCACCTGGTGGAGCTCAAGCCCGACATCGTCACCTTGCGGATGCCGGGGCTCGGCGCCACCGGGCCCAAGAAGGACTCTCTGACCCTGGGGACCATCATCACGGGATTCACCGGGTTCACCTGGCTGTGGAACGAATCCGCGGAGGTGAATCCTCCCGTGGGGTCCGGCACCGTGCTGCCGGACTACGTGTCCGGGGTCGTGGCGGCAATCCTGTCCGTTGCGGTGACGCTCTACCGCCGGCGCACCGGCCGGGGGATGGCCATGGATCTGGCCCAGGCGGAGGCGGCCGCATTCCTCATCGGCACCGCCATGATCCAGGCCGCCAACACCGACACCGAGCCGGTTGCGGTCGGTAACCGGTCCCCCTACCACGCTCCCTACGGGATCTACCCCTGCGAGGGCGACGACCGCTGGTGCGTCGTCGCCGCCGAGGACGATGCGCAGTGGGGCAGGCTGGCCGCGGCCATCGGACGGCCGGAGCTGCCCGGCGACCCGCGTTTCCGGAGCGTCCAGGACCGTATCCGCAACCGCGCCGAGCTGGACGCCGTCATCGAGGACTGGACCCGCACACGCGACTGCCACGAGGTCATGCGGCTGCTGCAGGCGGAAGGGATTCCTTGCGGGGCGGTGCAGAACGGCGCCGACCTGGTGAAGAACGATCCGCACCTGCAGGCCCGCGACTTTCTCGGGACCCATGACAACTCCCGCTTTGGGCGCCTCACCCTACCCTGCCTTCCCATCCGCTTCACCCGGAGCGACATGGCCCAGGACTGGGTCTTCCCCGACCTCGGCCGGGACACCGACCGGACACTGCGGGACGTGCTGGGATACGATGACGCACGTATCCGGCAGCTCCGCGAGGACGGAGCGCTGGAGTAGCCCGCGATGACGGGTTGGAAATTCTGTCACACCTGCAGGCTGTATCGCCGTGTCAGGCGGTGGAACAGGACGGCCAGGACCACGGTGCCGGCGGTGACGCCGAGGCTGAAGGCGGCCAGGGTGCTGACGTTGCCGTTCTCCCAGAGCTCCCAGATGATCACGGCGATGACCTGCGAGCCGGGGCTGTAGAGGAGCAGGGCCACGGACAGCTCCCGGATGGTGATGAGGAAGATGTAGATCCAGCCGGCGAAGAGCGCGGGCAGCATCAGCGGCACCACGATCTTCCACGCCACCTGGCCCCAGGTGGCGCCGCTGGTGGTGGCGCTCTCCTCCAACTCGCGGTGGATGCCCAGGAGCCCGGCGTGGCTGAAGCGGATGGCGTAGGGCAGATACCGGGGGACGAACGCCAGGACCATGATCCAGATGGTACCGTACACGGGCAGCGGCACGGTCAAGTACATTTTGAGAATGGCCACGCCCATGACGATGCCGGGGAATACCAGCGGCAGCATGGCCAACTGATCCAGGCCCCAACGCCAGCGGATGTTGGTGCGGGCCACCAGCCACACCGTCACGAAGGCCAGGAACATGGCCCCGGTGGCCGAGGTGAAGCTGATGGTGAGGCTGTTGAGCACGGAGCGGAGAATGGTGTCGTCGCTGAAGGCGGTGACGTAGTTTTCCAGGGTGAGGTTTCCGAGGGCCTCCATGGAAGGCGCCTGGAGGTAGGGCACCAGCGAAGACCACAGCATGGCGCCGATGGGCAGCACCTGCAGGAAGGGCAGCACCAGCAGCACCGTCCCGCCCAGCCAGCGCCAGCGGCCCAGGTCCTTGCGCCGGGGGTTGAAGCCCTTGCCGGTGACCGTGGTGAAGCGGTGGGCATGCTGGGTCACCCGGTAGTAGGGCACCATGGCCAGCGCCACCAGCGCGATGAGCAGCACGGAGTAGGCGCTGGCGTTGCCGTACTCGGGCAGATAGCCGTCGGTCAGTTGCAGATAGATCTCGGTGGTGAACACCTCGACCCCGGCCGGGATGCCGATCAGCGCCGGGATCTCGAACGCCTCCAGGGTGCGGATGAAGGTGAGAATCAACACCGACAGCACGCTGGGCGTGGCCATGGGCAGGGTCACCCGCTTGAACACCTGCCAGTCCGTGCTTCCCGCCACCACCGCCGCCTCCTCCAGGGCCGGGTCCATGGACCGGAACGGCGTCGCCATGAGCAGGAACACGATGGGCAGCCAGAGGAAACCCTCGGTGAGGATCATCCCCTCCATGGAGAAGACGTCGAACACCGGCCCCATGCCGGTAACCGAACTCACGGCGACGTTGAGGAACCCCGCCTTGGGTCCCAGCAGCAGGATCCAGCCGATGACCTTGACGATGCCCGGGATCGCGAACGAGACAAAGGCCGACACGTAGGCCACCGCCCGGAACGGGGCGTTGGTCCGCTCCGCCAGCCACGCCATCAGCGTGCCCAGGAGCAGCGACCACAACGCGCTTCCCGAGGAGAAGATGAAGGAGTTCCACGAGAGCAGCGCGAAGTCCGAGAACGACTCGAAGATATCGAGGAAGTGGGTGACGGTGAAGGCGCCGACATCGGCGCCGCGCTCCACCGTGAGGCTGAAGTAGCCGATGAAGAACAGCGGCGGCACCACCAGGTAGAGCAGCACCGCTGCCAGCGGCACGAATAGCCACAGCGGATATCCCCGGCTCCGGTTTCTCAGCCCGGTAAGGGTGGCTACGAGTCGCAAGGCTGTTCTCGATAGACGGGCCGGAAAAGCGCCTCGCGCTCGCCCGGCCCGTCATGCGTAAAGGGTCACGGCTCTCCGAAAGACCGTCGGTTTTCGCGAACCGGTGAAATCAAATGCACCCGCCCGCGGCCGCTACTTGCGGCCGATGGTGGTGAGCGTCTTGTTCCACCGCTTTTCCGTGTCGAGGTACTGTTCGCGGGTCATGCCCGCTTCCGGGTACCACCGCTTGAAGCCGGGGTCCTTCCAGGCGCTGCCGTTGTGGTGCTCCTGGAGGATCTTCTGTCCCTCGGGGCCCAGGACGAAGTCGGCCATCAGCAGCGCCGCGTGCGGGTGTGGCGCATTCCTGGAGATGGCGAAACCCCCTGCATTGGCCACCACGACTTCCAGCGGCAGCCACTCGATGGGCGCGCCCTTGGCAATGGCGGTGACGGCGTGGTTGCGGAAGGTGCTGAACGAGACCCCCACCTCGCCGGAGACCACCATGTCCAGCAGCGCGCGTCCGGAAACCGCGTGAAGGCTGATCCCCTGGGACTTGAGCGAGTCGGCGAACTCCTTCCCCTTGATGTGGATCAGGGCGCCGATGGCCCGTTTGCCGCTGGAGGTAGTGGCGAGACCGATCTTTCCCTTGAGGGCGGGATTCGAAAGGTCGCCGAACCCCCTGGGGACGGCGCCGGCCGGAATCGCTTTCTTGTTGTAGGTGAGCGACATGTAGGATTCCCGGTCCGTGGCCCAGTAGACCACCCCCTTGCCGGCGGAGTGCCTGGCCACGTCCGGATAGGTGCTCAGCCGCGGAGAGGTGTAGGGCGCCAGCAGCTTGGCGTCGCGCACGATCATCAGGGTCGGCGGCGTGGTCTCGAGCACGTCGAAGATGTGCCGGCCCGATTCCGCCTCGCCGAAGACACGCGGCAGGAGCCGCTTGCTGCTGCCCCGAAATGCTTCCACCTGGATCCCGTACTTCTCCCCGAAGGCCTTGGCCAACGCCTTGTAGTTGGTCCCGGCCATGGACGTGTACCAGACCAGCTTGCCTTCCTTCTTGGCCTCCGCCAGGAGCTTCTGCTCGCGGTCCTTCCCCTGATACTTGGTGGCCAGCTCCGTCACATTGGCGGCGTCAAGCGCCGGCGCCCACCAGAGCAGCGCGGCAGCCATCAAACCCAAAAGAGCGCGTGAACCGAATTTCATGGTATTCCCTCCTCTCGGTCCGGGGCGACCGCCGGTCGCCCCTACAATCCAGCCGGGGTGGACCCTACGGTTCGTAGGACAAGTTGGAACGCACCAGGTTGCTGATGCGACGGTGCATGGGGTTCTTGAGTTCCTCGCCGATATGGGCCATGGCCCCCAGGGTGCGGCCGATGAGGGCGAAGGACTTGGCCATCTGCCACTGGAGCCCCATGTCCGAGGCGATGGCGGCGATGGCGCCGGTGACGTTGATGGGCAGGCCCCGGTTGTGGCGCGCCTCCGCGGCCTTCTTGATCTCTTCCAGGAACTCGCAGTAGCGCCCGCGCACGCCGGTCTCGGCGGCGATCTCGTACAGCCGGTCGGCGCGGGGGTCGCCTTCGGAGTGGGTGGCGTGGCCGATGCCGGCGACCCGCTGCTTGCGGTTGGAGTGGTCTGCCACCACGCCCTGGGCCGCCGCGGCGAGGTCGGCGTCGCCGCTGTCCAGCGGCAGCGCGTCCTGCAGCATCTTGGCGCAGTACTCCGACGAGCCCAAGTGCACGCTGCCGGCTCCCAGCAGCGCCGCGGCCACGGCGCCCTGGATCGCTTCCGGCGCGGTGGACACCGTCAAGCGGGCCGCGACGATGTTGCCCACCATGCCGTGCTCCACCAGGACGTTGAGCAAGGCGTCGGTCATCCGCCCCTCGTTCTCCGAGGGAACCCGCCCCACCAGCATCAGGAAGGTCATCTGACCGAAGCTGAGCTTGCCCAGGATATCCTTGGTAAGGTCGATGTTGCGGACCAGGACACGATGCAGCTCGGCCTTGCCCAAACCGGTTACGATCTTGGTGTCGTCGCTCATTGAGATCTCCCTGTGTTCCGGCGCCATGCCGGGCACGGGCGGGCTTGAAACCCGCCCCTGCGAATCCCCCCGAACTGTCGGGTGAAATGCCGAACGTCGGGTGTCACACGTCGATGCGCGTATCCCACAGGATCGGATCGCCGCCCATGGCGGGGCAGAACAGATCCACCTGCAACTGCACCCGGCAGCCCGGACAACTGTACTCGTGGTACTCGCCGATGTAGGGCTCGCCGGACGGCAGAGCGTCTTCCATGTAGTCGTTCAGGTCGACGATTCGCCGCAGCGCATAGTTCTTGTAGTTTTCCTCGGGGCCGCAGTAGAGGTGCCCGCAGTGGACGCAGCGGATGGCGTGCTGTCCGTCCCGGCGGGCGATCTCCAGGCTCGCGTGAAAGCGCAGCACCGAGTCATACTCCGCCGCCTGACCGGGATCCAGGGCCGAGGTCTTCCCGGACGGCGGCGCCCCGAGCTGCTTGCGCTCGGCCCGGGCCCGCTCCCGCAGGCTCTGGGTCGCCGCCGTGTCCACGGAGCGGCCGTCGTCGGACAGCACCACGCCGTACACCTCCTCGCCGATCTTGGCGGTGAGCCAGCCGCGGCCGAAATCCCGCAACACCAGCGCGGGGTCGCGTTCCAGCGGGTCGCCGAAACCGCCGCCGCCGGCCACGTAGTCGATCAGGAGGCTTCCCTCCGGCAACGCCACGCGCTCCGGCACCCCGTCGGGATGCACCACCCGGCCCCAGGTCCCGTCCCGCATGCCGGCGCCGTCCGGGTACTCGCCGTCCTTGACCCGGTCCAGCAGCTCCATGCCGGCGTCCACCATGTAGCGCAGCACGCTCTTGCCGGTGGGATAGCCGCCGCACAGGCCGTAGCCGCCCTGGGCCACGCCGCCGTAGGGCTTGTAGTCGACGCTGCAGTCCTGGGAACCGTAGATCCAGTAGAGGCGGTAGCTGCCGAGACCGCCGCGGTATTTGCCGAAGCCGCTGCCGTCGGGGTTATGTCCCCGGGTGAAGTAGAGGAACGGATACTGCATCTCGATGCGCTCGATGTCGCTGATGCCGGCGGAGGGGATGTTCATATGGCCGCCGGTGTTGACGCCGTCCCGCAACGGGGCGCCGCCCATGCCGGCGCCGTGGATGTCGTACAGTCCTTGCGCCACCCGGATGCCGTCGCGGGTATGGCCGCCGTAGAAGTAGCCGGGGCCGCCGGCGTAGGCCAGGTTGCCGGTGGTGGAGGCGTTGACGTCGTCCGCCCGGCCGGCGGCGTAGAGCATCTTGGAGACGCATTCGCAGATGGTGGAGACCAGCACGTTGCCCACCCGGGGCGCGGCGCCGCAGGCCGCCGGGAAGGTGCAGTTCAGGATGGAGCCCTCCGGCACCTTGAGGGTCACCGGCCTCATCTTGCCGTCGCTCCAGGGCACGTCCCAGAACAGCGCGTTGGTGAGCGCCAGAGTAATGTGCGCCGCGGTGCTGGGGAACGTGGAGTTGTGGTCCGTGTCGGTCTGGGGGCTGGTCCCTTCCAGGTCGAACTCCAGCTCGTCGCCCTTCTTGGTCATGGTGCAGTAGAGCTGCTGGGCCACGGCCTTGCGCGACTTGCGGTCCAGGGTGGTGACGTACTCGCGGGAGACCCAGGTCCCGTCCGGCAGGGAGCGCAGCTTGGCCCGGGCCTTGGCCTCGGAGTCCTCGATCATGCGCCGGCCGGCGGCCTCGACGAAGTCGGCGCCGAACTTCTCCACCAGCCCCAGGTAGCGGTCGGCGCAGACGTTGTTGCCGGCGATCATGGCCTTCATGTCGAGCCCCACGTACTGCGGGTCCCGGCACATGCCGGTGAGGGTGCGGAACACGTCCTCGCGGAACTCGCCCTTCTCCACGATCTTGAGGCCGCTGATGCAGATTCCCTCGTGGAAGACTTCGAGCGCGCCGCCCCGCAGCACGCCGCCGGTGTCGGCGGTGTGGGTGCTGGTGGCGGTCCAGGCGATCAACTCGCCGCCGTGGAAGATGGGCTTGATGACCATCATGTCGTAGGTGTGGGAGCCGGCCACGTAGGGATCGTTGAAAAAGAACTGGTCGCCGTCGTAGAACCCCGGCGACTCCTGGAAGTACTCCATCATGTTCTTGATGGCCTGGGAGGTGGCGGCCGCGAACCGCAGGTGGCCGGAGCACGCCAGCACCATGACGCCCTTGGCGTCGTAGAACGAGCTCATGCACTCCCCGCCCTGGGCGACGATGGGGGAAGCGGTGACGCGCTGCAGCGTCATGCGACCTTCTTCCCCGATGGCCCAGAGCCGGTGGAAGTACATCTCGTAACGAATGGGATCAACCGCTGTCGGTTCCATCAGTGACTCCTGCGGGTAGGGTTCTTGTATCCCGGTTTCCTTAGATTTCCATCACCAGGTTGAGGTACCGATCCACGGTCACCCGCGCGCCCGGCGGCACCGGGATGGTGGTGAAGGGCAACTCCAGGATGGCCGGGCCGGCCACCTCGTTGCCCGCCTTGAGCAGCGCGTTGTCGTACACCGGAGTCTCGATGAAGCCGCGCTCCGGCCGGGTGAAGTAGACGTTCCGCTTGCCCTTGACGGCCTGGGAGCCGTCGCCCTTCTCGACGGGCTGCGGCTTCAGCTCCGGCTTGGTCACCAGACCCACGGCGTCCACCCGGATGGCGCTGATCTCGATGCCGGCCTTGGTGTAGCCCGCGCCCACGCCGTAGAGTTCCTCGTACTTCGTCTCGAACATCTGCTGCAACTCCTGCAGCCGCTCGTCGGTCATGCGGTCCCAGGGCAGCGGGATCTCCACGCCGGCGGTCTGCCGCCGGTAGCGCATGGTGAAGAACCGGCGGTACTCCACCTGGTCGGCCTTGAAGCCCTCGCCGGTCATGGCTTCGCCGAGCTCCTTCTCGATGGTGTCGAGCCGCTCGTTGGGCCCCTCGGGCTGGGCCGGGAAAATGTACTGGCAGGTGATCACCCGCGTGTGGATGACGTCCGCCGAGGCCACGCCGAAAGCGGAGAACACCGGCGAGGTGGGGAAAATATAGATCTGGTTGATGCCGAGTTCGGCGGAGAAGCCGCCGGCGTGAACCGGCCCGGCGCCGCCGAAGGCGTAGATGACGAACTCCTCCGGCAGGTGGCCCGTGCGCACCACCTGCTGGCGGATGAGGTCGGACATCTTGCTGTTGACGATGTCGTAGACACCGGCCGCGGCTTCGACGTTGCTCAGTCCCAACGGCTTGGCGATCTTCTCCTCCACGGCCTTCTCGGCCTTCTCCTTGTTGAGCGACTTGCGTCCGCCCAGGAAGTACTCGGGGTCGATGATGCCCAACACCAGGTCACAGTCGGTGACCGTGACCTCTTCGCCGCCGGAGTCGTAACAGACGGGACCGGGGCTCGCGCCCGCGCTCTGGGGGCCCACCAGCAGCCGCCCGGTCTCCTCGTCCACCCGGGCGATGGTGCCGCCGCCGGCGCCGATGGACTGGATGTCGATGATGGGCTGCAGCATGCGGAACCGCTCGACGATAGGCTCCGCCGCGTAGCGCCAGTAGCCTTCGGTGATGAGGCCCACGTCGAAGCTGGTGCCGCCCATGTCCGCGGTAATGACGTTGGGGTGGCCCAGCAGGCCGGCCACGTAGGCCGACGCGATGGCGCCGCCGGCGGGGCCGGACTGGAGGTTCGACACCGGCGTGGCGTGCGCTCGGTGAGCCACGCCGCCGTTCCCCTGCATGATCAGGAAGGGCCCTTCCAGGCCGCCCTCTTCCAGCTTGGTCTGGAGGCCGCCGAGGTAGCGGTCCACGGTTGGGCCGAGGAAGCTGTTGATGATGGCCGTGTTGGCGCGCGCGTACTCGCCGGCCACCTGGGCCAGCTCGCTGCCGAAGGACCAGAACACCTTGTTGGACGGGTCGGCCTCCCGCGCCAGGGCGCGCACGTCGTCTTCATGCTTGGAGTTGGCCCAGGCGTGGAGCAGGCTCACCGCGATGGCCTCGCAGCCCTCCTCGTCCACGAGCTTGCGGATGGCGTCCATCACGTCCTGCCGTGACAGCGGCACCACCACCTCGCCGCGGTAGTCGATGCGTTCGCGCACGCCCAGCACCCGCTCGCGCGGCACCAGGGGATCGGGCTTGGTAACCCAGGTAGCATGGCGGATCTCCTCCTCGGAGAGGCCGTCCACCCGGCCGATGGCGCGCATGATCTCGGTGGTGTCCTCGAAGCCGCGGGTGGTGATGAAGCCCACCTTCACGCCGGTGCGGGTGATCAGCGCGTTGGTGGCCACGGTGCTGCCGTGCTTGAACAGCACGGCCTGCTTGAGCAGATCCGCGCGGTCCACGTCCAGCACCCGCGACGCCTCGGTGAGGGCATCCATGACGCCCCGAGAAAACTCGTCCGGCGTCGTCGACGCCTTGGCGGTCCAAACCTCCCCGCTGGGAGACATGACGACCACGTCCGTAAAGGTTCCACCCGTGTCGATGCCGATGATGTAGTCTTTCGCTTCGGCCATGCCTGTTCTTCCTCCCGATTGCGAAACTTGCTCAATTGCCTTCCCGGCCGGCGGCTGGGGATCCTCCCCCCGTAGGTCGGGTTAGCCGAAGGCGTAACCCGACAGGACATGGCAGTCCTGCGCCGGATTACACTCCGCTGATGCGACCTGCCTGGGACGGGAACCGTAGGGTGAAATGATCCCGGAACTTTGCCGCAGCCGGGTTGACGGCACTGAGGATATTAGCTAGCGCGTCTGGTCCGTGGATTCAAGGGATTGGGCAACAGCCGCCATGAGAGAAAACCTGGGAGCCTGGGACGGCATCGGGCTGAGCCAGATCCCGGACGTCGGCCAAGGACTTGCCATGACGACCCTCGTTGCGCCCGAGGCTCGCTTAATTTCTCCTGGCCCTCATGATACTCTGTCTTCGGAGGTTCCCATGACTACCATCACCATTACCCTTCCTGAAGAGCGTCTCGCCAAATTGCAAGAGATCGCTACCCGCTTTCATGTGAATACGGAAGATCTGGTACGGGTCGGCATCGAAGAACTCCTCACTCGCCCGGAAACCGACGTCTTCCGCAGTGCAGTTACCGATACCTTGAAGAAGAATGCTGAGTTGTACAGACGTTTAGCCTAGTGCATTCTCTAACGCTCAACGACGTACTGGAATTGCACCGCCAAGTTGGAGCCCAGTCTGGCGGCGCAGTGGGAGTGCTTAGCTTGCCGGCTTTGGAATCCGCTCTTGCACAACCATGGATGACGTTCGCCGGAGCGGACCTGTATCCGACTCTGGTAGAGAAGGCTGCTGTGCTCGGCTACTCCTTGATCAGCAATCATCCATTCATCGACGGCAACAAACGTACCGGGCATGCGGCGATGGAAGTGTTCCTGATGTTGAATGGTTGCGAGATCCACTCATCGGTAGACGAGCAAGAGCGAATCATTCTTGAGGTGGCGTCCGGGGCGATCGACCGAAAACAGTTTTCCGACTGGCTTCGTGCCCATGTCATGGAAAGAGAAGCGCGGAAGCGGAACCGCTAGAGAGCTTTGACCTCCTACGTGCGGCGGGACCCCAATGTTGAGATGTACAGCTTCATGGGCTATGGCCACACTCGTCGAACGTACGGACGAAAATCGTATCCGGTCCCCCCGCTTTTTACGTCTTGCAAGTATCGCTCCGTGGCACAAGATATTTCAAAATCAATCAGCCCTTCGTCCTGCCTCAATCTAAAGGTTCTTTCAGGATTCCGGATCGAGTTTGCTTCAATCGTCAACCAAACCAAGCCGGCGTTCCCCGCACACAGCAAGTTCAACTCCTGCTCGAATTTTTTCGGAGGAACGTTGAACCACCATACCTCCTTAGCTGAGTTAATGTTCGAAAAATGTGTATTGGTCCTGTCTAGAGCGTCATGCTGTAGGTACGAGTTCACTCGCTTTATGGCCGAATCTTTTCCATTGAATTGGCTTCCTTCGCCGTGCGGGGCTTCCTGCGGCAACGCCCGTTCAGTTCATCACCAGCCCACCATTGACGTTGAGTGTATAACCGGTGATGTAGGTGTTTTGCGGGCTCACCAGAAAGTAGAACCCTTCGGCAATGTCCTCCGGCTGGCCGGTGCGCCCCAGGGGGATCAGCGGCTTCCACGCCTCGCGTGATTCCGGAGTGGCTCGTGCCAGCACCCGAGGCGTGTCCGTGGGGCCCGGGGCTACGGTATTGACCAGGACGCCGTAGGGCGCCAGCTCCTGGGCCAGGGATTTGGTGAACCCGATGACGCCCGACTTGGCCGCCGAATAGGGCGTGCGCAGGGCGCAGCCGGTGAGTCCATAGTTGGACGCGGTGTTGACGATGCGGCCGCGCCGTTGCTCCATCATCAGTGGCGCCACCTCCCGGCAGAAGAGGAAGGTCCCTTTCAGGTTGACGTCCAGGACCTCGCGCCACTCGGCCCAGGAAAGGTCCTCCACCGCTTTCGTGTGGATGGTGCCGCCGGCCAGGTTGGTGAGGATGTCGACGGAGCCGAACTCCTCGCGGACGCCCGCCACCACGTCCTTGATCGCCGCCGCCCGGGTCACGTCGACGGAATAGGCCCGGGCCTGCGCTCCCGCCGCCGCCAACTCGCTCACGACCCTGTCGGCGCCCTCCCGGTCGGCATCGGCGATGGCGACGGTGATGCCGGCGCGGGCGAAACGTAGAGCGACGCAACAGCCGATGCCGTTGCCGCCGCCGGAAATGATGGCTACGTCGCTCAATTTGGGCTCCTTCCTTTGCCGTGGTGTGGACCGTGCACGGGTGACCGCGGGTCGCCCTTACGATCACCGCGAGCCGGTTTCCCGGACACGCTGCTAGAGGAAATCCTCCAACCGCACCGTACCCGCGCCCATGGGTTGCAGGCGCTCGAACTCGAACCGCCGCGCCGGGTCGCACTCCGGCGGCTTGGTGGCGTCGATCATCACCTTGCCGCCGAGGCGGTGCCAGCCGGGCGCGCCGGGGGCGCCCACCTCCGTGCACGAGGGGTCCATGGCGTGGATCTTGGCGCCGGGTATGGTGATGATGTCCTCGGCGGGGTTGACGCGCGTCGAGATGGCCCAGAGCACGTCGGCGTAGTTGAAGATGTCCACGTCCTCGTCCACCGCGATGGCCACCTTGGGATGCTGATACTCGCTGGACAGGGCGGCCATGAGCACGTTCCTGGCCTCGCCGTAGTAGCGCGCGTTCATCTGCACCACGAGGCCGAAGATGCCCGGCATCACCAGCACGTTCTTCACCTGGGCGCCGCCGCCGACGCTTCGCACCCGCCGGAGGATCTGCGCCGACATGGGCACCTTGTGGTAGACGCACCCTTCTACCTCGGCGCCGTTCTGGATGTTCTTGAAGATGGCGTCGCCGCGCATGGTGATGGCGTTCACCTGGAACACGGGGTTCTGGCCCGCGCCCGCCAGGTAGTAGTCCTGAAACTCGCTGAAGGGACCTTCCTCCTCGCGCACGTGGGGCAGGATCTCGCCTTCCAGCACCACCTCGGCCTGGGCCGGCACCTCCATGTCGATGGTCTCGCACTTCACCATCTCCACCTCTTCCTGCAAGAGCCCCGAGGCGATGGTCAACTCGTCCCGGCCGTAGTCCGTGGTGGTGGCGGCGGCGAAATAGTACATGGGGTGGTGGCCGATCATGAAGGCCGCGGGCATGCCCTCGCCCCTGGATTCGTGCTTCTGGTAGTTGGCCCAGCCGTGGCGCGGGTAGAGCAGGATGCCTGTCTTTCGGGGTCCCTTCATCTGCAGGCGGTGGAAGCTCAGGTTGCGGTTGCCGGTGTCCGGATCCTTGGAAATCATCAGCCCCGCGGAGATGAAGGGGCCGCCGTCCCGGATGCCGCACTGGTGGATGGGCATCTTCGTGATGTCCACGTCGTCACCCTTGAGCACGCGCTCCTTGACCGGACCCGAAGACACCAGCCGGGTCGTGCCGGCCGTCTGCGTACGCCGGACGAACTCGGGCACCATCTCGTTGCGGTCAACGCCGAAGGCCAGCGGCGCCAGCCGCACGTCACCCGGCGCCTGCCCGAGGCAGCGCCAACCCGGATAGCCGTCGAGGTTCTCGAACAGCAGCGCCCGTTCCCGGGACTGCCACAAAAGCGCTCCCATCTGCGTCCGCGGATCCACCGGCTTCGAGATGGCGTCGAGCACACCAGCGCCCCGCAACTGGTCGATCCAGGTGCGTATGTCCTTTTTCATGAGATGTTTCGCCGTTGGGAATTCATGGCGGTCCGGCGCGCGAGCCGCGCCGGACCGCCATGGAGTTGGGCTATTTCTTGCGCGCCAGCAGCGCGGGGATGTACTCGTTCTTGAGCCAGTCCCACCCCGGCGAGGGCTGGAGCAGGGTCTTGGTGACCTTGTCCGCGTCGGGACCCTTGATGTAGTCCAGCTTGAGCCCGAAGATCTTCTCCCACTCCTTCACGTAAACGGGATCGGAGTACATCTTGTCGAAGGCGGCACGAATGGCGGCCACGCGGTCCGCGGGCGTGCCCGGAGGCACCACCAGCGTACGGTTCAGCGTCCGCAGAGTCGGACCGGTCAGCTTGTACGCTTCCCATGCCGGGCCCGAGGGCGCCTCGCCCTTCACCTGCTTGTAGACTTCCTCGAAGGTCGGGATGTCGGTGCCGGGAGAGCGGATGACTTTCCCGTCGGGAGTCAACACGCCACCCTGCCAGATGGCGACGGCGACCCCTTCCTGAATGGAGGAATAGTACCGGCCCCCGCTGCCGAGCACGTGATGCAGCCCGGTGCCGCCCACGTAGGAGACCTCTCCCGACAGGAACGCAAGGGCCATCTGGGCGGTGCCGGGATAGCCAACCGCGAACTTGTAGCCCTCGATGCCCAGCAGGTCGAGCCCGATGGCGTCGTTCAGGAAGGACGATCCGGTGATGGAACGCCCGGAAACCGCGATCTTCTTGGGATCGATCTTGGTCAGATCGAGACCGGTCTTGACCTTGAGAAAATCCCGGACGATAGCCGCGGAGGCGCCGCTGGTGGAGTAGATCGCCGGCATCTTCGTCAGGTCGAAGTTGGGCTTCGGCTCCTTCAGGACCGAACTGCTCAGGTGAGTGGTGCCCATGATGGACCAGGTGAGGCCGTCCTTCTTGGCCTTATGGTGGACGTAGGCGCCGTGAATCAGGCCGGACGCGCCGGGCATGTTGATCTTGACCACCTTCTTGGGCATGCCGGGAAGGTACTTGCCGATGCGGCGGGCGATGAGCCGGCCTTCGGTATCGTGCCCGCCGCCGGGCGAATAGCCGGAAAGGATCTGGATTCTCTTGCCTTCGGTGAAGGCATGCGCCGAGCCCAAGGCGAGAACCCCCAACACCGCACAGCACACGAACAACAACGAAACTCTGCGTAGGGTCATGCGATTCCTCCCTTTCGAGAACGGATGGGACGCCTCTCCGTTCACCCGGACGCTACTTGGCGCCGACGAACTTGCGGAGATGGGTCTGCCACTCGGCGGGCGCCATGGTCTCGTCGCGGATCTTGGACGCATCCTTCGGCGTCACCAGCACCGGAGCGAGCTTCTGGCCGAAGACCCTCTCCCAGTCCTTGATGAAACCCGGGTCCTTGGACATCTTCCCCACCGCCTCGCGCAACTCCCCGACCTTGGCTCCGGCGATGCCCGGAGGCAGCACCAGGGTACGGGTCAGGTTCGAGATGCCGAGCCCGATGGCGCGCCACGCCTCCCAATCGGGACCCGAAGGCTCTTTCTTGTGGACCGCCTTGAACACCTCGTACAGCGTGGGGACGTCCCCCTTGACCGTGGCGGACCGCGCGATGGAACCATCGGCCTTGAGGATGCCGCTCTGGTACATCGGGAACACCAGGCCGCGTTTGTGCAGGTCCACGAACGCGCCGCCCCCCACCAAGTGGGCGTCGCTGGCCACGAAGTAACTCACCTCGCTCCGTTCCATGGCGGCCCTGATGGGAGACGTTCCCCCGTAGGCGCACACCGCCGTGTACTTTTCGACACCCAGGAGCCGCAGGGCCAACTGGCCGCGCAGGCACGAGGAGCCCTGCTTGGAGCGGCCGGCCACGACGATCTTCGAACGGTCGACCTTGGTCAGCAGATCGTTGGCATTCTTCGCTCCGAGAAAATCCCGGGTCAGATGGACCTGGATGCCGGCGACGGACCAGACGATCGGCATCTTGGAAAGGTCGTACTTGACCATCTCCGGCGGCGCCAGCACCGCCTGCAGCCCGTGGCTGCTGCCGAAGAGGCCGATGGTCTGCCCGTCCGGCTTGGCCCGGTTGTAGACGTAGGACGACATGATCATGCCGCCGGCTCCCGGCATGTTCTGGACGATGACTTTCGGGTTTCCGGGAAGGTATTTCCCGAGGTAGCGCCCCATGACGCGCGCCTCGATGTCGTGGCCTCCGCCGGGCGGATAACCGATCAGGATGGTTACGGTCTTGGCCGCCGCCGTCGTGGTCAACACGGCGAAGAGCAGTAGAAAGAACACGGTGCACCAACTCGCCACTCTCGATCGCTTCATGATCCGTTTTACCTCCTCAACAGCGGCCACCGGCCGCCGGGACCCGGCTGAACCAGCCGGGCAAAGCCGGGCCTTGAACGCAAACGGGCCGAGGACTCGAGTTCAAACCGAGATCCTCAGCCCGTCTGAAATTGACGGCCACTCCTTCCGGAGCCGACCTGCATCGAGAGTGTCCCTGGCACGAAACCAGGGACGCTCTTTCCGCATGCAAACCTATTTCTTGGCCTTGGGAATCGACAGCTTGGCCTTGGCCAAGGTGTTGCCGTCCGCATCCACCAACATGACCTCGTGGTCGCCGGGCTTCAGCAGCCGCTTGATGGTCCGTCCCCGGATCCCCCACGTGGTGGCCACCATGCCCTTGTCGTCCGCCTTCTCGACGGCAGGCTTCGCCAGGAAGCTCACGTCCGACAGCACGCCGCCCATCATGGTGCGGATACCCACCTCTTGGCCAGCCTTGAGGCCCTCCGCGGAGATCTTGACCTGCAGCCGGCCCTTCTTCACGTCGCCCACGTCCACCATGAGCTTGGGGCCCATCGCCATGGCGACCGTCGACAGCAGAAACAACGCTCCCAAGGCCGCTGCCAAACCGACTAGACTTTTCCTTGCCATACGTTACCTCCCTTTGGTTTTTTGCTCCGCTGATCCAGACGGCTCCTTTTATACGTAAGCCTTGCGGCAAATGTCAAGTGCCATCTTGACCCAAATTCCGGCCCCGCAATCAAATGGGAACCAGACCCGACAAGTACCTCTCCACCAGCCCCAGAATGAACTCTTGAGGCCCGTTAATCAACCCCGGCGGCCACGGGATGTGCAGCACCATCTCGAAGACCCCGATCATGAACACCGTCATCACCAGCATGTAGGTCACGGCGACCTTCCACGACTCGCCGGCCTGAATGCCCAGGTAGAGGAGCAGGAAGAGCGGAACGCTGAGGATGAACCCGATGATCCAGATGGACAGGTAGAGGCCGACGATCCATGCGAAGATGTTGATGGCGCGTCTGATCACCACCGCTACCGGAACGCTGCGATCCACCGGCAGGTCCATCATGCCCGCCACGTCCTCGTCTCCGTCCTTGCCGCGAAACAGGTCCAGGCCGAGTTGCAGGAAACACAGCAGCATCGTGGGAATGCCGATGGCCCATGGAAACAGCCGCGCCTGGTATTGCCACTGCTTGGCGGTCATCACCAGGCCGACCATCAGCAGCAGGACGACGACGGTGAACAACGCCCCGGGGTTGGCCTTAAACTTCATCGGCTTCCCCGCCTTGTTCGCGCTCGATCTTCCCCTCGCGCATCTGCTGCAGCTCCTGCGCCTTGCGCGCGTTGCGAATGCCGTAGTACAGGCTGGCGGCGATGAGCACCATCACGATCATCACGATGGGACGCAGCATCCACGTCGCGCCATAACGGCTGATGGAGATGAAGAGGTAGTTCTCGATGATGCCGCTCAGCACCAGCCCCAGGATCAGCGGCGGCCGCGGCCAACTGAACCGCTTCATGAACCAGCCCAGCAGTGAGAAGAACAGCAGCGACCACAGGTCGCCCCAGTGCCGGGTGGCCTGGAACGACGCCAGGATCACGATGACCACCACCAGCGGGGTCAACAGATTGATCCGCACCATGGCGATCTTGGCCAGGGTATTGGTCAGCAGCATGCACAGGATGGTGCCGAAGATGTTGGCGATGGCCAAGCTCCAGATCATCGTGTAGGTGACCGCCAGATCCTTGGTGAGCATGGCGGAGCCGGGGGTCAGCCCCTGGATGGTCATGGCCCCGAGCAGCAACGCCATGGAGGCGCTACCCGGCACGCCGAAGGCGATGGTGGGGATGAGCGCTCCCCCTTCCTTGGCGTTGTTGGCGGCCTCCGGCGCCAGCACGCCGCGCACGTCGCCCGTTCCGAAGGTCTCGTTGGCGCCCTTCTCGGTCTGTATGGCGTGGCCGTAGGCGAACCAGTCCACCACCGACGCGCCCAAACCGGGGATGGCGCCGACGAACACTCCCACCACGCCGCAGCGCAGCACCAGGAACCAGTTGCGGAAAGCATCCCGAATCCCGGACATGACGCCCTTGAGCCGCTCCTTGGGCACGTCGGCGATGCGCGTGCCCCGGATGGTCAGGTCGACGATCTCGGGGATGGCGAAGATGCCCAGGGCCACCGGGACCAGGGGCACGCCGTCCCAGAGGTACAGTTGTCCGAACACCCAGCGGAGCACGCCGGTCTGCGGGTCCATGCCCACCATGCCCACGCACAGGCCCAGGGCGCCGGCGACGAGCCCCTTCACCGGCGCGGTGCCGCTCAGCACGGCGACCATGGAGATGCCCAGGAGCCCCAGCATGAAGAACTCGGGAGAGCCGAACGCGAGCACGATGGGGCGGAGCACCGGGATCGACAGCGCCAGAATCAACGACCCGAACACGCCGCCCAGGAGCGAAGCCATGTAGGCGCCGCCGAAGGCACGCCCGGCCTCGCCCTTCTTGGCCATTGGGTGACCGTCGAGAATGGTGGCCTGGGACGCAGAGGTGCCGGGGACGCCGAAGAGGACCGAGGGGATGGTGTCCGAGGTGCTCGTCACGGAGATGAGGCCGATCATGATGGCGAAGGCCTCGAAGGAGTCCATGTCGAAGGTGAAGGGCAGCAGGATGGCAAGGCCGACGAGGCCCCCCAGACCCGGGATCGCCCCCAGGGCCAGCCCCATGAGCACCCCGATGAACAGATACCCCAACCGGGTCGGAACCAGGAGGTTCTCAAACGCCACGGTGGCGGCTTCCAGCATACGGACTCCCTTCTGTCCCTTGGAAAATCCACAGGGATATATCGAGGTCTGGAGAGGCTGTCAAGCCGCCGGGTATGGCTGCCGTCCTCTCATCGCCGCCCGTTCCCGTTGCGGGAATCGGGGAAACCGACTACTAGTGTCCTTGGTCGCGGGTTCGGAAACGGGCACGCACGTGGAGGGGTTCGCGGCGGCAAACCCCCTGAACTCCAGGAAAGGATCGTCATCATGGGAAATCTGGGCATCTGCTTCGTCAGCCCCGCCCCGCAGATCGAGCCGGGCTACGTTACCGCCATGGCGCGGAAATGCGATCAGGCGGGGCTGCATTCGTTCTGGACCATCGACCGCATCGCCTATGACAACCTCGAGGCCCTGACCGTGCTGGCGGCCGTTGCCGGCGCCACCGAGAACATCCGGCTGGGGACATCGGTGCTGCTGTCGGCGCTGCGGCATCCGGCGCTGCTGGCCAAGACCGTGGCCACCCTGGATTTCCTGTCCAACGGCAGGATGACTCTCGGCATCGGCTTCGGCAGCCGGGAAAGCGACTTCAGCTCCGTGGAGGTTCCCTGGGAGCACCGGGGGAGCCGGGCCGAGGAGTCTCTCGCGCTCATGAAGCGGCTCTGGACCGAGGAGGAGGTGGAGCACCACGGCCGGTTCTTCGACCTTCACAGCACCCGCTTCGGCCCGGACACCGTCCAGTCGCCCCACCCTCCCATCTGGATGGGCGGCGGCGCCGAACCGGTTCTGAAGCGCGTCGGGCGGCACGCCGACGGCTACATCTGCGGCAGCAACGCCGTGCACGACTTCGACGCGGTGTGGGAGAAGATCAGCGGCCACGCCCGGGCCGCCGGCCGGGACCCCGACAGCATCGAGAAGGCCGGACTGACCTTCATCGCCATCGACGACGACAAGAGCAAGGCGGTGGAGGCGTGCGAGAACTACCTCGTCCGCTACTACGGCAAGGTGCGGATGGACGTGGAGAAGTACATGCTGGTGGGGAGCGCCGACGCCTGCGCCGACGGCATCAACCGGATCTTCGCCGGCGGCCTCCAGACCCTGATCATCGGCCTGGCCATCTCCGACCTGGCGCAACTGGACACGTTCGTGGAGAAGGTGTTGCCGCAGGTGAAGAAGGGGTAGACCGCCACCCGCAATCCGTTCGACGCTCACTACCCGTGATTCCCGCCTTCCTCCGTCATTCCCGCGAAAGCGGGAATCCAGGGGCGGGGAAGGGCACAACGCCCGTGTTTCCCCGCGCCACCCCTCCTGGATTCCCGCTTTCGCGGGAATGACGGAGGAAGGCGGGAATGACGGAGGGACGCGGGACTGACGGAGGGGTGGCGGACTGACGGAGGACCGGCGCACCGCGAACCGCGCTACAGTGGCGCCGGCCCCTCGAAATTCTTGGTATAGGGAAGTTTCTCGGCGGTCTGGGCCACCTCATCCATGTTGCCGAGCAACAGGGCCGTGGAGTCCCACGAGCCGGTGGTCAGGGCGTTGCGATGCCCTTCGCTGATGTCGATGTCGATGTCGCTGCCGTCCGGCAGGCGGACCTTGCGGGCCTCGAGATCCACCGTCAGCTCCACCTGCGGATCGGACTCCACCAGGGTCATGAGCCGTCCGACATCCTCCGGCGAGACCATCACCGTGGGCATGCCCAGCAGCACGCTGCTGCCGGCGAAGATGGGGCCGAAGGATTCGCCGATGACGGCCCGGATGCCCCAGCGGTACAAGGCCTGCGGCGCATGCTCCCGTGACGACCCACAGCCGAAGTTGCGGTTGACCACCAGCAACTCGGCGCCCTGGAACCGGGCCTCGTTGAACGGGTGCTCCACCGTGTTGCCGTCGGCGTCGTACCGTTCGTCGATGAACGGGTATTCACCCATCCGGCTGAAGGTGATCTCCTTGAGGTAGCGGGCCGGCACGATCCGATCCGTATCGATATCGTGGCCCCGGACCACCACCGCCCTGCCGCCTACCTGCTTGATCTCGCTCATGGGACTCCCGATCAGTTGTACTCGCGCACGTCCACGACCCTGCCGTTCAAGGCGGCCGCCGCCACCATGGCGGGGCTCATCAACAGCGTCCGCCCTCCCGGGCTGCCCTGGCGGCCGATGAAGTTGCGGTTCGACGACGAGGCGCACACCTCGCGGCCGTTGAGCTTGTCGGGATTCATGGCCAGACACATGGAGCAGCCTGCCTCCCGCCATTGAAAGCCGGCCTCGGTGAAGACCCGGTCGAGCCCCGCCGCCTCCGCCTGTTTCTTCACTTCCACCGACCCGGGCACCACCAGCGCCCGCACGTCCGACGATACCTGTCTCCCCTTGGCGACGCGCGCCGCGGCCACCAGATCCGACAAGCGCGAGTTGGTGCAGGAACCGATGAACGCCACGTCGATGGGGGTCCCGAGAATCGGCGCGCCCGGTTCCCAACCCATGTGCTGGTAGGCCTTCTCCACGGTCTTGGGGTCCGTCAGGTCTTCGGGGCGCGGCAGGCTTTCCAGCACGCCCACCGCCTGCCCGGGATTGATGCCCCAGGTGACCGTCGGTTCGATGGCCGAGCCGTCGATATCCACCACGTCGTCATAGCGGGCGTCGGGATCCGACGCCATGGAGCGCCAGTACGCCATGGCCCGGTCGAAGGCTTCGCCCTTGGGCGCGAACGGCCGTCCCAGCAGGTAGTCGAAGGTGGTGCCGTCGGGGTTCACGTAACCCACCAGGGCGCCGCCCTCGATGCTCATGTTGCACACGGTCATGCGCTCGTCCATGTTCATGGCATCCAGCACCGCGCCGCCGTATTCGTAGGCGAAACCCTTGCCGCCGCCGACTCCGAGCGTCCGGATGATGGTCAGGATCACGTCCTTGGCGTGCACCCCGAGGGGGAGGCTGCCGTTGACGTCGATGCGGCGCACGTTGAGCCGGTCCATGGACAGGGTCTGGGTGGCCAGCACGTCACGGACCTGGCTGGTGCCGATGCCGAAGGCCAGGGTCCCGAAGGCGCCGTGGGTGCTGGTGTGGCTGTCGCCGCAGGCCAGGGTCATTCCCGGCTGGGTCAGACCGAGCTGGGGGCCGATGACGTGGACGATGCCCTGCCGGTCGCTTCCCAGGCCGTAGAACTCGATGTCGAAGTCGCGGACGTTCCGTTCCAGCGCCGCCATCATCGCCTCGGCCTGATCGTCGGCGAAGGGCCGGACCTGGGTATCCGTGGGTATGATGTGATCGGCGGTGGCGAAGGTCCGTTGCGGATAGGCGATGGAAAGCCCCCGCTCCCGCATCATGTCGAATGCCTGCGGGGTGGTGACCTCGTGGACCAGGTGCAATCCGATGAAGAGCTGGGTCTGTCCGGTGGGCAGCACCGTCACCGCATGGGCATCCCAGACCTTGTCATAAAGTGTACGTTCGGACATGGATACGTTCTCTCCTTGGCGGGAAGTTATAGCCAGCGCCCTGAGCTAATTCAAGCAAGGGACCGTTACCGCCATCCGCCGGCGTTTGTCGAAGGCCGGACCCGGCCGCATGGCACGCTGTTATTGCCTACGCCCGACCGGGCGCCAGGGTCCTCAGGACCCACGCGGCGGCGAGCAGGGCCACGCCTGCCACCTTCAGCCACCAGATCATCGGCAAAAGGAAGCACACTGCCGCGGCCAGGAACAGCGTCCTGCGCCACGGTTCAACGGTCCCCGCCAGGTAGTCGACGCCCTGAACGGCGACGGCGAGCGCCGCGTAGCCGAGCAGGTAGCTGACCGCGGCCGCGGCGATTTCCGGCGCCGTGCCTTGCAGCAGCAATTCCGGAACATAGACGAAACTGAACGGGACCAGCATCAGGGTGGTGCCGAACTTCAAGGCCGCGAAACCGGTCTTCATCGGGTCCGCGCCCGCGATGGCCGCACCCGCGAAGGCAGAGACGCAGACCGGCGGCGTAATATTGGACAGGCACGCCGCGTAGAACACGACCAGATGGGCCGGCACCTCGGGCACGCCGAGTTGCACCAGGGCCGGGGCCGCGACCACGGCGAGGATGATGTAAGAGCCCGTGGTGCTGCTGCCCATGCCGATGATCACGGATATGACCGTGACCAGGACCACCGTAAGAAGAAGGTTTCCGCCCGCGAACTCCACCAGGACGGCGGAAAATTTCAGTCCCAGACCGGCGAGGATAATGCCCCCGATAATCACGCCCAGGCTGCCGATGGCCGCGCCCGCGGACGTATTGGAATGGGCGCCCGAGACCATGCCCCGGAAGATATCGCGGGGTTTCATGGCCGTATCCTTGCGCAGCCACGACAGCGCCATGGCCGAGAGAATGCCCCAGAACGCTCCCAGGTCCGGGGAATACCCCTTGAACAGCAGCGTCACGACGACCACCAGGGGAATGAAGAAATGCCAGCCCTGGCGCAGCACGTCCCTGACCTTCGGCACTTCATCCGCCGGCATGCCCTTGATGCCCGTACGCACCGCCTCCAGGTCGACCATCAGCAAGACAAAGAAAAAGAACAGGACCGCCGGAATCACGTTCATGACCGCGATTTGGAGGTAGCCGGTCTGAGTCAGGGTCGCCAGAATGAACACGCCCGCACCCATGATGGGCGGCATGATCTGACCGCCGGTGGATGCGATCGCCTCGATGGCGCCCGCGTGGTGGGGTTTGAAGCCGATCTTCTTCATCATCGGGATCGTGAACGCGCCGGACGCCACGACGTTGGCCACCGATGAGCCCGAGATGGAGCCGAACAACGCCGAACTGACCGTGGCGATCTTGGCGGGGCCGCCGCGCCACTTGCCCGTCAGCGCCGTGGCCAGATCCATGAAAAAAGCCCCGGCGCCGCTACGCTCCAGGAATGCACCGAAGATCATGAACGGAAAAACGAAAGTGGCGAAGGTCGCCGTGACGACCCCGAACATGGCTTCCTGGGTGGAGAACGTGAACTCGACGATGCGGTCCACCGGCAGGCCGGAATGGCTGAGTTTCCCAGGCAGGTAGGGGCCGTAATAGAGCTGAAGGAGAAAGATCGCCGCGATGATCGGAATGGCCGGTCCCAGCACTCGCCGGCTGGTCTCCAGCACCACGACGATGGCGGCGACCCCCATGATGAAGTCCCACCGGTTGGGATCGCTCACGCGGAACATCGCGTAAGGCACGTACTGGTCCATCCAATAGCCGATGGACACCACCGCCATGATGACGAGGACGCAGTCGATGACGCTGGGCCGGTGCCCGGGCGCTCGCGCATGGGCCGGGAAGCGGATGAATACGAGCACCGCCGTGAACAGAAGATAGAGCCCACGGTTGGTCTCGGTCGAGACCAGGCCGAACCCCGACGTATACAGATACCAAAGGGAGAACAGGGCCGCGATCAAGTCGTAGGCAATGGCGAACGGCCCGGAAACCGTGCGGTGCCCACCCCGGACCGGGGCAAACCAAGACTCCCGGGCTGCCACCCTGTCTATTCTCCTCCGCCCGACCGGGCTTGCGATGAAGAAGGAACGGGCGGCCGCGGTAATCCCACGCGGCCGCCCGCCGGAATCGTCGGAATGTGTTTACTGAAGTCCCTTGGACTTGTAGTAGGCCATGGCGCCAGGGTGCATGGGCACGCCCAAGGCCTCGAAGTTCTTGGTGTCGGGCTCCATCTGCTTCCACGCCTTGTGGCCGGCGGCGAGCCGCTCGCGGATGTCGGCCTGATAGACCAGGTTCAATATGTCCTCGACGGCTTTCGCCGGGACCCGCTCATGGGCCACCCAGTAAACGGTCAGAAACGGAAGATCGAGCGCGGGGACGCCCTTGTAGGTGGTCGCCGGCATGGTGGACGGAACGTAGAAGGGATACTTGGAAGTAATGGCCTTCATTTCCGACGCCGTGTAAGGCAGCACCACCGCGCCTTTGGTCTCCGCCAGTTCCTTGACCGCCGCGGCCGGCGCCGACGACTGACAGAGCGCGTCGATCTGCCCATTGGCCAGCGCCCGACCCGCGTCCGCGAACGTCATCATGCTGGGCTTGAGACTGTCGAGAATGCCTGTCGCCCGCGCGATGTTGGAGCAGTTGAACACCGTCCCCGAGCCCGGCGGGCCGAGGGCCACTCTTTTGCCCTTCAAATCGGCGACCTTGTCGATCCCCGAACCGGGAAGGGTGACAAAGTAGGTCGGACCCTTGTAGGCCTTGGCGATGCCCCGGAACATCGTTCCCTTGGCGCCGCCCTTGAATGGCCCTTCGGGTTTCTGCGACATGAAAACGTGAGCGCCGTAGACGATGCCCATGTCGAGTTCGCCCTTGATAATGCGCTTGGCATTCTCCGTGGAGCCACCGGTGGTCACTTGGGTAATGTTGTACTGCGGCAGCTTTTCCGAGATGATGGTGCCGGCGGCGCCGACCATGTAGTACATCACACCGCCCGGATTCGAGCCGCCCCAGGCGATGTTCTGTTTGCTTTGCGCGGCGGCGGGCGCCGCCCCGACCAGAAGCAATACTCCAACCGACAGTATGGCCAATGCTCTCATGTCTATACCTCCTCGTCTCCCGTTAGTTAGGGTCGGGGCCTTTCGACCACGCTCCGTCTATCGATAATCGCTGCACTTGTACCATACCTGTCCGGCCGCGCAAGGCGTCCCGCGGCCTTCATCATAGCACACCTCCGTCAGGAACAGGCCCCGCGCGGGGGCGGTGGGGCCGGCCAGCGCGCGGTCGCGGCTCGCGATCAATTCCGGAAGATGGCCGGTGTCCCGATCCCCCGACCCTATCCGCACCAGCGTGCCGACGATGTTGCGCACCATATGGCGGAGATACCCCGTGGCTTCGACACGGTACACCCAGTGGTCTTCCCACCGGAACAGCTCGTTGCGGTAGATGCGCCGGACCGGGGTGGCGGCGGCGCACCCGGCGGCCCGGAAACACGAGAAGTCGTGTTCTCCAACCAGCGCAGCCAACGCCTCGTGCATGGCGTCGACGCGCAACGGCCTGGGTACATGCCACGCGTAGCGGTGGTTGAACACGGAACGACAGGGATGGTTCCACAGCCGGTACTCGTACACGCGCTTGCGCGCGTCCCTGCGGGCATCGAACAAGGGGGGCGCCGCTTCCACGGCCTTTACGGTGATGTCATCCGGGGTAAGGGCGTTGAGGCTTCGCTGCATCCGCGCCAGATCACGGCCGTCGGGACAGGTGAAATTCGCCACCTGGCCCAGGGCGTGAACGCCGGCATCGGTTCGTCCGGACCCCTGTATCCGCACCCGGTGCTTCAACAGCACGCCCAGAGCGTCCTCCAGGATGCCCTGGATCGTCGGCCCGCCGGGCTGCACCTGCCATCCGCGGTAGTCGGTACCGTCGTACTCGACGGTCAGTCTGACGTTCATAAGGCCCCATGGATCGACGTGTCCGCCGGTGGCTGGATCAGTGGTAGTCCCGGATCAGGATCTCGGCGATCTGCACCGCGTTCAGGGCGGCTCCCTTGCGCAGGTTGTCGGCGACGACCCACAGGTTGATGCCGTTCTCCACCGAATCGTCCTCGCGGACGCGCCCCACGCAGGTGGCGTCCTTGCCGGCCGCCTCGGTGGCGAGCGGATAGTCATTGCCCTCGGGGTCGTCCTGGAGCAACACGCCGGGAGCTTCCCTGAGGATGGCCCGGACATCGCCCGCCGAGAGCTTGCTGCGGGTCTCGACGTTGATGGATTCCGAATGGCTGCAGAACACCGGCACCCGCACCGCGGTGGCGGTCATGCGGATCTCCGGGTCGTCCAGGATCTTGCGTGTCTCCTGGATCATCTTCCACTCTTCCTTGGTGTAGCCGTCGGAGAGGAACGTGTCGATGTGGGGGATGCAGTTGAACGCGATCTGGTGCGGGAACTGCTCGCACTCGACGTCCTGGCTGTTGAACAGCGCCGCCGTCTGCTTGCCGAGTTCCTCCATGGCCTGCCGCCCGGCCCCGGAAACCGACTGGTAGGTGGACACCACGATGCGGCTGATGCCCGCGGCGTCGTACAGCGGCTTCAGCGCCACCACCATCTGGATGGTGGAGCAGTTGGGGTTGGCAATGATGCCCCGGTTCGCGTGGTCGGCGATCTTGTCCGCGTTGACCTCGGGCACCACCAGCGGGACGTCGTCGTCCATCCTGAAGTAGCTGGTGTTGTCGATGACCACGGCGCCCGCGTCCACCGCCGCCTGGGCGTAGCGGGCGCTCACCGACCCGCCCGCCGAGAACAGCGCGATGTCGATGTCCTCGAAGGAATCCTCGTCCAGCACTTCCACCGGGATCTGCCGGCCGCAAAAATCGAGGCGCTGGCCGGCGGAGCGCTCGGAGGCCAGCAGCCGCAGGGTGCCCACGGGGAACAGGCGCTCCGCGAGAATCTTCCGCATCTCCTCGCCCACCGCTCCGGTGGCTCCCACCACGGCTACGTTGTATTTTTCTTTGCCCGTCATCGTCGGGTCACGCCGCGCGGCTGGCCGCGATCTCCTGCCGCACCAGGGCGCCCATTTCCTTGCAGCCCACCAGCGAGCCCTTTCCGTCGGCGATGTCCGGGGTGCGGTAGCCCGCCTCCAGCACCTGCTCCACCGCCTGTTCGATGCAGTCCGCGGCCGCCCCCTGGTCAAAGGAGTGGCGCAGCATGAGCGCCACCGTGAGGATGGTGGCCAGCGGGTTGGCCTTGTCCTGCCCGGTGATGTCCGGAGCGCTGCCGTGCACCGGTTCGTACATGCCCACCTTGCCGCCGAGGCTGGCCGACGGCAGCATGCCGATGGAACCCGTGAGCATCGCCGCCTCGTCGCTCAGAATGTCTCCGAACATGTTGGTGGTGACGATCACGTCGAACTGCCTGGGGTCCCGGATGAGCTGCATCGCGCAGTTGTCCACCAGCACGTGGTCGAGCTCGACGTCGCCGTAGCCTTCCTCGTCGCGGATCCGGATCACCACCTTGCGCCACAGCTCGGTGGATTCCAGCACGTTGGCCTTGTCCACCGAGGTCACCCGGCCGCGCCGTCTGCGGGCGGCCTCGAAGGCCACCCGGGCGATCCGCTCGATCTCCGGCGTGGTGTAGACCAGGGTGTTGACGCCCCGTTCGGTGCCGTCCGGTTCCACCGTGACGCCCTTGGGCTGCCCGAAGTAGATGCCGCCGGTCAGCTCCCGCACGACGACGAGGTCCGTGCCTTCCACCACCTCGGGCTTGAGGGTGGAGGCCTGCGCCAACGGCGCGAACAGCTTGACCGGACGCAGGTTGGCGAACAACCCCAACTCCTGGCGCAACGCCAGCAAGGCCCGCTCGGGACGGATGGAGTAGTCGAGGCCGTCCCACTTCGGTCCGCCCATGGCTCCCAGCACCACCGCGTCGCTGGCCTTGGTCATGGCCAGGACTTCGTCGGTGAGAGGTTTTCCGTGGGCATCGATGGACGCGCCGCCCACCAGCCCCTCCTCCGCTTCGATGCTGAAGCCGAAGATGTCGCCGGCCTGTGTCAGCACGGCCATGGCTTCGGCCACCACTTCCGGGCCGATGCCGTCGCCCGGAAGCACCGTTATCTTGTGACTCATGGACCCCCCTGTACGGATGCCTGACGGTGCCGCTTGCGATATTCCAGACGGTTCAGAGCGTTCACGTACGCCAGCGCACTCGCCATGATGATGTCGGTATGGGAACCTTTCCCGGAGATGTTGACGTCCTTGTCCCGCAGCATGCACGACACCTCGCCCTGGGCGTCGGTGCCGCCGGTGACGCTCGAAACCGAGTAGCGCTGCAGCTTCGCGCGACTGCCCGAGATCCTGGCGATGGCTTTATAACACGCATCCACCACCCCGTCACCCGTGTCGTGGGCCACCTTCTCCTCGCCGTCCACCCGCATCCGCACGGTGGCCGACGGCACCGCGGACGAGCTCGAGGCGATGTTCATGTACACCAGCTCGTAGCGGTCCGGCTGGCTCGGAATCCTCAGCACCTCATCGGCCACCAGGGCCTCGATGTCCTCGTCGAACACCTCTTTCTTCTTGTCCGCGAGCTGCTTGAAGCGCTCGAAGGCGCGGTTGACCTCATCCTTGCCGAGCGAGAAGCCGAGATCCTTCAGTCTGTCGCCGAAGGCATGGCGCCCGGAGTGCTTGCCCATCACCAGCCGGTTGCCGGTAATGCCCACGGTCTCGGGCTTCATGATCTCGTAGTTGAGCTTGTGCTTCAGCACACCGTCCTGATGGATCCCGGCCTCGTGGGCAAAGGCGTTGTCTCCCACGATGGGCTTGTTGAGCGGCACCGTGATGCCGGTGACCTGGGACAGCAGACGCGACGTGGGATAGATCTGCTCGGTGTGGACGCGCGTGTCGAGACCGAACACCGGCTGCCGTGTCTTGAGGGCCATGACCACCTCTTCCAGGGAGGTATTGCCGGCCCGCTCGCCGATGCCGTTCACCGTACACTCCACCTGCCGCGCGCCGTTGGCCACCGCCGCCAGCGAGTTGGCCACCGCCAGCCCCAGATCGTTGTGGCAATGGGCGCTCCAGGTGACCTTTTCCGAGCCTTCGGTGTGTTCGATCAGGTACCGCACCAGCTCGCCGAACTCCGACGGGATGGCGTAGCCCGTGGTATCCGGGATGTTCAAGGTTTTCGCGCCGGCCCGGATGGCCTCGCTGAACACCTCCACCAGAAAGTCGCGGTCGCTGCGCGACGCGTCCTCCGCCGAGAACTCGACGTAGTCCAGATACCGCCGCGCCTGCACCACGGACGTGCCCACGGACTCCAGCACCTCTTCCCGGGACATCCGGAGCTTGTGCTTCAAGTGGATGTCGGAGGTGGCGATGAAGGTGTGGAGCCCGGGTTTCCGCGCCCCGTCCACCGCCTTGACGGCCTTGCGGATATCGCCCTGCTGCGCTCTCGCCAGGCTCAGCACGATGGGGCGCTTGACCGCCTTGCACACCTGCACCACGGACTCGAAGTCTCCGGGCGAAGAGGCGGCGAAGCCGGCCTCGACGACGTCCACCCCCAGCTTTTCGAGTTGACGGGCGATGAGGACCTTCTCGTCGATGTTCATGCTTGCCCCGGGAGACTGCTCGCCGTCCCTCAGGGTCGTATCGAAAATGTTCACGATATTGCTGGCGCCCATGTTCTACCTCCTCAAAAAAAAACTCCCGCGGAGAGTCCGGCGGGAGTTTGGATCATGCAAGCTGAGGTAAGCTTTTATTCAGGCTTGTAAGAGTGCCTGCTCTTCCCTCCGTCGCTTCCGCACGGCGAGCAGCCCCAGTAGGGGCCCCGATAGGGTGTAGGTTAATAACGCCGAGAACAACACGATCTGCCACATAGCGATGGTGAGTATAATGACTGCCAGCGCGGAAAGCAACAGCCAAATGGTGCTGCGCTTCTTGAAGTGGTGTTGTTTCAGGCTGAGATAGCGGAAGTTGCTTACCATGAGGGCGGCCAGCACACAGGCGATGACGGTGAAGACCACCGCCTTGCTGCCGGTGTTCTCGAGCCCCAGCATCACGTACATGAAGATGATGGCCGCGACCATGGCGGCGGCCGCGGGGATCGGCAAACCGGTGAAGTAGCTCTTTTCCGCGGTCAGGGTCTGGACGTTGAAGCGTGCCAGCCGCAGTGCGCCGCAAACCGCGAACAGCGCCGCGCCGAACCCGCCCCAGGTCCCCCAGGGCGCCAGCGCGAACACGTAGATCAGCACCGCCGGCGCCACGCCGAAGGAGACCACGTCGGCAAGGGAATCGAACTCGACGCCGAACTGGCTGGTGGTGTGGGTCAGCCGCGCCACGGCGCCGTCGACCCCGTCCAGCAGGGTGGCGGCCACGATCAACATGGCCGCCATGTGGTACTCGCCGTTGAAGGCCATGAGGATCGCGAACACGCCACAGAAGAGATTGCCCGCGGTAATAAGGCTGGGAAGCAGGTAGATGCCCCGGCGCAGCCGGTTGGACGGATTCCGCCGCCTCATGCGCCGCCGCATCTTCCCCGGCGGAATCAGGCGAACCTTCTTGAACCGCGCGTCGCCCTTCCCGGAACGTTCCATGACACCCCTGAGCGGTCAGAGTCTGGCTACGACGGTCTCGCCGCCGCGGACCCGTTGGCCGACGTTCACCTCGACGGCGGCGTCCCCCGGGAGATGGAGGTCCACCCGGGAGCCGAACATGATCATGCCGAAACGTTCGCCCCGTTTCAACGAATCGCCGCGGCCGACGTAGCAGACGATCCGGCGCGCGAGAAAGCCGGCGATCTGGACGATGCGGAGCGTCCTGCCGGCATCGTCCACCAGCTCGATGGCGTTGCGCTCGTTCTCGTCCGAAGCCTTGCCCTTGTAGGCGGCCAGGAAGTGTCCTGTCTGATAGCGGACATCCGCCACCCGCCCGTTCAGGGGCGCCCGGTTGATGTGTACGTCCAGGGGCGACAGGAAGATGCTGAGCCTGCGGTCACCGGCCTCGGAGGCCTCGCCGACGTCCACGACCTTACCGTCCGCCGGCGACACGACGATTCCTTCCCCGTCGGGCGCCACCCGTTCCGGATCGCGGAAGAACGCCGCCACCGCCACGGCGATGGCGGCCAGCGCCGCGGCCGCGGCAAGCCAGCCCACGGCCAGCGCCGCGGCCGCCAGCCCCAGCGCGGCGAAAACGAACCGGTAGCCTTCTCTGGCGATGCCGATGGGAGTGTCTCCCTTGCCCTGTCCGGCGGCAACCCGCCTCAGTTCTTGCTCTTGTCCACCAGCCGGTTCTCGGCCAGCCACGGCATCATGGACCGGAGCTGCTCGCCCACCTTCTCGATGGGGTGGCTCCGGGAGGTCTGGCGCAACTCGTTGAAGCGCGGGGAGCCGGCGCGGTGCTCGTTCATCCACTCGTCGGCGAACTTCCCGGACTGGATGTCCGCCAGGATCTCCTTCATGACCTTGCGCGTCCCTTCGTCCACGATCCGGCTGCCGCGGGTAAGGTCGCCGTATTCCGCGGTGTTGCTCACCGAATAACGCATGTTGGCCAAACCGCCCTCGTAGATGAGGTCGACGATCAGCTTGACCTCGTGACAGCACTCGAAATAGGCCATCTCCGGCGGATAGCCGGCCTCCACCAAGGTTTCGTAACCCGCCTGGATCAGCGACGTCAGGCCTCCGCACAGCACCGTCTGCTCGCCGAACAGGTCCGTTTCCGTCTCGTCCTTGAAACTGGTCTCGATGACCGCGGCGCGGGCGCCGCCGATGGCGGCGGCATAGGCCAAGCCCACCGACGTGGTGTCTCCGGTGGGATCCTGCTCGACGGCCAGCAGGCACGGCACTCCCCTGCCCCGTTCGAACTCGCTCCGCACCAGGTGGCCCGGCCCCTTGGGCGCCACCATGAAAACGTTGACGTCCTCGGGAGGCACCACGCGCTTGAAGTGGATGTTGAAGCCGTGCCCGAAGGCCAGATAGTTGCCCGGCTTGAGGCCGGGCCGGATGACGTCCCGGTAGACGTCGCCCTGAAGCTCGTCGGGCAGCAGCATCATGACCACGTCGCCCGCTTCAGCCGCCTCGGCCGTCTCCATCACGGTCAGGCCGGCGTCCGCCGCCTTGGCCCAGGACGCGCTGTCGCGCCTCAGCCCCACCACCACGTCCACGCCGGAGTCGCGCAGGTTGCTGGCATGCGCGTGCCCCTGGCTGCCGTAACCGAGCACCGTGACCTTGCGGTCGCGGATCCGGCTCAGATCCGCGTCCTGGTCATAGTAGACCTGCATGATGAACCTCCCTGTTTCGTGCTGGAACAGCCGCGCTTCCCTCACCCCGCCCGCCTGGATTCCCGCTTTCGCGGGAATGACGGAGAAGCCGACCTGTTACAAGGATTCGCGCGCGATGGCGATCCGGCCGGTGCGGACGATCTCCTTGATGCCCATGGGCTTCAACAGGTTGATCACCGCCTGGATCTTGCCGGAGTCTCCCGACACCTCGAAGGTATAGGTCTGCGGCGTCGAGTCGACGATGTTGGCGCGGAAGATCTGCGCGATCCGGATGGCCTCGTCCCGATGCGCCTGCTTGGCCCCGATCTTGATGAGCGCCGTTTCCCGGTCGATGTGGTCCTCTTCGGTCAGGTCGACCACCTTGAGGACCTCGATAACCTTGTTGAGCTGCTTCATGATCTGCTCGATGATGAGCTCCTCGCCGGAGGTCACGATCGTGATCATGGAGATGGTGGAATCCGGGGTGGGCGCCACCGAAAGACTCTCGATGTTGTAGTTCCGCGCGCTGAACAGGCCGGCCACCCGTGCGAGCACACCCGCCTTGTTCTCAACCAGAACCGAAATGATGTGTTCCATCCGCCAAACCCCTACGCCGGCAGGACGGCGTCCACATCCTCTCCCTTTTTTCGCGAGCCCTTGCGCCCGGTCTTCATGTGCGGCGGATCCTCCAGCACCATCTCATGATGAGCCCCCCCTGCCGGGATCATCGGATAGCAGTTTTCGAACCGGTCGATGGCGAAGTTCATCAACACCGGACCCTTGTGCTTGAGCCCCTCCTTCAACACCGCCTCCACGTCCGAGGGGCCGTCCGACTGAAGCCCGAGGATGCCGTAGGCTTCCGCCAGCTTCACGAAGTCGGGGGTGGCGCCCAGGTCGCTGGAGGCGTAGCGCCCCTCGTAGAACAGATCCTGCCATTGCCGCACCATGCCGTGGAACTGGTTGTTGAGCAGGATGATCTTCACCGGCAGCTTGTGGATGGCGGTCACCGCCAATTCCTGGAGGTTCATCTGGAAGCTGCCCTCGCTGGTGATGCAGAGCACGGTCTTGTTGGGATAGGCCTTCTGCGCGCCGATGGCGGCCGGGAAACCGAACCCCATGGTGCCGAGCCCGCCGGAGGTGAGAAAGGTACGCTGGGTGGCGCCCCTGAAGTACTGCGCCGCCCACATCTGGTGCTGGCCCACGTCGGTGACGACGATGGCCTTGTGCCTCGTGAACTCGTACGCCTTCTCGATGACGTATTGGGGCTTGGTCTCCTTCTTGCCCTCCTGCTGGTAGGCCAGCGGATGCGCGGCGGCCCATTCGTTCACCTGCTTCTGCCACGGCCGCCGCTGCGTCTTGACGCTGGCCGGATTGCCGTCCATGGAGCTCAGCACGCCCACCAGTTCCCGCAACACCGTCTTCACGTCGCCCACGATGGGAATGTGGGCATGGACGTTCTTCTTGATGGAGGTGGGGTCGATGTCAATATGGATGACCCGGGCCCTGGGCGAGAACTCCGACAGTTTGCCGGTGACACGGTCGTCAAAGCGCGCGCCCACGGCGATGAGGAGATCCGCCTCGTGCATGGCCATGTTGGCGCAGTAGGTGCCGTGCATGCCGAGCATCCCCATGCACAGCGGATGTGTTCCCGGGAAAGCGCCCAGCCCCATGACCGTCATGGTCACCGGGATCTGCGTCAGCTCCGCGAACTCCCTGACCTCGTTGGCCGCGCCGGAGAAGATCGCCCCGCCGCCGACGTAAATGACCGGCCGCTTGGCCTTCAGGATCTCGCCCGCCGCCTGCTTGATCTGGTAGCGGTTGCCGGACACCGTGGGGCGGTACCCCCGCAGGTCGACCTTGTCGGGATAGTGGAATTCCGCCGACTCGGTGCTCACGTCCTTGGGAATGTCCACCAGCACCGGGCCGGGGCGGCCGGTGTTGGCGATGTAGAAGGCTTCCTTGATGGTACCGGCGAGGTCGGCCACGTCCTTCACCAGGACGTTGTGCTTGGTGCAGGGACGGCTGATGCCGATGTTGTCGGCTTCCTGGAACGCGTCGTTGCCGATGAGGCTGGTGGGGACCTGCCCGGTGAATGCCACCAGCGGGACCGAGTCCATCATGGCGTCCTGGAGGCCCGTGACGATGTTGGTCATGCCGGGACCCGAGGTCACCAGCGCGACGCCCGCCTTGCCCGTGGCCTTGCCGTAGCCCTCGGCCATGTGTATCGCGCCCTGCTCGTGCCGGGTCAGGATAACCTCGACGTCCTTCTGTTGGTGCAGGACATCAAACAGCTTGAGGACCACTCCGCCGGGAATGCCGAAGATGGTCTTCACTCCCTCGCGCTTGAGCGACTCCACAAATATTTCCGACCCGGTCAACTTCATCGTTCTCTCCCCCGGTGGCCCGCGCCACTAGCTCGTGGACTTGTACTTGCCGAGAATCTGCATGATCCTGTCCTTGCCCACGAGCTTCAGTTTCTGGATACGCTTCTTCTCCATCTCCTCTTCGGGCGACAGATAGCCCTTGTCGTGCAAGTCCACCAAGCGTTTCTCGTACTCCAGGTGTTCTTCATAATATTTGCGAAGTTCCGGGTCCTTATCCAAGACAGAGGCAATCATCTGCTCCTCTCTCTCCTCCATTGGACGACCTCCTGATCGGTGATTGGGGTAAGCGGTCAAATGTATCCAACGGCCGCATTTTTGTCAACGCGCCACTACCTACCGGGTGCCCGACACGATAGTGAGGGATTGCCTAAAAGGTTGAGATTGGGACAGCTTCTGTGAGCCACATAGTTTACAGGAGGGGTGTATGCCTGATTCTGACAACCTTCAAGCCATGGAGAGTCGGCGGGAGGAAGTCCAAAGAGCGATTGGTTTGATCGGTGATTTTCGTCAGGGTTCGCTCACGCAGATGTATCGCCGGTGCGGCAAGCCCCAGGTGCATTCAAAAGTCCTGTTTCCTTTCCGTCATTCGTCCTGTTTTCTTTTCGTCATTCCCGCGAAAGCGGGAATCCAGGGGCGGGGTGGGGCCAAACGGGCGTTTCCCCGCCTCACCCCACCTGGATTCCCGCTTTCGCGGGAATGACGAACGGGAAGCATCGGACTTTTGAAGAGCCCTGGGCAAGCCCACGTGTCATTGCGCTTCGTCGACTTCTGGGAACGCCATGCCGCCGCCTCCCCTTGACCGCTATCTCACAAATTTGTCGTGCACCCCTACCTACCGGGACGCGTCCCGGCCCGCTCCGACCACCGCGTCCGGCGGCCGGATGTAGTGGGGTGTCAACGGCTCGGCCGCCGTTTCCGGCGCGGCCCGGAACCTCGCCTCCGCGATCCGCGCGACCGCGGAGGCGATGGTGGAAAATTCGTCTCCGGCGGTGATCCGCGCGCGCCCGCCGGTGCATCGCGCGATCAGGTCGGCGTACGCCCGGGCACCGTTTCCCACGAAGACGCACGGCGTTGAGGCCGCAGCCTCGACCTGCCGCACCAGGGACTCGGGCGCCGCCACGGTGTCCTCGATCAGGCACTCGAAGACGGTCGCCGCGCGGCGGTACAGCGCACCGTAGACCTCGCCCTTGCGCGCATCCATCAAGGGACAGACGAGTGTGGAGCCGTCGCCCGAAGGCACCCGGTACGCCACGGCCTCGAGGGTCCGGACCCCCACCATCGGCGTATCCGAACCGTACACCAGGCCCTTGGCCGTGCTGATGCCGATCCGCAGCCCGGTGAACGAGCCGGGCCCCACCGCAACCGCCAGCAACGAGAGACTGGACAGGTCCACCGCCGCCTGGTCGAGCACCTCCTCGATGAGCGGGATAAGCCCTTCGGCGTGGTTGGAGCGGCCCGGCCGCCGGTCTCCGGCCTGTACCGACTCCCGCGCGCTCTCGGCGGCGAGCCGGCCGTCGTCCAGGACCGCAGCGCTCAGCAACGCCGTCGACGTGTCGATTCCAAGTACCTTCATGTTCGTGTCTGCCGCCCCCGGCGCAAAACCCGGGAGTCGTTCGGCGCCCGCGGCGATCCGCCGGTTCGGGTCAGCCGCTGAAGATCCGCGCCAGATCGTTGTAGAACGCGTAGGCCATCACGAAGAGCAGCAGCACCAGGCCCATCTGCTGGGCCCGTTCCCGTTGCCGTACTTCCAGGGGTTTCCCGCGCACCGCCTCGATGAGGAAGAAGAGCAGGTGCCCGCCGTCCAGCATGGGTATGGGCAGCAGGTTGAGCACACCGAGGTTGATGCTCAGCAGCGCCAACAGGAACAGGTAGTCGGCGACACCCCTCTGGGCCTGCTCTCCGGCCATCTGGACGATCATCACCGGGCCGCCGAGATTCGACGAGTCGACACGCCCCGCCACCATCTTCACCAGCACTTCCAGCGTCAGCAGCGTGATCTCCACGGTGCGGGAGACCGAGAGCCACGCCGCGGTCAGCGGATTTTTCCGCTCCACCTCCACGGTGCCGGCGCTCTGGATGCCGATCAGCCAGGTCTCCTCGACCTCGCCCAGAAGCGTTTGCGTCTGGCCCCGCTCGGGGCTCAGCGTCACCGAGAACTCCCGTCCGCCTCGGGCGACGCCCAGATCCAGGGGACGGCCCTCGCTCGCCCTGACCTCGGCGGACAACTGGTTCCAGGAACGAATGGGCCGGTCGCCCATCATGACCACGCGGTCCCCGGCCTCCAGCCCCGCGCCGGCCGCGGGGGAACCGGCCTTGACCCCGCCGATCTCCGCGGTGCGGTAGGGCACCCCGAATACCATGAAGACGAAAAAAAACACCGCCATGGCCAGCAGGAAGTTGGCCACCGGCCCCGCCGCCACGATGGCGGTGCGGCTGGCCAGGCTCCGGTGCGCGAAGGAGCGGTCCAGATCCGCTGAGCCGACGTCCTCCTGCGGGTCCTCCCCCACCATCTTGACGTACCCTCCGAGGGGAAAGGCGCTCACGCAATACTCCGTTTCGCCGTAGCGGCGGGTCAGCACCTTCGGACCGAAACCGATGGAGAAGGTCAACACGCCCACGCCGGCTTTCTTGGCCACGAGGAAGTGGCCCAACTCGTGGAGAAACACCAGCACGCCGAACGCCACGACGGCGGCGGCGACCATGTAGGCGATGTCGATCACCGTGCCGAACCGTTGCGTTGAGCCAGGTCCCGGGCGAACCCCCGAGCCCACCGATCGGCATCGAGGACCTGTTGCAGGTTCCGCGGCTTGACGGATTCGTGGGACTCGATGGTCTTCCTGCCGATCTCATGGATCTGACGAAAACCGATGCGTCCGTCCAGGAAAGCGGCCACCGCCACCTCGTTGGCGGCGTTGAGAACAGGCGGGACCGTGCCGCCCTGGGCGAGAGCCCCGTAGGCGATGCCCAGCGCCGGATAGCGCCGGCTCTCCACCTTCGTGAAGGTCAGCTCCGCCTGCTTCTGCAGGTTCAACGGCGCCAGCCCGATATCGAGCCGTTCAGGGTAGGAGAGCGCGTAGGCGATGGGAATGCGCATGTCTGGAATCCCGAGCTGGGCCATGACCGCGCCGTCGCGGTAGCGCACCATCGAGTGGACGATGCTTTGGGGATGGACGGTCACTTCCACCCGCTCCGCGGGCACGCCGAACAGCCAGCGGGCCTCGATCACCTCCAGCCCCTTGTTCATCATGGTGGCGGAATCGATGGTGATCTTGGGTCCCATCTTCCAGGTGGGGTGCCGCAGCGCCTGCTGGATGGTCACACGGCGCAACTCCCGCAACGGCGTGCGCAGGAACGGCCCGCCCGACGCGGTCAGGATGATCTTGTCCACGTCCTCGCGGCGGTTGCCCTCAAGACACTGGAACACCGCGCTGTGCTCGCTGTCCACCGGCAGGAGCCGCACGCCCCGCTTCCGGGCCTCGCGGACGAAGAGCTCGCCCGACATGACCAGGGCTTCCTTGTTGGCGAGTCCCACGTCCTTGCCTGCCTGCACAGCGGCGAAGGTCGGCACGAGCCCCGCGCCGCCCACGATGGCCGCCAGGACGAAGTCGGCGGTGGGCTCGGTGGCCGCGGCCACCGCTCCTTCCTCGCCGCAGACCAGCTCGACCCGGCGCCGGCCGATGAGCTTCCGCAGGGCGTCGACGTCGTCCCGGTCCCTCACGCTGACGATACGCGGGGCGAACTCGGCGATCTGGCGCGCCAGCAACTCCAGGTTGCGCCCGGCCACCAGACCGCTGACCTTGAAACGGCGTTTGAACGTCCGGATGACGTCCAGGGCGTTGACGCCGATGGTGCCGGTGGAGCCCAATATGACGATGGATTTCATGACAAGAACCGCAGGCACCAAGTGCTCAGGACTCCCGGAAAGATCAGGCTGTCGAGCCGATCCATCAGGCCGCCGTGACCGGGCAGGATGCCGCCCGAATCCTTGACCGCGAAGCCCCGCTTGATCACCGATTCGAACAGGTCGCCGACCTGGGCGGCGAGGACGACGGCAAGGGAAAACCCCAGTAGCGGAGCCGGCGGCAAGGCCAGAAGCCACCAACCGGAAAGCCATCCGGCGGCGACTCCCGCCACCGTGGCGGCCACCGACCCTTCAACGGTCTTCCCCGGGCTGACGGAAGGATACAACTTTCTTCGGCCCAAGGCCACACCGCCAAAGTAGCCGGCGCTGTCGGACGTGAACACGACGATCAGCACCCACAGCACCCAAGGGTAGCCGCCGCGGTAAAGGACCGCGAAATGGGGGAACAGATATCCCAGGTAGAGAGCCCCGGCCAGCGCCAGCCCCAGGTGCCGGTAACGCTCCTCCACCGCGCCGCCGGTGAAGATGAAAACCGCGCACAGGCCCGCCACGACCACCGGCAGAAGAGCCGACAGCCCGGGAACGATCAACGTCAGGGACATCAGCATGCCGGCCGCGATCCCGCTCACGCGCACCCACCCATGGTCGGGAAAGGCCATGCGAAAGTACTCGTAAAGTGCGATGAGGGCGAGGATCTCGATGAACGACGCGAACAGCCAGATGCTGTCCAGCACGATGATCCCGACGACAATGGGTATCCCGGCCAGCGCGGTCAGTACCCGGGTGCGCATCTGCTAACCTTGAAGGAGTTGCTCGTCCGTCTTGCCGAAACGGCGCTTCCGCCGCTGGAATTCCTGCAGCGCCTGCACGTACTGTTGCTCGGAGAAGTCCGGCCAGAGCGTGGGCGTGATGTACAGCTCGGTGTACGGTATCTGCCACAGGAAGAAGTTGCTGATGCGCATCTCTCCGCTGGTGCGAATCAACAGGTCCGGGTCCGGGATGGGCCCGGTCTCCGTGTTGGCGGCGATCATCGACTCGTCGATCTCCGCGAGCTTGCAGCGCCCGGCCTTCACTTTCCGGGCGATGTCCCGCACTGCCTTGACGATGTCGCGGCGGCCGCTGTAGCTGAGGGCCAGAATGACGGTAATGGCGGTGTTCTTGCGCGTCAGGCGTATGTTGTGGTCCAGCACCCGCCGTACCGATGCGGGCAGACGGCCCCGGTCGCCGATGGCCATGAGGCGGATCCCCTCGCGCATCATGCGCTCCTGCTCGCCCTCCAGGTAGTTTTCCAGGAGTCCCATCAGCCCCTCGACCTCGTCGTGGGGCCGGTTCCAGTTTTCGTAGGAGAATGCGTACAGTGAAAGGTAGCGAATGCCGAGGTTGCGGCTCACCTCGACCGTGGCCCTGACCGACTCCGTCCCCTCACGGTGACCCTCGATGCGGCTTCTGCCCCGCAGCCTGGCCCAACGGCCGTTGCCGTCCATGATGATCGCGACATGAGTGGGCAGTCGACTCTTTTCCAGCCCGTAAAGCTCCATTCCGGAAATATCGGAGGGCGGACACTAGCGTCCTGTCCGGTTCATTCGCATGACAAGATGCGGAGGACAGGGCACTAGTGTCGTGTCCCACGTAAATGTTGACAAATCTGCTGGTCCTTTTCGTCGTCGGCTGCGTTGCTCTTCCTCGCGTGGTAACCGCCACTGCTCGTCATCGCGCCTTGCCGACAACGAAAAATCCTGCGCATCTTTGTCAACATTTACGTGGGACACGACACTAGACCTCCATGATCTCCTCTTCCTTGGCCTTGAGGAAACCGTCCACCTTGGCGACGAACTCGGCGGTCGTCTTCTGGATGCGATCCTGGGCGTGCTTCACCTCGTCCTCGGTGATCTCCTTGTCCTTCTGCATCTGCTTCAGTTCGTCGATGGCGGCGCGGCGATGGTTCCGCACCGAGACACGATACTCTTCTGCGGTCTTGCGGACCTGCTTCACCAGCTCGTTGCGCCGCTCGCCGCTGAGCTCCGGAATCGGCACCCGGATCAACTTGCCGTCATTGGAGGGGGTAAGGCCGAGGTCGGCCTTGAGGATGGCCTTCTCGATGCCCCCGATGGCGCTCGGATCGTACGCCTGGATCGTCACGAGCCGCGGCTCCGGGACCGCGATGGTGGCGATCTGGTTCAGCGGGGTCGCGGTACCGTAGTATTCCACCGTCACCCCGTCGAACAGCGACGCCGACGCCCGTCCCGTCCGCACCCGTGCAAGCTCCCGGCGCATGGCCGTCATGGTTTTCTCCAACTCTTCCTGGAAGATGCCGTAGAAGACCTCGTCCATGTCTCACCTATTGGCGCGGCGCGTCAGGGTCGCCGACCCCTACCAGGGTCCCGATGGGTTGGCCGCTCACCACCTTGCGGATGTTGCCGCGCTCCATGACGTTGAAGACGATGATGGGAAGCTTGTTGTCCATGCAAAGAGAGATGGCGGTGGCGTCCATCACCTTGAGCTCCTTGCTGAGCACCTCCATGTGGGTGAGCTTCCGGAAAAGCTTCGCGCCGTCATTCTTCATGGGATCGGTGTCGTAGACGCCGCGGACCTTGGTGGCCTTCAGGATCACCTCCGCGCCCACTTCCATGGCCCTCAGGCTTGCGGTGGTGTCGGTGGTGAAGTAGGGATTGCCGGTTCCGCCCGCGAAGATCACCACCCGGCGCTTTTCCAGGTGCCTCACCGCCCGCCGGCGAATGTACAACTCGGCCACCTGCCGCATCTCGATGGCCGACATGACACGCGTTGAAACACCGATCTTTTCCAACGCGTCCTGGAGCGCGATGCTGTTGATGACCGTTGCCAGCATGCCCATGTAGTCGGCGCTGGCCCGGTCGATGCCGTGGTCACTGGCCTCGGCGCCCCGCAGGATGTTGCCGCCGCCGATCACCAGGGCAATTTCACAGCCGAGCTCGTGGACCTCCCGGATCTCTTCCACGAACCGCGCGACGGTGGCCGGATCGATGCCGTAGTGGTGCTCTCCCGCGAGCACCTCTCCTGTGATCTTCAGAATGACCCGTTTGTATCTCAACTCCACGCCGGTCATTCGGTGGGACCCTGCGCTACTCTTTCATCCCCTCGCCCACGGAGTAGCGAACGAAACGCCTGACCCGGATGTTCTCGCCCAAACGCGCAATGGCGTCCTGGATCAGGTCCTTGACCCGGCGGGTCGGCTCCTTGATGAAGGCCTGCTCCATGAGACACGCTTCCTCGTAGAAACGCTCCATCTTTCCGTCGACGATCTTGGCCAGCACGGGCTCCGGCTTCTTCAACTCCTCGGCCTGTTGCCGGTAGATGGCCTTCTCCCGCTCCATCTCTTCCTCGTCGACCTCCTCGCGCCGCACGTAGCGCGGGCTGGCCGCCGCGATCTGCATGGAAAGATCCTTGACCAGGGCCTGGAACTCCTCGGTCCGGGCCACGAAGTCCGTCTCGCAGTTCACTTCCAGGAGCACCCCGATCTTGTTTCCGCCGTGGATGTACGCGCCCACGAGACCTTCGCTCGCCTCACGCTCCGACTTGCGGGCGGCCAGCGCCAATCCCTTCGCTCTCAGGTGGTCCACGGACTTCTCGAAGTCACCCTCGCACTCCACCAGGGCCTTCTTGCAATCCATGAACCCCGCGCCCGTTTTCTCCCGCAGTTCCTTGACTAGACTCGCATCGATGGCCATGCTGACTCAACTCCCCGCCGTGGTCGGCGCATCCGTGGACTTGTCGGTGTCCTCGTTCTCCCGAACGGGTTCCGCCTGTGCCCCCTCGGCAGTTGCTGCCGGCGCGGTTGCCGGCGGCGGTTCCGTAGATGTTGCCGGCTCCGTGGACCCTGCCGGGGCTGGTTCCGGCGTTTCCGCCGGGGCCGCTGCCTCCGGCTGGACCGTTTCCGGCGCCGCTGCCGCCTCGCCTGCCGCCGGTTCCTCCCCGGCTTGCTCCCCTTCCGATGCGGCTTCGGCCTGCGCGGCCTCGGCTTGTGCGGCTTCGGCTTGTGCGGCTTCGGCCTCCATCTTCGCCTGGTCGCACAGCGCCTTGCCCTCATTGACGGCCTCGGCCATCAGGCTACAGAAGAGACGGATGGCGCGAATCGCATCGTCGTTGCCCGGGATCTTGTGGTCCACCAGATCCGGATCGCAGTCGGTGTCGACGATCGCGATGACCTTGATGCCCAGCTTGCGAGCCTCGCGGACCGCGATGGCTTCCTGGCCGGGGTCGATGATGAACACCGCGTCCGGCAGCTTCTTGATGTCCTTGATGCCGCCGAGGGCGCGTTCCAGCTTGGCCTGCTCGCGGCTGTGAGAGAGCATTTCCTTCTTGGTCAACGCCTCGACGATCTTGGGATCGTTGGCCATTTCCTCCAGCTTCTTGAGGCGTTCGATGCTCTGCCGGACAGTCTGGAAGTTGGTCAACGTGCCGCCCAGCCACCGGTGATGGACGTAGGACATGCCGCAGCGTTCCGCCTCTTCCCGGACCGAATCCTGCGCCTGCTTCTTGGTCCCCACGAACAGGACATGGCCGCCGGCCACGATCAGGTCGCGAACCTGGGCGCAGACGTCCTTCACCATCCTCACGGTCTGCTGCAGGTCGATGATATGAATCCCGTTCCGAGCCCCGAAAATGTAGGGCTTCATCTTGGGATTCCAGCGACTGGTCTGATGGCCGAAGTGCACCCCGGCCTCCAGAAGCTGCTTCATGGTTACATCCGTCATAACGCAAGAACCTCGAATTTTACGTAGCTCAACATCCTGTTTTCCTGCCTCGCCAAGCTGGTAGCCTGTAGGAATGAACTGCCGGTCCACGGTGGCCCATATCATACAGGCCACTACCCGCTGTGCCCTACCGGGAATGGGAGAAAGCCACGAAGGCTATTAACAAAATCGGCGCCCCCGCGCAAGGGAACTCCGGAGCCCGCGGGGTCCGGTCACGTGTTCATGGACTCGAGGAATTCCTTGTTGTCCTTGGTGCCGTGGAGCTTGTCGATGAGGAACTCCATCGCCTCCACCACGTTGAGCTGGGACAGCACCTTGCGCAGGATCCAGATGCGGTTGAGGTCTTCCTTGGGGATCAGCAGCTCTTCCTTCCGGGTACCGGACTTGTTGATGTCCACGGCCGGGAAGACGCGCTTGTCCATCAGCCTGCGGTCCAGATTGATCTCCATGTTGCCGGTGCCCTTGAACTCCTCGAAGATCACCTCGTCCATCCGGCTCCCGGTGTCGATCAGGGCCGTCGCGATGATCGTGAGGCTGCCGCCGTCCTCGATGTTGCGGGCGGCGCCGAAGAACTTCTTCGGCTTGTGCAGCGCGTTGGAATCGACGCCGCCGGAGAGGATCTTGCCGCTCGGCGGCACCACGGTGTTGTAGGCCCGGGCCAGCCGGGTGATGCTGTCGAGCAGGATGATGACGTCCTTGCCGTGCTCCACCAGCCGCTTGGCCTTCTCGATGACCATCTCGGCCACCTGCACGTGGCGCGTCGCGGGCTCGTCGAAGGTGGAGCTCACCACCTCCCCGACCACCGAGCGCTGCATGTCGGTGACCTCTTCCGGACGCTCGTCGATGAGCAGGACGATGAGAACCGCATCCGGGTGGTTGTGGGCGATGGCCTTGGCGATGTTCTGCAACATCATGGTCTTGCCGGTCCGCGGCGCCGCCACCACCAGCCCCCGTTGTCCCATGCCGATGGGCGTCAGCAGGTCGATGAAGCGCGTGGTATATTCGTCTGGCTGGTGCTCCAGGTTAATGCGGTTGTCGGGATAGAGCGGGGTGAGGTTGTCGAAGAGGATCTTGTCCCGCACCTTGTCGGGATCGCCGTTGTTGATGCTCTCGACCTTGAGGAGCGCGAAATAGCGCTCGCCGTCCTTGGGAGGCCGGATCTGGCCGGAGATGATGTCTCCGGTGCGCAAGCCGAAACGTCTGATCTGGCTGGGCGAGACGTATATGTCGTCCGGACCGGGCAGGTAGTTGTAGTCCGGCGCCCGCAGGAAACCGAACCCGTCGGGCAGGGTTTCAAGCACCCCTTCTCCATACACGTAACCGTTCTTCTCGGTCTGTGCCTGCAGGATGGCGAATATCAGGTCCTGCCGCCGCATGTTCGCCGCGCTCTCGATGCTGAAGCCTTTGCCGATGTTGGCCAACTCGGCGATTTTCTTGGATTTGAGCGAGCTCAGGTTCAAGCCGTTCTGATGCACCGGTTCGACCGCTGAAGCCGCTGCCCGACCCCTGCGGTGGTTCTGAGGCGCCTCCCCCTTGGGATCGCTTTCTGCTGCGGTGCGCGTGCGTACGTTAGCCATAAAACTTCCTTTCAGTCACACTGCCGGCGGCCTGTGAAACCGGACAAGAAACGGGTGCAAAGCCGACGAAACGGATCGATTCAAACGGACCTGATGTAGCAATGATTGATTAAAGCGGACTGGATCGGAAACGATTGGGTGACGTCATCGCGGGACGATAGCCTAGATACTAGGTGAAACGGGCGGCTTTGTCAAGCACGGCCCGGTCAGGTTCTCGGCGCCGACGCCGGCCAGCACGAGGCGGGCATCGACGACATCCGCTTCGATCTGCCGGACGAGTTCCCGCACGGACGGAAAATTCCGTTCCTCCCGAAGTCTCTCCACGAAGAACACCTGCACCCGGCGTCCGTAAAGATCTTCCTCGAAGTCCAGGATGTGCGTCTCGATGGTTCTGGCTCCCGGCCCGAAGGTGGGATTGACGCCGATGCTGGTGACGCTGTCGAGAACGCGTCCTCCCACCCGGACCAACGTCGCATAGATTCCGTTGGCGGGGACCACTTCCGTCCGGGTGCGCACATTGGCGGTGGGGAAGCCGAGTTCCCGCCCCCGTTGGTGTCCCTTGACGACGGCGCCGGTAATGAAGTGGCTGCGACCCAGATGCCGCCGCGCCGCATCGACCCGGCCTTCTTCCACCAGCGTGCGGATGCGGCTGCTGCTGATGGCCCGGTCCGAATCCGCCACGGGCGAAATGACCTTGATTTCCATCCCCGCCGCGGGTCCCCACTTCATCAACTCGTCCACCGTCCCGGCCCGGTCCTTGCCGAAGCGGAAATCCTCTCCGACCCACAGGACCTCCACGCCGAGCCCTGCCAGATAGCGATTCACGAACTCGTGCGCGGACAATGCGCAGAAGGCCGGCGTGAACCGCTGGATCACCACGAAGTCGATGCCGGCGCTGCGCAGGAGCGCCAGCTTGTCCTTGCGAGTGAGGATCAGCCGGGGCGCGAAACCGGGGGCGAGGATCTTTAACGGATGGGGTTCGAAGGTCAGCACCACCGCGGACCCGCCCCTTGATCGCGCGTCTCCCATGATCCGGCGCAGAAGGTCCTGGTGGCCCAGGTGGACGCCGTCGAAGTTCCCGATGGTCACGACGGGACGTACGATCTCCTGCTTGACGTGCCGCAGAATCTGCATCGTGTTTTTTCGACCCCGCGGCCCCGCATCCGAGGGCCGTGGCGTTCGGCGGGCCGCCCGTGCGGGCATCTTCGGGGCCACGCCCGGATTCCGGTCCTCAAATCGCGGAAGAGCCGCGGAATCCGGGTCAGGTGTCCAGGGTTTGAATTTTTTCCCGAGCCTTTTCGGCTGCGTCGGATTGCGGATACCGATTGATGACTTCCTGAAGAATGAGCCTGGCGTCCACGCGATTCCCCAGCTCGGCGAAGGCGAATCCTATCTTGAGCCAGGCGGCGGGAGCCTTGTCGCCGTCGGGGTACTTCTTGCGAACCTCGTCGAATTCCAGAATGGCCTGGTCGAACTCCTTGAGCGCGTAGTAGCTTTCACCGACCCAGTATTGGGCGTTGTCGGTCAGGGTACTCTTCGGATGAGTCTCGACGAACTTCTTGAACTGTTGAATGGCGCCGCGATAGTCCTTTTCCCTCAAGCGCTTCCACGCGTTCTCGTAGTCCTGCTCGGCCACCGGGGTGGTGGCCGGCACCTGGCCCGGATCGGCGGTCTTCGGCGGCGCGTCCGGCCTGGCTGTTCCAGGGTCCGCTTTCGGGGCCACGGCCGTGGTACCACCCGGCGCCGTGCCGGACGGGAGCACCGCGTCGCGCAACAGGCGAAGCTCGTCCTCGCGAACCTGCAGCAGTTCCCGCTGGGTCCGGACTTCCGTCTCGAGGGCCGCCACACGCTCGCCGAGCTCCGCGACGCTGCCGGGACCGGTGCCGGCGCCGCTCTTGATCTCCTGGATCGACCCCTCCACGGCGTTCACGCGGCCGCCCATGGCGGCCAACTCCGCGCGAGTGTCGGCCAACTGTTTTCGGGCCTGGTCGATCTCCGCCTTCAACTGGTTCAACTCTTCCCGTTCCGCCACCGTCAGGGGAGCCCGATCGTAGGGCGCCGGCGCCGCGTGATAGTCGACCTGACACCCCCACATGGCGGCCAGGAACAACACGGCCAGCATGGCCGGTGCAGCGACGCGCATCGACATGGAGCCTTCTCGCATATGAAGAACCAATGGACGGGCTTGACTCGTGTCACCAGGAACCCGGGACAAGCAGGACTCCTTACGGGGCCGGCTTCTGGGCGCGGACGACGAAGTGCGCGCGGCGGTTCTTGCCCCAGCACTCCTCGGAGTCCACGCCGCAGACCGTAAGCTCTTCCCCGTAGCTGATGGTGGACAGCCGATCGGGCGCGTTTCCCAATGTGACGAGGTAGTCCTTGACGGCCTGCGCCCTTTTGGCGCCCAGGGCCAGGTTGTACTCGTTGGTTCCCCGGTTGTCCGCGTGCCCTTCGATCTCGATGGTGACCGCGGGGTTCTGCTTGATCCACTCGGAATTGCGTTGCAGGATCTCACGAGCATCCGGGTCGAGCTCGGAACGGTCGAAGGCGAAGAAGACGTCGGTCAGGACGCCGGGGTCCGGCAACGTGCCTTCCTGGTGAGCGCTCAGGCTCGTCTGACCCATTCCCTCCTGCTTCGTCTGCGCGAGATCGCCCTCAGCAATGGCGCTGGAGTCGCTTGGAGCCGCGGGATCCTCCACCGGAGGGGTGGACGAAAGCTCCCCCTCCGGCTCCACGGGGGGGGGCACACAGGAGACAAGCATGGTGAGGGAGAGGGAACAAAACAGCAAGAAAACCGCGTTTCTTTTCATCCGTTTACTCTCTGCCTTTCCCTAGGCTGGATAATCGGGGCGTGCCGCTGTACCGGGCTATGGAAGCCGCGGTGACCATGACGGATCTGTATCATCTCCCCTGGAACCTGTCAATCTGCGCTGGCTCTCACCGTCCACGCGCATGGTATAGATGCGGCGGGAACCGGATCTGTCGGACGCAAAGACCAGGAACCTTCCGTCCGGAGCCCATGACGGATCTTCGTCATTGTGTCGGTTCGAGGTGATCATCCGATGCTCGCCGCCGTCGGGGCGGATGGTAAAGATGTTCAGGACGCCCTTGGACCTTCCCGTGAACGCGATCCGGTCTCCCGACGGCGACCAATCCGGCGACTGATTGTAGGAGCCCTTGAAGGTCAGCCTCTTGATGGCGCCCGAGGCAAGCGTGAGGATGTAGAGCTGCGGGGAGCCTTGCCGATCGGACGCGAACGCGATCCGGTCTCCCGACGGCGACCAGGTCGGCGAGACGTCGATGCCCGGGTTCCGGGTAAGGCGCCGCACGATGGCGCCCGCGTGGTTCAACAAGTAGAGATCCACGTTCCGCCCCTGCTCCAGGGGGAGGACCAGGCGCCGCCCGTCCGGCGACCAGCGCCCGCCCAGGTTCAGGCCATTGCGCGTCGAGAGCGTCTTCTCCCGGTTGGCCTCGAGATCGAAGCTCAGGAATTGGGGCTTGCCGTTCTTGTACGACGTGTAGACGAGCCCCTTGCCATCGGGCGCCCACGACGGGAACAGATTGATGGTCCGGTTGTCGGTGACCTTCTTTCTCTCCGTCCCGTCGAGATGGGAAACGTAGATTTCCTTGAACCGGTCCCCTCCGGTCGACACGTACGCGATCCTGGTATCGAACACGCCACGGGTGCCGGTCAGTTTCAGGATGATCTCGTCGACGAACTTGTGCGCCATGCGCCGCACGTCCTTGATGTCCCCCGAGTACCGCTTGCCGACGACCGACTCCTGGCGGAATACATCGTAGAGCCACAACTCGGACTCGACCCGGGCGCCCCGGACGCGAAAGCCTCCCTTCACGAGTCCCTCGGCGCCGATGGTCGCCCAGTCCCTGAAGTCAAACCGGCCCAGCCGTATCCCGGTTCGTTGCGGATTCTCCAGGTAGGCGGAGCGGTCGATGATCTTGAACCAGCCGGATCGGTCGAGGTCATCCGCGATGACGTCCGCGATGCGCTCCGAAAGGCGCCCGGCGTCGCCGGCGGCTCCCAGGTTCCTGAGCGGCGAGACCGCCAGCCGGTAACGTTGGGCGCCGGGGCCGACGATGAGGCCCTTGACCTGCGCCTGGGCCATCACCGGAAACAGCCAGCAAGACAGCAACCCGGCGATGAGCCACCAGCGCATCCGGCCCGGCGCGCGCGCGGAACGACCCGCTCTCGTTCTTGCCCGTGGCGAAATGACGTTTCCCCCCATGATCAGTCCTTCTTCACCTTTACGCTTCTCACGTCTCTAGCCTTCTGGGTCCGGCCGGAAAGTGAACTCGACCTCGGCGAACTCGCGCGCGTACCGCCGTGGCGGCGGCGGCAGGACCGAGCGCCGTACCGCCCGAACCACCGACTCGTCGTACGCCGCATCCCCGGAAGGTTTCAGCAGCTTGAGCCCGAAGATCTCTCCGTCGGCGCGCACTCCGAAGCTCACGGTCGCTTCCAGGTCCCTGCGCTTGCCGATCCAGGTCCAGCGTTCCTTGAAGACGTCGCCCATCCCGTGCACGTAGGCCACGAACTCTCTCCCTTTCGAGAGCCCGCCGGTCCCGGTCCCGCCGGCACCCGCACCGGCGCCCACGTCCTGCCCCAAGCCGATCTTGCGCCGCAGCCTGGCCCGCTCTTTGGCGGTGGCCACGGCGTCCTCGATGCGTGTCTGCCGGAGTCTCCGAACGACCTGCGTATCCTTCCCGCTTCGTTTCGGCTTCGCGGAAGACTTCCTGACGACCTTCCTGGGACGCTTCGGAGCACCCTTCTTCCGCGGTTTCGGTTTCGCCGCGGCCTTCTGCCTGGGCTTGGCGGGCTTCTTGCGCTTGACGGCCTTCTTCTTCGGCTTCTTCGGCGGCGCTTCCTTGACCTTGGGTTCCGGCGGCTTCTTGACCTGTATCTTCTCCTTCGACGGGGGCGGCTTCTTCTCCGGAGCCTTCACGGTCTTGGGCGGCTCCGGGGCCACCGGCTCGGCAAACGCCTCTTTCGGCTCGGCCTCTTCCGGCAACCGCAGCGTCTCCACCGGCGCCGGCTTCGGCTCGGGCGCCGCGGACCGGGGCAGCGGCGCCGGGCCGGCCACGAGATCCACGGTGTAGACGGGTATGGGAAGTTCCCGGCGCGCCGTGCTCGTGGGCGCCACCAGCAGCGTCACGATCAGCACCAGATGGAGCGCGCCCGAAAAGCAGATCCACCACCTCAGACGGCTGAGGCCCGATCCTCCACCCACACTTCCAAAAAGGTCCCGCAACATCGCCGTCATGACTTCCCGCGGAGTCCGCCTCACCGATCGTTCAGGGGCATGGCCATCATGCCGAGCTTCTCGATGCCGGCGTCCTTGATCTCGCCGATGGCGGCGATCACCGACCCGTAGCGGACGTCACGGTCCGCCCTCAGATACACGGGCTTCCGGGGGTCCAGGCTGCGGTTGGCCCGGAGCTTCGCTCCCAACTCGGCCGGGGTCATCTCGTTGTCGTTCAGGTAGACCCGGCCGTCCTTCCTGACGGTGACGATCAAGGGGTCCGCCTCGTCCAACACCGGGCTGGCCTTGGCTTGCGGCAGATTCACCTCCACGCCCTGCTGGATGATCGGCGCCGTCACCATGAAGATGACCAGCAACACCAACATGACGTCCACGAAGGGCGTGACGTTGATGTTCGACAACGGCAACTTGTCCCGTCCCTGGCTCACGTCAGCCGCCATGCTTCAGCCTTTCTCCGAACCGGCCCCTACGACTTCTTGGTGAAGTGACGCTCGGCGATGTTGAGGAACTCCTGCGTGAAGTTCTCCATGTCCGTGGTCAACACCCGGATCTCCTGAAGGAAGTGGTTGTAGGCTATCAACGCCGGGATCGCCGCCACCAGGCCCGCGGCCGTGGCGATCAACGCCTCGGCGATCCCCGGCGCCACCGCCTGGATCGTGGACGACCGGGTGACGCTGAGACCGCGAAACGCGTTCATGATGCCCCAGACCGTGCCGAAGAGGCCGATGAACGGCGTCGAGCCGGAGGTCGTGGCCAGGAATGTCAACGTCTGTTCCAGCTTCGTCAACTCGACGTTGGTGGCGCGTTTCATGGCCCGCGTCACGTTGTCCACCCCGCTCAGGTCGGTGGTGAGGCCCTCCGCTTCCGCCGCATTGCGACGGGACACCCGAAGCAGTTCCTCGTATCCGGCGATGAAGACCTGCGCCACCGGGCTCGCCGGCAACTCCTGACTGGCCTTGTGTATCTCGGCCAGGTTGCGGCTTTCCCAGAATATCTCGATGAAACGGGCGGACTGGACCTTGGCCTCCCGTACGTGCCTGAACTTGTAGAGAATGATACCCCAACTGACCACCGAGAAGACGATCAGCAGGTAGAGCACCAACTGGACCACCGGACCCGATCCCATGACCAGGTCGAGGATGCCCTCTTGCTGCATTCTCAAAGCGTCAGGTTGGACTGCTAGCTGGTAAACCGAGAAGTACAGCATCAAAACCCTGCCATCTTGAAAAGTTATTATAATCGCTGTACCTAGTCAATTGGCCCCGCCCTGACCCCGCGACTCCGGCGGCCCCGGTCGCCGGTCGTGCGGATCGACAAGGACCCGCGAACTCATGCTCCGCAGCGTTTCAGAACTGGATCTGGAGGGGAGAACCGTGTTTCTCCGCGTGGACTTCAACGTGCCGCTGACGGAGGGCGGCATAGCCGAGGCCCACCGCATCGACAGCGCGCTGCCCACCATCGAGTTCCTGCTGGAAAAGGCCGCCCGGCTCGTCATCGCCTCCCACCTGGGCCGTCCCGGCGGGACACGCGATCCCCGTTGGAGCCTGGCGCCGGTGCAACGCTACCTGGAGCGGACGCTGTCCCGCCCCGTGCGGCTCGCCCCCGACTGCGTGGGCCCCGGAGTCCGGCAACTGCTCGCGGACCCGGACGGAGCCGGGGTCCTGCTGCTGGAGAATCTGCGGTTTCATTCCGGCGAGGAAGCCAACGACCCGGAGTTCGCGGCGAAACTGGCCGGCCTGGCCGATGTCTACGTCAACGACGCCTTCGGCGCCGCGCATCGGGCCCACGCCTCCACCGCCGGCATGGCCCGGCACTTCCTGGAGAAAGGCGCGGGTTTCCTGTTCCACAAGGAGGTGGACTACCTGTCGCGCATCCTGAGCGCGCCGGAGCGCCCGGTGGCCGCGATCCTCGGCGGCGCCAAGGTCTCGGACAAGATCGGCATCCTCAAGAACCTGATTCCCCGGGTGGACCGGATCATGGTGGGCGGCGCCATGGCGTACACGTTCCTGAGCGCCCGCGGCGTGGCCGTGGGACGGTCGCTGCTGGAAACGGAGAGCATCGCCGTGGCCCGGGATATCATGGCGGAGGCGGAGACGGCCGGGGTCCCGTTCGTGCTGCCCGTGGACCACGTCACCGCCGGGGATATCGACGCCGGCGACCCCTCGGTGACTCCCGGCGTCGATATCCCCGACGACGGCATCGGGCTGGACATCGGTCCGGAAACGGCGGCCCTTTTCACCGACAGGCTGAAAAACACCGCCATCGCCCTGTGGAACGGCCCCCTGGGGCTGTTCGAGCGCGAACCCTTCAGCCACGGGACCGTGGCGGTGGCCCGGGCCCTGGCGGCTTCGGAGGCCGCCACCGTCATCGCCGGCGGCGACACGGTGGCGGCCGTGCGGCTCGCGGGGGTGGCGGACGACATGACCCACCTGTCGACCGGAGGGGGCGCCGCACTTGAATTTCTCGAGGGCAAGACCCTTCCCGGAGTAAGGGCCCTGGAAGACGCCGGCGGCGTCTGAAAACGTTCCGACCCATGGCAAGAACCACGGTCATAGCCAACTGGAAGATGCACGGGACCCAAGCCGAAGCGCTGGCGCTGGCGCGCGGGGTGCGGCGCCTGGTGGGCAACCGGTTCCCGGCCGTCGAGGTGGTGCTGGCGCCGCCGTTCACCTCCCTCGAGACCGTGCGCCGGGCCCTCACGGGAAGCCGCCTGCACCTGTCCGCGCAGAACCTTCACTGGCAGCCCCAAGGGGCGTTCACCGGCGAGGTCGGGGCGGACATGCTGGGGGACGCCGGTTGCAGCCACGTGATCGTGGGCCATTCCGAGCGGAGGCGCCTCTTCGGCGAGACCGACCGGGACGTCGGACGGAAACTCGCCGCCGCCCTGGAGGCGTCCCTGAAACCCGTCCTGTGCGTCGGGGAGACCCTCCAGGAACGCCGCGCCGGGCGCATGCGCCGCATCCTGTCCGCGCAACTGTCGGGCGCGTTGAAGGGTGTTTCGAAAAGTGTTAATGAAATTCTTACGGTGGCGTACGAGCCGGTGTGGGCCATCGGCACCGGAAAGAACGCGACTCCGGCGCAGGCAGCCGAGGCCCACGGCTGGATCCGGCGAGGGCTGGCACGCAGGCTCGGGGAAGCCCCCGCACGGGAGATACCGATCCTGTACGGCGGCAGCGTAACCCCGCACAACGCGCCCGAACTGGCCGCGGTTGCGGAAGTCGACGGCGTCCTCGTGGGGGGCGCCAGCCTCGACCCACGGAGCTTCGCCGCTATCGTGAGCGCATTCGCGGCGAACGACACCCCACGGACAGAGGACGCATGATCATCCTGGTGACAACCGTTCACATTCTCGTTTGCCTGGGACTCATCGTCGTGGTCCTGCTGCAGACCGGCAAGGGCACCGACATGGGCGCCGCTTTCGGCGGAGGCGCGAGCACCACCGTCTTCGGCGGCAGCGGCGCGGGCAATTTCCTGACCCGGTTGACCACCGGCATGGCCGTGGTGTTCATGCTGACCTGCCTGACCCTGGGGTACTTCGCCGAGCAGGGTCCGGTATCGAGCATCTTTGAAACCGTCGCCCCGCAAACCCGGACGGCCCCGGCCGTACCCGCGGCGGAAAGTCCCGAGCAGCCGCCGGCACCACCGGCTTCTCCATGAACGATGCCCACCGAAATGTGTGCGAGGATGGCGGAATAGGCAGACGCGCTAGCTTGAGGGGCTAGTGCCAGCAATGGCGTGGGGGTTCAAGTCCCCCTCCTCGCACCACAATCCTCGGGAAGACGACGTTGAAAGGGCGGTTTTCAAACCGGCCTCTACTAGTTCACCGCGCGGGCCAGGTCGTAGAGCGACGTCACCAGAAAGGCGCGCAGGAACCAGGCGATGAAGATGGCCGCGATGGGCGACATGTCGATACCGCCGAAGCTCATGGGCAGCATCTGCCTCAACCGGTCCAGGACCGGATCGGTGAGGTTGCAGAGCATGCGCACGATGGGGTTGTAGGGGTCGGCATTGACCCAGGAGATCACGGCGCGCCCCACGATCACCCAAACGTACAGAGTCAAGACGAAATCGAGAAGTCCGGCGACCGCCTGCAGAAAGTTTCCCGCCACGAACATATCCCCCACCTCTGGTTGGTTTGAGCCCGCTTACCGCGACGGGCCTCTGGGGCCGAACAGGGCGGTGCCGACCCGCACCAGCGTCGACCCCTCGGCCACCGCCACTTCGTAGTCATGGGTCATCCCCATGGACAGCTCGTCCAGGGCCACGTTGGCAAGGCCGAAATCGTTCAGCGAATCGCGCAACTCCCGGAGCCTTCGGAAGTGCGGGCGGCTCGCTTCCGGGTCATCGGTGAACGGCGGCACGATCATCAGCCCCCGGACCCGGAGCCGTTCCAGTCCGGACACCTCCCGCAACAGCGGCGCAAGTCCTTCTTCGGCCACGCCCGTCTTGGTCTGCTCTCCGGCGAGATTGACCTCCACCAGCACATGAACGTCCCGGTTGCGCTCGCGTCCCTCCCGGTCCAATAGCCGGGCCAGGCGCGGGTTGTCCAGCGTCTGGATGACCGAAAACAACTCCGCCGCGGACCGCGCCTTGTTTCGCTGGAGGTGTCCGATCAGGTGCCACTCGGCAATATCGCCGACAAGCTCCTTCTTTGCCTGCGCTTCCTGCACGTAGTTCTCGCCCAGCAGACGCACCCCGGCTTCCACGGCGGCCCGCACCGCGGACGCGGGCTGGGTCTTGGTGGCGGCAAGCAGCCTGACCTGCCGCGGATCCCGGCCGCTCCGCTCCGCGGCGCGCCCGATTCCCTCCAGGACCCGTTTGCAGTTGCCGGCGATGTCGACCATGGATGCCTCGCCCCCGGATTCGGAGCCGGCGGGCTCCTCAGCCCGCACGACAGTATCCGAGTATACCACAGCCCCGGGCTCCTTACCCGCCGGCGCCGTGCCTGTTACAATTCCGGGAACGATCCGGCACGCCGATGAAAAAGCGTCTCTACGTCCTCGTCTGGTTTCTGCTGCTCGCGCTGCCGGCGGCTTCCGTCCACGCTCTCCCGGGGGCGGAGTCGGAGTTCGCCCGCGCCTACCGCCACTACTCGGAGGGCGACCACTCCCGCTCGGAAGCGCTCTTCCGAAGCGCACTGGGCGACCCCGACCTAGTCCTCCGCGACTATGCCCTCTACTATCTCGGGCGAATCGCCTTGCGGACCGGGAAGCACAAGGCGGCGGGCGACTACTTCCGGGAACTGCGGAAGTCCTACCCCCGGAGCATATGGGCCCGTGAAGCCTCCTTCGCACTGGTGGAGCTGGACCTCGCCCGGGAACGGTACCAAGCGGCCATCCGCGCCGCCGACGGGTTGAAGAAGAAACCGTGGGGAAGGACCGCGAGGGCCCGGGCCGCCTACTACCTGGGCCAGGCCCACGAGGCCGTGGGCAAGGACCGGCAAGCCTACGACTTCCACCAGGAGGCGCGCCGGCGGGCGCCCCGCACCGAATGGAGCCGACGCGCCCGGGAACGGGTCCGGGAGCTTCGCCGGAAGCACCCGAAACGGCTCGGACTCCGCAAAGGCAAGGACATGCTGCGGGAAGCCCGGCAACTCCGGCGGGAGCGGGAATACGGCGCGGCCGCCGATCTCTACCGGCGCATCCTGCGGGAAACCAACTTCCGCCGGCTGTCGCTGGAAGGGCTGGCCGACGTGTACAGGAAGATGCGCCTCCGGGAAGAGGAAGAGCAGGTCCTCCGCCGGTACGTCCGGCACTATCCGCGACGTGACCGGGCCGGAGCCGCGCTCACGCGGATCGCCACCATCCAATGGAACCGTGACGACAACGCCGGGGCGTTGCGGACCCTGCGCGAGTTCAGGAAAAAGTACCCCGGACATCTCCGCCGGCGCTTCGCCGTCTACGTCATCGGCCGCATCCACGAGTCCACGGGGCAATGGGAGGAGGCGATCCGCACCTACAAGCAGCTCTTCGCCAAGGAGCATCGCTTCAGCCGTTTCCGCAACGACGCGGCCTGGCGCCTGGCGTGGATCCACTACCTGAGATCCGACTACCCGGCGGCCAAGGCCGTCTTTCGGGACCTGGCCGGAAGACGCGGCAACTTCAGGCTGGCCGCCACCTTCTGGGAGGCCCGTGCCGCCGAAAAGCTGAAGGAGCTCGCCGCCGCCGAACGACTGTACCGGCGGGTGGTGCGGAGGGATCGGGATTCCTACTACGCGATCCTGGCAACCCGGCGGCTCGCGGGCCTTGGAGTCGCCCTCCCCGCCCCGCCATCGCCGGCTCGTCCGCGGCAAGAGGCCGGAGCCCCGCCCTTGGGCTCGCGGGCCAGGTTTCACCTGACCCGGGCGCGCGCACTGGCGCGGCTCGGGTTGAATCGGCTCGCCCATCCCGAGCTCGACCGGGTCCGCAGGCACGCCAAGCGCACCACCCGCGTCAAGCTGCTGCTCATGCGCGAATACGCGCGGACCCACGCGCACCATCGCAGCCTCTCGCTGGCGACCCGCTCGCCAACCTCGCCCGAGACGCTGAGACGACGGTACCCCCTGGCCCACTGGGGCGCCGTGCGCCGGTATGCGGCCGACAACGGGCTGGACCCGTACCTGGTGCTTTCGCTCATGCGGCAGGAAAGCGTGTTCCGGGCACGGGCCGTGTCCCCGGCCAACGCCCTCGGGCTCATGCAACTGCTCCACGAAACCGCGCGCGACGAAGCGTCGCGGATCGGACTGCCGGAGCCCGAGAGCCGGGACCTGTTCGATCCGGAACTGAACATCAGGCTCGGCGTGCATCACCTCAAGGGGCTTCTGGAACACTACGCCGGCAGTCGGGCCAAGGCGCTGGCGGCGTACAATGCCGGCAAGGAAGCGGTGGAGCGGTGGACCCGGAACCTCGGTTCAGCCGATGACGTCGAGTTCATCGAGCGGATCTCCTACCGGGAGACGCGGCTGTACGTCAAGGCGGTGTTGCGGAACTACCACGCCTACAAGACGCTCTACGGCGGCGTCCCGCCCAGGGAGCCGGTACGGGCAAACGGATCGTAGCGGATACCCCTCGCGCCGGGGTGCGGGCAAACCGGTACCAGGGGTCGAGAAGGTCGCGGCGGGGTGCCTAGTGTCCTGTCCCAGGTAATAGTTTACCGATCTGCTTGTCTTTCTTGTCGTCGGCTGCGTTGCTCTTCCTCGCGTGGTGACCGCCACTGCTCGTCATCGCGCCTTGCCGACCACAAGAAATCCTGCGCACCTCGGTAAACCATTACCTGCGACAGGACACTAGACCGATGAACCCCGCCCCATCTGGATTCCCGCTTTCGCGGGAATGACGGGAAGGGCAGCACCGGGAATGACGGAAGGGGGGCACTGGACTTTTGAAGAGCCTTGGGCGGTCTCCGCCCCGCGAGCGCTCCTCCGGTGGACAAATTCCAGCCGTTCTCTATATTGACCGGATGACTCCCCGAGCCGCAGAGACCCGTAAACCCGCCGAGATCCTGTCGACCGACGACCGCGCCACCTGGAGCGTTACGGCGCCGTCGATTCTGACTCCCCGGCGACGGCCCCCGGACCGGGTCGCCGCGGGCATGGTCCGGACCCTGTTCGACCGCCCACGTTGGCTCGAACCCTGTCACCTGTACGACGAGAGGGGCTCGCTCCTGTTCGAGGAGATCTGCGAGTTGCCCGAGTACTACACCACCCGCACCGAGGCGGCCATCCTCGAGCGCGAGGCCGGCACCCTGATGAGCCTGGCGCCGGTGGAATGCATCGTGGAGCTTGGCGCCGGCTTCTCGAAGAAGACCGTCCATCTGCTCAAGGCGCTGAGCCAGGCCCGGGGCCGGGGCACCTTCGCCGCGGTGGACGTCAGCGCCACCGCCCTCATGGCGTCCAGGAGCATGGCCGAGGAGCTTTTCCCGGAGCTCGCGTTCACCGGGCTCGAGGCCCGCTTCGAGGACGCCATCACCAGCATCACCCCGGACATTCCCAAGCTCGTGGTGTTCCTGGGCAGCACCATCGGAAACTTCACCCCCACCGACATGCTGCACTTCTTCACGCACCTGTGCGACCACATGGGGCCCGAGGACTACCTGCTGCTCGGCGTGGACCGCATCAAGGAGCCGGAGATCATCGAGCGCGCCTACGACGACTCCCGCGGCGTCACCGCCGCCTTCATTCTGAACGCCTTCACCAACGTCACCCGCGCCACCGGGGCCGGTTTCCGGCCCGAGAAAATCGCCTATCGCAGCAGCTACAGCCGGGCGCGGGAGCGGGTGGAGATGTACGGCATCGCCACCGAGACCCACCGGGTGGAGTTTCCCCGGCACTCGGCGTCCTTCGTCTGGGAGAAGGGTGAAGGAATCCTGGTGGAGACCAGCCGCAAGTTCGACCCCGACGACCTGCAGGTGCTGCTCCGCTCCTTCGGGCTCGAGAGCCTGGGCCACTGGACCGACCCGAAACGATGGTTCTCCTTGCTGCTCTTCCGCCGGAGCGCGCAGTCGGGCGGGATGGAGGCGAAATGAAGAAGATCCCCGATACGACGCCCGCGTACGATCTCACGGACTCCCGGTTCTGGGACGAGCAGGACCTGCGCTCCGAGGTCGAACGCGTCTTCCATCTCTGCGCCGAGTGCCGCCTGTGCGTAAAATTCTGCGGCAGCTTTCCCAAGCTCTTCGACGCCATCGACTCGTACTGCACCGAGGAGGAGTTCGCGGAAGTGGATTCCACCAAGCTCAAGCCGGACGACGTGGACGAGGTGGTGGACCTCTGCTTCCAGTGCAAGCTCTGCAACATCAACTGCCCCTACACGCCGGGGGACCACGACTGGGCCATCGACTTCCCCCGCCTCATGGCCCGCGCCAAGGCCCAGCACGTGAAGAAGCACGGGGTTTCCTTCACGGACCGGATGCTCGGGAGCCCCGACCTGGTGGGCAAGCTCGGCTCCGCCACCGCGCCCATGGCCAACTGGGGCAACGAGAACCGGGTGCACCGGCTGTTCATGCAGGGCGCCCTGGGCATCCACAAGGACAAGAAGCTGCCGCCGTTCGCCTGGAAGACCTTCGCTTCCCGGTTCCGATCCGCGCGCCGGGAACCCGAAGGCGAGGCGGTGGCGAAAGTCGCCTACTTCGCCACCTGTTTCGTCAACTACAACGAGCCGGGCATCGGATTGGACACGTTGGAGGTCATGGCCCGGAACGGGGTGGACGTGGCCCTTGCCTACCGGGAGTGCTGCGGCATGCCGTCCTGGCACAACGGCGACATGGACAAGGCCAGGGCCCAGGCGCAACGCAACGTCGATCTGCTGCTTCCGTTCGTCGAAGAGGGGCGGACCATCGTCGCCACCAACCCCACCTGCTCGCTGACCCTGCGCGACGAGTATCCCCGGCTCCTGGGAACCCAGGCGGCCCGGGACGTGGCCGAGCACACCACCGACCCCACGGCGTTCCTGGCCTCGCTCCACGCCGAAGGCAAACTCAACCGGGACTTCAAGACCGGCCCGGGCAGGATCGCCTACCACCAGCCGTGCCACCTGCGCGCCCAGCGGCTGGGCAACAAGACCGGCGCCCTGCTGTCGCTGCTGCCCGGCACCGAAGTCACCCTGATACAGGCCTGCTCGGGGCACGACGGCACCTGGGCCATGAAACGGGAGAACTTCGAGGCCTCCATGCGGTGGGGACGGCAGGCGTTCAGGGGCATCGAGGGCGCCGAGGCCGAGGTGGCCTGCTCCGACTGTCCGCTGGCCGCCATCCAGATCGAGCAAGCCACCGGGAAACATCCGCTGAACCCGTTGCAGATCCTGGCCAGGAGCTATCGCGGCGAAGAAGATTGGGATCTGTGATCCCCGTGTTCGGCCGTTTCCACATCCTTCCGTCATTCCCGCGCAAGCGGGAATGACGCGCGCGGGTGTTGGCGGCCGATGCTCACCACATGGCTGGTTACACGCCTGCGCGGATGATGCGAGGACGCCCATGAACATCACACTGCACATCGAGGAACGAGCGCCGTTTGCCGAAGGAGCCGACTTCGGCCCGGTGGGGGCCTACGAAAGGATCAGCGGAAGGGTGCGGTTCGCCATCGATCCGCGCCACCCCGCCAACCACAAGATCGTGGACCTGTCGCTGGCTCCCCCCGACGGCCGCGGCCTGGTGGAGTACTCGACGGAGTTCTTCATCATCAAGCCCGTGGACATGAGCCGCGGCAACCGCCGCCTGCTCTACGACGTCAACAACCGCGGCAACAAGCGTGCGCTGCAGTTCTTCAACGACGCACCGCCCAACAACGACCCGCGCACCGCCGAGGACGCCGGCCGCGGCTTCCTGATGCGGCGAGGATACACGGTGGTGTGGTGCGGATGGCAGGGCGACCTGCTCCCGGGAGACGGACGCCTGACCATGGAACTGCCCGTCGCCGCCGGCGCCGACGGCCCGATCACGGGGCCCCTCCGGGCCGAGTACATCATCGAACAGCCCGGGGTCACCACCGTGTCCCTGGGCGGACACGACTACATCCGCCCCTGTCCGGCCGTGGACCCGGACACGGGGGCGGCCACCCTCACCCGCCGTCGGCTGGACCCGGACCCGCGCGAGCCCGTATCCGCCAGCGACTGGCGATTCGCCGCCGTGGACGCGGCCGGCAACCTCCAGCCGTCTGACACGAGCTGCCACCTTCCGGGAGGCTTCCGGCCCGGCTGGATCTACGAGATCGTCTACACGGCCAGGGACCCGCTGGTGCTGGGGCTGGGGTTCGCGGGCGTGCGCGACCTCGTCGACTTCCTGCGCCATGCCGACGCCGACGCGACGGGACAGGCCAACCCGCTACGGGACGGCGGACCGGGCGTCGAGAAGGCCTACGCCTGGGGCCGCTCCCAGAGCGGCCGCTTCCTGCGCGGGTTCGTCTACGAGGGCTTCAACGTGTCGGAGGACGGACGGCGCATCTTCGACGGCATGTTCTCCCACGTGGCCGGAGGGGGACGGCTGCGGCTCAACTACCGCTTCGCGCAGCCCGACCGCTACCCCCGCCAGCACGAGGACCACCTCTACCCCTCGGAGGAGTTCCCCTTCGCATACCACCGCACCGAGGACCCCTTCACCGGAAAGCAGGACGCGGTCCTGAAACGGCCGGAAACCGACCCCCTCGTGATCCACACACAGACCGCCACCGAGTACTGGCAGCGGCGCGGCTCCCTGGTGCACACCGACCCCCTCGGCAACGACCTCCCGGAGCACGAGAACGTCCGCGTCTACCTGCTGTCGTCCCTGCAGCACAACGACGCGGCCGCCGCGCTGGAAGGCGGCGTACCGCGGTACCCGCAGAACCCGCTGCCGGCGAACCCGGTCCTGCGCACGCTGCTGAGCGCGTTGGACCAGTGGGTCACCGACGGCGTGCCGCCGCCGGAAAGCCGTATCCCGACGCGGGCCGACGGTCAACTCATCGCCGGGGACGCATTCCGGAAGGCATTTCCCGCCGTGCCGGGGACCGCCTGCCCCGACCCCCATGCGCTGTACCATCTGGACCGTGGACCGGACTTCGCCGACGGCGTGATCTCCCGTGAACCGCCGGTGGAGGACCGGACCCGCGAGTATCCGGTGCTGGTGCCGGCGGTGGACGCCGACGGCAACGAGAGCACCGGCGTGCGGGTGCCGGAGATCACGGCGCCCCTGGCCACCTACATGGGCTGGAATTTGCGCAAGGACTCGGAGGTCATGGCGGGGATCGTGGGCAGCGCCCTGCCCTTCGCCGCGACCGAAGAGGAGCGCGCCGCGCAAGGCGATCCGCGTTTATCCATCCAAGCGCGTTATCCGTCCAGAGAAGCGTACCTCGACGCGGTCCGCACGGCCGCCGTCACTCTCCGGGAAGAGCGACTGCTGCTGGCTGAAGACGTGGAAAGCTGTGTGGCAGCGGCTGGAAGGCGCTGGGACAAACGCGGCCCCTGAAGTCGCGCGCGCTTGCGAAGGTCAATTCAGAATCCGGCGCGCCAGTTCCCGGGCTTCGTCGCGGGTGTCGACGATCCGCTCGGCCGGCACGTGCTGGAGCACGTCGAAGGCGTAGAAGACCCCGCGGACCTTCTGCCGGATTCCCACGAATACGATCTCGGTTCCGGATTGTCTCGCGCGGCCGATGAGGAGGGCCATCAGGTGCGCCGCGCTGTCGTCCATATGCGTCAGTTTCGACAGGTCGAAGATCACGAGATCGTGTTCCCTGATGTCATCGCCGATCATGCGCACGAGCTTCCTGGACGATGCGACCGTGAAGGCGCCGCGGAACTCCAGCAGCCCGGCGCGTGCCTGGAAAGGATCGCCTTCCGTCTCCGTCCCGAAGAAGACGCTGTCGAGCAAGGGAACCGAGATCACGCTGTCGAGCTCGAGCTGCTCCAGGCGGTCCGTGTTGATGACACTGGCCGCGATCACGCCGAAGATGACGGCGACGAGCGGGTCCACAAAGCACGCCAACCCCATGGTGATGAGCATGACGGCAACGAAGTCTTTCCGGATCGTGACGATCCTGCGCAGGAACCGCCATTCGATCAGGCCCATTCCGACACGGAGAATAATGGCGGAGAGCGCGGCGAGGGGGACCCATGAAACATAAGGGCCGAAGAATGCCAGGAGGGCCGCCAAGAGAAGCGCCGTGATGACCCCGGCCATCACCGTGCGGCCGCCGAAGCGGATGGCCGTGAGCGTGTTGAGATTGCCGGACCCGGGCATCGTGCCGACGAAACCGGCGGTGACGTTGGCGATCCCGAGGGAGACGAGCTGCCGGTTTGAATTATGCTGGCCGCCGGTGAAGGTATCGGCCGTAATGGCGAGCAGGAGGGTGTAGGCGGTACTGATCAGGGTCAACACGATGGCCGAGTGGAGCGCACTGCCCAGAAAGCCGACGGACGGTATCGATATGACAGGCACGGGCAGCCCGGTCGGCAATTCGCCGAGCAGCGCGGCTCCGGGAAGGAAGAGGGAGAGGAGGATGCCGGACCCGACGCCGGCCAGCGGGCCTGGAAAGTACTTTTCGATCTTCCTCGGCCAGAGCAGCATCACCGCGAGGGAAACGCCGACGATGGCGGCGTCATCCATGCCGAGAGGGACGATCTTGGCGGCCTGCGTCCACAGGATGCGCGCTCCTATGCCGGACAGGAATCCGGCCATCACGATATGCGGCAAATAGGAGGCGAAGCGTCCGATCCCGAAGACGCCCAACAGAACCTGCATGACGCCGGCAAGGACGGCTATGAGGGCGAGTTGGCCCAGATCGCCGCCGTTGTCGGCGAGGATCGTGGCGACAATGACGGCTATGGCGACGCTCGGACCGCACACCATCATCCTCGCACCACCAAACAGGGCGGCCACGAGACCGACGACGATGAAGCAATGAACGCCCGCCACCGGGCCCATGCCGGACACGACGCCCAGGGCCATGGTGACCGGCAAGGCAGCAGCGAAACCGATCACGCCGGCCTTTGAATCGGCCCAGAACTTCGTCCCGCCATAGGGTTCGCGGGCTTCGGATCGCAAGGTGTCCAGAATGCCCCTCCGGTTCGGCATGGGGAGACTACCGCATCAACCCATTGTCCCGCAGGAACTCCACGACCAGGGCGTCGAACCCGGCCGGGTCCTCGATGCAGCAGGCGTGGCCCGTTCCCGGCAGCACCTTGTGCACCGCCCCCGGGGTCAAGGCCGCGGTCTTCCTGCCGCCTTCGAGCGACATGTCGTGCTCGCCGTTGACGACCAGGGTCGGCACCTTCATCTCCGAGAGTCGAGGGGTCATATCGGTGCCGCCGCGGGCGCGGAAGATCTGCGCGATGGACTTCCCCGACAGCCACGGGTTGCGCTCCAGGAAGACGTCCAGCAGGTACTTGCCGAGCCGGGTGCTCTCGAAACCCGGCGCCACCAGCTCCTTGATGTGCTTCTCGTGATACGTCGTCACATCTTCCGTGTAGCCCTGGATGCGGTCGCCGATGCGCCCTCCCCCGCCACTACTCCCGCCCACGAGGATCACGGACCGGAACATCTCCGGGTGGTCGAGGCCCAGCAGCAACGCGATACCGGAGCCCACGCTGACGCCGCCGATGACGGCCTCCGTGACACCCTCCGCCCGGCAGACGGCCAACACATCGTCCGCCATGTCCCCCAACGAGAACGGCGTCTCCGGCTTGTCCGACCGGCCGTAGCCCCGTATGTCCAGCGAGATCACCCTGAAGTACGTCGAGAAGTGGGCCACCTGGTACATCAGGAGGTTGTGATCGAACGGGTTGGCGTGCACCCAGATGAAGGGCAAGCCCTCCCCCGAGACCTCGTAGTAGATGCGGACACCATTGGAATCGACATACGGCATGGAGCGCCTACGGGAAGAAAGCCAGCTTGACCAGGAGCCCCACGATGGCGGGACCGAAGCTGAACACCGCCAGATTGAGAACCGCAATTCTCTTGTCGAGTCTGGCGACGTCCTGCTTGACGTCGCTGATGTCCTGCTTCAACTCCGTCCTGACGCCGTTGATGTCCTGCTTCAACTCTGACTTGACCTCGGTCAGGTCTTCCTTCAACATGTCCTTCTCGTCCGTGAATTCTTCCCTCGTAACCAGCCGGTCAGCCACGGGGATAGCAGCGGCAGCCGCCTTGGCCTTTTCTACGGTAGCTCCGGCCTCGATCAGCGCGTCGTAGACTTCCGAGATGATCAGACTCATGGCGTCATCCTTCGAAAAGGTTGCGCGCTCGTGACCGGAACGCGTGGATACGGCAACAGGAAACCATCGAATGGTCAAACATGGAAATAGAATCGGCCTTTTGAGTCCAGTCTTTGGCAGCCTACCCCATTTCCCTCACTGTCCGGCAAGGCTGAAACGAACGGTAGCTTTCTCACAAACCGTGCTATAAAGGTCCCATGACGACTGCCGAGAGCGTCCGCCTGGACCAATGGCTGTGGGCTGCGCGGTTCTTCAAGACCCGCTCGCTGGCGGCTGCGGCCGCGCAAGGCGGGAAAGTCCATGTGCGCGGCGACCGCGCCAAGCCGGCCCGCGCCATCCGCGTCGGCGATCGTTTGCAGATCCGCCGCGGCCCCTATGAATGGGTAGTCACGGTAAAGGGCTTGTCAACGAGACGCGGTCCCGCCAGCGAAGCGGTGCTGCTCTACGCAGAAACCGCTGACAGCGTACGCAACCGGGACGCTGCCCACGCCCAGGCCCAGGCCGCCCCCTTCCGGGAGCGCGGCGGCCGGCCCACCAAGAAGGACCGCCGGGACCGGGCCCGTTTCGCGCATGGGGATTGACGCCGGTCCATCTACCGGGCGCTTCTCTCGGTCAGCACGTTCCGGAGTCGGATTCTATCCGCAGGGAGGTCGAAGGAGTATGGCTTCTTTCGAAGTGAAGGTTTACCGGATTCAGGTCGAGGAACATCCGAATGCAGATGCCCTGGAGTTGGCTCACGTGGGCGGGTACGTGAGTCTGATCAAGAAGGAGTCCTTTTCGGCGGGAGATCTGGCCGTTTACATCCCCGAAGCGTCCATCGTTCCCGAGGATGTGATCCAGGAGCTTGGGCTTGAGGGCCGTCTTGCCGGGAAGGCGAAGAACCGGGTGAAGGCGATCAGGCTCCGCGGGGTTTTGTCTCAAGGCCTGATCTACCCCGTTACGGGGAGTCGGCTTCGCGGGATTTCCGTGAAGGAGGGCGACGACGTGATGGAGCCTCTCGGCGTGGAGAAGTGGGAGCCTCCGATCCCGGTCCATTTGTCCGGCAAGGTGCAGAATTCCCACGGGGCGACGCTCCACTACGACATCGAGGATATCAAGAAGCATCCGGAGATGTTCAAGGCCGGGGACGAGGTGGAAGTCACCGAGAAGATTCACGGAACCTGGTGTTGTCTCGGTTGGAATCGGGAACGTGGGCCGATCGTGGGGTCGAAGGGACTGTCTTCCCAAGGGCTGTCCTTCAAGGTCGAGGATCCGGACAATGCGGACAATCTGTATGTCCGGATGTGGAAGGAGTACGGCGACTTCGTGAAGCAGCGGGCGGAGCATCGCGGCCGGTCGGTGTATGTCCTGGGCGAGATTTTCGGGCGGTCGGTTCAGGATCTTCGGTACGGCGAAGGGGCGCAGGCTTTCGCCGTATTCGACGTGTACGTCGGAGACCCCGGTTCCGGCAGGTATCTGACCCGGTCCGAGGTCTCGGAGTGTGTTGGCGAGGATTTTCCAATGGTTCCGGTCCTGTACCGGGGTCCGTTCGACGAAAGCCTTCTTTCCGAGTGGACCTCCGGCAAGACCCTGTGGGGCGAAGGGGTTGACCAGATGCGCGAGGGGGTTGTGATTCGGGATTGTGCCGGAGCGTCGGACATGGAGATCGGGCGGCGAGTTCTCAAGAGTGTGTCCGAGGGTTATCTCCTTCGGCAAGGAGGAACGGAGTTCAACTAGGGCCTGTTAACACTATCGCAGGGCTTCGACGATGAGGGAGAAGTGGATGAAGCCGAGGAAGATGATGTCGAGCTTTTCGAAGCGAGAGAAGATACGGCGGAATCCCTTGAGACGGCGAAACAATCTTTCGATTTCATTGCGTCGCTTGTACATTTGGCGATCATATTCCCATGGGTCGACTCGCTTGGCGGACGGCGGCACCACGGGCGTGAACCCCAAGGCCAGAGCCAACTGGCGGGTTTCGTTGCCTTCGTATGCTCGATCCATGACCAGGGCGGGATGGTCGTCCTGCTGACCCAGGCGATTCAGCAGCTTACGTCCTTCTGGAGCGTCGTGGGCCTGTCCAGGGGAGAGTGAGAAGGTGATAGCCGTTCGAGCATCCGCGGCAACCATATGAATCTTGGTGGTCCAGCCTCCGCGGGATTTGCCGATGGCTTGAGGGCCGTTTTTTTTAGTGCCCCCGTCCCGTCGGGATGGACCTTGACGATGGTGCTGTCCATCGACACTGCCTCAATCTTGATGCGTACCACCTGCTCCCTCTGGAGTTGCTCGAAAACCTGGTCCAGAACCCCGTTCTTCGACCAGCGATTCATCCGAGTGTAGATCGTGTGCCAATTGCCGAACCGAGCCGGTAACCCTCGCCACTTGCAACCATGCTCCGCTACATACAAAATCGCGTTGAGCACCTGTCGATTCGATAGACTGACATTACCGCGCTGCACCGGAAGGTACCCTGCAATCCGCTCGTACTGGACTTCACTCAATTCCATCCCATGACTATAACAGTTTTTTCAATTAGTGTTAACAGGCCCTAGTGCAATGTCTTTGAAAACCGTCCGAGCGGACGTCATTCTTGGATGTGGGTAAAAATACCGCTATAATACCCACATGTATGAACGTGCCCTTCTTTCCCGCCTGTCGAGGAAACGCCGGAGCGTTCTGCTTCTCGGCCCCCGGCAGGTGGGGAAATCCACCCTGCTGACCTCCCTCAAACCCGACCTCTCCATCAACCTTGCGAGTCCAGCCGTCTTTCGCGACTATGTTTCGCAACCCGAGCGGCTGGACTTTGAACTGAGGGCGGCCGGCCATGGAACCCGGACCATTCTAATCGACGAGGTGCAGCGTGTACCGGCGCTGCTGGACGTCGTGCAGACCATCGTCGACGAGCAGTCCGAGCGCTTCCGCTTCCTGCTGTCGGGCTCGAGCGCCAGGAAGCTTCGTCGCGGACAGGCCAATCTGCTGCCCGGGCGGGTGCATCTGCACTACCTTCATCCGCTGCTCCAGCACGAGTTGGGCGAGGACTTCGAGCTTGAGCGCGTGCTCGCCCATGGCAGCCTGCCGGGCATTTACTCCGAGCCGGACGAGGGCGCGCGGGCACAGGACCTGCGGGCTTACGTCGACGCCTACCTCCGCGAAGAGATCCAGGCGGAGGCCCTCGTCCGCAATCTCGGGGGTTACGCCCGGCTCCTGGACCTCACGGCCGCGGCGTCGGGCACCATCCTCAACCTGAATGCCCTGAGCCAGGACGCGGGGATCGGCTACGAAACGGCGCGACGCTACATGGAGGTTCTGGAAGACACGCTCATCGTGTTCCGTATCCCGGCCTGGAGCGGCTCGGACCGGGCGAGCCTGCTGGGCCATCCCAAGATTTTCTTCTTCGACCTCGGGGTACGGAATGCCCTGTTGAGACGGCCTCTGGACCGGTGTCTCGAGGACGAACGAGGCCTGCTTCTGGAACATTTCATCGCACAGGAATTGTACCGCCGCACCGGGACGCTCTGGCGCGAGCTCGCCCTGTCCCACTACCGCACCCGGCATGGAACGGAGGTCGACTTCGTGATGGAGGTCGGCCGGGAACTGTGGGCGGTCGAGGTCAAGTCATCGCGGCGCGTATCCCGGAGCATGGTGCGAGGGCTGCGGTCTTTCGCCGAACGGGCAGGCCGTGTCCACCGTTCCATCGTTGTGTTTATGGGACCGCGCAGACAGCAGTTGGAGGACGTCGAGGTGCTGCCGGTGATGGACTTCCTCGGCGAGCTGCCGTCCTGATCCGCGTCACTCCCTACATCCCCTCCAGCAGCACCGTGCGGATCATCGAGATGGCGTTGAGGCTCATGCGGGTACGGTCCGGACCGCCGCGGCCGCCGAGGTTGTAGGTGCGGGTGTTGAACTTCGTGCCGTCGGTGAGCGAAATGTAGGTCTGGCCCCGGGCTAGGTTGACGGCGGTGTCGCCGGGCGCTTCCACCGCGTGCAACGCCAGGCCGAAGTCGCTTCCGGCCTGCTGCCGGACGGTCCAGGCCAGCTCCTCGGTGAGTTGTTCGGGCTGCTCCAGGAGCGCATCGGCCTGCTCCGGCTGCCTCGACCCGGCCAGCAGCCGCCGCGTCCCCCGCTCCCCCGGCGCCACCATGCCTTCCACGAAGTGCTCCTTGCTGGCCCGCTGCAGGCGGTCGGCCACGAGGCCCGCGGTCATGTCCTCGAACACCGCCACGCTCCGGTCCTTCTCCCGCAGCAGCGCGCCCACCGCGTCTTCCATGGTCTCGTCGTCCACGGCGAAGATGTGGCTGGTGAGGAGGTCCCGGACCTGCGCCTCCACCGGCGCGATGAGCTTCATGGCCTCTTCGCGGCTCGACGCCTTGGCGGTGATGCGGACGTCCACCTGGCCGGGGTGGGCCAGCACTCCCACGGTGGGGTTGCTGGAGTTGGCGATCAGGTGGCCGATCTCGTGGTCCACGGAGCTTTCGCCCATGTCGGTGACCTTGAGCACCCGGTAGGTGATGGTCTCCGAGAGATTCCACTTGCGCCGCGCGTAGGGAGTGACCTCGTTGTCGAAGAGCCATTTCATTTCGTGGGGCACCCCCGGCAACGCGAACACGACCCCCTTCGCGTGCTCCACGATGAACGACGGCGCGGTGCCGTTGGGGTTCTCCACCGGAATGGCGCCCTCGGGGATGTCGGCCTGGCGCTCGTTGTTGGGAGTCATGATCATGTTGCGGCGGCGGAAGCGCGTGTCGATCTGCTCCAGCAGGCCCGTATCCCGCACCAGCCTGCGGCCGCACACCTCGGCAATGATCTCCCGCGTGAGATCGTCCTGGGTCGGGCCGAGCCCGCCGCTGGTGATGACGAAGTCCGCCCGGTCCAGGGCCCGGCCGATGACCTCCTTCATGCGCCCGGGATTGTCCCCGACGATGGTCTTGAAAAAGAGGTTCACCCCGAGGTCCGACAGGCGCTGGGCCATCCACGCGGAATTGGTATCCACGATCTGTCCCAGCAACAACTCCGATCCGATGGCGACGATTTCGGCGTTGGGCACGATGTACTCCTATTCCGCGTTCATTTGTGACTTACGTGCCAGAACCCGGCACGGGTTGGCAAGGGGCGGCGGTTTCCGTCCCCACCCCCGTCATTCCCGCACCACTCTTCGTCATTCCCGCACCACCCCCGTCATTCCCGCGAAGGCGGGAATCCAGGAGCGGGGAGAGGCCGCCGCGGGAGTGATTCCCCGCCTCACCCCGCCTGGATTCCCGCTTTCGCGGGAATGACGGGGGTGGTGCGGGAATGACCGGGGTGGTGCGGGAATGACGGGAGGCGGGGCGGGAATGACGGGAGGCGGGGCGGCGGGTTCAATCGGTACCGGGCGCCGCTTCCGGGGCGGGCGGCGGCGGCGTGGGCGGCGGCGGCGTGGGGGCGGGCGCCGGTTTGCGCCGGACCCTGGCGAGGACGTCCAGCCACAGGGAATAGAGCGTCGGCGTGAGCACGAGGGTGAACAGGGTGGAGACGGCCAGTCCGCCCAGCACGGCGGAGCCCAGGCCGCGGTAGAGCTCGGAACCGGCGCCCCGGGACAGCACCAGGGGCAGCATGCCGAACACCGTGGTGGCGGTGGTCATGAAGATGGGGCGGATGCGGGTGCGTACGCTGGCCAGCAGGGCCGCCTGGGGCTCTTCCCCGGCGCGGATGAAGTTGAGCGTCTGGTGGACGATGAGGATGGCGTTGTTCACCACGATGCCCGTCAGGATGATGAACCCCAGCATGGTGACGGTGTCCATCTTGATGGTGGGCTCGGCGGCGTGCCCGAGGCTCACGGCGAGCACGCCGCCGGTGGCCGCCAGCGGAACGCTGAACATGATGATCAGCGGGTAGCTCCAGGATTCGAACAGGGAGCACATCACCAGGTAGACCACCACCACGGCCAGCAGGAACGTCCACTTGAAGGCGTCCCAGGTTTCCGCCAGTTTCTGGGCCTGTCCGCTGACCTCGATGGAATACCCCAGCGGCAGGGTGCGCCGGACCTCCGCCACCGCGTTCTCCTCCACCGCCCGCACCGCTTCCTCCAGCGGCAACGCGTCCTTCATGTTTGCGTTCAGCTTGATGGCGCGGTCGAGATCCACGTGTTCGACCTTGGTGGGACCGTCGCCCGGCCGGATCTCCGCGATGTCCGAGAGCTGCACCAGCCGGCCGGCGCCGTTGGAAAGCATGAGCGCGCCCAGGTCCTGGGTATGCGCCATCTCGCCGCGGGGCCCCTTGAGGATGATGTCGATCTCCTTGCCGCCCTCGCGGAAACGCCCGGCGCGGGTGCCCTCCACCGCGGTCTCGATGACGTCGCCTACATCGGAGGCCCGCAGGCCCAGGGCCGAGACCCGGTCCCGATCCAGCAGCACGCGGATCTCCGGGTTGCCCCACTCGAAGGACGAGTTGACGAAGTTCACCCCCTCGACGCCGCGTATACGTCCTTCGAGGCCCCGGGCGATGTTCCGGATCGCCTGCAGATCGTCTCCCTTGACGTCGAGGGCCACGTTGTTGCCGCCAAAGAAGGCGCCGCGCTGGCGGAACAGCGAAGCCTGGGTGATGAAGACCGCCTGGGTGCCGGGAATGCCGCCGACGGCGCGGCGCATGGTCCCCACCACCCGACGCATGCCGTCGAGGTCGGTATACGGCTCCTTCACGATGGCGCCCATGATGGGGTTGTCCACGCGGATGACGGCGAACATGCGCTCGATCTCGGGGATGGCCCGGACACGCGACTCGATCTCCTTGACGATCGCCTCCTTCTGGTCCGTGTTGAAACCCGGCGGCATCTTCACCACGCCGAAGATGAAGTTGCGGTTCCCCCGCGGGAGATAATCCAGCGGCGGCGCGAACCACCACGCCAGCGCCACCGATCCGCCCACGATGAACAGCACCACCGCCAGCCGCCGGACGGCGCCGCGCTGGAGCCACGCCAGCAGCCCCAACACCAGCCGCGAGAATCCGGACCCGCCCCGGTCCACCATGGACATGACCGCGCGCAGCCCCCGGAACCGCGCGCGCGGCCGCTCCGGAAGGATGTGGGCGGAGAGCATGGGCACCACGGTGAGAGCCACCACCAGGGACAGGGCCACGGCCACGGAGACGGCCAGGGCGATGTCCCGGAACAGTTGGCCGGCCTCCTGCTGGATGAACAGCACGGGGACGAACACGGCCACGGTGGTGAGCGTCGACGCCAGGATGGCGCCGCCCACCTCCCGGGCGCCGTCCAGCGCGGCGCACACGCGCCCCTTGCCCATGTCGCGATGGCGGAACACGTTCTCCAGCACCACCACGGCGTTATCCACCACCATGCCGGTGGCGAAGGCCAAGCCGGCCAGCATGATCACGTTGAGGGAGGAGCCGACGATGTTGAGGACCACGAACGTGGTGACGATGGACACGGGAATCGCCACCGCCACGACGACGATGCTCCCGACGCTGCGCAGGAACAGCAGCAGCACCAGCACCGCCAGGCCTACGGCGAAGTAGATGTTGCGGGTCACCAGGTCGATGGAGTCGTGGATGTAGTCGGTCTCGTCGTAGACCATTCTGAGACGGACACCCTTGCCGCCGTAGCGCTCCTGCAACCGGCTCAGGGTCTGCCGGACGCCCTCCATGACCTCCATGGTGTTGGCTCCGGAACGGCGCAGCACGCCCATGCCGAGGGCGGGCTTGCCGTCGATGCGCACCGCGAAATCCCGGTCCTCGTGGCCGAAGGAGACGGTGGCCACGTCGCGCGCGTAGACGGGTCCCTGGACGTCATGCCGCACCACCACGTCGGCGATGTGACGGAGCTCCTCGAACTGGCCGAGGGTGCGCACCACGTGCCGGCGCTTGCCCTCGCTCAGGTCGCCGCCCTTGACGTTGAGGTTCTCCCGGGTGATGGCCTGCCGGACCTCCGCCACCGTGATGCCCCGGGCCGCCATGGCGCGGGGGTCCAGGGTGACGTGCACCTGGCGGTCCCGGCCGCCGAAGTGCCACACCGCGCCGACCCCGGGCACTCGTTCCATCTGGGGCACGATGACGTCCTTCAGCTCCTCCCACACCTCGTTGAGGTCGCGCTCCGTGTCCACCATGATCCACGAGATCGGGCTCTCCTCGTCGGTGTTGACCGCGCGGATCCGGGACACGCCCGCGTCCGGCGGCAGGTCCCTGACCGTGTCGAGCTTCTCGGAGACGCCCAGGCGCGCGATGTCCTTGTTGGTGCCCCAGTCGAACTTGAGCACCACGCGGGACCGGCCCTCGATGGAGCTGGAGGAGACCTGCCTGAGCCGCTCCACCGCGTTGAGCCGCTCCTCCAGGCGGTCCGTCACCTCGCGCTCCACCTCGAGGGGTCCGGCGCCGCTGTATTCGGTCTGTACCGTGATCTCGGGCCGGTCCACCGTGGGGATCATCTGGACCGGCAGGCGCAAGAGCGCGATGGTCCCGAACAGCACCGCCAGGATGATGCCGACGGTCACCGAGACCGGATTGCGGACGCAGAAGTCAACGATTCCCATCGCGCTTCGAATCGGGCCCGGCTCCAGGCCGGCCGGACCTCGCGCCCGTTCTTCCTCCGGGTCTTCCGCCCGGCCCGGCCCCGTTGCCGAGCTGAACCTTGGCGCCGTCCCGCAGCACCTCGTTGCCCAGCGTCACCACCTGCTGCCCGGGCTTGAGGTCGCCTCCGGCGATTTCCAGCAGCGCGCGGTAGCCGCGCCCGGTGTCGACCTTCACCGCCTTCGCCTGACCGTTCGACACGACGAAGACCAACTGGTCCGGACCCCGCCGCACCACCGCGTCCTTCGGCACGAGCACGCTCGGCTCGCCGCTCGCCACGATTACAACGACGCGCGCCAGCATGCCGGCCTTGAGCCGCCCCCGGGCGTTGGAGAGCCGCACCTTTACGGGAAAACTGCGGCTGCGCGTGTCCGCCCGGGGGATGATGTGCGCCACTTCTCCGGCGAAGACCTCTCCCGGGAAGGCATCCAGCGTCACCGTGGTCGGAAGGCCCGTGCGCAGCCGTGCGATCTTGCGCTCCCCCACCGGTCCGGCGGCGAAGACGGGATCCAGGTCCACCAGGTCCGCCACCGGCTCGCCGGCGTGCACCCAGTCGCCCACGTCCACGTGCTTCTTGACGATGAAGCCGGATATGGGCGCGCGCAGCGTGCTGTTGTCGATCTCGTAGGCCACCGCCTCCATGCGCGCCCGGGCCTCTTCGTGCTCTGCCTCGGCCATGGCGATATCCTCGTCCCTGGCCCCGGAGCGGGTGAGCTTCAAGGCGGCCCGGGCGCTGCCGTGCTTCTCCCGCGCGGCGATGTAGTCGCTCTCGACCTTCTGAAACTCCGCCAGGCTGATGAGGTTCCCTTGGTGGAGCCGCCGCGCGCGTTCCAGGTCGCGCCGGTGGTGCTGCAGGATAGCCTCCTGCTCCTTGGCCCCGGCCAGCCGTTGCGCCACCTCCTCGGAGCGGGAACCCTCCCGTACCTTCTCCCACTGCTTCCTGGCCCGGGTGACCGCCGCCGCCCGCTCCCGCAACGCGATCTCGCGCCCGCCCGTGTCCACCGTCAGCAGGACCGTCTTGCCCGCCGCCACCGCATCGCCCTCCCGGAAGCCGGCGGCCGCCACCCGCCCCGAAACCACCGAAGCGACCGTGGTGGCCACATTGGGCTCGATAGTGCCGATGAAGGAAACCTCCTCGGGGATCGCCTTCGACACCACCGGCGCCGTCTTCACCGCCGTCGGGCGAGGGCCCCGGCGCTGGGCGCGGGCCTCATCGAGCGCCGGCAGGGAAACGGCCAGCAGGCAGCCGGTCGCTACGGCGATCCGCGTCATGAAATGAAGGCGTGGGGCGTGGGGTGCCATATCGTTTTTGTCCATACGGTCGGGTTTCGGGGACAGGGCTGCGTCGTTTACTGGACGACATGGGGGTCCCGTTCAAACCGGCCGGTTCAAAGCGCGTCGATTCGAGAATAGGGCTTTTGCCGGGGAGGGGCAACCGCCCTTGCGCGACGGCCTCGGCGCTTCCCGGCGGCTGGACTTCCCGGAGCCGAACCACTACCTTGTCTCCCTCGACAGGCACGCCCGATTCGAGACCCTATTGGGAAGATGAAAGAGCATTTCGACGTGATCGTCGCCGGAGGCGGCAGCGCCGGAGTCGGCGCCGCGGTGGGCAGCGCGCGATGCGGCGCACGGACGCTGCTGATCGAACGCTACTACTGCCTGGGCGGGGCATCCACGATGCGGAACGTCCTGACGTACTGCGGCCTGTACACGCTGGACGAACATCCGAAGATGGTGGTGGGCGGCGTCGGCGGCGAGGTCGTCGGCCGGCTCAAACAGCGCAACGCCCTCACCGGGCCGTTCCGCTTTCGCGGCGTCTTCGCGGTGTTCGATCCCGAGGCGGTGAAGGTGGTCCTGGACGATGTCTGCCAGGAGGCGGACGTGACCGTCATGCTCGGCACGATGGTGGTTGCCGCCGACCGCGAGGACGGCATGATAACGACCGTGACCGTCGCGGACCATGCGGGACTCCATCAAGTCGGCGCCACGGCGTTCGTCGACTGCACCGGCGAGGGGAACCTGGCGGCCCACGCCGGCGCCGGCACCCGCTACGGCAACAGCGACGGCGTCAATCTCGGAAGCCTCGGCACGCGTTTCGGCGGCATACCGGCCGACCTGACGGTCACGGCCGACGACATCGCGGCCGCGGTGGCGCGGCTGGGACCCGAACGCAGGCTCGTCACCAAGGAACGCGGGGTTATCGCCCGCCTGCCGCATTCCGGCGATCTGGCGTGTTATCTGGTCTCGGAAGACTATGACCCGCGGGATACGCTGTCGGTCTCCAGGGCGGAACGCAACGGACGAAAGCAGGCATGGACCTATCTCAAGGCCATTCGCACCATCCCGGGCTGCGAGGGCGCCTACCTGGTGGCCACCGGACACGAGTTCGGAACCCGCGAATCGCGGCACATCGAGTCGGTGCGCCAGTTCAGATGGCGGGACGTGGAGGAGAGCACGCGCTTCGACGACTGCGTCGCGCTGGGCGCCTGGGGCGCGGAGTGGCACGACCGCAAGACCTACGCCAGCACCTACGACTATCCCCCGGAAAGACTGTCCTACGACATTCCGCTGTCCTGCCTGAGCAGCCGGGACACCCCGAACCTGTTCGCGGCGGGCCGGGTCGCGGACGGCGACAGGCTCGCGGGGGCCGCCATCCGGGTCATGGGCACGGCGTTCGCCACCGGCCACGCGGCCGGCGTGGCCGCGGCCCACGCGGCCAACGGAAGTCCGTGGCAAGCCGCCGACGTCCGCCGGACGCTGGCCGATCAGGGCGCCATCCTGGAACGTTCGGCGGTTTTCCGATCCTCATGATATGACGGTTCTCTAACGGTCCTGTCCCCAAAGCGGAGGGGCAACGGTAGCAACAGCTATTTCTGTTCCAATAAAGGAGGAGTCACATGTTCAACAGAACCAGTAACAGGAGTTGGCGATGGTCCGCGGGCGGTCTCGCCGGGATCGCATTGTTCGGCCTGGCCGCCCTGTGGGCGAACGAGGCCGCCGCGGAGAAGATCACCATCGGCGCGCTGCGCTTCACGTCGCATTCGCCCACGTTCATCGCCAAGGAAAGGGGCTACTTCAAGAAGGAAGGGCTCGACGTCGAGCTCAAGTTCTTCCAGGCGGCCCAGCCCATCGCCGTGGCCATCGCTTCGGGGGACATCGACTTCGGCGTCACCGCCCTCACCGGCGGCTTCTACAACCTCGCGGGCAAGGGCGCGCTCAAGGTCATCGGCGGCCTCTACACCGAGAACCCCAAGCACAACGGCATGGCCGTCATGGCCTCCAACAAGGCCTACAAGGAAGGGCTCACCTCGCCCGAAGCCGTCAAGGGCCGCAGTTGGGCCATGACGCAGCAGGGCTCGTCCTTCCACTACATGATCGGCATGATCGGCGCCAAGCACGGGTTCGGCCTCGCCGACGTCAAGGTCAAGCCGCTTCAGAAGGTCCCGGCGATGATCGGAGCGGTCAAGTCGGGCCAGGTGGATGCCATGGCCATGGTGCCCCACGTGGCGATTCCGCTCAGCAAAGCCGGCGCCGCCAAGATCATCGGCTGGATCCGTGACCTGGGCAACTACCAGGTGACGACGATCTTCACTTCCACCGACAACGTCAAGAACCAACGCGGCAAGGTCGAGCGCTTCCTCAGCGCCTATCGCAAGGGCATCGCCGACTACCGGGCGGTCATGCTCGACCAGAAAAAAGACCCCGCCGCCACCGAGGCCCTGGTGGACGTCATCCACAAGTATGTCTACACGTCCCGGCCGCGCGCAAAGGCGGCGCCGTCCATCAAGGCGGGCGCCGTCTACATGACCGAGGACGCCGCCCTCGACGTGGCCGATCTGAAGCGGCAACTGGCGTGGTTCCAGACCCACGGCTTCGCCCCGAAGTCGCTGACCACCGAGGACTACATCGACACCAGCTTCGTGAAGAAGTAGCGGTGGACCCCCCGTGGGAGGGAAGCGGCGCGGCTTCCCTCCCCGACGGGGGACGGTGAGTGGATGGACATCCACGTCGACAACATCAGCCACTGGTATGGCCGGACCGAGGTCCTGACAGACATCGACCTGCGCATCGGCTCGGGGCAGATCGTCTGCATCATCGGACCGTCCGGGTGCGGCAAGTCGACGCTGCTGCGGTTCCTGGGCGGGCTGGAGCGCCCGACCCGGGGCGCCGTCCGGCAGATGAGCCCGCCGCCGCCCGACAGCCTCAATCCGCTGACCTACATATTCCAGGAATTCGCCCTGCTGCCGTGGCGCTCGGCCGCCGGCAACATCTCCCTGGTGCTGGAAAGGCACGGCCTCTCGCGGGGCCAGGCCAATGCCATCATCGACGACGTCCTCGCCCGCACCAAGCTCTCGGATTTCCGCGACGCCTTTCCCAAGCAGCTCTCCGGAGGCATGAAGCAGCGGGTGGCCATCGCCCGGGCGCTGGCGGTGCGGCCGGCCTGTCTCCTGATGGACGAGCCCCTGTCCTCGCTGGACGGCCAGACCCGTGAACTGCTCCTCGACGACCTCCTGGACCTCTGGCTGCGCGAGCGTTTCACCGCGTGCTACGTGACGCACAACCTCGAGGAGGCCGTCCGGCTCGGCCACAAGATCGTGGTGCTGTCGCGGCGGCCCGGGCGCATCCGCGAGGTCGTGGAGCTGGACGTGCCGCTGGAACAGCGCAAGGGGCAGTCCGGCATGTTGTGGGACCGCCAGCGTTATCTCTGGGAGCTCATGCGGGAAGAAGCGGCGGCCGCGGACCAGGAGATCGTCCATGTCTGATGCTGCCGGCGGCCCGCCGGTGCCCTATCGGGGCGGCGGTTTCCAGCCCAGGCCGGTGGGGGTGGTGGGGCCGCTGGTCTTCGCGGCGCTCATCGGCGTTTGGGAGATCGCCTCCCGGGCCGGTTGGATCAGCGATCTCGTGGCGCCCGCGCCCAGCCAGGCCATCGCGGCTCTCTTCTACCTGTTGAAGACCGGCCAGCTCTGGCTGCATCTGGCCGCGTCCCTCCAGCGCCTGCTCCTGGGCTGGACACTGGGTACCGTCGCCGGGCTCCTGGCGGGCTTCGCCGCCGGGCTGTTTTCCCTTGCCCGGGCGGGCATCGTCCCGTTCGTGGCCGCCATCTTTCCGATTCCGAAGATCGCGCTGCTGCCCCTTTTCATCATCTGGTTCGGCATCGGCGAGGAATCCAAGGTGGCCACCATCTTCTTCGGCACGTTCTTCCCCACCGTCATCTCGGTGTACGGCGGCGTCGACAACGTGGACCGGACCCTGATTCGCATGGGGCAGTCGTTCGACCTCACGTGGTTCTCCATCGTGCGCAAGATCATCCTGCCCGGCGCCATGCCGGCGATCCTGTCGGGCTTCCGCATATCCACCTCCATCGCCATCATCCTGCTGGTGGCCGCCGAGATGATCGGCGCCGAGTTCGGCGTGGGCGCCTACATCCTGCTGGCCGGCAACCTCATGGCCACCGACGAGCTCATAGCCGGGGCCGCGCTGCTGTCCATCATGGGCCTCACCGTGAGCTGGCTCATCGGCAAGGCGGAGAAGACCATGCTGCGGTGGCGCTAGCGCGGGCTCGTCATCCGGCCCCGACCCGGCCGGCGGCCGCTTGACAGCCTTCCGGCAACGGCCTACGATTCGGGCATTCCGGCACCGCAGGCGCCCCGCCGGGGGGCCAATTTTCGTTCGCGGAGGAGACAGAAATGGCTAAACAAGGCTTCAAGGCAATGGATTCCGATATGCACGTGTTCGAGCCCCACGACCTGTGGGACCGCTACATCGACCCGGAGTTCAAGGACCGCGCGCCCAAGGGCCTGCAACGCGATTTCCGGGACCTCGGCGTCGAGGTCGAAGGGAAGATCCTCCCGATCCCGAGGCGGCCGGAAAACCCGGGCCTCAGGGACTACCGACTGAGCACCCTCAAGGAGAAATACAGCGACGTGGCCGCGCGCAACTTCGACGGCGTCAGCCAGATCATGGCCATGGACAAGGAAGGGCTCGACGTGGCGTTCCTGTTCCCCACCCGCGGCCTCTTCGTGCTCGGCATCGACGGCCTCGATCCGGAGTTGGCCGCGGCCATCTCCCGGGCGTACAACGACTGGCTCTACGACTTCGCCCAAACCGCGCCCGACCGCATGGTCTGCGTCGCCATGGTGCCGCCCCAGAACGTCGAGGCGGCGGTGGCCGAGACCAGGCGCACGGTGAACGAAAAGGGCTTTCGTGGCGTCTTCATGCGCCCCAACCAGACCAACGGACTGTGCTGGAGCGACCCTTACTACGATCCGCTGTGGGAAGTGTGCCAGGACCTGAACGTACCGGTGGGCTTCCACGAGGCGGGGCGCGTCTATCAGCCCCAGCCGGCCATTTCGCAGTTCATTCCGTCGTTCTCCATGTTCAACACCCTGAGCTTTCCGCTGGCCAACATGTTCGCGTGCGCGGACATGATCTACGGCGGCGTCATGGAGCGCTTCCCCAAGCTGCGCGTGGCCTTCCTGGAAGGCAACTGTTCCTGGCTCCCGTGGCTCCTGTACCGCATGGGCGACTACATGGAGTCGGTGGGCAAGGCCGAGTACCCGGACCTCAAGCTCGAGCCGCTGGAGTATTTCCAGCGCCAGTGCTTCGGCGCCGTGGAATGCGACGAGATCACCGCCAGGAACATCCCGGACTTCGGCCTGGAGGACAACGTGGTGTTCTCCACCGACTATCCGCACCTGGACGTCAAGTATCCGCACTCGCTGGATACCTTCCTGGAGATGCCGTTCTCCGACGAGTCCAAGCGGAAGTACCTCTGGGACAACTGCGCGCGGCTGTACAACATGGGTCAGTGACATCCCGGGCTCCATAAAGACATTCGAGCGGCGGGGGATCGTTGAAGGCTTCTTCGGTCCCCCGTGGAGCATGGCGCACCGCGCGGCGATGTTCGCGTTCGGCGCCGCGCGCGGCATGAACACCTACCTCTACGCGCCCAAGGACGACCCCTACCACCGGGAGCGCTGGCAACTGCCCTACCCGGAGCCGGAGTGGCGGGAGTTGTGCCGCCTTATCGACGCGGCCCAGGCTCACGGTATCGACTTCGTCTACGGCTTCCATCCCGGCAAGGACCTCTGCTTCATCGCCGCCGAGCCGGTGGGGATTCTGCTCGACAAGGCGGCGCGGCTTTACGACCGGGGCGTGCGTACCTTCGCGGTGCTGTTCGACGACATCCCCTCCCACTTGACGGACGCCGGCGACGTCAGGACATTCGACGGCAGCCTGGCGAAGGCGGAATCCCTCTGGCTCGAGGCGGTGCTGGAACGGCAGCCCGCGGACTGGGACGCGGAGTGGTGGTTCTGTCCATCGTACTATACCCCCGACCCGCTGCTGGCCCGGGTCTTCGGCGAGTTCGAGCCCGAGTTTCCCGAAACCGTGGCCCGGCACCTGCCGGAGGCCATAGCCTGCTTCTGGACCGGGGCCAAGGTGGTGCCGGAGAGCGTTACCCTGGAGCACATGGCCGAGATGGGTGAACGGATGGGACACCGGCTGCTGCTGTGGGACAACTACCCGGTCAACGACCTTACCATGGCCGGCGAGATGCACATCGGACCCCTCACCGGCCGGGACCCGCGGCTACCGGAACGGGTCCACGGCCACCTGGCCAACCCGTTGCTGCAGGAGGAGCTGAGCTTCATCCCCCTGGCCACCTGCTTCGACTATGCACGGGACCCGGCGGCCTACGACCCGGAAACGAGCTGGGAGGCCGTGGTGACGGAGCGGTTCGGGGCGGACAGCCTGGAGCACTGGCGGGTGCTGAGGCGGTTCTGTGAAAGGGACTCGGACACCGCGGGGGCGGCAACCTTCTCGGAGCCGGAGCGCGCCGCGCTGGAAGCGGCCAACGGCTACCTGCTGGCTCACCGAAGCGCAGGATGGTGCCGGGAATTCGAGCCGTGGCGGAAGAGATTGAAGCAGGCGCTCCGGTAGAGACATGGAAGACAAGACCGTCACCACCGGCGAGATACTGGACACCCTGAACGAGGTCCGTTCCCGGACCCTGGGTCTGGTGGAGGACCTCTCCGGCGATCAGCTCACGGTGCCCATGCTGAACATCGTCAATCCCCCGCTCTGGGAACTCGGGCACGTGTCCTGGTTCCACGAGCGGTGGGCGTTGCGGCATCTGCGCGGCCGCGATCCGATCATCTCCAATGGCGACGAGATGTACGACTCCGCGGCCGTGCACCATGACACCCGCTGGGTGCTGGCACTGCCGCCGCTGAAGGAAACCCTCGCCTACAAGGAGCGAGTCCTCCGGCAGATCACCGAGGAGTTGCCCGCCGAGCGGCTGAGCCCGGAGGAGACCTACTTCCACAAGCTGGTCGTCTTTCACGAGGACATGCACGCCGAGGCCATGACCTACACGCGCCAGACCCTGGGCTATCCCCCGCCACCGTTCATGGGCGAGCCAAGGGCCGTGTCCGGCGGCCCGTGCCCCGGGGACGTGGAGATGCCGGGCGGAGAGCTCATCCTGGGCGGCACCCCGGATCTTCCCTTCGTCTTCGACAACGAGAAATGGGGGCACCCGGTGACCGTGGCGCCCTACCGCATCGCCCGCGCCCCGGTGACGAATGAAGAGTTCGCCGCGTTCGTGGACGGCAAGGGCTACGAGCACCCGCGGTGGTGGAGCGGCGAAGGCTGGAGCTGGCGGCAAGCCGAAGGCGCCGCATACCCCGCGTACTGGAAGCGGGAGGCCCCCGGGCGGTGGCTGGAGCGGATCTTCGACCGGTGGGGGCCGCTTCAGGCCGAGCTGCCGGTAATCCACGTCAACTGGTACGAAGCGGAGGCGTATTGCCGCTGGGCCGGGCGCCGCTTGGCGACGGAGGCGGAATGGGAGATGGCCGCGGCCGTGGATCCGGCCGGCGGCGCAGAGCCGGGAGAGGCCAAGCGCGGCTACCCCTGGGGCGAAGCACCGCCCGACCCCTCCCACGGCAACCTCGACTGGGCCGCCGGAGGCCGCCTGCCAGTGGACGCGCTCTCCGCGGGAGACAGCGCCGCCGGCTGCCGGCAGATGATCGGCAACGTCTGGGAGTGGACGGCCGACGCTTTCCACCCCTACCCCGGCTTCGTCCGTGACCCCTACAAGGAATACTCGGAGCCCTGGTTCGGCGACCGCAAGGTGCTGCGAGGCGGCTGCTGGGCCACCCGCTCCCACCTGATCCGCAACACGTGGCGGAACTTCTACACCCCGGACCGGCGGGATGTGCTGGCGGGTTTCCGGACCTGTGCGCGGGACTAGCCCGAGATTGGGAAGCCGCTTTGGTAAAGAAGAATGACGGAACTACCAGCATCGCCCTGGTAACCCCCGCCGGACCCACCCGGCGCACGGGCAACCGCATCTCGGGCAACCGGTGGGCGCGAATCCTGCGGGCATCGGGACACCGGGTCACGGCCCTGGACCGCTACGAACGCGAGCGCTGCGACCTGCTTATCGCGCTCCACGCGCGCCGCAGTCATCCGTCCATCCGGCAGTTCCATGAGCGGCACCCTGACAAGCCGATAATTCTAGTCCTCACCGGAACCGACCTCTACCGCGACATCCACGAGGACGAAGACTCACGGGAGTCCCTCCGGTTGGCCGACCGTCTCGTGGTGCTGCAACGCAAGGGGCTGGACGAGCTCGCCCCGGAACTGCACGAGAAGACCCGGGTCATCTACCAGTCCGCGCCGGCCAGCCCGGGCCAGCCCGGCAACCCCGAAAAACAGTTCACGGTGGCGGTGGTAGGCCACATGCGCCCCGAGAAGGACCCGTTCCGGACGGCCATGGCGGTGCGCTCCCTCCCACGCACGTCCCGAATCCAGGTGGTGCACATCGGCGCGGCCTTCGGCGACGACTACCTGCGCCGCGCCGCGCGGGAGGCCGAGCGCAACCCACGCTACCGGTGGCTGGGCGATCTGCCCCACTGGAAGACGCGGCAACTCCTGGCCAACAGCCACCTCACGTCTATCACCTCGCGCATGGAAGGCAGCTCCAACGTCCTGTGCGAGGCCCTGGCTTCTGGCGTGCCGGTGGCGGCATCCCGCATCTCCGGGCTGATGGGCACCCTCGGCGACGACTATCCCGGCTACTACGAGTTGGCCGACACCGCCGGGCTCAAGCGCCTGCTGCTCCGGGCCGAGACCGACCCGGCGTTCTACGAAAGCTTGGCGCGACACTGCGCCGAGGCGGCGCCGCTGGTGAACCCGGAGCGAGAGATCCAGGCTTGGCGGCAACTGGTACGCGAACTTAGGCAATAGAACACTGCGGGCACTGGTGTAACGCTGAGTCGCATGCCCAATTGCGCGAGGACACTGTTCAATGTGGAGAGCCGGGGATTGCCGCGTTTCGAGAAGGATTGGTACAGGGTCTCGCGTCGCAGACCGGTCCCTTGTGCAACTTTGGCAAAACCCCTCGATTTGACGACGTTGCGGAGTGCCACCAGCAACAGCTTGTCATCCCCTTCTTCCAGAACGGCGTCCAGGTATGCGGCGACCTCCTCGGGGTTGTCCAGGTGATCGGCAACATCAAACTGTCTGGTCGTTGCTCCTGCCATCATGTCTTCTCCCTGTCCAAGAGCCTTGCGAACGTCCGCGCTCGGTCAATGTCTCGCGTTTGGGTGCGCTTCGTGCCTCCCCACAGCAAGACCACCGTCCGACAGAACCTCGATGAGCGTCTCCGCCACGGTGTCCAGTTCGGCGTGGGTAATGACCAGGGGCGGCAGGAGCCGCACCACCGTGGCGCCGGCGGGCAACGCCAGCACGCCCTTTTCCATCAGGCGCACGAGATGGGGCTGGGACTTCTCCTTGAGCTCGATCCCTATCATCAGGCCGAGCTGGCGAATCTCCCTTACCGTCGGCAGGTCCGCGGCCTTGAGCTTCTCCAGCAGGTATGCGCCCTTCTCGGCGGCGGCTTCGGCCAGCCCTTCCTCCTCCATGGCGTCGATGGCGGCCAGCGAGGCGGCGCAGGCCAGCGGGTTGCCGCCGAAGGTGCTGCCGTGGCGGCCCACCGGCACCTCGATCTTGTCGGAGCAGACCACCGCGCCCATGGGGAAGCCGCCCGCCATGGCCTTGGCCAGGCACAGGATGTCGGGTTCGACCCCGAAGTGCTCACAGGCGAACATCTTGCCGGTGCGGCAGAAGCCGGTCTGGACCTCGTCGATGATGAGCAGCACGCCCCGCTCCCGGCACAGCTCGCCTACCTGCTCGAAGAACTCGGCCTTGCCGAGGTTCACGCCGCCCTCGCCCTGAACGATCTCCAGCATTACGGCGGCGGTGTTGTCGTTGACCTTCTCTTCCAGCTTGGCGAAGTTGTTGAACGGCGCGTACTGGAAGCCTTCGACGATGGGCACGAAGGGCTCGCGGTACTCCTTGGTGAAGGTGGCGCTCAGCGCCCCCATGGTGCGGCCGTGGAAGCCGCGCATGGCGCACACGAACTCCTGCTTGCCGGTGGCGAAGCGGGCGAACTTGATGGCGGCCTCGATGGTCTCGGCGCCCGAATTGCACAGGAAGGCGCGGTTGAGGTTGCCGGGGGTGATGCCGGCCAGGCGCTCCAGGAGGCGGGCCTTGACGTCGTTGTAGAAGACCCCGGAACAGCTCAGCAGCCGCTGGGCCTGCTCGGTTACCGCCTGCACCACCTTGGGGTGGCAGTGGCCCAGGCTGGCGACGCCGTGTCCGGCGACGCAGTCGATGTACTCCCGGCCGGTGTCGTCCCATACCTTCGCGCCCTCGCCGCGCACCAGCACCACGTCGCGTTTGGGATAGACGTCGAACTCGTACTGTTGCTGCAGTTCCATGAAGTCCGTCACTGAATCACCGTTCCTTTCCCCGCCAGGGCGTCACGGACCGGATGCTCCACTCGGCCGTCGCTCATGATGACCTTTTCCGCGCCCTCCTCGAACAGCTTCCGAAGCGCCAGCATCTTGCGCTTCATGCGTCCCTCCACCTGGGCCTCCCGCTGCTCCAGCTCACCGGCGCCGATCTCCGGCACCACCGTGCTTTCGTCGTCCTTGTCGGCCAGGAAACCCGGCGCCTCGATGAGCTGCAGCACCACCTCGGCGTGAAAGGCGGCCTGGAGCACGTTGATGATGTCGTCGTTCTCGGAGTTGATGGCGGTGTGGCGCTCGTCGATGATGGGGATCGACAGCACCGGCGCGTAGCCGCCGTCCAGCAGCAACTGGAACAGCTCCTTGTTGGCGCTCCTGGGCTTGCCCGAGAAATCCCGGACGATGAGCGTCTTGCCGTTCTTGCGGACGCGGATGCCCTTGTTGCGCTGTCCCTGGATGGCCCGGCCGTCGATGCCGGAAAGGCCCACGGCGTTGACCCCGTTCTGTTGCAGCAGCTCCACGATGCGCTTGTTCTGCACCCCCGCGTAGCCCATCAGGATCGCGTCCAGCGCGGCCTTGTCCGACAGCACGCTGGTGTAGCCCGACACCGACGTCACCACCTGGGTGGGGTTGCCGAGCTTGGCGGCGATGGCGTCCCGCACCGCATTGGCACCGTGCACCACGATGAAGGGGGCCGACACCTCGGCCAGGTCCTCGGCGATGCCCGGGAGGTTGATGTCGCTGCCGCCGCCGATCTTCACCAGGATCATCGAAACCACTCCACCGTGTCGTTGGGAATCGTGCGCCACTCCGCGTGCTCCGGCACGGTCTCGGAGCTCACCGTGAAACCGCGGGAGTCGTCACGGGCGCGCAGCCTGAAATATTCCGGGTCCTGGTTGAAGAACGACCCCACATAGACGTTCTCCCGGTCGGCGATGATCATGTTCATGGCCCGCACGTAACGCGTCCTCCGGACGATGACGTCCATCCCCTTTCGCATGGCCGCGGCCATGTCGCCCCTGTCGAAGCGCTTGATGGTGTTGAACACCTTCTCCGCGCCGATCCGGCCCTCCGCAACGATTCGGACGCCCCGCAACTCGCCGTTGAACGCGAACACGTACCGGTCGTCCGCGAACGGCATGTTGTTCTCCACCACGATGTTCTCGTCCCGGAACGCGCTGCGGGCGTGGCCCACCAGCAGCGTGGTGGCGCCGAACTGCTCCAGGTCGTCCTCCCAGATGGGCTTGATGTTCCGGTACACGCGCCACGCGCCGTCCACCAGGTAGGCGCAGCCCCAGCCGTGGCCCTGGTACTCCGGACTGTTCTCGGCGATGTCGGCGAGATGGGACAGCCGTTCGCCGATGTCGAAGGGCTCCCGGTTCTTGACGCACAACAGGCGACACATGGCGTTGGACCGCTAGGGGTGGAGGCCCGGGAACTCGAGGCCCTCGGTTTCCTCGAAGCCGTTCATGAGGTTGAAGGCCTGGACCGCCTGGCCGGCCGCGCCCTTCATCAGGTTGTCGAGGGCGCTCAGCACCACCAGCCGGTCCGAGCCCTTTTCCTTCTGGAAGCCGATGTCGCAGTAGTTGGTGCCGCTCAGCAGCTTGGGCTCGGGATAGCGGTAGATGCCGTCGGCCTCCTTGACGATGCGGATGAAGGGCTCCTTGCCGTAGGCCTCGCGGTAGATTTTCCACACGTCCTTCTCTTCCAGCGGTTCGCGCAGGAACAGATGGCACGTGGCCAGCACGCCGCGCACCATCTCGATGGATGTGGCGGAGAAGTACACCCGGACCGGCTCGCCGAAAGCCAGCTCCTGGTAGATCTCCGCGCAGTGGCGGTGCAGGGTGGGCATGAACGAGCGCACCGCGCCGCTCCGCTCGGGATGGTGGGACGCGTCGCTGGCGGCGTTGCCGCCCTCGCTGGAGCCCACCTTGACCTCCACCACCGTACGGTCCCGGTCCACAAGCCCCTTCCTGAAGAAGGGGTAGACGCCGAGGATCGTCGCGGTGGCGTTGCAGCCGGCGCCGGTGACGAGGCTCGCGCCTCTGATCTCCTCGCGGTGCAGCTCGGGAACGCCGTAGACGAACTCCTTCATGAGATCCGGGCGCTGGTGCGGCTTGCCGTACCAGCGCTGGTACGCATCCGCATCGTCGAGCCTGAAGTCGGCGCTCAGGTCCACGAGCTTCGGCGCCAGCTCCCGCAACGAATCGATGCGTTCCTGGGCCTGGCCGTGAGGCAGGCACAGGAACAGCAGGTCACACGGGTTGATCTCGTCCATCCTGCAGAAGCGAAGCTGCGTCCGCTTGCGCAGGTTGGGATGGGCCTTGAACACGAACTTGCCGGCGAAGCGCTCCGAGGTGACCTCGCACACCTCCACCCGGGGGTGCCCCAGGAGCAGCCGCAGGAGCTCGCCGCCCGTGTAGCCGGACGCCCCCACGATGGAGACCCTCAGCTTCTCGGCCACCGCCGCCCCTCCCTGTTCCGCTTCGTCCCGCTCATCCGTTTCCGCGCCGCCGAATCAGGCCGCGCCCTTCCGCTCCTGCTCCTGCCGCGCCACCTTGAGCACGTGCTCGACCACGAGGCCGGGGATGTTGACGCCGGTGGTGTCGATGCTGTTGCGGAACTCCATGGTGTAGTTCACCTCGTTGACCAGGAGTCCGTCCGGGGTCTCGAAGAGGTCCACGGCGACGATGCCGCCTCCCACCGCGCGGGCCGCGCGGACCGAACGGTCCCGCAACTCGTCCGTCACCGGACAGTTCTCGGCGCGCCCGCCCCGGGCCGTGTTGGTGATCCAGTGGTCGCTGTAGCGGTAGATGGCGGCCACGCACTCGTCGCCGATGACGAAGCTCCGGATGTCGCGCCCGGTCTTCTCGACGTACTGCTGGATGTAGAAGATGGAGTGGTGGTAGCTGCCCAGGATGGCCTTGTGCTCGAGGATGGTCTCCGCAGCGTCGCGGTCGTTCACCTTGGCCAGCAGCCTGCCCCAGGAACCCACCGCGGGTTTCAACACCACGGGGTAGCCCATCTCCTCGATGGCCCCCAGGGTGGATTCCTCGGTGAAGGCGATGCGCACCTCGGGCTGGGCCACGCCGTGCTCCTGCAGGTGCACCGAAGTGAGGATCTTGTCGCCGCACACGGTCGCCACCGACGACGAGTTGACGCAGCGGACGCCGGCGCTCTCGAACAGCCGCAGCCCGTGCAGCGCCCGGGAGTGGTTGATGCACCGCTCCAGCAGGACGTCCAGGTCGAACTCGTCCCTGCCGAGGTTGAACGAGAGCTTCCGGTCGTCGATCATTCGGAGATCCACGCCGGAATGCTTCCGGAACTCCTTGATGAGGAGCTTCTCCTCGGGCCGGACCAGTGAATGCAGCAGGCCGATCTTCAAGCTCATTCCCCCCAGTCTTCCTCTTCCGAGGGCGCCTCTTCCACCGCCGGGGGATCGACGCTCGTGACCTCCAGCTCGGTGCCGCAGTCGGCGCAGGCGATCAACTCACCCTCCACCGCGTCCTCCTCAAGTTCCAATTCCGCTCCGCATACGGGACACTCAACCATTGGCGGATACCTCCCTGATCAAACCGATCCATTGAAGCACGTCCTTCGATTTCGCCTCGTTCTTCATTTCTGACGGCACCTCCCGTCATTCCCAGCGGCGCACCTCCCGTCATTCCCGGCCTCCCTCCCGTCATTCCCGCGAAAGCGGGAATCCAGGGGCGGATCGGGGTTGGGCGGCACTTCCCACCACCACCCCGCCTGGATTCCCGCCTTCGCGGGAATGACGGAGGAGGGGCGGGAATGACGATACGGACGTCGGCGGATCGCGGGATGTCGGGATAGCGGGGTGTCGCTACGACAGCACGGCCCTTGCGACCGTGGTGATGGCGTTCCGCAAGATCCCAACGATGTCGTCGATCTGCTCTTTCGTGACCACCAGCGGCGGACACACCGCCAGCGCGTGGGTGCCGCATACCCTCAGCAACAGGCCATTGGCGAGGCACTCGTCGTAGACCTGCCGGGGCACCTGCTGCTCCGCCGCGAAGGACTCCCGGGCCTCCTTGTCCTTCACCAGCTCCACCGCGGCGATGAGCCCCCGGCCGCGCACCTGCCCTACCATGGGCAGGTCCGACAGCGCCGCCAGCCGCTCCTGCATGTACGCGCCCACCTCCGCCGCCCGCTCCACCAGGCGCTCCCGCTCGATGATATCGAGGTTGGCCAGCGCCGCCGCGCACACCACCGGATGTCCGGTGTAGGTGTAGCCGTGGTAGAACGCGTCGTCGGCCTTGGCCAGAAGCGTCTGGAATATCTCTTCCCGGAACAGCATGGCGCCCAGCGGCAGATAGCCGCTGGTGATGCCCTTGGCGGTGACCAGCACGTCCGGCGTGACGCCCTCGCCGGCGCACGCGAACAGGCTGCCGGTGCGGCCGAAACCGGTGATCACCTCGTCGCAGACCATCAGGATACCATGCCGGTCGCAGATCTCCCGAATCCTCGCGAGCCAGCCCTCGGGCGGCACGATGACCCCGCCCACGCCCTGCACCGGCTCGGCCACGAAGGCGGCGATGGCGTCCGCGCCCTCCCGCTCCACCAGCCGCTCCAGCTCGTCGGCGCAGGCAAGCCGGCACCCCGGCCAGGTCTTCCCCAGCTCGCAACGGTAGCAGTGTGGGCGCGCCATGTGATGCACGTCCGGCAGGCCGGGCTCCATCTGTTGGTTGAACAGCGGAATCCCGGTGAGCATGGCGGCGCCGCTCGACGAGCCGTGGTAGCCCTGGTTCAGGGTGACGAACCGCGTCCGCCCGGGCTGCCCCTTGGCCTTCCAGTAGGCCCGCACCAGCCGGATCATGCTCTCGTTGGTCTCCGAGCCCCCCGAGGTGAACACCACCCGGCTCAACCCTTCCGGCGCCATCTCCGCGAGCCGGGACGCCAGCCTGACGGTGGGCTCGGAGGTGGGTCCGATGAGCGTGGGGGCGTAGGCGAGCCGGTCCATCTGGTCCGCCACCGCCCGCGTGATCTCCTTCCGGCCGTGGCCCACGTGGACGTTCCACAGGGTCGAGAGGCCGTCTATGTAGCGCTTGCCCAGCGAGTCCCAGAAATAGATCCCCTCCGCCCGGACGAAGACCGGCAGCCCGTCTTTCTGGTGCTTCGACAGCGGCACGAAGCCGTGGACAAGATGGTCCCGGTCGGCGCGGCTCATGGCGGCCGCGCGTTCGAGATCGACGGTGTCCTGGGGATTTGTCATGCGTTCCGGCGGGCGTCCGGGGTACCGGGCCGGGCCAAGGTGCCCGACCCGGCAAACGGCGTCTTGCTCTTAAAGTCCGTAATAGCGTTTCGGGTTGTCACACAGGATCTTCTTGCGCACGTCGGGGCCGACGTCCTCCCGCGCGAAGAAGTCCGGCAGATCGTGGAAGAACTCCGAGCGCGCCCGCTCGTGGGGATAGTCCGAGGCCCACAGCACCTGTTCGCCGCCGAGCTGCTCCAGCACGTACGGCAGGCTCCGCTCGTCCACCTCGCAGGTGAAGAAGATGTTGCCGCCGCGGATGATGTCGCTGGGGCGCTGCTTAACCGCCAGCGCGTGGCCGCGCCGTTCCCAGTTCTCGTCCAGCGCATCCATCATGAACGGCACCCAGCCGGTGCCGCACTCCAGATAGGCCACGCGCAGGTTGGGGAAGCGGTCGTACACGCCGGCGTTGATCATGCTCATCATCTGCACCATCTGCGGCATGGCATGCTCCAGCGGCCGCGCCTCGGCCAGGCTCTCGAAGATGTCCAGGCCCAGGCCCGCCACCGGACCGCCGTGTACCGCCAGGGCGCAGTCGAGCCGCTCGGCTTCCGCGTAGATCGGGTCGAACCGGCTACCGCCCAGGCCCACCAGCGGCGCCATCACCGACGGAATCACCCCCGCCACCATGCCCAGATCCTCCACGCACCGGCGCAACTCCGCCACCGCGGCGTCGATGTCCTGCACCGGCAGCAGCGCCACTCCCTTGAGCCGGTTCGACTGGCGCCCGAAACAGTCGTACAGCCAGTCGTTGTAGGCCTGGGCCACGGCCACCGCCCAGCTCTTGTTGCGGATCTGGCCGTGGAACAGCGCGTTGCTGGGATAGAGGACGGTCTGCTCGATCTTCGACTCGTCCAGGAAGCTCAGCCAGTTGGCCGCGTCCGGCACCTCGGCCTTGTGGCGCGACGACATGCCGCGCATCCAGCCGTCGGTGAGGGGGAACAGGTAATACTCCCGTGTCCAGTCCTTCTCGTTCCAGGGGGCCGGCAGATAGCGGCGCAGGTCCTTGTCCTGGTCCACCACGTGGCCGTCGGCGTCGATAATGGCGTGTTCACATTCCATGATTGCCTCCACTGTCGGATCGGCGGCGCGTTCCAGCGACGCGCCTCAGCGGATCATCAGCCGGCCGGATTGGCCGGAGTAGTTGATGAAGACGGTCTTGAGCTCGGTGAAGAAGTTGACCCCCTCTTCGGACATCTCCCGCTCTCCGACCCCGGTGGCCTTGATGCCGCCGAAGGGGAGCTGGGCCTCGCCGCCGATGGTGGGCTCGTTCACGTGCACCATGCCCGTCTCCACCTCCTCCACGAAACGCATGACCTTGTCCATGTCCTGGGTGAAGATGGAGGTGGTGAGGCCGAAGTCCACCGAATTGGCGAACCGGATGGCTTCGTCCAGATCCGAGGCCGCGGCCACCGACAGCACCGGGCCGAAGATCTCCTCGCGGAAGATGCGCATGTCGGGGGTGACGTCGTCGAACACCGTGGGCTCGACGTAGTAGCCGTGATCCAGCCCCTTGGGCGTATTGCCGCCCGTCACCAGCCGGGCACCCTCCTGCTTGCCTATCTCGATGTATTCCAGATCGGTCTTCCACTGGCCCTCGTCCACCGCCGGCCCCATGTCCACGTCGGCGTCGAGGCCCGGGCCCACGCGGATCTTACTGGCGTGCTCCTCCAGCCGGGCCACCAACTCGGCCCGTGTGTCGCCGATGGCGATGACCCGGGAGGTGGCGGTGCAGCGCTGGCCGGTGGAGCCGAAGGCGCCGTCTCGTATGGCCACGGCGGCCTTGTCGAGGTCGCAGTCGGGCATGACGATGACCGCGTTCTTGCCGCCCATCTCGCAGGTGACCTTGGCGCCCCGGGAGGCGGCCTTGACGTAGAGGTCGCTGCCGATCTCGTTGGAGCCGGTGAACGACACCACCGGGATGCGCCGGGAGTTGACGATGGTCTCGCCCACGTCGCCCCCGGAGCCCACCACCACGTTGAAGACGCCCTTGGGAATGCCGGCTTCCTCGTAGACCTCCGCCAGGAGGCCCGCCGTGGACGGGGTCAGGGACGCCGGCTTCAGCAACACCGCGTTACCGGCCACCAGCGCCGGCGCGGACTTCCACACCGGAATCGCCCAGGGGAAGTTCCACGGCGCGATGAGCCCCACCACGCCCATGGGCTGGCGGATGGTGTAGGTGAAGGTGTCCCGGGCCTCGGACGGGAGGGTCTTGCCGCCCAGCCGGTAACCGGCGCCGGCGTTGTACTCCATGAGCGAGACCCCCTTGAGCACCTCGCCCCGGGCCTCCTTGAAGATCTTCCCTTCCTCCCGCGTCATCATCTCGGCGATCTCGTCCACGCGCCGGCGGGCGATGTCCGCGGCGCGCCAGATCGCCCGCCCGCGCTCCGGTCCCGGCGTCTTGCGCCAGCCCTGGAACGCCTCCGCGGCCGCGTCGATGGCCCGTTCCGTGTCCGCCGCCGTGGCCATGGGAAACTCGGCGATGACGTCGCGGGTGTCGGCCGGATTGACGTTGCGGATCTGCCGCTCGGAGTTGGGCTGGTACCACTCTCCGTTGATGTAAGAACCGGTTTGCATGGGTGTCTCCTTGGGGTTGGCGTCGTGCGGGATGAGGGCTTGCCGCGCAAAACACCGGCGTTGGGCGTGTTTGGGATTAAAAAAGACATACGGTTCCGTGTCAAGCGTTTGCGGCGTGTTGCGGTGCCCGTCCGGCGACCTCTATACTTCCCCGACCCCATGAAACACGTCACCATCTATACCGACGGAGCCTGCCTCGGGAACCCCGGACCGGGAGGCTACGGCACCGTGCTCCTCTGCGACACGGCTACGCCCGGCCGCAAGGAGCTGAGCGGCGGATACCGCCGGACCACCAACAACCGCATGGAGATCATGGCCGCGCTGGCCGGGCTCCGGTCCCTGAAGGAACCCTGCAGGGTGACCCTCTACAGCGACTCCCGCTACGTGGTGGACGCCATGTCCAAGGGATGGGCGCGGAGCTGGCGCGACAAGGGATGGAAGAAGCGCGACAAGGCCCCGGCCCTGAATCCCGACCTCTGGGCCGAGATGCTGGACCTGTCGGAACGCCACGAGGTCGAGTACCGCTGGGTCAGGGGCCACTCGGGCGACCCCGAGAACGAGCGCTGCGACGAGCTTGCGGTGGCGGCCGCGCGCGGAGCGGATCTGGCCCGGGACGAAGCCTACGAGCGCGACCATCCCGTATCCGGGAGTCGGCGGGGCTAACCGAACATCCCGATTTTACTTGAAATCTGTGCGGTCATCGCTCATATTTCAAGGCAATGAAACTCAAGCGCAAACATCGTCTCCGGCGTGTCGCCCTGCTGTTGGACGAATTCCCGGTGGTAGCGCTGCTGGGCGCCCGACAAGTCGGCAAATCCACGCTGGCCCGGCAGCTCGTCGCATCCCGACCCGGACCGTCGGCGTGGTTCGACCTGGAGAACCCCGTCGATCTCACCCGCCTGGCCGATCCGGGCCTGGAACTGCGCCCGTTGGGGGGTCTTGTGGTCCTCGACGAGATCCAACGGCTCCCGGAAGTGTTTCCGCTCCTGCGCGTGCTGGCGGACCGGCCCGGGACCCCGGCGCGTTTCCTCGTGCTGGGGAGCGCCTCGCCGGAACTGCTCCGCCAAACCTCCGAAACCCTCGCCGGCCGGGTGGCCTTCCACGAGTTGGACGGGTTCGGACTCGACGAGGTGGACGACCTGGAGCGGCTGTGGCTGCGCGGCGGGTTCCCGCGTTCCTATCTTGCGTCCTCCGCTCCCGCGAGCCGTCGTTGGCGCGACGGCTTCATCCGGACTTTCATGGCCCGCGACGTGCTGGAACTCGGCAGTCTGATTCCTTCGACCACGCTGCACCGTTTCTGGACAATGCTGGCACACTGGCACGGCCGGCTGTGGAACGGAGCCGAGCTGGGCCGTGCCTTCGGCGTGTCCCACACAACCGTCCGACGCTACCTGGACCTCCTCACCTCCGTGTTCATGGTCCGGCGGTTGCAACCCTGGCACGAGAACATCTCCAAGCGGCAGGTGCGTTCGCCCAAAGTGTTCCTTAACGACTCGGGCCTGCTTCATGCTCTGCTGGGTCTGACCACGCGCGAAGACGTGGTCTCCCATCCTGCTGTCGGGCCGTCTTGGGAAGGATTCGTGGTCCAACAGGTCATTCACCTTCTGGGCGCCCGTCCCGAGCAGTGCTACCACTGGTCGACCCACGCCGGCGCGGAACTCGACCTGATGATATTGGCGGGCAACCGGCGGTACGGCTTCGAAGTCAAGCGCGCCGAGGCGCCCCGGCTTACGGCGTCCATGCGCGCCGCCTTCGAGACACTGAGGCTGGATCGGCTGGACGTGGTGCACGCCGGTGGCCAGACCTACCGGATGGCTCCCGGCATAAGGGCACTGCCGGCTGCCGAACTGACTTCGACGCTTTCTCCCCTGCCCGAATGACGCTTGGCGTGACCGCGGCTATGAATAATTCCGCCCGCTGCTAAATTGGAGTCCATGAAAGTCGGCCTCACCGGATTCTCTCGAGCGGGAAAGACCACCCTGTACAACGCTCTCACCGGCCTCAGCGCCGCGGTGGGCGGCTTCGAAAGCCGCCACGAGGCGGCCATGGCCGTGGTCAAGGTTCCGGACCCTCGCGTGGACGCGCTGAGCGAGATCGTCCATCCCAAGGAAAAGAAGTACGCGGAGGTTACCTTCCTGGACTTCCCGCCGTCGCAGGAACGGAAGGCGGCGCTGGAAAACCAGTCCGTGGTGCAACTGCGCGAGGTGGACGCCATGGTCCAGGTGGTCCGGGCCTTCGACGACCCGCTGGCCGACGAGCCTCCCGCGGCCGTGCGGGACCTCAACGCCTTTCAGGCCGAGCTGATACTGGCCGACCTCGCGGTCGTCGAGAAGCGGCTGGAGCGCATCCGGAAGGAGGCCGTAAAGGCCCGGGAGCGGGAGATGGAGACGGATCTTCTGACGCGCTGCCAGAGCACGTTGGAGGAGGAACGGCCGCTGCGCGGCCTGGAGTTCCTGCCGGAGGAACGGACCCTGCTGTCGGGCTTCGCCTTCCTCAGCGAGAAGCCCTTGCTGGTGGTCTACAACTCCGACGAGGCGGTGCTGCAAGAGCCCCTGCCCGACGACGTCGCGGAATACGCGCGGGCCGAGAACCTGACCGTCGTGCCGGTCTGCGGCAAGCTCGAGATGGAAGTCGCCCAGCTCGACGCCGGCGAGCGGGCCGAGTTCCTGTCGGAACTAGGGCTCTCCGAGACCGCCCGGGACCGCTTCATCCGCCACGCCTACGACCACCTCCGCCTCATGAGCTTCTTTACCGCCGGCCCCATGGAGGTGCGGGCGTGGACCATCACCCGGGACACCGCCGCGGTCCACGCCGCCGGCAAGATCCACTCGGACATCGAGCGCGGCTTCATCCGCGCGGTGGTCATCTCCTACGACGACTACATCGAGCATCGCGGCGAAACCGGCTGCCGCTCCGCCGGGAGACTCCGCCTCGAAGGCAAGGAGTACCGGGTGCAGGACGGCGACGTCATGCACATCCGCTTCAACGTATGAGGCGAGACGCCGGTATTGACGGAGCGCGAATCCGGTTCAAAATGCTTGACCTTGTTGCATAAACCAACCAGTCTACAACTAGTTGGTTTAATCGGAGGTATACGCCATGACTGAAATCGGCGCTTTCGAAGCGAAAACGCACCTGCCGCGGTTGCTGCGCCGCGTCCAGGAAGGCGAGCGCTTCATCATCACCAGGCACAACCGGCCCGTGGCCGAGTTGATTCCCTTTCAGCCGCACGATTCCGACAAGGTGCGCGCGGCGATTGCCGGACTGAAGGCGTTTCAGCAGACGCACAGTCTGGGCGGACTGTCGGTTCGCGAGATGATCGAGGAAGGACGCAAGTATTGATGGCTTTCGTTCTCGATTGCTCCGTCACCATGGCCTGGGCATTCCCGGACGAAGCAACGGAAGCCACCGACCGGCTGCGCGACTCGCTTGTGGATGGCAAGGCCTCGGTTCCCTCTCTGTGGCCGGTGGAAGTGGGCAACGTGCTGCTGGTTGCCACGCGCCGCGGTCGTGTTCGTGTTGGCGAGTGGCCGGAGATTCGGGCGTTTCTCGAAGCATTGCCGATCGAGATCGACCCGGTAGCCACGTCCCGGGTGTGGGGCGCGTCACTGGAACTGGCGGAGACGCACCAGCTCTCCGTCTACGATGCCATGTACCTGGAGCTGGCCGTGCGGCTACAACTTCCCCTGGCCACCCTGGATCGCGCGCTCCTGGCCGCTGCACGGACCGCAGGCATCGAGGCACTCTCACCCATCTGAACAAGGGGGTATCCGAATTGAAGAAGTTTTCCATCCTCCAACACTCCACCTTGGGCTATGAAGCCGTCAAGAACGGCTGGAGTTGGCCCGCTTTCCTCTTCACCTGGATCTGGGCGTTCGTGAAGCGACTCTACCTGATTGGCTGGATTGTGCTGGTGGCCGCGATAGCCGTGAGTTCAATCCCGATCCCGGAGGTTTGGTTCGTTGGGGAGGTAGTCGTTTCCCTCCTGATGGGCTCGAAAGGAAACGAGCTGCGGCTCAACCGACTACGTGCTTCCGGATATGAACAGGTGGCAAGCGTCGAGGCAAGGACGCCCGACGGCGCCATGGCGCTGCACCTCGCTTCACACGGGAACGACAACCCGATCCCGCCGGAAGGCATTGTGAGGTAGTCCGCGCGGGTCCGATAAATCCGCCACACATCTCACTTCCGGATCCCGGATCAAGCCCGGGATTACGAAGAGGGGATCTGGAGTCGGGTCCGGGACGACGACAAATGATTGAGGGAGGCCATACCGGGAGCTAACACTGCCGTAGCCTGGAGATCGTGGTCGCAAGCCGCTCCGCCAGTACGTCAACATGCTGCGCGGCGACCGCCGGGTCAATTGCCCATCCCGTTATCGAGTTTGGCGATGTGCTACCTATCTTCTCGGTAAAGGTTTGCGACTCAAACCAACTGTGCATTTCATCAAGAATAGATCGGGCCTCTGGGGGAAAGTTGACCCAGTTGGTGGTGCCGAAAGTGAAACCTTTCGTGCCCGCCCAAGTAGTCTGCAACCAAGCCACGCTGACCGGGGACGTGTGGAACGAACAGGCTATGCGAACCGAGACACCCTGTACCCCCAAGTAGATTTCGGCACCGGCATTCTCAGCGGCGGTTATGAGACGCCGGGCGACGGAGCTGTCTACAAAACGGCCATAGAATTCGTCGAGTGTACGTAGCTTGCTACTGCGCGGCCGAACGCCTAGCTTCGCGACGGTGCGTCCAATGACCTGCGGCACCAGTGTGGTATGCGACGCACCCCGGAACTGTTTGATCTCCACCGCTAGCACTTCAACGTCCGGCATCTGCTCGTTGAGAAATTCCACCACCCGCGCCAACTCGTCGGGAATACGGTCGGCAACGAACAACAACCGGAGCCGGCGGGCGACAAGGTTGGTCGCTACCCGTTCCCAAAATGCATCGGCATCAACCTCGTCACCCTCCTCAAATTGCAGCAACTCCGCCAACCGGCTCTCAGCATTGTCACCGGCTTCGAAGGCCCGCCGAAGTTCGTCCGCCTTCCACGTCTGTGAGGCGTGAGCCGCGTATTCCAGCAACTGGCCCACTATGGTGCGGCGGATCTCCGAGCTTGTCCCCCGCTTCACTTCCACCAAGGTGGGGACGGCGTCCTGATCGACCAAGAGATGATCCACCGACCAGCGTGCACCGGCATCGGCCGTGTCCGCGATACTCTTCTCGCGGGTGATGAGAATCCAGCGACACGGGTCACCGGGTCGCATCTGTTCGCCGTCCAGCAACTCAGGGTGCTTCGCCAGCAGTTGTTGGAGCAGGTCCTCGGTGCGGAACGGTTCCTCGGTCAGGGGATGGAGTTCCCCGCTGTCGTTCATCGCGTAGATGCGTTCGGCCATATCAAGGGTCCCTCACAAACCGTGTTCGACGAAAACTGTCGCAATGCCGTTCCGAGCGGAGAAGCCGGCCGAAACAACTCCCTCACCGGATCATCGTATTCGGCAGGAAAAGCGCGATGTCCGGGAACGCCACCAGGATGGCCAGGCAGGCGGCCATGGCGATCCAGAACGGGAAGATGCCGGCGAAGATCTTGCTCATGGGCACGTCTTCGGCGATGCCCTTGACCACGAAGACGTTGACTCCCACCGGCGGGCTGATGAGGCCCATCTCCAGCACGATGACCATGACCACGCCGAACCAGATGGGGTCGTAGCCCAGGGTGAGGATGATGGGGTGCACGATGGGGAGGGTCAGCACCAGCATGGCGAAGCCTTCCAGGAACATACCCAGGACAATGTAGGCGGCCAGCAGGATGCCCAGCACGGCGAGGCGCGGCAACTCCATGCCCACCAGCAGCTCGGCGAGATCGCTGGGGATGTGGGTCAGGGCCAGGAACGGGTTGAAGATGTGGGCGCCCACCAGGATGAGGAAGACCAGGGCGGTGGTGCGGACGCTCTCCAGCGCCATGGACGACAGCGACGACGCCGTAAGGCGGCCCCGCGCCAGGGCCAGCAGGGCCGCCAGGAAGGCGCCCACGCCGGCCGCCTCGGTGGGGGTGAAAAGGCCCGTGTAGATGCCGCCGATGGTCACCGTCACCACGCCGATCATGGCGCTGGCCTGGCGGAAGGCGCGGATGCGGTCCATCACGGTGGAGGCCGGCCCGGGCGGTCCCAGGTCCGGGTTGATGCGCGTCTGGATGAAGATCGACAGGATGAACAGCGCGGTCAGCAGCAGCCCGGGGAGAACCCCGGCCAGGAACAGGCGGCCGATGGATTCCTCGGTGAGGATGGCGTAGATCACGAAGCCCGTGCTGGGCGGGATGAGGATCCCCAGGGTGCCGCCGGCGGCGATGGCGCCCGTGGACAGACGCGGGTCGTAGCGGTAGGTGCGCATCTCCGGCAGCGCCACCTTGCCCATGGTCACGGCCGCGGCCACCGACGAGCCGGACAGCGCCGCGAACCCCGCGCAGGCGGCGATGGTGGCGGACGCCAACCCGCCACGCCAGTGGCCGAACCAGGCGTAGGCGGCGGCAAAGAGGTCGCGGCTCATGCCGGAAACCGTGGCGAAGTTCCCCATCAGCACGAACAACGGGATGACGATGAGCTCGTAGTTGGTGGCGATGACGAAGGGCTCGCTGCCCAGCACGGCCATGGCCGGGCCCCAGCCGTTGAGGACGCCGAACCCCAGCACGCCGATGAGCATCATGGCGATGCCCACGGGCATCCTGAGCGCCAGGAGCACGAACAGCCCCGCCAACCCCAGAAGACCCGCGGTGGTGGGATTCATTCAGCCTTCTCTTGGGGAGCTTGGGGCGGCCGGACGATGCCGGCAACCGCCTGGAGCAGCAGCACCACGGCGAACAGGAGCCAGCCGAAGCTCATCAGGAACATGAAGGGATGGTGGGCGATCTCCACGAGGTTGGAAGCTTCGCCGTACTCCAGGGCGTCCAGCCCCTGGTCCATGGCCTGCCACGCGACCACGGCGAACAGCACGGCGCCCAACAGCCGCATGAGGGTGTCGGTGTAGCGCAGCCGGCTCTCCCCCACCACCGTGCCGATGAGGTCCACGGCCACGTGGCCGCCGGTCCAGCCGCAGTAGGGAATGCTCAGGAATACCACCACCGCCAGACTCAATTCGGAGATGTCCTGCGCGCCCAGGATGGGCGCGTTGAAAAGGTAGCGCATCACCACCGCCACCACCGTCAGCAGCATCAGCAACAGCAGCGCGGCCCCGGCCGCGTATGCCAGGGCCCGGGTGGTCCAGTCGGCCACCGCGGTCCCCGGCAACACGGCACGCGATTCGTCACTCATGGATACGCGAAGTCGGGCAGCCGCCCTATCCGCCCATGGCGGCGAGGATCTTCCCGGCGTCGATGCCCTTGGCGGACAGCGCCTTGACGGTGCTGGCCCGGACCCCGCTCAGGGCCTTGCGGAAACGCTTGTCCTCGGCGTCCGAAAGCGTGATCACCTCGCCCCGGCCGCTCTTCTTCTCGCCCGCCAGGGAGCCCGCTCCGGCCTTCTTGTAGATGCCGGCGGCCTTGACGCTCAGGGCCTCGCCCGAGGTCTCGTCGACGATCTTCCTGTGCTCCGCCGAAAGTCCGTCATAGGCCTTCTTGTTCATGACCAGGAAGAAGGCCGTGTTGGCGAACGGTCCCACGGTGTAGTACTTGGCCACCTCGCCGATCTTGAAGCTCCGGATGACGCTGGGCGCCACCATGAGGCCGTCGACGACGCCCGTCTTGAGGGCGTTGTACATTTTCGTCACCGGCATGGACACGGGGGTGGCTCCCAACGCCTTGATGATGTCTCCCTGGAGCTTGGAGGGGGTGCGAATCTTCATCCCCTTGACGTCGTCCAGGGTCCGCACCGCCTTGTTGCGGGTCATGATGACGGCCTTGTCGTTGGTCCAGAGCGCCACGACCCTGGTCCTGTCGTACTCACCCTGAATGGCGCCGATGGCCTTCCACATCATCTTGGTGGCTGCCACCGCGTCCGGGGCGAGGCCCGGCAGTTCCACCAGCAGCGTGCGCGGAAACTGTGACGAGGTGTATCCCTGCAAACCGAAGGTGATGTCCGCGACGCCGTCCGCCGCCCGCTTGTACTGGGCCTGGGGGCCCTTCCCCAGCGCGCCGCCGGGAAAGATCCGCACCGTCAGCGAGCCGTTGCTGCGCTTGGCCACCTCCTTGCTCCACGGCGTCATCACCAGCCGGTCCATGGGGTGTTTCGAAGAAGTGAAGTGGGCGAGCTTGAGCTCCGCCGCTTGCACCGACGCGGCAGCCGCCACCAGCAGGCCGCATACCACTGACGCGACCGCCAGCTTCCGGAAACAGGCTCTGAGCGATAAGGACATGGTCTGTTCTCCTTTCAAGTGTGCATGTTCGCAAGCGGCACGCAGACTAGCCGAAGAGGCGGAGGAGTGTCAACCGCGAGGGGCGGGAATGACGGAGGGGGCAGGGCCTCGGAGGAGGCGGGGCCTCGATTCTGTTGCGGAGTCCCGTCGGCTATAAACGACAAGGGAAAGCGTACAAGACGTCGGGCAACACCAAAGGAGCCCCATGCAGAAGATCATCGACTCGCTGGCGGTGTACTGGGAGCGGCGCATGGCGCGCATCTTCCTCCTCGGGATCATCAGCGGGTTCCCCTGGGTGCTCATCGGCAGCAGCCTCACCCTGTGGCTCAAGGAGGACGGCCTGAGCCGCACCGCCATCGGCTTTGCCGGTCTGATCTTCAGCATCTACGCGGTCAACTTCCTCTGGGCGCCCCTCATCGACCGCATCCGCATCCCCTGGCTGACGGAACGGCTCGGCCACCGGCGCGCCTGGATACTCACGCTGCAGGCCGTGATCGTGGCATCCCTCGTGCTCTGGAGCTTCGCCGATCCCACTGCCAACCTGGCCTGGGTGGTGGGCATCGGCCTCGCCATCGCCGTCGCCTCCGCCACCCAGGACATCGCCGTGGACGCATTGCGGATCGAGCAGGTCGGCACTTCGGAAGGGGAGGCCATGGCCGCGGGGGCCGCGGTCGCGGTGGTGGGCTGGTGGACCGGCTATAAACTCGGGGGCATCGTCGCGCTGGAGGCGGCCACCGCCTTCCAAAACGCCGGCGTGGAGGACTACTGGCAGGCCACCTTCCTGGTGCTCGGGGGCTTGGTGATCCTGACCAACGTGGGCCTGCTGTTCGTGCACGAGCAGGGCACCGCGGAGCGCATCGCCTCGCAGGCCGCGGAGGAGGACCGGATCGCCTCGAGCATCGGCGCCTCCGGCCGGATGGGTCACGTCGCGGCGTGGCTGGGCGGCACGGTGGTGAGTCCCCTGATGAGCTTCTTCCGGCGCAACGGCTTCGCCATCGCCCTCACCGTGCTCGGGTTCATCTTCCTGTTCAAGATCGGCGAGGCCTTCATGGGACGCATGTCGATCCTCTTCTACCGGGAGATCGGCTTCTCCAAGTCCGAGATCGCCCTCTACTCCAAGGGCCTCGGGTGGATCACCACCGTGGCGTTCACCGTGCTGGGCGGGTTCTTCGCCATCCGCATGGGCCTCATACGGGCCATGTTCCTCTCCGGCATCGCCATGGCCTCCACCAACCTCCTCTTCGCCGTGCTGTTCTGGGTGGGCAAATCCGAAGCCCTGTTCGCCGCCGCCGTGGTCATGGACGACCTCACCAGCGCCTTCGCCACCGTCACCTTCGTGGCCTTCATCTCCATGCTGGTGGACCGCACCTACACCGCCACCCAGTACGCGCTGCTTGCCTCCATCGGCACCGCCGGCCGCACCCTCCTGGCCGGCGCCTCCGGCGCCCTGGTGGACTGGCTGGAGGGCGACTGGGCCACCTTCTTCGTCATGACCACGCTGATGGTGATCCCGTCGCTGATATGCCTGTGGGCCATCCGCGGGAAGCTCCGGGAGATGCTGGCCGGGGCGCAGGTGCGGCTATTGGGGCGGCACGTTGAAGAGGAGGCGGAGGGAGCGGACTGAAGCGAGCCGCATGAACCATGCGGGTTGGCGCCGGACGGCCGGCGGGCTATCCGACCGTCTGGAGAGAATCCTCCATCTGGCGAGCGTGGTACTTCCGTTCGTTCGCGTCGAGGTGGCGTTTTCGCAGCCGGAGATTGCACGGCGTCACTTCGATCAGCTCGTCGTGGCGGATGAACTCGATGGCCTGCTCCAGGGACATGCGTAGTGGAGGCACGATCTTTTCGATGCCCTTGAGGACGGAGGACCGCATGTTCGTCAGCTTCCTCTCCTTGGTGATGTTCACGTCCAGGTCCTTGTCGCGGCTGCTCTGTCCCACCAGCATGCCGCCGTACACCGGCTCGGTGGGGCCGACGAACAGCTCGCCCCGTTCCTGCAGGTTGAACATGGCATAGCCGGTGACACGGCCCCTGCGGTCGGCCACCAGCGCGCCGGTGGACCGATGGACGATGTCGCCCGCCCAGGGGCGGTAGCCGATGAACATGTGCGTGAGGGTTCCCGTGCCCTTGGTGTCGGTGAGGAACTCGGTCCGGTATCCGATCAACCCGCGGCTGGGCACCTCGATCTCCAGGCGAATCCTTCCCGAGCCGCGGTCCGCCAGCTTGACCAGGACGCCCCGGCGCGTGCCGAGCTTCTGGACGACGACTCCCTGGTACTCTTCATCGGTCTCGATGAGAGCCAGTTCGCAGGGCTCATGAACCGCGCCGTCGACGGTGCGGGTCAGCACCCGCGGCATGCCCACGGAAAACTCGTACCCTTCCCGCCGCATTTGTTCGATCAGGACGGCGAGTTGCAATTCTCCCCGGCCGTACACCAGGAAACGGTCGGAAGACTCGATGGACTCCACCCGGATCGCCAGGTTGTGCTCCGCCTCCTTGAGCAGTCGCGCCCGCAGGTGACGCGAGGTCAGGTAGCGGCCGTCCTTGCCGCTGAACGGCGAGTCGTTGATGGAGAACTCCATCGACAGCGTGGGTTCCTCCACGTCGAGCGCCGGCAGCGGCTTGGGATCCTCGCCGTCGGCGATGCTCTCGCCCAGCCCGATGCCGGTCATTCCCGCCAGCGCGACGATCTCTCCGGGGCCCGCGGATTGCACCGGGACCCGGCCGACGCCCTCGTAGATGAACAGCTCCGCCACCGCGGCCGGGGTCTGGGAACCGTCGCGGCGGCACAGGGTCACCGGCTGCCGGTGCCGCACCGTGCCGTCCACCACGCGGCCGATGGCCAGCGGTCCGAGGTATTCGTCGGGCGCGACGTTGGTCACCAGTATCTGCAACGGTCGGTCCGGGTGTCCCGCCGGCGGCGGAACGTGCGCGAGGATGGTCTCGAACAACGGCCGCAGATCGGTAAGCTCGCCGCCCGGCGATAGCGTGCACCTTCCGCTCCGGGCGACGGAGTAGATGACCGGAAACTCGATCTGCTCCTCGGTCGCACCGAGGTCGATGAACAGGTCGTAGATCTCGTTCAGGACTTCCGCCGGGCGCGCGTCCTGGCGGTCGATCTTGTTGATGACCACGATCGGCGGCAGTCCCAGCTCCAGCGCCTTGGCCAGCACCGCGCGGGTCTGCGGCATCGGCCCTTCCGCGGCGTCCACCAGCAGCATGACGCCGTCGACCATCCGCAGGGTGCGTTCGACCTCGCCGCCGAAGTCCACGTGACCCGGCGTGTCGGCGATGTTGATCTTGACGCCGCGGTAGGTCACGGAGGCGTTCTTCGCCATGATCGTGATGCCCTTCTCGCGCTCGAGGTCCATCGAGTCCAGCACCCGCTCACGGACGTCCTGGTTCGCTCGGAAGGTCCCGCTCTGCCACAGCATCGCGTCCACCAGCGTGGTCTTGCCGTGGTCGACGTGTGCGATGATCGCGATGTTGCGAAGATTCACCGCCTCCCGGCAAGCGACGACGTCCATCAATGACCCTCCCCTTTTTCGCCAGCACCCCTTGGTTGAGCGCGGGTGTCGGCGGACATGCGAAATCCGGATGCGTTTGTTTGTGAGCGCCCTGGAAAATGGCCGGAGTTTCCGGACGGTCTCCGGCCCGGGAAACGGAGCTTCAACGGCGTGCGATCCGAAAGAAGGACTATAACAAGTTTGGGCAGTTACGCCTAACGCGCTGTCTCACAAACCGGGACTCTTCAAAAGTCCGATGAGCCCCTTCCGTCATTCCCGCGCGTCTTCCGTCATTCCCGCGAAAGCGGGAACCCAGGGGTGAGGCGGGACCAAACGGGCGTTTCCCCGCCTCACCCCACCTGGATTCCCGCTTTCGCGGGAATGACGGAGGGGGAGCGGGAATGACGGAAGACGCGAAGGATCGCGAAGATCGATGTTCTCAGATTGCAAGGACCCCGAGGTCGCGCAGTGATCGGATGGCCCGCGCCGCCTCCGCGGCGGCGTCGATGAGCACCTGTTTCGGCGTCTCGAACCACTCTTCCGGAGGCAGTCCGCGCTTTTCCCTCACCACGGCGATCGCGTCCTCGAGCTCGGGGAAACGGATCGGGTCCTGCACGTGGAGATAGAGCGCCGCCAGGGCCACGGAACGGCTGCGTCCCTCGCGGCAGTGGACGAGGATGTTGCCCCGCACCTCGTGGGGGTAGCTCTCCCTTTCCGGCATTGTTTGATGGAGGGCGCCGTGGAGAATACAGTACCCGCCGAGCATCATGCCGGGCGGATTCTCGCCGTCCACCAGCCCCAGCTTGAAGACCCGGAACGGCGCGAATCCGGCACGGCGCAAGGCGTTCGATTCCCCGTCCTCGCCGCCGTCGGCCGGTGCGGCCACGTAATTCACGTCCACGTTGACCGCGGTGTTGACGACGGTCGATACGTCATGCCGCCGCAACAGATCGACATCCCGCGCCGCCGCCGTCCCGCCGATGAAAAGATCCGCGCCGTGGGGGTCGAGACCCCGGGCGATCAAGCTGATCGAAGGAAGAGGGATGGCCATGCATTGTCCTTCCACGATCCCGTCCAGCCCCCTTGGCGACAGGCCGGGGCGGGGAAGAAGGGCCTTGCGCCTGCGGGATGAATCGGCGTAGTAGTGTTTCTCGATGACAGCGGACGGAGTCTCGCCGCCCTTCTTGATGAACCGGGTGTATTCACCCGTGGGGAGAATAACATGAAACAGATCCTTACGCGTTTGTCCGGCGTGCTCATGGCCGCCCTGTTCGCCTTTTCCTTCGTCACCGCCGCCAACGCCGCGTCCAAGCCGCCGCCCGAGATGGAAGCCTGGCTGAAGGCGGCCAAGCTCGGCCCCTATGACAAGGACGAGAACTGGGACGAGATCGTCGCCAAGGCGAAAGCCGAGGGCGAGGTGGTGGTCTACACCTCCTCCGGCCGCATCGCCAAGCTGGTGAAGCCGTTCGCCAAGCTTCACCCGGAGATCAAGGTGACCGTGCATGACCTGGGGTCGGTCAAATCGGTGGAGAAGACCATTCGTGAGCAGAACGCGAACATCTTCAACGCCGACATCGTCACCACCGGCAATTCGGGTCAGGTGATCTACGAGATGCTCAACAAGAACCGCCTCGTCAACTATGTGCCGCACCATTACAAGGATCGTATCCCGAAGGAGAACCGCGACCCGCTGCTGATCCGCGTCAACGAGGCCATGGTCTTTCTCTACAACCGGGAGGCCTACCCGGACGCGCCGCCCATCAAGAACGTGTGGGAGTTGACCGAGCCCAAGTTCAAGGGCCGGGTGGGCATGAAGAACCCGCTGTCGTCGGGCTCCACCCTGATGGGCGTCATGACCCTCATGCAGCGTCCCGATGAAATGGCGGCCGCCTATCAGCGCCATACCGGCAAGCCCATCAAATTGAGCAAAGGGGTCGCCGACGCCGGACAGGAGTTCTGGGCGCGGCTGCTCGCCAACGACCTGGTGATCTTCAAGTCAGGCTCGAAGCTGGCCCGGGCCTCGGGCAAGAAGGGTCAGAAGAACCCGCTGATCGCGTTCGCCAACATGACCTACATCGCGCGCAACGATTCGAAGGGCTACGCCAACAAGATCCTGGCCAAGGTGGATCCGGTGGGCAAGCTGGTCTACCCGACGTTTAGCGCCATCGCGCGCCAGGCGCCGCACCCCAACGCGGCCAAGTTGTTTACCGCGTACCTGCTCGGCAGCCTCGAGCTGAACAAGGACTCGAAGCTCGCGAAGCCCTACGACAAGGGAGCCAGCATGACCCTGCTGCAGGGTCTGGCGCCCTATTTCGACCCGGGCACGGTGAGCCCGCGGAGCGACGTGCCGCTGCCGGCGGGCGGCGAGATCTGGGACGAGATGACGGGCTGGACCGTGGATGCCGGATACATGTGGAAGCAAGGCCCCAAGGTCCGGGACTTCTGGACGGTGCATTCGAGCAAATAGTCAGGCATGGAGGAAATCCATCTGACAGGGATCCGGAAGTCGTACGGCAAGGAAGTCGCCGTACGGCATCTGGACCTGACCGTGGAGCCGGGCGCGTTCCTGACCATTCTCGGACCCTCCGGCTGCGGCAAGACGACGACGTTGCGGGTGATCGCCGGGCTGGAGGAACCCGAAGCCGGGGAAATCCGGTTCGGCGACAGGCTCATCTTCTCCCGCCAGAAGGGCGTGATCGTTCCTCCCGAAAGCCGCAACCTCGGGCTGATATTCCAGAGCTACGCGCTGTGGCCCCACATGACGGTGGAACGGAACATCACGCTCGGCCTGAAGCAGATGGGCCTGAGCGCGGACGAGACCGCCGAGCGCCTCGAGGCCGCCCTCAACAAGGTGCAGATGAAGGAGTACCAGCACCGCTACCCGTCGGAGCTGTCCGGCGGGCAGCAGCAGCGCGTGGCCCTGGCGCGCATGATCGCCTCGCGCTCGTCCATCCTGCTGATGGATGAGCCGCTGTCCAACCTCGACGCCAAGCTGCGCACGGAAATGCGCGGCGAGCTCAAGCGGCTGCACCGCGACCTCGAAGCCACCACCGTCTACGTGACCCACGACCAGATCGAGGCCCTGACGCTTTCCGACATCGTTGTGGTCATGGACAAGGGCCTGGTCATGCAACAGGGCACGCCCTATGAAATCTACCACCATCCGGCGAACCTGTTCGTCGCCGATTTCATCGGCGATCCCGGGATCAACCGGTTCACCGGCGCCGTCAGCCGGAAGGACGGCGCGGCGGGACTCGATTGCGGCGACCTGTGGCTGCCCGTCCCCGGCGACCCGCCCGCGAACGCAAGGAACCTCGTCGCCACCATTCGCCCGGAAAGCATCAACGTATCGACCGAGGCCAGGGAGGATTGGCTCAAGGTAACGCTGGAATCGATTCAGCCGAAGGGGTCCGACACGATCCTGCAAGTCCGGACCGGGAACCACTCCATCACGCTCCTGCAACCGGGATTCATACGGATGGACCTTGGCGACCCCTTGTGGATCGACTTCGAAACGGAAGCGTTGAACTTCTTCGACGTCGAATCGGGGACCAATCTCAATCAATACCCGCCTGCCTGAGCAGAAGAAATCGGAAGTCCTGACACATGTCGCTGGATACCGCCTCTTCCGGAAGCAAGCCTCCGGTCCTTTCCCGGAGCAATCTCACCTACCACCTCTACCGGCTGGCGAACCAGCCGGAGAAGATCCTGGGCCTCCTGTGCCTGGCCGTCCTGTCCGTGCTGGTGTTGGGGCCGCTTTTCGAAATCATCCACGACGCCCTGGTCTACCAGAGCTATGACCTCGCCTACAGGCCGGAGGCCAAGGTCGGCAGCTTTACCCTGTTCCATCTCGAACGCGTCTTCACCGGCCCGCTTTCCAAGGCGCTGTTCCTGAAGCCGCTGTTCAACAGCGTCGCCGTCGGCGTCTGTGTGACCGTTCTGGGCGTCGGCATCGGGAGCGGCCTGGCATGGCTGATGGTGCGCACCAATATCCGCTTCAAGGGCGTGTTCGGGGCGCTCGCGGTGGTGCCGTACATGATGCCGTCGTGGGTGCTGGCGCTGGCATGGCTGAGCCTGTTCAAGAACGACCGGATCGGCGGCAACGAGGGCATGATCACCAGTTTCTTCGGCGTGCAGCCGCCCGACTGGGTCAGCTATGGCTTCTTTCCCATCGTCATCTGTCTGGCGCTGCACTACTACGCCTACGGCTTCCTGCTGATGTCGGGCGCCCTGGCGACGGTGGACTCGGAGCTGGAGGAGGCGGGCGCCATCGCCGGCATGAACCGGCGCCAACGGCTGTGGCGGATCACGTTTCCGTTGCTGCTGCCCGCGTTGGGTTCCGCCGTGGTGCTCACTTTCATCCGCATCCTGGGCACCTTCGGGACGCCGGCCCTGCTGGGGCTGCCGGTGCGGTTCTTCACCTTTTCGACCCAGATCTACGCCTCGCTGAACGCCCGCAACAGCGGCGACGCTTTCGTCCTCGCCCTGGTGCTGATCGTCATGGCGATCACCTTCATCTGGATCAACAGCCGGGTGATCGGCATTCGGAAGAGCTTCGTGACCCTGACCGGCAAGGGCTTCAGGCAGCGCGAAATCAAACTCGGGGCCTGGCAATGGCCGGCCACCATCGGGGTCGCCGCCTTCCTCGTCGTGACGGTCCTGCTGCCCATGCTGATCCTGCTTTGGGAATCCCTGGTCATTACGCCGGGGGAGTATTCCCTCAAAGGCCTGACGGCGCATTTCTGGATCGGCAAAAGCGACATCGACATCGCCAACGGCGAACCCGGCATCTGGCATTCCCCAGGCATCCTGACGGCGTTGTGGAACACCATCAAGCTGGGCGTGCTGGCGGCCGTATGCAACGGCATGCTCGGGTTGCTGGTGGGCTATGCCGCGGTCCGCGGACGCGGCACGCTGCTGGCGAGGTGGCTCGAAGGCGTCGCCTTCGCCCCCTACATTTTCCCCTCCATCGCCCTCGGCGCCATCTACATCGGCATGTTCTCGACTCCCTGGGGGCCGCTGCCTGCGCTATACGGAACATTCACGATCCTGGTCCTGATCACGGTGGTCAAGAACCTGCCGTTCACCTCGCGCACCGGCATCGCCGCCATACTGCAAATCGACAAGTCCCTGGAGGAAACCGCAAGAGTCCAGGGGATCGGCTGGTTCCGCCGCATGGCCAAGATCATCATCCCCATGTCGTCGAGCGGCGTGACCGCCGGCATGCTGTTGACCTTCATCACCGCCACCCGCGAGCTGTCCCTTATCATCCTGCTGCTGTCGCCGGCCAACATGGTGCTCACCGGAGTGATCTTCAGCTACAACGAACACGACATGACCCAGCACTCCGGCGCCGTGACCCTCTTCCTGGTGTTGATCATCGTCGGCGCCAACGTGCTGGTGCGCCTGCTCACCGGCGGCGGCGGGCTGGCGGGGCTGCGGCACACCTGAGGAAAATCGTGGCAACGACGATAAGAATCGCCGTGACCATGACCATACGCGCCGGAGGCCCTGGCCCGGGACATGATCCTGCTGCCGTTGCAGCCGCCGGTCTTCGCCGGAACACCGAGGAGGGGCCGATGTGCATACCGCTGCATCCGGGGGCGGAGCGGTATTATCGGGAAGCGGGTTATTTGTAGGGCGCCGCGGGTAACTTGCGCGTACGATTCTCTACGCGCAAATTGCCAGTCCTATGCGCAAGCAATTATTGCGCATAGGAGACCTGAGTTACGCCTAATACACACGCTCCTCCATGTCGCCTCATCGTTCATGGCGCCCCAATCTCCCAAAGCCGTCGAAGCGGGACCGCATGGAGCCCGTCGCCGTGGCTGACACACATCTCGCCGTCGTAGACCACAACCCCTCCCGCAAAGCGGCTGCCCGTCGCCGCCTTCAACTTGCGCAGGCCACGGAAGTCCGCCGCGGTGACGGTCGCTCCGGCCTTGACCTCCACGCCCGCGACCGCCCGGGTGCCGCGCTCGATGACGATGTCCACCTCGGTCTTGTCTCTGTCGCGGTAGTGGAAGAAGGTGTAGAAGTCCTCCTGCCAGCTCGCCTGCCGCCTCAACTCCTGAAACACGAATGTTTCGAGAAGCTGACCCAGCAGGGCACGGTCGGCCGCGAGATCGGCGGCATCCACACCGAGCAGTGCGCAGGCAAGACCCGTATCACCCATGTGCAGCTTCGGCGTTTTGACCAACCGGCTGAGCCGATTGCTGTGCCATGGCGACAGTCTCTCCATCAGAAAGACCCGCTCCAGCAGCACGATGTAGTCCCGGATGGTGGGCCTGCTGATCTGAAACGGTGCCGCCAACTCGCTCACGTTGAACAGGCTCGCTGTTTGCGCGGCCGACAGGGCGAGCAATCTTGGAAGCTCCTCGATCGTTCGAATGCGGGAGAGATCCCGCACGTCCCTCTGGGTCTGCGCGTCGAGGTAGTTGCGATACCAGTTGGCGCGCCGGCGTCCGGGTGGACGCACGAGAGCCGCCGGGTATCCTCCAGCAGCGACGCGGTCGCACAACTCCCCTCCGAGCCGCACCGTCCGCGACGTCTTGAACCCTTGACCGAACAAGGCATCGAGGAAGTTGGAGATTCCATCCGAACCCAGGGAACCGGACCGTCCACTTGCGATCTCACCTTGCGCCAGGGGATGTAAACGAATCACCTCCAGACGACCCGCCAACGAGTCCTGAATCGCCGGAACCCGCAATACGTCGGCCGACCCCGTCAGCACGAAACGGCCCGGCACGCGTTCCCGGTCCACCTCCATCTTCAGGGCGGTAAAGAGCGCCGGCACCCGCTGTACCTCGTCGAGGACGACCCGCTCGGGGAGATCGGCAACAAAGCCTATCGGGTCCTCTTCCGCACCGGCGCGCGCGACATCGTCGTCGAAGCTGACGTAAGCGTAGTTCCCGGGCCTCGACGCTCAAGAAACCCGCTGGAGGCACATCCGCAACCTTTCCCGCATCCAGCCGATCCGGGATCGCCGGAGGACACATCATCTGCGCCAGGGTTGTCTTGCCGCACTGACGCGGACCCTGGATCAGGACCACCGGCGAATCCGCCAGCGCCTCGGCCAGTCGCTGCCCGATGTATCGTGGAAAAATGCCACCGTCAGCCATCGGCTGATTGTAACTTCATCATGCGGCTGATTGCAAGTTCAAGGACCGGCTGATTGCAAGCTCAGTGATCGGCTATTTGAAAGGTTAAGGTTCGGCCGATTGAAAGATTCTGAGTCCATCTCGTAAATTTGACACGCGCCCACCTGTTTTGTTAACGTGGCGCCCCTCACAGAGGATCCACGCAACCCAAATATTATCCGCTGGAAAGGTTGATCCATGAATATTGCAAACCGGGGAACGCGAGGCACGCGTAACCTGTCCGTGCTGCTCGCCATCGGGATGTTCGTGTCCATCGCAGCGGCATACCCGGCCTTTGCCCAGGACAAGCCGGTACGCGGCGGAACGATTGTCGGCGCGACCGTACTGGAGCCGAAGTCCCTCGACCCGTTGTTCGGCGACGGAGGCAACCTGGATCACTACGTCTGGCGGCAGATCTATGAGTCGCTCCTGGAGATCACGGGGAGCGGCGAAGTCGGACCCGGGCTGGCGACAAGCTGGAAATTCACCGACGACAAGAAATCCATCGACTTCACGTTGCGGCAAGGCGTGAAGTTCCATGACGGCACGGCGTTCAACGCGGAAGCCGCGGCGGTGACTTTCCGTCGCGCGCTTTCGAAGGAGTTGAACGCGCCGCGGGCCTCCGATCTGTCGGCGATCACTGGGGTGGAAGTGCGCGGCCCCTACGAACTGCGGATCGATCTCAAGGCGCCGAGCTCGGCCGCGCTACCGGCCATCGCCTTCGCCGGCCTGATTGCGTCGCCCGCCGCCATCGAGAAGCACGGGCAGGATTATGGCAGGAACCCGTCCGGGACCGGCCCCTTCAAGTTCGCCAGTTGGCAATCGGGATCCAGGATCGTCCTCGAACGCAACCCGGATTACTGGCGGAACGGCGCCGACGGAAAACCATTGCCCTATCTCGACAGCGTCATCATCCGGTTCATCAAGAAGAGCGCCGTCAAGGTCATCGAAGTCAAGTCCGGCAACGTCCATGTCATCGACACCGTCTCGGCCCGGGACCTGAAGACGGTGAGCGGCGATGCCAACCTCCGGCTCGTGCGCACCGGCAATGGCCGGCACGTCATGTTCGCGTTCAACATTTCCAAGCCGCCGTTCGACGACATTCGGCTGAGACAGGCGGTTCTGTTCGGCCTCGATCGTCAAACGATGATGAAGGTGATCACCCTCGGCAGAGGACAGGTCACGCCGACCCTGATCCCCAACCAGAACTGGGTGTTCGACGCCACGCTCGAGAAGTACGGTCATGATCCGGCCCGGGCCAGGAAGCTGCTGGCCGAGGCCGGGCACGGGAGCGGCCTTGACGCGCGCCTGGACATCATCAAGCGTCAGCCCGACTCGACGGTCGCGCAGCTCATGCAGGCGCAACTGAAAGAGGCCGGCATCAATCTCACGATCAAGACCGTCGACCGCCAGTCGATGCAGGCCAGCTTGCGCGCCAAGAACCACATGTTCGGCATCGGCCGCTTCACGGTGCCTGGGATCGACCCGGCCCAGACGTTCGGACGCATATTCGGACGGCGCGCGCGCATTCAGCGGACCGGAGTGAGCGACAACAAGCTGTTCGACATGATCGACAATGCCGCCCGGCAGACCGACCAATCGGTCCGGAAGGGTCTCTACCGCGAGATCCAGGCCTACCTGGTCGACAATGCGCTCTACGGCTTTCTGTTCTTCATGGAGTCGACCCAGGTCGAGCGGACCGCGGTGAAGAACCTGAAGCGCACGGTCGGCGGAGCGTGGGTGTTTGCGGAGGCGTGGACGTCCAAGTAGGTGCGCCGAACAGGTTGTTGAGAAATTCCGTCTGGCGCCCTTCGACTTCGCGCCGCTACGCCTGTCCTGAGCGTTGTCGAAGGGCGCCAACCCCCACACTCCGCCCTCGGGCTGATGCTTCTATTCATTTCGAAGCGAATCGGACAAACCGTCCCGGTGGTCCTGCTGGTCTCGTTTTTCGTCTTCTTCGTCATCAACGTGATACCGGGGGACCCCACTCTCACCGTTCTGGGGGAGTTCGCGACCCCCGAACAACGCGAGATCGCGCGCCAACAGTACGGATTCGATCGGCCGATGTTCGTCCAATACGTGGACTGGCTGACCAGGACCCTGAGCGGCGACCTGGGCCGGTCACTCCACAGCAATGAACGTGTTTGGGCCATGCTGGTCGATCGTCTGCCGGTCTCGCTGGAGTTGAGCGCCCTGGCCCTGACGATTGCCCTCCTCATCGGTCTTCCCTGCGGGATACTGGCCGCGCTTCGACGCGGCACGACCGTCGACACCGTCATCGGGATGTTCTCGGCGATAGCCCTTGGCGTGCCCTATTTCTGGCTTGGGGTCCTGCTGATTCTCCTGTTCGCCATCGTTTTCAACCTGTTGCCACCCTCCGGCTACGTTCCTTTCATGGAATCCCCCGTCGAAAACCTGAAGCTCATGATCTTGCCGGCCTTGACCGTCGGCCTGCACGTGGCGCCGCTGATCATCCGCCAGACACGCGCAAGCGTCTTGCAGGTGCTGTCGCAGGACTACGTCCGCACCGCCCACGCCAAGGGCCTGCCCCGGTCCGCCATCGTCCGGAAGCACATCCTGCGTAACGCGCTCATACCGGTCTTGACGCTGGTGGGCCTGCAGCTCGGCAACATGCTGGGCGGGGCCATCGTGACCGAGACGATCTTTTCGACGCCGGGACTAGGCAGCCTCATTGTCGGCGCGGTGTCCACGCGGGATTTTCCGGTGGTTCAAAGCGGCATCTTCCTGATCGTCCTGCTGGTGATACTCGTGAACCTGATCACCGACATACTGTACGCGTACGTCGACCCGAGGATCAGGCAGCTCTTGATCGCGTAGCGGGAAGGCCCAGGGTCGTGAGCCAGGTACCAGAAACACAAGAAACGCCCCGGTCAGGCATGGGAACCGGCGCTGCCGAGAAGACATCCGCGCCCGGCGGTGGGGCGGAACCCCGCCTGGTGCGCGACCTACTCAAGCACCGGCAGGGGGCCGTGGGGACGGTCCTCGCTCTCGGCCTCGTGTTGATGGCGGTTCTCGCGCCGCTGTTGTCGCCCTTCGATCCGCAACATGTCGACGTCGAGAAAATACTGATGCCGCCGAGCGCCACCCACTGGCTGGGAACCGACGAACTCGGCCGCGACATCGCCAGCCGCATCATCTTCGGCGGGCGGGTCACCCTGCAAGTCGTGGCCGGCGCCGTTGCCTTGTCGCTCATGGCGGGGGCGGTCCTCGGATTTATCGCGGCGTATCTGGGCAGGTTCTGGGACGCCTTGATCATGCGGGTGATCGACGCCCTGCTGGCCATTCCTCCCCTGATCCTGGCGTTGGCGATCGTGGCGGCACTCGGCCCCAATCTCCTCTACACCATACTCGCCATCGCGCTGGCGAAACTCGGCATGTTCGCCCGGCTCGTGCGCGGCGAAGTCTTGAGTCTCAAGTCGATGGAGTTCGTCGAGGCCGCCCGCGCCGCGGGCGCCAGCAACACCCGGATTGCGTTCAAGCACATATGGCCGAACGCCGCCGGCAACGTGATCGTCTTCTCGGCGGTGGTCGCGTCGAGCGCCCTGCTGATCGAATCCGCCCTCAACTTCCTCGGCCTCGGCGCCCAGCCGCCCACGCCGAGTTGGGGGGTGATGATCTCGACAGGCATGCAGCACTGGACGCTGTGGTGGATGAGCATCTTTCCGGGTTTCGCGATATTCCTCGCCATCCTCGCGTTCAACCTACTGGGCGACGCGTTGCGGGACATCATGGACCGGCGCCTCCTTGACGTGGGTCGCCTGTGAGGCTCAACAGGTTGTTGAAAAACTCTGCCTGACACGAGTCGACGCCCTTCGACTTCGCTTCGCGAAGCCTGTCCTGAGCTTGCCGAAGGGCTCAGGGCGAACGGAGTTTTGTCAGAATCCCCGTAACTTAACCGTTCGTCCTGAGCGTAGCGAGGCGCAGCCGAGCGAAGTCGAAGGGCGCTAACCCTGTTCCTCATCAACCCGTCAAGCCACCCTCTCACCCCTCCTCGATACTCAGCGAAGCCCCCAGCCCGTTCATATCGTCCACAAACCCCGGGTACGACTGCACATAGTTCTCGGCCCTGGCCACAGTGATCTCCCGATCTCCCTTCAGGCCCGCAACCGACAATGCCGTCGCCACCCGGTGGTCCAGGTACGAATCAAGTGTCGCCGCACCGCGATATCCGCCAACCCCCGCGATATCGAGCCCGTCCCGCCGTTCCTCGATGCGGGCGCCAATCTTCACCAACTCCATCATCGACGCGATCCGATCACTCTCCTTGTAGCGGACATGCTCGCCGTTCACGATCCGCGTCGTCCCTTCGGCGAAACAACCCAATACCGACAGGATGGGCACCAGATCAGGCGAGTGGGTCACGTCGATTTCCACCCCGTGCATCGATTTCGAGCCGCGTACCCGGATCGTGTTGGCCGCCTCGTCGATGGTCAGATCGGCACCCATTTCAATCATGATGTCGACGATCCTCTTCTCCGGATGAATGCTGGTCATATCCAGATTCTGCAGGGTAATGTCCGAACCCGGCGTGATGGCGGCGGCCACCATGGGCACCGAGGCAACACAGAAATCGCCCGGGATGGTCAGGCTTGCCGGCTTGTAGGTTTGTCCGCCGGGCACCACGTAGGCGTCGGGGGCGCCGCCGGCATCGTATTCGATCCCGAACGTATCGAGCATCTGCAGCGTCATGTCGATGTAGGGCTTCTCCCGCAACGTATCCGTGACCCGCACCGTCACCCCGTCACGGCTGAGCGGCGCGCAGATCAGGACGCCCGACAGCCACTGCGAAATGAAACCAGAGATCTCCGTTTCCCCGCCGGCGAAACCGCCGCCCCGGACGATGATAGGCGCCGTTCCGTCCCCTTGGGCCGAATGGCAATCGACGCCCAGCAAAGACAGACTGTCCAGGAGCGACCTCATGGGCCGTCTGCGCAGAGACTCACCGCCCGTGAAGACCGTCCATCCCGGGGTTGCCGCCGCAACCCCCATCAAGAACTGAAGCGTCGTGCCCGAGTCGTCGACGTCGATGACGTCCCCGGGCGTATGATAGTCGCCACCGTCAATGACACAGGTATCCTCGGTGAACTCGATGGTCGGACCGAACGCGGAAATATTCTCGGTCGTCGAAGTCATCTTCCCGACAAAAGCCCCGGACGGGTCCATGATCGTGGTCCGCCCGTGGGCCAGCGACCCCATGATCATCGCCCGCGTGAAATGATATTTCGATGAAATGATGCGAAGCGACCCGTGCAGTCCGCCGCAGGGTCTGGATTTGATGTTCATTGAGGCTTCTCACTTGTTGATACATGGTCGGCGACGTGGTGCCGATAGAACGTTGATGGGCTATCCGTGGTCAGACACGGGCCTTGAACGGATGGTTCTGGGCGAGGCTCTCCCACAGCGCGGCGGCTTCCTCCATGAGATGCCGTAGTAGCCGGTCTGCGGCCTGTAGAGCGCGGCGTCCAGAAGACCGGCATCCCGAATCCCTTCCGATCCTCCGTACCGTTGAATCTGGCCGGCGTGAATGGCAAGGACTTCAGCCAGGGTGAGGAAATCACTCATTTGGCGAGCTTCTTGTAAAGATCGTCGTACCTGTCATGACTAGCGAGATAGGCAGCCATGACGTGAGGCCGAGGCCGGGCCTGTTTTCGTTTCTCGATCAGGTCGGTCAGCGCCTCATCCACCAGAGCCTGAAGCTGTCGGCCTTCCTGCTCCGCGATTGCGCGGATGGTGTAAAGGAGTTCGGAATTGACCTGGGTGGCAAACTTTTCGCGGATCTTGGACATGGCACCGGTTCTCCCACAACTGAATCTATGGTGTCATGACACGTCATGATCCGTAAAGACACCTGGAGTGGCCGAAAGAACCCCAACGTCGGCATGAACCGGCGCCAGCGAGCATCATCCCCATGTCGTCAACAGCGTGAGCTGCCCCTGATCATCCTGCTGTTGTCGCCCGCCAACATGGTGCTCAGCAGCCTGATCCTCAACTACAACGAACCGGACATGGCCCAGCACTCCGGCGCCGTGACCCTCTTCCTAGTCCTCATCATCGTCGGCGCCAACGTGCTGGTACGCCTGCTCACCGGAGACGGCGGGCTGCAGGGATTGCGGCATACGTGCGGCGGGGCCAACGGCTGCGGCTGATTGCAACCTTGGAGGCCGGCTGACTGCAACCTCATAGTTCGGCTAACTGAAAGTTAGATGAGCGGCTATGTGGAAGTTAAGCGCCGGCCAGATGAACCCATTTAGGCAGACTTCACAATCAGGGGGACACCCGCTGGAGGACCAAGGCGTCGACCATGTCAAGGGACTCGGGCCTCCTTTTCGTCAGGTCACGTGAATCTCCATGTCTTCCCTCCCAGCGACGTCTTCCCGTGTTCAGACTGATCTTCGCCGTAGAGATTTGTTCCGGTGAGAGGTCATCGTAGCCCTCTTCGTAACCGTTCACGACCGCTCGCAGATCGGCAGGAACCTGTCGCAGCACCTCGATCAAGTCACTGACTTTCATGTTTCCTTCTCCTTGGAAACCGCCCAACCCGCTGAAAGGACCTCTGCCTGTTGCTATTGCCCGTCCTCTACCACGTCATTCTCGCGAATAACGTCTGCGATAATGGGGTTCAATAGATGCCAACGTTGCCCGATTCGCTCAAGATCACCCTTTATTACGACGGGGGCCTTCTCCTTGTGGGCCAAAATCGCCCGCTCATAGTCCGTTTGCCTTAGTACAGTCTTTACAGATTGATTCCGGCCCTCAATAAACGCTAGCAGGGTCACGGTCCCGTCTACCTCTGCCTCGTCACGAGCCAGCGTCCGTACGATACCAAAGATGTCCACATCTGGACGCGGTTCGCGGTCACGAAACGAACGCGCAGCCTCCCGCAAGACAGGAACATCTGAATCGGAGAAACGGACAACGTTCCGAGCAACACTTACCGGACGAGTCCGAGCCCATGTAACACTGACACTCAAGGAAGGGAATGGGTCTATGATCTCTACAAGAGCCTCGCACAAGTTGGCGCTCACCCCCAGTTCGACCGCCCTTGCGAAGGCATCCGCCTCTCCTCCGACCGTTCGTTCGGCAGCCTCACGAGTTGCGGCGAGTGAACTAGCCAGACGTCTCGTAATTTGCCGCTCAAACGGATCGTCGTCTAAAGCCACTTCGTCAACAAGCGCGTGCTGAATCACGGGTGGGACTACGGGACTCAGGAGCGTCACTACGAAACTCCCCTGTTCAGTCTGTCCCAAGCGAACATGCTCCAGATAGGTGTTCGCTTCCTTGTTCGCCCCGGCCCTGTAGACGCGCTGGGGGTTCTGCACCGAACAGGCTGCGGCCAAGAGCATATCGCAAGCCCCGTGCATAAGCCGGATGCCGTCACTGGCAGTCACGCTTCCGTCCTCCCCCTCCGAGGCTCGGACCCTAATTACATCGCGATCAGCGGTAACCAAGTCGCGGTAAAGCGCCAACTCGTCAAGCTCGGCTGCCTTAGCGAAGATTTCCAAAAGGCGTGACACCACGGTGGCATAGTCCCCAAGGGACTGATGCCGAGGCAGAAGAATTTCAGGCAACCCCTCCGCCGTGTAGACATCGGAATGATCCCCATACGTCCCGGTCTTGGTCCAACCGGAACTGCGTGCGTAAGCGGACAGAGCCCCTGGGGAAATTTCGCTCAAGGCCTTCCTGTCCCGGATGTTGGCGATCATGTGATCTTCCCCCTTCGTGATTGCTCCATTAGGGCACGCAATCCTTCAATGTCAAACCGATTTCCTGGGGGTATGTGGACGGTAATGGATGACCGATTCGGCTTCTCTTCATAGCCCGCAAGGTTAAGCCAAAAGGCACACCGCCGTAGCACCAGTTCTTCCTCGGTGATTGTCATCCAATCGCCCCGTTCCGCCGGCAGGTCAAGCACGACGAGAAGTCTCGGCGTTTGAGTGTCAATGCGCAACAGATCGTAATTCCGTTGCTTCAATGGAAAGTGGAGAAATCCGTCCGTGGCTTTCTTCAAATTGACGGTGGCCTTTAGCTGGAGATCCAGTGTGGGTCGCATGTCGCCTCCCGCGTGTATCTGGAGATCGACACCATCCCGATCCAGTTCACAGCTGCCCGTTACGTAACCTGCCCGTGCTGCCACAGCATTTACATAGACCCGCGAAAGGGCTTCTTCTTCATCGGTCGACGTTAGGAGCACATCTGTCATACCGTCGCCTTGATGCCCGCTTCCACGTCTCCGGCCCTAAGCTCGCCTGAGATGAACGTGGTCAAGAGTACGTCTGGAACCGTAGCAAGGGTGTTGGATTCGCTCATGTTGACGATCATCCCGGCCACGAGCAGCGCCACCACGGCCTCGAAACCTTTCGTGAGGGCTACGGGCGGGACCGCCACGTCAACCAACTCGAACGTCCGGCGTGTGATGGTGTCGAAAATGGTCCCATCGTCCGGGTCTTCTAGACGGCTCCCGCCGCCTGCTCCGCTTCGAGCCGGGCGTGCATCTCCTCGAAGGCGTCAACGATGTACTTGAGGAAGATGATGCCGCGAACGACATGTTTCGGCGGCGTCCATGCTGCCTCGCAAGGCGTCGGCCATACGCGACAATTCCGCCTCGTAGCCGGTGGCGCCACCGCCCGGTCTAATGCCTGATGTGGATTTCGGCCTGTCCTCACGCGCTCTTGTCATAGTTTCCCTTCTTGGGAACCATCGCCACAAGAATTCAACTTACCAGATTTTCTGAGACAACTCCTTCTGTATTGCCCGTACGCCTTCGCCACGCCGCGCCATCGCCCGCCTGAGCAACGGCGATGTCGTCGGCCTCTCTCTCGGTTGGAGGTGTTGTCTATTTTCCATGGTCGTTAGTTACTGGCGGAGGAAGATTCGAATAAGTCCACTAACTTACTGGTTTTACTAACTTCTTCCTTGATTCTCCCATAGCTTCCCCACGTCCTTCACTACCCCGATGTCCCGCCACTACCTGGTCATCCACCACCCGGCTGCCTGTACGCGAGCTCGAACGACGCATCGCTCATCCACCGCTTGAAGCTCTCGTTGTCCATGAATTGTTTGAAGAGCTGGGTGTCGTCCTTCATCAGGGAGGTCATGACGCGCGCCAGGGCCTTGTCGTGCTCGATGCGGGCGTTTTGCTTGTCCGAGTTCTGCTGGGCGTTCCTGAAAGCAGTGTCCGCGGCCACCCGGGCCGGGATCGTCTCCGTAATGAGCTGGCGCACGCGGTCGGCGTCTTCCCAGACGATGTTGCCGAACAGATCGTTGAACATCCGGACGATGTTGGAGAGCCGGTCCATCTCGGGCTCGGGAACGTGGCCACCACCGGTCGTGGGCACCGGGTCGATCTCGGCGTCCTCGTCGGGCAGCAGTATCTTCTGCATCGCCTGTTTCTCGGCCCGGTAGCTGTCCAGGTCGATGACCTCGAGGATGCCCTTCGAGAGGTCATCCTCCTCGGGGGCCGGCAACTTCGGGATCAGGAAATTCAGAAAGATCGAACGCTTCTCCCAGTCGGCGTTCGTGTAGGGAAGGACGCAGGAAAGAAAGCCGTAAGTGCGGACGAAGCCCTTGGCCTTGCCCTTGAAATCCACCTGACCATCTTCCTTGAGTTCGCGCTTGTAGACCGCCACGCAGGCGTCGAGAATCGGATCCAACTGGTCGCGTTCGGCCCCGCCCAGGTAGCGCTTCACGAAGTCGTCGACCTGCTCCTCGGAGTACACCTGGGCACCATCCAGATTCGCCTGCAGGTCGTGCAGTTTGTTGGGATCGGTCTCGTCAGCCAGGATCGTCGCCCGATAGAAATCCGCGAACCCGTCGCGGATGGTGTCGGCGTCGTTCAGGAAATCCAGCACGAAGACATCGTGTTTCTTGGGGTGCGCCCGGTTAAGTCGGGACAGGGTCTGGACCGCCTTGATGCCGGAGAGCGTCTTGTCGACGTACATGGTGTGCAGCAGCGGTTCGTCATACCCGGTCTGGAACTTGTCGGCGCAGACCAGGAAGCGGTAGGGGTCTTCCCGGAACCGCTCGGCGATCCGGCCGGAGGGAAAGCCGTTCAACGACGCCTCGCTCACCTTCGCTCCGCTCAACTCGTGGTCGCCGGAAAAGGCAGCCAGTGCCTGGTAGCGGCTCTTTCGCTCGTGCAGGTAGTCGCGGATGGCGTAGAAGTACTGGATCGCGCGCGCGACGCCGTTGGTGACCACCATGGCTCGGGCTTGTCCGCCGACCTTGCCCTGGGCCAGGACCTGTTCGTGGAAGTGGTCGACCATGATTTCGGCCTTGAGGCGGATCGCGTGCTCGCTCCCCTCCACGAAACGCCGGAGCTTCTTCTGCGCCTTCCGTGTATCGAACTGCGGGTCGTCCTCTACTGTCTTGGCCAGCTTGTAATAGCTGTTCACCGGCGTGTAGTGCGCCAGCACGTCCAGAATGAAGCCCTCCTGGACGGCCTGCTTCATGGTGTAGGTGTGAAAGGCATGATGCTGGACCGTGCCGTCGGCCTGGGGGTCGGGGTTGCCGAAGATTTCCAGGGTCTTGTTCTTGGGCGTGGCCGTAAAGGCGAAGTAGCTGGCGTTGGGGAGCAGCTTGTGCGACTCCATGAGGCGGTTGATCTGATCCTCGTAGGTCTCTTCCTCGCCTTCCTCACCGGCCTGGGAGAGCGCCTGCGCCATGGCCGCGCTGGTGCGGCCGCCCTGGCTGGAGTGAGCCTCGTCGATGATGATGGCGAAGCGCCGCCCGCGTTGTTCGTTGCCGATCTCGTCGAGGATGAAGGGGAACTTCTGTACGGTCGAGATGATGATCTTCTTGCCGGACTCGATGAACCGGCGCAGGTCGCCCGAATGCTCGGCATGCCCGAGTGTCGCCCCGATCTGGGCATACTGTCTAATGGTGTCACGAATCTGTTTGTCGAGAATCCGCCGGTCGGTGACCACGATGATCGAGTCGAAGACCGCAGTGTCATCCTTTGCCAGCCCGATCAGTTGATGGGCCAGCCAGGCAATGGAGTTGCTCTTGCCGCTGCCCGCCGAGTGCTGGACCAGATAACGCTGGCCCGCTCCGCGCGTCCCGGCGTCTTCCAGTAGCCGGCGTACGACGTCAAGCTGGTGGTAGCGCGGCCAGACCTGGGTTTTCTTCTTTTTGCCGCTCTTCTCGTCCCTTGACTCCACCACCTGGGCATAATTCTCCAGGATGTTGGTCAGGCTCTCGCGGGCCAGTACGACGCGCCACAGATAGTCGGTCTTGAGCCCGTTGGGGTTGGCCGGGTTGCCCGCGCCATCGTCCCAACCCCGGTTGAAGGGCAGGAACCACGACGACTTGCCCTGGAGGTGGGTGCAGAAACGGACCTCGCCCTCGTCCACGGCAAAATGGGCCACGCAGCGGCCGAACTCGAACAGCTTCTCGCGTGGGTCGCGGTCCTTCTTGTATTGCCAGACCGCGTCGTCCACGGTCTGCTTGGTCAGGCTGTTCTTGAGCTCGAAGGTGAAGACCGGCAGGCCGTTGATGAACAGCCCGATGTCCAGCGCCCGCTGAGTCTCATCGCGGCTGTAATGCAACTGTCGGGTGACCGTAAAACGGTTCTGGAAGAAGCATTCCTGTGCTTTCTCATTTCCCGAAGACGGTTTTCCGTAAAACAGCTCCAGATCATGCGCCTGGTGCTTGATGCCACGGCGCAGCACGTCGATGGTGCCACGCTTGGAGATCTCGCCCTGGAGCCGGGCCAGGAACTTGCGCCGCGTTGGGCTGTCTTCGGACAGTCCCAACGATGCGGCGGCCTTGGGTTGGGTGGAATGCAGAAAGGCCGAGAGCTGGACCAGATCGACGCAGTACTCGCGGTCGTAGTCGCGGAAGTTGCCGCCGCTCCAGCCCACGCCGCCGTAGCCCGCCGGTGGTTCGGCCACCGTGCCCGCCGCGGGCGGCTCGCAGGGATGGCCGGCCAGCGCGGTGCAGATGAGGCGTTCGAGGCCGCGTTCGGAGGTGTCCGTGGTCACGTCACTCGGCCCGAATGGGCACCTCGATCAACTCGCCCGACCGCACCACCCTTATGGCCTGGTCAATCTCCCCCGCCCGGAGGCGAACATCGGGCCAGTTCGTGGAAAGCAGGACGATCACGCCGATTCGCCTCCCCGCCAGATTCTGTTGATGTCGAAGGTTCTGGTCGGTCGTCACAAGAATCTCGTACCCCTCTCGCTCCGCGAGGTCGAGCAACTCGCCGTTGTCCTTGTCCGACCAGCCCTTCTCTGCCAGCGTGTCCACGGAGTGCTCCGGAAGATGGTCCCGCAACGGTGCGGGCGTTCCCTGATCGAACAGCACCTTCAAGGCGCTGCCGCCGTTCTCAGCGCTTTCGCCTCGTGTTCGAGAACCGCCCGGACCTGTTGCTCATCGACACCCGGGAACCACTCGACGAACTCGTCGATCGTGGCGCCACTGGCGAGGTTCTCGTAAAGTGCGGACAGTGGTATCCGTGTGCCCGCAAACACCCACGCGCCGCTGACTTTTCCCGGCTTCCGTTCCACGGCCGGGCACGTGTGCCAATCCGTCATTTCGAGTGCCTCCGTTTCGATTCCAGCGTCATCCTCGACTTCAGCCCGGTCGTTGCCGGACAGGTTGGTGTCATCCGGCAATGCGGCCGCCGCCTCGCGCACGTCAAGCTTGCCGGTGACGACATCGGCGATCAGGCGGGTGCGGTATTCGTGAAGAAGGGAAAGCTCTGCCCTAACACCCTTCACCGCATTGTTGGTGGCCTTTTCGGTATCCTTGATTTTGTTCACGATGCAGCGTTGCTCTTCCCGCGGCGGTATCAGAACCCTCCAAGACCGAATGTGCCGCTGGGCAATCTTCGGCATTGTTCCACTTGATCCACGGGCATCACGCTCGATTTGCCTTCGGCCAAGGGTGCTGAGTAGCTGGAACATTAGGAACCTTCGCCCAAGAATCACAGGTTCAGGAGTCAAGCGGTAGATTAGGTCACTGATCACGGTCTTCGGTCTTGCTCCCTCGACTATGCAAACATCGCCCACAAGTTTACGTGTGTTCGATCGAGTCAACAGAAGATCTCCGTTCTTGGTCTCTATTCCTTCAGGGATCTTCGCAGAGATAGGAATCGGCTTGATCGCGGTAGCATCGAAGGTGCCTCGCTTAACGGACGACAAGGTGAGTACTGCCCACTGATCTGGCCCTATCTCGCCTTCAGCCGCGGTAGGACTCCATCCTTGAGCGATACGGCGCAGACAACGGCCTAAGGATATTTCATCCCAATCTGCCGGCATCTGCCCGAGCCACTCGACGCCGGAGGGCTTGTAGGCCGGGTAGGGCTGGTCGGTGCGGACATCGATCTGGCCGGTGACGGCCTGGTGGATGATGGCCTGCTTCTGCTCCTCCAGCAGCGCAATCAGCTTCTGCTTGGCGCGTATGTAACGCCGGATGCGCCGGTCGGCGTGGTCGAGGAAACGGACGATGGCGGTTTGTTCGGAAGGAGGAGGGAGTGGCATTGAGAACGACCCAAGCATCGAACGGCTAATTCGGTCACGTGTGCTCCCCCTTACAAGTGACCCCACCCAGTCCAAGTACTGATGGGAGGACATACTGTAGACGAGGAAACTTGCGTCGATGTCGCTACGAGGTTTCAAGATACAGACATCGACGGATGTTACCATCCGCCTGTCAAGCTGCGGGGCAATGCATGTCCTGGCAACTGGTTTACCCAATCGGCATATCAAAATGTCGCCAGCAACGATCTCCGTACAACCGAAATTGTTGAAAGTCTCCTCGCTAATGTAACGATAGCCCTGCTCCCTGTATTCTCCCACGCCGATATTCCCGGTCTGAATCAGACGGATCCCGTCGGAGGTAATGTAAGGACTCTCGATCCAGTCGCCATCGACGAACGTCTTATAACCCGGCCGGGCCAGATTCTTGACCTTGGTTGTTTCCCAATGAGTGGGGATTCTCTTGAGCCAGTCAACACACGACTCTTTCATGACAGGGTAGGGTCTGGCGTCCGTGATCACCCTTCCACCTCCCCGAGGATCTCGCCAAGCAGCCCTTCGGTCTCTTTCTCTAGCGCAAGGATATCCGCCCGAATCTCCGGCAGCGTCCGCATCGGTGCCGGTTTGTAAAAGTACCGGGTGAAGCTAATCTCGTACCCAATCCTTACACTGTCGGGCTGGTACCAAGCGTCTTTGGCGTAAGGCAGAACCTCACGCCGCAGGAAAGCATGGATACCGCCCTCTTCCTGCAATGGGATTTGTTCGGTGTCACGCAGGTCCGTATCCGGCTCGTACTCAACAACCGTAGGCTTACCATTGATTTTGACCTCCCACAGGCCGCACAGTGGATCGGCATCCTTACCTCGCTTGTGAATCTTCCTGATAACGGGCGGGGCCTCCTCGCTGCGCTCGCCGTCTTCTTTGAGCTTCTTGATCTCGGCAGCCTTGTAGGCGCGGTTGGGGTCGATGCCTTGGATGCGCAGGGGCCGCTCGACCGTGACCTTCCAATAGCCGAAGGCGGCGTTGTCGAAAATCTTGCTCTGCTCGCTCTCCTCAAAGTCGAGGAAGTTGTCGCAGATGCGGTTAATGTCCTCCTCGCCCAGCTCACAGTTCTTCTTGCCCAGGTTCTTGCGCAGCGGCCGGTACCAGGTGGTGGCGTCGATCAGTTGCACTTTGCCTTGGCGGTGTGCGGGCTTTCGGTTGGTCAGCACCCAGACGTAGGTGGCGATGCCGGTGTTGTAGAACATGTTAAGAGGCAGGGCGACGATGGCCTCCAGCCAATCGTTCTCGATGATCCAGCGGCGGATGTTGCTCTCGCCTTGTCCGGCGTCGCCGGTGAACAGCGAGCTACCGTTGTGGACCTCGGCGATGCGGCTGCCGAGCGGGGTGTCCTGCTTCATCTTGGAGAGCTTGTTGGCCAGGAACAGCATCTGGCCGTCGCTGGAGCGGGTGACCAGGCAATACTCGGGGTCGCCGGCGTGCTCGATCACGAAGCGCGAGTCGCGCATGTCGCTCTTGCCGCCCATGCGCTCCAGGTCGGTCTTCCAGCTCTTGCCGTAGGGCGGGTTGGACAGCATGAAGTCGAACTCCCGCGAGGGGAACGCGTCGTTGGCCAGGGTCGAGTGCTCCGGGCCGCCCACGATGTTGTCGGCGGCTTCACCCTCGCCCTTGAGCAGGAGGTCGGCCTTGCAGATGGCGTAGGTCTCGGCGTTGATCTCCTGGCCGTAAAGATGGGTGGACACGTCCTTGCCGTATTCGGCGGCGAGCTGCTGCAGGGTGTCCTCGGCCACAGTCAACATGCCGCCGGTGCCGCAGGCGCCGTCGTAGAGCAGATAGGTGCCGGATTTGATCGCGCCTGCAATGGGCAGGAACAGCAGCCTGGCCATGAGCGTGACGGCGTCCCGTGGGGTCCAGTGTTCGCCGGCCTCTTCGTTGTTCTCTTCGTTGAAGCGGCGCACCAGTTCCTCGAAGATCGAGCCCATGCCGTGGTTGTCGAGGCCGGGGTGTTTGACCGAACCGTCGGTGTTGGGAACCGGGGCCGGGCTCAGGTTGATGTCGGGTGAGGTGAGCTTCTCGATCAGCGTGCCCAGGGCATCGGCTTTGGACAGGCGCGGAATCTGGTTGCGGAACTCGAAGTTGTCGAGGATGTCCTGAACGTTGGGTGAGAACCCGTCCAGGTAGGCCTCAAAGTCGGCCGTCAACTGTTGGCGATTGGCGCGGGCTCTGAGGTCGCGCAGGGTGAACTGCGAGGTGTTGTAGAACGCCTGTCCCGCGGCCTGTCGCAGGGCCTGATCCTGCTCAACAACCTCCGCTGCGTCGAGTGCCGCCTTCATATCGAGGACGGCCTGCTTGCTGTCTTCCAGGACCGCGTCGAGCCGGCGCAGCACGGTCATGGGCAGGATCACGTCGCGGTACTTGCCGCGCACGTACAGGTCCCGCAGCACGTCGTCGGCAATACCCCAGATGTAGTTGGCAATCCAGTTGAGGTCGTTGTTGCTCATTCTGCTTCCCAAGGATTGACGAGCTCAACGCCGACGCGTTGGAAATCAGCGATGTTGCGAGTAGCCACGGCGAGGTCGTGGGCCTTCGCCGTTCCCGCGATGAGAGCGTCGCCGAGGTCCAGCGTATGTCCTGAGCGCTGGGCCAGGACCCGGAGCCGGGCCGCCCACTCCGCCCCCACCCGGTCCAAGGGCAGGATTCGGTCCTCGTACTCGGTGGCCAAGCGCAACAGATCAGCCTCCAGGCCGGACCGCCGTCGTCCTCGTGCCAGCCGCCGCACGCTGTATTCCAGCTCGTGCACAACAATCGAAGACAGCCATAGGTCGTCATGTTCCGCCAGAAAAGTCACCACACGTGCATCCGGAACGCTACGCATGGTCTCCGAGACCACGTTCGTGTCCAGGAGATACCCGCTCATTCGTCATCCTCGTCGCTGAACGGAACCTCCCGGGCGGAACGGCGGTCGGGTGGTTCAAGATCCACCCCGCGCGGCATGTTCTCGATCAGCCACCTGCCAAGGGGCTTGCGAGGATTGGCTTTGTTGTCCCATGCGTCCGCGGGCACGACGACGAACGACCGCCGGGTACCGATACGTTGCGGCCCTTCCGACTGGGCCAGGCGCAGGATCTCGGAGAGGTGGGCCTTCGCCTCGGCCACAGTCCAAACACGTTGCGGTCCGGTCCTTGTCACGAACAAGCCTCCTCCGATCAAGAGATCACAGACTAGTCCAGTATAGACCAGGTATCCCGGCTGCGTCAACGGAGCGCCGGTCAACTGGGCAAGCGGAATCAAGCCTGTGCGCAATCAAATTTGCGCCTACCACCCCAACTTGAGGTCACGAGTTGTGATCTCAAGTCGTCAAACTCATGCTCCCGCGCAGGGCATCCGTTATGAGTCAGAGCTCGGTGAACCCGTGGAGTTCGTGGCCGATTCGAGAAGGGTTCGTAGAAAGACTGTTTCAGCGAGAGGCCAGTTCTCGCTTCACGTCGGCAAACGCTGCCTCTTCGAGATCAAGACGGTCTTGAACGATCCGCTCGATCCACGCGTCCACGCTCTTCTCCCGGTGGAGGCGAGCGAAAAAAGCCGCTCGCGCGGCAACCGGCGCAGGCAATGGGACATTGGTGGGGTTGGCCTTCTTCGCATGGACAGATTTTCCCCAAGCCCAGTCATCATCCGCCTGCGCGGCAACAAGTTTGTCAATTTCTCTCTCGGTTAATGGTGTCGTCCTGTCTCTCATAATGGCCGGATATTGGCGGAGGGGGCGAGATTCGAACTCGCGGTCCACTTGTTAGGCGGACGCCGATTTTCAAGACCGGTGCCTTAAACCACTCGGCCACCCCTCCGTGTTCGGGAAGCCCCGGCGCGCCCCGGTGTCGAGGGCGCTCCTACGAATTCTGCCACTTGGTGAATGGATTTGCCACAAGGTTGGCGTTGTAGAAGCGGGGATCGTGGGTGACTTCTTCGCCGACCCATGGCGGTTTGGTGAACGGGCGGTCTTCGCGGTCGAGCTCGACCTCGGCTACGACGAGGCCCTGGTTGTCGCCGAGAAACTCGTCCACCTCCCAGATGAGGCCGTCGTGCTCCAGGCGGCGGCGGACTTTCTCGATTAGCGGGGGCTCACACAGGCGGAGCAGTTCGGCGGCGTCTTCGGGCGGGATGTCGTACTCGTATTCGGAGCGGGTGGCGCCGCGGGTGATGCCCTTGATGGTGAGGGTGGCCTTGTCGCCCTCGACGCGGACGCGCACGGTGCGTTCGGGGTGGGTGCCCAGGTAGCCCTGGCGGAGAACGACGCCCTCGGCCTTGCGCCACTCGTCTCCGGTGACCAGGAACTTGCGCTCGATCTCCAGCGCCATGGAGGGTCCTCGCCGCCGCGCCGGTTCTCGCGCCGCGCGGCCTACTTCATCCGGTGCAGCACGTTCTCTGCCAGCCCCTGCAGATACTCCTTCCGCCCCGACAGGTCCTTCGGCATGTTGAGGAGCGTCATGCCCACGTACTCCACGCCGTCCTCGGCCAGCCGGCCGAGGTCCTGCAAGCAGTCGTCGCCGTTGCCCGTGACAGCCCAGGCGCTGACTTCTGAGTCGGAGGCGATGTTGATCTTGACCATGGTGTCTTCCTGCATGTTCCAACTGCTGTACATCTTGTAGGAAGACGCGGCGGACTCTCGTGCCTGGGCGATGGCGGTCTCGCGGTTGGGGGCATAGGCCACGCCCCGGGAGATGGTGATGCGGCCAGGGTCCTGGCCGGTGACGCTGCGCTCGTCGCGGTAGATGGAGATGAGATGGGCGACGTCGTCGAATCCCACCTGGGGGGCCAGGTAGGCGGCGTCGGCGATGCGGGCGGAACGGCGCACCGCGCCTTCGCTCTGGCAGGCGATCCAGATGGGCGGATGGGGCTTCTGGATGGGCGTGAACCCCATCTTGGCGCCATGCACGGTCCAGTACTTGCCCTCGTGGTCGATCTCTTCGCCGGTCCAGAGCTTCTTCATCACTTCGATGGACTCGGTGAGGCGGGAGACCCGCTGCTTGCGGTTGGAGGCCACGGCCTCGAGCTCGGTGTCGCGGTAGCCGAGGCCGACGCCGAGGACGAAACGGCCCTTGGCGATGTGGTCCAGGGTGGCCACGTCTTCCGCCACCTGGAGCGGGTTGTGGAGCGGCAGCAGCACGATGCCGGTCTGGAGCCGCATCTCGCCCACCTCCGGCGCCAGCCGCGCCAGCATGGGGAAGGGCTGTGGCCAGATGGTGGGGTGCGACACCCAGTGCTGCGGCATGGTGATGGCGGCGAAGCCGCAGTCGCGGGCGACGTGGCAGATCTCGACGGCGTCGTCGATCTGCTCGTGCAGCGGGCGCGTCGGGTTGGTGAAGAAAGAACGGAAATAGATGCCAAGTTCCACGGGAGTCCTCCTGAATGGTGAAGTTACTTCATGGCAAGGGAGGCGTAGGGTTGTCAAATTGGGCGCCCCACGCCACCCCGCCTGGATTCCCGCTTTCGCGGGAATGACGGAAGGGGGCGGGAATGACGGAAGGGGGCGGGAATGACGGAAGGGGGCGGGAATGACGGAAGGGGGTAGAAATGACGGAAGGGAGTGGGAATGACTGGGGCCGTGGGAATGACTGGGGCCGCGGGAATGACGTGTTCGGGGATAACTGGGGCCGCGGGGATGATGTGTTCGGGGTTCTACAGACGGAATCGCAAGTTGACAGAATTCCGCACGTCCACTAACACGTAGCGTCATGGCTTCTTCATCCACCGGAGGGGGTTCGGGAGGGGTTCCCGAGGTTGATGTGCTCATCGCGGGCGGGGGGAACGCGGCGATGTGTGCGGCCATCATGGCGAGTCACGGCGGCGCCAGCGTGCTGGTGCTGGAGGCGGCGCCCAAGGCGTTCCGGGGCGGCAACAGCCGGCATACGCGGAACCTTCGTTACATGCACGAGGGCGAGGACGGGTTCCTCACGGGGACATATCCGGAGGACGAGTTCTATGAGGACCTCCTGCGGGTGACCGGCGGGGACACCAACGAGGAGCTGGCGCGCTACTGCATCCGCCAATCCCAGGACGCGGGCGAATGGATGTCGGCCCACGGCATCAAATGGCAGCCGTCCTTGCGCGGCACGCTGCAACTATCGCGCACCAACGCGTTTTTCCTGGGCGGCGGCAAGGCGCTGATGAACGCCTATTACGACACTGCCGGGAAGATGGGCATCCGGGCCGAGTACGATACCGAGGTGCGGGACCTGAACATCGAGGACGGCGTCTTCCGCTCCGCGGTGGTGGAGCACAACGGCCAGAAGCGCGAGGTGGCGGCCAAGGCCTTCATCGGCGCCTCCGGCGGCTTCGAGGCCAACGTGCCGTGGCTCAAGGAATACTGGGGCGACGCGGCCGACAACTTCATCATCCGCGGCACGCCCTACAACAAGGGCCGGGTGCTGCGGGAACTGTTCGACGCCGGCGCCAAGGCGGCGGGGCGGGCCAAGGGCTTCCACGCCATCGCGCTGGACGGGCGCGCGCCCAAGTTCGACGGCGGCATCGTGACGCGGCTCGACTGCGTCCCCTTCGGCGTCGTGCTCAACAAGAACGCGGAGCGCTTCTACGACGAGGGCGAGGACTTCTGGCCCAAGCGCTACGCCATCTGGGGCACCCTCATCGCCGGCCAGCCCGAGCAGGAGGCCTATTGCATCGTGGACGCCAAGTCCATCGACATGTTCCTGCCCTCGGTGTTTCCGCCCTTCGAGGCGGACTCGGTCCGGCAGCTCGCCGCGGCCATGGACTTGAACCCGGCCAAGGCGGAGGAGACGGTCAACGCGTTCAACGCCTCGGTCAAGGCGGGGACCTTCGACCCCACGACACTGGACGACTGCGCCACCGAGGGCATGGACCCGCCCAAGAGCCACTGGGCGCGTGTCATCGACACCCCGCCGTTCTACGGCTATCCGCTACGGCCGGGGATCACCTTCACCTACATGGGCGTCGCCGTGAACAAGCAGTGCCAGGTGCTGTTCGGCGAGGACCGGCCGTCGCCCAACATCTTCGCGGCCGGGGAGATGATGTCCGGAAACATCCTCGGCAAGGGGTATCTGGCGGGATTCGGCATGACCATCGGAACGGTGTTCGGCCGCATCGCAGGAAGGGAGGCCGCGCGTGCCGTCGTCTGAGCATCTCAAGGAAGCCGACCGGGTCATGACCATCTGCAACGCCTGCCGCTACTGCGCGGGCTTCTGCGCGGTGTTCCCGGCCATGGAGCGGCGCCGCACCTTCGACACCAAGGACCTGGTCTACATGTCCAACCTGTGCTTCGAGTGCCGCGCCTGCTACTACGCCTGCCAGTACGCGCCGCCCCACGAGTTCGGGGTGAACGTGCCCCAGGCGCTGTCGCGGCTGCGGGCCGACACCTACGAGGACTACGCTTGGCCCCGGGTGCTCAAGGGCTTCTACAGGAACAACGCCTTCCTGGTGGGGCTCGTCACCACGGTGTGCATCGTGCTGGCCTTCGTGCTGACCCTGGCGTTTCAGGGCAGCACGACGCTGTTCTCCGCCCACCAGGGCTCGGGCGCGTTCTACGCGGTGGTGCCCTACGGCGCCATGGTGTTCCCGGCCAGCGTGATGTTCTTCTACGCCATCTTCGCGCTCCTGGCGGGGTTCGTGAGCTTCTGGCGCCGCACCCGCGGCAGCATCTCGGACCTGATCGACGTGTCCGCCTTCGCCCGCGCCGTGAAGGAGGCCTTCGGCCTGCAGTACATGAAGGGCGGCGGCGACGGCTGCAACTACCCCGACGAGAAGTTCTCCAAGAGCCGCATGTGGCACCACCACCTGGTGTTCTACGGCTTCGCGCTGGACTTCGCCGCCACCACCGTCGCGGCCTTCTACCACCACTTCCTCCACTGGGATGCGCCCTACCCCTACCTGAGCCTTCCGGTGGTGTTCGGGACGGTGGGCGGCGTCATGATGTGCATCGGCACCGTGGGGCTCCTCTACCTCAAGTCCAGGAGCGACCTGGACCCGGCCGAGGAGAAGATGCTCAGCCTGGACAGGACTTTCCTCTGGATGCTGTTCCTGACGAGCTTCACGGGGCTCCTGCTGCTGGTGTTCCGGGAAACCGCGATGATGGGAACGCTGCTGGTGATCCACCTGGGCGTGGTGGCCGGCCTCTTCCTGACCATCCCCTACAGCAAGTTCGCCCACGCGGTGTACCGCTACGCCGCGCTGATCCAGAACGCCATCGAAGTGCGGGAGGACGAGAGCAAGATCGTGCTGGGGTGAGGCGCGACGCCGGGGTCCAGGGGCGGCGTGGGGACCTCAATACGTATCGAACATCCGCTGAATGGCGTCCGGGTCGCCGGTGACGTTGAGGGCCAGCGCCAGCAGCACCCGTGCCTTCCAGGGCTGGAGGTTGTCGGCGGTGACCACGCCGCGCTCTGCCAACTTGGGGCTGCGGGCCACCCTCCCCGAACCGACCCGGCTGCCGATGCACAGGATCACACCCTTTTCCCGGGCGCGCTCGAAGGCCTCGTCCTGGGCCGGCGTGGGGCGGCCCGCCCCGGTGGCGGCGCAGACGATGCCCACGGCGCCCGCGGCGACGCAGGCGTCGATCATGGCGCCGTCCGCGCCCGCGTGCGACACCACCACGTCCACCCGCGGCAGCGACTCCAGCCCGGTCACGTCGAACTCGGTGTCGGTGGTGTGCGGCTTGACCGTGCGGTGATGGTAGCGCACCCGGCCGTCGGCGTCGGCGAAGCCCAGCGGTCCCAGGTCCCGTCCCTGGAACGCCTCGACGCGGTAGGTGGCGGTCTTGGTCAGGTCCCGGGCGCCGAAGATCCGGTCGTTCATTACGGCCAACACGCCGTGTCCGCTTGAATCCGGTTCCGCCGCCACCCGCACGGCATTGAACAGGTTCAGGTAGCCGTCCGCGCCCAGCGCCGAAGCCGGGCGCATGGACCCTACCAGCACTACCGGCCGGTCGGTCTTGAGCACCAGGTTCAGGAAGTAGGCCGTCTCTTCGAGCGTGTTGGTGCCGTGGGTGATGACCGCCCCATCCGCCTCGTCCCGGTCGAAGATCCCGTGCAGCACCCCGGCCAGGTCGATCCAGTCCCGGTCCACCAACGCATGGCTCGGCAGCCGCCGGAAAGGCACCTGTTCCACCTGGGCGATGGCGGCCAACTCCGGCACCGACCCCACCAGCTCGCCGTCGCCGAGCCGCTTGTCGTTCTCGATGTACCAGGCCAAGTCGAGGCGATCAGCGCCGACGGAATCGATGGTGCCGCCGGTGAGGATCAGGGCAATTATGGGTGTGGCCATCTCAATCCTTGAAAAACAGAAATGTTAAAGCTATTTTTCCCATGTGGAGTACCGGAAACGCCACCTTGAAGCCAGAATAGCGCGCCTGCGTCAAGCCGTGCCGGTGACTCTGGTGCTGGGGGCGCGACAGGCTGGCAAGAGCACGCTCCTGTCTCATTTGGCCCCGGACGCCCACCGTGTTGTATTCGACCCGGTCATCGACGTCAACAACGCGCGAGAAGATCCTGAACTGTTCCTCGACCAGTACCAGCCGCCGCTCATTCTCGACGAGGTTCAATACGTCCCGGACCTGCTTGGGGTCATCAAACGGCGTGTGGACGAAGATCCCCGCCCCGGTCAGTACCTGCTCACCGGTTCCCAGAACCTCATGCTGCTCAGTTCCGTCAGCGAGAGCATGGCGGGGCGCGTGGCGGTACTGGATCTTCCCTTCTTGTCGTTGGCCGAACGCTGCCATGGAGCGACCACCGGGGGGACGTGGGTCGAAGATCTGTTCGCAGCCGACCCGGCAGACCGGTTGCGTAACCGTGGACGGCTCGCGCCTCGAACCATCGAGCCGTCCCTGGCAAGCCGTCTGTGGCGGGGCGGCTTCCCGGGACACCTCGACCATGGGGACGCGACACTGCCCGACTTGTTCGCATCCTATATGCGCACCTACATCGAACGCGACGTCCGGCGCGTTGCGACCGTCGAGGACGCAAACCTGTTCGCCCGCTTTGTAGGCTTGTGTGCCGCCCACACCGGCCAGGAGATCAATCACACCCAGCTCGGGCGTGAGCTCGGCATCACATACCACACGGCGCAGCGCTGGCTGGCCGTCCTGCGAGCGACCTTTCAGTGGCTGGAGGTCCCGGCGTATTCCGGAAATCCCACCAAACGAATCTCCAGGCGCCCCAAGGGCTACTTTGCCGACACCGGATTGGCGGCATGGACACAGCGTATTTCCAGCCCGACGGCATTGATGTCCAATCCGATCCAGGGTGCGCTGTTCGAGACGCATGTGGTCCTGGACTTGCTCAAGCAGACGCAAACCATGGGCCATCCGCCGGCCGCCCATCACTGGCGCGCACACTCCGGCAGCGAGGTGGACCTGGTACTCGAGAGGGATGGAATGTTCGTCGCCGTGGAAGCCAAGAGCAGCGCACGCGTCACGCGGGCGGACACCAGCGGCATACGAGCGTTCCGGGAGACGTACCCTCGTCTCAAGCACGGCATCGGAGTGGTGGTGGCCGGGGTGCGTGAGACCGCCCTGGTGGCCGACGACATCATCGCCGTCCCCTACGACATGGCCTGAACCCTGCGAGGCTAGTGTCCTGTCCCAGGTAATAGTTTACCGAGGTGCGCAGGATTTCTTGTGGTCGGCAAGGCGCGATGACGAGCAGTGGCGGTCACCACGCGAGGAAGAGCAACGCAGCCGACGACAAGAAAGACAAGCAGATCGGTTAACAATTACCTGGGACAGGACACTAGACAGAGCCCTCGGACAGCGTCATCCATTCACGGGGACCGCCGGGGCAGCCGTAGCCGCACCACGATCGGGTCATGGTCGCTGGCCCGGGCCGCGGTCTCGGCGAACTCCGCGTTGACGTGAACGATGTCCACCTCGACGGACGCCTTCAGCGACGCGCTCACCAGGATGTGGTCGAGGGACTGGGCGTTGCCCTCGAAGATGTAGGTGTAGCGTTCGTTCGCGGGCAGGTCCTTGGTGAGGTTGTGAAGGCGCTCTCCGAAAATCTTCAACGGGGACACGAACGCGAACTCGTTGAAGTCGCCCAACACGACGACACGCGTGTCCGCTCGCGCGGTCAGCTTCCGTGCGACGAAATCGCGGACGGCGCGGGCCTGCCTCCGGCGGTGCTCCACGCCGCCGTTGACCGAGGGGTCCTCCTGCCGTTCCGTGAAGGGCTGCACCCGCCCGAACAGCGGAGCGCTGCCGCGCTTGGAATTGAAATGGTTGTTGACCACGATCACCGACGCGCCGCCCGGAGCCCGGGACCGGAACGAGGCCGCCAGCGGCAGCCGGCCGTTGAAGAACGGGTTGTTCCGGTTGGTGCGCTGGTCCGCCGGGTCGGTGACCGTGGCCACCGAGCCCGGAACGAGTTCCACGCGCGCCGGGTTGTAGAGGAAGGCCACGCGGATGTTGCCGCCGGGCTGGCCGCCACTGGTGCCGCCGCCGATGAAGGGATGGTCGATGAAGCGGTAGCGGACGGAGCCCAGGGCGGCGACGCGCTCCGCCAGCAGCCGCAGGGTGGCGTCGGCGGCCTTGACCCGCGTCCTGGCGGAGCCGTCGTTGTCCTGCACTTCCTGGAGCGCCACGATATCGGGGGACCGCAGGTTCCCGGCGATGATGGCGGCAACCGCGTCGAACCGGCCGCTCGCCACGTCCGTGTCCCCGTCCCTGTCGTTGGGATCGAGGTTGAGCACGTTGAAGGACGCAATGGTGAGGTACCCGTCGCCGGGGCTCAGGCGGGTGGTTTCCGGCTTCAGCGGCCCCCGCGTGGGCGAGAACGCCTCGGTGAAACGCACCTCGTAGTTGCCGAAGCCGTAGCCCATCACGCCGGTGACGTCGCCCAATGCATCCCCTACCCTGACGTGCGGCGTCGCCATCGGACTGAGTCCGAAGTCGTCGTCGATCTGGATGCGTTCGGGGTTGAAGTCGCGGTCGCCAATGGTCAGGGTGCCGCGTTTGCCCAGACCGGAGGGCGCGGCGCCCCGGGCCCGGACGAAGATCTCGCCGAAGCGGCTGGTGGGACTTACGGCCACGGCATCCCTTACCGTGACCCGCATGCCCTCCAGGGTCTCGTAGAAGTCGATGCCGTCTTCGTCCGGATCGAAGACGGCGAAACCGTCGTTGTCGATGATGCGGCCGGGTGGAACGCGCCCGTCCGCGCCCAGCACCACCGGGGCGGGAAGCCGGTTGCGGCGGGACAGGCGCGTGATCCTCGGGCGGGTGACCTGCGTGATCGTCAGGTTGTCGGTCCTGGCGCCGCCGGGCTGGTACTCCGCCACCACGCCGCGCACGCGCACCTCGTCGCCCGGTGCCACGTCCGGTGTCCGCCGGGTGAAGACGAAAATTCCGTCCGAGGTGTCGGGGTCGGCGTCGCCGGCCGGGTCCTGCAGGTAGAAACCGTCGGTATCGACGGCGGTGACGACGCCGACTGTGGTCACTCGCCGCCCGCGCAGGGGCGAGATGTGGCTCCGGCCCTGGATGCGTGCGATGGGAACGGCGGCGGCCTGGGCCACGCGCGTTTGCTGGACTATGCCTTGGCCGCCGGATTGGGGAACCCCTCCTGCCGGAACCGCGAGCAGCAGACCGCAAATCGCCGGGAGGCAGGCCTTCGATGTGGCTGTTCGGATCAAGTGCCGGGACATTGCCCATTCTGCATAACACGGCCCGAGTACGACGACGACTTGGCAGGCGGGGGCCTCCGACCCCATTGCCTATTCCCTGTGCTGTCAGTATGCTCAGGCTGGATGCGAGTCGTGCTTGGCGTACCGTTCGTTGCTTGTAGAAAGGAGGCCCGTCATGTCCGTTATCATGATCTACGAAGGCATCTCCGGGGCTGAGGAAGTCGCCGACCGGGTTGCGGAGTCCCTGGATTACAAGTGCGTCGGCCGCCAGGACCTGGCGGCCACTCTTGCACACTACGGCGTGCCCCGCGCCAAGCTCGACGAGATCACGGAGAAGGAGGCGCACTGGTGGGACCAGTGGCTGCATGACCTGCGGCCCTACCGCATCGCGCTCCAGGCCGCCATGTGCGAGATGGCCCAGGCCGGCCCGATGGTCTACCACGGACACGTGGGACACGAGCTCCTCCCGGACGTTTCCCATGTTCTGAAGGTATGTGTGACCGGCCCCATGGAGCTGCGCGTGGACCGGCTCCGGTCGCGCCTCGCGGTGGACGAGGGCGTCATCCGCAGGCAGCTCGAGCACACCGACAGGGCGCGCAGCCGCCGGCTCATGGCCCTGTTCGGCAACGACTGGCAGGACCCCAGCCGATACCACCTGATGCTCAACCTCGCCATGGGCACGGAAGCGGCAAGCGAGGTGGTCACCACCGCCGCCCGGCAGGGAGCGTTTGCGGAGACCGCGGACTCCAGGCAGGCCTTCGAAGACCTGGCGCTGGCCAGGAAGTCCCAGGCGACCCTGCTCCGGTCCGAGCTGTACCGCGATCTGCCCATCGACGTGAAGGCGCACAACGGTACGGTGACCGTGTCCGGCATGGTGGCCTCGCCGATCACGGTGGAGGGCGTGGTCGACACCATCAAGGGCATTTCCGAAGTCTCGGAGGTCACGGCGAATCTCGTGGTAGTGCCGCGACGCCACTCGGACATCGAATAGCTTCCGGAACTCCCCCCAAAGGCGGGAACGCCTCTGGGGCCCGGCCGCGGCCGGGCCCCGGACGAAGGAGCACCTGCATGCCCAAGAGCCTGAGCAGCTTCCTGGAGGACTGCCGCCGGGAGATCCCCAACGAGGTCGTCCACGTCCAGCGGGAGGTGGACCCCGCCCACTACGACGTGAGCGCCATCATCAAGCACCTGGGCGCCGACCGGAAGTTCCCGCTGCTCGTCTTCGACCGGCCGCGCAACCTGCACGGCCGGGTCAGCGATTTCAAGCTGGTGATGAACTTCACCATCTCCCAGCGCAAGGCCCAGATCGCGCTGGGGCTGCCCAAGGAGATGACCCGGGCGCAGATGGCCGAGGCCTGCGTCGACATCGAGCGCAACCGTGTCGCGCCGGTGGTGGTGGAGAACCGCGAGGCGCCGGTGATGGAGAACGTCCGGAGCGGCGACGCCGTGGACCTCTACGAGCTGCCCATCATGCGCCACCACTACATGGACGGCGGCCCCTACATCACCCTGTGCACCATTGCCAGGGACCGCCGCCAGGGGATCTACAACGCCTCCTACCACCGCATGGAGATCAAGTCGAAGAACGTCACCACCCACTACCACTCGCAGCACCACCAGTGGATCATCTTCCGGGACCACGAGGACCAGGGGCTGGAATGTCCGGTGGCCACGGTGCTGGGGCACCACCCGGCGTTCTACATGGGCGCCTGCTATACCGGACCGTTCGAGGTGAGCGAGTACGACGTCATGGGCGCCTACCTGCGGGAACCGCTCCGGGTGACGCCGTCGACGACCTGGGGCGACGACCTGCTGATTCCGGCGGACGCCGAGATCGTCATCGAGGGCGCGCTGATTCCCGGCGAGCGCATGGTGGACGGCCCCTTCGGGGAGGCGCCGGGCTACCTCGGACCGCAGCGCTTCTTCTCGGCCTGCCGCTACGAGGTGCGCGCCATCAACTACCGCAGCAACGCCATGTACCAGTCGGTCATCACCCCCGAGGGCGACAAGCCCTGGCTGGACCTGCCGCGGGAGGGCGCCTACCTGCGGCGGATCCGCGAGGCCGTGCCGGGTGTCACCGCCGTGTGCAAGGCCGGCCGCCACGCCCACTACAACATCTTCATCGCCATGAAGAAGATGTCCGAAGGCGACCCCGGCCGGGCCGCGGCCGCCGCCCTCACCGAGCTCCACGCCAAGAACATCTTCGTGTTCGACGACGACATCGACGTCTACAACTCCACCGAGATCCTGTGGGCCGTGGCCACCCGCGTGCAGCCCCACCGGCAGGTGTCGATCATGCAGCCCACCTTCACGGGCAACTACCTCGACCCCACCGTGGTGGACGAAACCAAGACCTCGGTGATGATCGTCGACGCCACCCGGCCCCTGGACCGCCCCTTCTCGCCGGTGTCCAAGGTCCCGGACGAGGCCATGGCCCGCATCAAGGTGGAAGACTACATCCCCGGCGAAGTGCTGGCGCACATCCCGGTGGACCGCACCACGTACTGGTCCTGAACCCTGACTCCGGCCTGCTCCAAGGACATCCCTTGGCCTCGCTGTGTAGACCACGCTGCCCTCGACGCCCAACAACGAGGAAAAACGGCCGCTAGCTGGTATACTAACCGCATTTCGTCGACTACCTACACTGACCTCGCCCAACTGCAAATATCGACGGACTAACCAGAAACAGCGGCTCCGCTGGCGCTACAGTGTGGCTTGAGACCTGACGCTCAGTTGCTGCTCGGGCAAACTGCAACCAGAGAGAGGAAACGACCCGATGGCGAAAATCGAAGGGATCAGGATCCGCAACTACCGGGTATTGCAGGACATCACACTCGGTAAGCTTTGGAATACTCAGACGGCACAACCCTTGACTCCAATCACGGCAGTAATCGGAAAAAACGGAGTCGGCAAGAGCTCTTTGTTCGATGCTTTCGGCTTTCTCGCGGACTGCCTGAAACTTGGCGTCGAAGAGGCGTGCGACTCTCAAGGACGTGGCGGATTCGAGCGTATCCGGTCACAAGGATGCGGCGCGCCCATCGAATTCGAGGTCTACTACAGGCAGGAAATGAAAGCTCGCCCGATCACGTATGAACTCGCCATCGATATGGATGGTTCGAACCGTCCCTACGTGGCGCGCGAACGCCTCCGACAGCGACGTAGCAAGCAGACACACGGTAGGCCCTTCTCGTTCCTGATTATGGAGGGCGGGAGGGGCGTAGCGTGGAAAGGAGACGCGCAAGGACTATGGGAGGATCCGGGGAAGTTCGATCTTGATCAGTTATTGACTGAGCTGGGAGCCGAAGAGAAGCCGGAGACAGAGGTGGCAGAACTCCAAGACAACCGGAAACTTGGCATCGCGACGCTCGGGGCCTTGAAGCAACACCCCAGGATAGCGTCGTTTCGCCAATTTATAGAGGATTGGTACCTGAGCTACTTCACGCCGGATGCTGCCCGCAGTCTACCTCTAGCGGGTCCCCAGAAGCACTTGAATGTGCACGGCGACAACCTTGGCAACGTCGTACAGTTCATGGAACGAGAGTTTCCGTTCCGATTCAAGAGTATTCTGGACCGAATCTCAGAGAAAGTCCCTGGCGTAAACCGAATCGACACGGAACGGAGCCCCGATGGCCGGCTGCTACTTCGCTTCAACGATAAGGGCTTCGAGGACCCTTTCTACGCTCAGCAGATGTCGGACGGAACACTAAAGGTCTTTGCGTACCTCATAATGTTGGAGGACCCCTCACCGCCAGCGTTCATATGCATCGAGGAACCGGAAAACGGTCTCTATCACAAGCTACTCGAGGTTCTTGCAAACGAGTTTCGCAGTCACGCCACCGAAAGGAAAGGCGCGCCACAGATCTTCGTCACAACGCACCAGCCCTATTTCGTAGACGCGCTCAGTCCTGATGAAACGTGGGTCCTGGAAAAGGGGTCTGACGGCTTCTCTTCCATTCACAGGGCTAGCGACGACGATATTGTAAACGCCATGGTAGACGAGGGATTGCCGCTTGGTAGTCTTTGGTACAGCGATTACCTGGACCAGAGGTAACCAATGCACTTCGAAGTACTGGTTGAGGACAAATCCGGAAGCATCACCATTAATTTTCTCATGGAGAAGATTCTCGGTCCTAACCATTCGAATCATTCCTGGCGTATCCACTCGTATAATGGAATCGGGCACCTGCCAAAAAACTTACACCGGCTACCGAACCCCAGCAAACAGTTGCTGCTGCATCAATTGCCGTACGTTTTGCGCGGATACGGGCGGAGCCTTAGTAGTAGTTCCGCCGCAGTTGTCGTCGTGGTCGATCTCGACAACAAGGACTGTATGTCGTTCAAACAGGAGTTGCTGGGTGTGCTGAATGGATGCGATCCCCGGCCACGAACGTTGTTCAGGATTGCCATCGAAGAAAGCGAAGCATGGCTCCTTGGGGATCGGTCCGCCGTAAAGCAGGCATACTCCAACGCAAAGGATTCGGTTCTGGACGGTTATTCACAGGATAGCATTTGCGGCACTTGGGAAGTTCTCGCCGATGCCGTGAATACCGGTGGTGCCACTGCACTCAAAAGACTGGGCTACCCTGACGCAGGGACGGCGAAATGTAAATGGGCTCAAGACATCGCTCCTCATATCGACGTCGGTGGCAATCGATCGAAGAGCTTTCAGGTTTTTCGTAGAGGGCTAAAGAACCTCGCAGGCATCAGCTAACGGTTCCGGTGCCACACACAAGGACAGGGATACATCAAACCGAGGAACCCATGAACGAGATCGAGATTCAATTCGAGCTGAACGGACAGGCCCGCCGCGCCAGCGTTGCGCCGGAGCTTCTGCTTGCCGACTTCCTGCGCCAGTCCCTGGACCTCAGGGGCACCAAGACGAGTTGCGAGGTGGAGGTCTGCGGCTCCTGCACCGTGTTGCTGGATGGCCGTCCGGTGAGCGCCTGCACGACCCTCACCCACGAGATCGACGGACGCTCGCTGACGACCATCGAAGGCCTCGGCAGCGACGACGCGCTGGACCCGGTGCAGGAAGCGTTCTGGGAGGAAAGCGGCTTCGAGTGCGGCTTCTGCACCCCGGGCATGATCCTCGCCGCCCGCGCCCTGCTGGACGAGAATCCGGACCCTTCGGAAAAAGACATCAAGACGGCGCTGGACGGCAACATCTGCCGCTGCACCGGCTACCTCTCCATCATCCGGTCGGTCCATCGGGCGGCCGCGCTGCGACGCGGGCAGGATGCGCCGGCCCCGCGGCCCCTCGACGAGCGCCGCCTCGACGGTGCCGCCAAGGTCCGCGGCGAGCCGGTCTACACCGCCGACCTGACCCACCCGGGCATGCTCTACGCACGGGTCCTGCGCAGCCCCTATGCCCACGCCCGCATCCTCGGCATCGACACGGCGGCGGCCGAGGCCCATCCCGGGGTGGTGGCGGTGCTCACGGCCGCGGACCTCCAAGACATCGAGCCGTTCCACGGCCCGCTGGTGAAGGACACGCCCGTTCTGGCCATCGACAAGGTCCGCTACGACGGCGACGCGGTGGCGGCGGTGGCCGCCGAGACCCTGGACGCGGCCACCGCCGCCCTCGCGCTCATCGATGTGGAGTACGAGCCGCTGCCCGCGCTGATGACCATGGACGAGGCGCTCCATCCCGATGCGCCGCCCCTCCACGAGTCCGTGAGCGACGACGCTCCGAGCTTCCCGGGATATCCCGGCGTCGACGACGAGGCCAAAAAGTACGCCAACGTGAGCTTTCACTACGAGCGCGCCCAGGGCGACGTCGACGCGGGGTTCGCCGCCTCGGAACGAATTTTCGAGCACACCTTCGACTTCCCCAAGATCGCCCACTTCTCCATGGAGCCGCAGCTTGCCGTGGCCGAGTGGCGCGACGATGGGTTCACGTTGTGGTGTTCGACCCAGCACCAGTTCATCGTCCGCAACGAACTGGCGGAGATGTTCGGCGTGCCGCGGGAGAAGGCGCGGGTGGTGGTGCCGCTGGTGGGAGGCACCTACGGCAACAAGAACCACACCAAGCTCGAGCCCGTGGCGCTGGCCCTGTCCCGCAAGGCCGGGCGGCGGGTGTTCCTGCACCTGTCGCTGGAAGAGGAGTCGCGCACGGTGAGCAAGCCGGCCGCCCGCGTCAGGCTCCGCACCGGCGTGGACCGGGACGGCAAGCTCGTGGCCCGGGACTGCCTCGTGCACGTCGACGGCGGCGCCTACTCGGACTCGGGCCCCAGGGTCACCCAGAAGGCCGGCTACCGGGCTCCCGGCCCCTACCGCATCCCTCACCTCCGCTCCCACGCCTACACCGTGTACACCAACACGGTGCCGGCCGGCGCGTTCCGCGGCATGGGCACGCCCCAGGTGGCGTGGGCCTACGAGTCGCAAATGGATGTCATCGCCCGGGAGATGGGCTGGGATCCGGTGGAGTTCCGGCTCAAGAACCTCCTGGACAAGGGCGAGGAGTTCGCCCCCGGGGAGACCCCCATGGACACCGACCTGAAGGAGGGGCTCCTGCGGGCCGCCCGGGAGATCGGCTGGGGGGAGGAGCTGGAACCGGACTGCGGCATCGGCGTCAGTTGCGGCTGCAAGGACGGCGGCGGCAACTTCAAGATCTCGTCCGCGCGGGTGGAGGTGGACGGCGGCGGCCGGATCACCCTGCACGAGGGCACCATCGAGATCGGTCAGGGCTCCAACACCGCCCTGGCGCGTATCGCCGCGCAAGAGCTCGGCGTGCGGCCCACGGCCGTCGAGGTGGCGCCCCTGGACACCGACTCGACTCCCTTCGACATGGGCACCTACGCCAGCAGCGCCACCACGGTCATGGGGCTCGCGGTGCAGAAGGCCGCACGGGCCGTCCGCGACCAGCTCGTCGAGGCTGCCCGCTCCATGGGGAAGAGCGCCGGCGCCGCCGTGACCGTCGCCAACGGCGAGATCCGCCTGGGAGAGATCGCCTTCCCCTTCTCGGCGCTGGTGCAGCACGTCAAGGGCGCGGGCGGCGTCATCACCGGTGAGGGCCGGCAGGTGAGCGAACGCGTCCCCGAGGCCCCGCTGGGCGCCCGGGCGCCGTTCTGGGAAGTGGGATGGGGCGCGGCCAAGGTCCACGTGGACCGCGACACCGGCGAGGTGAAGGTGCTCAAGTACGTCTCCATCGCCGACGCGGGCAAGGCCATCAACCCCCAGGTCTGCCATACCCAGGAGCAGGGAGCCTTCCTGCAGGGGCTTGGGCAGGCGCTGTTCGAGGAGACGGTGTACGAGAACGGCCTGATGCTCACGCCCGACGCCCTCACCTACCGGCTGCCGAAGATCTCCGACCTGCCGGAAGAGCAGGTCAACATCCTCTTCGAGAACGGCAACGGCGCCGGCCCCTACGGCGCCAAGGGCCTGGGCGAGAGCGGCCTCATCCCCGTGCCGTCGGCCATCGCCAACGCCGTGGACCACGCCGTGGGCGTGCGCATCACCGACCTGCCCGTGACCGGCGAGAAGATCTGGCGGGCACTGAAAGAGTGAACGCGCGCCGGGACAGCTTCTACTTCAAGCTCTTCGACCGGCTCGACGGGCCGGGCTGTCCCATCTGCGGCATCGTCATCGACGACGGCCGCGCCTACCTGGACAGCGTCCTTTACGAACGCGTCACCGACGTGCCCACGCGGGAGATGCTGCGGAAATCCTTCGGCCTCTGCAACCCGCACACGTGGCTGCTGCTCGACCTGCCGGCACCCAGCGCCCCGGACCTGGGCTTCGCCATCATCGCCAGGGACCTGCTGAACCGGTTCCGTGACAAGGCGGGCTCAACGCCTGCCAACGGATGGCGTGCCCTCCGGGGTTGGCTGACACGGGCCGGCTCCGGATGGCGCGCCCGGCTCAAGAGGACCGCCTGCCCCGCCTGCGTGGTCGCCGGACGGTCGGAGTCCGTCCACCTGCGGCAACTGCTCGACCTGCTCGGCGACGAGACGTTCTCGGAGAAGTACCGCAACTCTTCCGGCATCTGCATCCCGCATTTCCTCGTGGCCGAGGAAACCCAGGGCGGCCACGCACATTTCGCCGAACTCCGGGAACTCCAGATTCGCGCCGCACAGTCCCTGCACGACACCCTCGACCGGTTCACCGAGAAACACGACCACCGCGCGCGGGAGGAGATCACCCCGGCCGAAGCCAGGGCCTGGATCGACGCCATGGAGTTCCTGAGGGGGAAGCGCGGCGTGTTCGACGGCGAGATGCGCCGGCCAAGTTCGCCGAGATTAACCAGGCTCTAAGCGGTAGGGCATGTGCGCGCTGATCTTGTCGCTGCGTTGGCAATCGCCCGCTATCTCATCGCGCTTGGCATCACCCCTCCGGAGACGGCATCACGCGACGCAGGTAGGCATCAAACAGCGGGACGGTGAAGGCGGTGTCGCCGTGAGCGGGGCTGTAGATCATGCCTTTGCCGATGAGCTTCGCGCGGGTCGGGGCCACGACGCGGACGGATTGGGCCAGGACGTCGGCTATTTCGCCGGAGCGATGCGGGCCGGTGCCGAGTTCGGCCATGGCGCGCAGGTAGCGCTTTTCGGAGGGCGCCAAACGATCGAAGCGGGCGCGAAAAAAGCTGGCGTCCAACTCGGCCGTAGCTTGGCGGGTGGCGGACTCGACGTCTGCTGCCGTGACTGGTGACGACGTGGCGCAGTCCCAGCAGTGCTTGCCCCACTCCTGCAAGAAGTACGGGTAGCACTGGGTGTCTTGCAGCACCGCCTCCAGCGCGTCGGGTTGGAAGACAACGTCGAGGCGCCTTGCCGGCGCTTCGATGGCGAATCTTGCAGACTCGGGGTCCAGCGGACCGATCTCCGGGAAGGTGAAGAGGCGCTCGGAATAGGTCTTGGCGGACGCAGTGCGGGCCACGAGTTGCGGCAGGCCGGCGCCCACCAGAGTTACCGGCAAGCGGCTCTGGCCTGCGCGGTGGAGGGCCGCGACCAGAGCAGCCAGTTCGCGTTCCGCAACGTATTGCAACTCGTCGACAAACAGCGCAACGGCGGTGTCCTGATCGCGGGCGGCCTCGCCGACGGATTCAACAAGCGCCGTCAGGTCGGCGTCCAGGTCACCGCTGTCGGCCAAGCCGCGTTCCGGGGCGAGGTCCAGGCTGACATTGAGGTCGCCGCTCCCGACCTTGATAGCGCTGACGAATCCCGCCAAGGCCCTCAGCGCCCGGTGCGCCGCGGCACTGGTGGCGGAAAGGCGGTTCATGCGCACCAACACGGCGTGTAAAGGCGGGACGAGCAGAACCGGGAGGGATCGGTCTTCCGGCGCTTCCAGCAAGAGCGTTACAAACCCCCGGCATCGGGCGTCGTCGCAGACGCGGTTAAGGAGCACGGTCTTGCCCACGCCGCGCAGGCCCACCATCAGCATGCTCTTGGCCGCCAAGCCGTTGCGGATGCGGTCCAGGGCGATCGCGGCTTCTTCGATCAGCGCATCCCGTCCTGCCAACTCCGGTGGCGGCGTCCCCGCCCCCGGTGCATAAGGATTCGTTCGCGGGTCCATTTCAAGTGAAGTTACCCAAGGTTATCTGAAATCGCAAACTTTTGGGTCAAGGGACTCTGGCAAGATCAATCGCTGATGTCCTGCAAAAACCAGCTCAGCGGCAGCTTGTGACCCAGCCCCCGCGCCCGGGCGCCGTCGTAGACCCTGCGGGCCGCCGCCGCGAACTGGATGGCTATCCCCTGGGTCACGAAACAGGTGACTTCCTCCGGGGCCGCCCTACCCGGATAGTTGCCGAGCACCACGTCGGAAAGGAAGACCCGTTTCTCCCTGGCAAGCAGCCGCTCTTCCCGCTCCAGCCATTCCGTGTCGATGGGCTCGTAGCCCACCGCCGGACGCCGCTCCGGGTCCGCCACGTGATAGTCGGTCCTGGGCGTGCGGGAGTACACGTACCGATGGCACCGGCGGAAGACGTCGTCGTCGATCTCGTTGGGCAAGACCGCCAGCACGTGCATGCCGGGTTCGAGCCATTCCCCCCGGACCACGGGCGCCAGCGAGTTGGTGCAGGCTGCGACGATGTCCGCGCCTTCCATCACCCGGCGCGGGTGGTCCACCGCCACCACCGGAACGCCCAGATTGGCGCCGGTGCGGCCGGCGAAGGCGGCCCGGTGCTCCGGATTGGGGCTGTACACGCGGACCTCGCGGATGGGCCTCACCCTGGCGATGGCCAGGGCGTGGGCCGTAGCCATGCCGGCGGTGCCGTAGAGGCCCAGGACGGCGGCGTCCTCGCGGGCCATGTGCTTGACGCTGATGGCCCCGGCCGCCCCCACCCTCATGTGTTGGATGTGGCCGTCGTTCATGATCGCCAGGGGCGCGCCGTCGTCGGTGCTGAACAGCACGATGAGGCCGCAGAACTTGCCTGGCGCGACGCAGTACTTCTTCACCTGGACGCCGGACGGCGGAAGGATGTCGGACTTCATGCGGACGGCGAGAGCATCCATCTTCGGGAGCGCGGAGGCCATGGGGTCCCAGGTGTACCAGCCGTCTCCGCCCGGCCGCGGCACCGAGTGCGTCGCCCGGGTTGCGGTGGCCCGCCCCAAACCCCATTCCCGGTACGACTCCTCGACCGCGTCGATGGTGTCCTCCATGGTAAGGACCCGGGCCGCGGTCTCGTTGTCGATGAAGAGCACGCTCCGTTGCGCGATCTCCCTGTCGGCCTCGGTATTGCCGTGGTAGGTGACGTAGGCGTCGTTATCCATGTCGCGTCCCCGTTCTTTCCTGTGTCTTCAATGGTATTGACCCTTCAATTCGGCTATAGATCGTCGGTGTAAAGGACACAAGCGTGATACGAGTCGACCCCCACAAATGCGACGGCTGCGGCATCTGCGTGTACGACTGCGGCGCCGACGTCTTCCGCTTCACCAACAAGAAGGACAAGGTCTTTCCCTTCGGCAACAAGTACTGCGTCAACTGCTTCCTGTGCGAGCTGGTCTGTCCCGAAGACGCCATCGAGGTGGTGCTGCGGCCCAAGAAGAAAAAGGCCGCCGCGGCCGCGGGTTCCTGAGCCGGCACATGAGCGATTCCGTCCAGACCACGGACTGCGACGTCCTCATCATCGGCGGCGGGCTGGCCGCGTGCATGGCGGCGCTGGAGGCGTCCAAACGCAACATGGACGTGGTGCTGGTGGACAAGGGACGGCTCGGACGCAGCGGCTCCAGCCCCACCTCCGGCGGGGTCCCCCAGGCGGCCTTCGCCCACGCCGACCCCCGCGACAGCAAGGACCAGCACTTCAAGGACACGATCCTTGGAGGCGACTTCATCCCCAACCAGAAGATCGTCCGGGCCATCGTCGACGAGGTCACCGACCGGGTCATCGAGCTGGAGGAGATGGGGCTGCATTTCAAGAAGACCCCCGACGGCAAGCAGTTCTACCAGGAGAAACGCCTGGGCAGCTCCTACGCCCGCAGTTGCCCGCCGGTGGGCGGCAGCGTGGGGATGCTGGGCTCGCTCCGCAAGGAGGTCTTCAACCGCGAAGTGCAGGTGCGCCAGTGGACCATGGTCACGAAGCTACTGCGCCGGAACGGGCGGGTCACCGGCGCCTTCGGCATCAACGTACAGAAGGGCACCTACGAGGCGTACCGCGCCCGGGCCGTGGTGCTGGCCGCGGGCAGCGCCATCGGCATTCAGAAATACACCAGCGCCAACTTCCTCACCACGGGCGACGCCTACGTGGCCGCGTTCGACATCGGCGCGCCGCTGGCCAACCTGGAGTTCCTGGAGTTCACGCTGATCCCGGCGCCGGGCGGCGAGGCCATCTCCATGGCCGGCCTGTCTCCGTTTACCAGCAAGGGCGGCCGCTTCTTCAACGCGCTGGGCGAGCGGTTCCTGGAACGATACGATCCCGAGCGGCTGGAGGGCACTACCCGGGCCATCCTGGTGGGCGCCACCTACAAGGAGATGCTCGAAGGGCGCGGCCCCGTCTACCTGGACCCGTCCTACATCCCGGACGAGAAATGGGATGACGAGATCCAGTTCGAGTACACCCCCAAGCTCGGCAAGGCCGGCGTCAACGCCCGCTCCGACCGCTTCGAATGGGTGCCGGCGCTCCATACCTTCCTGGGAGGCCTCGACATCAACGAACGGTGCGAGGTCCCCGGGGTGGAGGGGTTGTACGCGTCGGGCGAGTCCGCCACCGGCACCCACGGCTCCAACCGGCTCAGCGGCAACGCCATCGCCAGCGCCTTCGCGCTGGGCGCCCGGTCGGGCAAGTACGCGGCGATCTACGCGGCGGACGCGGAGATGGAGGAAACCGACCCGGCCGAGACCGTCGCGGAGGCCGCGAGGATCGAGGCCTTCAAGCGCGACGAGGGACTGGATCCCACCGATCTGCACGAGGAGATCAAGAACACCGCGTGGGAAAGCACCGGCGTGGTGCGGAACGAGCGCGGGCTCACCGCCGGAGTGGAGCGTTTCCGGGAGATCCGCCGCGAAAAGGTCCCCCGGCTCAAGGCCGGCAACCTCCGCGACCTCGTCAAGTCCCTCGAATGCTCGAACCTGTCCTGGGTCGGCGAGATGGTCGCCGCCTGTGCCCTGGAGCGCCGGGAATCCCGCGGCCAGCACACCCGCGACGACTACCCGGAGCGCGACGACCAGAACTGCCTCAACTGGATCACGGTGGAGAAGGACGGCGACCGGGTGAAGGCCGTCGTGAAGCCGATCCCGTTCGAGGAAGGCGATCTGACGCCCTGACCTGTTACACCCGAGGCAGCACCGCCGCCCCGAACAGCTCCATGGCCGCCAGTATGTCCTTCTGCTCCAACCCGGGGGTCCAGTCGAAACGCAGCAGCAGGAGGTCGGGCTTGAGGGATTCCTCGTAGGAGCGGATTTCCTCGATGCAGTCCTCGGGGGAGCCGAGGATGAAGCGGTGGCGGGCCAGGCGGTCGAAGTCCCAGGTGAGCTCGTCGGGGTTGGTCATGGCTTCGTCCTGGCCCCACTTGACGTAGACGTCGCGGTAGAGCTTGTCGAGGCAGGGGCGGGCCTTGGCCGCGGCTTCTTCCCGGGTGGGGGCGACGAAGCATTCCCGGACCATGACCAGGGCGCCGGCGCCGGGCTTGCCGGTGTCGGCCCAAGCCTGGCGGAACAGGGCGGTCTGGTCCTTCAACTCCTCGATGGCTGAATGGGGCCCCACCAGCCATCCGTCGCCGATGCGGGCGGCGCGGCGCACTCCTCTGTCGCCGTTGGCGGCGATCCAGACGGGCGGGCGCGGCTTCTGCAGCGGACGCGGTGCGATGGTGACATCCTTCAGCTCGAACTCCTTTCCCGAGAACGAGACGTGCTCCTCGGTCCATAGCCGCTGGACGATCTCGACCCCTTCCACGAAACGGTGGAACCGCTGCCCTTTCGTGAGGTTGAAGGCGTCCAGCTCCTGTTGGCGGTAGCCGAGGCCGAAGGAGAAGACGGCACGGCCCTCGTTCATGACGTCGATGGTGGCCAGCTCCTTGGCGATGACCACGGGGTCGTGGAGGCCGAGGAGCGTGGTGGCGGTGCCGACGCTGGCACGCTTGGCTTCGGCGCAGAGCCGTCCCAGGAGCGGCACCTGGTGGAGCCGCTGGAAGCCGGGGATGTTGTAGTGCTGGCCCATGGTGATGGCCTCGAAGCCGGCTTCGTCGGCCACACGGGTCTGCTCCGCCAATGTGGGGAGAAGGGTTTCGGGGGGCTTTTCGTTGGAAACCTGGGGGTTGAGCTGGATGCCGAATTTCATGGTGTGCTCCTGTGGCTGTGATCGGGGTCCGTTTCTCAACCCTTGCCGTTGAGTGCCTTCCAGACGCGCTCGGGCGTAAGCGGCAGCTCGCGGATGCGGACTCCGGTTGACCGGGCGATGGCGTTGGCCACCGCGGGCGCCACCGCCACGATGCCGGACTCGCCCATGCCCTTGGCGCCCCAGGGGCCGGGGCCGTCCTGGTTTTCGGTCAGCGCCACGTCGAACCGGCGCGGCATGTCGGCGAATCCCGGCACCTTGTAGTCGATGAGGTTGGGGTTGAGGGGCTGGCCTTTGTCGTAAAGCAGGCTCTCGTACAGGGTGTGGCCCACGCCCATCATGGCGGCGCCCTCGTCCTGGGCCTCGGCCTGCAACCGGTTGATGGCCTTGCCAACGTCGGCGACGCTGGCGTAGCGGGGCACATTCACCTCCCCCGTTTCCTCGTCCACCTCTACCACCGCGGCGCCCATGCCGGTCTCCCAGAACACCGGGAACTGATTGGGAATCCCGCCGCCCGCGCGCACGTAGCCGCGGCCGATGAACTCGCCGCCAGGCATGGCGAAGTACGCCCGCACCACGGCGCCGTAGTCGATACGCTGTCCGGCTGCCTCGGCCCACCCGTCCTCCAGGGTGACGTCGGCCGGTTCGCAGCCCATGGCCTCCGCCGCGGCCTTCCGAATCTGCTCGGCGAGGTCCTCGGCCGCGAACTTGACCGCCGTGCCCATCACCGTGGTGGAACGGCTCGCGCCGGTGGAGCGGTCGAACGGGGTCACGTCGGTGTCGGTGGCACGCATGACGATGCGTTCCGGCGAGAGGCGCAGCCCCTCGGCCGCCACCTGGCTCAGGACAGTCCGGACACCCTGCCCCACCTCGGTGCTGCCGGCCATGAGCACCGCGCTGCCGTCGCTCAGAAGGCGGAGGATGGCGGTGGACACGGGCATGGCCTCGGAGTCCGTGACGCCCACCGCGATGCCGAGGTTGTTCGCCGGCGGACCCTGGCTCTCGCCCCAGTCCACCATGGAGGCCAGCTTGCGCAGGTCCATGTGCAGGTCCGCGTCCATGGGCTTGGCGCCGGGCTTCAACTCCTCGTCGCGGCGCAGCAGGTTCTTGAGGCGGAACGCCAGCGGGTCGAGGCCCAGGCCCCGGGCGACGCCGTCCATGTGGGACTCCAGCGGGAAGATGGACTGGGGTCCGCCGATGGAGCGCATGGAGCCCGCGGGCGCGGTGTTGGTGTACACGGCGTAGACGTCGATGCGGTAGTGGGGAATCCGGTAAGGGCCGTGTATCCGCGTGGCCACCCGTTTGGCCACCCGCGGGCCGTTGTCGGCGTAGGCGCCGGTGTCGAGATGCAACTCGGCTTCCCGCGCCACCACGGTGCCGTCCCGCAGGACGCCGGTCTTCACCCGGCAGCGGGCCGAGTGACGCCGGATGGTGAGCATGGACTCGGAGGCGCTCTGGGCGAGCCGCACGGGACGCCCGCCGGCGGTGCGCGCCAGCGCCACCGCCAGGGGCTCGATCTTGAAGTAGGACTTGCCGCCGAAGGCGCCGCCCACGTAGGGTACCGTCACCCGCACGTTGGGCATGGGCACCCGGAACATTTGCGCGATCTCGGCGCGGATGAGGAACGGGTGGGCGGAGGAGGTCCACAACGCGATCTCGTCGCCCTCGAACCGGGCCACCGCGGTGTGGGGCTCCAGGGAGTAGTGGCAGATCATCGGGAACTCGAAGGTGTCCTCGAAGACCGCGTCGGCCCGCTCGAAGCCCGCGGCCACGTCGCCGTCCTCCAGCCGTTCGTGGTGGCAGACGTTGAGCGGGGCCTCCTCCTCCAGGGCCGCCAGCTCGTGGTACTCCCCGGCCAGGGCGTTGGCGTCGTGCAGCACCGGGGCGTCCGGCACCAGCGCCTCGTCCACCGTAGCCGCCATCGGAAGCTCCCGGTAACGCACGCGCACCAGCGCCAACGCCGCGTCGGCGATGTCGCCGCTCTCGGCCGCCACCGCCACCACCGGCTCGCCCACGTAGCGCACCCGGTCGGTGGCGATGAGCGGCCGGTCCCGCAGGCAGTGGCCGTAGTAGGGATCGATGTCCTTGACGGACTCGCGGGTGAGGACGCCGTGGACGCCCGGAAGCGCCTCGGCGCCGCTCACGTCGATGCCTTCGACCAAGGCGTGCGGAAACGGGCTGCGGAGGACCCTGCCCTCCAGCAGCCCGGGGAAATCCAGGTCGGCCGTGAACCGGGCCTTGCCGGTGACCTTCTCCACCCCTTCCGCGCGGCGGATGGACCGGCCGACGGTGGTGAACTGCGGCATGTGGCCGAATTCGCGCCGATTACTTCTTGAAATAGCGCAGCTCGAAGGTGATGCAGCCGTTGGGGCTCTTGTAGGGCCCGTGCGGCATGCCCGGCGGGCGGCAGCCGTACATGCCCTTGGTGAACTCCTGGTTGAGGCGGGTATCGATGAGGCTGCCCTCGATGATGATGACCTCTTCCCAGAAATCGTGGTCGATGGTTTCGTCGGTTTCCACGCCTGCCGAGAAGTTGACCATGCGGGCGTAGTCTCCCGTTTCCGGGTCGTGACTCAGGATCTTCTCCGTGATCCCCTCGGCGGTCGCTCCCGAGCCCGCGCCAACAGGCTTCCAGTCGATGGTGCTGGTGTCGAAGAACTCTCTTTCTTCCTTTGGCATCTCTTTCCTCCCTTAGGATACAGTCTGTTCGCTAGTCGATCAGGACCCGGTCGTGGAACGCCGAGAACGTGGTCCGTATCTCCGGAATCCGGCCCAGGTCCAGTTCCGCGCTCACCACGCACTCACCGTCGCCGGCGGCCGCCAGCGCCGTCCCCCAGGGGTCGGACACCGTGCTGTGGCCGACGAAACCCTTTCCCCGGTTGCTGCCGGTGCAGTTGCTGGAAACCAGGTAGCACTGGTTCTCCAGCGCGCGGACGCGGTTCAGCAGGAGCCAGGCCTCCAGCCGGGGATACGGCCAGGCCGAAGCCACAAGGAAGACCTCGGCTCCGGCGACCGCCATCTGGCGGTAAAGCTCCGGAAACCGCAGGTCGTAGCAGGTGGACAGCCCGAACTTCCCCAACTCGGTGTCCACCACCGTCGGCGCTTCGCCGCGCTTGAGCAGGCGCGCCTCCTCGGACTGGTAGCCGAAGAGATGGATCTTGCGGTAGGTGCCGATGACGTCGCCCTGCCGGTCGATGAGGACGCTGGTGTTGTAGTACGCGCCGCCGTCTTCCTCGACGATGCTGCCGCCAAAGAGGAAAACGCCCTTGGCCGCCGCCTTCTCCCGCAGCATGGAAACGGTGGGGCCGGACAGGCTCTCGCTCTGGGCGCCGTAGTCGTCGAAGGCGAAGTAGCCGACGTTCCATATCTCCGGCAGCAGGATCAGGTCGGCGCCCTCCACGCCGTCGATGAGGGCGGCGGCGCGCTTGACGTTGGAGGCCTTGCCCCCGTCGTCCATGCCCATCTGGATGGATGCGACGCGAAGCCGTCGTTCTCGATTGTCACTCACGATATGCCTCGGATGTTTGCAGCCGGCGGCCGGCCGGCTACGCCAGCCACTCCATGGAGCGTATGCTGTAACGGAACGACAGCTCCCGCCCCAGCACCTCGTCGGAAAGACGGCCCTCGAAGGTGGGCGAGAACAGGAGCTGTCCGCCCAGGCTTGGCATGGTCCCCATGTACAGTACCATGCCGTCCAGCGATCCGTCCGTCACCACGGACCTCACGCCGTCGAGAAAGTCGTCGACGGTGAGGAAGTCGGCCAGCGACCCCTCCTGGTAGAGCGTGCGCAGCCCGTCCGCCTCGATCCAGCTCTGGAGCTTCAACCGTTCCCAGTGGGGCTCCACGTCCGCGAGCTTCCAGACCTCGCGGGACACCACCTTGGGGCAGATGACCTTGGACTTGGGGATGCTGTCCTTCTCGAGCTCCCGGTCGGTGTGATCGCTGCCCACCGCGATATAGGTCTCTTCTCCCTTGAACAGGAACACCACCTCCACCTCGCCGGAAGTGTCGTCGCCCAACACCTCGATCTCGTCGTCGGTGGTGACCAACTCCCGGGTCACGGCGAAATAGGCGGGGATGCGGTCCGGCGCGGCCACGCCGTGGGCCTTGAGCTCCTCCACGTGTTTCATGGCCCCTTCTCGGTTCTTCCCCGTGAACCCCGCATCCAGGATCCGCGCCACCGGGAACTCCAGGTCCGTGTGGCCTCCGTTGGCCTCGACTACCGTTAGATTCAGCGTGCGCAAGTTGCTCTCCTCCAACTGCGATTCAAGGACGTTCCAGATTACCCCTGCCCTTCCGTCATTCCCGCGAAAGCGGGAATCGATTCGCGGGAATGACGGAGGAGTGCGGCAGTGACGTAAGGGTCCGGCGACGACGGGACCCCTACGCGAAATGGGGCGCGATCTTCTCCGCGATCAGGTCCACCTGCTCAATGTCCGGACCCGCGGGCTGCAGCGTGACGTGCTCCATGCCCGCGTTCTCCAGTATCTTCAGCTTCTCCACGATCTGGTCGACGCTGCCCACCATGTAGCATTCCTGGAGGTGGTCCCAGCTCCGGTTGCTGCCCATCATGCGCTCGATGTGGGGGCGCTGGAGCCGCAGCGCTTCCTCGGGGTCCTGGGTGTCCACCACGTAGATGGCCTGGACGTGGGCGAAACCCAGGGTTGCGGGGTCCCGCCCCTCCGACTCGAGGAACTCGCTCACGGTCTCGAAGTCGCGCTTGACCCACTCCAGCTTGCCCGAGGCGCGGCAGGTGAAGACGTCGGCGTGTTTGGCGATGCGCCGCATCACGGTCTTCACCATGTAAGGCTTGTCCGGCGACAGCTCATCGGGGATGCGCGAACCGCCGGCCACCCAGACCTCCGGGTACTTGGGCGGCATGGGATCGATGGTGACGTCGTCGAACTGGAAGAACTCGCCCTTGAACGACACGTTCTTCTCGGTCAAGAGCAGCTTCACCGCGTCGAGGATCTCGTCGGTGCGGCGCCCCCGCTCCCGCAGGTCGATGCCCATGGCGTCGAACTCGGGCTTGCTCCAGCCCGGCCCCACGCCGAAAAAGAACCGCCCTCCCGAAATGTAGTCCAGGGTGGCGATCTCCTTGGCCAGCAGCACCGGGTGGCGCAACGGCAACACCAGGATGTGAGTGCCCAGCTTGATGCGCTCGGTGCACGCCGCCGCCGCCGAAAGACAGATGAGCGGGTCCATCCAGGAACCGCCGTAAAGCCCCGGCGCGTCCGTGAGATGGTCCCAGACGGTCAGCGACTCGAACCCCAGAGCCTCGGTACGTTTGGAATATTCCTGCACCACGGTGTGCGCCATCCGGTAGTCCATGTCCGGCCAGGTGTAGGTAGGGATGGTTATGCCAAGCTTGAGACTCACGTTCACTCCTTCGGCGGCTCGACTCGGGTTGATCCCGAACAGTTAGAGAGACTGGCCGGCGATGTCAAGGACAAGGGCTGCCGGCAGTTCAGGCGTGCATTCAGAAAAAGGCACCCTCCCAAAGCCTTGCGAGGAACGTGGTGTAATGGAGCACTTCAATGCCGTCGTCCGTGGTGCGCTCGTGAGGATCGAGGGACACGATGACGCGGCGCCGGGTTTCCGGATGATCGGTGGCAAGCTCCCGCAGGCCGTGGGTGTGATCGCCGCGGACCCGATGAACCGCTTTTGCCTCAATCGCGCAGTCGATGTGGTTGACGATGAAATCCACTTCGGAGCCGGAGCTGAGACGCCAATAGAAAAAATCCGCGTAGCGGGTCCGGTACGAATTGTAGCAGCAGAGCTCGTGAAACACCCAGTTCTCGAACGCCTTGCCAAACAGTTCTCCCCTGGGGGTCAGCGCACCGCGCCTGGCCAGAAAGTTCACCACCCCAATGTCGCCGAAATAGAACTTCGGCGCGGCGACGGTCCTGCGCTTCGGGCGGCGCCGATACGCCGGCAGGAAACGCCCCAACAGCGTATCTTCGAGAATCTCGAAGTAGGACCGGACCGTCTGGCTGGCCACCCCGGTGTCGCGGGCGATGGCGGTGTAACTGACCACCTCGCCGTCGGAGAGCGCGGCGAGCGCGAGAAACTCGGCGTACGCCGGCAACCTGCGCGACAGTCCTTCGGCCGCCACTTCCTCCCTCAGGTACTGCGAGACGTAACCGTCCAACAGCGGCAAAGGCCGCGCCGCGGCGTAGATACGGGGCAGGTAGCCATGATTCAGCAACCGCACCAGATCCACGTCCGGTCCGATTTCCATCGCCGACAGGCCGTGAAGCTCCCGGCGTTCCGCACGCCCGCCGAGCAGATTGGCATGCCCGCGTCGGACCTTGCGCGCGCTCGACCCGCAGAGCGCGAAGTGAACGCCCCGGTTTTCTATCAGCCAGTGCACGGCATCGAGCAGCGACGGCACCTTCTGTATCTCGTCGATGACCATGAAATCCGCGCCGTGCCGGCGTTGTTCGTCGATCAGCATCTCCGGAGCCTGGAGATACCGCCGGTACGACTCGGGCCGCAGGAGATCGATCCATGGCACATCCGGGAAATGCTCGGCGAGAAGCGTGCTCTTGCCGGTCTGGCGCGGCCCCCAGAGGAAGAAAGTGCCGGGGTCTGTGTCGCGTAAAGCGAGCAGGCGTTTGTAGATTTCCATTTCTAATTGAATATTACGCAGAATTCAGCATTTGACAATCTGAATTACAACAAACATCCCGTCGGGAGCCCAGCGCCTCTTGCTTTACATCCATAATCCGATACCTTGTCGCTTGTCGCCTCGGAGGCGTTCGCATGGGGCGCACATCGAGGCAAGGGAGGAGGAGCGATCCATGGCAAGCGTTCCCATCATCGACGCCGACGGACACATTCTCGAAGACAACGACGAGCTCGAGGAATATTTCGAAGGGCCGTACGAAGGCCATCGGAGGCACAAGGTGTTCGGGCTGTTCCCGTCGCTGGACGGCTGGCCCCGGGGCGCAGTCAAGGGGGTCAGGAAAGCCAGCCAGACCTCGCCCGAGAGCTGGCTCGAGTTCATCGACGGGGCGGGCATCGAGGCGGCCGTGCTCTACCCCACCGCGGGCCTGGGCTTCGGACTGATCCAGGACTCCGACTGGGCCTGCGGGCTGGCCCGGGCCTACAACAACTGGTTCCACGACAAGTACACGCGGACGAGCCCGCGCCTCAAGGGCGTGGCGATTCTGCCGGTGCACGACGTGCCGCAGGCGGTGGAAGAACTGCGCCACGCGGTCACCGAGCAGGGCATGGTGGCCGGGCTCTTACCCGCGGTCAACGTGCTGCACAAGGGCTTCGGCCACTCCGACTTCCACCCGCTCTACGAGGAGGCGCAGAACCTGGACTGCCCGCTGGCCATTCACGGCGCGCCGAGCCAGGGCCTCGGGTTCGACTACCTCCAGACCATGTCCATGATCCACACCCTGGAGCATCCCATCGCCCAGATGATCCAGATGGCCAGCATGGTGCTCGACGGCGTGTTCGAGCTCTTCCCGAAGCTCCGGGTGGGCTACCTGGAGGCCGGCGCCGGCTGGGTGCCGTACATGATGGAGCGCATGGACGACAAGTTCCACGTGGACCGCAAGCGCAAGCACTTCCCGCTGAAGAGGCTGCCCAGCGAGTACATCCAGGAAGGCAACGTCTTCATCACCTGCGAGCTGGACGAGAAGATTCTCGACGTGGTGGCGCGGGAGCTTGGCGAGGACACCCTGATGTACCCGTCGGACTATCCCCACGAGAAGGCGGTGACGGAGTTCGGCACCGACATCCCCGAGTTCCTGGAACGCCCCGACCTGTCCCAGGGGCTCAAGCAGAAGATACTCTACGACAACGCCAAGCGGTTCTACGGGATCTAGCCCAGACGCACCAACAGGTCGGGCCGGCGAATGAAGATCTGTTTGGTCTCGGAGCGCTGGGTGAGGGACCTGATCAGCCCGACGAGATTGTTTCCGGACCGGGGCGGGGCCTGCTGCATGGCGCGCACATCCTCCTCGGAAGTGAAGTAACGCAGCAGCAGCTCGTCGTCGGACACCCCCGGGCCGCCGACCTTCTCCCGCAACTCCTTGAGCGAGGTGTCGGGCGGCCGCCAGCTCCGGAGCTCCCTGGCCCGCGGGCGGTCCAGGATCCGGTCGCGCACGTCCGGATCCATGGAGGAGGCCTCCTCCTCGCCCCACAGGCCCATGGCGTACTGGATCACTTCGTCGGTGACCTGCTCGTAGCGCTTGCCCAGGATCACGTTGATGGCGCACTGGCTGCCGACGAACTGGGAGTACGGCGTGACCATGATGGGATAACCGAACTCCTCCCGCACCCGGCACGCTTCTTCCAGCACCTCGCCCAAGCGGGCGCCCATGCCGATGTTGGCGAGCTGGTGCCGCAGGTTGGAGATCATGCCGCCGGGCACCTGGTGCTCGAAGTGGTACGCGTCATAGTGAAGCGGCTCGCCGATGGGGAAGCCTTCCTCCTTCGCCACCCGGGTGAAGTGTTCCGACACCGGCCTGAGGCCCTCCTCGTCGATGACCGGGGTGTAGCCCAGGGCCCGTGCGTTCCGGGTGATGTTGAAGAGCGACGGGTTCGACGACCCGTCCGACAAGGGCGGCAGCGCCGCGTTGATGATGGCAATGCCCGCCTCGATGGCGTCCAACGTGCACAGAGGCCCCAGGCCGCTGTTGCAGTGGGTGTGGAACTCCACCGGGATGCCGCCGGCGTTCGCCAGCACCACCGGGGCCAGCGAGCGGGTGCGGTCCGGCGTGAGCAGGCCCCCCGGGTCCTTGAGGCAGATACGCTTCACCGGCAGCCTGGCCGCCTCCCGGGTGCGCTCCGCGTAGTACTCGTCGGTGTGCTTGGGCGAGATGGAGAAGATCAGGTTGACGATGGTATCGAGGCCGGCGGCGGTGGCGGTCCGCACCTGCTCGGCCCATACCGCGGGCGTGTTGGAGGGGTCGGAGGTACGCGCTTCGCTGATGCCGTTGGCCGCCAGCCGTTCGAGCCAGAGTTGCTGCACCGCCTCCGGGGTGTGCTGAAAAGCCGCCATGTAGCGATTCCGGATCAGCCGCAGAGGGGTCTTGGGCACACGCTCCTTGACCCGCCGGACCCGTGTCCAGGGGTCGTCCTTGAGCTCGCGCACGCACTTCTTGAAGAAGGCCGAGGCGATGATCTCCATGCCCAGGAAGCCGGCCTCGTCCATCTGCGCGGCCACGGGCAGGATCATGTCCGTGCGGATGCCCATGGCCCAGAGACTCGACGGGCCGTCGCGAAGGGTGGTGTCGACGAAGTGGATCTCTTTCATGGCGGGCAGCATATAAAATTCGCAAGACGATGGACAGTGACCCGGCAGGAGGCTGAAGGAATCTCTCGTTGCACCGGCACCCTGCCCGGCTCCGGCCGCGTTGTGGATCGGCAGGGGACGTGTTAGTGGTTCACGAAGTCGGGGTCGAAGCCGCCACGCCGGACCGTCCGGTTCCCATCGACCCGAACCCTCGCCCTTCAACGCCTCCCACGGGGCGCCGACGAGCATGGCTGCAACGGAATCGAGCAAGAAACGATGGCTCGCGGGGACCGCGGCCGTCATGGCGCTGGTCATCGCGGCCTTCGGCGTCTGGGTGTGGTCGTCGCTGGGCTACATCACCACCGACGACGCCCGGGTCAAGGCCAACATCGTCACCATCGGCACCGAGGTGCCCGGCAGGATCGCCGCCCTCGGGAAGGACGAGGGCGACGCGGTGGAGCCCGGTGACGTCATGGTGGAGCTCGACACGCGGGAGATCCGTATCCGCATCGATCGGCACAAGGCCGCCGTGGACCATGCCCGCGGCCAGTTGCTGCAGGCGGAGCGTGAGCTCGGCCCTGCCGGCGACGGGCGGCAGCGCGCGATCGGGGAAGCCGGCCTGCTGGCGAAGAAGGCCAGGGTACGCGAGGCCGTGGCGGAGTTGCAGGAGCTCGAGTTCCGGCTGGGGCTCATGACGCTGCGCAGTCCGGTGAAAGGCATTGTGGTGAAGAAGAACGCCCACCGGGGCGAGTTCGTGCAGCCCGGCGAGCCCGTGTTCATGGTGGTGGACTCCAGCCGCTACTGGGTGGAAGCCAACGTGGACGAGACCGAGATCCGTTTCGTGAGGCCCGGCAACAAGGCCACGGTCCGGCTGGACTCGTACCCCGGCGCGGAGTTCGAGGGCGAGGTCACGGACGTGGGCGGCGCCACCACGTCCGTGTTCTCCCTGTTCTCGCCGCAGAAGCTCACCGGCGTGTTCATCAAGTCCACGCAGAAGCTGCCCGTGAAGATCGCGGTGGAGAACACCGACGGCCTCCTCCGCGTCGGCATGCTCGCCGTGGTGCGGATCGAGAAGCCCGAGGGCCGGCAGGACGGCCTGCAGGCCAGTGGTACGGGCCGGTAACGGCCTGCCCGCCGCGTCATGACGCCCGCGCCCCCCGTTCAGACCTACGATCCCTCCCGGAAGTGGCCCATCACCATCACCCTCTCCCTGGGGATGATCAGCGTCGGGCTGGGCATCACCGGCGTCGACACCGCCATCCCGGCGATGATGTCGTCCCTGGGCACCTCGCTGCAGCGGATCCAGTGGGTACTGATCGCGTTCATGATCACCCGTACCGTGCTGATTCCCTGCGTGGGCTGGCTGGGGCAGCGCATCGGCGACCGCAACCTGTTCATCCTGAGCGCCGCCACCTTCGGCGCCGGCTCGTTCCTGTGCTCCATCGCCTGGGACGTCAACTCGCTGATCTTCTTCCGCATCATCCAGGGCATGGGCGTCGGGCCCCTCATCGGCGTGTCCATGTCCATCATGTACGAAGCCTTTCCCCGCAACGAGCGCGGGCTGGCCATGGGACTCTTCATGACCGGCTGGTCGCTGGGGCCGTTCTTCGGACCTCCCGCGGGCGGCTACCTGGCCCAGTACGTAAGCTGGCGGACGATCTTCTACCTGCCTCTGCCGACGTTGACCCTGGCCGTCATGGCTGCCATGTTCATCCTTCCCCGGCGTTCCGCCTCCCACAAGCCGTCCGCCTTCGACCTGCCGGGATTCCTCACCCTCACCGGCGGGCTGGTGGTCATGCTCCTGGGGCTCACCCAGGGCCAAGCGGAAGGCTGGACCAGCCAGCGTATCCTGTCGCTATTCGGAACCGCCGCGCTGCTCATCGCGGTCTTCATCATCGCCGAGTTGAAGGCCGAGCACCCCTACGTCCAGATCCGCTACTTCAGGAACCTCAACTTCAGCATCTCCAGCATGATCGTGCTGATCCGGGTCATGGGCTTCCGGGGCACCAGCTTCATCCTGAACCTGTTCCTGCAGAAGGCGCTCTTCTACCCGCCCCTGCAGGCCGGCATCTTCATGCTTCCCGCCGCCATCGCCGTGGGCATCGTGTCGCCCTTCGCCGGCATGCTGTCGGACCGGTTCGGACCCAGGATCCTGCTGGTGACCGGGCTCGTGCTCCTCACGATTACGCTGTTCGGTCTGGCCAACGTCACAATCTGGACCGGCGTGGCGGTGATCTACTTCCTGGTAATCCTCAAGAGCATCGGCCAGTCCACCATCAACGCGCCGCTCAACTCCATCGCCCTTGGCGCCCTGCCCGAGGGCGAGTCGCGCATGGGCAGCGGCATCCTGGGCCTCGCCCGCGGCCTCGGCGAGGCCTTCGGCATCGCCACCCTGAGCTTCCTCCTGGAACGCCACATCTTCTACAAGGTCGAGGCCATGACCCCGGCGCTCGGCGCCCGCCTGACCGAACCCCTGCGCGACGACGTGATGGCCCAGCTCAGCGCCATGCTGCAGCATGCCGGACAGTTCGGCGTCTCCCTCAACGAACGGGCCCTGTCGCTGTTCGGATACAGCCTCCTGAACGAAGGCGTCACCCTCGCCTACCACCAGCTCTTCATCATGATCGGGTTGATGTACCTGGGGCTCGTGGTGATGGTGGCGTTTTTGAAGACGCGGAGGGGGCAGGAGAAGCCGACGATGGCAGTGGAGACAGCGGGGGCCAAGGACTGAGATCGGATCACCGCGGCGGGCGGGTGCCCTGCTGTTCATGACCGGCAGCGGGATCGAGGCTGGCGAGCCAGATGTCGCCCCGCTTCACTACAGCAACTCTTTGCCGACCGGCTTGACGTCAATCCAGACGCGATCCTCGGGAGAAAGGGTTTCCTTCTCGTCGCACTGCGCCAGAAGCTCATCGAGTGAGTACCGGGGACGCGCCTTGGGCTCGACGATGATGCGACCGTTCTCCACGTCGATGTCCACCTTGGCCCCGACGCCGAGGTTCAGGAGGTCGAGAAGGGCCGGGGGCACGGCAAGCATGATGGAACCGCCGACCTTGCGCAGGTTTGTTGTATGCATGGCGCCCTCCTGAGTTATACATACAACTAACCCCAATGTTGCAAAAGGCGGAAGCATGGAGAGGCCCGTGCGGCAAGCGGGATGGGATTTGGAAGGGAGGAAGGGGTGGTTGGGGAATGTCACTGGGCGTGAAGTTAAGCGGCAGAGTAGGGTGACAGGGAATTTTACGAAACGTCATTCCCGCGAAAGCGGGAATCCAGGGGTGGAGAGGGGCCAACTGGCCGGTGTCTCCGCCCACGCCCCGCCTGGATTCCCGCTTTCGCGGGAATGACGTTTCGTAGGGTGTGTTCCGGATCGCCCTTGACGAACCTTCTGCAACATTGGGGCTAACCCATGCATCGGCAATACAAGTCCCAGGGAATCGCCTGTCGGTGAACCCTTGGTCATCGCTCCTCTCTCACCGAACGCTCTTCTTTCACCGTAGTCTCGTAGCGCACCCCTCGCGGCACCGGCACCGCCTGATACACCGTGGTGCCGTGCTTGCCTTCGGTGCGCCGGCTCGCGTCCACGGCGACGAAGGCCGTGTAGTCGGACATGAGGTTGTACTCCAGGGCGGTCTTCCTGATGGCACCGGCCAGCTCGTCGTGGGGGTCGTGGATCCAGGCCTGCCGGTCCTCGAGGTCCGCGATCCGGAGCCGTGCCCAGATGTTGGGGATGAACGCGTGGGCTTCCTCGTCGTCGCGCCGGGGCACCGCATATTCCACGCGCTGGCCGCCGGCCCGGCCCTGCACCACGGGCTGGCCCGGTTCGCCCGCGTACTTGCCGGTGACCACCACGGCGCGGCCGACGAAGAGGTCGGGCATCCGCTTCGGGTAGCTGTCCGTCACCTTCATCGTTCCCCAGTCGATCTCGACGTCCGAGAGCACCGGGCGGCTGATGCGGTTGAAGAAGTACCGCATCACCTCCCTGCCCGAGTCGTCCAGCGCCAGGTATGCGGCGGCGCCGCGCCCCGCCTTGGCCATGCGGTTCAGGAGGTAGCGGTTGACCGAGTCGCCCACGCCGAAGCTGAAGATTCTCGACGCCCCGATGGACCGATGGATGGCCTCGAGGATTTCGACCTCGTTGCCGATGTAGCCGTCGGTCAGGAAGGTAACGAAGCGCAGGCGGCGCGGGTCGTGGGGAAAATGCAGGGCGGCGCGAAGGCCTTCGATCATCCGCGTGCCTCCACCGCCCTGGAGCCGCCGGACGTAATGCTTGGCCCGGGCGATGTTCTCGGGGGTGGCTGGAACCGGGTCCGGCCCGAACCGGCTGGCGTTGTTGGAGAAGCGGATGACCTGAAAGGTGTCCCCGGGCTCGAGCAGGTCCAACGCTTCGAGGACCGCGGCCTTGGCCTGGGCGATGGGTTGGCCGTTCATGGACCCGGAGCAGTCCAGCACGAACACCATCTCCATGGGATGGCGCGGCGCGCTGTCAGGATCTCCGGGCGGGTACAGCATCATGGTGAAGTAGCCCTGGCCCGTCTTGCGGTCCGTGTAGGTGAGCAGGTTGGACTTGACGCGTCCACCAGCCACCTTGAACTTGAGGACGAAGTCCCGGTTGGGAATGGTCGCCTGGTGGGCGAGCTTGACGGTCGCGCTCCCGGGACCCGTACGGTTTTCGTCGATTCGATGGCTCGACTCGATGGCCTCGATGGCCACGCCGGCGTCGAGCTTCACCGTGATGGCGATGTCGTGGCCCGACCGCTCGTCCGGACGCAGGTAGCGGACGCCGGCGCCGGTCGAAACCGGCTGGACCTGGGAGCGCGGCAACGCGCGCACCGGGTCCTTGGAGCCGGGCGGGTTGTAGCGGGGGCCGACCACCGTGGGCAGCACGAACGTGTACCAGCCGTCGCGGTACGCCAGGGAGTGGAAGTACCGGATGTTGACGTCGATGCGCTTGCCGGGCTCGATGTTGGCCACTTTCTGCTCGAAGATGTTGGGCCGGTGCTGGGTCAGGAGGCTGGCCTGATAGCCCTGGGCGCGGGCTTCCCGATAGATGGCCTCGGCCTCTTCCTTCTCCCTCAGGATGCCGCGTATACGGCGCTTGCCGATGGTCATGACGAATTCGCTCACCGCGGCCCTTTCAGGCAACGGGAACATGTAGACCGCTTCGATCTTCTCGTCGAAAGGGTTCTGGAACTGCTGGGTCACCTCCACCGTTCCTACGTAGCCCGTGACGGCCGCTTGGACCTCGGTGTGCTTGAGCGGCAGCGGCACTTTCGCCCTGTCCTCGCTATCGGCGGGACGGCTCGCCATCAGCGAACCGGAGCCCGGATGGTCCGGCCCTCCGGGCTGGGCTCCGGAAGCCGGCGGCCGGCGCGCCACGATGATCCAGAGCTCTTCCCCTGGAGCCGGAGAACGCCACGCCGCGGCCCGGCGAGGCGCATCGGCAGCATGTATGCCCGCGGCGACGGCCGGCGCCGACTGCGACCGAAGCATCCCTCCGCCCCACGCACGCTTCGCCCTCACGCCGCCACGCTCCATGGCGGCCGGCGCCGGCGGAGACGGCGCCCGTGGCAGCCGCTTCAGCACCTCTCCGGTTGAGGTCGGTATGGACAGGCCACGCCCCTTCCCGGAGCCGGGTTCCTGGACCGAGCAGGCCCCCGCGATCAACGCCAGGCATACGGCGGCCAGAGTCATCCACAAGTTGACGATGATCGGCTTCTTCATTGCTGCTATCTCCCTCACTGGATGTTGAGCCGGACGGAAGCCGGTACGGGCTTGCCCGCGGCGTTGCCCGCCGTGACCAGCCGCAGGACGTATTCGGGCTCCGAGTCGCCGGTGATGCGAACGTGCACGGTGGCGATGCGCACCTTGCCTGCCGGCAGCGCGGCCGCGGGCCGCAGGCTGAAATCGGCGACGATGATGCGATCGGCGCGCCCGTCGCTGACGGCCTTCCGGTCGTAGTAGGGCGCTTTGGGAAATGCCGGGCTGTCGCCGTTCTCGACGCCCACCACGCGCATCCGGCCCGCGGTTTCCGACAGCTCGAACTGCCACGTGGCCACGGGCTGGGCGGATTCCAGGTGGACGTCGAGGGCGGCGAAACGGACCTTCGCTACATCCGCGCGGGACAGGCCGGGCCAGGCCGCGGTCCACAGGGCCAGGCAGAGCAGGAGCCTTGCGCATCGGCTGGTCATCGTTTCTCCTCGGAACCGTCCAACGCCACGATGCTGGCGGCCAAGGCGTCGATTCTCGCCTGCGCGGCGGCGGTGCGCTCCATCCGGGCCAGGGCGAACGCATCCAGGATGTCCACGGCGCCGGAGCCGTCGATGTCGTTGGGGATGCGGGCAACCGTGGCAACCATGAGGTCAGGGGGTTCCACCGGGGTCTGGGCGCGCCAGAAGAGAACGCCCACCAGGAGGCTTGCGGCCAGGCTCCCGGCCATGGCCCAGCGCCGCCCGGCCGCGGGGGCGCGCCGCGACGGCCGCTCCGCGAAGTGCGCCATGGCGGCCTCCGCGACATGCCGGTCCGTCTCCGGCGACAGGACGGCCACGGCCTTGTCGAGGCTGGCGAGGTCCTGTATCAACTCGTCGGACAGATCGAGGTCTTCTTCGTCGATCCGGGTCGTTCTATCGTCATCTGGCCGCATGGTTTCATCCCGTTAAGCAAGCGAGAGCGCCCAAAGGTTCACCCCTTGCCGAGTTCCTTGATCTCCGGGCTTTCCCGCAGCTCCCTGACCGCGAGATGGAGCCGGGACTTGACCGTACCCAGCGGGATCGAAAGGGTGTCCGCGATGTCCTGCAGGGACATGTCGTCGGCGAAGCGCAGCAGCAGCACTTCGCGGCGCTCGGCGGACAGGCGGGCCACGGCCGCCGACAAGCGCGCGGGATCCCGCTCCGCGGGGTCGGGGGCGCCCGGGGCCGGCAGCCGGTCCGGATCGAACTCCTCGGAGTCGTCGATACGCGCACGCTGGCGCAGGGAGGAAAGGGTCAGGTTCTTGGCCACGGGGTAGAGCAACGACCGGAGCTGCGCTGTCAGCACCAGCCCATCGCCGGCAGGGGGAAACTTCTTCAGCAGGTAGAGAAACGTCTCCTGGAGCACGTCGACGGCCGCTTCCCGGTCGGCGCCGAAGCGCAGGGATACGCGCGTGACGTAGTCGCGGTGCCGGCGATACAGCGTTTCGAAGGCCTGGACCGCCTCATCACGGCTGCCGCGGTTGCATAGCTCCACCAGCTCCCTGTCGCTGCGTCGGTCCCACCCATGTGCCATGGAGGGTCCAGTATAGGCATTGCCGACCGGCAGGAAAATTCAATCCCGCCGTCACTCATGGAAGCCCGACTTGCCGGCCATCCACAGACCCACCCGACGCAAGCGCCGGAACCACGGGTACAAGAAGCGCGCCCGTTCGGATTCGGAACCCACCCACCGCGTCAGGCCGTTGACCCATCCGGGTCCGGTGGCCAGGGAGCCCAGCATCTCCATGGCCTCGGCTCCCTGGTAACGCCGGCCCTCCAGGATGAGGATCATGCCGTCCTCGATGTCGCATCCGTCCCGCCGAAGCTCCTCGACGAATTGGGGCGCCTTCCTGCCGTCGATGAACCGCAGCCGCTCTCCGGCGGGGGTCCTGATCCTGGCCTTCCGCGCATACGTCCGGCAGTAGATGCAATCGCCGTCGTAGAGCAGGATGTCGTCGTGTTCATTGGAGTCCGTTTTACAATCCTCCTGAGTCAGCCTATTATTTTTTCATGTCGAAGCGCACGTTCTCCCGTCGCGCCGCTCTGATTGCAGCGGCGGCGGCAGGTGTCACCACACTGTCCTGTCTGGGCCGGACCCGGGCGACTCTCCTGGGCTATCCCTTTTCCGGTCCCGCCGCCGATCGCTCCCTTGGACTCGCTCCGCCGCTTGCCTGCACGCGCGCCATACCCGAGTCGACCGAGGGACCGTTCTACACTCCGGAAACTCCGCTTCGGACTAATTTGCGGGAACCGGACACAAGCGGCCGGCCGCTTGTGGTGCAGGGCCTGGTGCTTTCGCCGGACTGCCGTCCCATCGGCGGCGCGGTGGTGGACATCTGGCATGCCGACGAGCACGGCCGCTACGACAATTCCGGTTTCCGGTACCGCGGCCATCAGTACACCGACGCCGCCGGGGCGTTTCGCTTCGAGACCATCCGGCCCGTGCGCTATACCGGGCGCACCCCGCACATCCACGTCAAGGTCCAGGGCCCGTCCACGCGCCTGCTCACCACCCAGCTCTACTTTCCCGACCTGGCCGGCGAGAACGCCCGGGACTCGATCTATCACGACGACCTGCTGCTGGATTTGAGCCGCACCCTGCAAGGCTGGCTCGGGCGCTTCGACTTCGTGCTCGCTCCGGCCTGACGTCAACCGCTCACGCAGCGCAGCCTACCGGACGTAGCGAAACTCCAGCGTCATGCAGCCTTCCTCTGTCCGGTAGGGACCGTGCTTCATTCCCGGGGGACGGCAGGCATACATCCCTTTCTTGAGAAGCCGGTCTCCATCCCACTGGCTCCCCTCCACGATGTACACCTCCTCCCAGAAATCGTGAACGAAGGTCTCCGTGCTCGCCCCGCCGGGATCCACCTTGAGAAGCCGGGTGACGAACCCGTTCTCCGGGTCCTCGGTCAGGATCTTTTGGTAGTGACCCGGCGGCGCCCCCTCCACCGGCGCCCAGGGCAAGTCGTCTACCGGAAAGAACTCGAGCTCTGGCTTCGGCATGGCGATCCTCCTTCATTCGTTTAGTGTCCTGTCCGTTTCCATGCGCCGACGGCTATCCTATCATACGAGGTGTGGCGTCCGGCACGAGGAAAACATTCATCATCGCCGTCTTCTGCCTGGCGCAATCCCTGGCGCAGATCGGCGCCATGGCCTTTGCGGCGCTGCTGCCGGCGTTCTTTGCGGAGTGGTCCCTCAGCCATGCGGAGGCGGGCTGGCTCTCCGGCATCATCTTCGGGGCCTACGCGGCCTCGGTGCCGGTACTGTTGCCGATGACGGACCGCACCGATGCGCGCAAGGTCTACATGTGCGCGGTTTCCACGACCATGCTGTCTCACCTCGGCATGGCCTTCCTCGCGGACGGTTTCTGGACCGCCCTCGTCTTTCGCGCGCTGAACGGGATCGGCTGGGCCGGTACCTACATGGTGGGGCTAAAGGCGTTGGCCGACCAGGTGGAGGGGCCGGCGCAATCGCGGGCCGTGGCCGTCCATGCCGCCAGCATCGGGATCAGCAGCTCGTCCTCCTTCGTCATCGCCGGCGCCGTGACGGCGCACTTTGGCTGGCAGGCCGCGTTCATGGTCGGGGCGTGTGGAGCCTTCGGCGCGCTGCTCCTGGCCCTGACGTGTTTTCCGGCAGGTCCGCGCAGGAAGAGACCGGCCTCCCCGGTGCGGCTCCTGGATTTCAAGCCGGTGCTCCGCAACGCCTCGGTCATGGCCTATGCGCTGGGCTACTGCGTGCACACTTGGGAAATGTTCGTCGTGCGCTCCTGGCTCGTAACTTTTCTGACCTTCACGGCGGTGCAAGGCGGCACTCCGAATTTCCTCGTTCCCACGGTGGTGGCGACCCTGGCGGGCCTGATCGGCACGGTCTCCAACGTTCTCGGCAACGAGATGGCGCGGCGGCTGGGGCGTCAGCGCTGGATCCTGCTCGTCTTCGTGGTATCCATGGCGCTGGCGCTGATGGTCGGCTTCACGGCAGGGATGGGATACGGCGCGGCCGCTACCGTCTGTCTCCTCTACAACGCGGTGATCTACGCGGATTCGTCGTCACTCACCGCCGGCACCATCGGCAATGCCGACCCGGAGCGGCGCGGCGCCGCGCTGGCCGTGCATGCGATGCTGGGCTACGGCGGCGGCTTTGTTGGACCGTTGATGATGGGCCTGATCCTGCATGTGCTCGGTGGCGAGAGCGTGATCAACTGGGGCATCGCCTTCGGCCACGTCGCCATCGTGCTGCTGTTGGGCACCCTGGCCATCCGCATCCTCAAACCCCGCGGCCTGCCCGGCGACCGGCCCGGCACAGACGAGCGCTAGTGGAGATAGATCCGTAGCGTCGAGGGAAATCCCGACAAGGCTGCCTTCCAGACTGGATTCCGAGTCAAGCCCGAAAATGATGAGCTTGGGGTGTTGGTTTAAAGCAACGCTCCGCGAACGCATCGCCTCATGGATTCATAGTCACCGTCGTTGGAGGAACGCGAAGCTGCCATCCACTCGCTAAGGCCCAACCGTGTGAGATCGATCTGGTGTTGGGCGCGTTCGGCGAGTTGCTTCAGGTACTGTAGTTGTGTGCGGCCGTTACCCTCTCGAAAGGGATGAACGTGATTCACATCTCCCAGGATCGACCCAGCGCCTGTAGCAAACTGGTCCCGGCTCGTTCCATGGAAGTAACTCGCCGCCACGATTCGACGATGCACGTCGACCATGCCGGTTCGATAAACCGCCGCGGCAGGAACTGGCTGCTGCCCTTGCTGATCTCAACTGTCCGGACATTGCCCGCCCACTCGTAGACGTCCTGGAAGAGATGAAGATGAATCGCCCTCAGATGTTCAAGGTCAAAGTCGCCATTGGGCATCGCTTCGAGAAGGCGTTGCGTCACGAATTGGCGCTCCGCGGCTTCCAGCGTCGGAAGGTCTCTGATGTTCAGTTTGTTTCGAAGAATCGTGAAATCGGGCAGGTAACAATATTCCTGGTCGTTCATTCGACTACGACAGATTGTTTAAGGTGTTCTAACTGTTGGGCAATGTAGGCACGGCGGTCATCGGCGGTCCAATCCTCACGCTCGAACATTGCAAACATGGCGACCTCGCCCGGCAAGAGAGGATTCGCCTCCAACGCCTGCAAATGCAGAGCCTCGGTCAGACGCTGGTGCATGGCCGCCGTCAGGGGCTCGCCATTTCGCGCTCTGCTCTCACTTCTCATTCGTTCAACCTACCATAATTTCCTGTGCCGATCACGCCTGACTTCAACCGATAGATCACGTCTGACCGCCAGCACTCGACGATCAGGAATATCGGCGCAAGGAACTGGCGAGACCCACGAGGGAAAGACTGTAGATGAGCCACTTCGACGGATCGAAATTATACCACTGGGGACCGTTCCGATAATCGCTTTGATACCTGTGGTGGTAGTTGTGGTAGCCCTCTCCGAAGGTGATGAGCGAGACCCACCAACTGTCACGACTGGAATCGGATGCTCCGTGAGGCTGGGAACCCCACAGGTGGCAAATGGAGTTGATGCAGAACGTGGAATTCAGGACGAAGAAGGTCCGCCCGACTCCGGCGAGCAGGAAACATCCCAGCCCCCCGAACCAGCCGTCGTACAGAAAGCCCACCACGAACGGAAACGCCAGGCCGGAAAGGACGATGGGAATGTAGTAACGATGTTGCCACATCACGACGGCGTCCTGTTGCAGCTTGCGGGCAAACTTGTCGTCTCTATGGGGGTCCGACCAGAACAGCCAACCGCAATGACTGTGCCAGAATCCCAGCTTGGCACTGTAGGGATCTTCTTCCTGGTCGCACCGGGCATGATGGCGGATATGATCCGCCGTCCATCTGAGGCCTGAATTCTGTAGAGCCCATCCTCCCGCGATCAAGAGAATGCCTTTCACCCAATTGGTGCAGGTAAAACTTCGATGGGCCAGCAAGCGGTGGTATCCCACGGTGATGCCCAGTCCCGTGATGATGTAGAGGATCACGAACATGGTCCAATCGACCCAGGAATAACCATAAAAGTACGCGTAGGCCGGCAGTCCGACGACTGCGCCGCCCACCACACCGGAAAACAACGTAATGTTCAAACGGCTACGGGTTCGTGTCGGCATTCAATACTTCCTCTTCCTTTCTCTCCTGCTCAGGTTACCACAAGTCTCCGCATGGATCACCTCAAGCCACGGTCCATGGCGCCATTTTTCCTCTACCCATCGTCCACGATGTTGCCGCGCTCGATGACGAAGGTCCGGTCGAGGAGCCTGGCGATGTGGACGTCGTTGGACTCAGCCACCAGCACGGAGGCGCCCTCCTTCTTGAGGTCGTCGAGGATTTCCACCATGCGCTGGGCGAAGATCGGGGCGATGCCTTCGCCGGGCTCGTCCAGCAGCAGCAGCCTGGTGCCGCACATCAGCGCGCGGGCGAAGGCGACGAACTTCTGCTGGCCGCCTGAGAGACTCGTCGCGCCGCGGCGGCGGAACTCCTCGACCTCGGGCATGAGGCCATAGATCCACCGGAGGCGCTCCCGCGCGTTGTCCGCGCCGGTGGCCCAGACGGGCAGCAGGATGTTCTCCTCGGCGGTCAGGTCCGGCACGAGCCGGCGGTCCTCGGGCATGAAGCCGATGCCCAGGTGGGCGCGGCGATGGGCCGGGGTCGCGGCAAGGTCGACGTCGCCGAGCCGCACCGTGCCCCGCTGGACCGGGAGCGCGCCCATGACCGCGCGCATGAAGGTGGTCTTGCCCGCGCCGTTGCGGCCGATGAGGCCGCACATGGACCCCGACGGCACGCTGAGATGGACCCCGCGCAGGATCGGGGTGGCGCCGATGCTCACGTCGAGGCCGCTGACCGCCAGGGTCTCCTCCCCGGACGAGGAACGCCCTGATGCCGCCGGCGGTGCTTCCGCGCCCGCGTCATGACTCCGGCCCAGCACGAACTCCCGCACGCCATCGTCACGCATTGCCTGGGCGGTGGGCGCGTCGCAGATGATCTCGCCCTGGTAAAAGGCGAGCACGCGGTCCACGTAGCGTTCGACGATCTCCATGTCGTGCTCGATGAACAGGACCGTGGTGCGCTCCTCCTTCAAGGCCTGCATGAGGATGTCCATGATGGCGAACTTCTCCTCCGCGCTGATGCCGCTGGTGGGCTCGTCCAGCATGAGCAGCCGGGGCTTGCGCACCGTGGCCATGGCAATGTCCAGGAGCTTGCGGACGCCCTGGGGCAGCGCGGAACCGATGACGTCACGGTAGTCCGCGATCTGGTAGCGCGCCAGATGGGCCTCCGCCCGGGCCGCCCGCTGCTCCTCCATGAGCGGCGTCAGCAGGCCCGCACCATCCTCCTCGGCGACGCCGAAGGCCATCATCAGGTTGTCGAAGACGGTCTCCGAGAGGAATACCTGGGGCACCTGGAAGGAACGGCACAGGCCCAGGCGCGTAATGGCCCGCACCGAGAGGCCGAGAATGCCGCGGCCCATGAATTCCACGGTGCCGCCGCCGGGCGGGAGATGGCCGGTGACCAGGTTGACGAACGTGGTCTTGCCCGCGCCGTTGGCGCCGATGACACCGATGGTCTCTCCTTCTTCCACCACCACGTTGATGTCATGGGCGGCCACCACGGCGCCAAAGGACTTCTCGAGATCGTGGACTTCCAGGACGGCGGACACGGCCCCTATGCCTCTTCCTTCCCGGCCGGGAGGGCCGTGCCCGCCCCTGCCCTGCTCCGTCGCCGCTCCACCAGCGACCACAGGCCGTTAGGCAGGAACATGATGATGGCGAGGAGCGTTCCGCCCATGATGAGCTGCCAGATTCCCGGGAACTGGTCGAAGGCATAGGTGCGTATGAGCTCGTACATCAACGCGCCGATGAAGGGCGCGACGACGTTGCCGGTGCCGCTCAGAATGGCGATGAAGACGAAGTCCCCGGACACCGGCCAATACACCATGGAATCGGGGTCCACATGGCCGATGGTGAGGGCGGCGACGGCGCCGCCGAACCCGCCCAGCAGTCCGGAGATTACGTATTTTGCATGGACCGCCTGCTCCCCGGAGTAGCCCAGGTAGCCCAGCCGGATCTCGTTCTCCCGCACCGCGGTGGTCATGTTGCCCAGGGTGGAGCGCAGATAGAGGTGCACCAGCACCGCCACCCCCCAGGTCAGAATGACCGCGAAAACGAACAGCGCGGTCTTGTTCTCCGACCCCAGGGGCGCGTACCCGAGGTACGTGGTCGCCTCCAGGCTGATGCCGTCGGTGGACCCCAGCTCCTCGAGCTTGGCCAGCACACCGTAGAGGATCATGGAGAACGCCATGTTCAACAGCGCGAAGAAGATGCCCCGGTACTGCCGCAGCAGGAACCCCAGGCCGTACGCCAGCAGGCCCGCGGTCACCACGCCGCAGGCGATGGTGAGGAAGGCGTCGGTGATGCCCAGGTACCGGCTCATGAGCCCGACGGTGTACGCGCCGAAGCCAAAGTAGAGCGCGTGGCCGAAGGAGATCAGCCCGCAGCGCCACAGCACCAGCAGACCCAACGCCACCGAGCCCCGGGCCAGCGAAAGCGTCAGGATGTTCCGGAACCAGTCGGGCACCACGAAGCTGATCAGCAACAGCGCGGCGAGGCCGAGGGTCAGGCCCCAGAGGGTCTTGTCCTGGCGCCAGCTCATATGGTCCTCGGCTTGGCGGGCGCGAACAGGCCCTGCGGCCGGACGATGAGCACCGCGGCCATGATCAGGTAGATGACGAACAGCTCCAGGGCCGGCTCCTGGTGCACCGCGAAGGCCCGTGCCACGCCCACGATCACCGAGCCGATGAGGGCGCCGGGAATGCTGCCCATGCCGCCGATGACCACCACGGCGAAGGCCAGCACGATCACCTCCACCCCGATGCCCGGCTGCACCGAGATCGCCGGCGCCTGGTAGGCGCCGCCCAGCGCCCCCAGGAACGAGCCCAACATGAAGGTCAGCAGAAAGATCCGGTTGACGTTGATCCCCATGGCCTGCGCCAGCTCCCGGTCATGGATCACCGCCAGCAGAAGCTTGCCGAACTGGGTCCGGTTGAGCCCGTACCAGAGCACCGCGGCCACCACCGCCGACAGCAGCACCATGGACAGGCTGTAGTTGTCGAAGGGAAGCCCGGCGATCTCCGTCGAGCCCAGCAGCCCGAGGGGCTCCGGGGCGAGATAGGGGTCGGTGCCCCAGATCAGCAGCAGCACGTCCTCGAGCACCAGGAACGCCGCGAAGGTCGCCAGCACGATGATGTGCTCATCCTCGTGATAGAGATACCGGAGCAGGCCGCGCTCGATGATGAAGCCGAACACGACACCGAGGAAGAGCGCCGCCAACAGCATCACCGCGAACGCGCCGAACTGGGGCCACTCCACCCGGAAGTAGAGGATCAGGAGCGTGGCCGCGAGGTAGGCGCCGAACGCGTAGAGCGCGCCGTGGGTGACGTTGAGGAGCTTCTGGACGCCGCAGATGACGGTCAGGCCCACCGCCACCATGAACAGGTACGAACCGTAGACGAGTCCGTCGACGAGGATTATGAGTAGGAGCTCGAGATCCAACGGTTCCCCCGTGCGCGGGAATGGGTGCGGACCCGGGCGCCGGCACTTCCGGCGCCCGGGTTACGAAGACACTAGGCCGGAGCGCCGCTCAGTCGCACTTGGCGCCCTTCATGCCACCCTTGACCCAGTCCGCCGCATTGACCCCTTCCGGCGGGTTCACGCATTCGGCCTTGAACTCCACCACGTCCTTGACCACGATCTCGCCCTTGGCATCGTCCCACTCGGCATAGCCCCAGCGGTCCGAGGTGACCGCCTGATGGCCCTTGCCGAGGGACATCTTGACCTTGGCGGCGATGATGTCGAAGGTGGCGTGCTCCAGCGCCTTGATCACCTGATCCGTGGACGGGAACTTGCCGCCGTTGGCCTTCATGGCCGTGTCGTAGGCGTACTTGGCCGCCAGAATACCGTCGGCGTAGTGATAGGCCGGTGACGAGGGCGGCTGCTTGTACGCCTTGCGGTATTCGCTCCGGAACCACTTGTTGATCGGGGTGTCGATACCCGCCGCATACAATCCGTAGGGTCCGCGCGCGAGCTGGCCCGGCGGGAACTTCTTGCCGATCCGGTGGGCCGTTATCTCGCCCACCGTGAAAACGAACGTCTTGCGCTTGAACAGTCCCCGAGCCTTGCCCTGGGCGATCAAGGCCTCGATGTCGCCGCCCCAGAAGCTCGAGTGCACCACCTTCTGCTTGGCCCTGAGCAGCACCGAGATCTCGGTGCCGTACTGGCCGGAGAACAGCTTGGGGAACTGCTGCTTCTTGGCCGGCTTGAGTTCCGGCGCCAAGGTCTGCACGCCCAGGTTGAAATCGCGCCAGGCATCCTGTCCCCAGGCGTAGTTCTGGTTGATGCCCATGTAGCCGTCGTTGGCCTCGTTCCGGAGCTTCTTGACGACATAGTGCGCGGCGCCCACGTTGCCGGCGGTGCTGTGGTTGATGATGCGGAAGAGGTACTTCGGCTCCTTCACCAGCTCCTCGAAGATGCGCGGCGTGCCGCATACCGTCAGCAGGGTCAGGACCCGAAGCTCCTCGGCCACCCGGGCGATGGCCGCGCAGCTTCCGGAGGAGACGTAGCCGACCACGACGTCCACGCCCTCCTTCTGCACCTTGTTGCGCAACTCCGTGACCTGCTTGGTTCCGCCGCCCGATTCGTCGTAGACCACGAGATCGATCTTGCGGCCGGCAAGCCCGACGCTGTTGTAGGGCGCCGGCAGGGCGCCTTCGTTGATGGCGCGGACCACCAGCTCCACGCCGTTCTTGGACGCGGTGCCGTAAGTCGGCGCGCCGCCCCCGGTAAGGAAAGTCGGAACCGCCAGCTTGACGGTCTGCGCCGAGGCGGCGGCCGCCGCCAGCAATACCGCCAGCGCGGCGCCCAACGCCATGAATCTGGTACGAAAATTTGCACTCATGTCCGCCTCCCGTGTTTGTCGCCAGCCACGCTGGTGTTCGCTCCTGCCGTGCCGATTGCGCTATACGTATAGCCAAGTCACGCTCAACGCAAGTCAAGAACGCTGGCGCGGAACCGGGGCGTGGTCGTCACGGAAGGAGTCGCACATGCCGACAAACATGACTCAACGAGGCAAGGTCGACCTGGAGGGGCTGCAGGCTCCTGATGTCCAGGCCATGAGGGCCATTCAGCCGCCGGCCGACATGCCCTTCCGCATCGGCAACATGGGGCACGCGGTGCTGGTGGTCCGGGACATCGACGCATCGGTCCGGTTCTACACCCAGGTGCTCGGCTTCAAGGTCTCCGACGTCTATCCCGAAAGCATGGTGCCGGGGCGGATGGTCTTCATGCGTTTCAATCAGGACCACCACGGCCTCGGCCTCATCGGCCAGGCCGGCGAGGCTTCCGCGGGCCGGGAACTTCACCACCTGGCATTCGAGGTCCCCACCCTCGACGACGTCTTCCGCGCCCGGGACCACCTCGAGAAGCACGACGTGCCCATCGACTTCCACGGACGCAGGCGCGCCGGCTGTCAAGTGTCGGTGGAGTTCCGCGACCCCGACGGCCACAGCCTGGAGATATTCTGGGGGCTCGACAAGGTGGACTGGCACGGCGAAGCCCGGCCTCCCGAGGAATGGGCGCCTAGACCGACCCTCGAAGAGGCGCTGGACGAGGCGCCACCGGAACAGGACACCACCCTCGCGGATCCCGGTTTGCGCAGGAAATGACTATCCGGCCGGTTGCCGCGATGCCGCCATCACGCCCGCCTGTTCGTCACCCGGGTTGACGATGAAGGCTTCGCCGCGCGCGAAGAAATCACGCACCAGGGCGACGAACCGCTCGGGCTGGTCCACCTCGATGTTGTGGCCGGCGTCATAAACGTAGACCAGCTTGGCGTGGGGGATTTCCCGCGCCAGGAGTTGGCCGCTCTCGGGCGGCATCATGCCGTCCTTGGTGCCCTGCAACACCAGCGTCTGCTGCTCGATCTCCGGCAATCGAGCGACGAGCGCCTCATCGAGTCCGACGGACTGGTGGTAGTGGTGCGCCCATCCCCGGCTTTCGGCTAGCTCTTCAGGAGTCTTTTCCCCTGGAGGAATGCGTTCCGGGTGCGCGAACATTCTGCTTCGCATCTCTTCCGGACTGCCGGGCGGTTTCTGCGGGATGTGCGGCGGGCGGAAACCCGACGGACACTGGAGGACCAGCGAACCGATCTTTTCCGGATGGCGCGCGGTCACCCACGCCGACAGGAACCCCCCGAACGACTGGCCGATCAGGTCGCACGGCCCGCCGATCACCGAATCTACGAACTCGCCGGCAAGATCGGCAAGCGCCGGCATGGTGTCGAGGCCCTCGTGGGCCGGCGTCCCGTCGAAACCGGGGGCGACCATCATGTGAATCCGGTGATCGCGTGACAACTCGTCCAGCGCGTAAGTGAAGCGGATGCCGCCCGCGCTGTGCAAATACAGCACGGGCGGCCCCTCGCCGGCGACGTGACAGGTCACCGGACCGGATGAGAGATCGGCGGTGAGCCTCTGGAAGGGCTCGCCCGCAGGCTCCGAGGTGTTCATCATGACGGCCTCTCGGGTCCGGCGCTCGCTACCGGCCTGCTACTTCTCACGCAGTACCTCGCGGAATTTCTTCGACAGCCGCGCCTCGTTCTTCATCCGCCAGTCGAACGGCACGTCGATGACCTTCTTGCCCTGAATGTACTCGTACATGTAGCCGCTCTTGGAATCCACGAGCGAATAGCCGCGGACTTCGTGGAGGGTCTTCTGACCGGCGGGAGACACCGACCAGTAGCCCCACAGCCTGGCGATGTTCGGCGCCTTGGCGTCCTTCACGATGTAAGCGCCCCGGGCGGCGAGGATCACCGAATCCACGTCCGGGTGTTTCACCGGAGCACCCTTGGCGATCTCGGCCCACGCATCGGTGCCGAGACCGACGGCGAACTCGCCGCCGATGACCCGCGACCGCACGTCGGGGTACCGGGGCAACGTCTTGACCTCCTGCTTCCGGAGCAGGGTCTCCAGGTACTGTTGCGCCTTCTCTTCACCGAAGGCGTAGGTGAAGTACACCCATGGGGACGGCGAACGCGGCATGGCGATGCGCCCCTTCCACTTCGGGTCGAGCAGGTCGTCGTAGCTCTTGGGCTCGTCAGCGGCCTTCACCAGGTTGGTGTTGATGGTGACCAGAGTGAGGTAGCTGTCGTGGGTCTTGATGCCGTACTCACCCTCCATGAGTTTCTTCGGCACGCCGAATTCGCCTGCCCAGTCGAACTTGACGATGGCGTCGCCCTGGATCAGGGCACGCGGGCTCGACGTCCAGAAGAGGTCGAGTCCCGTCGGCACGTTGTTCTTCAGTGCCCGGATGACTTCCACGCGCTTGCGCGTATGACGCCCGCCGACCTGGTTGAGCTTGATGCTGGTGCCGTAGAACGAGTTGAAGCCCTTGTTCATCATGGCGACTTGACGGGGGTTCATGGTGGTGCCGAAGACGGTGGCCTCACCCTCGGCCTGCGCCGGCTTGATGAGCTTCTTGACGGCATCCGGCAGATCCGCGCTGGTGGCCGTCGCCGGTACGCCGAACAACACGGCTGCCGCGGCCAGCATCCCTACCCATGTCGTGAGTAACTGTTTCATCTGCACCTCTCCTTTCTCGGGTCACCAATGTGATGTCCGGCCTTCCCGCCGGATCCGTTCACCTGCCATACTCAAGCCTTCGTTTGCGGGTCATTTTCGCAAGGTCGCCCAACCAAGCGGACAGGCGGCTCAGCGGGCCATCGCGCCGGACAACCTCGTGGCCGCGGATCTCCTGCATCCCTGTCATGCGCCGTGCGACCAGCGCCAGGATGGAGAGGACAAATATCATGTAGAGGGCGACCGCCGCGGCGGCGTTCTGTTCGCCATTGGTCTGGAGATTGAAGATAAGGGTGGCGACGACCTCGGAGTTGCCGGTGTTCATCACCAGCGGCAGGGTCAGGTCGCGCGCCGCGAGCATTCCGACCATCAGGGCGGAGTAGAAGATTGCCGGGGCCATCAAGGGCAGGAAGATGCGCCGGAACGTCTCCAGCATCGAGACGCCCGAGACGTAGGCGGCCTCGTCGAGCTCGAAATGGATCTGCAGGGAGGCCGCGTTCATGGTCCGGGTGCAGTAGGCGAGCATCCGGGTCCCCATGGCGATGGCTACGAGCCAGATGGTCCCGAACAGCGGTATCCAGTGATACATCTCGATGCCGATGAACTGGAAGGCGACTCCCGTCACGATAGTCGGCACCGCCGGGGCCAGGAACACGATGTTGTCGGCCCAGCGTGCCGTGCGGTTGCGGCTGCGCGTGACCACCCACGTGACGCTGGTGGCCAGCGATGCGGCCACGACGATCGCACCCGCCATCAGGATCAGCGTATGCCGGAGCGGTTCACCGATCCATGCCAACGCGTCGCGGAAGCTGTCGAGGTTGACCGTATCCAGCGCCGCAATCGACGGCGGCTGGAAGTAGGGGACCAGCGCCACCCAGACGATGGTGACGATCGGAATCCCGATGCTGACCGTCACCCAGGTGCCGACCCAGAAATACGCGGCCCAGCGCCACCGGCCCAGCGGCTGCGGCGCCGAGGCCCGCACCTTGCCGCCCACCACCGCGTATTTCCGCGCCTGCTTCAGGAAGCGGGCGTAGAACAGGATGGCGACGCCGCAGATGACGAACAGCACGACGCCCGCCGCCCCCGCAAAGCCCAGGTTGGGGGGACCGTCCGTCTCCGCGATGGCGTCATAGATCCACAGGACCAGCACGTCGCCGGGCATGCCGATGATGGCGACGAAGTCGAACATTTCGACGCCGAGCACGAAGTAGAAGATGCACACCGCGACCATGCTGGGACCCAGAAGCGGCAGCACGATGCGAGATACCGTGTAAGTCTTGGACACCCCGCTGACCCAGGCGGCCTCTTCCAGCGAAGCGTCGAGGTTCCTGAAGGCCGGCAGCATCATGAAGACCCCGCCGGGGACCAGCACGATGCCCTGCAGAAAGCAGATCCAAGACACCTGGTAGACATCGAACAGGGCGCCGCCCGTGAACTTGGTCATTCCGAAAAGCGTGTTGACGAGCCCGGAGGTCGGATTGAAGAGCCACACGTAGGACATGGCGGTGATGAAACCGGGGATCGCCAGCTTTGCCGTCAGCAGTGTGAACAGGCCGGTCCGGTAGCGGAAATCCGTGCGCGCCAGGAGCCATGTGAATGGGAACGCGAACACGAACATCCAGAAAACGGTGCCCACGCCGAGAAGCGCGGTCCTGCCCGTGACGCTGAAAAGGTGCTTCTGAGTAAGCAGCTCGACATAGTTCGCAAACGTGTACTGTCCGGTCACCTCCTGGTCGCTGAAGCTGGTCAGGATATTGCCGCCGACCGTGACGCACACCAGCGCCAGGCCGGAGATTGCCAGCAGGTAAACCCAGCCGATGCCCAGCAATCGAGAGTTTTGTTTCACAGCGTCAGCTCGCACGAGCCGCTTCCTCCCCTGCGAGCCCACCCTCGAGGCCTTCCATGTCCAGGCCGTCGGACGGCGCCACCACCACGGTCTCGGCAGGCGGGAAATAAAGCCGGATCGAATCGCCGCGGCTGATGGCTTCCCGGTGATGCCGCCTGACTCTGACAGGCTGGCCACAGGACTCGACGGTGTGGACGTAACCCTCGCCGACATAGCTCGATGCGGCCACCGTGCCGTTTACGAGGTTCGCCGAGTCCGACGGGATGGCGCTGCCGATCTCGATATCTTCCGGGCGGATGCCCAACATGCAGGTCGCGCCCGGCGCAAAACCGTCGCGGCTGGTCCGCTTCGCGTCGAGATGTCCGAAGGCCGTCTCCACGCGAGCCGTGCCGCCGTTGCCGCCCCGATAGACCGCCGGGAAAATGTTCATGTCGCCGATGAAGCGCGCGACGAACTCGTTTTCCGGACGATGGTAGACGGCTTGCGGGTCGCCGATCTGGACGATGCGGCCCTCCGACATCACGGCTATTCGATCGCCGGTCTCCAGCGCTTCCGACTGGTTGTGGGTGACGTGGATCGTTGTGAGGTTCAGGCGGTGCATCAGGTCGCGCATCTGGGCCCGGAGCCGGACCTGGAGCTTGAAGTCCAGGTTGCTCAGCGGCTCGTCCATCAGCAGGAGACGGGGCTGAAGCGCCAGTGCCCGCGCCAGCGCCACCCGCTGCTGCTGGCCGCCGCTCAGCGTGATGACCGGCCTTTGCGCCAGGGCGTCGAGACCGAGCATCTCCAGCACCTCGCCGACCCGGTCCCGCACCGCGTCCGTTGCCATCTTCAGGCGGCCGCGGCGAAGAGGAAAGGCGATGTTCTCGAACACGTCCATGTGCGGCCAGATGGCGTAGGACTGGAACACCATGGCGATGGGGCGCCGGTCGGGAGGTACGAAGACGCCGTTATCGGCATCGAAAATGGGGTGGCCGTCGATCAGGATCTCGCCGGCAACGGGGCGTTCCAACCCGGCGATGGAACGCAGCATGGTGGTCTTGCCGCAGCCCGACGGACCCAGCAGCACAAAGAACTCGCCCGCGGCGACATCCAGATCGATGCCGCGCAGAGCGTGCACGACGCTGTCTCGCAATACGAACTTGGCCTCGAGACGCCTCGTCTGCAGCATCGCCATCGGCTTGTCCTTCCATTCAGGATCTTCAAAAGTCAGGCCGACCCTCCGTCATTCCCCGACTCCCTCCGTCATTCCCGCGCAAGCGGGAATCCAGGCGGGGTGGAGGAGTCCGGCGCCAGTGCTACCCCGCCCCACCGCTCCTGGATTCCCGCTTTCGCGGGAATGACGGGTGCGGCTGGACCCCTGACGCGTGGGCCAGACCCCCTGACGGGTGCGGCTGGCCCTCTGACGGGTGGGCCAGGACCCCTGATGGGTGTGCCAGGACCCCTTCGTCCTGGAGTCTCTTGATGGTGGCTTCGGCCGTCTCGCGCGCATCGCGGCCGGTGTCCCTGGGCATGAAGGTCTGCTTCTCGAACTCCCGGCCGAACAGCTCGGACTTGACCTGTGCCGGGAAGTTCATGAAGACTTCGGTCCGCCGTCTGCGCAGACGGTCGAGATCGACCGTCGATACCAGGACGGACTCGCCGGCGCCGTCGATCCGGGCGTCGACGTGACCGAGATAGTTGACCACCGCGGAGCCGCCGCGCGTGGCCTGGGCGGCGCTGTACCTGCCGCTCAACGCGCCGGCGTTGGCGGAGGCCACGTAGACGAGGTTCTCGTAGGCGCGCGACCGGCGTACCTGGTCGCGGGTCTCGGCCAGGGGTCCGTTGGTCTCGGTGGTCGGATGCAGGAGGATCTCCGCGCCGCGAAACGTCAGGGCGCGTGACAATTCGAAGAAATTCACGTCGTGCTCGACGATCGTCGCGAGCCGTCCGTAGGGTGTTTCGAGGACCGGGAACAGGGAGTCCTCGCCGTACCGCCGGACATACTCCGTGTAGACGTCGGCGGGACAGACGCTGGGGATCAACCCTTCCACGTTGTGCTCGTGGCACTTGCGGTAGCGCAGCTCGACCGTGCCCGACGGGCCGACGATGAAGCCCGAGGTGAACCAGACATCGGGCCAGTCGGGGTCGCGCTCGAAGGCGGCTCCCGCCACATAGACCTGATGCTCCCGGGTGAACTCGCCGATGAGATCGGTTTCGCGTCCGGGTATCTCGATGCAGACGGTCTTCCAGTCGTCGGCCGTGCGCTTGTGGTTGAAGCCCTGACACCAGGCTTCCGGGAACACCACGAGGCGCGCCTCGTCCCGGACCACCGCCGCCTCGGCGATCTCGAGCCCGCGCCGCAGGTTGCGGCCGACAACGTCGTCTTTTCGCGCCGGGTCGTCGATGATCTCGATGGACGCCTGGATACAGGCTATCTGGAACTTATGCGACATGGTCAGGCCAAGGCGCGATTCTGTTGTTCCGTTGCGGCCGGCGGCTCGTGTCCCTCCGGCGGCGCGTAGACCCCGTCCCGGAGATAACGCGCGATGACGGCCTCGGTGCTTTGCCGCGCCTCGGACTTGTGCGCGATGGGCCGTTCGAGCCAGCGGTTGATGCCGGTGGCCTGGTGCCGCGTGTATTCCCGCGCGTAGATTTCCGTGCGCGACTGCACCAGGATGTTGTCGCGTATTTCCGCCCGCCGCTCCCGCAGGGCGCGCAGATCGATGGGGCCGATGGCCAGCGCCTCGCCGGGGTTCGGCGCCGCGCCGACCACCTTGCCGTTGAAATCGACGATCTCGGAGCCGCCGTGGGAGCGGTGCAAGGGCGAGATCTCGCCGTCGCGACGCTCCTGGAAGTTCAGCCCCGGCGAATCGGCGAACACGCCCCCCGAAACCTGCGCGGCATAGCCGCCGTGATTGGAGGAGATCACGTACATGCCGTTCTCATAGGCGCGGGTCCGGCGGCTCATCTCCCATGGCTCTCGGTGCGGGCCGTAGGGCTCGCCCGTGCAGTGCAGCAGGATCTCGGCGCCGTGCTGCGCGAAGATGCGCGGCATTTCCGGAAAATTGATGTCGTAGCAGTTGATGAGCGCCAGCCTGCCGATCTCGGTGTCCACCACCGGGAACAGCGCGTCTTCGCCGCCCTCGTTCTTCACATACAGGTCGTAGCAACCGGTGGGCGTGGAATAGGTGGTGTGACCCTGGACGTCGGCGCCGTTGACCTTGCGATAGCGCAGCAGCAGCTCGCCCGACGGTCCGAACAGGTAAGCGGAATTGAACCAGCGATTCGGATAGGCCGGATCGTACTCCATGGTTCCGCCGGCGACGTAAGCCCTGTTGATGCGCGCGAAGTTGGCCAGGGGTTCGAGCTCCGGACCGGGAATGCGGAGCGCGATGCGTGTCCATTCCTCCACCGACCGGACATGCTCGACGCCGGTGAGCGAGAACTCGGGCAGCACATAGAGCTTTGCCTGGCCCCAGCGGCAGCTCACGTATTCCATCAGCGAAAGGTAGCGATTGACGTTCTCGCGGATGATGGCGTCGCGCCATTCCGGTTCCCGGACGTGACGGATTATCGTCTGAACCGCGACGGCGGTGTACTTGTCGATCATTTACGAACTCCCTGCCCCTCCGCGACGGTTGCCCGGAGGAGTCATCCGGAGCCTTGCGGGCTCTAGTGGACCGCCGGCCTCTCTTCGGCGCCGAGGCTCCGCACCGCGGGGAAAACCTCGTCACGGAGAAGGCTCATGGTCTGACGGACGCTCTCGTCGGGCACGTTGCCGATCTTGACGCTCAGATTGGTCACGCCGTGACCGAACTCCTGGTGGAGGCGCGTGATCTGTTCGATGGCCATGTCGGGCGTTCCGCACATGACCAGGCCGCGTTCCATCCGCTCCTCGAGGGAGAGCTGATTGTGTGTCCGCAGCTTCGTGGTCTGGCGTTCGGCGTCCTGATCGTCCTTGAAGTAGCGCGTCTTCTGTACGACCAGCCGCTGCGCCGTGCGAATACCGCCGCCGAGCACGTTGAAGAAATAGTCATAGCCCCGTCGGAGCGTTCGAACCGCCTCATCCTTGCTCGGGGCGACGCAGCAGTTCATGGCCAGGATGATGTTGTGGGGCCGCGGTTCCCAGCCGAGCTTGCGCGCATGTTTTCTGTAGACGTCGAGGGAGTGGTGCGCGGTTTCGTAGTCCTGGACGCGCAAGACGCCCATGGTCGCTCCGTGCTCGGCGGCGAGGCGCGCCGAGCCGTCGCTGCTCGCCGACATGACGATCTCCGGGTGCGGCTTCTGGGCCGGCCTGGGCCAGATCGAGACCGCTCGAAACTGGTAGTACTCGCCCTCCCAGCCGAACGGCTCCGGTTCGGTCCAGGCCTTCTTGATCAGCTCGATGGCCTCGTTCATGCGCCCGTAGGACTCGCTGGGCGCAACATTGTAGGCCACGTACTCATGAGGAATGCCGCGCATGAAGCCGGCGACGAGCCGGCCGCCGGAAATCATGTCCAGCATGGCGTATTCCTCGGCCACCCGGATCGGGTTGACGATCGGCACGATGTTGCCGGACTGCAGGATCATCGACTTGGTCGTGCGCTCGGCAACGCAGGCGCCGATCAGGTTCGGATTCGGCATCAGCCCGTAGGGGCTCATGTGGTGTTCGTTGTTGCCGATCCAGTCGAAGCCGCATTCCTCGGCAAACACCTTGGTGTCGATCCCGGCCCGGAAGATCCGCACGCCTTCCTCCGGGCTGAACTGCTTGTTGGCCACCGGCCAGTCCTGCCCCACCTTTTCGACGCCGGTATAGGGCATGTGGTGCGTGTACGAGAATTTCATCACCACTTCCTTCGGAGGCCGCAGCCTGCTCCATTGGGACCGTGAAAATTCTGGATGGTGCGCTTGGGTACGCGTTTGTATCCTCCGCCAATATCCCACGGTTTGTCAACTACAAGTCGTCTCCGGGCGATGCAGGAGGGTTTCCACTTCGCCGGGTCTTTGCCCGGTCACCGGTGCGATCTCCTTCCAGGCCCGCGTGAGAATAGCCGGTAGTTTAAATCCGGATTGGACGGTGCTATATTCCGGATTGGACGCTAATCTATTCCGAGTTGGACGGAGCAGGGTTCCGTTTTTGGGAGGCCAACATGCCGGACCGGACGACAGGCGGAAAGTATGTGCCCCGGCATGCGGAGGCGCGGGTCCGCGAGGCGCTCACGGACACCCGCATCGTCGCCATCGTGGGTCCGCGGCAGTCCGGCAAGACGACGCTCGCCCGCCGCATCGCCGATGACGACGGCCGCCCGTTCATCACCCTGGACGACGAGCAGTACAGGAGGTTCGCTGAAGACGATCCCATCGGCTTCGTGCGCAGCAACCCGGCGGTGGTCATCGACGAGATTCCGCGGGCGCCCGCGCTGATCCTCGCCATCAAGCAGGCGGTTGACGAAGACCCTCGACCGGGACGCTATCTGATCACCGGATCGGTGGACCTCTTCCGAGCCGCCGTCTCACCCGATTCGTTGGCAGGCCGTGTCGAGACGGTAGAACTGCTGCCCTTTTCACAGGCGGAGATCGCCCGTACCGGCGCACCGGGTTTCTTGGATCGGGCGTTCGCGGGAGATTTCCCAAGCTTCGGGGTAGCGGGGGACGCAACGGGCCTGACCGAGCGCATACTCGCCGGTGGTTTCCCCGAAGCCCTCTCGCGAGCGGCCCCGGCACGGCGGGCGAATTGGCTGCGATCCTACGCCCGCTCGCTAGCCGAGCGCGACGTACCGGACATCGCGACCATCGGAAAGCGCGACGCGCTGGCGCGGCTTCTCGACCACGTCGCGGCGTCGTCCGGTCAACTGCTCAACATGAGCGGGATAGGATCCCGACTGGGAGTCGACGGCAAGACAGTGGATCGCTGGCTGGCCTTGTTCGAGCACATGTTCCTCGTCCGGCGGGTCTATGCCTGGCATCGCAGCGAGCTCAAACGGCTGGTCAAGCGGCCCAAGCTTCAGTGTCTGGACTCGGGCCTGCTTGCAGCGCTCCGGCGAATCGACGCCGCCGCCATCGCCAGAGACCGACAGCAACTCGGGCTGCTGCTGGAATGCTTCGTCTATTCCGAACTCGCCAAAACGGCCGCCCTCTCGGATCACCCGATATTTTTCTCCCACTACCGCGACAAGGATCAAGTCGAGGTGGATTTGGTGCTGGAACGGTTGCCGGGAGGGATCGTCGGCATCGAGGTCAAGGCAGGCGCCACCGTTCACCCCGGTGACTTCAAGGGCTTGGCACGCCTGAGGGAGGCCACAGGCCGGCGGTTTGCCTGCGGCATCGTCCTCCACGACGGCGACCGAATCCAGCAGGTGGGGCCCAAGTTGTTCGCCATGCCGGTCAGTGCGATCTGGGAGTCCTGAAGAAACGGTGGCGCCTGAACGACCGTGGTGGTCCAAGGTCTGGATGCCGGGTCAAGCCCGGCATGACGGGTGGGAGATCCCGAGACAGTCAGGGATTACGAAGCGAGGAGGGCCGCCGTCACTTGATCTGAGGAATCCTCTCCAACCCGCCCATGTACGACCGCAGCGCCTCCGGGACGGCGATGCTGCCGTCTTCCTGCTGGCAGTTCTCCATGATGGCCACCAGGGTGCGGCCGACGGCCAGGCCGGAGCCGTTGAGGGTGTGGACGAGCTGGGGGCGCTGCTTGGGTGCCGGGCGGTAGCGGATGGCGGCGCGGCGGGCCTGGAAATCGGTGCAGTTGGAGCAGGAGCTGATCTCCCGGTAGGTTCCCTGCCCCGGCAGCCAGACCTCGATGTCGTAGGTCTTGGCCGCGGAGAAGCCCAGGTCCGCGGTGCAGAGCTCCACCACCCGGTAATGGAGCCCCAGGCGCTGGAGCACGGCCTCGGCGTCGCGGGTGAGCTTCTCCAGTTCCTCGAAGGAGCTTTCCGGCTCGACGATCTTCACCAGCTCCACCTTGTTGAACTGGTGCTGCCGGATCAGGCCGCGCATGTCCTTGCCGTAGGAGCCCGCCTCCCTGCGGAAACAGGGTGTGTAGGCGCAGTAGTACCGGGGCAGGTCGGAAGCGTCGAGGACCTCTTCCCGGTGGATGTTGGTGAGCGGCACCTCGGCGGTGGGGATGAGGAAGTAGTCCGGGTCCACGGTGCGGAACATGTCCGCCTCGAACTTGGGGAGCTGGCCGGTGCCGGTCATGGTGTCCCGGTTCACCAGGAACGGCGGGAGGATCTCCTCGTAGCCATGCTCCCGGGTCTGGAGGTCCAGCATAAAGGCGATCAGCGCCCGCTCCAGCAGCGCCCCCTGACCCCGGTAGAGGGTGAAGCGCGCGCCCGTGAGCTTGGCGCCCCGGGCAAAGTCGAGGATCCCCAGCGTCTCGCCGATCTCCCAGTGGTTCTTCGGCGTGAAGTCGAACGCGGGCGCCTCGCCCCAGTGCCGCAACACGGCGTTGTCGGCCTCGGACTCGCCCACGGGTACCCCGCGGTCCGGGAGATTCGGGATGTCGAGCATGGACTCGTTGAAACGTCGCTCGGTCTCGGCAAGAGGCTGACCCAGCGCGTCGAGCTCCTTGCTGACGGCGCCGATCTGATCCATCAGCTCAGACGCGTCCCCGCCGGTCTTCTTGAGCCGGCCGATCTCGCCCGAGAGCTTGTTCTTCCGCTCCTTGAGCCGCTCCCAGCGCGCGAGGGTCTCCCGGCGTTCCCGGTCCGCCGCCAGCACCGCCTCCCAGTCGATGTCCGTCCCCCTCGCGGCCATGCGCTCCCGCGCCCCTTCCGGGTCCTCGCGCAGGATCCTGACGTCAATCATCCCTCATCCCTTCCCGTGAACGGAGACTACCCCTCGGAAAAATCGAACGCATGACGGACGTGGCGAACCGCCGGCGGATTCGACCCGAGCGATATGCCGACGACGTCGAACTGGACGTCCCGGTCATGCAGCCGGTGCTTGTTGAGATAGTGAAGGGCGGCGCGCTTCAACCGGCGCTGCTTGACGGCGTTGACCGATTCCAGCGGCGCGCCGGACGTGTCCACCCTGCGGGTCTTCACCTCCACGAACACCACGGCCTGCTTGTTGACGGCGATCAAGTCGATTTCGCCCAGGGGGCAACGGTAGTTGCGTTCGACCACGGCGTAACCCTGCCGCTTGAGGTAGCGCTCGGCGAGATCTTCTCCGGCCTTGCCCAGGGACTTCCGGCCATCACCCATCCCTATTTCTGGCACCAAAGAGCGGCACCGGCAAGCCGTCCGGCGCGGGCTGGACGGCGCGCTCCAGGGATTCCCGCACCGGCTTGAAGCTGCGGCGATGGACCGGACAGGGGCCGTAGCGGTTCAAGGCATCCGAGTGGCGGCGGCTACGGTAACCCTTGTGGCTGGCGAAGCCGTACTCCGGGTATCGGGCGTCCAACTCCACCATCATGCGGTCCCGGGCCACCTTGGCGATGATGGACGCCGCCGCGATGGAGAAGCACAGCCGGTCGCCGCCCTTGAGGGTCCGTTGCGCCGGCGCCGCGGTCCACGGGCCGCCGTCCTCCACCAGACTGGCGGCGGGAATACCATGGGGGCCGTCGATCATGAGGTAGTCCGGCGTGACCATCAGGCCCCGGACCGCACGTGCCATGGCCACGAGGCTCGCCCGCAGGATGTTGAGGCGGTCGATCTCGCCCGGATCGGCCACCCCCACGGCCCAGGACGTGGCCCGCTCCTTGATCCAGTCCGCGAGCCGCTCGCGCTTTCGGGCGCTCAGGAGCTTCGAATCCCTGACGTCCGGATTGAAGGCGCCGGGCTCGAACACCACCGCCGCGGCCACCACCGGCCCCGCCAGGGGGCCCCGCCCGGCCTCGTCCACTCCGGCGATGCGCCGGAACCCCCGCGAGTGGGCATCCGTTTCGTAGACGGTGCCGTCGGGTCCACGGCGCCCCGGAGCCAGCAGGCGGCCGGGACGGGGCGGGGCGGGGGAGGTTCGTTTGCCGGGCATTCGAGGCGTATGATAAGAAATCGGCGTGAAAATCACCAGCGAAGAGGTCCGGCACGTGGCCGTCCTCGCCCGCCTGGACCTCACTCCGGACGAGCAGGAACAACTCACCGGCCAGCTCGACCGCATCCTCGACTACATGGACAAGCTCAACGAGCTCGACACCGAAAGCGTCGAGCCCATGTCCCACGCGGTGGACGTGGTCAACGTCCTGCGCCCGGACCGGGCCGTCAACCAGCCGCGGACCGAAGACTTGCTGCGCAACGCCCCCGCCCGGGACGACGACTTCCTGAGCGTCCCGAAAATCATTGAATGACGGTTCACGACCTTACCCTTCACGAGCTGCATGACCGGCTACGCAGCCGCGAGTTGAGCGCCGTCGAACTCGCCGAAGCGCTGTTCGACCGCATCGAGGCCACCGACGGAGCCATCGGCGCCTACCTCGCCGTGTGCCGCGAGCAGGGCATGGAAGGCGCGCGACGGGCGGACGCCCAACTCGCCGCCGGCGACGCGGACTCGAAGCTCCTGGGCATCCCGGTGGCGCTGAAGGACGTGTTCCTCACCGAGGGCGTGCCCACCACCTGCGCCTCGAAGATCCTGCAGGGCTTCACGCCGCCCTATGACGGCACCGCGGTGCGGCGCCTCAGGGAAGCCGGCGCCGTGCTGCTGGGCAAGACCAACATGGACGAGTTCGCCATGGGCTCCTCCACCGAGAACTCCGGCTACGCCATCACCCGCAACCCCTGGAACCCGGACCACGTGCCGGGCGGCTCCTCGGGCGGTTCCGCCGCCGCCGTGGCCGCGCGCCAGTGCGTCGCCGCCCTGGGCACCGACACCGGCGGGTCCATCCGCCAGCCGGCGTCCTTCTGCGGCATCGTGGGCCTCAAGCCCACCTACGGACGGGTGAGCCGGTACGGCGTGGTGGCCTATGCCTCGTCGCTGGACCAGGTGGGCCCCATGACCCGGGACGTCACCGACTGCGCGCTGGTGCTCCAGGCCATCGCCGGCCACGACCCCGCGGACTCCACCTCGGTGGACGCGCCCGTGCCCGACTACGCCGCGGCACTGACCGGCGACGTCAAGGGATTGCGCATCGGCGTGCCGAAGGAATATTTCGCGGCCGGGCTCCAGCCCGAGGTGGAGCGGGCGGCGCGGCAGGCCATCGCCGAGTTGGAGAAGGCCGGCGCCGTGGTGACGAAGGTGTCGCTGCCGCGGAACGACTACGCCGTGGCCGCCTACTACGTCATCGCCGCGGCCGAGGCCAGCTCGAACCTGGCCCGCTACGACGGAATGCGCTACGGCCCCCGGGCCCAGGCCGAGGACCTGACGTCCACCTACATGAAGAGCCGCGCCCAGGGGTTCGGCCACGAGGTGAAACGGCGGATCATGCTGGGCACCTATGTGCTCTCCGCCGGCTACTACGACGCCTACTACCTCAAGGCCCAGAAGGTACGAACGCTGCTCAAGCAGGACATGGAATCGGCCTTGGAGGATTGCGACGCCATCGTCGCCCCCACCTGCCCCACCACCGCCTTCAAGTTCGACGAGATGACACACGACCCCTTGCAGATGTACCTTTCCGACATCCTCACCATCTCCGTGAACTTGGCCGGCCTGCCGGCGCTGTCAGTGCCCTGCGGGTTCGACGAGGCCGGTTTGCCCATTGGCCTGCAGATCATCGGCAAGCACTTCGACGAGACCACGGTGCTGCGGTTGGGGTACGCTTACGAGCAGGCGACGGAGTGGCATACGCGGAGGCCGGAGATCTAGTGTCGTGTCCCACGTAAATGGCGCGGAAGGATCGCACGATCCGGGGTTGCCCCCCCCCCGACATTTATACTAATCCTTGAACTGTGACTTGGGCCGGGGGACGGGACAAAATGTTCCGTGCAAGTTTCGGTTGCCCTTGACAAACGGATTTCTGTAATCTGGAAGCGGGCGTCTTGGAAATGCCGAAAAACGAGGAGGAGAACCCATGACTTCCAAATCGATTTTCCCTGTTGCTGCGCTCGCGGCGCTGATGTGTTTTGCAATGCCTGGAACCACAGTCCGCGCAGATGATGCTCCGGGCTACGGATGCTGGGCGAGCGCCGCCTATCAGACATGCGAAGCGTACGGCGACGTTTGGGGCAACAACATCCTGCAAGGAGGCCTGGGCAACGACACCCTGCACGGCGGCTGGGGCAACGACCATTTGTACGGCGGACCCGGAAGAGACACCCTGTACGGCGGCTGGGGCGACGACACCCTGTACGGCGGCCCGGGCAACGACACCCTGGACGGCAGCCACGGCAACGACACCCTGCGCGGCGGCTGGGGCAACGACACCCTGTACGGCAGCTGGGGTAACGACCATTTGTACGGCGGACCCGGAAGAGACACCCTGTACGGCGGCTGGGGCGACGACCGTTTATACGGCGGATCTGGAAGGGACACCCTGGACGGCAGTTGGGGCAACGACCATTTGTACGGTAGAGGCGGAAGAGACTCCCTGTACGGCGGCTGGGGCGACGACCATTTGTACGGCGGATCCAAAAGAGACATCCTGTACGGAAGCTGGGGCGACGACCATTTGTACGGCGGACCCGGAATGGACACCCTGAGCGGCAGTTGGGGCAACGACTACCTGGACGGCGGCGAGCACAACGACACACTGGACGGAGGCTGGAACAACGATTGGCTGATCGGGGGGCCAGGCAAGGATCACCTGAAGGGCAATTGGGGATCTGACTTCATGGCAGGCGGGGAGGGTTCGGACACATATGACCTCGCCAGGACAGGCGCATGCATCGACTTAGGCGGTGGCGGTGACTTGTGTAGCGTCGACGGACGCGACGTCATCTTGGCAGACGACAAGGACAACATCCCCAGCCAGTTCAACGACTACAAGCGCATCCCCATCGGCGACGTGACCCTGCCGAGCATCGAGATTGGGGGGCACACCTACACACTGGACGCAAGCGCCCTGGCGGACTTCGCCCACCGTGTGGACGGGACGGACCTTCGGGACGGGGCGGACATCGTGTATCCGGCCGGGTATTGATGCCGGGCCCCCGTGGTGACCGAGGGCCGGATTCCGCGTGACGCGGTTCAAGCGGTACCCAGGATCAAGCTCGCGTGCATGGCCAGGCTGCCACCGTGCCCGCTGATGATGCCAACCTTGGCGTCGGGGACCTGGCGCTCGGGCTCGACCTCGTTGCCGCGGAGCTGCCGGGCGCCTTCGGTGAGGTGGAGCATTCCTTCCAGGTGGGCCTGGGACAGGAGGCCGCCGTGGGTGTTGAGGGGGATCTCGCCGTTGATGCCGATGCGGCCGTCCTTGACGAAGTCCTTGCCCTCGCCCTTCTCGCAGAAGCCGTAGTCCTCCAGGGTGATCATGGCGGTGATGGTGAAGCAGTCGTAAAGCTCGGCGAAGTCCATGTCCCTGGGCTCCAGCCCGGCCATGTCGTAGGCCATGCGCGAGGACTTGCGTCCGCCCAGGGTGGTGAGGGTGGGGGCGTCCAGCAGGCTGAAGTGGGGATGGTGCTGCCCCATGCCGAGGATCACCACCGGGGGCTTGGGGAAGTCCTTGGCGCGCTCCAGGCTGGTCACGAGGACGGCGCCGCCCCCGTCGGACTCCAGCGAGCAGTCCAGCAGGTGCAGCGGTTCGACGATCATGCGGGACGCCTGGTGGTCCTCGATGGTGATGGGCTTCTTCATGGTGGCGTTGGCGTTGAGCGACGCGTGCCGGCGGGTGGTGACGGCGATCTCGGCCAGATCCTCGCTGCGGGTGCCGAACTCGTACATGTGGCGCTGGGCCGCCAGCGCGTGGCCGGCCGCGGCCGCGAAGTGCCCCCAAGGCCGCTCCCAGTGCTCGTCGCCCCGGCGGATGGGGTAGCCGGGGGTGGCGTCCCCGGTGGAGCGCTTGCGCGCGTGCACGCACAGCACCGTGCTGCACATGCCGGCGTCGATGGCCATGACCGCGTGCTGCACCATGGCGATGGGCGTGGCGCCCCCCAGGGCCAGGTCGGTGGCGTAGACCGGGGTGATGCCGGCCATGTGCGCCAGCCGCACCGCGTAGCTCCTGTGGGCGTCGTTCAGCGGCTGGTTGGTGAGGAACCCGTCCACCGCGTCGCCGCGGACGCCCGCGTCGTCGAGACACTCCCGGATCGCTTCCAGATGCAGCGAGTGCGTGGTGCCATCCGGACGCTTGCCCACCAGTGTCTCGCCCACGCCCACGATGGCGTATTTTCCCCCAAGATTGGCCATGGTTCCTCCTTGCCCCACACGGCAGAAATGATCCTGAATCCGTAACAGTAAACTGCGAACATCGTCAATAACGACTGCTCACCCATCCTCTCCGCCCCTGGATTCCCGCTTTCGCGGGAATGACGGAGGGAAGGCGGGAATGACGGAGGGGAACGCAGGAACGACGAGTCAAGGTCGTCGGCGCGGGCGTGATTGCGGAGCCTCGGCCTTTCTGTTACCTGCGAAACCATGAGCTACGAAACGGTCATCGGGCTGGAGGTGCACGCCCAAATCCTCACCGAATCCAAGATCTTCTGCGGCTGTTCCACGCGGTTCGGCGAGGCGCCGAACCGCAATACCTGCCCGGTATGCATGGGCTTTCCGGGGGTGCTGCCGGTGCTGAACCGCAAGGTGGTGGAGCACACCATCCGCACCGGGCTGGCCACCCATTGCGCCATCGCCAAGAGCAGCCGCTGGGCGCGCAAGAACTACTTCTATCCCGACCTGCCGAAGGGCTATCAGATCAGCCAGTACGAGCTGCCGCTGTGCACTGGCGGGCACGTGGACGTGAGCGGCGACGGCGCCTCGAAGCGGGTGCGGCTCACCCGCATCCACATGGAAGAGGACGCCGGCAAGAACATCCACGACGCCCGCGGCGACCACAGCCTGGTGGACCTGAACCGGGCGGGCGTGCCGCTCATGGAGATCGTGAGCGAGCCCGACATGCGCAGCCCGGACGAGGCCGGCGACTACCTCCGGACCCTGCGGTCGATCCTGGAATACCTCGAGGTGTGCGACGGCAACATGGAGGAAGGCAGTTTCCGCTGCGATGCCAACGTGTCGCTCCGGCCCGAGGGGGACGACGAGTTGGGCGTCAAGGTGGAAATCAAGAACCTGAACTCCTTCAAGGCGGTGGAGAGGGCGCTGGAGTACGAGATTCGGCGCCAGGGACAGGCGCTGTCGGAAAGGGAAACGGTGGCGCAGGAAACGCGCCTTTGGGACCCCGACGCCGAGGTCACCCGGTCCATGCGCTCCAAGGAGCACGCCCACGACTACCGCTATTTCCCGGACCCGGACCTGCTGCCGCTGGAGATCGACGACGCTTGGGTCTCGGAGATCCGCGCCACCCTGCCCGAACTGGCGCAAGAGCGCCGGAACCGCTTCGTGGAAGCGTACGCGCTGCCCGCCTACGACGCCGGCATACTCACCCAGCGGCGCGACGTGGCCGATTATTTCGAGGCCGCGGTCCGGGCCCACGCCAATCCCAAGGCCATCGCCAACTGGCTCATGGGCGACCTCTTCCGGGTGCTCAAGGAGCGCAAGCTCGACGCCGCGCTGCGCATCGAGCACTGGCCGGTGGCGGCGGCAGACCTGGCCCGCATGGTGCAACTGGTGGACGAGGGGACCATCAGCGGCAAGCTCGCCAAGACCGTCTTCAACGAGATGCTGGAGGCCGGCAAGGGCCCGGACGCCGTCGTCAAGGAGAAGGGCCTGGAGCAGGTGTCCGATACGGGGGCGCTGGACGCCGCGGTGGACGAAGTGGTCGCGGCATGCGCCGCCCAGGTGGAAGAGTACCGGGCCGGCAAGGAGAAGGTCTTCGGGTTCCTGGTGGGTCAGGTGATGAAGGCCACCCGCGGCAAGGCGAATCCGCAGATGGTCAACGAGATTTTACGGGGCAAGCTGCAGGGCTGAGGGCTGACTCCCTTCCGTCATTCCCGCCTCCTTCCGTCATTCCCGGCTTCACTGAATGTCGAATGCGGTAGGCAGTGTCAGGTGCGGTAGTCGGAGTTGATGCGGACGTACTCGTGGCCGAGGTCGGAGGTCCACACCGAGGTGCGGGCGTCGCCCATGGCGAGGCTGATGCGGACGGTGAAGGACGGGCGCTGCATGACCTTGGCGGCGGCGGCTTCGCGGGTGCCGACGGCTAGGCCCCGGCGCACCACCTTGACGCCGCCCAGCGTGATATCGATGGTTTCCTCCACCACGGGCACGCCGGCGTTGCCGATCGCCATCATGAACCGGCCGATGTTGGGGTCCTGGCCGAAGAAGGCGGTCTTGACGAGCTTCGAGTTGGCCACGGTGAAGGCCACCTTGCGGGCCTCGCCGGCGGTCCGGGCGCCGTCCACCCGGATCTCCACCAACTTCGTGGTGCCTTCCCCGTCGGCCACGACCTTGAGTGCCAACTCCTTCATGACCCGGGTCAGCGCCCGCTCCAGCGCCTCCTCGCCCTCGCCGCCGCGGCTGATGCGGGGGTTGCCGGCGACGCCGTTGGCCATGCACAGCACGGTGTCGTTGGTGCTGGTGTCGCCGTCCACGGTGATGGCGTGGAACGTGCCGTCCGCGGCCCGGCGCAGCATGGGCCGCAGCGCGGCCGGGGCGACGGCCGCGTCCGTCAGGACGTAGCACAGCATGGTGGCCATGTTGGGGGCGATCATGCCGGCGCCCTTGGCGATGCCGGCGACGTGCACGGTACGGCCGCCGATACGGCACGAGGCGGCCGCGGTCTTGGGGCCGTTGTCGGTGGTCATGATCGCTTCCACCGCTTCCTGAAGACCGTCCGGCGACAGCGACGCCGCCGCGTCCGCGATGCCCCGCGCGATCTTGTCCATGGGCAGCGGCACGCCGATGATGCCGGTGGAGGAAGGCAGCACCCGTTGGGCGTCGATGCCCAGATGCCGGGCGGCCTCGGCGCACATGGCCCTGGAATCCCGCAGCCCGCCGGGGCCGGTACAGGCGTTGGCGTTGCCGCTGTTGACCACCACCGCCTGGAGGAACCCCGCGCGCGCGTGCTGCATGCCGGCCGTCACGCTGGGGCTCTTGATGCGGTTCCTGGTGAAGATCGCGGCGGCGGCGGCCGGGCCGTCGGAGACGATCAGCGCCAGGTCCTTGCGGCCGCTCTCCTTGATGCCGCACGCCACCCCGGCGAAGCGGAACCCCGGCACGCCCCGCGGGGGTTTCACTTGCCGTGGCATCGCTTGTACTTCTTGCCGCTGCCGCACGGACAGGGGGCGTTGCGCCCCACCTTGTCGCCGTCACGCCGCACCGTGACCACGGGTTCCGGCCCCTCGCCGTCGCCGCGGCTCAACATCATCTGCCGGGGCGCCTGCCGCGCTTCCAGCTCTTCCAGCTCGGCGGCGCTCTGCTCCTGGTCCACCTCCACGGTGAAGAGCTTCCCGACCACGTCTTCCTGGATCCGGTCGGACATCTCCTGGAACATGTCGAAGCCTTCCCGCTGGTACTCGTGGAGCGGGTTCTTCTGGCCGTAGCCGCGCAGGCCGATGCCCTCCTTGAGGTGGTCCATGTTGAGGAGATGGTCCTTCCACAGCACGTCGATGGTCTGGAGCATGATGATTTTCTCGAGCTGCCGCAGCAGTTCCTCGCCCAGCCGCTCCCGCTTGTCCTCGTAGCTGTCGTTCACCAGCTTGACGACCTTCTCCTCGATCTCCTCGGCGGTGATGGCCTCCAGTTCCGCCGACGTGAACTCCAGCCGCAGGTTGAAGCGACCGCGCAGGCTCTCGGCCAACCCCGCGAGGTCCCACTCCGAGGCCATGGCCTGCTTGTCCACGAAGCGGTCCACCGTCTCGTCGGCGAACTGCGTGGCCATCTCCAGCACGTCGTCCCTGAGCTTGTCGCCCGACAGCGCGTCCCGGCGCTGGGCGTAGACCACCTCCCGCTGCTTGTTCATGACGTCGTCGTATTCCAGCAGGTGTTTGCGGATGTCGAAGTTGTGGGCTTCCACCTTTTTCTGGGCGTTCTCGATGGCCCGGCTCACCAGCCCGTGCTCGATGGGAACGCCCTCCTCCATGCCCAGCCGGTTCATGATCCCCTGCATGCGGTCGGCGCCGAAGATCCGCATCAGGTCGTCTTCCAGCGACAGGAAGAACCGGGACGCGCCCGGGTCGCCCTGGCGCCCGGCGCGGCCGCGCAACTGGTTGTCGATGCGGCGGCTCTCGTGGCGTTCGGTGCCGATGATGTGGAGCCCGCCGGCCGCCACCACCTTGTCCCTCTCCCCGGCAGACGTATCCTGGTAACCCACCAGAATCTCGTCGTAACGGTTGCTGTAGGCCTCGGGAGCCTTCTCCAACTCCTCGCGCACGTCCTCCACCGCCTGTACGTATTCCTGGCGCTTGGACTCGTAGGCCTCGTACGCGGCCTGGGTCTCCTTCTCATGCGGAATCCGCAATGCCTCGCAATGGGCTTCCGCCTCCTCGTAGGCGGCGCGGTTGGCCTCGAACTCTTCTACCAGCGTGGCGTCCTCGCTCCCGGCCACCACCGATCGGGTGACCACGAACTCGTACTCTTCCAGCCGCTGCTCGTACAGCCGCCGGCCGTCGTCGACGGCTTCGAGCAGTTGCTGCCGCTGGCCGTCGGCGCCCTGCCAGCGCTGGACCAGCGAGCCGAAGGCCTCGCACGCCTCGCGGAACTCGCGCCGGGCCGGGGACTCCTCCCGGTCCTGGTGGGCCAGCACCGCCGCGTCGAGATTCTCCTTGGTCTCGATGTACGACTCCGGGATGGGGCGAAAGCTGTGCAACGCGTCGATGAGGTCGTCCGAGGACACGCGCTCGTACTCCTGCCGGAGGTCCCGGAAGGGCGACAGTCCCATGAGACGGCCCTGGATCTCCGTAAAGCTCCGCAACGCGTCGCTCCGCTGCTGCTCGTACGTTTCCGCCGCCGCCTTGTAGCGCTCGCCGGCCTGCCGCATCTGTTCGTCGTACTGCTCCTTCAACTCCCGCAGCGCGTCCTCGTAGCGCTGCGCTCCCTGGAGCGGCAGCTTGGCCGCCCGAGTGATCCACTCGTTCTCCATGTCGGAGCGGGCCAGGAACTCCGGATTGCCCCCGAGCAGGATGTCCGTGCCGCGGCCGGCCATGTTGGTGGCGATGGTGACGGCGCCGAACCGGCCCGCCTGGGCGATGATGGACGCCTCCGCCTCGTGGTTCACGGCGTTGAGCACGTTGTGGCGGATCTTTTTCTTCTTGAGCATCGAGGAGAGAAGCTCCGACTTCTCCACCGACACCGTCCCCACCAACACCGGCTGTCCCTTGGCGTTGGATTCGGCGATCTCCTCCACCACCGCCTCGTACTTCTCCCCCTCGGTGCGGTACACCACGTCGGCGTGGTCCAGCCGGACCATGGGCCGGTGGGTGGGCACCACCACCACGTCGAGATCGTAGATCTTCTTGAACTCGGGGGCCTCGGTGTCGGCGGTGCCGGTCATGCCCGCGAGCTTGCTGTACATGCGGAAGTAGTTCTGGATGGTGATGGTGGCGAGGGTCTGGTTCTCCTCGCGGATGTGCACGCCTTCCTTGGCCTCCACCGCCTGGTGCAGCCCGTCGGACCAGCGCCGGCCCGGCATGAGCCGTCCGGTGAACTCGTCGACGATGATAACCTCCCCTTCCTTGATCACGTAGTCCACGTCGCGCTTGAAGATGCTGTGGGCCTTCAGCGCCTGGTTGACGTGGTGCAGCATGTCGATGTGGCGCGGGTCGTAGAGGTTGTGCACCCCCAGCAGCCGCTCCACCTTGGCCACGCCGCTCTCGGTGAGGGACACCGTCTTGGCCTTCTCGTCGATGGTGTAGTCCCCCTGGGCCAGGATGGCCTCCCGGTCTTCCTGGGAGGGATCGCCCTGGGTCACCGCGCCTCGCTGGAGCTTGGGGATGATGCGGTTGAGCGTGTAGTACTTGTCGGTGGACTCCTCCGCCGGCCCGGAGATGATGAGCGGAGTCCGGGCTTCGTCGATGAGGATGTTGTCCACCTCGTCCACCACCGCGAAGTTGAGCTCCCGCTGGACGTACTCTTCCAGCGCGAACTTCATGTTGTCCCGCAGGTAGTCGAAGCCGAACTCGTTGTTGGTGCCGTAGGTGATGTCGGCCCGGTAGGCCTCCTGGCGCGAGATCGGCCGCAGGTTGAGGTAGCGGTAGTCCTTGGTGATGAAGGTGGGGTCGAACCGGTAGCTGACGTCGTGCACGATGGAAGCCACCGACAGCCCCAGGGCGTGGTAGATGGGGCCCATCCACTGCACGTCGCGCCGCGCCAGGTAGTCGTTGACCGTGATCAGGTGAACACCCTTGCCGGTCAGCGCGTTCAGGTAGAACGGCAGCGTGGCCACCAGGGTCTTGCCCTCGCCGGTCTTCATCTCGGCGATCTTGCCCTCGTGGAGCACCATGCCGCCGATGAGCTGGGCGTCGAAATGGCGCAGCCCGATGGTGCGCCGGGACGCCTCCCGGGTGGCCGCGAACGCCTCCGGGAGGAGGTCGTCCAGGGTATCGCCGTCGTCCAGCCGCCGCCGGAACTCGTCGGTCTTCTCCCGAAGCTCCGCGTCCGTCAGCTTCTCGAACTCCGGCTCCAGCCCGTTGATGTGCTCCACCACCGGCGAGAGCCGCTTGACCTCCCTGTCGTTCTTGGTGCCGAAGACCTTCCTGATGATGTCGCTGCCGAACATTGCTTCAGGATAGCGATTACGGGGGCGAGTTGCAATTTTGGGAGCATCTCAAACTGAACGCGAGGCGGTTTCGTCCATGGGCGGTCTGGTTCCCTGGGGAGGGAGGGCATCCAGAGTATCCCGTACAAGGGGTGAATTTTCTGTTTTGCCGGTGTAAACTCGCTTCGTCTGAGGAACGACATGAATCAACCCCAGTTTCAGGAAATAAGGCTGCGGGATTTCCGCTGCTTTCACGAGCAGCAAACGGCACGCACGGCGCAGCTCACGTTGCTCGTTGGCGACAACAGCACCGGGAAGACGTCTTTTCTGGCCGCAGTACGGGCCGTATGGGAAGCAGCCTATGGGAGCGGTGACCCGGACTTCCGCCACACCCCCTACGACCTCGGCTCGTTCCAGGAGATCGTGTACGGCCCAGGGAGGCGCCGAGGCGGGCCGGCTTCCTTCTCGCTTGGTTTCGGAAGCCTGGGACCCGAGAGACCCGGGCTCCGTCCGGCGAGCCTCTTCGATGAACTGTCATCCTCGACATCTTCCTCTCCGCTCCTCGACTTCGACGCGACGTTCGAGTCCCGCGCAGCCGCCCCGTATCCGGCGACCACGGCATGGCGCGACGGCGACGTATCGGTGGCGTATCGTCATACAGATCGTGAGGACGCTCATTTCGCGTTCGAGTCACCCAACGGATCGTGGCTCTATCCGATCCTGGGGCCGTACCAAGGAGTCCCGGAACTTGTGGCCCGGCGGCTGTTCCCTCGCAACATTTTTCGAGGGGACGTCACCCTTCTCGGGGGCTTGTTTGGAGGAATCAGTTCGCCAAACGAGCCCTTCGGACTCGCCAACGATTGGAAGGACTCAGCGAAGGGCTCCGGCAATCCGCCCGGCCATGAAGATCGGGCTGAGTTCTCATACCTGCTTGACCAGTTCTTCCAGCATCCAACGCCGGAGCCGCCGTTTGCCAGCGCCCCGATACGATCAAGTCCTCGCCGGACCTATGATCCGACTAGGCCCGTTCGGGATCCTGAAGGTGACTACGTTCCGACCTACCTCGCAAACATTAATGTCGGGGATATTGACGGATGGTCCGTGTTGAAGACCCGGTTGGAAGAGTTCGGCTGCGGATCCGGACTCTTCGACGAGATCGGCGTCAATCAACTGAACCGAACGCAAGGGGGTCCATTTCAATTGGAAATCAGGAAGTTCGGCAAGCGACGCAAGGGTTCGAAGCGCAATCTGATCGACGTAGGCTACGGTGTCAGCCAAGCCTTGCCGGTATTGGTCGAGTTACTTCGCATCGACGCCCCGTCGATCTTCCTCCTTCAACAGCCGGAAGTGCATCTGCATCCGAGCGCCCAAGCAGCGCTCGGCAGCCTGTTCTGTAGAACGGCAGCTTCGGGGCGCCAGCTCTTCGTTGAGACCCATAGTGAGTACATCCTTGATCGAATCCGTATGGATATCCGAGACCGCCGCACGAAACTCAAACCGGACGATGTGTCCATCTTGTTCTTCGAACGTTTGGACACCGATGTTCGTATTCACTCTCTCTGGTTCGACGATCAGGGCAACATTCTGGATGCGCCGGATGGCTATGGGAGGTTCTTCCTCGACGAGACACGGCGTTCGGTCGGTTTGTAATGTGCGCCATCGTTGACGCCAACGTGACGAATGAAGTGTTCGGGGACAACCGTACACAAGCCGGCAAGCAGTTCTTCGATTGGTTGTCGAGTCCTCGCGGTCAGTTGGTCATTGGCGGCAGACTGCGCATTGAACTGGGTCGGGACCGACGTTTCATCCGCTGGCTGGAAGTGGCCATCAGAACTGGCCGTGCCCACTCGGTGAGCGACCAACAGGTGAACGATCGAGAGAATGAACTCAAGCGAAGGAAGATCTGCACATCCAACGACGTTCACGTGCTTGCCTTGGCTCTAGTCAGCGGGGCACGCTTGCTCTACACCAACGACGCCGCTTTGATCGCCGATTTCCGAAACCGGGAGATCGTCGCGAACCCGCGTGGCAAGGTCTATACGACAGGCCAGAAGGTGACCTTTACCACTGCCCACAAGCAACTCCTGACTGCACGCGGTCTCTGCCTCGCCCGGCCGCCGAAGCCAACTAGTTGATTTTTTGTGCCAAGGCCTTTCAGATGGAAACCGGTGATGCTGCGTTATTCAAGACCGGAAGGGCGCCGTCCGCCGTTACCCAAGCATTCTGCCAAGTCCTCTCCACTTTCTCTAGCTCACTGCATTCAAGCCAATAGAAAAAAAATGCCCGTCCGTTTGCCGTCGTAGAAGTTTTCTTCGAGTCATTCACGTGCTCGTCGAACCGCCGCCTTAGGTCGTTGGTGAGTCCCACGTAAAGTACGACACCTTGGAACGACGCAAGCACGTAGCACCCAACGGTTTCGGGAACGAACCGCTGACGATCACGACGGAAGTTCTCTCGATGTTCGCGGCAAGGTTCAAGACGCTCAACGTTCATAGCTCAATCTCAGCGGACATGGACGGTTTGTGGAGTGCCTTAGCCATTTCCTGAGCAACCTGACCTATTGCCGCTGCGTTCACGCCTGCAAACTCCCCTTCGACATTCTCGAAACAAAAATAGGGAGTGACAACAGCGTAAACATGGGTGGAACACAAGGGAGTGCCCGTGCGACGAGCCCGTCTGCGGTCCCAAGAACGTTCCATCGGATCGTCCACACGGATGATGCTGCAACCGCCTACTTGACGTGACGGGACCAGAACGCGAAACCCCGGGCGCATACCAATGGCAGAGGCGGCTCCGGGGTCCAAGTGCCAGTTTGTCAGAGACGGAAAAACGCGTCAACAGGCTCGGCGAACGCGCAAATCAGACCGCCCCCACCAGCTCGTTCCCCAGTTCCTTGCCGCAGCTCGGGAAGTAGCCGAACACCTGGTCCCAGACTTCGCGGGTCTCCATGCAGAGGTATATGGGCACCAGCGGCGCGGCCTCGCGGATCCATTGGCGCATCTTGCGGTACATGGCGACGCGGAGGGGCTGGAAGTAGCGCATCTTGCCGTCGGGGCACGGGACCTGCTCGCCGGAGAGGATGCGGGTGGCGGGGAAGCGCTGCCGCATGACGCGCTTGAGCGACGGGGTGGTGCGCAGGACGCCCATGCTGGTCCAGGCCATGCGCCGGTGGTCCAGGCGGGCGAAGATTTGGTGCAGCAGGTCGCGGTAGTCTTCTTCCCAGCCGGGGTACTCCACCATGGGGTCGAAGTGGAAGCCCAGCTTGTAGCCCGCCTGCTGGCAGCGGTGCGCGGCGTCGAGACGTTCTTCCAGCGAGGCGGTCAGCGCCTCGTCGGCGTCGATGACGGCCTGGGGGTTCATGGACCACGACACCACCACCCGCTCCTTGGGGTCGAGGCCCAGGATGCCGTCCACGTGGTCGCTCTTGGTCTTGAACTCCAGCAGCACGTTGGGCTGCTCGGCGAAGAACGGCACCGTGGCCTCGGCGAAGCCGATGAGAGGCTCCAGCGCCAGGCTGTCGGTGATCTCGCCGGTGCCGATGCGGAAGAAATAGTCCCGGTGCTTCGCCAGCAGGTCGCGGGTCTCCGCCAGGAGGTCGTCGACGTTGCTGAACACCTTGAGGGCGGGGTTCTCGGCGAGGTAGTCCTGCAGGTAGCAGTAGCTGCAGTCCATGGGGCAGTTGCTGGCGAAGTTGATGATGAAGTAGTTGCAGCAGACCTGGCCGTCGCTGCCCGGGCAGACCTTCAGGAACTTCCCCCTGTGGCGCGTGAGCAAGAGGTCGCGCTTGCCCCGGGAGATGGGGTCGCCGCCGCCGTCGCGATCCGCCCAGTGGCGCTGCGGATCCGGGACGGTGACGAACGGCACGTCGGGCAGCGCCCTCCGGAGGTTGTCGAAGATCACCGACCCCTCGGAGCCGCTTTCCACGATGACCCTTTCAGGCCGATACGCCTGCACCCTCTTTCCCCTCCATGAGCGCGAACACCTCCCTGACGGTCTCATCGTCCGCCAGGGATTCCACCTCGCGGGCCAGCCGGGCCAATGCTTCCACCCCGCCGGCCTGCAACTCCACCTTGAGGCCGCCTTCGAGTCCCAGCGCCACGGTGATGCGGATGCGCGGATCGAGCTTCAGGCCGCGGAGCCGGCCGCGGACCTCGTCCTCGATCCGGGTCAGACGGGGGTAACGCAGCCGCCGCAGGGCCTCCTTGGCGTGCTTGAGCTTGTCGTTCCGCCCCATGCGGCTGTCCGACAGGGTCGGCGCCAGCTCCTTGCCGTGGATGACGGACGCGACGGAACAGCCGTCCCGCAGGGATATCTCCACGCACCAGTCCAGGAAATCGTTGAAGTGGTTGCCGCCGAGCCGGAGGCCACGGGCAAGTCCGAGCAGAGCTTGCTGGTCCTCCTCGGCCAGCGCCAGCCAGCGCTCCACGGCCTGGGCGTGAATGCCGCGGTCGCGGCCGTAGCTCGTGATTTCTTCGTGCAGTGCCATCTCGTTCATGGGCGGTTCCAGGCAACGACGTACCCACCGCGACGACAATCGCTCCGTCATTTTCCGTCATTCCCGCGGAAGCGGGAATCCAGGAGGCGTGGAGCGGGGGCATTACGACCGCTTCGCCCCTCCCCGCCCCTGGATTCCCGCTTCCGCGGGAATGACGATTCGGGTGTCAGTGCCCTTCCCTACCCCTGAAGCGCCCGATACAACCCTTACACCCCTTGCGTTCGGGACTCCAAGGCGGGCGGCCCGGCACAGCCGCTCTTCGTACGCCCGAGCCATGGCTTCGTTGCCGCGCTTGCGGGCGCCATTGGCCAAAATCGTAACCTTTTTCGTCATGGCCTCCAAGGCCCAGCCGGCCTTCTCCGGGTCCAGACCCGCCTCGATGAGGTTGGCGATGGCCGTGACGCGGAAGCGGTCGAACCCCCAGGTGGAGCGGGAAAGCTGATCCGCGTGCCCGCCGCGCCTGGTGGCCAGCGCCTCGGGGATCAGCGGGACCTCGGTGTCCCTGGCGATCCGCAGCCACAGGTCGTAGTCCTCGCACACGGGCAGCGACTCGTCGAAGCCTCCTGTCCGTTCGAACAGCTCCCGCCGCATCATCACGGCCGACGGGCTCACCAGACACAGATCGAGGCTGGCGCGGAAGATGTCGCCCGAGGGCTTGCGGTGCTTGTTCCTCGGGTTCACGCGCACGCCGTTGCGAATCCAGATCTCGTCGGTCTGACAAATCTCGACCTCCGGGTTCTGTTCCATGAAGTCGAGCTGGCGCTGGAGCTTGAGCGGATGCCAGAGGTCGTCGGAGTCCAGGAAGGCCAGGTAGCTGCCCAAGGCGTGGCGAACCCCCCGGTTTCGGGCGGCCGCCACGCCGCGGCGGTTCTGGGTCAACACCGTGAGCCGGGCGCCGTAGTCCCGCAAGCGGCACGGGGTGTCATCCGTGGAGCCGTCGTCGACCACGATCAACTCGTACCGGCTTGCGGTCTGCGCCAGCACCGAGTCCACGGCCTCGCCGACCATGGGCCAGCGGTTGTAGGTGGGGATGACAATGCTGACGAGCGCTCGCGGATCCTTCGCCATGGGGTATCGGGAGATTCAGCCCAGGTAGCGGGTCAGGAACAGCGACAGCTCCGGAACGTAGGTGACGATGAGGAGCGCGACGATGTTGATGGCGATGAACGGCGCCAGCCCCGGGTAGATGCTCGTGAGCGGCGCCTTGAAGAGCGCCTGGGTCACGAAGATGTTCAGCCCGAAGGGCGGGGTGAACATGCCGACGGCGAGGTTCACGGTCATGATGATGCCGAAATGGACCAGATCCACGCCGATGGCCACGGCGATGGGCGCCAGCAGCGGCGTGAGCACCAGGATCGCGGAGGCGGGATCGAGCAGGCAGCCCACGAAGAGCAGGAAGACGTTGATGGCCAGCAGCGCCATCCACGGCGGCAGGTCCATGTCCCGGATCATCCCCACCATGGTCTGCGGCGCCCCGCTGATGGTCAGAAGCTGGGAGAATACCCCGGCCGCGGCCACGATGATCAGCACCTGGGCCGTCAGGTACATGGAGTTGACCGACACCTCCCAGATCCCTTTCCAGCCGATGTCGCCGTAGATGAAACGCGTCACCACGATGGCATAGACGCAGGCGATGCCGGCCGCCTCGGTGGGCGAGAAGACCCCCGCGTAGATGCCCCCGAGGATGATGACGGGCATGCCCAGGCCCCACACGCCTTCCCTGCTGGCCGCCAGGAACTCCTGGAACGAGAACCTCGAACCCTCGCGGATGCCCCGCCTCACCGCAAACACGTAGATGTAGCCGGCCATCAGCAGCGCCATGATCAGGCCGGGGACGATGCCGGCCACGAACAGCAGCACCACCGACTCCTGCGCCGACACGCCGTAGAGGATCATGCCGATGGACGGCGGTATCACGATGGCGATGGCGCCCGATGAGGTCAGCAGGCCGGTGGAGAACTTCTCGTCATAGCCGGCGTCCCGGAGCGGCCGGTAGAGCAGCCGTCCGACGGCGGCCACCGTGGCCGGGCTGGAACCGGAAATGGCGCCGAAGACGGTGCAGGTCCCCACCGCGGTCAACGCCAAGCTACCGCGGACGCCGCCGATGACGGAGAGGACCCAGGCGACGATGCGCCGGGAGATGCCGCCCCGGCCCATCAGGTCTCCGGCGAAGATGAAGAACGGCACCGCCATCAGAGCGAACTTGTCGACGCTGCCGAACATGTTGATGTGCACCGCCATGGGCGGCACCGGCGCGAACAGCAGCAGCACGATGGCGGAGGTGGCCAGCAGGATGACAAAAATGGGGAACCCCAGCAGCAGCAGGATCACCGGCACGACGGCCATCACCCATTCCACGAAATCGTCCCCCTTCAGTCCGTGGCCCGTATCGGAAAACCCTTTGAAACCCTGTATCCCGGATCAAGTCCGGGATGACGGAGGGGTTAGGCCATCCGGGTCCGAAGGGGCCAGGCCATCCGAGTCGTTGCCGCCGTATCCCTGCACGATCTCGCCGGCGAACTCACCCTTCACGTACGAACGGAAGCGGAGCACCACCGCCAGGAACATGAGCGCGAAGCCCAGCAGCAGCGCGAAGTGCGGTATCACCATGGGGATCTCGGCGACGACGCTGCGCTGGCCGAAGTTCCACACCAGCTTCACCACGGTCCAGGTCTGGGGGATGACGAAGACGCACACGGCAAGGAACGAAACCGTGGCGATGCCGTTGACGATCTCCTTCCAGGGCGAGGGCAGCATGATGGAGAAGAAGTCCATCTTGAGGTGTTGCCCCTCGAAGGAAACCAGGACCGCGCCCATGAAGACCGTCCAGACCATGATGTAGACCATGGCCTCGTCGGCCCAGATGACGGGCTGGAGGAAGACGTACCGTCCGATGACGTTGGCGAAGTTGACGGCGATGCCGGCGAGGATCAACACGCCGACGATCGCCTTCGGTACGGTCACGATGACGAAGCGGAGAGGCCTTGGAAGCTCAGGGTCGGACATGACCCCTCGGCCCGCCACGAGGGCCTCAGCCGCCGCGGGCGCGCCCGGCCGCTTCCTTCATGGCGCGGTAGGTCTCGAGCACCGCCGGGCGGTCCTTCAGCACGTCGTCGCCCACGGTGGAAAGGCGCCGCCGCAACTCCTTCCGGTCCTCGGGCGAAAGCTCCGCCAACTCGCCGCCGTTCTTCACCCAGATGTTGTACATGCGCTCGACGAACTTGAGGGTCCACGCCTGGTTGAGCGGATCGGTGGCCAGCGACTGGTCCAGGATCGCCTTCTGAAGGTCGGGGGCCAGCTTGTCGAACCACACCTTGCTTACGAAGCGGCCGCTGCAGATCAGCCCCTCCCCCGGCTTCAGCACGTACTTGGCGATGCGCTGGTACTTGAAGGGCACGAAAATCGTGATGCCCGCCTTGTTGCCGTCGATGGTCTTCTGCTGGATCGCCGGGACCACCTCGGAAAGCGGCATGGGCACGCCCGCGGCGCCGAGCCGGCGGAGAGTCTCGATCTCCAGCTTGCTGCCGAAGACCCGGAGCTTGCGGCCCTTGAAGTCCGACAGCTTGCGGATCGGCGTCGAGGTGGCGTAGTCCGTGGGCGCGTCGCAGGTCATGCTGACGAGCTTGAGTCCCTTGGCATCGCCGATGGACCAGTACGCCTTCTTGAACGCCGGATCGTGCACGGTGCGGAAACCGTGCATGAGATCCTCGAAGATGCCGGGAGCCGACAGCACCCCAAAGCGCGGGTCCACCCCGGACAGGAACGCCGGGGGCGTCATGGTCATCTCGATGGTGCCGAGCTGGACGCCCTGCACCATGGCCGGTATCGCCCCGAGCTGGCTGAGGGGATAGACCTCCACCTTGATGCGGTCCCCGACCCGCTTGGCGAGGCCGGCCTTGAAGGTGTCCGCCCAGTTGTCGTACGCCCCCTTGGTGGTGGCGTGCCCGATCTTCATGGTGACGGGTTGCGCGGACGCCGAAGCGGCGAGCAGCATGCAGGCCGCGAGGACCACGGCCACGGAAGAGAGACCCAGACGCGGATGGAACATCATCGACCTCCCTGTGAACAGCCTTCCGAAGTGGGGCGCGATTACACCACAAATCCCGGCGCGCGACAACCTGGTGTCCTGTCCGGTTAATTCACACCATAATCTGCTTGTCTTTTTCGCCGTCGGCTGCGTTGCTCTTCCTCGCGTGGTAACCGCCACTGCTCGTCATCGCGCCTTGCCGACAACGAAAAATCCGGCGCATCTCATGATGCGAATCAACCGGACAGGACACTAGACGAAGCCCTCCATCTTCTTGAAGAACTGGTCCACCATCATCTTGCCGACGCCGCCCAGCATGCGCTGGCCCACTCCCGCGATCAGGCCGCCGATCTTGGCGTCGGTGCTGTAGCGCAGCGTGGTGGCGGATTCCCCGTTCTCCTCCAGGTCGATGACCAGGTCGCCCTGCATGAAGCCCGGGCCGCCGGAGCCGGAGCCGCTCAGCACGTAATGGCTGGGGGCCTGCTTCTCCTTGACGGCGACCTTGGCCTTGTAGCTGCCCTTGACCGCAGCGATGCCGACCTTGACCGTGGCCTCGTACTGGTCCGGGCCGACTTCCTCCATGCTCTCGCAGCCGGGCATGCACTGGGCCATGATCCGGGGATCCTGCAGAATCTCCCAGACCCGCTCGCGCGGCGCGTTGAACTGATAGCTCCCTTCGATCTTCATGAACTCCTCCTGTGAAACGTGTGAGTGAGCGACATGTTAGCAGCATTTCGCCCCGACGGAAAAAGGGGCAAGTCCAGGCCGGACTTGCCCCTTTGCTTCACGTCGCGAGACAGGCGCTCCGTTGCCGGGGCGCTATTTGAGGGCCTTCTTGAAGACGTCCGCGTTGTCCTGGATCAGCTTGAACATGGTCTCCATCACGGGCAGCCAGTCGTCGCCGTAGACGCCCGCGGTCTTGGCCCTCATGCTCTTGAACGCCGCCTGGGTCTCGGGGTCCTCGATGGACTCCCGGAAGGCCTTTATGAGCACCGCCATGCGATCCTTGGGCGTTTTCGGAGGCGCCGCCACCACGCGGTTGGCCGCCAGGACGCTCAACTGCGGAAAGCCGAGCTCGCCCACGGTGGGGACGTCCGGATACCTGGGATCGCGCTTCTCGAGGTAAACCCAGGTCGGGACCATGGAGCCATCCTTGATGAACGCCATCTGGCCGGGAGAATCCAGCCCCAGGGCGCGGGCGTGCCCCTCGCCGCGAACGATGGCCATGTTCGACGCCGGCGCGCCGGCGTAGCCCATGATGAACTTGGGCTTGAACTTCATGGTCGCGGCCGTAAGCGCGGAATTGACCCAGCCGGTGGTGCCGTAACCCGATTCGGTGATGAGCACTTCCTTGGCCTTCTGGAAGTCATCGAGGGTGCGGAGCCCATGCTGCTTCCCCGCGGCGTAGATGTACGGCGCCGCGGAGATGCGGCCGACCCAGGTGAACTCCCTGAGCTTGTACTGCGTCTCCTTGAACAACTGGCTGACGATGGCGCCGGGCAGGTTGACGATGCCGATGGTGTAGCCGTCGGGCTTGGCCGCCGACAGCAGGTTCCACGAGATGATCCCGCCCGCCCCGGGCACGTTCCGGATGATGATGTTGACGCCGAGCTTCTTCCGCATCACCCGGGCCACCGCCCGGCTGTGGAGGTCGAACCCGCCTCCCGGAGCGGCATTGATCAGCCACGTGATGGTCTTGTTGGGAAACTTGTCTTCCTGGGCGGCCGTCGAACCGTGGGCCACCGCCAGAACAAGGAACGCAACGGCAAGCACGGCCAGGGAATACCTGCGTATCATGAGAACCTCCTGAAGTACGTTTGAAATGAGTTTACTTTCCCGACGCTTGGGGGCGCCAAGGTATCACAGGGTCTTGCGAGGTGTCAACGCGGGTCGACATCTAAAGCTTGTAGAACCGGGCCGCATTGTTCCCGAGGATGTCGTCCTTCTCCTCCTGGGTGAGGGTCGTCAGCGCGCGGGTCTCCTGCACGCGCTCCCACTCGGTGTCGCCGTGGGGGTAGTCGCTGGCGTACATGAAGCTGCGGGGGCCGAGATGGTCGATGAGGTAGCGCAGGTCCTCATGTTCGCTGTAGCCGGACAGGAACCGGCCCGATTGAATGTACTCGTGGGGGTTCTTCACCCCGTCCGGCAGCAGGTAGGGCTCGTCGCCCCAGCCCGGCTCCCGGTGATAGCCGCCGGATACCCGCGGAGCGTCCTCCACGTGCCGGTTCACCCAGTTGGCCCAGTAATGAAGCCACTGTCCGTCGATCTCCAGGAACGCGAACCGGAGGTTCGGCAGGTCCTCCATGAGGCCCATGCGGGTCACGGACATGAGCGCCACCATCATGGAAAAGGGCATGGCGGTGACGTGGGTGGAGAAAAAATCCTTGAAACAGTCCGCCCAGGGGGTGTCGTGCATGCCGGTGACGGCGTGGAAGCCGATGGGGCAGTCGAGGTCGTTGGCCGCCTTGAAGAACGGCTCGAACTCCCTGGAGTGCAGCGGCCGGGTGCCCACGATGCCCGGGATGGTCACCGCCACCAGCCCCAGCTCCCTGGTCGCCCGGCGCATTTCCTCCACCGCCGAGCCAGGGTCCTGCAACGGCACCAGGGCGATGCCCTTGAGCCGGTCCGGGGCGCGGTTGCAACGGTCCGCGACGTAGTCGTTGTGGGCGCGGCAGATGGCGGTGGCCAGGTCCTTGTCCTCCACGTCCGAGACGAACACCATGGCGGTGGGATAGATCACCTGGATGTCGACGCCCAGCAGCTCCAGGTCCTTGAGCCGGCCCTCCGTGTCGTCCAGGGTATTGTCCTTCATGTGCATCTGCTCGTGGCGCGGGCTCATGTAGTCGAAGCCGCCCGCGCCCACCCCCTTGGAGAACGGGATGCGCGGCACCACCCTGCCCTCCACCACCCACCGCCCCACCTCCAGGCCATGGTCGCGGATGGCCAGCACCCGCGGCCGCCTGGAGAAATATTCCTTGTCGATGAACTCGTCGAAGAGGTAGTGGGGTTCGTGATAGTGTCCGTCGGAATCGATGACTGGAGGCATTGCCATCTCCCTTCTCGTGTGTCACCTTGCGACGGTCAGCTTATGGTGGCTCCTGGTATCTGTCAAGTCGCCATAAAGACAGGGTTTTTCGCCATGCCACCACCGAAAGAGCGGCCTCGACGCGCTACCCAGTGGTTGTTTCTTCGCGCCTGCGGCGGCCTCGTGCGTATCCTGCTCCGGCTCACGCGAATGACCTCGCCGGAGCGGTTCGGGCGCCTCGCACGGCCCGTGGTCCGGCGGTTCCTCTCCGTGGCGGTCTCCCGCCGGCGCCTGGTGGCGGTCATGGATGCGGCCTTCGGGGAGTCCTGGGACAAGGCCGCCAAGCTGGGGCTGGCCAGGGACGTGCAGCGGCAGTGCGCGGACGCCGCCGTCGACAGCCTCCTCCACATCGGCCACCCGGAACGGCTGAGGGACACCCTGCGCGTACGCGGGCTCGAGCACCTGGACGCGGCCCTGGACCGGGGCCACGGGGTGATCGCCCTGGGCTTCCACCTGGGCAACTTCCTGCTCGTCGGCGGCGGCTTGGGCCTCCGCGGCTATTCCATTCAATGCCTGTTCCGGTTCCTCGACGACGAGAAGTTCATGGAACTGGTGCTGCGTCACAGCCGCTCGTTCTTTGCCGGCCTGATCCCCTCCATCCCCCGGCGGGACGCCGTCCGGAAGATCCTCGCGGTGCTCAGGGACAACCAGACCGTGCTGATCCTGGGCGACAACCTCAAGCGCGGCGAGGTGGAAACCCGGCTCTTCGGCCGGCCGGTGCGGTCCGCCCGGGGCCCGGTGAGCCTGGCCCTGCGCTCCGGCGCGGCGGTGCTGCCGGTGTACCTCATCCGGAACGATGCCGGCGGCCTGGAGCTCGTCGTCGAGGAAGAAATGCGGTTGACCCGCACCGGCGACCTGCATGCGGACGTGCAGGTCAACACCGACCGGATCATGGAGCGTCTGGAAACCCTCATCCGCCGTTATCCGGACCAGTGGTACTGGCTTACCGCCAGGATCCCTCCCCGCGACGAGGCATTCCCTTCGCGAGAGGTTGCTTGACACCCCTGCGGGCAATGGTAGAGTCCCGGATAGGAGTAATCATCCGACACTTTCCCCGACGCAGACACCCCTTACGCGGCTAAGGCCGGAAGACAAAGGAGCTTTTCATGCAAGGCGGATCCGAGGGGCCTTGGGGGCGCCGGCAGCAGAGCGGACCGGATTGGGAGGATCTCCTCTCCCGGTTGCCCAACTTGCCCGGTTTCCTGAAGTCCGGCGTGCCTTTCGTCATCGCGGGCGCCATCGTGCTGATTTGGCTGGCCAGCGGCGTCTACACCATCCAGCCCGGCGAGGAAGGAGTGGTCACGCGCTTCGGCAAGGTGACGCGCGTCGCCACCGCCGGTCTCAACTACCATATTCCCTGGCCCATCGAGGAGTTGCGCAAGGTCAACGTGGCGGAGATCCGCCGGCTGGAAGTGGGCTTCCGCAGCAATCCGTTGCGGCCCAACCTCGTGCGTCTCATCCCCGCCGAGTCCCTGATGCTCACCGGCGACGAGAACATCGTCAGCGCGCAACTCACCGTGCAGTATCGGGTCAAGGCCCCCGAGCAGTTCCTGTTCAAGCTCCGGGATCCGGTGACCACGCTGCAGGCGGCCACCGAAGTGGCGCTGCGCAGCCGGGTCGGCAACACCACCATCGAGGAGGTCCTGACGGTGGGCCGGGACCGGGTGCAGACCGAGACCCAGGAGTTCCTGCAGCAGCTCATGGACACCTACGAGTCGGGGATCCAGATCACCGAGGTGAAGCTCCAGACCGTGGAGGCCCCCAGCCAGGTCAAGGACGCCTTCGACGAGGTGGTACGGGCACGTGAAGACCGCGAGAAGCTCATCAACCAGGCCCGGGGCTACCGCGAAGACCTCATTCCCAAGGCCCGAGGCGAGGTCCAGGAGATCGTCCAGGCAGCCGAGGCCTACAAGGAGGAACGGACCTTGAGGGCCAGGGGCGACGGCTCCCGGTTCAACGCGGTCCTGACGGAATACCGCAAGGCGCCCCGGGTGACGCGGGAGCGCATGTACCTCGAGGCTATCGAGCGCGTGCTCCCCAACGTCGACAAGATCATCGTGGACGCCCAGGGGGCGAAGAACGTGGTGCCGCTGCTGCCGCTCAAGAGCATGTCGGGACTTCCGGGAGTGGGAGGCAAGTGATGAACCGTTCCTACATTGTCGGCATCATCGTCGGCGCCATCGTGGTGGTGCTGCTGTTTCCCCCCGTCCGGCCGTTCTTCGTGGTGGGCGAATGGCAGCAGTCCATCGTCACCCAGTTCGGCAAGTTCAAGCGCGCGGTGCGGGTGCCGGGACTTCACTGGAAGACGCCGCTGGTGGAAGACGTCACCATGTACGAACGGCGCATCCTCGCCAGCGACGCACAGCCCCGTGACTACCTGACCCTGGACAAGAAGCGCGTGGTGGTGGACCACGTGACCCGGTGGCAGATCAGCGATCCTTTCCAGTTCTTCAAGACCGCCTTGACCGAGCAACGCGGACGGTTGCTGCTGGACGACATCGTGTTCTCCGAGCTGCGCCAGGAACTGGCGTCGCGGAACTTCGCGGACATCATCGCGGGCCAGCGGGAATCGGCCATGGAGGCCGTGGCCAAACGCTCCGCCGAAAAGGCCAGGAGCGAGTACGGCGTCACCGTCGTGGACGTCCGGGTGAAGCGCGCGGACCTTCCTTCCGAAGTGCAGCAGAGCGTTTTCGAGCGCATGCGCGCGGAACGCGAGCGCATCGCCAAGCGGTACCGCTCCGAGGGCGAGGAGGAGTCCAAGAAGATCCGCGCCCTGACGGACAAGGAAAAGACGATTCTCCTGGCGGAAGCCTACCGCCAGAGCCAGAAACTCCGGGGTGAGGGTGACGGTACGGCCACGGCCATCTACGCCGCTTCCTACGGACAGGACCCCGAGTTCTACAGCTTCACTCGAAGCCTGGAGGCCTACGAAAAGTTCCTGCCGGAGAAGAGCACCGCCATCCTGTCCGAGGGGTCGCGGCTGTTCCGGCATCTGGGGAGTTCCCGGTTCGACACGCCGCCGGCACCGTATCCCCCCGCGCCCGCTCCCGCGCCGGACGCGGGCATGAGCGCCAAGGAACCCGAAACCACGGAAGCCAAGGCCGTGGAAGCCAAGGGCATGTAAGCCCGGCCTTGAACCCGGAGGACGAGTCGCATGAAGATCGAGAGCCTGGGCAACTTCGAACGCGTGGACCGCAACGCCGAGGTGATGGACACGCCCTACGACCGCTGGGTCGAGTCCCAGGGCGTGGACGTGATCCGGGGCTACTTCGTCCAGGACCTCAAGGAAGTGCCGATGAAGTGGTGGGACCGCAAGGGCGGCCACGGCGTCTACATCAACCTGGAAGGCGCCGGCTATCTCGACGACGCCTTCGTGGTGACAATTCCGCCGGGCAAGAGCCTCAACCCGGAGAAACACATCTACGACGAGCTGGTCTACGTGCTCTCGGGCCGGGGCGCCACCACCCTGTGGCAGGGCGACGGCAAGGGCCAGAGCTTCGAGTGGCAGGAGGGCAGCCTGTTCGCCATCCCGGTGAACGCCACCTACCAGCACTTCAACGGCTCCGGCGACCGGGAGGCCAAGCTCCTGGGGGTCACCAACGCGCCGCTGGTCCACAACATCTTCCACAACGTGGACTTCGTGATGGGCAATTCCTACGTCTTCAGGGACCGGTTCGGAGACGACCAGGACTTCCGCGGCCACGCGCGCCTGTACAACGACCGGGTGCTGGAAACCAACTTCATCCCCGACGTGGCCAACATCGAGCCCATCGCGTGGGAGGCGCGGGGCAAGGGCAGCAAGACCGTCTTCTTCGAGCTGGTGGCAAGCCACATGGGCGCCCATGTTTCCGAGTTCCCGGTGGGGCGCTACAAGAAGGCCCACCGCCACGGCCCCGGCGCCCACGTGATGATCCTGTCCGGCGAGGGCTACTCCCTGATGTGGCCGGAGGGCGAGGAGAAGCAGCAGTTCATCTGGAAGCCCGGCTCACTGGTGGTGCCGCCCGAGGGCTGGTTCCACCAGCACTTCAACTCCGGCCCCCGGCCGGCCCGCTACCTCGCCTTGAAGATGCTCAGCCGCATGTTCAAGCTGGTGCCCGGCCCGATCCAGTCCGACGTCCCCCTCAACCAGGGCGGCTGGCAGATCGAGCACGAGGACGAGGACGACGACGTCATCCAGCTCTTCGTGGACGCCTGCGACCGCTCCGGCGCCAAGGTGGACATGGCCCACATCCTGGAACGGCAAGGGGCGGCGTAGGGTACGGTTTAACCAGTGACTTAAGGCAGATGGGGTTCCGACTCGGCTACTGAGCCCCTGTACCCCTTTGAGGACTCTGGCTCAGCTAGAAGAGCTTACCCAATGAACACGAACACCCTATTCTTAGCTTGGCAGGACCAAAGGAAGGAAAGTCGCTTGTGGTTTCCGGTAGGCCGACTAGACGTGGACACCGAATCTCCCCTCTATCGTTTTCGCTACATTCGCGGCGCGGAACGAGCAAAAAGCGAGGCCGGTTTTCCACTATTGGCCGAGTTCCCTTGCCTGGACGAAGACTACCGGTCTTCGGAATTGTTTCCGCTGTTCCAGAACCGTATCATTAATCCAGGAAGACCGGACTTCGCGGACTATTTGTCGGGCCTCGACTTGCCCGAAGGGGCGGACCCTGTGGAGATCCTTGCTGTGAGCGGTGGTACCCGCGTAACGGATGCCTATGAGGTTTTCCCGAAACTCGTGAAGCGCAAAGACGGAAGCTTCACCTGCCGCTTCTTTCTTCACGGTTGGCGCCACGTAAATCAATCGGCACAAGAACGGATCGACCGCCTCACCAAGTGGGACGAACTATACGTGACGCTAGAGCTGACCAATCCGGCGACCGGGTTGGCGGTCCAAATTCAAACGACCGACTACCACATGATTGGTTGGACCCCACGCTATCTCGTGACGGATTTAGTTGCGGCAATGGCCGAATCCCCGAAATACTCCGCACGCGTCGTGCGGCTAAATACGCTGCCCGCCCCGTCCAAGCAACGGGTCTTGATTGAAATGAGCGGCCACTGGGACGAGCACGAACCAATGGCAAGCGACGATTTTAGTCCGCTTGTGTAGCCCTACCGCGGCCTCAGCCGCTCGATGGTTGCGATGTAGTCCTTGATGCCGGCTTCGAGGTCGTAGGCCGGGGTGAAGCCCAGGTGCTCCCTAGCCTTGCTGATGTCGAAGATGCAGTAGCTCTTCTTCTCGGTCATGCGGAACTCCAGCCCGGAGCCGACCTCGATCTTGCTGTCCGGATAGAGCCCTCCGAGGATGCGCTTGAAGTCCTGGAGCGTGACGCCCACGCCGGTGCCGATGTTGAACGTCCGCTCGGCGGGGTCCTTGACCTGCAGGCCCAGGATGATGGAGCGGGCCACGTCGCCCACGTAGAGGGCCTCGTTGGACTGGTCTCCGCCGGTGGCCGTGAAGCCCTTCCCCGACATGACGTTCTCGATCATCTGGCCGTAGAGCGACAGCGCGCCGTGGCGCACCTCCTTGCCGGGGCCGTAGATGGAGCCGAAGCGCAGCACCACGGAACTCACGCCGTACTTCTTCTGGTAGTAGGTGCACAGGGTCTCGCAGCACACCTTGATGGTGCCGTAGAGGTCCGCCGGGTTCTGGGGGTGCTCCTCGTTCACGGGCACGTACTCCGGATACGCGTGCCGGCCGAAGATCTCGCCGTACACCGCCTTGGAGCTGGTGAACACGACCCGCTCGAGCCCCCGGTGCCGCGCGATCTCGAGCACGTTGAGAGTTCCGTCCACACCCACCTTGATGCCCAGGGCCGGATCGGTTTCCGCGGGAATGGGCATCAGCGCCGCCAGGTGCGCCACGTGGGTGATCCCGTGGTCCGCGACGATCTTGTCCAGGCCCTCCGGGTCCAGGATGTCCCCGATCACCAGGTCCACGTCCTTCTCGATGTCCGAGATCAGCGAAGTGTCCATCCGGTTGTCCATCAGCACCGGCCGCACGCCGTCCCGGATCAGGTGCCTCGCGGTCACCGCGCCGTTGACTCCCATACCGCCCGTAATCAGAATCTTCATGTGATGCCTCCGTCCCGGGCCACACGGCGGCCCGAACACGGGCGGGTTCGAACCCGCCCCTGCACGCTCCGGTCACGTTGCGCGCGTGATATCCAGATTGCCTTCCGGGTCCACGCGAAGCGCCCAACCCGGCTCCACCACCGTGGTGGAGGTCTTCTCCTCGACGATGACGGGGCCGCTCAAGCCCTGTCCCGGGGCCAACTCGTCACGGCGAAGCACCGGCACGTCGTGGACGCCGTCGAGCATCACCGCCCGGCGGCGCCCGGGGGCGGGCTGCCGCGCCCCGGCGCCTTCGTGCCGTGACAACTCCGGTTTCCCCAACGAAGCGTAGGCCGACGCCCTCAGGTTGACCACCTCCACCACCTCGTCGTCCGCCCGGTGGCCGTAGCGCTGCTCGTGAGCCTGGCCGAAACGGTCGCAGATCTCGTCGACGTTGAGCTTCGCGGCATCCTTGGCGATGGGGACCGTCAACTCGTAAGCCTGCTCACGGTAGCGCATGTCCAGCAGCCAATCAACACGGATCCGGTCCGGCGACGGCCCCTGGGCGGCGAGGTCGCGCCGCACGGTCTCTTCGAGATCGCGCAGGGCCGCCACCGCTTCCGCCAGCGAATCCGGCGTGAGCGCCACCACCCGTGTGGTAACCGTGTCCGAGCGCAGGTCGGACAGCAGCATGCCGAAGGCGCTGAAATTCCCCGGGTCGGCGGGAACCAGTATCCGGCCGATACCCAGGGAGGAGGCCACCGCGGTGGCCAGGGTCGGCCCCATGCCGCCGAAGGGAGCGAGGACGAAGTCCGCGGGATTGAAGCCCCGTTCGATGGTGATGGTGCGCATGGAGGAGACGATGTTGGCCACCAGCACGCGCAGGATCCCCAGCGCCGCCTCGTCCTCCGACATGCCCAGCGGTTCGGCAACCGCCCGGCGGATGGCCTCGTTCGACAACGCCGAATCGATGGGCATCTCGCCCTGGAGCAACGCCTCGGGATTCAAGTGTCGCAGTTGCACCAGGGCGTCGGTCAACGTCGGCCGGTCGCCGCCACGCATGTAGCAGGCCGGCCCCGGCACCGCCCCCGCGCTCTGCGGCCCCACCTGGAGCACCTTGCCGTAGCGCACCTGGGCCAGGCTGCCGCCGCCGGCCCCCAGGCTCTCCACCTCCACCGAATCGACGCGAACCGGATGGCGCCCGATGTGCCATTCGGTGCGGAAGAGCGGCCGTCCCGGGATCAGCGACATGTCGCTGCTGGTGCCGCCGATATCCAGCGAGATGAGGTTGGAGGCCCCGGTGCGCGCGCCCAGCTCGCTGGCCGCCACCACCCCCGCCACCGGGCCGGACATGAGCGTCTGGACCGGGAACCGCGCCATGGCCCTCGGCGCGCCGATGCCGCCGTTGGACTTCATCAGGAAAGGATGCGCGCCCGGGAAGTGGCGCAGCACCGTCTCCTCCATACCCGCGAAGTACTGCTCCATGCGCGGGCCGAGGTAGGCGTTCAACACCGTGGTCGCGGTGCGCTCGTACTCGCGCCACACCGGATTCACCTCCGACGACAGCGACACGAACAGGCCCGGATAACGCGAGCGGATGCGCTCCGCCGCCAACCGCTCGTGGGCGGGGTTCACGTAGGAGAACAGGAACGAAACCGCCAGGGCCTCTATCCCCTGCTCCATGAGGCCGGCCACGGCCTCGTCCACGGCATCCAGATCGAGGGGTTCCATCACGTCGCCGGACTTGTCGAGCCGCTCCGGGACCTCCGCGACGCGGCGGCGCGGCACGAACCTCGTGGCCCCGGGGTAGAAGATGTTGAAGACCTCGTGGCCCTTCCACTGGCGCGCGATCTCGTAGACGTCGCGGAACCCCCGTGTGGTGAGAAGTCCGGTACGGGCGCCCTTCTCCTCGAGCACCGTATTGAGGGCATGGGTGGAGCCGTGCAGGAGATAGGAAAGCGCTTCCGCACCCCACCGGTCGCGCATATCCGCCAGCACGCCGCCCAGCACCTCCAGCGGCGCCGCGGGATTGGACGGGACCTTGCGGACCTCCTGGATCTGCCCGGTCTGCTCATCGAGGACCGTGACGTCCGTGAAGGTGCCGCCGACGTCGACGCCGACGCGACAGGAGACCTCCGGATCGCTCATGATCCGCTTGCCTGCATTCTCACCAGCATTCCTTCAGACCTTGTCGCGCGGAAATGGACGGGATTCCCGAAACCGGCCGCTCGGTGACCAGGACGACGCCGGTGTCATGGAAGTCCGGAACGCCCCGCTTCCGCGGCTTCTTGCCGGTCCTGGCAAACGACGCCGCCGCCGCCATCCCGAGCGAAGCCATTCTGACGGGATACTGCATGGCGGTGGCGCCGATGACGCCCGCGGCGACCTTCCGGACTCCCGGACAGCCACCGTCCACTGAAACGATCACAACGTCCTGCTCCCTGCCCGATGCCTTGAGCGCCGCATGAGCGCCGACCGCCACCGGCTCGTTGACCGTATACACCACGTCGACCCCCGGAATCTTCCGCAGCAGCCTCTCCATGGCGGCGCGGCCGCCTGCTTCGGTGCCAAGGGCTGCGTCGGCGCCGACGATGCGGGGGTCGTCTTCATCGTAGATCTTTCCGGGGTCCTCGATGTCGATGCCAAAACCCTTGAGGAACCCCTGGTTGCGCAGCACTTCCACCGTGACCTGCGCCGTGGACAGATCCAGCGTTACGATCCTCGCGCTTTCCGCGGAGGCGCCCATGCTCGCCCTGGCCCATGCGCCGATCAACTCGCCGGCCCGGAAGTTGTCGGTGGCGAACGTGGCATCGACGGCCTCGGCGGAGTCGAACGGGGTATCGAGCGCGATGACCAGCACACCGGCGGCTCGCGCCTTGCGGACGGCGGCGGCGAGGGCGGCGGGATCCGACGGGGTGATGAGAATGCCCTTCGCCCCAGCGGTCACAAGCCTCCCCACCGCATGGATCTGAGGCTCCGTATCGCCGTCGTATCGGCCGGCAAACGTCCGCAACTCGACGCCGAGCTCTCCGGCCTTCTGCCGCGCGGCCTCTTTCATCTTCACGAAAAACGGATTGGTGTCGGTCTTGGTGATCAAGCCGACGATGGGGTCGGCGGCCATGCCGGGGGAAGCGAACAGGCTGAGAGTCAGTCCCGCGGCGGCGAGCAGCCAGGCTCCGGGCTTCACCTCGATGTCCTCCAGTTGACGCGGTCGCCGCCCCCGACCCACCGCCGGCGCTTCGCGGTGATCGACATGCTGGAGACGATGGCGTCGAACTTCCCCGCCGGCAGCGCCGGAATAAGCCCTTCCCAATCGGGCCGAACGAACGTACACACAATCTTCATCCGCGCGCACGGGGCAAGGGCGACGTCGATGTCGAAGCCCTTGAGCCGGCCTGCTCCGTCGATTTCACCGAATGGCGGATAGCCGGGATCGACGCCGATGCGGAGCCTTTCCGGCGCGGGATCGGCTCCGAACGCCGGAACCAGGGAAGGCATCAAGACGAGGAACGCCGCGGCCGATGTTTTCGTGGGACCTCTCAGCATCGATTCCCGAACTCCTGCTACTCCATGCCGCCGGCTCCGAGGCTCGTCACCGCGGAGTCCCCGGCGCCCGGTACTTCGTCACGAACAGCACGAACCCGCCGAGCCCCACCACCGTGGTGGCAAGGAACATAGCGGGATAGTTGTTGCCGGTAAAGTGGAGCATGATGCCGGCCAGCACCCCGCCCCCGCCGATGGCGAGGTCGTAGAACAGGTGGTACTGGGCCATGCTCAGGCCCCACCGGTCGCGCGGCGCCAGGTCGATGGCCATGGTCATGAGCGCGGCGTGGACCGAGCCGTAGCCGAACCCGAGGATGCCCGCGGACACCAGCAGCATCATGGGCGATCGCGCCATCACCAGCACCAGCATGCCCACCAGGGCCAGCAGATACGTCGGGATGACCACGAAGGGCCGGCCCTTGCGGTCGGAGAGCGGGCCGAAGATGGGCCTGCCCACCACCACCGCCACCGCGAAGACGCTGAACCAGATGCCCGGATCTCCCCCCATTTCCAGGGCGTAGAGCGACAGGAAGGCGATGATGCTGCCGCGGGAGATTCCCAGAAGACCCATGCTCACCGCGGGCAGGATGGAGGCGGGCAGGATGAAGGTGTCGAACCAGCGCCGGCGCGCGGGCGTGGGCTTGTCCTTCGCCGGCGAAGGGATCAAGACCGCCGCCAGCAGGCCGAACCCCGCCGCCACCGCCCCGCTCGCGAACACCGTCGGGAAACCCAGACTGCCGACGATCCAGAAGGCCACGGCCGGAGCGATGGAGTAGGCCACGGTGCTCACCGCCCCGGAGTAGCTGATGAGGGTGCCGCGCAGGTGATCCGGAGAGATGTCCGCCACCAGCGTGCCTATCGACGTGGTGCATCCCGACCACCCGAAGCCGTGGTAGGTACGCAGCAGCAGCGCCACCAGCACCGAGCCGGTCCAGATATAGCCCGTGGCGGCGGTGATGAAGATGGTCAGCCCGCCCACGAGGAAGACCTTGCTGCCCAGGCGGTCGATGTAGGCTCCCACCAGCGGCCGCACCCAGGTGGCGCCGAGCGGGAAGGCGGCCATGACCACGCCGATCATGAACGGGCTGGTCCCCATGTTCCTGAGGTACACGGGGAACACCGGCTCGATCAGGAACATGGCGAAGAAGAGCCCGAAGCGGGCGCCGCAGGTCAGGAGGAAGTCCCGAAGCCAGCCTCGCGGGGCGGGAGCCTGCTGTTCCACGGTGTGGTTACGCCTGTCCCGATCCGGCGTCCCCGTTCCGGGGCGCGCTTCGGAGGCGTCGGGTCTCGGCCTCGTCGATCTCGGGCGGCGGGCCGCTCAATGCCACGCCGTAGACCTCCCGCGCGGTTTCCGCGCTGATGTAGCCGTCCCGGACGTCGTCCAGCACCTTGGACGGCTCCCGCTCGAAGGGGTCGCCCCTTCCGCCGCCGCCGGCGTATCGGATGCGGAAGACGTCGCCCTTTCCCATCTGCAGCCGGCTGACCTTGGACGGCAGCGCCCGCTCATCCTCCGTGCCCGGGTTGAGGCAGGCCGACGACGGCAGCGCCTGGCCCGCGCCGTGGAGCCCCGGAGCGGAGTGCTTGAAGCGGTCGCTGCGCAGGTTGACGTAGGCCTCGTCCGCCAGCATCTTCCAGTCCCGCACCATGCCCAGGCCGCCGCGGAGGCGCCCGGCGCCGCCCGACTCCTCGAACAGCTCGTAGCGCTCGATGCGGATGGGGAACTCCGTCTCCAACGGCTCCACCGGGGTGTTCATCACGTTGATCACCAGCGAGTTCATCACCGCCGGACCGTCGGAGTCGGCGCGGGCGCCGCCGCCGCCGCAGTTGAGGTCGTAGAGCGAGAACCACCGCCCCCGGTCGGCGTCCTGCCCGGAGATGGACACCGAGCCGCCGGCGCCGCTGTCCGGCGCCGGCACCACCTCCGGCAGAGCCTCGGCCAGCGTCATCTGCACCACCGATGTGACCATCTGGGCGGGACGGACGTACATGTTCACCGGCGCGGGATAGCGCGGGTTCAGGATCGATCCCTCGGGCGGAAAGGTCACGTGTATGGGCCGGGAGATGCCCTGGTTGACCGGCAGGTCCGGGCACAGCACCGCCACGGCGAGGCAGTCGATGAAGCTCCGGATGACGCAGGGCCGGAGGTTGATGGGACCCCGGGCCTGCTCCGACGACTCCAGGGTGAAGTGCAGCTCGTCGCCGGCCACCCGCAGGGAAGCGGCGATGCGATAGGAGCGCTCCCGGTCCAGGCCGTCGTCGTCGAGGAAGTCGACGCAGGGACCGTAGTCCCCGTCCGGAATCCTCGCGATGGCCTTCCGCACCTCCGCCTCGCAGATGTCCATCCACTCGCGCCAGCACGCGGTCACCTCGTCGGAGCCGTACTGCTCCATCAGCTCCGCGAGCTTCCTGAGGCCGTAGAAGTTGGTCAGGGCCTGGGCCTGGACGTCGCCCCAGGTGATCTCCGGCGTGCGGGTGTTGGCCATGATGATGGTCTTGAGGTCCTCGTTGACCTCGCCGCCGCGGTAGAGCCGGAGCGCCGGCAGCAGCAGCCCTTCCTGGATCACGTCGGTGGCGTCCGGCGAGTTGGTGCCCGGCACCTTGCCGCCGAGGTCGGGCTTGTGTGCGGTGTTGGCGATGAAGGCCACGCGCCGGCCCCGGTGGAACACCGGGGAGACCACGGTCACGTCCGTGGCGTGATTCTGGCAGGCGAAGTACGGGTGGTTGAGGATGTAGACGTCGCCTTCCGCGTTGTCGTCGCCGAACACCCGGATCACCTCCCCCACCTGGGCCGAGATGCCGCCGATGTGCAGCGGTTGCGGCAGTCCCTGGGTCACCATGCGTCCGTCGCCGTCGAAGATCGCGAAGGTGAAGTCCTGGCTCTCCTTGATGACGCTCGAATAGCCGGTGCGGAGCATGTTGAGCGCCAGCTCCTTGGCGATCTGCGCGGTGGCCCGGTAGACCACTTCCATCTGCACGGCATCCATGACGGTTCTCCCGGTGGTACAGGGGTTCTCGTAGCATGTTGTCGAAACGGGGGCCACCAGTCGCCCGTCGTTGCGACCTGCACGTATAGGGTTGCAATACGACCCGACCGGCGACCATCTGGCGCCGCAGTTGCAGGGATCGGAGTTGGTGTCGGGGGAATACGTGGGTCTGGCCGGGCGGGAGTTGGCAACCGGAGGAATGGCACTGTGGAGTCGCGTGCTGGGGCTGGAGTTGCGGCTGGAGAGGCGTGGGTTGCGGTTCTACGATCCGGCCAGCGGCGAGCACCTGCTGACCCATGCGGAAGCGGACGACGCACGGGAGAGCGAGAAGCAGGCGCGGCAGACCGCGGAGCGAGCCGCGGCGGCGGCGCAAGCCCGCGTTGCGGAACTTGAAGCGCGACTGGCGAAGGGCCGCGAGTTTTGAGGCTGTTCGGGCTGCCAAACGCAATATCTAACACGAATGAAACCCCGCCCTCTCCGGCCGTCTTGACGACTGGACCAGATCCTCCGTTCGTAGTAGTGTCTCCCCGGCTCGGATCGTATCCGCCAATCCAACGAGAAGCGTTGCCGCGTTCGCCCAAGGCAACGCCGGAGGTAACGGTTATGGCACCCAGCCTTTTTTCCATTGCGGGGTCGCTTGTGCTGGCCGGGACCCTGGTCCTTTCGGCAACCACCGCCAGCGCCGCCGAAGGCAAGCACGCCGGCATGATCCTCATCCCCGCCGGGGAGTTCACCATGGGGCGCGACGGCGGTCCGCCTGAAGAAGGACCTGCCCACAAGCTCTTCCTGCCGGCGTTCTTCATCGACCGGAATCTGGTCACCATGAAGGAATACGCACGGTTCATCCGGGCCAAGGGGCCGGTGGGGCCCAAGGGTGAGCAGTATCTGGACGTGGGGGACGAGGACAATCGCATCCACCATGTGGGCGACACCTGGAAAGTGGAGGCCGGCTGGGAGGACTATCCCGCCTCGGAAATGGCCTGGCACGGCGCGGTCGCGTACTGCAAGTGGCTCGAGAAGCAGCTTCCCAGCGAGGCGGAGTGGGAGAAGGCCGCTCGCGGCGCCGACCGGCGGCTGTACCCGTGGGGCAACGGCCCGCCGACGCCGGAGCTGGCCTTCTTCGGCGGCTTTCGAGGCGAGTCGGTGCCCGTGGGCCGGTACCCCAAGGGGCGGAGTCCCTACGGCGTGCTAGACATGGCCGGCCAGATTTGGGAGTGGACCCGCTCCACCGCGACTTCGTATCCCTACGACCCCAAGGACGGCCGGGAGAGCCTGTCGGCGCCGTACCCGAGGGTGACCCGGGGCGGCAGCGCCGCCAGCGACCACGAGGGGCTCACCGCCACCTCCCGGCACACCGTGGACCCGGGCAGGCAGGCCAGAGGGCACGGGTATTACGGCTTTCGCTGCGTTTCCAGGGTCGAGATGGTGTTCTGACCCCGCGCTTCGCCGGTCTTCACCGCCGGCGTCTTCCCGCCACCTTGCGTTTCCCCGGCCGGCGGGCTATCTGATAGCTTCAAACCGACAATCGGCCTGGCGGACACCCTCCGGCAGGGTCCTGCCCGGGATGTCATCCCCCCAACGGTCAACCATACCTGGAGGTATCATGGCCCTGTTTTTCCATTCACAAGACGTGGATGAGTTGGTCGCCTTTCCGGAAGCAGTCTCCATCACCGAGGCCGCTCTCAAGAAGATCGGCACGTCCGAGGGCGTCAACGCACCTCGCAAGCGGCTGAATTTGCACCGGAATGTAGGCGAGGCCCCGTTCGACACCGTGCTCAACATCTACGCCGGCGGCGCGGCGAGCTACGGCGCCGTCGGCGCCCAGGTGGCGCTGCACCGCAAGGCCATCGTCGGCGATCAGCAACGCCGTCCGCCGTACAACCCCGACCAGACCGAACTGGCGCTGATCTATGACGCGGATTCCGGGACGCTGCTGGGAATCATGGCCCACCGGCCCAAACACGCCGCCGGGGTCGCCGACCTGCGGACGCCGGCCACCAGCCTGGTGGGCCTCGACCGGCTGGCCAAGGCGGACGCGCGCCGCGTCGGCATCTACGGCTCGGGCAACCAGGCCTATTCCACCTTCGTCGGGTTGACCCAGCTCAGGCAGATCGAGAGCGCCAAGGTATTCAGCCCCACGCAGTCCCACCGGGAAGCCTTCGCCCGGAAGATGACCGAGATCACCAAGGTGCCGGTGGAGCCGGTGGCGGAAGGCCCTCGGGCAGCCCAGGACGTGGACATCATCCTGTGCATGACCAACACCAACGTCCCGGTCATCGACGGCTCGTGGCTGGAACCGGGCCAGTACATCATCTCGGTCATCGGCAGCAACATCGAGCTGGTGAAGAGCGGCAACCTCGACAAACCGCGGCGGGAGATCGACGACGGCACCCTCAGGCGCTGCGATTTCATCGTCGCGCTGTCCCGGGAACAGGCGGTGGATTCGCAACAGGGAGACATCTACTGGCCGGTCCAGGACGGCATCGTTACCTGGGACAAAGTTGTTGATATTGCGGATATTTTGACCGGAAAGGCCGAAGGGCGCACCAGTGACGACCAGATCATCCTGTACAAGAACCAGGGAGGCCAGGGCATCGTCGACGTCGCCCTGGCCAAAAAGCTCTACGATCTGGCGCGGGAGCACCGGAAGGGGGTCGATCTCGACATCCGGCCACGGGAGAACTGGTGGGTCCAGGGCGGCCGGGAGGACTACTGGACGTAAGCCGTTTCCCCCGTTATAAGGTAATCCCGAGTCAGGCTTGAGGTGTCACGAAGTTCGCCGGCTTTCTGGGAGGTCGGATGGCCACAACGGAAGTACCCGAGACGGTGGTTTGCCCGAACTGCAACCACAACGTCGTCATAAAGCTCTACCAGGTCGACATCAGCATCAACAGCTCTCAGGGCCATTTCCACACCGTCCATCATCGGCGGGAGCCGGCATACACCGTCTACTGCATCAACTGCGGGCATTTCATCACCAACGACCCCACCGGCAAGCCGCCGAAGGCAGCCAAGTCCGCGGCGCCCGCGCAGGATGCCGGGAAGCCCAGGGCGGCAAGGACGGCGCCCGCGAAACGGGAGGCCGCGCGGCCGGCCAAGCAAGGCTCCGGCCGGACCTCGCCCAAGAAAACACGGGGGAAATAAAGGGGAACGCATGGTCGTGAACGAGGCGGTTCGGAAGTTCGTGAAGGAAGCGGCAGCCATGTGTCGCCCGGATGATGTGGTGTGGTGCGACGGCTCGGAAGAGGAACGCGAGCGCCTGACCCAGGTAGCGATACGGGTCGGAGACCTCATCCCCCTGGACCAGCAGAGCCTGCCCGGCTGCTACCTCCACCGCAGCGCCGCCAACGACGTGGCCCGCACGGAGCACCTGACCTTCGTGTGCTCCCGCGAGCAGGACGACGCCGGCCCGTCCAACAACTGGATGGCGCCGGACGAGGCCTACGACCGCCTCGGCAAGATCTACGACGGCTCCATGGCGGGCCGGACCATGTACGTCATCCCGTTCCTCATGGGACCCGCCGGCTCTCCCTTCAGCAAGGTGGGCATCGAGGTCACCGACAGCGTCTACGTGGCGCTGAGCATGCGCGCCATGACTCGCATGGGCAACGTGGCCCTCGAGCACCTCGGCGCCTCGGACGACTTCACCCGGGGACTCCATTCCAAGGCCGACCTGCACATCGACCGCCGGTTCATCTGCCACTTTCCGGAAGCCAACACCATCTGGAGCGTGGGGTCGGGCTACGGCGGAAACGCGCTGCTGGCGAAGAAATGCATGGCCTTGCGGCTGGCCAGCGCACTGGGGGCCCGGGAGGGATGGCTCGCCGAGCACATGATGATCGTCGGCATCGAGAGCCCGGAGGGCGAGACCACCTACGTGTGCGGCGCCCTTCCCAGCGCCTGCGGCAAGACCAACCTCGCCATGCTGGTGCCGCCCAAGTCCATGAAGGGCTGGAAGGTGTTCACGGTGGGAGACGACATCGCCTGGCTCCGGGTGGGTGATGACGGCCGCCTGTGGGCCGTGAACCCCGAAGCCGGCTTCTTCGGCGTGGTGCCGGGCACCAACTCCAGGACCAACCCCAACGCCATGCGCACCATCGAGAAGAACACGATCTTCACCAACGTCGGGCTCAAGCCCGACGGCGGCGTGTGGTGGGAGGGACACGACGACCCCGTGCCCAGAAGCGTCACCGACTGGCGCGGCCGGCCATGGAACAAGGAGGGGCCCGTGGCCCATCCCAACAGCCGCTTCACCGTGCCCGCGTCCGAGTGCCCGTCCATATCCGCCGAGCGGGACAACCCCAACGGCGTCCCCATCAGCGCCATCCTGTTCGGCGCGCGGCGGCAGAAGCTCGTGCCGCTGGTCTATCAGTCCTTCGACTGGGCCCACGGGACCTTCCTGGGGGCCACCCTGGCGTCCGAGACCACCGCCGCCGCCACCGGAGCGGTTGGAGTGGTCCGGCGCGACCCCATGGCGATGCTGCCGTTCTGCGGCTACAACATGGGAGATTACTGGAACCACTGGCTCTCCATGGGCAAGCGCCTGACCCGCCCGCCCAAGATTTTCCGCGTCAACTGGTTCCAGCGGGACGACCAGGGCGGGTTCCTGTGGCCGGGCTTCGGCGAAAACCTGCGCGTGCTCCAGTGGATCATCGAGCGCTCCCGGGACGGCGGCAAAGCCGACGAGACCCCCATCGGCTACCTGCCCAAGCCCTCCGCCATCAGCCGCAAGGGCTCCGACGTGTCGAGCGACGCCATGGGGCGCCTGCTTCACGTGGACCGTGACGGCTGGCGCACCAACCTGCGCAGCCAGTCGGAGTTCTTCGAGAAGTTCGGGGACCGGCTGCCGTCCGGGATTCAGGAGCAGCACGCGGGCCTGAGGCAACGGCTCAGGGCCAGGTAAGGGTCGCCGAGTCAGCGCCGGTGGAACGGCGCAAGCTGCCTACTCGTTAAGCACATGCCCGCTTGTTGGGCAGTTGCCGTCGTCCTGGGATCGTCCATTCACTCCCTCGCACGCCCCTGAAGAGCCCCCGAACACCACACCTGCGCGGCCCGGGCAACATCGCGTCCCGGCGCCCGACGTTGGCACCTGAATTGCTTCATCCGTCTCTCCAGATGTCCCGCGGATCGACACGCGGGAAATAACACCGGCAAACGGGGGACAAAGTGGCGCAAATCAACAGCGGCGACACCGCGTGGATACTGACCTGTTCGGCTCTGGTCCTGATGATGACCATTCCGGGATTGTTTCTCTTTTACGGCGGCCTGGTCCGCTCGAAGAACGTGCTGGGCACCATCATGCAGAGTTTCGTGGTGGTGGGGCTCATCAGCATCATGTGGGTGCTTTGGGGCTATACGCTGGCGTTCGGTCCGGACGTGGGGGGCCTCATCGGCAACCTGGACTGGTTCGCGCTCAACGGAGTGGGAGCGGAGCCGAACCCGGACCTGGTGGCGGGCGTTCCCCATCTGGCCTTCATGGTCTTCCAGATGATGTTCGCCATCATCACGCCGGCCCTCATCACCGGCGCGTTCGCCGAACGGGCCAAGTTCAGCACGTTCATCGTGTTCGTGCTCCTGTGGAGCACCTTCATCTACGCGCCGCTGTGCCACTGGGTATGGGGCGGCGGCTGGATGGGTGCCATGGGCGCCCTGGACTTCGCCGGCGGCACGGTGGTGCACATCAGCTCGGGCATCTCCGCGCTGGCCGCGGCTATGGTCTACGGCGCGCGGCGGGGCTACGGCCGGGACGCCATGATGCCCCACAACCTTCCCTTCAGCGTCATCGGCGCCTCGCTCCTGTGGGTGGGCTGGTTCGGCTTCAACGCCGGCAGCGCTCTGGCCGCCGACGGCCTCGCGGCCGTGGCCTTCGTCACCACCAACACCGCGGCGGCTGCCGCGGCGCTGGCCTGGATGTTCACGGAGTGGGCCACCGGGGGCAAGCCGACCCTGCTGGGAGCGGCCACCGGCGCGGTGGCCGGCCTGGTCTCCATCACCCCGGCCGCGGGCTTCGTCAGCCCGGTTTCCGCCATCTTCATCGGCGTGGGCGGCGGCGTCCTGTGCTACGCGGCCTGCAACCTCAAGGCCCGCCTGGGCTACGACGACTCGCTGGACGTGGTGGGGGTGCACGGCGTGGGCGGCATCTGGGGCGCGTTGGCCACCGGCCTGTTCGCCTCCACGCTGGTGAACTCCGGCGGCGCCGACGGTCTCTTCTTCGGCAACCCCGGGCAACTGTGGATCCAATTCGTCGGCGTGGCGGCCACCATGGTCTTCGCCTTCGTGGGAACCCTGGTCATTCTCGGCATACTCAACGCAACCATGGGCCTCCGCCTCACCGACGACGAGGAACAGATGGGCCTGGATTTGAGCCAACACGAGGAGCGGGGCTATACTTGGTGAGTAAGCCCGGCCTTACGCTCCCGTGTCCTGCGTCGGCTGACAAGCTTGAGGCGCTACGCGGGAATCAAGGAGGAATTCATGAAAAAGATAGAAGCCATCATCAAGCCGTTCCGGCTCGACGAGGTCAAGCAGGCGCTGACCGCGGTGGGGGTCTCGGGCATGACGGTCAGCGAGGTCAAGGGGTTCGGACGGCAGAAGGGGCACACCGAGCTCTACCGCGGCGCCGAGTACACCGTGGACTTCCTGCCCAAGGTGAAGATCGAGGTGCTGCTGCCCGAGGAGCTGCTCTCGAGCGCGGTGGACGCCATCCTGGAATCGGCCCATACCGGCAAGATCGGCGACGGCAAGATCTTCGTGACCACCGTGGACGAGGTGATCCGTATCCGCACCAACGAACGGGGTGACGAAGCCATCCGGTAAGTCCGTTCCCTCCCGGAGCGGGCGGGTCGCGGAACCCGCCCGCTCCGCCTTTCCCGCCCCCTCGATGCGAGCACTGGCGGCGGCCGGCGCGTTCGTGTAGGAACACGGCGATAAATAACCCGTCCGGCACCCGGAGGCTCGCATGCTCGTTCGTTTCATCACTTTCGGAGAAAACGCCGCCGTCGTCATCGGACGCGAGCGAGGGCTCTTTGCCGCGCACGATCTGGCGGTGGAGACCACCCTTACCCGCAGCTCCACCCAACAGATGCGCGGCCTGAGCGACGGCACCTACGACGTCGCCTCCACCGCCTTCGACAACGTGCTCGCCTGGTCCGGGCGCGAGGGCGCCGACATCCACGCGGTGGCGCAGGCCTCCCAGCGCATGGCCCTGCCGGTGTACGTGCGTCCGGAAATTCGCGACTGGGAGGACCTCCGCGGACGGCCCCTGGCCGTGGACGCGGTGGATACGGCCTACGCCCTGGTGCTCCGGAGGATCCTGCTGGCCCACGGACTCGACATGACCCGCGGCGACTACGAGCTGGACGGGGTCGGCGCCACCGGGCCGCGCTTCGAATCCATGGAAAGCGGCAACACCTTTGCCGGCATCCTGAACCCGCCCTGGGACAAGAAGGCGGAAGCGGCGGGCATGCGCCGCATCGCGGACTACCGGGAGGTGCTCCCGGACTATCCGGGCGGGGTCTTCGCGGTCGCGGCCGGATGGGCGGCGGCGCACCGGGGGGATTTGGTGGCCTTTCTCAAGTGCCTTGCCGAGGCCACCGCCTGGGGCAACGATCCAGCCAACCGCGCGGCGGCGCTGAGGGTGCTGCGCGATGCCATGGAGCTCGACGAGGACGGTGCGGCCAAGGAGCTGTCCGCGCTGCCGGCATCCACCGAGCTCCATCTTGCCGGGCTGCAGGTGCCGCTGGACCTCCGGGTGTCCTTCGGCATGGCGCCGCGGAAGGGCACGGACCTGACCGCCTACTACGACCTCCGATACCACTCCGAAACCGCCCCTTGACGATCGTCGTCGGCCGTTCGGTGCCGGGACGAACAGGGGGCGGGTCCGGCCGCGCGCCCGGTTTTGTATTGAAGCGGGGACGCAATTGTAGTAGTTTCTTGTGCCTCTTTGCCATGGCAAGCCGCAAGAACAAGACCCGTCCGCCGCTGCGGAACAAGGAGATCAGTTGGCTGGCGTTCAACGGCCGCGTCCTCCAGGAGGCCGCGGATACGTCGGTGCCGCTGCTGGAACGGCTCAGCTTCCTCGGCATCTTCTCGTCCAATCTCGACGAGTTCTTTCGCGTCCGTGTGGCCCATCTCCGGCGTCTCGAACAACTCGGCGCCGGCGCCCGGCGCCTGATGGGCGAGGACCCTTCCGCGGTCCTGAAAGAGATCCACGCCATCGTGCTGAAGCAGCAGGCGCTGTTCGAAAGCACGTATCGGAACATCCTCCAGGAGCTCGAGCAGCACGGCATCTCCATCGTCAGGGAGAGCGAGCTCAACCCCGCCCAGGAAGCCTACATCAAGGAGTTCTATCGGCAGAAGCTGCGGCCCACCCTGATCCCCCTGATGATCAACCATCTGACGCAGTTCCCGCAGTTGAAGGACCAGGCGATCTATCTGGCCATCTCCCTCTACAGCAGCAAGTCCCGCCGGTCCGAGTACGCGTTGATCGAGATACCCACCGACGTGCTGTCGCGTTTCGTGATCCTGCCCAAGGCGGGGGACCGGGAGTACGTGATCCTGCTGGACGACGTCATCCGCTATTGCCTGAAGGACATCTTCTCCATCTTCCCCTTCGACCAGTTCGAGGCGTACACCATCAAGCTCACGCGGGACGCGGGGCTCGACCTCGACGACGACCTTTACGAGAGCTACATCGAGAAGATTTCCAAGGGCCTCAAGCAGCGAAAGTCCGGGGCGCCGGTCCGTTTCATCTACGACAACCAGATCCCCCGGCGGCTGCTCAAGCTGCTGCAGGGCAAGATGGGCCTCGGTACCGAGTCCGGCCCGTTCATCCCCGGCGGACGGTACCACAACTTCAAGGATTTCATGGGCTTCCCGCGCATCGGTCCGAAGAAGCTCTCGGCGCCGCCGTTGCCGCCGCTGGCCCATGTGGACTTCGACGCCGCGGCCACCTTCTTCAAGGCCATCCGGCGCCGGGACATCCTGGTCCACTATCCGTACCAGACCTTCGACTACCTCATCGAGTTCCTGCGGCAAGCCGCCATCGACCCCAAGGTGCGTTCCATCAAGATGACGCTGTACCGGGTGGCGCGGAACTCGAAGATCGTCAATGCCCTGATCAACGCCAGCCGCAACGGCAAGCGGGTGACCGTGGTCATGGAGCTGCAGGCCCGGTTCGACGAGGCCGACAACGTGTACTGGTCGGAGCGCCTGCAGGAAGAGGGGGTCCGGGTCATCAACGGCGTGCCGGGTCTCAAGGTGCACGCCAAGCTGATCCTCATCACCCGGGTCTCGCACCGAAAGACCGTGCTGTACGCCAACATCGGCACCGGCAACTTCAACGAGACCACCGCCCGGATCTACACGGACGACAGCCTGTTCACCGCCGACGAGCGCATCACCGGCGAAGTGAGCCGGGTCTTCGGCTTTCTCGAGAGCAACTACCGGCGCACCACCTTCAAGCACCTGATGGTCTCGCCCTACGACACCCGCCGCAAGCTCACGAAGCTCATCGACACCGAGATCAAGAACGCCGGCAAGGGCCGGCCCGCCCACATCTTCCTCAAGATCAACAACCTCGAGGACGGCGGCCTGATCCGGAAACTCTACGAGGCGGCGGAGGCCGGCGTCGAGGTGAGGCTCATGGTGCGCGGCATGTTCTCGCTGGTTCCCGGGGTCAAGCATTTCAGCGAGCGCATCGAGGCCGCCGCCATTCTCGACCGCTTCCTCGAGCACTCCCGGGTGATGGCGTTCGCCAACGGCGGCGACGAGAAGCTGTACATCGCCTCGGGCGACTGGATGGAACGCAACGTGGACCACCGCGTGGAGGTGGCCTGTCCGATCTATGACCCGTCTCTCAAGAAACAGCTCAGGGACGTGCTGGACATCGTGTGGCGGGACAACGTCAAGGCGAGGGTGCTCGACAAGGACCTGCGGAACCAGTACAGGACCGTTGGCGGGGGCGCGAGGACACGGGCCCAGGAAGCCATCTACACCTACCTGAACCGACTTCACACGACCCGGCCGGACAACCAGGCGCCGCTGCGCCTGGCGCGGTAGACGCCACCGCCGTGGTAGACGCCACCGCCGTCCGGGTCCCGCAAGTAGCTTCGAACTATGCTAGAATACAGGGGGTCGCGTCCCCGATGAGGGGTAGCGGCTTGTTTGCGTACGATGATCGCCGGGCGGGCGAGGACGAGGAGGGAAGGCCGGAAAGATGAAAAAGCTGGCATTGGGAGCCGGGGAGCCGTTTGCATGGCGGTCCTGGGGTGAGGGGTTCGTCAACGTCAACGACGCGGGGCATCTCGAGGTCATCACGGATCCCGCGACGGGGCACACCGTCGACCTGCACGAACTCGTGACCCTGCTGCAGCCAAAAGGCGTGCGGCCGCCGGTGCTGGTCCGTTTTCCGCAGCTCATCGACCGCCAGCTCGCGACCCTCCACCGCGCCTTCAGGACGGCCACCAGGACCTTCAACTATCGTGGCGCCTACACCTGCGCGTATCCGCTCAAGGTCAACAGCCGCCGGGCGACGGTGGCGCGTATCTGCGAGACCGGGCGCCGGTACGGGGTCGGCCTCGAAGTCGGCACCAAGGCCGAGTTGTGCATCGCCCTGTCCATGCTCGGCAACAGCCGCGGCCCGATCATCTGCAACGGCTACAAGGACACGGCCTACATCGAGCTGGCGGCCGCCGCCAGCGAGGCCGGCTACAACGTCGTTGTGGTGTTCGAGCGCCCGCGCGAGTACGAGCTCATCGGCGAGCTTCGGGCCAAGGGTCTGCCGTGCCCAAGGCTGGGCGCGCGGGTGAAGCTCAACGCCAGCGGCATGGGCCGCTGGGAGGAGTCGTCCGGGGACCTGTCCAAGTTCGGCCTCACCGCTTCCGACCTGCTGGATGCCACCCGGCTGCTCAAGGAATGCAAGCTGCTGGACCGCCTTCGACTGCTCCACTTCCATCTCGGCTCCCAGATCACCAACATCCGGAACTTCAAGCAGGCGCTGCAGGAGGCGCTCCGCTTCTACGTCGAGCTCAAGGAGCTGGGGGTGCCGCTGGACACCCTGGACGTGGGCGGCGGGCTGGGGGTGGACTACGACGGCAGCAACAGCTCCGCGGACTCCAGCGTCAACTACAATGTTCAGGAGTATGCCAACGACATCATCTACACCACCAAGGAGGTGCTGGACCGGGCGCGCATCGCGGAGCCGGAGATCATCACCGAAGCCGGCCGGTTCCTGGTGACCCACCACGCCGCCCTGCTGGTGGATCCCCTGGAGCAGCCGCGGACCACTCCGAAGCCCGGCCGCCCCCGTGCCCGGGCCTCCAACGTGGACGCGGTCAACGAGCTCGACGACATGGTGGTGGAGATCAACAGCAAGAACTGGCGCGAATATCTCCACGACGCCTACCAGAAGAAGGACGAGATGCTCTCGGCCTTCTCCCTGGGCTTCCTTTCCCTGAAGCAGCGGGCGCAGGCGGAATCCGCGTTTTCCCGGATCGTCGAGCTGGCTAGCCGTTTCTCGCGCCACGGACGGTTCGACGGCGCGGACAAGGCCGCCCTGGAACGCATCGCCGCGCGGCTGCATGCCTTCAACTTCTCGATCTTCAGGTCGCTGCCGGACAGTTGGGTCCTCGACATGCTGTTCCCCATCATGCCCACCTGCCGGCTCAAGGAGAAACCCGCCGTCAAGGCGATCCTGGCGGACCTGACCTGTGACTCGGACGGTGTGATCAACAAGTTCTCGCACCCCGCCGAGCCCCGCTCCACCTTCGAGCTCCACGGCATGCCCTGGGATGACGCCTACACGCTGGCGATCCTCTTCCTGGGCGCCTACCAGGAGGCCCTCAGCAGCGACCACAACCTCTTCGGCCGGCCGGCGGAGGTCACGGTGGAAACCGGCGCCGACGGGGCGGTGCAGGTCCTCGACGTGCAGGAGCCCGACACCTGCGCGGACATGCTGAAGCGCTGGGGTTTCAGCGAGCTCGTGCAGAGCCACGTTCCCGGAGAGATCCACGCCGTACCCGACCCGGCCCGGGCCGACTCGCCCCCCGCCCGCCTGGAGAGGATCATGACACGGGTGCTCACCAGCGGCACCTACCTGGACCGGCACACCTCCGAGACGGCGAAGGCCGTCCCTGGAGAAGCCGACACCTCCATGGCGGAACCCCGCGGAACCCGTGTCAGGACCGCGAGCGGGACAAAGCAGGCGCGTTCGGCGAGCGGTTCCTGAGAAGTTTCTCCGGTCAAACATTCCTGGTTTGAGTAACAGGACTTCCTGTGCTACGGTCGTGCGTCATGCCGACCGGTCCCGCAAGCGCGGCGCCCGCGGCGCCGCGGGTCGCCGCCATCCCCTTCCTGTCACGACTTCCCCGGCTTGACGGCTGGACCGCCGGAATCCTCACGCTGGCGGCCCTCTTCACGAGCCCGATCGTCGGGGTGCTGGGAATCGCCTTGGAGAACAGCGGTGACGCGTGGGCGCATCTGAGTTCCACCGTCCTCGGCACCTACATCGGCCAGACCCTCCTTCTCATCGCCGGCGTCGGCGCGGGCGTGCTGATCATCGGCGTCGCCACCGCCTGGCTGATCACCATGTTCCGGTTTCCCGGACGGGGCCTGCTCCAGTGGGCGCTGTTGCTGCCCTTGGCCGTGCCCGCCTATATCGCCGCCTACACCTACACGGATGTGCTGGAGTTCGCCGGCCCGGTGCAGACGGCCTTGCGCCAGGTGTTCGGCTGGCAGAGCCCGCGGGACTACTGGTTTCCCGAGGTCCGCTCCCTGGGCGGCGCCGTGATCTTCATGTCCCTGGTCCTCTACCCGTACGTCTACCTGCTTGCCCGGTCGGCTTTCGTCGAGCAGTCCCAGAACCTGTGGGACGCCGCGCGCGGGCTCGGGCCGGGGACCTGGGGCTGCTTCGCGAGAGTGGCGCTGCCCCTGGCCCGGCCGGCCATCGCGGTGGGCGTGCTGCTGGCGTTGATGGAGACGCTCAACGACTTCGGCACCGTGGACTATTTCGCGGTCCAGACCCTGACCGTGGGCGTTTACCGCGTCTGGTTCGGCATGAACAACCCGCCGGCCGCGGCCCAGCTCGCGACCATGGTGCTGGCGCTGGTGCTGGTGATGGCCGCCCTTGAACGAATCGCCCGCGGCCGGCGGCGATACCAGTTCAGCCACGGCGGGCCGCGGCGCCGGCCCCTGGCGAGGCTCGACGGTATCCGGGGCATGCTGGCGCTGCTGACCTGCGCGACGCCGGTGGTGCTGGGCTTCGCCGTACCCGCGCTGCTCATGGCCGCTTCGGCCGTCGGAAGCACGGAGACCGTGGTGGGCGTCAGCACCCTGGGCCTGGCCGTGAACAGTATCGCCGTGGCCGGCATGGCCGCGCTGGTTTGCCTGTGCGGCGGCCTGTTTCTGGCCTATGGAGCGCGCCTGTCGGGCACGCCGCTGGTCAAGGCCGCTACCCGCGTGGCGAGCATCGGCTACTGCATTCCCGGAGTGGTGCTGGCGGTGGGGGTCCTGATACCCGCGGCGGCGCTGGACAATTCCATCGACGACTTCATGCGGACCCATTTCAACGCTCCGACGGGGCTGCTCTTCACCGGGACGCTCTACGCGCTGATCTTCGCCTGCACGGTTCGTTTTCTCGCCCTGTCCTTCGGCTCCCTGGAAGCGGGCCTGACCAAGATCACCCCCAGCATGGACGCCGCGGCCCGCTCCCTGGGGCGCCGCCCGGGAGGGGTGCTGGCCCGTATCCACTTCCCCCTGCTGCGCGGCAGCCTGGTCACCGGGGCGACGCTGGTTTTCGTGGACGCGATGAAAGAGCTCCCCATGACCCTGATCCTGCGTCCGTTCAACTTCGACACACTGGCCACGCACGTCTACGAATACGCCTCCTACGAGGCCTTCGAGCAGGCCGCGCTGGCCGCCCTCGCCATCGTGGCCGCCGGTCTGGCCCCCGTGATCTGCCTCAGCCTGGGTTTCAAGGGCTCGGGGAAGTCATCGCATCCGCCCGAACCCTGAAGGCCTGTCCGAGTGCCTGATCCTTAAGCGGCGCTGAACAGATTTTGTGCAACCGGACTGCCGGTCGAAACGCCGCACGGTTCGGCATCGACCCGCAACCCTGCTGAAACGCAGGGTTTCGAACCTCGAAGCGTGCCTTGGCACGAAGGTTGCTTATGCCTCCCTTGTCCTATCCGTCCCGGCCTCCGTGCCGGACATCACCAGAAAATTTCAGCTTGAAAGGAAAGACGCCATGACACCGAGACAAGTCATCGACTTTGCCAAGAAGAACGGCGCGGAGATCGTGGACCTGCGGTTCACCGACCTGCCCGGCCTGTGGCAGCATTTCTCCATCTCCACCAACGAGTTCGACACCGGCCTGTTCCAGAACGGCATCGGGTTCGACGGCTCCAGCATCCGCGGCTTCCAGACCATCGACGAATCGGACATGCTGCTGTTCCCGGATCCCGACACCGCCTTCATGGATCCCTTTACGTCGCTGCCCACGCTGAACCTTGTGTGCAACATCAAGGACCCGCTGACCGGTCAGCCCTACACCCGGGACCCGCGTTACGTCGCGCGGAAGGCGGAGCTGTACCTAAAGTCCACCGGCATCGCGGACACCAGCTACTGGGGCCCGGAGATCGAGTTCTACATCCTGGACAACGTCCGCTTCGACCAGAGCTACAACTACGGCTTCTACTACATCGACTCGGACGAGGGCGCCTGGAACTCGGGCAACGGCGACAAGCAGAACCTGGGCTACAAGCCCCGGTACAAGGAAGGCTACTTCCCGGTGCCGCCCATGGACAGCCTGCAGGACCTCCGTTCCGAGATGGTCAAGACGCTGGAGTCCTGCGGCATCATCTGCGAAGTCCATCACCATGAGGTGGGAACCGCGGGCCAATCGGAGATCGACATGCGCTTCACCACCCTGACGGCCATGGCCGACCAGGTGCTCAAGTACAAGTACATCGTCAAGAACGTGGGGATGCGCAACGGCAAGAGCGTCACCATGATGCCGAAGCCGATCTTCCAGGACAACGGTTCGGGCATGCACACCCACCAGAGCCTCTGGAAGAACAAGAAGAACGTGTTCTACAACGCCAAGAACTACGCGTTGCTGAGCGACACCGCGCGCTACTACATCGGCGGGCTCCTGAAGCACGCGGCGGCCCTGTGCGCGTTCATCGCGCCCACCACCAACTCCTACCGCCGGCTGGTGCCGGGCTACGAGGCCCCCATCAACCTGATGTACTCCCAGCGTAACCGGAGCGCGGCGGTGCGGATCCCGACCTACTCCACCAGCGAGAAGGCCAGGCGCCTGGAGTTCCGCAGCCCGGACCCGAGCTGCAACCCCTACTATGCCTTCTCCGCCATGCTGATGGCCGGTCTTGACGGCGTCGCCAACAAGATCGAGCCGCCCAAGCCGCTGGACAAGAACCTCTACGACCTCGCGCCGGAGGAAGCCGCCCAGGTGGAGTCGCTGCCCGGCAGCCTCGAAGAATCGCTGGACGCCCTCGAGCGGGACAATGCCTTCCTCACCAAGGGCGACGTCTTCACCAAGGACGTCATCACGGCGTGGCTGGACTACAAGCGCGGGGCGGAGGTTGAGCCCATGAAGCTGAGGCCCCACCCGTACGAGTTCGCCCTCTACTACGACATCTAGACATCCGGACGGGACGGGGGAACGAGGGCGCCCTGCCGCCGCTCCCCGTCCCGGCGTTCCGTCTGCCCGGTCAGGGCTCGGGCAACCCGGTGTCCGGCTCCTCCGGCGCGGTGAGGAGTTGGACGGCCCGGTCGAGGTCGGCGTGGCTGCCGAGCAGCACGAGGATGTCGTCCGGCCTCAGCCGGTAGTCCATGGGCGGACTCTCCACCGAGACTCCCTCCCGGACCAGGGCCAGGACGCTCGTGCGGCCCTGGAAATGTTCCTTCAACTCGCCGATGGTGTAGTCCACTCCCGGCGCGTCCGGTTGCACCAGAAAGGTGTCGGCGGTGGCCCCGGTGAGGAACTGGTTGAACCGCGCCAGGCTCTTGCCTTCCAGCCTCAGGCCGCGCAGCATGCTGTAGCCCTCCCGGCGCACCAGATCCACCTGCAGGGAGATGACGTTGCGCGGCACGTGGTACTCTTGCAGCACCCGCGCGAAGATTTCCACCGAGGTCTCGAATTCCTCCGGTATGACCTCGTTGGCGCCGAGGCGCGTCAGGCGCGGGATCTCCGCCACGTATCGCGTCCGTACGAGGATGTAGATGTCGGGGTTCAACCGGCGCGCGTGCCAAACGATCCGCGACGTCGCCATGGGGTCGCTGATGGCTACCACCAACACGCGCGCCTGCGCCACCCCCATTCCCGCCAGAACCGACGGGCGGGTGGCGTCACCGAAATGGATCGCTTCACCCACGTCCGCCACCCGCCGCGCCACCGGAGGGTTGAGGTCCAGGATCCGGTGCGGGATGTCTACCTCGCGCAGCACCCGGGCGAGATTCTGTCCGTTGAGCCCGTAGCCCACGATGAGGACATGTCCGGTCACGTCGCCGGCGGACGGCCCCTCGGCCCCGTCGCCGCGGTGCAGCGCGAGGCCCAGCCGGCTTCCGCCAAGAATCAGCAGAGGGGTTGCCAGCATGCTGAGGATCGACGTGGCGAGAAAGAGCTGCTCCTGGTCGGGTGAGAGGAGATCGAACGCCCCGCCCATACGGGCCAGGATGAGCGAGAACTCTCCCACCTGGGCCAGCGCCAGGCCCAACAGCAGCCCGAGCCGGAACGAACCCTGCAGGAACGAGAAGATGGCCGTGATCAGACCGCCCTTGATGAGCACAAGCAGCAGCCATGTGCCGGCGACCAGGGTCAGGTTTGCGCCAACGAAGCCGACGTCCACCTGCATGCCGATGGAGATGAAAAAGATGCCGGCGAAACTGTCCCTCAGCGGATGGATGTCGGCAATCACCTGGTGGCTGTACTCCGAATCGGATATCAAGAGACCGGCAACGAACGCGCCCAAGGCCAGGGAGATGCCGGACTGGAACGCCAGCCAGGCGGTGCCGAGACAGATGAGCAGCACGAACAGGACGAAGATCTCCTGGTTTCGCAGCCGCGCCACCTGATGAAGCAACCACGGCACGACGAAGCGCGCCGCGGTGAAGATGAGCGCCACGGCCAGCACCGCTTTTCCCAGCGTGAGAGCCACGACCTGGAAGGAGAACGCGTCGGTCTCCCCCAGCACCGGCACCGACAGCATCATGGGCACCGCGATGATGTCCTGGAGCAGCAGCGTACCCACCGCGAGCCGGCCGTGAAGAGCCGACAGCTCGTCCCGGTCGCTCAGGATCTTGAGCACGATGGCCGTGCTGCTGAGGGACGCGAGCATGCCGAAAAAGAAGCTGATGCGAAGGGGAAATCCCAGATGGACGCCGGCCGCGGTCACGACCAGGGCGGTGAGGAACACCTGCAGCAGGCCGCCGGTGACGACCAGCCCCTTGACCTCCAGGAACCGCTCGAAGGAGAACTCCAGACCGATGGAGAACAGCAGCAGCACGATGCCGATCTCCGCCAGGATCTCCAGCTCGGCGCCGTGCCCGATGACGCTGAAGCCGTGGGGACCCATGGCCACACCCACCGCCAGGAAGCCGATGACCGTGGGGAGCCTCAGCTTGTGGAAGGCAAAGACCGTGGCCACCGTAACGGCCAGGACGGCCACGAGACTCGTGAGGACGTTGAGCATGCCGCTTCCCGACGGGAACCCGTGCCCGGCCGGGTGTTGAATTCCACGTGAGCTTCAATGATGATAGACGATTACCGACTCCATGAATAGCGGCGTCCGCGGCCCGCATGGGCCGCTACCAGGCACGGCAACGAGGAGAGCATGAACGAGGAAAATCGAGTCATGGGCATCGACATCGGCGGCACCGGAGTCAAGGCGGCGCTGGTGGACACCCAAAGCGGGCGGATGACGACCGAACGTGTACGGCTGCCGACCCCCCAGCCGGCGACGCCGGCGGCCGTCATGGCGGCCATCAAGGAGCTCCAGCGGCAACTCGGGTGGCAGGGGCCGGCAGGATGCGGCTTCCCGGGACTGGTCAAGAGCGGCTCGGTCCAGCGGGCGCCGAACCTCGACCCGTCCTGGATCGGCTATGATCTGGCCGGCCGCCTCCAGGCCGAGCTGGAAGCGCCCCGGGTGGCCATCGGCAACGATGCCGACGCCGCGGGACTGGCGGAGTTCAGGTTCGGCGCCGGCAAGGGCGTGGCCGGGACGGTGATGGTGATCACGCTGGGAACGGGTATCGGCTCAGCCGTCTTCCGGGACGGAGTCCTGTTGCCGGACACCGAGCTGGGGCACGTGGGAATGCGCGGCAAGGTGGCGGAAAAGTACGCCGCCGCCAGCGTCCGGACAAGCAAGGGCCTCAATTGGAAGAAGTGGGGTCGCCGGCTGAACGACTACCTGGTGCACGTGGAGTACCTGCTGGGCGTCGACCTGTTCATCGTCGGCGGAGGCGTCAGCAAGAAACCCGAAAAGTTCTTCCCCTATCTCAAGGACGTCGGCTGCCGGGTGGAAGCCGCGCGCCTCGGCAACGCCGCCGGCATCATCGGCGCCGCCATGTTCCCGGAACGTTAGCGACCGGTGTCCTGTCCGCCCTGAATCCGCAGCAGCCAGGGCAGCAGCAACGCGTACGGCGGCTCCGTCTCCCGCAGGCTCCGGCTGAACTGCTTGAACAGCCCGGGGACCTTGGCGCAGGCCAGATCCCTTTCCACGCGCATCCGCGACGCCAACACCTCGACGGCCGGCATCGCCTGCCGGTCCCCGGCAAGGGACATGGCGCGGGCGAACTCCTGGGTCCGGGCCTCGTGCACGGTGAGGTCCTGGATACGTCCCAACGCGTCCTGGAGCTTCTTCAGCCGCTGTACGACGACGCCGGTCTCGGGCACGAGCGCCGCCACCGCCTCGGTGAGGTAACGGAGCTGCTTGCACTCGATGCGCAGGGAATGAAGGTCATCGGGGCCGGCCTGGCCCCGGAGCCCGTAGCCCTGCTCCAGGACCGCCCGGCACTGCCTCGCCACGCGCGGGCCGGCCAGACGCAGGATCGGCTGAGAACCCCGGCCGCCCACGCCCAGCACCCCCTCGTCGCCGGCGCAGGCGCGCCATCGGCGCAGGGCGTCGCGGTAGGCGTCCGAATCCATCACCGCCACGAACTCCCGGAACGCGGCCTGCCGCTGGCGCCCGGCGAACTCGAACAGCGGCGCGAGGTCTCCGGCCAGGGGTTCCGTCAGCATGCCCCGGTAGGCCGGCTGCTGTTCGAGGTACACGTCCAGGTCCCTCAAGGTGTTGGTGGACCTGCCCAGCCATGACAGGCTCTTCCGAAGCGCCGCCGCGGGCTTCGGCGCGAAGGCGTCCCGGAGCTGCCCCAGAAACGACCGGGCACGCCGCACCGCCACACGGAAGTCGTGCAGGAACTCCGTGTCGGCGTCGCCGCGGATGCCCTCCTCGTTGCCCCGCACCACCCGGTACTGCGCCGCCAGCATGGCCCTGACTCCCTCCGCGGCGGTCATGGCGGCGCTGATCTCCAACCTGCCCAGAGACGCCCCGCGCGCGGGGTCCAGTTCCAGGGCCTCGAGCGCCTGGCGATAGCGGGAGCCCGGCTCCACCGGAACGGCCCGCCCGGCACACCAGTCGCGGATTTCCCTGAAGTCCTTCCCGTAGCCCCGGACCCCCCGCACCACGACGATGGGGTTCAGCCGCGCTCTCCGCTCCCCCTCCCGGACCTCGTCGTTGCTCGACGAGACACGCACGACGGTCTTTCGGTCGTCATTCCACTTGCTCCAGCTCCGAACCTCCGAACGAACGGAGAAGAGCTTCAGCAGCGCCCGGTTCCTGGTCAGCGCCGCAAGCTCATTCCTCAACTCGCCCGGCGGCAGGCTGTCGGCGGATGCGGGAGGCCCCTCGATCGCGATTCCGACCGGCTCATCCGAACGGTCCAGGGGTTCCAGACGAAGGATCCCCTCGGAGATCCACAAGGCCCGCGAGTGCGCGGCGAGCCTGCCGTCGAAGGTGTCGAAGTAGACGGACTCGCCCCTGCGGCGCGGCTGTTCGTGAAGACGATGGTGCGTGCTCAACTCACGCAGCCACTGCCGGCCGGCCTGGCCCCCGGAAATCTGGAACGTCGACTCGGACACGGTTCGACTACGCGGACAGGCCCCCGGGCGTGGACCGCGGCTCCAGCACGGCGGCCAGTTCGTCCCACAGCGCCCGATAGCGCCCGGTGGCGGCGGCGACGGGCAGGAATGCCGGCAACGGCGCCCGGGCCGAGCCCATGCTCTCGACATCCGCCGCGTAGGGGATGGCGGTTCCCAGCCACCCGGGAAACTGCTCCTTCATGGCGGCCATGGTGGCCCGGTGCATTTTCTTGCGCGCCTCCACCATGGAGAAGAACGCCCATACCTTGCCTTCATCGTAGCCCTTGCGTCTGATGAAGGCCCGCACGTTGGCGTAGGCGCGAGCGGCGAGCGTGGAGGGGACCACCGGCACGAGGACAAGGTCCGACGCCACGAAGATGTTCTCCGCCAACAGGGTTGCGGTGGCCGGGCTGTCCAGCACGATCAGGTCATACTCGCGACGGAACGGGCCGAGTATGCTGCGCAACCGTTTCCTGGACTTGCTGACGCGATCCAGTGAAGTGGTCAGATGGCGGTGGGACCAGTCGGCCGGCAGGATGTCCAGACCGTCGTAGTCGGTGCCCTTGATGTTGCCGGAGACGTTCGCTCCCCCCTTGAGGAGGACCTTCCTGGCATGCTTGAGCCTGGGTTTTACCCGAAGATAGTAGGTCGCCGAACTCTGCGGGTCGAGGTCGCAAAGCAACGTCCTGTACCCGGAGGCGGCGCTGATATAGGCGAGGTTTACGGCGGCGGCGGTCTTGCCGACACCGCCCTTGAGGTGATAGACGGCCATCACCCTGCCCCGTCCGGACTTGTCCACCATGTTCGAACGTCCGCCAAGTCCGACAGGCCGATGAGTCGGCTGGAGGCCATGCCTCGCTGGCCTCCGGCCGCTTATCTATCAGCTGCGGGGTTTTCTGGGGGGGACGATGGCGTCCTTGCAGGCTTTGGCAACACGGAACTTGACGACTCGCTTGGCGGGAATCTTGATCGCCTGCCCCGTGGCCGGATTGCGCCCCATGCGAGCTTTTCTGCTGGTCTTCACGAGCCGGCCGATGCCCGGTACGATGAAGACTCCGCTCTTCTTCACCTCCTTGACGGCCAGCGCGGCCAGATTGTCGAGAAAGTCTTTCGCGACTCGTTTGTTAAGGTCGCACTTGGCCGCAAGATCGGTCACGATTTGCGCCTGAGTCATCTTCGTTGCTGCCATGCCTCTCCCTTCCGCACCCCTTCCGGGAAGGGACGCCGGTTGAATAACTGCCCTTTAAGATAGGGGAACATTACAGAATTGTAAAGACAAACAGCCGCCGGAGGGCGCCCCAGAGCACATTTCAAGCCCGTTTTCCGCATCAGGAGCCGTGGGCCTCATCGCCGTACCTGAACGGCAGCTCTTCCGCACGGACGCGGGAGTAGTAGCTCATGAGCAGCAGGTAACGCTTGAGCAACTCCGGCAGCAGGCAGTTCCGGCGGACGTGCTCCCTGCCTTCGCGGCCCAGCGCCGCGGCCGCGTCGGTGTCGTCCAGCACGGCGGCCATTCGCGAAGCGATGGCATCGACGTCCAACGGATCCACCAGATGGCCTGTGACGCCGTCGATGACCTGCCTCTTGATGCCGCCCACCCGGGACCCGATGACAGGCGCCCCCTGCCACAGGGCCTCGGCCACCACAAGCCCGAATCCTTCCTTGGTCGACACGTGCACGAATCCCCGCGCGACGCTCATCAGAGCCCCCACCACCCGGTCGTTGTCCTCCACGTTGACGCAGAACCGGACATCCGGGTGGCCTCCGGCCTGCTGCCTTAATTCGTTCAGCACATCGCCGCCTTCGGGATCATCGGAGGCGGTATTACCGATGAAGACGAGGTACGGCCTGGGGTCGCGCGCCCGCTCCTCGCCCAGACGCTGGAAGGCCTTGAGTATCGTGGCCTGGTTCTTGTGGCGGTCATAGCGGGAGATGGCGGCGAAGATGGGCCGCTCGGGGTCCACGTCGTGGGCCTTGAACAAGGGTTGCAGGACGTCCAGCGCCTCGTTCCGCGTGTAGTGCCGGTTCTTCGGGGCGAGGGGGTCGATGCACGGCGTGATCTCGTAGACCGGGATCTTGAGCCCCGGGCCCACGAACTCGGGCATGGTGAACACGGCTCCGTCATAGTGGTTGATGTACGGCAACAGGAACCGCCAGACGGTCTTGTCCGGCGCCGAGGTATCGATGTGGCAGCGCCAGATCACGTTGCCGCGGATCGGCGCGTTCATGATCATGGCCGCCGGCTGCGGATCGTGAATGACCGTGAGGTCCGAAGCGATGAAGGCCTCACAGGCATTCTCCTCGATGGTGTCGAGGTACGAACCGAAGATCTCGTCGACGGAAACGGGCGTCCCCGCGCCTTGCAGCAGGTTGTGAAACTTCTTGGTTACCTGGAAGAACTCCCGGTTGCCGCGAATCGTGCACCAGCGGGCGCCCACCCCCAGCAACTGGGCCAGGGGAACGACGCTGCGAAGCATCTCGGCCACCCCGCCGCCCACCGCCGTGGAATTCACGTTCACCCACCCCCGGCCGGTCAACGGCTCCGCCAGCCGCCTGAGCTCGTCCACGCGCTCCCTGCCGATGACCGCCTCGTAATCGGACAGACTGAAGGGGCCTTCCGGCCGATGTTCTTCCAGGCCCGCGAGTTCCTCGTGCCGGCCGCCGCCATTCCGGGTTTCGGACGGGGGCGGGGGAAACTCCAACGCATCCGTGGTGTCGTTCAGAAACGTCAATGCCTTGCCCTCCTGTGCCGCCAAACTGGGCAACGATTTTCGCGACCTTACAATGGGTTAGCCGAGAATGTCAATAGAGGCGCCGGACCGTCGGAGGCCACGCTTGCCAGTGGTGCGGGGTTCACGTATCCTCTGGTCCATCACTCACTCCGACACCCTCCCATGCAAGCCAGAAAGCCCCATTTCCTGCGGAACACGATGATCACGGGATTGCTGATCCTGATCCCGCTGTTCGTCACCTACATCCTTATCGCGTTCCTGTTCAACCTGCTCAGCAACGCGGGCACGCCGATCCTCCTGGGCATCCTGTCGTTCTTCTTCGATATGGACGAACTTCAGTGGCTCACGCCGCTGGTCCCGTTCATCAACCTGTTGCTCGCCCTGCTGCTGGTGTTCTTTATCGGGCTGTTCGGTACCAACATCGTCGGCCGCCGCGTGCTGGCCGCCGTGAACCAACTGTTCATGAGGTTGCCGCTGGTGAGCACGGTGTACGGCGCCGTCAAGCAGGTGGTGGAGACGCTTCAGGGACCTCACCGCAGCTTCCAGCGGGTGGTGCTGCTGGAATATCCCAAAACGGGCGTCTGGATGATGGGTCTGGTGGCAACCCCCAGGACCGACCCCTTCAACCTCTCCCCTTCCGGAACCCTGCTGTCCGTCTTCGTACCCACCACGCCGAACCCGACCTCCGGCTTTCTCGTCCTGATACCGGAAGACGAAGTGATCGAAACCGACTACAGCGTTGAAGAAGCCTTCAAGTTCATCGTCTCGTCCGGCATCATCGGCCGGGACTTCAACAACCCGGACCCTGCGGCCCTTCCCCGCCCGCCGTCGCCCGAACAGTCCTGAACCGCGCCATGCCGTGGCCGGCCTTGGTTTCATGCTGCGGCTACTCCGACACGCTCCTGGCGTGCAACCACATGAACAGCCGTTCACGGTAGAGGTAGGCGGCGAGCACGATCGCGCAGAAGGCCGTCACCACCAGTCCGGCCTCGAGATACCCTTGGCCGTGAAACTTCGCTCCCTGCAACGCCAGCACGTAGGTCGCGGGCATCCGGCCCAGCGTGGACAGGATCATGAACGTGGCAAAGCTCATGCGACTGACGCCCAGCAGACCGCACAGGTAGTCCTTGGGAATGCCGGGCACGGCGAAGAGCAGGAAGCAGACCACGGCTCCCCGGTTGGTGGACAGGAACCCCATCCTGGCCGCCACTCTCCGGCTCACGGTCCGCTCCACGAAAGGCCGGCCGAGAACGCGGGCGAGCTCGAACACGACCCATGAGCCCAGGGTCAGCCCGAGCGTAGAGAAGAGGAAACCGACCCAGGTGCCGTAGAGGTAGCCGGCCAGGACCCCGATCAACTCGCCCGGTACGGGAGGAACCACGACCTGGCTGGCCTGGAACAACACCAGCGTGACGGCGGAATACGAACCCAGGGACAACAGGAACTGCTGGGTTTTCCCCTCGCTCCAGTACGAGGCGGTCAACGACAAGCCGCCCCCCTCTCCGTTCCCGACCAGCGGCGCCGGTGCGTAAGGGCTCGTCAGGAAGAGGGCCAGCACCACGGCGGCGAGGATGGCCCCGCGTTTCAGCAGCTTGCGTGTTCGCATGGGATCGGGCAACGGGACACGCGACGCGTTGCGGCACGGGCGGACGGCCGCCGGGGCGAAGCCGCGGGCTGGAACCGGTTCACGTCGAGGACTCGACCCGCGGATCCGGGGGCGGCGGGTGCTCCTCCGCGCCGCCCGGAGCGGCGAACTGGTCGTTGAGCGCCTGCACGCAGCCGTTGGCCTCCGCGATCACCTGAGAAAGTTGCTGCCGGGTCCCCTGATTCCAGCCCGAAGGACGCGCTCCCAACACCGGGCGCCACGGAAGCGTGTTCCGGCGGAAGGCGGCGCTGAGCGCCTCGAGCACGTCCGTGTCTCGGGCCTCGCCCAACCGGCGCCGAAGTGTGTTCAGCACGCGGTTGGAGGCAATCCGGCGGAACGAGAAATGGATATATCCCGCCGCCAGCGCCACTACCGCTAACGCGGCATAGGTCCACGCCGTCTCGCCCAACACCACGGACCAGAAAGGATGCGAAAACTTGAGGCCGTCCCATTCGCCGCTCCAGGCGGTCCACGCCAGCACAACGGCGAGGAGCACGCCGAAAGCGATGCCGTCCAGCCGCCGGACCCGGCCGCGCCACTCCGCGATCATGGCCTGCAGGCGCGGCACCAGCCGCAACTCGATGTCGCGGGCGGTGTGCTCGAGATTTCCCATGATGCGGTAGGCCCGGTCCACTCCGACCTGCCGGATGCGTCCGTGAAGCTCCGCCAGATCGAAGTCGCGCTTCTCCTCGTAACGGGCGCGCAGGCCCTCGTCCTCGATGGGGACGGCCGCCCCGTGGCTGTAGATGCAATAGAAGCGCCCGGCGGTCAGTCCCTTCTGCGCCAGCGCCCGTTGCCACGACCCTACGATGTCCTCCGGATTGTTCTCCCGCGCCGTGTGGTCCATCTGGTTCAGCACGTAAAGGAACTTGTTCGAGTCCGTCCGGTGGATGGTCTCCGCCACCAGGTGCTGAAGGGTATCCTGCATGGTGCCGGGCTCGGGGTGTCTGGCGTCGAAGAACACCAGCACCAGATCCGCAAGGTCGATGATGCGGTCGGACACACGCAATGTCGCCGTGCGCTGCTGGTCGGCGTCGAAGCCCGGCGAGTCGATGCAGATCATGCCGCGAAGCGTTTCGCTGGAGCAGGTCTTGAGCTGGAGGTAGGCGTCGATGCGGCTTCCCTCGCCCGCGCTGATCTCCTCGATGGCCCGGCTCATCTTGTAGAACGGAAAGCGGGGGTCGGCATCCAGCGCCACCCCCGGCAGCACGCGAATGTCCTGTTCCTTGCCGAAGCACAACACGGAGAACCGGTCGTCCACCGCCTGGTTCCCCGTGGGCTGCACCGCCTGCCCCAGGTAGTCGTTGATGAACGTGGACTTGCCCGACGAATAGGTGCCCAGCACGGCCACCAGCGGCCACCACGGGATGCGCGTGGCATGGGACTCGTCGGGTTCCAAAAACCCCAGCCGCCGCGAGATCTCGTCCAGTTTCCGGAAACTCCGGACCGCGCTCAGGAGAACGGGGTTCTCCGTGCGCAGGTGATTCTCCAGGCTCTGCAGCCTTGCTTCCAGCTCGGCGGGTACCGCCATGGCTTCCTTTCCGTCCCGCTTACGCGGGGGCCCCCGCCGGGACGCCGGCCGTCTCGCCGGCGGTTGTCAGTTGCCGCAACGCGCGGGTCACGTACACCCGGGTCATTCGCTTGCGATACCAGTAGTCCATGTCCGCGTTGTCCAGCGGATGGGACACACGCATGGCCAGTTCCGCGGCCTCTTCGATGGACGCCGTGTCCACGGGCCGCCCGCACAGGACCCGTGGCGCGTCTTCCACCACCTTGGGGGCCGACGCCACGGCCGTCAGAACGACCTTTGCCGCGTCGCACGTCCCCGTGGCCGACATCCGCAGGGCCGCGGCCACCCCCAGCACCGGGAAGTCGAAGGAGCCCCGGCGGCGCAGCTTGAGGTAGACGTTGCGCCAGCCGAAAGATGCCTCCGGGATCCACACGCCCTGCAGCAGCTCCTCGGGCCGTTTGGCGAGGTAGTCGATGCCGTCGTCGCGGTAGAGCGTGTCCAGCGGGACCTGACGGCTGCCCTGGCCGCTGACGAGGACCGCCTCGGCGCCCAGGCTGCTAAGCACCGGCGCGGTGTCCGAAGAGCAGATGGCGAGGCAGACGCGGCTCTTGGGCGCCACCAGACAGATGTCCCCGTCCTTCTTGAGACAGAACCCCACGGCCTGGCGCCAGAAGAACGACTGGTCGTAGTAGTTGCAGCGGGTGTCCACGAACAGGTTGCCGCCAATGGTGCCGGCGTTCCGGAGCTGCAGCGTCGAGACCAGTCCGGCCGCGACGGCCAGGGCGGGAAACTCCCGGCGCACGACCTCGTGGCCGGCCACCGCGCTCAGGGTCTCGCCGGCGCCCACCCACAGCCCGCGCCCGTCCTCTCGGCGTATGCCCCGGTGCTCCTCCACATGGCCCAGCGACACCAGGTACCGCGGCGTGAACTGTCCCCGCTTCATCTTGGGATAGACGTCGGTGCCGCCGGCCACGGCCATGGCCTCGGCGCCCAGCTCCTGAAGCGCGCTCGACGCCGCTGCCAGGGTGCGGGGGCGGATGTAGGTGAAATCGGGAAGCCGCAGCATCGGTCAGCTCTTCTGCGGCACCTCGACCCCTTGGCCCGGGGCCCAGCGGATGGGCGTGGGGAAGGCGAAGTCCGGGACCGTGGGGTGCTTGAGCCGCTGGTCCAGCGCCCGCAGGATCTTGTCCGGGGTCACGGGTATCTCGTGAATGCGCACGCCCACCGCGTCGTAGACGGCGTTGGACACGGCCGGTATCACCGGCAGCAGCGGACCCTGGCCGGCCTCCTTGGCACCGAAAGGTCCCTCCGGGTCGTCGGTCTCCACCAGGATGGTCTCGATGGGCGGCGTCTCCAACGTCGTGGGGCTCTTGTATTCGAGGATGGACGGGATCTTGTGCACGCCCGATTTGCGGAATATCTGCTCCTCCATCAGCACCTCGCCCAGGGCCATGTAGACGCTCCCTTCCACCTGGCCCTGGACCCACAACGGGTTGAAGGCGCGGCCGCAGTCGTGGGCGATCCACACCTTGTCGATGCGGATCTCGCCGGTGTCGCCGTCACAGTGGAGTTCCACCACGGCGGCGGAGTAGCTGTAGGACGGGGTGGGCCCGACCCCGGCGCCCTTGTAGTCTCCCGGATGCCGGGGCGGCCGGTAGCTGCCGGTGGCGCCCAGGGTGCCGAACCGGGCCTCCGCCCGCTCGACGCACTCGGCAAATCCGAGGCCCCGCTCCGGGAGGCTGCGGCTCCGCACCCGGCCCTCCTCCATCTCCAGATCGTCCGCGGGTACCTCCAGAACTTCCGAGGCCACCTCGAACAGACGCTCCTTGAGGCTGCCGCAGGCCTGGATGGCGGCGTTGCCGGTCATCACCGTCACCCGGCTCGAATAGCTCCCCAGGTCCACCGGCGTGAGGTCGGTGTCCGCCGTGAACACCCGCACGTCCTCCGGCTGAAGCCCCAGCTCCTCGGCCACGGCGAAGGCCAGGATGGAATCGGAGCCCTGGCCGATGTCGGTGGAGCCGCAGAACACGGTGACGCCGCCGCCCCGGTCCGCGCGGATCTGGACCCCGGAATGGGGCATGTCGTTCCAGTAGATGGGCAGGCCCGCGCCGCTGATGTAGGAGCTGGCGGCGAAGCCGATGCCGTGTCCCCGGGGCAGCGAGCGATGCTTGTCCTTCCAGTTCGAGCGCGCCGCCACCTTCTCGATGCACTCCCGCAGCCCGATGGTGCTGACACGAAGGCCGTTCACCGTGACGCTGTCGGGCTCGACGATCTGCTTGAGCCGCAGCTCCACCGGGTCCAGTCCCAGCTTCTCCGCGATCTCGTCGAGCTGCACCTCCATGGCGAACCGCGGCTGCGGCGTGCCGTGGCCGCGCTTGGGGCCGCAGGGGGGCTTGTTGGTGAACACCCGCACGCCTTCGAACTTGTACGCGGGCAACTCGTAGGTCACCGTCTGCAGCGCGCCGGTGTAGTAGACCGTGGCCAGGCCGTAGCTGCTGTAGCCGCCGCCGTCCAGAAAGGAACGGAACCACATAGCCTTGAGGGTGCCGTCGCGCTTGACCCCGGTGCGCATCCACATCTTCACCGGGTGGCGTCCCCGGTGGACGTAGAACGACTCTTCCCGGTTGAGCGTGATCTTCACCGGGCGGCCGGTGATCATCGCCAGCTTGGCCACCGCGATCTCGTGGGAGAACGGGTCGCTCTTGCCGCCGAAGCCGCCGCCCACCGGCGTGGCGATGACCCGGATGCGTCCCATGGGCAGGTCCAGCACCCGGGACAGGGCGCGGTGCACGTAGTGCGGCGTCTGGGTCGAGGACCACAGCGTGAGCTTGCCGTCGGCCGTGTAGTTGGCCAGCGCGCAGTACTGCTCCATGGGCAGGTGGGTGTTGCCCTGGAAGAAATAGGTCCCCTCGAATATCTCGTCCGCATCCTCGAAGCCCGCGTCCACCTCGCCGAACTCGAAGGAGACGGCCTTCTGGATGTTGGCGCGCCGGTTCCAGGTATGGATCCGGTGGTCTTCGGCCTCGAGGGCGCCCTCGATGGACAGGATGGGATCGAGCACCTCGTAGTCGACGTCGATGAGCCGGAGCGCCTCCTCCGCCGCGTCCTCGCTGACGGCCGCCACCGCCGCCACCGGGTCGCCGACGTAGCGGACCTTGTCCACCGCCAGCGCCTCCTCGTCCTGGGTCGACGGCATGATGCCGAACTTCGTGGGCACGTCCTCGCCGGTGATGACCGCGTGGACTCCCGGCAACTCCAGCGCCCGTCGCGCGGACACGTCGTGAATCAGCGCGTGCGCATGCGGGCTCCGCAACAGCCGGCAGAACAGCATCCGGGGCATGACGATGTCGTCGGCGTAACGCGTGTCGCCCGCGCACTTGGCCGGACCGTCGATGCGCGGCAGCGAACTGCCGATCACCGAGAAACTTCTCTTCTTGGTGCCGTTTTCGCTCACGTGGCGTGTTGTCCGTTCATTTCCTCGGCGGCGCGTTCCACGGCCTCGAGGATCTTGGTATAGCCGGTGCAGCGGCACAGGTTGCCCGACAGCGCCTCCTCGATATCGGCGCGCGACGGATCGGGCTGCTTGTCCAGCAGCGCCTTGGCCGCCAGCAGGATGCCGGGGATGCAGTAGCCGCACTGGGCCGCCCCGAGGTCCGAGAACGCCCGCTGCAAGGGATGCGGCCGGCCCGGCAGGGCGAGGCCCTCGACGGTGGTGATCTCCGGCCCCTCGGCCTCCACCGCCAGCATCAGGCACGAATAGATCGGCTCGCCGTCCACCAGCACCGTGCAGGTGCCGCACTCCCCCAGCTCGCAGCCGTGCTTGGTTCCGGTGAGTCTCATCTCTTCCCGGAGCACCTCCAGCAGGCTGTGGGTGACGTGGCCGGCCACCTCGTGCACCTCGCCGTTGACCCGCAGCCGCAGCAGGCGCTTTCCGGTGATGGTCTCGCTGTTGGAATTCTCGCTGCTCAACTCCGAAAGAACCTCCTGGCCTTCAACTCGAAACGGGGCAGGGTCCCCGGCGCCGCCACCTCCACCACCGGGCGGATGTGCAGGTTGTCCCGGATGGACTCGGTCACACTCTCCCTGAGGCCGGCCGGCGTTCCCCCCGCGCCGGGCTCCACCGTGACCTTGAGCTCCGCCAGCCCATCGGTCTCCAGCACGTCGACGCGGAACTCCTCGACTTCGGGAAACTGCCGCACGATACGCTCCACCGCGCTCGGGAAGACGTTGACTCCCCGCACCACCACCATATCATCCACGCGCCCGAGGACTCCCCCGTCCAGCACCAGGGAATCGCGCCCGCACGCGCAGGGTCCGCGGCGGGGCTCCACCATGTCACCGGTCCGGTACCGGATGACGGGGCTGCCCACCCGGCCCAGGTTCGTCAGAACCAGCTCTCCACGGCCCCCGTCGGGCAGCGGCTCACCGCTCTCCGTGTCCACCACTTCCGCGATGAACTCCTCCTCGTTGACGTGGACCCCTTCCGGCAGGGCGTCGCAGCCGAAGCCGAAGGCGCCCACCTCGGTGGCCCCCGTATGGTCGAAACAGCGGGCGCCCCACGCTTCCTCGATGCGGCGCTTCGTCGAGGCGATGCTCGCCCCGGGCTCGCCGGCGTGGACGGTCGCCCGCACAGCCGAGTCCCGCGCCAGATTCATGCCCGCCCGGCGCGCCTCCGCCGCCATGTGCAGCGCATAGGTCGGAGTGCAGACCAGCACGGTGGCCTCGTATTCCATCAGGCTCTTGAGCCGTTGCTGCGTCGTCTGTCCGCCGCCGGAAACAGCCAGCGCGCCGACCTTGCGGGCCCCTTCCCAGCCGCTCCAGAACCCCACGAACGGCCCGAAGGAGAAGGCGAAGAAGACCCGGTCGCCGGGCCCTGCCCCAGCCGCCTCCAGCACCGTCCTCCAGCACTCGCCCCACCAGTCCCACGACTCCTCGGTATCCAGCCAGTACATGGGCCGGCCGGTGGTGCCCGAGGTCTGGTGCACGCGAACGTACCGTTCCAGCGGATACGTCAGGTCACTGCCGAAAGGCGCGTGCCGCAGTTGGTCGTCCACCAACTCCTGCTTGGTGGTGAACGGCAGCCCGGACAACGGTTCCGGCCCCGCCAGCGGCAACGCGACGCGGCTCTCGAGCTTGCGGCGATAGAACCCGTTGGTCCCGAGCACCTCGTCGAGCATGCCGTTGAGCCTGTCCAGCCGGGCGCCCTCCATGTCTTCCAACTTTGACACGGAATGTGGAGGCGGCTCAAGCTTTGGCTTGCATCGGGGCGAGTCGATGGGCCGCCGGCGGGTTGCCGGCGCGCACCAGTTCCCCGGCCTCGGCGACGGCCTTGCAAGCCTGGCCGCCGCCGGGCCGATGCCGCTGCGGGTCTTCCACACGCTGCGCTACCGCGCCAGCGATCCCCAAAGCACGGACGATGCCTTGAAACTCATAACGGACGGCGCCGCGAAGCCGTTCGATACGACGGATCAATTCGGCGTGATCGGACTGGGCGAGCACATATACGGGCCGATGCACGACCGGGCCAATCGGCGTGAACCTTGGGAAGAAGCTGTATGGGGTCCCGTACGCACCATTTCGCGCGCCGCCGCCAGGCATGGTTGGCCGATCCACGAACACACCATGAGCGGGCCTACCATTTCCCAGTTCATCGACCTGGTCGAAGAGATCGCCTTCGACACCCCGAAGGTCAAGGAGCTGCGCTGGACGCTGGCGCATTCGTTGGGCATTACCGAACCGGACCTGAATCGGGCCCGTGAGCTGGGGGTGGCCGTTGCCGTGCACTCCCAGGCGATAATGAACTCGCGGTCACGCAACCGCCCGCCTCTCGGCAGCATCGAGCGTTCCGGAGTGCTATGGGGATTGGGCTCGGACGGCGCCATCGTCGCGCCGATCAATCCGTTCCTGACCCTCGGCTGGGCCGTGACGGGCCGCAATATCGCGGGACAGAAGGCCTGGAGCGAAGATCAACGCGTCTCCCGCAAGGCCGCCCTCATCGCCCATACGATCAACAACGCGAAATTGCTGTTCAAGGAGAACGGTCTCGGGTCATTGGAAACCGGCAAGCTGGCCGATCTCGTCGTACTCGACCGTGACTATCTGACGGTCCCGCCGGAACGAATCGCCGCCATCCGGCCCATCCTCACCATGACGGCCGGCCGGATCACATTTGAAGCGAACTAGCGGCCCGTAACGTCTGAAGCCCCAGCCGTCCACAGCCCACTCAGACTCTCTTCGTGAGGGTCAGATAATTGAGGCCGTCCTGCCGGCGGTACGCGATGTCGTCCGCGAACTCGAGCACCAGGTGGACGCCGACGCCCGCGCCGTCGACCCGGTCCGCCAGAAAGGCTTCGAAGTCCGGCTCCAGGGCCTCGGCGGTGGGATCGAACTCCCGTGCGTCGTCGATGATGTCCACGAGGAGGGTCCGGGTATCGTCGTGAAACCGAAGCTGGACGTGGATCTCGTGTTCCGCAGCGTCTTCGAACCCGTAGTTGATGGCATTCATGAGCCACTCTTCCACGGCCAACTGGATTTGGAAGAGGGCCTTGTGCTCGAACCCGTTGCGTTCCGCCAAGCCCTCGATCTCATGGGCGAGATGTTCAAGCTCCGAGCTGTCGTTCTTGAGAACGAGGTTGACAGCCTTGCTCGGATCGGTGACGGGCAACTCCCTCCCCTTCTCGACAGGGGCCGCCGGCCGAGGCGTGTTGGTGATCACGGCGTTGATGGCGGCGACGTCGATGACCGGCGTCACCGAGTACTTGGCGCTCTTCGGCGGCCAGGACTCGCCGGGGTCCTTCAGAATGAGCGCCTTTATCTGCTGGAACAGATCCTCAACGACCGGCGCGCGGCATACCGCCTCGAACGCCTGCTCCTTCTCCTGCAACAGCATGTGAGAGTAGAGAGTGGTGTACGCCACCGCTCCGTCGCCGGCGAGCTCGAACACGTCCATCAGCGAATCGGGGCCGTCCAGCGACAGGCCCGCCGCGCGGTGGAGCTCGGCCAGTGGCTCGGGCCGGATGCCCTCCTGGTCGAGACCTTTGTCGAACCGGCACAGCGCTCCGAGTATGGCGAAGTAGTCCGGCCTCGGCGGCTGGGTGAAGGTCCACAGGGGCCGTACGGGGTCGTTGAGATATCGGGGCTCTCCCGCCTTGTGCTCACGGCCCAGAATGGCGTTGCGGTGGGGAAACCGCCCGAAGATGAGCAGCGCGTCCGAGTGCTCGATGGAGGCCTTGATGAACGACCAGCTTATGAACTGGTTTATCCTGCGACGGCCCGACGGAACCGCGGCCACCAGTTCCCTGCTCCATTGAACGTACTTCTCGACGCACAGTTCCTGCAGGGCGAGTTCCTCCGCGTGGGACAGCGGCACGTACACCCACATGCGCTCCATGATGTTGTACTCGGTCATGTCCCAATTCGTCGTGCAGAGGTGCTCGGCCAGTCGCACGGTCATGGGGTCGTTGGCGTAGGCCGCCGGAGTGCCGCGGTAGACGCTGCGTGGAAACTGGTCCAGGACGATCAGCTTCGCGAGCAGGCCCTTGGGTGTTTCCCATTCCGGATCGGAGAAGAACCCGTCGATGCCCTCCTTGTGGATCTGCTCGCACCAGTCTCGCTGCGCATTGAAGAAGTCCCTGTCCTCCGCGCTGCGCGCGAAGGGGCCCAGCCGCCACATGAGCATCCGGTCGCGCCAGTTGTCCCGGCTGGCGTCGCCGACGGACCGCATCTGCCCGAGCCAGAAGTGGAAAACGCCTTCGGGCGTCCGTGGAGAAATCGTTGTCATAACCCTCCCCTCGCTCTGTCGGACAATCTTCAACGCGCTCGGACCGGCCCTTCAACGCGGCTACACCTGTGTCAGAGAGAGTCGCAATTCACCCGGCTGGAATTGTGTTTCCAGGCTACGAATTATGGCACACCCAGTTACCAATTGTCATTTATTGAATGCTTTGAAGATATGTCGCCCATTGCCTTTCTTTCATGATTCGTTCTAAAAACCGCAGTGGTCATGGAAACGAGTTCGCCTGCAAAACCCCTGCGCAAACTTTGCCTGCTGTTGCTGGTCGGTCTTGCATCGACGGTCATGGCCGCCCGGGGCGTACTTTCGCAAGAAGGATCGGCGGATGCAGCCCAAACCCGGAGTGCTGCGGAGATGCACGAGGCAGTGCTCACCGAGAACCGGTTTCCTTCCGCCACCGTCTGCGCCCAGTGCCATCCCAGGCAGTTCCGGGAATGGTCGGTGTCCCCTCATGCCTACGGCCAACTCAGCCCCGTCATCATCGCGTTCCAGAACGCTACCAACAAGAAGGTCCTGTCCACCAGCGGCGACTTCTGCCAGCGTTGCCACGCGCCGGTCAGCGCGGCTCTCGGGACGCCCACCGCCACGTCGAGCCTCGACCTCTCGCCCATCGAGCGTGAGAGCATCACCTGCGTGACGTGCCACCGGGTGCGGCAGAACTTCGGCAAGATCACCGGACGGTTGCCGATCGTGGAAGGGGACATCTACGAGCCGATGTACAGTGTCGACGACGGTACGCGGTTAAAGGAAGTCCTGGCCCAGCCCGGCAAGTACCCGGTCCAGCCCAAACGCGGTGAACCCGGGCGCCCCATCCACGCGGAGATCAAGCCGTTCTTCGAGTTGCGTGCGCCGGCGTTCTGCGGCGGCGTCTGCCACGAGGTGATCGCCCAGACCGGAGGCCGTAGCCACGAGATGCTGACCGAGTACAAGCGCTCACCGGCGGCGGCCAAGGGAATCACTTGCGTCGACTGTCACATGGGGACGGTCCAGGGCAAGGCGTCGCCGTTCGATCGGGGCCCGGCCGCGGTGGTGGGCGGCGTGCCCACCCCGGAGCGGCGGGTGTCCAATCACTTCATGGCCGGCCCGGACTACTCCGTCGTCCACCCCGGCATCTTTCCTCACAATGTCGACGCCGCGAAGCTGAAGACTCCGCGGGAGTGGGTTCAGTTCGATTATGAGGCGGGCTGGGGCACCGAGAAGTTCGAGGACTCGGTACCCGAGAACCAGGTCTTCCCCGAGGCGTGGCAATCCGTCGACGATCGCTTCGAAGCCCGTGAAGTCATCGAGGAGCAGCTCAAGTTGCTGGCCTGGGCCGACGGGCAGCGTTTGGAGGTTCTGCGCAACGGATTCGGACTGTCGGAGGTTACGGACATTCGCGTCTCCGGCGACGGCCTGGCCTTCTCCCTGGTGGTGGAGAACCTCACCGACGGCCACTACGTACCCACGAGCTTCGACATCAAGCGCACGGTGTTCCTGCAGATCACCGTCACCGATTCGTCCGGAAAGGTGGTATACCGGTCGGGGGACCGGGACCCCAACGGCGACCTTCGCGACAAGCACTCACGCTACGTGCTGGCCGGGCTGCTGCCGCACGACGACGACCTTTTCAACCTGCAATCGAAGACCTACGTGGGGATCGTGCGTGGACCCGAACGCTCCCAGGTCCTGTCCCCGCCCATGTCCCTGACCGCCATGCCCATGGTCCGACCCGACGGGCGCCCCACCATGCTCTATGCCCGCACCCGGGCAAGCAGGAAACACCGGACGGGAATCCCGGCCGGGCAGTCCCGAACAGCCGGCTACCGGGTCCCGGCGGATCGGCTTCAAAACGGCGAGACCTACCGCATCGACGCCCGGCTGATCTTTCAGCCGGTGCCCGTGAACCTCATCCATACGAGCCAGCATGTAGGATTCGATTACGGCATGAGCCCACGGGAAGTAGCGGACCGCATCGTCGGGGGCGCGGCCGAAGTCTGGCGCCGGACGGCAACGGTACGCTACGCGGCGGAGGGGCGGTAACGTGGCGGGGGCCGGGATCCGACGTAGCAACCTGTATGCTCTGACACTGGCACTCGCCCTGCTGCTGGCCTCCGTCACTTCGCCGCCGCCGGCTTCGGCTGGTGATGATCCCGACCTGGATCTGCGGAAAGAACCGGTCCCGTTCCTCGATTCCGAAGATCTGCCGAAACGCGCGGGCGCCCTCATCGAACTGGGGCGCGGCATCAACGAGGGCGGGCAACTCGACGACGGCATCGAGATCCCCACCGGGGCCGTGTGGCAGCCGGCGCTCTGGATCTACGGGTCCCTCCGGACCGCGTTGCTCTCCACCGACGGCGACCGGAGAACACGCCGCAACGGCGACGTGTCGGAGTTGAGAAGCCGCCTGGACGTGTTCGCGAACTTGCAGCTCACGGGCACCGAGCGCATTCAGGCCCACATGCGCCCGGTGGACAAGGCGGGGCGTTTCGCCGGCGAGACCCTGTCGCCGTCATCGGCAAAGACCTCCCACAAGGTCGCATGGGACGACGACTTCGAAACCCTCTTCTTCGAGGGCGATATCGGCGAACTGTTCCCCCGGCTCGATCCCCAGGACCGGGGTGGGTGGGACATCGGCTTCGCCGTCGGCAAGTTTCCCGTGGAGCTTCAGAACGGTTATCTCGTGCGGGACGAGATGACCGCCGTCGGGCTGTCCCGGAACAATATCCAATTCCCGGGCTCTTCCGGGATGCGCGTGCTCGGCCTCTGGGGCTTCCACCATGTCAACGAATCCGGCAACCCCCGGGACCGCCGCGACGTGGATCTGTTTGCGCTGTCGGTGGAGGGTGACTTCCCCTGGGGACTGCTGGAAGCGGACATCGGGGGCACCGTTGCGGACAAGCGGCGCGGCGACCAGATCAACGGCGGCCTGGGCTGGACGGGCCATTTCGGCATCCACAACATGTCGGCGCGCGCCAATTTCTCCAGCCACGCCAACCAGACCATCGACGCGGCCCGGGGCCTCAACGTCCTGCCCAACGGTGTGGAGAAGGACTACGACGGGACGTTGCTGGTATTGGGTTACTCGAGGGAGATCGGGCTCCGGCATGATCTGATCTACGCCAACGGCTACTGGGCCGACGGCTACTTCGGACGGCTGGCCAGCAACGCCACCCCGCCCCTCGGTCCCATCGGGTTGTCATTCGCCGGCGTCGGGCTCGGGGCCTACCGGCCCGCGCTGTGGCCCGCGCCGCTGGACTCTCTCGGCGCGGCTGTCGGGATGCAGAAGTTCCTGCTGGAAGAAAGGGCCAACGTGACCCTGGAGATAGCCCACCGGTACGACCTGGAGAAGGACGACCCGTTCGGCAACACCAGCGGGTTCGCCCTCACCACGCGTGTCCAGTACCAGATCACCGAACGCTTTATGTTGCAGTTGGATGCTTTCTACTCCGTCCACTCCGACGACTCCGGGCCGCCCCAGGACGCGGAAACGGACGAGGACTCTTCAGCCGTGCGGCTGGAGCTCAGAATCGGCCTGTGAACCAGGCTTTGGCCACCGGAACCGCCATGTTCGCGTTCGAACGACCAGGGTGAATCAAACAATACAGAGGAGGTTGTGATGTCGAAACTTGTATTCTTTGCGTCTATGGCCCTATGGGTTGCCCTGCCCGGTATCGTGGCCGGGGAGGACATTTGGCACGTGAAAGCCTTGAGCGATGGCAACACCCTCGGAGTCAAGGCGGTCGACAGCGGCGGCAAGATGCACGGGGTAAAGGCGACCGGCGCGGGACAGATCAAGGCCGTTCAGGCCAGGGTCAACGGCGAGATCCTGCCCATCAAGCTCATCGATCAGGGCGGCAAGCACTTGTCGGTCAAGGCGATCCGCAAGGACGGGAAGCTGATGGACATCAAGGCCATCGGCGAGGGCGGCAAGATGCTCGATGTCAAGGGCGTGGCTCAAGACGGCCACGTGTTCCACATCAAGGCCATCGATGGTGACAAACAGCTCGGCGTGAAGGCCATTGGCCCGGAGGGAACCAACTGCAACGTGAAAGGGTTGCGCCTCTCCACGGACGCCCATGAGGGCGAAGTGAACGGCGTGAAGTTCCACGGTCATGTCAAGGCCATCTGCCCCTGACGACCGCCCCGGTCACGATTCCTGGCGACTCCGGACCGTATTTCGGATAAGATAGTTTCTCGTGAGCATGGAGACGTGGCTGACATCGGCAATCCTCGTGGGTGTCGGAGCGCTGATCGCCGCCATGGTGGTGGACGCTTGGTCACGCGCCGTGTGGCGGCGGCGGCGTCTCGCCCTCGACATCGCCCGATACTCGGCGCTGGCGGACGTGCTGGCTCGACGCGACGAGGCCGTCGTCCAGAATCTATCCCGGAGCCGGAGTTGGGACGGTTTCCGGAACTTTCGCGTCACCCGCAAGGTCCGGGAAGCGGACAACATCATTTCCCTCTACCTCCGCCCACATGACGGCCGGGCGGTGCCGGCGTTTCTTCCGGGCCAGTTCCTCACCTTCCGTTTCCACGACGAAGCCGGAGGAACGCCGACGATCCGGTGCTATTCCCTCTCGCAGGCGTACAGTCCGGAGCTTGACTACAGGGTGACGATCAAGCAGCTAGCGCCGCCGCCCGACGCGCCACCGGGCACCCCTTGGGGAAAAGCGTCTTCCCATTTCCACGGCAAGGTGGAGGAAGACAACGTCGTCGAGGTGGGTCCGCCGGCCGGGCAATTCACCCTGGACCTGGCCGCGGGGCGGCCCGTGGTCTTCATCGCCGGCGGTATCGGCGTCACCCCGTTTCTCGCCATGGCGGAACATCTGGCCCGACACGAGCCCGACCGCGAAGCATGGCTCTTCCACGGCGTCAAGAACCCCAGGGAACAGGTCGCCACCGACCAGCTCCGACGGTGGGCCGAAAATCCCGGCTTCCACTTCGTCACCTGCTACAGCCAACCGTTGGAAGACGGCGAATCCGCCCAGCCGTTCGAGGAAGAAAGCATCGTGACCCTCGATGTCTTGCGGCAACGGCTGCCCTCGTCGAACTACGAGTTCTTCGTCTGCGGTCCGCCGCCGATGATGACGGCGATCATGGACGGCCTCCGGGAGTGGGGGGTGCCGCCCGGTTCCATCCACATGGAAGCGTTCTCCTCCGGGACCGTACGGGAGATCGGCATGGCCAGTCTGCGGGCCGAACAGGCCTCGACGTGGGAGGTGGCGTTCCGGGGCAACAACAAGAAGCTGCAGTGGCGGGGGGACTCCGGGACGATACTGGACCTGGCCGAACGGAACGGCATCTTCCTGCCCTCGGGGTGCCGGGCCGGGAACTGCGGCACGTGCGCCGCACCGGTGCTCGCGGGTTCTTTCACCTACCTCTCCAAGCCCGAGGCGAGGGTGGACGAGGGCAACTGCCTGGTGTGCATTTCGGTGCCGGCCGAAGACATGGAGTTCGCGTGATCATGAAGCCGAGCGCGCAAATCCCTTTCCACGGCCCGCGGCTCGTGGTCGCGTTTCTGGCCGCCGTCTTTTCCCTCGGCCTGCCGGGTCTCGCAAAGGCTCAGGAAAGTACCCGCGTCCCGGGGCCCGGCCTCGACATCGCCGCCGTCCAGGGACCCAATGCCTGCGCCGAGTGCCACAAGAAGACCGCCCAGATCTGGAAACGCACCGTTCACCATCGCGTGATCAAGGGGACCCACCGCTCCAAGGAGGGTCGGGCGTTCGCCAAGAAACTGCGGGTCCGGCGCATCAAGGACCCCAAGGCGCTGTGTGCCACCTGCCACTACACGGTGCGGACGGCAAAGAAACGTCCCAAGGCCATCGCCGGAATCTCGTGCGAGTCGTGCCACGGCGCGGCCCGGGACTGGATCAAGGTGCACAGCGAGTTCAGCGGCAAGAAGAAGGAAACCGAGTCCCCGGAGGAGGCCAAGGCCCGATGGGTGCAGTCCGAGACGGCCGGCATGATCCGGCCGCGGAACCTCTACAAGCTGGCGCGGAACTGCTACTCATGTCACGCCACCGGCCATGAGGACCTGATCAACGTCGGCGGGCACCCCTCCGGCGGTAAATTCGAGCTCTTGTCCTGGACCATGGGCGAGGTCCGGCACAATGTCTGGTACACACCGGCCAACGACGAGGCCTCGCCGGCTCGCAAACGCATGCTCTACCTGGCGGGTCTGTCGCTGTCTCTGGAGACGTCCCTGAAGGCGCTTTCCGAGGCCCGCAAGGCCGACGGCGTGTATGCCGTGGATCTTCGCGCCAGGATCGAACGGGCCAGGGCGGGACTCGCCAAGGCCGCCGAGCGCCTGACCGGAGTGGTTGAGATCAAGGCCATGGTCGACGCCGTGCCGCCCCCGGGGGCCGCCGCGGCGCAACTGAAGGCATCCGCCGCCGCCGTGTCCGAACAGGCGCGGCGGCTGCTCTCGCGCGACGGAGGTGGCATGGAAGCCATCGATGAGATGCTTCCGGGGCCTGGCGACTACGTCGGCAAGGTCGCCGGACCCTGACCGCCTCCCTGCAACCTGAAGCAAATGTTCAGGCAACTCTCCGCCAGTGAGCAGGAAGCCGTCCGCCAGGCAGTGACGGAGTCTCCGCTGCTCTCGGGAATCGCCGCCGAACCGACCGCGTCGGCGCGGTTCGAGGAGATCCTGGCCCAATACGTGCGCCCCGTGCGTTTCGACGCCGGACAGGTGGTGTGCCGCGAGGGCGACTACGGCAGCGTCCTCTATTTCGTCCTGGAAGGATCGCTCCGCGTGGTTGTCGAGGACCGGGAGGGTGCGATGACCCTTTCCGATCCGCCCAGCCTTGTGTCCATCGGGCCCAAGCGGCGTTTCTGGAACTTCTGGAAAGCCCCCGAGGAAGAGGAAATCTTCGTGGTGGACGCCAGCGTCCGGCAGACCCTCGCCAACATGGACGAGGTGCTGGAATCCTGCGATACCGTCCGGCTCGAACCGTCGTCCGCCGACGACGTCATCGCCGGCGCTTTCGCCGTGCTGACCCGCTCGGCGTTCCAGCGCACCGTGTTCGCCGAGACGCCGGTACGGCTCCTTGCCGTGCACTGGCGTGGCATGCGCGACTTGACCGCCCTCAGCGACCCGGCGCGTCGGTCCATCAATGCCCACTGCCTGGCCGAGATTGTCGATCTGGTGCGTTCGGGTGCGTTCGCGGTTCCGGTCTTCTCACCGCTGCCCAGGGACGCCTTGACCGTTCTTATGGAGACCGCGGACTTCCGGTTCGCCGGCGGCCCCTCCTCGGGGTTCACCGCCCTTCGGCAAGGTGAGCCGGTCCGGGAAGTGTTCGTAGTGGTCTCGGGGTTCGGCCGTGTCCGTCATCTTTCCGCCGGCCGGAGCCACAGCGTCGGTTTCGTCCGCCGGGGGGATGTCTTCGGGTTGGCGGCGCTGGCCGCCGGCGGGCAAGGGTCCGCGAGCAAGACCTCCCTCGAGTTCCTGGGCGACACCAGCCTGCTGGTGCTGCCGGGGACCGTGCTGATGGAGGACTGCCTCCCCTTCCTTTCCCGTGAGGACATCGCCCGCAGCGATCCCGCCGCCCCGGTCGAACTGGGCGATCCGGACACGGTGACGTCCGCGGCCCTGCGGGATCGCTCACGGGAGGCCTCGCTGATCGACTTCCTCGTGGACAACGCTTTCGTCAGGGGCCGGCAGGCCATGGTCATCGACCAGACCCGTTGCGTGGGATGCGATGCCTGCGTACAGGGCTGCGCCGATACCCATGGCGGCGTACCGCGGTTCGTCCGCCAGGGTCCGGCCAAGGGCGGTTACTCCGTCGCCAATGCCTGCATGCATTGCGAGGAAGCGCCGTGCCTGGTCAACTGCCCCACCGAAGCGGTGTTCCGGAAGTTCAGCGGAGAAGTGGTGGTGTCGGAAGTGCTGTGCATCGGTTGCGGCACCTGCACCGCGGCCTGTCCCTACGACAACATCCGGCTGGTGGAGATGGGGCTCAATGCCGAGGCGAAGGAACGGTCCATCCCCGTCGCCACCAAATGCGATCTCTGCATCGGGCAGGAAACAGGCCCCGCGTGCGTGCGCGCGTGCCCGCACGACGCCATTGCCCGCGTCGACCTTACCGACCATGAGCTGGTGGGGCGGTTGGCGGCGGGCGCGCCGTTGCGCACCGTGAGATCCAAGGGACGATGACCTCAACCGCGGGCAGGCAGTTGCGCGTCGGGCCACGAGCCGCGTGCCCCATCGGCAGGCGGGAGCCGTGACGGCACGGCTTGCCATCGGATGGCTGGCCGCGGGGGCGGCCGTACTGGCGGGCACCGCGTTATACCGCGTCGCCGACACGGCGCTCCTGCCCACGCCCCACTGGACCGGCTGGACACTGGCCCTGGTTTTCCTGCTGCTGGCCGTGCACGGGATGCGGAGGGTGAAGCGCCGATGGCCCGGGGCGGGGCGGTTGCGCGTGCACCTGCATCTCGGGTGGGTTGCCGCCCTGCTGTTCCTGGTCCACGGGGGCGGCTTGCCACCGGGCGCCTTCCACCGCATCCTGTGGCTCTCCTTCGCCCTTGCCCTGGCATCCGGCGCCGTTGGCCTGCTCCTCGAACGGCTCTGCACACGCTGGCAACGGGACTGGGACGCGCTTCCCTATCCCCGAGTCGCGCAACAGCGCGCCGAACTGGCGGCCGAGGCCGACGCAGCCTTTGGCGAGATCGTGAAGCGTGGCTGCCCACCCCTCATGGCGCGGCTCTACGCCCAGCGCCTGTTACCGTTCCTCCGCCGTCCGGCGTATCCGTGGCAGCACTGGACCGGATACGGGCGTCCCCTCGAGGAGATCCTGGAGGAGCTGTCCTATGCCGGCAGGGAGCTGGCGGAAGACGCGGACTTCCTGCGGATCAGGGAGATAGCGGTCCGGAAGTCTCATCTCGATCAGCGTTGGGCGCTCTACTGGCTCCAGCGAGGGTGGCTGTTCGTCCACCTTCCGACGGCCGCGGTCGCGGCGGTATTCGTCATCTTCCACGCGGTGATCGTCCACTCGTTCGGGGGGTGAGAGCTGGCGAGACATCCCACAGACGCATTCATCTTTGCCCACGCGGACTGGGAGTGCGGACGCGAAGGAGTTCCCTGCCGCTTCGGGCCCGAGCGCTCGGGGCGTTGCCCGGCACGCGCGGAATGCATCCCGCAACGGAGCGGCGACCGCTGGGTGTGCCGCCGGCCGCTGGCCCGCGGCGGACCCTGTGAGAAAGGTCCGCTTCCTCACGGAGCCTGTTGTTTCCCGGCGACGCCGTGCGTGCCCCGGGCGACGATCCAGCGCCGGCTCGGAACCTCCTGGCGGCTCGCCGCCCTGTGCGCGCTGGCGGCGGCGCTGGTGCTGTTCATGAACCGGCCCATGCTCTTGCCGGGGCCGTTACTGTCGAATCACGCGGCCTTCGAGAACGACTGCGGCCAGTGCCACGCGGGCGTCGAGGAACCGTCTCTTGCGTGGGTACGGGACCTCGCCGGCGCCGCGCTCTTCGGCGTGACGCGGGATCTCGCCAACACGGCCCGGTGCATGGCCTGCCACGACTTCGGCCCCGACGCACTGGGCCCGCATGGAACCGGTCCGCCGACCGCGCTCCTGGACGGGGACGAGAGCCGGCGGGCGTGGTCCGAGACACACCGCGCTTCCCTGAAGACGCGGCTGGCGGGCGTGGTGCTGCCGGGGAACTACGGGATGTCGGGCACCGGGGCAGCCCGGGGGCCCATCTCCTGCGTCGTATGCCACCGCGAACACGAAGGGCGCGACTTCATCGCCACCGCCATGACCGACGCCCGCTGCCAGGTCTGCCACACGGAGGCCTTCACGGGTTTCGCCGAACACCCCCCCTTCACCGACTATCCCCATCACCCTGTATCCAGGGTCGCCTTCAACCACGGCACCCACTTCAGCCGTCACTTCGCCGCCGCGGCCAAGGAGGGCGCCACGCCGCCCGCAACCTGCGGGTCGTGCCACACCGGCGACATGGCCATCGACGGCTTCAGCGCCTGCGCCTCATGCCATGAGGCCGAGTTCACGCGCCCGGTGGCGGGTTCGCCGGACCTGGAGTTCCTGGCGCCGCCCGGCCTGGACCTCGAAGCGCTGGCCGACGCCGACATCGGCGACTGGCCGGTGGATGCCGAGGCCGAACCCAGCGCATTCCTGCGGCTGATGCTAGAGGCCGGCGGGTATCTGGACGCCGCCGACCTGAAGACCGTCGGCGAGACCGACCTGCTGGATCTGGCCGATGCCGGCGAGGAAGAGAAACAGGCCGCCGCGCGCTTGGCCTGGGCGTTCAAGAAGTTGACACGTGACCTGGTGCGGAAAGGACCTTCGGTATTCGTTGAGGCAGCACAACCGTCTTCCGGCGGCGGCGTTTCGGCCAGCGCCGATCTGGCCGGCTCTCTGCCGTTCGAGGTGGTGCGCCATGCGGCGGAGCAGTGGTTTCCCGAGTTGGCGGGCGAGCTTGAACGGCACCAACAGGGCGAAGCGGTGGAGACCGGCGCCATCGAGCTGGACCTCGGCGAGGCGGAGGGCGTCGAGGACATGGAAGAATGGCTGCGCTACGGCGGCTGGCGATTTTACGAATTGGCGCTGCGCTACCGGCCCACCGGACACGCGGACCGGTTCCTGCGCGGCTGGCTGACATTGTCCACCGCTCCGACCGACACCGGCGCCGAGTTGTTTTCCGCCCTCACCGACGAGGAAGCGCCGGCGGCGGGCTGCGTCAAGTGCCACGTCACCCAAGTGGATGGGGCTCCGGCGGGCAGCGGAACGGAACCGGCCGTGCGTCTGAACTGGTTCGCCCGAGCCACGCGCCACGTACCCCCGGCACGGGCGGCCGGACCCCCCGGATCCGGAATCGGGACGGCCCGCGCAACAGCCGCGGGCACCGAGCCGGACCCACTCCGGCATCTGCGGACCTTCTCGCACCGGTCGCACCGACAGGCGGTGGTGCAAGACGGATGCGTTTCCTGCCACCGCGTGGCGCAAGCCAAGGAGCCGGGGCGAAGCGCGGCCGGTTTCGCGCCCGTGTCACCCGCCGACTGCGCCACCTGTCACCGGGAGAAGACCGGGCTGGCCGCCTGTTTAACCTGCCACCGCTACCATTTCGAGAAGGACGGGAACCGTTTGCTGCATTCCGGCGACCGCGTCGCCGCCAAGGATCCGCTGCGGAAGTGAGGCGAGATCTACACCCCGTCGCCGGCCAACGCTTCCAGGATCACCCGCGTCGCCTGACTCGAGGTTTCCCCAGCGGCCGCCATGCCGAGGAGTGCCTGTCTCGCCGCCGGGTGACGCCGGCAAGCATCGGTCAGGCTGTCGCTCCAACCGCCGGCCACCAGAATCCTCAACCCTTCGCAGAGTGCGCCGCTCTCACCGCCCGCCACCATGGCGTCCGCCGCCGCTTGGCGGACCAGCGGCGAGGGGTCGCCAAGACCGCGCTTGACCGTCTCGGTATGGACGACGGCAAGCGCCGTCACCGCTGCCGCGCGCACCGAGGCATCGGAATCGTCAAGCAGCGGAATGATCTGTGGAGCCGCATCGAGGCCGGCACCGGTCAAGGCCCGGGCCGTCGCGCAACGCACCCGCGCATCATCGCATCCAAGGGACCGGACCAGAACAGCCTCGAGCACGGGCGACAACGGCACGGCCCGCGTGCGTCGGGCGATGGCTTCGAAGACGGCCGCCCGCAGGTCGGATGTCGTGGACGCGGCGGCTTCCGCCAGCGCCGCGTCGATGTCGTCACCCGCACAGTCCGCGGCAACCAGGACCGCCGCCATCCGGATGTCGGCCTCGGTGTCATCCACGTGTTCCACGGGAACCCGGCGGGACCGGACCCGCCCGCCGGCCGCCGGGGACGGCGGAGGATCGGGGGACGGCGTGGCTGTCCCCGTGCCCTGAATCGCTTCCAGGGTGGATCGGGGATAGGCCGGGCCTTCGGAACCGCTGGCCGAGCCGGCCGCGGAAGCGTCCGGCGCCGGCGCATCCGCGGGGACGATGCCGCCTTCGGGCGTGATGGCAACACGGCCGCTCCCCTCGGGCACGGGAGCTGCGCGGTCGGGAACATCGTCGTTTGCATCCGCGCGCAGGAAGGACACACCGGCCCCCAGATTGCCGCGCACGGCGTCGACCAACAGGTCCCGGGCTTGCCCGCGGACGTCTTCGCGCGCGGTCCGGGCCAGGACAGCCGTCGCCGCCAGCGCGGCCAACCGGACCTGCCGGACAGGATCCACCGCCGCCGGACGCAACGCGGCCAGCGCCTCCCGGGTGCCGACCTCTCCCAGCGATCTGAGCGCGGCGATGCGTACTTCGGTGGCCGCTTCCCTGTCCGCCGACATCTCCCGCAGCAGGCTCAGCGCGGCTTCCCCCTTCAGCCTGGGCAGTGCCGCCGCGCACACGGCCGCCAGGCGGGCGTCCTCGCCGCGCAACCACGCTTCCAACTTCGCTGCGAGGACCGGCTCATCTGACCGGGACAAGCACGCGGCCAGCGCTTCGAGGGCCACCCGGCGAACGGCCGGTTCGGAATCGGCAAGCGCCTCCCGGCCGATCTCCGGCCGACCGGGAACGACACGCGCCAGAGCGGCGGCGCGAACGGAAGGATCCGGATCGTTCAAGGCCATTTCGGGCAAAGCCGGATCGTCCGCATCCAGGCTGTCCGCCGCGAGCCGGCGGACTCCGGCGCTCGGATCGCCGACGAGACGGTCGCGCAGCGGCGCCAGCCGGTCCCGTCCGGACCGCGCCAGCGCCGTCAGCGCCCGTTGCCGGACCCGCGCGTTGCCGTCGTCCAGGAAGTCGAGGAGAGCCGCGATTCCGCGCCCCGGCATCTTCGCGAGAGCGGCGAAGACCAGGTGATCGAGTTCCTGGCCGGCCTCATCGGATCGAGCCCGGATCAGGTCATCCACCGCGGCTTCCGCGCCCATGTCGCCGAGGGCCGTGATGGCGGCCATCTGCACGTCGAGCCAGTCGTCCCAGGAACCTTCCTCCCAGGTCACGTCCGACTCGCATCGATCTCGTGCCAGCGCCCGCAGCAACTCCGCGGACGCTTCGTCCCGGAGCCGGCTCAAGGCCCGCACCGCCGCCGTCTTGACCTCGCCCACCGGGTCGCCCCGCAACGAGCGCCGGATCGCGGCGGCGTCCTGCGGCCGGGCACAGCGAGCCAGCGCCGCCATGGCATCGGCCCGCACGTCCGGATCGGAGTCCAGCAACGCGCCCACCAGGACCGGGGCCGACTTCTCGTCTCCCAGGACACCGAGGACGCGGGCGGCCGCGCAACGAACGGGCTCCTCCGGCGCCCGGAGATAACCCGAAATGACCCGGACGGGATCGGTCATTGAAAGCCGGTGACGATTGCCGCGGATTTACGAATCCTCGGCTATATCGCGGCGGGCGAACGACATGCTGCGGAACTGGCGCTTGTAGGGGCTCTCGCCCAGGCGCCTCAGCCGTCCCACGCCCATCTTGTAGTTGTAGTTGCCGCTGATCCAGTCCACCACCCGGCCCGAGAGGGCGTTGGCCGGCTGGCTGGTCTGCAGGAAGTCCATGAAGCCGACGCCCTTCTTGATGGCCGGCGTGACGATCACCACCGCGGTGATGGCGCCGCGGGTCAACTCGATGTAGCCGTTGCGAAGCAGAGCTGCGAAGTGGAAATCGTCGGGCTCGACGCCGAGGATCGTTTCCTTCTGCACCGGGATGCGGTCGGAGTAGACCACCGCGTAGTCGCCCGACTCCAACCCCCGGGCGCGGGCGTCGTCCGGGTGAAGCTCGATCCAGTTCTCGGGCCAGCGCTGCTCGATGTAGGGGCGCCGCCGGTCGTCGTAGCCCGACTGCCAACGCTCGTTGATGCGCCCGGAGGTGATCCAGATCTCCCCTTCCCGCGGCTTCATCCACTCCCAGTAGCCGGAGAAGAGTTCCCACGGCGCCTTCTGCAGGTTCAGCTTCCCCGTCTGGGTGTTGAAATGGGTCAGCTTCTTGTTGAACACCGTGGCGCCGGCCGGGCCGTCGTCCGGCAGCACCCGGTTCACGTCGTGGAGGCGCTTGGTCTCCTCCAGGGTGCCGTCGGCGCGCATGAGCACCGGGCCCTGGATGCCGTTGTTGCCGAACTCCCGGAGCTTGTCGTGAAGCGTCTTGCCTTCGCGCCGGGCCGCCACCTTGACCGCGAAGAAGTCCTTGCGCGAGCCCCGGGAGAAGCGCGCACCCTCTTCCAGCACCTGGTTGGAGTCCTCCCAGTCGAAGCCCTCGAAGCCCATCTTCCGCGCCAGCCGGGCGACGATCCACCAGTCCGGCCGGGCGTCGCCGGGCGCGTCGTAGAACTTGGGATAGAGGCGGATGCGGCGCTCGCCGTTGGCCCGTGTGAAGATCTCCTCGCCCCATCCGGCGGCCGGGAACACGATATCCGCGTAGCGCGCGCCGATGGGATCCACCAGGTAGATGTCCTGGTGCCACACCACCATGCCGCCCGAGTCCGTCCGCCGCTTCAGCGTCTCCACCACGTCCTCGCGGTCGAAGCTCCGCACCTGGTGCGGGTTGCGCGTGGTCAACTCGTCGAACTTCTCCTGCAGCGACTGGGTGCCGCACATGCCTTGGACCCAGGTGTTGCCGATGACGTGGGCCAGGCGGGTATGGCCGGCCATCAGGTAGCGGTCGGTATCCAGCGCTCTCCTGCGCCGGCCCGGCAGCTTCTCCGGGCTCTTGTTGCGCGGGTAGCTGCCGCCTCGAAGGCCGCCGCGCTGGTGTCCGCCGGCCCGTCCGACCACCTGGCCGGGCCGCCCGCCGGCGCCGCAGACGATGCCCAGGGAGGCGATGGCGTTGGTGTTGCCGGTGTTGTTGGACCAGTAGCAGCCCTTCTCGATCATGATCGAGGTCTTGGGCCGGGAGCCGTCGGCGCGCGGCTTGGCCATCCACTCAGCGGCCGTGTAGATCTTCCGCACATCGATGCCGGCGATGGCGGCGGCCTTCTCCGGCACGGAGTAGTCCTGGGCCAGCAGCCATTTCTTCCAGTCTTCGAACCCGTCGGTCTGGAACATGCCCCAGGTGGTGCGCCACTGCCACGGCGTGTTGCGCGTGCCCTGTCCGAACCCGGATGAGCTCTCCCACTTGTTGTTCACCCACTTGCGTATCCAGTTGCTGTCCTCCCAGCCGTTCTCGACGATCACCCGGGCGATGGCCATCAGCACGGGCAGGTCGGTGCCCGGCTGGATGTCGATGTACAGGCCGCCCTGGCTCTCGGCGTAGGCGACGCCGGCGGTGCGGCGCGGCAGCATGAAGATTGCCCTTTGCCCGTTCTGGATGCCGGGCATGATCCAGTCCGTGAACAGGATGGTCTTGGTCTCGTAGGGGTCGGTGCCGCAGATCAACAGCACCTCGGCGTCGCGCCAGTCCTCGTAGGATGGCCCGAAGTTGTCGAACCCCGCGTCCCGGAAGCCCGGCGTCGAGGTGACGTCGGACGGCGTGTCGTGGAACGTGAAGTTCGCCGTCCGCACGTTCCGAAGAGCGTACTTGGTGATGGCGTAGGTGTTCTCGAGATAGCCGTAGGAGAAGGTCTTCACGGCGTAGGCGTTGGCGCCGTGCTTTGCCAGCACGTAATTGCCCACCTCGGCGGCGACGTCGAGGGCGAAGTCCCAGGTCACCGGCATCAGCACCCCGAAGATCCGCACCAGCGGCGACCGGAGCCGGTCGCGGGTCGGTTTGTCGGGGTTGTAGACCTTCTGCGCGATCAGCCCGCCCCGGACCGAGGAGTTGCCGGTGTAATTGACGAAGTCGGTGTCCTTGTCGGGGAGGATGACCACGTGGTGGGGCCTGCCCTCGTGCATCACGATGTTGTGCTGGTCCGCGGTGACCCAGGGACCCAGGGGCTCCACCGGGAAATCCAGGCCGAAGGCGTTGTCATCGGCTGCCGGGCCGCCGTTCTTCCGGCCCCCGACGGGCCAGCGGTAGACCTTGTAGCCGCACGCCACCACGCAGTAGTCGCACGCCGTGGAAAGGACCTCCGCGTCCGGGGGCGGCAGCGGCACGCTCTGTTGGGGCACGTGATACGGAGTAGCCATGGCGACGGGTCCTCAGGACTGAAGGTTGTCGAACCGGCCGTAGATCAGGCCGAACATGCCGACGGCGTAGATGTCGTCGCCGTCGAGATCCAGCAGCACCTGGGGAAGCGACTGGTACGCCTGTCCCGAGATGAAGATGCCGTGGCGCGTCAGGTCGAAGGTGGTGAGGTGCAGCGGACACGGCCCCAGCGCCTTGTCGCCGGCCCGGTACGTACCCTGGAGCGGGCCGCCCTGGTGGGTGCAGGTGTAGTTGAACGCCACCACATCCCGGCCGGGGCCGATGCCGCCACCCGCCGGAGCGCCCAGCTTCACCAGGATCGACTCCGAGTAGTCCCCCTCGTCCGGATACTCGAAATCGACGGGCTCATCCAGTTCGAGCGACGACAGCTTGCCGATGAGCTTGCGCGGGTAGGTGGACACCACCGCGGGCGTCTGCGCCCCGGGGCGACCGGGGATGCCGACCATGATCACCGCGGTGGTGATGCCGCTCCACAGGAGAAAGCTGCGCCGGCTCACCAGGCAGGGCGCCGAGCCGTCTTTCTCCTCGGTGCCCGCGGGCTGCCGAGGAAGGTTTCCACAGGATATCGTCATGGCACTGTCCTCCGGCGTCCGCGGAAGCTACGACCCCTTCCCGCCCGGAGGCGGCAGCGGCTCCATCACCGGGAAATCCGGCGTCTCCGTCAGGATTTCCTTGCCCGAAAGGCTTTCCAGGAAAGCTGCCAGATCGTCCTTTTCCGCATCGGTGAGGCCCAGGGGCCGGATCAACGGGCTCTTGGTGGCGGCGAACTCGTTCCGGCCGCCGCCGCGGTTGTAGAACTCCACCACGCCGCGCAGGGTCTTGAGCATGCCGTTGTGCATGTAGGGCGCCGTGTACCTCGTGTAGCGCAGGCTCGGGGTGCGGAACTTGCCCAGGTGCTTCTTTTCCTTGGTCCGGAAGTAGAGACCCGGGTCATCCTTGGTCTTGCGGTACATGTCCTCGGTGGTGCCCTTGGCATAGAGCTCGAAGCGGAAGGTGATCTGCGCCACCGCATCGTCTTCCCAGCCGTTGTAAGGGGGCACGCCCACATTGTGGTACTTCTCGTCCGTCAACAGCGGCCCGTGGTGGCAGGCGATGCAGTTGGCCTTGCCCGCGAACAGCCCGAGGCCGCGCTTTTGCCCCGCGCTCAGCGCGCCATCGTCGCCGCGCATGTAGCGGTCGAAGGGCGTGTCGGTCTGGACCAGGGTGCGCTGGAACGCGGCGATGGCCATGTAGGCGTGGCGGATGTTGGGCCAGTCGTCGCCGAAGACCTGCTTGAACCGCCGCCGGTACTCGGGCACGAAAGCCAGCCGCGCCTCCATCATGTCGTCCTCGCCGTTGCCCGCCACCGCGCCCCGGGCGGCGGAGCGCGCCTGGGACTCCAGCGACTTGGAGGACCCGGCCCAGAAGAGCTTGCCGTAGTAGGCGGCGTTGATGATGGTCTGGCTGTTGCGCCAGTGGATGGTGCCGGGATAGCCCGTGCTGACGGCTTCCGGCACCGACCAACCCGCCTCGGGAAAGTGGCAGACAGCGCACGGCATGGCGTAGTTGCCCGAAAGGATGGGATCGAAGAACAGCAGCTTGCCGAGCTCGACCTTCTCCGCCGACATGGGGTTGTCCGCGGGAACGGGGGGCGGACCCAGAGGGGCCAGCTCCGGCGGCCGTACGGCACCCGCCGGCGCCGCCACGGCCAGCATCGCGGTTGTCAGGATCACGAGAATCGTGTTCACCGCCGTCTCCCTCAATTGGGTGCCTCGCGCCAGTTTGGAACCGGCTGATAGTCATAGTCGTCCGTGCGCCAGACGAATGCGTCGGCGTCGAACGTCTCTCCGCTCAGAGCCTCGAGAAACGCCAGGAGATCGGCTTTCTCTGCCCGTGTAAGCCCCAGCGGTTTGAGCCGCGGGTCCTTCAAGGGATCGTCCCCGCCGCCGGCGTCATAGAAATCCACCACCTCCGCCAGCGACCTGAACACGCCGTTGTGCATGTAGGGCGCCGTCCACCTGAGCTCGCGCAGCGTCGGGGTGAGGAAGCTGCGGCGGGTCTCCGGCCGGTGGGTGCGCACGTAGGCGCCGGGGTCCTCGCGGAGGCTCATGTAGTTCTCGATGCCCATGAACTTGGCGTAGGTCACGAAGGCGGAGTGCCTTCTGGGATCGGCCCAGATATCCGGATTGTCAGGGACGCCGGTGTTGTGGGGCTTGTCGTCGGTGAAACGCGCCCCCGAGTGACACGAAGCGCAGCCGGCGCGGCCCCGGAACAGCGCCTGTCCCCGACGGGCCGCGGCGGACAGCGTGCCCGCGTCCACCGGCGCGCCGCGCGAGACGATGGTGCCGAGGAACACGGCCAGGGCGTTGCGGGCGCCGCCGTTGGAGGGCTCGCCCATCCCGGCCGCGCGGAACATCCTCACGTAGACCGGATCCTGCTTCAGACGTTCCTGCATCAACCTCATGTCCATGTTCATGAGGTAGGTTTCGGTGATCATCCCGCGGACGACGTCGTTGAGGTTCGTGCCCAGGCGGCCGTCATGCATCCAGGCGGCGCGGCGGCCGACATTCGCCAGGGTGGGGGTGTTGCGGAAATGGGCGGCTCCGGTATAGGCGGCGGACAGGGCCTTGCCGTCGGTGAATGCCTTGTCGGGCCGGTGGCAGGTAGCGCAGGCGAAATTGACGTCGCCGGAAAGCCGCTCGTCGTAGAATAGCCGCTTGCCGAGCTCGGCACGGGCCGAGGTAGCGTCGTTGGCCGCGCTGCCGGGCTGAGCGGCAAAACCGACCACGGATGCGAGCACCAACCCGAGAATCGTTCTCATGAGCACCACCTGCCGAACCTCCGGTTGCATCCCCCGGAACCGACCCGGGGCAACACAATCATAACACCCATGCGCGGCGAGACAAGGTAAACCCGGTTCCGCGGGCTACCGTGGCCCCTTCCAATCGGTAGCAACACGACCTAAATTGTCGAAAAGTTCCGGCACATGGATGGCTCGCATGGCCACGGGCCACCACGCGTCGCCCACATCCACGGTGAGCACGGGAGGTTTCACCATGGTACCAGCGGTTTTTCTTTTGTCCGCGCTCCTGGCCTCGGCGGCCGCGGGGGCGAACACGGCCTTCGCCGAGGGCGACCTGACGGCCGGCAAGAAGGTCTTCAAGCGTTGTCTCGTGTGCCATACCGACGTGGAAGGCAAGCACAAGACCGGACCCACCCTCCACAAGGTCCTGGGCCGGCCCGCGGGAACGGCCAAAGGGTTCCGATACTCCGCGGCTTACGTACGGGCGGGTAAACAAGGTCTGGTCTGGAACGAGGAGCACCTGCTCCAGTACCTCAAGAATCCCAAGAAGTATCTCCGCAAGTTCCTGAAGGATCCCAAGGTCAAGTCGCGCATGACCATGAAATACTTCAGGGAGAAGGATCGCCGCAACGTCATCGAATACATGAAGTCCCTTGGCGACTGAGCAGGGGTTTCGTTGACACGGCCAACCCGGTTTGGTATCGGCGTGTCATGGGCCGCCAAGGTCCAGTCCGCAGGATTCCGGGTCCGACGGCCCGGGGGAGGTGTCCGATGGGTAAACATGAACCGCGCGGCGTCGTGCATTGGATCGATCATTTCATCGTGGGCACCAACGACATGGTGACCTGGGTCGACTGGGCCGTGAACGCCACCGGCATCACCCGGCGGCCGATCCGCGGCATCACTACCAACGCGCGGAAGAAGGACGTGCCGATCATGTGCTTCCTGTGGTGGGACGGCGAGTCCTGCCGCATCGGCGCGTTCCTCCAGCCCGAGGTCTATCCGGCGGCCAAGCCGCTGGGCGAGGAACTGCCGCGGTGCGGATTCTACATCCGGCCGGAGGATGTGGACCGGCACGTGAAGCGCCTCGAGCGCCACGGCATCCCCCACACCGACCCGGTACGGACGGTGGACGGCGGCGACGAAGGCACGGTGATCCATTTCGCCGATCCCGACGGCAACCAGTTCGAGTTCTGGGCGCCCGATCACATGCCCGAGGGCGCCATGGAGATCTGCACCAGCGAAGGCGTCGGCCGCATCAGCCACGCGGTGTACGGCTCCCGGGACCTGGGCAAGACCGCCGACTTCTTCAAGACCTACTGCGCCCTCACGCCGGAAGTGAGCCCGAACGTCGCCGAGGGCAACCTGGTGCTGCGCCTTCAAGCCGGCGGACGGCTCATCTACAAGCTCACGGACAAGGTGGACGAGCGCGTGGCCGGCCACGGCCCCTGGTGGGACATGCACACGGCGCTGACGGTGCGGGCGGAGGAGTTCATGCCCAACTACCGCCGCATGTGGGAGACCCTGCCCGAGGAAGCCATGGCCAAGGAAGAGGACACCCTCACCCTGGAGCAGGAGGACGCCCTACCGGCGCGCACCGGCCTGCACCGGAGCCCGGTGGGATACCGCTGGAAGGCCATGTTCGAGCGCGGCGACGAGTTCTACGACTGGGACGGCCACGCCTTCCACTTCTTCGGCGGCAAGCCCGTGAAGGACGACGGCTCCCTGGCCCTCTACACCATCGTGGAGCAGGATGAGTACCTCACCGACGTGGCCGTGGAGGCCGAGAAGGCGCGGGCCGCGCAAGGGTAACGACGGCTATTTTCACCCCTGGTCAAAATTAGACGCGGCTGATTTTGACTAGTGTCTAAAATGGGCGTACACTCGGGTCATGGCCGAGACGCCCAGATACCTTACCTCGCAGATTCTATCGGACCTTGAGCGCAAGATGGTGTTCGTGGCAGGTCCGCGCCAGGTCGGCAAGACCACCTTGGCGCGCGGCCTGCCCGGCGCCGCCGACGCCTACCTCAACTGGGACATCGCCGAGCACCGGCAACGCATCCTGCGGCGTGAGCTGCCGCCCGTGGAGTTGTGGGTCTTCGACGAAATCCACAAATACCGGCACTGGCGCAACTACCTCAAGGGCCTGTACGACGGCCGCCGGGCCGGACAGAGAATTCTCGTCACCGGCAGCGGACGCCTCGACTTCTACCGCTACGGTGGCGATTCCCTGCAGGGCCGATATCATCTGCTGCGGCTACATCCGTTCTCCGCGGCCGAGTTGAGCATCGATACGCCCGACGGCCTGCGCGACCTGCTGGAACTCGGCGGCTTCCCCGAGCCCTGGCTGTCCGGCAGCCGTCGCGAGGCCAAGCGCTGGTCCAGGGAATACGGTGCGCGGCTGGTGCGGGACGAGGTGGCCACCCTCGAACGAATCCAGGACCTCGGGCAGTTGGAGTTGATGATGCTGTCCTTGCCCGAGCGTGTCGGCTCTCCCCTTTCCGTCAACGCCCTACGCGGGGACTTGCAGATCAGCCACAAGACGGCCAACGCCTGGCTCGACGCGCTGGAACGGCTGTACGCGATCTTCCGCCTGCTCCCGTTCGGCTCGCCACGCCTGCGCGCCGTCAAGAAACAGTCCAAGCACTACCACTTCGACTGGACCCTGGCGCCCGAGGACGGTCCTCGCTTCGAGAACCTCACCGCCTGCCACCTGCTCAAGTGGGTCCATCATCAGCAGGACACCGAGGGACTGGATCTTGAATTGCGTTATTTCCGCGACAAGGACGGCCGGGAGGTGGACTTCGTCGTTGAGGGGCGGGGCGCCCCGTCACTGCTTGTAGAGTGCAAGTGGTCCGACGCCAACCCGGACCGGAGCCTCAAGTACCTGAAGGCGAAATTCCCCGATACCGAGGCATGGCAAATCTCGGCCACCGGCGTGAAGGACTACGTGACGCCCGAAGGCATCCGCGTGGCGCCGGCGCTGGCGCTGCTCTCGAAGCTCGTATAGAGGCGCATACGGCGTAGGATGGCGAATACACGAGCGGGGTTCAGTGCTGGTCGCCGCGGCCTTGCTCGCGGCCCACTGAGTGCAGGCGGCGGACACCATCAAGGTCGGGAGTTGAACGAAACGTTCGACGACCTGGAGCTCATCCTCATCGGGCGGCCCGTGACCCGTTGAAAAACCCCCTCCGATTTGCAAACATTCCGCAACGACTCGGTTTTGCGAGGAGGCTGTCATGGAAGTGGTCAAGGTCGACTTCAAGAACACCAAGGGTATCCCGCCCAGCGGTCTCTGCGTGGGCGTGCACCGCGCCGGGGCCATGCACCAGAAAATGGTGGAGAAACACGGCGACGGCATTGCCGTGTGGTCCCTGAGGCCCGAGAACGACTTCATCGCCTTCAAGAGTCTGGAGGACGAAGAGGGCATCCGCTCCACCAACGACATGGACACCATCAAGGACGAGAAGCTCATCTACGGCGTCCGCGGCGCGCCGCCGGAGGTTCGCCGGCAGGCGAAGGAGCAGGGCCTCGAGCTTCTGGCCGACGCCACCTGTCCGTTCGTGGTCCAGCAGGAGGAAGCCGAGCTCGAGCTGCTGGACCAGGGCTGCCACCTGGTGATCCTCAGCAGCCGCTCCCACCACGGCATCCCCCGCCTCATGGGCATCGCCAGGGAGAAGGAGCGGGAGGTGTTCATCGTCGAGAAGGAAGAGGACGTTGCCGACATCCGCCTGACCCGTTTCGAGCCCGTGGGCGTCATCGTCCAGACCACCTTCTGGATGGAGAGCTATACGAAGATCATGACGCGGCTCCTGGAGCGTTTCGCCAACGTGCGCATCCGCAACACCGCCTGCATCGACTCGCTGCAGCGGCTCCCCAAGGTGGAGGAGCTGGCGCGCGACGTGGAGGCGGTGGTCGTTTTCGGCTGGACCGAGGGCATGACCAACCGGATGGAGGAAGTGGCGAAGGCCTTCAACGGCAACGTGTACCGCATCGAGAAGATCGACGACCTGGAACGCTCCTGGTTCACGGGCCTGTCCCGGGTCGGCATCGTCGGCGCCAACGAGACCACCGACGAACTGGTGGACGAGGCGGTGGAACGCATCAAGTCCATGGCCGCCTGATCGGGATCCAAACCTATGACCACATCCGCTGACATCGAAGCCAGGCTCCCCTATCACGACCTCCGCCAATGGATGGCCCGGGCCGACGCCCTGGGCGAGCTCCGCACCGTCACCGGCGCGAGCTGGGAAGAGGACATCGGGCTGGCCGCCGACGCGGTCATCCGGGTGGACGACGGGCCGGCGGTGCTGTTCGACGAGGTCCCGGGATGCCCCAAGGGGTTCCGCGTCCTCATCAACGCCTTTGCCGGCAAACGCCGGAACATGACGCTGGGGTTCCCGGAACACCTCACCAAGCAGGAGCTCAGCCAGGCCTTCTTCGACCACTACATCAAGGTGCAGCGGCGGCTGCCTCACGTGGTGGTGGACGACGGGCCGGTATTCGAGAACGTCCTCACCGGCGACGACATCGACGTGACCCGGTTCCCCACCCCCAAGTGGCACGCGGACGACGGCGGCCGCTACATCGGCACCGGCTGCTTCTGCGTCACCATCGACCCGGAGGAACGCTGGATCAACGTCGGCACCTACCGGGCCATGGTGCAGGACAAGAAGTCGGTGAGCCTGCTGTTCGTTCCCGGCAAGCACGCCTACATGCACCGCAAGAAGTACTTCGACAAGGGACAGCCCATGCCCGTGGCCCTGGTGGTGGGCAGCGACCCCATGTCGTTCTTCGTGGGGGGCACGGAGTTCCCCTACGGCGTGTGCGAGTTCGACGTGGTGGGCGGCCTGCGCGGCACCCCCGTGGAGGTGGTGCGGGGCAAGGTCACGGGCCTGCCCTTCCCCGCCAACGCCGAGATCGTCATGGAAGGGTTCCTTACCACGGACAAGCGCGCCGTCGAGGGTCCCTTCGGAGAGTGGACGGGATATTACGCCGGCGGCGCCAGCGAGCAGCCCACCCTGGACATCCGGGCCATCTACCACCGCAACGATCCCATCATCCTCGGGGTCCCGCCGCTGGGCGCCGGCTCCGACGAGATGGCCCGCTACCGCGCCATCATGCGCTCGGCCATGCTCAAGCACGAGCTGGCCAGCGCCGGCGTTCCCGACGTCACTCAGGTGTGGTGCCACGAGGTCGGCGCCTCGCGCCTGCTGCACGGCATCGGCATCAAGCAGCGCTATCCCGGCCACGCCCGGCAGGCCGGCACGCTGGCCTCCACCTGCGGCTCGGTGGTGTACGGCTGCAAGTTCGTCATCGTGGTGGACGACGACATCGACGTCTCCAACCTCGACCAGTTGATCTGGGCCATGCTCACCCGCTGCGATCCCGAGACCTCCATCGAGATCCTGCGCAAGATGCGCACCTCACCCGCCGATCCGCGGGTGACGCCGGATCAGCGCAAGACCCAGGACATCACCAACTCCCGCGTCGTCGTCGACGCCTGCCGGCCCTTCGAGTGGTTCGACAAGTATCCCAAGGTCAACGCGCCGAGTCCGGAGGTGGTCCGGAAGGCCCATGAGAAATTCGGCTATCTGCTGGATTGAGGGAGGCCGGACGAACACGTGACTCCCGGCGCCGCACGCTTTGCCCAGGCCGCGCTGGTGGGGGACTCGGACGCCTCCTACCACAACCTGGCGCTGGCCGAGGACGCCGGCGAGATGCTCGGGCGGCGCGGCATCACCCTGATCACCGGCGGCCGGGGCGGCGTCATGGAAGCGGCCTCCCGGGGAGCCGCCCGGGCCGGCGGCCTCACCGTGGGAATCACCCCCGGGAGCCAAGCCGCCGCGGCCAACGAATGGTGCGACGTGGTCATCCCCACCGGCCTGGGGCACGCCCGGAACGTCCTGACGGCGCTGGCCGGCGACTTCATCGTCGCCGTCGGCGGCGGCGCCGGCACCCTCTCCGAGCTGTGCTTTGCGTGGATCCACGGACGCCCGATCTACGTCCTGCAGGGGTCCGGCGGCTGGTCCGACCGGCTCGCCGGCGGAGCGCTCGATCACCGTGATTCGTCCGTGATCGTCAATTGCGACAACATCGCGGCGCTGGAACGCGAGGTGGTGCGGTTCTGCGGCGCCAAGGGGCTCGGGATCCGCGAGCCGGGGTGACTGTACGGACGGCCTTCAAACCCGCCGAGCACACCGGGAGGGCAACGCGGATCGCTGCATCCGCACCGGAATCGACCGGACAAGCCACTGATTCATGAACGCGCGCACACAGGCATGGTTCTGGCTCCTGGTGCTGGCGGTAGCGTTGCTGCTGGTCTGGCTCCTGAGCGCCATCCTGCTTCCCTTCGTCCTGGGCATCGCCCTCGCCTACGCACTGGACCCGGCCGCCACCCGGCTGGAACGGCGCGGCTGCTCGCGGACCACGGCCACCGTGCTCATCGGCGCCGGCTTTTTCGGCGCTGGCCTGCTGGTGCTGTTGCTGATCATCCCGCCGGTGGCCGAGCAGGCCGCGGACCTGCTCCAGCGGCTCCCGGCACTGATCTCCCGGCTCGTCCAGGCCGTGGGGCCGTTCCTCGCCCGGGCCCTGAACGCCATCGGCGCCGACCAGCCCGAGGGGCTGCACCAGACCATGGCGGGGAACCTGCAGCGGTTCACCAAGCTGGGACTGGGGTTGTTCCAGAGTCTGGCGAGCGGCGGCGCCGCGGTGGTCAACATCGCCACCCTGCTCACCATCACCCCCCTCACCACCTTCTACCTGCTGCGGCAGTGGCCCGGCATCGTCGCCACCGTGGACGACTGGCTGCCCCGGGACCACGCCGACACGGTGCGCGGCATCATGCGGGACATCGACGTGGTGCTCAAGGGGTTTCTCCACGGCTCCGTCATCATCTGCGCCGCGCTGGCGGCCTTCTACGGCGTCGCCCTTTCGCTGGCGGGTCTCGACTACGGCCTCACCATCGGACTCGTCACCGGCGCCCTGTCCTTCATCCCGTACGTGGGCGCGATCTTCGGGCTGGCGGCGTCCGTCGGCGTCGCCTGCCTCCAGTTCTGGCCGGAATGGATCCGGATCGCCCTGGTCCTGGGGATCTTCCTCGTGGGGCAGTTGCTGGCCGACTACGTGCTGACGCCACGGGTCATGGGCAGCCGCATCGCCGTCCATCCCCTGTGGCTGATCTTCGGCCTGTTCGCCGGCGGCGCCCTCTTCGGCTTCGTCGGCCTGCTGCTGTCGGTGCCCGCCACCGCCGCCATCGGCGTCCTCACCCGCTTCTTCATCGGGCGCTACAAGGATTCCACGCTCTATCGGGGAAATTTGTAGTCGAGGTTCGCGGGCATGGAGACAAGGCTTTCAAAGTAGGGTGTTCCCTTTCCGTCATTCCCGGTGCTCCCCTTTCGTCATTCCCGCGAAAGCGGGAATCCAGATGGAGCGGGGTTCATCGGTCTGGGCACCCCGCCCCGCCGCCCCTGGATTCCCGCTTTCGCGGGAATGACGGAAAGGGAGCACCGGACGACGGAAAGGGGAGCACCGGACTTTTGAAGAGTCCTGGGCATGGAGCGCAGGGGCACGAGCGTCAGAAGCGGTGGCGAAGCGAGAACTTGAACGCGAGTGATCGGTCGCTGAAATGGTCGTAGACTTCGATCTTGAGCGGCCAGTTCGACGTGCCATGGAGGTCCAAGCCGAAGACTCGCCGAACGGACTGAGCGCCCGAATGACGAATCAAGCCGACATGCGGCCGCATCATTCCAAAGAATGGGCCACCCCAAAGGCCGTATCCGGCCTCGCTTCGTATACCCACGCCGGCCGAGTGTCCAGCAGCCAGGGACACGAGCCGTGCGTCAAGATTCAGCCCGAAACCGCGACCGAGACTGTCCGGGGCGAAGCGGACGCCGCCCCCAAGGCGCCAGTGTTTGTGATCATGGTCCCCGAGGCCAACCGAGCCCTCGGCGTTCCCCAACAGCGCAAGGCGGGGATGGAGTATGCCGTCCATGGACACCGAGCCTCTTGCCTCCAACCGACCGCCCTCTGGCCCATCCCCGGTCAAATGCTTGTAGGCGATGGACACCGAGGGCGCACCGACAACCGGCGCACTCCACGCCAGGCCGGCGCGATAGTCGAGGCCGCGCATCATGGGCAGCGAGGACGAAATCCGGTCGCCTCCCTTGATGTCGAAGGCGAACGAGTCGATGCCGGCTTCGGCTTGAAGCTCTCCGGACAGCACGTCGGCCACGGGAACAGAGGCGCCCACGGCGTGAGCGAAAAGGCGCACGTCGGAGTCGGACCACGACGGGAAGCCCAGATCGTCGCGGTGGCGCAGGCGGCCGCTTCCTGCGCCCAGCGACGCCCAGAGGTGTCCGCCGGTCGGCGCGTGCCACGCCGCGAAGGGATGCAGCGACAGGATTTCGGTGTCGTGCTCGCCGGTGCGGTAGCCGAGTTCGGCGAGGGCCGGCTCGGCCCGGTAGTGCAGATCGGTGCCGGTGAACGAGGCGACCAATCCCGCCTGCCAGGCGCCAGCGCCTGTTTCGGCGCCGAAGGTCACCGATTCGCTGTTTCCGGTGTAGTCGAAGCCTTCACTCTGCCCTGACAGCGAAGCGAGGCCGACCTCCGGCGCAACCGCGAACGACGCCTGTTCCGAGCCGGGCGACCACCCGCGGACGCGATCGCGAACGGCGGCGTGGACCACCTCGGTGGCACGCCTTGCATGCACGGGTCCCAGCGCCTCGTGGACCGGGTTGGAGACTCCTCGCGCACCGGGGCGCGGTGGTGGGGCGGTGGTGTCCGGACACCGGTACTCGCCAGCTCCATCGTTTGCATTGGGTTCCCAGAACGCGTCGTCGCGCACTCGAAGCTGGACGTGAATGAAGGCCTCGGGTCTGAGGGGAGGGTCGACACTGTCGTCGCTGGGACAAATACCGCCGCCGGAATTAACTTGGAAATCCAGGCAAAGAGCGTCATTCGCTTCCAGAGCGTCATCCTCATTCATCCTGGTGCCGACCAGATAACGGTACGTGTTTGGGGTACCAAGAACCGGCGACGCACTTGGGTTGGCGAACGTAAGTACTCGGCTCTCCGGATCGAAAGACAACAAGTTGGGAGGGGCAAGCGGATCGGGCGCTCCAGGCAGTTCGTAACTCTCCGAGCCTTCTCCACCGTGCGCACGGGGCAATGTCGCGACCTCTATCTTCCCGCTGCCGGGAAGTACGCATAGCCCCCCACCAGGCTCGACCGTCCTGGTCCTGAAGCGCCACGCGTCCAGTTCCGGGAGGGAAGAACTGACCGTTAGCCTGAGCCCATACGAGACGCTCCGCGCCGGCCGAAAACCGGGGTCGGATTCGGTGACCTGGAAGGTGCAGAAGAAAGTCTCGGCACGATCAACCACGGGTCCGGTCCCCGCAAGTACTCCTTGGTCGGGGAAAAGCGTCACCCAGTCGGGACAGCCGTCGATACTCGATTCGTATGGACGAATCCCGCCAGAGATGCGCGGAAGCCGATGCTCAACCGCTTCCCCGGAAGGAAAAGCAAGTTCGAGCGTCGGCTTCCCCTCGGGAAGGGCGACGGAAAGATGGCCACCACCGCAACCGGCGAGCGACAGGCCCATACAAAAATGGAAGATAGCAGTCCCGACCCACTTCATCCGGGCAATCCTTAACATGGAAAACCCGCCCGCGCCACAATGCGGCACACCGATGCCGCACACCGAATCACAGGGTCAGCTTGCGCCGCATGAGGCGCGCGGCGTACGCCACAAGGACGGTGGAGAGGCCCAGGATGTAGAACACGTCCCAGAGGAGCGCGGGCGAAGCCGGGCCGAAGAACGCGGCGCGCGCCAGCCGCACGGGGTGGAGCAGCGGCAGGCACTCGGCCACCCAGAGCCAGGAAGCCGACAGGCGTTCCTCCAGGGGGAAGAACACCGACGAGAAGAGGAACAGGGGCGTCAGGAACAGGGTGAAGTAGAAGCTGTAGAGTTCGATGGCGGCGATGCGCAGGGTGAAGGCCAGCCCGATGGCGGAGAAGAGCAAACCCGTCAGGGGGATCACCGGCAGCACCCAGAGGGCTTGGGGCAACGGCGCGAGACCGGCCACGGCCACCACGAGGGCGAAGCACAGGCCGTAGACGCACGACCGGGTCATGGACCACAGCAGCTCGCCGGCCACCACGTCCACGGGTTGTATGGGCGTGGTCAGCATGGCGTCGTAGGCCTTCTCGATGTTCATGCGCACGTAGACGTTGTAGGTCACCTCGAAGCTCGCGCCGTTCATGGCGGCCACGCACACGAGCCCCGGCGCCAGGAACTGGATGTAGGATGTGCCGCCCATGGTGGTGATGTAGGCGCCGAGGCCCACGCCGAGGGACACCAGATAGAGGACCGGCTCGAAGAAGTTGGGCAGGATGTTCCAGCTCCAGGTGCGGCGGTACATGGCGGCGTTGCGCCGCCACACCGCCAGGGCGTGCCGCCAGGAGAGGGTCACGGGTTGTCCTCGAGGCTGGTGCCGGTGAGGAACAGGAAAACGTCCTCCAGGTCCGTGGGCCGCACCGCCATCACACGCGCGCCGACTCCGGACAGGCGCCTGACCCGATCCAGCAGCCCGGCGGGATCGTCCAGGTAGACCATGGTGCGGTTCCCCAGCCGGCATCGCGGCGGGCTCTCGCCCAGACCATGCAGCAGCCCTTGCTCCTGCGCCGGGGTCGCTTCGATCTCCACCGCCTGCCGCGCCAGGTGGCGCTCGATGAGCTCTTCCGGCGCGCCTTGGGCCATGATGTCGCCGTTGGACATGATGGCGACGGTGTCGCACAGCCGCTGGGCCTCGTCCATGTAATGGGTGGTGAGGAGGACCGTGGCGCCCTGGCTGCGAAGCTCGCGTACCCGGGACCAGAGGGCCAGCCGCACCGCCGGGTCGAGCCCGGTAGTGGGCTCATCCAGGATCAGCAGCTCCGGGCGGTTCATCAACGAGAGGGCGATGGCCAGCCGGCGCTGGTAGCCGCCGGAGAGCTTGTCCACCGGCACGTCCGCGTGGGAGCGCAGCTCCATGAAGTCGATGAGATCTTCGACTCGTTGCGCCAGCCCGGCGCCGTCCATGAGGTGGTAACGTCCGAAGATGGCAAGGTTGGCCCGCGGCGACAGGGTCTCGATGAGGACGTTCTGTTGCAGCGTGACGCCCAGCCGCCGGCGCACCGCGCGCACGTTGCGCGACACCTCCAACCCGAACACGCGGACCTGGCCGCTGGTGGGCAGGGTGACGCCGTAGATCATGCGGAGCGTCGTGGTCTTCCCGGCCCCGTTGGGGCCCAGCAGGCCGAAGCAGACGCCCCGCGGGACGTTCAGGGTGAGTTCGTCCACCGCCACCCGCTCGCCGAAGCGCTTGGTGACGCCGGAGACTTCAACGATCACGCGCGGCGGCCGGTGGAAACATCAGTTGAGTCCGTAGAAACGGCGCGCGTTGGTTCCCAGCACCGCCGCCTTGTGCTCCTCCGACAGCTCGGCGTGGTTGCGCGTCTCCTCGATCATCTTCCGGGCCGCCGGCAGGTCCACCTCGTGGGGATAGTCCGAGGAGTAGGCGAAGGGCTCGATGCCCACGCGCCCGGCGAGGTACGGCAGGCTGGCGTCGTTGCCCTCGCAGCCGATGAGGATCTGGCCGCTGGCAATGTATTCGGGCAGCGGCTTGCACGAAAGCCCCTCCAGCTCGGCGTCCCGTTCCATACGGTCGGCGATGCAGGTCAGCCACGCGCATCCCCCTTCCAGAAACGCCACCTTGAGGGTCGGAAAACGGTCGAACCAGCCATGGTAGATGAACGACACCAGCGCGATCATGAGCGGCATCGGGTGGTGCAGCAGCCGGGAGCCCAACCGGCTGCTGAACGAGTCCAGGCCCACGCCGCGGTTGGAGCCGCCGTGAATGCCCAGCACGCAGCCGAGCTCCGCGGCCTCCTCGTAGACCGGCCGGTAGAACTCGTGGCCCAAGTGGAGATCCAGACCGGTGGAGGGCAGCATGCCGCCCAACAGCCCCAGCTCCTTCACGCACCGGCGCAACTCCGCGGCCGCGGCCTTGGGGTCCTGCATGGGCAGCAGCGCGATGGGGTGCAGCCGCTTGCTGATGCCCCGGTACCGCTCGGTGACGTAGTCGTTGTAGCCGCGGCACACCTTGACCGCGTAGCTGGGCTGCTGGATGAAGCCCAGGGACAGACCCTCGGTGGCGTACAGCACCGAGTCCGCGATCTCCGCTTTCTTCACGAACTCGAAGATGTCCTCGCCGGAACCCGGCCGGCCGTCACTGGCTCTGACCGGGTTGATGCGGTTCTCCGCGGTCATTTCCTCGGTCTCCGGGTAGTGCATGCCGTCGATGGAGGGAAACACGCCCGCCCGGTTCCGAGGCGGATTCAACGCGTAGTCCTTCGCTTCCGGGACCATGTACTCCGCCATCTCCGGTATGGATTCGATCAGATGGCCGTCGGCGTCGACAACGGAAATCTCGCTCATGACAAACCTCCCGCGTGGTCAGGGTTCGAGAATGTGCCTAACACCCTGGCGCCGGTGCGGTCAACCGTGCCAAGGCGTCCGTGCCAAGGCATCCCGCGATCCTCTTCGTCATTCCCGCGAAAGCGGGAATCCAGGGGTAGTGGGGCTGACAACGGTTGCGTTGCCACCACACTGCCGCGCATGGTTTCCCGCTTTCGCGGGAATGACGGATATGGATGACCGAGAAGGGCGGGTGTTACGTCCTGGCCGCTGCGGCGTATCAGTCCCTTTGAAACCGCAGAGGGAACACGAAGCACGCGCCCGCCAGCAGGCAGACGCCGGGGAAGAAGAACGCCGCCATGATGCCGAAACGTCCGATGAGGTATCCCGCCAGCGTGGGCGCGGGCACCACCAGGATATGGGTGCCCAGGGACACCAGCCCGAAGGAGGATGCCTGGCTGCCCTTTCCCGCCACGTCGAGCGCCGCCGCCGTGGTCACGTTGGCCACCGTATAGAAGAGAAACCCGATGGCGACCACCACGACCGCCAGCGCCACTCCCGCCGCCGCCCATTGCAGCAGGAAGTAGACCAGCCCGAGCATGAGCAACGAAGGCGCCAGCACCGCCTTGCGCCCCAGCCGGTCCGACAGGACCCCCATCACCGGCTGGGCCACCAGACCCGACACGCTCATGATCATGAGATACACGCCCATTCCGAAATCGGCGTAACCCAGGTACTCCACGAGGTAGATGGGCAGGAACGTCATGGTCACCTGCCGCGCGATCTGGTTGAAGCTTCGTACCAGCATCAGCACCAGCACCACGGGATTCCGCGCCAGCTCCTTGATCTCCTGGAACGGCCGCGGCTTCTTCGTCGGGACCTCGTCCCCTTCGAACATGCGCGCGGCATAGAGCCACACCAGCCCCGCCGCCGCGAGTCCCACCAGGAACTGGCTCTCCATCACCCGTTGCCACGCGAAGTTCTCCAGCAGGAAACCCATGGCCGGCGGGGTCAACGTGTTGCCCAGGGTGGCGCCCATGCCGTAGATTCCGATGGCCGTGGCCCGGCTCTCCGGGAACCGGTTCGACAGCGAGGCCACCGACGCCGGATGAAACAGCGTGGTCCCCGCGGCCAGGAGCGCGACCGCAAGCAGCCACCACCCGTAGCCGGACAGGGTCCCGAACACCCAGTAGCAGAGCCCCATGCACACCAGCGACGAGGTCACGATGAGGGCCCGCTGGCGGACCCAGGTATCCGCAAGCATTCCCGACGGCACGTCCAGCGCGGCCTGGGCGAGCATCCGCATGGAGGCGAGACCGCCGAGCTGCACGTCGGTGAGGCCCACGTTCGACTTGAGGGTGGGCCCGAGCACGGGCAGGATCTGCATGAACCAGTGGATGGCGACGTGGGCCAGGGTGATGAAACCCAGGAGCCTGAGGCGCCGCCGGCCTCCCTGGACAGCCATTGCGCGAAGCGATGCAAGCGTGTTCATGGGGCGCCCTGATCCAGAGAGACGGGAGAGAGGCAGCGCTCGCCGCTAACCCGCGCCGTTGACCCCGCGGGCCTGGAGCACCAGCCGGGTCTTCATCTCGTGGAGCCGCGCCTCGAGGCCTACCGGGTACTCATGCGGATTCACCCTGCGCTTGATGCTGTTGTGGAAACCCGCAAGCTCGGCCTGGGCTCGGTCCCTGGCCGCGTGCACCGAGGGCACCTCGTAGACCAGCTCGCCTTGACGGAACACCGGGACCAGCAGGTCCTCGAATCCGGTGCCGCCGGAAACGTGCTTCCTGCGGGTCATGTTCATGGGGTCGACGATGGTGCAGCCGTCGGCGATGCCCAGGGTCTCGTCGTAGATGGCGTCCGCCACGAACCGGTTTCCCTGGCGAAAACGCCGCGCCTGGAGGATTCCCGGCGTCGACACCTTGATGGCCTGCTCCGAGAGCTTCACCTTGTTGATCCACTCATGGCCCTCGGAACGCACGCACGACAGCTTGTAGACGCCGCCCAGGGCCGGCTGGTCGTAGCCGGTGGCGAGCTTGGTGCCCACGCCCCAGACGTTGATGCGGGCGCCCTCCTCCTTGAGCGAGGCGATCACGTGCTCGTCGAGGTCGTTGCTGCCGACGATGACCGCGTCCGGGAAACCGCCCTGGTCCAGAATCTGGCGCGCCTCGATGCTGAGAAAGGCCAGGTCGCCGGAGTCCAGCCGGATGCCCACCATCTCGTGGCCCCGTTCCCGCAGCTTGCGGCCGATTTCCACCGCCCTGCGGACGCCGTTCAGGCTGTCGAACGTGTCCACCAGCAGGAGGCAGTTGTTGGGCATGGCGTCGGCGTAGGTCTCGAAGGCCTCCATCTCGTCGTCGAAGGACAGCACCCAACTGTGGGCGTGGGTGCCCTTCACCGGGATGTCGAAGAGCTTGCCGGCAAGCGCGTTGGAGGTCCCCGCGCAGCCGCCCACGTAGGCCGCCCGGCTCGCCGCCAGCGCGCCGTCGAACCCCTGCGCCCTCCTCAACCCGAATTCCAGCACCGGCTCGCCCCGGGCGGACTGGCACACCCGCGCCGCCTTGGTGGCGATGAGGGTCTGAAAGCAAATGATGTTGAGCAGCACGGTCTCGAGAATCTGGCCCTGGAGGATGGGTCCCCGGATCCGCACCAGCGGCTCGTGCGGGAACACCACCGTCCCCTCGGGAATCGCATCCACGTCGCAGGCGAAGCGGCAGTCCCGCAGATACTCCAGGAAGGCGTCCTCGAACAGCGGCTGCCCGTCGTTGCCCCGCAGTTGCGACAGGTACTCGAGATCGCTCGCCTCGAACCCGAAACGCGTCAGCACCCCGACCACGTGCCCGAGCCCGCAACCCACGGCAAACCCGCCGTCGTAGGGGTTCTCGCGGAAGGAGAGGTGGAACACCGCTTCCTTCTGCGCGGTCCCCGACTTCCAGTAGGCGTACGCCATGGTGAGCTGGTAGAGGTCCGTCAGCAGCGCCAGGGAGTTGTTGTAGAGCTGTTCGAGGGTATGCATTCCAGGGCACTTGGGGCGTCGGGAGGAACTTCAGAGCAGTGTAGGGGCTGGCACGCCGGTAATCAAGCGGCTCCAGAGCGCAAGCACGAGGCCGCGCCGACCGGGCCGCCGCGGCCTCGTGCTTGCGCCCGCCGCCCAATTGTTACACAATCGCCTGCACGGTTTTCGGGCACTCCGGCGACGCAGCATGGCCCGCGCGAGTGCCCGTCAGGTCGAGACGACGGGGGTGTCCATCGTGGCGAAGCGAAGTGAAGAATTGCTGTACGACAGGGAAGCCGCCAGACAGGCGCGCATGGACCTCGCCGCGGCGTACCGTCTCGCGGTCCGCTTCGGGTTTCATGAAGCCATCGACAACCACTTCAGCCTGCTCCTGCCCGGGAGAGACGACTTGATGTTGCTGAACCCTTATCCGCTCCACTGGACGGAAATAACCGCCGGCAACCTCCTCCTCGTGGACTTCCAGGGAAACCGCCTGGAGGGGTCGCACGATGTGGAGCCCACCGCGCTCCACATCCACGGCCCGCTGCACCGGGCCGACCCGGAAAATTTCCGCTGCCTGCTGCACACCCACATGCCCTACGCAACGGCCATCTCCTGCCGCCAGGGAGGCCGTCTCGAGATGGTGCACCAGACCAGCACCCGATTCCATGACGACGTGGCCTACCTCGAAGACTACAACGGCCTGGTGCTGGACCGCGCCGAGGGCGGACGCATCGCACAGATGATGGCGGGCAAGAACGTGCTGTTCATGGCCAATCACGGGGTGATCACCGCCGGCAGGACGGTGGCCGAGGCCTTCGACCGGCTGTACTTCCTGGAGCGCGCCTGCCAGGTGCAGGTGCTCGCGGACACCGGCGGGCATCCGCTCAAGCGTCTGTCCCGGGAAACCGTCGACTACCTGGGCCGCCAACGGTCGGGCGGGGAGAACGTGGCGGCCGGGCGCCACTTCGCCGCCTTGAAACGGATCCTGGACCGCGAAGAGCCCGACTACGCCGAATGATGCCGGTTGCGGCCCGCGCCGGGCAGCGCACGAGACCCCGCCACGCTTTCGTCCCCCGGTTGAGCGCAACGAAGACGAGGAAAACAGGCCGTTCATTCGGGCGGCTTGCCGAACACCCAGGCGATGCCGATGCTGAGAAGGTACAGCCCGATCAACGGTCCGGCCAGCAGGAGCTGGGAGATCACGTCCGGCGGGGTCAGCACGGCCGCCAGCACGAACATCACCAGCAGCGCGTAGCGGAAATGGTGCCAGAGGAACCGGTGGTTCCAGACCCCGGTGCGGGCCAGGAAGAACGTGAAGACCGGCAGTTGAAACGTGATCCCGAACGCCATCACGATACGGGAAAAGAAGGCAAAGTACTCCGCAACACGTATTTCCGGCTGAACCCCGATGGCGCCGTACTGATCCAGGAAGTACAGGAATGCCAGCGGCAACACCGTCCGGTAGCAGAAGAACGAGCCCGACAGGAAGAACAGCGAAGCGGTCCCGACGAAGCCCACCAGATAGGCCGTCCTGCCGTCGGCGCCGAACAACGGCGCCACCAGACGCCACACCTGGTAGAAGACGACGGGGCTTCCCGCCAGCAGCGCCGCCAGGAACGCCACCTTGATCTCCACGAAGAAGACTTCCGCCACCCCCGTGCCGATGAGACTCTGTCCCGGTTGGAGCCGGCTTCGGAGAGGCTCCACCAGGACCTCGAAGAGCTGCGGGGCGAGTAGAAATGCAACAGCGAACAGCACAAACACGGCGGCCAGAGCCCGCATCAGGCACGAACGTACCCTTTCCATCTCAAAAATGAGCTTCGACGTTAGGGGAGTGTGGTTCATATCGGTTGATTCGGGCAAAAAATAAGGGTAATAGTCTGTCTTTACTAAGAACGACGGCCTTACGCGAAACAAAAACCTCAACGCATGGAAGGAGGCGCCGTGAACGTTTCAACCAACTACAAGAAAGTCCTCGTACGATCCGCCGTATGCCTGGGAGTCGCCGCCCTGCTGGGCGGGTGCGCTGCCACACCCCATGAGCACCCCGACTTGGTGGTCAACGTCGAGGCCGTGAACAGCGCCACCCGCAAGGCCGAAGCCGCCGCCAACAGCGCCAACGCGGCCGCCAATAACGCGGATGCCGCGGCCGCACGGGCCGAAGCCGCCGCCGGCAAGGCGGGCGACGCGGCCGCACGGGCTGAAGCCGCCGCGGAGAAGGCCGAGAAGGCCGCCGCCAAGGCCGAGGCCATGTTCGAAAAATCCATGACGAAGTAGCATCCCGTCGAAAGAAGTAACGTGGCGCCGCGGGGCGTCGCGTTACTTCTTCGCCCGGGTGGGAAGACGCCTCATGACGGCGGTTCCCATGTTCCGGGCCAAGGGCCAGTCCGGGCTCCCCACCAACCTCGCGGCCAACGCGTAAAGCGCCATTCCGCCTGCCACCAGTGCGACGAAGCCGAGCGCCTGGGCAGCCAGTGTATTCGTATCCCAGTTCAACCGTCTGGCCAGCAACAACAGCGGGCCCGCCATCACCGCGGCGGCGGTGAGGTTTCGCCATAGCGACGAGAGATACTCGCGCCACTGAAAGCCTCCGAGCCGGCGCGCTACGAGCCACATGAGCGCCGCGAACTGAAACGTGGCGGACAGCGAGTTGGCCAGCGCCAACCCCGCGTAGGAGAGGCTCAGCACACCGATACCTTGCCCCAGTGCCGCGACCGTCAGAACGAACGCATTGCCCTCCGCCGAAACGTTCACGGGACCCATCAACGCCACGCTCAGCAACAGGTTCAACACAAAGGTCCAGAACGCCACCAGGACCGGTGTCCGGGTATCCTGCATGGCGTGAAACATGGGAACGAGCACGCGCGACGCCGAGACCGCCCACAGGCCCAGTGCGAGATAGACCAGCGCGCGGGCGCCGGCGAGCACGTCGGCGGCCTCGAAGGCGCCCCGGTGGAACAGCAGGGAGAACGCCGGCAACGCGATGACCATCAATCCGAGGGCGGCCGGAAGGGAGATGAAGTTCACCATCCGGAGCGAGTAGCACAACGTCGTCCTCAATCCGGAGATGTCGCCACGCGCCGCCAGCGAGGAGAAGCTCGGCAACGCGGCGGTGCCCAGGGCGACGGCGAAGACCCCCAGCGGAAACTGCAGCAGGCGGTCGGCGTAGTAGAGATAGGAGACGCTGCCCGGCTCCAGCAGCGAGGCCAGGATGGTGCTCACGAGCACGTTCAACTGGTAGACGGCGGCGCCGATGACCGCGGGCCCCATGAGCCGAAGAAACCGTACCAGCGCCGCGTCGCGGAAGTCCGCGCGCGGGCGCCAGGAGAACCCGTGGCGTCGCAGGAAGGGAAGCTGCAGCGCGAATTGCGCCACGCTGCCGAGCAGGACGCCGCAGGCCAGGGCCATGACCGGCTGGGACAGCAACGGCATGAGCAGGAATGCCGCCGCGATGATCGAAAGATTGAGCAGCACCGGCGCCACGGCCGGGGCCACGAAGTGGCGGAAGGTGTTCAGGTACCCCATGGCGAGAGCCACGAGGCTGACGAAGAAGATGCTCGGGAACATGACCTGGACCAGCCGCACGGTGAGGGAGAACTTCTCCGGCGATGCGGCGAACCCGGGCGCGAACAGGCGGGTCAGGGGCCCGGGGAAGAGCAGGCCGGCGGCGGTCAGGAGGACCAGGAACAGGACCGCGAAGGTCACGATGACACGGCTTGCCTCGATGGCCTCCCGGCGGCCCCGGTTGGTCAGATAGTCGGAAAGGACCGGCACGAAACCGGCGGAAAGCGCCCCTTCCGCCGTGAGACGCCGCAACAGGTTCGGTATCCGAAAGGCGACGAAGAACGCATCGGCCGCGCTCCGCGCCCCCAGCAGATACCCGATGACGATATCCCGGGCGAGGCCTGACAGGCGGCTCAGGAAAGTCAGGGAACCGACGACACCCGTCGCCCTGGCTACCCTGCCGAGCTCGCCGACCGTTGACTCATCACGCATGCGGTGTTACAAAACAGCACTTCAGGAGGTAAAACTTGGCGAACCACAAATCGGCCATCAAGCGGCACCAGCAAAGCATCCGGCGCCACCAGCGCAATCAATCCCTCCAGACCAGAGTCAGGACCCTGGTCAAGAAGGTGCGGGCCGCCATCGAGACCCAAGACCAGGAAACCATCGCGGAGAAGATCCGGGAAGTCAACGGGCTGCTGGACAAGGCCGTCGCCAAGGGAGTCCTCAAGCGCAACACCGCTTCGAGAAAGCTGTCCCGCCTGGCCCGGGCCGCGCATCGCACCGTGACCCCCGCCCAAGCCGAGCCTGCCGGCACCGAGGCCTAGTGCCGGGCGTCAGAATCCTTCCGCCATCCGCTCCCGTACCGACCGGGCGAACTGATCGAGCAGCCTGTTCCTCGCTCCCGCGCGGGAATCTTCCGCCAGCCGGGCGTCCGTCAACACGGGGACGTCCTCGACGTTCAGCGTGTTACGAAGAAAATCGGAGGAACTGGGGACCACCGCCCCTCTTGCCGCGGGGTACACCTCCCGGAGCCTCATGACCTGCCGCGGCCACAGCGCTTCCCGCGATTGCCGGCGCCTGAGGGTGGCCTCCACGTCGAGCCGGGCCTCCAGTTGCAGCACCTCGTCCGAAGGGTTGACGGCGACTTCGATGATGCCGTAGTGCCGGATGACCCCCGAGAGGACCGCATCGGCGTCCTCGAACCGCTCCACCAACCGCGGCGACTCCTGCCGCTTCAGCTCGCGGCGCAGCGCCAGCGCCAGACCGTCCTCCAGTCCCACCGCGCGGGTCCGGTTGACGAACGGCTCGACATAGACCGTGCGGACGTCGTCCGGGAGCGCGGCGCCGGAGTCCACGAACCGATAGCCGCACGCGCCCGCCAGCAGGACCAGGGCCAGCGAGAGGACCAGCGGCGGCGCGCATGCACGGTTCATCAACCTTCACCCCTCCAGCACGATGTTGACGAGCCGGCCGGGCACCTGCACGACTCGCCGGACGGGGCGGCCGTCGATGAAGCCCGCCACCCGCGGATCGGACAACGCGGTGGACTCGATGTGCTCCGCGCCGGCGTCCGCCGGGACCGAGACCTTTCCACGCAGCTTCCCGTTGACCTGCACGACGATGGTACGGCTCTCCTGGACCAGCGCCGCTTCCGAATGCTCGGGCCACGCCACGGCGGCCAGGTCTTCATCGTGCCCCAAATGCCGCCACAGCTCGCTGGTGATGTGCGGGACGAACGGCGCCAGCAGGACGATCTCGGTCTCCAGGGCGGCTTTCGCCAGCGCGGCCCCGCCCTCGCCGTCGAGGTCCTCGGCGTTCACCGCGCTCAGGATGTTGTGCAGTTCCATGATGGCGGCGATGGCGGTGTTGAAGTGGAACCGCTGCTCGATGTCGTCGGTGACCTTCTTGATGGTCCAGTGGATCCGGCGGCGCAGCTCCTTGAGCGCGTCCGAGGACGGCGCGCGGCTCGAGTCCGCGACGACCCCGGCCAGGCGCTCGCGGTGGCGCATGGCGAAGCGCCACACCCGGTTCAGGAAGCGGTTGGCGCCCTCGACTCCCTGATCGCTCCAGTCCAGGTCCTTCTCCGGCGGCGCCGCGAACAGCGTGAACAACCGTGCCGTGTCCGCGCCGTAGCGATGGATCAGCTCGTCCGGGTCCACCACGTTCATCTTCGACTTGGACATCTTGGCCCCGTCCTTGATGACCATGCCCTGGGTCAGGAGATTGGTAAACGGCTCGGTGACGGACAACCAACCCATGTCGCGAAGGACGCGTGTGAAGAAGCGGGCGTAGAGCAGGTGCAGCACCGCGTGCTCGACGCCGCCCACGTACTGGTCCACCGCCATCCAGTAGGCGGCGCGGTTCCGGTCCAGCGGCTCCCCGTCCTCGTCGGGACAGGCGTAGCGCGCGAAGTACCACGACGACTCCACGAACGTGTCCATGGTGTCGGTCTCGCGGCGGGCCGGCTTCCCGCACGTGGGGCAGGCGGTCTCGAAAAACTCCGGAAGGTTGGCCAGCGGGGAGCCGCCCGCGCCGGTGAACTCCACGTTGGTGGGCAGCCGCACCGGCAGCTCGTCCCGCGGCACCGGCGCCATGCCGCAAGCGTCGCAGTAGACCACCGGGATGGGCGCGCCCCAGTAGCGCTGGCGGGAGATGCCCCAGTCCCGCAGCCGGTAGCGGACCGTGCCCTTGCCCCAGTCCCGTTCCTCCAGGAAGGCCGCGATGCGGCTCCGGCCTTCTTCGCTGCTCAGGCCGCTAAAGCCGCCGCTGTCGGCCATCACCCCGTCCGCGACGTACGCCTCGGTCATCTCCTCGGCCACCAGCGTGGCGCCGCGCGGGTGGATCACCGGCCGCACCGGAAGGTCGTACTTCCTGGCGAACTCGAAGTCCCTCTGGTCATGGGCGGGAACCGCCATGACCGCGCCGGTGCCGTACTCCATGAGCACGAAGTTGGCCAGGTAGATGGGGACCCTTTCCTCGGTGAACGGATTGACGCAGTACGAGCCGGTGAAGATCCCTTCCTTCTCCGTGTCCACGTCGCCACGGCGGGAATGGCTGATGCGCTTCACCCTGCGGGCGAAGTCCTCCACCGCCTGCTGCTGCGGCGTGCCTTCGGAAAGCTCCAGCGCCATGGGATGCTCGGCGGCCAGGGAGACGAAGGTTGCGCCGTAGATCGTGTCCTGGCGGGTGGTGAAGACGGTGAGGTCGCCCTCCCGGTCCACCAGCGGGAAGCGGATCTCGGCGCCGATGGATTTGCCGATCCAGTTGCGCTGCATGGTGAGCACCTTGTCGGGCCACCCCTCGAGGTCGTCACAGCCCGCCAGCAGATCCTCGGCGTAGGCGGTGATGCGGAAGAACCACTGCGGCAGCTCGCGCATGAGGACTTCCTGCTCACAGCGCCAGCAGGTGCCGTCCACCACCTGCTCGTTGGCCAGCACCGTCTGGCAGCCGGTGCACCAGTTGACCGCCGCGTTCTTCTTGTACGCCAGGCCGCGTTCGAGCATCTCCAGGAAGAACAGTTGCTCCCAGCGATAGTAGCTCGCATCCGAGGTCGCCAGCTCACGCGCCCAGTCGTAGCTGAAGCCCATCTTCTTGAGCTGGGCCCGCATGTAGTCGATGTTCTCCACGGTCCAGCGCGCCGGATGGACCTTGTTGGCGATGGCTGCGTTCTCCGCCGGGAGCCCGAAGGCGTCCCAGCCCATGGGGTGGAGCACGTTGAACCCGCGCATGCGCTTGTAGCGCGCGATGACGTCGCCGATGGAATAGTTCCGTACGTGCCCCATGTGGATGCGGCCCGACGGATAGGGAAACATCTCCAGCAGATAGTACTTGGGAAGCTCGGAGTCCTCACCGACCCGGAAGCTCTCGAGCCTTTCCCACTCGCTCTGCCATCTCTCTTCGATATTCCAGAACTCGTATTTCTCGATCATGGCTCCGACCGCTCACTCTCCTTGAGTCCGTTGGCGCACGCTACCTGGTCGAGCACTCCGTTGATGAAGGTCGGGGAATCGTCGGACCCGTAGCGGTCGCCGATTTCGATGGCTTCGTCGATGCTCACGCTCAACGGGATGTCCGGGCAAAAGACCAGCTCGTAGGTGGCGAGCCGAAGGATGACCAGGTCGACCTTCGGCATGCGGCCGAGCTTCCAGTTCTCGGCCGCGTTCTTGAGGAGCCCGTCGATCTCCGACCGATGCTCCACCGTGCCGGCCACCAGACGCTGGGCGAAATCCCTCGTTGCCGGGCGGGACGGGAAGTGGCTCCAGAAGCTGTCCGGACCGGTGGGCGAGGGATCGCCGGTGATCTCCATCTGATAGAGCACCTGCAACGCCAGCTCCCTAGCCCTGCGACGGACACCCACCATTGGCTTGAAACCTTGAACGGTAGCGGGGAGGTTCAGGAGAGCTGTTTGTTCAAGCTCGCCATTTCAATGGCCGTCACGGCGGCCTCGAAACCCTTGTTGCCCATCTTCGCCCCGGCCCGGTCCACGGCCTGCTCCACCGTATTGGTGGTCAGCAAGCCGAAGGCGATGGGAACACCGTGCTGGTTCATGGCATTGCTCACGCCCCGGGACGCCTCGCCGCAGATGTAGTCGAAATGAGCCGTTTCGCCGCGAATGACCGCCCCCACACAGATCAACGCGGCGTACTTGCCGCTGGCCGCCATCTTGTGGGCGCAGAAGGATATCTCGAAAGCGCCGGGGACCCATACCACGTCCACGTCCTCATCCGTGTCGGCGCCGTGCCGCCTCAGGGCGCCCAGCGCGCCGTCGAGCAGCCGCTCCGTAATGAAGCCGTTGAACCGGCTGGCGATGATCCCGAACCTCATCGCGGCGGCATCCAGTTTCCCTTCGATCACTCCCATGGCCGGCACCTTCCGTGGGTTAGCGTGGCTCGTCCTTGACGTTGGTCAGGAGATGCCCGAGCTTGTCGCGCTTCGTCTGCAGGTAGCCGGCATTGCCGTCGTGAGGCTCGATCTCCAGAGGAATCCTGCGGCTCACCGACAGGCCGTAGCCCTCCAGGCTGACGATCTTGCGCGGATTGTTGGTCAACAGGCGAAGCCGCTGGATGCCGAGGTGGCGCAGTATCTCCGCCGCGACCCCATAGTCCCTCAGGTCCACGTCGAACCCCAGCTCCAGGTTCGCCTCCGCCGTGTCGCGCCCCTGGTCCTGCAGCGCGTACGCCTTGATCTTGTTGGTCAGGCCGATGCCGCGGCCCTCCTGGTGCATGTACACGATGACGCCGCAGTCTTCCTGGTCGATGATGCGGATGGCCGCGCGCAACTGGTCGCCGCAGTCACAACGTTCCGACGAGAACACGTCCCCGGTGAGGCATTCCGAATGCACCCGCACCACCACGTCGTCACGGCCGTTCACCTCGCCCTTCACCAGGGCCATGTGCTCGAACGGGTCCAGGTTCGTCCGGTAGAGAATCGCCTTGAAAGACTTGCCGTGAATGCTCGGAAAGTCCTCCTCCCAGACCTTTCGGATCGTCGCTTCGTTGCGGAGCCGGTAGGCGATGAGGTCCACGATGGACACCATCCGAAGATCGTGCCGGTCGGCAAAGGCCTTGAGAGAGCCTCCCGACGCGATGGAGCCGTCATCGCTCAGGACCTGGCAGATCACCGCGACGGCAGGCGATCCGCAGAGCGCCGCCAGATCCGCCGCGGCCTCGGCCGCGCCGGCCTTGACCAGCACGCCGCCGGCGCTGGCCTGGAGCGGCAGCACGTTGCCGGGCGTCACGAAGTCCCCGGGCTCGGCGTCGTCCCGGGCGGCGGCCCGGATGGTATGGGCCCGGCCGGCGGCCGACACCTCCAGCCCCAGGGAGGAGTTGGCCCCCACCGGAGCCCCCACCGGATCCTGTCCCGGGAGGAAATTCGACCCCGTGTCCACGTGGAAACCGAGCTGTTGCATGCGCGCCGCTTCCAGCACCAGGTACGGAACGCCGCGGGCATGCCGCAGCATGAGGTTGACGTGCTCCGGAGTCGCCTTCTCCGCCGGCATGCAGACGTGGCCCACGCCGTGGTCGCCCTCCTCGTCCAACAGCAGGATCGGGCGACCCTTGAGGAGCTCTTCCCGGATGGTTTTGATCGGCGTGAGTGACATGGCTTCGGGATTGGTCGGCCGGGCAACTCGTTCTCGCCACGCGGGCGGGCTTGAAACCCGGCCCTACGAGTCCAGCGTGCCCGTACGATAGGCCTTTGCGGACTGGAGGACGTACTTTCCGATGATGTCGGCTTCGAGGTTGACTCTATCACCAACACCACGGGTCTGCAAATTCGTGTGCGCCAGCGTGAACGGTATGATCGCAACCGAGAAGGAGCGCGACGTGCACTCGTTGACGGTCAGGCTGATGCCGTCCACCGCGATGGAACCCTTGGGCACCAGCAGGCGGCCCACCGATGCGGGGGCACGGAAACGGAAGAAGGTAAAGTCGCCGCTCGGCTCGACGCGGGTGATCTGCCCCACCGCGTCGACGTGCCCGGTGACCCAATGACCCCCTAGCCGGTCGCCGACCCTCAGGGGCCGCTCCAGGTTGACGCCGTGGCCTTCACGCAGGTCCCCCAGGTTCGTCCGCCGCAGGGTCTCCGGCGAGACGTCCACGGCCAGCCGCCGTCCGGTCTTCCTGACCACGGTCAGGCAGCACCCGTTCACCGCGATGCTGTCTCCCGGCGAGGCTTCCCGCGCGAGAAGCGCGGTCTCGAAGATGAGCTCTCCCCCTTCGGCGCCGGCGCGCCAGCGGGAGACCTTCCCGAAGTCTTCGATGAGTCCCGTGAACATGGTCGATGAGTCTTGCCAAGAACAGTTAGACAAAATATGAAGATACGTCATATTCAAAGCGAAATCGAGGAAAGCTCGGCGAACTTGCGAGATAGTAATCCGATTGGTCCCGCGGCGGCCTCAAGCCCGCGGAATCGCTTCACGCCGATCCGAATCAGGGGCGGTTCGATTGCCGATACCGTGCTTGAGGACAGACGCTGACCATGGTGCCATGGTCAGCTGCGGCCAGATGAAGCAGCGGCCGCTTCCAACCCGAACAGGCCGAAGAGTTCTTCGCGCGTCATCTGGGCTGACAAGTCCAGCGACACGTCATCCACCAGTTCATCGAACAGCACTTGCTTGCGTTCCAGGATCTCGTCGATGCGTTGTTCGATGGTCGCGGTGCAAGAATATTTGATGACATTCACCTTGACGGTTTGCCCCATACGGTGGCTGCGGTCCTCGGCCTGCCGCTCCACCGCCGGGTTCCACCACCGGTCCAGGTGAAAAACGTAGGACGCCTCTTGCAGATTCAATCCCAGGCCGCCGGCTCGTAACGACAACACCAGTGCTCGGTGTTCGCTGTCCCCCTTGAACCGCTCAATGACAGCTTCTCTTTCTTGCGCGGTCATTTCGCCCGTAAAGGACAGCGGCTTGAATTCCCCAAGGTATCGTGTTGCGGCTGCCACCCCGAAATTGTCGTTGGTGTACTGAGAGAAGACCAAAGCCTTGTGCCCCTGCGCCGAGAGTTGCTGCAGGCGCTCGTGGATATCGCTCAGCTTGCTGGACTCACCGGTCTTGGGATCGGCGTTGCAGATCTGCTTCAGGCGCGTGATGAGCTGAAGTACGTGTTCGACGCCGACCTCGGCCCCCAAGGACTTGAGGTACACGATTCCTTCCTGCTCCGCCCTGTCGTAGCTGTCACGCTGTTTCGGGTTCAGCTCGATGGCGACCTTGGTCGTCTGCTTCGGCGGGAGGTCGGGCAGGACCTCCGCCTTCTTCCGGCGAACCTGCAACTCCCGATGCCGCGCCTGCAATCTCATACCCGGGTGATAGCGTCTCACCGAACCGCCGTCGTCATGGTCCACGAACTCCAGGATCGACGCCAATTCCTCCTCGTGATTCTCGATGGGCGTACCCGTCAACGCCCACGAGCGGCGCCTCCGTAAACCCTTCAATGCGTCGCTGGTGTCGTTACGGTTCTTGATGCGCTGGGCCTCGTCAGCGAGAACCAAATCCCAGGTTCGTGTACGCAAGGGCAGTTGCGGTCCTCTGCCGAAGTCCGCGCGCAACGTGTCGTAGCTGATCAGGGTAACGTCCACGGCGGCGTTCCACTGCCAGTCGCGATCGGTGGTAGCTCCGCGGATGATGATGGCGGAGAGTTCCGGAGCCCATTTCGCCAACTCGCGGCGCCATTGGTCCAAGAGGCTGGCCGGGGCCGCCACGAGACACGCTTTGACCTCGCGCTGCATCCGAAGAATCCGCAACGCGGCGACGGCCTGCACGGTCTTCCCCAATCCCATGTCGTCCGCCAGCAACAGGCGGTCGTTCGCCAACAGGGCACGGACGCCGTCTTTCTGGAATGGCATCAGGTCGCCGGGCCAGCTCAGAGAACTGTCCTCGGACACCCGAGGCCTCCCGGACGGGGCCGCCAGCACTGCCCAAAGCCGCTCGGCCAGCGTCGAACCGCCTCGCGGCATCGGGTGTGCGTCGTCGCCATCGTCCGCCGGAGAACGGTACCCCGGAGACCACGGACCTTCGCCGGCCACTGGCCACGACGGAAGGCTGAGCACGACGGCGAGGCCCGGTTCCGCGGTCAGGGCCTGAACGTGGAGATCCCTGAATGCTTCGTCCAATCCCCGGCCCGCGCGGCGGAACGGTTCGGTCGGGTCGTCGTCGTCCAGCACCTGGTTCAATGGATGACGTGAGCCTGCCTCGGTTCCAAGGCGCCCGCACTGCCAATCGAGCGAGGTCTTGGTATCTGGACGAACGTCCCCGCGGCGTCCCGTACGGTCCTCCTGGGCGGGACCTGTTCTCTTCGCGACACGGCAGAAGGCGGACCGCTTCGGAAGACGGTCATTGATCGGCGCTTCATCGGGCGTCTCCTCCGCCAACGCGAGAACCAGCACAGGACAAGGGTCCATCCCGCCGAACAGCTCTCCGACAAGCCGCGACAGCGCCTCCGAGTCCGCCAGCGGCGGTCTGACCTTGAGTTGAAGGCGGGTGAAACGGAAGGCGACAGGCTCGCCGCCGGGGGTGGTCAGGAACAGTCCGGCCCGGATGCCTTTGCCATCTTCCTCCTCGACGAATCGGAGCCACGCCACCACTCCAGCTCCGGGGGTCTCGATTACGTCGGCAGACGACACGGCCAATTCCAGCGGGAGTTACCGGGAGTCCGCGTTCTCGTCCTCGGATCCACGCTCGAGGTCTCTATCCTCCGTGTACGCCGAACGATACTCCTCACCTTCGGTCTCGGGCGTCGCGCCAGGGTACAGTCTCCGCAGGTCCCACTCGTTGATTGCGGCCCTTACCCGGTAACGCATCCGGTTACGATGGCTATCGCCGCCGACTTCGGAGGATAACCGAGGAGCATCCCATCCGTAGGCAGTGGCATAAACCTGCCGGAGTCTCTCCAAGGTTTCACGCACGTCCGATTCGGCAGGCCGCCCCAATTCCTGCTGGCATGCCTGTTCCAGCAACTGCATGCCGGTCTCCGCGCGGGGAACGCATTCCCGGTATCTGCTGGATGCCAACTTCGGACCCACGTAATCACGATCCTTCTTGCCGTCCGGGCTGATGACGGCGCTGGCAAAGTCCCCGGACACCGTCCCTACTACGACCAACCCCGGATTCTTCTCCCCGACGGCCCTGCCCATCCACCGCGCCAACTCCGCGTACGCCCGGCCCCGTTGCGACAGCGAGTAGGAACCCATCAGCTCGATCTCGTCAAGGAGCACCACCCAACCCCTGCAGCCGGCGCCCTTGATGAGTTGGGTTGCGAACTGCAGCCACTGCCGCGGCAGTTCCGCGGCCTTCGGCGCGCCGAAGGAATAGTTCCGAGATTGGCCGAGCTGGCGCAGGCCGTCCTTCACGCGCGATATCCTGATCCGTTCCCCCGCCCAGAACCTTTCGATGTCCCAGAGAAGATCGAGGTCGCCGTTCAACCTCTGAAAGACCATGAGGCTCGCCGGAAACATCGGACTGAAAGCGCCGGCATCCGCAGCCCGGTTCGCCCACTCGTAGAAACGAGCGTAGGCGGCGGAGTCGAAGTCCAGGGACTGTCCCAACTCCTCGATCAGGCGCCCGCGACGCTCGGGTAGCCGCCCGTTCTCCACGGCAGACTTGAACACCTTGCCAAGGTCGTAGAGCGGCGTCTCCTTGCTGATGGCAACCCTGCTGCAGACAAACCCACGGGCCAGGGCGTGTTGCTCCAGGTGAGTGAGAAGATGCGACTTGCCGGCGCCGAAGTCGCCTGACACGAGCATCCCGAGAGCGTCCTCGGGCGGGGCGTCGGCGTCCTCGGCCTTCGCCAGCAGTTCGCCGAACCGGCGTTCCGCCTCTGGCTGGTTGCAGCCAAGGAGCCTCACCGCATCCCTGTTGGGTACGCCATTGCGGAGCGCTTCAAGAGCGCGCCGGCAGGTTGTCGCGGATTGTTCCATGAACCCCTCTTCCGCCCGTAACGGCTGGCCGCCGGCCCGGTACGCTGATCGGATCGGCATACCGGCCTCCGCCCTGAAGGGCCGGCGCCGGGACAGTGATCACGACAGTTGCACCAGAGACGCGGCCGGATTGACGAGATTCCGGTCGCGCACGTCGTTCATGATCCTGGTGCGCAGAGCCGGGTAGACGCCGTAACCTCGTGAGGAGGCGTTTTCGTCCAGGAACTCGTCGCTGGTGACCACGAACAGGAGCATCCCCGGCAACCGATCGCCATCGTCGACGAACTCGCGCAGCAATTCGTAGTGGTCCAGCGTCATGGCCCGGGTGTAGTAACGGCGGCCGTCCTTCGGGTTGCGCGCCAGCGTCACCCGCGAATTGTCCAGCAGCACGACCGTCCCGGCACCGCCGGAAAACTGGATCCAGTAGAGCGTGGACTGGATGAAATATCGCGCCGTCGTGCGGTTGATGCCGCTGTAGATGGCGAAAGGGCGAACGCTGCCGATGCGCGAGTTGTCCCCCTTCAACCAATCGAGGATGGGCTGAGCGTTGTACGAGCTGTTGTCAAGAACATCCTCGCCCTCGCAAAGGCTGTACATGGCTACGCGGAAATCTCTGGCCATGTTCGGGTTCCTGAAGACCTCGTCCTGCAGGGTCGGTCTCAGGTTCTGCATGATCAGCCGCTTTTCCAGCCCGTTGGCGTTGGCGATGGCATCGAAGATGTTATCGGAAGCGTTGTCGTCCACGCCTTCGACAGCGTAGGACTTCTTCTCGGCCAGGCGCAGGATGAAACGGCGCGAAAGATTCCGCCAATCGACCTGACGGGCCAACCCGAAGAAGATGTCCTGGGGCATGTGCGCCCGCATCTCTGCGGCGTCCAGATTGGCAACGACGAAACCGGACTCCAGGCAGCGCAGGCGCACGGTGTTCTGCAGATCCACTTTCAACGGCTCGGGAGTCACTGCGAACTTGACGGCCGCGCCACCGTCTCTGATGAACCCCGACGACAAATACTCGTCGTCAATGAACCGCAACCACTCTTGCAGCGGTAGCGTCGTGGACATCAGTCGCCTCGGGAAAACCGGATCCCGTAATATGCCACGTCCCTGCCATCCGGGCCCACGAACGTGAACAGGCTCTTTGCGCTCCGGGCGCCGGTGGAGGACGGAAAAGAAACCGTAGCGCCCTTGCGTGTGGACTGGGGGCCATTGACATCGAGGAGGTACACGTCCCGGGCGAAGTCGGTACGGTCATACTCCCGGCTACTACCCGGCAGGGACGTGAACAGTCTGTAGATACGGTCCAGCGGCACCACCGTCCCGAAGCCGCCACTCCCTGCCAGGTCCGCGGACACATCGCGCACGATATCCACGTAGACATTGTAGAGCGATTCAAGAAAACGGGCCGAGTCGTAGCGGCCGGCCTTCTTCTGGTTCTCCAGCAGGAGGCTGGCCAGGTACGACGGGCGGATGGTCGCAACCCTCTTCTTGTCGATGCGCACTGCGCGGGCGTCGGGCAGGATACGCAAGATGGAAGGGTGGGACACCAGGCGGCCGTCCCGCTCGTGAATCGTCAGGCCGCGCTCGGAAGCGACGCGGCGCAATTCGTCCGCGTAACCGTCACTGAGATACCGCTCCTCGTCACTGTCCTTGAAGGGCCATGACTGCGTGGCATTGGACGTTGCCTGGCTCACGGACGCCAACGCTCCATCAAGCCTTTCCTGAGCTTTCTTCATGCCGCCGATGGACCCTTCCCGAGCGGCCTTCTGCAATTGCCTGGCCAGCGTTGTCAGGTCCTTCAGCGATTCCTGCATCGTCTCCGCGGCGCGTTCAGCGTCGCGGAACCCCTTCTCGAAATCAACCATCACGGACTCCCGTAAAGTAATTCAACGGATGATAGCAACGGCCCGGACTGTCCGCAAATGTTCGTTTCGGCTGTTACTGCGTACGCGCAAAGTGCGCTCACAGATAGGCGGATATCAGGATATCCTCGCCCAGCCGCCGGACCGTCGATCCGGAGAGCCGCGGCGACTGACGCATGCGGGTGATGCCGAGGTCTCCCACCATGGGCAGGCCCTCGGCGCCGATGAGCTTCGGCGCGTAGAAGCACAGCACCTTGTCCACCGCCTTCTCCGCGACGGCCCGGCTCGCGGTCACGGCGCCTCCCTCCATCAGGACGCTCATCACCCCGGCGCGCGCCAGCTTCCGGAGCACGCGCCTGAAGGAGATACGGCCCTGCCGCACCGGAAAGCTCCAAACCCGGACGCCCAGGTCCTCGAGCCGCTTCCGGCGCGCCGCCGGAACGTCATTGCCGGTCACCAGCACCGTGTTCTCCGGCTGCGGATGCCGGACGAGCTTCGCGGTGGCCGGCGTCCGCAGCCTGCCGTCCAGCACCACCCGCCAGGGGTCCCGTCCTCCCGGGATCCGGCAGGTGAGCTGGGGATCGTCCGCCAGCACCGTCCCGGAGCCTACCAGCACGGCATCGACCTCGTTGCGCAAGCGATGGACGTACTTCCGCGCGGCCGGGCCCGTCACCCACCTGGAATCTCCGGTGGCGGTGGCGATCCGGCCGTCCATGGACGCCGCCAGCTTGAGCGTGACGAAAGGAAGTCCCCGGGTGACGTGCTTGACGAAGGCCTCGTTCAAACGCCGGCAGTCGTCCTCCCGGACCGGCACCTCGACGGCGATGCCGGCGTCCCTGAGGGCGCTCACGCCGCGGCCGGCCACCGCCGGATTGGGGTCCACCATGCCCGCCACCACCCGCCGTACGCCGGCCTCGATGACGGCCCCGGCGCACGGAGGCGTGCGCCCGAAGTGGCTGCAGGGTTCCAGGTTGACGTAGAGCGTGGCGCCGCGCGCCGCCGCGCCCGCCTGGCGGAGCGCCGCCACCTCCGCGTGATCGGCGCCGGCGCGGACGTGATGGCCGCGTCCCACGATGCGGCCGCCGCGTACCACCAGCGCTCCCACCATCGGGTTCGGGCTGGTCCTGCCGGCGGCCCTGCGCGCCAGCCGGAGGGCCGCCTGCATGTAACGCTCATCCGTTTTTTGGGGCATGGCGCGTCTTGGGAGGACGGTCTGCCGGATCAGGTGCCGGCGGCGGGCAAGGGTTTCCGGCGCTTCTTGCGGGCGCTGCCCGCCTTCCGGGAAGGCTCGGCCGCGGGCCGGTGCTTGCGCTCGTTGAGCAGGTCCTCCAGCTCCACCATGAACTCGTCGAGGTCCTTGAAGGAACGGTAGACCGAGGCGAACCGGACGTAGGCGACCGGGTCGGCTTCGTGGAGCTCGCGCATCGCCGCCTCGCCGATGATCGAGCCCGGTATCTCCTTCTCCCCCCGCTCCTGGATCCCGCGCTCGATGCGGTCGGCAATGGCCTCGATGGCGTCCATGCTGACCGGGCGTTTCTGGCAGGCGCGCTTCAGGCCGTTGGTGATCTTGAGCCGGTCGAACGCCTCCCGGCGTCCATCCTTCTTCACCACCATGGGCATGGCTTCCTCCACGCGTTCGTAGGTGGTGAAGCGGCGCGAGCACGCGATGCACTCCCGGCGCCGCCGGATCATCTCTCCGTCCTTCCCGAGCCGGGAATCGATGACGTGGTTATCGGACTGGCGGCAGAAAGGGCATTTCATGGCGTGCCTGACGTTCCGGGACGCGGAGACCCGCCGCGTTCAGGGCCGTGGGGCCGGCGCGCCCTTGCGATAGACGGGAAAGCGTTCACACAGGGTCCGGACCTCGGCGGCGATGGCGGCCAGACCCTCGTCGTCCCCGACGTGGGCGAGGCCCCGCTGGATCAGTTCGGCGATGACCCGCATCTCCGGTTCCTTCATGCCGCGGGTGGTGACGGCCGGGGTGCCGATGCGGACGCCGCTGGTCACGAACGGCGAGCGGGTTTCGAAGGGCACGGTGTTCCGGTTCGCGGTGATCCCGGCCCGCTCCAGCGTTTCCTGGGCGAGCTTGCCGGTGATCTCCGAGTCCCGCAGGTCCATGAGCATCAGGTGGTTGTCGGTACCGCCCGAGACGAGGCGATAGCTCCGCTCCGTCAGGGCCTTGGCCAGCTCCTTCGCGTTGGCGACGATCTGCCGTTGATAGCTCGCGAACTCCGGGGTGGCCGCTTCCTTCAAGGCCACCGCCTTGGCCGCGATGATGTGCATCAGGGGGCCGCCCTGCATGCCCGGGAAGACGCGGCTGTTGAGGGTCTTGGCGTGCTCCTCGCGACAGAGGATCATCCCGCCACGGGCTCCGCGCAGGGTCTTGTGGGTCGTCGTGGTCACGAAGTCGGCATGGGGGACCGGGCTCGGGTGGCAGCCGGCGGCAACCAGTCCGGCGATGTGCGCCATGTCCACCATCAGCAACGCGCCGACCTCGTCGGCGATGGCGCGGAACCTCTCGTAGTCCATGGTCCGCGGATAGGCGCTCGCTCCGGCCACGATGAGCCGCGGCCGATGCTCGCGCGCCAGCTCGGCCAGAGCATCATAGTCGAGAAACTCGGTGTCCTCGGACACGCCGTAGGGCACGACGTTGTAGAGGCGGCCGGAGAAGTTCACCGGACTACCCATGGACAGGTGTCCGCCGTGGGAGAGGTCCATTCCGAGGTAGGTGTCGCCGGGATTCAGGACCGCGAAGTAGACCGCCATGTTGGCCTGGGTCCCGGAGTGCGGCTGGACGTTGACGTGCTCCGCCCCGAAGAGGTCCCTGGCCCGCTCCACGGCCAGCCGTTCCACCACGTCCACGTACTCGCAGCCGCCGTAGTAGCGCCTGCCGGCATAGCCTTCGGCGTACTTGTTGGTCATGAGGCTGCCCTGGGCCTCGAGGACGGCCTCGCTGACCACGTTCTCCGACGCGATCAACTCGAGGTTGGACTCCAGGCGCTCACCCTCGTTGCGAATCGCCTCAAAAACCTCCGGATCGACTTGCTCCAGGCTGGCGTTGATCAACCTCGTACCCTCGTCTCAAAGCTTGTTCGCGCCCTGGCGAGTCCGCGGACAAGACGCGCCCGGCGACATGTCCGGAAGGCCGCTGGCCCCTCGTGAACCACCGACCACACCCGTGACCCAGCCGATGCCCGGCGCTAACGGTGACTTTCGATGTATTCGATGACGTCCTGGACCGTCTTGATCTTCTCGGCGTCCTCGTCGGAGATCTCCATCTCGTACTCTTCCTCCAACGCCATGACCAGTTCGACGATGTCCAGGGAATCGGCTCCCAGATCCTCGATGAACGAGGCTTCGGGGCTGACCTCTCCGTCGCTCACTCCCAGTTGCTCGCAAATGATCTCCTTGACCCTCGCCTCGACCTCTGTCGCCATCTCGTACCTCCTGTTCGTATCGCGCTGCTCGAAATGCTCTTCGTTGCCGCTCCGCCTGGCGGAGTCACATGTACAGACCGCCGTTGACGCCGATGGTCTGCCCGGTAATGTATCCGCCGCCGGGGCCGGCCAGAAACGCCACCGTCAGGGCTACGTCATCCCCGCCGCCGAACCGCGCCAGGGGAATCGCGCCAAGGTACCTGCTCCGGGTTTCCTCGTTCAGGCTCGCCGTCATCTCCGTTTCGATGAATCCCGGGGCCACGGCATTGACGGTAATCCCTCGGGGCGCCAGCTCCCTGGCCATGGACTTGGTGAATCCCACGATACCCGCCTTGGAGGCGGCGTATACGGATTGGCCAACATTCCCCATTTGGCCCGCCACCGAGGTGAGATTGACGATACGGCCGTACCGCTGCCGGATCATCCTCCTGCTGGCGGCCTTGGTGCAATGGAAGACGCCCCGGAGATTGACGTCGATGATCCGGTCCCAATCGGGAGCCGACTGGCGCACCAACAGACCGTCGATGGTCATCCCCGCATTGTTGATTAAAATATCAACTTTTTCATGCCGGTCAATGACCCCCTTGACGGCTTCCTCGACCTCGTCCTGCCGGGCGACGTCGAAGGGCGCCAGCTCGGCGAGCCCGTCCTCGCTCAGGACCTTCTCCAGCACCCCCTCGGCCGCTTCGCGGTTCTCCCGGTAGTTGATGACCACCCGCGCTCCCTGCCGGGCCAGACACAGGACGATCTCGCGCCCGATACCCCTGCTGCCCCCCGTCACGAGGGCGACCCTGTCCGTCAGCGGTCCCGCGGCCATGGTCAGCCTCCCAGTTCCTCCAACACCTTGTCGAGGTCCCCGGACTGGTCCAGATTCAGGGTCTTGATGTCCCGGTCGATGCGCCTGACGAGTCCGGACAGGACCTTTCCCGGCCCCAACTCGACGGTGCGGCGGCAACCGAGGGCCTGGAGCGCGCGCACCGACTCTTCCCACCGGACCGGCGCCACCACCTGCTCCACCAAGAGCGGCTTGACGCGCCCGGCGTCGGAGTTGAGCGACGCCTCCACGTTGGTGACGACCCCTGCCGCGAGCGGCGCCACCGCGACGCCCTCCAGCACCTCGCGGAGTCCTTCCGCGGCCGGCCGCATCAACGCGCAGTGGAAGGGAGCGCTCACCGCCAGCTCCACCACCCTCCTCGCGCCCCGGTCCCGCGCCAGTTGCGAAACCCGCTCCACCGCTCCGCGGGCGCCCGAGACCACCACCTGCCCGCCGCCGTTGAGGTTGGCCGGCGCCACCACCTCGCCGTCCGCCGCAGTCTCGCAGAGCTCGCGCACCGCGGCCGCGTCCAGCCCGAGGATCGCCGCCATGCTTCCCTCGCCCTGGGGCACCGCTTCCTGCATCAGACGGCCCCGCTCGCGGACCACGACCGCCGCATCCGCCAGCCGGAACGCTCCGGCGCAGACGAGCGCGCTGTACTCCCCGAGGCTGTGTCCGGCCACCCACGCCGGCCGGACCCCGCCGTGCCGTTCGAGCACCCGGAGCGCGGCCACCGACGCCGTCAGGATCGCGGGCTGGGTGTATTCCGTGCGGTTGAGCTCGGCTTCCGGGCCGCGGAAGCACAACTCGCTCAGATCCAGTCCCAGCGCATCCTCGGCTTCCTCGAAAGCGGCCCTGGCCTCGGGGAACCGGTCGCACAGGTCCTTGCCCATGCCCACGGCCTGTGAGCCCTGGCCCGGGAAGACGAAGGCGATGTCGTTGCCGTCCGGCATCAGGACTCCCGATTCAACGCGTTCACGATGTAGCCGTTGATGTCCTGCGACACGGCTTCCGCCGCCACCCGCACGGCGTTCTTGATGGCCTTGGCCGACGAGCCCCCGTGGGCTACGATGGCGACGCCGTTCAGGCCCACCAGGGGAGCGCCGCCGTAGTGAGCGTAGTCCAGGCGGTCATAGGCCCGTGCAATGGCCCGCCGGCTCAGCAGGTAGCCCATGCGGCTGAGCAGGCTGCTGCGGAACGCCCCTTTCAGGACCGTCGAGACGAACTGTCCGAGCCCCTCCATGGTCTTCAAGGCCACGTTGCCGGTAAAGCCGTCGCACACCACCACGTTCACCCTGCCGTTGGTGATGTCCCGGCCCTCCACGTGGCCCACGAAACTGAGGCCGGCGGAGCGCAGTTCGCGGACCGTCTCCCGCGTGAGCTCGTTCCCCTTCTCATCCTCTTCGCCGTTGCTCAGCACGCCCACCCGCGGCCCCGGGATTCCCAGGATCTTCTCCGCGTAAATGACGCCCATGTGCGCGAACTGCTCCAGTTGCCGGGGCTTGCAGTCCGTGTTGGCGCCTCCGTCAAGCAGCACCGTTCCGCCGGACACCGACGGGGTGACGGTCAGGATCGCCGGCCGGTCGACTCCCGGAAGCCGGCCCAGCACGAACATGCCGATGGCCATCATGGCGCCTGAATTGCCGGCGCTCACCACCGCGTCGCCCTCGCCCGCCTTCAACCGGTCGAAGGCGACCCTCATGGAAGAATCCTTCTGCTTCAGCGCACGGGTGGGGGATTCGTGCATGTCGATGGAGGTCGCGGCGGGCAGGACGCGCACCGCGGCCGGGTTGAACTTGTGGCGGGACAGCTCGGACTCGACGGCATCCGACTCGCTTACCAGGGCGATCTCCACTCCGTACTCGTCCGCGGCCTGGAGGGCGCCCGCGACGACGACGCCCGGGCCGTGGTCACCGCCCATCGCATCAACGATAATCCGCCGCATCACGGACAGGCAACGGGCGGGTCCTAGTGGCCCGTCCTGTGCATCTTGAACTCCGTTTGGACGCTGCAGGCGACTAGTGTCGTGTCCCACGTAAATGTTGACAAATCTGCTGGTCTTTTTCGTCGTCGGCTGCGTTGCTCTTCCTCGCGTGGTAACCGCCACTGCTCGTCATCGCGCCTTGCCGACAACGAAAAATCCTGCGCATCTTTGTCAACATTTACGTGGGACACGACACTAGGTCTCTTCGCCGGGGATCACGGACCGGGTCTTGTAATAACCGCAACCGGAGCAGGCTCTGTGCCTCAGGGTCGCTTCCCCACAGCGAGAGCACGTCGTCCACTGCGGAGCGGCAATGGCGTCATGGGATCGGCGCTTGTTTCTCTTGCTGTTGGAGGTTCGTCTCTTGGGTACGGGCATGTCTGTTTCCGTCCTGGTGTCCTGCCTCACGAAATACGTGCGCCGATCTGCTGGTCCGGTCGTCCCGTCGGCCTCGTTTCCAGGACACTGTTGTTATTTTTTCGCCGGCGCTACCGGTCCAATCGGAGATTACGAAATACCGCCATACGGGGGTCTCCCGGCGACGTGCACTCACAACCAGTCCGGTTCAATTCGGCACCGCAACCGGGACACAGGCCGCGACAGCTTTCGCTGCACAACGGCCGGAGAGGCAGGGCGAGCAACGCCTGCTCACGGACGTAGGGCGACAGGTCGATATCTTCCCCGGAGTAGAAGCTCAAGCCCATCTCGTCTTCCGTGAGCTCCTTGTTTTTATTAGTCGGAAGGGGGTCCGGGGTCAACACGAAGTCGAAGTTTTTTTCGACGACGCAAACGACGCCTTCCAGGCAACGGCTGCAGTCCGCCTCCACCTGCCCCTTGAGTCCGCCGTGAAAGAACAGATCCCGGCCCGACCGGTAGTAGGTGACGTCCACCTGGACCGGCGAGGGGAAGCGTACCTTCGCCGGGAGTTCCTCCTGGCCCAGGTCGGGAATCTCGGAGAAGCGGCTTTCCTTGGGAACGGTCTCGATCCGGTTGATGGGGATTCTCACAAGGCCACTCCAGTCCAGACTTGATACCCGGCCCGAGACGCCCTTGTCAACGCGGTGCGGGAGCCCGATACCTTGTGAACCCGGGAGGTTTCTGCTAACGCAGTGGACCTTGGATTCCGGTTCCCCGAGCCCGGGAACCCGTCGGAGGCGTCGGAGGTAGAGTGTGAACGCGCGGCTGGGTTTGGTGCACGCGGTGCTGCTGGCCACGGTGGACCTCAACACGAGGGTGCCGTCAAGCCACCCGTCCGCCCGGAACCTGGGCACCGAGCGCATGGGCTCCGGCACCATCATCGATCCCGCGGGCACCATCCTGACCGTCAACTACGTCGTCAACGGCGCCGAAGCCATTACCGTTACGTTGTCGGACGGGAAGCAGTACCCGGGCCGCCTGGCCGCGCAAGACTTCGACACCGGACTCGCGCTGGTGGACATCGACGCCGCCGACCTCCCGTTCCTTCGGCCGGCGGAGTCCGTCGCCGTGGGTCAACCCGCGTTCATGATCGCCAGCAGCGGACAGAACAACCGGCGGGTCAGCGACGGCAACGTGACCTCTCTCGAAGGCTACGACGGACAGTGGGAATACCTGCTCGAACGGTCCATCCGGGTGAGCGCCTTCAATCCCGGGTTCGGCGGCGGCACGCTGGCGGATTCCCGCGGCCGCCTCCTCGGGGTCGTGTCATTGAACCTGAACGACATCGGCAAGTTCACGCTCGCCATCCCGGTGGAGTACTACCTTCGGGACGCCGACGAGCTCAGGCGTTTCGGGCGTGTCCAGAGCCGTCCGCCCCGCCCCTGGCTCGGCCTGTACCCGCAGGGTCTCGGCGGCCACGTGGTGGTCACCGGGGTCACGCCGTCGGGGCCCGCGGAAGCGGCCGGCCTCAAGCAGGGCGACATCATCCTTTCCGTGGAGGACCAGGAAGTGCAGACGCGGCCCCAGCTCTACCGGGAAGTCTGGAAAAAGCGGGCGGGGGAAATCATCACCTTCCACGTCATCCGGGGGGAGGGTTCCCTGGACATCCGGGTGGCCAGCCGCGACCGCTGGGACTTCAATCAACCCGCCCCGCCGAGCGATAAAGCCGACGAGTGACCGGGGGTTCCCCGGGTGCTCGCGGCGCGTTCGTCCCACGGGCCTCCAGTTGGCGCCGACCGTGAAGAACATCACCACCTATCGTGTCATATACGGCGATACCGACCAGATGGGCGTCGCCTACTACGCCAACTACCTCCGCTGGTTCGAAATCGGCAGGACCGAGCTCATGCGGGAAGCCGGCATCCCCTACGAACAGGCGGAACGGGACGGCGTCTTCTTCCCGGTCACCGAGGTGCAGTGCCGTTACCGCAAGCCGGCCGTTTACGACAACCTGCTGCGGATCGAGACCACCGTCGAATCCCTCAATCGGGTGGCGCTGAGATTCAACTACCGGATCTCTCTGGAAGGGGAGCGCTCCGCCCTGGCTTCGGGCTGGACCAAGCACGTGTGCCTTGACCGCGATCACAAGCTCGTCCGCCTCCCCAAGCCCTACGCCGACCGGCTGGGACCCGATCGAGACTGACGATCACCGGCCGGCATCAAGGGGACAGCGGATCCGGTTGGGTGCGGCCCTCCTGTCCGGCACGGTCATCCGAAGGGCAGTAGATCTCCGCGACTTTCCGCAACAACGCGATGTTCTCGGCGTGACCCGTCATGTTCGCGGTCACCCGGCCGCGCACGGGCCGGCCGATGAGCGAGAAGTCTCCCACGATGTCCAGGATCTTGTGGCGCGCGAACTCGTCGTCGAACCGCAGCGTGGTGTTGATGATCTCATCTTCGCCGATGAGGATGCAGTTGCCGAGCCGGCCGCCCTTGATCAGCCCCATCCGCTCGAGCTTCTCGAAGTCGCGCAGGAAACCGAACGTCCGGGCAGGAGCGACCTGATCGCGGAACGAATCCGCGCCATCGTGCACGTAGGTGTACTCCTGCGTCCCCACGGGACGCGGATATTGGAGCCGGTAGCGGACGATGAACCGGTCGGCCGGCTCGATGACGATCTCTTCCCGTCCGTCCCCGGTGACGCGAACAGTCCGGTCGATGACGATCTCGGGGCATCGCCCCGACTGCTCCACCACCCCGGCTTCCTCGATCAACCGGCAGAACTCCACGGCGGAGCCGTCCATGATGGGAATCTCGCCGTACATCTTCACCAGCAGATTGGTGATGCCGTACGAGTGGAGCGTCGCCAGCAGGTGCTCCACCGTGCCCACCACCACGCCGCCGTGCTGAAGCGAGGTGGCGAAATCCGTGGAGCGAACGTAGTCCAGATGCGCCGGCACGGTGGCGTCGGCGGAGACTCCACCGAAGTGGATGCCGCTGTTCTCCGGCAAGGGATGCAGAATGACGCCGGTGCTGACGCCCGAATGCAGGCCCAGACCGCACGCCACCACGCTTTTCCCGAGGGTCTTCTGGGGCACCCCGCCGTTGCCCTGTACGCCGCCTCGCGACGACAGCCCCGGGACGCCGGCGCGAAGCGCGCGCGTCACCGCGTCGGCGGCCGGACCCTCACGCCCCGCGTCGCCGCAGGCCCGCTCGACGGTGGCCAGCAACCCGTCCAGGGAAAGCGGCTTCTCGATGAAATCGAACGCCCCCAACTGAGTGGCCGTCACCGCCGTGTGAATGCTCCCGTGGCCGGAGATCATGACGATCCGGGCGTCCGGATGTTCCCGTTTGATCTGCCTGAGGAGGACGATCCCGTCCATCTCGGGCATCCAGATGTCCAGGAGGATGACGTCGGGCCTCTCCTTCTCCACCAGGCCCAAGACCTCCGAACCGTTGGCGGCGGCGACCACGTGGTAGCCCTCGTCGGTGAGAATCTCGCGTACGGTTTCGCGGATGACGTCCTCGTCGTCCACCACCAGCACGGTTCTTTGCGCTGACTCCATGTTTTCCGGATCCTCCATGACGTCTTGGTTCGTGCGGCCCCGGATTCAGGAGGCCTCGCTGGTGCGGACGTCCGGGACGTCCGCCTGCAGAGCCGAAGGGAACTCGACGATAAAGCGTGTTCCGTGAGGCTGGTTCTGGCGTACGCGGATGTATCCCCGGTGGTCGGCGACGATGGTCCCGACGATGGAAAGGCCCAGCCCCGTGCCGTCCTTCTTGGTGGAGTAGTAGGGCTCGAAGATCCGGCCCCGGTCCTCCCGGGCGATGCCCTCTCCTTCGTCCGCCACTTCCAGCCGCACCATGCCGAAAGCCTCGTCGAACCGGATGGCGATCTCGACGCGTCCGGTGCCGTTGAGGGAAGCCACGGCGTTGTCCAGCAGATTGAACAGGGCGCGCTTGATCTGTTCGCGATCCAGCGCCACCGGCGGAACCGAGGCATCCTCCGAGAAGTCGAACTCGACGTCCCGGTGCCCTTCCTTGAACAGGAACAACGCTTCGCGGACCACCTCGTTGAGATCGTCCGAAACGAGCTCGGCGGTGGGCAGCCGCGCGAAGTTGGAGAACTCGTTCACCAGGGTCTTGAGCTCGTCCACTTGCCGGATGATGGTGGACGTGCACTTGTCGAGCACGGACCCGTCTCCGTCCAGAACGTTCTCGTAGCGCTTCCGCAGACGTTGCGCCGAGAGCTGGATCGGCGTCAGCGGATTCTTGATCTCGTGAGCGATGCGGCGCGCCACCTCGCGCCAGGCCTCCACCCGCTGAGCTTTCTGGATCTCGGTAATGTCTTCCATGAAGACCATGGTGCCGAGCGTGTTGCCGTCGTCGTCCCGCAGGCTGGCGGCCACGGTCATGAGCGTCAGGGGCCGGTCGCGGCCCACGATCCGTACGTCGCGTTCCACGCCGCCGGAACTGTCCCTGACCTGCTTGATCACGTCGAGCAACGGCGCCAGATCGGGGGCTTGCAGCGCTTCCTCGTAGTCCCGGCGGAGCACGTCCCCGGCGTGGATGCCCAGCATCAGCTCGGCCGCCTTGTTGATGATGGTGACCTTGCCCGACCAGTCCACCGAGATCACCCCCGCGGTGATGTTGGCCAGCAGCGTCTCCATGTATTGCCGCCGCTGCTCCAGCTCGGAGTTGGTGTGCTTGAGGTCCGCGGTCATTTGATTGAAGGAGGCCACCAGCGCTCCGATCTCGTCGTCTCCGCCGGATTCGATGCGATAGTCCAGGTTGCCGTGGGCGACCTCATGGGTCCCTTCCGCGAACTGCTGGATCGGCACGGTGATGCCCTTGGCCAGCGCGAGCCCGAACCAGGTGGCCGCGAAGATCATCACCAGGGTGATGAGCAGCAGGGTCAGGACATAGGTGTTCTTGACGGGCTCCTTGAGGACCGCCAGGTGCTTGTGTTCCTCGTACGAGCGCGAGATCTGTTGCGCCTTCTTGCTGACGCTCGTGGGCACGAAATAGTCCACCACCACCGCCCCGATGATCCTCCTCCCCTCCCCGTACACCGGCACCGCGCCCCGCAGCACGTCGCCCTCGCCCAGGGACTGGCTGCGGGTCGCCTCCAGGCCCCGCAGCGCGCTGTTGAGGAAATCCGCCTGCGGGCTCACCGTGACCCCGGTGGGCACCTGGTCGTTGAAGGCTTTCACCAGCGCGGTCCCGTCCGGCTTGTAGACCTCCACCGTGCCGAGATTGTACTCACGCTGCTTTTCCGCCACGAGACGCTTGAGCCCATCGATCTTCTTCGGTTCCAGAAGCCGCCCGTCGCCCACGCGCTGGCTGAGCTGCCGGGCGAAGTAAAGCGCGTTGTCCGCGGAGTTCTGATAGTAGGTGGCGCTGATGTCGAGGGAGCCCCTCAGGGCGTTTACGATCTGCGAGTCGAACCACTTGTCGACGGAACGCGTCACCAGGCTCTCCGCGATCAGGAACAGCGTCACGGTGGGCACCAGGGAGATGCCGACGAAGGCGAACACCAGCCTCCCCTGCAGCCGGGAACCGAGGATGCGCTTGCGCCGGTCCAGCACCAGTTTCAGGAGGTTCCGCGAAACCAGGAAGACCAGCAGCACCAGCAGGATGATGTTGATGTTGACCAGCAGGAAGAACGCGACGTTGCTGGTAAAGGCATAGTCCGCCGCGACATCCGGCAGGAGATCCTCGAAGAACGCGAACAGCAGGATCATCAGGGCGGCGATGAGAATCAGCCAGCCTTCACGCCTGCGCCGCTTCCGTTCTTCCGCCCGGAGCGTCTCTTCGTCCTTTTTGACCGTGCTCATCGGAGTGGCCCGATCCGCCTACCGCGTCTCTCCGTTCTATCGCTTCCACCCATAAAGCACAAAGGAAATGACGGTGCCGGGCGTTACGCGAGCGGCGCCCGGAGAGATGACGCCGAAAGGTCTACAAGAGCCGTTTCTGCCGCTTCTCCCTGTCCACGCGCGACGCCGACTGCGACCGCCCGAGGTGCCGGTACGCCACCGGCGTGGCCACACGGCCCTGGGGCCGGCGCTCCAGGAAGCCCGCCTGGATGAGATAAGGCTCGTAGGCGTCCTCCACCGTGCCCCGCTCCTCGCCGATGGCCGCCGCCAGGGTATCCAGTCCCACGGGCCCGCCGTCGAACTTGTCGATGATGGTGGTGAGAAGGAGCGTGTCCATCTTGTCGCAGCCCTGCTCATCCACCTCCAGCATCTCCAGGGCCTGACAGGCCAACGGCCGGGTGATCCTGCCGTCGCCGCGGACCTCGGCGTAGTCCCGGACGCGGCGCAGCAGCCGGTTGGCGATGCGCGGCGTGCCGCGGGAGCGGCGGGCGATCTCCATGAAGCCGGGGTCGTCGCCGCCCACGCCCAGGAGCGACGCGGAACGGGCGAGCAGCTTCGCCAGCACCTCCGGCTCGTAGAAGTCGAGGCGGAACACGGCGCCGAACCGGTTGCGCAACGCCGGGGTGAGGAGGCCGGAACGGGTGGTGGCGCCGATGAGCGTGAACCGCTTGAGATCCAGCTTGATGGACTTGGCGCCCGGCCCCTGCCCGATCATGACGTCCACCTGGAAGTCCTCCATGGCCGGGTACAACACCTCCTCCACCACGTGGTTGAGGCGATGAATCTCGTCGATGAACAGGATGTCGCCGGTGTCGAGGTTGGTAAGCAGCGCGGCCAGGTCTCCGGGGCGCTCCACCACCGGACCGGAGGTGGGCCGGATCTGCACCTCCATCTCCTTCGAGATCAGATGGGCCAGGGAGGTCTTGCCCAGGCCGGGAGGACCGTGGAAAAGGAGATGATCCAGCACGTCGCCGCGCCGCTTGGCGGCGGTGATGGCCACCGCGAGGTTGGCCTTGACCTTCTCCTGTCCGAAGTATTCGCTGAAACGCCGGGGGCGGAGGCTCGAGTCGTAGAGGACGTCCTCCTCGGTGCCCGCGGGCGAAATGGTCCTGTTTTCCATGAACGCGGTTCCGCTGAACCCGGCGCGCTAGAGGCTGAGCAGACGCAGGGCTTCCTTGAGCACCGTTTCCAGCTCGGAGGCGCCGTTGCCCAGCACTTGGCGCACGGCCCGCTCCGCGTCCGCGCGGCGGTAGCCGAGGTTCACCAGCGCCGACAGCGCGTCGCCCCGGATCCCGGGAGCGGCCGCCGCCTCCGGGGCGGCATCCGGCAGAGCTTCCACCCTATCACGCAGCTCCACGATCATGCGATCCGCCAGCCGCTTGCCCACCCCGGGGATGGACACCAGCCGGGCGACGTCGCCATCCCGGAGGGCGTCCAGCAGCTCCGCGGCCGCCATCCCCGACAGGATGTTGAGGGCCAGCCGGGGGCCGATGCCCGATACCCCGGTCAGCAGCGTGAAGGCCTGCTTCTCCGCGGGGTCGTAGAAGCCGAACAACTGGAGAGCGTCTTCCCGGACGTGGGTGTACACCAGCAGGGTCACCGGCTGTCCCACCTCGGGCAGCCGGTAGAACACGCTGAGCGCCGTGAACAGTTGATAGCCGACGCCGCCGACGTCCACGATGACCTCGCCCGGCGCCTTGTGGTCCAGTATGCCGCGAACCTTAGCGATCACGATGGGACTCCGTCCGGACCGATGGGCGATGCGGGCAATGGAAGACCCGCATCCTTCAGCCTTTGCCGCCAGGCAGCGCGTCCGCCGGCCAGCGCAACCCCCTGGAGCTTCTCCCCCGCCGGCCCGTGGCGGTGAGGACGCCGGCCCCGAAAGCGAACAGATGGCCGTGGCAGATGGCGGCCGCGAGAGCGTCGGCGGCATCCTCCTCCGGTTCGCCCGGCAACCCAAGGATGGCCGTGACCATCTGCTGTATCTGGCCCTTGCCGGCATGTCCGTAACCGGTCAACGCCTTCTTGACCTGGACGGCGTTGTATTCGGACACGGCGATATCGCGTTCCGCCGCGGCCAGCAGGGCCACCCCACGCACCTGGCCGAGCTTGAGCGCGCTCTGGACGTTGCGCGCCAGGAACACCTTCTCCAGGCTGAGGTGCCCGGGCTCGTGCTCCCGGATGACCTTGGCCAGCTCGGTGAATATCCGGCGGAGGCGCCGGTCCTGGGCTTGGCTGGGGGACGTTCGGACCGTGCCGTGGGCCACGTGTTCCAGGCGGGTTCCCTCCGCGCGGATCACGCCCCACCCTGTCTTGAGGGTTCCGGGGTCTATGCCCAGGATGGTTTCGATATTTCCCTCTCCGACGGCGTCAACCGGCCTTCTCCAGGATCTCGTCCGGAATGTCGAAGTTGGCCGCGACGCTTTGAACGTCGTCGTGGTCCTCGAGGTCCTCGGTAAGGCCGAGGGTCTGCTCGGCTTCCTTCCCGCCGAGCGTGGTGGTGGTCTTGGGGATCATGGTCACCTCGGCCGACACCAGCGGGACGTTGCCGTTGTCGAGGCTCTCACGCACCGCGGCGAAGTCCTCGGGCTGGGTGACGATCTCGAACACGTCGTCGCTCTCGTTGACATCCTCGGCGCCGGCTTCCAGGGCGAGCCCCAGCAACGCCTCCTCCTCCACCGCCTCCCTGGACACGACGATGAGTCCCTTGTTGTCGAACATCCACGCCACGCAGCCCGTCTCGCCGAGACTCCCGCCGTGCTTGTTGAACATCCGCCGGATGTCCGACACCGTCCGGTTGCGGTTGTCGGTCAGGGTCTGCACCAGAAAGGCGGCTCCGCCGGGGCCGTAGCCCTCGTAGCTCACCTCTTCGTAGGACACCCCTTCAAGCTCGCCGGTGCCCTTCTTGATGGCGCGCTCGATGTTGTCGTTGGGCATGCTGTTGTCACGGGCGGTCTGGACGGCGGTGCGCAGGCGCGGGTTGCTCGCGATATCGCCCCCGCCCATGCGGGCCGCCACCGTGATCTCCTTGATGAACTTGGTGAACAGCTTGCCCCGCTTGGCGTCCTTCGCCGCCTTCTTGTGCTTGATGGTGCTCCACTTGGAATGTCCGGACATGACGCGACACTCTCCTCCAACGGGACTGGTCCCGTTGCCGGGACCGCTTGCGGACCTGGCCTCCGGACCAAGCCCGCAAGTGAAAAAGTACCACAATACACCACGCCCCGTAAACGGAGCCGCCGGCCGGGTTGCCGCTTACATGCGGCCGATATTGCGTTATAATCCGACCTTGATGGTTCCTGCACGTCTCCGTGGCCTCGCCCCGTGGGCCGCCGCCGCCCTGGTTCTGGTTCACGCCTGCACCCCCTACGGACCGGAGCCTCCGGCACCGCCTCCGCCGACCGTCGTTTCCACGCCGCCCGCCGTGCCGCTCACGCAGGAAGGCGTCGCGTCCTGGTACGGACCCGGCTTTCACGGCAAGAAGACCACCAGCGGAACCGTCTACGACCAGTACGCCATGACCGCCGCGCACCAGACCCTGCCGCTGGGCTCCAACGTGCGGGTCACCAACCTCGCCAACGGCAAGTCGGTGACCGTGCTCATCAACGACCGGGGACCCTTCGCCAAGGGACGGATCATCGACCTCTCCTACGCCGCGGCCCAACAGGTGGACATGATCGGCCCGGGCACCGCGCCGGTGCGGGTGGACGTCCTGGACACCGGCGGCCAACGACTGACGGCCATTCCAGACCACCTGAACTATACCTTGCAGGTGGGGGCGTTCTCGGACCTCGACAAGGCCCGTGAGTTGAAAGCCCGGTTGGAGAGCCGTTACGACAGGCCCGTGGTCATCGAGCCCCATGACAATTTATACAGGGTCCGCCTCGGGACCTTCACCGGGGCCGACGAGGCCAGGGAATACGCGGCCCGCCTGTCCCGGGAAGGACTGCCCGTGGTGCTCGTGGAGGTGTGGCCGAAGGTGGCGGAGCCGCTGGTAACGGAAGAATAGGACCCCGCGACGTCCCGGACTCGTCTTTGCCGGTGACGGGCGACGCAACTGCCCGAGTCCGTCATTCCCGCCTCGTCCCCGTCATTCCCGCGAAAGCGGGAATCCAGGGGCGGGGCCGGTCGGTCCCTGCTAGCTCAAGAAATACCGGTCGCCTTCCCGGTACACTCTCTCCTCCGTCACGAGCTTCAAGAGATGCGCTTCGACGGACGAGTGGGCCACCCGCATCAACGCCTGCGGGTAGTCCACGTAGATGACCGCCACCAGGTCGCCGATGGAATGGCGTCCGTCCCGCAGGCCCTGCAGGATTTGGTCCTCACGCATCAGCCGGTGGTCGATGTACTCCCGGATCTTGGCCATGGGCTCGGTCACGAACGGGCCGTGGCCGGGAAGCAGCAACTCGATGTCGAGCGAAAGGAGCTTCTCCAGGGACTCCATGTAGTGGAGCATGTTCCCTTCGCCCGCCGGCACCACCGTGGTGCCCTTGCCGAGTATGTGATCCCCTGAGAACAGGATCTTCTTTTCCCGCTCGTAGAAGCAGCAATGCCCGGCCTCGTGGCCCGGGGTGAACACCACCTCCAGCTCGCCGCCGTCATAGGGGATGCGGTCGCCCTCGTCGTAGGTGAAGTCCTCGCCGCCGAGATGGCCGGCCCGCACCCGGGAGATGCCCACCTCGGCGCCCGTGCGCTCCTTCAGCGCCAGCGCGCCGCCGCAGTGGTCCATGTGGATGTGGGTCAGCAGGATGCGGGTGATGCGGCTTCCGCCCAGCGCCTCCATCTCGGCCAGCAGCCCGTTGAGGTTCTCGTCCGAACCGAGGGCGACGTCGATGACGGTGATCTCCCGGTCCCCCAGCAAATACTGGTTGGTCCCTCGGAGGGTCATGTAGCCGGGGTTGGTGGCGGTCAGGCAGCGGAGGTTCCCGGCGTTCTCTACCTGGGGCATGGCCTTTACTCCTCGTGTTGCGCTCGGGCGTCTCCGGTGAACCGGGGCGCGGCGGGTTTGAACCCCCCTACGCCGTCATTGGTCCGCGACGCCCAGGGTCTCGGCGAGATCCAGGGTCCGGCGTGCGCGCTCGATGATGGGCCGGTCGATGAGCTGGCCGCCGAAGGCCACCGAGCCGTCGCCTCGGGCGGCGGCCTCCTCGTACGCCGCGATGACCTTTCGGGCGTAGTCGACCTCCTCGGGGCCGGGGCTGAAGGCGCCGTTGATAGGCGCGATCTGGGACGGATGGATGGACGACATGCCGCTGAAGCCCAGGCGCCGGGATTGCAGAGCGAACCGGGCCAGCCCGTCCGGATCCTGAAGATCCACCCAGACGCCGTCCACCGCCTGGACATGGGCCGAGGCCGCCGCCACCACCAGGGCCGACCGGGCGTAGAGCAGCTCCTGCGCCTCTCCCTCCCGGGAGGCGGGCAGTCCCAACTCCCGGCCGAAGTCCTCCGCGCCGAACATGAGCCCCACCACGCGCGGCGAGCACCCGGCGATGGCCGGAGCCGCCAGAAGCCCTTTGGGGCTCTCGATGGCCACCAGCATCTTCACCGTCGTGCCCGTGGAAGTCTCGTGCCCGGCCACCAGGGACTCCACCGCGGCGATCTCTTCCGGCGATTCCACCTTGGGAAGCACCAGCCCGTCGAGCCCCGGGCGCAGCACCGCCGCCAGATCGTCTTCCATGCGCTGGTGCCCGATGGCGTTGATGCGCACGTACCGGAGCGGCTCCCGGGCTCCCCGCTCGCGCCCCAGGGCCTCGCCGATGAGGCGCCGCGCCTGATCCTTCTCCGCCGGCGCCACGCCGTCCTCGATATCCAGCATGAGGGCGTCGGCATCCAGCCCCAGCGCCTTGTCGATCATCCGCTGCCGGTGTCCCGGCACGAACATCCAGGATCGTTGCAGGTCCATGGTCGTGTCTCTCGTTCAGTAGGAACGCGGCATGCCCAATACGTGCTGCCCGAGGTAGGCCAGCACCAGGTTGTTGCTCACCGGCGCGATGGTCAGGAGCCGGGTCTCCCGGAACTTGCGCTCGACGTCGTAGTCCACCGACAGTCCGTAGCCTCCGTGGGTGGTCATGCAGGCGTTGGCCGCCTCCCACGACGCTTCCGAGGCCAGCAGCTTGGCCATGTTGGCCTCGGCGCCGCAGCGATCCCCCCGGTCGAACTTCGAGGCCGCCTGCCAGCGCACCAAGTCCGCCGCCTCGATGTGGGCGTAGGCCTGGACGATGGGGAACTGGATCCCCTGGTTGGCGCCGATGGGGCGGCCGAATACCTCCCGCTCGCCGGCGTAGCGCGACGCCCGGTCCACAAACCAGCGGCCGTCCCCCACCGCCTCGGCGGCGATCAGGATGCGCTCGGCGTTCCAGCCGTCGATGATGTAGCGGAAGCCCATGCCCTCCTCGCCGATGAGGTTTTCCGCCGGCACCTCCAGGTCGGAGAAGAAGAGTGCGTTGGTATGATGGTTGATCATCATGTCCAGCGGCTTCACTTCCAGCGCGTTCCCGGCTTCCCTCAAGTCCACCAGAAACGCCGACAATCCGCGGGTCTTGTCCTCAAGCTCGTCGTAGGGCGTGGTGCGGGCCAGCAGCAGCATCAGGTCCGACTGGAGCACGCGGGAAATGAAGATCTTCTGCCCGTTGACCACGTAGCGGTCGCCCTTGCGGACGGCCGTGGTGCGGATGCGGGTGGTCTCGGTGCCGGAATCGGGCTCGGTGACGCCGAACGCCTGGAGCCGGATCTCGCCGCTGGCCACCGCGGGGAGGTAGCGCCGCTTCTGCTCCTCGCTGCCGTGCCGCAGCACCGTCCCCATGGTGTACATCTGCGCGTGGCACGCGGTGGCGTTGCCGCCCCAACGGTTGATCTCCTCCAGGATGATGCTCGCCTCGGTGATGCCGAGGCCGATGCCGCCGTACTCCTCGGGGATCAGCGCCGCCAGCCAGCCCAGCTCCGTGAGCCTGGCCACGAACGCCTCGGGGTACTCGCCCCTGGCGTCCACCTCCCGCCAATAGGGGTCGGAAAAGTCCTGACAGACCTTGCGGATCTCCTCCCGGAGCTGCACCTGGTCCTCGGTGAGGGTGAAATCCATCATGGGTGTGCGGTACTATACAGAGAGGAGGCTCCTAATGCCAATTTGCGCCTGCGTCGCCAGATTGTTTCGAGACGTTCGCTATGCTGGTGACTTGTTGAAGCACTCCACGGCTCGTGGCAAGCTTCAAATCAGTCTTCAATATCGCCATGAACACGCGGTTCGATGGCCCTGACTCTGTGGTCTTGGAGGGAAGAGTGAAATTCAACGTAACAGTTGACCGGGACGAAGACGGGGTATGGGTGGTGGAATGCCCCGCCATACCAGGCTGCGTCAGCCAGGGAGAGACAAAGCGCCAAGCCCTGGAGAACATCAGGGAAGCTATCGAGCTCTGTCTGGAGGTTCGAGCAGAGAAGGGCCTTCCACTGACGATTGAGACGCGACAGATAGAGATTGCGGTTTGACTCCCGCATTGCGCCCCTTGAGCGGCCAAGATGTCGTGAAACTCTTCGAGAGTTTCGGTTGGAGCAGAGCGCGACGCCGCGGGAGCCACGTCATAATGACAAAGGAGGGAAAAATGGCTACTCTCTCCGTACCCCTCCACAAGGAAGTTGCCAAAGGCACCCCCAGAAGCCTCATTCGGTCCGCTGGGCTCACTGTGGACGAATTCCTGGCCGGCGGAGGGGTGCGCTGAGGCGCGTTTCTCTCCTGTAGATTTCGATATGACAACACATCGAGGTCGGTCGAACCCGCGTGGAGTCTTTCGCTTTACGTTTGTCCTGGTAGGCATGAGTCTCGGGCTGGCAATCACGGTCGCCCTCCAGGCGCAGCCCCTGGGGACGATTGAGGTAGGGCGGTTCTCGGCGGCCAAGGCCGGCGGCCCGTTTCCCGATTCCTGGGAACCGCTGACCTTCGAGAAGATCGAGAAGCACACGGAATACTCGCTGGTGGACGACGGCGGCACCGTGGCGGTCAAGGCGGTCAGCCGGGCGTCGGCCTCGGGCTTGGTCCGCCACGTGGACATCGACCCCATGCGATACCCCGTGGTGGAGTGGCGCTGGAAGGTCGAAAACGTCCTGGAGAAGGGCGACGTCACCCGCAAGGACGGCGACGACTACCCTGCCCGGCTGTACATCACGTTCAGGTATGACAGCAGCAAGGTGGGCATGTTCGAACGGGCGAAGTACGAGGCCATCCGGTTGGCCCGGGGCGAATACCCGCCCATGGGCGCCATCACCTACATCTGGGAGAGCAGGAGCCCGGTGGGGACCATCGTCCCCAACCCCTACACCGACCGGGTCCGGATGATCGTCGTGGAGAGCGGCAAGGCCAAGGCCGGCAAGTGGGTCAGCGAATCCCGGAATCTGGTCGAGGACTACCGGAAGGCGTTCGGCGGGGACCCGCCGCGGGTTTCCGGCGTGGCCGTGATGACCGACACCGACAACACGCAGGAGTCGGCGGTTGCCTGGTTCGGCGACATCGTGTTCAAGGCACAGTGAGGTCGGGCAGGATTTTCACTCTTCGGCGCGGCCTGTGCTACCCTGTGGCAGAAGCGCTCACACCCGCAACCCTCATTCCCGCGAAAGCGGGAATCCAGGTGGGGTGGAGCGGGGAATCACGCCCGTTTTACCCATCCCCACCCCCTGGATTCCCGCTTTCGCGGGAATGACGGAGGAGGAGCGGGAATGACGGAGGAAGAGCGGGAATATCCGATACAAACGCGGAAGGAGATTCGCCCATGGCAGTCGTACAGGGCTGGGAAGGCCGCTATTTCGAGGACTTCAACGTCGGCGACGTGTACCGGTGCCGGGTCGGGCGCACGGTGACGGAGAACGACAACATCTGGTTCACGCTGCTCACCAACAACACGAACCAGATCCACTTCAACAACGAGTACGGCAAGCGCACCGAGTTCGGGAAATGCCTGATCAACAGCGCCCTGACCCTCGCCATCGTGGCCGGCATGGGGGTGGCGGACGTGAGCGAGAACGGCTTCGCCCTGGGCTGGGACCAGATCACGCTGCCCAACCCGCTGTTCGCCGGCGACACCCTCTATTCCGAGTCCGAGGTGCTGGAAAAGCGCGACTCCAGGTCGAAACCGCAGTGGGGCATCGTCAAGGTGCGCACCCGTGGCGTGCAGCAGGAAGGCAAGGTGGTCATCGACTACGCCCGCAGCGTCATGGTGTGGCGCAAGGAGTTCGCCCCGCGACGTGACATCTTCCCGGAGATCGTGGACGGTGAGTGACGGCCTGGCGCTGAGCGGCGTGCGGGTCATGGCCTTCGAGCAGGTGCTCGCGGGCCCCTTCGGCACCGGCCTGCTGGGAGAGATGGGGGCCGAGGTCATCAAGATCGAGCGCCCTGGCGTGGGCGACCTGATCCGCCACTGGGACACGGCGGTGAAGGGGCTGTCGTCCGGCTACGTGTGGCTCAACCGCAACAAGCGGAGCCTCACGGTGGACGTCAAGAAGCCGGAGGGCCTGGAGGTCCTCCACAAGCTGGTGAAGACCACGGACGTCTTCTTCGAGAACTACGCCCCGGGTGTGGCCGAGCGCGTGGGGCTGGGGTGGGAGACCCTCCACGAGATCAACCCGCGGCTCGTCTACTGCTCGCTCTCCGGCTACGGCCAGGACGGCCCCTACCGGGACGTCAAGGCCTACGACCTGCTGATCCAGGGCGAGGCCGGCATCATCGCCACCACCGGCTACCCCGACAAGCCCGCCCGGGCCGGCGTGTCCGTGTCCGACATCGCCTCCGGCATGTACGCGGCCCTGGGCATCGTGCTGGCGCTGTTCCAGCGGGAGAAGACCGGCGCGGGCCAAGTCATCGACATCTCCATGTTCGAGAGCATCCTGTCGTGGCTCGGATACTTCCCGCACCACTATTGGCACCGGGGCGAGGAACCCAGCCGGGTGGGTATGCGGCACCACTACGTCACCCCCTACGGCCCCTACATGGCCGGGGACGGCGAGTACGTGAACCTCGCCGTGGCCACGCCCAAGGACTGGGAGGTCTTCTGCCTCAAGGTGATGGAAAGCCCCACGCTGATGGAAGACCCCCGCTTCGCCACGGTGGAGGCGCGCCGGGAAAACCGCGGCGCGCTCGAGGAGACCATCGAGCAGCTCTTCCTGGAGCGCGGCCATGAGATCTGGCTCGAGCGCCTGCAGGCGGCGGAGCTGCCCAACGGCAAGGTCCGCGGCATCGCCCAGGTGTTGGCCCACCCCCAGGCCGCCGCCCGCCGCATGATCCGGGAGGTGGACTCCCCCGTGGGCAAGGTGCCGATCATCGGCAGCCCGCTCAACCTCTCCGGCAGCCCGGCCCGCTACGACCCCATCCCCGAGCTCGGCGACGCAACCGACTCGATCCTCGAAGAGCTCGGCTACGACGCCGGCGCCATCGCGCAACTGCACCGGGACAAGGCGGTCTGAGCCCTTCCCAGGGCTCTTCAATAGTCCGATGCTCCCCTTCCGTCATTCCCGCGAAAGCGGGAATCCAGGTGGCGTGAGGCGGGGAAACGCCCGTTTGGCCCCACCCCGCCCCTGGATTCCCGCTTTCGCGGGAATGACGAAAAGGAAACAGGACGAATGACGAAAGGAAACAGGACTTTTGAATGCACCTGGAGCCCTTCCCCGCCGATTTGGCAAGCCGCACCGGTTGCGCTAGAAAGAGGGGTTTCAAGGCCCCGCGGCATCCATCCGCCCGCGTCCTTCCGGACCGCCTGAAACCGAAATCCATAGCAAGGAGCCTGACATGGCATCACAGAGCATCGACACGTTTCACACCGCCTCGTCCCTCGACGTCGGGGGCAACCGCTACCGGATCCATCGCCTCGATACCTTGGCGAAGGAGACCTCGCTGCCGGTGGACCGGCTGCCGTTCTCGCTCAAGATCCTGCTGGAGAACCTGCTCCGGTGCGAGGACGACCGGCACGTGTCGGCGGACGACATCCGGGCGCTGGCGGGCTGGGACCCGGGGGCGAAGCCGGACAAGGAAATCGCCTTCATGCCGGCACGCATCCTGCTGCAGGACCTCACCGGGGTTCCCGCCATCGTCGACCTGGCGGCCATGCGTGAAGGCATCCGGCGGCTGGGGGGCGACCCGAAACGGATCAACCCGCTCCAACCCGTGGACCTGGTCATCGACCACTCGGTGCAGGTGGACCACTTCGGCTCCCTCGAATCGTTCGCCTCCAACTCGAAGATCGAGTACGAGCGCAACCAGGAACGGTACGCGTTCCTGCGCTGGGGGCAGAAGGCCTTCGACAACTTCAGCGTGGTGCCGCCCGACACCGGCATCGTCCACCAGGTGAACCTGGAGTTCCTCGGCAAGGTGGTCTTCACCGCCCGGTCCAACGGCGACACCCTGGCCTATCCCGACACGCTGGTGGGGGCCGACTCCCACACTCCAATGATCAACGGGCTGGGGGTGGTGGGCTGGGGCGTCGGCGGCATCGAGGCCGAGGCCGCCATGCTGGGCCAGCCGCTCATCATGCTGATCCCCGAGGTCATCGGCTTCAAGCTCCACGGCCGGCTGCCCGAGGGCGCCACCGCCACCGACCTGGTGCTGACCATCGTTCAGATGCTCCGGGCGAAAGGCGTGGTGGAGAAGTTCGTGGAGTTCTACGGACCGGGGCTCTCCAGCCTGGCGCTGGCGGACCGGGCCACCATCGGCAACATGGCGCCCGAGTACGGCGCCACCGTGGGCTTCTTCCCGGTGGACAACGAGACCCTGGAGTACCTCAAGCTGTCGAACCGGGACCCCCAGCTCATCAGCCTGGTGGAAGCCTACAGCAAGGAGCAGGGCCTGTTCCGCACCGACGAAACCCCGGACCCGATGTTCTCCGACACCCTGGAACTCGACCTGGGCGAGGTGGAGCCCAGCCTGGCGGGGCCCCGCCGGCCCCAGGACCGGGTGCCGCTGAGCGGCGTCAAGCAGTCCTTCGCCGAGGTCCTGCCCACCATGAAGGGGGGCGACACCCCGAGCACCGTGCCGGTGCAACAGAACGGCGACTCCTTCGAGCTCACCCACGGATCGGTGGTGATCTCCGCCATCACCAGTTGCACCAACACGTCCAATCCGTCGGTGATGATAGGCGCCGGACTGCTGGCCAAGAAGGCCGTGGCCCGTGGCCTCAAGGCCAAGCCCTGGGTCAAGACCAGCCTGGCCCCGGGCTCCAAGGTGGTTACCGAGTACCTGACGCAGACGGGACTGCTGGAGCCCCTGGGTGAGATGGGGTTCCACCTGGTGGGCTACGGCTGCACCACCTGCGTGGGCAACGGCGGACCGCTGCCGGAGAACATCGGCAACGCCATCCAGGAAGGCAACCTGGTCACCAGCGCCGTGCTTTCGGGCAACCGGAACTTCGAGGGCCGCATCCATCCCCACATCCGCGCCAACTACCTGGCCTCACCCCCCCTGGTGGTGGCCTACGCCATCGCCGGCAACATGGACGTGGACCTCTACAACGACCCCATCGGCCAGGACTCCGACGGGCAGCCGGTGATGCTGCGGGACATCTGGCCCAGCCCGGAGGAGGTGCGCGCGGAAGTGGCCAAGGGCGTCACCGCCGACGCCTTCCGCAAGGAGTACAGCAACGTCTTCGAGGGAGACGACATGTGGCGGAGCATGCCGGTGCCCGAAGGCGAGCTGTTCGCCTGGGACCAGGACTCCACCTACGTCCGGGAACTCCCGTTCTTCGCCGACATGCCCGCGGAGCCGACCGCGCCCGGCGACATCAAGGGGGCGCGGGTGCTGGCCCTGCTGGGCGATTCGGTGACCACCGACCACATCTCGCCGGCCGGGTCCATCGAGCGCAACGGCCCGGCCGCGCGCTACCTCACCGGGCACGGCGTGGAGCCCAGGGACTTCAACCAGTACGGCGCCCGCCGGGGCAACCACGAGGTGATGATGCGCGGCACCTTCGCCAACGTGCGGCTGCGCAACCAGATCGCCCCCGGCACCGAGGGCGGCTTTACCGTGCATCAGCCCGACAACGAGCAGATGTCCATCTTCGACGCCGCCATGAAGTACCAGGAGGAAGGGACGCCGCTCATCGTCATCGCCGGCAAGGAGTACGGCACCGGATCGTCCCGTGACTGGGCCGCCAAGGGGCCGCGGCTCCTGGGCATCAAGGCCGCCATCGTCGAGAGCTTCGAGCGCATCCACCGGAGCAACCTGATCGGCATGGGCATTCTGCCGCTGGAGTTCATGCCGGGCGAGAACGCCGAGTCGCTGGGGCTCACGGGCTTCGAGACCTACGACATCACCGGCGTGGCCGACGGCCTGAGCGTGCGCAAGGAGCTGCAGGTGACCGCCACGAGCGCCGAGGGCAAGGTGACCAGCTTCCGGGTGACCTGCCGCATCGACACCCCCGCGGAGCTGTCGTACCACCACCACGGCGGCATCCTGGAGTACGTGCTCCGGCAACTGGCCGGGAAAGCATAAACCGGTCCCCGGCGCGCCGGCCCGCGTTTCCGCTCGCGGGCCGGCGCCGCCCCTTCACCCAGCCCCGTTGCGATCGGCGACACCCACGGCGAGCCGCCGGTTCGAATACCTGCCCCTCGGGGACCTCCCCCACGTGCGATCCGGGTCCTCCGGGAACCCGATACGGTCTAATGCCCATGAACACGGTGGATCGGAGCGAGTCGATGTTTCGGCGGCTGCTTCTCGTCATTCTCGCCATCGGCGTGCTGGGGACCGGCAGCGAGCTGTTGCTCCTGGGACACATCGAGGACTTCGAGCAGTGGATACCGCTGATCCTTCTCGCCGCCAGCCTCGTCACCATGTCCATTTGGGTGACCCGACGCAGGCGCTGGAGCCTTCGCGCCTTCCAGGTGACCATGGTGCTGTTCGTGCTCGCCGGGCCCGTGGGGATTTGGCACCACTACGAGAGCAACGTGGAATTCGAGCTGGAGATGACGCCGACGATGTCGGGTTTCAAGCTCTTTACCGAGGCGATGACCGGGGCGATGCCCGCGCTCGCGCCGGGCGCCATGACCCAACTCGGGCTGCTGGGGCTGCTCTACGCGTTTCGGCACCCGGCTCTCAGACCCACGGCCACAACCGGAAAAGGAGAACAACCGTGAACAACCGACCGATTATCGTCGCCGTCTTGCTGCTGGCCGGCCTGGTCCTGTCCCTTGCCGCGGCCCCGCATGCGCGGGCTCAGGTGGGAAAGAACATGGGTGTGCTCAACCCCAACACCGCCGCCGCGGAAGAGCTCGCCGGTCTGCCCGGACTGAATCCTGATCTGGCCGGCCGCGTTGTCGCCGGCAGGCCGTACCTGAACATGGAGGCGCTGGACAAGGCGCTGGCGCCGGCCTTGAGCACGGAGCAGCGCAAGGATCTCTACGTCCGCCTGTTCCTCCCCATCAACCTGAACAACGCCAACGTCGAGGCCATCCGCATGGTTCCGGGGGTCGGCCGCCGCATGAGCTGGGAGTTCCGAGAATACCGGCCGTACCGCGCGCTAACGGAGTTCCAGCGCGAGATCGGCAAGTACGTCGATGACGCGGAGGTCGCCCGCCTCGAACAGTACGTCTTCGTGCCCATCAAGCTGAACAGCGCCAGCGACGCACACCTGCGCACGATCCCCGGGCTCAACGACGGAATCCTCAAGCTGATCCAGGAGTCCCGCCCCTTCGCCAGCATGGAGGACTTCCGCAGCCGCGTGGGCGCTCACGCCGGCAAGGGCGAGGCAACCCGCCTGGAACGCTACCTGACCATCGAATAGCGGAATCCCGATGAAACCGATTTTCTGTATCGTGGCAGGTGCAACCGCCGGCGTGGTGCTGTTCGCGGCAACGGCCATGGCGCAACGGGCAGGTCGCCCGCCGGCCCGGTATCATGCCGCAACCGAGAGGGCCGAAGTGACGCTCAAGCCCGCAAACGAGACGGCGGGCTCCCCGCGAGCTTCCATCGACGTGTCCGGCACGACCCGGACAATCCGTTCCAACGGCATCCCGGCGCACCCGGTGGGAGCCTTCCCCAACCGCGGCAACCCCCACACCATCGGCCCGCAAGACTACCTCCTCACCGTCACCACCGAACCGAAACGGACAGGCAAGGCCGCCGACGCGCGCCGCTGGCTTTGGGGCGTGGCCGTCAACGGCGTTCCGTTCGAGGCCGGCACCGCGGAATACTGGCATGGCGAGCGCCGGGGCGGCTGGAACTACGACGCCCTCGGGGGCGCGGTCCGGCTGGGGCTGGATGCCAACCATGCCCACGTCCAACGGACCGGCGCCTACCATTATCACGCGCTGCCCACGGGCCTGCTGCGGCAACTGGGCTGGAGCGCGGATGCTCACTCGCCCCTGATCGGCTGGGCGGCGGACGGCTTTCCGATCTATGCGATCACCGGCGACTTGGGCAACGGCATACAGAGGGTCCGCGCTTCCTACCGGCTGAAATCCGCCGCGCGCCCCGGCGGGGATGAACCGGACGGCGCCCATGACGGGGCCTTCGTGCAGGACTGGCAATACGTCGCCGGCAGCGGCGACCTGGATGAATGCAACGGCGCCGTGACCCGGTCCGCCGAGTTCCCGGACGGCTCCTACGCCTACTTCATCACCGAGGGCTATCCCTTCGTCGCCCGCTGCTGGAAAGGGACGCCCGACCCCAGCTTCCGGAAGCGCCGGCGAAGGTGAGCTTCGCCCCGTCTCCACCCCGCCTGGATTCCCGCCCCCGATCGGGGTCGAGGGCATGCTTTCGCGGGAATGACCGAGGGACTCGGAATGATCGAGGGGGAGGCTCGGAATGACGGAGGTGCAGGACTCAGCCGGGTTGGTGCCAATGCCAGAGTCTACGGCGCGGATCCATTCGTCACGATCAGCACCAGGCCCAGGGTCATGCTTGCCGCGGCCGGCAGGCGGACCTTGGCGCCTCTCTCGCCCAGCAGACGTATCCCCATGAGCGAACCGATCAGGATGCTGACCTCGCGCGCGGGCGCGATGTGGCTCACCGGGGTGATCTGCAAGGCCGTCAGCACGAGGATGTAGGCCAGGGGATTCAGCAGCGCCACGCCCAGGGCCTCGCGCCGATGGTCCCGCCATGCGGTGCGCAACTCGCGCCGGCGGCACATGGCGACCCGCGCCAGCAAGATGGCGCGGCCGCAGTTGGTGCCCCAGTCGAGCAGCAACGGCGCGATGGCCATGCCGGTGACCGCGTTCTTGTCCCAAAGTGTATAGCTTGCGATCACCGCTCCGGTGGCCAAGCCGTACAACACCGCCGCTCGTGACGCCCCCCTGGCGCGAGACCGCAAGGCTCCACCGCTCAGCAGGAAAACCCCCAGGACGATGAACATGCCGCCAACGAGAACCCCAGCCGCGGGACGCTCCCCCAGAATCAGCATCGCGCCGATGACGGCCAGGAAAGGCCCGGTGCCCCGCGCCAGCGGATAGACCACCGACAGGTCGCCGGCGCGGTAGCCGCGCTGGAGGACCGTGTAATAGAGCGTGTGCAACAGGCTGCTGCCGGCGATCACCGCGACCACCTCGGCGCCCACGGCAACGGGGCGATACCAGGTCCACACCAGCACCGCGGGCAGGTACAGGACCACGGACAGCACGGCGAACAGCCACTGGAACACCGGTCCTCCTTCGGCTCGCTTGAGCAGGAGGTTCCAGGCGGCGTGGATGCAAGCGGCCGCCAGGAGGAGAGTCAGGGCGAATAGAGTCACGGTCCCTACTCACTAGACCTGCTCCGGCCCTTCTGGCAAGAAGGTGGGGCCATGGAGGAGGAACGGCTCTCGGTCCGCATCGTCCGCCGCATCAACGAGGTGCCGCGGGAGGCGTGGGACTCCCTGCTGCGGGACGGCTCGCCGTTCATGCGCTGGGACTGGCTGGACTGCCTGGAGGAGTCCGCCTGCGTCTGCGACAAGACCGGCTGGGCGCCGCACCACCTCGTGGTCGAACGGGGCAATGAACTCCTCGGCGCCTGCCCCATGTACCTCAAGTCCCACAGCATGGGGGAGTTCGTCTTCGACCACCAGTGGGCCGGCTACGCCATGCAGGCGGGTATCGAGTACTATCCCAAGATGCTCGTGGGCGTGCCCTTCACGCCCGTGGTCGGGTCGCGCTTCCTCACCGCTCCCGGGATCGACCGCCGGAGCGTCATCGCCATCCTGGGCCGGGCGCTGGTGGAGATCTGCAGCGGCAACGAGTTGTCGTCCATCCACATCAACTTCTGCGACCAGGAAGAGATGGAGGCGCTGGAGGGCCTGGACTACATCCCCAAGATCGGGCTCCAGTTCCACTGGGAGAACCGGGACTACGAAACGTTCGACGATTATCTGGGAGCGTTCCGCAGCGACCGCCGCAACAAGATCAAGCGCGAGCGGCGGGAGCTGGACAAACAGGGAATCGTCGTCCGCGCCCTGCCCTACGGCGAGATCACCCCGGACATCCAGCGCACCCTGTTCGAGCTCTACAAGCACCACATCGAGCGCCTCTACTACGGACGGCAGTACCTGAACCGCCGCTTCTTCGACGAGCTGCTGACACGGCCCTACCCGTTCATTTGCCCCGTCGTGGCCCAGCGCGACGGCCGCATCATCGCCGGCACCTTCAACATCCGCGGCCCCGACGCCCTCTACGGCCGCTACTGGGGCGCCTTCGAGGACCACCGCTACCTGCACTTCAACGTCTGCTACTACGCCGCCATCGAGCACTGCATCGACGAATCGCTGGGCCGCTTCGAGGCCGGTGCCGGCGGCAGCTTCAAGAACCTCCGCGGCCTCGAGCCCGCCAAGACCTACAGCGCCCACTACATCCGGGACAAGCGATTCCGGCAGGCGCTGGAACGCTACCTGCAGGAAGAGCGCTCCGAGACCCTGGCCCGGCAGGAGTATCTGCTGGATGGAAGCCCGTTGAAGAAGGGGGAGGCGGAGGGCTGAGCGGGCAGGCCGGGCTATCAGCCCAAGCGCACCGAGATCCGGTGCATCGTCCGGGGGGCCGTGATTCCGTATGAAATGCCGGGATGTCCGGATCACCATGTCACGTAGTGCGGCGACTCACCCAACCGCTGCAGATGCAACGGCAGCAACTCGTTCGGCAACCCATGGATACGGTCGGCCGTTGCCATCTTCGAGCAGATGATGCTGTTGGGGTACTTCCGGGCCTGCTTCAGGTCGGCGGAGCGAATCTGTCCGGTCCACTTGACCTCGATGGGCTGAAACCCACCGTCCGTGACGTACGCGATGTCCACCTCGCCGTCGCCCTTGAGGTAGAACGTCGGGTGCAGGCGATGATGGTGCGCCACCGCGCACGCTTCCGCCAACCTGCCCGTCCTCTCGGGGTCCGCCAGAGCCGGTTCCACCTGATCAGCGAAAGGATCTTCCGCCGGGTCGAGCCAACTCCGTACCGCGTGAAAGATGAATGGATCGGTAAACGCCACCTTGCGCGCCTTCTTCGGGGCTGCCGCGAGGCGATCTTCCCGCAGTGCGTGTTGCACGATGAGCACGTCCATCCGGGAGAGGAGCGCGATATAATCCGCCACGGTAGCTGGATGGTCGATGGAAAGATCCCGTGCGAGGCTGTTCCAGGTCACTTGGCTGCCATAACGCCGCACCACACTGCCAAGAATCTCGTTGAGGAACTGTTCCTGCTTGCCGCGTTTCGCCATGTCGCCGCGAATCCAGTCGCAGTACACCGCAAAGGTCGCCGGTTCGATGCGCCCGTGCGCCGCCATGTCGTTGATGGCAGTGAGGTATCCGCCGTGCATCAGGTAGCGCTGAAAGGCATCGGTCAGAGCGCCGGCGGCTTCCGAGGAGTACGCCTCCAAAGATTCACCCGCGGTGCCCGACACGTCCAGGTATTGCGAGAAAGACAGCGGGTAAAGATGAAAGTCGACGCGCGGCGCACGGCCCCGGCGGCCCGGTAACAGACCGCGGGCTTCGTGAATGATCACTGAATCCGAACCGGTGAGAACCACGATGAGGTTTTCCAGGAGGCCGGCATCGGCAAGGAACTTGATGCCGCGGTCCCACCCGCGAATGTAGGTCACTTCGTCAACGAGCAGGTATGCCGGTTGCGCTGGGGAGCGATCCGGGGCGTTCCTCGTCAGCAAAGCGACCAACGCATGATGGTCATCAACAAGCTCCCCGGTCAGGTAGAAAATACGCTGCGGCTGCACGCCGAGATCCAGCAGGTCACACATCCATTGCTTCAACACCGTGGACTTGCCGATTCTCCGGCCGCCGGTGATGGAGTAGATCCCGGGCTCATCTACGGGCAGATGCGCGAGGATGGGATAGCGGTACGCGAAGGGAAGACGGCGCAACTCTCGGAGTTGCGGGTCCATGGCGCGGAACAACTCCGGATCTTCAAGATGAAGGTTGTGCGAGGCAAAACGGGGATCGACAGCGGCCACAACTGAAAGATGATACCCGCTGGCCAGATTTAGTCAACGACCATTGACTAAATTTAGTCAATGATTACTGACTAAAATCCCGACCCCGCATGGCCCGGTGTCACTCCCCGTACTCGAACACCAGCTCGCCGTCCCTGGCGTCGACGCGGACGCGGCCGCCGTTCTGGAGCTGGCCGAACAGGATCTCGTCGGCCAGGGTTTTCTTGATCTCGTTGTCGATCAAGCGGGCCATGGGGCGGGCGCCGAACTGGGGGTCGTAGCCGCGCTCGGCGAGCCAGGCGCGGGCGGCGGGCTCGAGCTGGATGGTGACCTTGCGCTCGTTCAACTGGGCGTCTAGCTGGGTGATGAACTTGTCGACGACCTTCTCGATCACCACCGGGCTCAGGGAGTTGAAGAAGATGGTGGCGTCCAGGCGGTTGCGGAACTCCGGGCTGAACATCTTCTCGACCGCTTCCTTGCCCTTGCCGACGTTGGAGTTGTGGGCGAAGCCCAGGGCGGTGGCGTTCATCTCCCGGCCGCCGGCGTTGGTGGTCATGATCAGGATGATGTTGCGGAAGTCCGCCTTCTTGCCGTTGTTGTCGGTAAGCGTGGCGTGGTCCATGACCTGCAGCAGCACGTTGAACAGGTCCGGGTGGGCCTTCTCGATCTCGTCCAGCAGCAGCACGGCGTAGGGCGTCTTGCGGATGGCGTCGGTCAAAAGCCCGCCCTGGTCGAACCCCACGTACCCCGGAGGCGCTCCCAAGAGGCGCGACACCGTGTGCTTCTCCATGTACTCGCTCATGTCGAAGCGCAGGAACTCGATGCCCATGATCTGGGCGAGTTGCTTGGCCGCCTCGGTCTTGCCGACGCCGGTGGGTCCGGAGAACAGGAAGCACCCGGTCGGCTTCTCGGGCTGGCCGAGGCCGGAGCGCGAGAGCTTGATGGTGCTGGCCAGGGCGTCGATGGCCTCGTCCTGGCCGAAGACCACGAGCTTCAGGTCCCGGTCCAGGTTGCCCAGTTGCTCCTTGTCGGAGGTGGAGACGCTGCGCGGCGGGATCTTCGCCATGGTGGCGACGATCTGCTCCACGTCCCTGGGGCCGATGGTCTTCTTGCGCTTCTCGGGCGGCAGGATCCGCACCGACGCGCCCACCTCGTCGATGACGTCGATGGCCTTGTCCGGCAGGAAGCGGTCGTTGATGTGCTTGGCCGAAAGCTTGGCCGCGGTGCGCAGCGCCGCCTGGCTGTAGGCCACGCCGTGGTGCTTCTCGTAGTGGGGCTTGAGCCCCTGCAGGATCTTGACGGTCTCGTCGATGCTGGGCTCCGGCACCTCGATGCGCTGGAACCGGCGCGACAGCGCCCGGTCCCGCTCGAAGTAGCTCCGGTAGTCGTGGTAGGTGGTGGAGCCGATGCACTTGAGCTCGCCGGAGGCCAGCACGGGCTTCAGGATGTTCGAAGCGTCCAGGGAACCGCCGCTGGTGGCGCCGGCGCCTACCACGGTGTGGATCTCGTCGATGAACAGGATCGCGTCGGGGTTGCCCTTGAGCGCCGTGATGATGCCCTTCAGCCGGGCCTCGAACTCGCCCCGGAACTTGGTGCCGGCCAGCACCGCGCCCATGTCCAGGGCGTAGATGCGGGTCTCGTGCAACGCTTCCGGCACCGTCTTCTCGTGGATCCGCAGCGCCAGCCCCTCGGCGATGGCGGTCTTTCCCACGCCCGGATCGCCCACGTAGATGGGGTTGTTCTTGCGCCGCCGGCACAGCACGTGGATGGTGCGGGCGATCTCGTTGTTGCGGCCGATGAGCGGATCCAGCAGCCCCTTCTCCGCCTTCTCCACCAACTCGGTGGTGAAGGCCTCCAGGGGATTGCGCTGGGGCCCCTGCCCGCCTTCCTCGTCTTCCTCGGCCCCGGGCGTCTGCTGCGGCTCTTCCTCCGGCAGCTTGGAGACGCCGTGGGAGATGTAGTTGATGAGGTCGAAGCGGCTGATGTCCTGGGCTTCCAGCAGATAGCGCGCGTAGCACTGCTGCTCGCGGTACATGGCCACCAAAAGGTCGCTGCCCTGGATCTCGGCCTTTTCCGACGACTGGGCGTGGATGAAGGCGCGCTGGACGATGCGGTGGAACCCCATCGTCTGCTCCGGCTCCTTTTCCGTGCCTTTCGGAAGCGTCTCCATGCGGGTCTCGAAGAACTCCTCCAGCTCCCGCCGCAAGCGGTCGAGGTCGCCGCCGCAGTTGACGATGACGTCGCTGGCGTTCTTGTCCTCCAGCAGCACCCACAGCAGATGCTCCACGCAGACGAACTCGTGCCGCCGTTCCTTGGCCACGTCGTATGCCGCCTTGAGCACGGCTTCCAGGTTCTTGGTGATCACGTTCCTGCCTCTTCGAAACCCATCCGCTCGCCGAAGCTCATTCCTCTTCGATGCTGCACTTGAGCGGATACTCGTACTGGCGCGCCAGACTTTCCACCGTCTTCACCTTGGTCTCCGCCACCTCGTAGGGATAGACCCCGGCCACCCCGATGCCGTTCCGGTGCACGTGCATCATGATCTGCACCGCCTCGGTGTTCTCCTTGTTGAACACGTACTCCAGGATCTGCACCACGAATTCCTTGGTGGTGTAGTCGTCGTTGTGCAGCAGCACCTTGAAAAGAGAGGGCCGCTTGAGCTTCTTCTCGGTTTCGACGACGACTTCGTGATCGAGGTCGTGTTCGCGCTTGCTCATCGAGGGCCTCCCGAACCCTTGGTAACGTCCATGTTAATACGGCGGACGCGACGGTTCAACGGAGATCTACGCCTTCTTCCAGCGCGGCACCTTGTCCCGGCGCGGGATGCCGTCGCCCAACAGCGTGCGGCCGCCCAAGGGAAAGTTCTTCGGCGGGACCGCGCCCATGCACAGGAACACCACGTCGCGCTTGGAGTCGTTGCCGATGGCGCGGTTGACCTCCGGGCTCACCCGGATGACGGTGCCCTCGGGCATGGCAATCCGGCGGCCGTCCAGGATGATGGTGCCGTCGCCCTTGAGGGTCATGAACACCTCCTCCTGCACCTTGTGCTGGTGCACGTACTCCGCGCCCTGGCCCGGCTTGATCCGCACGATGCCGAAGCCGACTCCCTCGCAGTTCAGCCTGCGCGCCAGAAATTCCTTGTCCTTCACGTCCTTCAGGGGCATGGACATCTTGTTGTACTTGGCCATTGTGCACCTCCTTCAAAAATAGACCCGGGGGCTCTCCCCGCCCCCCGCCTGGATTCCCGCGTTCGCGGGAATGACGGAAGGGGTGCGGAATGACGGGTCCGTGCATCCCGCTTATCTCGTTACCGCGCCCTCCGAGGCCGAGGACACCAGCTTGGCGTACTTGGCCATGACGCCGCTGGCGTAGCGTGGCTCCGGCGCCTGCCAATGCCGCAGGCGCTTGTCCATCTCTTCCTCGGAGATCTCCACGTCGAGGCGGCGGGCGTCCACGTCGAACGTGATGGTGTCGCCGTCCCGCACCGCGGCAATGGGGCCGCCTCTGGCGGCCTCCGGGGCCACGTGGCCGGCCATGAGCCCGTGGGTGGCGCCGGAGAAGCGGCCGTCGGTGAGGAGCGCCACGGACTCGCCGAGGCCGGCCCCCACCAGGGCCGCGGTGACGCCCAGCATTTCGCGCATGCCCGGACCGCCCATGGGCCCCTCGTAGCGGATCACCACCACGTCCCCCTCCCGGATCTCGCCGTTCTGCACCGCCTTGAAGGAATCCTCCTCGCGGTCGAACACCCGCGCCGGACCGCCGTGGCGCGTGCGCTCGTGCCCGGCCACCTTGACCACGCAACCCTCGGGCGCCAGGTTGCCCCTGAGGATGACGAGCCCGCCGGTGGGCTTGAGCGGCTCGGACACGGGCCGCACCACCTGCTGGCCGGGGGTCTCCTCGGCGTCCCCCACCTCCTGGCCCAGGGTCTTCCCGGTAACGGTCATGCAGTCGCCGTTGAGCCGGCCGGCGTCCAGCAGGCGGCGCGCCACCAGCGGAATGCCGCCGGCCCGGTAGAGGTCGTTGGCGACGAAGCGGCCGCCGGGCTTGAGGTCCGCGATCAGCGGCGTCCGGGAGCTGATGCGGTCGAAGTCGTCGATGCGCAGGTCCACCTCCGCCTCGCGCGCCACGCCGAGTAGGTGCAGCACGCCGTTGGTGGAACCGCCGGTGGCCGCGATGGAGGCCACGGCGTTCTCCAACGCCTCGCGGGTGATGACCTGCCGCGCGGTCAGGTTCTTGCGCACGAGATCCATGACCATCTCGCCGGCGCGGTAGGCGACGTCGTCCTTGCTGTCGTCCATGGCCGGCACGCTGGCGCTGCCGATGGGAGAGATCCCCAGGATCTCGAAGGCGGTGGCCATGGTGTTGGCGGTGAACTGACCGCCGCACGCGCCCGGCCCGGGGCAGGCACGGCTCTCCAGGTCCAGCAGATCGGCGTCGGTCATCTTCCCGGCCGCGTGCGCGCCCACCCCCTCGAACACGTCCTGGATGGTCACGTCGCGCCCCTGGAACCGTCCCGGCATGATGGAGCCGCCGTAGAGCATCAGCGACGGCAGGTCCAGCCGCGCCAGGGCCATGACCGTGCCCGGGATGGTCTTGTCGCAGCCGGACAGCGCCACCACCGCGTCGAACAGGTGCCCGCGGGTCACCAGCTCGATGGAATCGGCGATGACCTCGCGGCTGATGAGCGAGGCCTTCATCCCTTCGGTGCCCATGGAGATGCCGTCGGAGACCGCCACGGTGTTGAACTCGATGGGCGTGCCGCCGGCGGCGCGGATGCCCTCCTTCACCTTGGCCGAGAGCCGGCGCAGGTGGAAGTTGCACGGCATCACCTCGATCCAGGTATTGGCGATGCCCACCAGCGGCCGGTCGAGGTCTTCGTCCGTCAACCCCACCGCCTTGAACATGGCCCGGGACGGCGCCCGGTCCGGCCCCTGGGTGATGGCCCGGCTGTGCCGGTTCAGTGGTTCGGCCATTTCCGTCGACTCCTTCTCTGTTCGCTCTCTCAGTCGTCCAGCCACATGAGCCTGGCCGGATTGTCCTTGAGCATGATGGAAATCTGATCCTTGGTGATGCCGAACCCCAGCAGCGCGCGGATGAACACGCGCATGCCGTCGACGGCGTTCAGGTGCAGCACCTGGCCGAAGTCGCTGCCGATGATGCAGCGCTCGGGGCCGATCTCGGCGATGGTCTTGACGGTCTCCATGGGATCGGCGATGGGCTGATACAAGCTCGGAATCATGGGCTGGCAGTAGGTGCCCACGTACACGCCCAGGTCCGCCAGCTCCTTCATCTCGTCCAGCAGCAGCTTGTTGAGCTCCAGCAGCGGATGGTCCAGGGTCGCCCGCACGCCCAGCTCCTTGGCCTTCTTGCACAGCGGCAGGAGTTCCTCGAAGTCGGTGTGGCCGAAGCCGATGCCGACCTTGTTCTCCACCGCCATCTTCATGATCTCCACCACCTCCGGCAGCACCTCGCCCTCCTCGCTCACCAGGCGCACGCCGCCCTTATCCGGATGGCCGGCGCTGCGCCAGAACCCGAACGAGGTGAAGGTCGGGAACCAGATCATCTTGGCATTGGGGTACTGGAGCGCTATCCGGACGTACTCGGGGTTCATGCCGTAGCACATGCCGCAGCCGCCGTAGACCTCCACCCGATTTTCCAACTCCCCCGTCTCGACGAGGTGGTCGATGTGGCGCTGCACGACGTAGCAGGCGTTGGCGCTGACGTTCCAGTGGTCCTTGAAGGCCAGCGCCCGCATACCCGCCCTGGAGGCGTCGATGGCGATCTCGATCATGTCCTGGGAGCGGTGCACGAAGTCGGGATACGCGTGGATGTGGCAGTCGATGGCGTCCTCGAGCAACTCGTCCTCGATGCCCGGGTAGATCTTGAGCATCTCGGGGTTGTCCTTGAGCATCTGGTAGAAGTAGTCCTTGGCGTTGAGTTGACGGACGCGTTCCAGGGTGAGGGTCCGGCCCACCAGGATGCCGGCGGCTTCCGCGTCTGCTGCGAAATCACACATGGTTTCCTCGCTTTCGTATTACGTAGCCTTGTCGCTGTATCAGGCGGCGGCGTCCTCGCCCCAGGCGGTGATGAACCGCTCGGCGTCCTCGGCGGCAGGCTCGCTGACGGGAACGTACGGCACCACCATCCGCGTCACCCCCGCCTCCACGTACGGCGCCAACCGGTCCTTGATCTCCGCCACCGACGTCGCCGGGATCACCGGCAGCCGATCCATGTAGTCATCGGTGAGGGCGCCCATGGCCGCCTTGAAGCCACCGTTCCGGAACGCCTCCTGAATGGCATCCACCTCGGCAACGAAGCCCTGTTCCCGCAGCATGTCGCTGTAGTGGTCCGCGATGTTGTAGAACGTCAGCGCCTGCCGGAGCTTGGAGCGCGCCACCTCGCGATCCGCATTGAGGGACACGCGCACCTTTCCGATGACGTCCACCGGGCCTCGTCCGACGGCCTGGGCCGCCGCCTGGGTCCGGTCCGCGATCTCGCGGATCTTCTCGGGCGTGGCCATGTTGATGAAGACCCCGTCCGATATCCTTCCCGCCAGTCGTGTCATCTGCGGCCCCAGGCCGGCCAGATAGACGGGCATCCGGGGATGCCGCGGCTTCCACGAGAGCTGGAAGCGCTTGCCGGTCCGGTAGATCTCCCCTTCGTACTCGACCCGCTCCCCCGCCGCCACCTTGCGCACGATCTCCATGTACTCCCGCGCGCGCCGCAACGGACGGTCGAAGACGCCGCCGTGCCATCCCGCGATGGCCGCGTTGGCCACCCCCAGCCCCAGCAGCACGCGCCCTCCGGAGAGGTCCTGGAGCGTCGCCGCCTGCAACCCCAGCGTCACCGGGCTGCGGCCGTAGATGTGGTAGATGGCCGTCCCCAGCTTGATGGTGCTGGTGCGGCCGGCCGCGGCCGAAATCAGCACCATGGGGTCGGTGCTGTTGGATTCGCCTTTCCAGAACGCGCCGAATCCGGCCTGCTCCGCCCGCTCCACCAGACCCACCACGTCCGCCGCCGGATAGTGCGCCGCGGAATTGATTTCGATATCGTAGATCACGCCCCTCCCTCGCTCCGTGCGAGCCAACGAACCTGCCGCGCGTTGCTCGCCCGGGCTGCTATGCGGGCACCTGCCGGGCCGTCATGAAGTTGATCATCTTCATGCTCATGACCACGTCGCCGTCCTGATTCAGGGTTTCGAGGAACGAGTTGACGATGCCGCGGTCCGGCTTCGAGGTCGACCGCCGGGTTTCCAGCACCGTGACCCGCACCGTCAGCCGGTCGCCCGGCCGCACGGGCTTGTTCCAGCGAAGCTCGTCCACCCCCGGCGATCCGAGGTTGGCCACCGCCGAGAGATAGTTGTCGGAATACACCCGCATCATGGCCGCGGCGGTGTGCCAGCCGCTGGCGATGAGCCCCTTGTAAATGGTCTTTTTCGCAAGCTCCGGATCGACGTGATACGGCTGCGGCACGAAACGCTTGCCGAACTCGACGATCTCGGTCTCGCCCAGGCTCACCGGGCCGAATTCATGCACCGCGCCGGCCACGTAGTCCTCGAAATACCTCTCCTCCCTGGAAACGCTGAATCCGGATTCGCTCATGTCCTTCACGAGTACAATGAACGAAAGTCCGCTGCAACTTGCCGCCAAAGCGCCTCGGCGCCCCGGCCCGCCCAGGCCCTGGCCTCGCGATGCCCCCCGTCGTCCCTGGCGTGGTAGCCGTCCTTCTCGAAATAGCCCACGCCCTGCGACGGCGAGGCGATCTTGCCGATGGGCGCTACCATCGCCGGGGCGCTCCGGCAGGGACGGATTCATGGGATTCGCGCCTGTCCATACCGGCAAGATGGGCGCTTGCGTTCTGCACGGTGATGCCGTACATATGCCGCCCTGATCGTCCGTTCCATTCGCCATCGGGAAATGCGCCAGCTATACGAGAACAATTCGTCCCGGCTGCTGAAACAGGACCTCGTGGAGCGGGTGCGCGGCATCCTTGCCGTGCTGGCCATGGCCGAGACCATGGAGGGTTTCATTCGCGAGGCGGCGCCCGGATGGCGGGTTCACCGGCTTTCCGGCGAGCGCCGGAACGAATGGAGCGTGTCCGTATCGGACAACTGGCGGATCACGTTCGAGGAACGGAACGGCGCAATCGAACGCCTGAACCTGGAGGACTACCACTGATGACCAGCGGCGGCATCAAGATGGGGATGACACCCCCGCACCCCGGCGCCTTCATCCGGATCGAGGCCCTTGAGGAGTTGGGGTTGAGCGTTTCGGCGGCGGCGCGGATTCTCGGCGTGCGCCGTGCGACGCTTTCGGACCTGCTGAACGGCAATGCCTCGCTGTCGCCCGAAATGGCGATGCGGGTGGAGAAGGCGTTCGGCCTCAGCATGGACCTGCTGTTGAGGATGCAGGCATGGCACGATGCGACGCAGATGCGCGCGCGGGCCGACGAGATCGACGTTCAACGGTATCAGCCGGCGTGATGGTCGCGGTGCGCGAAATTTTTTCATCGCAGCCAAGCGCGGCCACAGCGTGCCAAGGCGTGCCTGATGCGGACAAGTAGTTGATTCCATGCAGGAAATCCCCGGCTAAAGCCGGCAATCCACGGCACCCGACGGTGGAGCGTGCGGTCATGGTTTTCGGAGAATCCGGTATCGGGAAAATCCGAGGAAGAAAGGAGTTCGAATTGCACACCCGCTTCAGTGGCGGGATCTCTCCGAGAGTCTTCTCACTGACTGAAGGTCACTCGGAAGGACGGTTGCGGGCCGGCGGCAGCGTCCAGAACATGAGCACCGTGGAGGTGAAGGCCGAGCCGGCGAAGATCGTGAGGGGCACGGTATAACTCTGGGTCAGATCGTAGAAGAAGCCAGCGCTGACGGGGCCCATGACGCTGCCGGCGGTGACGAACAGGCGGCTGAAGCCCTGGATGCTGGCGAAGTGGCGGATGCCGAAATAGTCGGCGCGGATGGGTTCCTGGAGCGAGGCGAGGCCGCCGTAGCAAAGGGAGTACACCACCAGCCCGGCCATGAACCACGCGGAGGAGGCGGTCATTCCCATGGTCAGGACCGAAACGCTCAGCGCGGCGAGCAGGCCGATCATGAGCTTGCGCTTGTCGATGAAGTCTCCCATCCAGCCGAAGGCCAAGCGAGACGGGACGCCGATGAGGGCGGAGGTTCCGAGCAGCCCGGCTGCCACTTCCTGCTTCCAGCCCCGGTCCACCAGGAGAATCACGAGGTGGACCGAGATCCCCTCCGTGACCATCTGACGCAGGCCCATGACCGCGGCGAGAAGCCAGAACGACCGCGTGCGCAACGTCTCCCTGAGCGTCAGCGAGACCTCGGGCGGCGGGGCCTTGGCGGCAGCGCCAGGGGCCGGCGGATTCACTGGCGGCTCCACGCCGGCGCGCCGTTCATAGGCGTTTCCGATGGCCCGGGCCAGCGGCCAGCCCATGACCACGATGATCACCGCCGACGCCACCGACGCCGCGCGCCAGCCCCACCACACGATCATGAGACCCACCAACGGCACCATCAGACCGGAAAGTCCCGGGCCCATGCGGAAGATGCCGAAGGCGAGGCTGCGGCGGGCGCGAAACAGCGTGGCCACCACCACGCTGACGGGAATGTAGAATCCAACGCTGGAACCCAGCACGATGCCCACGACGATGGTGACGTAGAGCATGGGCAGGGAGTTCACCAGGCTCATGCCGAGGAACCCCAGGGCGCAGATCACGATGCCCAGGTACATGACCCGCTTCGGACCGAGGCGGTCGGTCATGTACCCTTCGGCCGGCCCCAGCAGGCCGGATTCCACCCGGGCCATGGAGAAGGCGCCGGAGATGGCGGTGCGGCTCCAGCCGAACTCGCGCTCGAAGGACGGGAAATAGGCGCTCAGGCCGAAATAGGCCAGACCGGTGCTGACGGCGTGGGCGAAGGCGCCGGCGAACACGACCCACCAGGTGGACATGAAGCGGGTGCCCCGCCTGAAGAACGGCTTCACGAAACTACGGGTCCGTGCGCGTGTTGCCGGCCGCTAGCCACGAGGCAGGACACTGTCCAGACCCTGGCGGGCGGATCGAGGGGCCGGCGCGCCCGACTCGGACATCCTCGACAGCACCTTCTCGGCCGTGATGGGAAGCGACCGGATGCGCGAACCCGTGGCGTCGGCCACGGCGTTGGCCACCGCCGCGGCGAACGGGATGATGGGCGTCTCGCCGATGCTCATGCTGTTGTAGGGGCCGCTGCCGGTGTCGGACTGGATCAGCGCCGTGCGCAGTTCCGGCAGGTCGCGGATGGTCGGTATCTTGTAGTCGCCCAGGTTGGCCGTGGTGACCTTGCCGTCGTCGAACTGCACGTCCTCCATGAGCGCGTAGCCCACGCCCATGACGATGGCGCCGTCGATCTGGCCCTGGTGCATGAGCGGGTTGATGATGGTGCCGGTGTTGAGCGCCGCGGTGACCCTGCGCAGTTCCACCTGGCCGGTCTCGGGATCCACCTCCACCTCGGCCACCTCGGCGCACATGGAAGCTTCCGGTCCCATGGTGGTGTCGTTGTAGTGGCCCTCGCCCTTGATGGCCGAGCCCTTGGCGCGGGCCAGCTCGGCGAAGGTCATACGCCGCTCCGCGTCGAGCTGCGTCACGCCCCCATCGGCCACGGCCACCTTGTCGACGTCCGTGCCCATGGCCTCGGCCGCGATCTGCAGCAGTTCCTCCTTCGCCGCCGTCACCGCGCGGCAGGCGGCGTTGCCGTAGATGCGGGTGCCGCGGCTGCCGCCCAGGCCCTGGTCCTTCTCCACCTGGGTGGAGTCCAGGGTCTCGAGGTTCACGGATTCCAGCGGCACCTGGAGTTCCTGCGCCACCAGTTGCCGGAGCACCGTGTAGGTGCCGCTGCCCTGGTCCATGGCCGCACACGAGACCGTGACGGACCCGTCCGTGTCGATGGCGACGAAAGCGTAGCACTCGCCTCCCAGCGGCAGCCACTGGGCCACGGCCACCCCGCGCCCGGTGTTGGCGCCCTTGGGGGTCCGGTAGCCGGACTCGGCGATGGCCTTGTCGAGGGTCTCCTCGGCCTTGATGTGGTGCAGCACGTGGCCGGTGGGCGACTCGTCGCCGTCGTGCATCAGGTTGATCTTCCTGAACTCCACCGGGTCCATGCCCAGCTCCCTGGCCACCGCGTCCATCTGGCTCTCGGTGGCGAAGAAGCCCTGGGGGTCGCCCGGCGCCCGCATGTGCCCGCACGGGATCTTGTTGGTGTAGACCACCCGCTCCTCGCTCAGGTGGTGCGGCATGTTGTAGGCGCCCCCGGCCTCCTGGGCGCCGAAGAGAAAGCCGATGGGCTTGAAGGCGCCGTAGGCGCCGCTGTCGAAGATGAAGTCGAGATGGTGCGCCATGATCCGGCCGTCCCGCTTGACCCCGGTGCGCACCTTGATGGTGCAGGCGTGGCGCGGGTTGCCGGCCATGAGCTCCTCGTCGTAGTCCATGACCATCTTCACCGGACGCCCGCTCTTCCGCGACAGCACGTACGCCACGGCCACGTCCATGAAGTCGCCCTTGCCGCCGAAGTCGCCGCCGATGTAGCACGGGTGCACCATCAGGCTCTCGAACGGCACCTGGAGCGCCTTGGCAAGCTGCTGGCGCAGGGCGAACGGGGTCTTGCTGCAGGACCAGATCTCCGCGGTCCCGGATTCCGTCACGCTGACCACGCAGGAGTGGGGCTCGATGTAGCCCTGGTGCACCGGCTGCGTGTAGAACGTGTTCTCCACGATGACGTCGGACTCCGCGAACCCCTTCTCGACGTCCCCCTTGCCCCATGACAGGTACACGAAGGTGTTGGTGGGCGACTCCAGCGGCGCCATGAGTCCGTCGTAGCTCATGACGTCCGGATGGATGAGGGGGGCCGAGGGCTTCACCGCATCCAGCGGGTCGAGCACCGGCTCCAGGTCCTCGTACTCCACCTCGATGAGCTCCGCCGCCCGTTCCGCCGCCTCCTCGCTGTCGGCCGCCACCGCCGCAACCTTCTCGCCCACAAAGCGGACCACGTCCTCCGCCAGGATGGACATGTCGCACAGCCGCCGGCCGATCTTGAGCCCGGCCACGTCGGCGCCGGTGACCACGGCCCGGACCCCCGGGACCTGCTCCGCCCGGCTCGTGTCGATGCGCTTGATCTTCCCGTAGGAGACGGGGCTCCGCAGCACCTTGCCCCACAGCATGTCCGGAAGGGTCACGTCCACCGCGTACACCGCCTCGCCCGTCACCTTGCCCACGCCCTCCACCCGGGGGGTGGGAACGCCCACGATCTTGTCTGTTGCCATTGGTTACCTCGGTCGTCTGGTGTAGGGGCGGGGTCAAGCCGGCCCGCGTCGGGTGCACGGCACGGGGACCGGCGAACATCGCAACATGGATGGCATATCGCCCCGGATGGAGCGAGTCAACGGAGAGCCGCCGCGAGCCCGCTGCGATTTGACTTCGCGAGCCGCATCCGGGAGACTTTGCGCTCGGCCGCGGACGCAACCTTTCCGGAAGGACGACCATGACCCTCGACGACTTCGCCGCGACACTCCGGCGCGCCACCGACATCGTCTTCTTCACCGGCGCGGGCATCAGCACCGAATCGGGCATCCCCGACTTCCGAAGCCCGGGCGGCAAGTGGACCCGCATGAGGCCGGTCTACTTCGACGAGTTCATGAACAGCGAGGAAGCCCGGGTCCAAGCCTGGCGGCGCAAGAAGGAAAGCCACCAGCTCTACAAGGAGGTCAAGCCCAACATCGGCCACACCTCCATCAGCGATTTCGAGAAGCGCGGGAAGCTCCTGGGACTCATCACCCAGAACATCGACGGCCTGCACAGCCGGGGCGGCGTCTCGGACGACAGGATCGTGGAGCTGCACGGCTCGGACCGCACGGTGGTGTGCCTCGGCTGCGGCAAGGTCTTCGATCCGGACGCGGTGCTGGAAGGCCTGGGCGAGGAGTTCACCTCGCCGCGCTGCGACGCGTGCAACGGGCTGCTCAAGTCCGGCACCATCTCCTTCGGCCAGCCCATGCCCCAGGCGGCGATGCAGCAGGCCCAGGTCTGGAGCGAAGCAGCGGACGTCTTCGTCGTGGTAGGCTCGTCCCTGGTGGTGCAACCCGCCGCGTCGTTCCCCGTCATCGCCAAGCAGGCCGGCGCGCTCCTGGCCATCGTCAACCGGGAATCCACGCACATCGAATCCCTGGCCGACTACAGCTACGAGGGCGAGATCGGCGAATTCTTCCGCAAGCTGAACCCGCTGCTGGCCGACGCGTAACGGGCCGAGTTCAGGAAGTCGCGATTTCGGACGTAGTTCAGCCCTTACGACCCGGAAGGGTTCTATGGGCTCGCCGAGTTTTTCGGGGAGAATCGTATCTCGGCCGAAGGATAGCTTTCGGCCAAGGCGTTCATCGCGGCAAGCCAGTCCGGGCCTCTCCACATCTTCGAGAAGGTAAATGTTCGTCCATCATGGTGCAGAAGCTCGTCGTCCGCCGTGTACCATCTCACGGGATCAAACGTCCTCCCCAGTTGCCGTCGGATCAAGGTCACGGCTTCAATGAAATCGCTCTCATTCAGGTGTCCTTGGGCACCTCCTCTGAATCGCCTGTTGAAGAAGCCGTCGCCAACCTTCGCTGCAATCTCTTCCGGCCCATGCCCCAGCTTCACGAGGGCTTGTACGACTCGGAAAATAGCACCCCTTTTCGGTAGGTCCGCGTAGGTTTTACCGCAGACCGACACGTCGTAACGCGTCATATCCCGATTGTCGGCGCTCGGGCGCCGCGCCTTCTGAACTTTCTTTCTGAGTTGAATCTGAAACTCCTCGGTCTCGGGAAGAGGAATTACCTGTTGGACGTCCAGGAGGACCCGATCGCCATCAGAATAGGGTTGGAGACGGAAACACCGGATATCGAGACTCCGCTCATTCAGCCACAACACTGCGGTGGTAAGTTCCTTTGAGAAGTCGGCAGAGGCCAGAATCACCCGGACGTCCTGCGCGAAATGCTCCTCATCCGGCTCGCTCCATTCGAGAAACTCAAGCAGATTGTTTTCGGGATCATCGTCACGTCCGATCCTTTGGAGGTGAGCACGGTAGATTTCCACGGCCTTGTCGAAGGTCATGGCCGATACCATGGCAGCGTAACGCAGCGCTTGAAGCTCCATGTGCCCACCGGTATCGGTTCGCTTCAACTCGATCACGACCAGCTTGGCCTCCCGATCAACTGCAAGCAGATCTATCCGCCGTCTGGACTCATCCCAATCGCCGAACTCCTCGCCAAGGACCAAGAGATCCGGATCAAGAACTTCAATTTGATCCCGGATAAGACGCTGCAAGTCGGCACGTTCGCGAAGTCGTTCACGGGCGAAATCAGTCAGTTTAAGCGGTATCAGCGAATTCGTCGCAATCTCGTAAATCGACATGGAAATCCACCGGAGATGACCAGACCGGCCTGCTGGCCGGCCCAACGGAAAGCGCTATACGTCGGCCTTGGCTTTGAGGGGAAACTTTTCGGGGTACTCGATGGTCTGTAGCCCTATATCAATGTCCAGCTCAGGCCTCGCTCTCGGTGAATCGTCGGCGCCATCTACCGCACGTCTCCGCACCATCATTATGATCTTAGAATATTCCCGGAACCAAAGACAATTGCCGGGGCAGCGGAAATGTCCGACACCAAGGGACCTTTGGCTCCCAAGCCGAAGCTTGACACTCCGGCGGCAAGGCTGATAGAGGTCGGCTAGTTCCCGATTCGCACTCTGCCCACTCACACCCCAACCCCGCGGGAGGAGACCCCCATGAGCGATACGAACGGTCACACGAAGGCGCTGCACGTCATGACCCATTCCGGGTGGTACCGCTTCGAGAAGAACGGCGATTCCTGGGATCAGGTGGAACGGGACCTGACGTTCTGGAACCTGAGCTGCATCGCGGTCGATCCGGAGGATCCGCGGACCGTGTACGGGGGCACCGAGCACTCGGGGCTGTTCTACACCCATGACGGCGGCGAGAGCTGGACCCGGTCCACCCCCAACGTGCCGCACCTCGACATCTTCTCGCTATGGGCCCTGCCGGGATCGCTGTTCGTCGGCACCCGCCCGGCGGCGCTGTTTCACGGAGCTCCCGGAAAAGGCTGGCAGGAGCTCCCGGGCGTGCGCGAGGGCGGCGCCTGCGGCGTGTTTCCGCCAAACCCGGCCCAGGCGCCCCGGACCCGCTATCTCACCAACGACCCTTCCTCGCCGTCGCGGCTCTACGCCGGCATCGAGGTGGGCGGACTGCTCGTGAGCGACGACAACGGCGAGGACTGGCGCACGGCCAACGAGGGCCTGTGGGACCAGGACATCCATCAACTCCACCACTGCAAGCATGAGCCCGAGATGGTGGTGGCGGCCTGCGGCGAAGGAATCTTCCGGAGCCGGGATCGGGCCGGCCACTGGCAGGAAATCACCCCCTCCGACACCCGCACCTACGGCACCACCGTCACCGAGACGGATGACGGCAGCCTGTATCTCGGTGTCACGCTGGGGCGGCCCAACACCTGGGTGCGCAAGGTGCGGGCCAGCGCGGCCGTCCTGCGGAGCGAGCGCGGGGCGGCCGATTGGAGGACCCTGGCCGAGGACCTCCCGGGCGGCATCATGGACACCGTGCCCGACCCCGACGGCCCCGGCATCATCGCCGCCACCTCCGAAGGCGAAATCCTGATCGTCGAGGAATCGGGCTGCCGCACGATAGCCAGCGGGCTGCCGTGCATCAACGAGATTGCCCTCGGCGCGTAGCTTGGCCGTCCACACCCACCGTCCGGCCCCGCCCGCGGGGCCGGATTCCATTCCATCCCGGGACCGCTGACCCGTGCCGGCTGCCGTGACTCCCGAGTCCACCCGGACCGACTGGGGGTCCGTACTGGTCGCGGCCCTCTCCGCCGTGGGGCCGGCCATGGTGGTCGCGGTCCTCGGCATCGGCCTGCCGGAGATCCGGGCCAGCCTCGAACTCTCCGAGGTCTGGGCGGGCACTCTCTTTACCGCCATCTTCGTGGTCGCGGCGTGCGCGAGCTGGTCGGCCGGACGCCTTTCCGACAACCTGGGCCGGCGCCGGGTCCTGGTCCTGGGCGGACTCGCCCTGGGCGCCGGTTTCGGCCTGGTATCCACCGTCCGGAGCTACGGAGCCGCGGTCGCTCTGCTGGCCCTGGCCGGCCTCGGATACGGCGCCCTCACCGCCTCGGTCCTGTCCCTGGTGTCGGACCTCCTGCCGGGGCGGCGGGGACTGGGCATGGGCATGCTCTCCGCCACCTACGGCCTCGGCAGCGTCAGCGGCCCCATCGTGGCCGCCGCCATCATCCAGCGCGTCGGCTGGCGCGGGGCTACCGCCACGGTGGGCTGCATCGCCGCCGGCATCGCGTTGATCCAGTGGCTGCGCATCCGGGAGCCGGCCCGGGCGCAGGCTGCCCCTCGCGCGGTCAGCGCGAAACGGCCGCGGCTGATGAACCGCAGCATGGTCCTCCTGGCCGCGGCACAGTTCTTCGGCGGCTCGGTGTTCTGGATCACCTCCTCCTGGACCCCGACGTTTCTACGCCAGGCCGTGAAGCTGACCCTCAACGAGGCAGGCCTGGTCATGGCCGCCTGGGGGGCCACCCCCATCATCGGGGCCGTGGTGCTGGGGCTCCTGTCCGACCGCCTGGGACGGAAGCGCATCATCCTCATGGGCGCCTTTCCCGGCGTATTGGTGGTGCTGGCCGTCTACGGCTGGCTCGTCCACCCGTTGGCCCTGGCCGCGGGCATCTGCCTCCTGGGACTGTGCAAGTCGCCGGTCCCTTCGCTGGTGGTGGCGCTGGCGCAGGACTCCGCCGCCAAGGGCCGCCTGGGCGAGGCCAGCGGCCTCATCATGTCCATGCACTACGTGGCGGCTCAAACCACGCCGGTGGCCATGGGGCTGCTGATTACATGGCTGGACAGCATGACGCTGGCCATGCTCCTGGGGTCGGGGCTGGCATTCGCCGTGTTCGGCATGCTGGTGACGAGCGTTCGCGAACGCAACTGACGAAGCGGGGGCGCTTCTCCGCCTCTTTCGGCAAGGACCTCGCCGCCTTGACGGAGAGGCCACACTGCCGCGTTATTGCTGACCTTTACACAAGATTTTCGTTGCGCGGGAATCCGCCTTGTCGTAGTATCGGTTAACCGGGCCGCGACGGACGGTTGGTCGCGGAGTTCAACAAGACGGACGCGGGCGGTTTCGGGAGGCGACCCGGCCGCCGATCGAGGGAATGACGAAACTTCATCAACAAGGAGGACCTTATGAAACGTCGTGACTTTATCACCGGCGCCGCCGTCGGCACTGCCGCCACGGTCTTGTCGAGCGGCAAGCTGGTCCAGGCACAGAAGGCTCCCGCGGCCATGAAGGACCGGGTCGAGATCGCCGTCGTCACCACCTGGCCGCGCGACTTCCCGGGTCTCGGCACGGGCGCCCAGCGTTTCGCCAAGCGCGTGCAGGACATGAGCGACGGCCGCATCCAGGTGAGCTACTTCGCCGCGGGCGAGCGTGTCGGCGCCTTCGACTCGTTCGACGAGGTCGCGTCCGGTAACGCCCAAGCCTATCACGCGGCCGACTACTACTGGAAAGGCAAGCATCCGGGTTGGGCGTACTTCACTTCGGTGCCCTTCGGCCTTACCTACACGGAGTTCAATGGATGGATCCGTTTCGGCGGAGGACAGGAACTCTGGGACGAGCTGGCCGGGGAGTTCGGACTCAAGGGTGTCATGTGCGGCAACACCGGCGTCCAGATGGGCGGCTGGTTCCGCAAGGAGATCAACAGCGCCGACGACCTCAAGGGCCTCAAGATGCGTATTCCTGGCCTGGGCGGCGACGTCATGGCGAAGCTCGGCGCCTCGCCGGTATCCCTGCCGGGCGGGCAGATCTACGAGAACCTGGTCTCGGGCGCCATCGACGCCACCGAATGGGTGGGTCCCTGGAACGACGAGGTCATGAAGTTCTACGAGGCCGCCAAGTACTACTACTATCCGGGCATGCACGAGCCCGGCTCGATGTTGTCGGCGGGCTTCAACAAGAAGTTCTGGGAGTCGTTGTCCAAGTCGGATCAGGCGCTGATCGAGGCCGCGGCCGGCATGGAGAACGACGTGATGATGTCCGAATACAACGCCAAGAACGGCGCGGCGCTGGCGCGGCTGAGGCGCGACCAAGGGGTCCAGTTGCGCAGGTTCAACGACGACGTCTACGACGCGTTCGGAAAGGCGTCCGATGAAGTGTTCGCGGGGGTGGTGACGCACAGCAGCCTCGCCAAGCGCATCCACGAGAGCTTCGTCAAGGCGCGGGCGGAGATCGGCGGCTGGTCGAACGTCTCCGACCAGGCATACGTGGCGCAGCGCAACCGCGTGCTGGGCATGTCCTGAACATCCGGAACTACGGGCCGGCTCGTGGCCGCGGGCCGGCCCGTAGCGTGACAGGTCTCCAGGTTTTTCCACTGTGGCACAGGCTCGGTCGGATGCGGGCGGGCGACGGCACGACACGGCGGATGCGCTCTACCGCGCGTTGGCGCTGTCGCTGGCCGCGACAACCCTCGTCTACCTTTTCAACAACTACCTCGACTTCTGGCAGAACTGGCCCGGCGCGGCAGGCATGTTCGGCGAGGCGCCGCTTCGCGGAACAGCGCTCCTCCAGGCGTGGCTGCAGCTCGCCAGCTATGTCCTGGCGGTGGTCGCCGTCACCGTCATCGCGCTCCGGACGCGGGAGCGGCCGTTCGCGTCGGACGCGGCGCTGCTCAGCTCCGTCACGGCCTATGTCATCGCAACGGCCTTTTGGGCGGTGTTCCTCATCGGCATCGTCGACGGGGCGATATCGTTCCTGCGCGTGGAGGGGCTGCTGCCGGCGGTGTTTGGCGAAACGCTGGCCCAGCGGCTGGGCGTCTCGAGCTTCCGCGGCACCTACGTGCACTTCCCGCTGATCGTGGCCGCAGGAGTGGTGGCCTTTTTCAGGCGCGGGCTCGACTTCATCTGGCTCACGCTGCTCGTGGTGGTGGCCGAGTTCCAGATCGTCATCGCGCGCTTCATCTTCTCCTATGAGCAGGCCTTCATGGGAGATCTGGTCCGTTTCTGGTACGCCGCGCTGTTCCTCTTCGCCAGCGCCCATACCCTGGTGGCGGAAGGCCACGTCCGCGTGGACGTCCTGTTCACCCACTTCACCGAAAAGCGCAAGGCGCTGGTCAACGCCTGGGGCTCCATGGTGCTGGGGGTGCCGCTGTGCTGGACCATTCTCGGCGTCGGCATGGCGGGCAAGGCATCGGTCATCAACAGCCCGCTGCTCTATTTCGAAACGTCACAGAGCGGGTTCGGCCTCTACGTCAAATACCTGATGGCCGGATTCCTCGCCGTGTACGCCGTGTCCATGATGATGCAGTTCCTGGCCTACTTTCTGGGCGCCATGGCGGTCCTTCGCGGCCAGACCCCGAACCATCCAACTCCCGAGCCGTCCTGACCGTGGAGCACTTCTTTCTCGCACTGCTGATCCTGGCCATGGCCGGGGCCCTGGCGTCAGGGTTTCCGGTGGCCTTCGCATTGCCCGGCTCGGCCATCCTGACCATCGGCCTCGCGGCTCTTGCCGGCTACGTCTTTACCGGCGACGCCAGCTCGTTCTTCGTCCAGGACGGGCCGATCCAGTGGCTGACGGCGGGGGTCACCAATTTCCGGGGCGTCTACTGGGAGGTCGAACGCGACACCATCATCGCCGTGCCGCTGTTCGTGTTCATGGGCATCATGCTGCAGCGGTCCAAGATCGCCGAGGACCTGCTGGTAACCATGGCGCGCCTGTTCGGGCCGATCCCGGGCGGCCTCGGCATCTCGGTGGTGCTGGTGGGAGCGCTGCTCGCCGCCACCACCGGCATCCTCGGCGCCACCGTGGTGGCCATGGGGCTCATCTCGTTGCCGGCCATGCTGCGCAACGGCTACTCGCGCCAGCTCGCCACCGGAACCATCTCCGCGGCCGGCACCCTGGGTCAGATCATCCCGCCCTCGGTCGTGCTCATCATCCTGGCCGACCAGCTCTCCAACGCAACCGACCAGGCGAGCACGTTGCGCCAGGTGGACTACAAGACCGCCACGGGCAACTTCGTCATGCCCACGGAGTTCGACGTCACGTCGGCCAGCGCCGGCGACATGTTCCTGGGCGCCATCGTACCCGGGCTGGTGCTGGTGGGCCTGTACGTCATCTACATTCTCGCGGTGGCGCTCATACGGCCCGGCAGCGCGCCGGCCATTCCCCTGGAAGGACGCTTCGACCGCCAGTTCGCCGTCCGCGTGGTGCTCGCCCTGGTTCCGCCCCTGGCGCTGATCCTGGCCGTGCTCGGCTCCATCATCGCCGGCATCGCCACGGTCAACCAGGCCGGCGCCATCGGCGCGGTCGGCGCCACCATCATGGCGGGGTACCGGTTGACCGAAGGACAGCGCGGGAGCTTCACGCCGGCCGTCATCGCGGGCGTCTCGCTCATCGCCCTGTTTGTCCTGATGGCCGCCTTCGACCTGAACATACGCACCATTCACGGCGCCTACGACGCCACTGGCGTGACCCTCGCCGCCATCGCGGTGACCGGTCTCGTGATCGCGGCGATCTGGAGCGGCTGGCGCGCCTACCGGGCGGAGCAGATGCTCGCGGGCGTCATGGTGGAGACCGCCAAGACCACGACCATGGTCTTCATCATCCTGCTGGGGGCGGCCATGCTCACGGCGGCCTTCCGCGGCTTCGGCGGCGAGGAGTTGGTGAAGGAGTTCCTGACCACGCTGCCCGGCGGTTTCTGGACCCAGTTCATCGTCGTCATGGCGGTGATCTTCATCCTCGGCTTCTTCCTCGACTTCATCGAGATCGCGGTGGTGGTGGTGCCCATCGTGGCTCCCATCCTGCTGTCGGATCCCTCCGCCAACATCACGGCGGTGTGGCTCGGCGTCATGATCGGCGTCAACATGCAGACTTCCTTCCTGACGCCGCCGTTCGGCTTCGCGCTGTTCTACCTGCGCGGCGTCGCGCCGCCCTCGGTGCTGACCACCGACATCTACCGGGGCGTGGTCGCGTTCATCGCGCTGCAGCTCGTGGCCCTGGGCATCGTGGGATTCTATCCTCCCCTGGTAAACTACCTGCCGGCGCGCACATCCCTCACCGGAGAGACCGCGCCGCCGCCCCGCAACCCGCGCCTCCAGCGCTGCCTGGAACAGCATCTCTTCGAGGTCTACGACCGCGACGGCGAAACGATCCGGGCGAGCATCCGGACGGCGCAAAGTCTCGATACGAGCTATCTGCCGGACAAGGTGCGACGCAGCCTGACCGGCGGCATGGACAAGGCCGCACGGACCTTCGACCTGATCTCGGAAGTGCGCCGCACCGACGCGGAACGAAACGCGTTCGGGGAGACCTACAAATCCACCCATGCCGTGGTCCGCCGCATCAACGCCGACGAGCGCCGGATCGACCAGGAGATCCGCGAGCTCCGGACCGCCATTCGCCGGCTGGGACGGGATGCCGACCCCGAGGTGGTGGCACCGTTGCGCCACGAGGTGGAGGAGTTGACGAAACGAAGAGGACAGGTGGAGGCGACACGCCCGGAGGGCGAGAAGGAACTGCGCAAACGTTACCTGTCCCTGGAAAAGAAGGAAACCACCGCCCGCGGCAACTACCGGCGCAACGTCGACGACGCGGCCTCCTCCCTCCGGACGGTACGCGAGATGGTGGCGAAGGTAACGCTCCTGGAGGCCGCCGGGGCGCAGATCGAGGCATTGCCGGAAGTCCTTCGGACACAGCCGCCCAAGCAGGCGGGCTCCACCCTCCGCGACGCGGAACGGGCGCTCCGGCAGGTACCCGGGACCCACGAGCTTCGGGACGCCCTTTCGAAGGCGCGTTCCGACCTGAGGCGCGGCGCGTCCGGCCGGGAGCGCGCCGCGAAGCGGCTGGGTGACGCGCTCGGTCTCTTCGAGCGCGAACTCGAGTGGCGCTCCCGGGCCGCCCGGGAACTGGACGCCGGTCTGGCCGAGTACGAGGACGCCCTGCGCGGAACCATCGGCATCCGGCAACTCGAACGCCTGCCGACCCCGATGGCAAAAGAAGTCGCCGCCTGCCTGTCGCACCACCGCGACATCTCGTTGAGCTTCTAGTGGCCGCACGGTATGCAGCCAAACCAGGAAGACGCCCCTTTTTTCTCGAGCTGCCTCGCGCTGGATCTGGAGGTCCGTAAGACAAACGGGACCATTCACGCATTCGGCGCGATACGAGCGGATACCGGTCGGCGCCTGGCTCATTCCGGCAGCGACCTGGACGCGGCGCTCGAAAGACTCGATGCGTTCGCGGAAGGGGCCTCCTGCGTTCTCGGCCACAACTTGATCGCGTTCGACCTGCCCCACTTGGCCGCGGCGAAGCCGGACCTGCGGCTGCTCCGGCTGCCAGCAGTGGACACATTGCGCCTCAGTCCGCTGGCTTTCCCACGAAACCCCTATCACCATCTGGTGAAGCACTACCAGGACGGTGGACTTCGGCGGCGGCAATTGAACGATCCGGAACTCGACGCCCGCCTGGCGCTGGAAGTGTTCGGCGACCAGCGCCGCGCCCTGCAAGAGACGGCTGCCGATCTCCTGTCGGCGTGGCACTGGCTGGTGACGCCCGATCCGGAAGGCGACGACCGCGCCCTGGATATTCTCTTCTCGGATCTTCGCGGGGCGGACCGCCCTTCGGACGCCGACGCGCGCGGGGCCATCCGGGCACGGCTGAGCGGAGCAGGGTGCTCCATTCAGGCGGAGGACGTGGCGGCAAAAGCCCACGCCGGCTGGGCGCTGGCGTACGCGCTGGCGTGGCTTTCGGTAGCCGGAGGCAACTCGGTCATGCCGCCCTGGGTGCGCCACCAGTTCCCGGAGGCGGGCCGGCTGGTGCGCCGGCTCAGGGACATCGCATGTGCCGACGGCGCCTGCGGCTGGTGCCGGGAATACCATGATCCCCGCAAGGAGCTCGCGCGCTGGTTCGGCTTCAAGGATTTCCGTCACGAGCCCGTGGACAGCAAGGGCCGTCCGATGCAGCGGACTATCGTCGAAGCCGCCATGACAGGACAGCACGTGCTCGGGATTCTCCCCACGGGCACCGGGAAGTCCCTCTGCTACCAGATCCCGGCGCTGTCGCGCTACCACAAGACCGGAGCGCTGACGGTGGTGATCTCGCCCCTGGTGGCGTTGATGGCGGACCAGGTGGCGGGACTGGAGGCGCGCGGGATCGGCTGTTGCGTTGCGATCACCGGGCTGCTGTCGATGCCCGAGCGGGCCCACGCCCTGGACCGGGTGCGGCTGGGCGATGCCGGAATCCTCCTCGTCTCGCCGGAGCAACTCCGAGCCCCTTCTCTCCGCCGGGCCCTGGACCAGCGCGAGATCGGCGCCTGGGTGCTGGACGAGGCCCACTGCCTGTCGCGCTGGGGGCACGATTTCCGGCCCGACTACCTCTACGTAGGCCGCTTCATCCGCGAGAAGGCCACCGGCGGCGATCCACCGCCCGTGTTGTGCCTCACCGCCACCGCCAAGCCGGACGTGGTGGAGGACATCACCCGGCACTTCCGTGACCGGCTCGGTATCGAATTGATGGTCGTCAACGGCGGCGTGGAGAGGTCCAACCTGACCTTCGAGGTCATGCCCACGTCGGGAGGCGAGAAGTTCGCCGACATCCACCAGGTGCTGACACAGTACCTTCCACCGCGGGAGTCCGGCGGCGCCATCATCTATTGCGCGACCCGGCGACGGACCGAGGAAGTCGCGGAGTTCCTGCAGTCGAAAGGCGTGGCCGCCGACTATTTCCACGCCAAGTTGCTGCCGGAGACCAAGAAGAGCGTGCAGCAGCGCTTCATCGGCGGCGAACTGCGGGCCATCGCGGCCACCAACGCCTTCGGCATGGGCATCGACAAGCCCGACGTGCGGCTGGTGATCCACGCCGACATTCCGGGCTCGTTGGAGAACTATCTCCAGGAGGCGGGCCGCGCCGGCCGGGACCTCGCCTCGGCGCGCTGCGTGCTGCTCTACGCGGCGGACGACGTGGAGCGGCAGTTCGGCATGTCGGCCCGCTCCCGCCTTGACCGGGAGGAGATCCGCGGCATTCTGCGGGCACTGCACAGACTGGACCGCAAGAAACGCCTGGGAGGCGAGGTGGTGGCCACCACCGCCGAGATCCTCGGAGAGGACGAGGACCAGGCGTTCGAGCGCGACTCCGCTACCGACGATACCCGCGTGCGCGTGGCGGTGGCGTGGCTTGAGGAGGCGGCGCTCCTGAGCCGCGAGGAGAACCGCGTGCAAGTGTTCCCTTCGTCGCTGCGCGTGCAATCGGCGGAGGAAGTCGGGGAGCGCCTCGCGCGAGCGCCCATGACGCACGCGTATCGGCGCCAGTTGGAACGGGTGGCCGGGGCGTTGATCGACGCCAGACCGGACGAGGGACTCAGTACCGACGACTTGATGAGTGTGTCCGGTCTCAGCCCCGAGGGGGTTCGCCACGCCCTTTACGACCTGGAGCGGCTGGGCATCGCCAGCAACGACACCGCCTTGACCGCGTTCGTCCACGCCGGCGTGGAGCGCTCTTCCCTCAGGCGGCTCGAAGACGCCAGCCAACTGGAGACCGCGCTGATCCGGCACATGCGCGAGACGGGTCCGGACCTGGGAAAGGGCGACACGTCGTCGCTCCACTTGCGTGTGGCCTCTCAGATCCTGCGGGACGAGGGTCTGGCCGACCCCTTGCCGGAGAGGCTCTGGCGTATCGTCCGAGGCATTGCCTACGACGGCCGTGGCGAGGACGGCGCCGCCGGCAGCTTGACCGCGCGCAAGCTCGACGCCGAAACCGGGCGGGTGACGCTGCACCGCGAGTGGGAAGACTTGGAGAAGACCGCGCGAATCCGGCGGGAGGGCGCCAGGCTACTGCTGGAACACCTCCTGGACTGTCTGCCGCAACGCACCCGCGGCACGGACCTCTTGGCGGAAACCACGCTGGGCAGGCTCACCCAGGCCATGGAATCCGACCTGGAGATCAAGAGCAGAATCCGATACCCCGCCAAGCTCCTGGACCGCGCGCTACTGTGGCTGCATGAGATGGAGGTCATCCGCCTGAACAAGGGCCTGACCGTGTTCCGCCCAGCCATGACCATCCGCCTGCAACAGGACCGGAGGGGCTTTGCCAAGGCCGACTTCGCGCCCCTTGCCATTCACTACAGGGGGCAGATCCTCCAGATCCACGTGATGGTCGAGTTTGCGCAGCGCGGCCTGCAAGCGGTCACCGAAGCCACTCGTCTGGCCATGGACTACTTCACCCTGAAGGAGGAGGACTTCCTGCGCCGGTGGCTGCCCGGAAGGGGCCGGGAACTGGAGCGGGAGACCACCGCCGGATCGTGGCAGGCCATCGTCGAGAGCCTTCGGAATCCCGTGCAGCAACGCATCGTCGCCGACGACCGTGAGCAGACCAACGTGCTGGTGCTCGCGGGTCCCGGCTCCGGCAAGACGCGCGTGCTGGTCCACCGGATAGCCTACCTGATACGGGCGCGGCGCGAGAATGCCCGGAGCACCCTGGCCCTGGCCTACAACCGGCACGCGGCGGTGGACATCCGCAGGCGCCTCGCCGAGCTGATCGGCGAGGACGCACGAGGCGTGACCGTGATGACCTGCCACGCGCTGGCCATGCGGTTGGCGGGCGCCAGCTTCACGGGACGCGAGGGGCAACCGGATGACCGGATGTTCCGGGAGGTCCTTCGGCGGGCGGTGGAGCTGCTGCGCGGGCAGGGACTGCCGCCGGAGGATGCGGACGAGCAGCGGGCGCGCCTGCTGGCGGGATTCCGCTGGATCCTGGTGGACGAGTACCAGGACGTGGCCGCGGACCAGTACGAGTTGATCTCGGCGCTGGTCGGGCGGACGCTCGAAGACGAAACCGGCAAGCTCACCGTGTTCGCGGTGGGCGACGACGACCAGAACATCTACGCCTTCAACGGCGCCTCGGTGGAGTACATCCGCCGTTTCCAGGACGACTACGGCCCCCGGCCCGTACACCTCGTCGAGAACTACCGCTCCACCGCCCACGTCATCGACGCCGCCAACGCCGTCATCGAGCCGGCGCGTGAACGGATGAAGGAAGAGCATCCCATCCGCGTCAACGTAGCGCGGGCCAAGGACGCGCCGGGCGGTACTTGGCAGGAGCTGGACCCCGTGGGGCGGGGACGGGTGCAGGTGCTGCCCGTGCCGCGAGATCCGGTGGCGCAGGCGAGAGCCGTCATGGCGGAGTTTCGGCGTCTCTCGAGCCTGTCGTCCGACTGGGACTGGGCGCGGTGCGCCGTGATCGCGCGGGAGTGGAAGTATCTGGCTCCGGTACGCGCGTTCTGCGAGACCGGCGGCATTCCGGCACAGATGGGCAACGAGGATATCCCCGGTTTCTGGCGGTTGCGCGAAACCCGGAACTTCGTCGAATGGCTGCGGAAACGGAAACCGGGGCTTGTCGACGCGGCGGCTCTTCGCGAGTGGGCCGAGGCGCACCCGTCCGGCCCCTGGCACGAGCTGCTGCGGCAGGCCATCGACGAACACGCGCTGGAGACCGGCGGCGGCGAAACGCCGGTGGACCACTTCATCGAGTGGCTGGCCGAGTGGGGACGGGACATACGCCGCCGTCAGCGCGGGCTGCTGTTGCTGACCGCCCACCGCGCCAAGGGGCTGGAGTTCGATCACGTGGCGGTGCTGGACGGCGGTTGGGAGCGCGTCGGCACCGGCGAGGACCCGGACGCTCCGCGGCGGCTGTACTACGTGGCCATGACCCGGGCTCGGGAAACCCTGGCGTTGGCGCGGTTCGAGGAACGCCACCCGTTCCAGGACACGTTGCTCGACCGCCCTTCGGTGCTGCGCCGGGACACGGTCACACTTCCGCCCTGCCCCGCGGAGCTTCGATACCGCTACGTTCAGCCAAGCCTCCGGGAGGTGGACCTGGGTTTTGCGGGACGCCGCAAAGCGGGTCATCGGACGCACCGGGCCATCGCCGCGCTGTCACCCGGCGATCCGCTGGAAGCGCGGGAGGGGAAGGAAGGCCGCTGGAAGTTGGTGGATCGCACGGGCGCCACCGTGGGACGCCTTGCCAAGAGCTTCAAGCCGCCGCACGCCATGTGCTGCCGGTCGGCGAAGGTGCTGGCCCTCGTCGCGCGGAGCCGCGAGTGGTCGGACCCAAAGTACCACGAAACCATCAAGTGCGACCCCTGGGAGGTGGTGGTGCCGGAGCTGGTATTCGAACCGGCATGACTCCGTCGGCGCCGCTTCGCGGTTCCGGACGGCAGACGCGCCCGTACGCCTCCCCCGCCAGCCGTTGCCTTGACGCCTCGTCCCTCTTATATTGAGCCCCGGAAACCGGACCCATGGGAGAACCCTCCCGCACATCAGATTCATGGGCGAGACCGAACATCTCCTCGGCAAACGATTGACGGAGCGCATCCGCGCCTTCGTCGAACACCGCACGACACAATGCTCGATCACGATCCTGATCGTGCTGAACGCCTTGGTGCTGGCGCTGGAGACCAGCCCGGCGGCCATGGCCGCGGCCGGAAGTTTCCTGAAGCTCACCGACCGGGTGATCCTCGGCGTGTTCGTGGTGGAGATCGCGCTCAAGGCGGTGGGGCAGCGCCGCGACTTTGTCCGGGACGCCTGGAACCACTTCGACACCCTGATTGTCGCCATCGCGCTGGTTCCCGCCACCGAGTTCCTTTCGGTGATGCGTGCGTTGCGCATCCTGCGGGTCTTCCGGCTGATATCCGCCGTGCCCTCCATGCGGCGCGTGGTCGGCGCGCTGCTCCACGCGGTGCCGGGCATGAGCTCGGTGGTGATGCTTCTGTCGGTGATCTACTTCGTGTTCTCGGTGATGGCCACCAACCTGTTCGCCGACCGCTTCCCCGAGTGGTTCGGCAACATCGGCAGTTCGGCCTATACCCTGTTCCAGATCATGACCCTGGAGAGCTGGTCCATGGGCATCGTAAGGCCGGTCATGGAAGTGTTTCCACACGCCTGGGTGTTCTTCGTGCCGTTCATCCTGATCACGTCGTTCGCCGTGCTGAACCTGTTCATCGGCATCATCGTCGACGCGATGCAGACCCACGGTCATGAAGAGGCCGAGCTGGCGAGGTCCACGACCTCCGCCCCGGAACCGACGCTTGCAGATTTGCAGTCAGAGATTCGTCGGTTGCAGGACGCCGTAGCCGATCTGAAAAGGGACTAGTGTCCTGTCCCGCGTAATTCTTTACCAAGATGCGCCGGATTTCTTGTTGTCGGCAAGGCGCGATGACGAGCAGTGGCGGGCACCACGCGAGGAAGAGCAACGCAGCCGACGACAAGAAAGACCAGCAGATTGGTAAAGAATTACGCGGGACAGGACACTAGCGGCCGCGGTCGAGCCTCCCGCCATGTTGTCGGCCGATCTTTACAAGGCCGCATTTGCCCTATAAATTGAGCACTAAAGTGGATAACGCTTTTATTTTGAGCCCATGAAATACTCACGTTCCCAACAAGCCCTGCCAACGAGCGTGCGGCGAGCACTGAAAAAGCTCGGCCAGGACATCTCTGCCGCCCGCCGGCGGCGACGCGTGTCCGTTGCGCTTATGGCCGAACGCGCCTTCATAAGCCGCAATACGCTAGGCCGGGTCGAAAAGGGTGACGCCGGCGTATCCATGGGCATCTACGCCTCGGTCCTTTTCGTCCTCGGAATGGCGGACCGACTGGGAGGTCTGGCGGACGCCGCGAGCGATCCGATCGGGCTAGGCCTCGAAGAAGAGCGCCTGCCCCGCCGCATCCGCACGCCGCAGGCCAAGTCGGCGGGGTCCGGTCATGGAACGTGAGATCTTCGTCCTCATGGAAGTGGCTGGAGAGAGCCTTCCCGTGGGGCGGCTGTGGGCGCGCACGCGTGGGGCCAGGGAAACGGCGTCCTTCGAGTATGATCCATCCTGGCTGGCGCGTCGCGATGCCTTCGGCCTCGATCCCCTCCTCCCTCTCGCACGAGGGCAATTCCACACCGATCGCCCGTTGTTCAATGCCTTCACCGATCCGGCACCGGATCGATGGGGACAGACCCTCATGCGCCGAAACGAACGCCGACGCGCCCGCGCGGAACGCCGTCAACCGAGAACGCTGCTCGCCGTGGACTTCCTGATACTCGTCGACGACGAAACACGACTCGGCGCGCTTCGCTTCAAGGACGCGGGCGGTGGCACCTTCCTCACTTCGACCGGCAAGCGCGTTCCACCCGTCATCGACCTCCCCCGCCTGCTGTCGGCAACCAACCGCGTCATCGACGACAAGGAGACCGATGAAGACCTGCAACTGATCCTGGCCCCCGGCACGTCGCTCGGCGGCGCCCGCCCGAAGGCGTCGGTGCGCGACCATGACGGTCACCTGCTGATCGCCAAGTTCCCGCGCAAGGACGATGAGTGGCCGGTGACACGATGGGAGGCGGCGACCACGGCGCTCGCCGAGGCCGCCGGGGTGGAGGTTTCGCCATGGCGGCTAGATCTCGTATTGAAGAGACCTGTCCTCATGGCCCGGCGTTTCGACCGACGGGAAGGTCATCGCATCCCTTACATGTCGGCGCTCACCGCTCTCGAAGCTGCCGACAACGAACCACGCAGCTATCTCGAGATTGCAGAATTCCTTCGACGCGAGGGGTCGCGGGTGAACGAGGACCTGCGCCAACTTTGGCGGCGGATCGTGTTCAATATGCTGGTGTCCAACACCGACGACCATCTCCGCAATCACGGCTTCCTTCGTGATTCAAATGGCTGGCGGCTCGCGCCAGCCTACGATCTCAACCCCATGCCTACCGACGTGAAGCCCCGGATCCATGCCCTTGCCATCGACGAAATTGATGGAACAGCGTCGCTCGACACGGCCTTCCAGATTACGCCGATGTTCGGCATGACCGAAATGGATGCCCGCACCATAGCGACGGAGGTCGGATCGGCAGTCGCGGGCTGGCGCGATGCCGCGGCCCGCTTCGGGATTACCTCGGACAAGATCGCACGCATGGCCAGCGCCTTCGATCACGAGGACCTAAGAGCAGTGACGTGAGGCCGCACGAATCGACAAGCTGATCCAAAGAGAGCCCGTCAGGAGCGCGAGCACTGCTTCACACCCGCGACACCCCGCCTCCCGAGGGCGGTTGCGACTTGCCCGGCATCCACTCCACGTCCTTGCGCGGGCCTTCGGCCTTGACCGTGAAGCGGGCCTTGCCGAGCTTTTCGATGTCGATCTCCAGGGTGTCGCCGTTGTTCATGGGGCCGAGGCCCACGTGGTAGGTGCCGGTGGCGATGACGTCGCCGGGCTGGAGATGCACGAAGCGTGAGAGCCAGGCGACCAGCTCGGGGATCTTGTGGGCCATGTGGCGGGTGTTGTAGTCCTGCCGGGCCTCACCGCCCACCCAGGATTTCACGGTGAGGTCGTGGGGGTCCGGGACCTCGTCGGCGGTGGTGATCCAGGGGCCGCAGGGGCTGTGGGTGCCCTGCCCCTTGGGCAGGAACTGGGTCCTGCGCACCATGCCCCGGTTCGAGATGTCGAAGAACGGCACGTAACCGAATACGGCGTCCAGGGCGTCTGACTCGGGGATGTTCTTGCCGCACGGACCCATGACGAAGGCCAGCTCGGCCTCGGGCTGGGTCACCACCACCGCGGGAATGTCGGGCAACTCCACCGCGCCCTCCGGCCCCAGGAGTTCGGGGGCCTTGTAGAAGAACTCGATGGGCAGGGAGTCGGGGGTGCGTTCCGGCGAATCCAGGTAGTTCACGAAAGCGGCCAGACACTTGCTCGGGCGCGGAATGGGCGCCAGCAGCTTGACGACGCTCAGCGGGAACCCCGAGCCCTCCCGGCACAGCCGGTCGAACTCCTTCCGGTAATCGTCGAAGTTGGCGATCACCTCCTCCATCACCCGCTGGGGCCCCTTCTCGACCCGGTACTGGATGATGCCGCTCACGTCCACCACGTTGGCGCCGTTCTTGAGGACGCCTATACGATCGTCGTTGAAACGAAGAATCTTCACGGGAAACGTTCCTTGTGTTGTGCCGCTTCCTGTGGTGGACCCCGGCAGGGGCGACCGGCCGGTCGCCCCTGCAATCGGTCCACCGGAAAACGGTTAGTCGTTCACGGGCTCGAGCCAGACGTCCACCAGCGCCACCCGTCCGTCCCGGGCGGCCTGCAGCCCCCGCTCGAGCGCCGGCTTGACCTCGGCGGGGCTCTGGACCCGCTCGCCGAAGCCGTCGAAGGCGCGCGCGATGGCGGCGTAGTCGGGCGCGGGCGCGATGGACGTGCCCACGAACTGGTTGGTGCTCACCGCCCAGCCGTCCGGATAGTACGCGGGGACGCCGCGTTTCATGGACTTGTAGCCGTGGTTGTTCATGAGCACGATGAGGATCGGCATGCGGAATTCCTGGGCGAAGCCGAAGCCCGCGATGCCCGGGTTGTAGTTGAACGAGCCGTCGCCGATCACCAGCACCACGGGCTTGTCCGGATGCGCGGCCTTGACGCCGAGGGCGGTGCCCAGGCCGGTGCCGAGGCCGCCGATGCAGCCGCTGAAGAAGTTGCCGGGCCTGACCCGGTCCAGGTACTGGTGCAGCGCCATGCGGTGGGTGATGGTCTCCTCCACCAAGTAGACGTCCTCGGGAAGGGCTTGGTTGAGCTGGTACATGACCCAGTTGGTGTCCATGGGCTCCTTGGATGCGAGGCTCTGCGCCTGCTCCGCCCACGCCGCCCGCCGCGCCGCGCCCTGCTCGCGCAATCTGGCCCGCCGTTCGGGGGCGGCGACACCGGCCTCGACGCCGTCCTTGCGCAGGCGCTCCACCAGCGCGCCCAGGGAAGCCGCCAGTTCGCCGGCGATGCTCAGGTCCACCTGGACCCCCCAGTAGGGCAGGTTCATGTGCAGCGGCTCCTCATCCAGCGCCACCACCTTGGCGCCATGGGCGATGGCCGCCGAGGCCGGATGCCAGGGCTGGGTCGCGGCCACGAGGCAGACCACGTCGGCGTCGGCCATGTATTCGCCGGGCTCGAAGCCGCCGTGCAGATCGTGGTCCCGCGGGAAGTTGAAGTAGCCGCTGCTGCGGGTCTCCACCACCGGCGCGTTGAGAAGCTCCGCCAACTCCACCATGCGCTCCACGATGGCCGCGCTGCTGCCGGCGTTCTCGCTCACGATGACCGGATTGCGCGCGGCGCGCAGCAGGCCCGCCAGTTCGTCGATTCCCTCGGGGTCGGGGCTGGGCATGGTGGGCATGGTAACCTTGAGGGGCGCCTCCCGCGTGACCTTGTCGAACAGGTACTCCATGGGCAGCGACACGAACACCGGCCCCCGTGGCGAGCTCATGGCCATCTGGCAGGCGCGCTGGATGGTGGAGACCAGGATGTGCTTGTCGTTGACCCCGAAGCTCCACTTCACGCACCGGTCCACCAGGCGGGCCGGACCGCCCACGTCCGAGAGGAACCGCATCCACTGGCCGCCCGGATCGGGGCCGTCGTCCTCGCCGAAGGCGAGGGACTCGCCGGTGAACACCACCATGGGCACCTGTTCGTGGAGCGCTCCGCGCAGGGCCATGGAGCCGTGCAGCGCCCCCACCGTGGTGTGGATCATGACGCCGGGCAGCTTGCCGGTGGCCTTGGCGTAGCCGCTGGCCATGGCCAGCGCGATCTCTTCGTGCCGTGAGCTCAGGTAGACCGGCATGCTCTCGTCCGGCTTGGCCAAAGCCTCCCACACCGGCGACCACTCCGACCCCGGCGACGCGAAGATGCGCTCTACGCCCATGCCCGAAAGGACGCGCAAGAAGGCCTCGCCGCCCGTGAGTCCATTGACTTCGATCATGTTCTTTCCTCCGTCAGAGAATAAACGACCCTAGTGTCCTGTCCCAGGTAATAGTTTACCGATCTGCTTGTCTTTCTTGTCGTCGGCTGCGTTGCTCTTCCTCGCGTGGTGCCCGCCACTGCTCGTCATCGCGCCTTGCCGACCACAAGAAATCCTGCGCACCTCGGTAAACTATTACCTGGGACAGGACACTAGAATACAGCGCCGGGGGCGGTCAACTCCTGGCCGCGAAGGTGGGAAGCCACCCGGCCGGCGGCCTCAGGTCGAGGGAGTTTTCGTCGATGGAGGTGCGGCCGGACAGGAGCACCCGCTTGCCCCGGTACGCCCACACCCGCAGGTCCGCCCACACGAACGAGTCGTCGTCGAGCCCGATCCGCGGCCGCCCCACCTTCCTCTGGGCGACGTAGCCCTCGCCCTTGCGCACCAGCCGCTGCAGGCGCGAGCGCCCGACTCGGGCGCTCGGCAGGAAGCCTCGGCTGGCGTGGCTGCGGATCGGCTTGAACACGAACCGGTCGCGGTTTTCGACGATGGAATCGAGGTTGTCGGGCCGCAGCAGACGGGTCTCGGGGATGTGCCGGCTCAGGATCTCCCGCTCGCGGGCTCCGATGCCGAGCTCCCGGTCCCATGAAGAAAGCGAAAGAAATTCCAGCAGCCGCTTGTCGCTGCGGGTGGCGTAGGTGAACGGGTTGGGCGCCACGTAGACGCTGCCGTGCAGGAAGGCGTCCCGCAACGGGCGCGTGGTCTCCTTTTCCAGGAAGAAGTCGGTGGAGCGGTTCACGATGAACGAGACCGGCTCTCCATCGTGGTGGAGCCGCTCCCCGTCCCAGCGGAGGTCCGCCGTCGATCCCACTTCCGACCTCCAGCCCTCGCCGCGGAACAACTCCCGCAACAACTCCATCTCCCCGCCGAACTTGCCCCGCTCCAGGGCTTCGGGTTCGTCGAGGATGAGGAAAAGGCCCTCCGGGACGGCGCCGAAGAAGCCCTCGGCCTCCTGACGGACCATCTGCTTGATGCGTCCCGCGAGGTCGGCGGCCGTCGGCGGGGCTTCGAGGGCGGCCTGCCGGTCCGGTTCCAGGAGCGCGTGGAAGGATTCGTTGATGAAGCCGGCGTAGAGCAGCCCGGAGCCGTTGTCGTTGAACTCGATGACCTGCCACGGACCTTCGGGGGGCAGATGGAAGTCCCAGGCGCTGAAGAAGCACACCTCCGACCGGTTCGACGGCACGCTCTGGCCGGACGAACCGACGACGGCCTGCTGCCACACCGGCCGGGTGGTGACGTGCTCGAAGACGTCGATGAAGGCGTCGATCTCGTCCAGCACCGCGGCCGGGATCGCCTGGTGGGCGAAGGTCACCGAGAACTCGTCCGGAACACCGGGGATTCCCGCGGCCCGGAGCCGGCCCCACAACTGTTCGCGACGGTCCGGCATCACTTCCGGGAACGCGCCCGGCCACGGGGACGCGGGTTCTCGTGCGTCCGCACCCGCAAGTTGACGGGGTTCATGTCACGCGGGCTCTTGGATCGTCCGTGCAAGCCGTTGGAGGAAGCGTCCCACCTCGGCGTCGTCGTTCAACCGGTAGCTCGCCGCCGTCGTCCTCGGCTGGTCCGCCACGAGGATCCCCGCACCGCTGCCGGCCACGGCCTCGAAACCATCCTCGTCGGTGGTGTCGTCGCCCAGGTAAAGCGGCACGTGGTCCCCGCCCAATGCCCGGAGGATCCATTCCACCGCCTTGCCCTTGTTCCAGTCGAAACGGGGCCTGATCTCGAACACCTTTTTCCCGTGGGTCTTGCGCAGCCCGGCGTAGTCTTGCAGAAGGCCGTCGACCATGGACTCGACATCCGGCACCGCCGCTTCGTCCACGAGGCGATAGTGAACCGCGATGGAGTAACCCTTGGTTTCCAGCAGCAGGCCGGGGACGTGTGCAAGGGCGCCGTCGAGGCGCTGATGCAGTTCCTCCATGACCGGCAGGAACTCCCGCCCTACCTGGTGGTGAATTCCGGAACCCGCGGGCCCGACGATGTCGAAACCGTGGGTCCCCGCGTAGAAGAGATTGTCGAGCCGCACCCGCTCCTGCACGTCCGCCCGGCCGCGTCCGCTGATCACCGCCGTGGCGCACCGGTCGCCCAGGCGCCGCACCGTGGCGCGCATCTCATCGGAAAGCACGGCCTGGGCAGGGGTGTTCACGATGGGCGTCAGCGTCCCGTCGTAGTCGAGGAACACGGCGGCCCGGCGGCCTTCGAGGGCCCTCTGGATGTCGGGGAAATCGGTCAAGGCCGACGGAATGGTCCAGTCGGCCGCCCTCATCCGCGAATCCGTCCCCAGCAGTCCACCTCGGCCCACTCCTCCTCGGGAATGGCGTAGGAGTGGGTCCCGGCGATCAGTCCCGCCCGATCCAGGTTGCTGGGGCATATCATGCGCTCGTCTATTTCCTTCTCCGCCAGCCTGGCGTCCATGAGGTCATGGCTCCGGTCCGAATGGCCCAATCCCATGGCATGCCCGATCTCGTGGGCCGCCATGTTCTGGGCCTCCACGACGCCCACCCCTCTCAGCCCGAGGTAGACGTACGCCTTGCGGATGCCTTCCCGCCCGTTGCGGCATTTCAACTTGGTGGCGCCCACGATTCCGGGCAACACGTCATCGAACAGCTCGATGGTGATGTCGGCGTCATCGTCGCCGGTTTCGTGCATGGCAAAGAACGGCAGCACCCGCTCCCACTGCGACACCCCCCGGCGCACCGCCAGCGCCGTCTCGAGATCCACGCCGGCCCAGTTGTTGACCTTGTAGGTCACCACCCCGCGATCCGGGGCGTTCCACCGGGCGACGGCCCCGTCTTCGCAAGTCATCCGGTCGATTTGCACCATGCGCCCGCCGTCGCCATGGCCCGGCGCTTCATGGTGCCGAAGGAATCGGGCGCCGTCTTCCTCGCCACAGGCCGCTCCGGTCTCCGCACCTTCGGCATTGGGGCACGCCTCGCCGTTGGAGTGGCACAGGGTCAACGTGAATGCCAGTACGAGAAGGTGCGAGATTGCTTGATTGGGCGTGAACATGCTGACGTCGGCATTCTCGTCGTATGGCGGAAGGCCTTGGGCGCAGTCACCACAAACCGCGCCCTTATACACCGTCAGGCGTCCGGTCTGCAACCCGCGGCGAACCACGAAGAAAACGGGAGGGCGCCGAAGCGCCCTCCCGGGGGAAGAGGGGAAGGAGGCAACGGCTCAGCCGATAAGGCCGCCGTCGGCGCGGGTGACCCCGATCACCGCGGAGCGGGGGACGGTGTCGCCGCCGTCGGGGAAGTGGCTGTCACCCTTCTCGCCCGGGTGCTGAATGCCCACGAACAGGGTCCTGCCGTCGGCGCTCCAGGCGATGCCGGTGACCTCGCACTGCCTGGGACCCACCAGGAAGCGGCGGATCTCGCCCGTCGCCGGGTCGCCCACCAGCATCTGGTTGTTGCCCTGACCGGCGAAGCCCTTGGCGTTGGAGTAGTTGCCGTCCGTCTGGATCCACAGCATGCCGTTACGGTCGAAGGCGATGCCGTCGGGGGAGTTGAACATGTTGTCCGGATTGACGTTCCTGGAGCCTGCGTTGGCGTCCTTGTGGACCGAGAGGTTTCCCGCCACCACGTAGAGGTCCCAGGCGAAACCGTTGGCCAGGTGGTTGCCGCCGTCCGGCCGCCAGCGGACGATCTGGCCGTAGAGATTGGCGGCGCGGGGATTGGGTCCTCCCACGGGGGTTGGGTCGCCGCCGGCGTTGGCGTTCTTGCCGCGGTTCTTGTTGTTGGTGAGCGCGCAGTAGACTTCGGCCTTCCTGGGGTTGGCGGCCACCCATTCGGGGCGATCCATGGTGGTAGCCTTCACCGCCGAGGCGGCAATGCGCGTATGGATGCAGACCTCGGCCATCGAGGCCATCCCGGTGGACTCGGGGGTCAACTCAAGCCACTCGCCCCGGCCGCCATCGGCGAACTTCGCCACGTAGAGCCGGCCTTTCTCCAGCAGATCGGCATTATTGCCGCCTTCCACGTAGCGTCCCTCACTCACGAACTTGTAAAGGAACTCGCCGCGCTCGTCGTCGCCCAGGTAGACTACCACCTGGCCGTTGGCGGCCAGCACCACCTCGGCGTTCTCGTGCTTGAAGCGCCCGAGGGCGGTGCGTTTCTTCGGGGTGGACTCAGGGTCCAGCGGGTCGATCTCGACGATGTAGCCGGCGCGGTTGGGTTCGTTGGGGTGCTTCGCGATGTCGAACCGCTCGTCCGTCATGGCCCATCCGTACTTGTCCTTGGCGTCGACCCCATAGCGCTTGAACTCGGGGCTGACCTTCACGTTGGCGTCGCCCGAGGCGAAATAGTCGTCGAAATTCTCCTCGCAGGTGAGGTAAGTGCCCCAGGGGGTGCGGCCGTTGCCGCAGTTGTTCCAGGTGCCGCGGCTGCGCGTGCCCGCCGGATCGGCCGCCGTCTTCAACAGATCGTGGCCGCGCGCCGGCCCGGTGATCTCCATGGGCGTGTCCGCGGTGATCTTGCGGTTGCAGGACGAGTCCTTGACGATGGACCACTTCCCGTCCTTGCGCCGCAGCTCCATCACCGACACGCCGTGAGCGGCCTTGCTCTTGCGCACGTCATCCGCGTTCCGGGGCTTGTTGCCCTCGCCGCCGAAGATGATGCCGCGGTTCACGTACTCGTTGTTGACCGCCAGGACGTTTCGGCCGAGGTGGTTGAACAGCGCCATGCCGTCGTTGTTGTCGCCGAAGGCCAGCTCCTGGCTGGCGCCGGTGCCACGGGTCTTCTGGTCGAACTCCGTGCCGCGGGACCACATGGGATCGCCCCATCTGGCTACCACATGCCACCCGTATCCCTTGGGAACCGTGACGGTGTCGAGACCGTTGGCCGCCACCGACTCGAAGCCGAAGCGGCTGGCGCCAGCCAGCGCCGCGAGGGGCCTCAGCACGCCGGTGCTCAGGACGAACGCGGATGCGGCGAACGCCGCGCCGCCGCTCAGGAATCCCCGCCGGGAAATGGCCTTGGCGGCCAGCTTGCCGAAGTCGGTTTCCATGAGAGGTGCATCGTGGGCTTCATCGAGCTCCTGCTCTCCAATCTCCTGCCTTGCGGTCATGTCGCGCATTTTTTCCTCCGTGGTCGTTGCGATTCCAGCCGAGCCCATCGATCCGAACCGCCGGACCTGGGTCCGGGGCACCGGAACTTGATGACTGGAGACTTAACCGGGGCATGTTACGTTCCCGTGACCATCCGACAAAGAAACGCGAAAATCAGACCGGAGCAGGCGTCTCGTTCGTTGGCCGATCCCGTTCGGGCGCCGCCTCATGCGTGTTGTCGCCGCGGCCCCGCGTGGGTCCGCCCTTGCCTCCTCGAACCGTGCGTGCGATATCTCTCCGCGTGTGGGTTTCCCGGTGGATGGTTCCAGTGGTCCGGCCGTTGCAGGCCGCCAACACGAGCGAGGCGGGATATGGCACTCAAGCAACTCATGGGTGACGGCAGCGACCAGGAAGCGGAGGCTGACATCACCTTCGGCATCGAAGAGGAGTTCTTTCTCGTCGATCCCGAAAGTCGCGACATCATCGCCGATCCGGACGCGGGGATCTTCGAGGTGTGTGAACGGAACCGCGGCCCCCACGGCGTCGTGCACGAGTTCCTGCGTTCCCAGATCGAGACCAATACCCGCGTGTGCGAGTCGGTGGCCGACCTGCGCGGCGCGCTCAAGGAAACCCGCCGGATCGTGGTGGAGGCCGCGGCGCAATACGACGCCGCGGTGATGGCCGGCTCCACCCACCCCTTCGCGGCCTGGGACGCCCAGATACCCACGCCCAAGGACCGCTACGAACGGTTCGCCAGCACCTTCCAGGAGACCGTACGGCGACTGATCGTGAGCGGCATGCACATTCATGCCGGTTTCGGCGATGCAGATTCGCGCATACGGGTCATGACCGCCATCCGCCGCTACCTGCCGCTGCTGAACGCCCTGTCCACGTCGTCGCCGTTCAACGCCGGCCGCGAGACCGGATACAAGTCCTACCGGCTGAGCATCATGGGCGCGCTGCCGCGCACCGGCCTTCCCGCACCGCTGTGGTCCCGGGCGGAATTCGACCAGCTCGTGGCGGACTACCAGAGGATGAACCTGATAGGGGACGGCAGCGAGCTGTGGTGGGATATCCGCCCGTCCCATCGATTCCCCACCATCGAATTGCGCATCTGCGACCTGTGCCCGCGCATAGACGACGCCATGTGCCTCGCGGCGCTGTACGGCTCCCTGATCCGGCGGCTGTCGCGACTAGACCGCGAAGGCGCGCTACCGGCCGAGCCGCCGACCGAAATCATCAACGAGAACCGTTGGCTGGCCCAGCGCTATGGCGTCCTGGCCTTTCTCGGCGACACCCGCGAGGGCGGCCGCAAGGACATCGAAGACTCCGCCGCCGAGTTGGTGGAAGAGTTGGCCGGCGACGCCCGCGCCCTGGGCTGCGAGGAAGAGCTCCGGCACGCCCTCGCCATCATCCGCGAGGGCACCGGCGCCGACCGCCAGATCGACCTGTTCCGGCTGCGCCGCGTGGAGGGCGATACCGACGATCAGGCGTTGCGCGCGGTGGTGGACCTGGTGATCGCGGAGACAAGGGAGGGGATCGGGTAGGGCCCGCAGGGTTCGGGTATTCCTTCTTCGCCGCGACGCTTACTGCGCTGGCAGGTCGTCCTGCCGTATTACATAGCGTCGTGTCGGTCTGCTGCGTTTCTCCAGGACACCTTCCGCGACGAGCCGCTTCAGCCACTCCTCGGCTTGACGCTTGGTGACATCCAGTTCTCCAGCAACTTCAGCGGCCTTCTTGGGTTCTACAAGCAGTTGGGTAACCACTGAACGTATGGTCCGATACAGTTCCCCGGCGGGATCAAGACTCGGATTGTCGGCTGTTCGTGATACCGGTGCGCATGGCTGTCGTTCCAGTTCCGCGGATTCCTGCCAAGCATCGAACGGCAGAGCCCTTTGGGTCAGACGGTCTGGCGTTTTGGGGATATCGAACTGAAAAACGGCATCGAGGTCGTCCGGGTCTACGGGATTCGGCCACGGTAGTGCTCCCATGTTTCTCAGGGCATCGAGGCCCTCGGATCCTCCACCCGTCGAACGCACATACACAGGTACCAGGTGCAGCTTGTCCAGTTGTTCTTTCGCACCGGCCCAGGTCCCGCCCTTGTTCATATCCGCGTTAACCACCAGAGCCGCGTCCGCCAAGGCGTAAATTACTCTATTGCGCCGCATGGCGTTACCCGTGTTGAAACCCGCATTCGGGTCGTACGGCGATATCAGGGCGAGCCGCCCATCCAACAACAGATTCCTGTGCTCGCGATTCGTGATGGTTTTTTCGAGGCTGTCGGCCAGCACACCAGTGACTTTGCCACCCGACTCCAGTGCGGCGCGCATGGCCGTTTGGTCAACGCCTCTGGCAGCCCCGGATACCACGGTCCGTCGCGCCCTTGCCGCAAGACACCCAATTCCGTAAGTGTACTCGACCAACGAGTCGCTCACGTTACGCGATCCTACGACCGCCAATCCACCGCTATTGAGAATTTCCCGGTCCCCACAGCCATACAGCAAGCTGGGCGAGTCTTTCTTCAGCCGCGCCTTGAGCTTCCGCGGATAAGCGTCATCAGCTCGGCTCAGCACCCAGATCGCCCGTGTCTGCCAGCGCTCGAACGCTTGACTCAACAGGAAACCCCGGCCCAAAAGACGCTTGAGCCGGTCCTGATCGACTATGGGATGGCAATCGCTGAGAAGTTGATCGGTGTCCGTGCCCAGCAAATCGGCGGGCTGTCTTCCCGCCTCGTGGAGATACGCGGCGAGTTTCGTGTATTCCCCCGGCGCAAGAAGGCTGGCTCGTTCGTCACCCTTGCCGCGTCCAACAATCAAAGGCGCGGTTAACAACAGGATCGCTTTGGTGTTCGGGGAGAGCGTCTCACTCATTATCAGCCCCCCACTTGGGCAAGTGCCACCGGCCACACCTCGCCGCTCCCGTTTGAACGAAGCAGCCAGGCAGCGACCGTGAAGGTCCAGCGCGAGTCTACCATGTCATCCACAAGCAGCAATGGCCCGTCAGGCAACGCCTCTTCGGTCAAGGTCAACGAGCCATCAACATTGCGTGCCTGCTGAGTGCCGTTCTCCATCGTCTTCTGTTCCGGGCGGTCTTCCGTCTTGACTACTACTTGCCGGAAAGGAAGCTCAAGAGAGTCGGCCAAGCGTCTGGCGAAATCAGGGACAAGTTCCGGATGCCGCCGGGACGGGATACAAGTTACCCATTCGGGCGCCGGTTCCGGGCTCCAATCTTCGATCAACTTCCGGCACGCCCCAACCAATTCGTCCGAGAAGTGACCGTCACGGTACTTCCCCTGGCGCACCAGACCGCCCCAACCAGCGTCGCCCCAAACGCATAGTGCCTTGCCGGGTTGAGCCTGCAGCTCGGGATCTATTCGACCAGACAGCGTATAGTGCCGGAGGGCTCCGGCAGGCCATCGCTTTCGCGGTTCGAACGGCAAGCTCGTGCGTCGAAGAAAAGCGATTGCCTCCCGAACCAGGACCGGGTCCGGCTCCGTTGCCAAAGGCGGCAAGCTTGGTGGAGAGATGCCCTCCGGGTCTCCATCCAGCACTCGCACAAGAAACTCCATGTGACCGGAGTCGAGACCCACGTATTCCTGCATCTGCTCCTGTTCCTTTCTCCGCAGTTCGGTGAGTCGCTCCGCCCGTTCCCAAAAGCCAGGCTTAGCACCGCGGCGGTCAATTGCCACTTGGTCCCGTCCTTGGCAATCGGCGATGGAGCTTCCAAAGAAAGGAGTTGTATCGTCTTCTGTATACGACCAGTTCTGATGTTGACTGCTCCCTCAATCTCACGAGCTGACAAACCAGTGGGTTCCCGCTCCAGGGCATCCAGGATCTCTCGGACTTCAGCACGCGTGGGAAACGCTCTGTTGATGAAGTAGTCGGTGATCTCTGTTTCTTCGTCACCGCTCAACAGCACGCCATACGCCGCATCGAGCGCCCTCCCAGCGCGACCGACCTGCTGATAGTACGCCACTGCGGATCCTGGCGTCTGGTAGTGAATAACAAAGGCTAAATCCGGTTTGTCAAAGCCCATGCCCAAGGCTGTGGTCGCTACAAGCGCTTTTATTCTGTTTTGAAGAAGCGCGTCTTCCAATTCCTCGCGCCGATCACCCGTCTCGCTCGAGTAGGCGGCAACATCCAATCCTCGAGATTCAAGCCATTCGCTGACCTGTTTTGCGTCACGGACCGTGAGGGCATAAATGATCCCGTGACCCGGAAGAACGCGCAATTGTTCCGCCAGCCATGCAAGCCTTTCAGCCTGTGTCGGCAAGCGGATCGTCTGAAGCGCTAGGGAAGACCGGTTAAGATCGCCGCGGGATACTTGCAAGTTTGGCCCAAGCACTTCTGCCAGATCCTCGACAACGCGATTGTTTGCCGTAGCAGTGGTAGCCAGTAAGCGAAGGTTCGGCGGCAAAGTGCGCACGATGCGTTCGATCAGCCGATAATGTGGGCGAAAGTCGTGACCCCAGTCAGAGATACAATGGGCCTCATCGATCACCAGGAGAGCTATTCTATCGGCAATCTTACCGAGCACCTCGGTTTGGAAACGCTCATTAGCCAGCCTTTCGGGTGAGATGAGCAGGATATCCACCTCGTTGCGACCGACAGAGTTTTCGACCTGCTCCCAACGGTCCTGATTGTCGGAATGAATTGTCTCGGCGCGAACCCCCATCCGCTCTGCCGCGGCGATCTGGTTACGCATAAGCGCAAGTAGTGGACTAATGAGAAGTGCAGGACCCATACCCCCTTCGCGAAGCAGCTTCGTCGCGATGAAGTAGACAAAGCTCTTGCCCCAGCCGGTCTTCTGCACGACCAACAACCGGCCATTCCCGCTCACGACATGCCGGATAGCCTCTTCCTGGCCCTCGCGAAACTCGGCATCAAATTTACCGGAACCCAATCGCAGTAGTTTCAGAGCAGCATCTGGCTGATAGATCACGCCTCAAGATCTCCCTTGTTGTTGGCCAGATTACCCATCGAAGCCTCGCCGTTGATCGTCGTAGATTTCCAGCTCAGCCTGGTTTCCTTGGAGGTCACGAGCTTCTTCGAATATGACCGATCATCTACGACCCGTTGGCACAACAATCTCACACACCGAACCCGTGGCCCGGCCGAGCTTCCGGTCCAGTGTCGCCAGCGGGCAACCCAGCGCTTCGGCCAGTGCGACGTACCAGGCGTCGTAAGCCGTCAGATTGCTTCGCAAGGCCCATACTCGATCGGCAAACGGCGCGAACGGGAACAGATCCAACTCAAGCCGCAACAGGTCCCGGTGTGCGCTGTTGGCCTCCAGCCGCGAGATCTCGCTGGACCGTTCCAGCCGACGCAGGATGTTGGTCGCCTCGACCAACGCCAACTCGGGGGCGGCCAAGTCCCCTTCGGCGACGACGGATTCCGCCCACCGTCCTTCGTGACCCGAGTCCACCAGCGCCGCGACCAGCACGGATGCATCGAGGACGATCACGTCCGGTCCGCGTCACGGGCGCGCAGGATGCTGGCAGGTCCCACGCGCGAGCCTGCCGCTTCCTTGCGCTCACGAACGCCCTGCAGCCACGCGTCGAGGGAGGGCCGGGACGCGATGCGCTCCAGCTCGCAACGGAGATACTCCTGCATGGATTGCCGCTGCGACGCCGCCCGCACGGCGAGCTCGTCGCGCACATGTTCCGGAACGCCTCGAATGGTGATCTGTACCGGCATGACCGCATTTTGACAGCACTAACAGCAAACAGCAAGCATCGTGCAACATGAAGATCCTGGCGTGGGTCGGCGCGGTCGAGGAAGGGTGGAAGGGCATGCACTGAAATTGCCGAGACCCGCGATAGTTGCTAGGGTACAGGAAAAATTGCGATGCCAGCCTGTAGAATGCCGGTTGTACCCGTTCCGGCCGTATCAGGCGCAGGAGGTTATGCCATGTCCGTGATCGATGCCGATACCCATGTCGACGAGTCCGAGTCCACCTGGGCCGCGTTGGAGGGGACTCCCTACGCGAAATACATGCCGGTGACGGTCCACATGTCCGACGACGAGGCGAACCGGGCCGGCTTCAACACCACCACCCGGCGCAGTTGGGTGGTGGAGGGCAGGCTGCAGAACCGCGCGGTGCGGGACGAGATCAACCATCCGCCGCGGGTGCGGCGGGAACTGGACGACGTCGAAGGCCGGGTGGCCCACATGGACGAGATGGGCGTGGACATCCAGGTCATCTTCCCGACCTTCTTCATCCGCCACAACACCCAGAACGCCGAAGCGGAGTGGGCGCTGGCCACCACCTACAACCGCTGGCTGGCGGAGAAGTGCGCGCCCACCAACGGGCGGCTGCAGTGGGCCGCGGTGCTGCCGTGGCTGAATCCGGAAATGGGCATCGAGGAACTGCGCTGGGCCAAGGAGCACGGCGCCTGCGGCATCTTCAAGCGCGGCTTCGACATCGGCCGCAAGGTCACCGACCCGCACTTCTTCCCGGTGTACGAGGAGGCCAACCGCCTGGACATGGCCCTGTGCTTCCACACGGGCCACCCGCTGCCCTCGCGCGAGTGGGACCGCGGCTTTCCCATCATGTACGCCTTCGCCGAGCTGGTGACCTCCGAGGTGCCGGAGAGGTTCCCCAACCTGAGGTTCGGGTTCATCGAATCGGGGGCGTCGTGGATTCCCTACGTGATGTCGCAACTTGGAGCCACCAAGCGCGCCGCGCTCCGCGGCACGGGAACCACCCTGCCGCAACTGTGCGACCTCGACCCCGACATCTTCCGCAAGAACCGCTGCTTCATCACCATCGACCCCATCGACGACGTGGAGTCGCTCCTGAAGTTCCACACCGAGGACAACCTGATGATCGGCACGGACTACAGCCATACCGACATCTCCGCCAACCTGAGCGGACTCCACGAGGTGCGAAACTGGGTGGACGAGGGGCGGATCGACAACGAGCAGGCCGAGAAGATCCTCAACACCAACTCGCGGGTGTTCTACGGGTTGTAGGAGCGGGCGTTTCCGCGTGACCAAGGGCGGGTTTCAGACCCGCCCTTATCCGTTTCGGCGCATGGCGCGCCAGACCTTCTCCGGAGTCAGCGGCAGGTCCTTGACACGGGCGCCGGTGCAGCGGAACACCGCGTTGGCCACGGCGGGCGCCACCGGGATGATGCCGCCCTCTCCCATGCCCTTGGCGCCGTAGGGGCCGGGGCCGTCACCGTTCTCCACCAGTATCGATTCGAAGGTCGCCGGCAGGTTCTTGAAGCCGGGCACGCGGTAGTCCACCAGGTTCGGGTTCAGGATCTGGCCGTCGCCGTATTCGATGGACTCCATCAGCGCGTGGCCGATGCCCATCATGGCGGCGCCCTCGTCCTGGCCCTCGCACTGGAGCGGGTTCAGTGCCTTGCCCACGTCGGCGGCCATGACGTAGCGACCGAGCCGCACCTCGCCCGTGTCCCGGTCCACGTCGAGCTCGGCGGCGCCGATGCCGATCTCCCAGAAGAGCGGGTTGGAGGGGGTCGGGGCCATGCCGCTGTGGGCGTAGCCGCGGCCCACGATCTCGCCTCCCTGCATGGCGAAATGGTGGCGGATGAGCTCGCCGTAGGAAACGCTCTGGCCGCCCGCCCGGGCCTCGCCGTCCGAGAGCTCCACGGCCTCCCGCGGCGCCTCGAAGCGCTCCATGGCCAGCTCCAGGATCTGCTCGCGGGCGTCGGCCGCGGCCAACTGCGTGGCCTTGCCCATCACCGTGGTGGACCGGCTCGAGCCGGTGGAGCGGTCGTACGGGGTATAGGCGGTGTCCGGCGGCCGCACCCGCACCTTGTCGAACGGGACGCGCAGTTCCTCCGCCACGATCTGGCTCATGACCGTGCGCGACCCCTGGCCGATTTCCGAGGTGCCGATGAGCAGCACCACGCTGCCGTCGGAGAGGGCGTGCACGGTGGAGGTGGAGGCCAGCGGCGCCCCCGGGTCGGTGACCCCGAACGCCAGCCCCCGGCCCTCCCCGGAGGCGGCCACGGGTCCGTCCCATCCCATCCGCTCGGTGACCCGCCCGAGCCCTTCCCGGAGGTCGGCGTCCAGGGGTTTGCCGCCGGGCTTCAGCTCCTCGCCCCGGTGGAGCAGGTTTTTCAGGCGGAAGGCCAGGGGGTCGAGGCCCAGCTCGTCGGCGAGGATGTCCATCTGCGACTCGTTGGCCCAGGCGGTCTGCGGGCCGCCGATGGAGCGGAACGAGGCCGCGGACACCGTGTTGGTGTACACGCAGTGGGACTCCACCCGGAGGTTGGGGATGCGGTACGGCCCCAGGATGCGGGTGAGGGTGCGGCTGGTCACCACCGGCCCGAGCTCGGCGAAAGCGCCGGTGTTGAGGAAGATCTCCGCCTGCTTGGCCACCAGGGTGCCGTCCCGCCTGGCCCCGGTGCGCACCCGGCACAGGGCCGAATGGCGCCGCACGGTCATCATCGCCTCGGAGACGTTCTGGGCCACCCGCACCGGCCGGCCGCATTTCTGCGCCAGCGCCACCGCCAAGGGTTCGATCTTGGCCCCGGACTTGCTGCCGTAGGCGCCGCCCACGTAGGGGATGACGACCCGGACGCTCGCAAGCGGAAGGCTGAAGATGTGGGCCAGCTCGAGCTGCACGCCGAAGGGGTGGGCGCAGGAGCTCCACACGGTCACCCCCTCGGCATCCACCTTGGCGATGGCCACGTGGGGCTCCATGGCGTAGTGGTACACCATGGGGAAGGTGAACGTGTCCTCCACCACCGTGTCGGCCCCGGCGAAGCCGGCGGCCACGTCGCCCTTCTCGAGCCGGTCGCTGAAGCAGATGTTGCCGGGCGCGAAATCGTGGACTTGCGGCGCGCCGCCGGCGACGGCCTCCTCGATGGTGACCACCGCGGGCAGCGGCTCGTACTCCACCGCCACCGCGCGGAGCGCGTCTTCCGCGGCGGCCTCGTCATCGGCCGCCACCGCGGCCACCGGCTGGCCCGCGAACAGCGCGCGCTCCAGCGCCACGATGGGGTGGTCCTGGATCCTGCCGCTGAACCAGGGGTTCCGGTCGCGGAAGTCCTCGCGCGTGAGCACGGCGCGGACGCCGGGAATACGCTCCGCGGCGCGCGTGTCGATGGAAACGATGCGGGCGTGTGGGTGGAGGCTCCGCAGGATCTTGCCGCAGAGCATGCCGGGCAGGATGAGGTCCGAGGCGTATTCGGCCTGTCCCGTGACCTTGGCGACGCCGTCAACCCGCGCCGCCGCGGTGCCGATGATCTTCATGACCGGGCCGTCAGAACTCCATCAGGTCCTCGGCGACCACCACCTCGCCCGAGTAGTGCTTCCTCACCTCCTCGGCCCAGGGCTCGTAGTCGTCGGTGCCGACGCGGCGGGTGAAGTGGGACAGCACCACCTTCCTGACGGCCGCCTGGGTCGCCAGCTTGCCGATGTTCTCCAGGCCCATGTGCCCCTGGGTGGCCTGGCGCATGATGCCTTCCTGCTCGGCCGTGCTCATGGCCTGCCAGCGGCCGTCCTGGATCATCGCGTTCTTGCGCTCGTCACAGGAGGAGGTCTCCGTCACCAGCACGTCCGCATCCTTTGCCAGCGCGGTGACGGCGGCGCTGGCGCCGGTGTCGCCGGTGAACATGATGACCCGGTCCGGGGTCTCGAAGCGATAGGAGTAGGACTTGTACAGGCCCTCCTTGTCGCCCCGGTGGAAGCTGAAGTGCGTGTTCTCCACGGCGCTCACGCGCACGTTGTCGTCCTGGTAGACCTCGCCGACGCCCACGTCGTGCCCGAAGAACACCTTGTCCAGCGGCACGCTCCGGCCGCCGTCGGCGATGCGGATGTCGGCGCTGATGCTGCAGTACTTCACCGTGGCATCCACAAGCTCCTCGGTCCGGGGCGGCCCGTAGACGTCGATGGGCGCGGTGCGCTGCCCGTCCCAGGCCAGGGACATGAGTGTGCCGAGGCCCGCCGTGTGGTCGTCATGATGGTGGGTCAGAAAGATGATCCCCACCTTGCGCACGTCCGCGCCGGCCCGGGCCATGCGCCGGGACACGCCGTCGCCGGCGTCCACCACGTAGTAGGTGCCGTTGACGGTGAGCAGGTGTGAGGTCTGCGCCCGCCGGGGGGTCAACGACGGTCCGCCGGACGTCCCCAGGGTGATGAGTGATGATGGCGTCTTCATGAGGTGCTCCTTCAGTCGGTGCCGGGCCGTTTCTCACCAGCGACGAGGCCGAAGTGGAAGCCGCCGCTGAGGTGGACCCCATCGCCGGTCTTCTCGTAACGAAAGTATCTCTCCTGGAAGCGCGCCTTCAACTCCGCCGGCCTCCGTTCCAGCTCGTCCATTACCTCGATCCAGTGCCGGCCGGTGGGAATGCCGTCGGTGCCGTCCTGATCCACCGGGTAGGTGTGGAGATCGTCGCGCACCATTTCCATGCTGCCGTCGGTCATGAGGCGCCGGATCTCTTCCTGCGCGAAGAAGCGGAATCCGGCGCCGTGGGAGCGCTGGAAGACCTCGTTGATGAGGCTGTTGACGGCCGCGTCGAGCGCGTCGTCCACCGCCGCGACGATCGGATCGAGGATGAAGAGGCGGCCGCCCGGCTTGAGCACCCGCCCCGCCTCCCGCAGCATGTCCGTGGCGCTGACGAAGTGATGCAGGCTGAAGGCCACCCACGCGCAGTCGAAGATGCCGTCCTTCAGCGGCATGCGCTCGGCCGTGGCGGCGACCCGGCCGTAACGGGGAATGGGCTCCGCGTCCGGGTCGCGCGACACCCGCAGCATGGCCAGCGCCGGGTCGATGCCGACCACGCTCCCGCCGGCCAGGCACCCGGAAACCGGCCGGGCGAAGCGGCCCGTGCCGGTGGCCACGTCGAGCACGGTCTCGTCGCCGCGCAGCGCCATGGCCTCGATCAGGCGCTCCGCCAACTGTCCGCGGATGTCGGACACGGCCGCCTTCCTGTCGAACTCCGCCGCGTGCGCGGGATCGTGAAACTGCGCGTTGGCCGAGTGTGAGTGTGAGTGCTGGCTCATGGTGCCTTGCTCCTCCGGCTAGTCGTCCGGCCCCCTGTGCGCGGTGGCCGACTCGTCGACCCAGTCGCCCTCGGTGTACGACAACCCGTCTTTCGCCGGAACCGTGCGCTCGCGCCCGGCCCGATAGAAACGGCAACTCTTCGGACCATAGCAGAAAGTCTCGACCCTGTACCGTTGTCGCGAAGGGTTCCATTGATCCAGTATGATGCCCACCGGCATCCGGCAACCCCACATGCAGGTCGCGCAGCGACTGTCGTAGGTGCGCGGAGCCAACCGCCGGTGCCCGCGCTCGCGGTAGGTTTCCAGGTCCGGCGGCACGCCATGGAACGGCGGCCCGGCCGCCGCCTCCACCTCGGCGTCCCGGAGGACCTTGAGCCGGCTCACCCTGTACCACCCCGCCGTTTCCGTATTCGGGTTGGCCACGGGCACCGCTACGCCGCTCGCCTCCATGCCGGCGCGAAATTGGTGCTTCGCGTGCGCCCCCCGGCCCACGGCGATAGCGGCCTCCCCGCGCTCGCCGGCGCAAGTCCCGTCGATCCGCAGCACGTAGCCATGATAGCCGTGGGAGCGCTCGTCGAGAGAACGCAGCAGCCGTATCCGCGGCTGCACGGAGACGATGGTGCCGGACCAGGGTGCGTTCATGCGTGCCTCCGGGATCGTCGACCTCGTACCATCAAGGCGCTTCGGTGCCTTCGTTGAGGATGGAAAGATATCGATCATAGACGAACTGTCGGTCACGCTGTCTTCCGGTGATCTCTCGGGCGATTCCCTGGCTCACGAGCAACCCCATGGCCGACGCGACGGTGTGGAAGGTAAGCCCGGTATCACGGCACGCCACGGGCAGCGACAAGATCGGCCGGGACTTGAGCGCATCGTGGACACGCAACGCCGTCACCGCGCGCCGGCCTGCCGCTGTCCGGACCCGTTCCCGATCATCCTGGAACATCCGGGACAAGCGTTGGGCGGTGTCGACCGCGCCATCGGCCGTCAGTTTCACGCCTTCGAGGAAGAAGTCAAGCCATGCTTCCCAGTCCCCGGTGAGCCGCACTCGGTTCAGGAGATCGTAGTAGGTGCTCCGGTGTTGCTTCAGGAAAAGACTGAGGTACAGGAGCGGCTGGCGCAGCACCCCGGCCTGGCACAGCAGCAGGGTGATCAGCAACCGCCCCACGCGCCCGTTGCCGTCCAGAAACGGGTGAATGGTCTCGAACTGGACGTGCGCAAGCGCGGTGCGCAACAGGACCGGCAACTCCTCGGCGTAAAGAAAACCTTCAAGCGCCGCCATGCAGCCGGGCACGGCCGTGTGGGGCGGCGGCACGAAGACAGCGTTGCCCGGCCGCGTGCCGCCGATCCAGTTCTGTGAACGGCGAAACTCGCCGGGCGTCTTGGAGAGATTCCGTTCCCCCGACAACAGCACCGCGTGAATCTCGCGGATGAGGCGATTCGACAGCGGAAACTGCTCTCCAAGACGCCGCAAACCATGGTGGAGCGCCGCCACGTAGTTCGAGACTTCGGCCGCGTCGTCGACCGGTACTCTCGGCGCGTCCTCCAATTCGAAGAGAAGAAGATCCGAGAACGACGATTGCGTACCCTCGATTTGGGACGAGAGCACCGCTTCCTTGCGGACGTAGGCGTAGAGGAAAAGCGCGTGGTCCGGCAACAGCGTCGCCACGCCATCGAGGCGGCCGAGAGCCAGGACGGCCGATTCCACCGCCTGTTGCAAGGCACCGTCCAGGACCAAAGCGGGTTTCGGCGGCAACGGCGCCGGCACGAAAGCGCGAACGCGCTCCTCGCCGACACGTGTCACTTCATAACTGCCGCATTCTCCGCGCTGCATGGCCGGACTTCCCTATTGAAGGATATTGCAATAGCGCCGCTCACTATTGTAATTCTAGCACCAATTTACAATAGCTGGACGCCTCTTACAATGTGGCTACCACCTACGGCAGCGGGCACTCCGGCGTGAGCCGCTTCAACTCGGGGATGACCTCCTCGCCGAAGCGCTGGATGGTTTCGAGGGTGACGGAGGAGTCCATGCCGGGCCAGTCCACCATGAACCACATGATCTCGGCGCCGAACTCCTGGTGGTAGGAGAGCACCTGCTCGGCCACCTCCGCCGGGCTGCCGAGGACCAGGCGGTCCTGCTGCAACTGCTCGAACGGGAGGTCGTAGCGTTCGCCCGGCTGGCCCCAGCGCTGGTAGCGTTCGTAGCGCCGCTCGTAGCCTTCGCGGATGCGGTCTTCGGCCTCCTTGCGGCTGTCGGCGACGCAGAGGTCGCGGAAGATGTAGAGGCCCTCGAAGGACCGGCCCTGGGCCTCCAGGGCGCGCTTGTACGCGGGTACGGCCTCGCGCAGGAAGGTCTTGGTGTGACGGCGGCTGGCGATCCAGTGGTCGGCCACCGCCGGGACGCGGCCGACGGTGGGCACCGTGTCGGCCCCCAGCAGGATGGGCGGCCGGGGTTTCCGGATCGGCTTGGGCTGGATGGTGACGCCGTCGATGCGGTAGAACCTGCCCTGGTGGTGGACCTCGTTCTCGGTCCACAACCGCTTCACCACCTCGATCCCCTCCTCCAGCCGCGGCCGCTTCTCGCGCAGGGGCACGCCCATGGAGGTGAACTCGACGTCGCGATAGCCCTGCCCGATGCCGAACAGGAACTTGCCGTCGCACAGGTTGTCGAGGGTGGCCGTGTACTCCGCCACCATCAGGGGCTCGTGCATGGGCAGCAGGAAAATCGCCGTGCCCAGGTACATGCCGGGGGTCAGGCCCGCGAAGTAGGACAGCAGCGGCAGGGACTGGAGCATGGCCGCGTCGGGTCCCGTGGAGTAGTGCTGCGCCACGAACAGCGCCTCGTAGTTGCTGGCGTGGGCCACCCGCGCCCGTTCCGTGAAGTCGCGGCAGACGCCGGCCCGGTCAAGATCCGAGGGATAACTGCCGAACGCGATGCCAAAACGCATGATGAAAACCTCCTGACCTGTGGTGGAGATACCCGACTTGACCCGTTAACGCCATAGAGCGGATGATCGATTTCAATCCTGCTCGGGTAGCGCGACGCTACAGGTCGGCGAAGGGAAGCGCGGTCACGCCGGAACCGAGGGGCAAGCGTATGTCACCGGGGTGCACCACGTAGCCGGGCCTCGCGGTGCTTCCGATGTCTCCCTGCAGCGTCCTGATGGCGCCGCCCATTGCCGGCCGCGGGGTCGCGGACAGCTTTACCTCGATGGGGACGAGTCCACCGCTGGTTTCGACAACGAAGTCCACCTCCGTGCCCGCCGCGGTCCGCCAGAAGTAGACTCGCGGCTCCATCCCCCGATGCGTCAGAGTCCGAACGATCTCGGACAGCACGGCCGTCTCCATGATTGCGCCGCCCATGGGGCCGGAGGCAGCATGTTCGGGGTCCTTGAGACGTGCGAGATGGCACAGCGTGCCGACGTCGGAAAAGTAAACCTTCGGGGTCTTGACGAACCGCTTTCCGACGTTGGCGAAATACGGGCGCAGCACGATCACCTGGTAGGTGGCCTCGAGCACGGACAGCCAGGCCTTGATCGAATTGACCGCCACCCCGAGGTCTCGAGCGACGTCGGTAAGATTCAGGAGTTGGGCGCTTCGGGCCGCCAGCAGGCGGAGAAAATTCTGATACTGGGTCAGGTCTCCCACCTGCCGGACGGTACGCACGTCCCGTTCAAGATAGGTCTGGATGTAGCTGGCATGCCAGAGGGAGGCGTCCCGACCGGAGTCCACGGCAAGTTCCGGGTACCCGCCCCGAAGGAAGCGCTTCCACAGTTCGCCAAATCCATGCGGCGTTCTCGAAGACGGCGGGCGCTTGCGTTCCCAGGCAAGGAATGCCCCAGGCCGTCCCTCGGCTTCCCGCCTCGACAACGGCAACAGGCGGAGCATAGCCGCGCGGCCCGCCAGCGATTCGGTCACCTTCTCGGCAAGCAATAGATTCTGTGAGCCGGTCAGAAGATATTGACCGTTCGTGTCGCGGTTCGCATCGACCTTTTCCTTGATGTAGGGGAGCAGGTCGGGCGCGTACTGCACCTCGTCAAGGACCACCGGCGCCGGATACAGTTCCAGAAACCCGCGCGGGTCATTCACGGCGGCCGCGCGAACGTCCGGAGGCTCCAGGGACACGTACCCGTAACGCCTCCCAAAAAGATGTTGCAGCAGGGTTGTCTTGCCGGACTGGCGCGGCCCCGTCAGGACGACGGCGGGAAACTCCGCGGCCGCCTTCCTGAGAACGGGTTCGAGCGAGCGTTTGAGGTACGGCGGGCTCATGGTGAATATTATGCATTCTTAATGCATAATATCAATCCGTCCGATCTGCCTCCGCCCGGCGGACGCATCACGAGACTCAACCGATCACCCGCTCCACCGGTACGCTCCGGACGTCCATTTCAAATTCCAGTCCCTGGACCGGCGGCCTGGCGTAGGTCCATGTGACGCCGTCCGGCGCCGCGCCCCGGCGGACGACCTCGTCGGCGAGAAACCCCTGTATTTCGTGGACCGTGTAGAGCTGGCTCGTGGTGGCGTCCGCCCACGTCAGGCCCAACGCCGCCATCCGCAGTTCCAGCGCTCCGAGGACGAATTGCGCCTTTTCCCGCATGGCGTCGGGCGACGTGTCGCCGAGACGGATGATCCGGTCCCCGTACCCGCCCGGTCCCTCGGGCGCTTCGCCGGAACCCGCGATCACGAAGCTCTTGAGCCCCGCCGCGTCGCCCGCCCCGGCCGGCACCGTGTACGAAAACGCATGGAAGCAGGGTTCGCTCGGAGGATGCACCTCGGGACATACGTTCGACCGCGCGACGGGATTGTCGTCGTCCTTGAAGATGCCCCACCGTTCGAGCGTGCGCACGTAGACCCGATTGAAGGCAACGAAGCCTTCTTCCGTGAACTGCCCCGGCGAGCGCAACTCGCAAGCGCAGAACGCCGTCGGCGGCCGGCCGAGAGCGTCAAGATACGTCTCGATCCGGCGGAACCCTTCCCCGAGCGGCACCGGGCGCGCGAACCGGGCGCGTTCGATGACGAATCCCGGCTCCGCCGAGACGCCCCCCGAGTACTGGAACCGCCCCCGCACGTACCGGTACCCGCCGGGTTCGAATACTGTCGTTTCCGCCATGTCGCACCTCCCGTATCCGGAGTTCGGTCAAGCCTCGGCGCGCCTTGCGACTTCCCGCGCCAGCCCGTCGAAGATCCGGGCGTGGACCGGGTAAAGCCCGTACCAGTAAAGCAGGCCGCCCAGGCCCTTGGGAAGGAAGGCCGCGGTCTGTTCCAGTTGGGTCTTGCCGTCGTCGGTCTCCCACACCCGGAACTGGAGCCAGGCGCGGCCCGGCAGCTTCATCTCCGCCCTCAGGCGGACCAGACATCCCGGCTCCAGGGCCTCCACCCGCCAGAAATCCAGCGCGTCGCCGACCCGCAGCTCGTCGGCGTGGCGGCGTCCCCGCCGCAGCCCCGCGCCCCCCAGCAGGCGGTCCACCATGCCGCGTATCCGCCACATCCAGTCGCCGTAGAACCATCCCCGGTCGCCGCCGATGCCGGTGAACACCCGGTACACCTCCCGTGCGGGCGCTGCAACCTGCCGTGCGCGGCGCTCGAAGATCATGCCTTCGTGCGACTCCACGCGGGAGAAGGAGTCGGGCGTGTCGGACCCGCCGTGGGCGTCGCTCCAGGCGGTCTCGATGCGCCCGTTCTCCAGGTCCTCGATCACCTCCGCGATGGCCCCGGCGTAGTCCCGGGGCGAGATCGCCGGGAACAGCTCCCGGGCCAGATGGTCGGTCACCACGACCTCGTTCCGGAGCCCGTCGATCAAGGGTCCGCTGACGCCGGAAGGGATCGGCGTGATCCAGTGCACCCAGTACGACGACAGCCGCGGCGTCAGCACCGGCACCGGCACCAGCCAACGCCTGAGGCCCCTGGCCCGGGCGTAGCCCAGCATCATCCCCTTGTAGGTAGTGACCCCGTCGCCGCCGATCTCGATGACCTTGTCGCCGCAGGCGGCGTTGGCCGGAGCCGCCGCCAGATAGTCCAGCACGTCGTTCACCGCGATGGGCTGGACCCGCGAATAGACCCAACGCGGACACACCATCACCGGCAACCGCTCCACCAGATAGCGGATCATCTCGAAGGAAATGCTGCCGGAGCCCACGATCACCGCAGCCCTGAACTCCGTCACCGACACGCCCCCTTCCCGGAGCGCCCGCCCCGTGTCCTGCCTGGATCGCAGGTGGCGCGACAGATCGGCCTTCGGATCCCCCAACCCTCCCAGATAGACGATCCTCCGGACTCCGGCTTCCCTGGCCACCCGCCCGAACAGCCGCGCCGCCTCCACGTCCAGCTCGTGGAACCCCGCGCCGCTGCCCATGCTGTGGATCAGGTAGTAGGCGCAGTCCACCCCGGCCAGCGCCTGCGCCAGCGTGTCGCGGTCCAGCGCGTCGCCCTCGACGATCTCGACCCGTTCCGCCCAGGAACGCGAGCGCACCCGTGCTGCGCTACGGGCCAAAACGCGCACGCGATGGCCGTCGGCAAGGATGCGGGGAGTCAACCTGCCGCCGATGTAGCCGGTGGCCCCGGTGACGAGGACTGTTGGGGATGGGTTCATGCTGGAGGAAAGACTGGCTACAGAGCCGGTGTTGAAGCGTTACCGACCTCCTGCTGCCAACCCTGCGCGATGACGCTTGTTACCGGTTCTCGGTCAGCCGTCCGGAAAGGTACTTGTGAATCACGCTCGACAACAGCGTCTGGTACGGGATACCCTCCTCACGCCACAGACGAGCTCACTTTCTCTCTGAATGTGCCTCGGAGAAACCGACGTTCCTCCTGATCCAACTTGCGCCCGAGAATGGAACGCCCTGTCGCCAGCAGCTTGCCGTCGTATTCTGGAGGAACGTCATCTGTCCTAGCCCAGTGTTCCCTCAGTTTGGCGATCTGGTCATCGCTGAGCTCATTGACGAATCGCTCGACGAGGTCGACCAGCGTCCTCCGGTCATCATGATCAGGCTCATTGGTACTTTCTCCCCATGAATCCTGGGAAGCAGGCGCATCCGCCTGCGAGTCGGGAGCTACCGAAAGGAACTTCGATACTGTTTCCCGGCTCCACTCCACAGTCGTATCAGCCTCGAACAACAACTGCTTTGACTGGGAACCCCGGCTTGGAACAATTCCGAGAAGATGGATTCTAACTCCGAAACCTTGGGCTATCTCCACGCCGATGCGTACGTCTTCGTCGCCGGATAACAAGATTGCGTCTGAAATGGCGCTGTTGCGAGCCAAGTTGATCAAGTCGGTTACGATCAGTGAATCGACGCCCTTTTGCTGGCCTTGCCTGTTGATGAAACCTAACCTGAGCTTCACATTGTCGGAGTTTGCGATGGCCTCCTGCTCAAGAGTCGGGCCTCCATGCCCAAGGGCACCATCATACCAATAGATCCGGAGCAGCGGCGCTTCGCTCGACTGCTCCCTTGCCACGGCCAGAAGCTCGGCCAACACCGCGTCCTTGTCGAGCCTTGTGTCGGTACGCTTCTTTTTGGATCCGGTCAATGCCGTGGAGCCCTGGGCAAACAGGTATCCGGCATCGACAAATATCGCTGCCCGTGACATACGCGTCTCCCCCAAAGTAAGAAGGCCCCCGCGGGGGCCTTCTGTAGTTCGGCCCCCCTATATACAGCATAGCCGGGGTGACCGAAGGTAGGACTGAACCATACAATACCGGGAGGTGGATTGCAAAGGCCTAGAGGCAGTGAGAGTCCTGTCGAAACACGTGGCCCCCACTCCAACCTGGGTGCCTCCAATGGTGCTCACAGTGTCCGCGGCCTACAGTAGGCGCACAACTGGCTGTTTAACCATCCGCCTGCCGCAGGCTCGCGAGCACCTCGCGGAAACTGCTGAGACCGGCCTCCAGGTTCTCGATTATCTCTTCGGCGAGGTCGTCGGGTTCGGGCAGGTTGTCGAGGTCGGTGAGGCTCTTGTCCTTGAGCCAGAAGATGTCGAGGCTGGTCTTGTCGCGGGCGGCGAGTTCTTCGTAGCTGTAGCTGCGCCAACGACCTTCCGGCGCGTCGTTCTCGTCCCAGGTGGGCTTGCGTTGATGCCGGTTCCGCGGGTTGTAGCACTTCACGAAATCCGACAGGTCCTCGTAGCGCATGGGCTTCTTCTTGAGGGTGTGGTGAATGTTGGTGCGGTAGTCGTAGTACCAGACCTGTTTCGTCCACGGGTCGGGGCTGGCTTCGCGGTTGTCGAAGAAGATCACGTTGGCCTTGACCCCCTGGGCGTAGAACACGCCGGTGGGAAGCCGGAGGATCGTGTGCAGTTCGGTGTTGTCCAGCAGCTTCTTCCGGATGGTTTCGCCGGCGCCGCCCTCGAACAGCACGTTGTCCGGCACCACGACCGCGGCGCGGCCGTCGGTCTTGAGCATGGTCCGGATATGCTGCACAAAATTGAGCTGCTTGTTGGACGTGGCTGCCCAGAAATCCTGCCGGTTGTAAGTCAGGTCGTCCGTCTCCTGCTCGCCTTCCTCGTTGGTGAAGCTCATGGAGCTCTTCTTGCCGAAGGGCGGGTTGGCGAACACGTAGTCGAAACGTTGCCCCGAATCGGCCACCAGCGCGTCGTTGGGCGATATGGGCGCGCCGCCGTCGATCTCGCCGATGTTGTGGAGGAGCATGTTCATCAGGCACAGGCGCCGGGTATTGGCGACGATCTCGTTGCCGTGAAACGTCTCGTGCTTCAGGAACGCGTTCTGTTGCTGGTCCAGTTTGAAGTTGTCCCGGTTGGCGAGGAAATCGTAGGCGGCCAGGAAGAACCCGCCGGTGCCGCAGGCGGGGTCGGCGATGAGCTTGCGGGGTTCGGGCCGCACGCATTCCACCATGGCGCGGATGAGGGCGCGCGGCGTGAAGTACTGCCCCGCGCCCGACCTGGTGTCCTCGGCGTTCTTCTCCAACAGGCCCTCGTAGATGTCGCCCTTGACGTCGGCCACCATGGTGACCCACTCGGTGGCGTCCACCATGTCGATGAGGCGGTACAGCTTCGCCGGGTCCTGGATCTTGTTCTGGGCCTTGGTGAAGATCTGCCCCAACATGCCGGCCCTGGCGCCAAGCTCGCGAAGCAGCGTGACGTAGTGGCTCTCCAGTTCCGCGCCCCGCTTCGACTTCAGACTCGGCCAGTCGTACTCGGCCGGGATGCCCACATCACGATTGCGCGGCGGCTTCCCGTACTCGTCCGCCATCTTGAGGAAGATCAGATAGGTGAGCTGTTCCAGGTAGTCGCCATAGCCGACGCCGTCGTCGCGCAGGGTGGTGCAGAAGCTCCAGACTTTGGAAACGATGGGAGCGGTGTTCATGCCGGGGGGTCCTTGGCCCTGGTTTGTCGCGCCAGGGCTTCGCCGGCGGCGGTGCGCCGATAACGCTGGTTCCGGCTGGTCGGTTTGTCGGGGAGCGTCATTTCGATCAGGCCGGCTTCGAGGGCGGGGCGGAGATATGTCATGAGGAAGTGAGGCCGGTGAGTTAGTTTCAAGGCAGCCTGCAATTGGGCTCGGTCCATTTCGCCCCTCAGTGCCGCTACCAGGCGCTCGACATGTTCGGTCTCATGTTCGGTCTCATGTTCGGTGACTTGCCCGGCATCTTGCACGGTGGGCTCCGGGCGCACCCGTTCGTGCACCGGAAGACGGACCAAAAACCACGTGCGGTCCTCGTCGCTCTCGAAGACCGGGGCCGGGGAGCCGTTTTCCCGCATGGCCCGCAGGATCTTGGGCACTCCGGTTGACCTGCCTTCGGCCAGATCGAGCTCCTTGAGAAACTCTCCGATTCGGCGGTTGCGGTAGCGGCGGCTGACGGCTTGCCCTTTCTCGAAATCTTCCATGCGGATGGATCGGTCGGCGCCGGGGAAGCTCAGGACCACCAACTCGTCAGGGGTGATGCGCACCTCCACCGGCTCTCGCTCCTCGTAAGAGCGATGGTAGACGGCATTGACCAGCGCCTCCTCGATTGCGCCGATGGGAAAGTTCCAGAATCGCTCGGCTTCCGGCTTGTGCGGATGCTTGACGATCGTTTCCTTCAGGTAGTTCCGCTCGATGTAGCCGATCGCCTCGCCGAGGATGATCGACAGGGGGCCGCGGAACTCCTTTTCCTCGAATCGGTCTCCACCCGGACCGTCTGGGAACCACACGACGTCGATCTGGGTTGCGGGGAAGAAGTCGTGCGGGCGGTCGTTGAAGAACAGCAACCCGACATTCTTGGGAAACATCGCTTCGGGCGGCCCGCCGACGAGGTTCATGCGCTGACCAAGAGCCGCCACCGACAGATCGGCGGCTTCGGAAGCGAGGTCGCTGCCGATATCCCGCAGAAACTCCCGGATCAGCCGATGGGACAGGTCGTCCAGCGAAGCCGTCTGGCGGTATCGGTCATCGAAGGGCACGGTGGCGGTCAGGCTCAGCAACTCGCGCTCGTCCTGGCCCTTGGCTCGGACGGTGCTGCCGTGCCTGCGGATGAAGTAGCCCCACTCCTGCCGTTTCGGCGTCAGGCCGAGCCTGGCCTTGTAGGGCCGGGTCTCGCCGCCGGGCGCCCACAGTACGAGGATGGTCCGGCCATCGACTTCATAAGTGGCTGCAAGCGGGTGGTACTGAGGCTGTATGGCCGAGTGTCCAAGATTCAGCAATTCTCTCTGGATCGCGTCAACCGAATCGGGATCGATGCCCGTGGGCGGCAAGACCGGACGGCCGTTCCGTTCCTCGACTCCCACTACCACGTAACCGCCGCCGAAGTTGTGAAAGTCGTTGGCGAAGGCGCAGATGGTGTGCAGCACGGCCTTCGGATTCCAACCGGCCTTGTACTCGACGCGCTCGCCCTCGATGGTCCGCTGGCGCAGCAGATCGTGGAGGTTGATGGGAAGCCTGCCGGTCATGAGGTCGCCTTGGCCTCGTGCCGGTGCCGCCCGGTGGGATAGCGGGCGGGGAGTGGCCGTCCGGAGACGATGAGGGCAGCGCTCATGCCGCAGTCTTCGCCTTTCTGTTCTTTCTCGCGGTCGGGCCGCTCTTGCCGGCCTTCGCCCTCTCCGTCTTGATTCTCTCCAAAAGGACAGAAGCGGGCTCATCGCTGGGGTCTTGGGCAACTAACTGACCGACGAAGGCTTTCTTGAGGATTGCTTGACGGAGCGTATCGGTTGTACGCAACTGTTCGTCGATCTCGGCAGCAGTCGCGTCCATCCCAGAGATCACCGAGGACAACTGCGCAACCACCTCCTGTTGTTCTTGTACACCGCACAATGGCACGATCAACGACTGGATTTCACCAGAGTTTATGTTATTCACGCCGCTCGTCGATTTCGCAAAGCCTTCGATCTGAACTCGTACCAGATGACTCGATATGAGCGGCGCAAGGTATTCCGGAAGTACGACAACAGGGTTGGAGCGAATGCGAATTAGGTATCCTGCATACAGATACTGCTGCTCTGCACTTGAGATCAGCGCACACTTCCCAACTATCGCACTGCTACCGTTGGACCTGATCATCAGAATGTCGCCGCTTCTCAAAGAGAAGGCCCATTTCTCATCGTCTTCAAAGCAAGCACCCTTTAAGTCAGCGTCATCAATGAGGCCGCGGACGACGTTAGGGATCCTTAAAACCCCCGTTCCCTCGAAATTGTAATCACATTTCTTGGATGTGCCGTATTTGGGCTCGTCGATGAGCAAACCCAGACGCGAATATGACCAACCACCCGGAAGAAGTGGAAGACCCTCTGTCTCCTCGGGCGATAGTCCCGCAACATCCTTCAACTTGGCGGGCCTTGAAGCCAAGCTGCGTCTGATAGTCTTCTCCCCTCTCCCGGCATTGACCTTCCACTCCACCAGTTGCCGCTCATAGTGTGTCACGCGCTCCTTCTTGACCCGTGCCAACAATTGCTCCCGCGTCTCAAGCTTGTCCTTGTTCTCTTCGCGCCATTGCGCCGTGAGGTTCCCTTCGAAGGCATGCTTCAGGACAGATTGCCGATAAACTTCAAGCTGCCTGCGTGCCGTCTTCAGGCTCTCGATGCCCTTGTCGAGTTCCGAGAAGAGTTCCTCGATCTTGGCGACGACGCGGATCTGTTCGCTGTAAGGAGGAAGTGGGAATGGAGTGTCCGTTAGTTGTTTCTTGGTAATCCCGGAAATCGTCGTTCCCCGACCGTCGAATTTCAGCCGCTGGAGCTCAGAACTCAGATAGTAGAGGCCATACTCTGGCAAGACCAGATCAGGACGCTGAACGAGTCCCTGCAAGTCTTGGCTGAAACAGATGGGCTTGCGTGCAATTGCAATCTTGCCCAACCCGACCCTTGTGGCTACCAGTAGAGTTCGACTGGGCACTATGGTGGTGGTGCTGTTCTGAATGCCTTCCTGCGTAACATGGCGCTTTACTCTGATGTCGCGAAGATCATCAATGTCGGCACTCGTGATCCAGGGAATATCGCCGCCCCAGTACTCGTCAATCGCCGTGGAAGGTGTACCCCCGCCTCGAACGTCATAGATTTCACCTAGTCTAGTCTCCACCCAGTTTTCGGGTAGGAAGTCCGGCTCCGAGTGACCCATGCTCATCCCGCCAACGCCTCATTCAACTCATCAATCATGCCATCCATCCGGTCGCCGAACAGCTTGTACATCCGCCCCATTCCGCCCTTGCCGTCGAAAGGCGCCATGTCCAGGTCGCCGCGTTCCAGGTGGAAGGACTCGCTGATGTGGTCGCGGATCATGCGGAGCCACTCCATCTGCTCCTCGTTGAACTTCTCACCGCCGCCGCTGTGGTGAGTCATGATCCAGTTCTGGAAATTGCGCCGCACGGTTTCGGCGTAGGGCGACAGGGTCGCGTCGATGCCGCATACCCGGCGGATCAAGGCGACCATCGCCGTCAGTTCGCTGGCCGGTTGGCCGCCCTTGTATTCATCCAGCAGGGCGTAGGCCTGCCACACCCGCAAGGGGGACAGTCGGGGCTGATCGCTCCTGAGTCTGTCGAACACCTCCCGGATCATGGCGTAGGTCAGTTCCCGGCGTCGATGCGGTTGACTATAGAAGATCGCGAGGGCTTCGATCTCGTCGCGATGGGCCTCCAGGTAGGTCCGGAAGTCCTGGGCCATGGCCTCGGCGTTCTCGTGGGCGTCGCCCTCCCACTCGGCGCGCAGGACGGCGTCCAGGCTTTCGTGGTCGATGGTCTGTTCCTTGTCGCGGCGGATGGAGTCGATCAGCTCGATCAACTCTCCGTTGAAGACGGCCGCGGCGTCGCCGACCAAGTGTTCCCGCGCCTTGTCGTAAGCTACCGGCGACGGCTTCGCGCCTTCCGACACGGGCTCGATCTCGCGCGCCTTCTCGTCGATGCGGTCCGGATCGATGGCGGCCAGGAGACCGCCGACGATCTGCGTCAGTTCGGCGCCGCCGGCCTTCGCCTTGATCCGTTCCTTCTCGGCGGGGTCGAGCTGTTGATCGAGCCGGGCGAGGCGTCCGGCCAGGGACGCCACCGTGTCCTCGTCGCGCGATCCCATCATCACGCCCATGGCGAGGTCCTTGAGCGGCACGGAAGGCTTGGTGATGAGCGGCCGGCTGGCGGTCTTGAGCGACTTCGTGACTCCCACGGCGTCCACGATCACGTAGTGGGTCTTTGCGGTGAGGGCCGACGGCGTGACCTTCCTGAGATCGTCGTGGCCGAGGGTGCGGGTGCCGCGGCCCTTCATCTGCTCGAAGTAGTTGCGGCTCCGCACGTCGCGCATGAACAGCAGGCATTCCAGCGGCTTCACGTCGGTTCCGGTGGCGATCATGTCCACGGTCACGGCGACACGCGGGTAGTAGTCGTTGCGGAACTGGGCGAGCACGGACCTCGGGTCTTCCTCGACCCGGTAGGTGATCTTCTTGCAGAACTCGTTGCCCTCGCCGAACTCCTCGCGCACGGTCTGGATGATGTCGTCGGCGTGGCTGTCGGTCTTGGCGAAAACCAGCGTCTTCGGGACTTCCCGGCGGCCGGGGAATATCTCCGGCAGCCTGTCGCGGAAGGCGCCGACGACGGTGCGGATCTGGTCCGGGTTGACGACGCTGCGGTCGAGCTGGTTGGCGGCATAGGTGGTGTCCTCGTCCTGCACCGTCCAGCGCCTCCGGCGCGTCAGGCGCTCGCGCTTTTCGATCTGCTGGTCCGCCCTGAGTCGGCCGCCGTGGCGGGTCCTCTCCGTATCGATGGCATATATTTCGTTGCCCACGTTGACGCCGTCGGCGACGGCCTGTTCATGGTCGTATTCGCTGACGACGTTGGTCCTGAAGAACCCGTAGGTGCGGCTGTCCGGCGTGGCGGTCAGGCCGATGAGATACGCGTCGAAGTACTCCAGGACCTGACGCCAGAGGTTGTAGATCGACCGATGGCACTCGTCGATGATGACGACGTCGAAGAACTCCGGCGGAATCCTATCGTTGTAGACCACCGGCATAGGTTGTCTGGGCTGGACCAGTTCCGCGGGATTGATGTCCTCCGCGGATTCGTCCATCTCCTGGCCCTTGAGGAGCGAGTACACGCGCTGGATGGTGCTGATGCAGACTTGGCTGTCCCTGGCCACGAACGACGACCTGAGGCGCTGGACGTTGTAGAGCTCGGTGAACTTGTGGTTGTCGTCGCCGGGCAGGTAGGCCATGAACTCCTGCTCGGCCTGCTCGCCCAGGTTCCTGGTGTCCACCAGGAAGAGGACCCGCTTGGCGTCGGCGTGCTTGAGCAGCCGGTAGATGGATGTGATGGCGGTGTAGGTCTTGCCCGAGCCCGTGGCCATCTGGATGAGCGCGCGCGGGCGGTCATCCTTGAACGACGCCTCCAGCTTCCCGATGGCGTCGACCTGGCACGCCCGCAGGCCGGCCGGGTCCAACTCCGGAAGTCCCTGGAGCCGCTTGCGGAGCGAGGCCGGCTGGGCGCGCCAGTCCTGCACGGTCTCCGGCCGGGGAAAGCCGAACACTTCGCGGGAGCGGGGCTTGGGGTCGCGCCCGTCGGTGAAACGGGTCAACACGCCGGTGGACTCGTAGACGAACGGTAGCGGCTCCCGGTTGTTCACCCACTTGAGCCTGGCGGCGGCATAGGCGGAAGACTGCTCCTCGACCGTGGTGATCTTCTCGCCCCAATCCTCCGGCTTGGCCTCGACCACGCCGACCGGCTTCTTGTCGACGAAGAGAACGTAATCGGCCGGGCCGACGTCGGTCTGATACTCGCGAACGGCGACCCCAAGGCCAGCGCTGAAGTCGATCTTCTTCTTGTTCTGAACGACCCATCCCGACTGGGACAGCATCTCGTCGATCCTGTCCCGCGCGGCCTGCTCGGGGGTTTGGTTGGGGCCTGCCATTCCGCTCACTCACCGGTCGTGAGGCTGCTCCTGAAGCTCCCAATCGCTGGTGTAATAAGCCTTCATGTCCCCGCGCCCGCCATTCTCTCGATAGTAGATGATCGCTTGTTTCTGCCCGACATCCTTCTGTGAGGCAAGGTCGTCCAACAGTTCTGAAATATAGGACCGCAACGTTGCGAGACTGCGCTCTGGCCCTGACTGAATCCTGTCTATCTCCGCCTCCTTTTCCATGCGCGCCCCCCGCCGAGAAACGTTCCTTTCCCACCACCCCATGCCGTCGACAGCATTCTGCAGATCCTCGCGGTATTCTTCGATCGAGTCATTCTCCAAGAGATCTCTGAAAGACTGTTCGTAGTCGTTTATCCGTGAATTTAACGCGGAGAACCTTCTGTAGGCATCATCCGGATTGTCCTGAAGAGCCAGCTTCGACCGGAGATGGTCGATCTGGATATCCGCGAGACTTGCTGCCGTGAACAACTCGATATCGGACAGGGCGAGGTTGGCCTCGAGCTCGGATCCAACAGGCCTCTTCAAAAGAAAAGCGTACTTGTGGCGCAGGACGTTCAGATCTCTTTCCGCCAGTGCCAGGCGGGTCCTCATATCATCCGTGAAACGCCGGCATCCGTCGAACTCTTCGGAAACATCCCGCAGTCGTCCCAACGCGCTGGCCAGAGTAGCGAAGTCATCTGCGGTGTGACGGACGAGCAATTGCTCCACCGCCTTCGCCAATTGGTCCAGAGAACCTTGAATCTGGTCCAGGCGAGCGCAAGTCATCATTGACGATAGCGTCGTGAAGAGCATGACAGGCGCGACAACCGGCAGAATGGCACCACTTGCCGCAACGAACGGCGCCTGTGCGATGATCCCCCCTGGCCCCATCACGGCCGAACCGACACCGGTGCCGATTTGCATCAAGGTAGCGGGGTTGGCCGTCGCCAGGAAGACGTTGCCAGCGAGCAGGGCCGATGTCGCGGCAGCCCCAGCACCGGCAATCGGTAGACAAGCGGTATCCAGTACACCCCCGGATTCAAAGGGTTCCCTGCGCGTAAGGATGTTCTTGTCTATTTGACATCTCAATACACGGCTCAAGTCTGTACCGAAGTCAATGACGCCGAGTTTTTGTCCTTCGAATTCTATAATCTGTCCCTCCGGATGCCCCGGTACTCCGTCATCCCGGACCACGGCGACACCGGCCTCCTCGGTCGATCTTTCCATATCCGTAGCCGATCCTTCCGTATCCGCGGTCGAGGCGGCCCTGCGTATGGCCAAGGTCCAGACGCCGATCACAAGGGCCACAGACAACACCGCGAGTGATGCAACCTGTTGCCCGGCGAAACCGAGCGCGAGAGCCGAAAAGATGGCGAGGACAGCGGCCAGCATTGCTCCGTCCACACCCGCACCCAACCCACCTGTCCGGAATCCTCCCTCTGAGCGCCGTTTTTCCGCCATCACGACACCTCCGACCTCGATATCTCCACCTCTGCCGACCCCGCCCACCTGAACAGCCAGGTTTCTCTCTCGCGGACATTCTGCACGAGATTCGGCCGCAGCGCAGCCAGACACCACCCGCCCTGGTAGCGAGCGGACGGGTACAGCACACCGTTCCCGCCAACCGCCAGGATGTCCCGGGCCAGTGCCTGCCCCGCGGGATACGCTTCGACCGGGTCCTCACTGAATACGGCCTCCCCCGTCCTCTCGCCGAGATCATGAAAACGGCTCACGAAGCCGGCCAGAAGCTCCCGGTATTTTGTGATGTTCTCGTAGATGCCGGTGGCGCGAAGCTCGCGCGTGAGGTGCCACGCAACCTCGGCCTTGGCCGTATCCGTCGCGTTGTCCCCGTACGCCGCATACCAGGCTCCGCGTTCCGGCCCACTGAACCGGTTACCCGAGGGGCGCGTGTGGCAGAATGCCGCGTTCACGTAGTTCCAGCCGTACCCGTCCGCTTCCGTCAGCAACTCCCCCGGTTGGATACCGGACGGGACCGCCGGCGATGAGGGCACCTCGGCCGAGGTGAGCCCTTCGATCTCTTTCAGAATCGCGACCTCGGCCGGGTTGTCCGCGAGTAGCGCCATGGCCGGCTAGTCCAGGTAGCCGGCGGTGACCAGCCGGACGGTCGCCGGTTCGACTACGTCGCGGGCCGGGAGGTCCGCCGCGCGGATCATGCACCACCCCTCAACGCGTCGATGTGCTGGCGCACCTTCATCATGGCGGGGATGCCGCCTTCGCGCATGACCTGGACCGGGGTCTTGCCCTCGAAATCGAGACCGGTGTTGGGAGCCTTGGGCCAGCCGTAAGTCAAAGGCCCGTTGAAGAGCGACGCGAGACCGTTGAACAACCCGATGATCAGGCTTGCCCGCGTCACCTTGTCCTGATCGAGGGTGCCCCTGTAGCGGCCGGCCTTCATGCGGCTCCAGGTGGCCGTAGGCACGTCGAAAAGGGCTGCGCCCTCGATGTTGCTCAAACCCCATGCATCGGCCGCCCGCACCACGGCCTTTACGACCACCGCGATCCTGTCGCGGTCTCCGAGGGGCCTGAGGAGTCCTTCACTGGGGGTGTCTCGAATTGGACGCGCCATTCTCTCAAGTCTCGCAACATATCATATGAATTCTATTAACTTATCATATGAGGCAATACAGGTCAAGGTCGGAATGCCGTCCCAAACATCCCGAAGTGCATCAACTGAAGCACTACCAGACATCAAATTGTTGCATTGGAAACACTGCCTGGGATAGTATGCGACGCTGTCGAAGGACATGCCCCGCCAAGGGGCTCATCGTGGGCAATGCTGTTGGGCGCAGACGACAAGGAGGGAACCATGGCTTACTCTGGAGGGTGCGACCACATACACACTAGCTCGGACAACGATCCGATCGACGTCCACACCTGTCACTGCTCCGTCTGCAAGCGCGTTACAGGACAGGCCACGACCCATGTCGCGTTTTTCGCTCACGGTGACATGGCCGTCGACAACCCCGACGGCCTGAACCGCCAGCCGTTCAACGATCAGAACCCGAATGGTCCCCTGGAGTTGTGCACCTGCACGGACTGCGGCACGCCCATCATGCTCGATGACAAGATGGGACGGATTCGCGCGATCGCGCCGAACCTGATGGGCTTCGACCCGGACAGCATGCCGGCCACCTATCATGCGTTCTACGATCCGGCCACCGGCGTCCCGAGGCCGGACGACGGCCGCCCGGTCCATGAAGGGCTTCGCCCCGACTTCGTCTGGCCTGATCCGTCCTGAAAGAGGAACCCGGTTCGCAACGCCGGAAACGACAAGACCCCGAGAGCTTACCCTCGGGGTCTTGTATCAACTGGTGTCTGGATCGGTGCCCGGAGAAATGGCTCCCGGGGAGGGACTCGAACCCCCGACAAAGTGGTTAACAGCCACCTGCTCTACCGACTGAGCTACCCGGGAACGACCCGCTAAACCTAACACACGCCCTTCTCAATTTCCAGGTGCGGCGAACCCGAGGCGCTTGAGCTCTTCCACCATAAGCTGCTGGTGAGTGGCCGGCCAGAAGACCCGGCGGCAGCACGGGCAGAGCGAAAAGACTTCCTGAGTCTGGTACACGTAGGGCGGCACGGTGTTGGCGACCTGCTCCCTGGCGACGGGCTGGAGCGGCTCGTTGCACTCGACGCACCGGGTCAGGAGACCTCCGAAAGGGTCGAGCCCGCATTCTTCCACCACCTGCTTCAACTGCCCGCGGAAACGGTCGTCCCGGATGAAGAGGCTTTGGTCCCGATTCCGGCGGTGGACCTTGCGGTCCCGCGTCAGGATGACCCGCCGCTCCCGGGATGCCGTCCGCGCCAGCCCCTGCCCGGACAGATGCTGGCCGCAGATGACATCCTGGCCGATGATCCGGAGCCACTTGGCCAGGCGCCCGAGCATCTTGTCGGCGGCGAATCTCAACGCGTCGTCCATGCGCTCGACCATTTGACCCTCATCGCCTCGGAGTCCCGTACAAGATATACTTGAGGGGGGCGTTCCTGTCATGGTATCGTCCCCCGAATACACCCGCAACCATACCTGTGAGCAGACCGCAGGGACAGGACGCAACCCAAACGGCGGGCGAACCAGGCACTGATGTCGAAGGCGCGTAACATATACGGGGGCAAGGACCCCAGGGAGATCGCCGCGTATACCGTGGTTGAAGCGGCGCGCTACGTGCGGATTCCCCCACAGACACTTCGCTCGTGGGTCGCCGGCCATTCACGCACATGGGAATCGGTGCGACCTGCCTTTCAAGCGCTGATTACTGCTCCCGAATACGGCCCGATCCGTCTCTCCTTCAACAACATCGTTGAGGCATACACGTTGCGGGCATTGAGAACGAAACACGGAGTCTCGATCATAGCGGCGCGTCAAGCGATGGATGTGGCAGAACGTGCCTGCAATGCGAAGAGGTTGTTGCTCTCTCCAGAGTTACACGCCGGTGGAGGAGAGTTGTTTCTTGGCCAGTACGGTGAACTGGTCAATCTGACAAGAGCCGGGCAAATTGCGATCAAGCATATCTTGATGGATCATCTCGCACGGATCGAACGCGACGAACTACACATCCCGGTAAGGCTGTATCCCGGCGACAGCCATACAATCGTGCTGGACGCACGACTCGCCTTTGGGCGTCCCGTCATTGCCCGTCGCGGCATCTCGACGGCCACCATCGTCGATCGGGTCAACGCGGGTGAGACCGAGGAGGAAATCGCAAAAGACTACGGCCTGGATTGCCAGGAAGTCAAGGATGCTTTGGTCTATGAACAGGCAGCCTGAACGTGATCTTCTTCACGGACCGTGATCTGGGCTCGTTGTTTCCTCAAATTCTGTCAGATGCGGGCATTCAGGTCGAAAAGCATGATGCCCATTTCCCCGACAACACACCCGACGACGTCTGGTTGCCAGAGGTCGGAGGCAACGGGTGGTTTGTAGTCTCAAAGGACAAACGCATCCGCTACAGGCAGAATGAGTTGAATGCCGTAATGCGAGCCGGTGTCGGACTCTTTCTCGTCGTGGGTCACGCCAACCACAGAACGCTGGCCGAAAATTTCGTTTCCTGTATCCACAAGATAGAACGTTTCCTGAATAGACACAGCCCTCCCTTCGTTGCCAAAATCTACCTGCCACCGTCTGAACAAAAACGCCGAGGCAGTCGCAAGACAGGACGCCTGGAGCTTTGGCTATCAAGAGAAGCCTGGTTGGAACGTGCTTGACCGGATGCGCTAATGGCGTGGCCGGCCACAGGGTCGTCACTCCTGACAGCGGTTCCCCTACCTCGGATCGATCACCTGGTCGAGGTGTATCCAGATGACCCGGGAGTAGCGGAACAGGAACGGGGCGGACACCACCAGCACGAGGCAGCACGCGATGTAGATGGGGGCGGCGCCGAAGCCAAGCAGCAGCATGGCGACGATCACGGGAAGGACCTCCGCGAGGGCCAGCGCGTAGCTGAAGTACATGGCGCCGACAAAGTAGCCCTGCTCGCGCTCGAACTCAAGGCCGCAGACCGGGCAGCGGGGATTCATCCTCAGGAGGCGGGCGAAGATGGGGCCGGCGGCGCAACGGGGGCAGCGGAGCCGGACGAGGGCCCATAGTTTCTTACGGCGTCTCGCATATTCCATAGGTCACGCCCCCCTTGGAAGTTCCGCCGGCGGTCCTCGCAGGCAGCGCATCGAACGGATCGCCGGCGTCCCCGGCGGCGCGCACCGCCTCGATGGTCCGGCTCACTTGCCGGCCTTCCCGCCGGTAGAGTTCCTCGAACCGCTCCAGGTGGGTGACGTACAGCAGGTGCTGCAGGATCACGGCGTTGTCCAGTGGTCGACGGCTGAACGAAGCGTACCGGTGCCCCGCGCTTCCGGCCAGCGCCCCGGCCCACTGCCGCCGGCTCCGGGCGAACACCCGCTCGCGGCGGCTCAGCTTGTCCGCCTCGGGCGCCGGCTCCGCGTACAGCGCCCGCAGGCACCGTGTCAGCTCCATCATCAGCCCGGAGAACTCCAGCTCTTCCCGCCACGCCCGGCGGGCGGCCTCGGCTTCGGGGCTCCCGGGGCCGCGGCGGCGTTCAAAGAAATCGATGGCGCCGCGCTTGCCGACGAAGTTGGCAAGGCTCTCGTTGAAGGCCACCGAGCCCTTCACGAACAGCGTGTTGTGGAGCAGCTCGTGCAGCACCACGTCCGCGAGGCTCACCCGGTCGAGCTTCAGGAGACGACCGAGCAGCGGGTCGTCGAACCAGCCCAGGGTGCTGAAGGCGCCGGCCGCGCGGATGTTGGTGTCGTAACCCTGACCCGCCAGCGACCCGGCTTCCTCGCGGGCTTCGTCCGGATCGAAGTAGCCCTTGTAGGGGACGCGGCCCACGAACGGGAACCACCAAGTGTAGGGCTCGAGAGAGGTCTTGGGAACCGCCGTCAGCACGTGCAGCAGCACCGGGCGGTCCACGTGGGAATGGGTCGCGTAGCTGCCGCCGACGTTCAGCCGGAGCTGGCCGGCGGCATAGTCGCGGACCTCCAGCACCATCTCGAGCTTCCGGCGGACGTCGGGCCGGAGCCCCTCCTCCGCCAGCATGGCGGCGATGGGCTTGCGGCGCCACAGGATGCGGCCCTCCTCGTAGGCGGCCCGGATGTAGTATTCCGCGGAGCAGCCGGACAGGACCAACAGCAGGAGGCCCCAGACGAGTAGCCTGAAAGTCCCCGCGACCGCCCTCGCTCCCGGCGCGCGGTTAGTCGACGGCCGCTGCATCGCCGGTTCCCGGCGCGGCCGCGGCGGCGCCCTCCCCCTGGAACTGCAACTGATGGAGCCGGTAGTACACCCCGCCCTTCTCCATCAACTCGGCGTGGGAACCCATCTCGCGGATCACGCCCCGGTGGAAGACCACGATGCGGTCGGCGTTCCGGATGGTGGACAGGCGGTGGGCGATGACCAGGCAGGTGCGGTTGGCCATGATCTTCTCGAAGGCGCCCTGCACCAGGAACTCGGTCTCGGTGTCCACGCTGGAGGTGGCCTCGTCCAGCACCAGGATCTCCGGGTCGACGACGAACATCCGCACCAGCGCCAGGAGCTGCCGCTGTCCCGCCGAAAGGTTGTTGCCCCGCTCCCGCACCGGGGCCTGCAGGCCGCCGGGCAGGCGCCGGACGAAACCCTCCGCGTTGGCGTTGCGGAGGGCCGCCCGGACCCGGTCCTTGGAGACGTCCGGATTGCCCAGCTTCAGGTTCGAGAGGATGTCCCCGGAGAACAGGAACACGTCCTGGAGCACCACCCCCATGTGGCGCCGCAGGGCGTCGAGGTCCCATTCGCGGACGTCGCGGCCGCCCACGCGCACCGCCCCGCCGTCCACGTCGTAGAACCGGCTCATGAGCTTGATGGTGGTGGTCTTGCCGGAGCCGGTGGCGCCGATGACCGCCACCCGCTCGCCCGGCTCAATCCTGAAGGACACGCCCTTGAGCACGGGGTCGTTGGGACGGTAGCTGAACCAGACGTCGTCGAACTCCACCGCGCCGCGGGAGGGTTGGATCACGGCGGGCCCGGGGACGCCGGACGCGAGGCCGACGGCGGGCGAAGCGGCGGCGGGCGCCGGAGCGGGATCCGGCGTAGCGGACCGGCCCGGCCTCTCCACCGGCGTGTCCAACAGCTCGAAGATGCGCTCGGCGGCGGTCATGGCCGCCTGGATCACGGCGTACTTGTTGCTGAAATCGCGCAACGGCACGAACAGCCGGCGGATGTATTCGCTGAAGGCCACGAACGTGCCGATGCTCACGATCCCCTGCAGCACCTCGCCGCCGCCGTACCAGAGCAGCAGCGCGATGCTGAGGGAGCCCGCGGCCTCGACCATGGAGAACAGCGACGCCTCGTAGACGTTGGAGCGCCGGATGGCGTCCCGGTGGGACCGGTTGAGGTCGTCGAACTCCTCGAAGCTCCGCTCCTGCCGGTTGAAGAGCTGGATCACGGCCATGCCCGGGATGGCTTCGCCGAGGTAGGCGTTGACCCGGGCGATGCGGGTCCGGATCAGGCGGTAGGTCTGGCGCGCCTTGAGGCGGAAGACGTTGATGCCCAGCAGCAGGAAAGGCATCATCGCCAGGGACACCAGCGCCAGCCCCGGGTGCAGCGACATCATGATGGTGACGATGGCCACGATCAGGACGAGGTCGGCCACGAGGTTCATGGCGCCGGCAGCGAACATCTCCTGCAGCACCTCGACGTCCGTGGTCATGCGGGTCATCACCCGGCCCACCGGGTTACGGTCGAAGTAGCTCATGGGCAGCCGCTGCACGTGGGAGAACACTTTCACGCGCAGGTCGGCGAGACACCGTTGGGCCACCAGCATGGACAGATAGTACTGGAAGAAGAACGCCACGGCCTCGGCCAGCAGGGCCACGCCGAAGAGCACGCCGGTGGTGAGCAGCGTGACGCCGTCGCCGGCCGCGACGGCGTCGAAGCCGGCCTTGAGGAGCAGCGGCTGGACCAGATTGAAGACCTGGTGCACCGGCAGCAGCAATGCCGACAGGAAGAAGACCTTCCGGTGCGGCCGGATGAACCGCCACAACCGCCGGGCCAGCTCTACATCGTAGGCCTTGCCGGCAACGGTCTCCTGTTCTTCCCGTGCGTTCCTTGCGGCGATATTCCCGGGTGCGCGCGCCATTGTTCAGATCTCGTCGAGCTCGTCCGACATCTGCTGCCGCCGGTACATCTGCGCGTAGACCCCGCCGGCGCGGAGCAGCGACTCGTGGTTGCCGCGCTCGACGATGCGGCCGTCCTCCAGCACCAGGATCTCGTCGGCCTGACTGATTACGGCCATCCGGTGGGAGATGACGATGCAGGTCTTGTCCTTGAGGACGCTCTCGAAGCCGTGGAGAATGCGCTGCTCGGTCTGCGAGTCCACGCTCGAAAGGCAATCGTCCAGGATCAGCAATTCGGGGTCGGCCAGGATCGCCCGGGCCAGGGTCGCCCGCTGCTTCTGGCCGCCCGAGAGGGTGATGCCCCGCTCCCCCACCCGGGTGTCGAGACCGTCCGGGAAGACCTCCACCTCGCTCTCGAGATCGGCTACGTCCAGGACGCGCCGGACCTCCTGCTCGCTGGCCTCGGCGTCGCCGAACTTCAGGTTCTCCTGGATGGAGGTGGAGAACAGGAAGGGGTCCTGGGGCGCGTAGCCGATGGCGCCCCGCAGCTCTTCCAGGGGCAGCGACCGGATATCGACGCCGCCCAGGCGGATGGCGCCGGAGGTGACGTCGTGGAGCCGCGGGATCAGGTGGGTCAGCGTGCTCTTGCCCGAGCCGGTGCGTCCGACGATGGCCAGCTTGCGGCCCGGCGGCACCTGGAAGCTGATGTCCCGGAGCACCGGCTCGCGCTTGCCGTCGCCGTTGTAGGCGAAGGACACGTTGTCGAACTCGATGCCCCGCTCCCTGTCCGTCAGCGGCACCGGCCGTTCCGGATCGGCGATGGCGGGCTCGACCTCGAAGACCTCTTCCAGCCGCTCCATGGCGGCGCGGCCGCGCTCGATCAGCGAGATCATCCAGCCGAAGGCCGCCATGGGCCAGGCCAGGACGTTCAGGTACAGGATGAAGGCCACCAGGTCGGCCACCCCGGTCTGGTCGCGGATGGTCAGCCAGCCGCCGTACCACAACACCACCAGCACCGTGAGCCCGTGCAGCGCCACCATCAAGGGGTTGATCATGCCCCGGCAGCGGGCCAGGTCCATGCTGCGTCCCTGGTACTCCTCGTTGAGCTCGGTGAACCGGCCCGTCTGGGGCTCCGCCTGCACGTACGCCTTGACCACGTGCATTCCGCTGAGGTTTTCCTGGACGTGGGCGCTCATGCGGGACATCTGCCGCTGGACCCGCAGCGACGCCCGCTGGATGCGCCCGCGGAACTGCCGGAACACCAACGCCAACAGCGTGAGACAAGCCGCCACCGCCACGGTCAACTGCACGTTCATGGCGAACATGAACACCGCCGCGTAGACGAAGTAGAGGGGGGTGTTCACCAGGTTGAGAAAGCCGGGGCCCAGCAGTTGGCGCACGGCGTTGATGTCGTTGATGGCCCGGGACATCAGGTCGCCGGTGCGCTGGGACTGGTAGTAGCCCAGGGGAAGCTTCTCGAGATGGGCGAAGAGGTCGTTCCGGATGTCGTACTCGACGTTCCGGCCGGCGTTGAAGATGATGGAGCGGGAGACGCCTCGCAGCAGGCCGCCCCCGATGGCGGCCAGCGCGATCCACAGCACGTAACCGCCCAGCTCGGAGTGGGGGTCGCCCCGCTCGATGACGTCGATGGCGCCCCGCACCCACCACGGCACCAGCATCAGCAGGCTGGTGGTGCCCACCAGGCACAACCCGCCCAGCAGATAACGGCGCCAGTATTGCCAAAGATAGTCGGTTAACCGTGCGATGCCGGCCATGACGGGAAGAAACCGAACCCCCTGTAAATCGGGTAGTTGAAAGCCTCACGGAAGTGGACACACCGGAAGGCCGCCAGTATTCAATCTAGCCAGGAAAGTGGCGGATTACCAACCGACCGGTACCCGCATCCCGCACCCGAACCTTGACAAGAATGCCGGGAATTGATACTCAAGGTGCGTAGTTTCGCAGGCTTTTTCTCAAACCACAGACATTCGTTAGCGAGTTCAACCACTTCGTCGGACGGTCCGCATGTCGCGAACGGACTCACACAAGAACATGGCCGAGTTGGGAGCGCACGAAAGCAGGCTCTACTCCGACCTCGCCCCCCTTTACGACAAGACCTTCGCGAAGTTCTTCTACTCCCGCGAACGGACCGTGATACAGAACCTGCGCCTGCCGGCCGGGGCCGAGATCCTGGAAGTCGGGGTCGGCACGGGCACGTCGTTTCCCGCCTATCCCCACAACTGCCACGTCATCGGCGTCGACCAGGCGCCCAAGATGCTGGCCCACGCCAGGGAGAAGATCGCCAAGAACAACTGGCGCCACCTCGAAGTCGAGCAGATGGACGCCCTCGACCTCACCTTTCCCGACAACGCCTTCGACTACGTGATGGCGTTCCACGTCGTGACCGTGGTGCCCGACCCCGTCAAGATGATGTCCGAGATGCAGCGCGTCTGCCGTCCCGGCGGAACCATCGTCATCGTCAACCACTTCACCACCGAGTCGCCCTTCTGGGGCAAACTCACGCATTCCCTCGACCCCGTCACCCGCCGGCTGGGCTGGAGCACCAACCTCAAGCTGAAGCCGTTCCTGGAGGAAACGGGATTCAGCGGCTGCAAGGCCTACAAGTTCTCCCGCTTCTCGCTCTACACCGTGGTGGTGGGCGCCAACGACAGGGAATAGACCTCCGGAGACCGGATTTTTCCGGGTGTTTATCGAGAGGGGTCCCGCCCGATATCGGCCAGTCCGATGGCGGTCACCCGCTCCGCGAGCGGAAACCGTTCCTCCCCCGGGTAGACGACGAACAGATGGTCGAGCTTGAGGTCGGACAGGACCACGTGCATCGACTTCGTCATGCTCGGGCTGTCCGTCAACTTGCATTCGTAGCCGATGCGCCGACTGCGGTCGAGCACCAACACGTCCAACTCCGCCCCGCCGTGTGTGGCCCAGAACCAGCAGCGACGCTCACCATGAACGGCCACGATCTCCTCGACGCAGAGCCCCTCCCACGACGCGCCATGCCCGGGGTGGGACTCCACGTCGCGTTGACCCTTCAGGCCCAGCAGGGCATGCAGCAAACCGCTATCCCGGACATAGACCTTCGGTGACTTGACCAGCCGCTTGCCGACATTCTCGAACCAGGGATGCAGTTGGCGAGCCAGATACGCGCCCGAGAGCAGATCCAGATATCGCCGAACCGTACTCTGCGATACGCCAAGTGAAGAACCCACGGCAGAGGCGTTCCATCGCTGCCCGTGAAGATGGGCCGTCATCGTCAGAAAGCGGCGCATCGCCACGGGCGCCATCTCGAAACCCAGGCGGCGGAGATCCCGCTCGACGAACGTCTGTACGAAGCTCTCTCGCCATGCGAAGCTGTCGTCGTCGGAACCGGCCAGGAACGCCGGCGGGAGGCCGCCGCGCAACCACAGCCTGTCGCGGCTTTCAAGGCCGACCTCGGCGAGGCGTAGACCCGCCATGGCCACCAGCTCGACCCTGCCGGCGAGGGTCTCGGAAGCGCCCCGGACGATTTCCGGCGCCGCACTGCCCAGGAGCAGAAACCTGGCCGGAAGCGGTCGCCGGTCCAAAAGCACCCGCAGCAGAGGCAGGAGATCCACGCGCAACTGAATTTCGTCCAGGACAACGAGACCCCGGGCGCGCTCCAACACCATCTTGGGAGCCGCCAGCCGCGCCAGATCGGTGGGGTCCTCGAGATCGAAATACTCGGCCTGCTGACTGCTTGCGATGCGGCGCGCCACGGTCGTCTTGCCCGACTGGCGCGGACCCAGTAACACCACACCCCGGCTGCGACGCAACGCGCGGGTGACTTGGGACTCGATTTCATTTCGCTCGACGAAGGGCACTTTCTTGAATATTATGCTTGCGATGGGTAATATTCAAGGATGTACATACCTGCCGCGAGAAGGAGTGTTGACGTATTTCTCCTCGATTGTCCCTACTTGAGCTTAGATCTTCTATACACGGGCCAACACGGCCTCAATTGTTTCCTTGGCGAGCCGCGGCGATTCGGTCGCTCGCGTCAGAGCCTGGAATACTTTGCGGCAGGCCTCAATCTCTGATTTCGACAAGTTGCCAAACGGCGGACGCCCCCGTTTCACCCTGAAGTTTCGCAGTTTGGTTTCTAGTTCCTGGAGCTCGTGCAATCCAGACTCGGCATCATCTCCTGTCGCACTTAAGTTGCGGCGAATGGCAGAAAGGTCAGACGACACGTGGTCGATCATAGCCTTGGCGTCTTTGTTGGCGAGGTAGCCGGATGCTGCAAGTTCGTAGGCGTCTTCGAGCCGTCGTATGGTAGAAAAGAGTCTTCGTCCGCTGTTGCGCATCGACGACGCTCTTCGGCAACGGCCTGCAAGGCCGTGGAGGGTGGCAGCCAAATGGTTCTCAAGGTTTCGCGTATGTGGCCCTGGTTCAAAATAATCCCAGCGGCCGTTCGGAACAATCCGTGGATCCAAGATATGGACTTCGCCGATACACCAGCGGTTAAACCTTTCTTCCGGAAAAAGGCGGTCGAATACGGTGTCGTCGCCAATTTGAAGGTTGCCGTTCCGAGCGCGAATCCCTCGAATTCCGGCTTCCTTCGGAATCGCCCCTAGATAAGACGAATGAACTATCCAACCAACAGCGGCGTTCCCCTTGCCATCCACGGACGGGACCCGGACCTCTTCGAATGCCGAAAAATCGTCCTTACGCGTATCCGAAAAGTGGATTGTGTCGGCATAGCGTCGTGTCACGGGCGTCGCTTCGCCATCGAGAACGATATCGAGCGCAAGCGGCGCGACGCTTTCGCGAAGAAGATCGTCGACCGTGGCGGCAAACGGAAACGCCGGCGAGAAGGGTACCGGGCAGACTTCGGCGACATACGCACGGACGGCCTCTCGGTTAAGTACAAGGCCTGCCACATGTCGTCCGACTCCAGCGAGCTCGACCTCGAAGAAATGGTCCGGATACCCTTCTCCGTGAAGCCTCTCTACAAGAACAGTATCGCGAATAGCACGTTCGACTTGCTTCGTCTCGAGGATAGTCTTTCGCAGACGAGGACCGTCCCAAACGATACGAGAAACCGGCTCGTCATGGCGGGCACGTGTCAGAAAGACTACAGTTTCCGCAAACGCTAGGCCCGACAGCCGCCCTATACCCCGGAATCCGCGATCAGTGCCTCGCTGTTTCTGGCTATGTGCTATGGGTAAAAGGCCTCGGAGTGCGTCTTCCTCGGACAACCCCGGACCGTTATCACGGATTCGGACACGCATTCCGGAGGGATCGAGATCGATCTCCACCCTCCCGCGCCTCTGGCATCCGTAGAGACTGACAGCGTCCGCCGCGTTCTGGATGTACTCGCGATAGATGGCGAGGGGATTGTCAAAGGTGCCGGTCGTGACAAGATTCAGTATACTTCCGCCGACCAGCGAAGTGGGCGAGCCCATGTCTGCCATGATGGGTCCCTTTGAGTGAGGTCATGCACCTGTCTGTTTGCGCGGAACGCTTTCCTCTTCGGGTACGGAGTCGACGTCGAATAGCCCTGCGTCTTCGACGAGTATGTCCTCTGACGGCATGACCGGATCTGGATTCAACCGTGAGAAGGCCGACAGGACTTGGCGTTCGTCGCATCGATGCTTCGTGTCCAACGTGTGAAACCGCATCACTTGCCGGAGAAGAGGATCGATGCTGTGGTCCGCTGCCACCCTTCGATAATAGTCGCGAGGCAAACTCCGGGCCTCCGTTGGACCAGCGAGAAGGGCGACAAGCTCCTGTTCCTGCGTCGGCGACATGCGTCCCCGCAGCTTCTCGTACTCGGCCCGTACTGCTCGTCCCTCGCCATTGTCCTCGTAATACACCCGGTGAAAAATGAAAGCGTGAGGAAGACTCAAGAGCCGCTCGAAGTCCTTGCTACTACTACCGTACGCGTGAGAGAAAAATTCCGGACTCCCGCTGACAATACCGTGAGTGGCCTGAAGCATGATTTGGAACGAGCGGAGATAGTAGCGGTTCCAGTTCTTGCCGACATGTGAGCGGTCCTTCAACGTCACCGGCTGGTATCGCATAGGGAAAGACCAGATGCGGATTCCCAGTTCTTGGTTCAGCGAGATATTGAGCTGCATCCGTCTGTACAGATCCGTCGGTGTGTCCATGAAGTTGTACAACATGTAGTTCGAGAGCGACCTGATGTCGTTGTCAGCCGCCATGCGGACCGCTGTCTCGTACACCTTTCGCACACCGATGTGGTCGAAGGCGATACGGAGCGGGTCGATGCAGATTGTCGCCATCTCCCGCAGGTACATCGGCGACTTAACTAGGATTCGCGCATCGACGCCTTGGTTGAAGTCGACCCGCCGTTTGACGGGCCGTTTCCCTTCCCGTGTCAACGCGGCCCCTTTCTCGAAGCCGAGATCGCGGATTTCAGCGATGACGTCCCGGTATCGCGCCGATGCGGTTATGTTGTTGTCCATGAGCACAAGGTCCTTCTTCGGCCCATAAGCGGCGGAAACGCCATGCACCAGGCTCGACAACGGCGGCATCTCTCGCTGCGCCCCCTCAAGCTTCGGAACGCCGCAGAAGGCACACTTGCGCACACAGCCGCGCGAAGCGTAACCGAAATAGGCATCGTTGACTGGGTAGGTGTAGTCAATGTCATCAAGGATGCTGTAGTCGGGGGTGAGCTCCTCTATCGGAGTACCGCTGAAGTCGTCCGCCCCAAACTCGCAATCCTCGACGGAGAGTTGGAGTGCGACGGCCGGAGGACCGTCAAGCAGGCCCTTGATGAACCGCACCCCGGCCCAGCTAGGTTCCCGGACAAATTCTTCGTGCATGAGAGACGCCGCGATTCCACCCACGAACACACGCTCCGTCTGGCCGCGGGCGGCTTGGATGGCGAGGTCGACTGCGGCGGCCGTCCGCTTCCACTCGAAGCTGAAGAGCGTCGTGACGTAGACCCGGTCCCAGGGCTCGTCCAGCAAGGGAGTCAACTTCCCTCCCTTCACGAAAACAACACGGTCACGGCGCTCCTTGTGGTAAGCGGCGAGCTTCATGAGGCCGAGCGGCGGGTACTTGTTCAAGTAACCCGGTTCCAGCAACAGAATGCGATGAGATGCCAAGATCAGTTCCTCTGGCCTGGTTGCAATGCGGCGTTGATCTTCGCCGTGATCCTCCGGAACGTCTCCTCGTCGAGCTCGGATTGAAGAACCTCCCGGACCCTCCGCAGCACTCTGCGTGTTTCCCGGCTCAAGTGTGCCTGCGCCGCATCGGCCTTGGTTGTTGTCACAGACTCCACGCGCTTCGCCACATCTTCGAGTTCGCGGCGGATCGTCCTGATTGTCTCCTTCTCTTCCTCTCCGCGATTTCGCTTTCCCTCGTCTTGGATCAGCCTCTTGACCTCGTCCTGGAGTTTCCGGACCAAGGCCTTCTGCTCGTCCGGTGATACAAAGCCTCGTTCTATGGCCTTGTGCGCCTCCTTCTGTTTTGCCTCGGCACGTCTCTTCAGTGTCTCGACGGAGGCATTTCTTTGAGCAGATTCTCTGTGGATCTCTTTACCGATTTGGATCGCTTCGCCGCGGAGACGTTCCCTGATCCGACGCCAAGCACGCGAATCTTCGAAATTGTCGCGCTGGGCATTCGGGGTAAGGGTGGGATCAGTAATGTGTATCTCACCAAAGCACCACATGGCGTGGCTAGAAGTCGTAAAGAGGTCCCGCGTGACGGCAACATCGCCGATAGCGATGTTGTGCATACGCACTCTCAGGCCGGCGAATGGGATGTTCGCGAGAGCACCTTGACGCTCATGCAGCGCCAGCCATCCCCACCAACCGTCGGCAGGGTCCCCGTCCCGTGGCAGCGCGACCACGTCCTTGACCCTAACGGTCCGCTTCACACCCTGCCGATTGACGGTTCTAAACGTGTTCCTGAAGGGACGTCGGACATCGGAACGGCGATTTCCCGCAGCGTCACGGATCGTGATGCCGATATGGTCCAACGATGATGCGCTCCCGGCATCCTGGGCGAAGGAACGGATCTTGTCTCCGAAGGACCATTCCGGGTTATAGGCGACCGGTGCAGTTTGGGCGAGATAACCATCGAGACAATCCTCCCTCAAGAAAGACTCGCCAGCCTTGTTTACCCCTTCGAGCACCACGTCAAGATAGTGGCGCCCCGGATCCTCTGCCTCTTCGACGAGTGTTGAATTGTCACGGATTGCATCGACGATGGTTGCCGCCTTCTGTCCGGCACGGGTCAGGCGATTGATACCGGTTGCGTCGAACTCGACAACGCACTTCTTGCCACTTCCGTTCGAGGTCTCGAATCTTAGCCTCTCGCAGTAAGTGATCCCGGCCATGCGGCCAATCCCTCGGAACCCGGCGTTCCTTATGGATCCGGCATCCGATTCTGCCTTGTTGGAGTTGCCGAGATCCAGGAGATAGACAGCAGCTTCCTCCGGGCCTAGACCGATTCCATCATCCCGGATCCTGACGGTTCGGGCCTCTGTATCGATGCCGACACGAACCTCGCCTGCGTCGGGCGCCAGCAGCCCGTTGCGCCGGGCGGAGCGGATGCCGTCATAGGCATTTTGTACATACTCCCGGACGCTGTGTAGCGGCTCGCTATACATGCCCTTGGTGATCGTTTCGAGCAAATGAACGCCAAGGGTCGGTGCCCGGCTGGATGCCATCGTACTATCCTGTCTTGTATCCGTTTCGCGGAAATCGGAGCTTGAGGGTCCCAGCGCTGAATCTCGTGTGGCTGACCAGGAGTTCTCCTTTCCTCAAAAAAGGAACGCGCTGTGTCTGGCTTCCCGGAAGACCTTTGATCTCGGGATCTTTCGAAGCCTCGACAGCGGTTGTTCGGCCGAATACTTGCGTACTGGAATTTCCCGTCACTTGATCATCCACACCTGTACGAAACTGTTCCGCGCCGAAAAGGATGAGCCCCTCCGACCGGCCACGTTCGCTGATTTCACGAAGGTGACGCGTGATGGATCGAGCTTGGCCCCGCTTGGGAGCAAACTTGTTCAGTTCGTCGGCGAAGAGGATGACCGTGCCCAAGTCCGGCATCTCAGCTTCCCCGTCATCTTCGTCGAACGGGAGATCGCCAACTTTGGCGCGCCGGACAATGTCGATGACATCTCCGACTACAAAGCTCTGGAGGTAATCGGGAAGCTGCGCGATATCGACAACCACGACCTGCCCGGGCTGGAGATGGTTCAGTATCTCCTGGAGCGTCACCTGTCTGAATTCGGCAGCCCGCCGGCTCTTCTCGGTGAATACGGGATTCCTGGTACGCTGCCCAATCAGACGGGCAAAGCGGCGCCATGACACGACCGGAATTTGCTTGTCCGGCGTCTCCCTTGCCCATGAACGGATCTGCTCTCGGAAAGTGCTCCAAGGTGAATCGTTGGCCATTCTGTCTGTACAGTAATCGGCACAACTCACTAGTGTCTGATTGGGATCATCGATGTCCTCGACGAGAAGGCGAAGCCGTTCGAGGGCGCCTGCCACGTTGTAGTAGTAGCGGTACGCTCTCTGGTCTCTGACATTCTGCTCGACGGCACTCGCGCCAAGTTTCGTCTGGACGTGGGCACCCGTGTCCGAATATGGGTAGAAGTACGTGACATTCCTCAACGGACCAGCGACCAGCCCGCACTTCGTCCAATCCTCTTTAGTTTTGTCGTCGAGGTCCGGAGCTTCCTCGTGCAGGTGCAGGAGATCGGTCCCTTTGACGTTCAGAATTACGAAGGAAGCCCGATTCCCCTCGTTCCATTGCGTGTCCTGCATCTGCTGGATGGCGGTGAGGAGGAACATTGCGTAAGAGGTCTTGGTGGCGAGACCTGAAATACCCGATATATTCAGGTGTCCACCTTCCGGGCCCATGAGGTAGTCCGCGTCCATGTCAACGTGGATCGTCATGGGCTGTTGCCCTGGTCCCGACATGGTGATGTAGCCTGCGGGAGTTTTTCGATTGTAGTCTTCGATGCCGAGTGCCCTTCGCACGCCTGCCTCGTCCGGCCAATGAACTTCAGACTCGTGCGGGACCGGCATCTCGATATCGCGGGTATTGAACAGCACGGTAGCGTCGGCGTATGTAGTCGTGACCCGGGCCATCCGGGGCGTGATCGCCGCATCTCCAAAATCGGCGGAGATGAAACTGCTCAAAGGACTCGGGACGTCGGATACTTGCTCGATTTCATTGATGATGGCGTAGAATTCCCCGACTTGCCCCTTGTCTTCTGGTGGAGCGAGACGGACGAGATCGAAAGGCTTGAGTTGAACCTCGGCCTCTAGCCAGAAACGCACACCCACCGTGGTGGTCGGATTCCGTTCCGTGGCCACGACACGGCCAATGGGTTTGTCATTGCCCACCCGCATCCTCCCCTCCGCTCGAGAACCTACAGGTACGCCCTGATCGCACGCTCGTCCCGAAATCGGGTCTTGATGTACCGTTCCGTTAGGTGGATCGGGTACAGGTGACTTGCCCAGCGTGGGTCGGTCGAGGGCGTGGTTGGATGTCCCAAGGCAAGCACGTTCCGTGAAATCAAGTCGCACCGGTCCGTTGGGAGTGGTTGTTGGTGGCCAGCTTCACCGTCAGGAAAAAGCTCAAGCTTGACCACCCCATCATCGATGCCGAGGCCAGCCAAGTGCTTGGCCGAATGGAGCCGCAGATACCATGCGCCAATTGCGAGACTGGTACGGGAAACGGTGATTTTCCGTGCGGGCGTCCGATGACGGTGCATTAGCCCAGCGACTAGCGCTCCGACCTGTTTCGCGTTTCGGCCGGTTCCGACACGTTGATGCAGATCGAAGGACTTGGCGACCCCAACGACGTTACGGAAGGCCTCCCTGGCTCGATCGAGATTCCCGTAGAACTGCAACGAGCCGTCTATCATGAGCATGTCGTCACGCGTAACCTTGTCCGAGTCCGCGAGATCCTTGATCAAGGTGATTTCCATTTCGTGCATTCCCGCCAACACCTTCTTGCGGGCAGCATCCACGGGCTCAGTCCCTTCCTCCAAGACATAACACTCGAAGTCGAGAGCCAGGGGCCAACGCGAGGAGCCAGCCGCGCCCTTCACAAGCTGTTCGGCCTCGTCCTTGTCTGCCTCCGTAAACGTGTCCGGAAGAAAGAACACGTTCCGGTTCCGGTACTCTTCGACCCGAATTCCCTTTGTATCGAGCTTGGTCGCCGCGACGGCGATCTGCGCTATGAAGATCGGCAGATATCGATCGTTACTGTCGACGACGTACCCTGCGTTGGTGGTCCGCATGGAGCCGTCGACGAAGTACCGGAACAGTTGCTGGGCGTCGGAACCGTTTTCCCCGACCACGATCTGTTCCGTTTCGGGCCGCGGCTCCTCAAATGGAGCGTAGCTTGGCCGACGCTCGTCCTCTCTTTCGTCGGGCACGAGCGGCTCCACGTCTTTAGGGGCATAGCATCGGAACTTAGCCTTTTGGAGTGCTTCAAGTATCCGTGCCACTCAGGTTCCTAGCGCGTCGCCAAGGTCATTTGCCGTCGCAAAAGCTCCAGTCCCGCCTTCGCCATTGATTGGTGAGTGAAATCGCTGGGTCACGGTACTGCTTCGCCTCCGAGAGGATATAGCCCACCTGCTCAGTTCCTTCAACAAGATGTCCATCAGTGATGGTCAGCATACCCGCTGTTCGGTGCACGGCACCCGGAGAGCACTGTGCGGGCGGCTGGCGGAAGTTGGATGGTCTTCGAATCCGGCCCTTGCCCTCGGTTGTCGCCTCTCCAGTCACATCGGAGGCCGGTGAATCCGGATGACCATGCGCCGGGAACCAGACCGTTGCGACGGTCTGGTTGTCCTCGGCGTCTTCGAGCATGAAGCCGGGGCGTTTCAGCTTCGCTGGGGAGAGGCTGGGGAGAGAAACGTCGCGGCAAGGGGTGGACCTCTGGTCGGATTTCCGACAACTCAGCTTTGGGCGAGCATAACAGAAAGTGCCGGCAGCGCACGGCTGGCGCTGCCCGGCGACAAAGAATCGCATCGGCGACCCACAGCGCGCAAGTCTGAGGCGCCGAGGCTGCGGTGGGAGCACGTGCACGGCGACCGCGTAGGTGCTGCCGGGAAGCAAGCTTTGAGCGGCACTACCGGTTCTTTGTGCGGTCTGCAGTCATCGTATCGGCCACCGGTTGCGCAAAATCAGGATAGTGAGTACGGGGACGGCTAGCAGAATGGCTGCGGATGGCATCGGCGATAGGCGCTAGGCGGGTAGGACCGGAAAATGCGCTTTCCTCAAGAACTTGGATTACCCTGGCGGAATCCATGGCTGCAAGAAACGTGAAAACACGAGGAATCGAGCTCGAGCGCGAGTTTGATTTGCCCAATTCGACATCATGTATGCGACAGAACTCTCGGATGTCCGCGATCGTGGGCAAGAATCGCCCGGCTTCGAAACGTTGAGCAGCTCGGTTCATTATCTCAGCCTTGTCTGGAGGAAGAGTCATCTTGGCAACGTAGTCGACTGCGGACGACTTGTTTGCTGCATTACGCGCGCGTTTCGGCGAAGAAGACGCGCCTAGCGGGTCTAACGAGGCTTGTATGTCGGCGAGACTGTGCAATACCGAACTCATGCCGTGACGACGTACTAACACCTGCAAGGTTTCCGTTAAGTCATGTTGTGGCATCAGTTGTTTCTCCCATACCAAGGCGGTCAAAAAACTCTTTGGCGAATTGGCGGAAGCGCCACGAGTTACCCCCATAGCTTCTGTCCCCGCGCATGAGTTTCGGAAAACCGCGTGAATGGGGAATTTCCTGACTAAAGACATGCCAGCCGTTCTTGTTCGCCTCCTCAGATATCTCCGGCATCGCACGGCGTTTCTCGGGCCCACCGTTGTTGCCCCCGTCGTAAAAGCCGTTATTGATGACGACACCGATGACCTCGATGTCGTGTGATGGGTTTTCGGAGCTGAACGAGTCGAGAGATTCCGCTAGCAGGGGAAAACCGACGGTCGCGAAATACTCGGGGCGCACAGGTACCAGGACATACCGGGACGCATGATACGCCGCACGCGTGAACACCGATTCGGTTGGTGGGCAATCGATTAGGACAAGATCCTTTTCTTGAAAGTGATCGGCAATGCAACGCGCGAGCACCTGTGGGTCGGGTTTGACCGCCCGGACAAGATTGTCGGAAAAGTCAAACCTCGAAGGTATGTATGAGAGAGTGCCGTTGGTGTAGACCTGCCGGACAGCTTCGACGGGATTGAGCCTAGTAGGTGACCCCTCGGTGCCGAGTCGGGGGGCGGTAACCGTCGAAGATCTCTACGATGGATGGCTCCTTGCTTTCGAGGAATTGTACATAGTTGTTGCCCATGTATGCTTGGCTTAGGTTTGCCTGTGGGTCCAAGTCGACGACAAGGACGCGAAGGTCCTTGTACGCGGCATGCCTTCCCAGAAGCGCGACAATCGTCGTCTTGCCGACACCACCCTTCATGTTGATCACTGACACGCAAACAGGGCCTCGTTTGCTCGGCATGGAAGGCCTCCTGCTGATTCATACGGCGAGTAGTGTACTGGAAGGGTCCAACGTCCGCAAACCGGACGTCCGGTCACCCCTAGGCTGCGACGCTACTTGGCGAGTTCACCCTGAATACTATGTGCGCCCACGAGACGGCGCGGGACAAACCTCGATCCTATCTCAGGCAGGTGGTCGAAGGAGGCCCGGACCAAGCGCAATGGCCGCGGCAGATACCAGAAGATCCAAACGAAAAGGAAGTCGAGGGATTTGCTTGGCACCAAGCACCGACCGCACCTCCTGTCCGAGATATTCCACGGCTCAACGGAACGATTACGCGCCATGCGCGCGCTGGGGGATGCGGTTTTTGTACTCAAACCGCTTGCGATTTGCTTACGGCGATGGAGGGGCTGAAGGAATGATATAGAAAAAAATTGATAAATCAGTGGGTTGGATCAAGCACCGAATCCTCGTTTGACGGACCGTCACGGGATAGGCGGGTTCACCAGCGCGCTCTCGCCTTCGGCAGCCCCATCCTCCCCGGTCACCCTCACCTTCCTGCCCTCGATCACGAGCCTGCCCTCGCTGTAGAGCTGGATGGCGCGGGGGTAGATGCGGTGCTCCTGGACCAGGATGCGTCGGGCGAGCGTTTCTTCGGTGTCGTCGGGCAGGACCGGGACGACGGCCTGGATGATGACGGGGCCTTCGTCGCAGCCTTCGGTGACGAAGTGGACGGTGCAGCCGGAGAAGCGTACGCCGTATTCGAAGGCCTGGCGCTGGCCGTGGAGGCCGGCGAAGGAGGGTGACAGCGCGGGGTGGATGTTCATGATGCGGTCGGGGAAGCTCCGGACGAAGAACGGCGACAGCAGCCTCATGAAACCGGCCAGCGCCACCAACTCCACGCCTCGCTCCTTGAGGTGCTCCACCACGACCCGGTCGTAGGCTTCCCGCGACGGGTGGCCGCGGTGGTCGATGACGGCGGCGGGGATGCCGTTGTTGCGGGCGCGGGTGAGGCCGTAGGCGTTCTCGCGGTTGCTGACGACGGTGCGGACCTCGGCGTCGAGGCGGCCCTGCTCGATGGCGTCGATGATCGCCTGGAGGTTGGTGCCGCCTCCGGAGAGCAGCACGCCGATGGGGAGCTTGCGGCTCATGAGAAGTTCCTACCTGGTGAACGATACGCCGCGGCGACCCTTGCGGATCTCGCCGATGACGGCGTAGGGCTCACGGCGGCGGCGCAGCGCGCGCTCGACTCCCGGCGCGTCCGTCGCGCCCACCACCAGGGCCATGCCGATGCCGTTGTTGAAGGTGCGGTCCATCTCCGCCTGGGGCACGCCGCCCAGCCGCGCGATGATGTCGAATATCGGCGGCACGGTCCAGCTTCCCCGGCGAATCCAGGCGCGCAGCCCCGGCGGCAGCACCCGCGGCAGGTTCCCGGCGATGCCGCCGCCGGTGACATGGGCCATGCCCTTGATCCGGTGACGCGCGATGAGCGCGCGGATCGGCCCGGCGTAGATCCGGGTGGGCTTCAGCAACTCGTCCGCCAGGGAGTGCCCCAGCTCCGCCACCCGGGACTTCAGGCGGAGCTTCGCGGTTTCCAGCAGGACCTTCCGCGCCAGCGAATAGCCGTTGCTGTGGAGGCCGTTGGACGGCAAGGCGATGATCAAGTCGCCGGCGCGCGCCGCGCGGGGATCGGGTATGCGGTCCTTCTCCACGATGCCGACGCAGAACCCCGCCAGATCGTACTCCCCGTCCCGGTACAAGGACGGCATCTCCGCGGTCTCTCCGCCCAGGAGCGCGCACCCCGCCAGGCGGCAACCTTCCGCGACCCCGCCCACCACGGCCTTGAAGGTGGCGGGCTCCAGCTTGCCGGTGGCGAAGTAGTCGAGGAAAAACAGCGGCTCCGCGGCCTGGGTGACGATGTCGTTGACGCTCATGGCCACCAGGTCGACGCCCACGGTGTCGTGGCGGCCGGCCAGAAAGGCAATCTTGAGCTTGGTGCCGACGCCGTCGGTGGACGACACCAGCACCGGCCGCCGGACGCGGACGCGCGTGAGGTCGAAGAGTCCGCCGAACCCGCCGATGCCTCCCATGAGGCCCGGCCGGGCGGTCTTTCGGGCCATGGACGCCACCGAGCGGACCAGCCGGTTGGCCGCGTCCACGTCCACGCCGGCGTCCTTGTAGGTGAGCTTCGCCATGTCGGGGACGTGAAGCCGGGGGCTACTGTTGCCCCTGGACCTGCGCCTGCAGCATCTCCAGGGCGCGCCGCGCCGCTTCCTGTTCGGACTGCTTCTTGCTCCGGCCCTCTCCCTGGCCCACCAGATGGCCGTCCACCCGGATCTCGGTCCCGAAGTACTTGTCGTGGCTCGGGCCGGATTCCCGCACCAGCCGGTAGCTGGGAGGGACGCGGTAGAGACGCTGGGTGATCTCCTGGAGACGGGTCTTGTAGTCGTCGAGGCCCAGCCCGCCGTGATCCAGGTCCGTGGCGAAATGGCTATCCACCACGGGTTTCACCGCCTCGTAGCCGGCCTCCCAGTAGATGCCGCCCAGCAGCGCCTCCAGCGAAGACGCCAGGATGGACTCCTTGTGCCGGCCGCCGGTGCGCTCCTCGCCCTTGCCCACGCGGAGCACCGCGCCCACCCGCAGCAGCCGCGCCTTCTCCGCCAGCACCCGCCGGTTCACCAGCGACGCGCGCATGCGCGACAGGTCTCCCTCGCTCCGTTCCGGGAACCGCCGCATGAGCAGGTCGCTGATGGCGAGACCCAGCACCGCGTCCCCCAGGAATTCCAGGGATTCGTTGTGGGCGTCCATGCCGCCGCCGCAGGAGACGTGGGTGAGGCAGCGGTTCAACAGCGCCGGGTCCCGGAAGCGGTAGCCAAGAGCGTTCTGGAGCTGCTCCAGCTCCGAGGAATCCGCCGTCAGCATTCGACTTCCCCCCACAGGCGTCCGCGGGTCCACTCCCGAAGCCGCACCCGGACCTCGCGGTGAACCAGTTCGGGACCGCCGGCGAAAAGCACCGGCAGGTAGTTGCGGCTGTAGCCCTTGAGCCCGCCCGGCTCCCCCGCCGCCGGCTCCTCCACCAGAACGGACACCCGCCGTCCCACCTGGCTCCGGTAGAACTCGTGCTTCTTCCGGGTGCCCAGCTCCCGCGCCCGGCGCGAGCGCTCCTTCTTCTCGGCCGGCGGCAGGTGATCGGACATGGCCGCGGCCGGAGTGCCCCGGCGGGAGGAGTAGGGGAACACGTGGAAGTAGGTGAGCGGAAGATCCGAGAGGAAATCCAGCGACGCTCCGAAAGCCTCCTCGGTCTCGCCCGGAAAACCCACGATGACGTCCGTCCCCAGGGCGGCCCGGGGCAGCTTTCCCCGGGCGCGCGCCATCAACCGGGCGAAATAGGCGGTGTCGTAGTTGCGGCGCATCTTCTTGAGGATGCCGTCCTCGCCGGCCTGCACGCACACGTGCAGGTGCGGGCAGATTACCTCCGAGTCGGCCATCACCGCCAGCAACTCGTCGGTAACCTCGCGCGGGTCGAGGGAGCTGAGACGCAGGCGGCGGATCAGTCCGCTCCCGGCGATGCGCCGCACAAGCTCGCTCAGGGAGACCCGGGGCGCCAGATCGTAGCCGTAGCCGCCGAGATGAATGCCGGTGAGGACGATCTCGGAATAGCCCGCCTCCGCGAGCCCGCGCACCTGCTCGAGGACCCGTTCCGGCGACACGCTGCGGCTGCGTCCACGGGCGGTGGGGATGATGCAGTAGCTGCAGGCGAAGTTGCACCCTTCCTGCACCTTGAGGAACGCCCGGGTGCGGCCGAGGAAACGCCGGGCGCCCAGCACGCCCACCCCGCTCTCGTCCCGCGGATTGCCCACCGATACCGCCGGGCCCGCCGCCGGCTCGCCATCGCCAACGTAACGCACCAGCTCGTCCATGCGGTTGAGGCCCACCACGAAATCGACGCCCGGCAGCCGGGACACTTCCTCGGGGTTCACCTGCGCGTAGCAGCCGGTGACCACCACCTTCGCCGCCGGGCTCCGCCGCCTGGCCTTGCGCACGAGCTGGCGGGCCTCCCAGTCCGCCCGGTCCGTCACCGTGCAGGTGTTGACGACGTAGACGTCGGCGGGCTCCTCGAAGGGGACGAAGGAGCACGACTCCCGGGCCAGCCGTTCCTGGATCACGGCCGAGTCGTACTGGTTGATCTTGCAGCCCAGTGTCTTGATGGCGACGCGCATGGTATTCCGCGAACCGTGGAGGTCAGGACAACGGCGGCGGCGCCTTGTCGATCCAGCCGCCCCCGAGCACCTGGTCGTCACGATAGAAGACCGCCGCCTGCCCCGGGGTCACGGACGTCAGCGGCTCGTCGGGGCGCACCTCGATCCCATGGCCGTCCAGGGGCCGCAGGGTGCACGGAACCGGCTTCGAGCGGTACCGTATCTGCACCTCGGCAGCCGTCTCTCCGTCCGGCGGCGCCCCCAGCCAGTTCAGGCGGCCGGCGGTAAAGGACGGAGTGGTCAGCGCTTCGCGCGGCCCCACCACCACACGTCTTTGCCCGGCGTCGATGCGGAGCACGTACAACGGCTCCGGCGCGGCGAGGCCGAGGCCCCTTCTCTGCCCCACGGTGAACCCGTGAACCCCGTCGTGACGCCCCAGGACATTCCCGCGGCTGTCCACGATCTCGCCGGAGCCAAGCTGGTCCGGCCGGGCGAAGGACTCCACCACCGCGCGGTGGTCGCCGAGGCAAATGTCCTGGCTCTCCGGCCGCTCGGCCACCGGAAGGCGCATCTCCCGGGCCTTGGCGCGCACCGCCTCCTTGTGAAGCTCACCCAGGGGAAACTCGGTGTGCTCGAGCTGGCGCGGCGAAAGCGCGAACAGAAAGTACGACTGGTCCTTGTTGCGGTCCGACCCGCGCAGCAGCGAGGCCCCGCCGGACCGCCGCCCGATGCGGGCGTAGTGACCCGTGGCCACGCGGGGAATGCCCCTGGCCTCGGCCCACGCCAGCAGCTTCTCGATCTTGAACTGGCGATTGCAGGCGACGCAGGGATTGGGCGTGGCGCCGTCCAGGTAGCTCCGGGCGAAGGGCGCCACCACCGCCTTGCGGAACGCCGGCCGCTGGTCCAGCACCGTGTGCGGGATGCCCAGCAGCGCCGCCACCTCTCCCGCGCCCCGGTGGTCCGAGCAGTTGCGCGGACCCAGGTTCCGGCCCTCCCAAAGGCGCAGCGACACCCCCACCACCTGGTAGCCCTGCTCCACCAGGAGGCCGGCGGCCACGGAGCTGTCCACGCCTCCGCTCATGGCAACCGCCACTCTTCTGTCCGCCGATGCCTTCACCGTCCTTTGTCCGTGTCAGCGCTTTCCCCGTCCACCCCTCCTGGATTCCCGCTTTCGCGGGAATGACGGACAAGTTGCCGCGCCTCCAGGTCTTCCTGCCTGGCATCGAGCTCGTTGACCCGTTTCTCGAGCCGCTGGATGTATTCGGCCAGGTTGTTGAGGGACTTGGCCATGGGATCGGGCAGCCGGTCGTGGTCCAGGGCGATCTGCTGCTCCATCGGGTCCCGGTGCATGCTGTCCCCTTCCACCACCTTGCCGGGCACGCCCACCACCGTGGAGTTGGCCGGCACGTCCTTCACCACCACCGAGCCCGAACCGATCTTGCTGTTCCGTCCCACCACCACCGGCCCCAGCACGGTGGCGCCGGCGCCGATGACGACGAAGTCCTCCACCGTGGGGTGGCGCTTCTCCCTGCGCAGGCTGATGCCGCCGAGGGTCACGCCCTGGAACAGGGTCACGTCATCGCCGATCTCCGTGGTCTCGCCGATGACCACCCCCATGCCGTGATCGATGAAGAACCGGCGGCCCACGGCGGCGCCGGGATGGATCTCGACGCCGGTGAGGAAGCGGCTCAGGTGACTGACGAAACGCCCGAGGTTCTTCCAGCCGCCGCGCCACAACCGGTGGGCGAAGCGATGGAGCAGCAGCGCGTGCACCCCCGGGTAGCTGACCAGGACCTCGAACAGGTTCCGCGCGGCGGGGTCCCGCTCGAACGGCACCTGAACGTCCTCTTTCAGGATACTCCACATGAGCGGTGAGACTTTCGGACGGCCCCGCGGCAGGGGGCTTCCCGGACCCTCCGGTCAGGACGCGGGCGCCGCGGCGGCTGGGGCTTTCCCGGCCTGGCTCCTCCCCGCGTGGCCCTTTCTCTTCTTGTCCTTGTAGAGCTTGTAGTCGATGCTGTCCACGAGCGCCTGCCAGCTCGCCTCTATGACGTTCTGGGACACTCCCACCGTGCCCCAGTGGGTCTGGCCGTCACCCGACTCGATGAGCACCCGGACCGCGGCGCCGGTGCCTTCCCCGGACGACAGCACCCGGACCTTGTAGTCCAGCAGCTCCACCTCCTCCAGGTTCGGGAAGAAACCGGTGAGCGCCTTGCGCAGAGCCCGATCCAGCGCATGGACCGGACCGCTGCCCAGGGCGGCGGCGTGTTCCATCACGCCGTTCACCTCCACCTTGACGGTGGCCTCGGAAAGCGGCGGTTCGTTCTCCACCCGCTTCTCGTCGATGACCCGGAACCCGTCGAGCCGGAAGTTGCGCTTCTTCCGTCCCAGCGCCTCCTGGATCAGCAGCTCGAAGGACGCCTCCGCCGCCTCGAACTCGTAGCCCCGGCTCTCCATCTCCTTGATGCGGTTGAGGATCTGGTGAACGGCCTGGTCCTGGCCGTTCAGGTCGATGTCGTACTCGCGGGCCTTGTAGACGATGTTGCTGCGGCCGGAGAGGTCCGACACCAGCACGCGCTGGCGGCTGCCCACCAGCTCCGGTTCGATGTGCTCGTAGGTCTCGCGGTTCTTGATGATGCCCGAGACGTGAAGGCCGCCCTTGTGCGCGAAGGCGCTCTCGCCCACGTAGGCCTGCCGTTTGCTCGGCACGACGTTGGCCAGCTCGTACACGAGATGCGAGATCTCCCGCAGCCGGCGCAACTGCGACGCCCGGACGCACTTGTAGCCCTGCTTCAACTGGAGGTTGGGCAGCACCGAGCACAGGTTCAGATTGCCGCACCGCTCGCCGAAGCCGTTGATGGTGCCCTGGACCTGCCGGACCCCGTTCTGCACCGCCACCATGGTGTTGGCCACCGCCAGCTCGCAGTCGTTGTGGCAGTGGATCCCCAGCGGCGTCTTGACGTCCTGCTTGACCCGCGCCACCGCCGCGCCGATGTCGGTCGGCATGTTGCCGCCGTTGGTGTCGCACAGGACGATCCAGTCGGCGCCGCCGTCCGCGGCCGCCCGAAGACACTCCAGCGCGAACTCCGGATTGTTGCGGTAGCCGTCGAAGAAATGCTCCGCGTCGAAGATCACCTCGTCGACGCGCTTCTTCATGTAGGCGATGGAATCGGCGATGACCTCCAGATTGGTCTTCTTGCTGATGCGCAGATCGTCCCGCACGTGCAGGTCCCAGGTCTTGCCCACCAGCGTCACCACCGGGGTCCTGGCCGCCAGCAGGAGCTTCAGGTTGGCGTCCTGCGCCGGCTTGACCGAAGGCCTCCGGGTGGTGCCGAAGGACGCCACACGGGTCTTCCCGAGATTCAGCTTTCCGACCTCCTTGAAGAAATCGGCGTCGCGGGGGTTGGATCCGGGATAACCGCCTTCAATGTAGTGAATGCCCAGCTCGGCCAGGCTCTCGGCGACGCGCAGCTTGTCCTTCAGACTGAAAGAGACATCCTCGCTCTGGCACCCGTCCCGCAAGGTCGTATCGTACAACAACAAGTCGCTCATGCCCTCACCTGCTTTCGATCAACGAAGCGTGCAGCGAATCCACTGCCCTGTGACTGTCCTTCTCGTCCACCACCACCGACACCTTGATCTCGGAGGTCGAGATCATCTCGATGTTGATCGACTGATCCGCCAGGGCCTGGAACATCTTGGCCGCCACGCCGGCGTGCGTTCTCACGCCGACGCCCACCACCGACACCTTGGCGATGCGGGTATCGGAGGTCACTCCCTTAGCTTGGATCAAGGGCGCGGTTTTTTCAATCAATTCCATGGCCTTTCGGTGGTCCTTCTTGGGCACCGTGAAGGTGACGTCGGTGGTGCCGTCCTCGCCGGCGTTCTGGATGATCATGTCCACCACGATGTTGGCCTCCGCGATGGGGCCGAAGATCTGGGCTGCCAGCCCGGCGCGATCGGGCACGCTGCGGATGGTGATCTTGGCTTCGTCGTTGTCGCAGGTCACTGCCGAGACCAGAACCGAATCCATTTGCTCATCCTCCTCGACCAGCCAGGTGCCCTCGACCTCGTTGAAGCTCGAGCGCAGGTGCACCTTGACGCCGAAGTTCTTCGCCAGCTCCACCGAGCGTATCTGCAGCACCCGGGCGCCCAGGCTGGCCATCTCCAGCATTTCGTCGTACGTGACCCGATCCAGCTTCCGCGCCCTGGGGCACACGAAGGGATCGGCGGTGTAGATCCCGTCCACGTCCGTATGGATCTCGCACACCGAGGCGCCCAGGGCGGCGGCCATGGCCACCGCGCTGGTATCCGACCCGCCGCGCCCCAGGGTGGTGATGTTGTCGGCCTCGTCGACTCCCTGGAAGCCCGCCACCACCACCACCTCGTTGCGCTTCAGCGACTCCAGCACGCGGGTGGAGTCGATGCTCTTGATCCGCGCCCGGCCATGCACGCTGTCGGTGGCGATGCGCACCTGATGGCCGAGAAACGAGCGCGCCGATTGTCCCAGGTCCTTGAGCGCGAGCGCCAGCAGGGCGCACGAGACCTGCTCCCCCGACGCCAGCAGCACGTCGATCTCCCGGTCGTCCACGTGCGCCGACACCTGGTTGGCCAGGTTCAGGAGCCGGTTGGTCTCGCCCGACATGGCCGACACCACCACCACCACGTCGTTCCCCTGCCCGCGCGCCGCCGCCACGCGCTGGGCGACGTTCCGGATGCGCTCCACCATGCCCACGGAGGTGCCGCCGTATTTCTGTACGATCAACGCCATCTATCGCGCTTCCTTCAGCGCCGCGACCAGCTCCCCGTAGCGCCGCCCGTGGGCCGCGAAGCGCAGCGCCCGCCGCTCCTCGTCCACGTAGTGAAAATGGACCCCCATGAACTCCTGGGCCCCGGCCGCGTCCAGACGTTCGAACCACTCCACCACGCAGACGCTGCCGGAGGCGAAGTACTCCTCGAGGTGCAGGTCCTCCATCTCCGGTCCCGGGGCGACGCGAAAGAGGTCCGCGTGGACCACCGGCAGGCGACCCTCGTATTCGTTGACGAGCGTGAAGGTGGGGCTCCGGACCCAACTGTTCCCGCCCACCTCGAGCCCTTCGGCCAACCCGTGCACGAAGCAGGTCTTGCCGCTCCCCAGATCGCCCGAGAGCCCCAGGATCTCTCCACCCCGGAGCAGTCCCGCCAGCGTCCGCCCGAGCGCCCGGGTCTCGTCCGGAGAGCCGGTGGTGACGTGGTACTCGTTGGCGTTCAAGGCCCTATCATCTCCTTGATCTGCCGCAGCTCGTTGATGGCCCGCGGCAGCTCGTCCACCACGTCCGACGCGATGAGGCCAACGCCGCCGCGGTCGTCCGCCAGCCGGTCGCCGGTGTGGCCGTGGAGATACACGCCCAGGCGGACGGCATCCTCCGGCGGCAGCCCCTGGGCCAGAAACCCCGCGACGATGCCGGCGAGGACGTCGCCCATTCCCCCGCTGGCCATGCCGGGGTTGCCGGTGGGGTTGATGGACACCCGCCCGTCGGGGGTGGCCATCACCGTCCTGGCGCCCTTGAGGACCAGGTGGCAGCGGTTTTCCGCGGCAAAGGCCCGGGCAATGCCGACACGGTCGCCGTTGATCTCCGCCGTGCTCATCCCGGCCAGGCGGCTCATCTCCCCCGGGTGCGGCGTCAGCACCGGCGCAACCCGCGCCTCCCGAAGCCGGCTCACGTCCGCCGCCAAGTTGTTGAGGCCGTCGGCGTCGATGAGCCACGGCAGGCCGCAATGCTCCAGCAGCGTGTCCAGCGTCTTCCGGGCGGACGCATGGACGCCCACGCCGGGGCCGAACAGCACCGCGCTCTTGCGCTCGGCCAGACCCTCCCAGTCACCGGCCCCCAGCGCCGGCCACTGCTCCTGGCCCGGCTCCCCGAGCGTCTCGGTCATGGGCTCCACCAGGGCCCCGGCCAGGACGTCGTTGAGGCCGCGGGGGGCCGCCAGGGTCACCAGTCCGGTGCCCACCCGCATGGCCCCGCGACAGGAAAGCACCGCGGCGCCCGTCTTTCCCCGCGACCCGGCCATCACCAGCAGATGGCCGTAGCTGCCCTTGTGCGAGTCTTCCGCCCGGCCCGGCAGGAACCACACCACGTCGGCGGGGTCCAGCAACTCCACCGAGGGGGCCACCTCCGCCTCCGCCTCCGGCCGGATGCCGATGTCGGCCACCACCAGCTCGCCGCAGTAGACCGCCCCGGGGTAAACCACCTGCCCGATCTTGGGGTAGCCGAAGGTCACCGTGACCTCGGCCTGGACCGTTGCCCCCAGGGGGACGCCCCGGTCGGAGTCCAGCCCCGACGGCGTGTCCACCGCCACCACGGGAACGCCCGACGCGTTCACCAGCTCCACCACGTCCGCCAGGAATCCCTCCACGGGCTTTCCCAGTCCGGTCCCCAGGAGCGCGTCCACCAGCAGGCCCTTGTCCCGGATGTGCTTGCCCAGGCTCCCGAGGTCCCCGGGCGGGATCTCCGTGAACAGCCCCCCTCCGGTGCGGTAGCGCTGGAGGTTGGCCGCGGCGTCCGGCGACAGCTCCCGCTCCCGGGCCACGCACGCCACCTCGCACGGAAATTCCCGGTCCCTCAACAGGCGCGCGATGACCAGGCCGTCGCCGCCGTTGTTGCCCTTGCCCGCCACCACCAGCACGCCGCGCTTCGCCAGTTGGGTCCAGCGCTTGAGGATGACGTCCACCACCGCCTGCCCGGCGCGCTCCATGAGAGTCAGGCTCGGAACCCCGTGGGCGTTGATGGTGAGATGGTCCAGCCGGCGCATCTCCTCTGCGGTTACCACGTACATGGGTCAGCGACCGGTCCGATCCGCCCCGGCGATGAGGGCCTTCATCTCCGTCACCGCCTGGACCATGCCGACCATGATGGAGCGGGCGACGATGCTGTGCCCGATGTTGAGCTCGACGATCTCCCCGATGGCCGCGATGGGAGCGACGTTGGCGGCATTGAGGCCGTGACCGCCGTGGACCTCGAGACCCATGCCGGCCGCCAGCGCCGCGCCCCGGCGCACCGCCTCGAGCTCCCGCTCCAGGCGTGCCCCGCCGGCGTTGGCGTAGGACCCGGTGTGGATTTCCACGGCGTCGGCGCCCAGCTCCCGGCCGGCTTCGAGCTGTTTCAGGTCGGGATCCACGAAAAGGCTCACGCGAATCCCCGCGTCCCGCAGACGGGACACCACGTCCCGGAGCTGTTTCCCGTGGGCAGCCACGTCGAGCCCGCCCTCGGTGGTCAGCTCCTCCCGCCGTTCGGGCACCAGACAGGCATCGTCGGGCTTGAGCGTCAGCGCCTGCCGGGCCATTTCCGGGGTGCCGGCCATCTCGAGGTTGAGCGCGGCGGTCAGCCGCTGCCGCAGCCGGGCCACGTCCTGTTCCTGGATGTGCCGGCGGTCCTCGCGCAGGTGCACGGTGATGACCTCGGCGCCCGCCTGCTCGGCCAGCAGCGCCGCCTCCACCGGATCCGGGATGTCGATCATCCGCGCCTGCCGCACGGTGGCCACGTGATCCACGTTCACTCCTAGACGCGTCACCCCGGAACCCCCAGATCGGCCTGGATGGCGTCGGCGATCCCTTGGGCCAGCCGCCGTATCTCGTCCTCCGACTCTCCCTCGAGCATCACCCGGGCCAGCGGCTCGGTGCCGGAGTAGCGCACCAGCACCCGGCCCCGGCCGTCCAGCAGGTGCTCGCTCTCGGTGATGCGCGCCTGCGCCCGGACCAGCCTGGAAAGAGGACGCTTCTCGCGCACCGGCACGTTCACCACCACCTGCGGGAGCTTGCCCATGCCGCGACGAAGCTCGCTCAGGGACGTCTCCTGTTCGATCATCAGGGCCAGCACCTGCAACGCCGTGAGACAGCCGTCGCCCGTGGTGTTGTGGTCCAGGAACACCAGGTGCCCGGACTGTTCGCCGCCGAGGTTGTGGCCGCCCTGGCGCATGGCCTCCACCACGTAACGGTCGCCGATGCCCGTACGGAGGACCTCGATGCCGTGCTCCCGGAGGCCCACGTCGAGCCCCATGTTGCTCATCACCGTCGCCACCACGGCGCCGGTGGGCAATTGGCCGGCGCGCTTCATCTCGATGGCACACATGGCCAGCACCTCGTCGCCGTCCACCAGCGCGCCCTTCTCGTCGATGAACAGCGCCCGGTCGGCGTCTCCGTCCAGGCACACCGCCAGGTCCGCGCCGTGCTCCAGGAGCGCCGCCCGGGCCTTCTCCGGGTGCACCGAGCCGCAATCCAGGTTGATGTTGGTGCCGTCGGGCTCCACCGCCACCGGAATGACCTCGGCCCCGAGCTCCCTCAAGACGTCCGGCGCCACCCGGTACGCCGCGCCGTTGGCGCAGTCCACCACGACCTTGAGGCCCTCCAGCGTCAGGTGCCCGGGGAACGTGCTCTTGAGGAAGGCGATGGTCCTCCCCAGGGCGTCGGCGATGCGGTACGCCTTGCCGATATCCGTGGCCGCCGGCCGGTGCCCGCCGTACCGGTCGTTCCGGACCAGGTCTTCCATGCGCCGCTCCCACTCATCGGGGAGCTTGAAGCCGTCGCTGGAGAAGAACTTGATGCCGTTGTCCTGGTAGGAGTTGTGGGATGCCGAGATCACCACCCCGGCGTCCGCGCGCATGCTGCGGGTGAGGAACGCCACGGCCGGGGTGGGCAACGGACCCACCAACAGGACGTCCGCCCCCATGGAGCAGATCCCCGAGGCCAGCGCGGTCTCGAACATGTAGCCCGACAGGCGGGTGTCCTTGCCGATGAGGATACGCGGCCGGTGGGTGCGCTTTCGTCCGAGGGCGGCGCGCCCGGCCTTGCCTGCGCCGTGGCCGCCGACCACGTGGGCGATGGCCCGGCCCAGCCTCAGCGACGTTTCCGAGGTCATGGGCTCCTGGTTGGCGGTGCCGCGGATTCCGTCGGTGCCGAACAGCCGGGGACGGGCCGGAACCGCTTGTGGTCCGTTGGATGTCATGGGCTCTCCATGGCTGAATCAGCAGTCTGCACTCCCGGGACGCGCCGCGCCGGCCGCGCGTATTGCGTCCGCCACCCGCACCGCCCTCAAGGTCTCCGCCACGTCGTGGACCCGCACCATGTGGGCTCCCGCCAGCACCGCCGCGGCCGCGCCGGCGAGGCTCCCCTCCAGCCGGCCGGCCGGTCCGGCGGGCCGCTCCGGCGCCGCCGCTTCCTCGATCCGGCCGAGGAACGACTTGCGGGACAGGCCCACCAGCACCGGCCGTCCCAGCTCCCCGAGCGCGCGCAGGTGCCGCAACAACGCCAGGTTGTGCTCCAATCCCTTGCCGAAGCCGATGCCCGGGTCCACCACGATCCGCTCCGGCCCGATTCCGCTCTTCACGGCATGGGCGACACGCTCCCGCAGAAAGCCCGCGACCTCGCGGACCACGTCGTCGTAGCGCGGCGCCACCTGCATGGTGCGGGGCTGGCCCTGCATGTGCATGAGCACCACCGGAACGTCCTCGCCCGCCACCAGCCCGGCCATGGCCGGATCGAACCGCAGGGCGCTGATGTCGTTCACCATGTCCGCGCCCTCGGCCAGCGCCCGCCGCGCCACCTCCGCCTTGTAGGTGTCGATGCTGATGGGCACCCGGGTCCGTTGCCGAAGCCCCCGGACCACCGGCAGCACCCGGTCGAGCTCCTCGGGGGCCGAGACCGCGGCCGCCCCGGGCCGGGTCGACTCTCCGCCCACGTCCACGATGCTCGCGCCCTGGCGGGCCATCTCCAACCCCCTGGCCACCGCGGCATCGACATCCGGGTAGCGGCCGCCGTCGGCGAAGGAATCCGGGGTGACGTTGAGGATCCCCATCACCGCCGTGCGGCCGCGCATGTCCACGGGCCCGTGGCGCGTCACCAGCATCACGTCCGGCCCCGGGCCGAAATCGCCGAAGGGAAACCGCTCATGCCGGCTTGGCGTGGTACGCATGGTTGGACTCTAGTGTCGTGTCCCACGTAAATGTTGACAAATCTGCTGGTCTTTTTCGTCGTCGGCTGCGTTGCTCTTCCTCGCGTGGTAACCGCCACTGCTCGTCATCGCGCCTTGCCGACAACAAGAAATCCTGCGCATCTTTGTCAACATTTACGTGAGACACGACACTGGAAACGGGCTGGGGCGGGGGTCGAACCCGTCCGTGAATGGCGCTATGCGGGCGCGGGCGGGTTTGACCCCCGCCCCTACGCGGGAACGGGTGTCGTGGGCAGGTCGGGACCGCTGTCCGCCATGTATTCCTTGACGATGACGTCGATCTCCGCGCCGTCCAGCACTTCCTTGTCCAGCAGCTCCCTGGCGACCCGGTGCAAGAGCCCGAGGTGGGTGGTCAGGATCTCCTTGGCCGTTTCGTAGCACCCCTGGATGATGCTCCGGATCTCCCTGTCGATCTCCACCGCGGTGCTTTCCGAGTAGTCCTGTGCCTGGGTGAAGTCGCGGCCGAGAAAGATCTGCTCTTCCTTCTTGCCGAAGGTCATGGGTCCCAGCTTCTCGCTCATGCCCCATTCGCAGACCATCCGGTGAGCGATCTCGGTGGCGCGCTCGATGTCGTTGCCGGCGCCCGTGGTCATGTTGTCGAGGATCAATTCTTCCGCGACCCGCCCGCCGAACAGGATGGTCACGTTGTTCAGCAGATGCTGCTTGTCCTGGCTGTGGCGTTCGTCCACGGGAAGCTGCTGGGTGAGGCCCAGCGCCATGCCGCGCGGGATGATGGTCACCTTGTGGACCGGGTCCGCGCCCGGCAGAAGCTTCGCCACCAGCGCATGACCGGACTCGTGATAGGCGGTGCTCCGCTTCTCCTCGTCGCTGATGATCATGCTCTTGCGCTCGGTCCCCATCATGACTTTGTCCTTGGCGATCTCAAAGTCATTCATGTTGACCTTTTCCTTGTCGTTCCGCGCCGCCAGCAGGGCCGCCTCGTTGACCAGATTCTCAAGGTCGGCGCCGGCGAAACCGGGCGTCCCCCGGGCCAGCACCCGGATGTCCACGTCGTTCTCCAGCGGCACCCGGCGGCTGTGCACGGCCAGGATGCCTTCGCGTCCCTTGATGTCGGGCCGTGGCACCACCACCCGGCGGTCGAACCGGCCCGGCCGCAGCAACGCCGGGTCCAGGACGTCGGGCCGGTTGGTGGCGGCGATGAGGATGACGCCGTCGTTGGCCTCGAACCCGTCCATTTCCACCAGCAACTGGTTGAGGGTCTGCTCCCGCTCGTCGTGGCCGCCGCCGAGTCCGGCGCCGCGCTGGCGCCCGACCGCGTCGATCTCGTCCACGAAGACGATGCACGGCGCCTGCTTCTTGGCCTGAACGAACAGGTCCCGGACCCGCGAGGCGCCCACGCCCACGAACATCTCGACGAAATCCGAGCCGCTGATGCTGAAGAACGGCACCCCGGCCTCACCCGCGATGGCCCGGGCCAGCAGAGTCTTGCCCGTGCCCGGGGGGCCCACCAGCAGGCAGCCCTTGGGAATCCGCCCGCCCAGGCGGGTGAACTTCTTGGGGTCCTTGAGGAACGCGATGACTTCCTGCAACTCGTCCTTGGCTTCGTCCACCCCGGCCACGTCGCTGAACGTGATCCGCGCCTGGTTCTCGTTGAGCAGGCGCGCCCGGCTCTTGCCGAAGGACATGGCCTTGCCGCCCCCCGCCTGCATCTGCCGCATGAAGAAGATCCACACGCCCACCAGGAGCAGCATCGGGAACCAGTTCACCAGCAGCACGAAGTACCAGGGGGAATCGTCCTCGGGCTTGGCGGCGATGCGGATGTTCTTCTCCCGGAGCGTATTCACCAGCCCCGGGTCGCTGGGCGAAAAGGTGCGGAAGCGCTCGCCGCTCTGGTACTTTCCCTGGACGTGCCGGCCCTGGATCGTCACCTCCTGCACGTCGCCGCGCTCCACCGCGGACCAGAAGTCGCTGTAGATGATCTCGGGATCCCTGCCCTGCTGCCGGGTGAACACGTTGAATAGCAACAGGAACATCAACCCCAGGACGAGCCAGAGGGCGAGGTTTTTGGTGGCTTGATTCAAAGGGGGTTTCTCCAACCTACTCTTCCCTGGAAAAAGTTAACATAGGGGTATGGCTACTTCAATTCAATAAGAACGGCGGCGGCCCAAGTCAACCAAGGGACCGGCGGGGGGCGGACTTCGGGGCGCCGCTACGAGACCTTGAGCCGCCAGACCGCCCGGGTGCCGGGCGCCAACCTGGCGAAATCACTCCGGGCGCAGCCGGGGACCCACAGGATCTCCTCCCCCGCCAGGAGCAGCGGCAGAGTCCGGCGCCGGGAGCGCGGGACCTTCCTTTCGATGAAAAGGTCCTTGAGCTTCTTGTGGCCGGCCATGCCCAGGGGCCGGAACCGGTCCCCGGGGCGGAAGTTGCGCAACCGGAGCTCTCCGCCGTGCCGCTCGAGGCATGAGAGGTCGAAGGCGGCCTCGAGGTCGCCTTCCGGCGTCTCCGAAGCGGTGGAGCGCCACGCCGTGACCCGGACCCCGGCTTCGGGGACCGCCACCTCGCCGTCCAGCGGGAGCGGGTAGGAGTAGTCCTCGGTGCGCGGGGACCCCTCCCGGGCGCCTTCGGCGGACCGCGTCAGGCGCACCGCATCGTACTCCCGCGCCACCGTCCAGGAGCCGGGAAGGGACACCCTGGCGTGGGGACGGGCGCCGCCGATGGCCTGCAGCACGGCGTCCACGTGCACGAAACCGATGCGCCGGAGCGTCCCCAGGCCGCGGTTCAACCAGAATCGCACGAGCCGGGGCCGGAGCCCGGGTTCGAGGCCGAGCAAGGCGGCCCGGTCCAGCACGTCGCCGCGGACAACCCGCGGGTACGCCCCCGCTACCTGCCGCTCCAGCAGCGCGTGGTCGGAGCGAAGCATCCCGGCCAGCCGGGCGAGGCGGTGCTCCAGGCCGTCGTCGGTCTGTTCCCGGAGGCCCGGCAACACGGCAAGGCGGATCCGGTTCCGCAGGTAGCGGGTGTCGCGGTTGGTGCGGTCTTCCCGGTAGCCCAGCCCGCGGCTTTCCAGGTATTCGAGGATCTCGTCCCGGGAGACCTCCAGCAGCGGACGGATCAACAGCGTCCCCTCGGACCCGGCGCCGTCCCGCGACAGGGGCCGCACCGCCGGCATGCCCGCCAGCCCCTCGGGGCCGCAGCCTCGAAGCAGCCACATCAGCAGGGTCTCCACCTGATCGCCGCGGTTGTGCCCCACCGCCACCTTGCCGATGCTCCGGGCGACGGCCACCTCGGCGAAGAACGCGTAACGCCGCTCCCGGGCCAGCGCCTCGAAGTTCCCCGGATGCCGGTTCCGCCCGGACCGCGCGGGGTCCAGACTGGTGACGTGGAACGGCAGCGACAGATCGGCGGCGATACGGCGAACGAACTCGCCGTCTTCCCGGCTCTCGCGGCCGCGGATGCCATGCTCGACATGGGCCACCTCCAGGCGCAGGCCAAGGGCCGGGGCGGTCTCGTGGAGGATATGCAGCAACGCCACGGAATCCGGACCGCCGGACACGCCCGCCAGCACCGCGTCTCCGGGCGCCAGCATGCGGTCCCGTACCAGGGTCTGCGCCAACTGTTTGTCGAGGCTCATGAAGGCAGGAAGGTTTGTCGCCCCGCTTCGCGGGTGCTATTACCTTGAAAAACTTCAGAATACACCGCGCCCGAGCCTCCCACAAACAAAGAAACCCAAGGAGCAACCGCATGGCTTCACCGTTGAACCCGCCCCGTAGAATCCTTCTCGGACCCGGCCCCAGCAACCCGCATCCGAAGGTCCTGGAGGCGCTGTCGGCTCCGGTCGTCGGCCATCTGGACCCTGAATTCTTCAAGGTCATGGAAGAGAGCAAGGCCATGCTGCGCTGGCTGTTCCACACCGAAAACGAGTTGACCTTCCCGGTGTCGGGCACCGGCAGCGCCGGCATGGAGACCTGCCTCGTGAACCTCATCGAGGAAGGCGACACCGTGCTGGTGTGCGTGAACGGGGTCTTCGGCACCCGCATGGCGGACATCGTCGAGCGCTTGGGCGGCAACCTCGTGAAAGTGGAAGCCCCCTGGGGCGAGATCATCCGGCCGGAACAGGTGGAGCAGGCCCTCAAGGACAACAAGGTCGACATCGTCACCCTGGTGCACGCCGAGACCTCCACCGGGGTGTGGCAGCCGGTGGAGGAGATCTCCCGGCTCGCCCACGACGCCGGCGCCCTGCTGGTGCTGGACACCGTGACCTCGTTGGGGGGCTGCCCCGTGACCCTCGACGCCTGGAACGTCGACGCCGCCTACAGCGGCACCCAGAAATGCCTGAGCTGCCCGCCCGGGCTGTCCCCGGTGTCCTTCAACCAGGCCGCCCGCGACAAGCTGGACCGGCGCAAGGGCAAGGTCAAGAGCTGGTATCTCGACCTCACCATGATCGCGCGCTACTGGGGCGAGGACCGCGCCTACCACCACACCGCCCCCATCTCCATGAACTACGGCCTCCACGCGGCCCTGAGCGAGGTGGAGAAGGAAGGCGAGGAAGCCAGGTTCGCGCGCCACGAGCTGAACCACCGGGCGCTGGTTGCCGGCCTGGAGGTGCTGGGCATCCCGCTCGCCTCCCAGGAAGGCCACCGCCTGTGGATGCTCAACAGCGTCAAGATCCCCGAGGGCGTCAACGACGCCGCCCTCCGGAAGCGGCTGCTGCTGGACTTCAACATCGAGATCGGCGGCGGCCTCGGCGCCCTCGCCGGCAAGACCTGGCGCATCGGGCTGATGGGCGAGTCGAGCCGGCGGGAGAACGTCGTGGCGCTGGTCCAGGCGCTGGGGAGGATACTGAAGGATGAGGGGGCGAATGTGGCGGTGGCGGATGCGGTGGGTGCTATCGAGACCGTGTATCAGGAGACCTAAAACCCTTCCCCGGGAAGGAGAGCAACCAGCCGCTCGGAAACCGCTCGTCCCGATTCCGCGGGCCGCCACTCGTAGCCCTGCGTCAGAAGGGCGCTCAACTCGGCGTTGAATTGCGGGTCGCCGAGCTTGCCTGCGAGGTTCCGCTCGAACATGGCGCGCGTCACCGGATGCGCTTCGTGATCCATATACTTCCGGAAGGCTGCGACGATCTGCCGGGGATCGGTGCGCTCATCATCGAGCCCTGTCGCCAAGTCGAACAGATCCCGGCCTTTCCGGCGCTGATAGAGCGCTCTCAGCTTGGTCGCCGGCAACTCGTCGAACTCGAAGGTCACGATGTCCGACTTGCCGGAGTACCACCTTGAACCCACCAAGAACGATCGCTTGGCGAAGCCGAACACGGCAAAATGCTCCCGCGTGTTGATCTCGACCAGGGCGCGGCTGATGATCAGATCCTGCTCGACCTGGAAATCCTCGCTCCATGGCGCTCGTCGCCGCCATTCGGTGATGTAGTCCCGTGGGATCATGCTTCCGTCTCCACATCCGCGTTGATGTATAGCCGCCAGTCCTTCGACCGCGGTGCACCGTCGGCGTTCGCGGCCGGCAGCAGTTTGGTAAAGTTTCGCGCGGTCTTTCGCACATGATCCTTGAGCAGAACAGCCTTGTCTCCGGCGCCGACATGTTCGAGGAGATAGCCCAGTCGCTGAGCCCAGAGGATCGACGCAGTTTTCGAAGCATCGACGAGGCGCTTCGGATCCATGTTTTCACCCAGTTCGGAAAGAACACCCGCCACCCGGTCGACTCCGCCGCCGCGGTGCATGTATCCGACCAGATCGACCGCCGTCGCCTCCACCGTTGAGACGAGAACCGTTCCGCGCGGATTGTTGAAGCTCTGCACAGGCACGACACCCATGTTCCGGCGCGCGACAAAAGCCACTTTGACGGAACCGCAGGTGATTGCCGGCCGGTTCTTCTCAAGGATGACCTGGAATTCCTGCGGACGATGATGGGCGGCACCGTGGTACTGTGCAGCCGACAGGAGGCCCACGTAGTACCGGACCCCCCGGCGCTCCATGAGAGCGGGAATGAACTGATCCGCCGGCAGGCAGCCGAGCCGCCTGTATTCGGGCGGCACGATGACATAGAACCCGCGCCCGGGGCTTGCGATCTCGCCTCTCGCCGCCAAACGGCTCAATGCCTGCCTTGCCGCGTCGTCGGAGACGCCCAGCCTCGGCCGAAGCTCGGCTGAGGTGAAATGATACTGGCCGCGAGCCGCCAGATCCACGATGACGTCGCGAGCACGCGGTGCGGCATAAGCATATATCACATCCACAAAGTAACATTTTTCGTCACTTTATAAAAGCATAATTGTTTCAGTCCAGCTCATCGCACCCCTGATGCCGGGCAGCGCCACTTGCGCATGTGCTTGATTCGTCTGGAGACCTCCTATATTTTCCGACGAGGGGGAACGTGAGGTGTCCACGATGGAAGCCATTCGAAGCCGTATACGCTTCCGCGATCTGGTCGATGACCGGATCGACGAGGGAGTCTTCCGCGTCGACCGGGCAATCTACACCGACGAGGCGGTATTCGAGGCCGAGATCGAGCGCATCTTCGAAGGCGGGTGGGTCTTCCTCTGCCACGAAAGCCAGGTGGCGAAGCCGGGCGACTACTGGGCGACCGAAATCGGCCGCCAGCCGGTCTTCGTGATGCGCCAGACGGATGGGTCGCTCGGCTGCTTCATCAACGCCTGCTCCCATCGGGGCGCCGTGGTGACCCCGCTCAAGCAGGGAAACGCGAATGTGATCACCTGCCGTTTCCACGGCTGGGTGTACGACCGCGGCGGACGCTGCGTCAGCATCAAGAACGAGGAGGCGGGCTACGCTGCTACGGAACGCTCGGGCGGGCGGTTCGACCTCCGCCGGATCGGCGCCCTGGACTCCTACAAGGGGTTCGTGTTCGGGAGCCTGAGCAGCGACGTGCCCGCGCTCCGGGACCATCTGGCGGCCGCGGCGCGCTGGATCGACCTCCTGGCCGACCAGGCGCAAAACGGGTTGGAAGTGGTTCCCGGCTCCTCCACCTACGTGGTCCACGGCAACTGGAAGCTGCAGGCCGAGAACAGCGTCGACGGCTACCACGTGACCACCCTCCACAGCGTGTTCGCCGCCACCACGGCCCAGCGTGAAGCACGGGACGCCACCGCCGGCATGGGCCGGACCGAGTCCGGCCGCATCAAGGGCAAGGTGCCCAGCGGCACCTACGACCTCGGCAACGGACACATGGGGCTGTGGGCGCAGCACATCACGCCGCACGTCCGCCCCATCTACGAGGCGCGGGCGTGGCTCGAAGAGAGACTCAAGCCCGCCGAGGTCGAATGGATCCTCAACCGCGGCCGCAACCTCTGCCTGTTTCCCAACGCGATGCTGATGGACAACCCGTCGACGCAGATCCGGCTGGTGAAGCCGATCTCGGCCGGTTTGACCGAGGTCACCGTCTACTGCATCGCCCCGAAGGGAGAGAGCCGGACGGCGCGGGCCGCGCGCCTGAGGAAGTTCGAGGATTTCTACCTGACGGCCGGGATGGCGACCTCGGACGATGCCGCCGCGCTCGAAGCCGTCCAGGACGGCTCTCTGGGGCCGCCAAGCCAATGGAACGACATGACCCGCGGCCTGTCGGACCTGGTCGCCGGCCCCGACCGGGACGCCCGCGACCTGGGCTTCGAGCCGGCGTCGTCCTGCCCCGACTGGGACCACGAAGGAATGTTCCACGGTTTCTACCGCGCCTGGCTGGATCGTCTCGGGAACGGGTCGGGCGCCGCATGAGCACCAACGGCATCGACCCCGCGCTGGAGCGCGAGGTCACGGCCCTCATCAACCGCGAGGCCATGCTGCTCGACCGGCGCTGCTGGGAGGAGTGGCTCGATCTCTATGCCGAAGACGCGGTGTACTGGGTTCCGGCCTGGGCGACCGAGGAGGAGACCACCACCGATCCCGAGACCCAGCTCAACCTGATCTATCTCAAGAACCGCGGCCGGCTCGAAGACCGGGTGTTCCGCATCGAGTCGCGCCAGTCCTGGGCTTCGCTCCCTCTCGACCGCACGGTGCACGTGATCGGCAACGTGCTGGTGGAGAGCGCGGAGGGAGACGTGATCGAGGCCACCGCCAACTGCATCGTGCACGTCTACGGCAAGAAAGGTGCGGCCACCCGCGGCAGCCGCTACGACTTCGCCTTCAGGCGGATCGCCGGCGCACTCAAGATCGCGCGCAAGAAGGTCATCTTCATCGACGACCGGCTCGAAGGGCCGGTGGACATCTATCACCTGTAGCGAGCTCCCTTGCTGAGCCTTCAGAAGATCGCTCCCGAGGTGGGCGGCATCGCGCTGCGAGAGATGGAGCCTCGCGAACCCGGCCCCGGCGAAGTGTCGATCCGGGTCGGCGCGGCCGGGATCTGCGGCACCGACGTGCAGATCTACAACTGGGCGCCGCGCATGGCGCGCCGGATGGTGCTGCCGCGGGTCCTCGGCCATGAGGTCTCGGGCACGGTCGAGGCCATCGGTCCCGGGGTCGAGGGCTTGGCGGCCGGCGACCGGGTCAGCCTCGAGAGCCACATATTCTGCGGCCGCTGCCGGTCCTGCCGGCTCGGCCGCGCCCATCTCTGCGAACAGACCCGCTACCCGGGCATCGACATCGACGGCGCATTCGCGGAGTACCTGACCGTGCCCGCGTCCATCGCCTGGGCGAACCCGCCCGGCCTGCCGCACGAGACCGCGGCCATGCTCGAGCCGTTCGGCATCGCCGTCCACGCCTGCCTCGCGGGCGCGGGCGTTGCGGGGCTGTCGGTGCTGGTGAACGGTTGCGGACCCATCGGACTCATGGCGGTGGCGGTGGCGCGCGCTCTGGGCGCCGCCCGCGTCATCGCCTGCGACATCAACCCGGTGCGACTCCGCGCCGCCGAGGCCATGGGCGCCGACCGCGCGGTGGATGCCGGCAAAGAGAAGCTGGCGGGCGTGGTGGGCGACATGACCGGCGGCGCGGGGGTCGATGTCGGCGTCGAGCTTTCGGGCACCGAAGCCGGCTTCAATGCCGTCTTCGCCTCCCTCGCCAAGGGCGGCGACTTCCGGCTGGTGGGCGCGCCGCCGTCCGCAATCCCCGTGGACTTCACCTACTGGCTGCTCAAGTGCCCGGTGATGCACAACATCCACGGGCGGCTGATCTGGCAGAGCTGGCAGCGCGCCACCGAGATCCTGGCGGCGGGCGCCGTCGACCTCGCCCCGGTGCGGAGCCACGTCCTGCCGCTCTCCGAGGCGCCGCGGGGATTCGAGCTCATCCGGGACGGCGAGGCGCTCAAGCCGGTGCTCGTGCCGGACTCGTAGAGGCCGACCAAGCGTCGCGAGCCTGACCGGACCTGGCGTGGGGTTGACATTGACACAAATAACTATAAAATTAGTTATATGGAAACGATGGCTTATCCCAGGACCTCACCAGCCTCCGCGCTGGTGCTCGAGGAAGCGGCCCAGGGGTTCGCCGCGTGCGGCTCCGAGCCGAGGCTCACGGTGCTTCGCCTGCTCGTGCGCGCCGGGGACGAGGGGCTCACCGTAGGCGAGGTCCAGGAGCGCTCGGGCTTGCCGGCCTCGACCCTCGCCCACCATCTCGGCTTCCTTGCCGCGGGCGGGCTGGTCGAGCAGGAGCGCCGGGGCCGCACCGTGATCAACCGTGCCGCCTACGGCCGTCTCGAGGCGCTTGCCGCGTTTCTGCTCGAAGAGTGTTGCGTCGATGCCTGCCCATCGCTCCAGGCCCGCGCCGCCCGGGCTGCGCTCACGAGGGAGCCGTCATGACGGAACTGGTCATGAACGGTTTCAACGGGCTGCGCACGGGGGTCCGGGGCATGGCGTCGGCCTGGGGCCTCATGCTCGCGATCCCGCTCGCCGTGGCAACCCTCGACGCCACCAGGTTGCCCGACATCCTGGAGATCGCGTTGGCGGCGTTCGCGGGAACGGTGCCCTTCATCGCCGTGGCGGTACTGCTCATCGCGTATCTCAAGGCGACGGGAACCACGGCCCTCGTGGCGCGCGCCTTCGAGGGACGCGAGATGCGCATGATCTTCCTGGCGGCGCTTGTCGGCGGCCTCGCCCCCTTCTGCGCCTGTGAGGTCATCCCCTTCATCGCGGCGCTGCTGGCGATCGGCGCGCCGCTCTCCGCCATCATGGCCTTCTGGCTGTCCTCCCCCGTCATCGACCCTCCCGCCGCGCTCATTACCGCGGCCGCCCTCGGCTGGGACTTCGCGTTCGGGAAGGCGGCCGCGGCCGTCGCCATCGGTCTCTTCGGCGGCTTCGGCGTGCGCCTCCTGGTCCGGCGCCATGCGTTCGCCGCCCCGTTGCGGGAAGACGCGGCCGGCGGTTGCGGCGCCTGCGGCAGCACCATCGAGACGGGCGAGATTGTCTGGCGATTCTGGCGCGAGCCGTCGCGGGCGGCCACCTTCCGTTCCGAAGCGCTGGAGAACGCGCGGTTCCTGGTCAAGTGGCTGGCGTTCGCCTACCTGATCCAGGCCCTGCTCGTCACCTACGTGCCGGCCGCGTTGATCGCGGGACTGGTCGGGGGACCCGGGGCCGGCCCCATCGTGATCGGCGCCTTGGTGGGTACGCCCGCCTACCTCAACGGCTATGCCGCGCCCGCCCTCGTCGCCGGCCTCATGGAACAGGGCATGAGCGCCGGCGCGGCCCTGGCCTTCATGGTCTCCGGCGCCGTGACCTGCGTCCCGTCCATGGTCGCCGTGTGGTCGCTGGTGCGCTGGCAGGTGTTCGCCGCCTACGTGGGTTTCGGCGTTGTGGGCGCGATTTTGAGCGGGGTGGGGTTCGGGGCGTTGATGGGATGAATGCTACGGCATTTGCAGGTTCAGCCCAGATTGGCCCTCGCCTCAAGATCGGCGCAGTGCTCGATGAGCGCATCGAACGGTTCGGCATCGCCCAACAGCATGCCGTCTGAAACCATCCTGTCGTAGTCCTCGGCGAGCGCCTCCCGGGCAAAGCCGTCCGGGACCAGTTGCAGCCCGCCCGAAACGGCGGTCTCATAATCTATCCACCGGCCCGCAACGTCCTTCTCGCGGAAGAACGCCCCCTTGTGGCGGGCCACCGACAACGCGAGCGCGCGGTCGGCGAGGGCGTTGTTGACGTATCCCGCCACGTCCAACCGGGCGGCGTCGTGCCAGTGGCGGGACAGTCGCTCACCCCGGCGGCGCTGCTGACGGCAGAATACGTGCATGGCCGTCGCCTTTTCCCAGAATGTGCGTTCGGCCAGCATGACCGACGGAGAAGCCGTTGGCAGAACGATGCCAGGGAGATGGGGCGCCGCGTCACACGTTACCGGACGCTCTTCGTGCGGTTCGCCCGTCCCGCGTGCGCCGAACTCCACCATGACTTCGGGCCTGACGAATCCGGGGTCGTCGAACAACGACTCATAACGGACGAGCAGCAGATCTTTTGAGGCGCGGACCTCGGCTGCGAAGCCCGTACGCCTGAGGGCCTCGCCAACCGCCGGGAGGCATCCACCCCGGACCCACTCGGCAAGACGCGAGCGGATGGCGCTGCTCCAGCGTTGCTCCTGGCTTCGCGTCGGGGGCAGCGCCTCGGCGCCCGCGCCGGTCACGAGGTCCGGTGCGAAGGCGCGGATGTCGTAGGTAACGTCGATATCCTCCGAGAAGCGGCGGATTACCTGGTAGGCCTTTGCCAGCGACGTGCCGCCCTTGAACACGATGTCGGCGCCGAACGGTAGGTCGAACAGGACGCGCAACGTCTGAACGACCCAGATATCCTTCTCCAGGAGGAAGGCCCGCATCCCGCTCGCTTCCTGCGCCGCTCTGAGCGCCTCCCGCCGGTCGCGGGCCGCCAAGGACTGGAACGATGACTCAGCCATACGCAACAAGGGCGCTCACCGGCGCCGCCATCCAATGCGGCATGGTCGCCCGCGCCTCGGCAAGCTCTTCCACATCCTCGCGAGAGAGGCTTGGCAGAACAGCCTCCAGCCTCTCCCGGATCTCGGCCGGACCAAGCCAGGCCAAGGCACGGATGACATCGCCGGCCCTGCGGCGCGGAGCCGTGAGTTGCCAGCGCGGGGCATGGCGCAGTTCGACTTCCAGACTACCGAACCGCAGGCAGCGATCGCGGCCGGACGTGAGATAGACCGACCGCACCGGAATCTGGGTTGTGAGGCCGAGAACATGCGCCGCGGCACCACCGCAGGGGACGATGGTCTCGCCCCACATGGCCGCGAGCGCCTCAATCCCCTTGTCGATGCTGGGCGCGCACTGCCCGAACCGGGTTTCGACCGGTTGCATGTAGATCCCTTGGCAGATCCGCATCAGCCTCCCGGAACGCGCGAGGCGCGAGAGAGCCTGGTCCACCGCCGCGCGGCCACCGAGATGAAGCAGCGGGCCTGCGCAGATCGGCATGCCCTCCCGAAGAGAGCCGGTGTGTTCCATGATTTGTTTGGACAGGCTTGGCATGATGGTTTCTCGTAACAAGTTTGTCAGAAAAATAATAATGAAACTGACAAAATGCAATGCTCCTGCGCTTGGGAAGTGCAGACGTTGGTTCCGATTCTCAGGAACTTCGTCTTCTCATCGGTGAAAACTGGAAGGATCCTTCAGCACGGTCGCGGAGAATAAAGCTCCTTACCTCCGCAATATAGGCGGAGATTAACTTGTCGATGCAGAGAGTGGGTGCTATATTCTCCGCATGTTGCACGGAGAATATCCTGCGTACATCTGGCAACGTCCGGAATGGCCGCGGTTCCAGCAGGATACGGCCCGGCTCGCCGAGCACCTCGCGCACACACGCCACATCCAGGGAAGACTGCTTGGCCGCATGGAGGCACTGGGTTTCGAGATGCGCAGCCAAGCCACGTTGCGCACGCTCACCGAGGATGTCGTGAAGACGAACGAGATCGAGGGAGAGATACTCGCCCCCGACCAGGTCCGCTCGTCGATTGCAAACCGCCTCGGCCTTGATATCGGCGGCCTGCCGGCGGCTGACCGCAACGTCGACGGCGCCGTCGAAATGGCGCTCGACGCTACTCGGAACTATGCCGAGCCCCTGACCGAAGAACGGCTGTTCTCGTGGCACGCCGCCCTGTTCCCGACCGGGCGCAGCGGCATGCGCCGGATTCGCGCCGGCCAATGGCGCGACGACGGGGACGGGCCGATGGAGGTGGTCTCAGGCCCGGTCGGTCGCCAGCGCGTTCACTATACCGCTCCGCCTGCCGAGCGCCTCGGGGACGAGATATCCAGGTTCCTGGAATGGTTCGAAGGCACACAGTCGATGGAGCCCGTGCTCGCCGCCGGCATCGCTCATCTCTGGTTCGTCACCATTCATCCCTTCGACGACGGCAACGGACGTATCGCACGGGCCATCGCCGACATGGCGCTGGCCCGGTCGGAAGAGAGCCCCGAGCGATTCTACAGCATGTCCGCCCAGATCCGCCTGGAGCGCGACGCCTACTACGGCATCCTTGAGGCAACCCAAAAAGGTAGCCTGGATGTCATCGATTGGCAGGTCTGGTTCCTCGAATGTCTCGCACGCGCCATCGAAAACGCTCGGGAAACGCTCGCCACCGTGCTGACAAAGGCCCGCTTTTGGGAAGCCCATGCCCACGAGCCCCTGAACGAGCGCCAGGTGAAGATCCTCAACCGGCTTCTGGACGGTTTCGAAGGGAAACTCACCTCGTCGAAGTGGGCGACGATGAACCGCTGCTCGCAGGACACGGCGAATCGAGACATTCGCGATCTGATAGAGCGTGGAATCCTGGTCCGTAGCAAGACCGGGGGTCGGAGCACTAGCTACGAATTCGTCTGCCCGGTGGCCATTGAGACTGAGCCCCGCGGCGATGACACTCAGCCAAGCAGGAAGTAACGCCCATGCCGATGCCGAGAGAGGCAAGGATCGAGAAGGTGCAGCGGCTCCTGACGGCGCACAAGAAAACTCAGTAGCTCGGCGAAATACTCTTCGGAAGAGCCATCCGGTAAGCGCTGTGGGACACGGGCCGACGAGAGCGCCGCGCCCCCAGGAAGCGGGGCACGGCTCTCCCGAACCGGAAGACAGAAGGGGTGCGTTACTGGCGTTTACCCGCCTCACTGCCAGGTCTTCAACTCCGGATAAACCTCCGTCGCGAACAACTCCATGCTCCGCTTCGTTTCCTCATGCGTCATGAAGCCGGCCTGGTTCATCATGAGCAGGTGGCCGACGCCGCAGCGGTTGTGGAGGTACTTGACCTTTTCGATGACCTTCTTGGGGGTGCCGGCGATGATGACGCCCTGGTTGATGAGGTCTTCGTAGGTGCGGTTGTAGCGGGCCATGCCCTTGGGGTCGAAGAAACGGGTGAGGCCCTGGGGGGGCACGAAGCCGGGCGGGGCGAAGAAGCCCACGGGGCGGCGCTTGTTGAGGTACCAGAGGAGCTTGCGGCCGCCCTCCTCGGCCTTCTTGTCGGTCTCGCCGGTGAAGGTGAGCGCGCAGTAGGCGAACTTCTCGGAGCCGGGCTCGGGGTAGTTCATCTCCTCGCAGCGCTTGCGGTAGGCGGTGAAGAGGGCTTCGGTCTGTTCGTAGGATGTGAGCACGGTGGCCAGGGTGTAGTCGTGGTCCGCCACCCAGGGCACCGCCGCCGGCTGGCTGCCGGTGATCCAGATGGGGGGATGGGGCTGCTGGTAGGGCCGGGGCCACGGGTTCACGTAGCGGTAGTGATAGTGCTTGCCCTCCCAGTTGAACACGTCCTGGGTCTTCCACGCCTTGATGATGAGGTCGTGGGCCTCCTGCATCCGTTCCCGGGTGTCGGAGGGGTTGGTGTTGGCGGGATGGATCTCGGTCCCGACGCCACGGACGAAGCCGGCGATGAGGCGGCCGCCCGAGATGACGTCGAGCATGGCGGCGTCCTCGGCCACCTGGATGGGGCTCCGGTGCGCCAGCGGGAAGCCCAGCACCAGGATCCTGGCGCGCTTGGTGCGCCGCACCAGGGTGCCGGCCGTGATGGAGACGTTGGCCGCCATGCAGGTGGCGGTGGCGTGATGCTCGTTGAGCATGATCTCCAGGCCCAGCTCGTCGGCGTACTCGTACTCGTCGAGGTAGCGGTTGTAGAGATCGTGGGCGATCTTGGGGTCGCAGTAGCGGCTGGGCAAGGTCACGCGCATGGCCCCGTACGTTTCCTCCGCGTCGTCCGGCAGAAACGGATAAGGCATTTCGGTGAAGTGATAGGCCAGCATACCCTGGTCCTCCTGTTTCCTTAGCTCTCCAGGAACTTCGTGACTCCCTGGGCCAGGGCCTTGGGCTGCTCCCATTGCGGGTAGTGGCCCGCGTCAGGTATGGCCGTGAAGCCGGCTCCGGGAATGGCCTGCTGGAGCGCGCGGCCGTAGTCCGGGGTCACCACCCGGTCGCTCGCGCCCCAGAACAGGTGGGTCGGGACCCGCACCCGTGCCAGCCGCCGCAGGAGCTTGGGATTGTACATGAAGGGACGCCAGGCGAACTTGAGCACCGACTGGCGGTTGCGCAGCAGCGTCAGCAGCACCTCGCCCTCCACGTCCTCCCGGCCCGGCCACTTGAGCGCCTGGGCCGCCGCCGGATCGTGCCACGCCAGCTCGGCGACTTCCTGGGCCGTGTAGACGTAGACGTCCTGCACGTCGCGCACCGTGGCGGCCGAAACCTTGATGCCCACCGAATCGATCAGCGCCAAGCGCCGGATCTGCTGGTGCGCGCGCACCGCCATCTCCGCCGCCACCCAGCCGCCGAACCCGTGGCCGATGACGTCCACGGGACCCGCATCCAGGCTCTCGAGGAGGTCGAGGCCCAGGAAGGCCAGGTCTTCCATGGTGTCGATCCAGTCGGGCAGCTCCGACCGGTTCACTCCCGGCAGCGACGGCACCACCACGCGGGAACGCTTGGCCAGGGCATCGTCGAAGGGAGGGACCTGCGTGTCGAGCTGGTCTCCGTACAGGATCACCCGCGGAGCGCCTTCCCCGTGTTGGCGGACCCCCAGCTTGACGCCATCGACCTCCATGGTCTCCGAAACCCACGTCATGAACCCTGCCCCTCCTCCCCCGCGTGCCGCTGGATGAAATCGATGGCCAAGGCGTTGAACTCCTCCGGATGCTCCGCGTGGGAGCAGTGCCGCGAGTTCTCGAACACCTTCACTTCGGATCCGGGTATCTCGCTCTGCAGATCGGTAGCGTAGGTCGGGAACCGCAGCGGGTCCTGGTCACCCGCGACGATCAGCACCGGACAACGGATGCTGCCGTAGTCGGGCCGCACCGGGCGGAAGCCCCGGGGCTGTCCCGAGGGCGCCAGGCGGGCGGCCGCGCAGGCTTCCCACACGCCCGGTTCCAGGCTGGCCTGCCAGCGCTCCTCCACCACGTCGTCGGCCCACCAGCGGTCGTTGTAGAAGCACACTTTCAGGATCTCGCGCATCTGCTCCCGCTCGCCGGTGTAGCCGGTGAGCACCTTGCGTTCGTCGTTGTCCGGCGCCTTGCCGCCGCCGCTCACGGCGATCACCGAGGCCACGTCGAAGCGCGGGTCCGTCGCCATCTGCAGGCAGAAGCCGCCGCCGAAGGAATTGCCGATGAGGTGGACCGGGCCGAGGCACAGGGTCCGAAGAAAGGCATCGATGTGCTTGAGCCGGAAGCCCAGCGCATCGCTGAAGCTGTAGACGAGATCGGTGCGGCCGAAACCGGCCAGGTCCGGCGCGTAGACGTGGAAATGCTCGCCGAGCTGCGCGATGTTGTAGCGCCAACTGAACTCCGCCCGGCCGCCGAACTCGCCGCTGTGGATGAGCACCACGGTGGGGCCGCGGTCGACGCCCGCCTCGAGATAGTGGGTGCGGATCTGGCCTACCTGGACGTAGTGGCGGCTCACGCCCTGGGGGAGATCGGTCATGGAAGCCTGCGTAGCCGATAGGCCTATGGCTGTCAACTTGAGGTCGGAGCGCGGCGGGGGACCCTACCCCTCGCCTCCTGGACCCCCGGGTCAAGCCCGGGGGTGACGGAAAGGGTGGCTGAAAGTGACGGTGAGGAGACCCGTGGTGACGTGGGGGAGTCCTCAGGAGTCCTCGGACTCGCAGGTGGAATGCGGATGTGCTAGTGTCTGTTCCTGTCTCGGGGAGACACAAAACAGCCTTGAAAACGCAGGGAGGCCTTTATGCACTGGGGTATGGAAAACAGAATGGCGCGCATCGTCCAGCCGGCGGACGGGCGTTGCGTGATGCTGGCCGTGGACCATGGCTACTTCCTGGGCCCGACGAGCGGGCTGGAGCAGCCGCGGGAGACCATCGAGCCGCTGCTGCCCCATGCCGACGCCATCATGCTCACGCGCGGCGTGCTCCGCAACGCCGTGGACGCCAACATGCAGGCGCCGGTGGTGCTGCGCGTGTCCGGCGGCACCAGCATCCTGAAGGAGCTCTCCAACGAGGACATCACCGTGTCCATCGAGGACGCCATCCGGCTCAACGTCTCGGCCATGGCGCTGTCCATCTTCGTGGGCTCCGAGTTCGAGAAGGAGACCCTGGTGAGCATGGCCAGGCTGGTGGACGAGGGCGAGAGGTACGGCATTCCCGTGCTCGCGGTCACCGCGGTAGGCAAGGACATGGCCCGCGACGAACGCTATCTGGGCCTGGCGTGCCGCATCGCCGCCGAAATGGGCGCGCACTTCGTCAAGACCTACTACTGCGAGAACTTCGAGAACGTGGTGAACAGTTGCCCGATCCCGGTAATCGTGGCCGGCGGCAAGAAGACCCCGGAGCTGGAAGCCCTGGAGCTCACCCGCAACGCCGTGGACCACGGCGCGGTGGGCGTCGACATGGGCCGGAACATCTTCCAGTCCGACAGCCCCGCGGGGATGATCCAGGCGGTTCGGGCCATCGTTCACGGCGGCGCCTCCGTCGAGGACGCCTACCAGATCTACGAGTCGTCGAGACCGTCGGGGACGGAACGGGCGGCGGGCTAGGCGGTACAGGAAACCTCTCCGTTGCGAGCGGGGATGACGCTCCACGACCGTCATCCCCGCGAAGGCATGCCCTCCGTCTCAGCCCCTGAATTCCCGCTCCCCGATTGGGGTCGGGGACAAGCTTCGCGGGAATGACGGTCGTACACATTGCCGGACGGCAATCCAACTTCAGGAACGAGCCATGCGCGTCGCCATGTACTACAGCAACGATGACGTCCGGTTGCAGGAACTGCCGGTTCCCAAGGCCGGTCCGGGCGAGTTGCTGATGCGGGTGCAGGCCAGCGGCATTTGCGGCACCGACGTGCTGGAATGGTACCGGCGCAAGCAGGCGCCCAGGGTGCTCGGACACGAGGTCACCGGCGAGGTAACGGAGGTGGGCGCCGGCGTGACCGGTTTCGCGCCGGGCGACCGCATCGTCACCACCCACCACGTGCCCTGCAACGACTGCCACCACTGCCGCTCCGGGCACGCCTCGGTCTGTCAGCTCATGCGCGAGACCCATTTCGATCCCGGCGGCTTCGCCGAGTACCTGCGGCTGCCCAAGGTCAACGTGGATACCGGCACCTTCCTGCTTCCGGACGCGCTGTCTTTCGTGCAGGGCTCCTTCGTCGAGCCGCTGGGTTGCGTCGTCCGGGCGCAGGACCACGCCCGCGCGCCCATGCAGGAGAACGTGCTGGTCATCGGCGCGGGCATCGCCGGCCTGCTGCACATCCAGGTGGCCCGGAGCCGCGGCGCCAGGACCCTGGCGGCTACCGACATCAACGAAGACCGGCTGCGTCTGGCGCGGTCCCTGGGGGCCAGCCACACTTTCCACGCGACGGACGACGTCCCCGCGCTCCTGCGGGAAGCCTGCGGCGGACGGCTGGCGGACCTCGTGATCGTTTGCACCGGAGCCGCTCCGGCGATCCGGCAGGCGTTCCGGAGCGTCGAGCGCGGCGGCAGGCTGCTCTTCTTCGCCTCCCCGCCCGAGGGGCACGAAGTGCCCATGCCGCTATACGAAATGTGGCGCGACGAGGTCGGACTGGTGACCTCTTACGGCGCGAGCCCGCGGGACCTGGAGGATGCGGTGGAGTTGCTGGCAAGTGGCGAGGTCGACGTGGATGAGCTCGTCACACACCGCCTTTCGCTCGCCGAGACCGGAAAAGGCTTTCAACTCGTGGCCAACGCCAAGGATTCGCTGAAGGTCATCATCGAGCCGCAGAGAGACTGACCGAGCTGCCGGGAAGCACCGTCGCCGGCGCGGATCAAAATACCTGAAACGGGCGTTCAGGCCTGGTCGATTTCCGTCGTCTCCGGCCGCGATTCCCGGACCTTCCCCGCGGCGATCTCCCGCAGGGCCACGACGATCTCGCGGTTGTCCGCGTCCACCAGAGGCTTGGCGCCCTTGAGGAGCTGCTTGGTTCGCTGGGAGCCGAGCATCACCAGCTTGAAGCGGTTGGTAACCTCGTTGAGGCAATCTTCGACGGTAATTCGTGCCACGGCACTTTCTCCTATTGCGCGATGCTCTGCTGTTCGGGAAGCTCTTCCTGCTCCGAGGTCTCGATCTCGAACCCCAGGTCCTCGATCATCCGGTGGGCGTCGGTGGCGGCCTGACCCGACGTGGTCAGGTAGCCGTTGACGAAAATGGAGTTGGCCGGGTAGAGGCTCAGGGGCTGCAGGGAGCGCAGGTTGACCTCCCGGCCGCCGGCCACGCGGATCTCCTTGCTCGGGTTCACGAACCGGAACAGGCACAGGACCTTGAGGCAGTATTGCGGCGTCAGGTTCGAGCGCCCTTCCATGGGGGTCCCCGGGATGGCGTGCAGGAAGTTGACCGGGATGGAATCCACGTCCAGCTCCCGCAACGACACGGCCAGGTCCACGACGTCGTCGTCCTGCTCGCCGAGGCCGACGATGCCGCCGCAGCAGGTGGACAGCCCCGCGGCCTTGACGCTCTCCAGGGTCGCCACGCGATCGTCATAGGTGTGGGTGGACACCACCTCCGGGTGATAGCGGCTGCTGGTGTTGAGGTTATGGTTGATGCGCTCGACGCCGGCGTCCTTGAGGATCCGCGCCTTGGACTCCGTGAGCAGCCCCATGCACGCGCAGATGTTGATGGGAACCTTGCTCTTGATCTCGGCCACGGCCTCGGCCATCTTCTCGGTTTCCTTGAGCGTGGGGCCGCGGCCGCTGTTGACCAGGCAGAAGCGCATGGCGCCCGCCTCCCTGGCCCTGACCGCCGCGTCGACCAAATCCTCCTTGGCGACGAACGGATACTTGTCGATCTCGGCCTCGGAAACCGAGGACTGGGAGCAGTAGCCGCAGTCCTCGGGGCAGAGCCCGCTCTTGGCGTTCATGAGCACGTGGATCTGCACCTTCTTGCCGTAATAGTGGTAGCGGACGCGGAACGCGGCATCGAGCAATTCCGGCAGCCTCTCGTCGGCGCCGTCGATGATGGACTTCATTTCCGCGGGCGACAGGAGCTCCCCGGCGAGGGACTTTTCCGCGAGTTCAGCGTACCTCGGTTCCTCGTTGTTCATGGGTTTTCGTGTAACATGGGGGGTCCGGACTTGCAACCAAACGGCCGGCCGCGGGGCGTCGCTAGCCGATGAAAAGGTTGAAGATCTGGCCCCGCTGGTTCGACGCCCTCTTGGGCACCAGCAGCCGCGGCACGGGTGCCAGGGCGCTCTGCGCGACCTCCCAGTTGGTCTGCGGCAGCGGGTCCAGTTGCCGGATCTCGTCCAGCGAAAGGTACACCGCCCGGTCCACCTCGCGCCCGTCCGGCGTGGGCTCCTCGGTCAGGCCCCGGAGCAACAGCACCACGTACAGGCTGTTGCCGGAGTCTTCGTCGTACCGGCTGCGCACGCCCAGCACCCCCGCCACCTCCGCCTCCACGCCGGCCTCCTCGGCCACCTCCCGGACCACCGCGTCCTCGATGGTCTCGTCGGGCTCGACGAAACCGCCCGGCACCTGCCAGTTGCCGTGCCCGCGGCGCGACGCGCGCCGCACGAAGAGCAGCCGTCCTTCCCGGACCACCGCTCCGCCCACGCCGACGTTGTAACCCGTGTTGTATCGTTCCGGTATCGCCATCTTGTCCCTTCCCTGGCGCCTTCCTGCTTCGGTTCCGGGACCCCGGCCCGAATCCCTCATGAAAACCGCGGCCCGTGGTGTTATACCTTGCGGCATCAACATGCGTCCAGCAGCCCCCACTCGGGGCCAGGGCTTTTGAATGCACCTGCACTCGGGGCCGCTCGCGCAGATCGGGAGGAACATGAATGGTTGACGCCCTGGGCTGGCGGCGGAAGTTCGCGGTCATCGCCCCCTCCACCAACACCTCGGTCCAGCCCGAGTTCGACGACATGAGGCCGGACGGGGTGACCAACCACTTCGGCCGGATCTGGATTCCGGACGATCCCATCCACGACGACGCGGACTTCGAGCAGTTGATGCGGAACATCCGCGCGGAGGTGGACAACGCCATCGATCGGGTCATGACCTGCCGGCCCGACTACCTGATCATGGGCATGTCGTCCGAGACCTTCTGGGACGGCGCCGAGGGCAGCCGGCGGCTGCTGGAGGCGGTGCAGCAGCGGTCGGGGGTCAGGGTAGCCATGGGCTCCTATGCCTGCGAGGCGGCGTTCGAGGCCTACGGCGGCATCAAGCGCATCGGGGTGATCACCCCGTACATGCCCGTGGGCGACGCCCAGGTGGTGAGGTTCTTCACCGATTGCGGTTACGAGGTGGTGCGCCTCAAGGGACTCAAGTGCGAGAGCCCGGTGCTGATCGCCCACGTGCAGAAGGACGCGCTGGAGGCGGCGATCCGAGAGGTGGACGGCAACGACGTGGACGCGGTGGTGCAGGTCGGCACGAACCTTGCCATGGCGCGGCTGGCGGACGAGGCGGAACGCCGGATCGGCAAGCCGGTCATCGCCATCAACACGGCCATCTACTGGTACGCGCTGCGGCAGAACGGGCTGTCGGACAGGCTCGACGGCTTCGGCGCGTTGCTGTCGCGATTCTAACGTCGGCGGGTTTCAAACCCGCCCGAGCCCGCACCACGCAATGCAGGGAGAACGATCCATGGACCTGACGGTTTATCGCGTTCCCGGGTGGGAAGCGGAGCCCGGACTCAGACACGGCTTCCTGGGCCGGGGCGGCGGCAACAGCCAGGGAGCGTACGCGGGCCTCAACGTCTCCTTCGGGGTGGGCGACGACCCCCAGGCCGTCAAGGACAACTACTGCGACATGAAGCGAACCGTGGGCATGGCCGGCACCCGGATGGTCACCATGCGACAACGGCACGGCGACAACGTCATCGACGTCGCCGAGCCGTGCAAGGACGCCGGCGAGGGCGACGCCATGGTCACCGACGCGCCCGGAGTGTACCTCGGCGTGCTGACCGCCGACTGCGTACCCATCGTCTGCTGGGCGCGCACCTCCCGCGGAAGGTTGGCGGCGGTGGTCCACGCTGGCTGGCGCGGCACCCTGGCCGGCGTGGCCATGAAGACCGTCCGGCACATCGAAAGCCGGCACCGAACGGCACCACGAGACCTGTGGTGCGCCCTGGGGCCGGCCATCGGCCCCTGCTGCTACGAGATCGGAGCCGACGTCTCGGACCCCCTGATCGAGACATGGGGGGACAAGGCGGCGGCCGCCCTGCGAGAGAGCGACGGCAAGACCTACCTCGACCTGAGACGTTTGAATGCCGCGCTGCTGGCGGCCGCGGGAGTGCCGGAGGAACGCATCGCTACGACCGGCCCCTGCACCGCGTGCGCCGCGGAAGAGTTCTTCTCCTACCGGCGGGAAACGAAGGACGGCGCCGGCGTCACCGGCCGCCAGGCGAGCTTCATCGGCTGGGCGGAGACGGACTGACAAGGATTGAAGGAACGATAACGGAAAACGATCACGGAAGAAACAAAAAGCCCTGGCTGACACGTTGGCCAGCCAGGGCTCGGTGTACTGTCGGAATTGACCAAGACCCTCAATTCCGAAAAGGCTCGAGAGCCTAGGTCTCAGTCACCTCACAGCATATGTCACTCATATTTTGACCACCTCCTTTCTCTGCTGATGGGCATTTTAGGGGAGGCGCGGCTCTTTGTCAAATTTTTTCGAAAACTCGATCACCTCGACTCCGAGAGGCGTCCCACCGCGAAAGCCGCGGCGTTGCGCACCCGGACGTCGACATCATCCACGGCCGCGCTCCTGAGCCCCTCCAGCGCCTCCGCGCTCACCGTCGAAGCCTTTGCCAGGCTGGTCACCACCGCTACCCGCACCAGCGGCTCGGGATCCCGCATGGCCTCCAGGAACGCGGCGGGCAAACCGCCGCCCGCCGCCCCGATGTCCCGCAGGCAGTAGACCGTCATCCGTCTCTGGGTGGCGGAGCCGTCGCCCAACAGCCCCTCCAGACGGGTCCGGACCTCCGGATAGCGCTTGCCAAGGTCGGTGAGCAGCAGTTGCGTGGCCCACCGGAGGTCCTGGTCGCGGCTCCCCAGGCCTCCGGCGAGCACTTCGAGGCAGAGCCCGGATGGACGGGCGATCTGTCCCAGCGCATAGGCAACCGGCCACCTCGGCGCCGCCCCCAGCCGTTCGGCGAGCGCCCGGGCGACTCCCGGCTCCTCGGCCGCCAGCGCCACCAGCCCCTCCACCGCCCGGCGGATGGTCGCCTTGTCGGTTTCCTCCAGCGCGTCGAGCAGCGGCCCCATGCGCCGGTCTGGTGTGCCATTCCCCATACAGGTCTACAACGCAGGTCTACAACGGTGCGCGGGATTCCAGCGTCGCCGGCAGGCGGGAAGCGCCTTCAAGGCGTTTCGGAACCGCGTACGACATCCCTCAGGCGGGCGGGGTAATCCGTGATGATACCGTCCACTCCGAGCGCCAGCAGTTCCTTCATCTCGTCCGCCTCGTTGATGGTCCAGACGTGGACCTCGACGCCCAGGCCGTGGGCGGCCGCCACCGACGCCGGGGTGACCAGCGCCGTGCCCTGGTACGCCGGCGGAATCTGGAGCGCCTGGCCGGGCGTCTCGCGAGGGGGCTCCTGTCCCGTCCAGAGGGCGGTCACCAACGCCCGGATCTCTCCCAGGGAGAACCCGGTGGCGACGGGCAGGCCACGGCCGCGGATGGCCGCCCGAACGGCGGCCATGATGGCGTCGTCCTCGGCCGCCACCAGCACCTGCTCCACCTTGCCGAACTCCTCGATGAGATCGAACAGCGTCTCGGTGGCGGACGGCGGCAGCTCCTTGATCTCCACCGTCGTTCTGGCCTCGGGAAACTCAAGGAAATACTCGCGCAGGGTGGGGACCCGGATGCCCCGGCTCCGGAACGGGTAGCTGGCGCCGCCGTCGGCGGTAAAGCGGTAGCCGGCATCCAACTCCTTCAACTCGGCCAGGGCCGTATCCCGCACGGCGCCGACGCCGTCGGTGGTCCGCTCGACGGTGTCGTCGTGGATGACGACGATCTCGCCGTCGCGGGTCGCGTGGACGTCCAGTTCCAGGTAGGTCGCGCCTTCCTCCAGGCCCCGGCGGAACGAAACCAGCGTGTTCTCCGGCATGGTCCCGGCGGCGCCGCGATGCCCCGCGATCCTCGGCGGCGGATCCGAGAAGAATGGGTATGAAGATGCGCCGGTCATGGCACGGCAAACCTTGAATTCTTGCGCCGTGGCGCCTATGATTCGTTGGGTTTCATTTTTATGTCACAAGCCACTGGAACCTACCGACATTGATTACTGCGGCGACCTTCCCGGGTCAAGCGACAGAGCCGTGCACGGGGCCGGCGGGCCAATGCCGCGCCGCGCGACTCATCGGGCCGGCCACGAACCACCGGAAGGCGGCAGGCGAGGGGCGTTGATGGCTGTAGAGGATCGTCTTCTCCGACTGAAGGAACTGGACCGCCGCGCGGAGCTCGGCGGCGGCGAGGTGCGGATTCGCCGGCAGCACAAGGAAGGCAAGCTGCTGGCGCGGGAACGCATCGAGATCCTGCTGGACCAAGGCAGCTTCGTGGAGCTGGACCGCTTGCGGACCCACGAATGCAGCGACTTCGACATGCAAGACCAGAAGATACCCGGCGATGCCGTGGTCACGGGGTCCGGCGCCATCGACGGCCGCAACGTCTTCGTCTACGCCCAGGACTTCACCGTGTTCGGCGGCAGCCTGAGCGGGGTGGTGGCGGACAAGATCTGCAAGGTCCAGGAGCTGGCCATGCAGAACGGCGCTCCCATCCTGGGCATCAACGATTCCGGGGGCGCGCGCATCCAGGAAGGCGTCGTCAGCCTGGACGGCTACGCCCGCATCTTCGCCAACAACGTCATCGCGTCCGGGGTGGTGCCGCAGATATCCGCCATCATGGGACCCTGCGCCGGCGGCGCCGTCTACTCGCCGGCCATCACCGACTTCATCTTCATGACCCGGAACACCGGGTACATGTTCATCACCGGCCCCGACGTCATCAAGACGGTGACCCACGAGGAGGTCACCAAGGAAGAGTTGGGAGGGGCCGAGACCCATACCCACAAGAGCGGCGTGGCGCACTTCTCCGCGGACAACGACAAGGACTGCCTGCTCATGATGCGCGAGCTCATGAGCTTTCTCCCGAGCAACAACCTCGAGGAGCCGCCGTTCCGTCCCACCGAGGACGACCCTTACCGGCGCGACCAGCGCCTGCAGCACGTGGTGCCGGAGAACGCCAACCTCCCCTACGACATGAAGGAGCTCATCGGCGCGGTGGTGGACGAGGGCTACTTCTACGAGGTCCACAAGGAATTCGCCCCCAACATCGTGGTGGCGTTCGCGCGGCTGGGCGGACGGACGGTGGGGATCGTCGCCAACCAGCCGGCCCATCTGGCGGGTTGTCTGGACATCAACGCGTCGGTGAAGGCGGCGCGGTTCGTGCGCTTCTGCGACTGCTTCAACATCCCGGTGGTTACCTTCGTGGACGTGCCCGGCTTCCTCCCGGGCACCGGCCAGGAGTACGACGGCATCATCCGCCACGGCGCCAAGCTGCTGTTCGCCTACGCCGAGGCCACGGTGCCGAAGATCACCGTCATCACCCGGAAGGCCTACGGCGGCGGCTACATCGTCATGGCCAGCAAGTTCCTGCGGGGCGACATCAACCTGGCGTACCCGGCCTCGGAGATCGCGGTGATGGGACCCGAAGGGGCCATCAATATCGTCTTCCGCGACCAGCTCAAGGATGCCAAGGACGAGAAGAAGACCCGGCAGAAGCTGGTGGACGACTACCGGCGGATGTTCGCCAACCCGTTCCGGTCCGCGGAGCTGGGCAACCTCGACGCCATCATCGTGCCGGAGGACACCCGCCCCACCCTCATCCGTTCCCTCGAGATGTTGAAGAAGAAGCGCGACAACAGCCTTCCCAGAAAACACGGCAACATCCCGCTTTGAGAACGGGGCGCTAGAAGATGTTCAAACGGATCCTGGTGGCCAACCGCGGCGAGATCGCCGTCCGCATCATACGGGCCTGCCGCGAGCTGGACATCCAGAGCGTGGCGGTCTACTCCGAGGCGGACCGCGAGGCGCTTCACGTCAAGTACGCCGACTACTCCTACCCGGTGGGGCCGGCCCCGTCGACGGAGAGCTATCTCCGCATCGACCGGATCATCGACGCCGCCAAGAAGAGCCGGGCCGACGCCATCCACCCGGGCTACGGCTTTCTCGCCGAGAACCCGGGCTTCGCCCGGGCCTGCGAGGAGGCCGGCGTCGTCTTTCTCGGGCCGTCCCCGGAAGTCATCAAGCAGATGGGCGACAAGGTCCACGCCCGGGCGCTGATGAAGAAAGCCGGACTGCCGGTGATTCCCGGCTCCGACGACATCCTGAGCTCCGAGGAGGAGGTGCTGGAGACGACCGCCGCCATCGGCTACCCCTGCGTCCTCAAGGCCGTGGCGGGCGGCGGCGGCAAGGGACTGCGGCGGGTGGAGTCCAGCGACGAGATACGCTCGGCCTACCGCGCGGCGCGCTCCGAGGCGGCCTCGTCCTTCGGCGATTCCCGCCTCTACGTCGAGAAGTACCTGGAGCGCTGCCGCCACATCGAGGTACAACTCCTGGCCGACATCTACGGCAAGGTGCTGCACCTGTTCACCCGGGAGTGCTCCATTCAGCGGCGCCACCAGAAGATCATCGAGGAGTGTCCCGCGCCGACCATCGACACCCGGATGCAGAAAGCCATGGGCAAGACCGCGGCGCAGGGAGCGAAGGCGCTCGGCTACACCGGCGTCGGCACCATGGAGTTCCTGGTGGACAGGAACAAGAACTTCTACTTCCTGGAGATGAACACCCGCCTGCAGGTGGAGCATGCCATCACCGAGCGGGTGGTGGGCATCGACCTCGTGAAGGCGCAGATCAACGTGGCGGCGGGGACGCCCCTGCCCTGGTCGCAACGCCAGATCCGGACCACCGGACATGCCATCGAGTGCCGCATCTACGCCGAGGACCCGGAGACCGACTTCATGCCCTGTCCGGGAAAGATCGAGGGGCTGCGGCTGCCCGAGGGTTTCGGCATCCGCAACGACTGCGGCGTCTACGAGGGCGCGGAGATCCCCATCCACTACGACCCCATGATCGCCAAGCTCATCGTCTGGGGCGAGGACCGCGCGGAGGCCATACGGCGCCTCAAGCGGGCGCTGCGGGAGTACCAGGTCCGGGGCGTCAAGACCAACATCCCCTTTCACCAATGGCTGCTGCGCCACCCCCAGTTCATCGAGGCCGACGTCCACACCGGCTTCGTGGACGAGCAGCGCGGCTTCATGACCATGGAGCAGGTGTATCCGGACCGCCACGTCGCGCTGGCCTCCGCGGCCATCGTGGCGCTCCACCGGGAGCAGGAGCGGGCGCTGCGGATGGTGGAGAAAGGGGCCGCGGAGAAATCCCAGTGGAGCGAGGCGGGCCGGCGCGAGGCGCTGCAACGCCACTCGGGCGCGTCGGGCGCGGGGCGCGGCTGGTAGACTCATGGCCTTCATCGCGAAACTCGGCGGCCAGACCTCCGTGGTGCGAATCACCGAGACCGACAAGTCCGTCTACAAGGTGTCGGTGGACGGGCAGGAGTTCATGGTGGACGGCAGGCGGACCGGCCGCAACAACTACTCGCTGCTGATCGACAACCGGTCCTTCGAGGTGGACGTGGACACCACCGAGGACGAGTACCGGGTGCTGCTGGACGGCCGGACCTACCGCATCAGCATGTCCGACGAGCGGCAGGTGCGGGTGGGCGGCCGGCAGTCCGGCATCGAAGTGTCCGGCAGGCAGGAGGTCAGGATTCCGATGCCGGGCAAGGTGGTGGCGGTGCTGGTGAACGAAGGCGACACGGTGGCCAAGGGACAGGGCCTGGTCATCGTCGAGGCCATGAAGATGGAGAACGAGGTGCGCGCCCCCGGCAACGGCGAGGTCAAGGACATCCGCGTCAAGGTCGGGGAATCGGTGGAATCCGGACAGGTGCTCGTGATCGTCGAATAGAGGCCCGGCGCGCCCCCCACCCGCTAGTCGTCGTCCTCGTCCTCCTCTGCCTCCTCCGGCTCCCCGCCCTCCTTCCGCCGCATGAAGTAGACCAGCACGATGGTGAGGCCGTAAAGCACGGTCAACGGCGCCGCCAGCAGCACCTGCGAGATCACGTCGGGCGGAGTCAGGACCGCGCCCAGCACCACCATCCCCAGAAACGCGTAAGGGAACTGGCGGATCATCATACGGTGGTCGATGAGCCCCACCTTCGCCAGAAAGACTCCCGCCACCGGCAGCTCGAAGACCACGCCGAAGGCCAGCATCAGCTTGGCCGAGAACCACAGATATTCACTGACACGGATGGCCGGACGGATGTCGAGCTGCTGATACTGGTCCAGGAAGAAGCGGTAGCCGATGTCGAAGATCACCACGTAGCAGAAACCCGCTCCCAGCAGAAAGAACAGCGTGCCGAAGAAGACGAAGCCCCTGGCATAGCGCTGCTCGTGGTGGTAGAGGCCCGGCGCCACGAACTTCCAGGCGTGCCACAGCAGCACCGGCAGCGACAGGAAGATCGCCGCCACGAACGCCACCTTGAGCTTGGCGAAGAAGGCCTCGGCCACGCCGGTGCCGATGACCGTGAGGCCGGAGGCCTCGAGCCGGAGCAAGGGCGCGGTCATGAAGGTGATGAGCCGTTCCGCGGTGAGGTAACAGACGACGAAAGCCGCCAGGACGGCCAGCGAGGACCGGATGAGCCGGGACCGGAGCTCCTCCAGATGCGCCGTCAGCGGCATGCTGGCGTCATCCGACGGCCGCTGCCCCTCCTCCCCGCTCACTCCGTCGTCCGCGTTCACTCTTTTTTGGCGGGATCGCCTGCTGGAGATATGGTATTGGCGGGTGCGCCTTCTCCGGACGGTTCGGTATCGGCGGGCTTCTCACTGTCCGGACGGACATCGAGATCGTCCGCCGCGGACTGCATTTCCCGCTTCACGTCGTCGGTCGTTCGGCGAAATTCGGCCAAGCCCCGCCCCAGGGCGCGGGCGATCTCCGGCAGTTTTTTGGGCCCCAGGACGATCAGGGCAACCGCCAGGATCAACAGCAGTTCCGGCATGCCTATACCAAACATTCCGACTCCCAGACGCTAGGCTAAGGCATTTGCGGGGGGGAGTCAAAGCGTGCCGCAAACCAGGGCGTCGGCGCGGTTTCGCGCTTTGACTCCGTCTGTTCCGCGGTGGTATGCTCGTCCGCAACATGCCCCGTTCCGCCATCGTGGCCGACCCGGTGTTTCTCAAGCACCAGCCCGGCCCCTACCATCCCGAGAGCCCGCAACGTCTCAAGACCCTCCTCGACCTCGCCGGCGAGGTGGCCGGCAGCGGCCCGGGCTACGAGCTTCTGCCCCTTCGGGCGGCGGTGCAAGAGGAGCTGGAGCTGTGCCACGGCCCGGGCTACATCGACCTGGTCCGTTCCACCTCCGAGCACAACGAGTTCGCGCTGGACGGGGACACCATCACCTGCCGGGACTCCTTCGGCGTGGCGCTGATGGCGGTAGGGGGCTTTCTGCAGGTCCTGGATGCGGTGGCGGCGTCCGACTACGCCAACGGCTTCACCATGGTGCGGCCGCCGGGGCATCACGCGCTCAGGGACCGGGCCATGGGATTCTGCCTGTTCAACACCGTGGCCATCGGCGCCCGGTACCTCCAGAAGGCCCACGGCGCCCGGCGGGTGGCGATCGTGGACTGGGACGTGCACCACGGCAACGGCTCGCAGGACGCCTTCTACGACGATCCTTCGGTACTCTTCCTGTCCACGCACCAGTACCCCTACTATCCGGGGACCGGAGCCGCGGACGAGGTAGGCAGCGGCAAGGGAGAGGGCTACACCGTGAACATCCCGCTGCCGGCGGGCTGCGGCGACGCCGAGTACCTGGCCGTTTTCAGGGAGGTCATCGTCCCGGCCATCGAACGCTACGAGCCCGACTGGCTGCTGGTGTCGGCCGGCTTCGATTCGCACCGCGACGACCCCCTGGCCGCCATGGCCGTCACCGAGCAGGGCTTCGGCGTCATGGCCGACGCGCTGCTGGAACTGGCGCGGAAACATGCCGGCGGCAGGATCGCCTTTCTCCTGGAGGGCGGCTACGACCTGTCCGCGCTGCGCAACTCGGTGGCCACGGTGCTGGATCGCATGCAGTCCGAGGAGGCCGCCATCCTGGACGCCGACGGCCGCCGCATCGCGCCGCGCATCCGGGAAGTGCTTCAAATCCAGGAGAAGTATTGGTAGAGCCCCTGGAAGCCACGCGGATGGCTCATTCCGAAACGCACGCCATGGGAAACGCTAACGGACGCAGAGTGGTCATTACCGGCATGGGGATGCTGACGCCCCTGGGCATCGGCGTGGACGCCAACTGGGAGGCGATTCAGGCCGGGCGCTCGGGTATCGGCCCCATCAAGGGTTTCGAGGACATCGAATCGTTCTCGAGCCGGATAGGGGGCCAGGTGGACGGCTTCAACCCCCAGGACTTCATCGACGCGCGTGAAGTCAAGAAGATGGACCTGTTCATGCAGTACGCCCTGGCCGCGGCCCAACTGGCGGTCGAGGACAGCGGCTTCTCGGTGGACGGCGAAGAGGCGTTCCGGGCCGGGTCCATCGTGGGCGTGGGCTTCTGCGGCATCGCCACCATCGAGCACTACCACGAAGTGTACATGAAGCAGGGTCCGCGCAGGATCTCCCCTTTCTTCATCCCCAAGGTCATCTCCAACCTGGCGCCGGGCCAGATCGCCATCCGCTACGGCCTGAAAGGGGTCAACTGGACCCCCACCTCCGCGTGCGCGTCGGGCAACAACGCCCTGGGAGAGGCCTTCCACCTGATTCGGGACGGCCGGCAGGACGCCGTCATCGCCGGCGGCACCGAGGCGGCCACCACCCCGCTGGGACTCGGCGGGTTCGCCGCCATGAAGGCCTTGTCCACGCGCAACGACGATCCCGAGGGCGCCAGCCGGCCCTTCGAAAAGGACCGGGACGGATTCGTCATGTCGGAAGGCTCGGGCATGCTGGTGCTGGAGGAGCGCGAGCGCGCCATCCGCCGGGGCGCCAGAATCTACGCCGAGATGATCGGCTACGCCACCAACGGCGACGCCTATCACATCACCTCGCCCGCACCGGAAGGCGAAGGCGCCGCCCGCTGCATGGCGCTGACCCTGGAGGACGCCGGGATCGCGGCCGGGGACGTGGACTACATCAACGCCCACGGCACCTCGACGCCGTACAACGACGCCAACGAGACCGCCGCCATCAAAGGGGTCTTCGGCGACCACGCCCGCGGCCTTGCGGTGAGCTCCACCAAGTCCATGACCGGGCATCTGCTGGGCGCGGCCGGCGCCGTGGAGGCCATCTACAGCGTGCTGGCGCTCCATCACGGCGTGCTGCCGCCCACCATCAACTACGAGACGCCGGACCCCGATTGCGATCTCGATTACGTGCCCAACGAGCCGCGGCAGGCGGACATCGGAGTCGCCCTTTCCAACTCCTTCGGATTCGGCGGCACCAACGCGTGCATCCTGCTCAGGAAGGCAACATGACACAGACAGCACCGCGAAGCGTCATACGGGGTACGGGCTCCGCCGTCCCCTCCACGGTGGTCACCAACGACGACCTCGCCAAGATCGTCGACACCAGCGACGAGTGGATCACCACCCGCACGGGCATCAGGGAACGTCGCGTGCTGGAGAAGGATCAGGCCGCCTCGGACCTGGCGCAGCGTGCCTCCGAACGGGCGCTGGAGGATTCCGGCGTCGCGGTGGAGGACCTGGACGCCATCATCGTCGGCACCTGCACCGCCGACTACCAGTTCCCAAGCCTGGCCTGCGTACTGGAAGCCAAGCTGGGGGCGAAGGACGTGTTCTCGTTCGACGTGAACGCCGCCTGCTCGGGTTTTCTGAACGCCCTTTCGGTCACCGACATGTTCATCCGGGCCGGACGGATCCGCAACGCCCTGGTGGTGGGCACCGACGTCCTGAGCCGCTTCCTCGACTGGCAGGACCGCAGCACCTGCATCCTGTTCGGCGACGGCGCCGGCGCCGCGGTGGTAAGCGCAAGCGACAACGGCGACCGCGGGATCCTCAGCAGCCGGCTCCAGACCGACGGCTCCTACGCGGAGACCCTGTACATACGGGCCGGGGGTTCCAAGAAGCCGGCCACGCACGAGACCGTGGAGAAACGGGAGCACTCGATCTACATGAACGGCAAGGAGGTCTTCAAGGTGGCCGTGCGATCCATGGAAGAGATCAGCCGCCGTGTCCTCGACGAGGCCGGGATCCGTGTGGACGACCTCTCCCTCGTGGTCCCCCACCAGGCCAACCGCAGGATCATCACCGCCCTGGCGTCGCGGCTCGGCATCTCCATGGATAAGGTCATCGTCAACGTCGACCGGTACGGCAATACGTCGGCGGCATCCATCCCGGTGGCGCTGGACGAGGTCCGGCGGCAGGGCCGCATCGCCGACGGCGATATCGTTCTGCTGAACGCCTTCGGCGCCGGCTTCGCCTGGGGCGCGACGGTCATCCGGTTCTGACGTCCAACCCCCGGCCCCCGCCGGAACGCTCCTGCCTCACGTGATCCCGGCCGAAGCCTTCGCGCTCGCCTGCGGGCTCTTCACCGCCATCAACCTGATCCTCCTCAAGAAGGGGCTGGCGCACGGCAACCCCGTCACCGCCATCGTCATTTCCCTGGCCATCAATGTGCTGTCTTTCTGGAGCTTCGTCCTGGCGGTGCTCCCGTGGGACGAGGTCCTGCGTCCCGAGCTGTTGATCTTCGTGCTGGTGGGCCTGATCCAGCCCGGCGGCACCCGCTACCTGGCCTACCTGAGCGTGGAGAAGGTGGGGGTGGCGGTGACGGCGCCGCTCCGGGCCACCACGCCGCTGTTCTCGTCGCTCATGGCCATCGCCGTTCTGGGGGAGCAGCTCACGCCGGCGGTGGGCGCGGGAACCGCGCTGGTGGTTTTCGGCATCATCGTGCTCAGCTTGCGGGAAGAGAGGACCGGCGCGTGGATGAACATCCTGGTCACGCTGCCGCTCCTGAGCGCTTTCGTCGCCGGCTCCACCCAGGTCATCCGCAAGATCGGCCTGGCGCAGATCACCCTGCCGATCCTGGGGGCCGCCACCACCACCGGCACCTCCCTGGTCGCCGTCGCCGTGTCGCTGACCGTCTCGCGCAACTGGTCCATGGTCCGCTTCGACCGCCGCTCCCTGGGCTACTTCCTGCTCGCCGGCTGCGCCGTAACACTGGGCGTCGCCAGCGTCTTCATGTCCCTGCACCTGTCCGACGTGGTCATCGTCGCGCCGCTGGCGAGCCTGAGCCCGCTCTACAGCCTGGTGCTCTCCGCCCTGTTCCTGCGGGAGGTGGAGGTCATCACCGCGCGGAAGGTGGTAGCGGCGGCGCTGATCGTGCTGGGGGTGGTGTCGATTACAGCGATACGGTAACGTGCCGAACGCTAGCCAGACGCGGCGCACGGTGGTTCACGATCTCAAACCAAGCGCTACTTGTTCTAAAACGGAGCTCCCTCAATTCTTCGCCCGCGGGAGTAGGGGGTGCCATCCTTGATCTCCCTTACCTGACCCGTACAGGATCGGCACCGAATTGTTAGGGCAGTTCCGCCAAAACGTCAGTAACAAGCCTTGTTCTCCGAAACCCAGCGGCCGACGCTTTTGGACCCGAGCACCCAAGTCTCGCACCAAGGCTTTGGCCTCCATCTTTTCGTCCTCGGTGTCCCAGAAACCTAGTGAATCCTGAAAGGCAAAATGCCTCTTTTCAACATTTTCGCATACGAACACATTTGCGTTCGGCATCGTGTCGGTTAAGTACTTGCGAACACGCCCCTCTCCATTTCCAGTACCGCAAAACACCACAACCAATAACGGCACCACCGTCCCCACTCTTGCTTCCTCAAGCATTTCCGACAGCGACTGCAACTTTTCTACTAATGTACCGCCTGTGCCAATCACATCATCAACAATGACCAACCCGCTTATCGCTTCACTGCCCATTTCAAGTATCCGCTGAGTGATTTCGCTAGGCGCTACTACGAGCTCGGACCCAATTTCATTCACGCTAGCGTAAAGGGCTGCAAAGTATGCTCCGCTCTTCGCCGGACCGTCCGCGTAAGACACGAGAATATCGTTTCGTTGTTGCGCACGACTCTTCTGAACCACCACTGGCAGCCGGCTTCTCATCCACTTATGTGCCCCCTCGAACGCCTCCCTTGCCTGCAACTCATCCACAAATCTCAAATTCTCGAGCAATTTGAACAACAACCGCTGTTCAACGTGGGACTCCACCTGCTCAAGCCAGGCCCGCACATCCTCCGGTGTAATACGTCGACCTTGATACAGTCCCCACTGGGAAACCAATTCCCCGATTTCTTTGGACTGCACGTATGCGGTGTCTTCCCTTTCCTGCCTTGCGTTCGCCAATTCGTCACCCAACTGGTCACTCAACAGCCGCGAAAATCCCACCTCCTTCAGCCACTCTCCGAACAACGTCACGGTCGGCCAGTAACTCTTTTCTTCCTCGTGGAGGATGCCCCGTCGACAAAATTCACGGAGCACAGGCAGGACGTCCGCCACACTCATCGCATTAGAGTGCAATTGTTCATGAATCGCGTCATAGGTCAACGTCCTCCTTGCCCGCGCCGCGCGTGCCCACGCCACCAATACTCTACTACGCTTAAGGGACACTATCTCCACATCCTCACTTGGACCTCGGATCCCGTCTCGCCAATAGTGTGCAAACGCGTTTATGTCCAGTGTTTCAACAACCCGCTTCGCCGCATGTTCCACTTCTGCTTTCGAAACCTCTGCGTCTTTCGCCTCTACCGCACCCTCGTAGATCTTCGCGCAAAGGACCTTCGTGAAATACGGATGCCCATCCGTGACGTCGAAGATGTTACGAAGCGCCGCGTGATGCAACTTAATGTCGCCCCTTAACGGTGTCTCAACCATCGCTCGGTAGTCCGACCACTCCGTCTCAAGATTGAAGCTGTTCAGCGACTCGTGCCCGAACTTGTTGAGTTTTTCTCCCTGCGACGCCATCACGTAGGGCATCCGTTCGGCTCCCACCAACACAAAAGCCAAGTTTCTCTTCGACGAAAGCGTTCGCAGGTTAAGAAAAAAGGTGTTGGCCAATTCACCGTACCGGTACAAATCCTCATTAATTTCGTCAAACTCGTCTAAAATCACCACAAATCGATACGCGGGTCTCTCTCGCTTTAGCAAATCCAGCAAGCCGTTCAATGGCGTCAACGACGAGGCAAAATCTTTTTGGCTCCACTGCACCGACCGCGGCAACGTATCCGAAAGAAACGTCTCCAGCCGGTACCCCATTTCCCTTAGTGTCTCGGCCCCAGTAGCATGCCGTATTTCACCGCATTCCATATATAGTACGTAGTACTCCCCTTCATGCACCCCGTTATTGATTTGTGCCTCTACGACGCGTGCCAACGAGCTCTTTCCAACACGCTTCTGTCCCGTGATGTAACATGACTGCATCGAATCCGGCCCCAATCGCCGAAGAATTCGTTGTACAGCATCCCGTCGACCATAAAAGTCACCCTCGTGCGCCACTTCGAGGCTGTAAGGTTCCCGAAGTGCGAGTTCCTCCCAGTTCACGTCCGTCCGTTGTCCCTTTACTACGACGGAAAACGTAGCAGCGCTTCTCGCCGCGACTCCGACCATCCCCCATTCAATCTCCAGCACAAGCTCCAGTTCTCTGCAACCCTCCGTGGCTTTCACCAATACCGGCAACATGAACGGGCCAGGGATCACGTCACCTAGTTTCGCCTCTTCACTCTGCACGACGCAGTTATCCGCGACGCACATGACGGTTACGTCCTCCGCAACCCCGGGACCTTCGTTGACTATGGGGATATCAAGTTGTATGAGAGAACCCGCTACATGCAACGGGTAACGCTTTTCAAGTTCATAGGGGCTCTTCGGCACCGCTATACTACAAGTAAACTGTTGAGCCATTGCGTCTTGCTCGACTTTCGCGATAGACCCCGCTCTACGGAGGAATGGGAGCATAAAGTCTTGGGCTATAACGGTGGTTACCCCTTCGTATTGTGTAAGCTCATCCGCAATACCCTCCAACAAACGCTGCATTCCTGTCTGTAGTTCTTGATTCTGGTATTGGAAGAGGTCGTCGACCCGCTTCAACAAACTGCTCACCGACGAGTGACAGGCTGTAAACCCGAATGGACTCAAGTAACTCTTAGTCGGTCCGTGATTCAGGGCGTGCATTATTATTTGGCGGCGTCCCCGAAGGTCATCGAGGCTGTTGAAGTCCTCTGTCAAATGACCGAGCTGTTCGATGGCCTGGTGGTGTATCGACTGCGCCGCGGTAAATTTCTCATGATTCTGAGCATCCTTGACGGGCAAAGCGTGGTTGATCAGGTCCGGGCAACACGCTTCAATCAACTGTACGATATGACGTCGGGTATCCCTGATTTCGGACGCAGAAAGAACGTCCGCGCAGGCAGCGAGGCGAATCGACGCCACCCCCAACAGGCGGTTCGGGTGCTCCAGCCTATTACGGAGGACCAACTCGAACGTCTCCGACAAAGGAAGGGATTCGTCACACTCTATATGGGCCAATCTCTGTAGAGAACAACCAATGATGCGACGAACTTCCGGGCGACTGGAAGGATCATTCCTGAGCTGGTAGAGTGCCGATTCAATTTGCCGTATATCTTCATCCAATTCAGGCATTCGCAAGGCACCTCGCGTTCCTTAGAATCGCTCAACAACGCAACGTAGCTGGGCGGGCAAACCGGATACCGATCACGGTAGCATCAGACCGACGAGAGCGTCAAACTGTTGACGCGTGCATAGCGATCTCCACGAACTATGGTGCACGCGGCGTGGGTCATTTAGAGATGCGAACGTCCGGTCGGCTTCTCGATCACAAACGCTTCGAGTGGGCACACGATGACGGACTGCTCTTTGGAGCGCAATCCCCCGACGGCACCAGCTGCGGGAGAACTTAACCCGGCGTCGAGTGAACGAGCTTGTCTCGTCGTATCAAGAGGATCGGCAGCCGGGCTCCGGGGTGCCTTGTGTCCACTGCGGACACCGTGACCAATGGGTGCCGCGAACGCAAACACGCGAGTCTCGTTTCGGCTCGAAGGTGTTGAAAATCGGCGCCTGCCGGGCCACAGTTCCGCTACGAAGGAGGCCGATATGAAAAAGGTACTCAGCGAGCACGTCCCGGCCAATAGCGGCTGGTCCGGGGACCTCAAGAAGGGGCAGATCATCCGCATCATCGCGATGTCGACGGTGGACTTCCTGGTGCTGGACCGGGACAACCTGCGGGAGCGGTTCGACCAGGCCCGCACCAAGGTCTACAACGGGAAGATCTTCCTGAGCACCGGCGACAAGCTGATGTCCCGGGACAACCAGCACTTCATGACCATCGTGGCGGATACCTTCGAGGAGGGGACCCACGACCTGCAGAAGGGCATGTGCAGCGGCCGCCGCTTCCAGTTGGCCAAGGAAGAGGGGCGCCTGCGGGAGTACTACCACCGGGACTACCGTGACGACGAGATCCCGGACCACGGCTGCTGGGAGAACCTGTCCAAGGCGCTGGCGCCCTACGACATCGCCCCGGAGGACATTCCGAGCCCCTTCAACCTCTTCCAGCACATGATCATCGACGGCAAGACCGGCCTCATGCAGCACACGAACATCCGGCCCGAGGCGCCGACCAACGTGGACATGCGCGCGGAACGCGACCTTTTGGCGGCTTTCAGCGCATGCCCGGACATGCCGGTGGGCGGCAAGCCGGTGGACGTGGAGATCCACGAGGAGGAATGAGAGTGGCCGCCGCCCTCCCGCCCCGCCTGGATTCCCGCTTTCGCGGGAATGACGGAAGGTGGTGCCGGAATTACGGAGGGGGGTCCCGGGAATTACGGAGGGGGGTCCCGGGAATTACGGAGGGGGGTCCCGGGAATTGCGGAGGGGATGCGGGGATGACGGCTCGGGGCCGGGTTGCCCTGTTCGGGGCCGCGCGGTCGTGTTTGGCGCGACGCTGCGGTTTCGCGCGGGTCGCTACTCGAAGCCCATGCGGCGGCCCCAGTTGGAGGGGTCGTTGAGGAAGTCGAGGAGCTGGGTCCGGCTCTCCTCCGAGAAGAACCCGGTCTCCGCGCCGGCGTTCAGGACGTCGTCCCAGTTGCACAGGGTGTGCAGGCTGATGTCGTGGTCGCCGAGGTTCTTCTTGCCCTCGTGCAGGTCCAGTTCGTCGGAGCTGTACTCGAACACGCACAGGCAGTGCGTGATGCGCGCCTTCTGGGCGCGGACGCCGATGTTGAAGCGCAGCTTGCTGAAGCCGTCCGTCACCAGGTCTTCCACCAGCGTGACCCGCTGCCCCTCGCCGAGAACCCCCTCGATCTGGTTGGTGTGGCCGTAGCCCTTGGGGTTCTTGCGGATGTAGATCATGGGCTTCCGCAGGTAGTGGGAGACGAACGCGGCATAGGGGATCCCCGCGGTCTCGCCGCCGGCCACCACGTCCACGTTGTCGAGGCCGATGTCGCGGCGCGCGATCTGCGCCAGCGCCTCCAGGATCTCGTCCCGGGCATCCGGAAAGGAAAGCAGCCTGCGGCAGTCGATGTAGACCGGCGAGACCCGGCCCGAGACGAACACGAAGGGCCTGTCCTCGTACACCTGAATGGACTGCGTGCTCAGCAGCAACTGGGCGATTCTCGTTCCGGTCTCTGACATGGATGCGGTTCTTAACACGGCGCATGGGGCTTTGCCAGCCGTTGTTCCCTCCGGCGCAATTTTGTTACCATGCACACCTTCCCGAACCCGTCGAGTCGTCGGATGGAAGTCCCCGAAATCAACAAAAACAGGCTGTTGCGCGACCTCAACGCGGTTTCCCGCATCGGGCTGGGCGAGGGCGGCTCGGTCACGCGGCTGGTGTTCTCGGTGCACGAGCTGCGCTCCCGCCAGTTGCTGGTGCACCTGATGAACCAGGCCGGCCTCGACGTGCGCATGGATGCCGCCGGGAACATCTTCGGACGGCTGTCGGCGGGCGAGGACGGACCCGCGGTGCTGGCCGGTTCCCACCTCGATTCCGTCATCCAGGGCGGCAGGTACGACGGCCCGGTCGGAGTCATCGGCGCCCTCGAGGCGGTGCGCACCATCAAGGAGAGCGGCGTGCCGCTGCCCGCGCCGCTGGAGAGCGTCTGCTTCGTGGGAGAGGAATCGAGCCGGTTCGGTTTCGCCACGCTGGGGAGCAGCCTGGTGGCGGGGGACGTCACCATGGACGACTTCGCCAACGCCGTGGACGCCGGCGGCAACCGGCTCGAGGACGTGCTCTCGAGCCTGGGCATCTACCGGGAGAACCTCGATTCGCTGAGACGCGATCCCGACACCGTCAAGGCCTACATCGAGCTCCATATCGAGCAGGGGCCCATCCTGGAATCGAAGAAGAAGAAGATCGGCGTGGTCACCGCCATTGCCGCCCCGAGCCGGTTCCGGGTGGTCTTCAAGGGCCAGGCGGACCACAGCGGCACCACCCCCATGGAGATGCGCAAGGACGCGCTGGTGGCGGCGGGGCACCTCGTCACGTACATCGACGAGGTCTGCCGGGAGCACGCCTCCACGGACAAGGGCCGCGTGGTGGGCACGGTGGGCGCCCTCAAGGTGGAGCCGGGCGTCATCAACGCCATACCCGGGCGGACGGAGCTGCAGGTGGACGTGCGCAGCATCACCTCCGCCTCCAAGCGCAAGGTGGCCGGGCTGATCAGGAAGCGGGCCCGGCGGATCGCCCGGGAGCGGGGCATCAAGGTGGAACTGCTCACGATCCGCGACGAGGAGCCGGTGGCGCTGCATCCCCGGTTGATCGCGCTCATCCGCACCTTGTGCGAGGAACGGCAGGTCCCCTTCGAGGTCATGCCGTCGGGGGCCGGTCACGACGCCATGCAGATGGCCAAGATCACCCCCACCGGCATGATCTTCATTCCCAGCACCAACGGCGTGAGCCACAACCCCACGGAGTGGACCGACCCGGAAGACATCTGCCTCGGCGCCCAACTCCTGGTGGAAACCCTGCTTCGAGCCGCCCATGCAAAGATCTAGACAGTCAAGAACCACCCGGGTGCTCAGCGCGACGCAGATCAAACGAATCCTCGCGGGGTTTGCCCGGCGCATCTCCACGGATTGCGGAACCTCCGGCTCGCTGGCGTTCATCGGCATCCGCACCCGGGGTCCGACCCTGGCCCGGCGGGTGGCGGCGGTGCTGAAGGAAAAGCACGACTTGCCGGTGCCGGTGGGCGAGCTCGACATCACGCTCTACCGCGACGACCTGAACACGCTGCTGCCCAAGGGACGCGTCGACGCCACCCACATCTCCTTCGAGATCACCGACAAGACCCTGATCCTGTTCGACGACGTGCTCCATACCGGACGCACCGTGCGCGCCGCCGTGGACCACCTCATGGCGCTGGGCCGGCCCAGGGCCATCTTCCTCGCCGTCCTGGTGGACCGGGGCGGCCGGGAGCTGCCCATCGAGGCCCGTTTCGTCGGCAAGGAGGTGGACCTGTCGAAGGGCGGTGAAGTGCGGGTACGCCTGGCGGAAATAGACAAGGTCGACGAAGTCATCGTGGCCTGAACGTCCCGGATTCCAAGCCCACGAGAAAGATGCGCGGGATATTCCGGAACCCCTTGACAACATTCGCCAATACCCGTATGAGGCAGGGTTTGATCGGTCTTGGCCCCCATTTCCGCGTCCATCGAATTCCATGAGCAAGATACAAGAGATACCCCTCGAAGAGAGCCAGGATTCGTCGTTTGTCGCATCCGTGAAGGGTGTCTACAGCCGACACCGGATCGGCATCAACTTCTTCTTTTCCGTGATCCTGGCCCTGTTGACGTGGGAGTTCATCGACTACATCTTCGACGATCCCGACTTCTTCACCGGCCCGGTGGCCGTAGCGGTCGAATTCACCGTCCTGGTCTACGAGCCGCGGTTCTGGGAGAACATCAACTACAGCGGCACCGAGCTGATCTACGGCTTCGGTCTCGCCATGATCCTGGGAGTCGTCATCGGCGCGGCGGTGGCTTTCAGCAAGACCCTGGACGAGATGTTCTCCCCCATCCTGGTGGGCCTCTACGCCACACCGCGTTCGGTGGCCGCGCCGCTGTTCATCATCTGGCTGGGCCTCGGCATCGCCTCCAAGGTCGGCGTCATCACCCTGGCCTCGGTGTTTCCCGTGATCATCAACACCCAGGCCGGCATCAAGAACGTTCAGGGCGAGTTCCGCATGCTGGGACGGGCCTTCAACATCTCGTTCTGGGCCATGCTGACCAAGATCATCATACCGGGGTCGCTGCCGTTCCTGATCGCGGGACTGAGGCTGGGTTACTCCCGGTCGGTGGTGACCATCATGGTGGCGGAGCTGTTCGGGGCCGAGGCCGGTATCGGCTACATGATCGACCACGCGACCCAGACGTTCCACGTGGCGGAGATGATGGTGGGCATCTCGCTGCTGACCATCATGGGCATCGCGGGCAACGAGATACTGAAGGGCGTCGAGCGCTGGGCCACGCCTTACAGAAAGACTTTGGTGTAGGTCAAGAGACAAGCCCATGGAAGCCTTGCTAAGCATCTATCAGCAGCAGCGAAGATGGCTGAACGCCATCTTCGGCATCGGCATCGTCACGGTCTTCTGGATGTTCGCCAACTGGCAGGTCGACAGCGAACTGTTCTTCGTGGGACCGTGGCGGGTCGTTACCTACACCTACGGCCTCTTCGCCAGCGGCGAGATCCTTGACGATCTATACATCAGCGGCATCGAGTTCTTCTGGGGATTCGGCGTGGCCGCGTTCGCGGGCATCGCTTTCGGGATGATCTTCGGGATCAGCCGGGTATTCCGCGAATTCTTCGATCCCTGGCTCAGCGCGGTCTATGCCACACCGTCCGTGGCCCTGGCGCCGCTCATCATCATCTGGTTCGGCGTGGACCTCACGGCCAAGATCGTCATCGTCCTCATCACCGCGGTCGTGCCCATCGTCCTGAACACCTACACCGGGGTTCTGAGCGTCGGCAAGGAGTTCCAGACCCTGGCCAACTCGTTCTGCATCCCCCAGAGGCAGGTCCTTTACAAGATCCTCATTCCGGGTTCACTCCCCTACATCGTTACGGGGCTGCGCCTCGGCATCTCCCGCGGGATCGTGGGAGTCGTGGTGGGAGAGTATTTCGGCGCGTATGCGGGACTCGGCTATCAACTGTTCAAGGGACTGGATACCTTCAACATGCCGCTCATGATGTCGTGCGCGGCCATGCTCGCCGGCACCGGCGTCGTGCTCAATCAGGCGATTCTCGTGATCGAGCGCCGGATGGCGCCCTGGCGTGATACCCAATTACAGGAGTAGTCCGTGTCGTCATCGATTCAGGTAGAGCAAGTCCACAAAACTTTCATGAAACCCACCGGGGAGACCGTCCATGCCGTGGGCGGCATCGACATGGATCTCCGGCCGGGGACGTTCTATTCGTTCGTGGGTCCCAGCGGATGTGGCAAGACCACCATGCTGCACATGATCCACGGACTGCTCCCCCCCACCAGGGGCCGCATCCTTCTCGACGGGGACGAGGTGGCCGGCCCGACGCCCAACAAGGCGGTGGTGTTCCAGCAGGCCCTGCTGCTGCCTTGGCGGAACGTTACCGACAACATCCAGTTCGGCATCGAGAACGACCGCGGCATGTCCGCCACCGAGAAGCGCGAGATTTGTGACAAGTACACGCAAATCGTCGGCTTGCGCGGCTTCGAGAGCCACTACCCTCACGAGCTTTCCGGCGGCATGCAGCAGCGGGTGAACCTCGCCCGGGCACTGGCCGTGAACCCCGAAATCCTTCTGATGGACGAGCCCTTCGCATCGCTGGACGCACAGACGCGGCTGCTCATGCAGGAGGAGCTCCAGCGCATGGTGGACTGGAAGAACTCCGGCAAGATCGTGATCTTCGTCACCCACGACATCGAGGAGGCCGTGTTTCTTTCCGACGTCGTGTTCTGTTTCAGCTTCAGGCCGGGGACCATCATGAAGGAGATCAAGGTCCCCTTTCCCACCCCCCGCACTCTGCGAGTCAAGGAAGAACCCGAGTTCCTGCAGATCAAGCACGACATCTGGGAGCTGTTGGCGGACGAGGCCCGCAAGGCCATGGAGGAGTAGTCCCCCGCCAAGCAGGCACCATTCCCTATGCAACGGCAATAACGCGAAGTTCTGGGCTGAATCTTACAAACAAGGAGGAAAGCCGATGAAACATGAACTTGCCGCAAGAGGAGCCGCCGCTGTCCTGTTGGGGACATGCCTGCTGTTCGCCGGCCACGCGCTGGCCCTGGAGAAGCTCCGTATCCCGGTAGCGTCCCCCAACTCGAGCACCGCGCTGGTGCAGCAGATGGGCATCTACAAGGGCTGGTTCAAGGAGATCGGCTACGACGCCGCGGTCTACTCGGTGTCGGGCGGCGAGAACGCCGCCGTGCTGGCCCTGGAACGGGGTCAGCTCCCCTTCTTCAGCTCGGACGACGTCGTTCCCCTGGCCATTCGTCCCGGCAGCAACATCCGGGTCGTCGGCACCTTGATGAACACGCTACCCTACTGGCTGGTGGGCGGGAAACACGTCAAGTCGTACAAGGACCTGCCGCGGCCCGTGAAAGTGGGCATCAGCTCACCCACCTCGGGCAATGTCTACGTGTCCCTCAAGCTGCTCGAGACCGCCGGCATCGACAGAAAGGACGTGCGCTTGGTGAAGGTCGGCGGGTCGTCGGCGCGCCTGGCGGGCGTCAAGGCGGGCAAGATCGACGTGGGCTCGCTGACCTTCGGCAACATGCTGCGCGCCAGGGAAGCGAACCTGACGATCCTCGGCGCCGCCAACCAGTTCGTGAAGGAATACGCCTTCACGCAACTCGGCATGAACAGGAACTACATCAAGGACAATCCGGACAAGGCCACGGCCATGTTCGGCACCCTCATCCGCGGGTGTGCGTACGTCAACGACCCGAAGAACCGGGAAGAGGTGATGCACGTCCTCACGAAGGTCATGCGCAACAAGCCGAACCTGGCCAAGGAGATGTACGAGATCGAGGTGATCCAGAGCAAGCACATCCCGGACCGCTGCCAGGGCACCGAGGCGGGCATCAAGGCCTTCCTCGATTCGGCCTTCTGGACCAAGTCCATCGCGGCGGACACCAAGATTCCGCCCATCGACCAGATCCTGTTCCCCGAGTTCTACGCCAAGGGTCTTGCCTGGTACGACAACAAGGGCTGGCTGAAAAAGTAGCGAAGGAGGACTACTCATGAATTCCAAGCACATTGCAAAAGGAATCGCCGCGGCCGTTCTGGGAGCCAGCCTGTTATGGGGTGGCCAGGCGCTCGCACAGGAGGATCTCCGAATCCCGGTTGCGATGACCAGCACCACCACCGCTCTGACCGAGCAGGTGGCCATCTACAAGGGCTTCTTCAAGGACATCGGCTACGACGCCAGGGTCTACTCGGTATCGGGCGGTGAGAACGCCGCCGTGCTGGCTCTGGAACGGGGCCAGCTCCCGTTCTTCGGCTCGGACGACAACATCCCCCTCGCCATTCGACCCGGCAGCAACATCCGCGTCATCGGCAGCGAGATGAACGTGTTGCCGTACTGGCTCGTGGCCGGGAAACACGTCAAGGCCTACAAGGACCTGCCGCGGCCGGTGAAGGTCGGCATCAGCTCTCCCACCTCGGGTAACGTCTACGTCTCCCTCAAGCTGCTGGAGGCGGCCGGCATCCCGACGAAGGACACCCGCCTGATCAAGGTCGGCGGATCGTCGGCACGGTTGGCGGGCGTCAAGGGCGGCAAGATCGACGTGGGCTCGCTGACTTTCGGCATGATGCTGCGGGCCAAGAAGGCCAACCTGTCGATCCTCGGCGCGGCGAACCAGTTCGTCAAGGAATACGCGTTCCTTCAGGTCGCGATGAACAAGAACTACATCAAGGATCAGCCGAAGAAGGCCGAGGCCATGTTCGGCACCCTCATCCGCGGGTGCGCCTTCGTCAACGACCCCGCGAACAAGGAAGAGGTGATGCACGTCCTCACCAAGGTCATGCGCAACCCCGACGACATCGCCAAGGAAATGTACGAGATCGAGGTGGCCGGAGGGTCCATCCCCGACCGGTGCCAGGCCACCGAGGCGGGCATCAAGGCCTTCATCGAGTCGGCCGTCTGGAGCAAGTCCATCCCGGCGGACACCAAGATTCCGCCGTCCAAGGACATCATGTTCCCCGAGTTCTATGACCGGGCCCTGGCTTGGTACAACAACAAGGGCTGGATGAAGAAGTAAGGTAGAGTCACAGCGATACGTGGTGCAAAGAGGGGGATCCCTCTGATGCCCTACGGGACATCGGAAGGGTCTCTCTTTATACCCACGCTGGAATCAGAGCGGCTGTTAACAACCAACCTGCAGAAGGAGGAAACACATGAGGGCCAAGAGGATCGCAAAAGGAATTGTCACAACCTTGGTGGGCGCGGGACTGCTGTTGGGCGGCCAGGTACTCGCACAGGAGAAGCTCCGCATCCCGGTGGCGCAGACCAACTCCACCACGTCGCTGGTGGAGCAGGTGGCCATCCACAAGGGTTTCTTCAAGGACATCGGCTACGACGCCAGGGTCTACTCGGTCTCGGGCGGCGAGAATGCCGCGGTCCTCGCTCTGGAACGGGGTCAGCTCCCCTTCTTCGGGTCGGATGACAACATCGCGCTGGCCATTCGACCGGGCAGCAACATCCGCATCGTCGGCACCGAGTTGAACACCCTGCCCTACTGGCTCGTGGGCGGTAAGCACGTCAAGTCCTACAAGGACCTGCCGCGGCCGGTAAAGGTGGGCATCAGCTCTCCCACGTCCGGGAACGTCTACGTCTCCCTCAAGCTGCTGCAGAACGCGGGCATCCCGGAGAAGGACGTGCGTCTGGTCAAGGTCGGCGGATCGTCTGCACGGTTGGCCGGCGTCAAGGCCGGCAAGATCGACGTGGGCTCGCTCACCTTCGGCAAGATGCTGGCCGCACGCGATGCGGGCTTGAGCGTTCTCGGCGCCGCGGAACAGTTCGTCAAGGAATACGCGTTCCTGCAACTCGCCATGAACAAGAACTTCATCAAGGACAATCCCGAAAAGGCCACTGCCCTGATGGGCACCCTCATTCGCGGATGCGCCTTTGTCAATGACCCGAAGAACGCCGAAGAAGTGCTGAACGTCTACCAGAACGTGATGCGCAACAAGCCGCACATCGCCAAGAAGATGTACGAGATCGAGGTGGTGGAAGCAAAATCCATCCCGGATCGCTGTCAGGCGACTCCCGGGGGCATCGAAGCCTACATCGAGTCGGCATTCTGGACCAAGTCCATCGCCAAGGACACCAAGGTTCCGCCAGTCGACCAGATCATGTTCCAGGAGTTCTACGACAAGGCCCTGGCCTGGTATAACAACAAGGGGTGGATGAAGAAGTAGGCCCGACGGCCGGCATCTTCACCACAACGGCGAAAGGGACCCTCCCGATGTCGCGGGACATCGGGAGGGTCCCTTTTCTCGTACAAATGTCATTCCCGCGGAAGCGGGAATCCAGGGGTGGGGAGGGGTACCCGTATCAGACGAGCATTTGGAGCGCCGCGGCGGCGTAAACCCTGGCCGCTCGCCGCACCTGCTCCACCGGCACCACCTCGGCGTCGGTGTGGGCGAAGGCCAGGTCTCCGGGTCCGAACATGACGGTTTCGATGCCCTTCTCGTTCAGGTAGCCCGCGTCCAGCGCCGCCGGGAACCACAACGGCGGCCCCGTCTCTCCCGCCGTCTCGCGCGCCATGGCGAGGGCCACGGCCACGTCGCTGTCTTCCGACACCTCGGCGGGATACATGAAGTTGCCTCGGGCAACCTCTACCTGCCAGGGCTCCAGGTCTGCCAGGGCACGGGTGATGGCGGCCAGGGCTTCCGCGGGGTCCTCGCCCGGCATGAGACGCCGGTCCAGCGTCAGCCGGCAATGGTCCTGGATGGTGTGCAGGATGTCGGGGCCGCTTTCGATGTGGGTGGCCACCAGGCTCGCCTCCCCCAGCTCTGGATGGGCGATGCCATCCACCAGCCCGTCCAGGCGTTCCAGCACCGCGCGCGCTCCGTCTACCGCGTTGACCCCGGCCCAGGGCGTGCTGCTGTGGCAGGACTTGCCGCGCACCACCACGTCCACGTCGATCCGGCCCTTGTTACCGAGACAGACCCGGTTGGTGGTGCCCAGCCCGACGATGCCGTAGCGGGCCATGAGACCGTCCTCTTCCAGCATGTACCGGGCCGCATCGTGCCGTCCGGTCTCCCCGGCCGTGCTCACGGCGAGCAACAGCGGACGCGCCAGCTCCCGGCCCGAGCGCCGCACCGCGGCCACGGCCGCCAGCATGGCCGCCAGCGCCGCCTTCTGCTCGCACCCGCCCCGTCCCCAGACGCACGGACCCTCAAGCCCGTGGGGCTCCCCGGGCACGATCTTTCCCGAGAACGGGTCCGGCATCGAGCCGGCCGGGAAGGTCATGGCGTAACCCATGAAGAGCAGGCCTTCCGCCGGCTCGGCCGGGCCGAGCCGCCAGAGCAGATTGCCCATGCCGTCGGTTCGCGGCGCCACCCCGGTAAGGGTCTGGAGCCGTGGCGCGACCACGTCCGCGACGAAACCCGTCACCGCCGGATCGGACTCCATGCGCTCCGTGTGCTCCGACGGGACCCGCAGCAACCCGGTGAACAGCGCGTCCAGCTCGGTATCGTCGACGTGCTCGTCGGCCATGCGGAAGGCTTCGCGGACATCCATGGTCAGCGGCCCTCCGGTTCGAAACTCTCCACCCGGACCGCCTGCCCCCGGCCGGATTCCGGGCAGGCGCTGAGGGCCACCAGACAATCCATCTCGGCGCGGAAGTCCACGTGGGCCTCCTCCTTCGGCCGCACGAAGGTATCGAACATCGCCCCTGTGTCCGCGTCGATGCGCATGGTCTGGAAAATGTTGAACGGGCTCGGGATGTCCACGGGAGCGATGCCCCACGGGCGCACGGCCTCGGACAGGTTCTCGTAGCAGCCGTGGGTGGGGATGTCCTCCGGCCGCTTGGGATTGGGATCGACCCCCTCGATGAAGTTCCGCTGGGCCAGACCCGCGGCCACCAGCTCGAACCGCTTGCGGCTGCACATACCTTTCTGGAGGTCGTGGCGCCCTTCATGGAACGTGTCCGCAACGATGGTCAGCAACGGATTGTTGAGCTTGGACAGGAGTTGGTCGCCGGTGCTGATGAACAGCTTGGCCTGGTTGGTCTTGGTGCGGGCCTGATCGAAACGCTCGGTGAGATCGTGCAGGTTGAAGGCGACGAAATCCACCACCGACCTCCCCGCCACACGGATGCACTGCCCCTTCCTCACCGTAGCGGCCCACCCGGAGTTCTTCGGCACAGTCACGCTGCTGACAAAGCTCTCCGACATGTGGTCAACATCACACGGCGACAGGCGTAAGACTGAACACCCGCGAATACTTCGCCGCGGTCTTGACATCACCCCGACGAAGAGCTTCCCGTACATCATCGAGCCGGTAGGCGTCTTCAAGCGAAAGGTACGGTGACCATCCCTCGGGATCTTCCAGCAGATCGACATCCACTTCGGCAGCGAAGTTTCCCTCGTGGATCAGCTTCGTCCGTCTTCTCCTAGTCATTGCGCCTCCGCTTGAAGCCGGGTTCCCATTTTTCGGGATCGGGCAGGTACGCAGTAATCGGCACTGCGGGACTTGCGTGGCCTGCGGGAAGTCCCCATACGGCGTGTACTGGCCGCCCATCTTTCGTTCGTTGTAGCAGCAGAACACACGGTCCCTTCGGATAGCCCGGATAATCCTCAATGATCTCCGCATTTGCTACACCCTCCACCAACTCCCGTGCAAGCAATCTGAAGATTCCCGTTCTCACGGCGCCAAATGAAACGATACCCATGCTCACTCCACCCGTCCTCATAAACGTATTGGCACCACTGTAAACAAAGAGTCGGAAGGTCGTCCTTGTTGGCTTGACGGACTTCGTGGATAACTTGAACACGGGTCGGCATTGACTTTGACCTCCCAGTTGATGTGTCATATATGATGGATGTGCCACATGCGTATCATGTTCATTGGGCACCGTTAAGGTCTCTGGTTGTCCTTGTATCCCTTGAAGTCTTCCGCTTGCGTTCGAGGGGGCCTTCTGCTAACCGGGTTTTAGTCGGTATTTTACCAAGGAGACACGCCATGTTCACCGATAAGGTCGATCTCAAGGACTTTGAGAAGATGGATCCGGAGTACCAGGATCTGCTGAAGCGGGTGCTCGCGATCCAGTGCGACTGCGAGATCGGCGGGCCGCATCTCTATATCGAGGACATGCTGCCCAACGCGCCCACCAAGCTCTACCAGCTCGTGGTGGCCCGCACCGCTGCCGAAGAGGTGGACCACTACCGGAAGATGGCGCGTCTGGCCGGGGACGTCGGCGAGGACGTGTCTTACGTTCTGAGCTGGCCCAACCAGAAACGGTACGTGGAGGCCTTCCGCGGCAAGATCACCACCTGGGAAGACTTCGCGGTCTTCGGGTTCCTGATCGACCGGGTGGGACGTTTCCAGCTTGAGGAGTTCGAGGACTGCAGCTACACCCCTCTTGCGGAAATTCTTCCCACCATGGAGCTGGAAGAATCGGCCCACATCTCCTTCGGCACGAACCTCACGCGGGAGTTGGCCGAAAAGGGCGACGAGTCCAGGGAACGCGTCCAGCAATCGATCGACTACTGGTACGTCAAGGGCCTCGACATGTTCGGCAAGTCCGACTCCAAGCGCTCCGAGCGCTACCGCTACTGGGGCCTCAAGAGGCGCACCAACCGCCAGCAGCGGGCGGAGTACACCGCGGAGATCAACGCTCTCATCACGGACATGGGCCTCGAGATCCCCGATCCCAACGAGGGCCGGCTCTATACCTGAGGCTGAATTGGAAATGGAAAAAGCACCCCATACCGTCGAACTGGACGAGTATCTGAAGGACTTCATCACCGCGGTCCACGGAGCCGTCAATCGGGCAGTACCCAACATCAAGGACGACAAGATCGTGGACCAGGCCCTCAAGGACTGCCAGGAGGTCCTGGACATGGTGATGGAGGGGAAGGTATCCGAGTGGATCGAGTAACCGCCCCGGAAACCCGACTCTCTCCCGCCATCGTTCTCGAACCCACGACATAGCCGCCCGCCGGCTCCAACGACCCTTACCGGAGGTTCACACCTTGGACATTGTGGTCTGCGGCAAGATCATTCCTGCCAGCACCGTGACGGTCGAGATCGACCCTGCCACCAGGCGGATGATCCGCAAGGGGGTCGCCCACGAGTTGGATCCGGCCGCGGCCAGCGCGGTGGAAGAGGCGCTGCGGCTCATGGAGAAGGACGGCGGCACCGTCACGTTGGTGACCATGGGGTTCAACGAGATCACCATCGGCATACGGACGGCGCTGGCCATGGGGGCCACCTCCGCGATTCACATCTTCGACGACGCGCTGGCGGGTTCGGACGCCCTGGCCACGGCCAAGGCATTGGCCGCCGCCATTCGGACGAAACCCTTCGACCTCATCATCTGCGGCACCGAGAGCAGCGACAGCTACTCCGGCATCGTGCCCGGCCAGCTCGCGCGGCTGCTTGGGGTCCCGCCGGTCACCTTCGCCAACGAGATGACCGTGGAGGGCACGACGCTCACGATCAAGCGCCAGAGCGAGAACGGCTACGACGTGGTGGAGGCGGAGCTTCCGGCGCTGGTGACGGTCACCAGCGGCATCAACGAGCCGCGTTACCCGCAGCTCAAGGGAATCATGGCGGCCAAGCGGAAAGAGATCCTGCAAATGTCGGCCGAAGACCTCGGGCTTGCGGCGGACGACGTGGGCGAGCAGGGAGCCCGGGAGAAGGTGCTGGAGATCGGCAGGCCGCCCAAGCGCGAGGCCGGCGACGTGGTGGAGGACGACGGCGACGGGGGAAAGCGGATCGCAGATTTCCTGGCCGAGGTCAAGGTCTTGTAGATGTCTGACGTGATTTGGGTCTATGGCGAGGTGGTGGACGACGCCGTCACCTCCACCACGCTGGAGATGCTGACCAAGGCCGCCGAGTCGGGCACCGCGGAGGTGATCCTGCTCGGTCCGGCTCCCGACGACGCCGTGGAGTTGCTGGGCCGGCACGGCGCGAGCAAGGTCTACCGTTCGGCGGATCCGGTTTTCCGCGACTACCTCACGCTGCCGGCGGCGGCGGCGGTGGAATCGTTGATCCGTGAGCACAAGCCCGCGGCGGTGCTGTTCGCGTCGAGCTACGGTGGCCGCGACGTGGCCGCGGCGTTGAGCGCGAGCCTCGACTGCGGCGCCATCACGGACGTGGCCGACTTCACCCTGACAGACGGCTCCGTCGAGGCCAGGATTCCCGCCCTGGGGGCCAGCTACTGGAACACCTCCACGCTGGTTCACGACCACGTCAAGATCCTGCTCGTGCGGCCCAAAGCGTTCGAGCCCGCTCCCAATCCCAAGACCCCCGCGGTGGTGGAAGTCGCTTCCCCGGATGACGCGGACCTCCGCAAGGTGCAACTCAAGGAAAAGGTGGTCGCCAAGGCCGAGGGCCCGCAGTTGGACAGCGCCAACATCATCGTCGCAGGCGGACGCGGGCTGGCCGCGGAAGAGAACTTCGAGATGCTCCGGGAGTTGGCCGACCTTCTGGGCGGCGCCGTGGGCGCCACCCGGGCCGTGGTGGACTCGGGATGGGTACCCTACTCGCTTCAGATCGGCCAGACCGGCAAGACCGTCAAGCCCGAACTCTACATCGCCTGCGGCATTTCCGGGGCCGTGCAGCATCTGGCCGGCATGAAGGATTCCAAGCTGATCGTCGCGGTCAACAGGGATGCCGACGCCCCCATCTTCCAGATGTGCGACCTCGGCATCGTGGGCGACGTATTCAAGGTCGTCCCCCAGTTGATCGAGGAGATCAAGGCGCGGAAAACATAAATCTGTTGACATTCAGGCCCGAACTGTAGTAAATACGGGCTGTTCTGCTGACTCATCAGCCAATCCCCCTCGGGATCGAGCCGTTACCGGCCACCGAGGGGTTTTTTGCATCCGCGCTCTTCCGAATACGACGTCGCTCGTTGCTCGCCGCCTCACCGGACGACACGAAACTGTCGACGAGAAGGTCACGGATCGACGATCCCGTCGACCCAACGTACGAAGAGTCCTCGAAAAACACGCTATTTCAATAGCTTGGCGTGGCGGATCGCATGGCACGTTGTTTGCGTCATAAGGACAAGGAAACATTTCCCTGGAACGAGGAACCAACCATGAAGTCACTCACGCTACTCGACGTCATCAACGCGGTAGGCGAACATGCGAGCACCCATGACGAACTGAAGGCCGTCGTCATCCATCTGGTCAACAGCGGCAAGGTCAAGCTCGACGGCGAGCTTGCCGGCTGCAAGATCGACTTCGGCCCGAACGTCCTGCAACAGCCCATTGTCGTCGGGTCCCAGACGGAATTGCCGCAACAGGCTCTGGATGAGGCGGGGTAAACCTGCGCTGGTAGTCCCGCGCCTCCCTCGGCCCGCGATGTCCGTCAGGCCAACCGGCATCCCCCCCTCCGGATACAGTCCATTCCAGACAACCGGTTCTTGCGGTGACTGCCGCAAGAACCTATAGTTCGCTTCGTCCGATTCACGAGCCGGTCTCACCGTGACCATCGGCGGGGACCTGGCCAACGGCCGGACGGCGCGCTCCCGGATGTCGCTGCTGGAGTGGATATTCGAAGGCGACTGAACCGCGCGGCTCTGCGTCGATGCTCTACGAGAAACTCCTGGCGCCGCTGCTGTTCCGCCTGGATGCCGAGACCGCGCACAACGGCGCCCTGGGCCTGCTGCGGCGGGCGAACTCCCGGCCGTGGCTGCAGGCGCTCCTGGCCGGACGCGACCGGGAGCCGGAGCCCCGCCTGGAGCAGACCCTGTGCGGTATGCGCTTCCGAAATCCCATCGGCCTCGCCGCCGGTTTCGACAAGAACGGCATCGCCGCGCCCGCGCTGGCGGCGCTCGGCTTCGGCTTCATCACGGTGGGGTCCGTGACGCCCGGTGACGGCCAGCCGGGGAACCCGCGCCCGCGCCTGTTCCGGGACGTACCGAACCGGGCGCTGTGGAACCGTCTCGGGTTCAACAACCGGGGCGCGGACACCCTGGCCGGGGTGCTGGAACGCCAGCCCGGGCTGCCGGTTCCCTTGGGGATCAGCCTCGGCAAGGCGCTGCAAACGCCCATCGACGACGCCTTCGGGGACTATGCCTATTCCCTGGAAAAGCTCCACCCGTACGCGGACTTCTTCGAAATCTGCATCAGCTCGCCCAACACCCTGAATCTGCGGGAGTTGCAGGAAGGCAGCCGGCTGGACAACTTGCTGACCGGCCTGGTGAAGAAGGCCGACGACCTGGCGCGGTCCGCCGGCATGGCGCGGCGAAGGCCTCTCTGGCCCAAGTTCGCTCCGGACATGCCGCCGATTCTCCGCGACATCGCGTTGACCAAGTGCCGCGAACTGCTGGATCCCGCGATCGACGCCGTCATCATGGGCAACACCACCATCGATCCCGCGTTCAACCCGGATCCGACCAAGGGCGGCTACAGCGGCCCTCCGCTCTTCCCCAAGGCGCGGGACCAGGTCCGCGGCGCCGCGGCCCGGCTGGAGGGCCGCCTCCCGCTGGTGGGCAACGGCGGAATCTTCGACGGCGGCGACGCCTACACCATGATGAAGGAGAGCGGCTGCCCGCTGGTCCAACTCCACAGCGCCCTTCCGTACCGCGGACCGATGATCGCCAGGAGGATGGTGGAGGAGCTTCTACAGGCCATGGACCGGAATGGGGTCCGGCACGTGTCGGAGGTGTCGGCGGGGGCCGGCGCTCACCCGTCCAGATCCTCGCAGTAGACCCATGCCGATCCGCACAGTCGGGTAGCCAAGCCTAGGCGTCCGGCTCGTAGGTTTGGGGGTCGAAGTCGTCGAACTCCCCGGCCTCCGCTTCACGCACGGCGTGCTCCAATTCAGCCTTCATGGCGTAGAACCGGCGCGCGCCGTCCCGTTCCATCAGCAGCCTGAGCCCCGCCCGCACCACCTCGCTCCGGTTTGCGTAGGCACCGGATTCGATCTGCTCTTTGATGTAGGCTTCCATAGGCGCCGTGAAGTGAACACTAGGCATTGGGGGATCCTCCGTGCTTCCAACGATATTCGCTTCGGACACCATATGGCTAGACCGGCGGCCGGTCCATGCCGCGGTACTGGATGGCTTCGGCGATGTGCGGCGGGCGGATCTCTTCGGCGTCCTCGAGGTCGGCGATGGTGCGGCTGACCTTCAGGATCCGCACGTAGGCGCGGGCGCTCAGTCCGAGCCTCCTGATGGCGGTCTCCAGGAGTTGCTCGCCCGCCGGGTCCACCCGGCAGTGGCGCTGGACATCGCGGGAGGTCATGCGGGCGTTGGCGTAAATGCCGGCCTGCCCGAAGCGCTCCGCCTGCACGGCCCGCGCACGGTTGACCCGCTCACGGATGGCCTCGGAGGGCTCGCCCGTGGCCCGGGACGCCAGTGCCTCGTACGCCACCGCCGGCACTTCCACCTGGATGTCGATGCGATCGAGCAGCGGCCCGGAGATCCTGGAGCGGTACCGGGCGATCTGCCCGGGGGTACAGCGGCATTCCTGCTGCGGATCCGAGAAGAACCCGCAGGGACAGGGATTCATGGCCGCCACCAGCATGAACGCGGCCGGATAGTCGATGGAGCCGGCGGCCCGCACCACGGTGATGCGGCCGTCCTCCAGGGGTTGCCGCAGGACCTCGAGGACGTTGCGGCGGAACTCCGGCGCCTCGTCGAGAAAGAGCACACCGTTGTGGGCCAGCGACACCTCCCCGGGCCTGGGCACGGTGCCGCCGCCCACCATCCCGGCATCGGAAATGGTATGATGCGGTGCCCGGAACGGCCGGACCGCCACCAGGGCGCTGTCGCCAAGGACCCCGGTGATGCTGTGGATCTTGGTGGTCTCAAGGGCTTCGGCCAGGGTCAGGTCCGGCAGGATGGTGGGAAGCCTCTTGGCCAGCATGGTCTTGCCGGAGCCGGGTGGCCCCATCAGGAGGACGTTGTGCCCGCCGGCGGCGGTCACCTCCAGCGCCCGCTTGACGTGGGGCTGTCCGCGGACGTCGCTGAAGTCGGCGTCGTGGACGGCGTGCCGGCGGAACAGGCGGGCAAGGTCCACCCGCGTGGGCGCGATCTCGCGCTCGCCGTTCAGGAATTCCACGACCTCCGCAAGGCTCTCCACCCCGAAGACCTCGATGTCCTGCACCGCCGCCGCCTCGGCGCTGTTGGCGCGGGGCAGGATCAGGCCCTTGAGACCCTGGCGCCGCACCGCCGCCGCGATGGGCAGCGCGCCGCGCACGGGCTTGACGGCGCCGTCCAGCGACAGCTCGCCCACCAGCAGGTAGTCGGCGAGGCGTGCAAGCTCGACGGCGCCTTGAGCCGCCACGATGCCCACGGCCATGGGCAGGTCGTAGCCCGACCCCTCCTTCTTGACGTCCGCCGGGGCGAGGTTGACGGTTATCCTCCGAGGCGGGAACGGGTAGCCGCAGTTCCTCAACGCCGCGCGCACGCGCACCTTGCTCTCGCGCACGGCGCCCTCCGGGAGCCCCACCATTGCCAGCTCCGGCAGTCCCGACGCGATATCGACTTCCACCGCCACCTTGAGCGCGTCGATGCCGTGAAGCGACGCTCCGAAAATCCTTGCAAGCATGCTCTACTGACCTATCGGCCCGTGGACCCGGAACTTTAGCGGCCTCCGGCTTGCAGGAACGTAACCGCCCGAAATCATTGAACGGGAAAACAGGGTCCGGATACGCCCGAAAAGGGACCTTGCCAGCACAAAAAAATCTTGCTAGGACGTGTCATGCACAACATGATGACGCTGGAATGACCGGGAAGCCCAGGCGGAAGTCTGGGCTTTTTTTGTACCGTTTCCGCGCCGTTCGCTTCGAGGTGAAGGATGCTCGACCAGGAAGTCTTGCCCATTGGACTCACGTTCGATGACGTGCTGCTTGTGCCCGCGGCATCGTCGATTCTGCCGCGCGACACGGATGTCTCCACCCGGTTGACGGAACGCATCCAGCTCAACATCCCCCTCCTGAGCGCCGCCATGGACACGGTCACCGAGGCCCGGACGGCCATCGCCATGGCCCAGGAGGGCGGCATGGGCTTCGTCCACCGCAACATGTCGGTGGAGGCGCAGGCCCGGGAGGTCGAGAAGGTCAAGAAGTTCGAGAGCGGCATGATCTCCGACCCGGTCACCGTGAACCCGCACCAGAAGATCGCCGAGGCCCGGGAGTTGATGGACCAGCACGGGATTTCGGGCCTGCCGGTGACGCTGGGCGGCCGGCTGGTGGGCATCCTCACCAACCGTGACCTCCGTTTCGAGAAAAACCTCGACCGCTGCGTCGACGAGCTGATGACCAAGGAAGACCTGGTCACCGTGCCGGACGGCGTCGACCTCGACGAGGCCCAGGAGCTCCTGCACCGCCACCGGATCGAGAAGCTGCTGGTGGTGGACGGGAACTACCGGCTGAAGGGCCTGATCACGGTCAAGGACATCGAGAAGAAGACCCGCCATCCGATGGCGTGCAAGGACGACCGCGGCCAACTGCGGGTGGGCGCCGCGGTGGGCGTGGGGCCGGACCGGGAGGAACGGGTGGAGGCGCTGGTGCGGGCCGGCGTCGACGTGATCGCGGTGGACACGGCCCACGGCCACTCCGCCAAGGTGCTGGAGACGGTGGCACGGATCCGCGCCGACTATCCGGAGCTCGAGCTCGTGGCCGGCAACGTGGCCACGGCCCAGGGCACCCAGGCGCTGATCGACGCCGGCGCCAACGGCGTCAAGGTGGGGGTCGGACCGGGCTCCATCTGCACCACCCGGGTGGTCTCCGGGGTCGGCGTCCCCCAGCTCAGCGCCATCGCCGACTGCGCCCGGGTGGGCGCCCGCACCGGCGTCCCGCTGGTGTCCGACGGCGGCATCAAGTATTCCGGCGACATCACCAAGGCGCTGGCGGCGGGCGCCAACGCCGTGATGATCGGCACCCTGTTCGGCGGCTGCGAGGAAAGCCCCGGAGAAACGGTGCTCTACCAAGGCCGGACCTACAAGGTCTACCGCGGCATGGGCTCCATCGGCGCCATGCGCGAAGGCAGCAGGGACCGCTACGCCCAGGACGACATCGAGGAAGAGGTGAAGCTCGTGCCGGAAGGGGTGGAAGGCCAGGTCCCTTACCGCGGCACGCTGGCGGCCAACGTCTACCAGCTCATCGGCGGCGTCCGCGCCGGCATGGGCTACGTGGGCTGCACCGACATCCATGAACTGCAGGACAAGGCGCGGTTCATGCAGGTCACCGCCGCCGGCCTCACCGAAGGCCACGTTCACGACGTCTTCATCACCAACGAAGCGCCCAACTATCGCAGAGAATGATCGTCATCCTGGACTTCGGATCGCAGTACACGCAGCTCATCGCCCGCCGTGTACGCGAAGCGCGCGTCTACTGCGAGATACACCCTTTCGACACTCCGGTGGAACGGCTGGCCCGGCTGGAGCCCGCCGGCGTCATCCTGTCCGGAGGCCCCGCCAGCGTCTACAGCAGCGGCGCGCCCACGGTGGGGCCGGAGCTGTTCCGGCTGCCCGTGCCCTTCCTGGGCATCTGCTACGGCATGGGCATCATCAACCAGGCCATGGGCGGCGGGGTGGCCCAAGCCACGGAACGGGAATACGGGCTCGCCGACCTGACCATCGACGACGCCACGGACCTCTTCGCCGGACTCGATTCGGACGCCGGCCAGAGCGTGTGGATGAGCCACGGCGACCGGATGACGTCGCTGCCCGATGAATGGTCGGTGATCGCGCACACCGGCAACTCCCCCATCGCCGCGTTCGCCGACGGCCGGCGGCGCTTCTACGGCCTCCAGTTCCACCCCGAGGTGGCGCACACCCGGAACGGGCGGACGATCCTGGAGAACTTCCTGTTCCGGGTCTGCCGGTGCGCCGCGGATTGGGACATGGAGCACTTCGCCACCGCCTCGGTGGAGCGGATCCGCCGTCAGGTGGGCGACGCGCGGGTGCTGTGCGGCCTGAGCGGCGGGGTCGACTCGTCGGTGGCCGCCACTTTGGTGCACCGCGCCGTCGGCGACCGGCTGGTGTGTGTCTTCGTCAACAACGGGCTGCTGCGGCAGGGGGAGGCGGAAGCGGTGTCCGGGGTCATGGGGCAACGTTTCGGGGAAGGCTTCCGTTACGTGGACGCGTCCCGGCGCTTCCTCGACGTCCTGGACGGGGTGGAGGACCCGGAAGAGAAGCGCAAGCGCATCGGCAATCTCTTCATCCGCGTATTCGAGGACGAAACCCGCAAGCTCGGCGACTTCCCGTTCCTGTGCCAGGGGACCCTCTATCCCGACGTCATCGAGTCGGTGCCCCATGCCGGCCCGTCCGCGCTCATCAAGAGCCACCACAACGTCGGCGGACTCCCGGAAAGCATGAAGTTCGAGCTGGTCGAGCCCTTGCGGGAGCTGTTCAAGGACGAGGTCCGCGAGCTGGGCCGGGAGCTGGGCCTGCCGGACCGGTGGATCCACCGGCAGCCGTTTCCGGGACCGGGGCTGGCCATCCGCATCCTCGGCGACGTCACCGAGGAGCGCCTGCGGATCCTGCGGGCGGCCGACGCCATCGTGGTGGAGGAGGTGCGCAACGCCGGGCTCTACGAACGCATCTGGCAATCCTTCGCCGTCCTGCTGCCCATCCGCACCGTGGGCGTCATGGGCGACGAGCGCACCTACGAGAACGTGGCGGCGGTAAGGGCGGTGGAAAGCCAGGACGGCATGACCGCGGACTGGGTCACGCTTCCGCCGGAACTGCTGGGCCGCATCTCGAACCGCATCATCAACGAGGTGCGCGGCATCAACCGGGTGGTCTACGACATCTCGTCCAAGCCCCCCGCTACCATCGAATGGGAATGATGATTGCAGGGCCGGGTTTCGAACCCGCCCACGGCCGCACCCGCTGCCGGGCATTGCCTGGGCCGAGGATTGTAGTTTCATGAGCCAACACAACTTCGTACACCTCCACTGCCACACCCAGTACAGCCTGCTCGACGGCGCCAACAAGATCGATCCGCTGATCGAGCGGGCCAAGGGCCTCGGCCAGCCGGCCATCGCCATGACGGACCACGGCAACATGTTCGGCGCGGTGGAGTTCTACCGCAAGGCGGTGGCGTCCGGCATCAAGCCGATCCTCGGCTGCGAAGTCTACGTGGCCCCGGGGAGCCGCTACGAACGTCAGGGAATCGACCGTGGCAACAAGGAACACAACCACCACCTGGTCCTGCTGGCCATGAACAACGAGGGCTACCGCAACCTCTGCAAGCTGGTCACCCACGGCTTCACCGAGGGTTTCTACTACAAGCCGCGGATCGACAAGGAGCTGCTGCGGGAGTTCAACGCCGGCATCATCGCTCTGAGCGGCTGCCTGAGCGGCGAGATGGCCAAGGCCCTGACCCTGGGCTCCATGGAGCAGGCCAGGAAGGTGGCGGAAGCCTATCGGGAAATCTTCGACGACCGCTACTACCTGGAGGCCCAGGACAACAAGCTGCCGCTGCAGGAGAAGGTCAACGCGGGCATCCTGGAACTGGGCAAGGACCTCTCGCTGCCCATCGTGGCCACCAACGACTGCCATTACCTGGAGCCCGAGGACGCGCAGGCCCACGACATCCTGCTGTGCATCCAGACCGGCAAGGGGCACAACGACCCCAACCGGATGAAGATGGACACCGAGGAGCTGTTCCTCAAGTCCACCGACCAGATGCTGGAGGGGTTCGCGCACGTGCCGGACGCGGTGGACCAGAGCGTGGCCATCGCCGAGCGCTGCGACGTCGAGATCGAGTTCGGCAAGTACCACTTCCCGCACTACGAGGCGCCGGACGCCCGGAGCCTCGACGACTACCTCGACGCCCGCGCCCGCCAGGGCCTCCATGACCGGCTCGAGGACGCCGGCGAGGTCGACCGCGACGCCTACCGGGAGCGGCTCGAGTACGAGCTGGGCGTCATCAAGAGCATGCAGTTCCCGGGCTATTTCCTCATCGTCGCGGACTTCATCAACTACGCGAAGGACCAGGGCATCCCGGTGGGGCCCGGCCGCGGCTCCGCGGCCGGCAGCCTGGTGGCCTACGCCCTGCGCATCACCGACCTCGACCCGATACGGCACAACCTGCTGTTCGAGCGCTTCCTGAACCCGGAACGGCGCTCCATGCCGGACATCGACGTGGACTTCTGCATCCGCGGCCGGGACCAGGTGATCCAGTACGTCAAGGAGAAGTACGGCGCCGACAAGGTAGCCCAGATCACCACCTTCGGGACCCTCAAGGCCAAGGCCGCCATCCGCGACGTGGGACGCGCCGTGGGGCTCTCGTTCGCCGAGACCGACGCCATCGCCAAGCTCGTGCCCGCGTCCAGACAGGGCTTCGACTGCTCGCTCACCGACGCCCTCAAGCAGGAACCCCAACTGAACCGGCTGGCGGATGACGATCCGCGCGTTGCCAATCTCATCAACCACGCGCTGCGCCTGGAGGGGCTCACCCGGCACTCGTCGACCCACGCCGCCGGGGTGGTGATCTCCAACCTCCCGCTGGTGGACCACCTGCCCCTGTACCAGGACCGGGACGGCAACGTCGTCACCCAGTACGACATGTCCAGCGTGGAGAAGATCGGCCTCGTCAAGTTCGACTTTCTGGGACTCAAGACGCTGACGCTGATCCACGACTGCCTGGACCTGATCCGGGAAACGCGCGGCGACGCCCCGGATGTCCAGAAGATTGCCCTGGACGACCCGGAAGCCTACCGCCTGGTGGGCAGCGGCAACACGACCGGGATCTTCCAACTGGAAAGCACGGGCATCCGCGAGATGAGCGTGCGCATCAAGCCCAACTGTTTCGAGGACATGGTGGCCATCCTCGCCCTCTACCGCCCGGGCCCGCTGGATAGCGGCATGGCGGAAGAGTACATCAAGCGCAAGAGCGGCAAGGAGAAGACCTCCTACCTGCATCCGCAGCTCCAGCCCATCCTGAAGGACACCTACGGCGTCATCGTGTACCAGGAGCAGGTCATGCAGATCGCCCAGACCATGGCCAACTACAGCCTCGGCGACGCCGACATCCTGCGCCGCGCCATGGGCAAGAAGGACCCCGAGGAGATGGCCAGCCAGCGGCAGCGGTTCACCGAGGGGGCGGGCGCCAACGGCATCCGGAAGGAGCACGCCACCGCCATCTTCGATCAGATGGAGACCTTCGCGCGCTACGGCTTCAACAAGTCCCATTCCGCCGCCTACGCCCTGGTCTCCTACCACACGGCCTGGCTGAAGGCGCACTACCCGGTGGAGTTCATGGCGGCGCTCATGAGCTCGGAAATGGGCGACACCGACAAGGTCATCAAGAACCTCGCGGAGTGCCGCGAACAGGGCGTGGAGGTGCTGCCGCCGGACGTCAACGAGGGGGGTGCCCGGTTCACGGTGGCGGGAGAGCGCATCCGCTTCGGCCTGTCCGCGGTCAAGAACGTCGGCGAGAAGGCCGTCGAGGCCATCCGGGAGACCCGCGAACACACCGGCCCGTTCCAGTCGCTCTTCGACTTCTGCCGGCGGGTGGACCTGAAGGTGGTGAACCGGCGGGTGGTGGAAAGCCTGGTCAAGTGCGGCGCCTTCGACTCCACGGGCCAGTACCGCGCCCGCCTCATGGCTTCGCTGGACGACGCCCTGAAAACCGGCCAGTCCTCCCAGCGGGACCGCGACAGCTCCCAGTTCGGCATGTTCGACCTGCTCGAGGCGCCGCCCATGGATCCCATGGACGCCTACGAGGCGGTGGAGGAATGGACCGGCAGCCAGCTCCTGGCGTTCGAGAAGGAGACCGTGGGCTTCTATGTCACCGGCCATCCGCTGGATCGGTTCGAGGAGTCCCTCAAGCGGCTGCGCGCGTTGCCGGCCAACCGGGTCCGGGCGCACGGCAACAACGGCGAGGTGGCCATGGTGGGGGTGGTGACCGCGCTGAAGCTCAAGAACACCAAGAAGGGCGAGCGATACGCCAACTTCAATCTCGAGGACAAGACCGGGTTCGTGGATACCATCGCGTGGCCTGACACGTACCGGCAGACGGCGGACTGCATCGGACGCGACGACCCCATCCGGGTCAAGGGCAGGCTGGACATCGGCGAGGAGCGCATCACCCTCATCGCCAACGACATCCTGCCGCTGGAGGAAGCCTGCGCCCAGGCCATCACCGCCCCGTCGAACCACACTCCACGGGAAGTGCACTTCTTCCTCACGGAGAACCACCGGCAGGAGCTGCAGGCGTTCCACGACTTCATCGCCGGCGAACAGGGGAAGGCTTCGGTCTACCTCCACATGACCACCGCGGCCCGGGAGACCAAGGTCATCGGACCCGCCGACTTCCGCATCAACCCGTCGCGGGCGTTGCTGGATACCGTGCACCGCAAGTTCGGCATCACGTCGAGAAGCAGCTAGTGGAATTGAACCACGGCGAACGGGACGGGCAGGCAGAACGCGCGGTGCTGGTGGGCGTGGAAACGCCGGCTTCCGCCGACGATGTCCCGCTGGAAGAGAGCCTGGAGGAGCTCCGGGGACTCGCCGCCAGCGCCGGCGCCCGGGTTGCCGGCGTCTTCAGCCAGAACACGGGCCGGTTCCAGACCGCCACCCTGGCGGGCTCCGGCAAGGTGGCGGAGATCCGCGCGTTCGTCGACGAGCACCGGCCGGACCTGGTCATCTTCGACAACGACCTCACCCCGGCGCAACAACGGAACCTGGAGTCGGCGCTCAACCTCCGGGTGGTGGACCGCACGCAGCTCATCCTGGACATCTTCGCGCTACGCGCCCAGAGCCGGGAGGGCAAGCTCCAGGTGGAGCTGGCGCAACTGGAATACCTGCTTCCCCGGCTCACCCGGCTCTGGTCCCACCTGTCCCGGATAGCGGGCGGCATCGGCACGCGGGGTCCGGGCGAGACCCAGCTCGAGGTGGACCGCAGACGCATCCGGGAACGCATCGGCCGCCTCAAACGGCGTCTGGACGGCGTCGCCAAGACCCGGCGGCTGCAGCGCAAGGAACGGGATTCCATCCCCTACCCCACCGTGGCGCTGGTGGGCTACACCAACTCCGGCAAGTCCACGCTGATGAACCGCCTGACCCGGGCCGGGGTGCTGGCGGCGGACAAGCTCTTCGCCACCCTCGACCCGCGCACGCGGGCGCTGCGGCTTCCCAACGGGGAAAGGGTGATGCTGGTGGACACCGTGGGCTTCATCAACAAGATCCCCCACACCCTCATGGACGCGTTCAAGGCCACCCTGGAGGAGATCCATCAGGCCGACCTGCTGCTGTGCGTGCTGGACCCCACGAGCCCCCTGGCCGAGCGGCAGCTCGCCATCGTTGATTCGGTGCTGGACGACATCGGCGCGGCCGACACGCCGCGCCTGGTCGTGCCCAACAAGATCGACATCGCCGAGGACCTGCCGCTTTACTCCCCCAACGGCCACGAGGGCCTCTGCCCCATATCCGCCCGGACCGGGGAGGGCATCGAGGGGCTCCTGGAAACCATCGCGAGACTGCTGGACCGGGGGAAGCAGCGCATCCACTTGACGCTTCCGCAATCCGAGTCCGTCATCATCCCCTTCCTGCGCGCCCGGGGACAGGTGCTCGCCGAGGAATACGACGAGCACGGCGTGCGGGTCACGGCGCTGGTCTCGGCCAAGGTCTCGGGGCAGGTCAGGAAGCTGGCCGCCGCCAGCGGCGCGGCGTTCGGGGATCCCCGGCGGCCGCCGCGCCGTTGACAGGGACCCTTCCCTTTGGTAATAAAATCAGACCTTTGCGAAGGTGGATCGAGGCACGTAGCTCAGTGGGAGAGCGCTTCCTTGACGCGGAAGAGGTCGGCGGTTCAATCCCGCCCGTGCCTACCATTCCCTGTGGTTGCCTGCCATCAAGAACCGTCGCCGTTTGCCGACTATAACAGGATAGGATGAGCAAGATTCGCGTAACCGTACCAGGGGGCGGGACCCTCGAGGCCGCTCCCGGGACCCCGGCCGGAGACATCGGCGAACTTCCGCCCGGCGGCAGGCGCATCGTGGCGGCCGCCGTCGACGGCGCCGCCGTGGACCTGGCGAGGCCGGTGGTGGAAGACTGCGCGGTGGAATGGATCCCCCTCGACAGCGACGAGGGCATCGATATCCTGCGCCATTCCACGGCCCATCTCATGGCCCAGGCGGTTCAGAGCCTGTTCCCCGGCACCCAGGTGACCATCGGCCCCACCACCCGGGAAGGTTTCTACTACGACTTCAAGCGCGACAAGCCGTTCACGCCCGAGGAGATCGAGCAGGTCGAGGAACGGATGCGCGAACTCGCGGGGCAGGATCTGGCCATCGCCCGGGAAGAGCTGCCGAAGGCCGAGGCCATCGAGCTGTTCCGCGGCATGGGGGAAGACTACAAGGTCGAGATCCTTTCGGGGATTCCGGACGAGACCGTGTCCCTCTATCGCCAGGGGGACTGGGTCGACCTCTGCCGCGGCCCGCACCTGCCCAGCACCGGGTTGATCCAGGCCTTCAAGCTGACTTCGGTGGCCGGGGCCTACTGGCGCGGAGACGAGAACAACGAGATGCTGCAGCGCATCTACGGCACCGCGTTCGCGTCCCGGAAACAGTTGAAGGAACACCTGGCGCTGCTGGAGGAGGCGCGAAAGCGGGACCACCGCAAGCTCGGCAAGGAGCTGGACCTCTTCAGCTTTCATCCCGCGGCCCCGGCCAGCCCGTTCTTTCATCCCAAGGGCGCCTTCGTCTACAACACCCTGGTGGAGTACATGCGGGGCCTTTACCGGCACTACGGCTACGAAGAGGTGATCACGCCGCAGATCTTCGACGCCGGCCTGTGGCACCGGTCGGGGCACTACGATCACTACAAGGACAACATGTACTTCACCCAGATCGACGAGCGCGAGTTCGGCGTCAAGCCCATGAACTGCCCGAGCCACACGTTCATCTACGCCTCGAAGAAGCGCTCCTACCGGGACCTGCCGATACGGCTGGCGGATTTCGGGCGCCTGCACCGCTACGAGAAGTCCGGTGTCACCGCCGGACTCACGCGGGTGCGCAGCTTCTCGCAGGACGACGCCCACATCTTCTGCGCCCCGTCGCAGATCGAGGAGGAGATCGCCTGTCTGCTTGACATGCTGCGCGAGGTGTATCATAGGTTCAACTTCCAGGATCTGGAGGTGTTCCTCTCCACCAGGCCGGACCAATACCTGGGCGCCCTGGAAACCTGGGAACGTGCCGAGGCCGCGCTGGCCGCATCGCTGGAGAAACGAAACGTAGCCTATGAGATCAGTGCAGGCGACGGTGCCTTTTATGGCCCGAAGATCGATTTCGTCGTCAAGGACGCGATGAAGCGCGGCTGGCAACTCGGCACCGTCCAGCTCGACTTCTCCATGCCCGAACGGTTCGACCTCGGTTACGTCTCGCCCACCGGAGCGGAGGAGCGGCCGGTGATGATTCACAGGGCGATTCTCGGCTCCATCGAACGCTTCATGGCGCTGTTGATCGAGCACACCGGGGGCGCGTTCCCGTTGTGGCTGGCCCCCGTCCAGTCGCGTATCGTGACGGTCACGGATCAACAGAAGCCTTACGCCGCGGACGTTTGCGACAGGCTGCTGGCGGGCGGATGGCGGGTCGAGCTGGATGACCGCAACGAGAAGCTGGGCTTCAAGATCCGGGAAGCCCAAATGGCCAAGATACCGTACGCACTGGTCATCGGCGACAAGGAAGTGCAGAATGAGACTCTGTCGGCAAGGAAACGCGGCGGGGAAAATCTGCCGGCCATGTCCGTAGGGGCATTTCTCGATAAGCTCCGGGAAGACGTGGGTCAGGAAACGGAGCCCGTCCAATGACACTGGATACACGTATCTTTTCAGGAGGTGCTTTATAGCGCGGCCCACAAGAATCAACCAGCAGATTCGAGCACGCGAGGTCCGCGTCATCGACGCGGAAGAACAGCTTGGAGTCATGCCGTTGCATGAAGCTCTGAGCATCGCGGAGCAGAAGGAGCTCGACCTGGTGGAAGTAGCTCCTGACGCACAGCCTCCGGTGTGCCGCTTGCTGGACTATGGCAAGTATCGCTACCTGCAGAAGAAGAAGACGCAGGAAGCGAAACGCAACGCCACCTTCGTTGCCGTCAAGGAAGTCAAGATGGGAGCCCGGACCAACGAGCACGACCGGGAGTTCAAGGTGAGAAACATCCGGCGCTTTCTCGAACGGGGACAGCGTGTCAAGGTGTCGGTGTTCTTTCGTGGCCGCGAGATCACGCACCCGGAGCTCGGCAGGGCCATGCTCAACGGAGTCTTCGAAGTGGTGCAGGACCTAGCGAAGCTGGACGTGTCGCCGAAACTGGAAGGGCGGAGCATGGCCATGCTTCTGACGCCCAAGAACAGCGCATGACGCGCGCATTGCATACGAAACAAGGATACTCGGGATGCCCAAGATAAAGACCAAAAGGGGGGCGGCCAAGCGGTTCAAGGTCAGCAAGAGTGGGAAGGTCATGAGGCGGCACGGCTTCACGAGCCATATCCTGTCCACCAAGAGCCGCAAGCGGAAACGCCGCCTGAGACAGGCCGAGTCGGTATCGAGCTACGAAACGAAGACCATGCGGCGCCTGATCCCCTACCTGTAGGGGGCGGCCACGCACGTCCCGGGGCACAGGCACCGGGATCCACCGCCAACAACACCCGTTCGGACAAGACGGGACAGGACACCAGGGCGCGCCCTCCTCGGCAGCGCCCCTGTTGATATTGGTTCAAGGAGCACAGAGCCATGCCTAGAGTCAAAGGCGGACCGGCTTCCCGCCGGCGCCGAAGAAAGATCATGAAACTGGCCAAGGGGTACGTCGGAGGCCGCCGAAGGCTGTACCGCGTCGCCAGAGAGACCGTCGAGCGCGGACTCGTCTACGCCTACCGGGACCGACGGGTGCGCAAACGCACCTTCCGGGGTTTGTGGAACATCCGCATCAGCGCCGGCGCGCGGGTCAACGGACTGTCCTACAGCAGGCTGATTCACGGGTTGAAGGTTGCCGGCGTGGAACTGGACCGCAAGATCCTGGCGGATCTCGCGGCGCGTGACGCGGTGGTGTTCGACCAGGTGGCGCAGTGCGCCAAACAGGCCCTCGACGCCGATCGGGGGCCCGCCCCCGGTTCCCAAGCCGACCCTGCCCCGGACCCCGATCCGGGGGCCTGACGCCCTCCCCGACCATGATCGACAGCCTCGATAAGCTCCACGAGGAAGTCACCGGACGCCTTGAACGGTGCGCCTCGGAGGAGGAGATCGAGCAGATCCGTATCGACTACCTCGGCCGCAAGGGCGGCAAGCTGACGGCGCTGATGCGCGGGCTCAGGGAGTTGCCGGCCGACCAGCGGCCGCGGGCCGGCCAGGAGTTGAACCGGCGGCGGGGGGAGATCGAGGGGCTTCTCGAAACGCGCCTCGACGACCTCCGGAGGAACCGGGGACGCCTGATGGACCAGGGTCCCCGCCTCGACGTCACGCTGCCGGGGAACCGCGTGGAACGGGGCCGCGTACACCCTCTCACGCGGGTTACGGACGAGATCATCGACGTCTTCACCGGCATGGGATTCGAGATCGCCCGGGGCCCGGACGTGGAGGACGACTACCACAACTTCGAGGCACTGAACATTCCCAGGGACCATCCGGCGCGGGACATGCAGGACACCTTCTTCGTGTCGGATGACCACGTGCTCCGCACCCACACCTCACCCGTGCAGATCCGGATCATGGAGCAACGCCGGCCGCCCTTGCAGATCATCGCGCCCGGCGCCGTCTACCGCCACGACGACGACGCCACCCACTCGCCCGTGTTTCACCAAGTGGAAGGCTTCATGGTGGACCACGACATCACCTTCGGGGACCTGAAAGGGGTGCTGACCCTTTTCCTCGAACAGATCTTTCAGGACGAAGTGCGCGTGCGCTTCCGCCCCAGCTTCTTCCCGTTCACCGAGCCCAGCGCCGAGGTGGACATCGGCTGCATCCTCTGCCGCGGCGCCCGGGACGCCGGCAACTGCCGCGTGTGCCGGGGCTCGGGGTGGCTGGAGATCCTCGGGTCGGGAATGATCGACCCCAACGTGTTCGGCTTCGTCGGCTACGATGCCGAGGCCTTCTCCGGTTTCGCGTTCGGCATGGGCGTGGAGCGCATCGCCATGCTGAAGTACGGCATGGATGACATCCGGCTGTTCTTCCAGAACGACATCCGCTTCCTGAGACAGTTCCCGCCCTGATTCGGTTCCGTCATGAAGCTCACGTTCAACTGGCTGATGGAACTCGTGGAGCTCCCGGACGCGGCCGGCAGGACATCCTTCGGCCCCGAGGAGCTGGCCGAGCGGCTGACCCACGCCGGCCTCGAGGTGGAAGCGGTCCAGCCTCTGGCGGAAGACGCCGGCGCGGTGGTCGTGGAGGTGCGGGGCGTTCGGCCCCATCCGGACGCCGACCGGCTGTCGGTGTGCGAGATCCACGACGACGGCCAGCCGTTGCGCATCGTGTGCGGCGCCCCCAACGTCCGGGAGGGCATGAAGACGGCGTTCCTGCGAGCGGGCTCCGTGCTGCCGTCGGGACAGGCCATCGAGCGCCGCCCCATCCGGGGAGTCCCCTCGGAGGGGATGCTCTGCTCCGAGAAGGAGCTGGGGCTTTCCGACGACCACCGCGGCATCATGGAGCTGCCCGGGGACGCCCCCGCCGGCGTATCGCTGCAGGATTACCTGGGCCTGAACGACTGGATGGTGGAGGTCAGCGTCACGCCCAACCGCGGCGACTGCCTCAGCGTCCTGGGGCTGGCGCGGGAGATCGCCGCGCTGACCGGAGGGAGGCTCCGGGCGCCCGCCATCCCCGCCCATCTCCGCGACCACCCGCCGACGATCCCCGTGGCGGTGGAAATCCTGGAACCGGACCTGTGCCCGCGCTACTCGGCCCGGCTCATCCACGGACTCCGGCCGGCGCCGGCGCCGCCGTGGCTCCGCTTCCGGCTCGAGGCCTGCGGCATCCGCTCCATCAACCACATCGTGGACGTCACCAACTACGTCATGCTGGAGACCGGCCAGCCGCTCCACGCCTTCGACGCGCAGAGTATCGCCAGCCGGCGTATCGTGGTCCGCACCGCCGGCGAGTCGAGCACGCTGACCACCCTGGACGGATCGGAACGGGCGCTCCATCCGGACGACCTGCTGATCTGCGACGGCGACACCCCCGCGGCCCTGGCCGGCGTCATGGGCGGGGCGGGCTCCGAGGTGACCGACGAGACCGAATCCGTGCTACTGGAAAGCGCCCACTTCGACCCCCTGACCATCCGGCGCACGGCCAAGCGCATGGGGATGCATACCGAGGCCTCCCACCGGTTCGAACGGGGCGTCGATCCGGAAGGGACGCGTTACGCCATGGATCGGGCCGTGGCGCTGTGGGAAGAAATGGGCGAAGCCCGTGTGGTCGAGGGTTTCGCCGACGCCTATCCGGCGGCGCGCAGGCCGCCCGACATCACCCTCCGATACGCCAGCGTCAAGCGCGCCCTGGGGGTGGATCTCGCGCCGGAACGTATTCGCGGCATCGTCGAGTCCCTCGGCATCGAGTTGAAGCGCTCGTCCGAGCAGGACCTCGTGGTATGCCCGCCCCCGTTTCGGTTCGACCTCACCCGGGAGGCGGACATCGTCGAGGAGCTGGCGCGGATACATGGTTACGACAACATACCGGCCACGCTGCCGGCGGTGCGGATGGGCGCCGGACACGGCGACACGCTGCTGCGCTGGATGCGGAAGACCCGCTCGCTGCTCGTCACCGCGGGGTTGAGCGAGGTGGTGACCCTGCCCTTCTGCTCCCCGGATAGGAACCGTACTTTCTCCGGGCTCTGGGCCGGCGAGGGCAAGGCCGTCAGGGTCACCAACCCGCTGCGGCAGGAAACCGACGAGATGCGCCTCAGCCTGCTTCCCGGGCTGGTCGAGAACCTGCACGACCACGCCGAGCGCCGCAACCAGAGCTCGATGATCTTCGAACTCAACAAGGTATTCTCGCTCGCGGGCGGCGGCGGCTTCACCGAACGGATGAACGTCGCCGGCCTCATCCGCGGCCGCCGGCCACGGCGCGGGATGAAGGTGGAAAGCCGGGACTTCACCTTCGCGGACATGAAGGGGATCGTGGAGGATCTTCTGGAGGGCGCCGGCTGCGCCGATTCCCGCTGGACGGCCGAGGACGCCCCCTCGGTCCTGCACCCCGGCCGCTTCGCCTCGGTCGCCGGCGGGGACGGAAAGTTGGGCCACGTTGGCGAGATAAGTCCGCGAGTTCGCGAGGAATTGGACCTGCCCCCCTGCTTTCTCTTCGAGCTTGACTTCGATGCGATCGTTCACTATGCTCGGCCAGATTTCAGGGTGCGTCCCATTCCCCGTTTCCCCTCGGTGGAGCGGGACCTCGCCATCGTCGTGACGGCGGACTTCCCGGGTCAGACAGTAATCGCTTGGGTCGGGAGGCTGGATCAGGCTCTCATCGAGCGGGTGGATATTTTCGACGAATACACCGGCGCTCCCATCAGCGAAGGAATGAAGAGTCTGGCGTACAAGGTCTTCTACCGATCGTCGGAGAGGACCCTCACCGACCACGAAGTCAACGCCGTGCACGAGGATCTGACCCGCCGGCTTTGTGCCGAATTCGACGCCACGCTCCGTTAGCGGGGCATGGCCCGCGGGCGCCCCGGAGGAGGGCAACCATGACCAAGGCCGATATCATCAATCGGATCTACGAGAGGGTGGGCTTCTCCAAGAAGGAGGCCACCGATGTCGTCGAGGCCACCTTCGAGATCATCAAGGCCCGGCTGGAGAAGGGTGACAGGGTCAAGATCTCGGGCTTCGGAAACTTCGTCATCCACGGCAAGCAGCCCCGCAAGGGCCGGAACCCCCAGACCGGCGAGGAGATCACCATCGCGGGCCGCAAGGTGCTGACCTTCAAACCCAGCCAGACCCTGAAGAAGAACATGAACGGCGACCCCGCCGAGCTCGAGGACGCCGACAAACTCACCGTTTCGTGATACGACCGGAGGCATGGCAGTGGTCATCCCCGACAAGCTGTACTTCAAGATCGGCGAGGTCAGCGCCCTTCTGGACGTACAGCCGTACGTGCTGCGCTACTGGGAAACGGAGTTCGACGTCCTGAAACCCAACAAGGCCCCCTCCCGCCACCGTCTCTACCGGCGCGAGGACGTCGAGTTGCTCCTGAATATCAAACGGCTGCTGTATACCGAGGGCTACACCATCGAAGGCGCGCGCAAGAGGCTCAAGCAGCGGGATACGGCCGATGACGCCACCGAGCCCACCGGCGTGCAAAGGGAAACCCTCCTCAAGATAAGGAACGACCTGATCTCGCTCCGGGACCTGATCTCCTGACGAACCGAGCCGCGCTCACCCCGCAGAGCCGACCCATCGCACCTGCCACGGCCGGCAAGAATTGACCCGCTGGCGGTTGGGTGTTAAGAGTTTTCAGTTAGTGTCGGGGCGTAGCGCAGCCTGGTAGCGCACACGCTTGGGGTGCGTGTGGTCGCTGGTTCAAATCCAGTCGCCCCGACCACTCTTACCAACACCTTGGCAGCCTTTCACGGGCGGCCGTCACCTCGGATCGAATGGCCGGGAGTTCCAACAACCACAACGTCACAGGTTTCGAGGGCGCCAGGGAGCGGATGGTCCGGACCCAGTTGCTCGACCGCGGCGTCAAGGACCCGGGGGTGATCCGGGCCATGCGCAAGGTCCCGCGTCATCTCTTCGTGGAGCCGGCGCTGGTGAACCGCGCCTACGATGACGACCCGTTACCCATCGGCGCGAAACAGACCATCTCCCAGCCCTACATCGTCGGTTACATGTTGCAGGCTCTGCAGCTCACGGGCGGCGACCGCGTGCTGGAGATCGGCACGGGATCCGCCTACCAGACCGCGCTGCTCGCGGAACTGTGCGCCAACGTGTTCTCGGTGGAGAAGCTCCGCGACCTGGCGGTGCAGGCGCGCACGCGCCTCGACGACTTGCGCTACTACAACGTGGCGATCCACATGGGAGACGGGACCCTGGGATGGTCGGAACACGCGCCCTACGATGCCATCGTCGTGGCCGCGGGCGCGCCGAAGGTGCCGGCGCCGCTGGCCCAGCAACTCGCGGCCGGGGGCAGGCTCATCATTCCCATCGGCGACCACCGGTCCCAGACCCTCAAACTCACGGTCCGGACCCCCACCGGCCTCGAAGAGACGGACCTCGGCGGGTGTCGGTTCGTGAAGCTTCTGGGGAGGTACGGTTGGCCGGGCTAGTGTCGTGTCCCACGTAAATGTTGACAAAGATGCGCAGGATTTTTCGTCGTCGGCAAGGCGCGATGACGAGCAGTGGCGGTTACCACGCGAGGAAGAGCAACGCAGCCGACGACGAAAAAGACCAGCAGATTTGTCAATATTTACGTGGGACACGACACTGGCCATTCGCGCTCTCGGGCTGCTCCAAATCCTCATCTTCGTCGCTCTGACCGGTTGCACTTACGTCGACAACCGCGACGGCCCGAGCCCTGCTCCAAGGAAGGCCGCCCGCAAGGCTCCCCAGAAGTCGGGCATCTACCACGTCGTCAAGAAGGGCGAGAACCTCTACCGCATCGGCAAGGCGTACGGCATCGACTACATCACGCTGGCCCGCACCAACCGCATCCCGGATGCGCGCGACCTCCGGATCGGGCGCCGGCTGTTCATCCCCGGCGCAACCCGGCGGCTGCCCGTGGAGATCATCACGCCCATCAAGGAGCCGGTGGAGCGCGCCTCCGCCGCGAGGACCACACGGGCGAAACCGCCAAAGGCCGCCTCGGTCAAGCCCGCACCCGCAAAGACGCCCCGTGCATCGGTGCCGCGCCGGAGAAGCCCCCCGGCCAGGGCCGCCACCCCCAAGTCTCCCCGCACCACGGCCCGTGCCACGCTGCCGCGGTCCGGCTCGGGGCGGCAACCGTTCACCTGGCCGGTCCGGGGCAAGATCACCGCGCGATTCGACTCGCGGCACGACAGCCTCAACGACGGCATCGACATCGCCGCGCCTTCCGGCACCCCGGTCCGCGCCACGCTGCCCGGGCAGGTGATCTACAGCGACAAGCTGCGCGGCTACGGCAACCTCATCATCGTGCGCCACCGGAGCGGCTATGCGTCGGTGTACGCCCACAACCGCAAGAACCTCGTGCGGCAGGGGCAGAAGGTGACGCAGAGGCAGGTCATCGCGGAGGTGGGCGCCACCGGACGGGTGACCACACCCCACCTTCACTTCGAGATCCGCAGGAACAACGTGGCCCGGGACCCGCTTTCCTATTTGCCCTGACTGTGTTAGCTGAGGCGTCCATGACCAGCACCCGGAACAGCCGTACCGACACCATCGCCGAGATCCGAGGCATCATCCGCGACGTTCGCGACTTCCCCAAGCCCGGGATCGTGTTCAAGGACATCACACCGCTGATCGGCGACGGGCCGCTGTTCCGCAGGACCATCGACCTGTTCGCCGAGCGATACGAGAGCTCTCCCGTGGACACGGTGGTGGGCGTCGAATCCCGCGGGTTCATCATCGGCGCGGCGCTGGCCTATCGCCTGGGCAAGGGCCTGTGCGTGATCCGGAAGCCCGGAAAGCTGCCGTACGACACCCTGCAGGCAAGCTACGAGCTGGAGTACGGCACCGACACCCTGGAGGTGCACAGCGACGCCCTGGCCCCCGGCGCCCGGGCACTGCTGGTGGACGACCTCGTCGCCACCGGGGGAACGGCGACGGCCGCCGCCACCCTGGTCGAACAGCTCGGCGCCACGGTGTTCGAGCACGCCTGCATCATCGAGCTGGCCTTCCTCAACCCGCGCGACAAGATCGACCAGGAGCTGTTTTCGCTCATCCGATACGATTCGGAATAGCCCCTCTCCGTACCCACGCTACCTTGACGCCGTCAGCCTGGTTGCGATAGAAGTGAAAGGTTCATACACCGTATCCCGTGCATCGAAGGTCGCACGGGCGATACGGAACTCCACGAGCCCCGGAAGGGAGTCAAGCCATGTCCAAGAAAAACGGCGAGGTCAGCCAGAATACCGTGATCACCACGGATCCGTTCCCTGCCTCCAGCAAGGTCCACGTCTCCGGGGCGGGACCCCACGGCGTCGAGGTCGCCATGCGCGAGATCAGCCACGGCGCAACGGGAGCCAACGGGCATGGCGGCAACGGACATCCCGGCAACGGCGTCAACGGGAACGAGGAGCGCCCGCGCCTGCGGGTCTACGACACCTCCGGCCCCTACACCGATCCCACCGCCCGCATTGACGTGCGGCAGGGCCTGAAGCCCCTCCGCCAGGCCTGGATCGAGGCCCGGGACGACACGGTCGAAACCGAGTCCCACTACCGCTCCAATGGCAACGGCGCCGACGCCGACCGCTTCCCCGAGATGAGCCGAAGGCCCATGCTCCGGGCCGCGCCCGGCGGCAACGTGAGCCAGATGCACTACGCCCGCAAGGGCATCGTCACGCCGGAAATGGAGTACATCGCCGTCCGCGAGAACATCGGCCGGGAGGCCGCGCTCAACGGCGAAGGCGACGGCCACCACGCAGGCAACCACTTCGGAGCCTCGATCCCGCCGTTCGTCACCCCGGAGTTCGTGCGCGACGAGGTGGCCCGGGGACGCGCCATCATCCCCTGCAACGTCAACCATCCCGAGACCGAGCCCATGATCATCGGCCGGAACTTCCTCGTGAAGATCAACGCCAACATCGGCAACTCCGCGGTCACCTCCTCCATCGAGGAAGAAGTGGAGAAGATGATCTGGGCCACCCGCTGGGGGGCGGACACGGTCATGGACCTGTCCACCGGCGCCAACATCCACGAGACCCGCGAGTGGATCCTGCGGAACTCGCCGGTTCCCATCGGCACCGTGCCCATCTACCAGGCCCTGGAGAAGGTCAACGGCAAGGCCGAGGAACTGACCTGGGAGATCTACCGGGACACGCTCATCGAGCAGGCCGAGCAAGGCGTCGACTACTTCACCATCCACGCCGGCGTGCTGCTGCGCTACGTGCCGCTCACCGCCAAACGCCGCACCGGCATCGTCTCCCGCGGCGGCTCCATCCTGGCCAAGTGGTGTCTGGCGCACCACCAGGAGAGCTTCCTCTACACCCGCTTCGAGGAGATCTGCGAGATCATGAAGGCCTACGACGTGGCCTTCTCGCTGGGCGACGGGCTCCGTCCGGGCAGCATCGCCGACGCCAACGACGAGGCCCAGATGGGCGAGCTGGCCACCCTGGGCGAGCTCACCAGCATCGCCTGGGAGCACGACGTCCAGGTAATGATCGAGGGACCGGGCCACGTGCCCATGCACCTGATCCAGGAGAACATGACCAAGCAGCTCGAGCTGTGCCACGAGGCGCCCTTCTACACCCTGGGGCCCCTGACCACGGACATCGCCCCCGGCTACGACCACATTACCAGCGCCATCGGCGCCGCCATGATCGGCTGGTACGGCACCGCCATGCTTTGCTATGTCACCCCCAAGGAACACCTGGGCCTGCCCAACAAGAAGGACGTCAAGGACGGCGTCATCACCTACAAGGTCGCGGCCCACGCCGCCGACCTGGCCAAGGGACACCCCGGCGCCCAGATCCGCGACGACGCCCTGAGCGACGCCCGCTTCGAGTTCCGCTGGGAGGACCAGTTCAACCTGAGCCTCGACCCCGACACCGCCCAGGAGTTCCACGACGAGACCCTCCCCGCCCAGGGCGCCAAGGTGGCCCACTTCTGCTCCATGTGCGGCCCCCACTTCTGCTCCATGAAGATCACCCAGGACGTCCGCGACTACGCCGCCGGCAAGGGCCTCGCCGCCGACAAGGCGCTGACCGCGGGCATGCAGGAGAAGGCCGAGGAGTTCAAGAAGTCGGGTAGCGAGATCTACCAGGCGGTGGAGACGGACGAGAAAACGGCGCCGTAGGGAAACGGCGCGCCTGAAGCGTCAGATCATCCCGCACGAAAGCCGCCTGCCCCGTATCCGGAGCGGGCGGCTTTTTCAAAACAACCTGCCGCCGTTGGGCACCGGGCGGTTGGGCTCGATCATCACCACCTCGCCGTCGGCGTCGGGGAAGCCCAGCACGAGGATCTCGGAGCGGAACGGTCCGATCTGCCTGGGCGGGAAGTTCACCACGGCGGCGACCTGCCGGCCCACCAGCTCTTCCGCGGTGTAGTGATGGGTGACCTGGGCCGAGCTTTTGCGCTCGCCGATCTCAGGGCCGAAGTCCACGTACAGCTTGTAGGCCGGCTTGCGCGCCTCGGGAAACGGCTCCACCCGGGTGATGGTGCCGACCCGGACGTCGACCTTCAGGAAGTCGTCGAAGCTGATTGGGCCCATCGGGGATCGGGTCAGAGGAGGGCCTTGAGGGCGGCCTCGTCGAAGCCGGCCACCCTGCGCTTGCCCTTGATGGTGACAGGGCGCCGCAGGAGGTTCTGGTCCTGGACCATCAAGCGGATGGCCTCCTCCCGGCCGGGAGGGTTGTCCTTCATCTTCCGCTCGCGGTAGAGCGGCGTGCGCGTGTTCAGGAAATCGGTCACCGGGCCGCTGCCGATGATGGATTCCAGCTCTTTCTCGGTCAACGGCTGCTTGCCGTACTCCCGCTCCTCCAGCTCCGCTCCTTGTGATTGCAAGAAACTTCTTGCCTTGCGGCAGGTGGTTCAGGTGTTCTTGTAATAGAACTTCAGCTTGGCCATGGCTTCTTCCTCCTTGCCCTGCCCCGGAGTCTCGCCGCCCCTCCCCGCCTGGATTCCCGCGTTCGCGGGAATGACGGTTCGGGCCGGCTCAGACGTACTTGCTCACGTCCACCCGTTTCATGGCTTCCAGGGGCACCTCGTTGCGGATGGGGAACTCGCCTTCCAGGGGCTTGGTGGCGTCCACCACGGCGACGCTGTCGCCGAGCCAGCCGCGGAAGTTCTGGACCTCCCGGATGACGTCCAGGTCCCGGTCCCAGTGGGTGCGGGTGCCCACCGCCCACAGCACCTCGCGCTCGTTGAAAACGTCCACGTCGTCGTCCACCACCACGCACAGCTTGAGGTTCGGCATGTCCGCAAAGGCCTGCATGGCCGCCTTCCTGGGCTCGTTGGGGAACTTCTTGTCGATGGAGATGTAGCAGATCACCCGGCCGCAGCCCGAGGGGGGCAGGTGGATAGCCTTGAGGCCCTGGATGTTGCGCTTGATGGAGTTGTAGACGCTGCCTTCCTTGGTGATGCCGCCCAGGTTCCAGTGGTCCTTCTGGCCCGCCCAGATGTCCTGGAGGATGGCGTTCTTGCGGTGGGTGATGGCGGTGACCTCCACGATGGGTACGTCCATGGTCACCTGGTAGTAGCCCAGCACCTCGCCGAAGGGGTTCTGGGACCGGCGTATGTTGGGGGGCACCTCGCCCTCGATGACGATCTCGGCGTCCGCGGGCACCAGGAAGTCCTCGCCCCAGGTGACCGACGGCGCCAGCCGCAGCGGCTCGCGCATGAACGCCGCGGCGCTTTGATAGTCGTCGTTGCCGTAGGGGGTCATGCAGCAGGACGAGAAGTAGAAGGCCGGGTGGTGTCCCAGCACGATGATCACCGGCGCCCGCTGCTCCTTGGCCTCGTTCTCGGTGACGATGGCTTCCAGGTGATGGTGCTTGTGGGCCGAGAAGCTCATGGTACGGCCGTCGTAGTAGAGGTTCTTGGTGAAGGTGATGTCGTAGAACGGCGCCGATTCGCCCTTCATGACGCAGGCCATGGTCCAGTAGGGGCCGATGTCCAGGTCGTGGTGCATGGGGATGGGGAACCGCGCCAGGTCCACCTCGGACCCCTTGACCACCACCTCCTGGCAGGGGGCGTTGTCGGGCGCGATCACTTCCGTGTCCCCCTTTTCCTTTTCCAGCCGCGAGACTTCCAGGCTCAGCTCCATCCTGGATTTGAGGTCGCCCATGCCGATGCCGTCGGCGCAGAACTGCCGGCTGACCCAGGGATTGTAGAACAGCGGGAACGGCGATGGCTTCCCCTCCAGCGTCGTGACGTTCTCGAACAGCACCATCTTCTCCAGCCCGCGGTCGTCGAGGTGCTTGAGAAAAGCGATGGTCTCGCACTTGTTGGGGTCGATGGGGTCCTTGACCCGGATCACGTCCCCCGGACGCCTGCTCTCCTCTTCCGCGATGAATTCCTGGAGGTCTCTCATGGTTCGTACTCCCTGATTCGGTGACTTGCTTCGGATACAGGACACTTAGACAATGGCGGCCACGAGCGCAAGTTTTGCCCGGCCCCCACTACACCGCGCCGGTCTGCCGTGACCAAACCACGTTCGTTCCCGCCACTTGGACAAAGAGGCCGTCATCCTGCGGCCGTTTGGTAACTTCTATCGGCACTTGATAGAAAGAACCATCTATGTAGCCATCGCAGAAGGACGCTGGACGTGACAAGCCTCCTTTCGGATCAGATTTGCGACAAACTCCTGCATGCCGAAGGACTTTACCATCAACTCGTCCTGATTGTCGGTCGGGAAGGAACAGGTAAGACAAGCGCCTTGCGGGCGGTTGCCAAGAGCATCAACGCGGCACTCGTTAACGTCAATCTGGAGCTTTCGCGTCGCATGCTTGACCTGACCGAGCGGCAGCGTCCGCTACGGGTCCAACGGCTTCTGGATCTGATTCTCGCAGAGCACGAAAACGACGTCGTCCTGCTCGACAACATCGAGATTCTCTTCGACGTCGTGTTACGGCAGGACCCGCTCCGCCTCTTGCAAGGTCTCTCGCGGATCAGGAAGGTCGCCGCGGCCTGGAACGGGTCCATCGAAGACCGCCACATCCACTATGCCGAAACCGGGCATCCCGAGTATCGGCGTTATCCGACGGACGGCATTCTGGCGGTGCACGCGACGAAGTGATTCATCCCAGCCCGGCCAGGAGAAGGCGCGATGAAATACGAAGACCTGATCCAGTTCGATCCGATCGAGACCGTCGTGCAACTTCGCGATGCCGACGACGTGACCGCCGCCCGCCATCTCGTAAACAGCTACGTCATTTCCGGCGATATGGCCGAGAAGCTGTCGGGGCTGGTGTTTCCTCAACTCCAATACGACAAACCGGCCGACAACAAAGGGCTGCTGATCGTCGGGAACTACGGCACAGGGAAGTCCCACCTGATGTCCGTCATTTCAGCGGTCGCCGAACACGCCGGTCTCGTTTCAGAAATCTCCAGTCCGAAGGCCGCGGAAACGGCCCGTGGCGTGGCCGGCCGGTTCAAGGTCGTCCGCACGGAGATCGGTGCCACAACGATGTCGCTCCGCGACATTGTGGTGGGGGAGTTGGAGGAGCACTTGGCGGAGTTCGGTGTTACGTTCACCTTCCCTAGCGCCGCGGACGTGGCCGGCAGCAAACGCGCCTTCGAAGAAATGATGGCAGCGTTCCAGGAGAAGTACCCGGACCTCGGGCTGTTGCTGGTCGTGGACGAGTTGCTGGACTACTTGCGGTCGCGCAAGGACCAGGAGTTGATCCTCGACCTCAACTTCCTGCGCGAGATCGGCGAGGTCTGCAAGGACCTCCGTTTTCGGTTCGTCGCCGGCGTACAGGAGGCCATCTTCGACAGCCCCCGCTTCAGCTTCGTGGCGGACAGCATCCGGCGCGTCAAGGACCGTTTCGAGCAGGTTCTGATCGCCCGCAGAGACGTCAAGTTCGTCGTGGCGCAACGTCTGCTTCGGAAGACCGGCGATCAGCAGGCCGGGATCAGGGAGTACCTCACGCCGTTCGCGCGGTTCTACGGCCTCATGAACGAACGCATGGATGAATACGTTGACCTGTTCCCGGTTCATCCGGACTACATCGACACCTTCGAGCGGGTCACCGCGGTCGAGAAGCGCGAAATCCTCCGGACCCTTTCGCTCTCGATGAAGCGGCTGCTCGAGGAGGAACTCCCCGCAGACCACCCCGGTCTGATCGCGTACGACAGCTACTGGTCGATGCTGCGGGAGAACGCATCCTTCCGCGCCGACCCGGATATCAAGGCCGTCATCGACTGCAGCCAAGTGCTGGAATCGCGGATCGAGAGAGCCTTTACGCGGCCTGCGTACCAGTCGATGGCGATGCGTGTCATCCATGCCTTGTCCGTGCACCGGCTGACAACCGGTGACATCCACGCCGCCCTGGGCGCCACCGCCGAGGAATTGAGAGACGGTCTTTGCCTGTATCAGCCGGGAATCGAGGATCTCGGTGGAGACCCGGCGGACGACCTTCTGTCACAGGTGGAAACAGTCCTTCGCGAAATCCACAAGACGGTCAGCGGGCAGTTCATTTCGTCGAACCCGGCCAACCGCCAGTATTACCTCGACCTCAAGAAGACCGACGATTTCGACGCGTTGATCGAGAAGCGGACCGAGAGCCTGGACGCGGCACGGCTGGATCGCTACTACTACGATGCCCTACGGCGGGTGATGGAGTGCACCGACCATACGTACGTCACCGGCTACCGCATCTGGGAGCACGAGATCGAATGGCGGGAACGGAAGGCGGCACGCCAGGGATACCTGTTCTTCGGCGCGCCGAATGAGCGGTCCACCGCAGTGCCGCCACGCGATTTCTACGTCTACTTCGTTCAGCCTCACGAGCCGCCGCGCTTCAAGGACGAGAAGGCGTCCGACGAGGTGTTCTTCCACTTGACCGGCATAGATGATCGCTTTCGGGACACCCTGCGCAGCTATGCAGCGGCCCTCGATCTGGCATCGACATCTTCCGGCCACGCGAAAGCCACTTACGAGTCGAAGGCGTCGAGCTTCCTTCGAGATCTGGTCAACTGGCTTCAGGAGCACATGGGCACGGCTTTTGAAGCCGGCCACCAGGGCCGGCGCAAGGCGCTGCTGGAATGGGCCAAGGGCCACTCTCTCCGCGAACTCTCGGGGATACCCCCGGCCGAACGCATCAACCTCCGCGACCTCATCGATGCGGTCGCCGGTATCTGTCTGGAGACGCATTTCGCACAGCAGGCGCCGGACTATCCCCGGTTCTCCGTGCTCATCACATCCACCAATCGGGCCCAGGCGGCCCAGGATGCGTTGCGGTGGATCGCCGGCGCGACAAAGACGAAACAGGCCACCGCGGTCCTGGACTCGCTCGAACTTCTCGACGGCGACAAGCTCGATCCCTATCGGTCGAGATATGCCAATCACGTTCTCGCCCAAGTACAGCAGAAGGGGCACGGCCAGGTGGTCAACCGTTCCGAACTGATCCAGGAACTGCTCGGCGTCGAGTACCTCGCTGCCGATACCCTTCGCCTGGAGCCCGCTTGGGCAGCCGTTCTGCTGGCGGCGTTGGTCCATTCCGGCGACCTCGTACTCGCCGTTCCGGGCCGGAAGTTCGATGCCGCCGACGTTCCTGCGCTAGCCGCTACGCCGCTTGACGAGTTGATACGCTTCAAACACATCGAGCGGCCCAAGGAATGGAACATTCCTGCCCTCAAGGCGCTGTTCGATCTGCTCGGGTTGACATCGGGAATGGCGAACATGGTCACCCAGGGCAATCCCGAACCGATCCAGGCGCTTCAGAAAGCCGTCGCCCAGGTTGTCGAGAGGCTGGTGGTGGCCCAACGGGCCGTCCAGACCGGCATTCCCTTCTGGGGCAAGAGCTTGATCGACGAAGAGGAGACCAAGGGCCTGACCTCAAAGCTAGAACATACGAAGTCCTTCCTAGAGTCTCTTCAGACTTACCACTCGCCAGGCCGTCTCAAGAACTTCCGTCACGACGCCTCGGACGTGGGCAGCCACAAGGCAGGGCTCGAATCCCTTGCCGAGGTCGAACGCCTCCAGGGGCTGGCCTCGGATCTGGGGGCCACCGCCACTTTCCTCGTCGCGGCGGAGGCGACGCTTGCCCCGGCGCACGAATGGACCGGACGGATGAAGGAAACACGGCACGCGGTGCTCGCTGACTTCGCGCGCACCGCGCGACACGAGGCCGCGTCGTTCCGCCGGCGGTGGCTGCACAAGCTGAACGACTTGAAGAAAGACTTTGTCAGCGTCTATCTCGATCTCCACGCCAGGGCGCGGCTCGGCGTGAACGGCGACAAGAGGAAGACCATACTGATGCACGACGAGCGGCTCGCCCGACTCCGTGGCCTCTCGGTCATCGACCTCATGCCGGTTCAACATCTGACGGATTTCCTGGATCGCCTCGGCGGCTTGACGAGTTGCTTCGCTCTGACCAAGGGGGACCTCGACGCCTCCGCCGTGTGCCCGCACTGCGGATTCCGGCCAGCCGTGGAGACGAACACGGGGCCGGCCGGTGAGACCCTTGCGCAACTTGACGACGAACTCGACCGTCTCCACGCCGCATGGACGCAGACGTTGTTCGCCAACCTCCGCGACCCCGCCACCCACGAGAACCTGACGTTGCTCCAGCCCGACCGCCGGAAACGGGTCGCTACCTTCGCCGAGAAAGGCGGTCTCCCTGACCCTCTCGAACCGGATTTCGTCGAGGCCGTCCGAGAAGTCTTGTCCGGCCTCGTCAAGGTGGTGGTAAAGACCGCGGACCTCAAAGCCGCGCTCCTCGCCGGCGGGTCGCCCGCAAGCCTCGCCGAGATGAAGACGCGCTTCGATGGGTATCTGGACAACTTGGCAAAGGGCAAGGAACAGGCCAAGGTCCGGGTGGTGTTGGAGTAGGCGCTGATGGATAAAGAAGAACTTGTTGAACGCCTCAAGGGCTACGAGTGGAACGACGTCGAGTTCAAGGAGGCGCGACACGCGGTTCCAAAGAGCGCTTATGAGACCGTCTCGGCGTTCGCCAATACCAATGGCGGTCATCTCGTTTTCGGCGTAAAGCAGAACGGTGAACGATTTGAAGTCGTTGGCGTCGTGTCCGTTGATAAGGTACAGGGCGAGTTCCTTACCACCCTGCGCCAACGTGACAAAATCAGCGTCATTCTTGACGTCAAGGAAAACCTGCACCAGTACGACGAAACCGACTTGCTGGTCTTTTATGTTCCCGAGGCAAGCCGCGCCGACAAACCGGTCCACTTGAACGGGGATATCCGCCGTTCGTTCGTCCGCAGCGGAGGCAGCGACGTCCGCTGTTCGGACAACGAAAGGGACCGCTTCCTGATCGACGCGACCGCGGAGCGATTCGACGGCCGGGTTGTTCAGTGCGACCCCGATACCGCCTTCGATAGCGCCAGCGTCAGATGGTACCGCGAAACCTACGAAAGACGGCCCGGGAATCGTTCCCGCGCTGATCTGTCGGATCTGGATTTCCTCGGCGAGATGGGCCTCCTGGCCCAACGAGACGGCCGAAGGACACCGACCCGGGCGGCCGTCCTGCTGTTCGGTTGCAATGCGGCCTTCCGGCAACTGCTGCCTCGCCCGGTGGTCGATTGTCAGCGGTTCACGGTTCCGCGCGGCCAGGCCGATACCGGCGCGCGTTGGGCGGATCGCACGGTGCTCGACGAAAATCTGATTCGAACCTGGAGGGCACTGGTCGACTGGTATGAACGGTTCGCCGAACACCCGTTCCGCATCGACCCCGCCACGTTACAGCGTGACGATACGCCGCCCGACTACCTTGCCTACCGTGAATCCCTGGTCAATCTGCTCATGCACCAGGACTATTCCGATCATGCGCGGGAACCCGAAATACGCCACTACGCCGACCAGACGGTATTCTGGAATCCTGGCGACGCATTCGCCACGGCCGACGACCTGCTCGAGCCCGGCGCGAAGGAGGTCCGTAATCCCCGAATCGTGACCGCCTTCCGCAGGATCGGGTTGAGCGAGAACGCAGGGTGGGGGCTGCGAGACATCTTCCAAAACTGGCAGCAATTGGGGAACGTGCCGCCCCGCATCACCAACGACAAGGGCCGGAAGTGCTTCGAACTCGTCCTGCTCAAGGAGGAGTTGCTGTCGGAACGGCAACGCCTCTTCCAGGCGCAACTCGGTGTCCGCCTCACCGACGAGCAGGCGCGCGCGTTCGCGTTCATCTGTCGGGACGGTAAGGCGACCCTGACGCAGCTCAGGGCGGTCACGGGATTGTCGGCCGCCGAGACCTTCACGGTCGCGTACCGCTTGGTGACGCAGGGGCTGGTCGAGCCCAGCGGCGCGGGTGAAAGCCACGTGCTGGCCGGACATCTCAGAGAACGTCTTGGCGGAACCGGTCAGGTTGATTCCGGCTTCGCGGACTTGGTCACTGCACAAGTTGATACGCCGCCTACGAGCTTGTCCACTGCACAAGTTGGCAGGCCACCAACGAGCTTGTCCACTGCGCAAGTTGAGCCATTGACCGAACTCTCTGCCACCCACCGACAAATCGTGGAGTTCTGCGAAAGACCGCGCAGTCTGACAGAGATTATGACGGCGCTGGGAGTGACCAACCGGGGATATTTCAAGAACCGTCACCTCGATCCGTTATTGAGGGGCGGCGTGCTCCGCATGGCCCACCCGGATCAGCCCAACCATCCACGCCAAGCCTACCTGCTGACCGAGACCGGTGTCGCACTCAAGACCCGCCACGTGGACGGAGACGCCGGGACAGACAACGAGGACCGGACGAATGGAGGGTAACAAGCCGCACAAACGGACCAATCGGCTTTTCCGCAATACGTCCGGGCAGGACGAGTTGTTTGAGAAGTCCTACGCGGAGGAATTGGAAGCCCAGCGCGGCCAGCCGGTCGAGTGCCTGGGGCTGACCTTCGAGAACGAGGACACCCGACGGACACATTTCTCCGGCAAGCTGAGGGAAGGGCTGGAGGATCTGCACTCGAAACTCGGCGGGGTTCCCTACACGAGCGTCAACGATGCAGTGACTCGGATGGCGGCCATTGAGCACTGGCCGATGGGAGACGAAACGCGGCTTCACGGTCTCGCCGAGCGTATGCACCATGCGGATCCCTCAAAGGACATGCTCCAGCGTTGGAAGGACGAGGTGGGCTTTCCCCACGGCGAGGTCGAGGACATCCTGAACCTCTCCGATCCACCTTGGCACACGGCGTGCCCCAATCCGTTCCTAGAGGCGTTCGTGGAGGCCTACGGCAAGCCTTACGACTCGGACGAGCCGTACCGCCGCAAGCCGTTCGCGGTCGATGTCAGCGAAGGCAAGACCCACGCGATCTACCGGGCGCACGGCTATCACACCAAGGTGCCCCATCTCGCGATTGTGCCGTCGATCCTGCATTACACCGAACCGGGCGATCTGGTCCTGGACGGCTTCGCCGGCTCCGGCATGACGGGCGTCGCGGCCCAATCGTGCGGGACTGCACCGGCAAGCTACCGGAAGTCGCTTGAGGCTAAGTGGTCCAGCGAAGGGTTCGGCAAGCCCCATTGGGGTCTCCGGCGCACTATCCAGAACGATCTGTCGCCGCTCGCCGGCTTCATTGCCGCCAACTACGCTCTCCCGTTCGATCTGGACGCATTCGCAAAAGCTGCGCGGACGTTGCTCGATGAGGTCGAGGATGAACTCGGCTGGATGTACGAAACCCTGCACACCGACGGCAAGACCAAGGGGCGGATCGACTACACCGTCTGGAGCGAGGTATTCAGTTGTCCTGAATGTGCCGGTGAGATCGAATTTGTCAACGAGGCATTGGACCGGACGAGCGGCCGGGTAAGAGACACGTTTCCATGCCCCAACTGCGATGTCGAACTGAACAAGGATAGGCTGGAACGTGTGTTCGAATCCGACGTGGACGCAGCTACCGGCGACGTGTGGAAACATATCGCTTTCCGTCCGTCATTCATCCGATACACGGTCGAAGGTGGCACATTCGAAAAGCAGCCCGACGCTGATGATCGCGAAGTTATCCGCCACATCGCCGAGCTTCCACTCCCAACGGAAGTTCCCGCGAACCGGCTGCCTATCGAAAAAATGTCCCACGGCTCACGATTGGCACCGAAGGGCGTGGACTTCGTGCATCACTTCTTCCTCCCCAGGGCCGCGCATGGCTTGGCGGGGCTCTGGCGTCGAGCCAACGCCCACCCGGACCTTCGCATCCGCCACATGCTGCTTTACTTCGTGGAGCAGGCCATCTGGGGAATGTCGATCCTCAATCGGTACGGCCCTACGCATTATTCACAGGTGAACCGTCAACTCACCGGCGTCTACTACGTGTCATCGCAAATCTCCGAGGTCTCTCCTACCTACAACTTGAGGAACAGGTTGTCCCGACTGAACAAAACCTTCGACGAACTGCGCGCACGACAGAGTTCCAGATCCGTCGCGACGACAAGCACAACGGCGTCGCTCGGGATTCCGAGCAACTCCGTGGACTACATCTTCACCGATCCACCCTTCGGCGAAAACATCTACTACGCGGACCTCAACTTCCTGGTCGAATCCTGGCATCGGGTGCTGACCAACTCCTTACCCGAGGCCATCGTCGATCATTTCAAGAACAAGGGGCTTCCAGACTATCAACGCCTGATGCAGCGCTGTTTCGAGGAGTATCGGCGGGTTCTTAAACCCGGACGCTGGATAACGGTTGTCTTCCACAATTCCAGAAACGCCGTCTGGACGGCGATTCAGGAAGCCATGCTCGCAGCCGGCTTCGTCGTCGCAGACGTGCGTACGATGGACAAGCGACAGGGCTCGTATCGCCAAATCACCAGCACTGCGGTCAAACAGGACTTGGTGATCTCGGCCTACAAGCCCAATGACGGGTTGGATGCGCGCTTCGCGCTAACGAAGGGCACCGAGGACGGCGTCTGGGACTTCCTCCGCACCCATCTTGGCCAACTGCCCGTGTTCGTGGCGAGGGACGGCCGCGTCGAGGTGGTCAACGAGCGCCAACCGCATCTGCTCTTCGACCGCATGGTCGCGTTCCACGTCCTCCGCAACGTAACCGTACCCTTGTCCGTCGGCGAGTTCCTGGCTGGGCTCACCCAGCGCTTCCCGGAGCGCGACGGCATGATCTTCCTCCCCGATCAGGTCGCGGAGTACGACAAGAAGCGCTTGGCAGCCGAGGAAGTGATGCAACTGGAGATCTTCGTGGTCGACGAATCCTCCGCCATTCAGTGGCTCAAGCGGCAATTGAGCTGGAAGCCGCAGAGCTTCCAGGACATCCACCCCCAATTCATCCGCGAGATCGCAGGCTGGCAGAAGCACGAGAAGCTGCCCGAACTTTCTGAAATGCTGGAGCAAAACTTCCTTTGCTACACCGGCACCGGCGACGTGCCGAGCCAGATACACGGGTATCTTTCGACCAACTTCAAGGAACTCCGCAACCTGGCGAAGGACCACTCAGTGCTCCGCACGAAAGCCAAGGGTCGCTGGTACGTGCCCGACCCCAACAAGGCGGCCGACGTGGAGATGCGCCGCACGCGCGCCCTGCTGCGCGAGTTCGAGGAATACCGGCAGTCCCCCCAGAAGCGCATCAAGATCTTCCGTATCGAGGCGGTGCGCGCCGGATTCTTCCAGGCTCACCGGGATCAGGATTACGATACTATTGTCTCGGTCGCAGAAAAGCTCCCGGAGGCCGTCCTCCAGGAGGACCAGAAGCTCATGCTCTGGTACGATACGGCGCTGACGCGCTCGGGAGCAGCGTGACGGAGCCGGGCAAGAAGGTGGTGGACTGGCGCGATGGGATTCTGAAGGAGTTCACGCCAAGGGTCGCGCCCATCACCCTCGTTGCCGACCCCGACGGATTGCTGTTGGAGGAGGCGCTGCTGGAAGCCATCCGAGGGAGGGGCTTCGAACTCGTCCCATTCGACGATCGAGTCGCTTTCCGCTTCACCTACGAATCCAGGTTCCGGGCCCGTTGGGATCGGGGCGATGCCAGCGATGTTGTGGTGGTCCTGCGGGCGGGCCGACACGAGCTGGCAGCGCTTCCTCACGACCTTCTGCGGATCGGCAGGCAACTTTCCTTCAACCTGGCGGACCTGTTTCCCGATCTCAGCTATCCGGTCATCGCAACGCTCGATCAGGACAACCTGGATGCGCTCTATCTGGCGCAGGAACGGCACAAACCGAAACGGCTCGGGGACGACGCGACGAAGGACTTCGCGCTGTTGCACGTGTTCGATCTCGATCCTGCGCTCGTCAACAGTCCGGCCGAGCTGCTGCGCGTCCTGTTGCGGAGACACTACAGGGGGCAACTCACACCGCGCCTCCTGGATGATCGGCTGGTGCAAGTGCTCCGGCAAGGCAGCGCTTTCGACTCCTGGCCTCTGGAAGCCATCGTCCCTGACCGGGAAGCCTTCTTCTCCTTTCTTCAGGAGCGCTGGCCCCTGTTTCTCGATCGCCTGACCACGGACGCAAACGAGACCCTGCACGACAAGAGCGAACCATACGATCTCAGGTTCCACGGACCCGCGGAAATTCCCTTTGACCACGGGGATGTTCGTGTCTACATCGACAACCTGTTCGTCGAGGGGATGCTGCGCCCGGTGTCTCACGAGTCGGGCAAGAGACTGTCGAAGGAATGGGTTGCAGCCGGGATACGAACCGATCCCGAGGCGGACAAACTGCGGCGCGTTCGGGGGCTCATAAAGACAGCCGACGATACGGTGCCGGGTCCGGATGCGCGGCATCACGACTGGCTGGCGTTCGCCTACCGTTGGTCGGAACTCGGAGTTCTCTGGTCGGAGACGGCCACCACAGGGCGATCGGAGCTAAGCGGGCCGATGGCCGCCCTTCGCGCGGAGGTGGACGGGGCCTTTCTCGGCTGGGTCGAGCGCCGCTACGCCGGTTTGTACAACCAACCGCCGGAACCCCCTGTGATGGTGAACCATCTGCCGCGCTACCTCTCCCGGCGTCTTGCAGACCCTCCCGTGGGCAAGGCCGCGCTTGTCGTCGTGGATGGGCTCGCCCTCGATCAGTGGATCGTGCTCCGGAACGCTCTCGCGACCCAGCGACCACAGCTTCGTTTTCGTGAGAGCGCGGTGTTCGCCTGGGTCCCAACCATCACGTCCATATCCCGACAGGCAATCTTCTCAGGAACGCCGCCCTTCTATTTTCCTTCGAGCATCCACACCACCAACAAGGAATCGTTCTTGTGGAGTCGTTTCTGGGTGGATCAGGGTTTTACGGAGCGGGAAGCTGGCTACGTCAAAGGACTGGGGGACGGACCTGTCGATGACGTCCGCGATCTCCTGTCACGGCCTGGGATTTGCGTGCTCGGCCTAGTCGTCGATAAGGTCGATAGAATTATGCACGGCATGGAACTTGGCACCGCGGGAATGCACAACCAAGTTCGCCAGTGGGCCGGTGAAGGGTTCATGGCGACGCTGCTAGACCTCCTCTTCGACCGCGGATTCGCGGTCTACCTGACCTCGGACCACGGGAACATCGAGGCGGAAGGCCTCGGCAGGCCTTCCGAGGGTGTCATCGCCGACCTTCGGGGCGAACGTGCGCGCGTTTACCCCGATCCAACTCTGCGTGCGCGTGTCAAACAACAGTACCCCGATGCAATTGCGTGGCCCGCTCTCGGGCTTCCCGAAGACTATCTGGCCTTGCTTGCTCCGGGCCGGTCGGCTTTCGTTCGAGAAGGCGAACGCATCGTTGGACACGGTGGCGTTTCCCTCGAAGAGGTCGTGGTGCCGATGGTGCAGATCGAGCGGACGGCGACATGAGGCGGAGGGAACAGATCGGCTTCAGTCAACGTATCCAGCTAGCCTGGCTGGAGTACACGACGAACCTGATCTTCGCCGGGTGTTCGAAAGACCAGATCGTAGCGGCTCTGAGCGAGCAGCTAAAGGACCGACTGTCCGTCGGGAACAATCCGAAAAGGGGCAACCGGGACAAAGCCATCACGATCCTGACGAAAGTCTGGGTAACGGTTCCAACGGAGCTTCAACCGCTTCGTGACAAGGGCCTGGAGTTGCTTCAACGGTTTCAAGCGAGTGACCGGATCCTCGTACACTGGTGTATGTGCATGGCGGTGTACCCTTTCTTCAGCACGGTCGCCGACGCAACCGGACGGCTGCTTCGCTTGCAGGGTACGACGGCCGCTGCTCAGGTGCAGCGCCGCGTGCGCGAACAGTTGGGCGAACGCGAGACCGTGTCCCGCGCTGCGCGGCGTGTGCTACGGGCATTCATCGACTGGGGGGTACTGTTGGAGACCAGCAAGAAAGGAATCTATCGTGGGGCTCCTAAACGCACTGTCGATGATGTCCCGCTCTGCATCTGGGCGATTGAAGCCGTTCTCTTCGCCAGAGATGGGACGCCACACCCGGTTCCCGGTGTCGTGCAAGGTCCTCACCTCTTCCCATTCGATATCGCTTTGCCCTCGATGAGAGAACTGGAAACCTGCAAGGCATTTGAAGTCAGCCGTTACGGACTGAAAGACGAAGTTCTCCTCGGCCTTGCCGGGAAGCCGCCGGACGGCCCGCGCCACCGGTAGCAGCTTCATGCCTCTATTGTCGTCACGATTCGACAATCCCCACAGACCCTACTCTTTCGACAGCGAGGCCGTCATCCACTCCAGGTAGCTCTCGCTCCCCTGGTCGATGGGGACGCCGACGATTTCGGGGACGTCGTAGTCGTGGAGGGCCTGGACCCTCTGCTTGAGGCGGTCGAAGAGGTCGGCCCGGGTCTTGACGATGAGGAGGTCCTCGGTGTCGCGCTCCACCCGGCCTTCCCAGGTGTAGGTGGACTCCACCCCCGGCACGCGGTTGACGCAGGCGGCGAGCTTTTCCCGCACCAGCGCGCTCGCCAGATCCTTGGCGTTGTCACCCGACGCGGTGATGTAGACAACCAGGAATTCGCTCATGTGACTGCCCCAAATCCCTTGAAAATCGCGCCGCTCCAGCTCCGTTTGCGCGCCCAACCTTTGTATGTTTTATTTCGTGTTTTGCATAGTGTGAGCCAGTGACAGTGGCCTGATCCAGCCTGTCGCACTCCCGCTGCCGCGGGATCGTAGCGCATTCCCGAAGACAGATTTCATGAAAGGGGTAGAGACCCGAATGGAGACCATCGATTTTGCCAAGGGCGGAGGAATCGTGCCGGTGGTGGTGCAGGACGACGAGACCCTGGACGTCCTCATGCTGGCCTACATGAACGAACACGCCTTCAACCTCACACGCGAAACCGGCAAGGCCCACTACTACAGCCGTTCCCGCGACAAGCTGTGGCTCAAGGGCGAGGAGTCGGGTCACTTCCAGGTGGTCAAGGACATCCTGGTGGACTGCGACAACGACACGCTGATCCTCAAGATCGACCAGCAGGGCGGCGGCGCCTGCCACTTGGGCTACCGCACCTGCTTCTTCCGCCACGACGCCGGCGCCGACTGGGAGGTCTGCGCCGAGAAGGTCTTCGACCCCGAGGAGGTCTACAACAAGTGAGCCAACTCAAGCTGGGGCTCCCCAAGGGAAGCCTGGAGAAGTCCACCATCGAGCTGTTCCGCAAGTCGGGATGGAAGATCACCGGCATGGACCGGAGCTATTTCCCTTCCATCGACGACAAGTCCCTGAACTGCAGCGTGGTGCGCGCGCAGGAGATGTCCCGCTACGTGGAGGACGGCACCCTGGACGCCGGCATCACCGGCAGGGACTGGATCCAGGAGAACGACTCGCAGGTCGAGTACATCACCGAGCTGATCTATGCCAAGACCAGCTTCCGGCCCACGCGCTGGGTGCTGGCCGTGCCCCACGACTCGCCGGTGCAGAAGATCGAGGACCTCAAGGGAAAGAAGGTCGCCACCGAGATGGTCAACTTCACCCGGCGCCTGTTCGAGGCGCATGACACGCCGGTGGACGTGGAGTTCTCCTGGGGCGCCACCGAGGCCAAGGCCGCCGAAGGTCTGGCCGACGCCATCGTCGAGGTGACCGAGACCGGCGGCACCATCCGCGCCCACGGCCTCCGCATCGTCACCGACCTGCTGGAGTCCGCGCCCCAGCTCATCGCCAACAAGGACGCCTGGAAGGACCCCTGGAAGCACGCCAAGATCGAGCAGATCAGCATGCTGCTCCAGGGCGCCCTGGCCGCCGAGCACAAGGTCGGCATCAAGTTGAACGTGATGGAGGCCGACCTCGAGAAGATCATCGACCTGATCCCGAGCGTAACCGCCCCGACCGTCGCGACCCTCTACGACACCCCCGCCCTGAAAGGCAGGAAGTGGTTCTCCATCGAAAGCATCATCGCCGAGGACGTGGTCCGCGAGCTCATCCCCGAGCTGACGCGAGCCGGCGCCGTGGGGATCGTGGAGTACCCGCTGAACAAGGTGATCTAAGTAGGCACGGTGGAAAGGGAGTCGAGTGAGGCAAGAGGATTTCATGCGGCTGGTGGCAAGCGTCAAGCAGGCTGGAGCTATTCGCCGCCGGGAAATCAAACCAGGACGGACGACCGAGTTCCATCCAGAAGCCGTTCGTGAGCTTCAGGCGCAGCTACGGGAAGGTGGCCGAGAACGACTCCTTGAACTGCATCGTCAAATCGGCGGTACGGGGAAGACCATAACGGGAAGGCCCCTCTGGTCATAATAGCACCGGAACCAACACACCCTCTTCCGTCGGCGAGTGGCCTTAGGCTTGGTAGCCTATCCTATCTCGCGGGACCAATTTGACGACGAGCCTGATCTATAGGTCCACCCCTAGTGTCCTGTCTCACAAATGCCTTTAACCATGGAGCGGGTCATCCGGTCTTGAGCAGTGTGATAACCTATTGATATATAACGGTTTGTGTCTCGCATATTGATTCAACGTATTTGTGAGGCAGGACACTAGAACCCCTCCATCTGCCGGTCCTCCAGCTCTTCCTTGCCCTTGTCGTCGATGGAGTAGACGCCGTCTTCGGTGGAGATGAGCGCGGGGTCGTAGTAGAGCTTGGAAAGCAAGAGGGCGTCCTCGTATTCCACCATGCTGATGGCGTCCCAGGGGCAGATCTTCTTGTCGAGGCGGTCCTCCGAGTCGGTGCCGATGAGCTGGAGCTCGCTCTTCTTGGGCTCCTGCTCCTTCTCCAGGAGCTTCTTGTTGGCGTCGTACATGCGGTTGCCGTACTCGAAGTAGACGACGCCGGTAGTCTTGTGCTCGTGGATCTTGGTGAGGTCGTCGCTGTAGCACATCTGGCAGCCGATGCACTTCTCGTTGTCCACCCACACCCGGTAGGGCTTGAGGCCGCCTCCGGGCATCTCCTCGTAGAGGAGGTTGATGCAGTCGTCCACCGGGCAGTGGACCTCGCACAGGGGCGACCCGGCGCAACTGGTGCAGTTCTCGTTCATCACGGCCAGGAGAGCCGTGCCCTTGCGTTTTGCAGCTTCAGCCATCGACTTTAACCCTTCTTCTCGCCTTGTACCGGAAGTGGAAGAACAAACCCAAAGCCAGCAACAGGAAAACCCAATAATAACGTATGATCCCGACCGTAGCCCATTCGAGCCAGTAGACGAAATTGGGAGACTCGCGGCTCAACCGGGCCAGCGCGGCCTGGGCGCCGGCATAGTCGCGCAACTCCTTCCGCACCCGGGCCAGTCCGTAAAGCGCCCCTTCGTCCTCGGGCTGGAGCGCCAGGGTCTTTTCGAAGTCGGCCCGGGCCGCCTGCCATCTGCCCTGCTCCACGTAAGCCCAGCCGCGGTTGCTCACGGCCTGCGCGAAGTCCGGTTTCAGCTCCAGCGCGCGCGAGAAGCTGCCGATGGCCGGCTCCAGGTCTCCCTTGCGCTTGAGCGCCACCCCCAGGTTGTCGTGGACCTCGGGGATCTCGGGCTTCAGCGCCGCCGCCTTCCGGTACGACTCGATGGCCTTGTCGACATCGTTGGCCACCTCCATGTCGAGCCAGCCCAGCAGCGTCAGCGCCTCGGCGTCATCCGGAGCCAGGGCCACGGCCTTTCTCACGTAGGCGAGAGCCGTTTCCGGATCGCTCCGCCTGAGGGCCGCCAAACCTGCGACCTGCAGCAGTTGCGGCTCATCCGGGTACTGCTCGAGCAGCTTCTCGAACTTCCCCCAGGCTTCCGGAACCTTGCCCGCGGCCAGGTCCTTTCGTCCGGTGCGCCACAACTCTTCGTCGACCAGCGCGGAGAGCGTTTCTCCGCCAATGCTCAGGAACGCAACAACGATCAGGACCGCAAGAGAACGCAGCGCCCGACTTCTACTTCCACATCTGGTCAGAGATTTCGTCCTCTCGGCCCTCATCGATCAGCTTGTCGTTCTTCATGGCTTGCTTCAGGCCGACCCAGGTAAAGAACAGGACGAGAATCAGCATGCCCACGATTGGGATGTTGTCGGGTTTGGTCACGATCTCCATGAAATAGTACAAGCCCGATTGTTCTTCCATATGAACTCGACCACCTTCAGCGAATTGAGACCCCGTGCGCCATGGACTTCCGGATTCCGGGTCAAGCCCGGAATGACGGCGTGGGGAGTCTCGAAGTACGAGTAAGAGTTATTGGAAAATCACGGGCTTGTCAACGTAAGGACCGGTCTTGCCGCCGCCCGCGCCTCTCTGGCGACGGACACGGCCTTGGGTTATAGTTTCTGCTGCGTATGGGGGGGCTCGGAGTCATCATTCTGGCCGCGGGCCAGGGCAAGCGGATGCGATCCGCCACCCCGAAGGTGCTGCATCTTCTGGGCGGCAAACCGCTGTTGTCCCACGTCCTGGACGCCTGCGCCGGCCTCCATCCCGACCGGGTGCTGGTGGTGGTGGGCCACGGCGTGGATCGCATCCGGGAAGCCTGCCCCGGCGTGGACCCAGCGTGCTGGGTGCTGCAGCGCGAGCAACTGGGCACCGGGCACGCGGCACGTTGCGCGGCTGACGCGCTGGGCGATTTCAGCGGCGACGTGCTGATACTCAACGGCGACGTCCCGCTCGTGGCCGGCCGGACCCTCTCCCGGATGCTGGCGGCGCATCGGTCGGCGGGCCGCGATCTCACCCTTGCCGTGGCCGCCCTGGCGGACCCCTCCGGATACGGCCGGGTCCTGCGCGGCCCGGGCGGCGACATCGTGGGCGTGGTGGAGGAACGGGACGCCACCGACGCGGAGAGAACCGTCCGGGAGATCAACGTCGGCCTCTACCTGGCGTCGGCAGGCTTTCTTCGGGCGGCCCTGGCGGCCCTCGACAACCGCAACGATCAGGGGGAATACTATCTCCCGGACATCGCCGCCTACGGCGCCGGCAGGGAAGCCCGCATCGGCAGCGTCACCATCGACGACCCGCGCGAATTCCGTGGCGTGAACGGCAGAGAGGAGCTCGCCTGGATGGAAAAGGCACTACAGAAAGACGTGAACCGCAAATGGATGGAGCGGGGCGTGACCCTCAAGGACCCGGACAGCACCTACATCGACGCCGAGGTCACCATCGGCGAGGACACCGTCATCGGCCCCAACAGCCACCTCCTGGGAAAGACCGTGGTGGGCGCCCGCTGCCGCATCGACGGCAGCGCCTACCTCACCAACGCGCGCCTGGCCGACGGCGTCCACCTGCGCTTCTCGGTGGTCATGGACGACTGCGACCTGAAGGACGGCGTCAGCGTCGGCCCCTTCGCCCACCTGCGGCCGGGCACCGTGCTCGAGCGCGACGTCCACATCGGGAACTTCGTGGAGGTGAAGAACTCGTCGGTGGGGGAAGGCACCAAGGCCAGCCATCTGAGCTACATCGGCGACACCGATCTCGGCCGGGAATCCAACATCGGCGCGGGTACCATCACCTGCAACTACGACGGCTTCGCCAAGCACCGCACCACCATAGGCGACCGCGTCCAGGTGGGCAGCGACACCCAGCTCGTGGCGCCGGTGGCGGTGGGCGACGACGCCTACATCGGCGCCGGCTCCACCATCACCAAGGACGTGCCCGCCGGCGCCCTGGCCCTGAGCCGCGCCCCGCAACGGCACGTCGACGGCTGGGTGGACGGCTACCGGGCGCGGAAGCGCAAAGCCTGACCCTCCATGTGCGGGATCGTGGGATACATCGGCGGCCGGGACGCCGCCCCGGTGCTCATCGACAGCTTGAGGAAGCTGGAATACCGGGGCTACGACTCCGCGGGCATCGCGGTCCTTAACGGGCGGCGGGTCTCGCGGCGCCGCTCCCAGGGCAAGCTCGCCCGGCTGGAGACCCGGCTGGCCCGGGCCCCCGTGCAGGGACACGCCGGCATCGGCCACACCCGCTGGGCCACCCACGGCGGCCCCTCCGAGGCCAACGCCCACCCGCACCGGGCCGGGGGCACCGTGGTGGTGCACAACGGCATCATCGAGAACTACCTCGAGCTCAAGGGAGCCCTGCTGGGACGCGGCGCGGAGCTGACCTCGGATACCGACACCGAGCTCGTGGCCCATCTCGTGGAAGAGAAGGTCGTCGGGGGAACGGACCTGCTGGAGGCGGTGCGCGAGACCGTCGGCGAGATTCACGGTTCCTACGCCCTAGTGTTCCTGAACCGGCGCGAGCCTCACCGGCTCATCGTCGCCAAGAACGCCTCGCCCATCGTCATCGGCACGGGCGGCGGAGAGACCTTCATCGCCTCGGACGTTCCCGCGCTGCTGGAGTACACACGGGACGTGGCCTTTCTGGAAGACGGCGAGATCGCCGAGGTGCGGGCCGACGGCTTCCGCATCCTCGACTCCGACGCCCGCCTGGTCGCACGGCCCACCAAACGGATCACGTGGGACGCCGTGGCGGCGCAAAAGGGCGGCTACCGGCACTTCATGCTGAAGGAGATCCACGAGCAGCCCCAGGCGGTCACCGACACCCTGCGCGGGCACATGTCCCTCGAATCCGGCGTCAGCCTGGCCGAGATCGATCTCGCCGAGGAACAACTGGCCCGTACCCGGAAGATCCACCTGGTGGGCTGCGGAACCGCCTGGCACGCCGCGCTGGTGGGCAAGTTCCTGATCGAGGAGCTGGCACGGGTGCCGGCCGAGGTGGACTACGGCTCGGAGTTCCGGCACCGCACCCCCCTTCTCGGCCCGGACTCGCTGCTGCTGCTGGTGAGCCAGTCGGGAGAGACCGCCGACACCCTGGCGGCGCTGGAGGTGGGCCGCCGGCAAGGCGCCGGGGTGCTCTCGGTCTGCAACGTCGTGGACTCGTCCCTGGCGCGGAAATCCGACGGCGTCTTCTACACCCACGCCGGCCCGGAAATCAGCGTGGCCAGCACCAAGGCCTTCACCACCCAGCTCACCGCCCTCTACCTGCTGGCGGTGAGGCTGGGGCGGCTCAACGGGCAGCTCGAACCCGATGCGGCCACGCGGCTGCTGGAGGACGCCACGCGCCTGCCCGGCTGGATCGAGGCGGCGCTGAGGCTCGAGGAACGGGTGGCCGAGCTGGCCCACGGCATGAGCCACGCCGGCGACGTCCTCTACCTGGGCCGGGGAATCAACTACCCCATCGCCCTCGAAGGCGCCCTCAAGCTGAAGGAGATCTCATACATCCACGCCGAGGGTTATCCCGCAGGCGAGATGAAGCACGGGCCCATCGCCCTCATCGACGAGAGCATGCCGGTGGTGATGATGCTGCCCAGGGACCACTACTACCCGAAGACGCTCGGCAACCTGCGGGAAGTGGAAGCCCGGGGCGGCAACGTGGTCATCGTCACCGACGAGCCCGACGAGAGCATGGCGCCGGACTCGACGCTCGTGGTTCCCAAGGTGCCCTACCACCTGGCGCCGGTGGTATTGACCATCCCCTTGCAGCTCCTGGCCTATCACATCGCCGTCCACCGGGGCACGGACGTGGACCAACCCCGCAACCTCGCCAAGAGCGTGACCGTCGAGTAGGCCGTCAGCGCCTGAAGCCCCTGGCCACCACGTAGATCTCGGACGATCCCTTCCGCGTGGCCTCGGCCCGGATCCGCTGGACGGACTGGAAACGGCCGGACATCTCCTTCGCGAGACCCTCGACGCCGGCTCCGGTAAAGGTCTTGAAAAGAAACGCCCCCCGGGGTTTCAGAACCGCCGTGGCGATCTCGCAGGCCTTGCGGGCAAGCTCCAGCGCGCGCTGGCGATCCGCGTCGCGGATGCCCGAGAGCCGCGGCGCCATGTCCGAGAGCACACAGTCCACCGGGGCATCGAGGAGTCCGCCGATGCGCTCGGCGGCATCCTCCGCCAGCACGTCCAGCTCGTAGGCCCGTACGCTGGCGCCGCCCACGGGCTGGATCGGCTGCAGGTCGAAGCCCAGCACGCGCCCCTTGGGGCCGGCAAGCTCGGCCGCCACCTGGAGCCACCCGCCCGGCGCCGCCCCGAGGTCCACCACCGCGTGGCCGGCCCGGATCAACCGGAACCGCTGGTCGATCTCCAGCAGCTTGTATGCCGCCCGCGAGCGGTAGCCCTCGCGTCTGGCCTTGCGAAAGAACCCGTCTTGAGGTCGATACGACATGCCTGGACTCGAATTCTCTATTCCATACCAACCATTACCGACAATGGCATGCAAGACTCCACGCCCCACCGCGCGTCCGGGAGCGCCATTTGGAATAATTCATGCGGTGTTGGTTGTGGGTGAAAGCTTCGCCTTGACAATCGCCGGACACATTATCGCTTTGCGCTAACAATCGCTTTGCGCTAACATTGACAATCGTCGCCATGTAGTGTTATTCACCCGCCATTATGCTGATGGATGTCTGCAAGTTGGTTGTTCTTCTATCGGTGTTGGCGGGGATCTCCTTCCTGTCGCCCGGGCAGTCCAAGGCTTTGGACCTGAGCGCCGGCGAGGTCGAGGTGAACCTCGACACCACCATCTCCTACGGCATGACCGTCCGCGTGGAGAAGCCGGACGATGCGTTGATCAGGGAGCCGGGACAACTCAACGACAACGACGGCAACAGCAACTACAAGCGGGGGATCGTCAGCAACGCGGCCAAGTTCACCAGCGACTTCGATCTCGGGTACCGCAACATCGGCCTGTTCCTGCGCGCCAGCGGATTCTTCGATCATGAGAACGAAGAGGGTACGCGGGCCGACAAACCCCTGACCCCCGCGGCGAAGAGGCTGGTAGGAAAGGACCTGGACCTGCTGGACGCCTATGTCACTGGGGACTTCGAGCTCGATCCGGTCACGGTCAGTTTGCGGCTCGGCAAGCACGTGCTTAACTGGGGCGAGAGCACGTTCATCCAGAACGGGATCAACGCCATCAACCCGTTCGACGTGAGCAAGCTGCGGGTGCCGGGGGCGGAGTTGCGGGAAGCGTTGGTAGCGGTACCCCTGGTGTCGGCCGCGGTGGAGTTGCCCGCCAACCTGTCGGTCGAGGGATTCTACCAACTCGACTGGAGAGAGACCGAAATCGATCCGGTGGGGACGTATTTCTCCACCACCGACTACGTGGGACCGGGGGCCACACGGGCATTCCTCAACGATCCTCGCCTCAACATGGCGCTGGAAGGCAACCCCCTGCCCAACTCTCCTCGGTTGGGCGACGATCCCGACTTTCTGGCCGTGCGCCGGGGTCCGGACCGCAACCCGAAGGACGCCGGACAATGGGGGGTGGCGTTGCGCTACCTTGCCGAGGAACTGAACAGCACGGAGTTCGGGTTCTACGCGATCAACTACCACAGCCGCCTTCCGACGGTCCGCGCGCACACCGGGACCGCGGCAGCAGCCGGCGCGGGTTTGGCGGCCACAGGGATGAAAACGGGTGAATTCCTCACGACGATCCAGGCGCTCAATCCCGCCTTCACCCCACAGCAGGCTCAGGGGTTGGCCGCACCCTACGGCGTGGATGCCTACGCACGCACCGGGAACTACTTCATCGAATACCCCGAGGACATCCGCCTCTATGGCCTGAGCTTCAATACGCAACTCGGCGGGTCCGGCTGGGCGTTGCAGGGGGAATACTCCCTCCGTGACGACGCGCCGCTGCAGATCGAGGAGGCCACGCTCATCGCCACCGGCCTGGCTCCGTTCACCGGCCTGGGCGCATGTATCGCGGGGAAAGTCCCGACTCTGGTCGCGACGGGCCTCTCTCCGCAAGCCGCACAGGGCCAGGCAGGCCTCGCCTGCATCGGCGAGAACGCCGCGGCCGGTCTGTACGACGCCGACGTCGAGGGTTACATCCGGCGCCGGGTGAGCCAGTTCCAGGCCACGGCGACAAGGGTATTCGGGCCGGTGCTGGGGGCGGACGGCTTCGTCTTCCTGGCCGAAGCAGCCGTGTTGAAAATACACGACATGCCCGCCAAGAGCGTGTTGAGGCTGGAAAGCCCCGCCCTCGGAAGCCCGTCCGACGCCACCTCCATGGGCTACCGGATAGCGACGCGGCTCGACTACAACAACGCCTTCGCTTCCACGAACCTGTTCCCGTACCTGCAGTTCCAGCATGACTTCAACGGCAACAGTCCCCAGCCCATCGGTCCGTTCGTGGACGGCCGCACCGCGCTGACCCTGGGCCTGCGGGTCGACTATCTGAGCCGCTGGGAGGGGGGCCTCAGCTATACGCGGTACGGCGGCAAGAGAAGCGAAATCCGGGACCGCGACTTCGTCACGGCCACCGTCAAGTACTCATTCTGAAGCCCATGAACACGACAACGCTCACTTCACGAATCGCCGCTGTCGCGGCCCTGGTGCTGGCCCTTGCCTGCCCCGCGGCCGCGGAACTTTCCGCCGACGAGATCGCGCGTCTCGGCAAGGACCTGACGCCTTTCGGGGCGGAGCGGGCCGGCAATGCCGACGGCACCATCCCGGAGTGGACCGGGGGCATCACCAAGCCGCCGGAGGGCTACCAGGTCGGCGAGCACCACCGCGATCCCTACGGAAGCGACAAGCCGCTCTTCGTCATCGACAAGAGCAACCGGGACAAGTACCGGGACAAGCTCTCCACGGGTCAACAGCGCCTGCTGGAGACCTACCCGACGTACAAGCTGAACGTGTACCCGACCCGGCGCAGCGCTTCGGCGCCGCAGCGCATCTACGACGCCACCCGGAAGATCGCCGCGGTGACGAAGCTCGTGGACGGCGGCAACGGCGTCGACGGCGCCGTCATCGGCATCCCGTTTCCCATCCCCGGGAACGGTCTGGAGGCGATCTGGAACCACCTGCTGCGCTATCGGGGCGAGGCGGTGTCTTGCACCCTGGGCCAGGCGGCGGTGACCCGCGGCGGCGACTACACCCTGGTCAAGTACGCCGTGGACGTCAGCATACGCTACTCGCTGCCGGGCATGACCGTGGAGAAGCTCGGGGACACCATGATCCTGTTCAAGCAGCGGGTGACCGCGCCGGCGCGGCTTGCGGGCGGTATCGTGCTGGTCCACGAGGCCATGAACCAGGCCCGCCAGCCGCGGCAGGCCTGGACCTACAACCCCGGCCAGCGCCGGGTGCGGCGGGCGCCCAACATCGCCTACGACAATCCCGGCACCACCTCGGACGGACTGCGCACCGCCGACCAGTTCGACATGTTCAACGGAGCGGTGGACCGCTACGACTGGAAGCTCGTCGGCAAGCGCGAGATGTACGTGCCGTACAACGCCTACCGCGCGCACAGCGACAAGCTCGCCTTCGACGACATCATCCGGCCGCTGCACGTGAACCCCGAGCACCTGCGCTACGAGCTTCACCGGGTCTGGATCGTCGACGCCACGCTCAAGGAAGGCGCGAGCCACATCTACAAGCGGCGGACCTTCTACATCGACGAGGATTCCTGGCAGATCCTGCTGGTGGACATCTACGACAACCGCGATCAGCTCTGGCGGGTGTCCGAGGGTCACGTCATCAACTTCTACGAAAAGCCGCTGACCTGGCCGACCCTGGAGGTCCACCACGATCTGCAGGCCGGACGCTACCTCGCCCTCGGCCTCGACAACGAGTTCCGGATGTGCACGTACGACGTCAAGTACAGGGACCGGGACTTCAAGCCGTCGTCCCTGCGGCGCGCGGGGAGACGGTGACATCCGCGCGCACCACACCCTCCTGCCGGTCCTGATCCTGTGTCTCGCCGCGCCGGCCACCGCCGGCGCCAAGCCGGCGGTGGAAGCGCCGCTGGCCGTCAAGTCCCTGCTGTTGGACACGGCCGCGGCCGGCCCTCGTGTGGTGGTGGTGGGCCAGCGCGGGCACATCCTGCTTTCCGACGACGGCGGTTCGAGCTGGAAGCAGGCACGGGTCCCGACCCGGGCGCTGCTGACCGCCGTGCACATGCACGACCACAAGACCGGCTGGGCGGTGGGACACGATGCGGTGATCCTCCGCACCGACGACGGCGGCGACAACTGGCGGCTGGTGCACCGCGCGCCGGAAGAGGAGCGGCCGCTGCTGGACGTCTGGTTCCGGGACAAGGACACGGGCTTCGCGGTTGGGGCCTACGGCTACTTCCTGGCCACCCGGGACGGCGGCAAGACCTGGGCCTCCCGCGCCATCGGCAAGGATGACTTCCACCTGAACGAAATCGTGCCCGCGGGGGCGGAACGGCTGTTCATGGCGGCGGAAGCGGGAGTCGTGTACCGTTCCGACGACGGCGGGAACACCTGGCGCGAGCTTCCCTCGCCTTACACCGGCTCGTGGTACGGCGCCCTCGTGCTCGAAGGAGACCGGATCCTGCTGCATGGCCTCCGGGGCCATCTCTTCCGCTCCGAGGACGGCGGCGAGAGCTGGACCCGGGTGGCCACCGGCACCACCGCGACGCTCACCGACGCCGTTCGTCTGCCGGACGGCAGGGTGCTCATCACCGGCCTCGAAGGCATCCTGCTCACCAGCCGGGACGGCGGCGGCAGCGTATCGGCCACGCGGCTCCCGTCGCGCGAAGGCATCACCTCGGCGCTGCCGCTGGCCGACGGCGGCGTGCTGCTGACGGGAGAGTTCGGCGTCCGGCGCCTTCCCCGTCCGGAGTAGCACGCCATCCTCGAGTAGCCGCCCATGCCGGACGCACCCGAAAGCCCGCCACCGAACCCGCTCACGGCCCGCGTCGAACGGTGGCTGTTCGGCCGCCGCGCGCTCGTGCTCGCCGCCTTCGCCCTCGTCACCCTGGTCATGGGGTGGTACGCGGCGCAGTTGCGGGTGGACGCGGGCTTCTTCAAGCTCGTGCCCCTCAAGCACGACTACATGCAGACCTTCCTCAAGCACCAGGACGAGTTCGGCAGCGCGGACCAGGTGGTGATCGCCCTCACGGCGCCCGAGGGCGACATGTTCACCCCCGAATTCTTCACCGTGCTGAAACAGGTCACCGACGCGATGTTCTTCCTGCCGGGCATCGACCGCACCCAGGTCTACTCCATCCTCACCCCCAACGTACGCTTCATCGAGGTGGTGGAGGACGGCGTCATCGCCGGCAACGTGTTGCCGGCGGGCTTCAAGCCCACCGACGCCGGCCTCGCCCGGGTGCGCGAGAACGCCATCAAGGCCGGCGTCGTCGGACGGCTGGTGGCCAACGACTTCACCGGCGCCGTCGTCAGCGGCAGGCTGCAGGAGTTCGACCCCAACACCGGCCAGCGCCTCGACTACATCGAGGTGGCGCGGCAGCTCGAAGAGATCCGCGCGAAGGCCCAGGTCAGCGCCGCCGTGAACGTGCACGTCATCGGGTTTGCCAAGCTGGTGGGGGACATCGCCGCGGGCGCGGCGCGGGTCATCGCGTTCTTCGGCATCACGTTCCTCATCACCGCCCTGTTCGTGTATCTCTACACGCGGTCGGTGCGGCTGACCATCCCGCCGCTGGTGTGCTCGCTGGTGGCGGTGGTGTGGCAGCTCGGCACGGTCACCGCCCTTGGCTTCGGCATCGACCCCATGTCCATCCTGGTGCCGTTCCTGGTGTTCGCGGTGGGGGTGAGCCACGGGGTGCAGATGGTGAGCGCGGTGCGCGCCGAGATGGTGGCGGGCGCCGCCGGCCTGGACGCCGCCCGGGCGAGCTTCCGGCGCCTGCTCCTGCCGGGCGCGGTGGCCCTCGCCTCGGACTCGGTGGGCTTCATCACCATCTCGTTCATCGAGGTGCAGGTCATCCGGGAAACGGCCATCACCGCCAGCCTGGGCATCGTGGCCATCATCCTCACCAACCTGGCGCTGCTGCCGGTGCTGCTTTCGTATTTTCACATGAGCGACGCGCAGCGGCGGGGCGCGGCCGAGCGCGACAGCGTGCTGAAACCGCTGTGGTCACGGGTGGCGCGGTTGGCTCGCCGGGGCCCCGCGGCGGTAACCGTGGGGCTGGCGGCGGTATTGGCGGCGGCGGGGGCGCACTACGCGGCGCAGGTGGAGGTGGGCGACCGTCATCAAGGGGTGCCGGAGCTGCGGGCCGAGTCGGTGTACAACCGCGACATCGCCACCATCGCCGAGCGCTTCAAGATCGGCGTCGACGTGCTCACCGTGTTCGCGGAGACGGTGCCGGACGGCTGTATCGACTACGAGGTGCTCGCCACCCTGGACGAGTTCACCTGGCACGTGCGCAACGTGCCCGGCGTGCAGTCCGTACTGAGCCTCGCCAGCGTGGCCCGCAACATCAACGCCGGCTGGAACGAGGGCAATCTCAAGTGGCGCACGCTGCCGCGGAACCGCTACAGCCTGGTGCAGTCCGTCTCCCCGGTGCCCACCAGCAGCGGCCTGATCAACAACGACTGCAGTGTGCTGCCGGTGCGGATCTACACCACCGACCACAAGGCCGAGACCATCCAGCGCGTCGTCGACGCCACCAAGGAATTCCAGCGCCGCAACACCCTGGACCGCATCCACTTCCGGCTCGCCGGCGGCAACGTCGGGGTCATGGCGGCCACCAACGAGGAGGTGGACGCCTCCCAGTTCCCGATCCTGGGCTACGTCTTCGCCGGGGTCATCCTGCTGTGCCTGCTCTCGTTCCGCTCGGTGCCGGCCACGGCATGCATCATCTTGCCGCTGGCGGCGGTGTCGCTGCTGGCCTACGGCCTCATGGCGGTCCTGGAGATAGGCCTCAAGATCTCGACCCTGCCGGTGGTGGCCCTGGGGGTGGGCATCGGCGTGGACTACGCCATCTACATCTACGGCAGGCTGCGCACCTACCTCGACCAGGGGCTCGACTTCGCCGACGCCTACGAGCGCACGCTCAACGTCACCGGCGCCGGCGTGGTGCTCACCGGCCTCACCCTGGCCGCGGGCGTGGCGACCTGGTGTGTCGCACCGCTCAAGTTCCAGGCGGACATGGGCATCGTGCTCATGTTCATGTTCCTGGTGAACATGATCGCCGCCGTGGTGCTGCTGCCGGCCCTGGGGGCGTGGTTGGTGCGGCCGAAGAAGGCGCAGCCGTCAGGCGGCGAATGACGCCTGTGTTTCCTTCTCGAACGCCAGCAGCTTCTGCACGCTGGGGCGGGTCTGCATGCGCTCGAAATGGGCCCGGGTGTTGGGGTAGGGCTCCAGGTCGACGTCGAACTGGGTGCTGCGGCGCACGCACCAGAAGAAGTGCGCGTCCGGCGCCGTAAAGTGGTCGAAGAAGTACTCGCGTCCCTCCAGCAGGTCCTCGGCGATGCCGTATACCTCGTCGAGAAATTCGCGCGCCAGGCGGGATACGCTCTCCTCCGTCTCCGCCACGTCACACACCTTGGCCGGCGAATTGATGCGGCTGAGGTACGGGTGGATGCCCGACGCGCACCAGGACATCATCGACACCGCCTTGACCTCGTCCCAGGGATCTGGCGGCAGCAGCCTGGCCTCCGGGAAGCGTCGCGCGATCCAGAGCTGGATGCCGACGTTCTCGGTCAGCGTCTTCCCGTCCACCACCAGCAGCGGCACCTTGTGCTTGGGGTTGAGCTTCATGTACTCCTCGGTGCGGTTCTGTCCCGCCCGGAAGTTCAGGGCCTTGACCTCGAAGTCCGCGCCGGCCTCGGTCAGGGTGATGTAGGGCGCCATCGCGCAGGTGACGGGCGCGTAGTACAACTGGATGCTCATGGGTACCTCCGTGGAAGTGTGGTTCAAGTGAGCAAATTGCATATTCCGTGTCGAAGCACAAGGCCGTGAGAGCGAAGTCCATGAACACTTGCGGTCTCCAACCGGGGCCTTGGCCTGGCAACAAGGACCCCGACTACATGCGCAACTTAACGCTCTACAAGCTGACGTTGAAGGCGAGGAAGCTGCTCAAGGAGTCGAAGTTGCCCAAACGGGAGCTTGCGCGTAGACTCGCCACTTCACCCGCCCAAATATATCGGCTACTCGACCCCACCAACTACAAGAAAACCATCGACCAGATGGTGCGCCTGCTAGTGTCCTGTCCCACGTAAATCTTGACAAAGATGCGCAGGATTTTTCGTTGTCGGCAAGGCGCGATGACGAGCAGTGGCGGTTACCACGCGAGGAAGAGCAACGCAGCCGACGACGAAAAAGACCAGCAGATTTGTCAATATTTACGTGGGACAGGACACTAGCCTGCCTCGACTACACTCTCGACTTCGTCATTGAGAAGGGCAAGAAGTCGGCTGCGTGAGCCTGAGAAATCCGGCGTTCATTATCGGCCGCAGGTGCCGGAGGGGATGCATGGTGCCGGAGGGGGGACTCGAACCCCCACAGGGTTGCCCCTACTGGATTTTGAGTCCAGCGCGTCTACCAATTCCACCACTCCGGCACGGAGAAGAATTGACTAGCCCATGGGGGGAAAGAGGTCAAGGTCGGCGCGTTGACGAACGCCGCCGACGGTTCATTCCAGTGGTATCCCCTGCTCCACGAGCATGACGGGGATGCCGTCGCGGATAGCGTAGAGGTACCGGCCGTCCGCGCGGACGAGCCCGCCGTCGATGGGCTCGGTGACCTTCTCGCCCGCGCGGTTGACCAGATCCCCGGCTTCGATCTTCCGGTTGAGGCTCGCCACGAGAGCCTCGTCGGCCAGCGACACCGCCTCCCGAGTCTCGGGGCAGGCCAGGATGTCGAGTAGTTGTCGATCGATCACGACCGCCTCCACATGGTGTCCACTATTCCTCGTTGACCCGCGGGTGTCAATCAAACGGGGCGGGGCGGCGGCCCGGTTGATGCGGCCTGACCTCTTGGCTATGTTGCCGGTCTGGAGGTGGAGAGCCATGAACGGGACCTTTCGGGAATACATCGAGCTTTTGCGGGCCAACGACGAGCTGCTGGACATACGCAAGCCGGTGGATCTGAGGGACGTGGCGGCGATCACGGACCAGAGCGACCGGGCGCTGCTGTTCGAGAATCCCGTGGGCTACTCCATCCCGGTGGCCTGCGGGCTGCTGCAGAAGCGGGAGCGCCTGGGCCTCGCCCTGGACGCCCCCTACCCCGAGATCCACAAACGGTTCCAGTGGGCCATGTCCAACTCCATCGACCCGGTCATGGTGGAGGACGCTCCGGTCAAGGAGTTCATGCAACTGGGCGACGACGTGGACCTGTTCAAGCTGCCGGTGCCGATCTTCTCCACCCTGGACGGCGCGCCCATGATCACCGCCGCGGTGGTCATCTCCGAGGACCCGGAGTACGGCATGAACGCCGGCTGCTACCGGCTGATGCTCAAGGAGCGGAACGTCACCGGCATCGACATCGTCACTCCCAACAATCTCCACAACTTCACCAGGCGGGCGCTGGCGGAGAACCGCCCGCTGCCCATCTCCATTTCCATCGGCGTGCACCCGCGGGAGCTGATGGGGGCGCTCTTCAAGGCATCCCTGGGCACCAACGAGCTGGGCTTCGCCGGGGGCCTCGGCGGGCGCCCGGTGGAGCTGACGCCCGGAGTGGCGGGTCCGGTGCCGTTCATTGCCGGCTCGGAGATCGTCCTGGAGGGCGAGATCCCTCCCGAGGGCTGGGTGCATCCCGAAGGGCCCTTCGGCGAGTTCTCGCGCCTGGTGGGGGGCACCCACCGAAACCCCAACGTCCACATCAAGTCCGTGCTGCACCGGCGCGACCCCATCTACTACGCGCTGCACATGCCCTGGGAAAACCTGTGGATGAGCGCGCCGATCTACGAGGCGGCGGCCTGGCGCGTGATGGCGGAGACCGGGGTGCAGGTCACCGCCATCAACGTGACCCCGGGAGGCTGCTGCCACTGGCACATCGTGGCCTCCATCAAAAAGAGCCCCGGCGACGGCAAGAACGCCATCGCCGCGCTGCTGTCCATCGCCGACATCAAGTACGTGGTGGTCACCGACGACGACATCGACATCTACGACCCCGTGGAGGTGGAGTGGGCCATCGCCACCCGCGTGCAGGCCGACCGCGACACGGTGATCCTCTCCAACGCCCGCTCGAAGCCTCTGGATCCGTCCATCCCGCCGAGCGCCCACGGCGTCCCCACCACGGCCAAGATGGGCATCGACGCCACCATCCCCGAGAACGTGCCGCGCTACCGCTACAACCGCATCGTCTACCACAACCAGGGCAAGGCGGCGCTGGACGACTACCTGGGCGAATCGCCGGCCGCCCCCCGGCCCCCGGCGCCCGGCGACGAAGCCATCGAGGGCCTTGCGGAACGAACCCTGGACATGCTGCGAGAGAAGCGGCTCACCTTCAGCGAGTTGCTGGACGCGTTCCCGGACGAAGGGTTCGCCACCGTCATGGCGCTGGTGGGACGCCTCAACGAACGCAGGCAGATCACCCTGGACGAAGAGGGGAAGTACATGCCGGCGGAGGACGCCTGAATCGGCGGACGGCTTTCTGACTGAAAGGAGATGGACGGTGACGGCGGAACTCGTTTTCTACACCAACCCGATGTCGCGCGGACGCGTCGTGCGCTGGATGCTGGAGGAGTTGAGCGTCCCCTACCGGACCGAGGTGGTGGAGTACGGCGCGATGATGAAGTCGCCGGAGTACCTGGCCGTCAACCCCATGGGCAAGGTGCCGGCGATCCGCCACGGCGACACGATCGTCACCGAGTGCGCGGCGATCTGCGCCTACCTGGCCGATGCCTTCCCGGATGCCGGGCTGGCGCCCCCGAGCGGGCAGCGCGGCGCCTATTACCGCTGGCTGTTCTTCGCCGCCGGCCCGCTCGAAGCGGCGGTCACCAACCGCACGTTCGGTCTCGTCGTGCCGGAGGACAAGGAATCGATGGTCGGCTACGGCAATTTGGCCACCGTGATGGACACCCTGGAGAAAGCGGTCGGGGGCGAAGGCTACGTCGCCGGCGACAGTTTTTCCGCCGCCGACGTCTACGTCGGGTCGCATGTCGGCTGGGGCATGCAATACGGCATGATCGAGAAACGCCCGGCCTTCGAGAGGTACTGGTCGCGGCTCAGCGGACGCGAGGCGTATCAACGCGGCAACGCCCTGGACGATGCGGCCGCAAGCGCGGCCGGGAAAGAGTGACGTCAAACGAGGCCGTGAAGGCGCGCCACGACGTCGGCTACTGTCCCAGCCGGTAGAAGCGGCGCGCGTTGTCCGCGAGGATGGCGGCCTTGGCCTCGTCGCTGAGGGTCGGGTTCTCCGCTACCTCGGCGATCTCGTGGCCGATGTCGCCGGGGCCGATCTCGTGCGGGAAGTCGCTGGCGAAGAGGAACCGGCTGTTGCCGGCCCGCTGGACCTGGTAATCGAGACCGTTCTCCCCACCCTCGCAGCCCACGAAGACGTTATCCAGGAGCCCGTACCGGCTGGGCAGATGCTCCGGATCGGGGCCGTGGTAATTGCCGTGGGAGTTCCACTCCCCGAAATACTCGTGGCACCGGTCCATACGGTCCATCCAGAAGGTCAGCCACCCGGCGCCCCCTTCGAGGAAGGCCATCCGCAGGTTCGGGAAGCGGTCGAAGACACCGTGGTAGACCATGCCGGAGAACGCGATCATCAGGCTGAAGGGATGGCCCAGCCCGGCGATGGGAACGAACGCCTCGAAGGTGTCGAGGCCCATGCCGTGGTGGCATCCGCCGTGCACCGCCAGCCCGCAGCCCAACCGTTCCGCCTCCTCGTAGACAGGCCAGTAGGTCTTGTGGCCCAGGTCCATGGGCAGCCCGCGCGAGGGCAGCATGGCCCCGAGCATGCCCAGCTCCGTCACCGCACGGCGCAGCTCCCTCACCGCCTCTTGCGGATCCTGCATGGGGATCAGCGCCATGCCCTTGAGCCGCGGGTTGTCCTTCAGATACCGGTCGTAGAGCCAACTGTTGTAGGCGTGGGCCACCGCGCACGCCCAATCCGGCATGCTGATGTTGCCCATGGCGAGGCCCCAGGTGGGGTACAACACGCTGCACTCGAAGCCGGCCTCTTCCACGAACGACCGCCAGTCCGCCGGGGTTACGGGTTTGCCGCCCCCGAAGGCGCCCTCGCTCAAATACTTGAGCCCCAGGTGATGATGGTCCAGGGATGGGAACACCCGCGTGAGGATTCGCTTGCTCGCCTGGCTGCGGTACGGCTCCTCGATGTAATCGACGATGGACTCGTCCTCGATCACATGACCGTCGGCATCGATGACGGGTAGGCTCATGGGACCCCTCCTGAATCCGGTTCTAATGGATTCCCGTGATCTTGACGCTGGCGTGCTTGGACTTGTAGCGGCGGTTGAGGGCGATCAGCACGCCGGTCAGCCCTTCCACCACGTAGGCGTTGGCCGCCGGGCCGGCGTCCAGGCCGGTGGCGCCGATGCGTTCCAGCAACTCGATGACGCGATTCTTGGCTTCCCTGCTGTCGCCGCACACCAGGACGTCGCCCAGGGGCTCGTCCGGGGCGCCGAGGTCCAGGGCCGAGATGTTGTGCAGCGCGCCGATGACCGGGGTGTCGTCGCCCAGGATCTTCTGGGCCTCCAGCAGCGCCGAGCCGGCCTCGGGCACGAACGGCCTGCCCTTGGCGAGCGGCACCACCGCGTCGATGACGATCTTGCCCCGAAGCTCTTCGGCGAGGTCGGTCACCATCTTCTCCTGGCCTTCATAGGGAACCGAGATGACGGCCAGTTCCGCTTCCCGGACCGCGTCGGCGTTGAGCATTCCCTCCACGAAGTCCGTGCCCAGCCTCTCGTTCAGATCCTTGGCGGCATCCGCGCCACGCTGCGCGTCCCGCGAGCCTATGAGCACCCGCACGCCAGGCCGTGCCAGGCGTCCCGCCAGGCCCATTCCCAGACTTCCGGTGCCTCCCACGATTGCGATTGAAATGGAGTCTTGCATGGGAAGGCTCATAGCATGTTCGCGTCGGGTGCCACAAATAAGGCCCTTCGACAGGCTCAGGACAGGCGTAGCGGAGCGAAGTCGAAGGGTTGTGCCCAGCTTGTCGAAGGGCGGGCTACCGGCCGCCGCGGAACAGGTCGTCCGCCGCCGGCCGGATCAGCTCTTGCGCCGAGCCGCCGTGGGGGGGCAGCTCGCAGCCGCGGACGATGGCGGCGGGCACATGGCTGGTCTTTCCCATGACCAACTCCGCCGCGCCGGCGATCTGGTCGGCCACGGCCGTGACCGAGGCCTTGAGCTCGTAGCCGTAGGGGTCCGTTTGTCCGCGGTAGTCGATCAACGGAGCGAAACCGGCCACGCCGATGGCGACGTCGGTGGTGCCCAGGCGCCAGGGACGGCCGAAAGTGTCGGTGATGACGACGCCCAGCGCCGTTGCCGTGAGCCGCTGCGCCTCGTCCCGGATGCGGCGGGCGGAACCGTCCGGGTCTTCAGGCAGCAGCAACGCACGGCCCGTACCGATGTTCGACAGGTCGATGCCGGCGTTGGCGCACACGAGACCGTGGTGGGTCTCGACGACAATGGTGCTGCGCCCCTTGGCCACGATGCGGCGGCTCTCCCGCAGGATGAGCTCCAGCAGGCGGGGGTCCTTGCCGTCGAGCTCGGCCGAGAGCCGCGAGGCTTCCGCCGACGGGGTGACGGCGCCCAGGTCCACGGCGCGGCCTTCGGACTTGGACACGACCTTCTGCGCCAGCACCAGCACGTCGCCGTCCCGCAAGGTGACCCCCTGGCGCGCGCACGCCTCCACCACGAGCCGCCCCAGCGGGTCGCCCGACCCGATCTCGCCGAGTCCTTCCACGCCGATGATCTCGAGGCGCCGCATTAGCTCGCACACTGCATACGATGATGGCGCAGGCGGCCGGCGATCAACCCGCCTTGGCGAAGAAGCTGCTGCCGTTGTCCCTCATGGCGGCGAGACGACCATGGGTGCGCCCGCTCTCCAGCCGGGGGATGAGTCGCTCGAGATCGGCGGGTTCGTCAATGTCCAGCGCGATGCGCGAATTCTCCACCACCTCGGCGGCGACGCCGCGGGCGGCCGCCTCGTTCAGATGATAGCGGAAGCTGTCGTGACCGAACCGGAGCCGCAGCACGTCCGGCGGTGACAGCAGCAGCGCGTTGGTCCCCAAGCGGTCGTGCGAGGGCACCAGGACGGCGAAGGGAGCGCCGGAGTCCGGGGGCGCGGCCCGGAGAACGGCCTCGACGTCCTCGGCGCGCAAGAGCGGGATGTCTCCGGGAACCACCAGGGCGGCGTCCATGCCCGCCGCCTTCATCACGTCGAGGGCGAAGTGGACCGCATCGGTCTCGCCGGTCTCCTCCGCTTCCCGGATGACGTCCACGCCCATGCCCGAGACCCAGTCCGCCACCTCGGTGGAGCCGGTGACGACGTAGGTCGTTTCGAGCCCGCCGGCACGGTTGACCTCGGCCAGCACGTCGTGGACCATGGCCTTCATCAGCGCCGAGCGCTCGGGCAGGCTGAGCCGCGAGGCAAGCCTCTGCTTGGCTCCGTGAAAGCCCTTGACCGGAATGAGCGCGCCAATCTTCATGATCGAAGAGAAATCCATAACACCTGACCGTGCAATTTTGAAACAATGTCCGGGGCTTGACCGGGACTCCAGGGGTCTCTCCCCGTCACCATGCGCCCCCTTCCCGTCACCCCGGACCCCCGCTCCGTCAAACGAGCCGCAGCAACTCCCGGGCCAGGCGTTTCTTGTCGTCCAGGGTGTCCATGCGGATGGAGGTGGCTCGCACGTCGACGCCGAGCTGCTCGACGGCCGGTTGCTGCTCACGGTCTTCCGCGTCGATGACCAGCACGTCCGCGAAATCCCGGTAGGCCGCGGCGAGGCCCGCCGCCGACGCTTCCACGCCCAGCGTGGCCATGAGCTTGTGGGCCGGGCCGCTGAAGGACCGCCCGCCCACCATGGGGCTCACCGCCGCCACCCTCGCGGGCGTCTCCCTCAACGCCTCCCGGATCCCGGGCACGGCGAGGACGGGGCCGATGCTGGTGGCGGGGTTGCTGGGGCACACCACCACCAGCACGGCGTCGTGGATGGCTTCCAGCAGCCCGGGTGAAGGCCGGCTGTCCTCGATGCCACGGTACCGCAGGCTCAGGACGTCCGGCTGCCAGCGCGCCTTGACGAAGTATTCCTGAAAGGAAAGCTCCCCTTCGGAGGTGGAAAGCCGCGTCTCCACCCGCTGGTCGGACATGGGCAGCACGGTGGACCGCACCCCCAGCTCGCCGCGGAGCGCGGCGGTCACGCGCGACAGCGGCTGCCCCTCGGCCAGCAGCCGGGTGCGGGTCAGGTGGGTGGCGATGTCCCGGTCGCCCAGGTGAAACCAGGTCTCGTTGCCGAGGCGCCGGAGCTGATCCAGCACGATGAAGGTGTCGTCCCGGATGCCCCAGCCCTTGGCCGGGTCGATGAGGCCGGCGAGGGTATAGACGATGGTGTCGACGTCGGGGGATACGTGGAGGCCGTGCACCAGCGAGTCGTCGCCGGTATTGCACACCACCACCAGGTCTTCGGGGGCCGTTTCCTCGTGAAAGCCCAGGACGAGCTTTGCGCCGCCCGTGCCTCCCGTGAGGAGGACGACCATCTTCCTACAGGCCGGCAGCCGGCTGGCCCGGAGCGCTGTCGGATGCCGCGAACTCCGTCGCGGGAAGCTCGGCCTCGTCCTCCCACGTCCTCAGGATCTCGTAGCCCGTGGAGCGCTCGGCCGGAATCCGGTCGATGCCGCGGATCAGCGAACGGAACTCGTGGGGCCAGATCATCTGCCCCTCGGTGGAGCCCGCCAGCCGCGAGATGCTCTCCTCCATGAGCGTGCCGCCGAAGTCGTTGGCGCCGGACCTGAGACAGAGCTGGGACATGCGCCGGCCCATCTTCACCCAGGAGACCTGGACGTTGGGGATGGCGTCGTTCAGGAGCACCCGCGCCAGCGCGTGTACCCGGATGTCCTCTTCCTCGGTGGGGCCGGGCCGGGCCAGGCCCTGCTGGTAGAGCGCGGTGTTCTCGTGCACGAACCCCAGCGGCACGAACTCGGTGAAGCCGCCGGTCTCCTTCTGGATGTCCCGCAGCAGCAGCATGTGGTTGACCCAGTGGCTGCCGTTCTCCCGGTGGCCGTACATCATGGTGGAGGTGGTGAAGATGCCCACTTCGTGGGCGGTCTGGATCACCCGGGTCCACTGTTCGGTGCTGACCTTGTTCTTCGACAGCACCATCCGCACCTCGTCGTCCAGGATCTCCGCGGCCGTGCCCGGCACGCTGTCGAGGCCGGAGTCCCGCAGCATCCGCAGGTACTCGTCCAGGGGCATGCCGGTAAGCTCCACGCCGTAGGTGATCTCCATGGGCGAGTAGGCGTGGATGTGGATGCCGGGAACGCGGGAGCGGATGGATTGCAACAAATCGCGGTAATAGAACGGCGTCATGCCCTTGGGCAGGCCGCCCTGCATGCAGATCTCGGTGGCGCCGCGGTTCCACGCCTCTTCGGCCTTGTCCGCCACTTCTTCCAGCGAGTTGTCCCAGCTACCGGGCTTGTTGGGACCGGTGTGAAACGCGCAGAACTTGCAGCCGACGTAGCACACGTTGGTGAAGTTGATGTTCCGGCACACCACGTAGGTGACGCGGTCGCCGACCTTGGCCTGCCGCATCAGGTCGGCGGTCACCGCCAGGGCGGCGAGCTCGTCGCCCGTCACTTCGGACAATGCCAGTCCCTCTTCCCGCGTGACCTCGCGGCCCGCCAGGGCGTCTTCCAAAATTCGCGCGACTCGAGCCTCGATGCGGGGCAGCAGTCGGTTCAGCCGTTCCGCCCCGTCGTCATAGTCGAACATCGCTTCGATGTGGCTCATGATTTCCTCCAGGCGCGACGAAACCGTCCTCGCCGCACAACCTCTCTACGTAGGGGATCAGCTCGGGCGCGATGAACCGCTCCGCCCGGGCGATGTATTCGGGATAGATGGGGAGCCGGGGCCTCAACGTGAAACCGGCGGCCGCCGTCCGCTCCGCCAACTCCACCAGCTCGGGCCAGGGAGCCTCGGGGTTGATGAAGTCGCGGGTGACGGGCGACACGCCGCCCCAATCGTTGATGCCCGCGTTGAGGTACCACTCGTAGCACTCCGGCGTGAGGTTGGGCGGCGCCTGGATGTTCATGTCGCCGCCCAGGATCAGCCGCGCCAGCGCGATGGTCCTGGCCTCCTCGTCATAGTCCGCGTGCGCGTGATCGCGCATGGGAATCCCGGGCTTCACGCGGAAGTTCTGCACGATCACTTCCTGTATGTGGCCGTAACGCTCATGCAGCTCCCGGATGGCGTACAGCGACGCGACGCGCTCCTCCCAGGTCTCGCCGATGCCGATGAGGACCCCGGTGGTGAACGGGATGCGCAACCGGCCCGCCTCTGCCAGGGTCCGGAGCCGCGCCGCCGGCTTCTTGTCCGGCGCGTCGGCGTGCGGACCGCCGGGCCCCATGAGACGCTCGCTGACGTTCTCGAGCATCAGTCCCATGCTGGCGTTGACCCGTCTGAGCCGTTCCAGGTCGCCGGGGGCCATGAGGCCGGGGTTGGCGTGAGGCAACAGCCCGGTCTCTTCCAGCACGACGCTGCAGGCTTCGTACAGGTATTCCAGCGTCCTGCGGTACCCGGCCTGCCTCAGGAACTCCCGCATCTCGGGGTAAATGGCCTCGGGCTTGTCCCCCAGGCTGAACAGCGCCTCGGTGCAGCCCATTGCCCCGGCCCGCCGCGCCGTCTCCAGCACCTCGTCCAGCGTCAGGGTCCGGGCGCCCTCCTCTCCGGGAGCCCTGCGGAACGTGCAGTAGCCGCAGAAGTCGCGGCAGAGATTGGTCAGCGGGATGAAGACCTTGGGGGAAAAGGTGACGGTCCGGCCCTTGTGGCGGTCGCGCAACTCCGAAGCCGCTCGAAGCAGCGCCGTGAACTCATCTCCCTCGACACCGGACAGCAGGAGGGCGTCGCCCGGCGCCAAGGCCCCGCCGTCGAGACATTCCTTCAGCAGTCGTGGGACTCGGCGCGTCGTCATTGGCCAAACGCTCAAATTGGTTTGCATAACGGATAAGGGTTGGCAGGTCAACCAGGAGACTCTCCGGTCCCGGACCGTGGAAGGGGTCTTGCTTTTTCGCCGCGGATGAAGGAAATTTCCTGCAAGTGTCAACCCCGTCTCCGGCGTAACGGAGACAAGGAGTCCGTCCATGTCCGATGACCCGCAAGATGACAGCAAGCCTCCGTCGCGCATTTCGCCCTTAAAGGCTTCCATCGTCCTCCCCTGCTTCCTCAAGTTCCCGATTGCTCCACCGGGATTCATGTGCCCCTAGACTGAACTGAACGTCCGTGGGAATTTTCCGCGCCCGGCTCGCCCGGGGGCGGGATCCCTCGTTGCCCTTCTGCGTCCCGGCATACCGGACGGGAGATTGATTCATGCTTGACAGCATATGGTTGGGTGCCACGGTCATCTTCCTGTTGATCCTGGCCAACGGCTTCTTCGCCGCGGCGGAGATCGCCGTCATCGCGACCCGCAGGACGCGCATCGATCAGGTGCGCGGCCGCGGCGCGCGGGCGGCGGCGGCCCTGGGGCGGCTCAAGGACGAGCCCGACCGGTTTCTGGCCACGGTCCAGATCGGCATCACCTTCGTCGGCACCCTGGCCTCCGCCATCGGAGGCGCCGGGGCCATCCAGCTCCTGCAGCCTCATCTGCAATCGCTGCCGGTTCCCTACGCCGAGACCTGGGGCAACTACGTCGCCATCCTCATCGTGGTGCTGCCCATCGCCTACCTGAGCCTGGTGCTCGGCGAACTCGTGCCCAAGTCCCTGGCGCTGCGCTATTCCGAACGCATCGCGTTCTTCGTGTCGCTGCCCATCGACGCCATCTCCAGGGGCACGTCCTTCGTGGTGAAGATCCTGACCCGCTCCAGCAACGCGGTGCTTCGGATCTTCGGCGGCAAGGAAACCGGCACCGCCAGCTTCATCTCCGAGGAAGAGGTCAAGTCGCTCATCCGGGAAGGCACCGCCAAGGGCATCTTCGACGAGACCGAGAAGGAGCTGATCCACAGCGTCTTCGACTTCGTGGACACGCCGGTGCGGGCGGTGATGATCCCCCGGACCGAGATTCACGCCGTCGCCATCGAGACGGAGCCGGACGACATCCTGCGGAACTTCGTGGAGAGCGGCTTCTCCCGACTGCCGGTGTACCAGAACGACCTGGACCGGGTCCTGGGCATCCTCTACAACAAGGACATCCTCCGGGCCATGCAGGCCAACGAGCCCATCGACCTGCGCAACATGATGCATCCGCCCTTTTTCGTGCCCAGCTCGCTGCCCATCAGCCAGCTCCTGAAGGACCTTCAGCGCCGCCGCATGGCGCTGGCCCTGGTGGTGAACGAGTACGGCGAGGTGGAGGGGCTGGTTTCCCTGGAGGACGTCATCGAGGAGATCGTCGGCGAGATCCGCGACGAGTACGACGCCGAGGAGCGGGGCCCGGTGGAACGGCTGCCCGACGGCTCGCTGGTGGTGTCGGGCTCCGCCCTGCTGAGAGACCTCCAGTCGGACTACGAGCTGCCCTTCGAAGAATCCGTCGACTACCACACCCTGGCAGGTTTCGTGCTCGCCAAGCTGAAACGGATCCCCCGCGGCGGCGAGAAGATCGAGACCGACGGGCACCGGCTCACCATCGTGGACGTGGAGGGCCGAAGGATCGTCAAGATCCGGGTGGAGGAGAACCGCCGCCTGAACGCCGCGGTATAGAACGGAGGACACCATGACGGCGGCAAGAATCCTCATTGTCGAGCACGAGCAACCTGTGGCCGCGCGCCTGGAAGAAGAGCTGAAGACGGCGGGATACGCGTGCGCTTCGGTTCCGTCCGGACAGGAAGCGGTAACGGCGGCGGCGGAACGGCCGCCGGACCTGGCCCTGATCGACCTGGAACTGCCGGGAGAACCGGACGGCGTCGAAACGGCGCAGCACCTGAGCGAGGCGCTCGACACGTCGGTGCTGTATCTCAACGGCAATGCCGGACCGGCGCTGGAGCGGCGGTCCCTGGACAGTGAGCCGGCCGGTTACGTGCCAAAGGCGGCGCCGGCAGGACAGCTCCACCTGCACGTCGAAACCGCCTTGCGTCTGTATGCCCGGCAACGATCGCAACGGCTAGCGTCATCCATCGCCGAATGCGTCACCGAGGCCGTCGTGGTGGCCGACAAGGAGGACGGCGTCACGTTCATGAATGGCGCCGCGGAACGCCTCACGGGCTGGTCCCGGCACGAGACCTTCGGCCGGCCGCTGATGCGGGTCTTTCACGGAGCCGCGGGAACTCTTCCGGGCCAGCTCCAGACCATGCAACGCCTCGTCATGGAGGGTGTCGACACCGCTCGTACAGGCGGCGACATGATGCTCGCGACCCGCGACGGGGAAGAGGTGGCGATCGACTACAACGTAGCGGCCGTAAAGGGCCGAAACGGCCGTGTCGAAGGCACGGTGCTGGCCTTTCACAGGATCGACGAGACGCGGGCGGTACAGAGCGTTCGGGAAGAAGCCCGGGCGTGGCGAATGCTCATGGAAAGTACCAACGACGGGATCGTGGTGATCGACGAACGCGGGAACCCGACCATGCGCAACACCAGCGCCGAGCGCATATTGGGTCCGTACAGACCCCACTCCGGACCCGAGAACTGGAGTGAGCGTTACGGCATCTTCAAGCTCGACGGAATGACTCAGTATCCTTCTCTCGATTTGCCGATCGCGCGAACCCTCGGCGGTGAGTCAACGGATGACGAGGAAATGATCGTGCGCAACCCGGCCAGCCCGGAAGACATCTACATCAGCACCAGCGCCAGACCGCTTCTGGACGATTCCGGCAAACTCATGGGAGGCATGGCCGTGCTCCGCGACATCACGGCCACCAAACGGTCGGAGGCCGAGTTGAGGCAGGCGGTCGAGCGGCTGGAGAGCCAGACCCGCCTCATGGAATCCGTTTTCAACAGTATCAACGACGGGGTGGTGGCCGTTGATCCCCAGGGCAACTACCTCGTTGTCAACGCCGCGGCGAAACGGTTCACCGACGCCGCGTCGCCGTACAGTTCCGAAGATCTCGGAAGGACAGACTTGGCGGCCTTGCCGGCGACCCTTGGACTCTACCTTCCCGACAAGAACACGCCCATCTCAGCCGATCGCTTTCCGCTCGCGCGCGCCCTGACGGGCGAAGCGTTCGATGACCTGGAGATAATCGTGCGCAATTCGAAGGTCCCCAACGGAGCTTACTTCAACGTCAGCGGAAGGCCCCTGCGGGACGCATCCAACTCCGTCATGGGCGGCGTCGTGGTGTTTCGCGACGTGACGGAGCGCGTACGCGCCAATGAGGCGCTGGACCGGGCGTTCGCCCAGGGCCGACTGGAAGTCGTCGAAACGGTGCTCCACAACATCGGGAACGCGATCAACAGCGCGGGCATCGGTATCGGAACGGTACTCGAGCAACTGAGAAGGAACCAGTTGGTACGCCGCCTTCAGGCGCTGACCACCGCCTTGAAGGCGCACGAGCACGACTGGATCGACTACCTGAGAGACGATCCGAAGGGTCGCCGGGCGATGCCGTTTCTGTTCGCCCTTGCCGACGACCTGGGGAGAGAAGGGACGCAGTTGCTGCAGACCGTCGAGCGGGTCCGGGACAGGGTGGAGCACATAGCGGACATCGTCCGGACGCAACAAGGCTTGGGCCGGAACCTGACGGCCCTCAAGGATCTGGACCTGGAAGGGACCATCAACGCCGCAGTCCGGATCCTGCAGGACACTGCCCACAAGCGCGGCATCCGGTTTCACATCGATTGCGAGGGAGCGCCGGCGCAGGTTCGGGTCCGTGAAAGCCCGTTCCACCAGACGGTGGTCAACCTGGTGAAGAACTCCATCGAAGCCATCGACCAAGCCGCCCTGTCGGGGGCCCTCGACGAACCGCCGGAGATCCGCATCCGGTCATACATCGAGGACGAGTTCCTGGTCATCGACATCACCGACAACGGCGTCGGCATCGACCCGAAGGACCTGAAAGGCATCTTTGGTTCGGGATACACCACCAAGGACACGGGCAGCGGGCTGGGGCTTCATTCGGCGGCGAATTACGTCGCCAGCGTCGGCGGGAGTCTGGAGGCCCTGAGCGACGGGGTCGGGAAAGGAGCGACCGTGCGCGTGAGGCTGGGTTTGTCGTTCATCTGGCCGCAACGGCCCTTCGGCGAAGCGTGACACCACGCAAGACGAACTCGCCCTTCACCGGTCCCGTTGCTACGACGCCTTCCGGATCAAGCCACGTCCCTGCAAGAGGGCTTCCGTCTCCGTGAGGAGCGCACGGATCTCCCGCGGTCGTCCCACCGTCACCCGGATCATGTTCCGGAGCTCGGGGGCATCGAAGAAGCGCACCAGGATGCCCCGGTCCCGGAGCCCGTCGTGCAGCCACCGGATGCTGTCGCTGCCCAGTTTCGCCATCACGAAGTTCGCCTGGGATGGGTGAACTTCGAATCCCAACCTCCGGAGGCCGCGGATCAGCGTCCCGCGGGTCCGCTGGATCCGTCCCACGTTCCGCCTCATCCAGTCCGTGTCTTCCAGGGCGGCCACCGCGGCGGCGAGGCTCAGACGGCAGAGGTTGTAGGAATCCTTGACCTTGAGCATGTTGCGCACGATGTCGTCGCTGCCGAAGGCCAGCCCCACACGCATGCCGGCCAGCGAGAAGGCCTTGGAGAAGGTGCGCAGCACCACCAGGTTGGGGAAGCGCTTGACCAGCGCAATGGCGCTCTCGTCGCTGTCCGCGAAGTCGATGTAGGCCTCGTCCACGATCAGCAGGCCGGCCACCGAACGCGCCAGCCGGGCGATTTCGCCCGCCGGCTCCAGGGTGCCCGACGGAGCGTTGGGGTTGCACAGGATGGTCACCTTGCCCGACTGGGAATAGAGCGGCGCCGGGATGGCGAAGTTGTCGGGATAGGGTACCGTCAGGCTCTGCCCGCCCTGTATGGCGATCAGCGTCTCGTACAGGGTGTAGGTGGGGACCGGATAGGATACGCAGTCACCCTCGCCTACGTAGCAGCGCATCAGGATCGCCAGCAGCTCGTCCGAGCCGTTGCCCGCCACGACGTTCTCGGGCCGCATGTTGTAGAGGATCGCCGCCCGTTTCCGCAACTCCAGGGCAACGGGATCGGGGTAGAGGCGCAGGGCAGAGGTGAGTTCCTTGCGGACGGCCGCCGGCACCCGCGGAGACGGCGGATAGGGGTTCTCGTTGGTGTTCAGCTTGATGAGGTCGCCCCGCCTAGGTTGCGCTCCGGGCGTATAACCTTCCAGATCTTCGATGTTTTTTCTCAGGAGGGACTGCATCCGGGAATTTTAGCGAGCCCTCGCAACCATTGCAAATGACGCCTGCGGCGTACCGGACCGGCGGCGTCTACGCCGCATCCGCCACCGCCGACGCCGTTACCGTGAGCCCGTTCCCGTCGTGGTCCACCACCACGCGGCTGTGGTCCTTGACCTCGCCGGCCAGGAGCTTCCGGGCCAGGGCGGTCTCGAGCTCCTTCCGGATCAGCCGCTTCAGCGGCCGGGCGCCGTAGGCGGGGTCGTAGCCCGTGTCCGCGAAGTGGTCCTTGGCCTTGCGGGTGAGATCCAGGCGGATGTGGCGTTCGTCCAGGCGCCGGCGCAGGTGGCCGAGCTGGATCTCGACGATCTCCCGGAGGTCGTCCCGGGTGAGGCCGTGGAACACCACGATGTCGTCCACCCGGTTCAGGAACTCCGGCCGGAACTCCCGCCGCAGGAGGTCCAGCACCTCCCGCTTCATGGCCTCGTAGCCGCTGTCGTCGCCGCGGCCGCTGTAGTTCAGGATGAGCTGGCTGCCGATGTTGGAGGTCATGATCGCCACCGTGTTCTTGAAGTCCACGGTGCGGCCGTGGCCGTCCGTCAGCCGGCCGTCGTCGAGAATCTGCAACATGACGTTGAACACGTCGGGATGGGCCTTTTCCACCTCGTCGAAGAGGACCACCGAGTAGGGATGGCGGCGCACCGCCTCGGTGAGCTGCCCGCCTTCGTCGTAGCCCACGTATCCCGGCGGGGCGCCCACCAGCCTCGCCACGGTGTGCTTCTCCATGTACTCGGACATGTCGAGACGCACCATGTTGGCTTCGTCGTCGAACAGAAACTCCGCCAGCGCCCGCCCCAACTCGGTCTTGCCCACGCCCGTGGGGCCCAGGAAGATGAACGAGCCGATGGGCCGGTTGGGGTCCTTGAGCCCGGAGCGCGCGCGCACCACCGCGTCGGCCACCGCCGACACCGCCTCGTCCTGGCCGATGAGTCGCTTGTGCAGGTGTTCGCCCAGGCGCAGCAGCTTCTCCCGCTCCCCCTCCAGCAGCTTCGACACCGGCACCCCGGTCCAGCGCGACACCACCTCGGCGATGTCGTCCTCGTCCACCTCCTCCTTGAGCAGCACCCCGCCCTCCTCCGTCTTGACGCTCTCCTCCTGCTTCGCGAGCTCGCTCTCCAACCCGGTCAGCCTTCCGTACTTGAGCTCGGCCACGCGGTTCAGGTCGTACTCGCGCTCCGCCTGCTCCATGGACCGGCGGGTCGCGTCGATCTCCTCCTTGAGCTTGCGCAGGCGGGCGATGGACGCCTTCTCCATCTCCCAGCGCGCCTTGAGCTTGTTGGCCTCTTCCTTGAGGTTGGCGAGCTCGTTCTCGAGCTTGGCCAGGCGCTCCCGCGAGGCGTCGTCGCTCTCCTTGCGCAGGGCCTCGCGCTCGATCTCGAGCTGCATCACCTGCCGGGAGGCCTGGTCCAGCTCCGCGGGCATGGAGTCGATCTCGGTGCGCAGCTTGGAAGCCGCCTCGTCCACCAGGTCGATGGCCTTGTCGGGCAGGAAGCGGTCGCCGATATAGCGGTGGGACAGCACCGCCGCGGTCACCAGCGCGGCGTCCTTGATGCGCACCCCGTGGTGCAGCTCGTAGCGCTCCCGCAGCCCCCGCAGGATGGACACGGTGTCCTCCACCGTGGGCTCGTCCACGGTCACCGGCTGGAACCGCCGCTCCAGCGCCCGGTCCTTCTCCACGTACTTGCGGTACTCGTCCAGGGTGGTGGCGCCGATGCAATGCAGCTCGCCCCGGGCCAGCATGGGCTTCAGCAGGTTGCTGGCGTCCATGGCGCCCTCGGCGGCGCCGGCCCCCACCACGGTGTGGAGCTCGTCGATGAACAGGATCACCTCGCCCGAGGACTCCTGCACCTCCTTGAGCACGGCCTTGAGGCGTTCCTCGAACTCGCCCCGGTACTTGGCGCCGGCGATGAGCTGTCCCATGTCCAGCACCACGATGCGCTTCTGCTTGAGGCCCTCGGGCACGTCCCCCGCCACGATGCGGAGCGCCAGCCCCTCGACGATGGCGGTCTTGCCCACGCCGGGGTCGCCGATGAGCACGGGATTGTTCTTGGTGCGGCGGGACAGCACCTGCACCACCCGGCGGATCTCCTCGTCCCTGCCGATGACGGGGTCGAGCTTGCCCTGGGACGCGAGCTGGGTCAGGTCCCGTCCGTAGCGTTCCAGTGCCTGGTAGGTGCCCTCCGGGTTCTGGCTGGTGACGCGCTGGTGGCCGCGCACCTTCTGGAGCGCGCCCAGCAGCGTGTCGCGGCCGACGCCTTGGGTGCGGAGCACCTGGCTTGCCTTGCCGCCTTCTTCGAGGATCGCCAGCAGCAGGTGCTCGACGCTGATGTAGTCGTCCTTGAGCTTCCCGGCTTCGTCCTCGGCCCGGGTGAACAGGCGCGACAGCCGCTGGGTGACGTAGAGCTGCTCCGGCCCGGTCGCCGCCCCCGCCCCGGTCACCCGCGGAATGCGGTCCAACTCGTCCTCCAGGGCCTTCCTGACCGCGGCCACGGAGACGCCGGTCTGGGCCAGCAGCGCCGTGACCACGCCGTCCGCGGGCTCCAGCAGGGCGGCAAGCAGATGCTCGACGTCCACTCCCTGATGGTTGCGCCGCGACGCCAGGGTCTGGGCCTGGCGCAGCGCTTCCTGTGACTTGTCGGTGAGCCGATTGATGTCCATGAGATTCCTCCGGATTCCCGTCTTGCGGCGCGGGAAGCCTTACAAAAATCTAGGTACGGATTCGTCAAAGTCAACGCAGGCGTGGGCTCCACCATGGGCGGGTATCCGGTTCCTGGTTCCGTCATGGTATATCTACGCGAACAATGTACTCTCGAACGGAAGCATGACGGATTTCATCGAACGCGGGCTGGAGGAGATCAAGAGCCGCAACCTTTACCGGCAGTTGAAGGTCGTGGACGGCGAGCAGGACGCCACCGTCCGCCTCGACGGCCGGGAGGTGCTGAACCTGTCCTCCAACAACTACCTGGGGCTGGCCAACCACCCGGGCCTGAAGGAAGCCGCCATCGAGGCGCTGGACCGGTACGGCTGCGGCTCGGGGGCCTCGCGGCTGATTTCGGGAAACATGACCGCGCACGAGGAGCTGGAACAGCGGATCGCGCGCTTCAAGGGGACCGAGGCGGCGCTGGTGTTCAATAGCGGCTACCAGGCCAACGTGGGCATCATCGCCACGTTGGTGGAGAAGGGCGACGTGGTGCTGAGCGACGAGTTGAACCATGCCAGCATCATCGACGGCTGCCGGCTCTCGCGGGCGGCGGTATCGGTGTACCGCCACTGCGACCTGGATCACCTGGAAGGCGCGTTGAAGAGCGCGCCGGCCGCCACGCGGAAGCTCATCGTCACCGAGTCGATTTTCAGCATGGACGGCGACATCGCGCCGCTGCGGGAGATGGTGGAGCTGGCCGAGCGCCACGGCGCCATGGTGATGGTGGACGAGGCCCACGCCACCGGGGTGCGGGGGCCCAACGGCGCCGGCGTGGTGGCGGAGACGGGGCTGGGGGACCGGGTCCTGGTGCAGATGGGCACCCTGGGAAAGGCCCTGGGCGCCTTCGGCGCGTATGTCGCCGGCAGCGGCAAGCTGAAGGAGTTGCTCATCAACCGCGCCCGCAGCTTCATCTTCACCACGTCGCTGCCGCCGGTGGTGCTGGCCATGGCCGGCGCGGCGGTGGATCTGGTGGAGAAGGAGCCGGCGCGGCAATGCGCGCTGCGGCGCAACACGGAGCAGCTCCGGGACGGCCTCGGCAAGCTCGGCTACTCGGTGGGCGGCAGCACCCAGATCATTCCCGTCATGGTGGGAGAGGAGCGGCCGTGCATGGAGTTCGCGGCGCGGCTGCTGGAATCGGGCTTCTACGTGCAGGGCATCCGCCCGCCCACGGTGCCCCCGGGCACGTCGAGACTGCGGGTCACCACCATGGCGACCCACACCACGAAACAGATGGAACAGGCGCTCGACGCCTTCGGACACGCAAGATGAGCGACAAATACGAGACCCTCAAGCGCATGGACCACACGCACCTGTGGCACCCCTTCACCCAGATGCAGGAGTGGATGGGCGAAGACCCCTGCATCATCGCCGAGGGGGAGGGCAGCTACCTCATCGACGTGGACGGCAACCGCTACCTCGACGGAGTCTCGTCGCTGTGGTGCAACCTGTTCGGCCACCGCCGCCCGGAGCTGGACAAGGCCCTCAAGGCCCAGACCGACCGCATCGCCCACTCGACCTTCCTGGGGCTCAGCCACGCGCCGGGCATCGAGCTGGCCGCCCGGCTCGCGGCCATGGTGCCGGTGGGCCTCACCCGCGTGTTCTACTCCGACAGCGGCGCCACCGCCGTGGAGGTGGCGCTCAAGCTGGCGGTCCAGTACTGGCAGCTCCTGGGCCAGTCCCGGAGGACCCTGTTCGCGCGGCTGGAGGAGTCCTATCACGGGGACACGGTGGGGGCCATGAGCGTGGGCTACAGCGAGCTGTTCCACCATTTTCACCGCGCCATGCTGTTCCCCGCCCTGGCGGTGAAGCCTCCCTACGCCTACCAGCGGGAGCAGGGCCTCGGTGAGGCCGAGGCCATGGAGCGGTCGGTGGCGGAGGCCCGGGACACCGTCGGCCGGGAGAAGGATCGCCTGGCGGCCTTCATCATGGAGCCGGTCATGCAGGGAGCGGCCGGCATGTGGCCCCAACCCGCCGGCTACGTCAAGGCCATCCGGGACATCTGCAAGGAAAACGGCGTGCTCTTCATCGCCGACGAGGTGGCCACGGGCTTCGGCCACACCGGGCGGATGTGGGCCTGCGAGCACGACGGCGTCAGCCCGGACCTCATGTGCGTCGGCAAGGGCATCACCGGCGGCTACCTGCCGCTGGCCGCCACCTTCGCCACCGAGGAGATCTTCGAAGCGTTCCTGGGCGAGTACGGCGAGTTCAAGAGCTTCTTCCACGGCCACACCTACACCGGCAATCCCCTGGCCTGCGCGGTGGCGCTGGCCGGCCTCGACATCTTCGAACGGGAGGGGCTGATGGAGAAGGTGCCGGCCAGGATCGCTTGGCTGGAGGAACGGCTCGGAAACGACGTCCTCACCCTCCCCCACGTGCGCGAGATACGCCGGCGCGGCTTCATGACCGGCATGGAGCTGGTCAAGGACAAGGAGCGCGGGGAGCGCTACGACCCCGGCGTGCGCATCGCCAACCAGGTGGTGCTGGAGGCCCGGCGCCGCGGCGTCATCGTGCGCCCGCTGGGCGACACCCTCATCATGCTGCCGCCCCTCACCATCAGCGACGCCGAGCTGGCGACCCTGGTGGAGGTGGTGCGGGACTCCATCCGGCACGTCACGGAACGTTCATGAGCCGCGGCTTCTTCATCACCGGTACCGACACAGGGGTGGGCAAGACCCTGGTGTCGTGCGGCCTCGCCGCGGCCTTCAAGGACGCCGGGTTCAGGGTCGGGGTGATGAAGCCCGCGGAGTCCGGATGCCGGAACGAGAAGGGCCATTTGGTGCCCCAGGACGCCACCTTCCTCAAGGCCGCGGCCGGCAGCAACCAGGCCATCGACCGCATCTGCCCCTACCGGCTGGGAGTCCCGGCGGCTCCCAGCGTGGCCGCGGCCCACGCCGCCGTCCGGATCCGGCCCGACTTCCTGGTGCGTCTGTGCCACGACATGGGGGCCGCCCACGACCTCATGCTGGTGGAAGGGGCGGGAGGCCTGATGGTCCCGCTGGTGGACGACTACACCTACGCCGACCTCGCCCGGGAGCTGGGCCTCGCGGTGCTGGTGGTGGTAGGCAACCGGCTGGGCGCCATCAACCATGCCGTGCTGACCCTCGAGCACGGTGCGTGCATGGGTCTGAACGTCTGCGGCTACATCCTGAACGACATGGAGAGCGAGGGCACGCCGGCCACGGCCACCAATGCCCAGACCCTGCAGACGATGACCAAGGTGCCGTGCCTGGGGAAGATCCCCTTTCTTCATTCCCGAAGGGCAGCAAGCGAGCCACGGGAGACGCGCCCCGACCTGGGCAGCCTGTTCGAGCGGCAGGTGCAGCTCGAATACCTGAAACAGATCATGTGAGGGGCGGGAATCCAGGGGCGCCACGCGAGACATCGCCGCGCGGAACATCGCCACGCGAGACATCGCCGTGCGGAATGTCGCCACGCGAACCCTCTTCCGTCATTCCCGCCCTCTTCCGTCATTCCCGCGAAAGCGGGAATCCAGGGGCGGTGGGGCAGGCGCCCTCTTGGTATCTACGGACTATCACTGCCCGCCGACGAAACAGCGCGTCACCTCGTCGTACACTGCCTTCAACGGCACCTTCTTCGACGCCGCGATCTTCCGCGCCTCGTCGTACTCCGGCGTCGCCCTCTTCCCCCCTCCGGGCTCTTCCGCGACCTTCACCGTGAGCGTGCCGAACCGCGTCTTGAGCTTCCGCACCTCGCGCCGCAACACGAGGCGGTCCACCGGGTAGCACCGCACGCCCAGTGTCGAGGTCTCCCGCAGCACGACCTCGGCCAGCGCCTCCCGCAGCTCCGGCTCGGCCAGGATGCGCAGCAGCGTGCCCGGCCGGTTCTTCTTCATCTGGACGGCGGAGAGCGTCACGTCCCGGGCGCCGGCGGCGAACAGACGCTCCAGCACGTAGTCGTAGAGTTCGGGGTTCATGTCGTCGATCTGCGTCTCCATCACCATCATGCGGTCACGGTCCAGGGCCGGCCCGCTCTCCCCGAGGACGATGCGCAAGACGTTGGGCCGGTCCGGGAACTCCAGCGTGCCGGCGCCGTAGCCCGTGCGCTCGATGCGCATGGCCGGAGCCTCGCCGCGCCGCGTGACGAGGGCCGAGAGGATTGCGGCGCCGGTGGGCGTCACGTTCTCCGCCTCCAGACCCGCGTCCTCCACCGGAAACCCCCTCAGCAGCTCCAGGGTTGCCGGGGCCGGCACCGGCAGCACCCCGTGCATCGAACGGGTCAGGCCCCGGCCCAGCGGCACCGCCGAACAGGCGAACTCGTCTATTTCCAGGAAACAGGTGCCGATGGCGACCGCCACGACGTCCACGATGGAGTCCACCGACCCGACCTCGTGAAAGTGAACCTCGTCCGGCGCGACCCCGTGGATCTTCGCCTCGGCCTCGGCCAGGTTGGAAAAGATGTCGAGGCTTCGCGACTTCACCTCCGCCGGCAACCCGCTCCGCTCGATCAGCCGGCGGATGCCGGACCAGCTCCGCCGGGGCGGGTCCGCGCCGACGATGACCTGGAACCGGGCCGCCCGGATGCCGTTGACGGTCTTCCGGCCCACCCGGATCCGGAAGTCCACGCCCCGAAGCTTCTCCAGCTCCTCCTGAAGCCGCCTGCGCGGCACCCCCAGGTCCAGCAGGGCGGCCACCGTCATGTCCCCGCTGATGCCGGAGACGAGGTCGAAGTAGGCGGTCCTCATGGTGAAGGCAGGCGTACGAAACTACCCGGTGGCGTGTCAAGAGTACGGATGAGGCATCCGCCCGGGAACAGGGGCGGCCCCAGGGCGCATTTACATGGGCGTTGGGGAATGCTACCTTGTAGGGACTACACGAGCGTGGGGCCGTAGCTCAGCTGGGAGAGCGCTAGGTTCGCAATCTAGAGGTCGTGGGTTCGATCCCCATCGGCTCCACCAAACACCACTCCAAACCGCCGGAGGGCGGTTTTTCTTCCCCATTCTCTCGATAGGCTGGACAGGCTACCGGAATTCTACCAAAGGTGCGCGATGTCGACATCGCCCCAGTGGTATTTCAGATACTCAGCCACAAGTCGACGATGACAATGATGGGGCTGGTCTTCGCTGCACAACAGGCAGCCATCACTCAACAAGTCCTGGGGGATCGTCTGCTCGACCCGCCGTTCGTACATCAACTCCTTGAACAAAGCCTCGTAAGCTTCCCAACCAATCCGCCGCTTCCGGTAGTTGGCCAGCATTTCTTGAGTAGGTGCGAGCTGCGGCATGTGAAGGTACTCCATCCCGCAGATTTTGTGCAGAAAGTACGAGAGATCATCCCGCTTGGTGAAACCGGCAAGCTGGGAGGCGTTGTTGAGGCGTACGTCTATAATCCGCTTCGCGTTCGATGCTTGAAGGAGTTCAAAGAAACGGCAAGCGGACTTCTTCGTGAACCCGATGGTGAGTATCTTCACGGCTTCCGACCCGTTCCGTACAGCGATGACGTGTCGGTCCTTCTTCTGTTCCTGTACGCGACACGTTCCGCCTGTTTTTCGATGGCTAGCTCAATCCGGTCGGCAACTGTGGCGAACAACTCCCCTTGATGTTCACCACCATGAATGGCGACCAGACGTTCCATCGAAGCACCATGAGCCTCAAGTCCGCCATCTGCCAGAATATGCTCGACAGCTACACCCTTGGCCTCAAGTGCTGGTGCCACGAGGAGGGTCCGATGGCACTCCAGCGGCTCTTTCTCCGCGCACATCAGCGCGATGCGACTACCGGTCGCTTCGTAAATAAGCCGCTTCAAACCCTGTTGGAATTCATGAGTCGCACTGAGATGGTCGTAGCGAATGCGCCCGTCCTCAAAGCAGGACGGATCGTCTGATCGGCCTCCCAACTCCGCTCCGAAAAACACGTAGTCTATGCCAAGCGCTGCAAGGCTGTCCGTCAACGGCTCGCGGTTGAATTGTGGATTGTAGCGACTGTAGGGCATTGAGCGGACATCCCCCAACTTGGCGACTTCGTGGCGTTGTAATAAATTGAGGAATGCCTCCAAAGCGTGGGTGGAATGGCCGATGGTCAGAATACGCATTGCTGTCAATGCAATTCCTCCTGCTAGCGGTCGCTAGCGATGATCGCGGCGATAAGTTTGTAACACGCCTCCCGATACGGCTCTCCGAGGCTAATCGTCATGTAGCACTCGCCAACCCCATAACTACCGTCCAGCTTCGCCAGATATCTCCGCTCGAAACCCGGGTCCGTAACCCACAAAGCGTACTCATTGCCGGCGTGGAAAAAGCGGCCCTGCACACGCCGCTTGTTGTTGCCGAACGCCTCGCCCGGCCTGAATACGATGAGTTGCAAGCTATCAACTCGAATCAGACGCAGTGAATCGGGGAGTGAAACAGCCTCTTCCAGCGGGATTTTATCGTTTCGTCCGCTGTACGTGCTGTATCCGTCGATCCAGAGCGGCGCAACAGGGTCGAGTAGGCTTGACAACTGGAGCGTTGATAGTCGATCGGCCTTTACCCAGTAGCAGTCGGGGTCGAGCAGCCAGTTTTCAGTCTGATAGTCCTTGGGGCGAGGTTCCCGCACTGGGACATCGATTATGTCAAGGACCTGCGGATCACTGCCATCCTCGTACTGGCGCTCGTACTCCGACACCTCTTGGCCTTCGCGACCGCTGACAGGCCTGATCCAGCGGCCCGCCCGAGTATTGCTCCACTCGCGCCCGGCAATACACCGTCCGCTGAGCTTTCGAGAGTTCGCCAGACATACGATACGTGCTACGTTCGCCACTATCCTCCTGCCTTCTCGCAACAGCGCTCATTCTGCTGCCCGGATAACGAGACGGAGCTCACCTTCATCGATCAGAGTGTATACGGGAGCAAACCCCGAAAGGTCACGGCTCTCTTGCAAGATTATGGGGACACCATCCCCCCGGCGGTCCATCATATTCACCCGCCCGACGCCGGTCGGCGCTCGACAGCGCGCCAACAATGACACGATCAACTCGTTCCGGTTGGCCTGCCGCAAATGCAAGGTATCGGGTGTGAGGGTATTTGCCAGCGCTCCTGGTACGTAGAGCTCAAGACGATCGCCGAACATGTGCAACCGCACACGCTGTCCCGCCAGGGAATAGTCCCGGTGGGCGACGGAATTCACCAAGGCCTCGAACACCGCGCGTTCGCTGAACTGCGGCCGTTCCACCCGTCCGGTTTCCTTCGTGGCGCGCACCAGCATGTTCCTGCGCACGAAGTGCAAAGCCTCCGCCACCTGCTCGTCAAGCGGCCCGAGGATGTCCCGTGCATCTGTCTGATAGTTCACGTCAGTACGTTCACCCGCGTAACTAACCGCCTGCACGTACGCATGTGGCAGCCACCGCTGCGGCTCACGTGTGCATAGAAGAACGCCCGCCAGCGTGAGCCGAGCGGCGCCGTCATCGTCGTCGGCCACGAGACGCAGCTTACGCGCCGCGTTTTCGGAGGCTTCAGTCGAGTCCCCGCGCAGAAACCGAACCGTCAGCGAGTAGTCTAGTTCCTCTGGTTTGGTGCCTGGCACCGGTGATTCGTCAAACCGAATCACGCGGCTCTGGCTTCGCTCTTGAAACAGCCGTGCCAAGCCATCAGGAGACATTTCACGCTTCGAACTACCCAGCCTTCGAAAGTAGCCGCCGGGGCTCTTGTGCACGAAAAGGCTCCGGGGGACATCCACGCGAATGATCGGTACCCGTTGGCCGACGGCATCGCATAACTCCTGCCGGTAGATGTCTGCGTCGAGCGCCGGCTTGATCGAATCGTTGCAGACTTCCCGCACCCATGCTTCAACGGCATCCAATTGCTCAAGGGGGATACCCGTCACCTGTTTGCTCTCGTCGTTTACCCCGAGGATTACCAAGCCGCCCTTCGCGTTGGCGAAGGCTGCCAGTTCATCTGCAAAATCGTCGCGGCGCGGACCGGTAACGCGGTTTCCATTCAACAGGACCTGCTTCATCTCCAGCGCCGAGTCCTCGCCAAGCCGGATGCGTCGCACAAGCTCTTTCTCAGTCATGCCGAATCCCCGTGGGTTGAACCAGAGCGGTCACGCGGACCGAGCAGCCGTCCGCAACGGTGACGAAGCTGTATTGCCGCTCACCACAGTGCAAGTCCTAGTGTCGATCTGCATCGGTGTCCCTTGCATTTGGTTGCGGCTGATACAACAGAAGGCGGCGGGGAAGTAGTGGTTCAGAAACATCACTGACACGACCGGCCTCGAACTGGGCTCTCCCAACTGGGAGGCGCTCTTGTCTAAACCGATGGGCATCCTCTTTGGACAAGACTGTACTGTCTCTGTCCCACAGCCACTCCGGCCAAGCAGTTCCCGTCGCATCGAGGTCCCTTCGCCACCCCTGCATTCCTTCTTCTATGCTCCCGGACGACCTCGATCCGACCGCTGTCCGTCGTGCAGGTGCTTCGTCAAGAAGCTTGCGCCATCCAGGAGACGGACAAACAAATAGACAGCGCCACGGTAGCGCACTATGGCTTGAGTGAACGGCATCGAATGTCCGGCTTCCCCGCTTCTCTATTGCACGGCGGATCTCCCAACTAGGCACTAGAGTACAACTCAACTGTTTCTCATCTAACTTCTGACAACAATGCCAACTCGACCGGGGCTTGTCGGTGTGGTTATACAGGAGATAGACGGGGATCGCCCCGATTTGACCCGAGTAGTCTTCCAACACGTCGATTTGATGTCGATTGGTTCCGCCGGCCCTTGCATTTAGAGAGTCATAGCGCCCACAACGAGACAATTTCTTTGCCTGAATGGCAAGCACTACGACTTGTCCTCCATCCTTTACTACAATCTCGATATCCGCGCCGAACTGCGACTCTTCTTGCTTGGTGAACTGATAGAGCCTGAACCGCTGAGCGGGCATCCCACTCACAAAATCAAGAAGGAGCAGTTCGGTTAAAGTCTCCTCCCCCAAACGGACATCGTAGCGCAGGGAGTACTGCATTCGTTCCCATGCTCCTTCTGCAATCTCTTCCACTGAGGACATCCACGCTCCCATTTCTTCAATCTGAATCAGTTCGAGGGCCACCGACTCGAAACACTCCACGCCGACCGCACTACAGGGAAAGTACTCTGCTCAGTACCGCTGGCATGAAGACCTCCCGCCTTAGGGTTCAGGTTCCGCTCCCGACCACCATTGATTCATTTCATACCACTAGGACAACTGTAGTCGCCAGAAGTGCACTAGCCAACCTCGTAAGACCCTCGCCGAATTTCCCCGTTTCGTGTATCGTGGCTGTCGGTCGACTGGCCGGACCGAGAGACCACCAGGAGGAATCCCATGAGCAACAACCTTCGGGGCAAGTACGCCATCGCGGGGGTGGGCCACAGCGCGCTGGGCAAGGTGCCGGAGATGGGGCCCATCGGGATGTTCGCGGTGGCGGCGCGGAACGCCATCGCGGATGCCGGGCTGACCAAGGCGGACGTGGACGGGCTGGTCACCCGGGGACCGGACGACGTCTACTGCCACCACCAACGGGTGGGGGCGGCGCTGGGCCTGAACGTGACCTACAGCACATCCACCGACAACGGCGGCGCGAGCCAAGTGCTGGGCGTGGCCATGGCCTGCATGGCCATCGACGCGGGGCTGTGCAACACGGTGGTGGTGGGGTTCGGACGGGACACCTGGTCCCGCACCCACCGCAACGAGACGGCGCGCAAGCGGGTGAACATCGGCATCCAGAACCAGGGCGAGTTCGGGCCGGAGTTCGGCTGGTTCGGCGCTCCGTCCAACTACGCGGTGTCCGCCCGGCGCCACATGAAGCTCTACGGCACCACCAAGGAGCAACTGGGGCACATCGCGGTGGCGTTCCGCGACCACGCGAGCCGGAACCCCAACGCCTTCTTCCAGAAACCCTTGACCATCGAGGAGTACCTGAGCGCCCGGATGATCGTGGATCCGCTGTGCCTCTACGACTGCAGCATCTACATCGACGGCGCCGCGGCGGTGGTGGTGACCTCGGCGGAGCGCGCCCGGGACCTGAAGAGGCCCCCGGCCTACGTCATGGGCTTCGGCTTCGGCAACCGGCTGAGCGGGTGGTTCGAGGAGAGCAACATGCTCACCACCGGGGCCAAGGAGGCGGGCGAGGCGGCCTACCGCATGGCCGGCATCGGCCCCGAGGACGTGGACACCGCGCAGCTCTATGACTGCTTCACGCAGATGGTGCTGCTCCAGCTCGAGGACTACGGCTTCTGCAAGAAGGGCGAAGGCGGACCCTTCGTGGGCTCGGGCGCCCTGTTGCTCGACGGCGCCATGCCCACCAACACGTCGGGCGGGCAGCTCTCGGAGGGGCATACCGAGGGCATGCTGCAGATCGTCGAGGGCGTCCGGCAGATCCGGCACGAGCACGGCCCGGACCGCCAGGTGAAGGACGCCGAGGTGGCGTTGGTGAGCGGCCACGGCGGCAACACCGCCTGCCAGTCCGCCATGATCCTCGCCAGGGAGGCGTCATGAGCGAGTACGCCAAGCCCTTGCCCTATCCCACGGTGGAGTCCGAGCCCTTCTGGGAGGGCTGCAAGCGCCACGAGCTGCTGTTGCCGCAGTGCCGCCAGTGCAGCGGCTACTGGTTCCCGCCGGGTTCCACCTGTCCGCATTGCTGGAGCACGGAGTGGGACTGGAAGAAGGCCTCCGGCCGCGGCCGGATCCACTCGTTCGGCATCTACAACCGAGTGTACCACCCCGGCTTCGAGGGAGAGATTCCCTATGTGTTCGCGGTCATTCAACTGGAGGAAGGGCCGCGGATGGTGAGCAACGTGGTGAACGAGTCGCCGGACAAGCTCGATTGCAACCAGCCGGTGGAGGTGGTGTTCGAGGACGTCACCGAGGAGGTGACGCTCTACAAGTTCGCGCCCGCGGGCTGACGCCGGGGCGCCGGAAGCTACCGCGACGCCTCGGTGAGGGTCCGGATGAGGTCTTCGGCCTGCGGGTTCTTGACCTTTCTCCGGATCAGGATATCCGTCGGCGTGACCTTGGAATCGCCGTAGTAGGTCCGGTTGTTGTCTCCGTTGACGATCACGCCCCCGCCCTCGAGGGTGAGGCCCCCATACAACCCCTTGACACGGGCGAACGAGAAGATGTCGAAGATCTCGGCCTTGGCGCCGATGCCCTCCGGACCCACGCCGATGCTCGCGTCGGCGCCGAGCTGGAACTTGTCGCCCAGGAACCTTCTCAATCCCGTATCGGTCATGATCATGAGAATGACCTGCCCGCCGGCGATGCCGAACTGCAGCCCGAAGGACGCCGCAAGGACGTCGTAGAAAGCCGGATGGCTCCAGCTCCCGTCCCGGTCCTGAGCCAGAAGCACGCCGTTGCCTCCATATCCGCCCAGGAAGAACCCTCCCCGCACCCATGTGGGCATGATCAGAAGCCCCTTGGCGTAACGCACGTTCGCACGGAACCAAGTCATCCGGGAATCCTTCTGGAAGTCCCGGAACGCGAACCGGGCCTCGGTCACTCTTTGCTCCAGCTTCTCCCGGTCCACCGCGCCGGACGGCACGATGGACACCGTGGTGAACAGGATCAGGACGGCGAGTGATACCAGGAATCTTTGCATCGAGCGCCTCGCTTACCTTGGTGAACGGCAAACCATGAACGGTGTACGTGACCGCTTGATGCAAAAGATAACATGCCGGACGGCGATAGAAAACGACGAGGGTAGAGTAGAGGGGGGACGCGCCGCGTCAGAACTCCATGCCGATGCCAGCCGCCCGGGCCTTGTCGTGGGCCAGCCGCGCCAGGGCCATGTATCCCACGCCCTGATCGCTGTTCTGCTTGAACAGGGTGATGTCGCGGTCGCTCCCGCGTCCCCGGACCTTGCCGGTCACCAGCGCGCTCAGGTCCTTGACGTCGTCCCAGGCGATGACTCCGTTCCGGACGGGCTCCAGCAAGTCCCCCTGCTCGTCCTGGATGCCCTGCTGCGCCAGAGTCGCCACGATCACGTCCGCCCGGGCCAGCACCTCGTCGTCCAGCTCGCGCCGGGGCCGGCTCACCAGCCCTTCCATGAGCAACTCCTTGTTGCTGCCCACGATGGAGGTGACGTGGACCCCCTCCTCCAGCCACCGCCCGAAAACCACGGGAAAGTTGCTGCCGGTGGCGCAGACGATGATGTCCACGTTCCGGGCCGCGTCCTCGGGCCGCTCCACGGGCTTGATCTCCGCGTCCACGTGGGGCTGCATGACCTCGCAGAAGGCGCGCCGGTTGTCCGCGCTTCGGCTGTAGACCCTGACCTCCGTGATGGTCCGGATGGCGCACATGGCCTCCAGATGGCGCCGGGCCTGACGGCCGCTGCCGAGGATCCCCAGCACCCGGGCGTCCTCCCGGGCCATGCGCCGGGTGCCGACGGCACTGGTGATGGCCGTCTCGGTGGCGAACTCGTCCTCCGCCGCCTGGCGCCGGTAGAACGGCGGACAGCCGGCTATGATGGCCAGCAACGCGCCGTTCTCGCTGTCGTAGCTGACGTAGACCCGCTTCCCCACCGCGCCGTAGCTCTGGTCGTCCGCGGTGTAGTTGTGGCGTTCGTAGTGAACGAAGGTGCCGGCCACGCCCAAGGGCACGCATCCTCCGGAATGAACGGTGATGCGGCGGTTGTCCGCCAGCATCCGCTGGCGCGGCAGGCTGAAGATGGGATGGTCCACCTGGGAGGCGAACCCCTTCTCGACGGCGTCGACGGCCTCGGTGATGGAGATGAGGCCCTCGAGCTCCTCCGCCTTGATGAACAGCGCCATGGCGTACGGCCCCGCGCGCTACCGGTGGGCTCGGGTGAACTCCAGCGCCCGGTCGCACACGTTCCCGGTGGTCTGCTCCGGCGGCATGACGTTCCAGAACTCGCCGTTGGGCAGGCACTCCCGCAGGTAGTGCGCGCCCGAGGTGGCGTGGGACGGGTCGTCGCCCGGCATGATGACGGCCGGCGCCTTGATGCCCATGACCTCCTCGGCCGTGGCGCCGGTGGCGGTTTCGCGGTCGAACAGGTCGGGGCCGCTGGCGGCGATGATGCCCATGTAACGCTCCGGGTCCTCGGCCGCGAACCGCTCGGCGAACGCGCTGTCCCGGGCGATGACCGAAGCCCAGGGGCCGGACTCGGGGTCGGTCCAGAAGGTCGTCCCCTTGGAGGCCCGCTCCACGACGCCGTTGATCCCGTTTTCCCGGACGAAGCTCAGGTGGGCGGCGAAACGCGCCTGGCTGGCCGCCTTCCAACGGTAACCGCCCACCGGCCAGTGCAGGATCATGCCCAGGGTCGCCTCCGGAAAGTTGACGCCGAAGGAAAGCGCCACCGAGCAGCCCATGCAGCCGCCCATGACGAAGGCCGAATCGATCCCCAGGTGGTCCAGGAGCTGTTTGCCCTCGCGGGCGTACGCGGTCCAGGTGAGGCGCTCCACCCGTCCACCGGACTGTCCCGCCTCCCGGCGGTCGTAGGCGATGACCTGATGCTCCGAGCCCAGCCTGGCGAGGGCGTCGGTGCCGGTCCAGGCGCTGGCCACGCGCCACTTCTCGATGGTGGAATCGAAACCGCCGGGGGCGAACATAAGCAGCGGCGTTCCCGAGCCGCAGGTTTCGTAGTAGATCTCGATTCCGTCGATGACAGCAGTCGGCATTTGGTTCCTCCAGGACAGCCCGCCGGCACGCGCAACCGCGCGTTCACGGGCCTTGCATGATTTCCCAAACGATTAGCCCAAGCACGGAAACCAGTCAAACATGTCCCGTGCGTGACCCGGGATTCATCCCGGACTCGATCCGGGACCGGGGTGGCGTCGAGGGCGGGCCGAGGGTGACGGTTGGGTGGGCCGATTGACCCGGTTCGATGCCGGGTCCTATAATCACGGGCTGAACATAGCCGACGCACGCACGGAGGAACCCATGTTGATCGATTGGCATTCACACCACACGGCCCCGGAAGTGGTAGACGCATTCCGGCGGAAGGCCGGCAAGGACCCGAAGGTCGACGACTACGACGCCGTCGACTTCGAGAAGCGGCTCGGCGAGCTGGACGAGGCGGGCATCGACTACCAGCTCGTCTGCCAGGGCGCCAGCGAGGACGCGGACCAGCTCGACGGCGCGGACGCCTTGGAGATGGCGCGCCTGTCCAACGACGTGCTGGCGGAGCGCATCGGCGGCCACACCGACCGGTTCGGCGGCATCACCGCGCTGTCGCTCAAGAACGTGGAGGCCTCGGTGGAGGAGATCGATCGCATGACCGCCCGGGGCTTCAAGGCGGTGCTCATCTACCCACGGGTGGACGGCGAGATGAAGGTGGACCTGCCGGAGCTCGACCCCGTGTTCGCCAAGGTGTCGGAACTCGGGCTGCCGCTGTTCCTGCACGGCAGCGGCAACGCCAAGGACCCGACCCTCCAGCGGCTGGAGGACGGCGGCGCCGGGGTTTCCTACGCGGTGTTGTCCGACGCTAGCGTGAATGAATGCGTGATGCGCATGATCGCCGGCGGCGTCTTCGACCGCCATCCGAACCTGCGGGTGGTGATACGGAGCGGCGGCGGCGGCATCCCCTTGCTGGTCCAGAGGATGTCCTGGAGGCACAGGGGACCGGACGGCGACAAGCGCTACTCCGACATCTTCCTCAAGCACTTCTTCATCGACACGGCCAGCGTCAGGCCCAAGGCCCTGCCCTTTCTCACCGACGTGATGGGCTCCGGCGGCGTTGTCTTCGGCTCGGACTACTGCGGCGGGCTGGGCCCTCTCAAGAGGGCGCTGGCGGTGGTGGACGAACAGGAGAACGCCGCGGAGGTCCGCTCCTGGACCGAGCGGACTTCGCGCGAGATGCTGGGGATGTAGCGGGTTTGAGCGGTCCGGCGAAACCGGGCGCGGGCGGGTCTGAAAACCGCCCCTACGACACCTCGGCCGCGAAGACCTCGAGGGTCCGCAGGAAACTCGGGCGCGACAGGGTCGCCATGTCCAGCACGATGTGCTCGACGCCCGCTTCTTCGAACTCCGCGACGCGGTCCCGGATCCGTGACGGGTCCCCCTTGAACGGCGTGTTGCCCGCCCGGCCCGCGTAGGGGCCCACCGGCTCCGAGACGCCGTCGATGAGGAGATTGGCGCGCAACGACATGGCGGGCACCCGGGCGATCCCCCGCCGCTCGCACAGCCCGGCCATGTAGGCCCTTCCCTCTTTCATCTCCCGCGCGGTGAGGCCGATGGGATGCCACCCGTCTCCCAACTCCACCGCCCGCCGCATGGCCCTCTTGCTCCTGCCGCCGATCCAGATGGGCGGCCCCGGCCGCTGCACCGGCCGTGGCGAGGTGTAGACCTTGTCGAAGTTGAAGTACCTGCCGCTGAAGCTGGTCCGGTCGTGGGTCCAGATCTCGCGGATGACGCGCAGGTACTCGTCGCTCACGTCGCCCCGCTCCTCGAAGCGCGCTCCCAGGGCGTCGAACTCCCCTTCCATGTACCCGGCCGCGGCCCCGAAGATGACTCTCCCGCCGGAGAGGACGTCGATGCTCGCCAGCATCTTGGCCATGACGACGGGGTTCCGGTACGCCAGCACGATGATGCTGCTGCCGAGTTGCGCACGTTGGGAGACCGCGGCCAGGTAGCTGAACACCGTAAAGGCCTCCAGCATGTGCTCGCGGTAGATCAACTGCGCCTCACGCACACCCTCCGGGATCACGACGTGGTCCGTGACCCAGATGGAGTCGAACCCCAACCGCTCGATCTCCCCCACCGTCTCCACCAACTCCGCGCTCCCGACCTCCCGGCCGTAATGCGTGAGACATACCCCGAACTTCATGATTTCCCCTTGCTGACTTCCCCTTCCGTCGCCCCGCAACAGAATCGTGTGGCTGAGAGCGGGGTGGGCGGCGTCCCGGAAATCTGTCGACGGCCGGCGGACGTAATCCACAACACCGGTCAACCACCGTGTCCCGGGCGACGCAGAACCACACAGCCCAGCAATACCGTCGCCTGATTTCCGGGACGCCGCCCACCCCGCTCGCTCGGCACCGGCACGAATCCGACTCCGAACCCGCCACCGGCACGGGCACCGGCTCGCCCCTACTCCTTCCGCGTGGTGAGCTCGATCTTGTACCCGTTGGGATCCTCGACAAACGCGATCACCCCGCCGCCATGCTTCATGGGCCCCGCGTCCCGCGTGATCTTGACCCCCTTCTTGCGCAGGTCGTCACAGGTAGCGTACACGTCGGGCACTCCGATGGCGATATGGCCGAAACCGTCGCCCACGTCGTACTCGTGGGTGTCCCAGTTGTAGGTGAGCTCGATGACGGCGCTGTCCTCCTCGGAGCCGTAGCCCACGAAGGTGTTGGTGAAACGGCCCGACTCGTAGTCCTTCCGCTTCAACACCTTCATCCCCAACCCGTCGCAGTAGAACTTGAGGCTCTCATCCAGGTGATTGACCCGTATCATGGTGTGAACGATTCTCATGGGACTCTCCTTTTCTCAGGCTGACTCGCCGATTTGTGAGGGATCGGCCACCACCTCCCGGATCTCCCAGCCCTTCGAGCGCGTGAAGCTCACGTGACTGAAGTCACAGGGTTTCAGGTGGAAGGTGCGGTACCGGTTCAGCGGCGTCCGGCTGATCCGGCACAATACGGAGAGAATCGGGAAGCTGTGACTGACCACGACGATCGTGTCGCCGTCGTCGTGACTCTCGACAATGCGATTGAGCGCCGACCAGGCCCGCCGGTCCACGTCCCCGAGCCGCTCGCCGCCGGGCAGGACCACGGCCACCGGTTCCGAGCGCCACTCCTCGATCAAGGTGCTGAAGCGCTCCCGTACCTCCACGAACGTCAGCCCTTCCATCTCGCCGTGATCGAGCTCCCGCAGGTCGGGATCGACGGTGACCGGAACGTCGTGGGGCCCGCCGACGATCTCGGCGGTTTGCCGCGCGCGCCGCAGATCGCTCGAATAGACCGCGTCGATCCGGCAACGGCTGAGATGCCGGGCGACTTCACCGGCCTGCCGGTGGCCGGCCTCGTTGAGCTCGATGTCGGAACTCCCCTGGCATCGGCCTTCCCGGTTCCAGCGGGTCTCGCCGTGACGTAACAGGAAAATCTGCATGCGTCAGATGAACTCCGGATGGACCTCTATCGCGGCGTTGGCCTTCAGGTCCTCGATCAACCGTCTCAAGACCCGTTCCCTTTTCTCTCCCCGTATCCGCTGCGTCAGGTCTTCCTTCTCATCCGCCAGCCCCGCGGGATCGGCCGCCACGGTCTTCCGGAGCACCATCACGTACACGGAATCGCCGCGGACGTAGGCCTCCTTTGCCACGGGCTCCCGCTCGGACAAGGTGAGGCGTCCCAGCGGCAACGGGAGCACCCCGATTTCGGGGATCTCCGCCTGCTTGCGCGGAAACAGGCCGGTATCCTCCACGGTGAGCCCGTGGTCCGCCGCCACCTTGCGAAGGTCCGGCGATTGCTTCAACGCCGCCAGCAGCGCGTCGGCCTTCTCGCGGGCCTGCTCGCCGGCCTTCCTTCGGGTGAGGGTCTCCCGGATCTTCTCCCTTACGTCGTCCACGGGCGGCACCGCGGGTTCGACCCTCTCGGCCCCCTCCAGCAGGTACAATGCGTCGGCGGTGGTGATGATGGGGCCCACCTGACCCGGCCTGAGCGAAAGCCCCGCCCGGTAGAAGCCCTCCACGTCGCCGATCTCGTCGAGCGTTTCCCCCGCGCTGAAAAGACGCGTCACCGACGCCTCGAGGTTTCGTTGCGAGACCACCTCCGTCAGCGGCGTGCCGTCGAGTCCCTTCTCGCGGTCATCCTCCGCGGCCCGCGCCGCCCGCGCGCCGCCGCGTTCGCGCTTGAGGGCCTTGACGATGTCTTCGCGCACTTCATCGAGGGCCATGACCTCGTCCTGCTGCTTCTCCACCGCCTTCAGGAGGTGCAGCCCCACGGGGCTTTCGATGATCTCGCTGACCTCGTTTTCCTCGAGCGCGAACAGCGCGGCGTCGAGCGCCTCCACCAACTGGCCCCGGCCCACGAAACCCATATCCCCGCCCTGGGCCGCGGTTTCCCCCTTCGAGTGCTGCTTGGCGAGCTCGCCGAAATCGGCGCCCCCCCGCGCTTCCTTGAGGATCTCCTCCATCTGCTTTCGCGACTCCGCCTTCTCTTCGGACGAAGCGTCCCCGGGCGCCGCCGGGATGAAGATATGGCTGAACCTCACCGCCTCCCGCCTGCGGAACCGGCGGTCGCGGTAGACGTCGTAGTAGGACTGAACGTCCTTTTCGGAGATCTGGACGTCGGCGGCGAAATCATCGACCCGGTAGGCGATGTACCTTGTCTTGACCTTGAGGGGCTCCCGCAGCAGCGCCGCGTTCTTGTCGTGGTAATCCTCGATCTCTTGGTCCTTGATTTCGATGCCTTCGAGGAAATCGTCCGTCTTGAGGCGAACGAAGTCCAGCGCGATCTCCTCGTTGTCCCACCGATAGCGCTCTTCGATCTCGGAGGCCGTGACCGGAATCGAGTCCTGGATCAGGTCCTGGAGCTTCTGGATCACCAATGCTTCCCGCTGCTGGGCTTCGAACTCTCCGGGAGTGAGCCCCTGCCGGAGCAGCGCCTGCTCGTAAACGTCCCTGTCGAACCGGCCCGCCACCTGGAACGCGGGGTTGCGGGCGATTCCGTCCACCAGTTCCTCGTCGCTCACCCGAAGCCCCAGCTCACGCGCCCTCTGCAGCAGAAGCCGTTGGTCGATGATCTCGTTCAGCAACTGGCCCCGGAGATTGAGCGCCTCGATGTCGGCGGGCGAGAGCCGGCCTCCGGAAAGTTGCTGGTAGGTTTGAAGCATGCGGTAGTAATGCGTCTCGAGCTCGCTGTAGGTAATCGGGTCGCCGTTCACCTCGGCGATGGTGACCACCTGCTGGTTCTGACCGCCCTGGGGGCCGACGCCCACCATGACGAACGCCAGCACGCCGACTCCGAGCAGCAGGATCACCAGCCACGACCGTTTGTGTTTGCGTATCACGTCAAGCATTTGCGCGAGGCTCCTCGAGTCATCCGGTTCCGTCCACCAGGCCCGTCCGCCAGGGAACCGGGTCATTATAGGTACCCGCCGTGACGATGTGAAGGGGACCCGCCAAAACCCCCCTTTCTCGTTGTCGTTTGTTTGTAGAGTACAGGGAGTTTTGATATCTTGAAGCGGGTTTCTCATCACATTCGTGGCATTAGAGAGGTTGCATGAGGTTTCTCGACAAGATCTATGGCATCGTTTCGAACGACTTGGCCATTGATCTGGGCACGGCGAACACGCTGATCTACATCAAGCACGAAGGCGTGGTCTGCAACGAGCCCTCCGTGGTGGCGGTGCAGAAAAACGGACGGGGCGAGAAGCGAATCCTCTCCGTCGGCGTCGCGGCCAAGAAGATGCTGGGACGCACCCCCGGCAGCATCGTCGCGATTCGTCCGTTGAGGGACGGCGTCATCGCCGATTTCGAGACCACCGAGGCAATGCTCGAATACTTCATCAGGCAGGTGCACCACCGGCGCTCGCTGGTGCGGCCCCGGGTCATCATCGGGGTGCCCTTCGGCATCACCGAGGTGGAAAAGCGGGCGGTCCGCGAATCCGCCGAATCGGCGGGAGCCCGGGAGGTCTATCTGATCGAACAGCCGATGGCCGCGGCCATCGGCTCCGGACTCCCCATCACCGAACCCACGGGCAACATGATCGTGGACATCGGCGGAGGAACCACCGAGGTCGCCGTCATCTCGCTGGCGGGCATCGTCTACTCGAAGTCCATCCGCGTGGGCGGCGACAAGCAGGATGAGGCCATCGTCCAGTTCATCAAGCGGCGCCACAACCTGATGATCGGCGAGCGGACCGCGGAGCTGATCAAGATCACCATCGGGTCCGCCTATCCCGGCGAGGAGATCCGCACCATGGAGATCAAGGGCCGGGATCTGGTGGCGGGGGTGCCCAAGACCGTGCTGATTTCCGACGAGGAGATCCGTGACTGTCTGCTGGAGCCCATCAACCAGATCATGGATGCCGTCCGTGTCTCGCTGGAGAGAACTCCGCCGGAGCTGGCGTCGGACATCGTGGACCGCGGCATCGTGCTGGCGGGCGGGGGCTCATTGCTCCGGAACCTGGATTCACTGATCAGCGAGGAAACCGGCCTTCCGGTGACTCTTGCCACCGACCCCCTGACCTCGGTCGTACTGGGAGCGGGCAAGGCGCTGGACGAGATCGACCTGCTCAAGGATGTAACGATCAACTAACCGAAGGGACGCCGGAAACACGTGGCTGCAGCCAGGAAAAAGGGAACTGCGGACTCGCCCCGGTCATCGCAGCAGCCCTCCAGATCCCGCCAGCCGGATACCCGCGCCAACAAGGCCGGGTTCATGGCCATGTCCGTGTTGCGCCGGCATTGCATTCCCATCAACTGTCTGCTGGCGCTGGCCCTGGCCTTCTACGTCGTCACCGTCTCGTCCACCAGCCCGCATCAGCCCGACGCCGTGACCCGGCTCCTGTCGCACTCGGTGAAGCCGCTCCAGAAGGCGCTTCACGCCATCGGCGCGACGATGCGCAACCTGCATCTCAACTACGTCGCCTTCAAGGACCTTTGGAACGAGAATGCCAACCTGAAGGCGCAGATCGCCGCCCTCGAATCCGAACGCAACCGGCTCTTCGAGGCGAAGCTTGCCAACGACCGCCTGATGGATCTGCTGGAGATCCGCACGCGGATACTGAGGGAATCGGTGGCGGCCACGGTGATCAGCAACAGCGCGAGTAGCTGGTTCCGCACCATTACGGTGGACAAGGGCTCGGCCGCCGGCATCCATCAGGGCATGGCGGTCATTACACCGAGAGGAGTGGTCGGCAAGGTCGTCTCGGTGGACGAGAACACGGCCAAGGTGCTGCTGTTGACGGATCACAAGAGCGGCCTCGACATCATCACCCAGCGGACCCGGGTGCGCGGCATCGTCTCGGGGTCCGTGGACGGAGAACCGATCGTCAAGTACATGGGCCGCAACGAGGATGTCCGTGCCGGAGACCGCCTCATCACGTCCGGGCTGGACGGGACCTTCCCGAAGGGGCTCCTGGTGGGAACCATCGTCGGCATCGAAGACGATGCGCCGGGGCTCTTCCAGCGGGTCCGCGTCTCGCTGGCCGAGGATCCGTTGGTGATGGAGGAAGTGCTCTTCATTTCCGACAAGCCCAAACGCGTATTCTCGTCCGCGCTGGACGAGGTCCCCGGGCCGGACTCGTCCGCTACACCATGAACGTGTCGCTGGTCTTCTTCGGCATCGGCCTGATCTTCGTCCTCTTGCAGGCGACGGTCCTGCATCTCGCAAGCTGGACTCCCATCATCCCCGACCTGACCCTGACCCTGTGCGTTTACTGGGCGCTCAACCGCCCCCGGGCGGAGGCCGTATGGGGGACGTTCCTGCTGGGGTACGCCATCGACATCCTGTCGAGCCCTCAACCCGGCGTGAACGCCGTGGCCTTCTCCGCGGTCTTTCTCGTCGTATACCTGGTGTTCCGCTACATCTGGGCCAGGGGGCATTTGATGAGCGCCGTCACCGTGTTCGCGGCGGTGTGGCTGAAGGTCGGCACGCTGATCTTCATTTCTCCGCTGTTCGAGATGCCCACCCGCGACTGGGTGGTCATCGCCGAGGCCATCCTCCACGAGGCCGTCTTTTCCGCGGCCATCGCCCCGTTTCTGTTCATCGTGCTTCGCTCGATCCAGACACGCATGGAGACCCCGCGGAAATCGCCTTCCTACGTCAATGCTTCGTAGACCGAATACCCGGACCTTGCCGGAGTTCCGGCGGCGAATACGCCTCTTCGCGCTCTGCGTGCTGGTGGCTTTCGCCTTTCTGACGTACCGGCTCTGGGTGCTCCAGGTCCTGCAAGGCAACCGCTACACCGTCATGTCCGAGCACAACCGGATCCGCCTGGAGCGCGTCCCCCCGGTCCGCGGCCTTGTGTTCGACCGCAAGAACCGCCTGCTGATCCATAGCCGTCCCTCCTTCGACGTGCAGTACGTCCCGGGCGAAAATGCCGGGCAGGAAGATACCTTGCAGCGCCTCGCCGAGATGGTGAAGGTCGACGGAGAGCGGCTCAAGGAGGCCGCCCAAGGCAGCAACGGAGCGAAACGCGTTACCCTTGTCCGCGACGTGGACTGGCCGTCGGTGGTGGCGATCGAGACCCACCAGCTCGATCTGCCGGGAGTCTACCTGAGCGTCAGGGCCCGGCGCAGCTATCTGACCGACGAAGTGGCGGCCCACATGCTCGGATATCTGGGCGAGATCAACGCCAAGCAGTTGCAGCGACTTCGCAGGCAGGGCTACCGGCGCGGAGACGACATCGGACAGGCCGGCCTGGAGAAGAGTTGGGATCGGCACCTGGCCGGGCGCAGCGGCGGGGAGAAGGTCGAGGTCGACGTCACGGGCCGGAAGATCCGGGTCATCGACCGCCACAAGGCCACCCCCGGGCACAATGTCGTGCTGACCCTCGACATGGATCTCCAGCAGGTGGCGCACGACGCTCTGAAGGGCAAGGAAGGCGCCATCGTCGTCCTGGAGGTGAACACCGGCGCCGTGCTTGCGCTGGCGAGCTCGCCGGCGTTCGACCCCAACTGGTTCGCCCGCGGCCTGACCTCGCGGGAGTGGCGGCATCTGAGCGACGACCAGGAGACCCCGCTGCACAACCGGGCGTTGCAGGGACAGTTTCCACCGGGCTCCACCTTCAAGATCGTCACCGCCCTGGCGGCGTTGCAGGAAGGGGTGATCTCTCCCGATCGGACTCTTTGGTGCGGCGGCTCCTACAAGGTCGGCAACCGTACCCTCCGGGACTGGAAGAAGGAGGGACACGGCCATATCAACATGCACCAGGCTCTGGTGCAGTCGTGCGACGTGTACTTCTACCAGATTTCCCAGCGCCTCGGCGTCGACAAGATCGCCCGGTACGCGCGCCGTTTCGGCCTCGGCTCGCCCACCGGGATCCCGCTCGACGGCGAGGGTCCCGGGCTGGTCCCCGACCGGGCATGGAAGAAGGGCCGCTTCGGAACGCCGTGGTACCAGGGAGAGACGCCGCTGGTTGCCATCGGGCAGGGGTTCCTGTCCGTCACCCCCCTGCAAATGGCCAGCATGACGGCCACCGTGGCCAACGGCGGGACCGTGTACCGCCCCTGGTTCGTCAAGAAGGTGGTGTCGCCGGACGGCGAGGTGATGGAAGAGTACGGCCCGGTCCGGACCGGCACCGTGGGGCTCAAGAAAGAGAACTGGGACGTCGTCCGGCGGGCGCTGTTCGACGTGGTCCACGGCCGGCGGGGCACCGCCAGGAGGGCCCGCTCGGAAGTCGTGGAGATCGCCGGCAAGACCGGCACCGCCCAAGTGGCGGAGATGCGCGGAGAAGTGGTCAAGAGCGAGGACCTGCCGTACGAGGTGCGGGACCACGCCTGGTTCGTGGCCTACGCTCCCACCACGGAGCCCGAGATTGCCGTGGCGACCTTGGTGGAGCACGGCGGGCACGGCGGCGCCGTGGCCGCGCCCATCGCCAAACAGGTGATCGAGACCTATTTCCGCCCGAATGGCGAGGAGCCGGAGGACGGCGAGCCGGCCGCCCGGCAACTCTCCGCCCTGGACGTCAGGCCGTCGCCGCGGGCAGACCATGCAGATTGATCGCCGGCTCGTCTCCAGCTTCGACTGGCCCCTGTGCACCCTTACCGTGGCGCTGGCGCTGGCGGGCATCATGACCATCTACAGCGCCACCTGCAGCGTCAACGAAGAGTGCTCGCGCTATCTGGCCACCCGACAGTCCTACTGGCTCATCATCGGCCTGGCCCTGATGATGGCCACGTTTTCCGTGGACTACCAGCGACTGGCCCGGTGGGCCTACCCCACCTACGTCGCGGTTCTGATCCTCCTGGCCCTGGTGCTGATCATCGGCATCACCAGCGGCGGCTCCCAGCGATGGCTCGACCTGAGGTTCTTCGCGCTCCAGCCCTCGGAGCTGGCCAAGCTCACGCTCGTGCTCGTGCTGGCCAAGACGCTGTGCTACCACGAGCCGGGGTATTCCCTGATGGATCTCGGGGTGCCTCTGCTGCTGAGCGCGCCGGTGGTGGGGCTCGTGCTGCTGCAGCCGGACCTGGGGACCGCCGGCGTCATCTTTCTCATCGCCATGGCGGTGGTCGTCATGTCCGGACTGCGCATGCGGTCGTTGCTGTACCTCACCGTCGCCGCCATCGCCGGCCTGCCGGTGGGTTGGCAGTTCCTGAAGCCGTATCAGAAGACCCGCATCTGGACCTTCATGAACCCGGAATCGGACCCGCTGGGCGCCGGCTATCACGTCGTCCAGTCCAAGATCGCCATCGGCTCGGGCCGTCTTTGGGGCACGGGCTATCTGCAGGGCAGCCAGAACCGGCTGGAGTTCCTCCCCGAGCAGCACACCGATTTCGTCTTCGCGGTGTTCGCCGAGGAGTGGGGTTTCTCGGGCTGCGTGGCGTTGCTGACCGCCTACGCCTTGCTCATCCTTCTCGCGCTCAGGGCGGTCAGGCGGGCTCAGGACCGTTTCGGAGTGCTGTTGGCCACGGGAATGGCGGCGATTCTGTTCTGGCAGTTCACCATCAACATCGGCATGGTGACCGGACTCGTGCCCGTCGTAGGGATCCCGTTGCCGCTCATCAGCTACGGCGGCTCCTCACTCGTCACCACCCTGGTAGCCGTGGGCGTGCTCATCAGCGTAAGCATGAGGCGCTACACGCGCTGATCACCCTGGGGTCGTGTCCCCCGTAAATGTTGACAAAGGTGCGCAGGATTTTTCGTTGTCGGCAAGGCGCGATGACGAGCAGTGGCGGTTACCACGCGAGGAAGAGCAACGCAGCCGACGACGAAAAAGACCAGCAGATTTGTCAACATTTACGGGGGACACGACCCCAGGGCCTTGTCGATCTCGCTCACCAGCCTGGTCTTGGGCGCCGCCCCGACGATCTGCCCCGCGAGGCCGCCTTCCTTGAAGATCATGAGGTTCGGAATGCCGCGGACGCCGTAGCGGGTGGGGGTCTCGGGGTTCTCGTCGACGTTGATCTTCACCACCTTGAGACGGCCGTCATACTCCTGGGCCAGCTCTTCCAGCACCGGCGCAATGGACTTGCACGGGCCGCACCAGGGGGCCCAGAAATCCACCAGCACGGGTATGGGCGCGCCGATCACTTCCGTTTCGAACTCGTTGTCTCCAACGTGGGATATGGCCATGGGTACGTGTCTCCTATTCTCCGGTGCCGGAGAGGAAGTTCAGCAGGGTGCGGACACCGAACCCCGTCCCCCCCTTCGGGCAGGTAACGCGGTCCTTGGCCGCGAAAGCGGGACCCGCGATGTCAAGGTGCGCCCAGGGAACGTCGTCGACGAACTCCTGCAGGAACAACGCCGCCGTGATGGCCCCGGCGGAGCCGCCGCCGACGTTCTTGATGTCCGCGACGGGACTCTTGATGTCCTCGCGGTACTCGGCTGCCAGAGGCAACCGCCACAGACCCTCGCCGGCGTCCCGGCCGCAGGCCTCGAGTTCTTCGGCCAACTCTCCATCGTTGCAGAAAAGCCCCGCCAGCTCGTTGCCCAGGGCCACGATGCAGGCGCCCGTGAGGGTGGCCAGATCGATCATGCAGTCGGGCTTCTCCCGCGCCGCCAGCACCAGGGCATCGGCGAGGACGAGACGGCCCTCGGCGTCGGTGTTCATGACCTCCACGGTCTTGCCGTTGAGATACCGGATGACGTCCCCGGGTTTCTGCGCGCCGCCGTCGGGCAGGTTGTCGGTCGCCGGCACCAGCCCCAGCACCTCGACGTCCGGAGCCAGCTCCGGGAGCGCACTCATCACGGCGATGACCGCGGCGCCGCCCGCCATGTCCAGCTTCATGGTTTCCATGGAACGGGGCGGCTTGAGCGAGAGTCCGCCGGAATCGAAGGTGATCCCCTTGCCGATGAGGGCCACCTTCCGCCGGGGCCTGGTCTTGGGCTTGTAGCGGATATGAAGGAAACGCGGCTCCTCCCGGCTGCCCTGGTTGACCGCCAGAAGGCCCGCCAGCTTCATCTGCTGGATCTTCCGCTTGCCCCACACCTCCACCTTGAGCCCCTCGCCGCGGCAATGGGACGCGGCCTGCTCCGCCAGATAGCTGGCGGTGGCGGTGGAAGCGGGCTCGTTCACCAAGTCCCGGGCCAGGCAGACGGCCGATGCCGACACTCTGGCCCGCCGCACCGCCCGGGTCAGGGCGGCGCTCCGGCCGGCCGCGGTGCGTCCCACGATCAGCGTGCGCAGACGTCCCGGCGAAGGGTCCTTGGACCGGTACTTGTTGAATCGATAGGCACTGAGGAGGGCCCCCTCGGCCAGCGCCTCCACGACCGCGCCCGTTTGCTGGTCCGGCGGCAGCATGAACACCGCGTCGTCGGCCCAGATCCGCCCGGCCTCCCTGGCGGTGACGGCCCCGGCCGTGCGCCAGGCATGCGGCCCCGCCTCATCCTGCTTCCCCAGGCCCACCAGCAGCACGTGGCCCGCCGGCACGGCGCCGTGGGTGGCCAGCAGCAGGGAGCTGCCGCGCTTGGCGGCGAAGCTGCTCTTCTTCACCAGCGCGGCGAGCTTCCCCTTGAGCTGACGGTCGAGCCGCTTTGCCGGACTCCCCTCCAGGCCCTTGTCGGTGACGGGGAAGGCAAGCACCGCCGTCTGGATCCGTGCCGGGGCGATCTCCCTGATCTTGATGTCGATGGACATGGGTCAGAAGCGGTGACCGCGGATGAAAGTCATGAACTCGGCGCGGGTCTTTTCCTGTGTGCGGAAGGCCCCCAGCAGAGCGCTCGTGATGATGGTGGAGTTCTGCTTCTGCACGCCGCGCATGCGCATGCACATGTGCTCCGCTTCCATCACCACCGCCGCCCCGAGAGGATTGATGCGTTCCATGATGGTCTGGGCGATCTGGTTGGTGAGCCGCTCCTGCACTTGCAGGCGGTGCGCATAGGCGTCCACCAGCCGCGCCAGCTTGGAGACCCCGACGATCTGGTGGCGCGGGATGTAGGCCACGTGGGCCTTGCCGTGGAACGGCAGCATGTGATGCTCGCAGAGGGAATGGAAGTCGATGTCCTTCTCGACGATCATCTCCTGGTAGTCCTCGGTGAACAGCGCGCCGTTGATGATCGTGTCCGGATCCTCGCGATAGCCGCTGGTGAGGAAGGTCAACGCGGCCGCCACCCGCGCCGGAGTCTTCTCGAGGCCTTCCCTGTCGGGGTCTTCCCCGAGGGCCTCCAGGATGGCTCGGACGTGCCTTTCCAGGGAATCCGACCGCGCCTCGATGGTGTCGACGGACCGTTGAACGGACATCGAGGCAACGTAACATTTGCCCCAAAACGGGTCAAATCGGCCTCGGGAACCCGGCCTCTCGAATTGTGATCGGCCCGCGAACCCCTTAGAATGGGGCATGGCCCACATTCCCGACATCGCCACCGAGGACGCCTCCCATCTGGTCACGCTGGAAGAGATCAGCCGGTTCGTCGACGAGGCCGAGGACCTGCAGGGGTGCCTCAACAGCATCGCGGGGATCGTGGCCCAGCGCATGCAGACCGAGGTGTGCTCGGTCTACCTCCTCGACGCCGACAGCGGGAGGCTCACTCTCAGCGCCACGCGGGGCCTGGATACGGTGGCCGTGGGCCGCGTCTCCATGACCGTGGGCGAAGGCTTGGCGGGACTGGTGGTGGAGACGGGGGAACCGGTGATGGTCATGGACGCCCCGTCGCATCCGCGCTTCCTGTACTTCCCCGAGACCGGCGAAGAGCGCTACCATTCCTTCTTCGGCGTCCCTGTCCACGCCCGCAAGACGCCCATCGGCGTGCTGGTGGTGCAGACCTCCCGCCCGCGCGAGTTCACCCAGGACGAGGTCCGGCTCCTGAAGGCCATCTCGGCCCAGGTTTCCACCATTATCGTGCACGCCCGTCTGGTGGACTCGCTCAAGGACAAGGAGCGCGAGCGCAAGCAGTCCCGGCAACGGATGGTCAACGCGCTGCGGCGTCTGAGGTCGTACGAGGGCCGGGGCAAGGAACGCACCGCCGAGCCCCAGAGAAAGTTCCGCAGCCGGCTGACCGGGTTGGCGGCCTGCCCCGGCTTTGCCTACGGCAAGGCCCACATCATGCAACGGCGCGTGGACCTGGGGGCCATCCAGAAAACCCACACGGGCGACCCGCGGGGTGAGCTGGAGCGCTTCCGGTCCGCGGTGCAACAGGCCGTGGCCCAGGTGGAGGCCATCAAGACCCGCATGATCGCCCTCATCTCCGACGAGGCCGGGGCGATCTTCGACGTGCACCGGATGTTGCTGAGCGACCCGGTGCTGCAGCAACAGATCGAGAGCCGCATCCTTCGGGAACACCTCACCGCCTACTATGCCGTCAGCAGCATCTTCCGCCGGCACGTGAAGACCGTCAGCGAGGTCGGCGACCGGTACCTGAAGGAACGCACGGCGGACATCCGTGACGTCGCCCAGAGGCTGTTGGACAATCTGACCGGCTTCGACGACAGGCGGCTCGTGGCTCCGGACGGAGGCGCCATTCTGGTGGCGGAGGACCTCTCTCCGGCGGATCTGGCCCTCATCGAACGCGAACGGTTTCAGGGCATCGTGCTGGCCACCGGGGGTGTCACCTCCCACGCGTCGCTGCTGGCCAAGTCCTTCGAAATCCCGACCGTGGTGGCGGCGGAGGGATTGCTGGAAAGCGTCCGGAAAGAGGACTCGTTGATCGTCGACGGCAACTCGGGGGTGGTCTTCGTCAACCCCAACAACGACATCGTCGGCGAGTACGACCGGCTGGAGCGCCATTATCTCGCCGTCAACCGCGAACTCGACGAGATGCGGGACCTGCCGGCCGAAACCACCGACGGCCACCGGGTCCGGCTGTTCGCCAACATGGGGCTGCTGACCGACATCCGGTTCGCGCAGAACCACGGCGCCGAGGGCATCGGCCTCTACCGGACCGAGATTCCGTTTCTCGCCTATCACGATTTCCCCACCGAGGCGCAGCAGTTCGCCCTCTATCAGAAGGTGGTGGAAGGCATGAACGGCAAGCCCGTCACCATCCGCACCCTCGATATCGGCGCGGACAAATACCCTCCCTACGTGAGCATCGCCCGCGCCGAGTCCAATCCGTTCCTCGGGTGGCGCTCCATCCGCGTTTCCCTGGAGGCGTCCGAGACCTTCCAGATGCAGCTCCGGGCCATCCTGCGCGCGGGCGCGCTGGGGCCGGTGCGTCTCCTGATCCCCATGGTCTCGAGTCTGGAGGAGATCCTCCGGGTCAAGGCCATGCTGCGGGAAGCCAAGGCCTATCTCGCCCGCGCCGGCGTGCTCTTCGATGGCGACATGGAGCTGGGGATCATGGTCGAGGTCCCCTCGGCGGTGCAGGTGGCGCACCGGCTGGTGGAGGAGGTGGATTTCGTCAGCATCGGCACCAACGACCTGATCCAGTACCTCCTGGCCGTGGACCGGGGGAATCGGAAAGTGGCGCCCCTCTACGAGCCCTTTCACCCGGCGGTGCTCGCCGCCCTGAACCAGGTCATCCGCGCCGCCAAGGACAAGGGCAAGCGCGTCGCCATGTGCGGAGAGATGGCCGCGGACCCGTTGTCGACGCTGCTGCTGGTGGGCATGGGCCTCGAGGAGTTCAGCATGGAGTCGCTGTCCATTCCCGTGGTCCGGAAGCTGGTGCGCTCGGTCAGTTACGAGACCGCCCTCGACATCGGGCGGGCGGCCCTCCAGATGGACCGGGTCGACCAGGTCAAGCGCTATCTGTTCAGCGAAATGCGCGCCCTGGGTCTGGTGGAGCTGATCGAGCTCTACCGTTAGCACCGGCGACTTCATCCCCCTCTCGGTTCCGGTTGGCCGTTGCCGGCCTCGCCGTCCCCGAAAAGCGCCAACCGGATGACGCCTTCTCTCCCGACCGTTGACACTCGGCCCCGGCCGGTCGCCGTCCCCACTCTCGCCAACCGGCCGTAGGTACTGGATTCTTCACGTCGCATGGCGGCTGGCACGGGCGTTGCGCTCTCGTGCCGCCATGAACGATTCACCTTCCGGAGCCAAGCCTGGGGCCGGTCCCGCGGCCGGGCAAGCCGGCTCGCGGGAACAACTCGTCGCCGCCTGCCTTCCCCTCGTCGAACGCATGGCCCGCCAGCTCCATCGCCGGGTGCCGTCGAGCATCGACCTCGAATCCCTGGTGAACTCCGGCGTGGTCGGCCTGCTGGAGGCATTGGAACGATTCGATCCCGGCCGGGGCGTCTCGTTCCACCTTTACGCCAGGCACCGCATCTACGGCGAGATGATCCAGTGCCTGCGTTCACTGGATTGGGTAAGCCGTTCGATCCGGGCCTGGGGACGCCGCGTGACCGCCGCGCGTAAGGAACTCTGCGAACACCTGGGGCGCGAAGCCACTTCGGAGGAACTGGCCGGGAAGCTGGAGCTGCCGTTGGAAGCCTGGCACAAGATCAACTACCGGGTCAGCGAGCAGAAGTACCTGAGCCTCGATGACCCGGCTTCCGGACCGAGCCTGGTCCTCGACCGGGACGGCTGGGGCCCGGGGCAAACCGAGGACCCGGTAGAGACGGTGGAGCGCCGGGACCTGGTGGACAAGCTCAAGCGGGCGGTGGCGATGCTGCCGGAGCGCGAACGGCTGGTGGTAACGCTGCGGCACTACCAGGAACTCAAGTTCCGGGAGATCGGTGTGCGATTGGGGGTGACGGAAGCCAGGACCTGCCAGCTCTACGTGCAGGCCCGCGGGCGGCTGCGGCGGGCGCTTGCCGATTGAGGGACGGTCAGCCGCCGGCGCGTATGGCCGCGATTTCGTCCTCGATGACCTGCAGCCTGGGGGAGCCCGGCTCGTAGTGCTGGGCGGCCCGCTCCAGGGAATCGATGGCCTTGCCGATCTCGTCCCGCAGCAGGTAAGACTGCGCCAGGTAGTAGTGCGCCTTCCCGGGCTGGTTCAGCTTGCGGTAGGCATAGCCCAGCCTCCGGGCGGCTTCCGGCCAGGACGGGGCGAACTGGCGCACCCTGAGATAGGAACCCGCGGCTTGACGGAAGCGCGACTCCTTTTCGAAGAGCTGGCCCCGATACAGGTGGGTGATGGGATCGTCGGGCTTGCGCTTCAACATGCGGCCGAAGGCCGCGTGGGCCTTGGCAAGCTCTTCCGTGTGGATGTACGTCCGTCCAAGGTCCCGGTCCAGGTTCGGGATGGCCGGATTCAACCGCGCCGCCCGCTCCAGCATTGCCCGGGCGCCGACCCATCGGCCGGTGGCGGCATAGCCGATGCCCAGCGCGTAGGTCGGCATGGCCGCCTCCGGATGCCTGTCGTGGGCCTTTCTCAACCGTTCCACCACCGCCTGCGGATCGTTCCGCAACTCGATCACCAGCTTGACGCGGTGGATCTCGTCCACATCCCTGAAGCGCGGGCGTCTCAGTCCGCGGGTTCGTATCGAGGCGACCAGATTGCCGATCCGTTTGTCCGTCAAGGGGTGGGTCATCAGGTAGGGAGGGCTTCCCACGGGGTTCAGGGTCCGTTCCTGATACAGCCGGTTCATGAAGTCCACCGCGGCCTGGGGATCGTAGCCGGCGCGCGCCAGGTAGGAGACCCCCAGGTTGTCGGCCTGCTCTTCCATCTGCCGGCTGAATTCGAGCTGCCGGCTCATGGCGACGGCCGGGCCGGCCAGCGCGGCGGGGCCCAGGACCGGGGCCAGGAACACGCCGAGCACCCCCATCAGCATCGTCGCGTCCGAAGCGGAGGAAAGGCGGGCGAAGTGCCGCGCGTTGACGTGAACGATCTCGTGGGCGACAACCGATGCCAGCTCGTCCGAGGTCTGCACGCGTTCGATCAGGCCGGAGTGGAGGAATATGCTCCCCCCCGGAACCGCGAACGCGTTCATCGAGTCGTCCTGGATGACGAAAAAGCGGTACGGGTACCGGATGTTGCCCACGGCCTCAAGGATGCGGCGGGCCATGCCGTCCACGTACAACTCGACCTCGGGATCCTCAACGAATTTGAGACGCTGCCGGGCCGCCTGCCGGAACTCGCGGCTGATGCGGATCTCCTCCTGCTGGGAAAGGGCGTGGGCCGCCGGCGCGCCGAGACATGCCAAGCCCAGGCAGGCAACCACCGACGCCACGGCAAGCCGGTAGAGAGGCAGGCGCATACCTGAGAGCCTATCGGACACCCTGGACCGGGTCAATATGCCTGCGGGGGGACCGTCCATGCGAAGCCCGGAGGAAGCGACCCTCGCGTCGCTCCCTCCGGAGTCTCAATCGAGTCCCAGCCAGACGAACAGGTCGCCGGGCGGGAAGGGCAGGACCAGAAGCCAGTCGAAGATGCCGGCAAAGAACGCGTACGCCACCGCCGTGAGGATGACGGTGATGAGCCAGCCTTCCCGGGCGCCGAACTTGAGGTAGAGGAAGGTCGCCACGAGCGACGACCACACGAATCCGATCAGCCAGATGGAAAGGAAGAAACCCACCACCCACGCGCTGATGACCAGGGTTCGCCGGCGGGTTTCCTCCGGGGATATCTCCTCGACCGCCTCGACGCCTTCTTCTCCGTGCACCACCTCCCTGGAGGTCTTCATGATCTCCTTGATGAGCACCGCCGCGCTGATGAAGAAGGCCGGAAGCCCGATGATCAGCGGGAAGAGGGCGGCGCGATCTTCGTCGGCGCCGAAGCCGAAGAAGCACTCGCGCAGGACGTAGGCGAACAGCGCAACGAAACACAGGGCGAAGAGTCCGTTGGCCATGCGCTCGTTGCGTGAGATCGGTTCCGTGATCTTGACGATGCCGGGCACCTCGAAGGCGGCTTCGTGCCGCTCGATACGTTTGCGTTCCCGGTAGGCCTGGAACATGGGGTAGCACAGCCCCGCCACGATCAGCAGCGCAATCACCACCACCCCGGGCCGCAACAGGAATCCGGCGCCGTAGACCTTGGTGGCGATGAAGAGGTTGTTTTCCGCGATGCCGCCGAGCACGAGCCCCAGCAGAAGCGGCGGCCGCTGCCAGTCGAACCGGACCATCAGCCACCCCACCACGCCGAAGATCAGCACCATCACGATGTCGCCGAAGGCGTTGTTGACGGCAAAGCCGCCGAGATAGATCAGCAGTAGCAGGAACGGGATCAGGTAGGTCCCCTTGACGAACGTGATCTTGGCGAGCTGGTTCAGGAACAGCAGGCAGACGGCCACGGTGATGATGTTCGAGACGACGATGATCCAGACGAACGAGAACGTCAGGTCCAGGTGCTTGGCGGGATCGAGCAGGTCCGGTCCCGGGACGATTCCCTGGATGATGAAGGCCCCCAGCAGGATCGCCATGGAGACGCTGCCCGGCACGCCGAAGGCGATGGTCGGGACCAGCGAGCCGCCTTCCTTCGAGTTGTTGGCCGCTCCTGGTCCGAGGACGCCTTCGATGGCGCCCTTGCCGAAGCGGTCCTTGTCGCCCGGCGAGCTTTGCACCGCGTGCGCGTACGCCACCCACTGGGCCGGGCCGCCGCCCAGTCCCGGAATGAGGCCGATGTAGGAGCCGATGGCGCTGCACGCCAGCACCAGCTTCCAGTGCCGGAAGGTATCCATGATGCCCTGCATGACGCCGCCCAGCTTGCCGGTGGATGACTGGCGCGCGATGCTCGACCCCTGCACCGACAGCTCGATGATCTCGGGAATGGCGAACAGGCCGACGGTGACCGACACCAGCGACAGGCCGTCCCACAGGAACAGCGCGGCATCCTCACCGATGAGGGGGTCCAGGGTAAACCGCGGGACGCTCTCGATGGGGTCCAGGCCGATGGTGGCCAGAACCAGTCCAAAGGCGCCGGTGCACAATCCCTTGAGGAGGTTGCCGCCGCTCAGAGACGCCACGAAGGTGATCCCAAGCAGCGCCAGCATGAAGAACTCCGAGGAGCCGATGGAGAGCACCAGCGGTTGCACGATGGGGATGGCCAGGGCCAGGGCGAAGGCGCCGAAGACCGCACCCACCAGCGAGCTCATGAGCGCGGCTCCCAAGGCGCGGCCGGCCTCTCCCTTCTTCGCCATGGGATGGCCGTCGACGATGGTGGCGGCGGTGATGCCCTCTCCCGGCACGCCGAACAGGATCGAGGTGATGTCCCCGGTGGTGGCGGTCACCGCGTTGGAGCCCAGCAGGAACGCGAACGCGGTGGTGGGATCCATCTTGTAGATAAAGGGCAGCATGAGCGCCAGGGTGGTGGCGCCCCCCAACCCCGGCAGAATGCCCACGACGAACCCGATGGCGATGCCGATGAGCATGAACAGGAACGGGTCCTGTCCGGCGGCCGAGAACGGCAGGATGTTGGCGAGTCCGATGTAGAATGCGTGAAAGGTATCCATAAGGTCGATCTCTGAACGTCAGGCGTTCGAACGAACGAGAAAGCCCTCGCCGTAGCGGGGCCGTTTGGCGGTAACTTCTTGATATGTATTGGAAGATGGTCTGTTTTGAACGTGCCTTTATGGCCCATAAAGCTCGAACCTGTCAAGCGCCCGACTTTTCCAATGACCAATAAACCTGACGAAGGATGTGGGATGATGGAAGGTCATTTTGCCAGCGCAAGCGATACTTGGCCCGGCAGTGCTTCGGCAACCAGCCGCGCAGCGTGGTCAACTTCATCGTCGGTCGTGAAACGCCCAAAGCTGAAACGAATCGAGGAATCAGCCTTAGCCATACTAAGACCAATGGCGCGAAGCACATGAGACGGTTCCGGGTTGCCCGAGGTGCAGGCGGAGCCGGTAGAAGCAGCGACACGCGGCTGCAACGCGCCGAGGATGTCACGCGCGTCGAACCCAACGAACTGAACATTGATGTTTCCGGCATGGCGTCGGTCGCCGGTGGGTCCGTTAAGAATGGTAGGGAACGGAATGTCCTCAAGGAGACTGATAAATACGTCGCGTTGACGGGAGAGCCGCGCACGCTCGTCAAGAGCTTGCGGCGTGCGGAGAAGCACTGCGGCCTCACCCAAGCCCACGCACAGGGGGACCGGTAGGGTCCCTGAACGCAGACCGTCCTGTTGTCCGCCGCCGTATATCAACGGCTCGACCCTGTTTTGTAGATCCCGCCTGATGTAGAGCGCACCGATCCCTTGCGGTCCGTAGATTTTGTGCCCAGAAAGGCTCGCGAGGTCGGCATGGATGGCCAGTTCACCCACATCCATAGCGCAGGGGGCCTGAACGGCGTCGCAGTGCAACAGTATACCGTGCGGCGCCAACATCGCGGCGATACGCGGCATGTCCTGAATAACACCGATTTCGTTATTCACCGCCATGATACTAACGACGAGCACAGACTCGTCGAGTTGGTCCCGCAGCGCATCCAGGTCGATAGAACCTTCTGCATCAACGGGGATGATCCCTACATCGAAGCCCTGCCGACCGGCTAACGATCTTGCGGCACCCAAGACACACTTGTGCTCGATGGCGCTCACCAACACACGACGGCGACCCTTGGGAGCGCGGCTCGCGAGTCCTAACAGCGCTAAATTGTTGGCCTCTGTTGCTCCAGACGTGAAGACGATCTCGTCGGGTTCGGCGCCGATAAGGGCCGCGACACTGCTTGCCGCCTCGTACACCGCTTCGGCGGCCCGCCAACCAACAACATGGTCTGTGGAATGAGGATTGCCGAAGGAGCCGCGCCAATATGGCGTCATTTTTGCGAATACACGTGGATCGACGGGTGTCGTCGCCTGATAATCGGCGTAAATCGTCGCTGACGGGTCGTCTCTTGAGATCGGCATCCGGGACTCCGGTTCTTGAACTGGAGACTATCACCAGTTTCCTTTTGACGGAAGTGGACAATGGCGCTATTGTCACGGTGGGCGATCTACACAGACGGATACGGAATGCTGCGAGGTCCACTCTATCAGGAGGGATACAGGCCGCAACTCTCGGGCCACGAGACGTTTCCGCTTCGCTACGGTTGGCTGAAGAAGGCGTTCGACGCGGTCCACGAGACGACGGACCGCAGGGACGACAACCGATCAGTGTTCTTGGGAGACGACGCCATCGCTCGTTTTGGCGTCGGCAAGAACATGGTCGCCTCCATGCGCCATTGGGCGAGCGCTGCAGGAGTCATCGAAGACGCGCCGGGCGCGGACCGCCTTGTCACCACACAGTTCGGTCGGACCGTATTCGCGGACGACGGCATCGACCCTTACATGGAAAATCCAGCCACATCCTGGCTGGTGCATTGGCGCCTTTGTGCGCATCCCCAAAAAACCACGTGGTTCTGGGCTTTCAACTACTTTCCGTACACGGCGTTCGAGCGAGAAACGCTGACCGACGGGCTCGCAAAGCTCGCGAAGGAGCGCGGGTGGCGGCGCGCCTCCGCGTCAACACTCAGGAACGATGTGGGCTGCTTTCTCAGGACCTACGTTGCGCAGCTTCCCGGTGACCAAAACGGCTATGAGGAAGCGCTGGAGTCGCCCCTGACCGAGCTTGGCCTTATCAAGAGGATTGGCAAGCGCAGCGGCTATCGATTCGTGCGCGGACAGAAGCCGTCTTTGGGGATGGGCGTTTTTTGCTATGCCGTCACGCAATTCTGGAGGCGTTTCTTCGACTCCGCGCAGACCCTCTCTTTCGAGGCGCTGTCGCACGAACCCGGTTCTCCGGGCAGGGTGTTTCTGCTGGACGAAAACGATATGGTCGATTTGCTGTCCGGAGTGGACGAGGCGAGCGGAGGTGTGTACCAGTGGTCGGAGACCGCCGGCCTGAAGCAACTCATCCGCACCCGCCGCCTGAATCCTGACGAGGACGTGGATTTCTTGACGGCGGATCGCCCCGGAACCCATCAAGAGAAGGTGGCATAATGCCCTTGGCGGATCGTGTCCGTATCGCTCGCCGTTTCCAACGCGCTGTCCGTATCGACACGGACGTCGACGCACCCCTCGCGCTCGAAGGGTTTGTTTGCCCTAAGTCCTCTGCGGAAGTGCTCCGGGTCATGGCCCGACATGTCGCGGATGTCGAACAGGGAGCATTCACGTGGACGGGTCCTTTCGGAAGCGGCAAGTCGAGCCTTGCGATGGTGTTGACTGCGCTGCTGAACGGCAAAGAGCAGGTTCGGAGCCATGCGGCATCGATTGTCGGCCGCGAAACGGCAGAGGCCGTATGGAGAGGTTTGCCTCCCCGAACCAAGGGTTGGCGCATTCTCCCCGTAGTGGGGCGCCGTGGAAACGCGGTCCAGGTCATCGGGGAAGCGTTAACGGCTGCCGGTTACGCGCCCGCAGCGTCAACGAGACAGTGGGACGACACGCGAATATTGGAATGCCTGCAAGGCGTTGCAGCACAATTCCCCCGAGTGGGCGGCGGTCTCCTGGTGCTCATCGACGAGATGGGCAAGTTCCTGGAAGCCGCGGCCTACGATGACTCCGACATCTTCTTCTTCCAGCAGCTCGCCGAGATCGCCTCACGTAGCGCCGGACGCCTGATCCTCGTCGGCATCCTCCACCAAGCGTTCGAGGAATACGCCCATCGATTGTCGCGAGAGAACCGGGACGAATGGTCCAAGATTCAGGGCCGTTTCGTGGACTTGGCGGTCAACGTCGCCGGTGATGAGCAGATCGATCTCGTAGGCCGCGCCATCGAGAGCGATCACGCGCCGGAGAAACCAGGGGCCTTGGCCCAGGGCGTGGCGTCAATTATACGCGCGGGCGCCGCGCCTGATATGGCGCAGATGCTAGAAGACTGCTGGCCGCTTCATCCTGCGGTCGGATGTCTTCTCGGGCCGATGTCGCGTCGGCGGTTCGGCCAAAACCAGCGGAGTATATTCGGTTTCCTGAATTCGACCGAGCCGAAGGGTTTTCAAGATTTTCTGCACAACGCGGCGGACGATGACCTGTACCCCGTCGATCTGTTCTGGGATTACCTGCGGGCGAATCTGGAGCCGTCCATCATGGCCTCGCCCGACGGCCACCGGTGGGCACTGACGGTGGACGCCCTAGAACGCTGCGAAGCGTCCGGCGGTGACGAATTGCAGATTCGACTTCTGAAGTGTATCGGGTTGCTCGACCTTCTAAAGGATCGCTCAGGGTTGGCTGCCGGCGGAAAACTGCTGGAGCTTGCGTCCCCTGGGTATGGTTCCCGGAAGATTCGCCGGGCCTTAGCGACCCTTCAAGAGAAGTCTCTGATCATCTTTCGCAAGTTCAACGCGGCATACAGCGTCTTTGAGGGAAGTGACTTCGACATCGACCGGGCTGTCGGACAAGCATTGGTCGACGGCGAGGCGGTGGACTTCCCGCGGCTCAACGCACTTGCCGCGATCCAACCGATTGTCGCCAAGCGCCACTACCACAAGACGGGAGCGTTGCGGTGGTTCGATGTCAGGGTCGTTCCGTTGTTGGAACTGGAACATGCCGTCGGTGAAACACCCCGGAACGGCGCGGTCGGCGCATTTCTGCTGGCGTTGCCCAGTCGCAGCGAAGACCAATCTACCGCGGAAGACATTTGCCTTCGAGCGGTGAGTAGGGACGGAACAGCGGATGTCGTGGTAGGACTGCCTCGAGAGGCATGGGACCTTTCCTGGCTGGTTAGAGAATTGTTGGCCTTGGAAACGGTCCGTGCCGAAACAATCGAGCTCCAAGGAGACCGGGTGGGGAGGAACGAGGTGGATGCGCGCATCTCGGACACGCAGGGCCGGATCGAGGCCACATTGAACAGAGCCTTCGGCCACGCGGTGTGGTATCGCAAGGATGCTCCCCCCAAGACGCTGTCGCGGCCCGAGCTGAACGGCTTGGCCTCCGAACTAGCCGATGTTCGGTTTCGACACACCCCGAGACTGCTGAACGAGTTGTTGAACCGCACCAAACCGTCCAGCAACGCCGTTGCCGCGCAAAAGGCGCTGCTCCGCCGAATGGTGCTCCATGAGGGGCGCGAACGACTAGGCATCGAGGGGTTCCCGCCGGAAGGAGGCCTGTTTGACTCTCTGTTGGCGGCCACCGGCCTCTATCGGAACACCGCGCGGGGTTGGCTCTTCGCGCGGCCGGATTCGGAGGACGACCCCCGCCGCCTCGCTCCCGCCTGGAACGTGGCTACGGACTACCTGAGAGCCAATCCCCATCGCACAGTGTGCGTAACCGAAATCTACGACATCTGGCGAGAGGTTCCCTTCGGCATCAAGGACGGGTTGATGCCTGTCCTGTTGGTGGCCTTCGTCCTCGCCGGTCACAGCGATCTGGCGTTTTATCGCCAAGGCATATTCCAAGCGTCCATGTCGGAACTGGACATGGACTATCTGGTCAACAACCCCAACGACATCCAGGTCCGGTGGATGAATCTTCCCGCCGCGTCACGTCGGATGCTTTCCGACATGGCGGACGTCGTGCGTGAACTGGACAAGGGGAACCGGCTTGCCGACCTGGAACCCATCGACGTAGCCAAGGGCTTGGTGGCCATCTATGATCGCCTAGTGCCGTGGGTGGGACATACGCAGCGACTCACCGCCAACGCCAAGCGCCTGCGCCAGTTGTTAAAGCAGGCCAACGATCCCAACAAGTTGATTTTCGACGATATCCCTCACGTCCTGGGCGATGGCTTGGAAGTCGGCGAAGCCGCGTTGGAACGAGTTGCGGGACAAATGCGCTACGGGATTGTGGAACTCCAGCAGGCGTATCCGTCAATGTTGAACCGCTTGCGCGAGACGCTGTTGACCGAGCTGGAGGTGCCGAACGCTTCAGCCCCGATGTTGACCGAACTGAGGGAGCGTGCCACGAACGTCCGTCAGTTGAGTGGCGACCACCGTCTGGAAGCCTTTGTGGTCCGTCTCACTCAATTTTATGGAAGCAACGAGGACATGGAGAGCCTCGCCGGAATGGCCGCCAACAAACCAATCCGGAACTGGGTCGATGCCGACGTGGACAAGGCCGCCTTGGAGCTTGCCGCTCTCGCGCAACAGTTCATTCGCGTCGAGAATTTCGCCCACGTGAGGGGCCGGCCCGATAAGCGCCATGCCATGGCGGTGGTGGTGGGGATGCGCGGCCACCCGGAGTCCTTCCATGGCCAGTTTGAAGTCATGGAGACCGAAAGACAAGAAGTCGAGGCCCTGATCGCCGATATCGACAAGACCCTGAATCAACAAGGCGAACATCGGCGCCACATCATCCTCACGGCCTTGGCCGAACTGAGCGCACGGTATCTTCGGGACGCCACCCGCGACAACTCGGCCGACAAACCCCGTGAGAGGAAGGAAGCGTCTTGACGATGCCGGCGGCGGCAAACGGAGCCCAAGAGCGTCACGTCCTTGGCCTTTCGGGAGGACGCGACAGCGCTGCGCTAGCGGTCTTCATGCGCGAAAGCCATCCTGAACTGGAGATCGACTACTTCTTCACCGACACCGGAAAGGAATTGCCCGAGGTCTACGAGTTCCTGGTGAAACTGGAGGGTTTTCTCGGCAAGGCTATCCTGCGTCTCAACCCTGACCGCGACTTCGATTTCTGGCTCAACCAGTACCACAGCTACCTGCCGTCGGCACAGTCCCGCTGGTGCACCCGCCAACTGAAACTGCGGCCTTTCGAACAGTGGGTCCGGCCCATGCTCGACGAGGGCAGCTACGTCTACAGCTACGTCGCGATCCGCGCAGACGAGGAATACCGGGAGGGGTACGCCTCGAAGCACGACAACCTCGTGGTGAAGCTGCCTTTCAAGGATGCCGGAATCGACAAGATCGGTGTGCTGGAGATCCTGGAGGGAACCGGGTTGGGTTTGCCCGAATACTACCAATGGCGGACCCGGAGCGGGTGCACGTTCTGCTTCTTCCAGCAGAAGATTGAGTGGGTGCGACTTCGCGAACGGCACCCCTTCTACTTTGAGGAGGCCAAGGCGTACGAGAAAACCGCCGTGGAGCACGGCTCCCCCTTCACCTGGAGTCAAGGCGAATCACTCGAAGAACTTGAGCGTCCCGAGCGTGTGGAACAGATCAAAGCCGACCATGAACGGCGGTTGGCCAGAATGCGCGGCAAACGGCCCATAAACCCCCTCCGCCCCGACGCCGAGCCACTGGACATCGACGACCTCTACGGCAAGGCGAAGGTGTGCTTGGCGTGCCACAAGTGACGCCGACCGTTGCTCGTCCGGCACTGGCTTCGTTCGCGCACTACGTGTTCAATGACTGTGCGCGTCTCAACGCGACTTCCGTGATGTCCTGTTTTATGACTTGGTCGGGGAAGAAGAAGGCCATCCAGTTCACAAACGCTCGCCACAAATCGTTGACGGTTAAATCATCGGTTGTATGGGTCTGAAGGTACGTGGCGCAATCAGCACGGGTGAGAAGCATATCTTTGTCGGAATCAAGAATTTGCTCTGCCACCGGGATCTCTGAAAGCAATGATCTTATCGCGGCCCCGAACTGTGGCTCCCTCAAACCGGGTTGAAGGTTCGAAGTCGCAAGGTCGGTCAGGAGCAAGCGGGTGGCTCTCACAACGTATCCCTTGGGTGGGTTGGCGTACAGGGGATAGGCGTCCTCGGGATGCCAACTACACGGGAACCACGATTTCCCGGTTTCGAAAGATCCGGAGCTGACGGCGGCGAGTTGTTCCGCGAGCCGACCGACGGCCTCCGCTATCTCGCGCGTTGCCGGCCGTTCGACCTGAGAGATTTTTTCAAGGGCATTAGTGAGCGCGAGGTCATCGGTCGTCGTCTCCACCAAAATCTCAATGTTGCTCTCGTCGCGGCTCTCTCCAAGGCCGGCCAGGGTCACGTTGGCCGATCCCGCAAGGCATCGGTCTCCTACAATGTACAGCTTGGCGTGCAATCTGTCTGCCAGAGAAAGACTGAAGTTGCCACGTTTCTCCAGCAGGTCCAATATTTTGGGATCACTGGCTCCCGCGGCGACATCACGTGGGAGCCAACGCGTCACACATCGGAAATGCGCGGCCGGCGGCACTACATCCAGAAGCGACCGCAACGCATCGACTCTGATGAAGGGCGCAATGACAGTGGCCGCGTCCGTCGCCCGTTCCAGAAGCTCGCGAATTCGATCTCCGTGTGTGCTGTCCACGTGCTCCACCTTCTCGTGAAATCACACCATGTCGGTCGGGGGGGCCGCGTCGTCGTCTTCATCGAAGAACTCCTCCGCGTATTTCCCCCACTCCAGTCGAGCATCCCGGACGCGGCGCCGCTCGCGATCCGTCTGTTCATCCTCGTATCGTGCCCACGAGTATATGAGTATTCTGAAAGCCGCTGCTGCCTTGCGCAGCCGATCACGGATTTCGTCCTCGTTCATGTCATCAACGTCGGGATGCATCACGTCATAAAGGTGCGAATGTACGGGGTGGTTGGTATTCAGCGCGACCTGGAGCACGTTCGGGAACGCCTCCACGTCGAAGAATCCTGGGCTAGACTGCGCAGACTGAATCCACCGCACACGACTGTCCGCCTTGATGGTTTCGTCGATCCGGTGCAAGGCATCGTCTCGGTCGAGGTGGTGCTTTTCCGTAAGCGACTTCAGTTGGGTTTCTCTTTGCTCTTCCTGTGTACCTTGGCTCCCCACACGATCGGATTCACCTTCGTGACCTTCCTCCACACGCCGCTTGATGGCGGTCGTGGCCTTCTGGTCGGCCTTCTGGTCTTCGTCCGCCAGATGCCTCCGGCCGCGCGGTTTGCGTGCTTCACGCACACGGGGACGCATCGCCGTGATCGCCTTCTCGATTTGCCTCCGAAGCTCGAGAAGGTAAGTTCGGTAATCACCTTCCTCTTCCATCCGACGTCGCACGTCGCCGATCGATTCTTCTCCCGGTAATGCCTCTCGCCGCCAATCGTATCTTGATAACCTCTGGAAGGTCACGACTCCCTGTTTATTGTTGGTCACTCCAAACACTTCATCGAGCCCCGTCGGAAAGTCGACCTCGACCTTCCACCATCGCTCCCGAGGGTCGTCGCCGCTGACCCAGGAGTCGTCGAGTTGGACTTCGCGGTCAGCGCGCATGAGCGACACTCCGGTGTTCTGGTTTGCATGCTTTCCCCATGGTGTGTTGCCCGAGTCATGGCCTCGGAGATTCTCGGGCCACGTGGCGGCGGCATCAGAAACGTCCCGCACATGGGGACGGGCATAGCTTGCCCGCACTCGGACCATGTACTCTTTTCCTTCGTAGTTCACGGGTACTTCAAAGGGGCTCCCTTGCAATTCCATGAACATTGGGCCAGGGCCGAAATCTTCGGGACATGACGTGTCTGACATGAGGTACAAGGGATCGTTCGGCCTCACGACGACGATGCGCTCCTCCTGTTGTAATTGATTCCGGCTGCCTTCTTCCTCGACCGGAATGCATGTAATGGAGCAATGATGTCTCGGGACTTGGTTCGACAGGCCCGGTTCCGACGGAAACGCGAGAAACCGGCGGTATATCCTTCCCAACAGGAACTCGGCAGCTTGGAACGTCTTCGATGCATGCTTCCATTCGACCCGATCCAAGTCGCTCCAAACAACGAGTGTCCCGGAGTCGCCAAAGCTACTCCGACTCGCGTCACGATACACAGGCGGTACAGGCTCAAGACGGGGCTCTGGTATTTCGCGCGCGCCAGCTTCCACGTCGTCGATGGAAAGGTACGTATGAAGGGAATTGTTGACACCTGATTGCCATGACCACACGTCCACCCGGCGCGCTTGGGACATAGACGAGTTGGGGAGCCCCAATCCGAAACGGCCGATACCCTTTCGGTAACGACGCGTGCCGTGCCCATAGCGGAGGCTTCCCCGGAGTGTCTCGGCATCCATACCCGATCCGTTGTCCAGGACGGCCAATTCCCGCAGCGTGGTCCGATACCTCTCCTTGACCCTTTCGTGCCGGCTTAGTCCAATAATCTCAATCGCAGTAGCTCCCGCCTCGAGTGCGTTGTCAACCAATTCCGCGAGTGCATGCGTCGTGGACTTATATCCACTGTCACGCATCGACTGAACGGTCATACGGGTATCGATGATCGAAAAGCTAAGCTGGTTCTCGGACTGCGTCATTGCCATACGTCCTCCCAATTCAGAAACGCGTCTGCTATGTCCCCGAAGCCCGGCAATCCCGGGTCCACAACGGTCACAATCTCACAGGTCTCGGTGCCACCTGCCCGTGGACCACGGATAGCGCGCCCGACCATCTGGCTGTACAGCACCAATGATTTGGTTGGCCGGGCGATAACCACTGCACTGGCCTTGGGGGCGTCGAATCCTGCGGTCAATACGCCGAAGTTGACCAATACTCTCTGCTCGTCGTCGTCCGATTTGAACACGCGGATGGCACGGTCCCTTTCCCGCGCCGCCGTTGATCCGGTTAGCGCTGAGCTGTGAACGTTGCGGGCTACAAGGATCGCCGTCAACAGTTCCGCGTGCGCAACGGTAGCGCTGAACACAAGCATCCGCTTATGCCCCTTGTTCAGGAGTTCCGTAATCGCACCGACAACAGCCGTCACATACTGCTCACTCAGTGACAACTTCTCGACGATGTCTTCCGGTATTTCCAACGAATCAGAGATGCGGACCAATTCCCGTTGGTCCATGTGGATGCCCGGTTCAGCAAAGAGCGTACGAAAGACCGGACGGGCAAGGAACCTGTTCGCGATCAGATATTCAATGGGGTTGTCGCCGGAAACGTGGAGGGAGACCTTTTGCCCGCCAAAGAAGTCGGCGAGTTCTCCATCTTTGTCGATGTCCGCCCAGGTACGGCCCGGCGTAGCGGTCAAACCCATAAGTGCGCAGCGATGGCTCAACGTAAGATCATCCGTGATCCGCCGATAGGTCTGCGCAATACTCTGGTGTGCCTCGTCGAAGACTACAAGGCTCGTTCTCGCTGAGAGCCTCACGGCCCAGTCAGGATCGGTCCGCGACATCAGCGCCCATCCTTTAGCCAATCCCACCGCCAGAAACCCGTCATTGAAATTGTCGAGATCCGGCATCAGATCGCCCCACATAGCCCCGAGTTGCAAGCGTCTGGTCCCAAGGTGTTCCCATGCCTCCTGGAATGCGTGGGTGGCCTGTTCCAGAAGTTCCTTCCCGGAAGCAAGCCAGACCACAAGAGATGGTTCATTTTCACGCAAGAAATGGGCCGCCACATGCATGGCCGTTCGAGTTTTACCCACGCCCGTAGGTAGATGGAGCACCGCCCGCCTTTCATCTTCAGTCAGTAGGGGAATGAGCGCACGGACCGCTACCCTCTGATGGTCAAAAAGACCGTATGCCGGAGAAATCGTCGTGGCCGGAGAAATCGTGGGTAGCCCGGTCCTTTCATCCTCGACATCGAAGAATTCCCTGAGGCGATGAACATCTTGTTCATCCCACAAACCCGCGTTATGCGGCTCAATGTCTCTCCCAACGCGGTCTCTCAATTCGAGCCGCTTCTCTTGCGGGATCAATTCCAACACCAACCTGCGCCCGTCAACGTCGTCCATGACACGATTGAAATCGGTGAGATTCTTCGCCACGCGTCGAAGCTCGCCCCCGCCTATGCGCCCGCCAAAGATTGCGTCCAGAACCCGCAATATGCGGTGGTCTAGGAACCGTCGGACATCGGAATCCGATAACTCTTCAAAAAAACGGCTGACGGTAAGACCGAGCCCGGGGAATACTGTCGCCATAGCGGACGTTTGGGGTGTTTCTCTACAGGACCAAAACTAACGATAACAACGGCATTCTCGCACGCCGTGGACCGATTCCCTAAAGTCTGACGGACGCAACGGACATCGCATCAATCTCCAATGGAGGACCGCCACACAGATCTGCCTAGCACCGCGGGATCAGCGCGGTTCGGCCGCCAGCGATTCGTAGCTCGTGCCTTCGCCGTTGTCCTGGCTCACCGGAAGGCCCAGCCCCGCCCAGCCCTCCACCAGCACCTGCCCGTAGGGGTCCACCATCCCGCCGAAGCCGCCGCGCACGCTGGCCACGTCCCGGTAGCCCCGCTGCTCCAGGAGATTGGCGGCGTTGTTCGAGCGCGGACCCGCCTTGCATCCCAGCAGCAGCTTCCGGTCCCTGGCGAAATGCCGCTCCACCACATCGACGAAGTCGTGGTTGTAGACCATGCCCTGGGCCGGATCGAGGAACGCAATGGGAATGTTGACCGCTCCCTCCGGATGGCCGGCGGCGAACTCCTCCACCGTGCGCACGTCGATGTAGACGGTCCCGGCGTCCTGCCGCAACGTGTCGTAGGCTTCCTGCGGCGAAATCTCCTTCACGGCGTCTCCCCCAATGGTTTCTTGACGGCCAGCCGGGCGGGTGCCGGACCCGTCCCGGCGCGCCGCCGATCCGTCGCTCCTCACATGCCCATGACGTTGTAGCCGGCGTCGACGTGGAGCGTCTCCCCGGTCACGCCGCTTCCCAGATCGCTCACGAGATAGACGGCGGTCCGGCCGATCTCGGCCGGGTCGACGTTGCGCCTGAGCGGCGCCCGCTCGCTGACCAGGTGCAGCATGTCCCGGAACCCGGCGATGCCGGAGGCGGCCAGGGTCTTCACCGGACCGGCCGAGATGGCGTTGACCCGGATCCCTTCCGGGCCGAGGTCATGGGCCAGATAACGGACGCTGGCCTCCAGCGCCGCCTTTGCCACGCCCATGACGTTGTAGTTGGGGACCACCTTCTCGGAGCCCATGTAGGTCAGCGTCACCACCGCGCCGCCGCGCCCCTTCATGAGCTCGGCGGCGTGGCGCGTCAGCACCACCAGCGAGTAGCTGCTGATGTCCAGGGCCGTGTGAAATCCCTCCCGTCCGGTCTGCACGTAGGGCTGGGACAGGTCTTCCTTCCTGGCGTAGGCGATGGCGTGCACCAGGATGTCGAGGCCGCCCCACTCGCGGCCGACGGTTTCGAAGACCGCCTCGATCTCCTGGTCCCGGGTGACGTCGCACGGCAGGACGAGGGTCGAACCGATGCCCTCGGCCAGCGGCCGGACACGCTTCTCCAGCACTTCTCCGGCGTAGGTGAAGGCCAGCTCCGCCCCCTGGGCATGGAGCTCCCGCGCCACCGCCCAGGCAATGCTCCGGTCATTGGCCACGCCGAAGATCAGCGCCTTCTTGCCTGCAAGGATTCCCGCCATATCGGACTCCGCCGTCCGCCGCCGCGACGGACCTTCCGGGCGCTTGCCGCGCGCCCTACTTCGGCCCCTTCGTCAGTCCCCTTTGCCAGAGGTACTCCGTCTCCCCCAGGTTCCTGCCCACCCATCGCCCCAGAACGTAGAAGAGGTCGCTCAACCGGTTGACGTACTTGAGAGGCCACTCGCCGACGTCTTCGACCCGCGACAACCGGAGGATCTCCCGCTCGGCCCGCCGGCACACCGTGCGGCACTGGTGGAGCTGCGCGCTGATGGGTCCGCCGCCGGGCAGGGTGAACGACTTGAGCGGCTTGAGATCCTTCTGGCACTCGTTGATGAGACCCTCAAGGCGGGTCACCTCCTCCTCCCCTACCCGGTGCATGCCCTCGTAGGTGAAGTCCCCGGGGGTGGCCAGTTCGCTGCCGAGATCGAAGATCTCCTGCTGAATCTGCTGGAGGGTGGCATCGAGCTCGACGTGCAGCTCGCGCTCCCCCTTCCCCTGCTCGTTCCAGGCGCGCACCAAGCCCACCACCGCGTTGAGCTCGTCGACGGCGCCGTAGGCCTCGACCCTCTCGGAGTCCTTGGGCACCCGCTTCCCGCCCACCAGGGCGGTGGTGCCGTCGTCGCCGGTTCGCGTGTAGACGCGTGTAATACGGATGGCCACCTCAACACCCCTCGTTCACGAAAGACGGACGCGATCAAGCCTATCGGGTTCGGAGAGAGAAAGCCACTCGTCACGGGGACCCGGCGGCGTCGGGTGGCCCGAAGGGTCTGTTTTGTTCAAGCACTGAAGATGATAGGAGAAAAGGTGATGTCGACGAAGTTCCCCTACCGCGGACCCCTCCTCCAGGCAGGGCTCCTGCTACTGGGCCTGGCGGCCCTTTCCGGCTGCATCCGGGAGGAGGAGATGAAGCTCGTGTACGCCCAGCGCTGCGCGAGCTGCCATGGTCCCTCGGGGCGGGGGGACGGCCCCATTGCCAAGGCGCTCTCGGCCAAGGTCCCGGATTTCCGCCACACCGTGGAAAACCGGGACGTGTTCGAAATCCGCCGGATCATCAAGAAGGGCAAGGGAATCATGCCCGCCTTCCAGCCCGCCCTGGAGAAGTACCAGATCCAGGACATGGTGCGCATGGTGCGGGTGCTGAGCATGGAGGGGCGCGACGTGGAGTGGTGGGAGAAGTTCGAGCCTCTGGTCTGGGCCCACTGCTCGGTGCCTTGGCAAGCCGTTTACGATCTCGACGGCGCCGCGAAGAAGAACAGGGGGTCGTGAAACCGCTCGGCGGCGGCGCCTGCTCAGGCGGCCGCCCCGGCGGGTGACGGTTCCAGCGGCGGCATCGGCTTCTTCGGCCGGATGCTGAGCCCGAACGCGGCGGCCATCAGTCCCATCCAGCCGCCGGCGAAAAACGCCAGCTCGTAGTTCCCCACGTAGTCGTACAGGAGGCCGCCGGCGTTGGCCATGGCGAACCCGCCGATCTGGTGCGACAGGAAGATCCAGCCGTAGATCCGGCCGATGGACTGCTTGCCGAAAGTCTGGCCGGCGAGGGTAACCACCGGCGGAACCGTGGCGAACCAGTCGAGTCCGTAGATGACGGTAAAGATGAGGAGTCCGCTGGTGTTGTCCACCAGCGTCAGATAGAACAGCGCCAATCCCCGCAGGGTGAACACCGCGGCGATCAGCTTTCGCGGATCGACCCGGTCGGTCAACCAGCCCGAAAACAGCGTCCCGATGATGTTCATGGTCCCCATCAGGGCGAACGCAAAGCTGACGGTCGCCACCTCGAATCCCTCCTCCAGGGCATGAGGGATCAGGTGGGTTCCGATGAGCCCGTTGGCGGTGCCGCCACAGATGGAGAACACCCCGCACAGGAGCCAGAAGGTGGGCGTCTTGATGGCATCCCGGATGCCCATCACCGGACCCGCGGGCTTCGCTTCCTCCTGTTTGCCTGCCGGTTTGTCAGCCGCCGGCGCCTTCTCCGCTCCGATGCCCTCGTTGTAGGGCTCCAGGCCGACGTCCGAGGGCTTGTCGCGCATGAGCAGCCAGACCATCGTCACCGCCACGCCCGTGCAGGCCACCAGCACGTAGGAACCCATGCGCCAGCCGATGATTCCGATGATCAGGAGCATCAGCGGGGCGAAGACGATCTGTCCCGAAGAGCTGCCGCTGCTGAGAATGCCCACCGCGAGTCCGCGCCGGGCGTTGAACCAGCGATGCGCCACCGAAGCGGAGAGCACGCCGGACATGCCCCCGGCCCCCAGGCCGACCATGACTCCCCATGTCAGCCAGAACTGCCATAGCTCGCTCACGAGAGTGGTGCCCAGAAGACCCGCCGACAGCAGGGTCAGCGAGGTCATCATGACCCGGCGCGGCCCGTACTTGTCCAGGATCCAGCCCACCACCGGGGCGGCGACGCCGTAGAGCAGGAGATTGATGGAGATCCCGAAGGTGATCGCCGAGCGGGCCCATCCGAAGTCCGCTTCGAGCGGATGGATCAGCACGGTGGGGACCACGCGGATGCCGGCGCCGTTGAAGCTGGCGAAGAAGGTGACGGCGACGATGAGCCAAGCGTAATGAAAGGGCAGCGGTATGGGCGGACGCGGTCCGGCACCCGGGTCGGCGGGTTGATTCATCCGATCTCGCTTTCCGAGGCGGCAGGGAACGGTGATCGCCCGTTCCCTGCCGCCCTGCACGTACTACTTCGGCAATGCGTCGCGCATGGCCTGGGTGTACTTGCTGTAGCTCTTCACGTAGTTTTCCAGGTCGGCCTGCGCCACCTTGGAGTCGCCGGGGACGATGGGGCTCTTGGACTTGGCCAGGAACTCCTTGTATTCCGGATCGGTCATGGCCTTCATGAACAGGTCTTCCAGGATCTTCTTCCTGTCATCGGGCAGACCCGGAGGCGCCACGATGCTGCGGCCCACGTAGAGGCGGAGATCGACCCCCTTCTCCTTGGCCGTCGGCGTGTCGGGGGCGTTCACCGGCCGTTCGCCGTGCAGGTGGAGGACCGGCCTCACGTCGCCCGACGCGATGTAGGTGGCGGTGGTGGGGTGGTCGATGGGCTGCAGGTAGACGTCGAAGTCGTTCCGGATCATGGCCGGGATGCCCTCGCTGGTGCCGCGGTAGCCCGACACCACGTCCATCTGGATGCCCAGCTCCTTGGCCGCCACGAAAGTCGGAATCCAGCGCGACACGCCGATGCCTTCCACGCCCCATTTCACCCGCTTGGCCTTCCGGAGGTCCTCAAGGGTATGGAACTTGGAGTTCTTGCCCACGATGAGGCTATAGGGCTCGGCTCCGACCCGCGCGATGTAGGTGAACTTGGTGACGTCGTAGCCGGTCTTGGCGACGCCGCTGATCAACTGCTTGCCGAGCATGCCGTCGGTGAAAAGGTGTCCCAGCGTGTAGCCGTCGGGCTTGGCCTTGTACATGGCCACCGTGCCGATGACCAGTCCGCCGCCGGTGATGTTCTTGACCACCAGATGGACGCCCTTGGGCAGGTATTTCCGCATGGTCCTGCCGATGCCCCGGGCCAGCCGGTCGAAACCGCCGCCGGGAGAGCCCGCCACGATGATGGTGATGTTCTTCTTGGGAAAGTCCGCCGCTGAAACGACGGTCGACTGCGCAAAGGCCATCAGGGCAAACAGAACAGCGATGGCAACCCACTTTCTCATAACCGTCCTCCTGTTCGTAAGCGCCGTATCTGCCCGATTTTTCGGGGTTCCCCAAGAAACACCATCGGAGGGTCGATGTCAAACCGGGATTCTTCGGACAGGCGTTGCAACGAGAATCCACGGTGGCATAGTGGCGTAAACCGGTCAGGTCCGTCGATACCAGGAGGAAGGCGTATGGAAATCCGCAAGCTCGTCACCATTGTCGAGGAGACCCGGCGCGAGATCCACCGGCCGGTGGAGCCGGCGTCGCGTCAGGTCGCCGCCATCGCGGTCATCGTCAACCCCTATGCCGGGGTCTACGACGAGAAGCTCGAAGAGTTGCAGAAGGCGGGCGCGGAGCTCGGCGGCCTGCTGGCTCAACGCGCCATCGACGCGCTGGGGATCGACGGCGCCGCCGTCCACAGCTACGGCAAGGCGGCCATCGTCGGCGAGAAGGGGGAGCGGGAACATGCCGCGGCGGTGATGCATCCGCGGCTTGGCAAGCCGGTGCGCGAGATCGTCGGGCCTGCGAGCGCGGTCATGCCCTCGACCACGAAGATCGGCGGACCGGGGACGGCCATCGATTGCCCGCTGCACCACAAGGACGACGTCTGGAAGTTCAGCCACTTCGACTCGATGCAGGTTTCCGTGCCCGACGCCCCACGGGCCGACGAGATCGTGGTGGTCCTGGCCATCAGCGACGCCGGCCGGCCGTTCCACCGGGTCGGCGAGGACTTGGCCGCCGCCGACGTGATGGCCAGGAAGGAATAGCTGAAGGAAGAGCGCAGATGCCCAAGGTCGTCATAGACATCCATGCCCATTTCACTCCGCCCGAATGGATCCGCGCCATGCGCCGGGAAGGCGCCGGGCACGGCTGCCACATCGAGGAGGACGGCTCCGGCGGGCTATCGCTCCGGGTGGGGGAAGGCCGGCCCGCGGCGCTGCAGCCGTTTCTCTCGGACCTGCCGGCCCGGTTGAACGCCATGAAGGAGCGGGGGCTGGACCGGCAGGTGCTGTCGCCGCCCATGACCATCGTGACCTATCAGTTGGAGGGGGTTCACGGGCAGTCGGTGTCGCGGCTCTTCAACGAAACCAATGCCGAGGCGGCGCGCGGGGAGCCGGGGCTGATCCCGGTGGCCACCGTCCCCATGCAGTCGGCCGGGGAGGCGGTGGAAGAGCTTCGCTACGCGGCGGAGGTGCTGGGCATCCGGATGGTGGAGATCGGCACCCACGTCAACGGCGTGAACCTCGACGACGAGGCGTTCCGCCCGTTCTTCGAATGCGCGGCAGACCTGGGAGTGCTGGTTCAACTGCACCCCCACCGGGTGGCGGCTCCGGAACGGCTGAGCCGGTACTTCATGAACAACCTGGTGGGCAATCCCATGGACACGGCCATCGCCGCCGCCTCGTTGATTCTGGGGGGCGTGCTGGAACGCTACCCCTCCCTCGACATCTGCTTGGTCCACGGCGGCGGCGCCCTCCCTTACCTTCTCGGCCGGGTGGTCCACGGCCACGGCGCCGTCGCCGCCGCCCGGGCGGTCCACGGCGATCCGGAAACGTACTTTCGCCGTTTCTACTTCGACACCATCCTGCACGACCCCCGCATGCTCGCCTTCCTGCGCGACCTGGCCGGCGAGGAGCGGCTCCTGCTCGGCACCGACTATCCCTACGACATGGGTGAGACGGATCCGCTGGGACTGCTGGAGCAGGCGGGGCTGGGGGGCTGCGACGCGGTTTGCGGCGGGAACGCGGCCAGGCTGCTGGGCCTGGATTCCGGATCAAGTCCCGGATGACGGAAGAGAGGATGCGGCCCTACTCGATCCGGTTGTCGATGGGCGGTAGCGAGCGCAGATAGACGGCGATGGCGGTGAGGTCTTCGTCGGTCATGTGCTCGTAGCCGTGGATGATGACGCGCTCCATCAGGCCCTGGACGTTGTCGCCGTCGGGCTTGTAGCTGCTCTTGAGCAACTCGACCATGTCCTCCACCGACCAGTCGCCCAGGCCCGTCTTCGGGTGCGCCGTGATGTTGGGGGCGGTCTCGCCCTCGGGGCCGTCGGCGGCCCCCGCCATCGGCATCTCCGGGTCCAGCCCGCCGGCCCAGTCCCGGGGCGTGTGGCACTCCGCGCAGTGCGTGACCGCCCGCACGAGGTAGGCGCCGCGGTTCCACTGGGGGGATCTGCCGGGGTCCGGCGTCCACGGGCCTTCCTCGAAGTAGCGCCACTTCCAGCCCGCCAGCAGGAAACGCCAGCCGAAGGGCGTCGTCAGCTCGGGGGGCCGGTTCTCCCTGCGCACGGGCTTCACCGTGGACAGGTAGGCCCTGAGGGCCAGGATGTCCTCGTCGGTCATGTTGGTGAAGGAAGTGTAGGGGAAGGCCGGGAAGAGGTGTTGGCCTTGGCGCCCTACTCCGCTCCGCAGGGCCCGGAGGAAGTCCCCGTCGCTCCAGTGGCCGATGCCGGTTTCCGGGTCGGGCGTGATATTGGTGCTGTAGATGACGCCGAAGGGGACCTCGATTGCGTAGCCGCCGGCAAGCTCGGCCCCCTTGTTCTTGAAATCGGTGTGGCAGGCGATGCAGAGGCCCGCCCGGGCAAGGTACTTCCCCCGCGCCACGGGGTCGTCCGCGGCGCCGGCCGGGCATAGCCACAAGAGCGCCCACAGCGCCAGCGCCAAACCGGCCGCATATCCCTTCCTGAAACGAGCCACGGGCATGTCCGGCAGGACCCTCTCTCCGCCCTTATCCGTTACGGCACACGATGAGCTCTCTCGGGCAATCGTGCATGTTTTCCAGTCCGGTGTCGGTCACGCGCATCATCTCGCCGAACTGGACGCCGCGCAACCCGTCCTCGGTCACCACGTTGGGCTGAATCACCAGGCACATGTCGGTCTCGAAGCGGAAATCCGGCGGCGTCCCGCGGGTGGTCTGCCGGGTCCGCAGGATCGGCGGCAACTGGCTGGCGCCGTGGACCACGTCGTCGTAGACCGTGAAGCCGCGCTCGTGGACCACGTCCGCGGCCGCCAGCGCCGGCTCCACTCCGGCTCCCGCCTTGATGACGCCGGCGATGCGGTCGAAGGCCTCCATGGCCGCGTCGTGGAGCCGCTGGTACTCGGGCGTGGGCTCCTCGCCGATGGTGAAAGTGCGCAGCACCTGCCCGGTGTAGCCGGCGTAGTTGGTGCTGATCTCGGTCACCAGCACGTCGCCCTTCCGCAGGACGCGGTCGGACAGGTGCTGCTGCGGCACGCCGCCCTTGGGATCCCGCATGGAGGTGGTGATCATGAAGTGGATGCCGTTGATGCCGCCCTTCCCAAGGTAGACGTCCTCGACGATGCGGGCCAGCTCGTGCTCCGGGATGCCGGGCCGCGCCCGCTCGCGCAGGGCCGCCACGGAGTCGTCGCTCATGGCCGAGGCCAGTCGCAGGCGCTCGATCTCCTCGGCGCTCTTCACCTGGCGCTGGTTGCGCATCTCGGCGCTGAAATCCGACCACTTGACCCCGGGCAGCGCCTCCACCAGCCGCAGGTAGTGCCGGTAGGGGACGTTGCCGCAAAGGGCCACGTTGCCGTTCTCCAGGCCCCGTTCCTTCAGGTTCTCCAGCACCCGCGGCACCGAATCCACCGACCCCGTGGAGCTGGAGCCGCCGAAACGGACGTCGTCGATGACCGCCATGCGCTTCGCGTTGGGCAGGTGATTGGACAACTGCACGAACAGCGTGGGCTCTCCCTCGCGCGGGTAGATGAAGTAGGCCTCGGAGGTGGTGAGCCAGTTGCACAGGTAGTGGATGTCCGGCGCGGTGCGGCTGCCGTAGAACACCACGGCGTCGAGGCCCAGGCGGTCCATGCGCGCCTGCACCGCCGCATTCCGGCGTTGGTACTCCGCGTCGGAAAAGCTGAGGTAGTTGGGATCACAAGCCATGCGTCTTCTCCATTCGTCCCCGTCGACGATGATGATCCTGCCTGGATGCCGCGCCGGGTTGCCCGTGGCGTCGCCGCGTGGCTCAGGTGGTCGCCAGTCCGGGCTGCGGCGGCGCCAGCCGGGCCGGCGGGTCCTTGGCGATGGCCATCGACATGACCACGGCCAGCACGGCCAGCACCGCGCCGGTGAGGAAAGACGGGCCATAATCGCCGAACACGTCGTAGGCGATGCCGCTGCCTTGGGCCATGGCGGCGCCGCCCAGTTGGTGCGCCAGAAAGATCAGGCCGTAGATGCTGCCCACCGAGTTCTTGCCGAAGGTGTTGCCGGCGATGGCCACCACCGGCGGCACCGTGGCGAACCAGTCCAGCCCGTAGATCACCGCGAAGACGAACATGCCGGCCGGGCCGGTGACCGACGGCAGGATGAGCAGCGCCACCGCCCGAAGAGCGTAGATCCCGGCCAGCACCTTGCGCGGGTCCATGCGGTCGCAGAGCCACCCGGCCCCCATGGTGCCGACGAAGTTCAGGCCGGCCATGATCCCCACGGTGATGCTGGCCACTTGGTGGCTGATGCCGATGTCCAGGGCGTGTGGGATCATGTTCGCCCCGATGAGGCCGTTGGAGGTCCCGCCGCAGATGGCGTAAGCGCCGGCCAGGAGCCAGAAGGTGCGCGTCCGGAGCGCGTCCCGCACCGTGGTGCTGGTCACCGGCGCCACGCCGCCGGGTCTCGCGGCCGCGGCCGCGTTGGCCTCCGACTCGCCCAGCGCCTCCTCCCCCACCTCGGCGGGATCGTTGCGCATGAACCACCACACCAGCAGGAAGGCCACCACCGCCACACCCGAAAGGGTCATGGCGGCGAAGCGCCAGCCCCAGGCCACGATCAGGCTCAGCACCACCGGGATGAAGATGAGCTGCCCGGTGGAGCCGGCACTGTTGAGCAGGCCCAGCACCACGCCGCGATGGCGCACGAACCAGCGATGGGCCACGCTGGCGGCCAGCACCGACGAAATGCCGCCCGCGCCGGTGCCGACGATCAAGCCCCACACCAGCAAGAACTCCCCGAGCCGGTTGATGAACGCGGTGAGGCCCGCTCCCACCGCCAACAGCGTCAGCGCCACGAGCATCACCACCCGCGGCCCCCGGCGGTCCTGGAAACGCCCGGCGAAGGGGCCGATGGCGCCGTAGAGCACCAGGTTGATGGATACGGCGGCGTTTATGGCTCCGCGGCTCCAGCCGAACTCTGCTTCCAGCGGACGCACGAAGGTCTGCGGCGCGGCGCGGATGCCCGCGGCCAGAAGCGACGCCGTGAAGGTCGTCGCCACCACGACCCAGCCGTAGAAGAACCGGACGTTGAGCGGTTTGCGGGGCCGCGGGTAGGGCGCGTCAGCGTTTATCATATGATCGATCAATTCTGGTCATATGGTGGCCTCGTAACGTCTCGCGGGCACGAGCGGCCCGTCCCTACGGGCGCGGCCCAAGAGCCTCGACGGCGCTCTCGTAGTCCTCGAGCCGAGGCAGCAGCAGCGGGTTGTCCACTCCGGCGTCGCGGTACTCGTCAATGCGCCGGCGGCACTCCGAGGCATCTCCCAGCAAATAGAACGCCTCCACCATGGCCTCGGTGATCAAATGCACGGCGGCCTTCTCGCCCTCGTCTTCCGCGGCGGCGCGTAGCGACGGCAGGATGCCCGGATCGAAGCCGCCCCGCTCCAACAGCACCTCTCCCACGTAGGGTTCCGCCAGGAGCCGCACCATCCGTTCCTTGAGGGCGGGCATCATCCGCGCGGGATCGTCGGTGAGCCGCACGATGAGCATGCAGGCGATGTCGATGGATGCCGGATCGCGGCCGGCCTCCCGGGCCGCCGCGGCGATTTCCTGAACCGCGTAGCGCACGTAGTCCGTTGGCACGTAGGCGTTGAGCAGGACGCCGTCGGCCACCGCGCCGGCGAGGCGCAATGCCTTGGGGCCGATAGCCGCCAAGTAGATGGGGAGGCTCTCCTGCACCGGCTTCACCGCCAGCCGCACGGACTTCAGGTCCCAATAGGCGGCGGCGCCGCTTACCCGCTCGCCGGCCAGGAGCGCTCTCAACTGCGCCACGGTTTCCTGCATGTGGTCCAGCGGCCGCTCGTAGGGCATGCCCATGCGGCCCTCGATCACCGACCTGTCGCTCCGGCCCAGCCCGAGCAGGAACCGGCCCCCGGAGATCCGGTCCAGGGTCGCCGCGCTCATGCCCATCAGCGCGGGATTTCGCGTGTAGGGATTGGTGACGCCCAGCCCCAGCCGTATGCGCCGGGTGGCGGCGGCCAGGAACCCCAGCAGCGAGAAGGTCTCCTCGTGGAAGTAACGCTCGGTCACCCACAGGGAATCGAAGCCCGCCTCTTCCGCGACTCGGGCATGGTTCCGCAACTCGTCGCCGCTGTCGATGCCGTGATACAGCACCATGCCCAGCCGTGGCGGCGAGGATGTCAAATGCCGGTTCCCGCCCGCTTGAGCCTCGGGTCCAGAACGTCCCGCAGGGCGTCGCCCAGCAGGTTGATGCCCAGCACGGTCACGAAAATGGACAGGCCGGGAAAGAGCGCCAGCCACCATGCGGTGCTGATATAGATGCGTCCGTCGGCGAGCATGGTGCCCCAGGTGGGAATCTCGGGGGGCACGCCCAGGCCCAGGAAGCTCAGGCTGGCCTCGGAGATGATCGACGACGCCATGGCGAACGTGCCGATGACCAGCGAGACCTGGATCAGGTTGGGAATGATGTGGCGCGCGATGATCTGGGCGTCGCTGGCGCCCAGCGATTTGGCGGAAATCACGAACTCCCGGGCCTTGAGGGACAGACTCTGCCCCCGGGTGACCCGGCAGTACTGGATCCAGCGCTGGGCCACCAGCGCCAGGATGAGGTTGAACAGCCCCTGGCCGAGGAACGCCATGATGCTGAGGGCCAGCAATAGCGGCGGAAAGGCCCACACCACCTCCACGAACTTCTGGATGGTGAAATCGATGTTGCCGCCGAAGTAGCCGGAGGTGGCTCCCAGAATGACGCCCACGAAACCGGAAATGAAAACCACCGCAAAGGCGATCAGCAACGAGACCCTGGCGCCGAAGATGATACGGCTCAGGATGTCCCGGCCGAGGTTGTCGGTGCCGAGGAAATGAGGCCCCCAGAACCACTGGGGCCCCTGGAGCATGGTCTCCAGGCTCTGATGGTTGGGATCGTAGGGCGCCACCAGCGGCCCGAGGGCGCCCGCGATGATGAAGATCGCCACGATGGAACCGCCGATGTAGACCTTGGTCCGCATCCACCGGCGCCACCACTGGCCGCCGCGGCGTTTGGCGGCGGGTTCCGGTTGGCCGATGTCAATACCGGATTCTTGGATCGATGATTGCATAGAGCACGTCGATCAGAAAGTTGATGGCGACGAACGCCGCCGTGTACACCAGCACGAGCCCGGTCACCAGCGGGTGGTCCCGGGCGTTGAGGGCGGTGACCAGCAGGCTGCCGCTGCCGGGCCAGGAGAACACCGTCTCCACGATGATGGAGCCGCTCAGCAGCGTGCCGAGCTCCAGCCCCACCACGGTGATCACCGGGATCAGCGCATTGCTGAATACGTGGCGCCAGAGCACCTTGCGCTCCACCAGGCCCTTGGCCCGGGCGGTGGTCACGTACTCCTCGTTCATCACCTCCAGCACCGACGACCGGGTCACGCGCATGAGGATTCCGAGCATGTTGGAGCCGAGCGCCAGCGCCGGCAGGAACACGTGTTCCGCGCCGTCGCGCACTCCGGCCCAGTTGCCCTGGAGGGCGCTGTCGAGAATGTAGAACCCGGTGATGGGCTCACCCGAGATGCCGTAGGTGTCCCGTCCCGCGGAAGGGAGGATATTGAGTATCCCGGCGAACAACAGGATCAGCATGATGCCGAACCAGAAGCTTGGCATGCTGATGCCGAACAGGCCGAAGGTCGTGCCGGTGTTGTCCACCCATGAGTTGGGCTTGGCCGCGGCCCATACCCCGAGTGGAATCGCGAAGATGAGCGCGATGACGACCGAGGCGCCGGCCAGTTCCAGCGTCGCCGGGATCCGGTTGACGATCACGTCCAGCACCGGCTCGTCGTACTTGAACGAGCGGCCGAAGTCGCCCTGGGCCGCGGACATGAAGAACTTGACGTACTGGATGTAGATGGGCTGGTCGAGGCCCCAACGTTTCGTGGCCTGGTCGATGTCCTCCTGGGTGCTGTCCTCGCCCAGCAGCATGAGCGTGGGGTCGCCCGGAGCCGCCTGGATCAACAGGAAGACGAGCAGGCTGATCAGGATCATGACCGGGATCGTCCCGACGAGGCGGCGCAGCAGATAGGTTCCCATGGCAGGTCTCTCGAAAAGTTACCGTCTATGACATAGGCGGCGTGATTTCAAGGACCATCGTTCCAACGGCGGGAGTGTGTTATGGATGGGGCCGAGGGCCTTGGGCGGATCGGAGAGGACGGATACCATGGCAAAGGACCTGCGCGCGTTCATCGAGCAACTGGCGGCTTCCGCGCCGGACCAGATCCATATGGTCACCCGGCGAGTGGACCGCAGGTTCGACATCACCGCCGTCGCCGAGCGGCTGGGTGAGGACGGCCGGTTCCCCGCGCTGGTTTTCACGGATGTGGAGGGTTCGTCCATGCCGCTGGTCATCAACCTGACCGGAACCTACGAGCGGCTGGCGCTGGCGCTGGACACCAGCGTGGCGGACATGGCCCGGGTGTACGGCGAGCGCCAGGCGAAACCCATCCAGGCCGAGACCGTCGCCGACGGCCCGGTGAAGGAAGTGGTGCTCAAGGGAGATGCGGTGGACCTGTCGGCCCTGCCCATCCCGTTTCACAACGAGCTGGACGCCGGGCCGTACATCACCGGCGGCGTCATGATCGTCCGGGACCCCGATACCGGAGCCCAGAACGCCGGCCTCTACCGGCACCAGGTCCACGATCCCCGCACCCTCGGGGTCTATATCCAGGGCAGCCACCACGGCGGCTACATCTACCGGCGGAACTCGGAACGCGGCGAGCCCACGGAATTCGCCCTGGTGATCGGGCACTACCCCACCTTCATGCTCGGGGCGGTATCGCGGCTGCCGGGCATCGGCGGCGAGTTCGCCGAGGCCGGCGCGCTCTTGCAGGAGCCCATCGAGCTGGTCAAGGCCGAGACCGTGGACCTCATGGTGCCGGCCCACGCGGAGATCGTCGTCGAGGGGAAGCTGCTGCCGGACGAAACCAGGCTCGAAGGACCCTTCGGCGAGTGGACCGGCTACTACGTCAGCGTGGGCGCCCAGCCGGTGATGCACGCGACCGCCATGACCACGCGCCGGAACCCCATCTACTACGACGTCTTTCCGGCGGGCCAGGAGCACCTGGTGCTGGGCAGCCTGCCGCGCATGGGCACCATCTACCGGCGGGTCCGGGAGGCGGTCCCGGGGGTCGTCAACGTCAACGTGCCGGCCCATGCGCGCACCCACTGCTACATCTCCATCCGCAAGACCCGGGATTCGGAGGTCAAGCGGGCGGCCATGGCCGCCATCTCCACGGAGCCCGAGAACCTCCGCTGCGTGGTGGTGGTGGACGACGACATCAACGTCTTCAACGAGCCCGAAGTGACCTGGGCGGTGGGGACCCGCATGCGGCCGGACAAGGACGTGCTCACCATCCCGGACTGGAACGGCCCGGGCGACCTGCTGCCGTCCAACTGGAACTACACGATGGACGGGACCCACGAACCCGTCATGGGCGCGGTGATGATCATGGACGCCACCAAGCCGGCGCCGCCGGTGCAATACCCGCAGCGGGCGCGGCCGCCCCGGGACAAGGTGCGGGAGGTCAGCCTGGACGGGCTGCTGAAGCCCTTCGATCCCTCGCTGCTGCGGTAGAGCCTCCTCGGACAACTTCTTGACCGGGGGTCGAAGGAGTGCAAGAATCGGCCACGCGTGGCGAAACACGCGTCCTGAAAGGTTTCCCGTCAAATCGAAAGGAGCCCGTTATGCGAATTCCGAAGACGTTGAGCAACGCGTGCCTGGTCGTGCTGGTGGCCGGGGCGCTGGCGGCGGCGCCGGCAACGGCCGCGGCCGAGTGGAAGCCCAGCAAGCCCATCACCATCCTGGTAGGCTTCTCGGTGGGCGGCGCCATGGACACCGCCGCGCGGCTCCAGGGCGAGGTCATGTCGAAGCTGCTGGGCGTGCCCGTGCTCATCCGCAACGTGCCGGGCGCGGGGGGCAGGAACTCCGTGACCATCCTGAACCGGGCCAAGCCCGACGGTCACACCATGGCCGCCATCAACCTCCCCGGGCAGGCCGTCAACCAGGTGGCGCGGGGGATGAAGCCCGACCTGCGGAGCTTCACCTGGATCGGACGTCAGGTGTCCAACCCGTACTTCATGCAGGCCACCACCAAGACGGGCAAGGACCAGTGGACGTCGCTCAAACAGATGAAGACGGCCAAGAAGCCCATCAAGGCGGGCATCACCGGGACCGGCGGGAACACGTTCCCCATCTCCGTCATCACCGCCAACCTGGTGGGCTTCCCGGTGGAGTTCATCGCCGGCTTCAAGGGACCCGAGTTGATCACGGGCATCATCCGAGGCGACATCACCATCACGAACCTGCCGCTGACCAAGCGCTGGACCACGGCGGTTCAGTCCGGCGAGGCCAAGGCCGTTGTCGTCTACCTGCCGAAACGGCACCCCAAGTTCCCCGACATCCCTACCGGCGTGGAACAAGGGTTCCCGGCGCTGGGATCGGCTTCGCTGGTGGGGCAGAACCTGTACGCGCTGCCGCCCAAGACCCCCGACAACATCGCGTCCGTGGTGGAGGCGGCGCTGGTGAAGGTCAACAACGACGCGGCGCTGAAGGAACGGATCGAGGCCAACGGCAACATCGTGGCGCCGTTGAGCAAGCAGGACACCACCAAGCTCATCGCCGACATGATTGCCCTGGTGGGAGACAATACCCCGCTGCTCAAGAAGTATATCAAGTGACACCTGCCCCTGGTGACCTGACACGGTCCCGCCTCCCGGGACCGTGTCAGGCTCTCCGCGGTCCCGCGACACAGGAAACGGGCGTTCATGTTTGAGGGATTCGGCGGCGCGCTGGTCACCATCGCCGAGCCGCACGTGCTTCTGACGCTGTTCTTCGGCAGCGTCATCGGCCTCATCTTCGGCGCGGTCCCGGGCCTTGGCGGCATCCTCGCCATGTCCATGCTGCTGCCGTTCACCTTCACCTGGGACGCCATCACCGCGGTCTACCTTTTCTCCGGCATCATGGGGGCCAGCTCCTTCGGCGGCTCCATCAGCGCCATCCTGCTCAACACCCCCGGCACCCCGGTGAACGCCGCCACCTGCTTCGACGGCTATCCCATGGCCAAGCGCGGCGAGGCGGCCCGGGCGCTGGGCCTGTCGGCCGGAGCCTGCCTCCTGGGGGCGCTGTTCGGGCTCGTGATCCTCGCCCTGCTGATCCAGGTCATGCGGCCGCTGGTGATCGCCTTCGGCCATCCGGAGATCTTCTGGCTGGTGGTGTTCGGCCTGGTCACCACCGCCACCGTGAGCCAGGGCTCGCTCCTGAACGGCCTCATCGCCGGCGGGGTGGGCATCCTGCTGTCCCTGGTGGGCCTCAACGAGCCCACCGGCCTCATCCGCTACACCATGGGGAGCGAGTACCTGTGGGACGGCATTCCGCTGATCCCGTTCTTCGTGGGGCTGTTCGCCATCGGCGAACTCATCAACTACTCCGCCCAGGGCGGCACCATCGCACGGGACAACATCCAGGCCAGCATCCGGGGCGCGTGGCAGGGGGTCATGGAGAACTTCCGCTACGCGGTCTGCCTGCTGCGCAGCTCGTCCATCGGCACGCTGGTGGGAATCATCCCCGGAGTGGGCGGCGAGACCGCCAACCTCATCGCCTACACCGTGGCCGTGCAGTCCTCCCGGGACCCCGGCTCCTTCGGCAAGGGCCATCCCGAGGGCGTCATCGCCAGCGAGGCGGCCAACGACTCCAAGGACGGCGGCGCGCTGCTGACCACCCTGAGCTTCGGCATCCCCGGAAGCCTGGCCATGGCGCTGTTGCTGAGCATCTTCATCATGCACGGGATCTCGCCCGGGCCGCAGTTGATACTCGACAAGCCCATCTTCATCTGGACCCTGCTCAACGGCTACGTCGTGTCCAACGCCTTCGCCAGCATCTTCGGCCTCCTGGCGGCCCGCTATCTCGCCATCATCACCCGTGTGCCGGTGCACTACCTGTCCGCCATCATCGCGGTGGTCTCCCTGTCGGGCACCTACATCCTGCGGGAGAACATCTGGGACGTGGTGCTGGTGGTGCTGCTGGGAATCCTCGGGTTCGGCATGCGGCGGGCCGGCGTGCCGGTGCTGCCCCTGGTCATCGGATTCGTGCTGGGGAATCTGGCGGAGAACTCGTTCCTGCTGACGGTGCGCATCCACGACGGCAGCTATCTGGGCTTCTTCGACAGCGTGATCTCCTGGATCCTCATCGTGACGATGGTGGTGGTCCCGCTGATTGCGCGGCTGCGCACACGCTGACGGTCATGCCATGAAGCGCGTGAACTACAGCTACGTGACCGTGAACCTGCTCTACCTCGCGGTGGTGCTGCTAGTGGTGATCCCCTCCTTCGGCTTCGAGGGACAGGGCGGGCTCGTGCCTCTGGTTCTGGGTATCCCCACACTCGCGTTCATCCTGTTCTGCCTGGGACGCGAGTTGCTCTCCCCCAGGGCCGCGCCGGACGACACCGTGGAGGTAGCGTCCTGGTCCAAGGCCGCCCCCGTCGTTGCCTGGCTGGCGGTCTTCTGCGTGCTGGTTTTCCTGATCGGCTTCCTGCTCACCATCCCCATCTACATGGTCCTGTTCCTGCGCAGCTTCGCCAAGCTGTCCTGGCAGCGGTGCGTCGTGGCAGCCGTGTCGGTGTGGACGCTGGTGTACGTCAGCCTGGAGCTCGTGCTGCACCGGACGCTGTTCGAGGGCGTGCTGTTCGGCGCCATCCTGCCACTGCTGTAACTAGTGTCGTGTCCCACGTAAATGTTGACAAAGATGCGCAGGATTTTTCGTTGTCGGCAAGGCGCGATGACGAGCAGTGGCGGTTACCACGCGAGGAAGAGCAACGCAGCCGACGACGAAAAAGACCAGCAAATTTGTCAACATTTACGGGGGACACGACACTAGCCCCAATGTTGCAGAAGGCGGAAGCATGGAGAGGCCCGTGCGGCAAGCGGGATGGGGTTTGGAAGGGAGGAAGGGGTGGTTGGGGAGTGTCACTGGGCGTGAAGTCAAGCGGCAGCGTAGGGTGACAGGGAATTTTACGAAACGTCATTCCCGCGAAAGCGGGAATCCAGGGGTGGAGAGGGGCCAACTGGCCGGTGTCTCCGCCCACGCCCCGCCTGGACGTGTGACCCGCAGGGCCGGTCCCGGTGCTTGCTCCGGATCGACTCTTGGTTCAAGAAGGACAGTGGACCGGATCGGCGCCACCGAACCCCGGCCTGTTGCCATATCGCGTTACGGACCCCATGCGACCCGAATTCATAGCCCTCGCCGCCGCCATCCTCTACTCCGGAGGCTCCATCACCGCGCGCATGGGGATGCACCACTCCAGCCCGTTGACCGCGGCCTGCGTGCTGCTCTTCCTGCGCACCGTGGTCTTCTGGGGCGGGGTGTACTTGATGGGAGGGATCCCCCACGTCGAATGGCTGCCGCTGCTGCTGTTCGTCGGCTTGGGCGTCCTGCAGACCGCCACGAGCCTGCTCCAGTTGACGGGGATTCACCGCCTGGGTGCGTCCCGGGCCGAGCCCCTGCGCAACACCTACCCGCTGTGGAGCGCCGTCATCGCCATCGTCTTTCTGGGGGAGCAGGCGAGTCCGGGGATCCTTGCCGGAACCGTCCTGGTGGTGGGCGGCATCGCCTTGATCTCCTGGCAACCGGAGGAATCGGGCCTGCGCTATCACTGGTGGGAGGCGATCTTCCCGCTTCTCGCCGCGCTGTTCGCCGGCATCGCTTTTCCGATACGGCGCATCGCCTTCGACATCTCCAACGAGCCCCTCTACTTCGCCGCCATCCTCGCCGTCGTGTCCTTCGTCTCGCTGGGCCCCTACGTCACCGTTCGCCTCCGGACCGAGCAATTCGTGCTCAACCGCAGCGCCGTGCCCCCGTTCATCCTGTCGGGATTGTTCGAATCCGCGGCCTCGCTGCTGTCGCTCATCGCCGTAAGCCTCGGCCGTGTCGTGGTGGTGTCCCCCATCGTCGCCTCCACCCCCCTGTGGACCCTGATCCTCACCGTGGTCTTCCTGCGCGGCATCGAGCGCATCAACGCCCGCACCGTCACCGGCACCTTCGCGGTCATGACCGGCACCATCTCCATCATCCTGAGCCGGTAACGCGCTCCAGGTACCCCTGGATGACGGTGTTGTACCAAGGGGTGGCATTGCGGCGGTCGTGGAAGCCCACGTGGCCGCCGTCGTCGGTGAGCATCAGGGTGACGTTGGGCGGGATGTCGCCGGCGATGGCCTCGTACGGCAGGGCCGGAATCCAGGGATCGTTCCTGGCGTGAAGCAGCAGCAACGGGATGTCGATGCGCCCCAGCAATCCGGTGGCCGAGCAGCGCGCATAGTAGTCGTCGGCGTCCGCGAAGCCGTGGTGCGGCGCGGTGAAGGCGTTGTCGAACTCGTAGATGTTGCGGGCGGCCTCGACGGCCGCGCGTTGCCGCGGGGAGATCTCGGAGGCGCCGCCGATGACGGCCTGCTTCATGCGCGCCAGCAGCCACCGGTGGTACAGCACGTTGCGAGGGCTCATCAGCCTGCGAATCACGGCTGCCAGGTCGAGCGGCGTGGACACCGTCACCGCGCAGATGGGCGGGACCGCGCACGCATACCGCGCCAGACCGTGCAGCATCACGGTGCCGCCGAGGGAGAACCCGATCAGCACGACTCCGCGGCGGGCCTCCTCCATGTCGAGGGCCGACAGCACCGCCGCGACGTTGTCTCCGGAGCCGCTGCAATAGCTTCTGCGGCAAGTCTCCCGCGACGGGCCCGCGCCCCGGAGGTTGAGGCGCATCACGGGATATCCGAGGTTGAGGAAAGAGCGGGTGGTCTCGAACATGTACGAGCTGCCCTCACACCCGGTGAGGCCGTGCACCAGGATCACCAGCGGGCGGTCCGTGACACGGTTGGGGCGATGCAGCACGGCAACCAGCGCGTCGCCGCCTCCATCCGGCAGCGGAAAGCTCAAACGTTCCGACGGCCAGGCGGACAGATCCTCGCTGGCGGGAAAGAAGTAGTAACGGAGCGTCTGAAGATCGCCGCCGAGCCACGGGAAACGGGGCGCGAAGTAATGGGGGTCCATTTCCGCCTTTGTTCAAAGATGCCGCTCTGCCAACATCCGGTCGTGCAGCCCCACGCCCCATTGGGTGAGCGAGTATCGCCAAACGGCCTCCAAGTCTTGCCTGGCTTTCGGTGCAAGCCGATACTCAGCCTTTTTGCTTGCCATGCTTGGCAGTCATTTCCTTTTTGAACAGGTCACTATCGAAGGGTTGCGGTTCGCCGCTTTCCTCCGCTTCGATTAGCGTAGCGCGGATTTCTTCGAGTTCGGCTTTGCCGGCTTGGTCGCGACGGATCAGGTCGCGGATGTATTCGCTATCATTGGTGAACGCGCCTGCCGCAATCTGCACCTTGATCCAGTGGTCCTGCTGGTCGGTAACGGTGATCGTTTTGCGTATCGTACCCATGGAACGCCTCCAGGAAATATGAAATAATCATACTATCGATACGATATGTACGCACTACTGCTTTGTCAAACCGCTTTTTCGCCAATTGTCTCTCCGGAACCGGAAGGCGAGGCGGGTCAACTCCGGGTAACCCCCAGGCCCGGCCCCTCCGGGACCCCGAGCTTGCCGTCCACCACCTTGATGCCGGTGAACGGGTCGCCGGTGAGTCCCTCGCACTCGCCGATCTCGCAGAACTCGGAGACGCCGGGAGAGCTGAGGGCGACATGCAGCAGGGCGGCGTCTCCCACCATGCAGGCCGCGATGTTGCTGAGGCCGCACTCGGTTCCGGTGAGCGCGCACATGTCGGTGATCTGGCGCACCTGCTGCACGCCGCCGGCCTTGAGAATGCCGGTGTTGATGGAGTCGCAGGCGTTGTCGCGGATGAGCCTGAAGGCTTCGTGCACCGAGCTTGCCGACTGGTCGGCTTCGATCTTGATGCTCGACCGGGCCTTCACCTCGGCGAGCGCCACGTCATGATGCCGTGACAGCGGCTGCTCGAACACCGCCACCCCCAACTCGGCCATGCCCGCGGCCATGCGGATGGCGGACTTGGCGTCGAAGGCCTCGTTGGCGTCCACCTTGATGTAGATGTCCGGCCCCACCGCATCGCGCACGGCCGTGACCCGCGCCAGGTCCAACCCCACCTCACCCTTGACCTTGAGCTTCAGCGCGCGGTAGCCCTGGCTCACCAGCTCGCGGCACTCCCGCGCCATCTCCATCGGCGACCCCACGCTCACCATCTTGATGACCCTGATCTCCTTGCGCACCAGCCCGCCCAAGAGCACGTAGAGGGGCGCTCCGTAGCACTTGCCCAGCAGGTCGTACAGCGCCATGTCCACGCCGCCCTTGGCGCGCCGGTTGTCCACCATCCGGAAGTTGATGAGCCGGTTCAGCCGGTTCATCTCCTCGACCGGCTGCCCCACCAGCAGCGGGCGCATGATCTCCTCGATGGCGTAGCGGACCGAGGCGGGGGTCTCGCCCGTCCTGGGAAACACGTCGATGTAGCCGTAGCCCGTGTGCCCCGAGTCCGACTCCACGCTCACCAGATACCCGTTGGACGAGTAGAACTGATTGGTGGCGGTGATGAGAGGCTTCTTGTAGGGCAGCTCCAGAGCCTCGAGCCGTACGTCCGTGATCTTCATGTGTGCACTCCTCGATCAATTGCCGTCGGGCGTAGTTCCGTGCGCCGCACCAGCGTGTCCACCGCCAGCACGCCCTGTCCTTCGGTCAGGACCATGAGCGGGTTGAATTCGATTTCGTCCACTTCGTCGCGAAAGTCCAGAGCCAACCGGGACAGCGCTACGATGGCTTCCGCCAGGGCCGCGACGTCGGCCTTGGGCCGGCCGCGCGCACCGGTGAGCAGCGGGTAGGTGCGGATCTCCCGGATCATGTCGTGGGCATCGGCCGATCCCAGCGGCGGCAACCGGAAGGCCACGTCCTTCAGCACTTCGGTGTAGATGCCGCCCAGTCCGAACACGAGGCAGATGCCCAGGTCCGGCGTGCGCGAGGTGCCGATGATGACCTCGGTCACCCCCTCCACCATCTTCTGCACGAGGACCCCGTCGATGCGGGCACCCGGCGCCTTCTTCCCCACCTCTTCCAGCAGCCGGTCGTACTCCCGCGCCACCTCATCGCCGCTCGCCAGGTCGAGCCGCACGCCGCCTGCCTCTGTCTTGTGCGGAAGATCGGCGGACTCGACCTTCAGGGCCACCGGGAACCCCATTTGCCCGGCGGCCTCCACCGCCTGGTCGCGAGAGATCACCAGGCGCTCGGGGGCCATGGGGATATCGTAGGCCCGCAGCAGCCGCCGCACCGTGCCGTGGGAGGCGTCGCCTCCGGCCAGGACCCCTCGCAGCGCCCCGGTCTCCGCCGGATCCGCGACGGGAGCCGCGGCCACCCGGGACGCACCGTCCGCGCGACGCCGCGACAGTGCCAGGACGTCGCGCACCGCACGCAGCGACTTCTCGTACTCCAGCAGCAAGGGCACGTCCAGCTCGTTGAAGAACTCGAACCAGGACCGGTCGAGCTGCTCGCTGGCCCGGGAGAGGAACAGGAACGGCTTGCCGCCGCGCCGGAGCGCGGCCGTCGACTCGCGGTACAACTGCGTGAGGCGGTCGCTGGGACTCTTGGGCAGGTTCAGGCGGCAACAGACCACCGCGAAGTTGTCGTCGCGCATGAAGGTTTCCAGACATTCAAGGTAGCCGGGCCGGTCCGCCCAGTGCAGTTCCTCAATGTCCAGGGGGTTGCCGTTGAAGCTCTCCTTGTCGAAGTAGCTGCGCAGCGCCTCGTAGGTGGCCTCCGCGGGCTCGGGCAGGTCCACGCCGTTGCGCTCGCAGATATCGGCGAGAAAGCTGCAATCGCCCCCCGAGATGGTGACGATGCCGACGCCGCCGGCAGCGGGCATGCTGTAGGGCTCCGAGGTGCCCACGGCCAGGGCGGTGGTTTCCAGCATCTGGTCGAGGTTGTCCACCGGGATGACGCCCTTCTGGCGGAACAGGCCGTCCCACACCGCGCCCGAGGTGGCCATGTTACCCGAGTGCGAGGTGACCGCGCGCCCGCCCTTCTGCGAACGCCCGAGCCGTAGTGCGATGACCACCTTCTCCCGTTCCCGGGCCAGGTCCAGGAGCCCCGCCATCTCTTGCGGACGGCTCATGGACTCGATGACGGCGACGATCACGCGGGTGCCGTCGTCCTCCACCGCGGCGCGCAGGTAGTCGGTGAAGCCCGCGCCCACCTGGTTGCCGGGGGCGATGGCGTAGCGGAACCCCAGGCAACGGTCGGCGGCGGTGTTGAGGAAGAGGTTGAGCAGGCCGGCGCTGCTGAACACCGCGCTCACCGGTCCGGTGGTGAGGCGCTCGGGGAGCGGCGACGACCACAGCGCGGCACCGCATTCGAGGGCCAAGTAGCCCAGCGTGTTGGGACCGGCCAGCGCGATGCCGTGCTCGCGCACGATACGGGCCAGCTCCGCCTGGCGCTTCCGGCCCGTGTCGTCGAACTCGCCGAAGCCCGTGGCCACGGTGAGGGCGGCACGGACGCCCTTGGCGGCGCATTCCTCCATCACCTGCACGGTGCCGTCGCGAGGAATGGCGATGACCGCCAGATCAACGTCTCCCGGCACCGCACCCACCGAAGGGTAACACGGCAGATCGAAGAGCTGCTCGTAACGCGGGTTGACCGGGTAGATGCGCTCCTTCGGGAAGCCGAACCGAAGCAGGTTCCGCATGAGCGCGGCCGCGTGGGGCGCCCGCTCGGAGGCGCCGATCAGCGCGATGTTCCGGGGCTTGAGCAACGCGCTCAGAGCATCAGGGCTGGGAGCCGAATCCATAATCGTTCCCTAAAGTCACCCATGGCCCCTTGAGGGCCACGCAAGGGTACCCCTCTCCGTCATTCCCCGCACCTCCTTTCGTCATTTCCGCACCTCCTCCGTCATTCCCGCGAAAGCGGGAATCCAGGAGGGGCGAGGCGGGGAAACGCCGCGGTAGCGCCCCACCACCGCCCATGGATTCCCGCTTTCGCGGGAATGACGAAGGAGGTGCGGGAGTGACGGAGGAGGTGCGGAAATGACGGGCAGGCATTCAACGACCGCTTATGCGCGCGGCAGCGGCACGGACCGCGCGCATGATGTTCGGGTAGCCGCCGCAGCGGCACAGGTTGCCGGAAAGGTAATCGCGGATCTGGTCGTCGGCAGGGTCGCCGTGCTCCTCGAGCAGCGCCTTGGCGGCCATGATGAAGCCGGGAGTGCAGTAACCGCACTGGGCGGCGTCGTTATCGAGAAAAGCCTGCTGGATCGGGTGCAGCGCGTCGGCGCCGGCCAGCCCCTCGACGGTCTCCACGGAGCGGCCGTCCAGGCGGGCGGCCAGAAGAAAACAGGCGCTCACAGGCCGCCCGTCCAGGAGCACGGTGCAGCTCCCGCAGGCCCCCACGCCGCATGCTTCGCGCACGCTCCACAGTTTGAGCCCGTCGCGCAGGACCTCCAGCAGGGTGTCGGCGTCGTTGACCTCCAGCTCCCGCTGCCGGCCGTTGACCGTCAGGCTGATGTTACGTTCCACCGTTCACCTTTCCCGCCGCCTTGAGCGCCCCATGGATCCTTTCCGCGGTCAGCGGGATGTCGCGGACGCGCACGCCCACGGCGTCCTCCAGGGCGTTGGCCACGGCCGCGGCCACGGTCAGGGCTCCGGTCTCGCCGATGCCCTTGGCGCCGAAGGGGCCGTCCTTGTGGGGCACCTCCACCACGATGGGATGGCAGGCCGCGGGCACGTCCTTGATGGACGCGATCTGGTAGTCCAGCAACGAGCCGTTGAGGAGCTGCCCGTCCTGGAACACCATCTGTTCGAACAGCGTCAGCCCCAGGTGCATGGTGGCGGCGCCCACGAGCTGCTGCTCGCAGTACTTGGGGTTGATGGCGGTGCCGGCATCGCCGGCGGCGTGGAACTGCAACACCTCCAGCCGCCCGGTCTCCGTGTCCACCTCCACCTCCACGGCGCTGGCGGAGGCGAACCAGTACTCGGTGCACTTCTCGGACATGCCGGTCTCGGGGTCCATGGGCGTCACCACCGGCTGGCAAAGACCCTCCCCCACCATGGTGGTGCCCAGGCTTCCGAACCTGGCCAGGAACGCCTCGGTGACGGTCATGCCGCGCTCCTCGGCGCCGCGCACGAACACCCGGCCGTCGCGGGATTCCAGGTCGGCGGCGTCGATTTCCAGCTTTCCGGCCACGGCCTGGAACAGCTCCTCCTTGACCTTGGCCGCGGCCATGCGCACGGCGTTGCCCATGTGGTAGGTGGAACGGCTTCCCGCGCTGATGGTGTCGTAGGGCGTGACGTCGGTATCGGGCTGTACCACGTGGACCCGGTCGAAGGGCATGCCGAGTTCCTCGGCCGCGATCTGGGCCAGCAAGCTCTCCGAGCCCTGTCCCATCTCCACCGTGCTGCTGAGCACGTTGGCGCTGCCATCGGCGTTGAGGATGACGATGGCCCCGGAGATGGACGGCGTCAGCACCGCCTTCACGCCGCAGGCGATGCCCTTGCCCCGGCGCTTGCTGCCGGACGCCGGCGCCTTGGGTCGATCCCAGCCCACGGCATCGGCCGCGCGCCGTACCGCTTCCTTCAGCCCGCAGGCATGAATCGGCGTTCCGGTGACGAAGAGGTCCCCCTCCTCCAGCGCGTGCTCCAGGCGAAACTCCACCGGGTCCGCGCCCAGACCCCGGGCGACGATGTCCATCTGGGAATCGTAGGCCCAGATCACCTGCGGCACGCCGAAGCCCCGAAACGGTCCGGCCGGCGGCTTGTTGGTGTAAACGCAGTAGGAGTCGATGGAGACGTTGGGGATCCTGTACGGCCCGGAGGAGGTGTACCCGGACTTGTGGACGATCCGCGGGCCGATCTCCGCGAAGGCGCCGGTGTCCCAGTAGACCTCGCACTTGCGCGCGGTCATGGCGGTGCCCTTGACCGCGGTCTTGAGCTTCACCACCACCCCGTGCTTGGTGACGGTCTGGAACTCCTCCTCGCGGCTCAGGCTGTACTTGACGGGCCGGCCGGTCTTCATGGCGAGGAGCGCCACGATCGGCTCGAGCTTGTTGTAGAGCTTGGCGCCGTAGCCGCCCCCCAGGTAGGGCACCCGCACGCGGATGCGGTTCATGGGCACGCCCAGCATGCGCGCCAGCTCGCCCCGGACGAAGGACGGGGACTGGCTGGCGGTATGGATGTTGATGCGCCCGCCCTCGTCCACGTACGCCAGCGAGACGTGGGCCTCCATGGGCACGTGCTGGGCCGGCGGCGCCGTGAATACGTCCTCGAAGATCCGGTCGGCCTCGGCGAAGGCCTGGTCCACGTCGCCCTTGCGCAGCTTGTAGTGGTAGCAGATGTTGGACCGGTCGCCGGCCTTGACGTGGGCCAGGTCGGCGAAGGCTCCGGAGGGGCGGATCTCGTCGTGGACGATGGGCGCGTCCGGCTTGATGGCGTCGAGCACGTCCAGCACCACCGGCAGGGGCTCGTACTCCACCTCCACCTGCTCCAGCGCCTCTTCCGCCGCGCGCCGGCTCTCCGCCGCCACCGCCACCACCTGCTCGCCCTCGTGACGCACCCGGTCGATGGCCAGCACCGGCTGGTCCGCGAACGCCGGGCCGTGGTAGGGCGTGATGCCGGGCATGGCGGCGATGTCCGCGCCCGTGAGCACCGCGGCCACGCCGGGGGCCGCCTCGGCCCGGGACTTGTCGATGCGGACGATGCGCGCGTGGGGATGCGGGCTCCTCAGCACCGCCACCTGCAACAGCCCCGGAGGCTCCATGTTGCCCACGTGCAGCGCCCGGCCCGTCACCTTCTGGACCGCGTCCCTGCGGTCGACCGGCGTACCGACGATGGAATAGTCCGCCACGCTCTTACCTCACGAAGACGCCAACCCCCGGAGGGTCCGCTTGACCCACACCCGGGTCATCTCCCGCTTGTAGTCCGCACTGCCACGGAGATCCGACACCGGGGACAACTGCTCGTCGACGGCATCGCAGACCGCCTCCCAAAGCTCCTCCGAGCAACTTTCCCCCTGGAACCGGTCCAGGCCGGCCGCCAGGAGCGGTGCTTCCGCCACGCCGCTGAGGCCGAGCCGAAGCTCGCCCACCTTACCCCCTTCGAGGGAAAGGAGCCCCGCAACGCCAATACACGGCCAGTCGTTGGCCGAGAGGGAGCTGAACCGCGAGTAGACGGTCCGGGCCGCCGGCGCCACGTGCGGCACGTGCACCTCCACCAGGATCTCTCCCGGCTCCATCGCCGTCTCGTACATGCCGCGGTAGAAGTCCTTCAACGCCACCACGCGGGTGCCCTCGGCCCTTGCCAGCACGACCTCGGCGCCGTGGACCAGCAACGCCGGCGGCGGGTCCAGTCGGTAGTCCGCGTGGGCCAGGTTGCCGCCCACGGACGCGGTCTCCCGGATGCGCACGTTGCCCACGTGGCTGAACGCCTGCGCCAGGGCCGGCGCGCGCCGCTGCACCAGGGGCGAGCGCTCCACCGACCGGTGCGTGGCCAGCGCCCCGATGCTCAGCCCGTCGTCGTTGTCGGTGATTCGTTCGAGGCCCGGAATCGACTGGAGGTCCACCAGGTGCGAGAAGCGCAACGCCCGCTGCTTCATCAGGATCACCAGCGTCGTGCCCCCGGCGATGGGCCGCGCCTCGTCGCCGTGTTCGAGAAGCATCTCGCTGGCTTCAGCCACGGAGCCGGGTTTCAGGAGGTCGAAAGCGGGAATGGTCATGGCGGATCGAGTGCCCGTCCGAGCGGTCGGCAGGCAATCGTCCGGTTATAGCCCCTACGATCGTCGTTGACAATTCATGCCAGTTTACAACGCCGCACGGGCTGTCCCCGGCGGAACCTTGGCGTCCGCTCTCACTTCCACCGACAGCTTCAGCCCCAGGCCTTCCAACGGCCGCCTGGCCAGGCTAGCGCTCAGGCCATTCGTCGCCCGGCTCGGGTGGCAGGTCCGGCGCCTTATCAAGATAATGCTTGAGATCACCCTCAACCGCTCTGGCGCCACGCGCCGCAAGAAATGACTTCGCGGTTTCGATCGCTCCAACCTTCTGCGCGACGGCCGCGACGATCCACTGATTGAGGGAAACACCGTCCTCCTTGGCCAATCGTATGGCGGCTTCTTTCAACGAGGCAGGTAGCTGTAACGGGTACTTGTACCGTGGTGTACTCTTCATACGGCTAATCTCCCTACGATGCGGTTCGGCGGCGCAACCTCTATCCCGAACCCGCCTGCCGGACCGAAATCCCGGACATTGTAAGTCACGATAACCTCGGCCATTCCATTCACGGCCGCTTCGAGAACCATTTCATCACCTGCGTCGGGTAGCAGTGGACGTACACGGAAAGAAATGTCCACAGGTTCGCTCACGGCAGCAAGGGCGTTCGTGATTCTGGCAACGTTACCGAGATTTGGAACTCCAGCATATTTCGACAATTCAGGTAGTCATACTCCTGAATTTCGACCTTGCAACGCCTTCGACGCGCTGCGAGAATGAAGCCCTCATGACCATCGGCATTCTCGCGTATGGTTCGCTGATTCCCGATCCGGGAGCGGAGATCGGGCCGGTGACGGTGCGCCGCATCACCGGAATGAAGACGCCGTTCCGGGTGGAGTTCTCCCGCAGTAGCCGCGTGCGCGACGGGGCACCGACGCTGGTGCCGGTGGACCGGGGCGGGGCCAAGGTTACCGGGGTGGTGCTGGTGCTGCACGACGCGGTGAACGAGACCGCGGCCCAGGACATGATCTACCGGCGGGAGCGAAACCGAGTTGGCAGCGGCGACCGTTACGCGGACGTGAACCCGGCCAACCCGGACAGCGCCTTGCTAGGGAGGTTGGACGGCTTCGCCGGGCTCGACGTGGTGTTTCACGCGGCGCTGCGGGCGAACATCGAAGAGCCGACGCCCGAACTGCTGGCGCATCTGGCCATCGCGAGCGCCGAGGCGCCCTCCGGCGCCGTGGAGAGGGACGGCATCCGCTACCTCATGGACGCGAGGCAGAGCGGCATCGTCACACCGCTCATGCCGGAGTACGAAGCCGAAATCCTCCGCCGGACGGGCGGTCGCGACCTGGAGGAGGCCCGGGCCATCACCCTGGACAGTTCGTGCTAGTGTCGTGTCCCATGTATCCGTCGTTGTCGAAACAGTGGAAATCGAGGTGGCCGGGGCGGCTCCAACGCCCCGAAACGTCATTCCCGCGAAAGCGGGAATCCAGGGGCGGTGGGGCCGGGAATCAACGCTGTTTGCCCCTCCCCACCCCTGGATTCCCGCTTTCGCGGGAATGACGTTTCGTGATGGCGGTGCCGTTTCGTGGCCGAGCGGAACTTTGACACAGCCTGTTCCGCGGGAATGACAAATTCAACAGGGCACTCCGTCAGCCTGTCTGCCAACGCATCCCGGCCGCCGCTCGCGCATTGCAGTAGAGTCCGCGGAAAGCTATTCTGCCGTCGCACAACGCGACCGCACGGATCAGGCGGAACCCCGGTGAGTCTAATAGGAGGTTCGGTCCGCCTGACGGCGGACCCGTGAGAATTCCGAAGAAAGCCAGGGCGCAGGTCACGGACATGTACACCCAACCGGACGGCCCCTCAGACTCATCCTCAACCTACAAGCCACGGCCCTGCCAGCCGCAGCGGGCCGCGCCCGCCGTCGCCCGGAGACAGGGGTTCCGTCCGTGAAACGCGTGGCTGCCACCCTCGTCGTCCTGGCGATTGTCGTCGGCGTGCTCTACTACCTCGGCATCGGGCCTCCGCTGGGCATCGGGCCGTTTGAAATCGGCGCCGCCAAGAGCGAGCCGGAACAGCGCAATTCCGGACAGGCCAACCGCGGGCGACGCCGTGGCGGCGGCCGCGCCGTCACCGTCAAGACCGCAAAGGTACGGGTGGGAGACGTCGAGGCGACGTTGAGCTACGTGGGCTCGTTGGCGCCCAACGCGGCGGTCACCATCGCGCCGAAGACCTCCGGCCGGGTCGCCAAGCTGTTCGTCACCGTAGGCGAGCGTGTCAAGGAGGGCCAACTGCTGGGGCAACTCGCGAAGGACGAGCTCGCGGAAGAGTTGCGCGAGGCGCAGGCATCGCTTCGCGTGGCCCAGGCCACGCTCAAGGGCCGCCAGGCGGAACTGGAAAACCTCAAACGGCGCCGGCAGAACGTGAAGGTCCTGGCAGGCAAGGACCTGGTGTCCCGGGAGGAGGTGAACAACCTGGAGACCCAGGTCCTGTCCGCCGAGTCCCAGGTCGACCTGACCAAGGCCCAGCTGCTGCAGATGCAGGCGCGCCTGGACAACGCCCGCATCCGCTTGGCGCACACCGCGGTGCGCTCGCCGTTCGCGGGCCACGTGAGCCGCCGCATGGTGGACCGCGGCGCCCTCGTGAGTGCCAGCACCCCCTTGTTCGAGATCGTGGACATCGACCGGGTCAAGGTCGGCATTGCCGTGGTGGAGGGGGACTACCGCAGCGTTTCTCTGGGACAGCCGGTGGCCGTCAAGGTCGACGCCTACCCGGACAAGCGGTTCAACGGCACCATCACGCGCATGTCGCCGATCCTCAACCCGCGGACCCGCACCGCCGAGGCGGAGATCGAGCTCGACAATCCCGAAGGAGTGCTCAAGCCCGGCATGTTCGCGCGTACCACCATCGTGGTGGAGCGCAAACGCGGCGTTCTGATGGTTCCGGAAGCCTCACCCGTGAAGACCGGGGCGGGGTACGGCGTGTTCAGGCTCACGGACGAAGGCAGCAAGGTCGATCGAGTGGAAGTCACGCCGGGTCTCAGGAACGGCGGTTGGGTGGAGGTGACGGGAGACCTGCGCAAGGGTGATCGGGTCGTCACCCTGGGCAGCAGCCTTGTGCGCCACGGCCAGCGGATCCGGATCGCCGGTGACGGCACGCGCGCGGGTTCCCGCCGTGGGCGGCGGGGATCCGGGCGGGAAGGCCGGCCCGGCACGGGCCGCGGACAAGCGGAAAGGACCCGGAACCGATGAATCTCACGGCGCTCTGTCTCAGACGCCCGGTGGCCACCTGCATGGCGGCGCTGATCGTCGTGATCCTCGGGGTGGTGTCGTTTCTCAGGATTCCGGTGGATCTCATGCCCGAGATCACCTTCCCCAGGGTCACCATCTCGACCAACTACGGCAACGTGGGGCCGCTGGAGATGGAGACGCTGGTGACGGTGCCCGTCGAAAAGGCGGTGAGCTCCGTGGAAGGCGTGGAGGACATGACCTCCATCTCCGTCGAAGGCCGCAGCCAGGTCCGGGTGAGTTTCGGCTGGAACAAGGACCTGGAAGTGGCGGTGAGCGACATACGCGCGCGCATCGACCGCATCCGCGACGATCTTCCCACGGGAGCCGAGGCTCCGGTGGTCTCCAAGTACGACGTGAACGCGTCGCCGATCATGTTCATCGGCGTGTCGGGACAGATGGACCCGGTGGCGCTGCGGAGCTTCGTGGAGGAGGAGGTCCGCTATCGGCTGGAACGGGTCGCCGGCGTGGCCGCGGCGGACGTGCGCGGCGGACTGGAACGCGAGATCCACGTCCACCTGTCCCTGGACCGGCTCAAGGCGTTCAATCTCTCGGTGGACCAGGTGGTCCGGGCGTTGCGGGCAAGCAACATCAACCTGCCTGCCGGCAATCTCGGCCGGGCGCACCTGGAGGTATCCGTCCGGACCCTGGGCGAGTTCACCGACCTGGATCAACTGCGCAACACGGTGGTGGCCACCCGCGACGGAATCCCCATCCACGTCAAGGACCTCGGGCAGGTGGAGGACTCCTTCAAGGACCTCGACCACGCGGTGCGGATGGATGGGGCCCACGCCGTGGTCATCTCCCTGCGGCGCCAGCCTTCCGCCAACACCATCGCGGTGGTGGACCGGGTGAAACAGGCCATCGACGGCATCAACCGGGAACTCCCCGCCATCCGGGTGACCGTGCTGCGCGAAAACGCGCATTACATCCGCAACGCGGTGGACAACGTGACCCTGGCCGCGGTCTGGGGCGGCATGCTGGCCCTGATCGTGCTGCTGTTCTTTCTGCGCAGCCTGCGCAGCACGGTGGTCATCGCCACCGCCATCCCCATCTCCATCGTCGCCACCTTCGCGCTCATGTACTTCCAGGGTTTCAGCATCAACATCATTTCCTTCGGCGGGCTCGCCCTGGGAATCGGGCTCTTGCTGGACAACTCCGTGGTGGTGCTGGAGAACATCTTCCGGCACCATGAGGCCGGCACCGACCGCCGGGAGGCCGTCCTCAGGGGCACGCGCGAGGTGGCGGGAGCCATCACCGCGTCCACCCTGACCACCGTGGTGGTGTTTCTGCCCCTGATCTTCGTCCCCGGCTCCGCGGGCATCCTCTTCCAGCAGCTCGCGTGGGTGGTGTTCTTCTCCCTCGCGGCCTCCCTGGTCGTCGCCCTCACCGTGGTCCCCGTGCTGGCGCACCATCTCCTGGGCCGGTCGGACCGTGCGCGCACCGGGCGCTTCCTGTCGCGTCTCGCGCGCGCGGGTTCGAGCTCCCAAACGGGCCTGGACAGGGTCTACCAGGGACTGCTGCGGTGGAGCCTGCGCCACCGCTTCACCGTGGCGGCGGCGGCGACGGTCCTGCTTTCGAGCAGCTATTTCCTCTACCAGGGTATCGGCAGCGAGTTCATGCCCCGCGCCGACGAGGGCAACGTGATCATCATCGCCGAGACCGAGGCCGGATCGAAGATCGAGGAAACCGACCGCGCCTTCCGGCAACTCGAGTCCATCGTGAAACAGGAGGTCACCGAGCCGCACCGGAACTTCACCCGCTTCGGCCAGTTCGGTTGGCGCGCCCGCGGCAAGAACAACGGGCGGGTGTACGTGTGGCTGGGCCCCAGGAACACCCGGGAACGCTCCGATCAGGACATCGTCAGGGTCCTGCGGCGGCGGGTCAGCGAGGTTCCGGGCATGCGCGCCCGTGTGCGCGCGAGCTCCGGGCTGTGGATCTTCAGGCGCCTCGGATTCACCGACAACGACAACCTCGACGTGAAGGTACGCGGTCACGACCTGGACCAACTGCAGCGCATCGCCCGCCAGGTGAAGGACACCATGGACGGGGTTGACGGGGTCGCGGGCGTCCGCATCAGCCGGCAGGCCGGACAGCCCGAAATGGGCATTCACGTGGACCGGGAGCGGGCGGCGAGCCTCGGCATACCGGTGGAGACCATCGCCCGCGGCCTGCAAGCGAGCCTGGGCGGCATCCGGGCGACGTTCTATCGGGAAGGCGGCAACGAGTACGACGTGCGCGTTCGTCTCGGCGGCGACGACCGCGCCGACCTGGGCGGGCTATTGGATCAGAGCGTCTCCGACGGCTCGGGCCGGGTGCTGTCGCTCAAGAACCTGGTCCGTCTGGAGGAACGCCGCGGACCCATGTCGATCCAGCGCCTCAACCAGGAACGGGTGGTGTCCATCTCCGGCGAGGTCGCGGGGCGCGACATGGCGGGCGCCGTGGCCGAGATTCAGGCGGCGCTGGCGCAGGTGCCGCTGCCGCAGGGCATGGTCCTCCAGGTGGGCGGGGACTTCGAGGAACAGCAGGAGGCCTTCGGCGAGCTGCGGATCGGCCTGCTCCTGGCCTTGATCATGGTCTACATGGTCATGGCGGGCCAGTTCGAGCGGTTGCTCGACCCGCTGGTGATCATGTTCGCGGTTCCGTTCGCCACCATCGGCGTGCTCGCATCGCTCCACGTGACCGGCACGACCCTCAACGTCAACTCCTATATCGGCATCATCCTGCTGGTGGGCATCGTCGTGAACAACGCCATCGTGCTGGTGGACTACATCAACCTCAAGATGCGGGAGGAAGGCCTGAGCGTTGTCGACGCGGTGGTCCTCGCGGGCCGCACCCGTCTTCGCCCGATCCTCATGACGACCCTGACCACGGTGCTGGCGCTGGTGCCGCTGGCATTGGCATGGGGCGAAGGCGGCGAGATCCAGGCCCCCATGGCCCGGGTGGTGATCGGCGGACTGATCACCTCCATGCTGGTCACCCTGGTGCTGATTCCCGTGCTCTACGCCACGGTGCGGGAGCGGGCGTGGCGGAAGGTCCACGCCCGCGAGCCGGCGGACGCCGCCGGGGCCGCGACGCCCGCCACCGGGCCCCAGCCCGATCCGACCGCGTTGCAGCCCGACCGCGCTCGGGAGAATCCTCTCTAGCCAAGAGTCTGGACGTAGAAAGTGGGGACGTTTGCACCATTCGGGTTCATTGTGGGCGTTGCGCGGGTGTGAGTTTCCGGTCCACGTGCCACATGGCGACGCAGTCGTCCTCGTTGTAGCGGACGGCCTTTTCGACCAGGGACCGGTCGCCGGTGTCGATGGAGTCCCAGTAGCAGAGTAGCGCCTCGTAGGCGCCGAAGCCCCGCTGGCGCCAGTTGAAGCCCAGGGCGGGGGCGACGCTCTTGATGGAGAAGCTCGGCACCGGCAGGTAGACGGCGTCCTGGATGTGCTGCTTCAAGTCGACGCAGGAGCCGATGAGGCGCGCCAGCCTTCCCTCCAGCCGCGGCCAGCGGCGCATGACCGCCTTCATCTGCGACACCTCGTAATCGGTCCAGTGGTAGAGCCGCACGGCTTCGACGTCGTCGCCCACGTAGTCCAGGAACCCCTCGAAGATCTCGGCTTCGTCCTCTGGGCCGCGAGCCAGGAACCTGACGAACCGGTCGCGGGAGCCGTCCCAACAGCCGATGAGGTAGACGTGGGGCGGCAGGGTCGGATGCATGTCGTCGGAGGTCTCGAAGTCGAAGTAGAGGAGTCGTTTGCCACGGGGTATCCGCAGCTCGCGGCCGGGCCTGGGGGCGGCCTGACCTGTCCGGTAGCTCTGAGCCACGTACCAGGCGGCGGCGCCGTGACGCGGTCCCAGGATCTCTTCGATCTCCCCGAGAGAACGGGTCCACAATTCATCCACACCGTGGATGCCGGCGGCGCGCAGCTTCGCCCGCTCGGGCGCGCGCACGCCGGCCAGCAGCACCAGGTCCCGGCGCTGGTGCACGAGCTTGTTGCCGTACATGCGCCAGGGGGAGTCGGTGACGTCGGGGGGACGGCCGGGCTCGGGTTGCTCCACCGTGCCCTCCCGCAGACTCGTCCAGCGCGCGGCCACTTCGTCCATCCTGTCGGCGAAGCCCGCGACGTCCACCGGACGGACCGCTTCGCGCAGCGCCACGGTGACCTGTGGCGGGGTGTAGCCCTGGATGGCGCCGACGGTGCGGTTGTAGAGGGCCGCCTGAAGCGTGAAGGCGTCCCTGAGCTTGCGCGCCCGCTTTATCTCGATGACCCGGTAGTGGTACGGCCCGAGGTCCGAGGCGTGGCTGTCGTCGCGCACCAGCAGGTCGCCCCGGCCGTAGACGTCGCGGCCGAGGTCCCACAGTTGCGGCTGATGAATGGCGGGAACGCCTGCCAGCATGGCCCGGAGGGTGCGGACCAGAGCCTCGTGGCCGAAGTCGGGCCGGACCGCCAAGGCGTCGGGATGGTGCTCGGCCACCCAGGCGTCCTCGTGCTCGACGCCGCGGCGGTAGCGCATCTGCTCGTAGCGGCCGACCTCGTTCACCGCCTCGGCCCTGGGGGCATGGTACTGGCACCAGACCCAGAACGGGTCCCGCAACACCTTGCCGGCCAGCGACGGGCGGAGCCGGGGCCTGCGGTGGACCCTCTCGCCGCCGGTGGCGCGGTCCAGCAGCGCGCGCAGCCGGACCTCCGGCCCCTGGAGCGGCAGGGTTAGCTGAATGCCGGCTTCTCCTTGGGATAGTGCGCTTCCATGGCCGGGCGGTAACGCTCCATGAGGATCCGGTTGAGTTCCAGCGGCGGCTGCTGGTCGTCCGGCAGCAGCGGACGGTACTCCACGTCGCCGATCTCCTCCCTGAAGGTCTCCCTGGCCCGCGCCACCAGTTGCGGGTCCATCAAGAGGTCCACGGCGGAGGCGGCCATGGTCTTGGCCCCGGCGACGGCGCCCTTGTGGGCCACGGAGGTGGCCAGGGAGACGCCCGCGCCCCAGTGGTGGTAGGCGATGCCGGGGATGTTGGACGGGAAGTTCACCACGCCCGAGGGCACCACCCAGCAGACGTCTCCGGAGTCGTTGGCGGACACGGACTGAACGGCTTCCCGGAGCTGGGCCACTTGCGTGGGCATTCCCGTGGCCTTGACGTTGACCTTGGTCTGGAGGTCGGTGACGAGCTTCTGCTCGGCCTCGCTCCACCGCGGCATGCCCACGGCCTCGATGTTGTTCTGGATGACCTCGGCCAGCGTCTGGTTGCAGCGGGTGGGCGCCACCGCGCTCAGCACGTTCACCGAATAGGAAGTGTCGGTCATGGTGGCCGCTCCCTGGGCGACGCGCTTGGCCTTCTCGAACAGGGCGCGGGCCTTCTCGGCCGTGGCCTCGCGGAAGAACCACCAGATGGTGGCGGTGTTGGGGATGACGTTGGGCTGGTCGCCGCCGTTGCTGATGACCCGGTGGCTGCGCTGGGAAGGCTCGAGATGCTCCCTGAGCTTGTCCCAGCCGATGTCCATGAGCACCGCCGCGTCCAGCGCGTCGCGCGCCTTCCACGGCGAGGTGGCGGCGTGGGCGCTCTCGCCCTTGAAGGTGAATTCCGCGGAGATGAGCGCATACTGCCGCAGGCCGTATACGGTCCCCAGGTTGGAGCCGATGTGATCGTGCAGCGCCACGTCCACGTCCTTGAAGTAGCCGTCCCGCACGAAGTAGGGGCGGCTCACGAGCTGCTCCTCGGCCGGGGCGCCGTAGACCCGCAGCGTCCCCTCGATGCCGAACTGCTCCATGGTCTTCTTCACCGCCACCGCGGCGCCGACCATCACCGCGGCGTTGACGTTGTGACCCTCGGTGTGGCCCGGCGCGCCGTCGACGATGGGTTTCTGCTCGGTCACGCCCGCCATCTGCGAGCTCGAGGGCGTGGCGTCGAACTCCGTGTGGAGCGCCACCACCGGCTTGCCGGATCCGTAGGTGGCGATGAAAGCCGTGGGCATCCCCGAGATGCCCCGCTCGATCTCGAAGCCCACCTGCTCCAGGATCTCGGTCATGAGCCCGGTGGTGCGATATTCCTGCATCCCCAGCTCGGCGAAATAGAAGATGTTGTCGCCGAGGAGGGCGATGTTGTTGCCGTTCTCCTCCACCGCGTCCATGGCAAACTGTTTTTGCTTGGAATCCTGCATGGTTTCCTCCCTCATGGCATGCGCGGATCATATTACAAGGAAGGCGGCGCGTCGAGGGGAAGGATCGGGCTCGACAACCGACTCGTCCCTCCGCTCCCCTCCGTCATTCCCGCGAAAGCGGGAATCCAGGTGAGGCGAGGTAAAAGACGCTGCCATAGCGCCCCTCCCCCGCCCCGTGATTCCCGCTTTCGCGGGAATGACGGTCATGGGGCGGCGTTGCGTGCAGCCTTGCCCGGCCTTCGCAGACGTTATAAGTTCGCTCCCATGCCGCCGAACCGACCCGTCATCCGGGGCGCCGCCACGGCCCTCGCCCACACCCCGAGCCTGGTCCGTTACGGCTCCAAGCCGTTCCGGGAGGCCAGCGCCAAGCCGGAGTTCCTGGCGGAGTTGACTCGCGGTCTGTGGAGCTACGACGACGCGTGCCGCTACCTTCCCAACCAGGTGTTCATCGGCAGCCAGTCGACCGCCCGCCTCTGGGAAGTGGAGCAGCCGTGGTTCGACAAGCTGGCCGACGCGGACGGCGCCGACACGCCTTTCGGGCACATCATGGAGGAACGGCGCTTCCTCGCCCTGCTGGCCTGCGCGGACCCGTTCAAGCACGTGCTGCTGCGGGAGCGGTTCTGGGAGGAGATGCATCCCGCGCTCTCGGCCGCGCCGCTCACCGCGCCGCTGGCCTCCGGTACGCCGGCGCTCGTGGACGACGCCCAACTGGACAGGGAGCTGGAGGCCGCCGATTCCCTGCCGCTCTTCGCCGGCGGCGAAGGCGCGCCCGTGGGAGTGGTCAAGACGGGCCACTCCGAGGACGAAGCGCTGTCGGCGACGGTTCTGCTGGAGAACCTCTGCTGCAAGCTCTCGGGCGCGCTGTCCGTGCACGAGCTGCTGAACCACGTAGACGGTCTCGGCCTAGGCGACGTCGACCTGGTGCTGAGCTGCTCCGAGGAGGCGGTGGGCGACCGCTACCAGCGCGGCGGCGGCAACATGGCCAAGGCCATCGCCGAGTTCGCCGGCTGCGATCTCGGCACCGGCATCGACATCAAGGACTTCTGTGCCGCGCCCATTCCCGCCATGGTCATCGGCGCGTCGCTGGTGGAGAGCGGCGTCTTCGAGAACGTCGTGGTGGTGGGCGGCGGATCGCTCCCCAAGCTGGGGATGAAGTCTCTCTACCACCTGGAGCAGGGCATCCCGGTGCTGGAGGATGCGATGGCCGCGGTAGCCGTGTGGATCGGCCGCGACGACGGCAAGAGCCCGGTGGTGAACCTCACGGGCGTCGGCCGCCATCCCGTCAAGGCCGGCGCCGCCCTCGACAAGCAGTTCCGGGAGCTTGTCCTGGAGCCGTTGCGGCGGTTAGAATGGGGCGTTGACCGGCTCGACCGGGTGGTGACCGAGTTGCACAATCCGGACATCATGGTGTCCGCCAAGGCCGGCGACGTGGCCGCCCGGAACTACAAGATGATGGCCGCCATGCTCGCCATGGCCAAGGAGATCGACCGGAGCGACATCGCCGGTTTCGCCCGCACCAAGGGGGTGTGCGGCTACGCCCCCACCCAGGGGCACATCGCGTCGGGATTCGTTTACGTGCCCCACGCGCTCCGGGAGATGGCCGCCGGCGCCATCCGGAACTGCATGCTGGTGGCCCGCGCCAGCCTGTTCCTCGGCCAGATGACCGAGCTGACGGATGGGATGTCGGTGCTGATCGAAAGGAACGGACAATAGCGGCAGGCCCGATGGAAAAGAAGCACAGTACAAGTTATGACCCTATGAGGCCCAACCCATTGATAACAAGGAGAAAATCATGACGGAAGAACCCATCGCCCTGGACGGAAAGAAGCTCATCATACTCGGCGAGCGGGACGGCGTCCCCGCCCCGGTCATCGAGCAGGCCATCGCGGGACTGGGAGGCGAGGTCGCGTACGCCGCCACCCAGTGCTTCGTCTGAACAGCCGCTGGGGCCATGGACCTTGAGGATCAAGGTCGAATCAAGGAACTAGCGGAAGCATACGGAAAGGACGGCATCGTCGTGCTGCTGGGCGCTCCCACCACCGAGAGCAGCCAGGTCCAGTTCGAGACCGTCACCACCGGCGACCCCTCCTACGCCGGACCCCTGGCCGGCGTGGAGCTCGGCCTCCCGGCCTACCACGTCTTCGAACCCAACGTGAAAGCCGCCATCTACCCCGACCAGTACGCCGAAAACATCGAGATCCTGGAGATGGGGCTGGAGGCGGACGCGATCGTGGAGGCGTTGGCGGGGATGCGGGTGGGGTAGCAAGCAGCCCTTGGCAGCGTTTCCTCAGGTCCGACGATCTCGCCTCCGTCGCCTCGTCATGCGGTTGCGCTATCCAGCGAAGCTCGAAACGGATGCGTCAGGCGAGGTCCTCGTCTCGTTTCGGGACTTTCCCGAGTGTCTCACGTCCGGCGCCGATCAAGCCGAAGCGCTTGTTGAGGCGCAGGACGCGCTTGAAGAGGCCATCGCCGGCCGGATTGACGACGACGAGCCGATGCCGACTCCGAGCCGACGGCGCAAGGGCGAACATTTGATCGCTGTCTCGCCCAATATGGCGGCAAAGTTGCCTTCAGTACTTCATGGGGGCGGCCGGTTCCGAGACTTGTTCTTGGGGCCCCAGGGCCGCTAGAATGGCTGACGCCATGAACTATCGAGATGTCATCACCATCGAACCCGGAAAGCGCGGCGGCAAACCGTGTATCCGAGGGCTTCGCATTACCGTTTACGATGTTCTCGAATACTTGGCATCCGGCATGTCCGAGGATCAAATACTCTCCGATTTTCCCGATCTCGAACGCGACGACATCCGCGCCTGCCTGGCGTTCGCCGCTGACCGGGAGCGCCGCTTCGTTTCGGTGCCATCCGAGTGAGGTTGTTGTTCGATCAGAATCTGTCCCCGCGATTGCCTCGCAAGTTGGCGGGAATTTTTCCCGATTCCATACACGTTCGCGATGTAAAACTTCAGAGAGCGGACGATTCCGCGGTGTGGCAATATGCCCGCGAACACGGATTCACCATAGTCACCAAGGACTCGGACTTCCGGCAACTCAGTTTTCTGAACGGACACCCACCGAAGGTGATCTGGATCCGACGTGGCAACTGTTCCACCGATGAAATCGAGTCGATTCTTCGGCTATTCTCTGCCGACTTGGCAGACTTCAACTCGGACCCTTCGGTGTCCTACTTGGCTATGGCGTAGTTTGGTGCCTCTGTCTGGCCAAGCGCTGTTTGTTGGAGTCCATTAGACACCAGTTCCTGGAGCGTTTCGTAGTCTCATGAACCACGGCGAGATCGTCGGTTTCCTTTGGAGCGTCGCGGATCTGATCCGCGACAGTTTCAAGCGCGGTAAATACCAGGACGTCATCCTGCCGCTGACCGTGTTGCGGCGGCTCGACTGTGTGCTGGCGCCAACCAAGGGGGCGGTGCTGGCGCGGCAGGCGGAGTTGAGCAAGCGCGGCCTGCAGGATCTCGACAGGGCGCTACGCGCGGCCTCGGGCTTCGCCTTCTACAACACCTCGCGCTACGACTTCGACAAGCTGCTGGGCGACGCGCCGCAGGTAGCGGCGAACCTTCGGAACTACATCGCCGGGTTCAGCGAGAACATGCGGAGCGTGCTGGAGCGCTTCGACTTCGACAACACCATCAGCAAGCTCGAAGAGGCGGGGCTGCTGTTCCAGGTGCTGGAGCGCTTCAAGAACGTGGACCTCCACCCGGAACAGATCGACAACCCGACCATGGGGACGATCTTCGAGGAGCTGATCCGCCGGTTCAACGAGGCACTGGACGAGAACCCCGGCGAGCACTTCACGCCGCGCGACGTCGTCCACCTGATGGTGGACCTCATGTTGGCGGGAGACGAGAGCCTCATCGCCGCTCCCGGGGTCGTCCGGAGCGTGTATGACCCCTGCTGCGGCTCGGGCGGCATGCTGATGATCGCCAAGGAACACATCACGGTCGGAGTGCGCCGGAACGACGGCGCGACCGAGGCGGATCTGCTTCGACCCGCCATCAATGCCGGGGCCGACATCTACCTTTTCGGACAGGAAGTGAACCCCGAGACCTGGGCGGTGTCGAAGTCGGACATCTTCATGAAGGACCCCACGGGTCGCGACGCCGAGAACATCGCCTTCGGCAGCACCCTGTCCAACGATCGTCACGCCGGCCAGACCTTCGACTACCTGATCGCCAATCCGCCCTACGGCAAGGACTGGAAGCGGGACCAGGAGACTGTCGAGTCCGAGCACCAACGCGGCGCCGCGGGGCGCTTTACGCCGGGCCTTCCGCGCATCAGCGACGGTCAGACCCTGTTCCTGCTGCACATGCTCGCCCATGCGCGGCCACCCGCCGAGGGCGGCGCACGCATCGCCATCATCATGAACGGGTCTCCCCTGTTTACCGGCGACGCAGGCAGCGGCGAGAGCGAGATCCGCCGCTTCATCCTGGAGAACGACCTGCTGGAAGCGCTCATCGCCCTGCCCGAACAGCTCTTCTACAACACGGGCATCGCCACCTACGTGTGGCTCCTCACCAACCGCAAGGCGCCCGAACGCAAGGGCAAGGTGCAACTCATCGACGCCACGTCGTTCTGGTCGCCCATGCGCCGGAGCCTCGGAGACAAACGGCGTGAGATACCCCCGGAAAAAGCCCTGGAGGTGCTGAACCTCCTCGCCAGCTACAGGGACGGCGAGACCCGCACGCGGGCGGAGGACGGCAACGAAGAGGAAGTGGTGGTCAGCCGCATCTTCCCCACCACCCGGTTCGGCTTCCGCAGGATCACCGTCGAACGCCCCTTGCGACTCAACTTCCAGGCAGGCCCCGAACGCATCGCCCGTCTGGAGGAGCAGAAGGGCTTTCAGAATCTGGCGAAGTCGAAGAAGCGGGGCGAGGCCGGTGCCAAGGAGGAGGCCGACGGCCGGGTCCGGCAGGAAGCCATCCGTACCATGCTTAAGCTGATGCCCGAGACGGTCTACAAAGACCGGGAGGCATTTGTTGCCGAGCTTACGACCGCGGCCGCCAAGGCCGACCTCAAACTGCCTGCAACGGTCAAGAAGGCGATGCTCGCAGCCCTGGCGGAGCGCGATCCGGAGGCCGAGATCTGTCGGGGCGCGGACGGCACGCCGGAACCGGACCCGGAACTCCGGGACACCGAGCGCGTGCCCCTACCGGACGGAGAGGACCCCGTGGCCGCGGATGGAGTACCGGCAAGTGTCCGAGCCTTCTTTGAGCGCGAAGTGAAACCCCACGTCCCCGACGCCTGGATCGACACGTCGAAACGCGACCACAAGGACGGCAAGGTCGGAGTCGTCGGCTACGAGATCAACTTCAACCGGTATTTCTACCGGCACAAACCGCCACGGCCCATCGCGGAAATCGAAGCGGACATCCAGGCCATCGAGAACGACATCCTGGAGATGCTGAAGGAGATGCGGGCCGGCTAGCGTGAGCACTCCAGGACCGAACTCGTCAGGGCGCGGTCACCACCATGCCCTCTCCATTGCCGATCGCCGCACAAAGAATCAAGTGATGCAAAACTCGGCACTTGCCTACAAGTGTCTATACTTGATACAAAGTGCCAATGCTTTCCAGCCTTGACAATCTCCGGGCAGCGGGCGTTGGCGCGATTTTCCGGCCACGGGATGTCGCGCCACACGGTATTTCTCACCGCGGACTCCAGAGCCTCGTTTCCGATGGAACCGTGGAGAAACTCGGCAAGGGTCTCTACCGGCTCTCGGCGGCAGAACCCACCGAGCTCGAGACCATCGCCACGGTGGCCGCGGCGACCCCGAACGCCATCTTTTGTTTGCTGACGGCACTTTCTCTCCATGACATCGGCACCCAGTCGCCACACGAGGTCTGGATTGCCCTTGACCGCAAGGCACACAAGCCGACCCGTTTCCCCGCCCGTGTTCGCGTAATGCGCTTCTCGGGCGCGATGCTGACCTACGGCGTCGTGCGCGACGTGGCACAGGACGTTCCGTTCCGGGTGACCTCCCCTGCGCGAACCGTTGTGGACTGCTTCCGCTACCGCAACAAGCTTGGCCTGGACTTCGCCTTGGAAGCCCTGCAAGACGTCCTCCGCTCAAGGTCAGCCACCGTGGACGAGATCATGCGTGCGGCAGAAGTCTGCCGCATACGAACCGTCCTACGCCCCTACCTGGAGGCAATCCGCGTATGATCTCCGGCAGCCCCCGAAATGTGGGAGCGTCGGTGCGGGCGCGTTTGCTAAACCGAAGCCGCGAAACCGGCGACGAATTTCAGTCCCTCCTACGCCGATACGCAGCGGAACGCTTCCTCTACCGCCTCGGACAATCGCGACACCGTGGCCGTTACGTGCTGAAGGGTGGGATGCTCCTGGCACTCTGGGGCGACACAATCTACCGGCCAACTCGCGACCTCGACTTTACCGGCGAAGGAGACTCCTCCGGGACCGAAATCGCCTCAACGGTGAAGGACATTTGCGCTGTACAAGTCCCCGATGACGGCATCACGTTCGACACGAGCAGCTTGACCGTTGAACCCATTCACGAGGAAGGCGCCTACCAGAGCCATCGTGCACGCTTCGAAGCCACGGTCGCCAAGGCACGGGTACGGATGCAGATCGATTTCGGTTTTGGTGACAGCGTTTATCCTCACCCCACTGAGGTGGACTTCCCCGTACTTCTTGAGGCGCCCCGCCCGCGCATTCGTGTCTACTCGCGAGAAGCGGTCGTTGCGGAGAAGGTCCATGCTATGGTGGTGAACGGCGACCGCAACAGCCGCTACAAGGACTTCTATGACATCTTCACGCTGGCCCGCCATTTTCCCTTTGAGGGACCGCCTTTGACAACCGCGGTCCGTACCACCTTCAAACGACGGCGAACCCCCTTTGCGCAGACAACTCCGATAGCGCTCACACCGGAATTCTACCAAGACCCGGCTCGCGTGGACCGGTGGCAGGGTTACGTCAATCGCACGAAGCTTCGCGACCCTCCCTCCCATTTCGCCGACGTAGGCGAGACGGTCCTTTCGTTTCTGCGTCAGCCATGGGACGCTCTGGCGCACGGGTCTGAGTTCATCGCGACCTGGGCCGAGGGCGGTCCGTGGCGACACGCGGACAGCGCCGCCGCCAGGACACTGACAGAAGGAGGCCAATATGCTGATCCATAGATTGAAGGTCGCCGGTCTCCTGTCCTTCGGACCTGCCGGTATTGATTTGCCCTTGGAGCCACTGAATGTGCTCATTGGGCCGAACGGTTCGGGGAAGTCCAACTTCCTGGAGGCGGTGGCCCTGCTGCAAACCGCATCACGTGGCATCACGGGATCGATCTCACGCCTGGGCGGTATTGGAGAGTGGCTGTGGAAGGGTCCTAACGCCCCGCAATCCATCACGATGGAGATCGCCGCTGACTATCCGCCCGCCAGCGGCCTGACGCATTCGCTTACGATGGCCGGACGGAACGGCCGGACCGAGGTCACGCACGAGCAGGTCGAGCCGTCGGAGACGCACATCAGTGAACCAACCGGCCGGTCCTACTACCGCCCGCCCAAGGATCCGGCGACTGCCCTCGAGATCGCTAGAGTCAACACCGAGGCGGATCGAGAAGACACCAAGCGTAAACAACCCGCCAGTGACTGGTCCACCCCGCGTATTGCTGCAAAACTACGCCCGGGCGCCATCGACTTCGCCAGCGAGGTCGAACCGGAACAATCGTTCTTGTCCTGGGCTGCAACTCCCGACTACCCGGCCCTTTGGCATCTCAAAGGCGCCTACGACCGCATCCGTCTTTACCGGCGCTGGTCCTTTGGCCCTTCAACAAGTCTGCGCCAACCGGCCAGCGCTCACGAGCGCTCGGATTTCCTGAACGAAGAATGCACCAACTTGGCGCCAGTGCTGTCCAACTTTCCCGGCGAAAGCAAGCGTCAGCTCATTACCGCTCTGAAGAAGCTCTACGAAGGGATCGTGGACATCAAGTGCCCTGTGGTTGGAGGTACGGTGACCCTCTTCCTGGAGGAAGCTGACAACCGGGAGATTCCCGCCACCCGCCTATCGGATGGGACTCTTCGATACCTCTGTCTATTGTCGGTCCTCCTGCATCCTGAACCACCGCCGCTGATCGTGATCGAGGAGCCCGAACTTGGGCTCCACCCGGACTTGTTGCCGACGTTGGCCGACTTGCTGATTGCGGCATCTGACCGCAGTCAGCTGATCGTAACGACCCATTCGGACGTGCTCGTGGACGCCCTGACCGACACGCCCGAGAGCATCGTCGTCTGCGAAAAGCACGACGGCCAAACCGAGATGAGACGACTCGACAAGGACGATCTCACCAAGTGGCTGAAGGACTACACACTCGGCAACCTCTGGAGTTCCGGCCAGTTAGGAGGAAATCGCTGGTGACCGTGAGGCTGTACATCGAAGGGGGAGGCGACAATCGGCGGCTGGGCGCACAGTTCCGTGAGGGTTGGACGAAATTCTTCGAAGCGGCTGGGCTGGGCGGACGTATGCCCAAGGTGGTGCGAGGCGGATCACGCACACAAACATTTGACCGCTTCGAAAGAGACGCCAGAGAGCGGAGCACCGATGCTGTTCCCCTTCTCCTCGTCGACAGCGAGCGACGTGTCGAAGCCGGTCACTCGGTCTGGCAGCATCTGCGAGCCAGCGACGGCTGGAACAAGCCTGTTGGCGCTGGTGAAGATGACGCCTTTCTGATGGTCCAGATCATGGAGACTTGGTTCCTGGCGGACCGAGATGCGTTGCGGAGGTACTTTGGCTCACGCTTCACGGAGCATGCCCTTGGACAATGGGCCAAGTTGGAAGAAGTTCCCAAGGCTACCATGCTCGACGCTCTTCACAAGGCGACCGAAGGGTGTCCGAACCGCTACGCCAAGGGCCGAGTTTCTTTCGAGTTACTGGCTCATGTTGATCCAGCACGGGTCGAAGCGTCGTGCCCGCACGGCAAGGCGCTCTTGGCACGCCTTAGAGAATTGTGAGGAAGGTGTGCCGTCTATGGCCTTCCCTGAGAGACATCAACCGTATCCAACGCACAAGGACTCTGGCGTCCAATGGTTGGGCAAGATTCCTACCCACTGGAAGGTTCAACGACTGAAACACGTCGCGACCTGGAACGACGAGGCACTGCCCGACTCAACCGATGCCGGTTTCGAAATGACCTATGTAGACATCGGCAGCGTGGATGCAGTGCGCGGGATCGTCGGGAAAGAAACCCTCACCTTCGATTCGGCGCCGTCGAGGGCTAGGCGAATTGTTCGGCACGGCGACGTCGTGATATCCGCAGTTCGAACTTATTTGCGAGCTATTTCGCCCATAATCGAGCCAGAAACGAACTTGATCGTGTCCACAGGCTTTGTGGTGCTCCGGCCGAGACTAATCGACTCATCTTTTGCGTCATATGCCGTACGAGCTCCCTACTTCGTTGACCAGGTCGTCGCCAATTCTCTGGGCGTCAGCTACCCGGCAATCAATCCAACCGAACTCGTCTCGATTGGCGTTGTATGCCCAAGCGACAGAGAACAACGTGCCATCGCCGCGTTCCTCGACCGTGAGACGGCAAAGATCGATGCGCTGGTGGCGAAAAAAGAGCGGCTGATTGAGTTGCTTCAGGAGAAGCGCTCCGCTCTCATCACGCGGGCTGTCACCAAAGGGCTCGACGGTGGTGTCCCTGTAAAGGATACCGGTATCGAATGGCTAGGGGAGATCCCATTTCATTGGGAGGTCGCTCCTGTGTACGCACGTTATGAGGTGGCGCTCGGGAAAATGCTGGACGCGAAACGGATCAGTGGAAACTACCTGGGACAGTACATAAGGAATGTTGACGTCCAGTGGGATTCTGTGAACACAGCCGACTTGCCCCAGATGGACTTTAGTCCTCAAGAACGAAACCGTTACAAGATCAAACCAGGGGATTTACTCGTTTGTGAGGGTGGTGAGGTCGGTAGAACGGCCATCTGGCAAGAGCGTACCGAAGAATGTTTCTACCAGAAGGCTCTACACCGCGTAAGACCACGTTCAAAGGTAAGCGTTCCCCGTTTCTTCTTCTATGTCATGTACTCGCTAGCTAAACGTGGGGTCTTCATGGCCGGGGGAAACCCGAATACCATAGACCACCTGACGGCGATCCAACTCTCGCACTACCGCTTCGCCTTCCCGCCGGCAGACGAACAGATCGAGATCGCCACATTCCTTGACCGTGAAACGGCCCGGATTGACGTCCTCTTAAGTACAGTCCGGGGCGCCATCGCACACCTCAAGGAACTTCGCGAAGCCCTGATCTCAGCGGCCGTCACCGGCAAGATTGACGTGCGAGACGACGTAGGCCCAAACCCGGAACCCACCTCATGACCCCCGTGATCTCCGAACGCGCCTTCGAAGACGCCATCGAGGCAGCCCTCCTGCGCCACGGCCCGGACGACGCTCCCGGGGAACCCACCGGGATCGCCGAGGAACCCGCACCCTACGATGATCTCTGGACCCAGCCCGGCGGCTATCACCGGCGCCGTGCCGAGGACTACGACCGGGAGCTTTGCCTCCTGCCAAACGACGTCGTCGACTTCATCCTGGCCACACAGCCGAAGGAGTGGGAGAAGCTGTCGCAGCATTACGGCGCGCGGGTGAAGGAGCGGTTTCTGAGGCGCCTGTCCTCCGAGATCGAGCGCCGCGGTGCGCTGAGCGTCCTCCGGACCGGTGTGAAGGACATGGGCTGCACGTTCCGGCTTGCCTACTTCCGCCCGGCCAGCGGGCTCAACCAGGAGACTCGCCGGCTCTACGCGGCGAACTTCTTCGCGGTCGCGCGCCAAGTGCGGTACAGCACGAAGACCGAGAAGAGCCTCGACCTGGTGCTGTTCCTGAACGGCATCCCGCTCTTTACCGCCGAGCTCAAGAATCCTCTCAGCGGGCAGACGGTCGAAGACGCCATCCACCAGTACAGGACCGACCGGGATCCGCGCGGCGAGCCGCTGCTAGCCTACGGCCGGTGTCTGGCGCACTTCGCGGTGGACACCGACCTCGTCTACGTCACCACGCACCCGGCCGGGGCGAAGACCCGTTTCCTGCCCTTCAACCGGGGCAAGTACGGAGGTGCCGGGAACCCGCCGGTGCCGCCGACACGGTCGGGCTATGCCACGAGCTACCTCTGGGAAGAAACCTGGGCGCGGGACAGCGTCCTGGACCTGGTGCGGCAGTTCATTCACGAGGTTGAGGAGGAAAACGAGAAGGGCCGCAAGACCGGCAAGCGGTCCCTCATCTTTCCGCGTTATCAGCAGCTCGATTGCGTGCGCCGGCTCGTCACCGACGCACGGGCCATGGGGGCGGGTCAGCGCTACCTCATCCAGCACTCGGCCGGGAGCGGCAAGAGCTTCACCATCGCCTGGCTCGCGCACCAACTCTCCACGCTCCACGGGCCGGACGACCGGCGGGTGTTCGACAGCATCGTGGTCATCACGGACCGACGGGTGCTCGACCGTCAGCTCCAGGCCACCGTGCGGCAGTTCGAGCAGACCCTGGGGGTGGTGGAGAACATCGACACTACCTCACGTCAGCTCAGGGACGCGCTGGAGTCGGGCAAGACCATCATCGTCACCACCCTCCAGAAGTTCCCGGTCATCGCCCAGGAGATCGGCGAACTGCCCGGCAAGCGATTCGGGCTGATCGTGGACGAGGCGCACTCGTCCCAGTCGGGCGAGAGCACCAAGAGCCTCAAGGCCGTGCTGTCGCCGGCTTCGCTTGAGGAGGCGGAGAGCGAGGAAGCCGGGGCCGAGACGCCCGAGGAGGAACTCGAGAACACGATCCTGTCGGAGATGGAAAAGCGCGGACAGATGCCCAACCTCTCCACCTTCGCGTTCACCGCCACTCCAAAGCCCAAGACTCTGGAACTCTTCGGCAGCAAACGTGAAGACGGCTCGTTCGCGCCGTTCCACCTCTACAGCATGCGGCAGGCCATCGAGGAGAGATTCATCCTCGACGTGCTGGCGAACTACACCACCTACCAGGCCTATTGGCGTCTGCTGAAGACGGTCGAAGACGATCCGCGCTACGACAAGCGCAAGGCCGCCTACCTGCTGAAGTCCTTCGTCGACCTGAGTTCCCACGCCATCAACGCCAAGGTGCGCATCATGGTGGAGCACTTCGCCGAGCGGATACAGGACCGGATCGGCGGCCAGGCCAAGGCCATGATCGTCACCCGCTCACGGCTGCACGCCGTCCGCTACAAGCTGGCGGCGGACCGCTACCTTGCCGAGCGGAACCATCCGTTCAAGGCGCTGGTGGCCTTCTCCGGCACGGTGATGGACGGCGGCCAGTCCTACACCGAAGCAGGCATGAACGGGCTGCCGGAGACACAGACCGCCAGGACGTTCGAGGCGCCCGGCTACCGCTTTCTCATCGTCGCCAACAAGTTCCAGACCGGTTTCGACCAGCCGCTGCTTCAGTCCATGTACGTCGACAAGAAGCTCGGCGGCGTGAACGCCGTGCAGACCCTCTCGCGCCTTAACCGCACGCACCCGGAGAAGCAGGGCGCCATGGTGCTCGACTTCGCCAACGAGGCCGAGGAGATAAGGTCCGCGTTCGAGCCGTATTACGAGATCACCCTCCTGTCGGAAGCCACCGATCCGAACCTGTTGTACGAGATCCAGACCCGGCTGGCCGCGTTCCCGGTCTATGCGGAGGCCGACGTGAACACCTTCGCCAAGGTCTACTTCGATCCCAAGGTCACCCAGGACCGGGTCTACGCGGCACTGGCGCCCGCGGTCGAACGTTTCCGGGAACTTCACGAAGACGAGCGCCACGAATGCCGCGGCCAGCTCACCGACTATGTCCGGCTCTACGCTTTCCTGGCCCAGGTGCTCACCTTTGCCGACGCCGACCTGGAGAAGCTCTACGTCTTCGCGCGGCACCTGCGCCGGCTGCTGCCGGCTGACCGGGCCGAGCTGCCCATCGAGGTACAGCAGAACATCGACATGGAGTCGTACCGCATCCAGGAAACGGGAAGCGGCAGAATCGCGCTTGAACGCAAGGTAGCCGTGCTCGAAACCATGGGCACGAAGGACACCCACGAACCGCAGCCTGAAGAGATCGAGACGCTGTCGCGGATCATCGACGAGCTGAACGAACGCTTCGGCGTCCAACTCGGGCCGGAACACCGGGTCACCCTCGGCCAGATGATGGACAGGCTTGCCGGCGACGTGGCCCTTGACGCCGCGGCGCGAGTGAACACGCGCGAGAACGTGCGGTTGACCTTCAACCACAAGGTCGAGCAGGTGATCCAGGAGATCGTCGACTCCAACTTCGACCTGTACAAGCGCATCACCGACGACCAGGCCTTCGGCGAGGTCATCAAGAACCTGCTATTCGACCAGTACGTGCGTGGTCATCGAAACGCCGAGGAACTCATCAAGCAGGGGGAGTCCAGGACCCTGGAGTTCAAGTCCACCCTCCGCTGGAACCTCAAGGAAGACCGCAAGGACGACAAGCAGATCACCCACGCCGCCCTCAAGACCATCGCCGCGTTCCTCAATACGGAGGGCGGCGATCTCCTGCTCGGCGTTGCCGACGACGGCGCCGTGGTCGGCATCGAACAGGACCGCCTCGACAACGACGACAAGTTCATGCTCCACCTCTCCCAGGTCGTCCGCAACGGCCTCGGCGCCCGCGCCGGCACCTGCATCGACCCCAAGGTGCAGATCGTCGACGGGAAGGGCGTGTGCGTGGTGAGCTGCCAGCGGAGCCCGGAGCCAGCGTTACTGAAGTGGAAGGGAGTTGGGGCGGCGGAGGGTGGCGACTTCTTCGTGCGGAGCGGTCCCGGGACAGTGAGGCTGTCGGAGGAGGATGCGAAGGAGTACGTAAGGACCCGATTCGGAGCACAACGGACATGAGCGGCGGCAAGTGGGGGCACTTTTTCGTTCGCTCTCCCCCATCCCGGGACTCAATCTATGTTTCTCCGTGGACCTCCACCGTCCCTAAAAACGGGTGCTGGGGATATCTTTCCGCCATCTCCAGATAGCGGCAGAAGGCGTTGGCCAGTTGCATCTGTCTCGGGGTACGGCATTCGGCTTCGAAGAGTTGCGGCGAGCCCACCAGGATGGACAGGCATTTGGCCCTGGACGTGGCGACATTGAGCCGGTTGAGACTGTAGAGGAATTCCATTCCCCGCGGCGCATCCGCGTGGCTTGACGTGGCGGTCGAGTAGATCGCGATGGGTGCCTCCTGCCCCTGGAACTTGTCCACCGTTCCGACCCGCGCCCGAGGCAGGCGTCGCTGGATCTCGAAGACCTGGGCGTTGTACGGCGCAATGATCACGATGTCGTTCAACGTGACGGGGCTTTCCCGGCCGTCCCGGTCGATCCAGGTTGCACCACCTTCCAGAATGCCGTTCACGAGCGCGCCGAGGACTTCCGCCTCTTCCGGGGAACAGTTCTGATTGCCATGGTGCTCAACCGGCAGGTAGCGCAGGCCGGAGCCGCTCACCGGCCCCCTGGTGTGGACAACCTGTTGATCGAGGCCGGCCCTTGAACCGAGCTTGCCTTGGTAGAAGAGTTCGGACGTGTATGCGGAGATGTCGGGATGGAGCCGCCACGTCTCCTGGAGGAACAGTCCTTTCTCCGGGGGCAGCGTCTTTTCGCCGGCAAGGATGTGATCCAGGGCGGACACATCCGTACCGTCCGGATGACTGCCCTGCGTCGGCTGATCGAGCTGTTGCGGGTCGCCGATGAGCACCACGGTCCTGGCCGCGTGCGAGACGGCCAACACGTTGGCAAGGGACATCTGCGCCGCTTCATCGACAAACAGAACGTCCAGCGTCTCGAACGCCTCCGGACGGGACCACAACCAGGCCGTACCGCCACCGACGGATACACCCGCTTCAAGCGCGTCAAAGAGATCCTGATTCTTCGTGACCAGAGAAAGACCGTCCCGGGGTTCATCCGCTCCATCCGCCTTGTGGCAGCATTGCACGTCCACTCCGGTTTCCTCGGCCGCGTCCAGGGCCGCGTCGATCAGGTTGCGGATGACCTTGTGGCTGTTGGCCGTAACCCCCACGGTCTTGCCCCGGCGCACCAGTTCACGGATCATGCGCGCGCCGGTAAAGGTCTTCCCGGCCCCGGGCGGCCCCTGAATCGGAAGGATACCGGATTTCAGATACCCGCATAGCCGGATAGCCGCCTGGACCGTCGTTTCCCCTTGACGGCGCAACGCTTCCCCGCCAACGCGGGGGGCCTCCCGGAGCAGGAGATCGCGCGCGGCCTGATAAGGTCCCTCGCCACGCAGACCGTGCTCCGCCACGTGCTCCCCGATCCGCACGAGCGCGTCCTTCTGGACCTGTGTATTGACATACAGATGGGCGAAAACGGCTTCGGGGTGCGCGACGACGCTGTCCTTCCGCTTCCTGATGTCAACGGTGTAGTCATCGGACGAGATCGCTTTGACCGAGCCGAGTTGCTCCCCGCCCGCACTACGGAGATTTTCGCCGCCGCGCAACTCGGTCTCCTGTGCCGGAAACCGGTATCGATGTACGGGCAGCTTTCCGCTTGCAGGGACCTCGCGGACGAAGGTCAGCCCTGACAGTCCGGCACGCTCGTCGAGAAGATCCTCCGCCGAAAGGCCGGCAAGCCGGAAATACTCCCACCAAACGGCCTTTTCTTCTCTGCGGTGCCAGTCGAGAACGTTGGCCAGTATCCAGCGGGCCTGTTGCTCCTGGTCCCGCTCCTCCGGGTCAACGGGAATGTCCGCGGTCAGCCTGTCCACCAGCGCGGCGATCTTGATCTGCCAGTCGGTGATCCCTTCGTTCGGGTCCGGCTCTCCCGGTAGCGGGCGGGGTACGTCCGTACCGGCCGCCACGAGCTCACCACGTTGCGTTTCGAGCCATTGGCGTAGCTCGAATGCGGAAAGGCAATCATCCTTGTTGTAAGCCAACACCGTGGCCCTGACCTCGTCCGGCACAGAGGGCGCGTCGTCAAGTTCGAGGGTGGCCTGAAGGCTCACCAGGGCTGAATTCGCATCGGCCAACGCCTTCTGGCGCTCGAACCCATGGAACGGTTCCAGCCTCTTGATGGAATAACTCTCCACGCCGGCGCGTACGCCGCGCCGCACGACCTGGTAAAGATCGACGAACAGTCCGGCACGAAGCATCCGGTCGATCTCCTCCTGCCGGGTGGCGTAACGGCCCATCAGGCGCTTCAGGGCTGCCGGCTCGTAGGGAGCATAGTGGTAGACGTGCATGTCCGGGAACCGCTTCCAGCGGTTCGTGACGAAGTCAACGAAATTCTCCAGAGCCTGCTTCTCTTCGGCTCGCGAGAAGGCCCACTCGCCGCGGTAGAGGGGCTCGCCGGTATCGCTCGTCGACACGTAGCCGAAAAGATATTCAAGGCCGTGCTCACCCACGAACGGGTCGCCTTCCAGGTCGAAGAAGATGTCGCCGTCCGACGGTTCCGGGAGCAAGGAGAGGCCGAAGCCTTTCTCCACCGGAAGCAGCTCGAACGTCTTCTCGCCGGTCTCGCGGGCCTCGAACTGAACCCGCGCCTGCTCGCGGACGCGCCCGTAGGCTTCCGGGGAGCCGCGATCCGGCTTCCAGTCCAAGGGAAGGGGCATACGGGCCAGGCGCCGCAACGTTGCAACACCGCGCTGCTTCAACTCGTTGATCTGCAGCTTCGAGATTCCCGCCACGAGACAGAGGTGATCGTCGTCGCGACGGCGCTTGTCGCAAGCCTCCCGCCACCTGCACAGGTCGCAATGTTCCACCGGCTCGGGATAGGTCGGTGGCGTCCCGAGTTCTGCCATGGCCGCCAACAACCCACGTCGTACCTTGCGGAAATAGGCGGCGTAGTCGGCGAACCGATAACGCCGGGGCTCGAAATCCGACCACGGTACGACCACATGCATGTATTCAGGCGTCATGCCTTGGGCTTTCTCCACCAGATCGGAATAGACGCAGAGCTGGAGTACCGTCCCGGCCTTCGTTTCCCGCGCAAGCTTGGTGTCCATCACCTCGTACGACCATGATCCGAAGCGGCTTGCGCCCTCGACGCGGCGCAGGATATCGGCACGTCCAACCCAGTGATCGTGGGAGAGAGCGCCCTGAACGATGACCTCGACGCCATCCTTCATGGCCGCAAGCGTGTCGGAAATTGCCTGATTCGATATTTCGGCGCCCTCGATGCGCACGACGTCCAGACCTTCCCCGGCCAGATGCGCTACATACCCTTCCTCGTGGGCCGCGCCCCGTTCTCTGAGGATCTGGAGATACGGATCCCATAACTCGGGCCTCGCCAGCACACCTTCCGCCGCAGCAAGCTCCAGTTCGGAAAGGTGGCGACAATTGAGGTACGCAACCAGGTCGGTGGCGCTGAGTTCGAAGAATTCGTCTGTCCGTTTCATTGCGAGTGGCCCCGGCGAGTAGGCCGAATGTCCTATCTCATGGCTTCCACGATCACGGATGGGATGTTCAGATGGACCGCCCCAAGACCCTGTGATAGCCTTTCCATCGCACCACTACGAGTACAGTCCTAACCAGGGAGACCCGGCATGGCGAACCACATCCACGGACCCCTCTACTACGAGCGCATGGGCCGCACCGGGCCGGTGATGGCGTTCATCCATCCGAACCCGATGGACCAGTCGTGCTGGATCTTCCAGATGGCGCACCTGTCAACGTGGTACAGGTGCATCGCCATCGACATTCCGGGGTACGGGCGGTCGCCCAAGGCGGAGGCCGGTCTGACCATGGCTGACATGGCGGAGGCGTGTTGGGAGGCGATCGACGAGGCGATGCCGGGCGAGGCCGCCATCCTGGTGGGCTCTTCGGTGGGATCGGCCATCGCTCCCTACATGTATCACCAGAGTCCGGACCGGACGAAGGCGATCATCCTGTCGGGCAAGGGGTACTCGACCGACAAGAGCAACTTCCAGCGGCGCATCGACACCTACCGCGCCAACGGCATCGGCTTTCGCTGGAGGTACACGTTCGAGGACTTGAGCCCGGCATTCCGTGCCACGCCGCTGGCGCATTTCTTCGCCAACCTGTTCACCGAACGCAACGAGTTCGCGGACGTGGACACGATCTGCCACCAGTTCGGGGCGCTTCAGGAACAGGAACCCCAGGGCCATTACTCCGGCCTCGCCTGCCCGGTCACCATCCTGACCGGCAGCGAGGACAACGCCCATCGACGGTCATTTGCCCTGCAGGAACAAATACCGGGTTGTGAGTTGAAGGTGTTGCCCGGGGCCGGACACGCCTGCCAGATCGAGCAGCCCTGGCTGTTCGACCGCTTCATGATCGAGTTTCTCACCAGGCACGACCTTTTTCCGGGGACGCCTGAACCATCGGCCGGGTCCTGACTAGTGTCCTGTCCCAGGTAATGGTTTACCGAGGTGCGCAGGATTTCTTGTGGTCGGCAAGGCGCGATGACGAGCAGTGGCGGTCACCACGCGAGGAAGAGCAACGCAGCCGACGACAAGAAAGACAAGCAGATCGGTAAAGAATTACGTGGGACAGGACACTAGTATCGAATGACCGTCAGTTTCCAGCGTTCAGAGGTTGGGAACCACCGAAACGGAGGAACATCATGGCGAACAACGTTGAAGGGCCGCTCTACTACGAGCGCATGGGCCGTACCGGCCCCGTGATGGCGTTCGTCCATCCCAACCCGATGGACCAGTCGTGCTGGATCTTCCAGATGGCGCATCTGTCGACGTGGTACCGGTGCATCGCCATCGACATTCCGGGGTACGGGCGGTCGCCCAAGGCCGCGGAGGGGCTGACCATGGACGACATGGCGGCGGCGTGCTGGGAAGCCGTCGACGACGCCTTGCCGGGTGAGACAGCCATCCTGGTGGGCTGCTCGGTGGGATCGTCCCTCGCCCCGTACATGTATCACCAGCATCCCGACCGGACGGCGGCGATGATCCTGTCGGGAACGGGGTACACGCCCGAGAAAGCGTTCGCCGCCCGGCGCATCGCCGCGTACGGGGCCAAGGGCATCGGCTATCGCTGGGCCTACACCTTCGAGGACCTGAGCCCTGCTTTTCGCGCTACGCCGATGGCGCATTTCTTCGCCAACCTCTTCGCGGAACGAAACGACTTCGCAGACGTCGATACCATCCTCCACCAGTTCCGGGCAATGCAGAAGCCGGAGCCCGAGGGCCATCACTCCGGCATCGCCTGTCCGGTCACCATCCTCACCGGCAGCGAGGACAATTCGCATCCGACAGCCGCCGCGCTGCAGGAGCGGATACCGGGTTGCGAGTTGAAGGTGCTGCCCGGGGCCGGGCATGCCTGCCAGATCGAGCAGCCCTGGCTGTTCAACCGTTTCATGATCGAGTTCCTCGACAGGCACGGCTTGTTTCCCGGGACACCCAAACCGCTGCCCGCGAGCTTCTGAACGGAACGCTCCGAGGCTCCGCATGGACGACCGGAGGGCGCCGTGTTAACCTTCCGGCAAGGTACACTTCCGTCTACTCAACCCCTCTGGGAGGACCTCGGACATGCTTGGAGCGACGGCAAGGCATCGCCTCGGAACATCCGCCCGAACGCTGGTCATCGTCCTCTTCGCCGCCCTGCTGCTGGGCATCTCCTCCGCCCACGCTGACAAGAACACCCTCCAGCGGGGCAACGGCGCGGAGCCGGAGACCCTGGACGTGCACAAGTCGTCGGGCGTTCCGGCCGCCGGCATCCAGCGCGACCTCTTCGAGGGGCTCGTGGCGGAAGCCGCCGACGGCTCCCTGATCCCGGGCGTGGCGGAGAGCTGGACCCTGAGCGATGACGGCAAGGTCTACACGTTCCGCCTCCGCAAGAACGCCAAGTGGTCCAACGGCGATCCGGTCACGGCTCACGACTTCGTCTTCGCGTTGAGGCGGGGCGTGGATCCGGCGGTGGGCTCCGGCTACGCCTTCATCCTCTGGCCCATCGCCAACGGCGAGGAGATCACCAAGGGCAAGATCGAGGATCTCGACCGGCTCGGGGTGGAAGCCGTCGACGCGCGCACCCTGGAGGTGACCCTGAAGGCGCCGACGCCCTACTTCATCGGCATGCTCACGCACCCTCACGCGTATCCCGTGCATCCCAGGACGCTGGAGCGACACGGAGACAAGTGGACCCGGGCCGGCAACCTGGTCTCCAACGGCGCCTACCGCCTGACCGAATGGGTGCCCCAGAGCCACATCCGTCTGGAGCGCAACCCCCACTATTGGGACGCGGCCAACGTGGGTATCGATGCGGTGGTCTTCCACCCCACGGAGAACACGAGCACCGAGCTCAAGCGGTTCCGGAGCGGCGAGCTGGACATCACCTATGACGTGCCCCCCGACCGGATCGCGTGGGTGGAAAAGAACCTGGGGGCGCAGTTCCACAACACCGCGTATCTCGGCACCTACTACTATGCCCTCAACCTGACCAAAGCGCCGTTCCGCGACCGGCCGGGACTGCGCAATGCGCTGGCCATGACCATCGACCGGGAGATCCTCACCGGCAAGGTCACCAAGGGCGGCGAGATCCCTGCCCACGCCTGGGTCCCCCCGGGCGTCAACCGGTACGCGGGAGCCACGGTACCCTGGAAAGGACTGTCCAAGGCCGAGCGTCTCGCCCGGGCAAGGAAGCTCTACGCCGAAGCGGGATACTCGAAGGAGAACCCTTTGAAGGTACAGATCCTGTACAACACCAGCGACAACCACAAGCGCATCGCCATAGCCATCTCGGGAATGTGGAAACAGGCCCTGGGCGTCCGGACAGAGCTCTTCAACCAGGAGTGGAAGGTCTATCTCACGACCCGCCGCGCCATGCAGTTCGACGTGCTCCGGGCCGGCTGGATCGGCGACTACAACGACGCCAACACGTTCCTCGAGCTGTTCAAGGGCGGCGTCGGCTCCATGAACCCCGCGGGGTATGACAGCTCGGAGTATGACGCCCTCATGCGTAGGGCGGAGACGGAAACCGACCTGGAAGTCCGGGCGAAGCTCATGCAGAAGGCGGAGAGCATCCTGTTGAAGGACATGCCCATCATCCCCATCTACCACTACACGACCCAGCACCTGGTGAGCCCGCGGGTCAAGGGGTGGAAGGACAACGTCATGGACGTGCACCCGACCCGCTACCTGTCGCTCGCGCCCTGATCCCCCCGGGTCCTGCGCGGAAGGCCCGCCAGCGATCATGGACCTGCCTTGTGGACCTATGTGATACGGCGGTTGGCGTCGGCGCTGCCGACGCTGTTCATCATCATCGCCATCGCGTTCTTCATGATCCGGCTGGCGCCGGGCGGACCCTTCGACCGGGAACGGGTGGTTCCGCCTGAGATCTCGGCCAACCTGAACCGTGTCTACCACCTCGACGAGCCCCTGCCGCAACAGTTCCTCCGCTACCTCCAGGGCCTCGCCCGCGGGGACTTCGGCCCGTCCTTCAAATACCGGGACTTCACCGTCACCGAGTTGATCGCCGCCGGCTTTCCGGTGTCGCTCAAGATCGGCCTGCTGGCCATGGCCACGGCGGTCCTCCTTGGCGTCGTCCTCGGCGCCTGGGCGGCCCGGCGGCGCAACTCCGCCGCGGACCATCTGGTCATGGGCCTCGCCATGACCGGAATCGCGGTCCCCAACTTCGTGGTGGCGCCGCTGCTGTCGCTCGTCATCGGCGTCTACCTCAACCTGCTGCCCGTGGGCGGCTGGGGCGACGGCGGCGTCCGGCACCTGCTGCTGCCGGTGATCTCGCTGGCGTTGCCGCAGGTGGCCTACATCGCGCGGCTCTCCCGGGGCAGCATGCTCGAAGTGCTGTCCGCCGACTTCATCCGCACCGGCCGGGCCAAGGGGCTCACGGAACGGCGCATCGTCTTCCGCCACGCCCTCAAGAACGCGCTCACTCCGGTGGTCTCCTACCTGGGCCCCGCCACCGCCGCCATCGTCACCGGCTCGGTGGTCATCGAGCAGATCTTTGGCATTCCCGGCCTCGGGCGCTACTTCGTCCAGGGCGCCCTCAACCGCGACTACACGCTGGTAATGGGCGTCGTGGTCACCTACGGCACTCTCATCATCGCGCTCAATCTGGCGGTGGACCTGTTGTACGGTGTCCTGGACCCACGGGTGCGGTCTCATGAGTAGCGTCACGACCGGGACGGCGGCCGGGAACCGCCGGGCCACCACCGCCGCTGGACCAAGCCCCTGGCGCAACGCCGCCACACACCTCCGGCGGAACCGCGCTGCCATGGCCGGACTGGTTACGCTGGGCGTGCTGGCCATCCTCGCCGTCACGATCCCGACGCTCTCGCCCTACGCCATCGACGAGATCTTCTGGGACGCCATCGGAACCGGCCCCACCCTGGCTGGCGGCCACCCGTTCGGCACCGACGCCAACGGCCGGGACCTGTTCCTGCGCACCCTCTACGCCGGACGCATCTCCCTTACGGTGGGACTGGCGGCATCGGTGGTCAGCGTCCTGGTCGGAGTCGCCTGGGGCACGGTCTCCGGCTATTTCGGCGGCGTCGCAGACTCGCTCATGATGCGCTTCGTGGACATCCTCTACGCCCTGCCCTTCATGTTCTTCGTGATTCTGCTGATGGTCTACTTCGGCCGCCACGTGGTGCTGATCTTCGTGGCCATCGGCATGGTGGAATGGCTCGACATGGCGCGCATCGTGCGCGGCGAGACCCTCTCCATCAAGCGCCGGGAGTTCGTGGAAGCGGCCCGGGCCATGGGCGCGCCGTCCATGTGGATCGTCCTGCGGCACGTCATCCCCAACGTCGTGGGGCCCGTTGTCGTCTTCGCCACCCTCACCGTCCCCCGCGCCATCCTGTTCGAGAGTTTCCTGAGCTTCCTGGGCCTGGGCATCCAGGAGCCCATGACGAGCTGGGGCGTGCTGATCAGCGAGGGCGCTTCCCAGATGGAAACCCAACCCTGGGCTCTGGTCTTCCCCGCCACCTTCCTCGCGGCCACCCTGTTCAGCCTCAACTTCCTGGGCGACGGCCTGCGCGACGCGCTGGATCCGAAGCAATGATAGGCAATCGTACTTGACTCATTAACGGGAGTATATTATTAATAGATTATTTGGGATCAATCCTATTGAGGATCATTGCCAAACGTGCTCTGAGGGAGTTCTGGCAGCGTTATCCGGACGCTGAGAGTTGGCTTCGCGCATGGTACGACCAAGTCAGGCGAGCGGACTGGGATTCACCCGCCAGCGTACAACGGGAACACCCTCGTGCGAGCATCGTCGGGAGTGACCGCGTCGTCTTCAGGTTCAAAGGGAACGAATATCGAATGATCGTCAGGGTGTTTTACCCGGGGCGTCTCATCTACATACGGTTTATCGGCACCCACACCGAATATGACCGTGTCAATGTGGAGGAGGTGTAACATGGCCAGCATCAAGCCAATCCGCACCGAAGGGGATTACGAAGCAGCTCTGGCTCGGATCGACCAGCTTATGGGTGCCTTGTCGGGTCCGGAGGGGCAGGTGGGGGATGTCGACGACCCGGACAGGGTCGAGCTCGATGTCCTCACCGATCTGGTGGAGTTCTACGAGGAACGGCATCACCCCATCAGTCCTCCCAGCGCCGTCGCCGCCATCAAGTATCGCATGGACCAGCACAGCCTCACGCAGCGCGACCTCATACCCCACATCGGGAGCCGCAGCAAAGTCGCGGAGGTCCTGTCGGGCAAGCGGGACATCACCATGTCGATGGCACGGGCACTCAACCGACATTTGGGGGTACCCGCCGATGTGCTGCTCCAGAAGCCGGCCGGCGACTTGGACGCCGCTTTCAATGACATGGAGCCGCGCCGATTCCCGCTCAAAGAGATGGCGAAACGGGGATGGATTCCGGAATTGCCTGACTTGGCCGACCGGGCCGAAGAGTTGATCGGCGGGTTGATTCATCGAGCGGGAGGGTTCGCCGTCGCCGCCGCCCCGCTGTACCGCAAGAACGACAACCGTCGAGTCAACGCCAAGACCAATGAATACGCGCTCAAGGCATGGTGCTGGCAGGTAATGGCCTCGGCCAACGAGCGGAAGTCAGAGGTCCCCTACGAGCCCGGTGTCGTCACTATGGACTTTCTCCGTCGTGTCGCACAACTCAGCCCCTACGAAGACGGCCCACTCCTGGCAAGGGACTTCCTGAGAGAGCACGGCATCGGCATCGAATTTGTGCGGCACCTGCCGAGAACCTACCTTGACGGTGCTGCACTGCGGGTCGCCAGCGACAGACCGGTCATCGGGCTAACCCTACGCTACGACCGCATCGACAACTTCTGGTTCTGCCTCATGCACGAACTGGCCCACGTTGGGCTGCACCTTGATGGCCACGAGGACGACTCCTTCATCGATGACCTGACGCTCCGGAACGCGATCGGTGTGACGGACCCGACAGAAACGCAGGCCGACCAATGGGCCGAAGATGCGTTCATCCCGCCCGACGTTTGGGAAACAACCGATGTTCGGAAGCATCCCACGCCATTCGCCGTCATGAGTCTGGCGAATGCTTCGCAGATTCATCCAGCCATCGTCGCAGGCAGAATTCGGCATGAACGGCAGAATTACCGGCTGTTGTCGCAGTTCGTCGGCACGGGCAAGGTACGGAGACAGTTGGGTGCAACAGCATGAAGTTGCTGCAAGAAAATAGCTCGGGAGCCGGTTTGAAAGGAAGCGAAAACAATGGAAAGTGGTGCTGCCGAGAACGTCGCCCAAGCTGCGGCAAGTAATATTTGGCCGCTGGTGGTTGCGGAGGCGATTCTGTTGCTGATAGCGCTGGTCGCGCTCCCGTTATACGCTGCATGGAAGGCACAAGCACGCCAGGATCTTCCGTTGAAGGGACTGGCGTTGCCCGAGGGTTCAGTCAGATCCATGCTCGCGCTTACGGTCGTAGGCTCGTTTGTCGTATTCCTCGTATTTGGAGGCGTGTCGCTGCCTTCAGAAACTCGCTTTACGGAGGTCGTAGCGGCCTTGACGGGCATAGCGGGCACTATCATCGGATTTTACTTCGGAAGTGGCGGGTCGGGAACAACTAGCGTTCAGAAACCTGACTCGAACCAGCCCAACCCCGATGGAAGGCGGAACTTGGGCGGGCAGGCCGACCCGTAGGAACGAAGTGTTCAACCGCGAACCGGCAATCCTATGACAACCACTGGGCCCAAACGTCGACTTCATCGCGGGCGTTGGCAAGTTTCCGGCGAAAGGTTTCTGCCTGACGTTTTCCGTTAGCAGCGTTGTCCGCGTGCCGGACTCCAGTGGCGGACCACCCCGTCCCATCAAGAGACTCGACGACGAATTGTGCTGGATCCTCGAGTGGCCGATCCCCGATCGAGCCAAAACGGACCACTAACTTGGCTCCGTGCTTACAATACTGTCCGACATTCGCCCAAACTTCCCTCAAGTCTGCGATGAATTGGTCTCGGCCACGGTGCGACAACTGACCTCTCTTTGTGTACTCCACTGTCGAGGCACCACCCAAGAACCAGCTTCGGATCCACTGATCTGGTAGGTACGTGTTCAGCCCGTAGTAGGGCGGCGACGTAATCACATAGCTGATCCGTTTCGTCGACCTACATGCCCGATCCAGAGTACAGGGATTGCGGCTATCTCCTTCCACCACCGTTCCCTGAACGTGGCGTGGCGACGTTCCGTAGTAGCGTCGCGCCCGCTCGCCGATGATATTCGTCACATCGACTTGAGGAGGTAGCAACTTCCGCTCGCTCCAGAACTTGACCGCGTATCTGGGTTTCGGAGCATACGTTCGCGGACACTGGTTCGAAAAGTAGGATCTCTTTGTTCGACCAACCGGGCCGTGCAATGCTCCCAGGATGATGCCCCTGAGTGCGGCCGCAACCGATCCCCTGACGCCGCCGTTCAATAAGGCTGCTCGAAGCAGGCAAAGATCTTGTAACACTTCCTCATGATAGGCCCAACGCCAAAACTCCCCGTCGGGAACGTCCGCTTTCTCCCTGCGTCCTTTCAGGATGTCCCTGGTCGCGTCAATGATTTCCTCTGGGGTCGGCGCCACAAGACGGGAGCGAGTCGCGGCCACTGCGACTCGCGAAACATCAACCCCGATAGATTCAAGGCCAAGGAGACGGGCCGCGAAATTGGTCGTTCCACGACCGCAGAACGGATCGAGGACGCACTCATTATTGGTCGCTTGTCCGTCAAGGACCCCAAGCGGAAAATCCAAGGGGAACATGGTGAAGTAGGGACAGACGGCGTTGAGACGCATAGCCTCGGCCGTGATCGTGGCCGTGGCAGTTCTCAATCGCCCTCTCCCGGACCTGCCTGTATGCACGTAGTTTGTTTAGGACCTCGCCTAAGCGTGTGCCAACCCTCTGGCTGCGAGCCAAGGACCGCATCCATCGTCGGGACGACTAGCTGGTACGCCTTCTGCTCTCGTCCATCCAGAGTCTCCGGCAGTGCCCTCACGATGACGCTCTTCACGTGTCCCCAAGGTGCACCGCCACCTCGGAGCTTCCCCATGAGGTCGGCATCGCTCTCGACGGCTTGGTGAGCACAATGCCGGTAATGAGTTTCAAGATCGGGCGACTCGCTGTCCACATTCCCGTCATAGACGTTTCCGTTTGGTTGGGTGGACGGTCCCGGTTGCGTGGCAGCAACGTGGGTTTGCCCGGCAGAGTTCCGCGCCTGTTCGATCACCTCCGTCATGTGCTGCCGCAGTTCCGTCGCGAATGTCTGCACCGCGGGACGGGTGTATGTTGGGTCAGCGGACTCGTAAAGGGCCTCGAACAAGAGAGCACGAAGGGACACAGGGTAGGGGTTCTCGTTGACGGAACTCCAGAAAACACCGTGACCCGGTAGAGGCTCATTCAACAATGAACTCAGCAAATCATCGCTAAAGTGCGCGTTGGCTCTCTTGGCGCTGGCCAAGTCGCCGGCGGAGAGCAAGTGGAAGATGAACCAGTTGTCGCCTTGGCTCAGGATTTCGTGGGGGATCGAGCCAGGTTGCTGCGTGATCAGAAGAGCGCCCAGATCGTACTTGCAGAGACCGCGGGTAGAACGGCACGGGAAACCCGTCTACAGCATCGTTGAGCAAGTAGCCGAAAATCGTGGCGCTGTCCGCAGACTGCGACAGGAATAGGTCGACCGGCCAAAGAGGGTCCCTGGGACCACTCCCGAACTTGACGAAGAACATCTTGCCTGCGACGAACTTGTTCACCTCCCCGCCTTCAACGATCCGGTCGTCGCCCCGCGCATATTCGGACCACACATATGCTTTCTCTTCGAGTTCTCGCGGAATCTCGACGTAGCAGGGGAAGGGGGACTGCATGACCCCTTCGAGCGCCATGGCCAGCCGGTATCTTGAGAGAACCTTACTGTGCTTGGCTACCCCAGCGAGGTAAACGCGTCGCTTGTTCTCCCTACGCTGGCGGTCGATGCTGTCCTGTATTCCTTGTCGATATCTCTGAAAGAGGTCCCCTGCGAAAACCTTGCTTCGAAGAAACCCATCAAAGACGATCAGAGTGTCGTTTGCGAAGTCCTTCTCCCGGATGATCGCAAAGAGAATCGCCCACTCAACCAGCTCTCGGTAGACCTGGACCCAACTGGGAGAGTTTGGTCGCGTGCTCCCGTCCGAGTGGATCATAGGTGTGAGTTGCGACAGCTCCTCGATACCGAGATATTCCATGAGACGGCCTAGGGCCGTTGGGCCGCTGGGATTCGAAAATTGTCGTGCCGACAACGCAGAAGCACTCATCGTCGGCGAAACCGTTTCGAGGCAATACTCGTTGTTGCTGCTGTCGACCACCCGGACAAGCTGGACCAGGAACGGATCGAAACGCAGTTGATTGTTTCCGCCGTCGGCCGCAACCAGAGAGATCGATGTGGCCGAACGCGAGTAGATTCGGCGTGTCCTGGAGGTTAAGGGGCGAATCTCTGCACGAAGTTGTTCAAGAACAGCTTGGTCCTCGCGGATCTGGCGCGTCAGTTCGTCACGGAGCATACTTTGGCTGGCTGGATCGAGCATTGCTGTTCTTGGGCGATCTCTTCCCCATAATCCTTTCTTGACGGACCCATAGTTTCCTGAACCCTCAGTTGGAAGTTGTCAAATTATTGTCAATTTATCAATCCGACAATCTCCTGTAATGTGCATACTCCCGGGCCGCGCCTTCGCGCCCCGGTGCCGACTGCTCTAGTGTGGCGGGGTGCAACCGCTGGGATTGACGTCTGGAGCCAACGGCCTCTATCCTTCCTGACATGTTCCTGCTCGGACCCTGCCTGAGACGCGCCCACGCTCGCGCCGAGAAGCGCTGGGCAAGAGAGGTCCAACGGTGCGTGACGGTGGACCATCTCCGCCAGGTGATGGAGAAGCGCGTGCCGCCCATTGTCAGGGAGTACTTCCGCGGCGGCGCCGACGACGAGATCACCCTCCGGGACAACGTCGAAGCGTTCCGGCGGGAACGGTTCAAGCCCAGGTCCGGGGTACGGCTGCCTTCGGTGAAACTGCGTACCGAGATCCTCGGGCAGGAAATCGACCTGCCCGTGATCGCGGGACCCATCGGCAGCCCCCGGATGATCTGGCCCCGGGGCGAGGCGGTGGCGGCCAGGGCCGCCGGCGAGGCCGGCACCATCTGCACGCTCTCCACCCTCACGGGAACGGACCTCGAGGAAGTCAGGGCCGCCTCCAAGGGACCCTGCTGGTTCCAGCTCTATCTCGTCGGCGGCGAAGAGGTCGCGGCGCGCGGCATCGAGCGGGCGAAGAAGGCGGGCTATTCCGCGCTCGTCCTCACCATCGACACCGCCGTCCCCGGGAACCGCGCGCACCATGAGTGGATGGGCGCGTCACGGGCCATCAACGGCACCGCGGTGGAGAAACTGCGGTTCGCGCCCCAGATGATGCGGCATCTCTCCTGGCTCAAGAGCTACGCCTCCGACGGCGGAATGATGCAGTTCCGCAACGTCATCCTGAACGACGGCGCGCCCATGCCGTACACCGACATCGGCACGCAACTGCGCGCTTCCGCCGCCACCTGGGAGCACCTGCCCTGGATACGGGGCATCTGGGGCGAGGACCGGCCGGTCATCATCAAGGGCGTGCAATGCGCGGAGGACGCCCGGCTGGCGGCTGAGCACGGCGCCGACGCCATCGTCGTCTCCAACCACGGCGGCCGCCAGATGGACCGCGTCTATCCGACCCTGTACATGCTGAAGGAGATCGCGCCCGCGCTGAAGGGGTCCGGGGTCGGGATCCTGCTGGACGGCGGCGTGCGGTCAGGCGCCGATGTGGTGATTGCGCTGGCGCACGGCGCGGATGCCGTGCTCGCCGGACGGGCCTATGTCTACGGGCTCGGCGCGGGCGGGGAAGCGGGTGTCCGCAGGGCGTTCGCCATACTCAGGAAAGAAATCGAAGATACCATGCGCCTTCTGGGTTGCGGCTCGGTCCACGACCTGGACGCGGAAACCCATCTCCTTCCCTACCCTTTTGACGGGAGCCTCACCTGAGCCGTCTCTGACCGGCCGCGGCACGGAGGCGCGTCAACGGCAGTCCTTCCCACCGACCCCAACGCGGGTATTCAACCGACCGCGGACCGAACAGTGCCTTTTTTCGCGAATAGGCAACCATTGACTGCACGAATTAGTCGAATGGTCTGTTCGCGAATCGGCAATCAAAGACCATTTCGTCGGTTGATGACAGACATACCAATATTGTAATATATTGGTCGGCGCTTCGTTATGTGACGTTCGTGGGCTGTTCTGAGGATATCCCCGCACTCCCCGTGAACGACGAGGTAGGCAGGCGCATGAAGGGAAGCGGTTATGGGTAGACCGAAGGAGTTCGACGAGCACGAGGCCTTGATGAAAGCCATGAGGCTCTTCTGGGTCCATGGGTACAAGGCGACGTCCATACAGGACCTCGTGGACGGCATGGGCATCGGCCGGGGCAGCCTTTACGGGACCTTCGGTGGAAAACGTTCCCTGTTCCTGAGGGCGTTGCGCCACTACGACCAGGAGCGCGCCAATGGCTTCACGGATCTTTCGACCTCGAAGGCGCCGCGCGAAGCGGTGCGGGACGCGTTCGAGGCCGTCGCGGGTACGGTGCGCGATCAAGGCTCCCGTGACGGTTGTTTCCTGGTCAACACGGCCCTCGAGCTGTCACCGCACGACACCGAGATCGAATCCCTTGTAGCCGACGGTTTCGCCGACGCAGAGAACTTCTTCCGATCCGCCATTGAGAGAGGGCAGGCCGCCGCGGAGATCTCGAACACCGTCGACGCGGCCTCCACGGCGCGAGCCCTTCACACCCTGCTTCTCGGCATGCTGGTCCTGGCCCGAAGCCGTCCGGAGCCGGGGTTGCTGCAGTCCATCGTCAGGCAGGCGGACGCATTGATACCCGCACCGAATTGACGAGCCGCCGCCCGCCCACGGCATCCCCGGAGCTTCCGGCGGAGGTCGAACGGTCCGTCCCCTCTTGCGCCGCGCTCAGGAACGCGCGGTCTCTCCCACCGCGTCCTTGATGAGGTCCTCCGGCAGATCGTCGAAGGAAGTGTAGTTGAGAGCGTAGAGCCGCGCGTACAGGCCCTTTCGCGCGGTAAGCTCCTGGTGCGTGCCGGTCTCGACGATCCGGCCGTCCTGCAGGACGATGATGCGGTCGGCGTCCCGCACCGTGGCGAGCCGGTGGGCGATGACGAGACCGGTGCGGCCTTCCAGCAGCGCGGCCAGACCCACCTGGATCTGCCACTCCGTGTAGGAATCGATGTTGGCGGTGGCCTCGTCCAGGATCAGCACCCTGGCGTCGGCCACCAGCGCGCGGGCGAAGCTCAGGAGCTGACGCTGTCCCAGTGACAGGTTGCCGCCTCCCTGCTCGAGCACGGTATCGTAACCGTCCGGCCAGCGCATGATGAACTCATGGGCGCCGACGATCCGCGCCGCCCGCTCGATGTCCTGCTCCGTGGCGGCGGCGGTGCGGTAGCGGATGTTTTCCCGTATCGTGCCGGTGAACAGGAACGGGTCCTGCAGGACCATGGCGATATGCCTGCCCAGGGCCGCCGCCGAATAGTCGCGCACGTCGCGCCCGTCCAGCAGAATGGCACCCTCCCAAATGTCGTAGAAACGGTGCAGCAAAGAGGTCGTGCTGGTCTTGCCGGAGCCGGTGGGGCCCACCAGCGCCACCGTCTCCCCAGGCTCGATGGTGAAGTTGATGTCCCGGAGCACCGGCTGGTCCTTCTCGTAGCCGAAGGTGACGCCGCGGAACTCGATCCGGCCCTCGATGGTCTCGGGTGAAATGGCGTCGGGCTTGTCGTGGATCGCCAGGGGCACGTCCAGCACCTCGAAGATGCGCTGCCCGGAGGCCATGGCCCGCTGCATGACGCTGTACTGGATGGTGAGGGAGCGGATCGGGTCGAAGAACCGCTGCACGTAGAACGAAAACGCGATCATCACGCCCAGGTCGAGCGTGCCGCCGAGCACCAGCGAGCCGCCCACCACGATGACGACGCCCAGGGCCGCTCCGGTCAGCGTGTCGACGATGGGCACCATGACCTGCGCGTACTGCGCCGACCGCTGGTGGGCGTTCAGGTTCTCCGTCCCCTTCTCGTCGTAGAGATGGAAGTTGACGGCTTCACGCCGCATCCCCTGCACGGTGCGGACCGCGTGGATGCCCTCGGCGAGGGCGCCGTTGGCGATGGAATTGGTCTCCCGGGCGTAGCGGAAGGCGGCCCGGGCCCGGGGCAGCCACACCATGCGCACGAGCAAGAGGATGGGCACCACGGACAACGTCAACAGGCCCAACTCGAAGTCCAGCCACAGCATGATGGCGACGATGCCGAACAGCAGCAGGAGGTCGCCCAGGGCGGTGATGGAGTTCTCCAGGAACTCCTGAAGGGAGTACACGTCCCCCTGGAGCCGCGACATCATGCGGCCCACTTCGGTCTTGTCCATGAAGGTCATGGCCACGTACTGCAGATGGGCGAACATGGCACGGCGCAGGTCGAAGATGACCTGTTCGCCGGTGAGGCCCACCAGCCAGTCCTGCGCGTAGTTGGCGGCGTAGTTCACCAGGATCACCGCGAAGAAGGCCAGGGCCACGAACCACAGCAGGGTGGCGTCACCACGCGCGATGGGATGGTCGATGGCGTAGCGGATGACCAGGGGGATGGAGAGTTGCGCGCCGGTGAAGAGCAACAGGGCGCCGATGGCGGCATAGAGGCGCCGCCGGTAGGGGTAGACATAGGCCAGGAAACGGCGCACCACGTGCCGGTCGAAGGCGGCGCCGAATATCTCCTCGTCACGGCTGATCTGCGAACCTACCACGGCTTTGGGCGGACGCGCCCGTCCTTCCCAGGCCTGAGTGTACCGTCTCGCGTCACGGGTCGGGGTCATGCGTCGGTCCCCTCCGTGACCCCTGCCTCCGCCGCCAGGTCCACGATGTCCTGAAGCGGGCCGTCGAGGGTCTGCAGCGCGAACAGCGCCGCGTACTTGCCCTGTCGCGCCACCAGCGCGTCATGGGTGCCGCGCTCGACGATGCGGCCTTCCTCGATGAAGATGATCTCGTCGGCGTGGCGCAGCGCCCCGAGGCGGTGGGAGACGATGAGGGTGGCGCAGCGCTTGGCGTGTTCCCGGAGCGCTTCGCGGATCCGCTGCTCGGTGCCCGCATCGATGGCGGCCATGGAGTCGTCGAGCACCAGCACCGCCGGCTCCAGCATCGCGGTACGGGCGATGGCCACCCGCTGCTTCTGGCCGCCCGACAGCGACACTCCACGCTCCCCCACAAGGGTCTCGTATCGCTCCGGCAACTGGTCGATGAACCCGTCGATCTGCGCGGTGGCCGCGGAGTCATGGACGGCGTCGTCCCCGGCCCACGGATCGCCGTAGGCGATGTTGTTCTCGAGCGACGAGGTGAACAGGAACGGGTCCTGCTGCACCACGCGCACGGTGCGGCGCAGCGAATCGAGGGTGGCGTCGCGGATGTCCTGACCGTCCACGGTGATGCGCCCGCCGGTGACGTCGTAGTAGCGCGGCAGGAGACGGGCGATGGTGGACTTGCCGCTGCCCGGCGGGCCGACGACGCCGAGGGTCTTGCCCCGCTCCACCCGGAACGACACCCCGCGCAGCACCGGCGGCGCGTTCTCCCCCGCATAGGCGAAGGATACATCCTCGAACTCGAGGACGCCGTCGGTGACCTCCAGGGGCCTGGCGCCGTCGCCGTCGCGTATGGGCGGCTCCAGGTCCAGCACCGCGAAGAGGCGCGCGCCGCAGGTGCACGCGCGGGCGAACGCGTTCACCACCATGCCGAGCTGACGCACGGGCTGCTGGAGTATGATCATGAAGAAGAGAAACTCGGTCAGCGTGCCCACGGTCATGTAGCCGTTGATCACCCGCAATCCGCCGACCCACAACACCAGGCCCATGGCCACGAAGAACGCAAAGTTCATCAAGGTGGCGGAGGCCACCCGGGTGCGGATACGCCGGGCAGCCAGCGCCAGGGCGTGATCCGAGGAGGCCTGGTACTTGTCCAGCTCGTAGAGCTCCGCGCCGAAGGCCCGCACCACCCGGATGCCGGTGAGGTTCTCGTCCATGATCCGCCCGAGCACGGCCATTCTCTCCTGCAGCTCGAACCACATCTCCCGCAGCCGGCGCCTTACGACGGTGGAACGCCACGCCACGAACGGCACGAAGCTGAGGCTCAGCGCTCCGAGGAAGAGATCCGTGGACAGCAGCACGTAGGCGCCCACCCCGACAAGGACGGAGAACAGCAGCACCCGCAACGGCCCCATGTTCATGAAGGAGCGTATCCCTTCCAGGTCCAGCATCCCGCGGGTAATCAGCTCTCCCGTGTGGACGCGGTCGTGAAAGGAGAAGTTCAGGTGCTGCAGCTTGTCGTAGAAGCCCATGCGCAGCTTGTAGGCGAGATGGTGGCCAAGCGTCTCGCCGCAGTAGTTGTGGGTCAGGGTGAACAGGCCGCGCAGGACCGACGCGCCCAGGAGCATCAACGCCGTCGCGTAGAGGGCGTCCCGGGCCTCCTCCGGGGATACCGATGCGTTCCCCGACAGGCGGAGGGCGCCGTCCACGGCATCCCCCAGGAACTGCGGGATCATGATCTGGAAGACTCCCGCCGCCAGGATCGCGACGGTCGCCAGCACCAGCCGCAGCCGCTCCGTCGCCGCGAGCTTGAAGATCCGCCACAGGACCGCCGCGTCGTTGCCGGCGTCGCGGTCCTTGTCGATGGCCATGCCGGAATACGTGCGCGCGTACACGTATTTACCGGGCTGGGAATCCGCGCCGTTGCCGGATGCCGGAGCATTCGCGGGCATGTCGTTAGTCGCCATCTGTCAGGATGAAAGGAGCAGGCCCCCTCCGAGCCTGCATGGCACGTGTCCGTGCCCGATCAACTCATTTTAATAGTTCCTGAGCGGGCTTGGGTCAAATCTCTACCAGAACCGGTCCGCCGCCATCATCGCCATCGCAAGCACGACCACTCCGACCACCACGGCCTGAAGCCGCTTCGGGTGCATGCGCTTGCACAGCGCGGCGCCGTAGTGGACCCCGCCCAAGGAGCCGGCGGACATGAACGCGGCGGCGGTGAGGTCCACGTCCGTGATCCCCTGGCCCCGGCCGATGAACGCATAGAGGGAAGACATCACCGTCATAAGGAGCAACGCAACGAAGATCGAGGTGCCGACGTAGCGGGAAGTCTCCCGGTAGAAGAGCAGCAGCGAAGGGATGATCAGGATGCCGCCGCCGATGGAGGTCATCCCCATGACGCCGCCCACGAGGAAGAGGCACGGGAACTTCACCACCGCGCCCCTCCTCGAAGAGAGAAAGCGGGTGTCCAATCGGTCGTAGTCGAACAACAGCGCCACCAGCGCGAAGCAGATGGACGCCATCACCATGTAGCTCACGATGTCCTGGAGCATCTCGACGCCGGTCGAAGAAAGCGAGACCCGGCTCCACTTCACCGCCAGCGAGCCCAGCAGGATTCCGGGGACCGCGGCCAGAAAGAAACGGACGCCGACGTCCAGGTTGACCGTTCCCTGCCGGTAGTGCCGTATGGCGGCCCAGATCTTGGTGAGGACGCCGTACAGGCCGGCGGTCCCCACCGCGGCGATGGGCTCCAGCTTGATGACGAGCAGAAGGAACGGCACCGTCAACACCCCGCCGCCGATGCCGGTGAGGCCGATCAGAAAGCCCAGCACCACGCCGGACACGAGATAGAGGACGATGTCGGACAGGATGACGTCGGGCATGGTAGTTCCTGCCGCCCGCCTCAGCGGGACCCGTTTGACAGGAGTTGTAGGGGGTTGGCTGTCGGGACCTGGAACGGGGGTGAACTTGTTTCCACTTATCGCACGCTTTCCCCGTGCTGTCCAGGAGGACTGGCCCGGGGGCCGCCACGGAACGGCGCATTGACAGCTTCCCCGGATGTATCGTACGTCTGACCCGTTCCGGAAGGTTGCGGCAAGGTCCCGGGCCGATGAATCCTTGCTCCACGGCCGGCACATGGACTACGGCATATTCGATCATCTGGACCGCGGCGACCTGCCGTTGCGGGACTACTACGAAGCGCGGCTGACGCTGATCGAGGCGTACGAGCGGGAAGGGTTCTACGCCTATCACGTGGCCGAGCACCACTCGACGCCGCTGGGCATGGCCCCCTCCCCCAACGTGTTCCTCGCCGCCGTCGCCCAGCGCACCCGGCGGCTTCGCTTCGGGCCGTTGGTCTACGCCCTGCCCCTCCACCATCCGCTACGGCTCATCGAAGAGATCTGCATGCTCGACCAGATGAGCGGGGGGCGGCTGGACATCGGCTTCGGCCGCGGCTCCTCCCCCATCGAACTGGCGGTGTACGGGCAGGACCCGGAGGAAGCGCAACGCATCTACACGGAAGGCCTCGACCTCGTCCTGCAAGGCCTGACCCGGAAAACCCTGGATTTCACCGGCGAGTTCTTCAGCTTCAGCGATGTGCCCATGGAGCTGGAGCCGTTGCAGAAGCCCCACCCTCCCCTGTGGTACGGCGTTCACTCTCCGGAAAGCGCCGAGCGGGCCGCCCGCCGGAACCTCAACATCGTGAGCCTCGACCCGGCTGCGCCCACCCGGACCTTCACCGACCGGTTCCAGGAAGTCTGGGAGGAAGTCCACGGAAACGGCGGGACGGCGCTGCCCAGGATCGGCCTCGGCCGCTTCGTGGTGGTGGCCAACGACGACGCCGAGGCGCTCCGCATCGCCCGCAGGGCCTATCCCGTCTGGCACCGGAGCTTCAACCACCTGTTCCGGCTCAGGGGAAGCACCCCGAGACACCCGCGTCCGCCGGACTTCAACGGGGTGCTGGCCTCCGGCCAGGGGATCGCGGGCAGTCCGGACACGGTCCGGGCGTTCCTGCGGTCACAGGCGGAGACGGCCGGCGCCAACTACCTCATCGGCCAGTTCGCCTTCGGCGACATCGCCTTGGACGAAGCACTGCGTTCGGTGGGTCTGTTTTCCGAAAAGGTGATGCCGAGCCTGGGCTGACAGTGTGTGAAACCGTGCACCCACCCCTCAGAAAACCACTCTCGGATCAATAGTCAGGCCCGGCAGCAAGGGGGTGGCGAAAGTGTCGGTCCGGCCGTAGCGCCCGGTGGCAGCCATCCGGCCGTCCTCTGATCGGAAGGTCTCGATGGTGGCGGCCGCCGGGTCCACCAGCCAGCACTCGGCCACGCCGTGGCGGGCGTAGACCTCCATCTTGACGTTGCGGTCGCGTAGCGCGGTGGCCGGCGACGCGATTTCGATGACTAGATCCGGCGCGCCGTGGACGTCGCGTTCGGTGATGATCGACGACCGCGCCGCGGATACGAACAGGAGGTCGGGCTGCAGCACGTTGGTGTCGGAAAGGTAAACGTCCGTGGGGGCGATGAGCACTTCACCCAGGCCCTGGTCCCTCGCGAACGGCGCCAGCAGAACGGCAAGATTGACCACCACTCTCTGGTGCAACGTGGCGGGCGCCGGCTCCATAACCAGCAGCTCTCCGTCGATGAGCTCGTAGCGGACGTCATCGGACGTTTCGAGATAGTCCTGATAGGTACATTGGGTAGAGGTGGACTGGGTCGTCATTGCGAGCCTCCCGCCGGTCTCCGTTCGACCTGCCGCCACATGAGTCGAAGGAACCAGAGACGAAAGGAGAAAGCAAGCCTCAGGCGAATGCGCGCTGCTCGAAGCGGGCGATGACGCCGTACTCGGTGATCAGCATCAGGATCACGAAGAGCAATATCCACGTCCACGCATCCTATGATGCCAATTAACCAGACAGGACACTAAAACAATATTTCCCAGCACTCCTCGAGGGAGGCGACGCCCAGCAGCTCGGGATGCTCGACGTGCGCGAGCTGCCGGCGGTTGCCCTGGGGCAGGACGCACTTGCGGAACCCGAGCTTGCCCGCCTCGGCCACCCGCGCCTCGGCCCGGGTCACGGTGCGGATCTCTCCGGCCAGACCCACCTCGCCGACGAAGATCATGTGGGGGTCCACCGGCCGGTCCAGGGCGCTGGAGGCCACCCCCACCGCGAGACCCAGATCCACCGCCGGCTCGGATACAGCCACACCCCCCGCGACGTTGATGAACACGTCCTTGTCGAAGAAGTTCATCCCCTTGCGCTTCTCCAGGATGGCCAGGATCAGCGCGAGGCGGTTGGCGTCGACGCCGATGCAGGTGCGCCGGGGCAAGTTGAGGTAGGACCGGGTCACCAGCGACTGGATCTCCACCAGGATCGGGCGGGTGCCCTCCATGCTGGGCACCACCACCGACCCCGACCCGCCCAGGGGCCGTTCGGAAAGAAAGATCTCGGAAGGGTTGGACACCTCCCGCAGGCCGGCTTCCTGCATCTCGAACACGCCGATCTCGTTGGTGGAGCCGAAACGGTTCTTGACCGCGCGCAGGATGCGGAAGCTGTGGCCGCGCTCGCCCTCGAAGTAGAGCACCGTGTCCACCATGTGCTCCAGCACCCGCGGGCCGGCGATGGCGCCGTCCTTGGTCACGTGACCCACGAGAAAGACGGCGATGCCGGTCTTCTTGGCCAGGGAGATCAGCGCGCTCGAACATTCCCGGACCTGGCCGATGCTCCCCGGCGCCGACGGGATGGCGGCGGTGTGCACCGTCTGTATGGAATCCACCACCAGCACCGCGGGCTTGACCGCCTTGACCTGCTCCAGGATGCGCTCAAGCGACGTCTCGCTCAGCACCAGCAGGCTCGAGGACGCCAGCGAGATGCGCCGGCCCCGCATCTTGACCTGCTGTTCCGACTCCTCGCCGGAGACGTAGAGGCAGGGCGGCCCGTCATGGCTCAGCGCCGCCACTGCCTGGAGCAGCAACGTCGACTTGCCGATGCCGGGGTCGCCGCCGATGAGCACCGCGGAGCCGTCCACCAGACCGCCTCCCAGCACCCGGTCGAACTCTTCGATGCCCGAGCGCAAGCGGCTGTCGGTCTCGGCGGTGACCGCGTGGATGGGCGTAGGCGGACGCGCCGGACTGCCGTCCCCGTCCCTGGCGGCGTTGGCCTGGACGGTGATCGATTCTTCCACCAGCGAGTCCCACCGGCCGCAGTCCGGGCACCGCCCCAGCCACTTGGGGGACTGGAAACCGCAGTTCTGACACTCGTAGACCACCCTTGCTCGCGCCATGCCTGACCCCCTCGTCCATCATAGGGTGGGCGCAAAAGGAATGCCACTCACGCTCTATCCGGACTCCCCAGATGGACTCCCGAGCGACAAGACTGTTAACATGAACGCGGCACAATGGCCTTCTACCTGCACATCGACATGGACTCCTTCTACGTGTCCGTGGAGCGCGTTCTCGATCCTTCCCTGGAGGGCAAGCCGGTGATGGTGGGGGGAGGCTCCGGCCGAGGGGTGGTCACCTCCGCGTCCTACGAGGCCCGTCAATACGGGGTCCGGTCCGCCATGCCCGGATTCCAGGCCCGGCGGCTCTGCCCCGACGGGATCTTCGTTCCGGGGCGGCGGGGAGTCTACAGCGAGTTCTCCAGGAAGGTGTTCGACCTGCTCCGCTCCTTCTCCCCGGATGTCCGGGCCTTTTCCATCGACGAGGGGCTGGTGAACCTCACCGGCACGGAACGGCTGATGGGCCATCCCATCCGCACCGCCGACGAGATCATCGGCCGCATCCGGCAGGAGTTGGGGCTGCCGTCGTCCGGCGGACTCGCCACCCACCCCACCCTGGCCAAGATCGCGGCCACGAAGGTCAAGCCCCGGGGGCTGCTGTACGTACCGCCGGGATCGGAGGAGCGTTTCGTGGGGCCCCTCGACGTCTCGGTCATCCCCGGCGTCGGCCCCAAGACACACCGGGAGCTGCTGGACCGCGGCATCGCCACGGTGGCCCAGCTTCTGGCCCACCCCCGGCTGGGGCGGCGCTATCTGGAACTGGATCGTCCGGAAGACAGCGGACACGCGCACGAGCATTCCATCGGCAGCGAGACCACGATGTCGAATGCGCTCACGGACGTGGCGGAAATGGAGCGGGTGCTCGGGGGGCTGGTGGAAGAGGTGGCGGCAAGGCTGCGCCGCCAGGGCGGACGCGCCCGGCGCGTCACCCTCAAGCTCCGCTACTCCGACTTCAAGACCATCACCCGCTCCCGCACCCTGAGGACCCCCACCTGCTTCGACGTGGACATCCTCAAGGTCGCGCGGGACCTGCTGGCGAGGAACCTGGCGCCTGACCGGGCCGTGCGCCTTCTCGGAGTCAGCACCAGCCGCATCACCACCGAAGGGTGGCAGGACTCCATCTTCGACTACCGCGAACGGGCCTCCATGGACCAGCTCTACAAGGGCATCGACCGGCTGCGGCACAAGTACGGCGAGGGCACGGTCACGCTGGGCGCGGGAAAGAACCGCCCGCACTAGGCCGGAAGCGATGAACGACACTCCCGCCACACACCCGTTTCTCGCCGCCTGCCGCCGCGGCAAGACCCCCTACACGCCGGTGTGGCTCATGCGCCAGGCCGGGCGTTACATGAAGGAATACCGCGACGTGAGGGCGAGGGTCGGCTTTCTGGAACTGTGCAAGACCCCGGATCTCGTGGCGGAGGTCACGGTGACACCCGTGGAACGCCTCAACGTGGACGCCGCCATCATCTTCGCCGACATCCTCCTGCTGCTGGAGCCCATGGGGGTGGGGCTGGAATACGCCGAGGGCGGGCCGAAGATTCAGCGGCCGGTGCGAACGGGCCGGGACATCGACGGGCTGCGCGATCCGGCGCCGGAGGAATCGTTGTCCTACGTGTACGCGGCCGTCCGCAGCACCCGCGCGGCGCTGTCCGGACGCGTGCCGTTGATCGGATTCTGCGGCGCCCCTTTCACGCTGGCGTCCTACCTGATCGAAGGCGGCGCCTCGCGGAACTACATCCACACAAAGCGGCTGTTCCACACCGATCCCGGCGCCTGGAACGCCCTCATGGAGCGGCTGGTGACGGCCACGGTCGCCTACGTCAACGGGCAGATCGCGGCCGGCATCGACGCGCTCCAGGTCTTCGATAGCTGGGTCGGCTGCCTGGCCCCCGGAGACTACCGCGAGCACGTCCTGCCGCACATGCGCCGCCTGATGGCGGAAGTCACGCCGGGGGTCCCCACCATCCACTTCGGCACCGGCACCTGCGGCCTGCTGGAGCTCATGCGGGAGGCCCGCAGCGACGTGATGGGCGTGGACTGGCGCGTGGACCTCGACGAAGCCTGGAGGCGCCTGGGCCACGACGTGGCCATCCAGGGCAATCTCGACCCCGTGGCCCTGTTCGCGCCCCCGGCCGAGATCCGCCGGCGTGTCCAGGACATCCTCCAACGCGCGGAAGGCCGGCCGGGGCACATCTTCAACCTCGGCCACGGCATCCTGCCCGAGACCCCCGTGGACCACGTGAGGGCCATGGTGGACGCCGTGCATGAGCTCAGCGGGTAGTGAAATGTCCTCCCTCCGTCATTCCCGCCCCCGCCTGGATTGCCGCCCCCGCCGTCATTCCCGCCTCCTCCGTCATTCCCGCGAAAGCGGGAATCCAGGAGGGGTGGGGCTGGGCGAGCGCAAACGTGGTGCCCCTCACTCGCCCCTGGATTCCCGCTTTCGCGGGAATGACGGAGGAGGCGGCCTGTCAGCCCACCCAAACCAATGACCAAACACATCATCGTCATCGGCGGCGGCATCTCCGGTCTGGCCGCCGCCCACCGGCTAACGGAACTGAGCCGCGCCGGGCACGGCGAACTGCGGGTGACGCTGCTGGAAGCCTCCGACCGCCTGGGAGGGGTCATCGCCACCGAGCATGCCGGGAATCTCCTCCTGGAGCTCGGTCCGGATTCCTACATCACCGACAAGCCCGCCGCGCTGCGCCTCTGCGAACGGCTGGGGCTGGCCGACCGCCTCATCGCGCCGCAACATGCCGGGTTGAAGCTCTACACCGTTCACCGTGGCGCGCTGGCGCCGCTTCCCGAGGGATTTCTGCTGATGGCTCCCACCCGGGTAGGCTCGCTGCTGCGAAGTCCCCTGTTCTCCTGGGGCGGCAAAGTGCGCATGGGGCTGGAACCGTTCATGCCCCGCCGGTCGGACGACGGCGACGAGAGCCTCGCCTCGTTCGTGCGCCGCCGGCTGGGCCGGGAAGTGCTGGAACGGGTGGCGCAGCCCCTCATCGGCGGCATCTATGCCTCGGACCCGGAGAACCTCAGCCTGGCCGCCACCATGCCTCGGTTCCCGGAAATGGAGCGGACCCACGGCAGCGTCATCCTCGGCAGCCGCCAGGCCCAGAAACACCGCGCACAGTCCACAAGCGAGACAGGCGCCCGCTGGAGCCTGTTCGTCAGCATCGACGGCGGCATGGAGGTGCTCGTGCGCCGCATCGAGGAGGCCCTGGAGCCCGGCACGGTGCGCCTCGGCGAGTCGGTCCGGAGCCTGTCCTGGAACCCCGACACCCGCCGCTGGCGAGTGGAAACCCACGGCGCCCGCCTGGAGGCGGACGCGGTCATCTGCACGCTGCCGGCGTTCGCCACGGGAGACGCCCTGACGACACTCGATCCGGAGCTGGCCCGGGAGCTGAAGGCGATCTCATTCTCCTCCACCGCCACCGTCAACATCGCCTACCGCCGCGGCGACATCGCTCATCCCCTCGACGGCTACGGCTTCGTAGTCCCGCACGTGGAAGGCCGGAAGATCATGGCCTGCACCTTCAGCAGCGTGAAGTATAAGGGTAGGGCTCCGGAAGACATCGCCCTGCTCCGCTGTTTCGCCGGCGGCGCCCTGCAGCCCGGCCTGCTCGAACAGCCGGACGAAGCCCTGGAAGCCCAGGTCCGGGAAGACCTGGAGGCGCTGCTCGGCATATCCGGCCCGCCGATCCTCTGCCGCACCACCCGCTACACCGACGGCATGCCTCAGTACAACGTCGGGCACCTGGACCGCGTTGAGAGGATCGAGACCCGGTTACAGCGATTTTCCACCCTCGCCCTAGCAGGCAAGAGCTATCGGGGAGTTGGCATCTCCAACTGCATCGCCGGCGGCGAGACGGCTGCGGACGGGATCATCGAACACCTCTCGCGGGGTCAATGAGGGGCCGAATCCGCCGTCTCAGTCACGGCATCCGTGACTTGGTCGTTCTCCGGGACGACAACTTTGGTTCCCAACAATTACAAACCCCAAATAAATTTTTGCCAAAAAAACTATTGCCAAAAATTATTTTGTCGATTATGATGAGGATCCCTTAAGAATTGCAACAGAGAGACTCACAAATGCGCAACATAACGGGACAGGCAGTTATCGGCGACGATCTTTACGGGAGAGAGTATGAAGTCACCCGACTTTGGGAAATGCTGGAACAGGGCGAGCATATACTGATGCTTGCTCCCAGACGGGTGGGCAAGACGAGCTTAATGCTTGAGCTTCATCGCTCACCTCGCGAAAACTGGGACGTCTTCTATGTCGATGTGGAGGCCGGCAAGGGACCCGCGGACTGCGTTGCAGCGATTCTCGCCGCGCTGGCGGCGGATCCTCAATACCGGACCCGTTTTGAGGCGATGCCATTCTCTAACGCCATCAAGGACGTTTTCGGCCATCTGTCTGTCAACGCCGACGTCGGCGCACTTCGAGTTGAGCTCGGGAACGCCATCGGGCGGGAATGGGACCGCGCGGCGGACCAACTCCAGACACGCCTTACGAGTCTCCTGGACGTAGGACGCCGTCTTCTAATCATTGTCGATGAACTGCCCTTCCTTCTCTCGCGGATGCTCCGAGCCGGAGGGCAGGAACGAGACACCGAGTTACTGTTGTCGCGCCTTAGGCACTGGCGTCAGGCGCCGGAACTGCGCGGAAGGGTCCACACCCTTCTTGGTGGATCGATCGGCCTCGATGGGGTGCTGAGACGGGCCGGCCTTTCAGGCACCGTGAACGACCTCACGCCATTTCGACTGGATTCGTGGGACCCACCCACGGCAGTCAAATTCCTGAAGATACTGGGACGCGATTACAACTTCGCCCTTGGAGACGAGTCTGTTGAGCAAATCCTGGATTTGCTGGGAGATGCTGTTCCGTATCACGTACAGTTATTCTTTTTGGCCCTCCGCGATGCCTGCAAAGGCGACCCCCAAAACGTCTCGCAACACTTGATCGCGGTTTGCTTTGCGGACCAGTTGGCGGGGTCGAGTGGCACCGTTCATCTGGACCACTACGCGACGCGCCTTGAGTTCGCTCTTGACGGGGACGAGCTCCAAACCGCGCTCGACATCCTGGGTCGTGCCTGCCGGCGCGAATGGGGTGTCAGTCTCGCGGAACTCGATGATCTGCGGCAACGGAGCGAGGCGGCGTTTCGGTCCGTGTTGCGTAACCTCCAGACCGACGGCTACCTCCGCCGACATCCAGATGAAACCTTACGCTTCCGTTCGAACCTCTTGCGGCAGTGGTGGATGAAATATCAAGGAAGAGCAGCCGCGCGATGACCCGACGACGCCTCTACAACCCCGCACAACTCACTCCCGACGAGTTACGCACGTCTTTTGTTGCGCGGGAAGACACTCTTGCGGAGATGCTCCGCTTGACCGGCGAACAGGAGCCGGGGCATCCCTGCCAGCACATGATGCTCATCGGCCCTCGCGGCATGGGGAAGACAACGCTCGGTCTGAGATTCCTCCATGAGATAGTGGACATACCTACCCTGGCGGCAATCTGGCAGCCCGTTGCCTTCCACGAGGAGAGCTACGGACTCAGCAACTTGGGCGAGTTCTGGCTCGCCGCCCTGAACCACCTGACCCGGAGCACCGAAGATCCCAGGTGGGCTGACCGAGCAGAAGCCTTGGCAAGAGACGAACGAGACGACAGCCGGCTTGCAGCATACGCGCTGGCTGCGTTGATGGACTTCTGCCAAGCAAGCGGGAAACGATTGATTCTGTTCGTAGAGAACATCGACACGGTCTTCAAGCAACTGGGTGACGAGCGCCAAGTCCATGAGTTGCGCGCCACCCTGATCGAACGCCCCGAGATCCTGCTCATCGGCTCCGCCAACACCGTCTTCGAAGCCATTCACAGCCACGGCGAACCGCTTTACGAGTTCTTCCGGCTCTTCATTCTCAAGGGACTAGGGCCGGAGGATACTCGGCGAATACTCGCAACCCTCGCGAACGATGAAGACAAGCCGGAAGTCATAGAACTTCTTGACCGTGAACAGGGCCGGCTCGAAACCATACGCCGTTTGACCGGTGGCAACCCGCGGTTGGTCGTGCTTGCGTGCCGGATACTGATCGAGTCGCCTCTAGGCTCCGCCTTCGACGATCTCGAACGCCTCATCGACGAACAGACACCCTACTTCAAGGCTAGGATTGAGGAATTGCCGGTCCAGGCGCGCAGAGTATTCCACTGTCTCGCGGAGGGCTGGAAGCCGATGCAAGCCAGGGAGGTAGCTGACGCAGCGAAACTCAACTCCTCCCACGCCAGTGCCCAACTCAGGCAACTGATCGAGAAGGGTTACGCGCGAGAAGTGACCGTACCCCACGCCAAGCGGACACTGTATGAGGTGGGCGACCGATTCTACAACATCTACTACGTGCTGCGTTTCTCACGCACCGGTCGCGACCGTCTGGCGCGACTCGTCGCTTTCCTTCACGACCTCTTCGGTCCCACCGGCATTCGAACGATGTATCCGGCCGCTTTGGAAGGTCCGCGCATTGGAGCCCCGCATGGCGACGACCACTCGAGTTTGTTGGGCGTCTTGGCTGCGTATGTGGCCGAAGACGAGGACTTCGCAGGACGCGACGACTGGCTGTGGCAAGCGCTCTCCTTGGCTAAAGAGACGTGGGGTCCGAACGCTCCAGTAGTTGCGGAGATCCGCGAGTCTTTTGCCGCGTATGACCCTGCGACTCCAACCCGATTGACTGAGTTGTTGAGCCGCAGCGCCGCACTTTCCGAGCTTGGACGTCTCCAGGAATTGGAAGTACTGTATCGGGCAATGATCGAAGAGAGGCCGAACGACGCCGGGGCGTGGACGTTTTTGGGCCTTACACTAATGGAAGTGGGACGGTATCACGAGGGCATCGAGGCCTTCAACCGGGTTCTGCGTGATCCCTTTCCCGCCGACAAGTCAGAATCGCGTTTTTTGTCTGCTGTAGCGTCGTATGGCAAGACGGAGGCTCTCTTTAAATTGAAGCAGTATGCAGAAGCTCTCGAAGTCGCAAAGTGGTTCGAAAAAAACATAACCCCAGACGACTCGGAATCCTTGCTGCACTTGGCCGCATTCGCATACGACGTGAGCGGCAGAGCTTTGGCGCAACTGGACCAGAATGAAGAGGCCATGGTCGCTTGGGAACGAGTTGCCGAATCTACACGAGGCCATGACCCCCCGTGGATAAGACGCAGGGCCGCCAAGTCACTCTGCGCCAAGGGTGCTACTCTCTATAAGTTGGACCGATCCGAGGAGGCCGTGGTTGCTTGGAAACGAGTTGCCGAGTATGTCCACGTAGACGATACACCGGATTTGCGGGGAATCGCCGCTAGCGCCCTACGTTCAACGAGTGCTGCTCTCGACAAGCTCAGTGACCTAGACGAACTTGCCCGTGTATGCGAGCGTGCCAAGGACTATGTTGGCTTGGATGATGCTCCACTTCTGCGGTATGCGGCTGCCAATACTATACTCGCCAGATACCTTACTCTATTGGGCCTACGACGTTACGAAGAATCGAACGCCGCTTGGCGTTCGGCCGCTGACTATGTCCGCCCAGATGATCCACAGGATTTACGCAAGCCCATCGCAGCTATCCTGTCAACGGGCGCCAGCCTGCTGAATGCTTTGGGAAGATCCGCCGAGGCAGAAGAACTATGCAACAAAGCAACAGAGATTGATCCAACACATGCTGAGTCATGGCGGGTGTTTGCAGAAGCCATCCTTGATCAGGACGATTCGGCGCGTTTTGCAAAGGCCGAGGACTGCGCCAGATACGCGGTCAACTTGGCACTTGACAGTGCAGTTGCTGTCCATACGCTCTGCGATGTTCTGTCTCGTCGCGGCAACTGGACAGCGGCGCTGGATGCGTTTGAGCGCGCTCTCCGCATAGGTGGTGTTGAATTCCAGAGTAAGAAACGTCCGCATCTGGCGGTGTCGTTGTGCCAAGCCATCACCGCTGGCTATGCACCACGAGCAAAGCGGATCATGGAAGAATTCGGTCTGGCCGAATCGATGGAGCCCCTTTGGCATGCGGTACGGTTGGCGTTAGGTGAAGACCTCGGCCCCCTGCCCGCGGAGATCATGGATGCCGTGACCGACATCCGGCAATGCTTCTTCAGCAATCTCGATAGCTCTTCAGACGATACGTAGGCGGGCGCGCTTCTTACCGCGCCCCCTTTCCTCTGGATCCCGGATCAAGTCCGGGATGACAGGGAGGTGGGCTCGATCCGCTGCCGGCTCAACGTCGGCTCGTATAGCATCTGGACGACCACGCCGTCGGGATCCGCGCAGTAGAAGGAGGCGCTGCCGTCGCGGTGGCGCTTGAAGGGCTTGATGATGGTGACCTGCCGGGCGCGGAACTCGGCTTCGAGTTCCTGGACGCGGTCGATTTCGGAGACGATGAAGCCCAGGTGGTCGAGGGACGAGGTGGCGGAGGGAGCCCGGTCGCCGGGGGTCTCGTGCAGGGCGAGATTGTCCGTCCCGGAGCTGAGGTAGGCGTTTTGGGGGTCGGGCTGCCACACGACTTCCATGCCCAGAATGTCTTGGTAGAAGGCTTTGGAGCGCTCGACGTCCTTGACGTTGAGGGCGATGTGGCGCATTCCCATCAGGCCGCTGAGCGCCTTGGGCATGGTGTCTTCCTTGCTGGAGTCGAGACGAGGCCGGCCGGCGGCCGGCCCCGCTTGCGGAAACTAGCCGTCGAGGGCGCCCTGGATGGCGCGGGCCGTGTTGAGCCGGGCCAGATGGGAGCGGAACTCCCCGGACGCGTGGATGTCGTCCAGGGCGTCGACGCCCTCCGCAACCTGGGCCGCGGCCGCGGCGACGGCGTCGGCGGTCAGCGTCTTGCCCCTGAGCTGGTCCTCCACCGCGGTGGCCCGGAAGGGCGTGCCGGCGAGGCCGGTGACGCCGATGCCGACGTCGGTGCAGGTGTCGCCGGCGGTGCGCAGGCATACCGCGATTCCGACGATGGCGAAACCCGAAGCCTTCTGCTTGACCTTGCGGTAGGCGGCGCGGGCGCCGGCGGCGGGCACGGGAACGCTCACGCCCGTCAGGATCTCGTTGGGCTCGGCGGCGGTGGTCAGAGGTCCCAGGAAGAAGTCCCCGGCGGCCACTGAACGGGAGCCGCCGCTGCTCGTAAGCGTCACCTCCGCGCCCAGGGCCAGCAGCGCCGCGGGCCAGTCCGCGGCCGGGTCCCCGTGGACCACGCTGCCGCCGATGGTGCCGCGGTTCCGCACCTGCGGGTCGCCGATGCTGCCGGCGGTCAGGGCCAGCAGCGGACAGTTCTCGTTCACCTCGCTCGACGTCTCCACCTGGTGGTGCGTCACCAGCGCCCCGATGCGGAGCGCGCCGCCATCCAGTTGGATCTGACGCAGGGAGTCCAGCCGCTTGAGGTCGATGACCACCGAGGGCTGCGCAAGCCGCAGCTTCATCATCGGCAGCAGGCTGTGCCCGCCGGCCATCACCTTGGCGTTTTCGCCGGCGTCCGCCAGGCTGGCGGCCGCGGCCTCGAGGCTGTCCGGGACGATATAATCGAAAGCTGCAGGTATCATGATCGGCTCTCGCTATCTGGTTACTTGGTACCGCCCTGGCACAGGCGCCAGATCTTCTCGGGCTTGAGCGGCATGTCGATGTGGGTGACGCCGAACGGGGCCAACGCATCCACCACCGCGTTGACGATGGAGGGCGTGGAGCCGATGGTGCCGGCCTCGCCCACTCCCTTGACCCCCATGGGATTCACCGGCGACGGGGTCTCCGTTCGGGCGAATTCCAGCGGCGGCAGGTCTTCCGCCCGGGCCACGGCGTAGTCCATGAGGCTGCCGGTGACGAGCTGGCCGTCCTCGTCGTAGACCACTTCCTCCAGCAGCGCCTGCCCCAGTCCCTGGGCGATGCCGCCCTGCACCTGGCCGTCCACGATCATCGGGTTGATGACCTTGCCGCAGTCGTCCACCGCCACGTACTTCTTGATCTCGATCTCGCCGCTGTGGGTGTCCACTTCCACCACGCAGATATGCGTGCCGAAGGGGAACGTGAAGTTCGACGGCTCGAACACGGACGTGGCCTGGAGCCCCGGCTCCATGCCCGCGGGCAGCTTGGTGGCCACGTGCGCCTGCAGGGCGACCTCCTGGATGGTGATGCCCTTGTCGGGCACGCCCTTGACCGAGAACTTGCCGTCCTCGAACTCCAGGTCCTCGGCGCTGCACTCCAGCACGTTGGCGGCGATGGCCTCGGCCTTCTCCCGGACCTGCTGGGTCGCCATGTACACCGCGGTGCCGCCCACGGAGATGCCGCGGCTCCCGAAGGTGCCGATGCCGTTGGGCACCACCGCCGTATCGCCGTGCAGCACGGCCACGTCCTCGATGGGAACGCCGAGATCGTCGGAGACGATCTGCGCGAAGGTGGTCTCCTCGCCCTGGCCGTGGGGCGAGACGCCCGTCAGCACGGTGGCCTTGCCGGTGAAGTCCATGCGCACGGTGCCGCTTTCCCAACCGCCCGCCGGCAGCGCCGCGGAAGGACCCATGGCGCAGATCTCGACGTAGGTGGAGAAGCCGATGCCCAGGTAGCGGCCTTCCTCCCTGAGCCGCTTCTGCTCCGCGCGAAGGTCCTGGTAGCCCACCATTTCCAGCGCCTTGTCCAGCGCCGCCTGGTAGTTGCCGCTGTCATAGGCGAGCCCGGTGGCCACCGGCAGCGGGAAATCAGTCGGCTGGGCAAAGTTCTTGCGGCGCAACTCCACCGGGTCCATGTCCAGCTCCCGCGCGATCAGGTCCATGGTGCGCTCGATCACCAGGGTGGCTTCCGGCCTGCCGGCGCCGCGGTAGGCGTCGGTGGCGACCTTGTTGGTGAAGCCGCCGGTGGAGGTGAACTTCAGGGTCGGTATCTTGTAGGAACCGCTGATCATCAACCCGGTGAGCGGCGGCATTCCCGGCGTGAGGAGCTGGTGATAGGCGCCGGTATCCAGCAGGCTGTCGTAGGTGACGCCCAGGATGGTGCCGTCCTTCTTCACCGCCGCCTCCACGGTGCCCACCTGTCCGCGTCCGTGGATGGTCGCCTGCATGTTCTCGCGCCGCCCTTCGATCCACTTCACCGTGGCCTTGAGCTTCATCGCCAGATGGGCCAGCAGAGCCTCCTCGCGGTAGACGTTCAGCTTGCATCCGAAGCCGCCGCCCACCTCCGGGGCGATGACCCGGATGCGGTGTTCCGGGAACCCGAGCACGAGCGCCAGCATGGCCCGCAGCAAATGCGGGATCTGGGTCGAACTCCACACGGTCAACTCGCCTTCACCCGGGAAATACCGCGCCACCACGCCGCGGGTCTCCACCGGAATCGGCGCGAGCCGCTGGTGGATGAACTTCTGCTTGACGATGACGTCCGCCTCGGCGCGGGCCTTGTCCATGTCACCGGTGCCGCACTCGAAGGTGAAGGCCTGGTTGCTGTCCCACTGGGAATGGACGAGCGGCGAGCCCGGCTGAAGCGCTTTCTCGAGATCCGAAACCGCCGGCAGCGGCTCGTAGTCCACCTCGATGAGGTCCAGGGCGTCCCGCGCCGTGTAGGAGTCCTCGGCCACCACCGCGGCCACGGGCTCTCCCACGTAGCGCACCTCGCCCTGGGCCAGCACCGGGTGCGGCGGCGTGCGCAGCGTCGGATTGGCGGCGGCGCAAGGCACCGAGCCCACGCTGTCGCCGATGTCCGCGCCGGTCACGACGCTGACGACGCCGGGCAGCGACTGGGCGGCGCCCTTGTCGATGCCGTTGATGCGGGCGTGGGCGTGGGGGCTCCGCAGGATGGCCACCTGCAGCACGTCCGCCATCCGGAGATCGTCCACATAGTGCGAGAGGCCCTGCACCAGGCGCGGGTCTTCCCGCCTCTTCACCTTGGTTCCAACAAGCTTGCTTACCGGCATGGCTTACGTCCCAGCTTTCATTTGTTCCGCGGCCTGTTGCACCGCGTCGACGATATGCTTGTACCCGGTACAGCGGCAGATGTTGCCTTCGAGCCCGTGGCGGATCTCCTCCTCCGAGGGGCTCGGATTCTCCTGGAGAAGCTGCCGCGTGGCCATGATCATGCCGGGGGTGCAGAAGCCGCACTGGAGGCCGTGGCAGTCCCAGAAAGCCTCCTGTATCGGATGCAGCCCGTCGTCGGTGGCGAGCGACTCGATGGTCTGGACCTCGCACCCGTCGGCCTGTACGGCCAGCAGCGTGCAGGACTTCACCGCCGCGCCGTCCACCATGACCGTGCAGGCGCCGCACAGGCTCGTCTCGCAGCCGATGTGGGTGCCGGTCAGGCCGAGAACATCCCGGAGATAGTGCACCAGCAGCAGGCGGGGCTGCACCTCCGCGGTCCGGCCGACCCCGTTGACTCGAACCTCGATCTTGGTCGTGTTTGCCATAGTTCCTGAACCTTTCGGGTCGAAAGAATATACTTCGCCCGATTGGAGGTCAAGGGAAAGTTGATCGTTCCGGCGCGGACCGCCCAACCGTTGCGAAGCGCGGTCGAGGGTGCCGCGGGCCGGGGCATCCTTGACGATCCGAAGCATGTGTGACAGATTCCACGGGTTTGCAGGCGGGCCCGGGCAAGCCCTTCGGGACGCCGCGCAAACGCCATCTCGACTGCAGCCGCAAACCAAGGATCTGGAGGGAATTCATGAAGGTATTCATCACCGGAGCCGGAATGCTCGGATGCCACACGGCCAGGGAGCTGACGCAGAAAGGACACAGCGTTCACCTCTACGACCTCAGTCCCGACCCGGAATACGTCGCCGCCATCGCCGGAAAGAAACGTCTGACGACGTCGCGCGGCGACCTGCTGGATTTGCCCAACCTGCTTCGCGCTCTGGCCCAGGCCAAGCCCGACGTGTTGGTGCACACCGCCGGTTTCATCGGCGGCCAGGTGGAAAGCCCGCCCTACCGCGGCTTCCAGACCAACACGGTGGGGTCCGTGAACGTCTTCGAGGCCTGCCAGATCTCCCGGATCAAGCGGCTGGTGCACCTCAGCACGTTCGGCGTCTACGACTGGACCCAGATCCGCAAGGGGCCGGTCAGGGAGGACGCTCCGCGCTGGGGCAACCGGTTCTATCCCGCCACCAAGGTGGCCAACGAAGTGCTGCTGGACGCGTACGAGAACTACTACGGCATGGAGTGCGTCCGCATGCGGCCCACGGGGGTCTACGGCCCGGGGCACTATCGCGGCGGCTCCGGCGGCGGCATCGCCATGAACGACTTGGTGCGCGCGTGCATGGGCGACGGCCCCATCGAGCTCGAGGGCCGGCACGTGGGACCCAACGATTTCGTCTACGCCGCCGACGTGGGCCGCGGCATCGCCCTGGCCTGCACCGCCAAGGACGCGCCGGGCAAAGCCTTCCACCTGGGCGCCGGCAAGAACTACGGCCCCGCGGACTTCCTCCGGGCGCTGCGCCGGCTACTGCCGGGCCGGGACGTCAAGCTGGCCCCGGGCGCCGGCAAGAAGACCGCTCGTCCCCGCGTGGACCTGTCCGCGTCGAAACGCATCCTCGGATACGAGCCGCAGTATTCCCTGGAGAAGGGCATCGCGGACTACATGGAAGTGGTGCGGCGTCACGGCTTCTGGCATTGAAGCCGTGACCGTAATGGGAAGCCGTTGGGGGCGACCGGGCGGTCGCCCCCACGGGACAGGACACTAGCCTCCGGCCGGGTCTTCGAACCGGCGCAGAATCGCGTCCACGTCGACGCCCAACTCCCGGCCTTCGCGGATCACGCCTTCCTTCTGGCTGGCCCAGCTCTGGACGAACATGTTCTCCAGGAACTCGCGGTTGGCGGGGTCCTCGGCAAAACGGGCGAGCTTTTCCATGACCATGTCCTCGTGGCCTTCCTCATCGTCCACGATGTCCTTGGCGAGTTGCCGCACCACCGGATCGGGCGTCACGTCCCGCAGGTGCTGCATGAACACCACCGCGGATTTCTCGGCGATGTTGCAGAGCCGGAACGCCCGCACGTCGCCGGTGAGGAACTGACCGAAGTAGCCGTCGTAGGCATCCGCGGGAATGTCGTCGGCGGCGCCGCGGCCGTCGAGGTAGTCCTTGATCAGGGCGTAGTGCCTGTACTCGTCGGCGGCCTGCTCGGCCACGTGGGCGCGCTCGTGGGGCTCCAGCTCGCCGTATTGCAGCAACGCCCTGGTGAAGGCCACGCCGTGGGCCAGCTCCTTCTTGGCCTGCCGCTGCATCAGGCCGACGAACTCCGCGGTCCGAGGGTTCAACTCCGCCAGCGCCTTGCGGATGGCGATGACGGGCCCCTCCAACTCATCGTGGTATCGGCTCCACAGCGATTCGACGAATTCCCTTCCGGTCATGGCAATGATTCCTCCACACCCAGGCTGCCTCACACTAACGGGCGGTCCGGGCGGTGTCAATTGGGTGAAGTCCTGGTTGCCCAAGGCCGGGATCCACCGGCGACTCTTTGCCGCGGGTGCACGTACTGCTACAAGAAACACGAAACAAACACTTCGACTCACGGACACACACCGGCTCGATTCCGAAAGGAGACTGGACATGGCGGACGACGCGCGCAAGGCCTTCGAGGACGTATCGCTCGGGGCCACAAACAAGGCCTATGACATCATCGCCGAGTTGGACCCGGAATACTCCCGGCACCTTACGGGGCTCTTCGTCGACGGGACCTTCGGGCGCGAGGGGGCCCTCGACCGCAAGACCAAGGAGCTGATCATGGTGGGCATCACCTGCGCCCTGAACCGGCCCCGAGGGGTGCGGCTTCACAGCGAGCGGGCGCTCAAGCTCGGCGCCACGCCGCGGCAGGTGCTGGAGACGGTGGAAGTGTCGGCCATACCCGGGGGCATGCCGGGGCTTTGGCTCGGGGCCGAGACGCTCGACGAGATCATGCGCGAGCAGGGGCTGGAGTTCAAGTGAATCAGGCCGCCGGTCCGCTGCACGGGGTCCGGGTGCTGGACCTGTCGCGGGTCCTGGCCGGCCCCTACTGCACCATGTTCCTGGGCGACCTGGGAGCGGAGGTGGTCAAGGTCGAGGAGCCCCGCAGGGGCGACGACACACGAAGCTGGGGGCCGCCGTTCCAGGGCGGCGAGAGCGCCTACTTCCTTTGCGTCAACCGCAACAAGCGGAGCGTCACCCTGGATCTCCGGACTCCGGGCGGCATCGAGCTGCTGCGGCGGCTGGCCTCGGAAGCGGACGTGCTGATGGAGAACTTCCGGCCCGGCACGCTCGCGGGCTGGGGCCTGCCCGAGGCGGAGATCCGGCGACGGAACCCCCGGCTCATCTACGCGTCGCTTTCGGCCTTCGGCTCCAGCGGACCGCTGAAGGAACGGCCGGGATACGATGTGGCCATCCAGGCATGGGGCGGGCTGATGAGCATCACCGGTCCCGCCGGCGGCGAGCCGACGAAGGTGGGAGTCGCCATCGTCGACATCGTCGCCGGCCTCATGCTGGGCCAATCCATCGCCGCGGCCCTCTATGCGCGGGAGAAGACCGGCGAGGGGCAACGGATCGCAACCTCGCTCATGGAGGCGGAGGTCGCCAGCCTGATCAATGCCGGGAGCAACTATCTCGTGACCGGCGAGGTCCCGGGACGCTGGGGCAACGCCCATCCCAACATCGTGCCCTACCAGAGCTTCGCGACGGCGGACGGCCATCTCGTCGTCGCCGTGGCCAACGAGGCCATCTGGGCGCGGTTCTGCGACGGCGTCGGCAAGATGGAACTGGCGGCGGACCCCCGGTTCGACACCAATGCCCGTCGGGTGGAGAATCGTGACGAGCTCCTCCGAATCCTGGGCGAGATGTTCGGCGCGCGCCCGCGCCACGAATGGATCGATCTCCTGAACCGCGCGGGCGTGCCGTGCTCCCCGGTCCAGGACATCCGGGAAGTGTTCGAGTCGCCCCAGGTGCTGGCAACCGGAATGTTGCAGGAGATCGACCACCCGACGGCCGGGAAGGTGCGCATGGCGGGTTTGCCGGTGAAGTTCTCCGGAACTCCGGCCTCGGTCCGGCTCCCGCCGCCGCTCCTGGGCGAGCACAACGAACAGGTGCTGAAGGAATGGCTGGAGCTGGACGACGATGCCATCGTCGAACTCCGGAGCCAGGGGACCCTCGGGCCGCGCCCGGGGTGACCGGGCGTTTCGCCGCGGCGAGGAAAATCAGCGATGCAACAAGGGATGACCTGCGAGGAGTTTCGACCGGGCGACGTCCACCGAACCGCCCGGCGCACCGTGACCGAGACCGACGTGGTGCAGTTCGTCAACCTGTCCGGTCTCATCGAGCCGCTGTTCAACGACGCCGAGTACATGCGGAACGAGACCGAGTACGGCGAGCGCATCGCGCCCGGAAGCCTCACCTTCGCGCTGGCCGAGGGGCTGACCACTCAGACCGGCATGATCCACGGCACGGGCCTGGCCTTCGTGGGCCTGGAGGGGATGCGGCTGTTCCAGCCGGTCAAGGTCGGCGACACCATCGGCGTCGAGATCGAGGTGCTCGAGAGCCGCCGGACCAGGTCCCGCAACGCGGGCATCGTCCGCTGCCGGCACCTGGTGAAGAACCAGCGCGGCGAGACGGTCATGGAATATACGGTGAAACGCCTGATTCGCGGCAAGGATGAATAGGAAACGTATCGGGTGGCCTGTCGAAACCCCGTTGCGGGCGGGTTCGAAACCCGTCCCTACGGGTTCCGGTCTTCGGCGGCGGGCTTCTCGGGGAAGAGCAGCTTGCGGAGTTGAACGATGAACTTCGGTTCCAGCGCGAACAGGCCCTTTACGGTCTTCTCGATTTCCGCGCCGCCCAGGGGGCGGACTTCCAGCCCCTGGCTGTTGGCCTCGGCCAGGAAAGCCGGGTCCGCCACGGTGTCGGCGAAAGCCTTGCGGAGCGCCGCCACCTGCGCGTCGGGCGTCCCGGGAGGGAGGGAATAGGCGCGGGCCAGCTTGGCCGGGTCGTGGACCCCGTACACGAGAAACATGCGCGCGTCCTCGGACTTGGCCAGATCCAGGGCATTGGGCACCGACGGCAACTCGGGGTGCGGCTTGGCCATGGCCTGCAGCACCACCTGCGCTTCTCTGGCCGCGAGCATCTTCCGCCACGCCTGCTTGACCGCCTGCCAGTACCAGCAACCACCCTCCACTTCCTGATTACCGGCGGCCAGGCGCACGTTGACCGGGCCCTTGTAGCCGTCGATGAGCTTGACGGGCAGGCCCAGGGTGGCGCCCAAGACCCGCGACATGTTGGTGGCGGCATCGTTGCGGCCGATGCCTCCCAGCTTGACGGGCTTCTTGGCGCCGCTCCACGCCGCCAGATCGCCGATGCCGCTCGTCTTGGTCAGGATGCACACCGGATGCAGGGTCGAGACAGCGCCCACCCAGGCGAACCGCCGCGTGTCGAACTGCACACCCTTGCCGCCGAATATCTGGCTGTGGATGAGGTCGCCCGCCCAGTTGCCCACTGTTCGTCCGTCGGGCTTGGCTTCGCGGTAGAGGTACTCCGCCGCCACGCTGCCGCCGCCCCCCACCATGTTCCTGACCGCGACCTTCGGGCGGTCCGGCAGGTGGCGGACAATGTGTTTGGCGAGGGTGCGGGTGGTGCGGTCGAAGACGCTTCCGGCTCCAGCCCCCACCACGAAGGTCAGGGTACCCTGCTGCGCGTACGCCTCGCCGCCGGCGACGGGCGCCAAGGCCAGCAGCAGGACTGCCGCGAGAGTACGGGTGGAAAGCATCGGCACGATGATCCGTCTCGCGCGCCGCTACGACGGCAACGCGTTCGGAGAGGCTTGGGACTTCCTTGTTTCAGGCGCCGTTCAACCGCGGCATGACCTCCTTGTGGAAGAGGTTCAGGGAATCGATGACCTTGCCGTGGGCGAGGTTGCCGATGTGGAACATGCCCATGAAGTGGTCGGCGCCGATCTGGTTCATCTGCTGGTTGACCTGTCGCGCGACGGTGTCGGGGCTGCCGGCGATGACGAATCCCGTCTCAAGCAACTCCTCCCAGCTCATGGGGTGGAAGTTGACCCGCTCCTCGTTGCCGGGGCGGAAGTAGCTGGAAGACCTGGCGCTGACCATGGCTTCCTTGACCTTGCGCTGATCGACAGCGACTTCCGTCTTGGCTTCATTGAAGCCGCGGTTCCACAACGTGAAGAAATACCTCAACGGCGGCTCGGCGATGGCCCGGGCCTGTGCGTCGGTCTCACCCACGAAGATGTGACGGCAGAGGACGAACTTGTCGGGTGTGCTTTCCCAGCCGTCCTCCCTGGCCGCCTTGCGGTAGTAGTTGAAAGTGTCCTCGATCTGGTCGTTGGTCTGGTACACCTGCGCGATGGGGATCTTGCGCTTGACGCACCATTCGATGGACTCGGCGCTGCGGGCCGCTACCCAGATGGGCGGGTGCGGCTGCTGCACCGGACGCGGCCAGATGGCGCAGTTCTCGAACTGGAAGAACTCGCCCTCGTAGCTCCATACCGGTTCGGTCCAGGCGGTCATGATGACATCGAATGCTTCCCCGAACCGTCCCCGGGACTCCTGGGGCTTGACGTTGTACCAAAGGTACTCGGAGGGAATCCCCCGGACGAATCCCGCGATCAGGCGCCCCTGGGACAGGCAGTCGAGCATGGCGTATTCCTCGGCCACCCGGACGGGGTGCTGCCGCAGCGGCAGGATGTTGCCGAGGACGCCGATCTTGATGCGTTCGGTCTTCTGGCTCAAGGCCGCGGCAATGAGGTTGGGCGACGGCATGGTGCCGTAGGCGCTGTAGTGATGCTCGTTGAAGACCACGCCCTCGAACCCCAACTCCTCGCAATAGGCCATCTCGTCCAGATGCTCCTGGTAGTTGCGCGAGCCCACCGGCGGATCGAAATAGCTGCTCGGCACCGGGGTCCCGGGGACGTCCTCGGGGACCTCCGGATAGGCCAAAAGGTCGAAGTTGTAGACTTTCATGCGGATCGATCTCCTTTGCGAGCGTGGACGGCGACCTGCGGAGGCTGAACGCCTAACCTAGTCCCATCCCTCGGCCACTGTCAATCACGGCAGCGTCAGCCCGTGAACATCTCGATGATGGTTCCCGGCGGAAACGGCAGGCTCAACGAGTAGTCGAAGACCAGGTAGAAGCCGGCCCATGCGATCAGCGTCAACAGGACGCTGATGAACCACTTCTCCCCTGCTCCCACCTTGAGGAAGAGGAAGGTGCAGAGCGGCACCGTGATGGAGAAGCCCAGCAGCCAGATGGAAACGAAAAAGCCGAGAATCCAGCCCACGATGGTCAGCGTCCGGCTGACGACCACCGGGTCCGCGCCTTCGGCGGGCGCTTCCGCCTTCCGCTGCTTCAGAAGTCCGGTGACGTCGATCTCGAGCTGCGCCAGGGTGAGCAGGATGCCGGGGATACCAATGACCCAAGGGAACAGGCTGGCGCGAAAGCCCCAGTCCTGCGCCTCCCAGACGCCCCATGCGAAACCCGCCAGGAGCACCCCCGTGAAGACGATATGCCAGGCGGTGAGAGTCTTGGGTCCCTCGACCACCTCCAGCTCCGGTACGGGGACGCTCACGAGCGCGTCTCCGGCGGATTTCCGCTTCGCATCCCGATGCCGCTGATAGACCGGGTAGAGAATGCCGGCCAAAATGATCGATCCGATGACCAGCACGCCGGGGAACCCGACCCATCCCCAGCCATAGTTGTCCGTGGCCAGAAACAGGTTCTTTTCCGCCAGCGAGCCCAGCACCAACCCCAGCAGAAGCGGCGGGCGCGGCCAGTCGAGCTGCACCATGACCCAGCCCACCAGCCCGAAGGCCAGCACCACGATCAGATCCTCGAAGGCGTTGTTCTGGGCGAACCCGCCCAGGTAGATGAGCACCAGCAGGAACGGCAGCACCAGACTGCCGCGCACCTCCGTGATTCGCGCCAGTTGCTTGAGGAAGATGAAGCAGATGGAGACCGTGATGATGTTCGAGATGACGACGATCCACACGAACGAGAACGTAAGGTCGAGGTGCCCTCCCCGACTGGCCGGCTCCAGCATCGGCGGTCCCGGCACGAGACCCTGGATGATGAACGCGCCCAGCAGGATGGCCATGGTGACGCTGCCCGGGACTCCGAAGGCGATGGTGGGCACCAGGGCGCCGCCGAGGTTCGAGTTGTTGGCCGCGCCGGGGCCCAGCACGCCTTCCACCGCCCCCGTTCCGAAGCGCTCCTTGTCGGGCGAGCTTTGCACCGCGTGCGCGTAGGCCACCCATTGGGAGACGGCCCCGCCCATGCCCGGAATGATCCCGATGTAGGTGCCGATGGCGCTGCAGCGCAGCACCAGTGCCCAGTGGCGGAAGGTGTCCTTGACGCCCTCCATGACGCCGCCCAGCTTCTCGACCTTCTCCTCCGCGATGCTGGAACCCTTGACCGATAGTTCAATAACCTCGGGAATGGCGAACAGGCCGAGGGTCACGGGCACCAGCTTTATGCCGTCCCAAAGATACAGGTTGTCGAACGTGAACCGTTCTATGCCGGAGATGGGATCCAGTCCCACGGTCGCGAGCATGAGCCCCAGGGCGGCGGCGGTGAGGCCTCGGATGACGGCCTCACCGCTCAATGCAGCCAGGAAGGTCACCCCCAGGAGGGCCAGCATGAAGAACTCCGGCGAGCCGATGGCCAGCACCAACGGACGGACGATGGGGATGGCCAAGGCCAGCGCGAAGGCACCGAAGACGGCGCCGACGAGGGAGCTCATGAGCGAGGCCCCTAGCGCGCGCCCGGCCTCCCCCTTCTTGGCCATGGGATGGCCGTCGACAATGGTGGACGCGGTAATGGCCTCCCCCGGTATGCCGAACAGGATGGAGGTGATGTCCCCGGTGGTGGCCGTGACCGCGGACATGCCCAAGAGGAAGGCGAACGCTTCCACCGCCTCCATCTTGAAGATGAACGGCAGCATCAACGCCAGAGTGACCGGCCCGCCCAGCCCCGGCAGGATGCCCACGGCGAAGCCGATCACGATACCCAGCATCATGAGCGTGAAAGTGGTCGCCGTGAAAACCTGTGCTAGGCCGGCCCCGAAGGCCTGAACCATTTCGCCCATGATCCCTGACTTTCAGTGAAAAGAGGTGAGCCCGGAAAGGGAGTGGCCGGACAGCCATCCGGCAGGGCGTGCCTGACGGCAGTCCGCCGAGGCCCGCCCATCCGGCACACGGACGGAGACCGCCTCCGGCTCACGCTGAGCGCGGCCGGAAAACGGTCTCCCCCATCCAATACGCAACTACTTTTTCGGCAACAGAGTCTTCTTCAACAGGGTCAACGTGGCGTCGTCCATGTCATAGAGCCCCTGCATCTTCTTCGCCACCCAGTTGCCGTCCTGCGGGTTCAACTCCACCTTCGACTTCTTGGCGGCCGCGACCAGCTCGGGGTCCTTCAAGGTATCCGCGAACGCCTTCTGGAGCGTCTTGACCCGGTCCGCGGGTACTCCGGGCGGCAGGCTGTAGGGCCGCGACAGGGCGCGGTAGACGTCAGCGGCCACCCCCAGGAGCTTCTTGCCGGTGTCACCCTTGGCCAAATCGAATGCCACCCCCACATCCTGGAGGTCGGGGTGCTTGTCGGGGCCCACCTGGAGGATGGGCTTGACGTTGCCGCTTTCGATACCCTGGCTCCAGGTCGGCTTGATGGACTGCCACGCCCAGCAGCCGCCGTCGATCTCGCCCTTTTCCGCCGCCAGCCGTATGAGCGCGGTACCGCCGTAACCCTCGATGATCTGTATCGGCAGGTCCGTCGCGGCCTTGATCAGCTTGGGCACGTCATCGGTGGTCGAGCCCGGACCGGTGGCGCCGATCTTGATCGGCCTCTTGGAGTCGAGCCACTCCTTGACGCTGTTGATGCCGCTGGCCTTGGTGAGCGCACAGGTGTTGTCGTCGGTAGACGGGGCGCCCAGCCAGTTGAATTTGCGCCCATCGAACTTGATGCCCTTCTTGCCGAGCACATGCTGCAGCACCAGCGGGCCGATCCAGTTGCCGATGGTCAGGCCGTCCGGTTTGGCCTTGGCGTAGATGTAGTTGGCGGCGATCATGCTGCCGGCGCCGGTCCGGTTCTGAACCACCGTTCTGGGGTTCCCGGGGACATTCTTGCCGAAGTGGCGGGCAATCAGCCGGGTGTAGGTATCGAAACCGCCGCCCGGAGAGAAACCGACCACGAAACGAATGGTCTTGCCCTTGAAGAAGTCGTCCGCTCCCATGGCGAGCGACGGAACCAACGCAAGGAAAAGCGCCGAAACCATGACGGCACGTAAGATTCGACTGAACATAGCGAGCCTCCTGAGCTTTCGCGTCCCGAGACGCCACCGCTGATTTAAACTCTTCTTGTTTCACAAATACGGCCCAAAGAAAAGGGCAGGCGGGAGAAATCCGCCGCCGCAAACGGCCATTCCTCCAAAGGGGTTGACCTTGGCCCGACAATGCAATAGCATGGAGCGAACGATCGTTCGCTCCATCGGCGATCACGCGGGCATGCGCTACAGCGTCGACGGCGATTTGCTCTCCGAGACGGAATATGAGAAACATCTTTCCGAGGCGCTTCCCGGCGCCGGGGACGAGCGATTCCTGAACGATATACTTCAAGGACAAAGACTGGGTTCTTCAGATGAACTTGATGAACTAGCCCTGCCCACAAGGAAAATCCAGTGAAGCGATTCTGCCTGGTCTGCCAGAACGTCGACTGCAAGAGCCGCGGCTCCGAAGAGCTGATGAAGGAGCTGCAGGAGCGGGTGGCGGCCAAGGGCCTGGAAGACGTGGAGGTGCGTTCCTACATGTGCTTCGGCGCATGCCAGGAAGGCCCCAACATGGTCGTCTATCCCGACAAGTGCTGGTATGCCGGTGTGAAGAAAGAGGATGTGGACGACGTCGTCGCACACCTGGCCGGAGGCCCGCACGTGGACCGGCTGGACAAGATCGACCCCTCGCTCAAGGAACTCATCTACCAGTTGCTCGACACCGGAGTGTTTTAGCGCTCATGGAAGGCATCCTGTTCCCGCGAGGCGTGGCGGAGGGGATCGAGGGGCTTGACGCCTATCGCTCGCGAGGCGGCTACGACGCCCTCGGCCGGCTGAAGGAGCTGTCCCCCCAGGACGTCATCGCGAAGGTGGAGGCCTCCGGCCTGCGCGGCCGCGGAGGCGCCGGCTTCCCCGCCGGCAGGAAGCTCGCCCTCACCCTGGAATGTCCCGAAACGCCCCACTACGTGGTCATGAACGGCGGCGAGGACGAGCCCGGCAGCAAGAAGGACCGCGTGCTCATGGAGAACGTGCCCCACCTCCTCCTGGAGGGGATCATTCTCGCGGCCTACGCGGTGCGGGCGGAGAAAGCCTACCTCTACATCAACCACGGCTATGAAGCCGCTACCGGCGCGGTGGAGACCGCCATGCGTGAAGCCCGGGAGGCGGGCTACTGGGGCGAGGATGTCGCCGGTTCCGGTTTCGCCCTCGAGCTGGTGACCGTGGCGGCCCCCTCCAACTACGTGGCCGGAGAGGACACCGCGGCGCTGGAGGTCATCGAAGGAAAAGACCCCCTGCCCCGGCAGAAGCCGCCGTTCCCGGTCACCGAGGGCCTGTTCGGCAAGCCCAGCCTGGTCAACAACGTGGAAACCCTGGCCAACATCGCGCCCATCGTCGCCAGGGGGCCGGAATGGTTCCGCTCCTTCGGCACCGGCGACAGTCCCGGCACCATGATCTTTTCGCTGGGGGACGAGATGGAAAGGCCGGGCGTCTACGAGCTGCCGTTGGGGACCCCCCTGCGGTACCTCGTGGAAGAATGCGGCGGCGGCCTGAAGGACGGCAAGCGCATCAAGGCCATTCTCCCCGGCGGCCCGTCATCGGGGTTCCTGCTGCCGGACAGCCTCGACCTGCCGCTGGATCACGACTCCCTGCGGGAGGCGGGCTCATCCATCGGGTGCGGCGTCGTCAAGCTCCTCACCGAGGACGATTCGGTGGTGGATGAGGTGGCGCGGATCGCGGACTTCTTCGCCGCGGAGTCCTGCGGCCAATGCCCGGCATGCCGCATGGAGACGAACATGCTCGCGGCGCTGATCAAGAAGGTTCAGCAGGGTGAGGGGAGCGATGCGTTGACGGAGCAGTTCGGGAAGGTAATCGCCTTCAACAAGGGGAAGGGGTTCTGCAGCCTGATCAACATGCCCGGCCCGCCCATCGAAAGCGCCGTGCGGCTCTTCCCCGAAGAGTTCCGCACGGCGGCCGCATTATAGATCGAGATTTTTCGTCGGCACGTTGAAGACCACGCCGTCGCCGTTTTTCACCAGGCACATGTCGTTGCTCCACTCCTTCACCACCTCCACCTCGTCTCCCGGCGAGAACTCGAACTCCTCGATGTCGGAGTTCTTGGTCGACTGATACTTGTAGGTAAACGCTTCCTTGACCGTGGCCATCCGAGGCCCCTCCCTTCTCTGTCGTTCGCGTGTGTCCGCGTTCAGGCTTCGTGAGCGCCCCGCCAGCTTCCTCGCCGGGTGGGGTAACGCAATGTCTCCTCCAGGCGCTTCAGGAAAGCCGTCCGAGGCACCTCCCGGGCGCCCAGACTCAGCATATGCGACGTTGTAACCTGCGCGTCGATGAAATGGAAGCCCCAACCGGCGAGCCGGCCGACCAGCCGCGCCAGCGCCACCTTGGAAGCGTCCGCCTCGCGGTGGAACATCGACTCGCCGAAGAACCCCCTGCCCAAGGCAATGCCGTAGATGCCTCCGACCAAGCGCCTGCCGAGCCAGCATTCAACCGAATGAGCCAGCCCCGCCTCATGAAGGCGGACGTAGGCCCGTTCCATTTCCGGCGTGATCCACGTCCCTTCCTGACCCGGCCGCTCCACCGATGCGCAGGCGCGGATCACACCCCGGAAGTCTTCATCGAAACCGATTCGAAACTTCCCCTGGTTCAGGACGCGCCGCAGCCGCCTGGAGACGTGAAAGTCAGTCAGGTCGAGGACGCACCGGGGGTCCGGCGACCACCACAGGATCGGTTGCCCTTCGCTATACCAGGGAAATATGCCCATGGAGTACGCCAGCAGGAGGCGCGCGCTGCCGAGGTCGCCCCCCACCGCCAGAAGCCCGTTCGGTTCCGCCTCGTGCGGGGAAGGAAAGGCGAGCTCCCGGCTCAAGCGATAGACAGGCATGGATGGAACTCATGGTGCAGAATCGAGGCAGTGGATGCAAGGAACACCCGTCATCCCGGATCCCGGGTCACGCCCGGGGCAAGCTAGTGTCCTGTCCCACGTAATTCTTTACCAAGATGCGCAGGATTTCTTGTTGTCGGCAAGGCGCGATGACGAGCAGTGGCGGGCACCACGCGAGGAAGAGCAACGCAGCCGACGACAAGAAAGACAAGCAGATTGGTAAAGAATTACGCGGGACAGGACACTAGGTCCGGGGTCCAGGCGACAGAGACTGGTCGGTGCATATCCCATCCGCCTTACGCGGCCTTCGATGAGGGCGCCACGGTGATTCAAAGTTTGCGACTTCGGACCGTGATCGTGCTATATTCCCGGCAGGGTATCGCCATGTTCAAGAGAATCGACCACGTAGCCCTGCATGTCGCGGACCTGGACCGCACCGTCTCCTTCTACGAGGAGAACTTCGGCTTCCGGAAGTATTTCCAGCACGAGGCGACGGCCGGGATGCAGATAGCCTACCTCAAGTTAGGGGACACGGTTTTGGAGCTGACCCACCGGAGCGAGGGCTCCATGACCGGCTTTCACTTCTGCCTGGAGACCGACAGCTTCGACGAGACCGTCGCGGAGTTGCAACGGCGTGGCGTGCCGTTGCTGCGGGAGCCTCACGGCACGGCGGCACGGGAGCCGCGGGAGGAAGGCTGGCGGCGGGTCGTCTTCGGCGGCCCCGACGGCGAGCAGATCGAGCTGCGAGGCTAGCGGGCCGCGGCTCAGCAAGGGAACTCTCATGGCGGACCAGGAACCCACGACGATCAAGGTGGAATGCCCGTGCTGCGGCGCGACCCTGTTCGTGGATCCGTCACTGGCGGTGGTGCTGCGGCACGAGTTGCCGCCGCCCCAGCACAAGGCGCCGGAGCTCAAGGACGCCGGCCGCCTGCTCCGGGAAGAAGCGACCCAGCGCGATCAGAAGTACCGCGACATCCTCCACGCGGAAAAGGACAAGGGGAAAGTGCTGGACCGCAAGTTCCAGGAGTTGTTCAAAAAGGCCAAGGACGAGCCCATCGAGAAGCCCCTCAAGGACATCGACCTCGACTAGCCCACTACCTATCCGCGTAACATCCGTAGCGACGGAGATGCCGTAGGATGGCGCTTCTCTTCACCCTACGACCACGATGCCTCGCTCGGCAAGCGGCCGCACGTCAAACGTCTTCTCTGGTTTCAAATCAGCCCGGCGAACGGTAATCGTACACGAGCTCCAGCAACTGCTTGACCATCCGGGCCGTGGCCCCCCAGATGTCCCAGTCCCGATACTGGAAATGGTAGATGGGCTCCGACCTCCTGGACAGGCGGACATCCAGGGTCAGGGCGTCCTGCCGCAGCAGAGCGGCCACCGGCACGGAGAACACCTCGGCCGTCTCCCGGGGGTCGGGACGAAACTCGTACGGGTAGGGAATCAGCCCCACGAACGGGGTCACCAGGAAGTTGTAGCCCGCCACCACTTGGTCGAGCTGGCCGAGAATGCGCACGTCACCGGGGTCCACGCCGATCTCTTCCTCGGTCTCCCTGAGCGCCGTGGCCACCGCGCCATCGTCGCCCCGGTCGACGCTCCCCCCTGGAAACGCCACTTGGCCGCCGTGGGAGCTGAGGTTCTCCGAACGCAACGTCAGGATGAGGTAGTCTCCGTCCGGACGTTCCTGTATCGGCGCTAGCACGGCAGCCGGCCGGAAGTCGTCTCCGGCGACGGCCTTCGGCGTCCGGGTGCGGAGGATGTCGAATCTGTTTCGGTCAGCACCCACGGCGGTAGCAGGCACGGAGCACTACATACGCCTACCCATCCCGCTTCAGCGACTCCGGGAAGTACCGGGACGGGGACCAGACCTGTGCGTTGAAGTTGGTGCAGCCGAGAATCCTCAGTTCGCGCATGATCCGGATGTAGTCTTGCGACTCGACAAAGCCCGACCACGCCTGGAGGGATTCGAACTCGATCAGAATCGCGACCTGGGGGCTGACCTCCAGGGGGTTGCGGAGATTGCGGATCTCCCGGACGCCGGGGGCGGCCAGCGTCATGGGCAGCCAGTCGTTCTTGGCCTTGTTGCTGTAGATCGTCAGGTTGGCTTTCTGGTCCGGCAGGTCCCATTGGACGATGTAGTAAACCATAGCTCGTATTTCCTTGTGTTGTTGACCCTGCCTACCCTGACGTCAGCCTACCCTTTCCGACCCCCGCCTGTCCCGACCCTACATGAGCGTCCTTACGAGTCCGCCGTCGATAAGCAGCGTGGTCCCGGTGATGTAGCTGGCGCGGTCGGAACCGAGAAAAACCACCAGGTCCGCGACTTCCTCGGACTGGCCGAAACGGCCCAGGGCGATCTCGGCCTTGCTCTGCTTCTGAACCTCCTCCAGCGGCAGGTTGAGCCGCTTGGCCCGGGCCACGTTGAGGTTGTGATGGCGCTCGGTGTCGATGCGTCCGGGCATGACGGTGTTGATGAGGATGTTGTCGGGCGCCAACTCGCGGGAAAGCGTCTTGGCCCAGCCCACCACGCCGGTGCGGAAGGTGTTGGACAGAACCAGGCCCGGGATGGGCTCCTTGATGCCGTAGGAGGTGATGTTGATGACGCGCCCGGCGCCCGCTTTCTTCATGTGCGGCGCCGTCTCCCGCGTAAGCCGGACCGTGCCCATGAGGCTGAGATTGTACGCCGCCATCCAGTCGTCCTCGCTCAACGCGTCGAACGCGCCGAACGGAGGGCCGCCGGCGTTGTTCACCACCACGTCCACCCGCCCGAAGGCATCCACGCTCCGGGCCACGAAGTTGCGGATGTCGTCGTACTTGGACATGTCCGCCACGGTGGCAAGAACGTCCCCACCCGTGGCCTGCCGAATCTCCTCGGCGGCGCCTTCCAGGGCGTCACCGCCTCTGGCGCAAATGCTCACCTTCGCGCCTTCCGCGGCGAATCCCTTGGCGATGGCCCGTCCCATTCCCTGACTCGCGCCGCCTACCAGCGCCACCTTGCCTGCCAATCCCAGATCCATCCAGATCTCCTCGTTCAGGTTACGGTATCCGCGCGACGGGCCCGATAGCGCCGTCCCGGCGGATCTTCACTTCTGTGTCCAATAGATGTTGTCGTCGAACTCCGGATCCAGCCGCATGAGATAAAGCGACAGCATCCCGTGAGCACCCAGCGGCCGCAACTGCCGCGGATCCTTGCTCTTCAGGGCGGCGATCTCTTCGGCGCTCAGGTCATAGTCCGACAAGGCCGTTTCCAGGTCCGAGCGCGCCTGGCTGAGGGTGTCGGGTTTCATCTTCAGGTCGAAAAGAAACCGGTTCAGGTGGTAGCGGCTCATCAGATCCTCCAGCTCACGAAGCCCCACCCGGTGGCGACGTGGTCGGGCATGTAGAAGCTGTCGGAGGCCGGGGTCTCGCCCACCGCCCCGACCGTCACCATCCAGTTCAGAAACTCCGAGTTCCCCGACTGCCGCAACTGCTCCAGCGTCAGCCCGGCCAGGGCGGGCCCCTCGCCGGCGCGCATCTGCCGGAGCAGGCCCTCATCGAAGCTGGTGTCGATCTCGCCGATCCGGGGCGAGCCGGGGAAATGCGACAGTCCGCCGGTGGCGAGCATGGCCACCCGGTCGGAAGCCGCGTCCGCCACCTCCCGGATCAGGCTCCCCAGCGCGTAGCAACGGGCGGGCGTGGGGAGGGGGTCGATCCACGTGTTGACGAAGATCGGCAGGATGGGGATGTCCGGCTCGGGCAGGAGGAAATGCAGCGGCACCATCTGGGTGTGCTGCAGCTCGATGTCCTCGCCGAAGGACAGGTCCAGCCCGGAGGCGACGCCGGCCTCGAGGATGGCCCGGCCCAGCTCCGGGTGATTCCGGTAGTGGAAGTCGTACCGGGTGAACCGGCCGCGGACCTCGTCCGACAGCGTGACGAAGAAAGTCGGGATGTTGTCGAAGAAGAAGTTCACGAACTGATCGTTGGCGACCACGATCAGCACGTCGGGCCTGGCGGCATCGAGGTCGCGGCGAAGCACCGAGAAGGCGTGCTCCGCATCGGTCCGAAGCTTCCGCTGCACTTCCAGGGACGGCTTGCCGCCGGCCGCCTGCGGCGCCATGCGGTAGTGCAGCGTCATGAACTCCTCCCACTCGGAGCCCGGGTCCAGTAGCATGTTGGGGGCGTGGCTGGCGGCCAACGCGGCGACAAACGGCATTTTTCGGTCCCTTCCCTTGCGGTTCCTTCTAAACGCTCTGGGCAAAAGATGGTATAATCGGCGCCTGGAAATTACAACTGAACTCCGGATTTCAAGCAAGTTCAACGCACCGGTGCTCCCTGTCCCAGGGGAAAGTCGGGACCAGACACCGTGGTGATGAGGACGGCCCTATGAGACTGATGGTGTGCGCTACGTTGATGGTCGCTGGGTTGGTTACGCTGGTCCCTCCGTCCACCGCGAACGAGTGGCAGCCGGGCGACACCGTTTTCGAATATCGCGAGCCCTCGGGCGAGGGAACGGAACGCGAGCCCGGGTCCACCATCATCGGAGCCCCGCGCGTACACGTCGCGAAGTCCAGCGACACCCTCCTGGACATCGGCCGCCTGCACCACCTGGGGTACCTGGAGATCACGCGGGCGAACCCCGGCGTGGATCCCTGGCTGCCGGGCGACGGGTCGCGGATAAGCATTCCCGCCCAATGGATTCTTCCCCGCGGTCCACGGGAAGGGCTGGTCCTCAACATCGCCGAGATGAGGCTGTACCACTACCTGCCCGACTCCAGGGTCATGACCTTTCCGTTGGGGGTCGGCGTGGACGGCCAGGAGACTCCGGCCGGAGAGTACCGCGTCGGACAGAAGCGGACGAATCCTACGTGGTACGTGCCGAAATCCATCCAGGCCGAGATGGAACGCCCGCGCAAGGTCGTCCCTCCGGGGCCGGACAACCCGCTGGGCAAATACTGGATGCGTTTGTCCCACACCACTTACGGCATCCACGGCACCAACAACCCCTGGGCCATCGGCCGCCGCGTGACTCACGGCTGCATCCGGCTCTATCCCGAGGACATCGAGTACCTGTATCCGCGGGTGCCCAAAGGCACGCCCGTACGGGTGATCTACCAGCACGCCAAGGTGGGCTTGATGGACGGAAAGGCCTACGTCCAGGTGTACCGCGACGGCCGGGCGAGCGACACCGAGCTCATGGCCGACCTCATCCGGCAGATCCTGGAGCTGAAGCTGAGCGTCGATCTGCGAGCGTTGAGAGAGATGCTGCTGGAACTGCCCGACGGGGCCATGACCCCGCTGCCTCTGAAGGAAGCCGCGGTCATCGACGCCACCGCGCACGCAGCCCCCTGAAGGAGCCGCCACGCGGCCGCATCACGTCCGGTACTTCTCGTCCAGGGCGTACTTCTCCTCGAGCCCCACGATGTCGTGGAAGTCGTCGAACGGCAGCAGCCGGTCCATGAGGGCCTCCGCGGTGCCGGCCTCCCGGAGGTTGGTGTAGTAGCTCTTGAGCGCCTGGGCCGCTGAATAGAGCGGACCCACGGGCCAGACGATGAGGGCGAAGCCCAGCTCCCCGAGCTCCGCCGGCGTCATCAGCGGCGTGACCCCACGTTCGATCATGTTGGCCACCAGCGGACCCGGCACGTTGCGGGCGATCTCCCGCATCTCCTCGCGGCTTTCCGGAGCTTCGATGAACACGGCGTCGGCGCCGTTCTCCTTGAAGGCGATGCCGCGCCGGATGGCCTCGTCGAGGCCCAGGGCTTGGCGCGCGTCGGTGCGGGCCACGATGAAGAGGTCCCCGTCAGCCTTGGTCGCCACCGCCGCATTGAGCTTCTTGAGGTACTCTTCCAGCGGCACCACCTGCTTGCCCCTCATGTGCCCGCAGCGCTTGGGCCACACCTGGTCCTCCAGGAACATGCCCGCCGCCCCGGCCCGCATCAGCTCGTTGACGGTACGGACCACGTTCACCGCGTTGCCGTAGCCGGTGTCCGAGTCCACGATGACCGGCGTCGGCACCGCGCCGCAGATGCGGTAGATGGTGCTCAGCATCTCGGTCTGCGTGAGGATGCCGAAGTCCGGCTCGCCCAGCATGGTCGCCGAGATGCCGTAGCCGGTGGTGAAGATGACGTCGAAGCCGGCGCGTTGGGCGATGCGCGCGCTCAGGGCATCGTACACCCCGGGCATGACCAGGGTTCCGTTCCGGTCGAGGGCTTCCTTGACTCTGCTCATTTGGACCTCCAGCATGTTTGGTTTGAAGAGAGTGACCCGAACACCAAGCAGGACGCGAAGGAAGTCATCGTCTTTCAGAGTATCCTTCTGAACTGCACGGGAGTCGAGTCTATCTCATATAGTGACGCAAGACGATGCGCGACCGCACCATTGTAAAACAGGGCTCAACCCATCGCCGTGTGGAGAACTGCGCCATTGGTTCCAGATAACCGTCAATAAAATCGGTCGGAAACCCTCTGTTCGGATCACGACTACGTAACGCAGGCTCAATTCAAAGAATCTGCTGTCTCTGGGACATGAGGCAGGAACCTTGAACCGGGTGACCTCAATCAAGTATCTTGACATCCTAGGGACCGTAGGGCGGCGGTACGGAAGACAGGTACCCTTTGGAAAAGCAGAACAGGCGTGAAAGCCCTAGCCGGGCAACCTCGGTAAGAACAGGGAGAAGAGCTTGAGCACGGAAGATCCGTTGGTGACAGCGTTGAGCCTCTCGTCCGGAGCAGAATTTCAGAAATGCGCGCTCCAGATCAACCCTCGGCACTATTCAGGTACGTATCGCGGCCAGCAGGCAACGCTCGGCGATGACGAATACGTCAGCGCACTAATAGACAAGGCAATGGACCTCGGAATCACAGTACTGGCGGTAACGGATCACAATCACGTAGGAGGCGTGGATGCGATCAGAATCGCGGCGCAAGAGCAGAAAATTCACGTGTTTCCTGGTTTCGAGTTGTCATCGACCGAAGGTATCCACGTCCTTTGCCTTTATTCACCAGAAACCACAGAGGAACAACTAGGTCGTTTTCTCGGCGAGTTCGGCATTCGTGCCACTACGACGTCAAGTGACTTGTGCGACAAGTCTTTCTCCGAACTCCTCGCATGCGTGCATGATCAGGGAGGCATTTCCATCGCGGCGCATGTCACACATGACAATGGGTTGCTGCGGACCCTCCAGGGACAGCCTCGGGTCCGTGCCTGGAAGGACGAAAACCTCTACGCCATCCAAATCCCCGGACCGGTCAACGACCTTCCGGACGACATACGGCCGATCGTTCAAAATAGGAATGGCGACTATTTCCGGGAATACGCACCCGAGCCCGACCTTGCCATAGCGACAGTTAACGCAAAGGATGTCGCGGCGCCAGACGACCTCGCTGACCCATCGGCTACTTGCTGGATCAAAATGTCCGAGGTCAGCATGGAAGGCCTGCGCCAAGCATTTCTCGATCCCGGGTCGCGAGTCCGGCTGAACAGCGATCCGGTGCCTGAGGAGCACTCTGAGCTTGTCGCCATGGGATGGCAAGGGGGCTTCCTGGACGGCACAATGTTCCACTTCAATCCAAATCTGAACGTCTTGGTGGGAGGTCGTGGTGCAGGCAAGTCAACGGTAATCGAAAGCTTGCGTTATGTACTCGGACTAGAACCGTTAGGTGAAGAGGCCCAATCGGGCCATGCAGGTATTCTCCGTAACGTCCTCCGTAATGGTACCAAGGTGTCTCTCCTGGTTCGTTGCCATCGCCCAGGGCCGCGAGACTACCGCATCGAACGCACCGTCCCTAATCCGCCGGTCGTACGCGATACTCAGACAGGCGAGGTGCTAAGCGTAGCGGCGACCAACATTTTTCCCGGTGTAGAGGTCTATGGGCAGCACGAGATTTCGGAACTCACAAAGAGTCCGGAAAAGCTGACCCGGTTGCTTGAGCGGTTTGTGGAGCGAGACGATTCCGTAGGCAACCAGAAGCGCGAACTGCACCGCGAACTGGAACGCTTGCGTAGTCGGATTCTCGCGGCTCGTAAGGAGCTCAGCCAGATAGGGGAAAGACTGGACGCTCTGCCAGGACTTGAGGGGACGCTACGGCGCTATCAGGAAGCGGGGTTGGAACAGGACCTGAAAGAACAAAGTCTTCTGGTACGGGAGGAGGGTGTCCTCGAAACCATACCCGAGCGCCTACAACCGTTGCGGTCCTGCTTGGATGGGTTGCAGCAGGAGTTACCGATTGACCGGACTTTCCTCTCCCCAAAAGCTCTGGAAGATCTGCCTGGGAAAGCGATCTTGGCTGGTGCCAATCAAGTGTTAGCGAAACTGAACGCCGATCTGGAGAAAGTGTTACCCGACTTCACTCGGGCACTCGACAAGGCCGAACAGGGTCTCCAAGGTGTCCATCGACAGTTCGGCGAGCGTAGGACCGCGGTGCAAGCAGCGTACGAGAAGAAGCTTCGGGAACTCCAGAAAGCCAGGATCGACGGTGAGGAGTTCATACGGCTCCGACGTCGGATAGAAGAGTTACGACCCCTCAAAGAACGGCAAACGACTCTAGCTCGGATGGAGACGGACCAACAAGAACGACGCCGGAATCTGTTGGCTGAATGGGAGGACATTAAGGCAGCAGAGTTCCGGGCGCTGGAACGCGCCGGCAAACGTGTCACGCGGAAACTCGAAGGCCGTGTTCGTGTACGTGTCGAGTTTGGCGGAAACCGCGAGGCATTGTTCCAACTCCTCCGTGATGAGATAGGCGGACGACTGTCCGAGACGATCGACATTCTGCGACAGTCCGACAACTTGTCTCTCAGCGCTTTTGTAAAGGCTTGTCGCCAAGGTCCGGACATTCTTCTCACGGAATTCGAAATCTCGGGTGTTCAAGCAGATCGTTTGGCTCAGGCCCCCGACGAGATTCTCATGCAGGTTGAAGAGCTTGACCTCCCGTCCATCACAAAGATCGAGCTGAACACGGCACCTCCTGACGAAAGGGAAAACTGGCAAGCGCTCGATCAGCTCTCCACTGGCCAAAAGGCAACTGCTGTACTGTTGCTCTTGCTACTTGAGTCCGATGCACCACTCGTCGTGGATCAACCGGAGGATGATCTCGACAACCGCTTCATCACAGAAGGAGTTGTCCCGCGTATGCGCGACGAGAAACAGCGTCGCCAGTTTCTTTTCTCGACTCATAACGCAAACATTCCAGTCCTCGGAGATGCCGAACTCATCCTAGGTCTCAGCGCATCGGGAGAAGCGGAAGAAGGGAACGCGAAGATTGCACCGGAACACATGGGTTCTATCGATGCTCAAGCTGTGAGAGAGCTTGTGGAAGAGTTGCTCGAAGGTGGCGAGGACGCGTTCAAGCGCCGGCGGCGCAAGTACGGATTCTAGGGCAACAAAGTGACGAAGACAGAGCTTCTGGAGCTGATTGCAAACGGCGAGAACTCGGGCGTGGACTTTAAGCGCGATGTAATTGACAACCGCGCGCTCGCGAAGGTCCTCGTGGCATTCGCCAACCTGCGGGGTGGACGCCTCCTCCTCGGGGTGGACGACGATGGAACCGTCCGCGGCCTTACGCGGCAAGATCCACGGTTGGAAACAGAAGAGGATGAGACTGGTCCGCACACGTACCAAGCCCTTGAGGAGTGGGTGATGCAGGCGTGTCGCGACAAGATCCGCCCCGAGATCATCCCCTACTTCGAAACCTTCCGAGAAGTCGCGCCTGGACGTGACGTGGCTGTCGTACAAGTCGGTCGCGGGTGGGGTGTACACCACGTGTGGCACAATCAGCATCGCACCTACTACATCCGCGTCGGGACGTTGAGCCGTGAGGCTAGCCCGGAAGAACTGGCGCGGATGTTTCAACAGCGAGGTGCCTTTCGCTTGGAACTACAACCGGTGTCAGGCACTTCGATCGACGACTTGGACCCTCGACGCCTTACTCAATATTTTGCGGAGATACGAGAACAGCAAGTCCCGGCATCGAATCCACCTGAGGAGTGGCGTATCGAAACAACGGCATGGGCACGGAACGAGGACCAGAAACATTGGCGGGAACTTGTCGATCAGAGGGAACGAGATTGGTACCGTGAACAGGCAGCCGCATGGAAATCATTGCTCGTCAACACCGAGTTTCTCGCCGAAGATGATCCGCAACCTGGGACCGTGGCCGGACTTATGTTGTTTGGTAGCAACCCCAGTCGATTCCTACCCCAAGCGAAGATTGACGCCGCCGCCTACTTCGGTTCGGTGAAAGACTATGCCGCAAAGGAACGGCGCACGCTGCGGGGACCGCTCGTCAGTTTGAAAGGTGTCGACGGTTCCGTGCTGGAGCCTGGCCTCGTGGAACAGGCAGTGGAGTTTGTCAGACGGAACATCCAGACGGTGCATCTGGAAGGGGGGATACGCCGCCAAGAACGGTGGGACTACCCGGTCGAGGTCGTTCGTGAGGTGATCGTCAACGCGGTCGTTCACCGCGATTATCTGCTGTCGAGTTCGGACATCGAACTCAGTGTCTATTCCGACCGGCTTGAGGTCATCTCACCCGGGCGCTTGGCGAACGGCATCACCACAGAGCGAATGCGAGTCGGATGCAGAAGCGCCCGCAACGAGCTGCTGAAAGACGCCATGCGAGACTACGGTTACCTCGAGCACATGGGTATGGGCGTACCACGAAAGATCATTCGGGGTATGCAGGAGCAGAACCGCACCGATCCCGACTTTATCGAGGACGACGAACGGTTCACTGTACGATTGTGGAAGGATCCGCGGGCCTAGGCGTTCCGAGGATGGTCACAGGCACGGCTGGACTTGAGAAGATCCAATACCGCCAATATTCAAACAACAGATTTGGAGCGGTTCTGAATCGAGACACAGGCCACGAATCTTCGACAACTCGCTACTGCGTGTCCTTCACCGTTGAAGCCAGGCGAGTTCCAAGTGAACAATCGGGCTGAAGCCCCTGACACGACGACGAGCATCCCACGCTGGCCATACGATACGCGTGACCAGTTAATCCGCTACTCCGCGGGAATCTCCACGATCACGTCGCCGAGCACCTTGGCGACGCAGCCCAGACGCTCGGCGGCATCCGCGCTGAGCATGGACAGCGTCAGCTCCTCATTGTCGTCCATGGGGCTCAGGTTGTTGTCTCCGGCGAGGATCTTCACCCGGTCCGTGCCGCAGATGGCCTCGGTGCAGTCGTGGCGAAGGGTGACGCCGTTCCGTATGGCCGCCACCAGGATGGTGGTGCCGTCGTCGACCTCGAAGCTCTGTCCCAGTGGCATGAAAGTGACTCTAGGCATGGCGGGTTTGTAGGAGACGCTTGCCGGGTTGTCAAGAAGTTGCGTCCGATGGGTCGGCGCCCCATCGGCGTCTCAGGGTTTTCGTACAGGGGCGGGCTTGAAACCCGCCCCTACAAATCCACCACCAGGCCGTCCTCCGCCGTCTCCACCGGCAACGACCGGCGCCGGGCCAGCATCTCTTCTCCCATGTGCGTCAGGATCAGCCGCTTGCACTCCAGCCGCTCACGGCGCGCGGCGATCTCCACGTAGCTCATGTGCGAGGGAGACGGCGCGTCGTAGTGGCAGCACTCGCAGATGAACAGGTCGGCGCCCCGGCTGTGGGCGATGAACTGGTCCGTCCAGCTCGAATCCCCGGAGAAGAGCACGGTGCGGCCCGCCACCGTCACCCGCAGGCCCAGCGACACGGCGTCGGTCTGGTGCGGCACCCGGAAGCCCAGCACCTCGGCGCCGGCCACGGCGGTGACGGTGCCGGGTTGCAACTCGGTGAAGAGGGCGAAAGGCAGATCCTTCTCGCCGTACATCACCTTCATGAGATCGCGGACGCGGGTCTCGGTGCCGGGCGGCCCGGCCACCGCGAGGGGGCGGGTCCGAGGCTTGTCGTAGAGGTAGTGGATGAAAAAGAACGGCAGTCCGCCGAAGTGGTCGCCGTGCAGATGGCTCAGGGTGACGGCGTCGACATCGGCGGGGTCCAGGCCCGCGCGCCTGAGGGCGGGGAGCGTGGAGGGGCCGCAGTCCAGCAGGAAGAGGCGCGGGCCGTCCTCCAGCAGATAGGCGGTCTGGTTTCTGCCGCCGCTGCCGAAGGCGTCCCCGCATCCGAGGAAATGGACTTTCACGATGCCGAGACTAACAGCGCCGGATCGACCTTGGCAACGCGTGCCGGGTCTGCCACATTCCCCTGAGTATCCCGGTCTTGTTTCGGGGCCGCGTCCGCGGCGCGGCGAAGCCCGATCGCACTAACTTCGCACATGAAGTCGACTTCATGAAGATCATTCTCGGCCCCTGGCACCCCCACCTGGAACACGCCCTGGCGGACGAAATCCGCGACCGGCGCGCGCGCGACCGGCTCGCCCCGCTGCTGTTGGCGGTGCCGTCAGAAACGCTACGCCGTCGCATCAAGGTGCTACTGGCGCAAGAGCGCAACCTCCAACTCCTGAACTTCGATGCGATCACCTTCTCCCAACTCAGCCTGAAGCTCTACCACGAGACCCACGGTCCCGTGGAACCGACGTTGCGCAGCGGAACCTTCATGGAGGAGGCCCTGAAACGCGTGCTTCCGGCCCGGGGCCGCTTCGCGGGCATCGCGGACAACGATGGCTCGTGCGCGGCGCTGTGGCAGACCCTGCGGGACCTCAAGGACGCCGGGGTGGATCCGGATGCGGCCCTGGACGCGCTGCGGGAAGGGCATTTCGGAAACCGCGACCGCGACTCCTTGCAGGCGCTCCTGGAGTTGCACCGCGAGGTGCAGCGCCGCTTTCCCGAATGGGACGCGCGGGACCGGCAGGACCTCGACGCTCGGGTCGTGCCGCGGGCGCCGTTCTCGCGCTGGCTCGGGCAGTTCGAGCGCATCTATTACTACGGCTTCTATGACCTGACCCAGACCCAGTTGGACTTGTTGCGGAGCGTCGCCGGCGCTTGGCCGGTCACCCTGTTCTACCCGCTTGTACGGGGGGACCCGGACTGGTCCTTCGCCGAAAGATTCTTCGACCGATACCTGATGGGACTGGCGGGGGCGGACGAAGTCGTGGATCTGCTCGGCGACGCGGCGGCAGACGGCGCCGTTGCGGGCGGCGCTGAAGCCGTCGCTTCGGACGACCCTGAACACGACCCGCCGGACGGCGGCGAACGAGCGGCGCGCCGGGCGGACAGTCACCCGACCCGGGACAGCCGGCGCGGGCGGGCGCCCCGCCGCGAGGCGCTCAGTTGCGCCGGCCCGCGCGCCGAAGTGCTCACCGCGGCCAAGCTCATCCTCGGACTTGTGGAAGAAGAGGGCTTCGAATGGCGCCGGGTGGGCGTAGCCTCGCGCACCCTGGACGGCTATCTTCCGTGGATCCGGGAGATCTTCCCCGCCCACGGCATCCCTTTCGACACGCCGGCGCGAGAGTCGCTGGCCCGGTCCCAAAGGGTGCGCGCCCTGCTGGCGCTGCTGGAGCTGCCGGCACGCGACTACCCGCGCGCCGGGGTCATCGATCTGCTCGCGTCCCACCGCTTCAACTTCAGGGCCGTGCTCGGACCCCACGCAGACGCCCGGCCGGATCTGTGGGACGTGGCCACGCGTCTCCTGGGCATCGGGCGCGGCATGGGCGAATGGCGCCGGTTGGAGCGCTTCCTCGACACCGGGCTGGCATACCGGCGCGAACATGACGAGGATACGGACCGGCCCCGGCGCATCGAGGCGGAGGACATCCGCGCGCTACTGAAAACCGTGGAGGCGTTGCACGCGGAACTGAGCGCGCTGCCGCCGGAAGGCGCTTGGTCGGAACTCGCGGGGCGCTGCCGAGCGCTCATGGACCGCTTCCTTGCGCCCATCCGGGATGAACGAGAGCGTGGCGTGATCGGCGCCATCGACGGCGTCCTGGACGAGTTGGCCGCCCTGGACCGCGTTGCCGACCGCGTGGCGGTCCCGGCATTCGCGGCGGCCTTGCGCAAGGGCCTGGAGCGGGGCTCGGTGCCGATCGTGGGGCAAGCCGCGGCCGGCGTCGCCGTGCTGGACGCCGCCGCCGCCCGCGGCATCCCCTTCGATGCCCTGTTTCTGCTGGGCATGAACGAAGGGACGTTTCCCCGCGCCATTCGCGAAGACCCCTTTCTTCCCGACCGAGCCCGGAACGTGTTCGAAACCGTGCTGGGCTACAAGGTGGCCTCGAAGCTGGCGGGATACGACGAAGAGAGGCTCCTGTTCGCGCTGCTCGCCGGCGCGGCGGCCGAGCGGCTCTATTGCACCTGGCCGCGCGAGGACGCGAGGGAGCGCGCGCTGGCGCCGTCGTGGTACCTGCGCGGGCTGGGCGCGGACGCAGGCCGCCCGGATGTCCTCACGCGGGTGCTGCCGAAAAACCTTCCAGGCAAACACCCGCCACCGCCCTTCGACAAGGACCGCTGGCTCTTGCCCGAAGAGCTGGCGGTACGCCGGGCGCTCTCGGGAAAGGACCCGCGCCCGCCCATGCGCATCGCCGGCGTTTCCATGGACAGCTTCGAACGAAGCCTGCGCGCGGTCCGCGCGCTGGAAGACGGCAGCGGCGCGCCGGGACCGTTCGACGGCGACACCGGCCCGCTGGACGAAGTCTGGGCTGACGTGATCGAGCGCGGCGTCTCGCCCTCGATGCTGGAGGCCTACGGGCGCTGCCCGTTCCAGTACTTCGCCGGCCGTGTGCTCCGCCTGGAACGGCTGGAGCGTCCGGAAGGCAAGACGCCGGTCGGGGCGCTGGAGCACGGAGCGCTCTGCCACGAAATCCTGGAACAATTCTACAAGGACACGGAGCAGGCCTTCGGGCCGGACTGGCGCGAGCGGCTGGACCGCGTTGCCGTCCGGGTCCTGTCCGACTTCTCGGAACGCAACCCCACGGGCTACCCAGCGGCGTGGGAAGTGGCGAGGGAAGAGCTCGTGGACATGCTGCGGCGCGAGGTCGAGGCGGATCGGCGGCAAATGATGAAACTGGGCTTCCGCCCCGTGGCGCTCGAAGTGGAACAAAGCGTTGACCTTGCCGCGGCGCTCGATGCGGACTGGCCGAAAGAACTCCGGGACATCCGGCTTCAGGGACGGCTGGACCGCGTGGACTACAGCGACGCGGACGGCCGTTACCGGATCGTGGACTACAAGTACAAGAGCGGCCGAAAGCCCCAGACCGTGGACCAGGACCCCGCGCGCTCCGCGGTCCGCGGGCAAAGGCTGCAACTGCCCATCTACGTGCTGCTGGCGGCCGGCGGCCGCGACAACCGGCTCAACGTGCCTGCCGCGACCCAAGTGGACGCGTCCTGGCACTTTCTCGCCCCCCATTGGGAAGAGGGCCCCCTGTCCACCCGTGAGTTCAAGGGGCAGTCGTGGCAGGAACCCGAAGGCGAACAGATTCGTGACACGATGACACACCTTCTGATGGGCATTCGGGCGGGGGCGTTTCCCATGGTGCCCGGCGACTATTGCGGCTATTGCCAAGTGTCGGAGATCTGCCGAAAGAAGCACTTCCCGTCGGTCACGCGCGCGCGGCGGCACCCGGCGGCGGAAGCGTTGACGCGGATGCGAAAGGCCAAGCCCCTGAAGAAGAAGGATCGGCCATGACGACTCCGCCCCCGGACCACAGGGCACGGCTGGAGGCCGCCACCAACTTCGACCGCAACGTGGTTGTGACCGCGGGCGCCGGCACGGGCAAGACCACTCTCCTGGTGGACCGCTGCGTCAATCTGCTGATGCGCAACAAGCCGGAGGCGGTGAAGGTGACCGAGTTCGTGGCGCTGACCTTCACCAACAAGGCCGCCAACGAGATGAAGGCGCGCCTGCGGGACCGTCTGGAAAGGCTCGCCGGCGACGGCGCGGCGCCAGCGCAGGCGGCGCGTGACGCCGGGGCCGATGAAGTGGAGGCCCTGTGCCGGCGCAATGACGGACTCAAGCCCAACGACGTCCGCGAGCGCGCCGGCGAGGCGCTTCAACACCTGGAACGCGCCCATATCGGCACCATTCACCATTTTGCGGCCTCGTTGCTCCGCCTCTACCCGCTCCAGACCGGACTCGACCCCGGATTCCGGGACGGCGACGAACGGCTGCTGAAGGGACATTTCGACACCGCCTGGGCGCTGTGGCTCGACGGCGAGCTGTCGAGCACCGGTCCCGGGACCGGCGAGTGGAAGCGCGCTCTCGCCAACTTCACCCTGGATCGGCTCGGCGCGCTCGCGCGGAAGCTCTGCGCGGAAGACGTGGACCTGGACCGGCTCCAGAGTCCAGGCGCCGGGGACGGCGCCCACCCCGATCTGCTCGTATGGCTGAGGAAGCTGGATGCCACGGCCAGAAACCTCTCCGAACGTTATCCGCCGCCCGGCGCGAACGCGCTGGAACGGGCGCTGCCCGTGGCGTTGGGAATCGTCACGGCCGCGGCCGGTGGCGGCGCCGAGGCCTCCGCCCCGACCCTGGACGATCTCCGGCTGCTCGAGGCCGACGTCAGCAGGCGGCCCAAGAATTGGACCCCGGAGGACCACGAGCGCGCTCGAGACCTCATCGCCGACGCGCGCCGACTGGCCGCGGTGGACCCGAGGGAACGGGAACGCCTGTGCGCCTTGCTGGCGCCCTTCGCCCGTGAGACCCGCGCGGACCTGACCCGCAAGGGGCTGGTGACCTTCGACGGCCTGCTGGTACGCGCGCGGGACCTGCTGCGCGACCACCCGCGCATCCGTGAGGACCTGAAGAGCCGTTTCAAGGCCATCCTGGTGGACGAGTTCCAGGACACCGATCCGCTCCAGTACGAGATCCTGCTGTGGCTGTGCGAGGAACGCGCGCAACACGCCGGTCACTGGCGCGACATCCGCCTTACCCCGGGCAAGCTGTTCGTGGTGGGGGACCCCAAGCAATCCATCTACGGATTTCGCGGCGCCGACATCGAAGCCTACCTGAAGGTCGTGCAGGAAGTGATCGAGTTCCAGGACGGGGCAGGGTACCCCCTCACCGCCAACTTCAGAAGCGACCCCCGGATCCTGGACGTCGTGAACGACGTCTTCGGGCGCCTGATCGAGGAAAAGGCCGGCCTCCAGCCCGAATACAACGCCCTCCAGTCGGGACTCCAGCGACCCGCCGAGACGCCGGATCCGGAACGGAACCGCCCGCCGGTGCGGGTGCGCCGGGTCACGATGAAAGGGAGAATGAACGTGGAACAGGCGCGCCTGCTGGAGGCTGCATCCCTGGCCCGCTGGCTCGACGAGGAGGTGTTGCGGGGCCGGACCCTCCTGCGCGACCGGGACGGCAAGGGCATGCCTGCCATGCCGGGGCACGTGGCCTTTCTCTTTCGCGGCCTCACCAACGTGGCCATCTACCTGGAAGCGCTTCGCCGTCGGGGCATCGGTTACGTGGTGACCGGCGAGCGGAGTTTCTTCGACGCCCAGGAGGTCCAGGGTGTCGTGAATCTGCTGAGGGCCATCGACAACCCCCAGGACCGGCTGGCGCTGGTGGGCGTGCTGCGCTCGCCTTTGGGCGGGCATGACGACAACGAGATCCACGCCCTCGGCCGCAAGCGCCTGCTGGACTACCGCGCGGTGTCGTGGACACGCGGCGCGGACCTTCCCGGCACAACCCGTGACCTGTATCGGCGGCTCCTTGAACTGCACCGCGAGGCCCCGTTCCTGGAAGCCGGGCAGGCGGTCGCGCTCGTTCTGCGGGAACTGCCGCTGTTCGTTCTGGCGGCCGGCACGGGGGCGGGCGCGCAGGCCGTCGCCAATCTCGAGAAAGTCCGCCTCGTGGCCGAGGAGACCGGCGGCACGCTCAAGGAGGTAGTCGCCGAGCTGGAGCGGCGCATGCTGGGGCGCGAGCCCGAGCCCGAGAGCCCCCTGGAAGAGGAGGGTCTGGACGCCGTGCGCATCATGAGCATCCACGCGGCCAAGGGCCTGGAATTTCCCATCATGGTGCTGGCGGACGCGCTGGCGGGGTCCGGGAGAGGCGGTCGGGAGGACGTCCAGATACAACGGGACTGGGCCACCGGCCTCACGGGCTTTCACGTCGGCGACCTGTGGGATCTCCCGGGCGTATTCATCGAGGCGAAACGGCGCCAGCGGGATGAATACGAACGCCGCCGCCTCCTGTACGTGGCCATGACCCGGCCGCGGGACCGGTTGGTGATATCGTTCGCGAACCAGGGCGACGGAAAGGCACGGCGCGACAGCCTGCTCGCCTTGCTGGAGGACGGGGGCGAGTCCGAACTGACCCACGCCGGCCACGAGGACCGTCCCATCGTCGTCCCAACCGGCGACGGACAGATGGAAGTCGAAGTGGTGGTGGAGGAGCCGGAAGCCCTTGGCGGCAGCCGCCACGAGGAGAGTCCGGCCGCGGATGCCGATGACGGGTCGGTGTACGAAGATCGGTGGCGCCGGCGGCGCGAAGTATGGGAGGAACGCAATCGACAAATCGTGTTCCGCTCGCCGACCGGGTCCAGGCCCGCGGGCGAGGCAGGCGAGAGCGAAACGGAGCGGCGGCGCGGCCGCCGACGGTCCGGCGCCCGTGATTTCGATCGCGACACCGCGCTCAAGCTCGGAGTCGTGGCGCACGGCGTGCTCGAACACTGGGATTTCCAAACGGCGCGCATCGCGCAGGATCTCGCCGACGCCATCGCCCTGCACACAGCCGCCCTCCCGGCCGAGGAGCGCGCGATTGTCATCCGTGAACTGAAGGACATGTGGCCCACCTTCACGGAGTCCACGATCTACGACGAGCTTCGGACCGCTCGCATCGTGGGGCGTGAGATGCCCTTCCTCATGCCCTGGAACGGGCAGCAGATCATGGAGGGACGGATCGATCTCGTCTACGAGCGCGACGGGCGGCTCTACGTGGCCGATTACAAGACCGACCGGCTCACCGCCGAAGAAATCGGACAAACCATGGACGAATACGACCATCAGGCATCGGTCTACACCGAAGCCGTCCAGCGCTGCCTGGACCGGGACGTGGCCGCGTTCCGGCTGATCCTGCTGCGGCTGGGCCGTGCCGTGGACGTGCCGCTGAAGGTGAACGGCGGAAGCCCCGTGCCGTGAGAACCTCCTCCCACATCACCGCCGAAGGAATGCTGGCCCGTCTCGGCGTCAAGCAAGGCGCCCTGGGTGAGGCGGCGCTGGTGGCCGGCCCGCGGGAACGGGCCGCGCGGCTGCGCGCTTCCCTGGATAACCCGCGCGAGACCCTCGCCTTCCAGGACTACAAGATGTACACGGGCGAACTGGACGGGCACCGCGTCACCGTCGGCAACGGCGGGCGCTACTCCGCGGACACGGCCATCACCACCGAACTGCTGTGCGCCGCGGGCGTGGAGACGCTGGTGCGAGTGGGTAGCTGCGGGTCGCTCCAGGAAACCGTGAAGCTCGGCGACATCGTCATCGTCACGGGCGCGGTGCGCGGCGACGGCGCGAGCCCCCGCTACGTCACCGACGACTTCGACACGCTGTTCCGCCCGAGCGCGCGGGAACCGCACGAAGGTGAGGCCCATCTCGCCCTGCCCCACCCGCGCGTGACGGAAGCGCTCACGCGGGCCGCCGAGAGCTTGGGCGCGCCGGTGCACCACGGCGTCGTGTTCACCACCGACGCCCTGTTCCGGGAAACCCCGCGACTCCTGGCCGGCCTCGAAGAGGAGGGAACCACGGCCATCGACATGGTGACCGCCGCCTTCCTCACCGTGGCGCAATCCCAGGGCGCCCGCGCCGGCGCCATCCTCGCGGTGTCGGACGAATGCGTCAGCGGCAAGCTGGGCTTCCAAGGCCCAGCCTTCCGCCAGGCCGAACAACGAATCATGGCAATCGCCGTCAAGACGCTGGCGTGGCTGTGACCGCCAAACAGAAGCGTACCCCGCCCCACCTGGATTCCCGCTTTCGCGGGAATGACGGGAGAGGGATGCGCGAATGACGGGAGAGGGAGAATGACGGAAGAGGGATGCGGGAAGATCATCGCCGGTTGCAGAGAGATCGAGGAATTCGTACCGTCGAGCTTCGAAGAGGAGTTCACTATGGGTCGCGTGCCGGTCATTGCCACGAAGGGCCGGCCGTCACCGATCTGCTGGCAGAGGCGGTGCGTTGCCGGCGCACGACGCCGGACGGTGCGTAACGGGCCGCAACGCGCTCCGAACCGTCGCATTACGAAAAGGAGGAACACCATGAAACCGTATCTCCGCTCCATGCTCCGTGTAGCCTTGGCGACAGGCATCGCCGTGGTCGTCACGGCCGCGACCGCGGCGTCCGCCGCGGACTTCTACAAGGGCAAGACCATCCGCATCATCGTGGGCTCGGCTCCGGGCGGCGGCTTCGATACCTACGCGCGGCTGGTGGCCCGGCACCTCCCCAAGCACATACCGGGGGCCCCGAGGACCCTGGTGACCAGCATGACCGGGGCCGGCAACCTCATCGCCGCCAACTACATGTACAACAAGGCCAAGCCCGACGGCCTCACCATCGGCCACTGGGTGGGGACCCTGGTGCTGCAGCAGGTCCTGGGGAACAAGCGTGTCCAGTTCGATGCCCGGAAGTTCGAGTGGATCACCGTCCCCAAGCCCAGCTACACGGCCTGCATCGTGGCCAGGGACAGCGGCATCGCCAACATGGACCAGTGGCTCGCGGCCAAGAAACCGCTCAAGCTCGGCGGCATGGGACCGGGCAGCTCCATCTCGGACATTCCCCGGTTGCTGGAGAACATAACCGGGGTGCCGCTCCAACTGATCGAGGGCTATGGCGGCGCCGCCAGGATCCGTCTCGCCATCGAGAAGCGGGAGGTCATGGGCGGGTGCTGGAGTCCCGACGTCATCTTCTCGTACTGGCCGAAGCGGATCCCCGCCGGAGAGCTGAACTTCGTGATACAGGTGGGCGTCGGCAGACATCCCAGCTTCCCCAACGTCCCGAACATCCTGGAGTTTGCCAAGAACGACGCACAGCGGCAGTTGACGGGCGTGGTGGGCCGCAACGCCCACGAGATCCTGCGGGCCTTCTCGCTGCCTCCGGGCACCCCCAAGGACCGCGTGGAACTGCTGCGCAAGGCCTTCGCGGCCACCTTCAAGGACCCGGAGCTGCTGGCCGAGGCCAAGAAGTCCAGGCTCATCATCAACCCCATTCCCGGCACCCGGGTGGCTCAGGCGGTGAACGAGTTCTTCGAGCTCGACGCCGAGCTGATGGCCCGGTTGAGGGGCATCCTGGTCCCGAAACAGTGACGCGCGTCCGGCCGGGGCGGGCGGACGCCGAAGGGCGCGCATGATCGTCGAGGTCCACTGCCATCCCTTCGGGCCGCCCGCCTACCGGGACCTGCGCGGCAGGATCCGCAGCGTCCCGGACCTGATAGGCTTCCGCCGCAACCATCCCGATCTCTACCGGGCCCGGGACACCGAGCCGCTGGTGGACTACGTGGACGAGCTGATCGCCGACATGGACCGGTACGGCGTGGACAAGGCGCTGATCATGACCACCGGGGGCTGCGACGGCCCGGACGAGAAGGACGAGAAGACCGCGGCGGCCGTGGCGCGGTATCCGGAGCGGCTGTACGGGCTGGCGAGCCTGGGGGAAGACTACTCGGGCAACGGCGTCTGGGAGAACGCGCCGGCGCTGCGGGCGGCCGCGCCCGAGCAGATCGCCGACCGCATCGGGCGGCTGGGCTTCAAGGGCATCGGCGAATCCCACGGCGGCCCTTTCACCACCGAGACCCACCCGGTCAAGATCGCCGACGACCTGCGCCCCATCATGGAAACCCTGGCCGGCTACCGGGTGCCGCTGCTCATCGCCACCGGCTGGACCCAGTTCCCCGGCCGCATGTACTACGCCGACCCCATCTACGTGGACGAGATCGCCGGACGCTACCCCGATGTCCCCATCGTCCTCACCAAGATGGGGCGGGCCATCCAGCACTACTTCGAGTCGGCGCTGATCGTTGCCATGCGCAACCCCAACGTGTATTTCGATACCACTTCCACCACCGCCGAGCACCTGCGGCGGGCGGTGGAGACCATTGGCGCCGGCCGCATCATGTTCGGCACCGACTGGTCACCCACTTGGCGGTGCGTGGAGGTGCCCGAGCCGCTGTACCCGGCCAGGCTCAGGGTCGTGCGGGAGTCAGGCATCTCGGAGGACGACGTGGAGCAGGTGCTGTGGAAGACGGCGGTGGAGTTGTATGGATTGTGAAAGAAGTATGGATCGTGAAGGAATGAGACCCGCGGAACGAGACCCGCACCCGTCATTCCCGCCCTCCTCTCCGTCATTCCCGCGCAAGCGGGAATCCAGGAGGGGCGGGGAACGGGGGCCGTATCAACAAGAGGAGGATTCCATCATGCGTTTGGACGGTAAAGTCGCGATCGTGACGGGCGGCGGCATCGGCATCGGCCGCGCCTACTCCAAGGGGCTGGCGCGCGAAGGCGCCAAGGTCGCCGTGGCCGACATCCAGGTGGAGGCCGCCACCCAGGTGGCGGAGGAGATCAGGAAGGAAGGCGGCGATGCCATCCCCGTGGCGGTGGACGTCGCCTCGCCCGAGAAGACCCGCGAGATGGCGGATGCGGTACTGAAGGAATACGGCCGCATCGACGTGCTGGTGAACAACGCGGCGCTATACACGGCGCTCACGAAAAAGTCCTTCATGGAGATCGATGAGGACGAATGGGACCGGGTCATGGCGGTGAACGTCAAGGGTCTGCACCTGTGCGTGCAGGCGGTCTATCCGGCCATGAAGGAGCAGGGCAAGGGCAAGATCATCAACATTTCCTCCGGCACGATCCTGGGCGGGACGCCCATGTTCCTCCACTACGTCACCTCCAAGGCCGGCGTGCTGGGATTCACCCGGGCGCTGGCGCGGGAGATCGGCCCCGACGGGATCAGCGTCAACTCCATCATGCCCGGCCTCACCATATCCGGCGACAGCCAGGACGGCGTCACCACCCCCCAGCAACTGGAGAACCGGCGCAAGAGCCGCGCGTTCCAGCGGGACCAGTACCCGGACGACCTGGTGGGCACGGTCATCTTCCTGTCGTCCGATGACAGCGACTTCGTCACCGGCCAGTCCATCAGCGTGGACGGCGGCCAGCACATGCACTGACCTGTCATGACGGGGCTCGAACTCGCCGCGTACCGCGTACGTGAAATCCGCCTCGGCCGCGCGACGCGCTATGCCTCCGGCGTTCTGGAAGTGGATGCCGAGCGCCTGGCGGCATGGGCGGAGGAGGACCCGCGGGTGCGCTCCGCGAGCTTCGACGTGGTGCACCCCGGCGAGAAGGCGCGGGTCACCGGCATCCGCGACGTAGTGGAACCCCGCATCAAGACCTCCGGCACGGGGCAGGTGTTTCCGGGAGTCCTCGGACCGGTGGCTCCAGTGGGCCAGGGGCGCACCCACCGCCTGTCAGGCATGGCGCTGGTCACCGCCGTGGCCTACGAGGGCACCGTCCGGACCGGCACGACTGCCCAGCGCAGCGCCATCCTGGACATGTGGGGCCCCGGTGCCGACATGACCCCGTTCAGTTCGCTGAACAACCTGGTGCTGACCCTCGACCTGGAGGACGGACTGTCCGCGTACGAGGCGCACCAAGCCATCCAGCGGGCGGAGTTCGGCACGGCCCTGCGGCTCGCCGAGGCCACCAACGGCCTCGATCCCGATGCCGTGGAGATTCACGATCCCGACGCCGACGGAGCCGACCTCCCGTGCGCCGTGGTCATCATCGGCTGTTTCACCGAGCCCGACAACAAGCCGTCCAACGTCGCCTACTACGGCTTCCCGGTCCAGGAATCCCTGTCCACGGTGATCCACCCCAACGAGCTGACCGACGGCGCCATCACCTCCAGCACCATCCGCACCGTCAGCTATCATCCCATCACCTGGAACTGGCAGCATCAGCCCCTGGTGCTGGGGCTCTTGCGGGACCGGCGGTACCGGTTCGCGGGAGTGATCCTCCAGCGCATCGGCTTCGAGACCTCCCGCGAGAAGGAGATCGCGGCCCACAATGCCGTGCGGGTGGCCATGTCCCTGGGAGCCGACGCCGCCCTGATCACGCGCACGGGCTCGGGCAACGCATTCATCGAGGTCATGCTGACGGTGAAAGGCTGCGAGGAGAAGGGCATCAAGACCGTCCTCGTCACCTACGAATACGGCGGCAAGGACGGCACCGAATCTCCCCTGCTGTACTACGAAAAGGAAGCCGACGCCGTGATCAGCACCGGCAACCGCGACATCGTCGTTGAGCTACCCGCCGCGGAACGGGTGGTAGGCGCCTACGACCGGCTCCAGCTCATCAACTATCCCGGCGCGCCCTACGTAGCCGCCGGCGACCCGTTGGTGCTGGAGGCCCGCGACGTCATCGCCGGCGGCATCGACATCTGGGGCGGCCGCGACCGGCTCTGCCGGCCGTACTGACGCCCCGTACTCAAACCCGTTACCGTACGGAGCCGGGGGGTTGAGACTCTACTCCGGATACAGCGGCGCCTTGTACACCGTCCCCGGCACCACGACGCCGCCGGCCGGCCGTTCCCCTTCCTTCAGGTGGGAGAAACGGTCGCTGAACGCAGGCGGCAGCGGCCGCCCGCCGGGTGTGCCGAGCCATAGACGCAGGAGATTGCGACGGCGCTCGGGCTCCGGGTAGTCCTCGAACTCGGTGCGCGAATGGGCGGTGACGTGGTTGTGCAATATCTGCACGTCGCCCCGCAGGAACTCCATGTCGTACGACAGCTCATTGCACAGATCGGCGAAGAGGGTCAGCGCCTCCTTCAGGGCCTCGGTGTGGCGCGGCAACTGCTCGAACCGCTGGGCCGAACGGACATAGGTGCCTCCGGCGCTCACGGTGAGATAGTCTTCGTAGAAATTGAAAATGGCGAGCTGCCACCACGGGTCCTTGCCCTCCGGGACCTCGCCGCGGCGGTCGCGGTAGATGGGGGCGGCCAGCTCCGCCACCAGCTCGGGCCGGCGCTTCAGCATCTCGTTGTAGACGTTGAGAGTGCTCGTGAACCGGCTGCTGCCGCCGGACTTGGCCGGGTGCAGGCACATCAGCACCACCAGGTCGCAGGCATCGCAGTGAAAGGGCAGCATGTCGTGGGTCTGGTAGCCGCGGTGCTTGGGGTTCTTGAGGGTACCGCCGAGATCGGCCACATGACCTAGCAGATGTCCCTTGGAGTTCTGGGACACGGGCTCGCCGAGGAAGAGGCCGATGCCCCAGAAGGCGATGGCGGACTGCAGGCGGCTGTAGCGATGCACCGGCACCCCGCGTATGAGCGACAAACCGCGACCGTCGACGACGTCGGAAGCAATCTCGTCGAGCCGGTCTCCCAGGGTCGAAAGCACGAAGTCGTCGCGGGTGATGTCCAGGATGTCGAGCCCGCGTTCCTCCACCCGCGCCACGGCAGCGTCCAGCTCCGCGACCTCGCTCTCGGTCAGCGGGTGTATCCAGCTCTGGTCAGAGGCCAGATCTTCCGCGGTCCAGGCCGCGGGGTCCACCACGGGCTGATTCAGCACGGCCGGTTGTCTGATAACGTTCAGCATGGGGCTTCCTCCGAACTTCGCCCGGAATTCAATCTCACAGGTTCTCGACCTTGGCGATGCGGCACGGCAGCCCGCGTGTGTCCGCCGACCCCGTCACCGGGTCCCACGGCCCATCATAGCGCATGGCGGCGTTGATGTTCACCTCCAACGCACCACGGTGAGGCGCCTCCGCCTCCGGATACCACCAGCCCATGCCGGTGCGCGCCACCCCCGGCAGCGTCGCGTCCGTGACGCGGACCTTCAGGCGGCAGCGGCCCGGCCCGCCGGCCGTCTCCACCCATACCCAGTCGTTCTCGGCGAGACGGTACCGCGTGGCGGTCTCCGGGTGCAGTTGAAGCCACGGGTCCGGCGACACCTTGCGGGCCCAGCCCTGGTCCCGGAACCGCGAGTGGTGGTAGGTGCGCTCCCGCACGCCGGTGAGCAGCGTCAACGGATAGGCGTCGCGCACCGCAAGCGTCTCGCGCTCCGCCCGGGTCGGCGTGTAGTCCGGCAGCGGGTCCAGGCCCAACTCGGCGAGGCGCTCGGAATAGAGTTCTACCTTGCCGGTCTTGGTCTTGAACCCGGCCTTCTCGAAATCCCCATAGGTGAACGGGAAGTTCGCGTACCCCTTCTCCCGCATCTGCTCCACGGTGACGCCGCAGTCGCCCAGCAGGAACTCGTTGAACTCGATCTTGGTCTCCCAAGGGATGAAGCGCCGCGCCTCGGCGACGCCCCGGGCTTCGATGCGCCGGGCCAGGTCGCGGGCGATGCGGAAATCGCCCCGGGCCTCGCCTTGGGGCTCCACCGCCGGCTGGATCAGGCTGAGGCACGGACCGGAGCCCTCCAGCGAGACTTCCTCGTCCTCCAGCCCGGTGGTCTTGGGCAGCACGAGGTCCGCGTACTCCGCGGTCGGGTTCATCATGTGGGTGGCCACCGCGAAAAAATCCAGGGACCTGAGCGCCTCCAGGGTCTTCGGCGTATCGGGATAGGTCACCACGATGTTGACGCCGCTGACGTACATGGCGCGCACCGGGTACGGCTTGCCGCTGAGCACCGCCTCGATGACCGACGGGTTGTGACAGGCGGTCTGCCAGCCTTCGGGTCCCGCCCACAGCGGGAACCGGTCCGCGCCGATGGTCTGCTTCTCCACCTCCAGGGGCAGACGGAACTCGGGCTTGTGCAGCACTTCGATGTAGTTGGTGAATCCCGCCGGCTTCTTGGCGCGGCGATTGCCGCCCTCGCGGTCCAGGTTGCCGCTGATCGCCACCAGGCAATGGAACGCGCGAAAGGTCTGGACGCCGGCGCTGAAGGCGTCGATGCCGTGCCCGCTCACGAAGCAGGAGGGGCCGTCCGCGTAGTACTCCGCAGCCTTCTCGATGTCTGCCCGCGGCACCCCGGTCAACTCCGCGGCGCGTCCGGCAGGATACTGCGCCGCCCGCTCCACGAGCGCGTCGAAGCCGTGGCACCAGCGCTCCACGAACTCACGGTCGTAGCGGCCATGCTCCACCAGCCAGTGGATCATGGCCAACCCGATGGCCGCGTCCGTGCCCGGCCGCGGCCGCAGCCACACATCCGCCATGGTGGCCGCAGGGGTTTCGCCCGGATCGATCACGACGACGCGCGCACCCTTCGCCTTGGCGCGCTTGAGCGCCTGCCACTGCGGCGGGTCGGCCGCATACGGATTGCGCCCCACCACGAGCGCGCAACGGGTATTGTCGATATCCTCGCCCTTGCCGATGGCCAGCCCCGTGATCCGGTCGCTCAACGCACGGCACCCGCCGCAAAGGTCCTGGTTCATCATCCAGTTGGGCGACCCGAAAGCCCGCAGGAGCAGCGCCACCATGACCCCGCGGCTGAAATGCGCGTTGCTCACCGCCCCGCAAAGCGCCTTCGGCCCATACCGCTCCCGCACGGCCAGCATCGCCTCCGCCATCTCGTCCAGCGCCTCGTCCCACGACACCCGCTGCCACCGCCCCCCGCCCCGCGGCCCGGTGCGCTTCATCGGATAGAGCACCCGGTCCGGATGATAGGTCAACTCCGGCAACCCCCGGATACCCTTCACGCAGAACGCCCCCAGCGACGCCGGATGCTCCGGGTACGGCGACACCTTGGTGACCCGCCCGTCCTCGACGGTGACCAGCGATCCGCAATGGGCGCTGCATTCCCAGCAGGTGCTGGGGATGATGGCTGTGCCGTTGTTCATGGCGTTATTGCCGGTAATCGACGGGAGCCTGAGAAGCTTCCTTGCTCCCTTTCCCTCCAGGAGAGGATCAGGTGAGGGCCGACAGCCTCCTCCGGACCTTCGATCTGGATGCCGAAGAACTCCAGCCCTCCATCGGCTTCAATCTCGACGGAATAGTCCCACCCGTGGACTTCAAACTCGAACAGCACGCCGCCCGCAAGAGTCGGAAAAACTGAAAGGGCTCCGGCCAGCGAGGGGCGTTGTCTGAGAAAAGTCTTTGCCATCTTGATGGCTTCATCGGATGGCGCAGAGCCTTCACCATCATGCCACCCGTCCTGCAGGTTTCCGAGATCGGTCAATCGTTCCATACAACGCATCAGCTGGTAAGTTTCCCGTACATGGGTGATGAGGGCTTTTCGACGGTAACTGTCGAGAAAGACAACATTTCCGTCAGGATCACGCCGGTCTGGAAACTCGATCCTTTCCTGGTCGCGCAGACCGGCGCCAAATTTGTTAAGGGCACGGATATGCTCAGAGGAGAGTGCTGGGAACCGGTCTTGGCCGGCGCCATCGATCAGGCCGACTAGATCCTTGAAGGACTGATCGACAATCTCTTCGATCTCGTCCGTGAAACCCGGCAATGTTGTATGCGCTTGTTCCAGGCTCCAATCGAGTTTTGGAACTGCACTCCCATCCTCGATCCCGACCAAGTCAAGTGAAATGCTTTTGTCGAACCCTTTGGGGAGGCGTTCACGGTCGGCATGCGACTGTCGCCAACGATCCTTGGCGTAGGCAACCAGCAAGTCGCGGAAAGCAGTCAGATCGGCTAGCACTGTCGTCGGCAGGCGCGGGCCTTCAAAGCGTGCCCCGACATAACGCAACTCGAATATTTTCCGTCCAGTAGGCAGGTCGGTATCTCCAGACCGCGCAACTCAACTGTACCCTTAACCAGATACCACCGGACAAGCCGGACTTCAAAGTTCAGAGGCAGGCTTCCTATGTAAGGGAATGTGGTAAGGTGATCTGTAGGGTGGTTTCTCATGACAGAAATGGAGACGTGGATCCTTCATACACGCAAGTCGGCGTCTACCAAATGGCCCGAATTGCCGCCAAGGATAGCAAGTGACCCACGAGGCTGCCGTATACGGCGACGGTTCAGTTTCGACCCTCGACGAGGCACTTGAGGCCCTCCAATCCCTCTCCTTGCCGGACGAAGACAAAGGGTAGTCCGTGGTCATAGACTTCCAGCACCACTACGTGCCCGAGGAACTGGCCCGAAAGAAGGGCCTCTACTCCGACAAGGTCGCCGTGGCCACAGAGGGCGGGGTGCCGCGGATGACCCTTCACGCCAAGCTCTACGACGCGGAGGCGCAGCTTCGGGACATGGACGAGGCCGGGGTGGACGTGTCGGTGGTGTCCTGCCATCTGGGGTGGGACGGGAGCCTGGAGGATTGCAGGGTCATCAATGACAGCTACGCGGGGCTGGAGCGGCGGTACGACGGACGGTTCGTCGGGCTGGCGCATGCGCCCGTCCTGGAAGGCGAAAAGGCGCTGGACGAGCTGGATCGGGCGATCCTGGAGCGCGGGCTCCACGGCGTGACCATCACTTCACAGGTGGGCGGCCTCTTTCTCGACGCGCCGGAGCTGGACCGGTTCTACGAACGGGTCGAGCGGCTTGGTGTTCCGATATTCGTGCACCCGGCGCTGGTGCCCAAGGGTTACGAATCCATTCAGGGCTACGATCTGCCGCGCATCATCGGCAGGGAGATCGACCTGACCATCGCTACCATCCGGCTGATCGCCGGCGGGGTGTTGGACCGCCACCCGGAGATCGACTTCGTCATCGGGCACTTCGGCGGCGGCATCGCCGCGTTCAAGGACCGGCTGGTGGCCATGGCGCACCGGTTCGGCACCTTGAAACATTCGTTCGAAGAGTACTTCGATCGGCTCTATTTCGACCTCTCCGGCTTCGAGGGCGGGCTCACGGCCTTCGGTTGCGGCCTGCTGGGCATCCGGCCGGAACGGCTCGTGTTCGCCACGGACTATCCGCAGAACTTCACCGGCGTGAGCACGCAGGGCGGCAAGGGCAACCAGGCGATCCGTGAATATATCGAGGCGGTCAGGAATCTGGAGCTTGAGGAGCAGGTCAAGGAGGACATCCTGGGGGGTACGGCCGCCCGGCTGCTGAAACTGGACGGTTGAAACCCCTGTCCGTCCAATCCCTGCCTGTCCAATGAACGGAGGTCCCATGAAATACCTTGGACTCATTCTCCTGACTGTCTTGGTGGGCGCCCTGCTTGCCGGCCCGGGCGCGGCGGGCGAAACCGTGGAGGTCCTGCTGGTGGACCGCCTGGACGACCAGCGCGGCTTTTGCCTGGACATCCGCGGCTACAAGGAACGCGCCAGGGTCGACAGGGGCCTACAGGCACACAGTTGCTACAGCTATCAGGGGCAAGTCGGCGTCGACCAGGGATTCGACAGCGACGGCATCAAGGCGGGGCGCTTCCACATGCCCGGGTTCGACGTGTGCATGACCGCGGGCGGTGCCCACGCGGGCTCCGGGCTCGGGCTCGCGAAATGCGACGGCTCGCCGTCACAGGGGTTTTCCATGACGTCCGAGGGCGCGATCGTTGCCAAGAGCGCGCCGAAGCTGTGCGTGACGGTGACGGGTGGCGAATCGAGGCAGGGAGGAGGCGGCCGGCCGCCGCATCTCATTCGGCGCCTGACCCTGGAGCCTTGTGACGAGAAAACCGCCAAGTACCAGCGGTGGCGCGTCCGCACCAAAGCGGACTAGCCGCACAACGACGAAGGGAGGTTTCAAACCCTCCCGTCATTCAAGAGCAGCCATGCTCAGGCATACGCTTGTATCGCCAATAAACATGTGATTTAAGCAGGTTAAGATCGTTTGATACTGCCAAACCACGCCGTCTCCCACACTCCACTGCGCTCCGATTCCTTCTCTCGTGTTGATTGTGGGGTTGACTATTTCCTGGTCCACGCCTATCATACCCGTGTTTTCCGGTCTCCCAGCCGATACCCGAATTCGCGAGGTAACCCCATGCAACACGCCGCAAAACTCGTCGCCAAAGTCAAGCTCATGCTGACCAAGAGAACGGTAGACGCTCTTGAGTCCGAAGACAAGCCCTGGATCGCCTGGGATGACAAGCTGACCGGATTCGGTGTGCGCGTCCACCCCTCCGGAGCCAAGTCCTTCGTCGTGAACTACCGTGCCGGCAACGGCGGGCGCAAGGCGCCCAACAAGCGCGTGGTGGTGGGCCGTGTCGGGCGGGTTACCCCGGACCAGGCCAGGCGTCTGGCCCAGGAACTCCTGGGGCGCGTGGCCGCGGGAAACGACCCCGCGGGGGAGCGCGCAGAGGCGCGTTCTGTGCCGACCCTGGGAGAGGCGTGCAAGGACTACATGGAGTCGGGCCATGGGCGCGCGGCCAGCACCGAGCGGGGCTATCGCCGGTATACGGCCTTGTATCTCGGCGACTGGCTGTCCCGCCCACTGGATGCCATCACCCGCCGGGAGGTGGAGAACCGGTTCAGGTTCCTTACCGAGCGCCACGGAGAGATGCCGGCCAACCAGTGCCTGTCGTTCCTTCGGTCGGTGTACCGCAGGCCCTGCGTGGACTACGAGGGTCTGCGCAATCCGGTGGAGCAGTGGCTTGCGGCCGGAGGGCGCTACCACCGGAAGACACGGCGGCGGATATCGTCTCCGGCCGAGGTGCTGCCGTGCTGGCGGAAGGGGCTGGAGGCGGAGGTGGGCAATGCGGTTCACCGGGACGTGGTTCTGTTTGGGCTCTACACGGGGATGCGGCTTGGAGAGGTCGTGCCGCTTCGGTGGGAGGATGTAGACCTGGATGCCGGGCTTTTCCGGGTGGAGGAGACCAAGACCGGGGCGCCGCTCGAGTTGCCGGTGACGCGGCAGCTTGGAGAGATACTGGCGCGGCGGCGGGCGGAGGGCCACACGGTTGGGGAGGAGCTTCGCGTGTGGGTGTTTCCGTCGCCGATGAGCGATTCCGGGCACGTGGAGGAACTCTACCGACACTACGGGGCCATCGGGCGAGCAGGCGGAGCGAAGTTCTGGTTTCACGCGTTGCGGAACTGCTTCATCACGGTGGCGGAGCGGGAGTTGATGCTGCCGCGGTCGTTGACGAAGCGTCTGGTGAACCATGCCCGGCCCGGTGACGTGACCGAGGGCTACGCCGCGGACTGGACGGTGGAGCAGTTGCGAGAGCCTGCGCAACGGGTCGCGAACCGCATCGATGAGTTGATGGCCCGACAGGTGCCGACCGTGCCTCACTCGCTTGGGAAGTGACATGCGCGCGACGAGGCACATCCAACGGCTCCCGGAACAGCAGGTTGTGTCAAACAGGACCCTGGCGGCGTGATCCTTTACACCGGAATACACCTTACCTCCGCCGCCTCCCTGTCCCACAACCAGGACCACTTCATGATCCAACAAGAGTCTGGCGGCGGAAGGCGGTGGTTGCGCAGAGAGCCGTGGGTCAAGGGTGCGAATGGCGCCACCAGCATCGGGGATGCGTGGGGTGTGAGGAGAAAAGACTCCGCATGGAGTCAGATGGGCGATTGTGCCCTGCACACCGTCATTGGGTGGAACAGCCTGCGCCGCAAGAGTTTGGAGCCTTCGCGGCGATTGAGCGAGACGACCGGGCCGCAGTGTCCGAGCGAGTTCCGCATCGCCTTCCAGGCAACAGAGGTAACAGACCGTACCGTACGGTGCAAGCACGAAGCGAGGCGTTTCACACACCGCGCACCGAAGGTTCGGTGTTACCGTCCGTCAACGGACGGGTTGCACTTGTTACCGCGAATCGTCAAGACGAGGTTCACATGTTACCGGAGACTTGAGTAGCGTGGTGAAGTGACCGGTGCACGAGGTCGTGCATGGTCCGGTGCACACGTTTGGAGTTACCGCGCATGAACCTGACGGTTAGGTTCTCGTTACCCGTCCTCACACTGCAAGCGGTCGTGCACTGCACGATGCAGACCGGCCTGCGGACACCACTTGCATAAGCAACACCAGTTCTTCCCACGTCACTTGATGGCTTGATGGCGACTTACCCCTGATGTACCGACGTACCGCGGTGGAGGGATCGGCTTAGGCGGCGCTGGTGGCGCTTGCGGTGCCGGAGCGAGAAAAGTGGACCGCGACGGTCACGTTTTCGTTACTTCTCCGCACCGTGTACGCGGTCGTGGACGCCCGCTGCGAGAAGGTCTTCGATCACTTCTTTGAGTTCGACCACCGCAAGTGGACATTCTGGCCAATTGTGCTGCCAGCAGACGATCAAATCGCACTTCGCCGGGTCGTGTCCATGGTCCAAGAAGGTACGAGACATAAACTCAAACTCGATCCGCACACGCTGCCATCGGTCTTTCTTTCGATCGACGAGGCGCTTCGCCTCGCAGTCGGGGAAGGAGGCGTGTACAGCTTCGACGAGGAAGCCGAGTTCACGGCTGACCATGCCAAAGAGAAAGACGACTCCTAGCTCGTTGATCGGAGCGTGCCTCAGTCCGCGAAAGTCGATTGGGGCGCCGAACTGCGGTCCGCCACTGTTGCCCAGATGGACGTAAGGTTCCGGCGAGACAGTCTTGGTCTGTTTCACTGGCGGTTGTCCTGATTCGTGCGATCCATCAAGTTGGCTCAACAGCGGAGACTGTGGCTCGTTTCGAACGAGCCATGCTCTGTACCTAGCCAGTAGACCACTTCGGCCGCCGAAGCGGCGGCTAACGACTCCGTCTGAAATCAGACTGTGATGGTTGAACTGGTTCAACGTAGGGATCCGCCCAAGGCCCGATGCCACCGAATGGAACTCGCTCAGAAGTTCGTCATCCTCCAGGCGCTCGCGATGCCTGGGATGTTTCGGGATGCCAGCGCGCTCCTTGAGTTCCGACCACCCACCATCAGGGAAGAGACGGTAGATTTGACGCTGGCTGATCCCGGAGATGCGCTCGAAGTCTGATCGCGACAGCGGTTGCCCTTGCTTCTCACTTGCGTGTTGGGCTTCCTGGATCAGATCGTTCTGTGTGAGCTGGCTCATGCTCCATGTCCCTCACGGCGGTCCTTGTCTAGCGCAGGCGTGTACATTCAGCGTGGCGCTTGTACTCAGGCCACCGTCCAAGACTCGGCTGCGGGGCCTCAGAACCGCCCAAAAGGCGATCTTATTTTTTATCACACATTGTAGGGCCACGTACATTACCGATCCGTCCTCCTTCTGCGTCTTAATCGGATAGCTGGTGCGACGGATCGAGACCAGGAGGAACTGGTGGACCGGAGAGTCTGGCCTGTGGTTCAATCTGCGAGGGCGGCGTCTCGGCCCGAAAGCCCATGGCGCAGGCGATGACTGCAGCCGCCTGCTTGGCCGCACCCTGTAGCGCGATATCGTCGAGGTGGGCGTAGATGGCGGTTGTGGCGCGCTTGCGGTGTCCGAGCAGGCGGCCCACCGTGGTCAGCCCTACGCCGTTCATGACACCCTGGGAGGCGTAGGTGTGGCGGGTGTCGTGGATTCGGACGCCTTGCAACCCGGCTTCCTGGCGAATCGCGCACCAGAAGCTGTAGAGCCTGCCTGGGGTGAGATCCTCGGGGAACACCCGCCCGTCGCCCTCCAGGCGGGGAAGGGCCGCGAGCACCTTTACCGCTTGCGGTCCGAGCCACAGGGTGCGCGGTCCGGTCTTGGAGTCCGGGAGGCGGACGCTTGCGCCGTCCCCGGACAGCTTCCCGATCTCGTCCCACCGGAGGTTCAACACCTCGGAGAGCCGCGCGCCGGTGAGGGTGAGGAGGTGGAGCGCAGCCACGGGCCAGGGACGCTTCGCACGGCATGCATCAAGGACTGCGCCAAGGCGTTCCAGTTCTTCGCGGGTGAGATGGCGCGCGACCGGTCTTCTGGGGTTCATGACGATGTTGGCGCAGGGGTCGGGAGCGTCCTCGGACACCTCGCCCCACTGGCGCGCCGTGCGCAGCATGGCGCGGAGGATCTCGAAGGCGCGGTTGGCCGCGCCGGGCCGGTCGACGCTGGCGGAGTCGAACCACGCGGAGACCCGCGCATGGTCGATGCGATCGAGCCGCAGTCGGCCGAAGGCGGGCATGAGCCTCTGCCGCATGTAGCTGTCGTGGGCTTTGAGCGAGGACGGCTTGCAGCGGCTCCTGAGCCGCTCGCGGTAGCGGGCGGCGAAGTCGCCGAAGAGCGCCGGCCTGGGCCTGTGGCCGGGCACCGTGGCGTCGCCTGCCCAGATACGGGCGAGCACTTTGGCAGCCTCCCTTCGCGCATCGGCGAGGGGGGTCTCTGGGAAGCGCCCGAGGGTGAGCTTGCGCATCCGGCCCCGCACGCGGGTCTGGACGATGAAGGAGCGCACGCCCGAGGGCTGCACCCTGACTCCGAAGTGAGCGAGCGCGCCGTCCCAGAGCGTGTACTCGGTCCGCCTCGGCTTGGCGGCTGCAATGGCGCTAACGGTCAACGGCTTCTTGCCCTGCCTACGATCCATGACGCCCCTCCTTCCTGCTTCCGGTCATCGCCGCCTCAACGATGCCGCCGATGCGGCCCGCAGCCTCCCGGACGTGGTCGTCGGCAAGGTGAGCATAGCGGTCGGTGGAGGCGATGTCCGCATGGCCGAGCAAGCGGCCCACCGTATAGAGGTCGATGCGGCTCATGACCGCGTGGGAGGCCAGAGTATGACGGAAGTCGTGTATGCGCACGTCCTCCAGACCCGCCAGCCTTCGCAGCTTCTGCCAGCGAAGCCCGAGATCGTTCATCGGCCCGGAGCCCGTTGTGTTGGGAAAGACGTAGCGTGAGACACGCGGCACTCCGGAGAGCACCGCTCGGGCGGGTGGCGGAAGCTGGATGGTCTTCGGGCCGGTCTTCGAATCCGGCAACAGCGCCCGGGCGCCGCGTATCCAGTCCCACCGAAGGCCGGTGATCTCGGACGACCGCGCGCCGGTGAACAGCAGGAGACGGATCACGGCGACGGCCTGACTGTCCTCGGCATGGTCGAGCACGAAGCCGAGGCGTTTCAACTCCTCCACGGAGAGGAACCGCTCCCTGGCCCCAGTCCTGTAGCGGCGCATGTTACGGCAGGGGTTGGAGCCCTGGGGGCGAATGTCCCACAGTTCGGCCTGGGCGAGCATGACGGAGAGCACGGGCAGCGCTCGGTTGGCGGTGGCGGGAGAGCTGCTCAGGGAATCGAACCAGCGCTGCACGTCGGCGCGGGAGATTTCGGGGACGCGCATGAAGCCGAAGAAGGGCAGGAGTTGGTTCTTGAGCACGGAGCTGTTGCTCTGGCGGGTGGAGGGCTTCCAGCGCCTGGACTGGCGGCGCATGAATTCGTCCGCGAAGTCCTGGAACAGGGGTCCGGCCTTGTGCTCGGCCGTGGCGGCGTCGATAGCGGCGACGGCTCGATCACGCGCCTGGGCGGCGGTCAGTTCAGCGGTCGTGCCGAGGGTGAGATTGACCGCGCTCGGGGCTCGCTTCACGCGGACGAAGAAGGTCCTCGAATCGTCGGCTGCGATCTTGAGGCCGAAGGCGGGCAGGGTGTGATCGAGGACGATGAGCGGGCGCTTCCGGTGCCTGGGCTCGGCGAACTTTCGGTTGATGGTTCTTTCATTGAGATTTGCGAAGATGCGCATGTGGCTGCCTCCCATAGTTGTTCCCTCGAATGCCACCGGTTCCAAGGAAACAACGGCGGCGGTTCACGGAAGGAGATGCAGCCCGTGCAGGGACAGGGGGGTGAGTGGCCGTGACGCCCTAACGCAGCGTTAAAGCGGAAGAAATCGTCCGTATGGCTGGTCGGGAAAGTCTCGCTCAAGGCATCCCGGATGCGTGGGGTGTGAGAACCCTTAACGGGCGCCAGCCCGTCCAAGAAGGGGGATTGGCCGCTGGGCTACGATGTCGGGGAGGAGTGCATGGACGGTCAGCAAGGCAAAGCCGCCGTGGCGATTGAACGGTGCCGGTGTCGCGTTGCACGGGACATTGCGATTGGGCGCTGCACCGCCACGGGTACAGAGTCGGACACGCTGCCGGGGGCGTGCCGGAGCAATTATGTCCGACGACGGGAACGACGCTCACCCGTGTCGGCATCACCGCGGACGGCGTGATGGTGGAAGATGACGACTCGGCATCTCGCGGTTGAGATCGGCACGAGCACAGGGACGCCTGCTCATGCTTGTAGTTGTCGTCCCTGTGCTGTCCCGGCAGCGTGACAACCACGGACACCGGCGACACGCGGGCATCCCATCCACAGGTGATTGACGCCATTGACACGCCGTGCCTGGTCGCTGTACAAATCTGGATGAATGGCAACACTCAACGGAGGCTCGGCGATGAGGACGTTTCTTGTAGTACTGATTGCAGCGCTACTCATGGTTGGCGGCACGACCGTTGCTCATGCAGGGGACTGCAGTGGGATGTCTGTCGAGAAGGCCCGCAATATCCTCCTTGAAGAGAGCCCCACTCGCACAGAGTACCCCTGTGCGGCGAAGCGGGTAAAACAGGATATCAAGGCATGCCTGGAGTTTTTTAAGCAGGACGAATGTACGGGCCCAGCTAAAGTTTGGTTGAATGCATGGGACAAGTTAAAACCGCAACCCTCCGAGGAGTCAAGTTCCGTCAAGTCCTTGGCGTTGTCGACGCCGTCAATCCTGAAACCGCGTGCTCCCTTTGCGAAATCTATCACGGACTATTTGCGTGAGACGCCCTATCCGTACGGCCGTGCGCCCCGATGAGCATGCCGGAACCGGCCACAAACGCATCAAACGGTTCACCATCGGGCACGGGCAACGGTACCGAGGGAGGGCGGTTCGGCCGGTTGAGCAGGGATCCAGGTGCCGTCACCCCTGGCTTGGCCGCAGCGGTCCTCGGTTTTACTGTTGGCGCGCTGACTGGCGTCTCCGGTCCTGACGCTGTAGTGCTGGCTGCGGTTCTGCCCGCAGTCCTGTCGGCTGCCGGTCCCACCGCTGTCTTTCTCGTAAGCAGAGGAGATGGTGGCACACGCCGCATGCGTGCCGTCAGTGGCCTGATCGTCCTGTTTTCCGTTGGTATCCTCGTCGGCGCCCCTTTCGGATCTTGGTACAAGGACTACAGTGAGAGAAGCGCGTTCAATGACGCGCTGAAGAAAGCGGAGGTCGCCCGGCAGGCTATCAGAGTCCGTCATTTCGAGGATCTGAGGGACTGCACAATCTTAGAACACCAAGTGAGTACTCAGCGTGATCGCCTTGATCTGCCGCCGGTCACAATCTCACAGGTTTGCCCGTTCCTCGACGATCCGAATTCCGGCAGATGACGAACATCTGGCCGACCTCAACCACTGCTGAGAGCTTTCCCCCAACCACAGACACGGCCTGTGACGGTCCCATGACGGTACATCAGGCCCTGACCGTGCGCTGGACCATCTCCCGGAAGCGGTGCTTTCCCCAGCGCTGGCGGATACAGGTCAGGCTCGAATGGTGGGGGCAGGCGCTCGTGCAACCCGTAATCGATGAACTAGTGTCCTGTCCGATTAATTAGTTGAAGAACAATGGAGTGTGTCGTACCATGGGAAGAAAGGACAGGAGGGCACCATGGCACGACCCCCAGCGGCGATCGTTTTGAGCGAGGAGGAGAAGGCGGAGCTAGAAAGATGGAGTCGGCGGCGCAATACGCGAGCGGGTCTTCATCTACGAGCGGGCGTGGTTTTGGATTGCGCGCGAGGTTACACCGGGGAGGAGGTGGCGAAGCGACACCACACGAGCCAGCAGACGGTGTCGAAGTGGCGGGGGCGGTTCGCCCGAGAGCGACTGGCGGGACTGTCCGATGCGGTGCGAAGCGGCCAGCCGCGCAAGCACAACGACGTACGGGTGCAGGAAGTGTTGGACGCGACACTGAATCGACGGCCGAAGCATGCCACGCACTGGAGCGTTCGGAGTTTATCCGAGGACCTGGATGTGCCACGGGATTTCGTTCATCGTGTATGGCGGGCATTCGGGCTCAAACCTCACTTGTCTCGGAACTTCAAGCTATCCACCGATCCGCACTTCATCGACAAGGTGCGGGACGTGGTGGGTCTTTATCTGAATCCGCCGGACAACGCGCTGGTGTTGTGCGTGGATGAGAAAAGCCAGATTCAGGCATTGGACCGTACCCAACCCGGTTTACCGCTGAACTACGGCACACCCGAGACCCGGACCCATGACTATCGGCGCTATGGCACCACCACGCTGTTCGCCGCACTGGAGGTGGCTACGGGTCGAGTGGTGGGCAAGCTGCACCGCCGGCACAGAAGCCAAGAGTTCACCGCTTTCTTGCGCCACATCGACTCGCAGGTCCCGGCCGCCTTGGAAGTCCACCTCATTCTCGACAACTACGGCACCCACAAGACCACCCAAGTCAAGAACTGGCTGTTGCGACACCCCCGATTCCACTGTCATTTCATCCCCACCTACAGTTCCTGGATGAACTTGGTGGAGCGCTTCTTCGCAACCTTGACCGAACACCAGTTACGCCGCGGCACCTACCGCTCCGTGGTCGCTCTGGAGAAAGCCATACGAAATTACCTCGACCTGCACAATCAACATCCCAAGCCGTTTCGTTGGACCAAGTCCGCTGACGCCATCATTGACTCTGTCACCAGTGTTATTAAACGAATTAACCAGACACCACACTAGCATGGCCGTGGGCGCTAGGAAAAACGCCGCTTCGGTGTCTGACGGCCGTTTGCCTCTGCCGTCTCAATAGTGCTAGGCGGAAGGGAATCGGCTGAGAATGCGCCTTTGTTTATTGAAGCATTCGACGATGCCAGCGAGGAACTGGAGCGACGCCATTCCGAATTGGAAATGCCCGGAGTCGGACGAATCAGCCGTATCTTGACGGATGCTGGCTCGGGTTTCCAGATAGACCCGCCGAAGCTTGTCGCCGCCCGGCGGGTGGCCACAGTCCATGACCGCTACCAGGTACAGGAAGCCAGGCCGGACGGGGATATGGGTGGTGTACGCGGTCCAGATCTGATTGGGCCGGTCGATGGCGAGGCCATGGAGAAGGACGGGGTGGGGTTTGGTGGTCCGCGATGCCTGGTAGATGGCCTGTAGTCTCATCAACCGCAGAATTGATCGCACCCAACGGGCCAGTGTGTCGCGTCTCCGTTTCGACGCGGGAGAAACCGTGACCGATGCTGCCGCGCGTGCTATATTCCATCGGTTCCGCTTGAGGGGAAAGAGAGTTGAAGAAGTCCGATGTCGTGTCCCACGTGACGAGCAGCGCCTCCCTGTCGAAGGCCGAGTCGGTCGCCGCAGTCGACGCGGTGTTCGACGCCATCTAGGACTGTCTGGCGAAAGGAGAACCGGTCGTCATCACGGGGTTCGGGACCTTCTCGACGACGAGCCGACCGGCCCGCCGGGGGCGGAACCCGAGGACGGGTGAGCGCATCGACATCGCCGCCTCGACAGCGCCCTCGTTCAAGGCCGGCAAGGCCCTTTGCGATGCGGTGCGCTAGAGTTCCGCCGGGTAGAGCAGGCGGGCGGCGCCATCAGGCGGCAGGAATGCTGGGTTTACAGAAGCCACCAAGCCACCGTAAGTGTTCGGTGACGGGGTGATTGCGAAGCAAGGAAACACCGAGCATAGATAGCGCGTCGTCGTGCAGAACCGGAATCACCGCTGTCTCGGCGCTGGCATCACCCTTTGACCGAACGAAGACAAGCCACCCGAAGCGCCGTGTTGACCATGTGTTGATTGTTCCGGCGCGAATCATCCGGTCTTTCAAGAGGAGAGTTTTACTTATTTGTTTTCAGCTAGTTACGGGCGGCGAGCGGTAGGACAAACCCCTACACGGCCAAGTTTCAAACCCTCCCGTCATTCAAGAGCAGCCATGCTCAGGCATACGCGAGTCCGAAGACAAGCCTTGGATCGCCTGGGATGACAAGCTGACCGGATTCGGTGTGCGCGTCCACCCCTCCGGAGCCAAGTCCTTCGTCGTGAACTACCGTGCCGGCAACGGCGGGCGCAAGGCGCCCAACAAGCGCGTGGTGGTGGGCCGTGTCGGGCGGGTTACCCCGGACCAGGCCAGGCGTCTGGCCCAGGAACTCCTGGGGCGCGTGGCCGCGGGAGACGACCCCGCGGGGGAGCGCGCAGAGGCGCGTTTTGTGCCGACCCTGGGAGAGGCGTGCAAGGACTACATGGAGTCGGGCCATGGGCGCGCGGCCAGCACCGAACGGGGCTATCGCCGGTATACGGCCTTGTATCTCGGCGACTGGCTGTCCCGCCCACTGGATGCCATCACCCGCCGGGAGGTGGAGAACCGGTTCAGGTTCCTTACCGAGCGCCACGGAGAGATGCCGGCCAACCAGTGCCTGTCGTTCCTTCGGTCGGTGTACCGCAGGCCCTGCGTGGACTACGAGGGTCTGCGCAATCCGGTGGAGCAGTGGCTTGCGGCCGGAGGGCGCTACCACCGGAAGACACGGCGGCGGATATCGTCTCCGGCCGAGGTGCTGCCGTGCTGGCGGAAGGGGCTGGAGGCGGAGGTGGGCAATGCGGTTCACCGGGACGTGGTTCTGTTCGGGCTCTACACGGGGATGCGGCTTGGAGAGGTCGTGCCGCTTCGGTGGGAGGATGTAGACCTGGATGCCGGGCTTTTCCGGGTGGAGGAGACCAAGACCGGGGTGCCGCTCGAGTTGCCGGTGACGCGGCAGCTTGGAGAGATACTGGCGCGGCGGCGGGCGGAGGGCCACACGGTTGGGGAGGAGCTTCGCGTGTGGGTGTTTCCGTCGCCGATGAGCGATTCCGGGCACGTGGAGGAACTCTACCGACACTACGGGGCCATCGGGCGAGCAGGCGGAGCGAAGTTCTGGTTTCACGCGTTGCGGAACTGCTTCATCACCGTGGCGGAGCGGGAGTTGATGCTGCCGCGGTCGTTGACGAAGCGTCTGGTGAACCATGCCCGGCCCGGTGACGTGACCGAGGGCTACGCCGCGGACTGGACGGTGGAGCAGTTGCGGGAGCCTGCGCAACGGGTCGCAACCCGCATCGATGAGTTGATGGCCTGACAGGTGCCCACCGTACCTCACTCGCCGGGGAAGTGACATGCGCGCGACGAGGCACATCCAACGGCTCCCGGAACAGCAGGTTGTGTCAAACAGGACCCTGGCGGCGTGATCCTTTACACCGGAATACACCTTAACTCCGCCGCCTCCCTGTCCTACAAACCAGGACCACCTCACGTAAAACTCCCCCAAATCCAGCCCGTCCACCAGGTCGCTTACGTGGTGCGCCAAATGCCCCGCAGGTACCCACTCCGCCAAATCCGGCGGCATCAACAGCTTCTGCCCAGGTTCATACCCTCGATAGCTCGTTGGCACTCCCCTCTCCTTCCGCTCCTTGTCTCCTCCCGCTCCTCTTTATACTTTCTCCCTTGCCCGCTTTTCTACGGCGCAGACTCCTAGTTCCGGTATGGTTATTATAAATGCAGTAGTTCGCGATTATTGCGAAAATCCGTCGGTTCATCAACTATCGACTTCTGTTGCTGTGATTGTCCCAATTCGCGTTTTCTGCTAAGTAAAAGATATGGCAGAAAAAACTACCCGCCTTCCACGAGGCCGCGCACAGCTTGTCCGGGTGCTGTCCACGGCCGGCGACGTGATTCACGTCGATGACGTGGTGATTGCCCTCCAACTCGACCGTACCGGTGCCGCCCAGCGGTTGTCCCGCTGGGTAGAACAGGGATGGCTGAGACGAGTGGGCCGTGGAGCCTATGTCGCGGCTTCCATCGACACCATCGGGTCAGATCGCGTCCTCGATGACCCATGGGTGCTCGTTCCCGCACTCTTCGCACCAGCCTACATCGGAGGTCGCACAGCAGCCGAGCACTGGGATCTGACCGAACAGATCTTCAAGGATATCTTCGTGATGACCGCACAGGCCGTGCGTCAGAAACGCCAAGAGCGCCACGGCACGCTCTTTTCGCTGAAGCACATCGATGAGCGGAAGATCTTCGGCATGAAGAATGTCTGGCGCCATCAGACGCGAGTGCCCGTCTCCGATGTGCACCGTACGATCATCGACATGCTCGATGTCCCAGCGGTCGGCGGTGGCATCCAGCATGTAGCCGACTGCCTCGCAGCCTATCTGCGACGCGAAGATCGCGACGACAAGAAGCTCGTCGATTACGCGATGGGCCTCGGCAACGGTGCTGTCTTCAAGCGCCTCGGGTTTCTGGCCGAGCAATTTCCTGGCGAGGCTGAACTAGGCCGTCTTTGCGAGCAGCATCTGAGCGGCGGTCATGCGAAACTCGATCCTGCCCAGGATGGGAGAGTCGTCGTGACGAAATGGCGGCTGCGCGTGCCGACGCGCTGGATTCGCGAGAAAACAATATGATCGGTAAACGCGAAATCCTTGCAATGGCCCAGCAAACATCGCTAACGCCACACGTCGTGGAGAAAGATTATGTTCTCGGCTGGATGCTCGCCGGCATCAATGGGCACAAGGATCTCGCAGAGAGTTGGATATTCAAAGGCGGCACGTGCCTGAAGAAATGCTTCTTCGAGACCTATCGGTTCTCCGAGGATCTCGACTTCACGCTCCTCAAACCAGACCATCTCGACGCCAACTTCTTGAAGGGCGCCTTTTCTGAGATCGGTGATTGGATCTATGATCAAACCGGCATTGAGATTCCGGCCGACAAACAGGAATTCGATATCTACCAGAACCCCCGCGGCCAGATCTCGTGCCAGGGCAAGATCAGCTACAAGGGCCCCGTCTCATCGACGCACGCCCTCCCGCGCATCAAGCTTGACTTAACCGCCGACGAGCGGGTCGTTCTGCCGCCGGTCCGCACCCAGATTTTCCATCCATACAGCGATTCTCCAGAAGATGGCATCGAAGTCCTGGCCTACCATTACATCGAGGCTTTCGCGGAAAAATTCAGAGCACTCGCGGAACGGACACGCCCACGTGATCTCTATGATGTCGTACATCTCTACCGAAATACCGAAGCACAGCCGGAACCGCAGCGCTTCATGGAAGTCCTGCGCGCCAAGTGTGAATTCAAGGGCATCAGCATTCCACGCCTAGCCGACCTTGAGCCGCACCGTGCGGCTCTTGAGGCTGGTTGGATTCATATGCTGGAGCACCAACTCCCTGCGCTGCTCCCGGTCAAAATGTTTTGGGACGCCCTCCCGGAGATCTTTAATTGGCTCCGAGGCGCCGTCGCGCCGCCCCTTGCGGCGATGCCTATCGGCGCCGACGATACGCTCATCCGAGAGCGCGTAATCGGCCTGCCCCCAGGCAGCCGAGGACAGGGTCTTATCGAAATGATCCGCTTCGCTGCCGCCAATCGCCTTCTTGTAGAGATCGACTACCGCGACAAGCAGGGCAATCGTTCGACGCGCGCGATCGAAGCCTACTCCCTCCGTCGCTCGCAGGCCGGAGACGTGTTGCTCATGGCCGTACGCGCGGACAGCGGCCAGCCGCGCAGCTACTTGGTCGACAGCATTCTTGGGGTCAAAGTCACTCAAATGTCATTCACGCCGCGGTACCCAATCGAACTAACGCCATCGGGTTCTCAAAGCATTCCGAGGATGGCCAGCTCCAGCTCTGGTAGCACATTCCGAGCGGGCCGCACACCGACCGTTCGGCGTTCAACTGCACGCAGATCTACCCGAAGCACGGGTTTCGGGGCAGCAAGTGGTCCAACGCACGTCTTCAAATGCAGCGTCTGCGGGAAGACCTTCGACAGGAAAAGTTTCGATGCGAAATTGAACAAGCATAAAAATAAGCGGACTGGCTACGAATGCTACGGCACGATCGGTATATTCGTAAAGACGAAATACTAGTCAGCCGCAACCGACGAGTGAGGTGGTCCCGGAAAAACGGACAGGTTGCTAAGGTGTATTCCACCGACTTAGGGAGGGATACGCAATGAGCACACGCCGACGGTTCAGCGGAGACTTCAAGGCCAAGGTAGCGCTGGAGGCGCTGCGGGGGGACAAGACGATCCAGGAGATTGCAGCGCGGCACAAGGTTCATCCGAACCAGGTGAGCACCTGGAAGCAGCGAGCGGTGGAGGGGATGAAGGAGGTCTTCACGAAGGGGGCGGAGCGGATGCGAGGCGATCACGAGGGGGAGGTCCGGGACCTGCACGCGAAGATCGGAGAGCTGACGGTGGAGCGGGATTTTTTGGCCAAAGGGCTCAAGTGGTGAGCCGGGAGAAGCGCCGGGGGATGATCGCGCCCGGCCATCCCAAGCTCAGCTTGAGCCGTCAATGCCATCTGCTTCGAGTGAGTCGATCCTCGGTGTACCGCCGGCCCAAGGGCGAGAGCGCGGAGAATCTGGCGCTGATGCGCCGGATCGACAAGCTGTTTCTGGAGTACCCCTTCTACGGCAGCCGCCAGATGGTCCGTCATCTGTGGCGGGAGGGCGACCGTGTGGGTCGTCACCGGGTGCGGCGTCTGATGGGTCTACAGGCCATCTACCAAGCGCCGCGGACCACCCGACCGCATCCCGAGCACCGGGTCTACCCCTATCTGCTCAAGGGGGTCCCCATCGAACGGCCCAATCACGCGTGGACCTCCGACATCGAGCGCCACGAGGCGTTCTTGAACCTTGCGGTGGTGAGAGGCCACCGCCATCAGCCTGTCGCAGCAGGCTGAATGAAGCTGAGGGCAGCCCGACCCGAGGGACATCGGCAAGGGTGGAAGCAGCCCTGACAACGACGGGACGCGCCAGCACTGTCAGATGGCGTGGGTCCGGCAAGCGAGACGGAAAGGTGTATGCGAGGAACCAGCGGCTGAAAGCCCCTCAAGCACGAACCACCAGCTCCAACCTGACAGATAAGGGCTGGGTTGCAACGCGCACCCGACGGGCTTGTCCAGTCGGGAACTCCTGGGCTGGTAGATGTCGCCGGCCGGGAGGCCACGGTGAAGGACTGCGGCGTAGCCGTGGCGACGTTGCAGGGGCATAGCTGGGCACCGACCCCGTTGAAGGGTTCGAGAGTGAACGTGGGAACCACTCCGTTGGTCCCTGCCAACACGGTGGGGAAGACCTGTCGCCGGTTGATGCCGGCGGAGTGGGGCGGAGGACCCGTAGTAGTCCGAGCACGGGAAAGCCGTGTACATGGCGAAGGGGTCCAGTGTGCTCACGGCTTCAATGCAAAACGAGGAGGACGCTGGTGAATACCGGTGCTTCATGGCTTGGCCCGATCGAGGCGGAGTCACGAGTACTCGCAATGCAGACGAAGCTGAACCGTTGGGCGACACTCCGACGGTATGAGCACATGGAGAGCCGGATGCGGTGAGAGTCGCACGTCCGGTTCGGAGGGCGGGCCGGAGAAACCCATCGCTCGAAAGACGACAGGGCGCTCCGGTCCGACCCCTACACCTATATCCCCGTCCAGAAGGGCTTCCTGTATCTGGTGGCGGTCATGGACTGGGCCACCCGCCGGGTGCTCTCCTGGAGGCTGTCGAACACCCTCGATGCCCGCTTCTGTGTCGAGGCCCTCTCAGAGGCTCTGGAACGCTACGGCCCTCCCGAGATCTTCAACACCGACCAGGGCAGCCAGTTCACCAGCCTGGAGTTCACCTCCGTGCTCAAGGACGCCGGCATTGCCATCTCCATGGACGGAAGGGGCCGATGCATGGACAACATCTTCATCGAGCGCCTGTGGCGCTCCCTCAAGTACGAGGCCGTCTACCTGCACGAGCTGACCGACGGCTTCGTCGCCCAAAGGACCATCGCCAACTGGCTCCACTTCTACAACACCCAAAGGCCTCATTCTGCCCTCGCCGGCTCCACCCCGGCGGAGGCCTACGAACGAGGACTCCAGAGGCAGGCCGGGCCTCACACCCCGCCCGCCCCTCTGCCAATTCCATCGGAACAGCATCACGTGTTAAACAGGACTCTGGCGGCATGATCCACTACCCGGAATACACCTTGACTCAGCCGCCTTCCTGTCCTACTAACCAGGACCACCTCACCGGGTGGCCGCGCAAGCTGGCGACAACTACTTCAGTATTTCAAGCGAGGATCGCACGCCATCCAGTTGTCAATAGCAGTTGCATCACGGAGCGGCCGATCTCATTAGTTTGACATTGACACGCATCAGGGCAATGTTATCTCCTTACTGTCTAACGTCCGCGGATCGGCATTATTGAGAGAGGACAGCGATGCCCAGCGCAGGAAGTACCGCATCGCATGCCTTAGGAAAGGGAACGCAGCCTCGTTGACTGAGAGTCAACGAGAGAAGAGACCGTGGACGCCGTGCTTGACTTCTACGGCGACAGGTCGCCTCAGTGGCTAAGCGATCTCACGCACATGGAAGCGCCTTGGCAGTCGGCTCGCCGACACGTTCCGGAGGGCGTCCGCGGCAGTTTGTAGCGGCGGCCAGCTAGTATTCCCGGATCGTATCGCCAAGTCGCAGGTGCTCCATCCCTCTGACCCCACCCAGCAGCGAGCAAGTCGAGCAACTCACGCAAGCGACGAAAGGACAAATGAGATGGCGACAACCGCAATCCGCAAGAACACGGCAGTCAAGGAGGCGATGACCAAGAGCCAACTCCTGGAAGCCTTGTCCGAATCGACCGGGCTCCAAAGGAAGGACGTGGCCTCGGTGCTAGACCAGCTCGGAGTGGTCATCGAGCGTCACGTCAAGAGGCGCGCGGTGGGAACGTTCACGCTTCCCGGCCTGCTGAAGATCAAGGTAGTGCGCAAGCCGGCGACAAAGGCGCGCAAGATGATCTCGCCCTTCACCGGGCAGGAGATCACGGTGGCCGCGAAGCCCGCCTCGCGGGCGGTGAAGGTTCAGCCCCTGAGCGGGCTCAAGCGTATGACGGAGTAGGCCCCGAGGGCCATCTTCCTGCCCTCCCGCCAGCTCGCGAGATCGACGACCTTCGACCCGCCGGAGGAAATGATCTTCTTCGCGATCTTGTCGGCAACGGAACCCATGGTGCGTTCATCCGGGTCTGTCTCACGGGCAAGGCGTGGATGCGGTACAAGGAGGGACTCGACCGGAAACAGGCGTTCGTGGAGGCTTGACGGGCAGGTCCTGGGGTTGGACGCCGGTCGCGCCCGGAACGGAACCGGGACACGTGCAGGCGGGGCTGGACTTCGGTACCTGACCGTCACGCGCCGGAGCCCATGCAGCGGCGGGACAGGTACAGGAAAAACGGCAGCCCCAGCGCCGCGGAGTACCAGAGCGTGCTCACGCGCATGATGCCGACCATCGCCATGGCCTGTGCGGTCGAGTTGCCGGCGACGCCGGCAATGAACAGGGCCATCGTGAGTTCCTGACTGCCGATGCCCCCGGGGAGGAAAGTGATTGCTCCCGCGACGTTGCCGAGGCCGAGGGCCGCATGCGCCGCCCGTAGCGATAGCTCTCCCCCGATCGCAGGCATGAGCATGTGCAACGCAATGGCTTCCGTGCTCCATGCAAGCAGGCTCAATGGCAGGAATTTGAACAGGTGGACGGGCTTGAGCAGCAGCGCGACGTTGCGGCATACGGACAGCAGCAGCGCGAAGAGACGCGGTCTTCGCCGGCCGGTTGCTACCCAGACTGCCTTGGTCGCGCGGCGCGCCCAGCCGGGTAGCGCAATGAGCATCACGAGTGCCGAGGCTACAATCAGGCACGGTGTCGCCAGCCAGCCGAGACCGGGGCCGAGCCCCAGGGCCGCGCCAGCGAAAAGCAGCAGGGCGCAGAGATCGAGTAACCGATCGCCGATCAGCAGCGGCAGCGTGCGGCGATATTTCAACCGCCACACGCGCCAAAAAACCCAACTACGCCACAACTCTCCGATGCGTCCGGGCGTCAGGTTCATCAGGAACCCGCCGGCATAGACTGTCGCGAGGTCGGCGGTCCCGACACCGAGGCCCGCCGCGCGCGCCAGCAACAGCCACCGTGCGACCCGCGCCGCAAAGCCCACGGACGCGAAGGCCATGAAGGCCGGAACCACCCACCAGGGGGTCGAGGCAAGGATGAGGCGCAGATCGACCCTGAATGCGAGCAGGGCCAGAGCCGCCAGCGCATAGACACCCAACAGCACTCCCAGCCACCGGCCTGCGCGCGACCGGAAGGCGTCTCCGGCGCCACGACTGCCAACGTCCATGTCCGGATGTACCTCAGTGCCAGACAGAAAGCTCGGCCCAGATGCGATAGCCCGAGAAGAAGGCAGCCAGCGCGCCTCTCCCTTCCCCTTCAGTGGAGTCGACCTTGCTGGCCGGCGGCTCGAGCTGATCGCAGATTTCCAGGGCGCACGAGGCGAAGTTGTCGCCCCGGAGCGCCACGTCGGCCAGATCGGCGGTCAGGGAATCCACAAGGCCCATGCCGGCACGCTCCAGGTCGAAGTCGCGCAGAAGGTCATGCTCGTTGCGCTCCTGCCTGACCAACGGTCGCCCGAAAGAGACGCCCCAGCCGAGATGGTCCGCGATACGCTTGACGATGAAGCTTGCGAAGATGTCGTCGTACCGTCCCACGTTCGGTGACAGGAAGTACGCGGGAAGCACGGCGCGCGCCAGAATGGTGTTCTGTGAGTTGAAGGGACCCCGCGCGCCGGGAGCGAGAAAGAAGTTGTGGTCGAGGCGGTAGCGGACGACTTCGACGGGGTGTGCAAGGCGGGTGGCGGCGTCGATGTCGGGATCGCCGAGCCAGAACCCCGCCACGACGGCCACGGGCAGCGACATCGGCGCGCAGGCCACGGGCGCGGAGCCGTCGTCAAGGCCGGCTCGGGCAGCCATTCCATACCCGCGCGGCACGAACTGATAGTTGTTGGCCGTGGTGAGAAAGCGGCAGACGTTGAACCACTCGCCGGCATTCCCGTACGCCGGCAAGGTCTGACGTCCGCCGGCGGCAGCGCAGTGGCGAAAATAGTCCTGTTCGGCGATGAAGTTGTCGTCGTCGATGGTGACCACGACATCCGCTCCGTCGCGCACCGCCTTGAGGACGGCCACGTTGCGTCGTTGTATGCAGTTCCAGGGCAGGTGGGCACGAAGCTCCGGCCAAGGGGAGAGAAAAGCCTCCTGGGCGGCGACCCCCAGGTACTCGCACTCGACGCCGGTGTCTCTGGCGAGTCGCGCGCAGTAGTCGGGCGCCTCCGCGTTCGTCGCCCGATCTCCGGCGACGTAGATCTTGATCGTCCGGCCATGTTCACGGGCGTCGCGCGCATATCCGTGCAACGCCTCCGGGACATGGATCGTGGTGGTGATCAGTGCGGTCGAGGGCAACCCCGGCTCCCTTCCGGCGGCGCAACCGTCAGACTGCGCGCGGGCCTCGCGCGGGTGAAGAGACCGATCCGGAAGTACCGGAAGTACTCCGTGGCAGGCATGTGGGTCGTCCCCTCCTGACGCCGGCGCCAGTGTGTCCGGACCTCGGCTACCCGGGCGCCGCATCGCAGCGGCGTAACCAGCGCCTCGAAGAAAAACGCGTGACCTGTCTCGCGCCACGCGTAGCGACGCAGTTCCCGCGCCCGATAGAGCCTGAAGCCAAAGGTCATGTCGGTCAGCCTGACGCCGTAGAGGGCCGAGAACATCCGTTGAAACAGCCAGTTGCAGACCCGCTTCAGCGGCGAGTAGTCCCCGAAACGGCCGCCGCCGAGCCAGCGGGAGGTGGCGACGATATCCACGTCGCCGACACGCGCGCGTTCGATCATCTCTGCCGCCGTTCCGGGGTGGGTCTCGAGGTCAGCCGCCATGAGCAGTACCCAAGGCGAACGCATCAGCGGGAAGCACTCCCGATTTGCGCCGCCCGCGCCGGGAAGCGTCGTCTGTTCGTGATGGCGGACCATGTCCGGATGTGCGGTCTCCAGTTCGGCGACCACCTCCCGACACGCCGGCGTGGTATGCGGCGCGATGCCGATCATGATTTCGTGGATGGCATCGGCGTTTTCGCGGAGCAGGGTGTCCACGGTTTCGCGCAGGGACCACGTTTCATCGATGGCGGTGACGATCACGCCTACGTTGGGAAGTTCGCGAGGCGGGTTGGCGTCAGCCATTTCCGACCATTGACTCGATCCAGCGATAGGTGGAAACCAGACCGTCCTCGAGGCGGGTGGGCGGTTCCCAACCGAGCACCTCACGCAACAGCGTGTTGTCCGAGTTGCGGCCGCGCACTCCCTGCGGACCCTCGACATGCTCGATCGTGACGTCGCTCTTGCCGCTTATGTCGATGATGATCCTGGCGAGACCGTTGATGGTGGTCATCTCATCGGAGCCGAGGTTGAGCGGGTCGGGGTGGTCCGATTCCATCACACGGTGCAGGCCCTCGATGCAATCGTCGATGTAGCAGAAGCTTCGCGTCTGGAGACCGTCGCCCCAGATCTCGATGCTGCCGCCGTCGCGGGCCATGGCGACCTTGCGGCACAACGCGGCCGGCGCTTTCTCCCGGCCTCCATCGAAGGTCCCGAGAGGGCCATAGATGTTGTGGAAGCGGACGATGCGGGTTTCGATGCCGAAGTCCGCCGCGAAGTACCCGAGCGCCCGTTCCGTGATGAGCTTCTCCCATCCGTAGGCATCCTGCGGCGCGGCCGGGTAGGCGTCCGCCTCCTTGAGCGGCGCCACGTCGGTCCGGGTCTGGAGCGATTCCGGGTAGACGCAGGCGGACGAACTGAAGAGGTATCGGCGGACGCCGTTCGTCCGCGCCGCATCCAGCGTGTGGAGGTTGATGAGCGCGTTGTTCCGCAAAACGCGGGCGTGGTTGGACGACAGGTACCCCATGCCGCCCATGTCCGCTGCCAGCGCATAGACCGCGTCGATGTCCCTCGTGGCCCGAAGGCAATTCTCCCAACGACGCAGGTCGAGCAACTCGAATTCGTCGGCGTCGGGAACGGTGAACTCCGGTCGTTTGATGTCCACGCCTCGGACCCAGTGCCCGAGCCCCTTGAGGCGCGTGACGAGGTGGTGGCCGATGAAGCCGCCGGCGCCGGTCACGAGAATTCGGTTCATGTCGCTTGCACCTCCGCTCAGGGTCAGGGGATACGCCGACGCAATAGCACATCCGCTTGCCGATCACGAATCAGGCGGCAAAGCAAGGTTAGAGCATCAGCGCCCTTGCGGTGGGCCGGCACGATGCCAAGCTCCTGCTCCAGGAACAAGCGAAGCCCGCTGTCCGCCGAAGTCGCCGCGCTCTCCGTCGAGTCCACGGCACCGTGAAGCAATTCGTCGTACAGCCCAAGATTAACCCTGATTATCTCCTTGACTCGGTTGGTGCTCAGAAGCCGCTCGCCGCCAGTGACAATACGGAGGCTACGAAAGTAACGGTTCAGTCCGACGTCTGTAAAGGATGGCGATCCTGACAGGGTCGATTCGGCCAATCCTGTCGGCCGAACGCGCAAGTAGTGGCCCGGACGCCATATCGTCGCAGGCAATCTTGCCATGAAGCTGTCGCCCAGTCCCCATATGTCGAGAAAACTCTGCTCAAGCCGGGCCCGGTACGGCGTCAAGCCAAGATTGCAGACGTGAAACGTCGCCTGCTTCGAGTCGCCCAGCAGAGAGCCGAGTCGCGTGGTCAGGTCGTCCGGGTACGTGGTCCCGGTGCGCACGGACCTCCACCAGACGGTGACCCCCGTCTTTGGATGCCAGGCGGCTCTCTCGTTCGCAATCTCGGTCGGGTATGTCTCGCGATCGAGGACGGTCTCCGCGTAGACGACCGGCCCTGTAAGTGGTGAGTGTGGCCACAGACCGATCCAGACAGCCAATCCCGCAATCGACGCGCCGCGCAGCCACCGCCATCGTCCCGGTTCCAGCCTCCGGCAAAGGTACGCATTCCAGCGGCTGCTCGTACCTGTCAGGAGCGCGACCAGTAGTACGTACGGGACGCTGAAGAAGCGCCCGCCCATGTAGTCGGCCCCGACGAGGATGACATACAGCAGGACCAGCGCCATGGCAGCGGCGACGACCCGCGCTGGAGCGCGCCCAGCCCAGAGCAACTGGGAGCCGAGAAGAACCGCCATCATCACGGTGTCCTTGTGCAAGGAGAAACGGTAGTAGTCCAACGCCGACAAGAGGCGGAACGCCAGACCGGGAAGACCGGCGTCGCCGGGCAGCTTGGCATAGGCCGAGGCCGGCAACGGAAACCCGAAGTAGATGAGGGAGAACAGCGTCCAGAGGGAAAGTGGGGCGAGCATCCAGCCGATGGACCGGATGAGACCCGACGCTCCCAAGCGGGCGCGGTTGTCCCAGAGCGCCCAGGCGGCAAGGGGCCAGACGATTACGGCGAAGTCGTGACGATAGAGCGGCGCGACCGCGATCAGGGCAACGAACCAGCGCCAGTGCAACCGGTCCGGAGACTCCCCGCGGCGCAGACCGGGATACATCCGCAGCCAGATCAGGACAATGGCCGCGGCCAGGACATGGCCGATCGGGTTCTCCTGACCGAACCATGAGTAATCGAAGTGGGCCTTGGACGCGAACAGCAGGCCGAGTGCCAGAAGCCACACCCGAACGTCCTTGCGGGCCAGCACCCAAAGGAGCCAAAGCAGCGCGGCGTTGCAGGCCAGCGCGACGATGGCGTGAAGGATGAAAGGGTCCGATGTGAGGACCCGGAGCGGCAAAAGGACGAAGAAGTAGATCACCGAGGTGCTGAGGAAGGAGCGTTCGTACAGGTTGAATCGAATGCCGTTTCCGGCGAATACCTGCTCTACCTGCCGCAAGGTGATGAAGTAGTCGTCCGAGAGCCATGCGCACTTGAGAAGCGTGACGAAGTAGACTGCCGCGCCAAGCGCCACCAACCAATGGGCTCCCGGAGCCAGCCATGCATTGCTCTTGGTGGGGGCGGGCACTCGCGACCTCGCTTGATCTGACAGTGTTCTGAGGTGGTCCTGGAGGGAGGACTTAGTCGTAGAAGGATTGGAACTGGATCAGGGGGTGTAGAGTCGGAAGTCGCGACGTTTTTCTGACAACGGAACAACTACCCACTTCTAGGGCGTCGCATGAATCGAACTGGAGCGCCATAGGCGTCGCTATCGAGATTCTCGGGCTTCGCATGTGTGATATCTTGCAGTGGTCCGAGCTTGCTCGTCCATTCCCCATCAGGGAGTTGTCTTGCAGCATGAGTGGGCTTCATGTCAGCGCCCGCAAAGATGGCGACTTTTTCATACCCTTCGGTCAGGTCGGCGTCCGCACATTCTTCGTAGCCCAAGCCCTTGAACATTTCGGTGAATGCCTCCAGCGTACGTTGTCGTGGAGCATCTTTCGGCCAGTACCCCTTTTCCTCTGGCCACCACCATTTGTCTTGGCTATCCGCAGCCCAGGCAATGCAGTTGTACTTGCGAGTACAAGGGCTAGTCACGGAATGGTTGTCATCGCTCAAACTTGGGAAGTGTACAAGGTAGGAACCATCAGACATAGTTCCGATCCGCCCAATCCCGCCAACTCCTTGCCATGGCCACCATGTCGCCGTAGTCCGATTCTGCAACCGGGTCTGCACCGGTTATAGCCTCAAGGGCGGTGAACCAGTAGTCGGGATCGTCGCCTTCCTGCCGGAGTTGATTCAAGATGAGGGGAACGGCCCTCCTGCCCATTCCTATGATTTGGCGATACGAGGGACATCCAACAATCTCTGAAAGGGCGGATATAGGTCCTCTCTCAACGTACCACCGATCCCTCAGGGCGAAGAACTGCCGTACGATGCCAGGATACAGGAAACTCAGCACTTCATCATCTGACGTGTCGTCTAACCTAACTTCGGGCATACCAAAAATGCTACCAAGCGCTTCTCCTGCATCGCTCGAAACGACTATCAGCGCTTCTCCCGTCTCATCCATTACCGATTCAATGGCGGACCGTGTCATTACGGCCTCCCTTCTGAAGCACCTCTGGCACACTGTCTACGACCAACACATTCTTGCTTTCGAGCACGTAGATCGGATAGCCCTGCTGATCGTATTGGCCCTCAAGCCGCCGAGCTTTCGTTGCCACGACCTTAATCCTGAGCACGCTACCGTCTACTAGTTTGACGGTGTTAAAGTGCTCGACGGCACTCTCTATCCCTACGTCCGTAGCCGTTACTTGCTTACCTTGGGCATCCGTTACCTTGATGGCCATAGCGCTCCCGTCCCGTGGCAGTTCTGCCATCTCTCATGTGGGCCTTGAAGTATCCCACGAAGGGCGTGGGTGTCAAGGGCCACAAATGTGCCCGCGGTCGCCGCGATGGCCGCACTCTTGGCCTTGGCGTCCGCGCTTTTTGACGTGGTGATGGTGGCGGTTGTGTAGGTGCCGGAGCCTACCCTGGGCATTTCGATGGCTCCTTTCGCAATCTGATACCGCAGGATCGACTACCCGATTCCCCCGAACAAACCCGGAAGCTAATAGTAGATGCCGAACGGAAAGTACCGTGCGTTGATCGCGTCATAGGCGCCGTCGGCGAGCATCGTCTGGAGAGGAATCCGGCTCATCTCGTTGGCTGCCTCCCATTGTAGCAAAGTTGACTTGTTCGGACTTTCCCTAGTAAACAGGGGTTGAAGCACAGCCGGGGGCTCGTAAGAGCTTTCGAGTGGTTTGCGGCCGCCGCCGACTCGTGGATCAATCAGGCTTGAACAGAATGAATGACGGCGTTTCCATTCTTGCGATTGGCGACATCCATCTCGGCACCTCCTGTTCGGGTGTGCCCGACTGGATTGGGTCCAGGGGCGTGGACCCGAGAGACCTCACGCCCGCGGCGGCGCTCCGGGTCGCCGTCGATCTGGCGATCGAGAACCGACTCGACGCCGTCCTGTTTGCCGGCGACGTCGCTGAAAGCACCAATGCCAGATTCGAGGCGATCGTGCCCCTCGAGGAAAGCGTTCGGCGGCTGCTCGACGCCGGCATCGAGGTCGTCGCCGTTGCCGGCAATCATGACGTCGAGGCGCTGCCGCGGCTCGCGGCCCTGATCGAGGGGTTCACCCTGTTGGGCGCCGGCGGCCGCTGGGAGGCGAGAACCATATCGAAGAACGGGTCTCCCGCCGCCCAGGTGGTGGGCTGGTCTTTCGGTCAAGAGCGCGTGCACCAGAGCCCGGTAGCAGAGCTGCTGACGCGGCCGCTTCCGGCGCCGTCGCGTCCAGTTCCAAGAATCGGCCTCCTGCACGCGGATCTGAACGCATCGGGCGGACCCTACGCGCCCATCAGGCAGGCGGAACTGGACGATGCCGGCTGCGACGCCTGGCTGCTGGGTCATGTCCACAAGCCTTCCCTCGACAGCCTGGCCAAGAGCCGGCCATCCGGTTATCTCGGTTCCCTGGTCGGGCTCGACTCGTCGGAAACGGGCCCCCACGGCCCCTGGCTGCTGAAGGTGTCCGGTGCGGGCGACATCGACATCGACATGATTCCCGTCGCGCCGCTGCGCTGGGAGCAGGTGGACGTGCGGGTGGACGGGATCGAGCACGTCGATGACGTAGGCGACAGGTTGATGAGCGAAGCGGAGCGGCTTGTCCGCCGGCTCGGCGCCGCGGCCCCCCTTCCTCTCGCAATCGGCCTGCGCGCGCAGCTCACGGGACCGAGCGCCTGTTACGAGGACATCCGGCAGTGGATCGCGCGGGGCGAGTGGCGCTCCATGGGGCGGGTGGTGGATGGCACGGTGGTCTTCTTCAACAAGGTCATCGACTGGATCGGGTTGCCGCTCGACCTGGCGCAAATCGCTTCCGGGGACGATCCCGCGGCCCTGTTGGCTCGAAAGCTGCTCATGCTCGGGCGCGACGATGACGACTCCAGGGCGCTTCTCGACCAGGCGCGCACAGATTTGGCCGAGGTCGCCCGGGACCATGCGTGGCAGCCCGTTCAGGACCACCGTAATGCCGCGGACCCGTTGTCGGACGATGCCGTGCGCGATGTTCTCTTCCGGGCGGGGAAGGCAGCCTTGAACGCGATGCTCTTCGGCCATGATCGAGGCGAACTCAAGTGAAGCTCAAACGCCTTGTCGTCAACCGGCTGCCGGGCATCGGCCAACCCTTTGAAATCGAAGCGGCGGGAGCCGGACTTCACGTCGTGTTCGGACCCAACGGGATCGGCAAATCGAGCATCTGTCGCGCCCTTGAGGGCCTGTACTGGGAAGACCGCCATCCTTCCCGGCTCACGTCCGTCAGCGCCGAATTCGACTGGGACGGAGAGTCGTGGTGGGGACAGCGCAACGGCCAGCGCGCCACCTGGCAACGCGGCGGCGAGGGCAACGTTTCTCCAAACCTCCCCCCATCCCACAACCACCGCTGTTTCTTTCTGCGCCTCCGGGATCTGATCGACCCGTCTCGGGACGGCACCGCCGACATCGCCGCGGAGATTCGGCGACAGATGTCCGGCGGATTCGACCTGGACCGGATTGCGTCCGACCTGTTTTCCGGTGTGTCGAGCCATGTCGCCCGCCGTCAACGCCGCGATCTGGCCGGTGCTTCGGACGACGTGCAGAAGGCGGTCGTCAGGCAGGCCGATCTCCAGCGGCGGTCGGATGAACTTGCGGGACTGAGGAGCCAACTGGCCGAAGCCGAAGCCGCCAGCCGCCGGCTGGGTTTGGTGGAACGCGCCATCGGACTTGCCGCCCGCCGGGAAGAACTCGCCAGGATCATGGAGCAGCTCGGGGCGTTGCCCGCCGCTTTGGCGAACCTGACCGGCAAGGAGGCCGAGGCGGTCGAGCAGGGCCAGCATCGGGCGGACACTCTGACGGACCGGCTGCGTTCTCTGGAAAAGGATCTGTCCAGGACACGCGAGATCCTGGGACAAACCGCGTTGCACGGCTCGATAGAGCACGCCGATCTTGCGGCCTGGCGCGAGCGCGCCGATGAGTTGAGCCGTATCGAGCTGGAGCTCGACGCGGCAAGGACCGAACGCGCCGCCACCCGAAGGGCGCTTGCCTCAACCCTTTCCGCGTTGGGCGGCGGCAACGACACCGCGCTGACCGTGTCCGAGCATGGCGAGTTGTTCGCCTTTCTGCGTTCGAGCCAGGAGCATGCCGTCCGGACCGCCGGCATCCGTGATCGGCTGCGTCAGCTTGAGCGCTACGATCCGCCCGAAGACCATGAGCGAGAACTCGACGCCTTCCGCGGCGCGGCGCAAACCCTGCGGTCCTGGCTGCGCGTGCCGGAACCCGAAAGCGCCGCCGACAGGGTCCGCGGGCGTTGGCCCTGGCTCCTGTTCGCGGTCGCGATGATGTTGGCCGGCGCCGGGTTGATCCTGCTCGCGGGCCCGCCCGAGGCCATGATCGAGACGCCGGACATCGGGAACACCCCTGGGCCGAAGGCATCGCTCGCCCATGTTGCGCTCGCCGGGCTGCTCGGAGGTCTGGGGTTCGGAGCGTCCCTGGCCGTGTTGCTGATGGGCAATCAGCGACGGCCCAACGCCGCCAGAGGGGCCGCGCGGGCCGAGTTCGAGCGGCTGGGTCTCGACCCGCCCGCCGAATGGGACCTCCCATCGGTAGAGTCACGCCTGGGCAGCATCGAGCGCGTGACCGCGGACATCATGGCCGCCCTGGAGAAGGCGCATGACCGCGGCGTGGAACGGCAAAGACTGGAGAACGATCTGGAGGGCCTGTCCGAGCCGGCAGCCGCGCTTGAAACCCGCCGGCAGGAGGTCAAGGCTGGGCTTGGCCTGGATGATCTCCCGCCCGACGCGGAACTCGTCGACCTCGCGCGCGCTCTCGACCAACTCCGCCTGGCCCGTCGCGACGACGAAGCCGCGGCAGGCAAGCTGGAAGCCCTTGAAGAGAGGTATGACGCCCTTTTGTCCAACCTGGCCGGCATTCTGGCCGAGCATGGCGAGCCGGAGCCCGAAGATGCGGCAACGGCCACGGCGCGGCTCCATCGCCTCGCGGACCGGAGTTCGCGGCTGGAGCAGGCGCTCTCCGACGAACGGACGCTGACGGCCCAGATCGAGGAAAATGCCGCGGATCGCGCTACGACGCTCAACTCCATCGGGCAGATCTATGCGGAGGCGGGGCTGGGCGGAGGCGATCTGAACGGCCTCCTGTCGTTGCTCGATTCGTTGCCGCGCTATCGCGAGCTGATGAGTGAAAAGATGAGCCTGGAAGGACAGATCGGTCTTGATCGCGCGGAGCTTGCCAAGGCCGGGGAAGGTCAATTGGCTGCATCCAACGCACCGTCCCTCAAGCGACTCCAGGACGATTTGTCGAGCATGGAGGAGAAATCGGGGGAGCTGAGAAACGAGATCGCCGACATCATGGCCCGGATGGACGAAGCCCGGAGCGGCAACGGCATGGAGGCTCTCATTGCCGTCCGCGAAGACGCCCGCGTGAAGCTGGGCGACCTCCGCGACGACGCGCTGTATGCGAAGGCGGGGAGATTTCTCATCGACGCGGTCCAGGAGGAGTATGAAACCGCGCGGATGCCCCGTGTCTTCGAACGCGCCAGGGACCACTTCTTCGGGTTCACCCACCACAACTACAGGCTGGAGCTGGGGGGGGACGGCGAGGCGCCCCGGCTTTTCGCCCGCGAGTCGCGCGGCGGAGAAGTCCGGGAGATCGACGAGCTCTCCGACGGGACCCGCGTCCAGTTGTTGCTGGCGGCGCGCATTGCCTTCGCCGAGGAGGTGGAACAGGGCCAGGTGCTGCCGCTGTTTCTCGATGAAGCGCTCGACCAGAGCGACCCCCGCCGGTTCGAGGCCATCGTGCGGAGTCTCGGCCGCGTGGCAAGGGACCAGGACCGGCAGATCTTCTATCTCACCAGCGACCCCCTTGACAGCGACCGTATCCAGGGCGCGCTCGACAAGGAAGGTTGCAGCCTCGCCGCCAGCATCGACCTGGGCCTGATACGCACGAAGGCAGTCAGCGTCAGCGGACCTCATGCGCTCCGGGTCGATCCCGGGCCGGCGGTTCCGGTGTCCGGCGGTCTGTCGCCCGAGGAATACGGCGCGGTCCTCGGCGTTCCGGCTTTCCGTCCGGAGCTCCGGTATGCGGAGCAGCATTTCTTCTACCTCCTTTGGGACGATCTGGACTTGCTGCATGAGTTTTTGATGAACGGCATCGAGCGGGCGGGCCAGTGGGCAATGGTTTCGGACACCCCGCTTGCGAAGAGGCTGGGCTCCCGTTCGGTCTCCGCGGCGGACATCACCGCGCGGGTGGACCTGCTCGAGATTTTTTGCGAGTTGTGGATGCAGGGAAGGAGCCGGTCCGTGGATCGCGACGCTCTCGAGCAAAGCGAGGCTCTGACCGACCGCTATCGCGATGACGTGGTCGCCATCGCGCGAGAGCTGGACGGCGATCCGAACAGGCTCGTGGCCGCGCTCGACGACAACGACGACCCGCGGCTGCGAGGTTTTCGGAAGAGCAACGTCGAGAAACTTCAGTCTTATCTTGCCGAAACCGGTTACCTGGACGACCGCCCCGTGCTCACCGAGGACGATCTGCGGCTGCGCGCGCAGATCACTCCCGCGGCCGCTCGCCTGCCGGTCGGGGTCGCCAATGACTGCCTCAGGCGGTGGTGGGCGTGGGCCCGGAGGTCACTCGCGCCAGCGACCCCGTAAGGGGCCAATCCGGGGAACCCCGCCATATGGATTCCCGCTTTCGCGGGAATGACCGCAAAAAGGGTGCGACATGACGGAAACGGAACACCGGACTTTGAATGGTCCTGCCGGAATACGGGCGTTCGTTGACACGAACAACCCGGTCTGTTATTCGCAATAAACCATGAAATACGCGCAGATTAGACAAGGCCTTCTCTGTCTCATCGTCGCCGTTCTCGGCATTTCGCTTGCCGCCTGTGACAGCAAGCCCGCCGACGAGCCCCAGCAGCGGCCAGCGGCGGCGATCTCTCCAACCACCATGGCGGATGCGCTGTTCGCCATCGCGGCAGCCTACCGCAACGTCTATGCCAACGAGGTGGTCTATCGCCTGCAGGACGTGGACGAGGTAATCAAGGCCAGCGAACAATGGCATGACGAGAAGGCCTTGCCGCTGCCGGCTCAGATCTTTCGCATGGGCGCGGCATTGGCGGCCAAGCAGACGGACTCGTTCAATTATGCGCTCCTGTCCAAGTGGCCCATCAACGAGGAGAATGCGCCGAGTTCCGAGGTGGAACGCAACGGACTGGACAGCGTCGCCGAGAACCCGACCAAGCCCTTCTATGGCAAGGAGACCATCGGCGATGTCGAGTATTTTACCGCGGTATATGCCGACATTGCGGTCTCGTCTTCCTGCGTGACCTGCCACAACGGCCACTCCGACAGTCCGCGCACCGACTTCAAGCAGGGAGACGTGATGGGCGGCGTCGTCATTCGCATTCCGATGCGCTGACCACGCAGAGAAACCTCCGGACCGCGGCGCGCGACATCCCCCGGCAATCCAATCGAGCTGGCAGGCGGGGAGTTCGGCCCCCGGATTACGCTCTCGGCGCCGTGTCCGCCCGGGGCTGTAATCCCGAAACACCGAATTCCGGATAAGCGTCGTTGCCATGCTCCGCCGCGTCAAGGCCGGCCCTCTCGGCTTCAGGCGACACGCGCAAGCCGATGACGGCGTTGATGGCGCTGAACAGCGCCAGACCGCAGGTCATGGCGAAGGCGAAGACACTCACCGCGCCCACGATCTGAGCCAGCAGCAGATCGACTCCGCCGCCGTAGAACACCCCGGCTCCGCTGTGAAACAATCCCAACAGGATCGTCCCCAACGTACCCGATACGCCGTGGACGGAAATCGCGCCTACCGGATCGTCGATCTGCAACCGATCGAACGTCACCACGGCGAAGACCACGACGACTCCCGGCAAGAAGCCGAAGAAGACGACAGCGACCCACGGTTCGACAAACGGGCATGCGCAGGTGACTGCAACCAGACCGGAGAGGGTGCCGTTGAGAGTCATGGTAATGTCGGGTTTACCGAACATGAACCATGCCGACACGGTGGCTCCGATGGCGGCCGCCGCGCCCGCAAGGCTGGTGTTTGCGGCGATCACGGCTATTTCGTTCACCTTGGCGCCCATGAGCGTGCCGGTGTTAAAGCCGAACCAGCCGAACCACAGAATGAACATCCCGAGCGTCGCCAGCATCATGTTGTGACCCGGAAGCGCCTGGGGCGCCCCGAAATCGCTGTATCGTCCGAGCCTGGGGCCCAATATGATCACACCGGCCAACGCGAACCACGCACCCGTGGAATGCACGACCGTGGAACCGGCAAAGTCCAGCATGCCCAACTCCGCAAGCCATCCACCCCCCCAGATCCACTTCCCTACCATGGGGTAGAAGATGAGCGAGATGAAGAAACTGAACACCAGGTAGCTCACGAATTTGGTGCGTTCCGCCATGGCGCCGGCAACGATGGTGGCGGAGGTGGCGCAGAACATCAGGTGGAAGAACCACGCCGTCATGGTCGGAACGGAGGTCCAACCCAGAGCCTCATACAGGTATCCCGTGTCCGGCGAGACGAAGAATCCCGTGGTTCCCAGTATCGGGTTGCCGTTGCCGAACATGAGGCCGAAGCCCAATATCCAGAAGCCCACGGCGGCCACCGAGAAGTCGCCGACGTTCTTCATCATGATGTTGACGGCATTCTTGGCGCGGGTGAACCCGCCCTCGACCATGGCGAAGCCCGCTTGCATGAGGAACACCAGCGCAGCCGCGATGCAAGTCCACAATGTATCCACCGTAGCTTGAAGGTCGGAAACCCGCTGCCCATCGATCCGGCCGTCCAGCGCATGGGCGACGGCAGGCCAGAACATCGATGCAAGCCCCATGAATACCATCAATGCGAGCCCCACAAATGCAAGAACACCGAGTCGCCTCAGCATGAATTCAGGCCTCCTGTCCTCGTAATCCTACCGGCGTTGCGCTGGAGAAAACCGAAGGACTCAAGATAGCATCAAGTCAACCTCATTGGTAGAACGGGGATGTTCCAGGCCAGTACTGCTTCACGCTCGGTCACGTGTTATTTGGGACGAAACGAGGAGCCGGCATCCGCTCGCCTTCCGTTCGACACGGGGATACTCTATTCTCTGGAGCGGACACCTCCGCGCGACGCGGCGGCTTGGTTGGTTACTCGGGAAGCACTCTGGAAACAGAATCCTGTAGCCACCCTACGGCAAAGCTGATAGAATAGGTGGTTTTCTGGACGGAATACGCATCTTCTCGGGACGTTGGGGCGTGGCGCGCCCTGACACTCTACCGTTCCATTGACGCGCGTGGTCGGCGACAGTCGGAGTTTTCATGGAACACAAAGCGATACAAGACAGAGAACGGCGATCCGGCGTCCCTTCAGCGGAACAAGGCCCGGCTCGGGTTTCCAACGATCCGGACAACAGAGGGTCCGAGAAGAGCGGCGCGGGTACGTCGGGGGATCGGGCGGCCGATCCGTCCTGGTGGGAGCCGGGGATGATGCCCGCGGATGAGCCTGATGCCGGGACGGGTGTCGAGGAACCAAAACCCGCAACGGGGTACGTCTACAGGGGAGTGCGGTACGGCCCGGCCGATCCCGAGCCCAAGGCCCAGCCTCCGAAAAAACCCGAAACAGTGAACCCGTTCATACCGGCCGCAATCCCCGAGAACCGGCCCGCCTCCCCTGCCGCCCGGTCAGCGGAGCCAGCGGAACCCGCGGCCGGTTCAGTGGCGGAACCCTTGGTCGGCACAAACTGGTGGGAGACCGGACCGGCGCCCGAGGAGGCGGCCGGACCCGATCCCCGAACGGAGGCGCCGAACCCCGAAACGGGGTACGTCTACAGGGGAATGCAGTACGGCCCGGCCGATCCCGAGCCGAGGGTCCAACCCCCGCAAAAACCCGAAACGGTGAACCCGTTCATACCGGCCGCAGTCCCCGAGAACCGGCCCGCCCCTCCTGCCGCCCGGACAGCGGAGCCAACGGAACCCGCGGCCGGTACAAACTGGTGGGAAACCGGCCCGCGTCCCGACAACGAGCCCGAGACCGATCCCCGAACGGTAGCCGGGCAGGAGACCGAGGCGGCGGCGCCAAGGGAACCCGGCCCCGAACCAACGTCTGTCTTTCCCGAGTCGACGGTCCCGTCAACGGTCCCGCGTCCCGAGCCGATGTTCGCATGGCCCGAGCCAACGCCGACGCCGCCCGAGCCAATTTCGGCACCGCTGGAGCCCGTACCGGCGCCACTGGAGCCGATTTCGGCACCGCCGGAGCCAATGTCGGCGCCGCCGGAGCCCGTGTCGGCGCCGCCGGAAGAACCGGCCCGCGACCCGGAGATGGCGGGACCGGCCGAGCCGGCCACGATTTCCGAGGATCCGTCCGCCTTGCCTTCCGCGGAAGGAACGGTGGAACCCACCCCGGCCGGCGACGGGGAACCGCACCGGGATGCCTCCGCGGCGCTGCCGGCCGACGTGTCCGCCCCGATGGACGAGCCTTTCGAGGGCGCGCCCGTCGACGTCATTCGCTCGATCGTCGCCGACATCTGCCCCGGCGACCTGCTGTTGATCGAAACCGGCGAAATCCCGTTGCCGGAGTGGACTCACGCGGCCATGACCGCGGCCCGTGACGATCTGGACCGGCGCGCGGCCGACGGCGCGTCCATCGATGGGGGCGAGTTTCTTCGGTTGGCCATCGTCGAAAACCTCATGGGCCATCACGAGGAAGCCGAGGCACACCTCAAGGAGGCGCTGCCGCGGAGCGACCGGCTGGCGCCTGTCCTGAACGCGCTGGCGGTCGTCAGCCTGGCCCGCGAGAAGATCGCTCCCGCCATCGTCTACGGCAAGGAGGCGCTTCAGGAAACCGGCGGCGACGAAATCGTCGGCGCCGCGGTTTCATCCAACCTGGGAGACTTCTACCGGCTCCAGGGCAATGAAGCCCAGGCCGCCGAAGCCTACGAGGCCGCCATCGCCAGCCTGGGACCGCAAGGAGATTCTCGCTGGCTTTCGCGGTTGCATTTGCGCGCCGGCCGCCTCCATCGGCGCATGGCTCAGGCGGACAAGGCGCGCCAGCATCTCTCCGATTCGGTCCGGTTGTTCAAGGCCGCCCATAACGACTCCGGACACGTCCAGGCGCTTGCGGAGCTTGGCTCGGCGTTGACCGAATCGGGCTCGCACGACCTCGCCATCAGGCACCTGGAAGAAGGCATCCGTATTTGCCTGAGAACCGGAGACAGACCCGGTGCCGCGCTGGTGCAGCAGGAAATCGGCGCGGCCTACAAGGCCCAGGACCAGTTGACGCGCGCCCTCGCGTACTTCGAAAGCGCCTTGTCGCTTCACCGCGAGTTGGGGGACCGCACGGGCGAGGCCGACACCCTGAGCCACATGGGAAAAATCCACGATTCCCGGGGTGACGTGGACGAGGCGCGGCAGTTGCACCAAGCGGCCCTGGAGATCAGCCGCGAGTTGAGCCGCGAATCCTGACGAAGTGAGGACCATACGATGACTCATTCTCTAGGTGTTCGTTTCGGGTTGGCGGTGTTCTTGCTGGTGTGGATTCCGCTGATCCTTGCGACGGGATGGGGAGCCCAGTGGTTGTGGCAGCGAGTGGAAAGGCGTCCGTCCGCCGCCCTTCAGTCGCTTGCCTTGCGCGGCGATGCCTTGAAGCTCACCGAAGCCACTTCGAGTCTGGCCGAGACGATCGACACGTTCATGCTCGATCGCGTCGTCGAGGTGCAGACTTGGGCATCCTCCTCGGTGGTGGTAGAAGCGGTGCGCAAGGTGCGAGCCGCCCACGCGAAACAGGGGTTCGACAACCTGTCGCTTCGGGAAATCGAGGACAAGTTCCGGATCAGGAAGAGCCTGGGACTCGCGCCCGGGGCTCGCGCCTACCTGAGCGAACAGGTCAGGGCGTCCCCTCATTTCGCCGAGATTTTCATCACGGACGAGTTGGGCTTCAATGTAGCGTTGAGCAACCCCACCACGGACTTCGTTCAGTCCGACGAGAACTGGTGGCAAAAGGCTTGGGCGTCCGGTTTTTCCGTAGGCGAGATCGAGTTCGACGCCTCGGCCAATGTGTGGGCAGTGGATCTCGCGGTGGTCATTCGCGACAAGACGAACCGGAACCCCATCGGCGTGATGAAGGCGGTTTTGTCGATACGCTTTGTCCAGTTTTTCACCGACCGTGTCGCGCGGCGTCTTTCCGCGCCCGGCCAGCTCCTGCATGCTCAACTGGCCGATTCGTCGTCCAACAGCGGGAATCGGGGCGCCCAGTTCCCGGGAGCGCCCCGGACACAGTTCGTGGTGTCGACCCGCGACGGGATGTTGATCGCGGAAACGCGGTCCGCGCACGCCCGCGGGCGGATCATGCAGCCCGAGGTCAACGTGCAGACGGATCCGTCGCTCACTCACCTGAGACTGTCTTATGACGGGGAACGGTCCGGTTCTTTCATCGCCAACGGGAGCGACCCGGGGAACAGCCAGGCCGGGACGCGTCCGCCGAGTCAACTGGTCGCTTTCTCCCGTTCGGGAGGCACCGGGTTCTACGCGCCGGTCATCGACAACTTCTCCGGTTTCGACTGGATGGTCATTGCGGAGGTGCCGAATCTGAGCGGTTACGACATTCTGCCGGAACTCTCCGGGACGCCGCTGCAGACGAAACAGAATTGGGCCAGAGACGTCCTGTTGCTCGGAGCCGGGTTGTGTGGGTCGCTGCTGTTCTCCTCGATCGTACTGTGCTGGCTGTTCGGCCGGTGGGTGCTGTCGCCCGTGCGCACGTTGACTACCCACGTGCAACGGATGGAGCAGGGCCACATCGGCGCCAGTATCACCCTGCCGTCGAGGGGCGAGTTCGCGGATCTGGCGGCGGCCATCGATCGGGTACGCACCATGATCGGGATGATGGCGGACCGGCTGAGACAGACGAACACCGGCGGAACGCCCCGCCAGAGACGATAATCCCGCCGCTCGTGAACCAGGGGAAAGTCAAGGCGCCGTGAGATCCCGACATACGAGATTCTTCCAGGAAACTCGCATTTGGGCAGTGACCGTCGCGGTCGCCTTGTCTCTCGTTGCCGGCGGCTGCGCGTGGTTGGAGGAGCAGGAACGACCCGGCGCGGAACGGGAGCAGTTGAACAACAGTCTGAGGGTGGCGTCGGCCTCCGCAAACGCGGGCCAGTTGAGGGCCGCTGAACGGCTGTATACGGAACTCTCCCGTCATTTTCCGGACGCGCCGGAGCCCAGGATCGGGCTCGGCTATCTGGCGTTGAGAGCGGAAAACTTCACCCTCGCCGGCAAGTTCTTCAACGAGGCAGCGGAGCGGTCCACGACGCCGGCCGCCAAGGCGGAGGCTCTGTTGGGAGCGGGTCGGGCTGGCCTCGGCGAAGGAGACGTGGCCGGGGCGAAAACGCGGTTCCTCGCCGCGTCCGAGTTGGCCAAGGGCACGCCGGGCGAAGCTTGGGTGGCCAACGGCCTCGGCGTGGTAGGGACTCTCGAAGGCGACCACGCACGGGCGCAGCAATATTTCGACGAGGCCGTCAAGCTGTCACCGTCGCATCCGATGTTTACCTCGAATCTGGTCCGCGCCCTTTTGCGATCGGGCAAGACAGACGAGGCGCGGCGGCTCTACGCCAAGTACTCCGCTTCGCATTGGCTGGAGGGCGACGCGGCCGATCTGCCGCGGTTGATCGAGGAAGCGAAAGAGACAGCAGTGGCGACGCAAGAGACGGAAGTGGCGGAAGCGGCGGCGACAGCTTCGGCGCAGGCTTCGGAGGCAAGCCCGGGTCCGGCCGGAGCTTCCGCCCCAGCGGAGAATGCAGGCCCGGCGAAGGCATCGCTTCCGGCGGCAGCTTCGGATTCGAGCGCGGCTTCGCCTCCTGGCGTCCAGGTGCAGGTCTACGCGGCCCGTTCGCGGGCCGGGGCGCTGGCCGCCTGGAAACGCCTCTCCACCGCGGAAAAGGACCTGCTCGGCTCCTTGAGTCCTCAGGTGTCGAAGATCTCGACCGCGAAGAAGGGTGTGTTCTATCGCCTCCGTGTGGGGCCGCTGGCGGACGGAGCCGCGGCCGAACGGCTCTGCGGCGCACTGAAGGATCGACGGCGGGACTGCTTTGTCCCGGCGGGGCAACGGACCGCAAGCGGCAGCATCGGCGCGACCCGGAACAGGGCCGTGGCGGGCGCGGGCGCCCTGGTTCAACTCCACGCGGCGCGTTCGCGGGCCGAGGCGCTGGCCGCATGGAGACGCTTCTCCGCCGCGGAAGAGGAACTGCTCGGCTCCCTGGCTCCCATCGTGGTGAAGGTCCAGGTCCCCGAACAGGGTGTGTTCTATCGCCTCTTCGTGGCTCCGCTGGCAGACAAGGCCGCGGCCGGGCGCCTGTGCGGCAGTTTGAAGGCCCGCGGCCGGGACTGCTTCGTCCGGGCGCGGTGATCCGGGGAGAACCGTCCGGGAACGTCATGCGACCAGGAAGGGTTTCACTTGTCTGAACTGTTGCTGCTGGCCGTCTGTTGTGCGCTGCTGGGAGCGGCGATGGTCTTCGACCTCCTTCGCCGCGAGGTCCCGAATACGGTTCCGCTCGCTCTCTTGGGTCTGTTCGTGCTCCAGTTCGCGGTCGTGGACGATCGGGGAATGAGTCCGCCGTGGGCGCACGTCGTCACGGCCGCGGTGCTTCTCACGCTAGGTTTCGTCCTGTTCCTGATGGGCGCGCTCGGCGCCGGCGACGGCAAGCTCATGGCCGCGGCGGGACTGTGGATCGGACCGATCGACATCAGCAGCTTCCTGTTCGGGACAGGCCTGCTCGGCCTCGGCCTCGCTCTCGTCTGCCTGTTGCCGTTCGACGCCACCCGCCGGCTGCGCGACAACATTCCGTTCGCGGTGGCGATTGCGCCGCCGGCCATCGCGCTCCTGACGCAGCGGGCATTCTCGTGACCGGGGGCGGTGAAAGGGAGGTGCCGTGATGCAAGGCGCCCGTATCGCAAAGAGTTCGCGTTCCGCGGTCCTCTTCCTTATCCTGGGCATCGTCTCGGTCACCGCTACCGTGGGCGGCGCATGGCTTTACCTCGGCCCGGAGCCCGCGCCGCCGCCCCCCCCGCCCTCCAAACCCGTGCCGGTGGTTCTCATGGCGGCCAACGACCTCAATGTCGGAAGACTGATCACCGCGAGCGATATCCTCTGGTCGCCGGTCAAGAACGGCTCCGTCCTCTCGACGCACATGCTCAAGGGCAAGACCGATGAGTCCCAGGTGATCGGCTCCGTCGTGCGCCGGCCGTTGTTCAAGGGCATGCCGCTGAACTGGTCGGTGATCGTGCGCCCGGGGGAGCACGGCTTTCTGGCCGCGGCCCTGAAGCCCGACCACCGCGCGGTCACCATCCTGGTGGACCGCGCCACCAGCGAAGCCGCGTTGATCTATCCCGGCGATCACGTGGACGTGATCCTCACCGCGCAGGTCAGGGATCCGAGCAGCCGGGAGCAGAATACCGTCACCGCGACGATTCTCGAGAACATCCGCGTCGTCGCCGTCAACCGACAGGTGGAGAGCAGCTCGGGGGCCGGGAGGAACCGGCAGGGTTCCCGGAACGCCGCGAGCACGGTGACTCTCGAGCTCATGCCGCCGGAGGCCGAGCGACTGGTCCTCGCCACGACCAAGGGGAGCATCTCCCTCGCCATGCGCTCCCTCACGGACATCCGCCGGCGGGAGAACCGCACGCCCACCGCGTTCGAGAACCTGCTCACGCTACAACAGTCGGACGGCCCTGAGCCGGAAACCGCATCGGCTCCCGTGGACGGACCGGCCCGGCCCGTGGCGCTCGCGCCGGCGGAACCGGAGGAGATAACGGTGAAGGTCTTCCGGGGCGGCAAGCGCGACGAGGTGACCCTGAAGAAGTAAGCCCGCTGGCGGGACAGTGGTCGGGGGAACAACCAGTCAGGGGTCTTTCAGGGGGTTCCTCCCAGTCCCTTCATTGCATTCATCGCGCTCATGAAGGCGGGGCCGCCCAGCAGGAGGAGGATGCCTGGGACGACGAGGATGAGCATGGGGAGGCTCATGATGACGGGCAGGCGTCCGGCCTGGGCCTCGACGCGGGCGGCGCGTTGGGTGCGTTCGGTGGCGGCGATGTTCTGGATCGACTGGCCGATGGGGGTGCCGTAGCGCTCCGCTTGAATGACGGTGGTGGCGAAGTCGCGTATGCCTTCCGCCTCGGTGCGTTCGTAGAGGTCCTGCAGAACCCCTTTGCGGTCGGCGCCCACGCGCAACTCGGCCTCCACTGAACCCAGTTCCCCGGCCAGATCCGGGGCAATGGACCGGAGTTCCCGGGCCACCAGCGCGAGCGCGCGCTCGAAGGTGTATCCGGCTCCCAGACACAGCACCATGAGGTCGAAGGCGTCCGGAAGCGCCCGCGACAGCCTGAGCCGCCGTCGAGCCATGAGCCGCCGCAGCGCCGCTTCCGGCAACAGCCCGCCGATGACCGCTCCGGTCAGGCCGCTCACGCCGATCACCATGGGGTGTCCGCCGAACAACGCCATCCACCACGCCAGAAACCCGGCAGCCACGCCCCCGGCCAGCATCAGAATCATCTTGAGCGACAGGAAGACGGCCAGCGCGTCGCGATGCTTGAAGCCCGCCTTCATGATCAACACGCCGATCTTGGCGCGCTCGGCCGCGTCCACGGGCACCACCATGGCCGCCACCCGGAACGCGGCGGCCCCGGCCAGGGAAAGAATGGACACGGAGCCTTCGGGACTGTTCTCCGAGCGCGTCTCCAACTCGCCGTACACGGACAGGGCCTGCCGGCGCACCGTTTGCAGGCGCCGGTCGAGCGCCAGCGCCTTGCGGCTGTCGTGAAACAGAAACCGGATGGAGGCGGCCAGCAGGGAAATCGACACCACCCCGGCCAGCCCCAGCACCCATGCCATGGACGGCCATGAGGTCATCGTGAGAACCGCGCCGCGATGCCGCGGGCGACCAGCAGCCCCGCCACGATGAGGCCGACGCCCCAGCGCAACAGCTTCGCGCCCGACTCGGTCTCGAACAGCACGGCAAGGCTATCGGGGTTGGTGAAGCTCTGGCCCGCCAGGACCACCACCGGAACCGCGGCCAGCACCCAAAGCGTCATCCGCGTCTGCGCCGTGGAAGCGTACGCCTTCGCATCCACCTCCAGGCGCGCGCGCACCGTGGCCGCAAGGTTGCCGAGCGTGGCGGCGATGCTGCCGCCGGTGCTCCGCTGGAGGGCGAGGGCCGCGGTGAACAGGGTGAACTCCGAAATGCGGATGTGCGCCGCGGCATCGCGCAACACGGTGTCCGGGTCCAGGCCCGACGAGAGCTCATCGGAGATCCGCCGCAGGATCTGCCTGGCCGGCTCCGGCGCGTCCGTGGCCACCGCCGAAATGGCCTCCACCGCGGGCAGGCCGGCGCGGGCGAAACGCACGACGTGGTCCACGATCTCGGGGAACTGCTTGACGAACTCGGCGCGCACCCGCGAATCCCATACCGTGAGAAAGACCCAGGCTCCCGCGGCCCATGCCGCCGGCGCCAGAAGCAGGATCAGCAGGCCGAACTGCATGAGACCGGCCACGATCGCGATCACGACCGCGGCGAGAAGACCCACCGCCGCGGCTCTGGGGTAGGCGCCGCGGCCGTCAAGCATGCAGAACCGTCGGTCGAGCCGCTCGCGCAACCGGGATTTGGCGCGGCGGTCGCGGAATACGCTGACCGCGACGTCGGCGGCAGGTTCTTCGGCGCGGTCTCCGCCAAGCGCTCCGGCGACCCGGCCGAGCCTGCGGTTCAACGCCGCATCTCCCGACCGGGTCTTCAGCCACAGGCCGAGGAACGTTGCGGCCAACAGGAACGCCCCGGCGATCGCCATCAACATGGAGTCATCTCCGATCCCCGTCTTCCGGTTGGCTCGCTTGCAACACCTGCATCAGCTCCGCGCGCAACCCCGCGCGCTCCACCGTCCCGGTCCAGGAAGGCTGCCGGCCGCTGCTCTCGTAGACAATGGACGATTCGTCCCCCGCGGCGCGCCACATCTCGTCCGTGACGATGATGTCGTTCTCCATCCCCGCCACGTCCGTGATGCTGGTCACGCATCGTTGCCCGGAACGAAGCCGCTGCACCTGAAGGACAAGGTCGATGCCCGACGCCACCTGTTGTCGTATGACCGAGAGCGGCATTTCGGACGTCCCCATCAACAGCATGTTCTCAAGCCGCGTCAGCGCGTCGCGCGGGTTGTTGGCATGGATCGTGGACATGGAGCCCGGATGGCCGGTGTTCATGGCCTGCAGCATCTCCATGGCCTCGGCGCCGCGCACCTCGCCGACGATGATGCGATCGGGCCGCATCCGCAACGCATTGACGACCAGGGCCCGCATCGACACCTCGCCGGTGCCCTCGGCGCTCATGGTCCGTGTCTCCAGCCGCACCACGTGAGGCTGCTGCACTTGCAGCTCGGCCGCGTCCTCGATGGTGACCAGCCGCTCGTCAGGACTGATCTCGCTGGTCAGGGTGTTCATCAACGTGGTCTTGCCGGCCCCGGTCCCGCCGGAAATCAGAATGTTGAGCCGCGCCTTGATACAAATGCGAAGCAGCGCCGCCATGGCCGGCGACAGCATCTTCCGCGCCGCCAGATCCTCGAGGGTCAGCCCGGTCAGCAGAAACCGCCGGATCGATATGGTGGGGCCGTCGATGGCGAGCGGCGGGATTATGATGTTGACGCGGCTGCCGTCGGGCAGCCTGAGATCGACCATGGGGCTGGACTCGTCGACCCGCCGTCCGACCCAGCCGGCGATGCGGTGCGCGATGCGCAGCAGGTGCTGGCCGTCGCGGAACTTGAGGTCCACCGGCTCCAGCCTGCCGCGGCGTTCCACGTACACCGACCGGAGGCCGTTGACCAGAATGTCGGAGATGCTCGGGTCCTGGAACAACGGCTCGAGGGGTCCCAGCCCCTTGATGTCGTTGATCAGGCAGGTGACCACCCGCCGCCGGTCGAAGGGGGTCATCTCCTGGGTTTCCGGGGACCCCTCGGTCTCGAGAAACGCCTGCAGTTGAACCGCGAGTTCCTCCGGGCGGAGCTTCGCGGCCTCCGACATGTCGAGAGCCCTGGCGACCATGGGATGCGCCCGCGCCGCAATGTCCGCGATCACCGCGTCCGATGTCTGGAGGCGCGCGGTCGCCGGAACCGGAGCTGCCGGGGCGGCCGCCTGAGCGTCGCCTTCCCCGGGTCCCTTCGGGCGCCGCCCGAAAGATCTCACCGCCATCCTGTCGCTCTCCTCTCCAACCGGACCGCCTTCATCCTGAAACTCTCACGGAGCCGGCGGAGGCTTCCGCCAGCGATATCGTGCGTCTGGTCAGCTTCTCGACAAGCCCGGCGAGAGCCGCGCGGTACTTCTTTCCCAGGGATTCATGCGGACTGCCGCGGTCCGTTGCCGCGGGAAGCTTCGGCTCGAACGGGATGACCTGATCCGGCTCGCGCCCGGCCAGCGCTTCGCGTATCTGCCGGGGTCCGAGCGCGCTCTTTGGCGCCCGCGTGTGGTTCTCCACCAGGATGGCGTCCGTCCTCTCGCCCATCAGCGCCAGCGTACGCGTCAAACGGCCGAGGCTCACCAGCGTCGGTTCGTAGACCAGCACCCGCTCGTCGGCATTCTCCAGCACCGGAAACAACGTGCCGGCATCCGACATTCCGTCCACCACCACCAGATGCGAGCGATTGGCAAGGTGCTCGATCAGCCACTGCACCGCGGCCACGCCGGGCGCCGCCGGGACCTGGTCGCCCGGCCGGTAGCCGTATACCGAGACTCGCGGTCCCATGGCCGCGCACACGGCCTCGATCATCTGCAGGCCCGAGGACTCGTCGGCTTCCGCCACGCTCAGCAGCTCGTCGAACCCGCCCGGCGGCTCGACGTCGAGCATCCACGGCAACGCGCCGTAGACCCGGTCGAGATCGACCACCGACACGTAGCTGCCGCTGGCCGCGGAGGCCTGTACGGTCACCGCGGCCAGGGTGGTGGCCCCGGAGCCGCCGCACCCCATGAACGCGATCACCCGGCCGGCGTGCAGACGACCCGCCCCGCCCTCGCCGTCCAACGCCGTTCTTACGGCCTCGCGAATCTCGCGCACGGAAACCGGTTTCGGAAGGTAGTCGCTGACGCCCGCGGAGAGCAACTCCCGGGCAAGGCGCGCCGTATCGTTCGATCCCACGGCGATCACCTTGGTGCCGAACTCGCATACCCCCGCCAACTCGTGGATGCGGCCCGCGGGGAACGGGCTGCCGTCGAGATCGACGATGACGACGTGCGGCGAGGGCGTTCCGGTGAGATGCTTGATGACCGCGGCCATGTCGCCGCGGTGGACGGCATCGCCGTTGTCGCCGCCCAGCGCCTCGCGCAGCAACCGCACGGTGCCGGCATCCACCGCGAACGCGCATATCTCCTGGTTCCCGGCATTCATTGGGTGAGCACTACGGCTATTTGCCGCCTTCGGCGCCTCCTCCCGAGCCGGACAATGGCTTCACTTCTCCCCGGAGCCATCGCAGATAGCTTTCGTGGGACGCGCCGCGGGAACCGACGGGGCGCGATGCCGCGCCCGCGGTGAGGCTCAACTCGTGGCGGGCCTGTTCCTCCGCAAGCGACAGCCGCGTCCGGGCCGTGTCGCGCGCGGCCAGTGCCGCCGGGGCGATGAACTCCGATCGGTCGGCGTCGATGGATGAGCGCGCGCAACCCGACGCGGCCGTCCAGCCCGCCACGGCCAGACAGAGCGCCGCCCGGGCGAGTCCCCTATGTCCACGCATGGCAATATCTCCTGGAGCAGCGCCGCGGAAATCCCGCGCGGCGCTCAACGCTCAATAGTGGTAGCCCTGGATACGACGGCTCGACGCCCGCTTCTCCCTGGCTTCGGCGCGCGCCCGGGTCGGAGCAATCAACCGCGCCGTGACCACGACGATGAGCTCGGTGGAGTTGGAGCGCACCGTCCGGTTGCCGAACAACAGCCCCAGAGCCGGAACGTCCTTGATCCCCGGCACGCCGCCTTCCTGGGTGTCGCTCTGGTTGCGGTAGAGCCCGGCGATGACGATGGATTCGCCGTTCCCGACTTCCACCGTGGTCTCGGCGCGCCGCACGTCGATGACCGGTATCTCCGCGCCCAGTATCCGGAGCGCGTCCGTGCCCACGCGCTGGGAGACTTCCGGACGCACCGTCAGCGAGATCCGGTTGCTGTCGATTACCGTGGGCACGAAGTCGAGCAGCACTCCGTATTTCTTGTAATCGAACTTGACCTGCCCCTGCTCGATCCCGCTGGGCAACGGATACTCGCCGCCGGAAAAAAAGCTCGCGGTCTCCCCCGACACCGCGGTGACGTTGGGCCGGGCCAGCACCGTAGCGAGCCCCGCCGTGGCGAGAGCATCGATCAGGCCCCTCACCGAGGCGGAACCGCTCGGGGAGGCATAGGATCCGAACGCCGCCGACGCCTGCCCTTCCGGGAACGCCGCCCCAAGGAACGTATCGCCCAGAAGACGTCCCACGCGGAAGCCGAACTGTCCCGCCGTGCGCGTGCTCATGGCCTCCCAGTTTATGCCGAGCGACTCACTCACGCTGCGCTGCACCTCCGCGATCTGGACCTCGAGGTTGACTTGCTGAAGGCCCGCTACGGAGAGCCGGTTGATCACGACGGCCTTCTCGGGGAGGGACGCCCGCGCCAACTGCAAGGCCCGCTCCACCACGGCCGCCGACGCCACTACGCCGCTCAACTCCACCCCCCCCTTGGCCGCCGGGCGGACCTTCACGTCCCGGAGTTCCGCGTCTTCCGACAGTGTCGATCTGATCGACTCCAACTCCACCGTCACCGTCACCGTCCACCGGCCCAACGGGATGTCGTCGGCCCCGAGCACCACCAACGAGGTTCTGCCCGGGACTTTGCCGTACACCAGCAACACCTGCGACGAGACTACCTGAACATCGACAATCGCGTCGTCGACGACAGACACCGAAGCCGCCGGCCGGGCAAGCCGGATCGTCCGGCTCTGCCCCGCATCGACGACAAACACAACGCTTCCGGGCTCCTCCTGACCGTAGACGTTTGCAACGGACAGGGCTGCCACGGCGACCAGAACACCGCACGTGAGGGAGGTGAGGCCCTTCAGCGGAAACATGCAGAACCTCCGGACCGCAATCAGACTTTGCCCAGCGTCGACGGCCAGGAGCTTCTCCTAGCCGTCGACGCTTCCGGCAAGACCAGCATGGACGAAACCGAGATCTCGTCACATGCCGATCCGCCATATTACGTAGTGGTAGGCAGGGTGCTTATCGTGGTACTCACACCAGTCAAGTAGGTGGTAATTGAGTTTCTGAAAGTCGCTGCGGCACCCGCCATCGCGACGACAACCACGCCTATAATGATGGCATATTCCAAAGTCGAAACCGCCTTCCTGCTGCGCAGATACGCACCTAACCGATTGATCATATCTTCTTCTCCTTTCGATTTACAAGTTCATTTTAGGCGAGCCTCATCCGGTTCGCCTCTCTCTAGTGTCCTGTCCGGTTAATTCACACCATAATCTGCTTGTCTTTTTCGCCGTCGGCTGCGTTGCTCTTCCTCGCGTGGTGACCGCCACTGCTCGTCATCGCGCCTTGCCGACAACGAAAAATCCGGCGCATCTTATGATGCGAATTAACCGGACAGGACACTAGTTCTTCACCAACCGCACGACTCCGACCTTGCGCGCGATCTCGCGAAACGTCGTCTTCAGGAGTTCCCGGGAACTGTTGTTCTTGAAGACATGCGCCTCGGATGTCGCGCAGTCAACGAGCAAATCGCCTACGCGCTTGGCGACCGGGCTGTCCGCGGGCACGGCCGAAACCGCGAATACGGTAATGCCGTCCTCCTTCGCGAGATTGCAGGCTTTCCTGAAAGTCCGGTCAAGGATATGCTGTACATCGGTCTGGTTTTTCGCATTGTCCAATGGATCGCCCACCCGGTAACCTTCGCTGACGCTGCCACGGCTCCCGGCCCTGCCGTATGCCGAATATCCCGAACCAAACGGAAAGTGCCAGCGGCCGCCGAGGAAGTTGTTCCCGTCAGTCAGGATCACCAGGACTTTCTTCCGATCCCCCACCCCTTTCGCAAGGCCCCAGGTCTTTTCCCATCCGGACGCCAGAAGCCGTCTTCCCCACACAACGCCAAGATGCCCCATGGTGCCGCCGCCCAACACGACTCGCAGATTCGAGATCGCCTGGTCCACTGTGGCGCGGTCGGCGGTGAGCGGAAGGATCGCGGCCTCCGGGCAAGAATAGTGCGGGCCTTCGTTTGTATAGCCTGTCAGATAATGCGACGTCGAGTACGGATAGAACCACGAAGGAAACGGCGCATCGCCAGGCGTCGCAAGCGAGAGATCCCGACCGTTCCCGATACGGTGTTCGACGCAGCCGCGCCAAGGGCCGAAACCGTTGGGGATTACCTTGTGCGCCTTGCCCAGGTCGTTCACCCAATCCACCCGCGTGGCCCCCACGTTGACGGCCGAGCCGTACGGCACCAGGCCCACGGAAACATGCTCGCCGCCTTCGCTGTACAGAGCATCGACGAGCACCTTCGCGGCCTCCTTGACGGCATGGATCCGGGTATCTTCGGGCTCCACGCTGGCGACCCATAACCACGCAGTCCGAATGCTCTTCCTCATCGACGGAGTGACGTCAAGCGCCAGCGCCACATTGACCGGAATCAGACTGCGCTTGGCCGCGATTTCGACGGCGACGCTTTCAACGAGGTCGCCCCATATATGCCTGCCGACAAGGGCTCCGCCCAACTCGGCCGACGCCTCGACCCGTACGGTGTCGTTGTCGCGATCGGGCGTGACCGTGACTTTCAGCGTCTTCTTGGCCGACTGGCGAAATTCCTCTGGCAGGTTGCCCAGCAGATACCGCTTCACCAAGGGCTTCAGTTCCCCGGTCAGCTCTTCCGCGGGCGCATCCGAGTCGAGCGTGACCATCCGCTTCATCGCCACAACGGCGGACGCATCGATGGCGGTCTGCAGAGCGTTGCGCTGATGGAACAACCAGACGTGATCGCCGAGCATGGCGACGCCCATCAAGGACATCGAGCCGAGCATCACGGACGCAAGTCCCACCGCGGCCCGGGCTTCCCGGACAAAACCGGCCAACCCGACAAGCACGCGCGAGTGTTTCTTCATCGACATACTCCGGACCCTCACGACGGCTCCGCCGGCAACAGGTCGCCTCGCACCGGCACGATCCTGTGTTGATAGAAAAGCGACGGGAACAGGCCATCCGGCAAGATGCCGCCGCTCACGAACGCCTGCGGCAGCAGCTTGACGCAGACCTCCACCACCAGGACCATCTCGCCGGGCGCCATCGCGAACTCCGTGGGCAGCGTCGTCGGCCCTATGCTCGAACCGATCCGGCCGCAGGTATCGGCGAGTGTCGCAGGGGGGGGCGGATCGTCAGGGCCGACCACGATCTTGCGATTCCACTGCACTACGGGCGAGGCGTCCTTCGCGTGGGACCGTTCGATCGCGGATACCACGAAGGCCGCCTGCGCCGGCGCCGTGATCTCGTTCTGGTAGGAAAACTTCGCCAAGTCGTCGAGATGAGCCCCTGTCGGGGCCGTCTCCAACGAAATGTAGTCCGCCATCGTGTTCGCGACGCCCGATCCCAGCGACCGCGCATCGATAATCCGGTAAAGGTCGATGCCGCCTACCGTCATCGTAAGGAGAAGGATGGAGCCGACCACGAACTCGACGCTCACGGAGGCGCGTGTGCTCCGCAACCAGGACGAGAGACCCGTCAAGAGCCCGGCAGGAATGGCGCGCATCAGGACCCCTTCCCGGCGAATGCGAGTTCGTTCCGCGCCAACGCCAACGCCTGGAAGGCGACGGATTCGGACTGCAACTGCTGCCGCAGCCACGCAAACCCCGTCTTGGGCTCGTAGCGCAGGCGCACCACCACCATATCGCCGGGACCTCCGCCAACCAGACTGTATTTGCCGGTGGACACCACATCCTTCAACATCGCCGAAGGATTGTCGTAAGCCTTGATGTCCACCGTCACCAGACTGCGGTCCAACCCGGCCCCGACCTCGGCCCGTATGGCGTCCCAGGCCCGGTCGATCAACTGCCCGCGCGCGGCCGGAACCTCGTCCTGCAACACATGGTCCCGCGCCACCGCGTGGGCGGCGCGATCCAGGATGTCGTCGGCGTTGTGCGTGGTCACGATTTCAAACACGGTACCGACCATGCCGACCATGAAGGTGAGGTAGGCGACGCTCTCCAACGCCACCGAGGCGCGCCGGACGGAGAGAAAAGACCGCAGATGCTTCGCCGCATCTCGATACCATCGACAAAACACGGCCTGAGTTTCACAAATCATCAACGTCAATCCTCCGATTTCAATCCCGGTTCCGATCACAAAAGCCGGAGAATCATGAAGCACGAATCGTGCCACGAAGAAATACGAGTTTTTCTTCAAGATTTTGCGCAAGTCAGGAAATGGCTTGCCTGGCGACCGGCACACAATGTTGCAAAATGCACCGGTCAAGCGGGAGGAAACGGCGCGATCGACTCAATGAAAACGGATAACCATTCGATTCGATTGGGTTTTATTCAAGCGCCCGGAGAATGTGTTGCGATTTGCGACACATGTTCACAATTGCAACATGACTGGAACCCGGACTCGACGGCGTACCGGGTCAATGCTCGGCCGTCAGGCCGTATTTCTTCAATTTCCTGTGCAGGGTCCCCCGGTTGATGCCCAACGCCCGCGCCGCCTGCGTAATGTTGTTGCCCGAGGCCCGAAGCGCCTCGATCAACGCCTGCCGCTCGACTTCCGCCAAAGGCAGGCTTGACGCCGGCATGGAGGAATCGCGCGCGCGAGCATCGGGCAGCAAGAGCCGCTCCGGGAGGCTTTCCGCTTGCAGCACGTCGGTCTTCTCCAACAGAACCGCGCGCTCGATGGCATGGTCGAGCTCGCGCACGTTGCCGGGCCAATCGTACTGGATCAGCAGACGCGCCGCCGCCGTGGAGATGCCCTTCACGGAACTGTCCGTCCTTCCGGCGTGCTTGTTCAGAAAATGGTCGGCCAGCAGAGCAATGTCCGTGCGACGCTCCCTGAGCGGCGGAATTTCGATGGGAAACCCTGCGACGCGATACAACAAGTCTTCCCGGAACTTTCCGTCCCTGACTGCGACATCCAGGTTCTTGTTGGTTGCCGCGATCACGCGGACATCGATGGGGATGGCGGCGCTCCCGCCCACTCGCTGGACTTCCCGTTCCTGCAGCACCCGCAACAGCTTTGCCTGGAGGTCCGGCCGCATGTCGCCGATCTCGTCGAGGAAGATCGTACCCCCGTCGGCGCGCTCGAACGCGCCGATTCTCTGGCTCGTCGCCCCGGTGAAGGCCCCCCGTTCATGGCCGAACAACTCGCTCTCGATGAGCGTCTCGGGAATGGCCGCGCAGTTGATGGCCACGAACGGCGCGGCCTTCCGCGCGCTGTTGGAGTGAAGCGACTGCGCCACCAACTCCTTGCCGGTCCCGCTTTCGCCCTGGAGCAACACGGTGATCTCGTTTTCCGCGGCCTGCCTCATCAACGTGTAGATCCGCTGCATGGAAGGGCTGGCGCCTATGATGCCCTCGAAGGAGCCGCCCGTCTCCAGACCGCCGCGCAAGAACGACAACTCGGCCTTCGTCCGCTCCAACTCCAACTCCCTGGATACGTCCCGGTACACGTAGAGCTTGCCCATGACCTCGCCCGTGCTGTCATGCACCGGCGCAGTCCCTCGATAGAAGAGACGTTTATCCGACGCCGTATCCGCGCCGTCTTGCTCCAGGAGTTCGCCGCCGCCCTCGATGAGGCCGGTCCCCGCGGTGCCGGACAGGTAGGGCCTGCGGAACCGTTCCCTGAAATGCGCATCCAGAGCTTCCGGCGACAGTTCCTTCATTTCACTTTCCCGCAGCCCGAACACCTGCTCGTAGCGTCGATTGGCGAATGCCAGCCGCCCGGCGACATCGTACATGGCCATGGCCTCTCCGGTGGCGTCGAGCACGGCTTCCAGCCTTTGGTAACCGATGGCGAGTTCCCGCCGGCTCTGCTCCAACTCCCGCTCGACGTTCCACTTGCCGATCAGAGACAGCGTGATCTGCTGGATCTCGTCGTGCGCGAAAGGCTTTCGGACATAGAGGACCTTGTGCAGCAACCCCACATTTCCGAGTATCTCGGACACGGGCCGGTCGGTGTAAGCCGTCATGATGACGATCTCGATGTCGCCGTCGACCTCTCTCACGCGACGGGTCGTTTCGATGCCGTCCATGCCCGGAGGCATGCGTATGTCGATGTAGGCGACCGCAACAGGACGGCCGCGCTCCTTTCCAGCCCGCACGATGTCGCAGGCTGCCTCTCCATTCCTCGCGTGCAGCAGTTCCAACTCCGGAAAAATCGGGGGCTCCTCATCGACGACAAACGCCGCCGCCAGCTCATCCGCGGCCGTCGAGAGATGTCGTGCCTTCAGCGTCTCCGTGAAGTCGTCGTGGATCTCTTTCTGATCGTCGACGATCAACACGCGCCTGTTGGTGAATTCCTCGAAATCCATCAGCCCTCTTTTCCGACGCTCACGCTGGACGGGGCGCCCGTCTTTCCGGCTGTACGGCTGGGCTGGGGGGGGGGAGCCGCAACGAGATGCGCGCGGTCGCGCCCTTGCCGATGCCGTCGCTCGAAAGGTCGATGCGCCCACCCGATCCAACGACGAAATTGGCGGCCGAATGGAGACCCAGCCCGGTGCCCGATTCTCTTGTGGTGTAGCCGGCCGCAAAGAACACCCGTGTGTCCTTCCTGGCGAACCCGATGCCGTTGTCGCTCACTTCAAGGTTGACATGATTCTTATCGGCGCCGGCGCGTATCCGAATGTGAGGCGCCTCCTCGTGTTCCTCCATCTCCGCGCGCGCCTGAATCGCCTGCACCGCATTACCGATCACATTGACCAGCATCTGATGAAACGGACTCTCCTGAATCCTGATCTTCCTCGGCGCGTTCGCGCAGTCCACGGTGAACCGGATCCCGTCAACGTCCATCGAATCCCGCACAACCTTGACGGCATCCGAGATCGCGCCCTTGAGGTTGACCTCTTTCCGGCCCACAATCGAAGAGCGGGGATTCTTCTGGGCGCGCACAATTTCGGCGATGTGCTGCGCCCTGCTCCGAACGCGCTCAACCGTCTTTTCCAACCTCTTGTTGTGCCTGGCGAAGTCTTCGGCGAGCTTGATAATGAACGGCAGCACCTTCTGGCCTTGCGGGTCGTTCCCGATATAGTCGATCCAGTCTTCCCTGTGCGAGTTCAGGGCGCCGGCAACGGCGCCGAGCCGGCGGACCAGCCGGTCGTTGACGAGACTCCCGTAAAGGGTGTCGGCGCCAGTGGTTACCGAGTTGATGGCGTTGCCGATGTTGTGCAGGACCGTATCGACGATCTCCAGCCGTCCTTGCGCGAATGCCTCCGACAATGCATCTTGAGAGAGCATCCAATCGGTGACGTCGCGGAAAATGAGGACACCCCCGCGGACCGCTTCGGTTTCGTCCAGGAGCGGCCGCGCGCTTGTCCATAGGAACACGCCGCCGTTCGGCTGGGTCGGCCTTCTCAAGAAGATGTTCATGTCGTCGGTGGCTTCGCCCTGGAAGATGGCGCGGGGAAGCGGCAGGTCCTCGTTCGCAAGGGGCGTCACACGATCGGGATAAAAAAAGACCGTATTGGGCTTGTCCGGCCATGGGCCCTGACGCCTGACAAGGTAGTCCTCGCCGAGAAGCTCCCTGGCGGCGGGATTGGCGTACAGGAACTCTCCGCTCTGGTCGCTGACCAGGATGCCTTCCTGGATGCTGTCGAAAACGGTTTGCAGCAGCTCCCTCTCTTCCCTCAACTCATCCATGGTCTGTTGCAGACGGCGTTCCGACTCCTTCGTCGTCGTAACGTCCTTGAAAACGACGAGGCCTCCCAGTTGCCTGTTGGTGGCGTCCCTCAGGGGCCGGCCGTTGACGCTGACATGGATCCCCTGCGGGTGCCGCTCATTGCGCACGAAGACCTCAACCCCGTCCGTCTCCAGGCCTCGTATGGCGAGCACGAGCGGATTTTCGTCCACCGGCAGGAGCGTTTCCTTGTCGAGACAGTAGACGCCGTGCAGCGCGGCCCATTCATTGGGGTCGTTGTTGGGTTCACGCACGCCGCCGATCCGCACCGCACCGGCATTGTAAGCCAGGCGGCTCCCCTCATTATCCGTAGCGATCACGCCCTCTTCCATGCTGTTGAAGATAACGTCCATGATATGGGCGCGATTCCGCAACTCCTCGGTCGTACGCTCCAACCGGGCCCTGGTCTCTCCATGCCAGCTTTCCCGCTCGCGCAGGGAAAGCGCGGTCATGAGGCTCATGCGCAGTTGCCGCTCGTCGAACGGCTTCAGCACGTAGCCGAACGGCAAGACCGTTCGCCCCGGCTGGAACGGGATTCCGCCGGCCCCGTCCGTCAGGCAGACCACGGGAATGTCGAGTTCGCTCCCTATCCGCTCGGCCGCTTCGAACCCGCTCAAGTCCGCTTCAAGGTCGAGATCGATCAAGGCCGCATCGGGAGCCGCGTCCGCCGCTCTCTCAATGGCCTGGGCCGCTGACGCCGCCACCGCGCACACCCGGTAACCCATACCCTGCAGGCATTGCTCCAGATCCGCGGCCTCGGGACCGTCGTTCCGAACCACCAGTATCCTTGCATGCGTCATCGTGTTCTCGGCCCTTCCATGCCTCCCGCGCCCAAGCCCTTCCTCCTGTCCTGGTCTTGGGGACCCGGAATCCAACCCTTCCGTCATCTTTTTGACAGTGTTTTCAGCAATCAATATGGATATCAAAAGCAACTATCGTGCCACCCCTGGCGGCCATTCCGGAGCCACGGGCTTCACCGGCGGTGCGGAAGGTCCGGAAGCCGCGGCCAACGCCAGCGCCTCGCGCACCCGCTCTCGCAGCTCCCGGGCCGCCTCCAGTCCGGGTGCCAACTCCAGAGCCCGATCCAGCGCGGGAAGCGCCTCCGCGAGACGCCCCAGCCGATGCAGGGTCCTGCCGAGTTGAAGATGGGCCCGCGCCACGAACGGAGTCGCCTTGACCAGCCGGCGATACAGCGGAAGGGCGTCCCGATGCCGCGCCTCCCGAAGATGAAGGCCGGCCAGGCGCTCCAGCGCCTCGGCGTCGAGAGGGTCGATGTCGAGCGCTCCTTGGTAGTGCCGGGCCGCGTCCCCGGTCCGCCCCTGCTTCTCGCGGACCTCGCCCAGTACCCGGTGCGCCTCGCGGGCCACCGGACGGCTCGGAGCGAGGGCAAACGCCTGGTCGAGGGCCGCCGCCGCGGCACCGTATTGCTTCATCCGCAGGAGCACGGAGCCAAACAGGACCCGGACGAGGGGGTGTTCCGGCTCCTGCGCGATCAGGGCGTCACACCGCTCTCGTGCTTCCGCGAGCCAGGCGTCCGCCCCGGACGCGCCTGCGTCCGCTGACACCGCCGGACCTTGCGCAACAGCGACTTCGCCGGCGCCGGTCGAAGGGTCGGCCGCGCGTTGCCGGTCCAGTTCCAGGTCGGCTCGGGCGAGCAGTATCCTTACGTGACCGGGCCTTGACGCAAGGCCCCGGTCCAGGTGTGCCGCCGCGGCATCGAAACGCCCAAGCTTGCGCAGTGCTTCGCCCATCAGAGTGTGCAGGGCCGGCTCGGTGTCGGGATGACGTACCACAGCAAGCGCCCGTCGGAACGGCTCGATCGCCGCCTCGTATTGGCCGGACTCGAGTGAGATCAAGCCCTTGTGAAGGTGCGCCAAGTCGTTACCAGGATCATCCACAAGGATCTCCCGGTAGAGTGCCAAACTCTCCTTGTAGCGCGCCTGAAGCGCCAAGGCTCGTGCAACCTCAAGTCGAGGTGCTGTGCGCGGGCTGCGGGTCCAGAGTGTGAGGGCTCGACGAAACGCGGCCTCCGCCTCAGCGGGGTAATCCTGTGCGAGTAGGACACTACCCAAGGCGAGAGGCCCAAGGGCTGAGTTGATCCCTCTGAGCCCTTGGGACAGTTCTATCGCCCGTTTCGCGGCGGCAAGGGCCTCCTCGTCGCGACCATCGGCCCTCAGCGCGTAGCTCAGGAAGGCTTGGCCGAAATGATGTTGCGGATTGAGCGCGACGACGTGACGGGCGAAAGTAAGGTCGTTGCGGTAGACTGCGGACTGCCCCCAAGTAAGGGTTCCCAACGCTGCAAGCGTCGCGCCCACGACGACCATCGCTCCACCGTTGCCTTGGGGTTGGATTCTACGTACCCACTGAACCGCAAAGCCAATGACCACCGCGAGCGGTCCGATGCTCGCCAAGTACTGGAAGCGGTCGGCCACGAAGGCGATGTCCATGAAGCCGAAATCCACGAAGCCGAGAACCGGCGCCAGGGTCAGTACGAAGAAAAGCACACCGGCGAGGGGCCCGCGCCCGATCCGGCCTCGTGCGAACCACAACACTGCAACCAAGGCGACCAAGGCGGCGATGGCGAGCCATCCGAGGATGTCGCTCGAGTAGACTTCCCAGCGGGGATATAGGACAGGCAAGTACGCTGGCCACGCAAGTTGCCATGCATAGATACACAAGGCCCGGGCCGCGATGAGGGCACGCTCCACAAGGGAGTAGTCGAAAAGGTGAAGGGTTTGGCTGCGATAGAAGGCGAGATCGGCCAGCGCGATGACGAAGGACAGCGCAAAAAACGGCGCTAAACACACAACATGGCGCCGCGTCACGCGGCCCTCCCGCCACCATTGAAGCAGCGGCAGGACCGCCGGCAGGGTCACCGCGATGGACTTCGAGAGGAGCGCAGCCGCAAAGAACGCGAGGCAGAGCAGGTAGCGCCCTGAACTCGGCGTCTCGGTGAACCGTAGCCACACATGGACTGCGCCAAGATAGAACAGGGCCGAGAGAAGATCCTTCCGCTCAATGATCCATGCCACCGATTCCACGTGGACCGGATGGACCGCGAACACGGCCGCCACGAGCCATGCGCCTGGCACTCGGAGGCGGAGCAGCAGACGCCACACCAGCACCGAGTTCAGCGCATGCAACATAATATTGACCGCATGGTAGCCCGCAGGGTTGAGTCCCCAAAGCTTGTGCTCAATCCAGAAGCTTGTGTAGACCACGGGCCAGTAGTGACCCTCCCCCTTGAGTTCCGACGGGGAGAGCCAGATGGAGACGATCCCGTCGAGCCGGCGGACCAGCGGTTCGGTAACGAATATCCAGTCGTCCCAGACGAAGCCGCCAAAAAACGCCGGGAAGTAGACGACAATGGCCAGCAGCACGAGCCCCCGTCCCTTGCGGCCCTCGGAGGCCTGCGCCCACAACGCCAGATTGCGGACCACGGTTGCAAAAGCCCCTGTCATCCCGCCCCCGTTGGTACCCAGGACTCTTCAATAGTCCGGTGCTCCCCTTCCGTCATTCCCGCGAGAGCGGGAATCCAGGAGGGGTGCGGCAGGGAAATGCCGCTGTAGCACCCCTCCACCGCCCCTGGATTCCCGCTTTCGCGGGAATGACGGAAAGGGAACACCCGACTATTGAAGAGTCCTGCGTCGGTACCCTTATCCGCTGTCATGGTATTTCCTTCATGCCGGTTGCTTGGAGTCCTTCGGGTTGGGCCAGCCGTTTTGGTATGTGGATGGCGTCAAACTGACACTGTGCGCGGTCTCCCTCACGATCCCGGCGTCCATGTACGTGTTCGCGCGCCGGCACTTCGGCGAACACACTGCAAGGATGGCCCTCGTGGCCGGAGCCTTGTGGTACGAACTGGCCGGGTTCGCGCACAAGCCCATGGCCGAGTTCCTGGCCACTGCTCCATTGATGGGTCTCTTGGCGTTGGCCGTGCGCCCTTCGGTGGACGACAGGGTGTGGTGGGCACCCATCCTCGCAGTCCTGACCGCAGCCTTGCGTATGCAATATGCGCCGCTGGCATTGGCCGTTATGGGCGTGGTGCTCCTCCGCTCCCGGAGACGCCTTCCCATCGCACTTGTCGCGCTGGGCGGCGTCTTGGCAGTCGGGATCTCCGACGCCATCCTGTCCAAGAAACCAGGACCACCTCACATCCACGTCCGCGCCCCGCACGGAACGCTGCCGCGAGCGCCTAGAGGTGCTCTGTGTTACAGAGGTTACGGCGTGTTACACGTAGGATCTCCGCAACCACCAAACTGGCGCCACGGCAAACGAACGAGGGGCTACGCGTGGGCATGATGACGGCTGTCCGCAAGGCCCGGCGGCAAGGAAGTCCGGCGAGATGCTCCCGCCATGTCCGGGGGCGGTGTTGAGTGTTCCCGGCCGCCTCGCAGGATTTGGTGCGAACCTACCGACCGGAGTAATCCACATCAGCCATCCGCCTTCTGAGCTTCATGTTGACTTGGCGACGTGGCTACGACCGGCTCTCGGTTCTTTCGAACAGGATCTGAAGCGCACGGGACTGCTGTTCCATACCCTTGATAAGCGCTCCCAACGCAGTCATAGCTTCGCGGTGGCGGGCCTCCTCGCGCCTCTCGCGTTGGTCACCCGCGCGCCGCATTTGACCGAGGCCTTGCCATACTAAGATAACCCCGACGATGCCGACCATGAGTTGCCCGGCTCCGATGGCCAGCTGTCCGATTTCGCTCGGCGACATAGCTGTTCCCTCTTCCTGGCTCGACACATTGACAAGTCCGCTGTCCTGTCCTAGTGTGGTGTCCCGCAAATAACTGACATATTCTAAGCATGCTCAACGTTTGACAACCCATTGAATTACAAGGGTTTTGTCATTTCATATTTCTTGAACGAATTTACGGGACACAACACCAGCAGGAATCACGATTACCAAGAATATCGGATTCTCTCTCACCAACGGAGTTTAATGCCTGGCTGGCGAAGAGCGCCCGACACCTCAGGTTCATGCCTTAGAAGCGTGTCAGCCGCTTCACGATAGTATCCCTCAAGGTTCCCGCGTCGTAAGTCTCCATCCGTCGCACCGTAGGATGCTTGCAAAAGTCTTGCAATGGGTTCCTCGGAACCGCCATCAATTCCTGTGAAGTCGGACCCCGCGGGCAGATCATCCGCTATGTCTCCGACGAGACTGTAAGCCGAGATCCCGAACACCCGGTCAAATTTTCTTTCACGTAGCAGTTCTTCCAAGTCGTAGTCTCCTTTCTGTATTCCGAGGGAATGACTCGCATCCTCACACACCGCCCCTTTACTTCCTCTACGTCCTTAGTAAAATCGTAAAATCCAACGGACGGCAGACGTCTTGCGTAGCCGCTCTGCCGACATGATGTCGAGCAAAGACTCCAAGCGATGCGCTAAGCGTTCGCCGGGGGTCGCTTTCCCGTAGCCCAGTCCAATATTTGGGACAACGATCACCATGGGTTGAAGTTACTTCCCTTTCGTGGACAACTCAAGGGAGGCGTTGCGATCAAGAGTGAACACCGCCCTGCAAAGCAAACCACGCGACGGTTCCAGCCATTGGAGCGTGCGTGCGCTGGGCGAGGAGACCGGCATTTCCAAGAGTACCGTGCAACGGTGGTTCAACCTGTTCAGCATCCAGCCCCACCGCCAGCGTCACTTCAAGCTCTCCAACGATCCCTTCTTCGTCGAGAAAGTGCGCGATATCGTGGGACTTTATCTCAACCCGCCCGACCACGCCGTGGTGCTGTGCGTCGATGAAAAAACCCAGGTCCAAGCCCTCGACCGCACCCAACCCCTGCTGCCCATGGGATTGGGGTACGTCGAAGGGGTCACCCACGATTACGTCCGCCACGGCACCACTACCCTGTTCGCCGCCCTTGACATCGCTTCCGGTCAAGTCATCGCTCAGTGCAAAAAACGCCATCGCCACCAGGAGTTCCTCGCCTTCCTCAACCACATCGATACCAACGTCCCCGATCCTTTCGACATCCATCTCATCGCCGACGACTATGCCACCCACAAACATCCAAAGGTCAGAGCCTGGCTCGCTAAACGCCCCCGCTATCACGTCCACTTCACACCCACTTATGCCTCATGGCTCAATCAAGTCGAACGCTGGTTCGGCATCGTCACCCAAATGGCCATCCGCCGCGGCTCCTTCTCCTCCGTCTCCCAACTCGTCCAGAAAATCCAACTCTTCGTCCAAAACTACAACCGCAATGCCGCTCCTTTCGGAACGAATTTACGGGACACAACACTAGCCGACTTGTCTGACGTAGTAGGAGAGCGCCAAATCGAGGAAATCCACGCAGCAAGCTTTCGGCAAGCATTCCTCGCCGTGCTCGAAAAACGAATCGGCGCCGTTTTCGTGGTTGAAACCGACAACGACGGCTACGCCGGTCTCCTGCGCCGTGACGAGAGTGACGATTACCAACCCCGATTCTTTGGTCCGGTGTTTGCCAACGAAGATGATCCCCACGGGGAGGCCCCGGGGTTTCGGAAGATCACCTGGCTGCAACGTCCGGATGGACCTTGTAGAGGGCCATGCCGTCCTTTCGCACCACGGGGACAAGCCACCGGGGCGGATCGTCCGAGGCAAGCCGGTCGTTGAGAAAGGCCGGACGGTCCCCATAGGCCGACACGAACGTGTATTTCCGGCAGAAGAGGATGGCATCCACGCCGCGCGCCCTTACGGTCGCGAGCGCCTGCTCCTCGGTGCCGGCGAAGATGCGACGGTTGTCGGACAGCCCCTCGATGTTGCGGTGATAGGGCGCGGCGAGGACCGAGTGGCGCGTGAGGAACAGGATGCTTGGCCCCGAGTCGATGGGCGCGGCCAGGGTCCGGGCCTCGGCGCCCAAGCCCGCGGGATCGGTGAGCGCTTCGACCACGGACCGGACGTCGCATTCGGCGTCCGTCGATTCCGCCTCAGCGACCGGGCTCGTCTGTAGCTGCAGCGGCAGGATCGCGGCAAAGAGGCACAGCACCGGGATGCACAGCCGCCACCCGATTCTCCTCAACAGCCGCTCCGAACGATCGGCCCGCGCGTCGGCCGCCGCGGCCAGCGGAATCAGAGCCATACTGGCCGCCAGTCCCGCGTAGGGAGCCCCTCGGACCTGCCAGGCCATCAATGCCACGCCCGACAGCACCAGCAGCGCAAGGGCGGGCCAACGCGGATCCGTCTTCTCGGAGGTCCGCGCCCAGTGCCAGCCCACGGCGACGAGCGCCGCCAGCGGCAGGACGATCACGGACACGGCGACACCCGGTTCCTGTCCGAAGACATCGGGAAGCGATTGCGCTTCCTCCACCCGGGCGAGCCAGAACCTGATCTCGTCGGGAAGTTCGGCATAGGGGCTCCCCGCGCATTGGGGAAACGCGGCCGCCACCAGGGCGAGACCGACAATGCCCATGCCCCCGACCGCCGCCAACCGCAGGGGCCATCCCGCCGCCGGCCGCAGGCGCACGAGGGCGAGTGCTGCGCCTCCCGCCGCCAGGACGACGCCGGCAAGAGCCACATGGGCAAGAGACAAGCGATCACATGCGGCCGCCGTCCACTCCGTCCGGGTCAGGGTGAGGAAAAGCAGAGCGAGCGAGGTCGCCGCCAGCGTCGAGCCGAAACGCATCAGCGTTGTCGCCGGCCCGCCGCGCAACACCCAGGCCAGACACAGGATAGCCGTTGCCGTGCCCAGGAACGGCAGCGTCTCCAGGCCCACGGCCAACGACACCCCACACGCAAGGCCGAGCCCCACGGCCGCCCGCGGCCTTCCCGGCGCCAGTGACCGGATCAGGAATCCGATGGCACAAGCGGTCAACACCAATTGCAGGCCGTGATGGTCGACCCGTCCCGGCATCATTTGCTGCAAGGGGAGGAACAGAGTTGCAACCATGCCGATGGGCAGCGCGGCGCGCCGGTCCTGGATCAAGGAGGCGGCGGCCCAGAGAAACAACCCGCCAAACAAACCGCCCATGACGGGAGGGACCAGCAAGGCCGCAAGATGGACGGCGCCTGCGCGGCCGGACCACGGCTCGACGAGCGCAATCACGGCCGCGAGAGGCACATCGGCGAGACGCGACCAGTGCATGGCGACGCCGGCCGGCGGATTGAGCCGCCGTTGCACCGTGTCGTTCCAACCCTGCCCGTCGATCCAGTCCAGCGCCTGCACCATGCGCATGAAGTCATCCGTGTCCAGCAGCAGTCCCGCGACCCCACCCTCCCGGCCAAGGCCGAAAGACAGCAGAGCCGCGAAGCACGTCGCGGCCATCAGGAAATAGGGAAACAGTCGGGAAGTGCCGCGCTCCGGCGGCGCCCCGGAAACGGACGTTGGTGAACGCGCCGGGACGTCAGCCATCGCCTACGGGAGGTCTTGCTCGGCAGGTTCCCGGTCTGCTCGCAGGCCGTCGGCCGAGGATCGGGCGCGATGGACCGGCAAGCCAGGCAGGGCGAGATAGTGAAGACGTTTGATTTCCCTGCGTCCGAGAGTCACGGTGTCCAGGATAAGGGCTGCAGCCATGCTCAGGAAGCCCAGCAGCGCAAGGCCGGTGGAAAGCACGGCGGTCGGAAGGCGCGGCACCAATCCGGTCTCCAGATACTCCGTGAGGAGGGGCCAGGAGAGGATGACGGCAGCCGTCTCGAGCAGCACGAACACGAGAAAGAAGACCTCCAGCGGCCGCTCCTCCTTGATCAGCAAAAGGATCGTCTTGACGATCGAGATGCCGTCGCGAATGGTCCTGAGCTTGCTGGGCGAGCCGTGAGGCCGTTCGAAGTACGGAACCTCCACCTCGGCGCAGGGCAGACGCATTTCGAGCGCATGCACGGCGATTTCGGTTTCGATCTCGAATCCCCTGGAGAGCGCGGGGAAGGATTTCACGAAACGGCGCGTCAATATCTTGTAGCCCGACAGGACATCCGAGAACCGTTGGCCGAAGATCAATCCCACCATCAAGGTGATCGCACGATTGCCGAATCGATGACCCGGCCGGTATGCCGCCTTGCGGGTCGGCGCCCTCGCGCCACTGACCATGTCCATCTGACCCTCGATCAGGGTTGCGATCATTCCCGGGGCCCGGTCCGCGGGATACGTGCCGTCGCCGTCCACCAGAACCACGATGTCCGCCTCGATATCGCCGAATATGCGGCGCACCACGTTGCCCTTCCCGCGCGCCGGCTCGGAGCGGACCACGGCCCCGGCCCTGGCCGCGGCCTCCATGGTGCCGTCCGTGGATGCGTTGTCGTAGACATGGATACGCGCCGTCGGAAGGGCCGCCCTGAACTCGTTCACCACCCCGGCGATGGCGACCTCCTCGTCGAGGCATGGAATCACCACGGCAATCGAAAGATCGCCGAAATCGCACTCCCCGGCGACGGTCATGGAAGTAGAGAGGCGTCCCGGTCCGAAGGACCGGGCAGCGGACTTGCCGCATATTCGGGTTTACGGGTCATCAAGTCCACCTGTTTAACGTTCTGCGTGTCGGGTTGACCCGGCACAACGAAAAGTCCTTTCACGAGGGTTGTGGGCGGGAAGCGATCCCGGAGAACAAGATTGCCCCATGGCCGCGATCCAGTCAACAGGCCGACGCCGGCGGAATCCGAGTTACGGGCATCTTCGATGCGCTTACTCCTGCAACGCTTGCGCCGAATGACGGCAACCCGGTCAATGCGGACTGAAGCGCGCCGCCACGCGGGGAGCGCCGCCGATCAGCTCTCGCCCCGGCGGGACTTCGGCATTCGCCGAGCCTGGCCTCCGTGTCCGGATACACACGTCAACGAGGCGGGCCGGCGCTTCGGCGTCAAGGGGTAGAGGGGTTGCCGCAGGGCTCTTCAAAAGTCCGATGCTCCCCTTCCGTCATTCCCGCGAAAGCGGGAATCCAGGGGCGGGGTGGGGCCAAACGGGCGTTTCCCCGCCTCACCCCACCTGGATTCCCGCTTTCGCGGGAATGACGGAAGGGGAGCATCGGACTTTTGAATGCACCTGGGGGTTGCCGCTTGAAAAACCACCGTGCATGACCCATGATCCAACATGGAGGTGATTCCATGGGCAAGTACATGTTCCACACGACGTATACCGGCAAGGGGCTGGTGGGCCTCTTGAAGGAGGGCGGCAGCCGGCGGCGGCAAGCCCTGACGGACACCATCGAGGCGATGGGCGGGAGCGTGGAGGGATTCTACTACGCGTTCGGCGACACGGACCTCTACGTCATCTGCGATCTTCCGGACGACGCCACGGCGACGGCGGTCTCGCTGAACATCGCCAATGCCGGGGCCTTGAATATCCGGGCCACGGTGCTGGTCACGCCGGAGACGGTGGACGAGGCGGTCAAGAAGAAAGTGCCCTACCGGCCGCCCGGAGCCCGGGCCGCTCGCAGCCGCAAGTAGGGTGTGGGCAGCGGCGGCGGCGTGAGCGGTAGCGGATATCCTTGAGAGCGGCTGATCGCTCGACTCCGGCGAGACGTCCCCGAGTATGGATGCGGTGATGGCCGCCGGAGGCCGTCGGATGCGCCAACTCCACCTGTTCCATGACAATCCCCGGACGGTCGCGCTGAACGTGTTGCGTGAGGCCATTCTGGCGCGCAATGCCTCCGGAGCCGGGATCGCCCTCGAACGGCTCCTGACCCTCGACTCTGGCCATGAAACGGCAAGCGACGCCGGGACACTCATTGCGGTCCTCGAGGCGCCCTCGCCCGAAGGACCCGACGAAGGAATCGAGTGGCTCCACGCCCTGGAGCGGGAATGGCGCCCGGCCGCGGTGCGTTTGCTCGGGACCGGCGATGGCCGGGATTTCCTGGCGCCGGTGTGGCGCTCCGTCGGGGAGACGCTCGGCCCGCGGCCCTTCGATCCCGTCCATCCCGAACGCCACGCGAGTTGGGCCTACCGGCAAGGGCGGGACTGGGAGAATCTGAAACGCTCGGTGCTCGGCGTGCCGGAACACGAAACGACGCCGGTACTGCTCACGCGGCTGGCGGAAGCAAAATATCGGTTGGGCGACCGTACACGGGCCATCCGGCACTGGTTCGCACTATGCTGGCAAGCTCCCGCGGTTCTCCGGGGGCTGGTGGACGATCCCGGCTTCCCTGACGCGGACGTTGCTGCGGCATGGAACGCCGCCCAGGATCAGGACGTGGAGCCTGAGCTGTCGCCCGAATGGTTCCCCGCCTGGATGTTGCTTCAAGAGCCCTCGCTCGCCGCCGGACTCGCGCCCAATCATAAAAACGACGGACCGCGCCGGGCCTTCGACGTGGTCCGCGACCTGCTGACCAACCGCGCAAACGCCGCGCACGGCATCGCACTGCGTCGTGAACTCAAAGCGCTTCATCCGGCCTTGTTGACCGGTTACCTCGATCGGTTCGCCGGAAACTGACTCCCAAAACCCGAGGCGGTTCAATCACTTGGGGACGGTGAGAGCATTGACAAACGGGCCGAAGATAGGTTAGCTAACGAACCGGGCAATTTGTTGTAGGGTTGATGTACCAGATGCTTAGGCCGTATGCCCACAGGCTGTGTCGGACGCGTGGACACCAGGGCACAACGTGACTAGAGCATCTTGATTTTGTCATATGAAGAAGCCCCGATTTCAGCGGGCCAATCCTAAGGCTCGGAGGGTCCAAGAGCCGCCGCCCGGTGTCGATTTGGCTGAAGTGGCAAGTTCCTGTCGCTACGTTGGAAGCCGTTATCACAAGGATGTTCCTAGTGTGGTGTCTGGTTAATTCGCATAATAATCTGCGGGTCTTTTTCGCCGTCGGCTGCGTTACTCTTCCTCGCGTGGTACCCGGCCACTGCTCGTCATCGCGCCTTGCCGACAACGAAAAATCCTCCGCATATTATTATGCGAATTAACCAGACACCACACTAGCTTCGCGGGTATGCCGAGCGGCCGCAGGCCGGATGCCAGTATTTGTCCCCGAGTATTGGCCAACCGCCATCGTGTTGTCGAGGACTGGCTTCGTGAGGCGGTGAAAGCCGGTCAAGTCGGTGCTTGGGAACGCGGCTATCCCCGTTACGTCTGGTATCGTGAAGGGGAGATAGTTTACGAGGCTCGGCAAGGCTCTCCAGGCTCCGGTGAATACCACGGCTATCCGCTGGAACCGGAACAAGAGGTACGAGGACTCTTGTGACCGTCCGCTTCCAACACGAATGGGTAGACGTGTTGCCATCGCCCGATAAGACGAAGCAGCACACCATGGCGGAGCTCTCCATTGAAGCGGGGGGCAAAACCGTGACGTCGGTGCGCGACCGGCAGAACCGAATTTATAGAAGTCATGTTGTAGTACCCCTTCTCGACGTGGCGGAATGGCTGGTGAGCAATTGGTGGCATCTTTGGTACGAAATCGCTGACACGAGTGAGCAAAAGCCCGGTTTTGAACAGCGGCACAACTTGGCGTTCGCGGGAGATGGATTTGTGTTGCCGAAACTTACGATGGTACCCGCGTCGGAACGCCTGCATCTGCGTTGGACGCGGTGGGCGCCCCGACATGCCCGTGTCGAGTTCGTCGAAGAGGCGGAAACCTATGTCGACCGCGCCGAGCTGGAGGCGGAATTCAGAAACATTGTTGACGCCGTTCTCGAAAGGCTCCGCAGCGTACCTGACGGCAGGGCGGCATTAGAAAGCCTCGACAAAGCGTGGGAAGCCATCAACACCCTTGATCAGGATGAACGCGAATTTGGCTGTGCCGCGGCGCTACTGGGGATGGATCCTTTTGATGTCCAGGATTCGATGGCAAATGCGATCATGGCGTTTTGGGAGCGCACGGAGCCGTCCATACGTGAAGATGCGTTGGCAAGTGCCGACGAGGGTTCTCTGTCTCGAGTGAGCGCGTGGCTGGACGATGCGGTTGCCACGCTAGCTCGGACCGACAACGAGAACGCTTGGGCGGAAATCAGGCGTGTGATGCCCCCCGTCCAATTGGCCGAGCCGTGGCGGCAAGGCTACGAGTTGGCGAATTGGCTCCGCGGTCACCTTGGTATCGGCGATGGCCGGTTCGATTTCCAGTCCGACGGTCCGCTTGCCGTATACCATCACGAAACAGTATCGCCTTGCAGCCGCATTCAAGGGCTTGTTGCGGCGAGCGCACCCACGTGTGTCACAACTCGGCGGAATGAAACGGGTACGCGGTTTCTGTTGGCGCGTGCCCTCGGTGACTACTTCGGCCGTCCGGATTCCGGATTCGGCATTCTCAGCTCCCTGTTTACGGATCGTCAGGCGTTGTCCCGAGCATTCGCGGCAGAACTCCTCGCGCCTGCCGAGTCCTTGCGTGTGCGACTGGAGCACAAATCGCCCGAACATGAGACGATCGACGAACTCGGCCAGGAGTTTGGCGTTTCCAGCCAAGTCATTGTCCACCAGATTGAGAACCACAATCTGCCGACACCGATTGCCTCTCGTTTTCCCCTCCGTTGACGGCGGAGATAACGAAATCGCGTGCCTCTGGTGCATACACAAGCTTTGGCGGATGGTTCCGTGTACCTCAGTTAAAGCCATCCGCCGAGCAAGTTGGGCGTCAGCCGCAGTATCGCCGGTCAGACCAGACCAACAAATTAGTTGGTAATCATCTACAAAGAGTTGGTCCTGTCTTCTTGGACAAAGGGTGGCGGCCGTGTTGACGTGTATTCTGCGGAATTCGATCACGCCTCTGAGGTAGTACTCAACACGTCTCGCTGTTGCGGTTGAGCTGGCATTCCCGAATCCGTCCCCGTGTTCCCCTGGCAACGGCTCCGCCCCCTTGGAGAAAACCTGCCAAGGGAGTCACGGCAGCACGGTCTGCGAGCCTTGCCGCGAGTAGCGTCCAGCCATTCAGCGATCCGCCTGTACCAAACCACATGCAGGACCACTACCCGCCGCCGCGCCGCCGTCACGTAGATCCCCCTAGTGTCCTGTCCGATTAATTAGTTGAAGAACAATGGAGTGTGTCGTACCATGGGAAGAAAGGACAGGAGGGCACCATGGCACGACCCCCAGCGGCGATCGTTTTGAGCGAGGAGGAGAAGGCGGAGCTAGAAAGATGGAGTCGGCGGCGCAATACGCGAGCGGGTCTTCATCTACGAGCGGGCGTGGTTTTGGATTGCGCGCGAGGTTACACCGGGGAGGAGGTGGCGAAGCGACACCACACGAGCCAGCAGACGGTGTCGAAGTGGCGGGGGCGGTTCGCCCGAGAGCGACTGGCGGGACTGTCCGATGCGGTGCGAAGCGGCCAGCCGCGCAAGCACAACGACGTACGGGTGCAGGAAGTGTTGGACGCGACACTGAATCGACGGCCGAAGCATGCCACGCACTGGAGCGTTCGGAGTTTATCCGAGGACCTGGATGTGCCACGGGATTTCGTTCATCGTGTATGGCGGGCATTCGGGCTCAAACCTCACTTGTCTCGGAACTTCAAGCTGTCCACCGATCCGCACTTCATCGACAAGGTGCGGGACGTGGTGGGTCTTTATCTGAATCCGCCGGACAACGCGCTGGTGTTGTGCGTGGATGAAAAAAGCCAGATTCAGGCATTGGACCGTACCCAACCCGGTTTACCACTGAACTACGGCACACCCGAGACCCGGACCCATGACTATCGGCGCTATGGCACCACCACGCTGTTCGCCGCACTGGAGGTGGCCACGGGTCGAGTGGTGGGCAAGCTGCACCGCCGGCACAGGAGCCAAGAGTTCACCGCTTTCTTGCGCCACATCGACTCGCAGGTCCCGGCCGCCTTGGAAGTCCACCTCATTCTCGACAACTACGGCACCCACAAGACCACCCAAGTCAAGAACTGGCTGTTGCGACACCCCCGATTCCACTGTCATTTCATCCCCACCTACAGTTCCTGGATGAACTTGGTGGAGCGCTTCTTCGCAACCTTGACCGAACACCAGTTACGCCGCGGCACCTACCGCTCCGTGGTCGCTCTGGAGAAAGCCATACGAAATTACCTCGACCTGCACAATCAACATCCCAAGCCGTTTCGTTGGACCAAGTCCGCTGACGCCATCATTGACTCTGTCACCAGTGTTATTAAACGAATTAACCAGACACCACACTAGTAGATGCTGAATGGAAAGTACCGAGCGTTGATCCGTTCATAGGCGCCGCCGGCAAGAATCGACCGGAGCGCACGGTTGAAACGGCGGCGCAGCGTTTCGTCTTCCTTGCGCACGGCGATGCCTATTCCCTCGTCAAGCCGATACCCATCGCCCACGAACGCAAAACCGGCCCCTGCCTCGCCCTGAAGCCACGACCAGAAGCCCAGGCCGTCGCCGAAGACCGCGTCCACGCGGCCCGCCGAAAGCGCATTCAACAGTTCGTCCTGACCGGTGAAGAGCCTTATGGCCGCGCTCCTCCCCAGGTTCTCTTCCAGCCAGTCCGATGCGATCGTCGCACCGAGCGCGCCGATCATCCGCCCCGACGCCGCCGCGGGATCGAAGGCCGCTCCCTGGCGCGCCACGAAACGCACGGTGTTGCTATAATACCTGTCCGTGAACGCGACCAGCCGGCGGCGCTTCTCGGTGATGGACATGCTGGACACGATGGCGTCGAACTTCCCGGCCCGCAGTCCGGGAATCAGTCCTTCCCAATCCTGCCGGACGAACGTGCACTTGACCTCCATCTCTCCGCAGAGGGCCAGGGCGATGTCGATGTCGAAACCTTTGAGCCGGCCGGCATCGTCGGTGTCGCTGAAGGGCGGATAGCCGGGATCAACGCCGATGCGGACGTTCTCCGCCCCATCAGCGCCATGCGCCGGCGCTAGTGACAACAGGACGAAGAGCAGTGCCGATGCTGCTGTTTTCATGCGAACTCCAGGTCTCCCGAACGACACCTTCGGGCCTGCCGCAACCACGCCGCTCGGAGGGGGCGAACTCGCCAATACCTACTGCAGCCCGAACAGCGTCTTCGGGTTATCGTCGATGATCTTCTCGTACTGGGGCGCGGTGATGCTGCCGAGCTCCTTCAGGTTGCGTAGCGCCTCGATCTCGGTGGACTGGTCGTTGTGGCCGTAGTCGGTGCCGATGACGATGTTGTCCTCGCCGGAGTACCTGAAGATGTAGTCGACGTCGTCGTCGGTCTGGCACGACACGTACTGCCGGTATTCCTTGAGCGGGTTGTCCGGAAAGTCCTTGTTCTGGGCGCCCCAGCGGCGTTTCAGGTCCTTGACGACGTAGGGTACCCAGAGGGCCGCGGCCTCGGCCCAGTGGAAGCGGAGCTTGGGGAACATCTGGGGGATCTCGCCCATGATCACCGAGTGGAACGCGCCGATGATCGGGATGCGGAACTTCCAGAAGCTGCCGCCGCCGTTGTACTGGGACACGAGGTCCTCTTCCTGCGGGTTGCCGTTTCCGACGTGGACGCCCACGGCCATGTCGAGCTCGCTCATCTTCTCGTACAGGGGATAGAAGTAGGGGTCGGTGAGCAACCGGCGCCCCTCGATGCCGCGCATGAAGACCCCGCAGGCGCCGTTCTGCTTGCAGAACTCCAGCTCCTCCAGAGACGCGCTCATGTCCAGCAGCGGCAGCACGCAGATCCACCGCAGCCGGCCCTTCCCTTGCCGGTGGATGTCCGCCAGCCAGCGGTTGTAGCCCTTGCAGATGGGGATCTCCCATTCGGGCTTCTCGGTGATCTGCTCGATGAAAATGGTCGGATAGAGCACCTGGATGTCGACGCCGAGCTCGTCCATGTGCTTGACCCGCGCGTCCACGTTCTCCATCTCGCGGGTTTCCTGGGGCGTGAACATCACCCGGCCGGTGCGGTCGGCGACCTCGTCAAGCTCGTGGGCGGTCATGACGATCCGCACCAGGCCGCGGATCTTGCCGTCGATGAACCAGTATTCGCCTCCCTGATCGCCGCTCGGCTTGACGACGATCGGCCGATACTTCTGGTCGGCCGCATCCATGTAGTCCCAGGTACGTTCGGACTCGACGACGTGAGCGTCGGCATCGATGGTGGGCATGGTCAATACCTCCTGAACGGGATTGAGGTTCGCGCGTGATGGCGTGATATCCGTAGCCTGATTACCACCTTTTCCCCGGCGGAACCAGCGGAAACGACGGCTTCCGGTCCCTTGACAAACACCCCTCCGGCAACTACTCACGAAAAAGCGAAGCCGCCGAGCCAATGCGGCAACACGGCCCCTGGCCGGCAAGGCCGGCGGGCCGTCTGATGGAAAGGAAGGCGCCATGCCTACGAAGTCCCGGGCCGCAATCCTGGTCGAATCGCGCAAGCCCCTGGTGGTGGACGAGGTCACGTTTCCGGACCCGGCGCCTGACCAGGTGCTGGTGAAGCTCTACGCCAGCGGCATCTGCCACTCCCAACTCCATCAGATCCAGCGCTCCCCGGAGGAGCAGCGCTCCAAGCTGCCGGCGCTGCTGGGGCACGAGTCCACCGGCGTAGTGGTGGCCAAGGGCCGCGACGTGAACCACGTGAAGGAAGGCGACCGGGTTTTCACCACCTGGGTGGACCGGAACGCCCCGGAGTCGCCGCTCCCGCCCGTGTCCCACGCTCTCAACATGCGACCGGCCATTCCGGCCACCTGGCGGGAACAGTCCATCTGGGCGTCGGCGTCCACCTGGGCCGAGCACCTGGTGGCGTCCGAGCGCGTGGTGCTTCCCCTAGACGACGACGTGGACACCGACGTGACCTCCATCATCGGCTGCGCGGTCACCACCGGCTCGGGAGCCATCATCAACACGCTGCAGGTGCGTCCGGGGCAATCGGTGGCCGTCTACGGCGTGGGCGGCATCGGCATGTGCGCCATCTCGGCCGCGGCGGTGGTGGACGCCTGCCCGCTCATCGCGGTGGACCTGGACGACGGGAAGCTGGAGTTCGCCAAGGGTTTCGGCGCCACCCACTGCATCAACGCAAGCAAGGTGGACCCGGTGGAAGCCATCACCGAGCTCACCGGGGGCGGCGCGGACTTCGCGCTGGACGCGGTGGGCCATCCCACCACCCAGGAGCAGATCCTCCGCTCCGTGCGCACCGGAGCCCCGGGGCTCGAGCGCGGCGGGACCGCCCTGCTGATCGGCCTGCCGCCGCCGGGCGCGACGCCGCTCATCAACACGAACCTTTTCGCCGGAGGCCGCTACTTCACCCGCACCCACGCCGGCGACTGCCTCCCGGACCGCGACTTCCCCACGTTCGTCCGCTGGTACCGGGAAGGCAAGCTCAAGCTCGACGACCTGGTGACGCGCCGCTACACCCTGGACCAGGTCAACGAGGCGGTGGCCGACCTGGAGGAAGGGAGAATACTGGGGCGGGCCATCTTTACATATGCGTAATCATTCTTACGGATGCGTAATCATTCCCCGCCATTCCGTAATCACTCCCCGTCGTTCCCGCTGCCCTTCCGTCATTCCCGCGAAAGCGGGAATCCATGGGTGGGGAGGGGCAAACCACGGCCGTTCCCGGCCCATCCCCGCCTGGATTCCCGCTTTCGCGGGAATGACGGAAGGGTAGAGCAGGAACGACGGTAGGGTAGAGCAAGAATAACGGAAGGGCGGGGCGGAAACGACGGTAGGGCAGAGCGGGAACAACGGTAGGACCCTAGGAGGAAGGCCATGTACATCGACTGCGACACCCATTACTTCCCGGTGAAGTTCCTGGAAGGCATCAGCGACCGGTATCCCGAGTCTCCGCGGGTGGTGCGGGACGGCGACGAGGTCAAGTCCGTGCTGCCGGACGGCACCCTCATCAAGAACCAGGCGCCCAAGGGACGCTGGGACCTGGACGTACGGGTGGCGCAGGCCGACTTCGAAGGGTTCGACAAGCACGTGCTGATACCCGAGAACCGGGAGCTGCTTTACACGTGGGACCGTGACCTCGGGTGCGAGCTGGCGCGCCGCTACAACGACGCGGTGGCCCAGGACCTGGCGGAATGCGCCCATCCCGAACGCTACATCGGCGTCGGCTGGGTGTTCCTGCCGGACGTGGAGGAGTCCTGCAAGGAGCTGGACCGGATGGTGAACCAGCTCGGCATCAAGGCCGTGAAGTTCATGGGCGGCTTCGAGGACGCCAACTTGGGAGCGGAGCGGCTGTGGCCGGTCTACGACAAGGTGTGCCAGCTCGACATCCCGATCCTGGTGCACGACACCGCGTCGGACCGCCAGGATCATCCCAACCCGGCGCTGGTGGGCATCGAACAGCTCTTCCTGGAGGCCGACAACAACGCCCTGCCCTTCCTGCTGGCGTTCCCCTTCCGCTACATCGTGGACATGGGCAGCCTGATCCTGCGCGGCGCGCTGAAGGAGTTCCCGGACCTGCGCATCTGTTTCGTGGAAGGCTCCGCCGCCTTCGTGCCCTGGCTCATGAACCGCCTGGACATGGACCCCAACGGCCGCAAGAAGCTGGGCAAGGACCCCAGCGAGTTCTTCAGCCAGATCTGGGTGTCCGCCTTCGCCGCCGAGACCTCCATCCGCTACGCCTGCGACTTCTGGAAGGACCACAACCTGACCGTGGGCAGCGACTACCCGCACAACGACCCGTCGGGCACCTGGAAGGAAGGCACGGTGCGTATGGTGCGGGAGCTCGAGGGCATCTCGGACGACGACAAGGAGAAGATCCTGGGCGGCAACGCCATGCGGCTGTTCGGGATGGCGTAAACCGGTCGGCCTCCCTATTGACGTGCGGGCCTTCACGGGAGGCGGCGGACCCCCCGCTGCCTCCCGCGGCCCTGATCGACCCACTGAGCGAAAGGACAACCGTGCTCTTCTCGATCCACGCCCCGGCCCGGAACGCGGAAGAGATCACCCGCCGCGCCGTGGCCGCGGAAGCCCTGGGCTTCCACGCTCTCTTCTTCGCCGACGGCCACCTGAACAACCTGGACGGGTTCCAGGCCATGACCGTGTGCGCGCTGCGGACGGAAAGGCTCCGTTTCGGCATCGCCGCGACCACCATGGCCTACCGCGATCCCACGACGCTGGCCCTCTCCGCGGCCACATCCAACGAGTTCTCGGGCGGACGGGCCATCCTGGGCCTGGCGACCGGCGACGGCTCCACGTACCGGCTGGGGCGCAAGGCCACGCGGCTGGCCGATTTCGCCGCCGGACTGGCCACCATCCGCGAACTGCTGGGAGGGCGCTCCATCGAGGTGCCCCGGGGCGACGAAGGCGCCGGCGCGGTCTCCCTCAACGTGGGCAGGCTCCCGGTGCCGATCTACGTGGCCTCGGTGGGACCCCGGAGCCTGCGGGTGGCCGGACGCTACGCCGACGGCATCATGCTCGGCACCGGTTTCGACCTCGACGTGCTGGAGTGGGCGCAGGCCCACGTCGCCGCGGGCGCTCGTGAAGACAGCCGGGACCTGTCCGATGTCGACATCGCCATGGCGGGCATGATCTGCGTGGATGAGGACGGCGGCCGCGCCCGGGAACGGGTGCGCGCGCGCTTGGCCAACCGCGTGCATCACAACTTCCGCTTCACCACGGAGACCGTGCCCCCGGACGAGTTGGCCGGGGTCCAGCGGTTCATGGCCGGCTTCGACATCAGCAAGCCGCTGGAGGAACGCGCCGACCCCGAACTCATCACCGACTACATGCTACGCCGGTTCGCCATCGCCGGCACCCCGGAGGAGTGCCTGGCACGCGTCCGCAAGCTGGCCGAAGCCGGTGTGAAGCACCTGCTGCTGACGCCGCCCATGCGTGTGCTCGACGAAGTCATGGACCTCTGGGGGCGCGAGGTCATCCCGGGCTGCGCCGACCTTGGCTAGCCAGCGCCCTTCGACCCGCTCAAACGAACGGAAGAAGCCACCTTCTTCCGTTCGTCCTGAACGTAGCGGAGCGAAGTCGAAGGGCGCCCTTCAAACGAAAGGAACACCCCATGCCCGAGCTGGACCCCACCACCCTTACCATCGCGGGCGTGGCCCCCCGCATCGCCGCCCGGGAGGTCTCGCCGGTGGAGCTGACCGCCGCCTACCTGGAGCGGATCAAGCGCCTCAACCCCGTGCTCAACGCCTACAGCACCGTCATGGAGGACGACGCCGTGGCGGAGGCGCGCCGTGCCGAGGAGGAGATCGGCCGCGGCAACTACCGCGGGCCGCTACACGGGATCCCGGTGTCCATCAAGGACAACCTGGCGGTCAAGGGCTACCCCACCACCGCCGGCAGCCGGATCCTCGCCGACTGGAAGCCCGACTTCGACGCCACGGTGGTAACCCGGCTGCGTGAGGCCGGGGCCATCGTCCTGGGCAAGAACAACATGCACGAGTGGGCTGGCGGCGGCACCACCATGAACCCTTACTTCGGCACGACGCACAACCCGTGGGACACGAGCCGGGTGCCGGGCGGGTCCAGCGGCGGCTCGGCCGCCGCGGTGGCCGCCGACCTGTGCCTGATCTCCATCGGCACCGACAACGCCGGCTCGGTACGCAACCCCGCCGCCTGGTGCGGCACCGTGGGCCTCAAGGCCACCTACGGCCGGGTGAGCCGCTACGGCGGCGTCGCCGGCACCGGCGGCTTCTCGTCCGACCACTTCGGCCCCTTCACCAAGACCGTGGAGGACTGCGCCCTGGTGCTCGCGGCCATCGCCGGGGAGGACCTCAACGACCCGCTGACCTCTCCCGAACCCGTGCCCGACTACCGAGAAGGCCTGGGCAGCGCCGTCGCCGGCATGAAGGCAGGCGTCATCGACAGCTACTTCGACGAACTGATGGTGGACGAGGTCGCCAAGGGGTTCCAGGACGCCCTCGCCGCGCTCGGCTCCCTGGGCATGACGGTGAAAAGGATCACCATCCCCCACATGGACGCTGTCCCCGCCGTCCAGACCGCCACCAGCCGCTGCGAGAACGTCGTGGCCCACGAACCCTACCTGCGCAAGGAGCCCCAGGGCTACAGCCGTGAGTTGTTGCACCGGAACATCGCCTCCCTCACCATCCCCGCCTCGACCTACGTCACCTCCCAGCGTGTCCGCCGCGTCATCTGCCACGAGTTCGAGGAGGCCCTCCAGGACGTGCAGGTGATCGTCGCCCCCACCGTCGGAATCGCCGCGCCCACCATCGAGGAATGCAAGCAGGGCTTCGCCGAAATCGACGGCCGCCGCATCCCCTTCCGCCACCCCAGCGGCAGCATCGGCACCCGCTGCACCATCCCGTTCAACGTCACCGGGCTGCCGGTGCTGAGCGTGTGCTGCGGGTTCACGGCCGGCGGGTTGCCGTTGGGGCTGCAGATCGTGGGGCCGTGCTTTCAGGAAAGTTTGGTGTTTCAGGTGGCCCACGCCTATGAGCAGGCGGTTAGGTGGTATGAAAGGAAACCGGAACTACCGTAGCGAGATCTACTACGTCAGCCCTCCATAGGCACCGAAAGACCCGATTTGGGCCGACACTATGCTGTGATTATGGTTGTCTGAAAATTGATAGTGACCAAGCAACTCGATTCAAAGGGGATTTACCTACTTCACTCCCCGGCCTGTGTGTCCGGTAGAAGGGCAAGATGGATTCAAAGGGGCTCATGTGTATTCAAATAGATTTTGCGTGACTCACGTCCCGTAATATCTATCTCTTCTATCTCCTCCTCACAATAAAACCTATATCGGCCGTCCACTTGCAAACCGTCAAGGCTCGGACCACCCTTCTTGACTTTGCCTGAAACTCTCCCCTCGTTCGTCAACAAACCCCAAGACCCACTTCGACGGTTAAAGCGCTCGAAGCGACCCTCCAACGTGATAGTTTCTATCCCTAAGTGCGTAATACTTGAAAGCGCATCGACTAATATCCTAGTTTCCGCTTCAGTCACCGCGTGACTACTCGGTCGAATTGAAGTTGGTTCCGCCCAAGAGTAGTGGAGTCCCGTTTGGTGGTCTACGAGGAAACGCATAAGTTTCAGATATATACCTGCTAGGTGTCCACGATTCTCCTTTAACGTCTCCAATGTGTCGTCAGGATTACCTATGTTCTCAAATAGCATGTCTATCTTCTGCAGTCCAAGCGCCACGTCATTGTAACCAAACATATCTGGCAGTTGGGCCGCCTCCAGTACGACCTTGAACGAGCCTGCCGTCGCTGGGACAACGACGTCCATCATGTGGTTCTCCCGTTGTCCGGGCTGAGGTGCTCGCCCCTTTATCGCCGTTCGATACGCGTGCCTGACCATCACCTGGACGTAGTGGAGCAACCCAACAAGCGTATTCACGCGGATACGATGATCAGTTGTCGCTTCCGGTGGCTCGGTGGCGATTTCGAGAACCAAGTTCCTGCGCTCGCGCGCTTCTTTGAGGACGGACTCATCAGCTACACGGTCGTGTAGTACAAAGCCGTCATCCGGCAAGAACCCACTCTCCCGCAAAGACGTGTTCTGACGTACTAGTGCTAGCGGTTCTTTGAGACCCCCGGCCGTAGTGGCCAAATACCACTCGTCTTCAACTGGTTCAGCCAGCAACGACCTCAGATCGAGTGTCCCTGAACGAAATTGACGAAGTCTCTCCGGCGCGACACCGCTCACCAGATACTGTTCATGCGAATCTATCGGCTCCACGGCCACGGCGATGTAATGTCCTCCGATTCCGTCTCGAGCCTCGAAGACCTGCGGGCCGTCGTAGTAGAAAAGCGTACCGGTATGTCGGATCGTCTTCATGGGTTTTCCACAGTACAGCGCGGCAAGATATCGAAATCCGCCAAAGGCCACCAAGTGTAGTGCGAAGCCCGCCCTGTTTGCTGAATGTGGCCGGCGCCCGGTTCGAGACCCACCCGACAAATTAGTCGCCCACGCAAACTGGGGAGCTTCAAGGCTCTCTGGGACTCCTTGCGTTCAGCAAAGACAGACAACCCACGGGCTTGGCACTCGGATATTCCCTGAAAAGAACGGCCTGGTCTTTCGGCACGTTGCGACCTGAAATCCTCCTCTGTTGGTGGATCCGACCGTACCAAGCGAAAGACTTCTCGCGATGATACAATATCTTCCGCACCGTCAGGTGGGCATCCTTCGGGAAGCGGCTCTCGGTAGTGCATGAGGCAACACAGCTTCGTTTCCTTTCAGCCATTGGTAAGTTCCTCAGGCTGTTTGGCTATCCAGACCAGACCCGCGCGATCCTAGTCTATTTGGCCCGTCTTAGCCATAGGGTGGCCTAGGATTGCCCCAGTTTTCGCCAAGTTATTCATGAAGAACGCAGAGACATCGTCACACAGAAATGAGAGATGGCAACCTTGAATATTGGTCAAGCCGACGACACCCACAGCCCCCGGAAGGGAATCTTGGGAACTCACGACCTCAGCAAAAAGCAGAGGCCCGACTCCGAGCACCAGTCGCCTGCGGTCCAGTCGACGGCTAAGTGGACAGCCCGAGTTTGCGGGATTGTATCAGAGCACCCGTATCGGCCCTGGGTAACACCCTACCATTCTGTCTGCGGTCAACAACGTGATCCCTTCCACTTGCGCCTGAGCGATTAGGATGCGGTCGAAAGGATCCTTGTGCAGCGGCGGCAACAAGGCCACCGCTACTGCGTGGGCGCCAGTCACCGCCAACTCCGTGTAGCCGTTCTCCAATAATCCTCGACGCAGTAGATGAGCGTCGACGCCGAAATCGAGACGGCCCATTCCGCTCTTGATGGCGATTTCCGAGAGGGACACGGCACTGAAGACCGGCTGCGTCTCCGGAGCTTCAAGCAGAGCGCGCCCCTCGTCCGGTAAGCGCTCGGAGACACCGGCCGCCCAGAGCAACACATGCGTGTCCAGAAGGAGATTCACTCCTTCCCCCCAAACAGGGCCTCGATCTCGCTGGAACCAATGCGGTCAAAGTCTTCGGGCACCGAGATTTTGCCGTCTAGAAAGCCGATTCGGCGCATCGCTCCTGACTCCGGCGCTTCTACCGCAACGACCTTCACCACCGGCTTGCCCGCGCGAGCGATGATAAAAGGTTCACCTCTGGCGGCAGCCTCAACGAGACGCGACAGATGTGTCTTGGCTTCATGCATGTTTACGGTGCGCATGACGGTTCCTTCAACTTAGTCTGCTAAACTTAGTCATTTTCAAACCGTGTAGCAAGTGAGGCAAGCCTCCTGAACTCCGTTCCTATCCCGGCGTGTATTGCCTCCGCATCAGCCTTCAATCCCTCGGCCACGTCGCCGAAACCGCGGCGCATGAAAGCGCCTAAACACGCGGCTACCATCGGCGCGAGCAATGCGCATTCGAGCAACCCCGGCTCATCGCCTGGAAAAGGAGTTCGGAGCCCGTTGGCTCCTGCATGCGGTGCGGCGCTGCCTGCCTCCTCGGCGCAGCACAGGTAGATTGCCGGCCCCACGGCCTCCTCCGGAGTTTTCAGGAAATGCCGCAACAGCGGGTTAACGACCGGTTTCAGAAGCGCCGGCGCGTTCCGGGCAATGTTCGAGGCAATACCTCCGGGACACATCGCGTGCACCGCGACTTCGGCCGTGCCGGCCGGGTTCAGGCGGCGAGACAGTTGGATGGCGTACACGCATTGCAGCAGCTTGCTGATGCCGTAGTACTTGAGGCTGTCCTTCCTCCGGTAGTCTTCGAATGCGCCCAAACGATGGAAATCGAGGGCATTCGAAAGGGATTCAGCCTGCCTACGAACACAGTGATCGGCAGAGTTCCTCAACTCCAATGACCTCCACACCCTCTGCCTTGGGATAGCGCTCATTCCTGGAATAGACCACGAAGCAGCGGTCAGGCTTCAGGTCCTCACGGGCATGGTAGAAGCCCCTTTCAAGCTTGGGGGCCGAACCGCGTTTGACTTCGACGGCCCATAGCCCGCGGTTCGGGAGTTCCAACAGCAGATCGATTTCGGCACCGGCGGCGGTACGGTAGAAGCTTGCCAGTGTGCGTTCCGGGGCCGCCCGCAGGATGTTCTCAATGACAAACCCTTCCCAACTACCGCCCGCCACGGGGTGACCGAGCACGGCCTCCCGATGGTCCAACCCAAGGAGAGTGTGGACCAAGCCGCTGTCACGCACGTAGACCTTCGGTGACTTGACGAGGCGTTTACGCACGTTGGCGTGGTACGGCGGTAGACGGCGCACGAGGAGAAGGTCGACCATCAGGTCCAGGTAGCGAGCGATGGTCTTTCCGTCGACGGCAAGGGCGCGGGCCAGTTGCGCCGCATTCAGGAGTTGGCCTTGAGTGTGCGCCAGCATGGTCCAGAAGCGCCGTAGCGCCTCGGCAGGAATTCGAGGGCCGAGTTGCGGGATGTCCCGCTCCAGGTAGGTCTTGATGAAGCTGTCCCTCCAGAGTGCGCTGGCGGCATCGTCCCCTGCCAGAAAGCTGTCCGGGAACCCCCCGCGCAACCAGAGATCATCCCTGTCGTCGCGCCGCACCTCCAACACGTCCATGGGTTCCAACTCGACGTACGCAAGACGGCCGGCAAGGCTCTCGCTCGACTGCCTCAGAAGATCCATTGACGCCGATCCGAGTATGAGAAAGCGGTTGGTTCGCCTGCCGCGGCGACGTCCCCGGTCTATCAGGCTCCGGAGTTCCTGGAACAACTCCGGCATTGCCTGCACTTCGTCCAGGATCACCAGCCTGTCTTCATGTGCAGAGAGATAATCCGACGGATCGGACAGTCTTTCGCGGCCCGACTGCGTCTCCAGGTCGAGATAAACGCTTTCCCGTTCAGCGCCCACGGCTTCGGCCAATGTCGTCTTGCCGACTTGGCGAGGACCCAGCAATGCCACGGCCGGAAACTGGTCCAGCCGTCTCAAGACGGTTGGGAGTACTCGTCGCTCAATCATCCTCGTAATTATGGCATACAGATCCATGATTACAAGGTTATATTCTCTTTGAAACTTAACCCCAATGTTGCAGAAGGCGGAAGCATGGAGAGGCCCGTGCGGCAAGCGGGATGGGATCTGGAAGGGAGGAAGGGGTGGTTGGGGAATGTCACTGGGCGTGAAGTCAAGCGGCAGAGTAGGGTGACAGGGAATTTTACGAAACGTCATTCCCGCGAAAGCGGGAATCCAGGGGTGGAGAGGGGCCAACTGGCCGGTGTCTCCGCCCACGCCCCGCCTGGATTCCCGCTTTCGCGGGAATGACGTTTCGTAGGGCGCGTTCCGGTTTGCTCTTGACGAACCTTTTGCAACATTGGGATTAACTCACGAAAACAGGTCCCAGGGAGTCCCCTCACTCTTCTCCCTGACACAAGCCTTTTGACGTTACCAGCACCCGGATCGGCCCCGGGTATCGTCCTACCATCTTGTCTGCCGTCAACAGCGTGATCCCTTCGACCTGGGCCTGGGCGATCAGTATGCGATCGAACGGGTCCTTGTGTAGAGGCGGCAGCAATACCACCGCTACCGCGTGGGCGCCCGTCACGGGCAGTTCCGTGTAGCCGTTCTCCAGCAATCCTCGCCGCAGCAGATGAGGATTGACGCGGAAGTCCGGGCGCCCCGTCCCGCTCTTGATCGCGATTTCCCAGATGGACGCCGCGCTAAAGACCGGCTGTGTCTCTTGCTCTTCGAGCAAACTCCGCCCCTCCTCCGGCAACCGCTCGGAAGACCCTGCTGCCCAAAGGAGCACATGGGTGTCCAGAAGGAGATTCATTCCTTACCCTCGAACAACGCCTCGATTTCAGCGGAGCCCATGCGATCGAAGTCGTCGGGCACCGAGATTTTGCCGTCCAGAAAACCGATTCGGCGCATCTTTGCCGATTCCGGCGCTTCCACGGCAACGACCTTCACCACCGGCTTCCCCGCACGCGCGATGATGAAGGGCTCTCCATTTGCGGCAGCCTCGACGAGACTGGACAAATGTGTCTTGGCTTCATGCATGTTTACAGTTCGCATGGCCACTCCCTCTAGCTTAGTCTCTTAAACTTAGTCTGATACCAAGCATTTCGCAAATCCCTCCCCACGCACGATCACAGATCCCGATCCCGCAAATCCGGCCGTGTCACCACCAGCCCCGCGGTGATCCCGATGCATACGACCGCGGTCACCACCAGCGTCCAGGGGGCGCCGATCAGCGCGGCGACCGCGCCCGAGTGGGCCTCGCCGAGGGACGGGGCGCCCACGCCCAGTATGCGCTGGAAGCTCGCGGCGCGCCCTCTCAGGTTGTCCGGGGTGCGGGCCTGGATCACGACCTGGCGCACCACGGCTTGCAGGGCATCGAAGACGCCCACCAGGAACAGAATCGCTACCGACCCGAAAAACCACGTCGAGAACGCCAGCCCGAAGAGGCAGCCGGCGTAGGCGATGACGCTGAACGAAATGAACAGACCCTTGTAGGAGATGTTCCCCAGCCACATGACCGCGCCCACGCCGGGGAGCGAGCCCAACGCCGGCGCGGCCAGGAGGATGCCCAGGCCTTCGGGGCCGAGGCCCATGGCCACGGCGAAGATCGGCAGCAGCGCCCGGTAGCTGCCGAAGAAGACCGCCGCGAACTCGGTCACCAGCAGGACCACGATCAGCGAGTTGCGCCGGATGAAGGCGATCCCTTCGAGCAGGCTCTTCACCGGCGACTGCTCCCGGTCCAGGGGCCCGGACTCGTAGCGCATGCAGATCATGATCGGGACGGACACGACATAGATCAGACAGGCCACCGCGTAGGTCCAGCCGGAACCGGCGGCGCCGATCAGGATGCCGCCCACCGCCGGGCCCACGAGTTGCGACAGTTTGCGGACCGACGCGATCTGCGCGAAGGCGTTGACCAGCAGCTCCCGCGGCACGAGGCCCGGGACCATGGCGGTCCGTGCCGGTCCCGCCGCGGTGGTCAAGGTCGCGTTCACGAACGCCGCCAGGTAGATGTGCCACACCGCGATGAGGCCGGTGAGGGCCAGCGTCCCCAAGGACAGGGTGATCAGGGCGTTCACGCCCTGGACCAGGATCACGAACCGCCGCCGGTCGATACGGTCGGCGACGACTCCCCCGGCGAGTTGGAACACCAGCGTGGCCAGGCCGCGGACCAGCCCGGTGAAACCGGTCAACAGCGGGGAGCCGGTGAGATTGTAGACCAGCCAGAGCTCGATGGTGCGCTGGAGCTGATAACTGACCGAGGTTCCGAAAAGAGCGATATAGAGCAGCCGGAAGTCACGAACATCCAGAGACGACAGGCCGCCGCCGCTCCGCCTTACAGACAACACCGCGACCCAACCCGCTTCTGGCGGCACCCTCCCGATCCGCCGGAAAGGTAGCCGCCGCAACGATATGTGTCGATTGTGTTCACACGTGTGTCCACGAATACGTTATCCGACCCACTTGTAGCCAGTGCGCAAGGGAAGTCCGGTTTGGTCGGTGTATTTGACGCCAACGAGATTGTAGCATGACAGCATATATGCTATCAAAGAAAAATGCAGGTCGTCGTGGACACCAACGTGCTGGTATCCGCTGTGTTGAGTCCAAACGGTGCCAGCCGGCAGGTGCTCCGGCGTTGTGTGCTTGGCGAATACCAACCGTTGATGGGCCAAGCACTGTTTCTGGAACACGAAGCGGTGTTGTCTCGACCGGAAATCTTCGGTCAGTCGCGTATCACCGAAGAGGACCGGGATGCCCTGTGGGCGGCTTTTGCGAGCCGCTGTCGTTGGGTGCGAGTGTCCTACCTATGGAGACCGAATCTTCCGGACGAATCGGACAATCATTTGATTGAGCTTGCGGTAGCCGGAGGGGCCGAGGTCGTCGTTACCCACAATCAGCGCGATTTCGGTCGCACGGAATTGCGTTTCCCGGGGTTACGCGTGCTAACACCCAGTGAGTCGATCATGGAGGAATGAAAGATGTCGACGGTGACCATCCGTTTGCCTGATGATACGCACGGCCGACTGAAGGAGATCGCCAAGAGTCGGCGGATGAGCGTGAACAAGCTGGTGGAGGAGCTCTCCACGATCGTCATCGCACAGCACGATGCGGAGACCCGGTTTCGGGCGATCGCGGCCCGTGGTTCCATAGATGCCGGGCTGCGCATCCTCGACAAGCTCGACGACTCGTTCGGCGGAACAACCGGCGGCTCGTAGCACAGATCCCGAGAATGAGAGTGCGGCGGTTGCCGTCTAACTCCGATCAGCGGAACCCTTCCGTCGTGGCGTGGGGGCCGTAGAGGTCGGTCTCCATGAGCTCCGCGGCGGCGGCGCCGGCGTCGGTGAGACGCAGGGTGCAGCGCGACTCCAGCATCCACGCGTAGTAGCCCTCGGGCACGTCCTCGGAGGGGCCGTGGTGTATCACGCCCTTGGGCACGCAGGTCAGCATGCCCGGCTCGTCCACCCCGCCCCAGGCGCCGGGGCCCTCGAAGTAGTAGATCAGCTCGTCGTAGTCGACGTTGTTGTGGATGGGCGGACGCCGCCGGTGGCGGGCGCTCAGGTTGTAGAACAGCTCGTCCCGGCCGGGCGACGCAATGAACTGCACCGGGGGACCGTTGGGATCGGTGGGGACGTCCCTGATGTTCAGCTTCCACACCGGGCTGGGGCCGTCGGCGAGGGCCTGGGTGGCCAGCGGGTTGGTGGGCTTGACGTACCGGGTGACGCCGTCGAAGCACTTGAGCAGCAGCACCGTCTCCACGTCCCGGGCTTCGTCCTCGCCGATCACCGCGCGCCGGAGGCCGGCGCCGAAGGTGGGCGACGGGTCGAAGCGGACCGCGCCGGGGGTCTCGATGATGACCGAAAGGCTCGATCCCGCCAGGGGACGCACCCGGTAGGGAATGCCGCGCGGGATCACCACGAAGTCGCCCGGCTCCCCGGTCAGCGTGCCGTAAGCCGTGCGAAACTCCAGCCCTCCCTCCTGCACGAAATGCACTTCGTCGGCCTCGACGTTGGACAAAACGAAGGGCATGGCGTGGGCTCGGCCGGAAACGCTGAGCTGGACGCCCGTGCGGCCCGCGTGGAACGCGACGGGCAGGGCCTCGGCATCGTCGCGCTCGGGCAGCGCCACGGAGCCGACGTTGAGCCGGTGGGGCACGTGCGGGCCCGTAACCGAAACAAAGTCCGGGCTGTGGTGGGTACGGGTGACGTTCACCCCCGTCCCCGCGAAACCTTCCCTGCCCCAGTGCTCCCGGTACTCCGTGCTGTCCTTTGCCATGACCGTTCCTCCGAAATCGGATATCCAAGCGCGCCGCCGACCAGCGCCGAGAACCCGCCACGACAATAACACCGCGACCGGGCAACTGGAACCCCACCCCGGCCCCTCCTGGATTCCCGCTTTCGCGGGAACGACGGGTTCGGGGGTACCGTCACCTTTCGCGCGGGGGCGCCCGGCGCAGCGTCTTGCCATCCGCCATGCGACTGGGCTAAGAGAAGCCTCAGACACAAGGGCGAAGGGCAATCTCAAGAACACGCGCGGGAGTACGTACCCATGGACTACTTCGAACCCAAGACCGTCGACGAGGCGCTTGCGCTGCTGGACCAGCACGGCGAGCAGGCGGAGGTGATCGCGGGCGGCACCGACGTGATGGTGGACATCAAGTACAGCGACGAGCCGGGTTGCCTGGTGAACATCAAGCGCATCCCGGACCTGAACGCCATCCGCGAGAGCAACGGCGGCGTCCACATCGGCCCGCTTGCCACCATCCATGAGCTCGAGGAGAGCGACCTCGTGCGCGAGCGGCTGCCGCTGCTGTGGCAGGCGGCGCACCAGTTCGCCTCGCTGCAGATCCGGAACACCGCCACCATCGGCGGGAACATCTGCCGGGCCTCTCCTTCGGGCGAGACCCTGGCGCCGCTCTTGGTGCTGGAGGCCCAGGCCGAGGTGACGTTCTCCGACGGCGCCCGCACGGAGCCTTTCGGCGCCTTCTTTCAGGGCCCCGGCCAGACCAGCCTGGGCTCCAAGGGCCTGCTCACGGGCATCTCGGTGCCCTTCCCCGCCGCGGGCAGCCACGCCGTGTATCTCAAGCACGCGGTACGCGGCCCCATGGACATAGCCATGGTGGGAGTGGCGGTCATGGCCACCGCCAACGGAGCCACGAGCGCCCTGGACGACGTCCGCATCGGTCTGGGGGCGGTGGCGCCGACGCCCGTCCGCGCGCCCAAGACCGAGGCGCTGGTTTCGGGCAAGGCGCTGGACGCGGCTCTTGTGAAGGAAGCGGGGGCCAGCGCGGCCTCCGAATCGAGCCCCATTACCGACCAGCGCAGCAGCGGCGAGTACCGCGGCTGGATCGTGGACGCCCTGACACGGCGCGGGCTGGCCCAGTGCTGGCAAGCGCTCACCGGGAAGGAGGTGGCGTGATGAGCCTTGAAATCACACTGACGGTCAACGGCAAGACCCACACGGCGGCACTGGAGCCGTCCACCGCGCTGGTGGACTTCCTGCGCGACACGCTGGGCTACAAGGGCGTCAAGCTCTGCTGCAACACGGGGGAGTGCGGCGCCTGCACCATCATCATGGACGGCAAGCCGGTGAACTCCTGCGTGGTGCTGGGATTGGACGCGGCGGGAGCGGACCTTGTCACGGTGGAAGGCATCGCCGACGGCGACGAGCTGCACCCGGTGCAGCAGGCCTTCATCGACACCGGCGCGGTGCAGTGCGGCTACTGCACGCCGGGCTTCATCGTCTCCCTCAAGGCCCTGCTGGACCGCACCAAGAGCCCCACGGCCGAGGATGTCGAGGAAGCCATCTCCGGAAACATCTGCAGGTGCACGGGCTACACGAAGATCTTCGACGCCGTCGAACTGGCCGCCAAGCGGATGTCGTAAACGGATGGGAAGGAGTCAAGACCCATGGCAAAGGCTGAATACACCGTCCTGGGAACCGACATGCCCCGCAAGGGCGGGGTCGAGCGGGTGGTCGGCAAGGGCGTTTACGGCATCGACCTGAACCTGCCCGACGCCCTCAGCGGCGGCGTGCTCCGAAGCGAGCATGCCCACGCGAAAATCGTCGGCATCGACACCAGCGAGGCCAAGGCCATCCCCGGCGTGCGCGCGGTGGTGACGGCCGCGGATGCGCCGGACGTGCGCTACGGCCGCTCCTACATCGACCGCTACATCCTCGCCAGGGACAAGGTCCGCTACATGGGCGACCCGGTGGCGGCGGTGGCGGCGGACAGCCAAGCGCTGGTCAAGGAAGCCCTCGGGAAGATCAAGGTCACCTACGAGCCGCTGCCCGTGGTGGTGGACCCGGAAGAGACCATGAAGGAGTCGGCGCCCACCATCCACGAGGACATGCCGCTGCCCAAGAACCTGCCGGAAGGCGTGCAGGTCAAGAACGTGTGCGGCTACGCGGCGGTGAACATCGGCGACGCCGAGGCCGCCATGTCGGAAGCCGACGTGGTGGTGGACGAGGTCTACGAGACCAAGATGATCCATCCCCAGTACCTGGAGCCTCGCATCGCCGCGGCCCGGCCCGAGGAGGACGGCCGCCTCACGGTGTGGGCCAACGCCCAGGCACCCTTCCCGGTGCGCACGGAGGTCGCCAGCCTGACCGGGCTGCCGCTCAACAGCGTGCGGGTCATCTCCACCGGCATCGGCGGCGGCTTCGGCGGAAAGGGCAGCGGGGTCACCTCCAGCGCCGGGCTGGAGCCCATCTGCGCGCTGCTGGCGCTGACCGCGAAGCAGCCGGTGATGATCGTCATGGACAAGGCGGAAGAGACCATCTCCACCACCATCCGCTCCGGCTGCAAGATCTGGATCAAGACCGGCGCCAAGAAGGACGGCACCCTGGTGGCGCGCCAGGGCAAGGTGGTGTACGACGCCGGCGGCTACTCGGGATTCGGCAACCAGGCCGGCGGCCGCTGCACCCAGATGGTGGGCGGCTGGTACCGCCTGCCCAACATCCACATGGACGGCTTCACCGTCTACACCAACAAGCAGGTATGCGGTCCGGTGCGCGGCCCCGGCGGCCCCCAGGCCACCTTCGCCATGGAGTCCCACATGGACTCCCTCGCCGCCGAGCTGGGCATGGACCCCATCGAGTTCCGCCTGAAGAACGTGCCCGAGAAGGGCGACGGCATCGTCGGCGTCCCCAAGCTGCGGGACAGCTCCCTGGCGGAGACCTTGAACACCGCCAAGGAGAAAATCGGCTGGGGCAAGGTCAAGCTCGAGAAGAACCAGGGCATCGGGTTCGCCACCGGGGCGTGGATCGAGGGCGCGGGACCCGGCGGCGGCGCGGTGGTCAAGATGAACGAGGACGGCTCCGCCACGGTGCACATCGGCAAGGTGGACTACGGCACCGCCGCCCCGTTCGGCATCCCCATGATCGTGGCCGAGGTGCTGGGCATTTCCACCGACGACGTCACGGTGCTCAACGTGGACACGGACGCCAGCCCCTGGGACGCGGGCACGGTGGGCAGCCGCTCGATGCTGGTGTCCGGCAACGCCGTCAAGCTGGCGGCCGAGGACGCCCGCGACCAGATCCTGCGCATGGCCGCGGGACAGCTCGAGGCGAGCCCGGAGGATCTGGAGATCGTCGAAAGGCAGATCCAGGTCAAGGGCGCGCCGTCCCGGTCGGTGTCGCTGGCGTCCGTCTGCAACGCGGGACACAACGAGATCGGCGACGTCATCGGCCGCGGCTACTTCGACTCCAAGGCCTCCCAGGCCGACGAGCGGGAGCGCGGCAGCTCTCAGCCCTTCACGACCCACGCCGCCTTGGTGGAGGTGGACGCCGACACCGGCAACGTGAAGGTGCTGAAGTACGTGGCCGTGCATGACGTGGGCTTCGTGGTGCATCCCAAGGCGGTGGAAGGCCAGATCGAGGGCGCCGCGGCCATGAGCCTGGGCCAGGCGCTGTGCGAACAGGTGGTGCACGACGGCGACGGCCGGACGCTGAACCCCACCTTCGTCGACTACCTGATGCCGACCATCAACATGCTGCCGCGCATCGAGGCCGTGACCGTGTCGGGCTATCCCGGCGCCGGACCCTACGGCACCAAGGGAGCGGGCGAGATCGGCTCGGTGCCGCCCATGGCCTGCATCGCCAACGCCATCTACAACGCCACGGGCGTGCGCGTCCGCAGGCTCCCGCTGAGCCCGGAGAACGTGCTGCGGGCGCTCCGGGAAGCCGGGAAATAACGCAACTCCGAACGGGCGGCCTGTCGGACTCGACAACGAATCGCACGTCGAGGGACAGGCCGCCCGGCGGGTGAATCCGCTTGCTGTCGATCAAGGGTCTTCGCCGCCGGCTGTCGGACCTCTACTACGGCTGGCGGATGATCGGGCTGACGGCCCTCATCCGCACCATCGGCGGCGGGCTCCACAGCTTCGGGTTCACGGTCTACTTCCTTCCCATCCAGAAAGAGCTGGGCATCAGCCACGCGGCCACTTCGCTGGCCTTCTCCCTGGCCCGGGCCGAGGGTGCCATCGAGGGGCCGCTGGCGGGCTACCTCATCGACCGCTTCGGCCCCAAGCCCGTCATACTGACCGCGGCGCTGTTGTGCGGCGTCGGCTACATTCTCTTCTCCACCGTCGACAGCTACGCGAGCTTCCTCATCATCTACGTCGGGGTCATATCCCTGACCTTCACGGCGGGGTTCGTGCACGCTCCGGCGGTGCTCGCCGTCAACTGGTTCAGCCGTTACCGCGCGCGGGCGCTGACCTGTCTGAGCGCCGCCATGCCCGTGGGCGGAACCGTCGTCACGGTCCTGCTGGCGGTGGCCGTCCACTTCTGGGGCTGGCGAACGGCCGCGTTCACGGCGGGATGCGTGTTCCTGTTCGTGGCCGCGCCGCTGGCTCTGAGGATCCGCCGGTCGCCCGAGAGCGTGGGCCTGCAGATGTCCTCGGAGACGGCGTCGTCTTCCGCCCCGACGTCCGGGGAGGGAGAGGACGAGTCGGAGAATGACGGGACGCAGGCCCATGGCGAGTCCGACTACGAAGCCGGCCGCGCCATGCGCACCCCGATCTTCTGGCTCTTCGTCCTGTGGATGACCACTCGGACCGCCGCCTACACCACCGTCATCGTGCATTTCATACCCCTGATGGAGTGGAAGGGCCTGACGCCTCTGGCCGCGGCGCTCCCGCTGTCGTGGTTCAACGGCATGAACATCGTGGCCCACTTCATCATGGGATGGATCGCCGATCAGACCAACAAGATACGCCTGGTGGCCTGGTGCATGGCGCTTTCCTTCATCGCGGTCCTCGTCCTGATGTGGAGCACCACGCTCTGGGGGTTGCTGCTGTTCGCCACGCTGTTCAGTGTGCTGGACTCGTCGATACCGGTCATATGGGCCGCGGTGGGAGACTATTTCGGGCGGCGCCGCTTCGGCACCATCCGCGGCAGCATGAGCTTCTTCTACATGTGGGGAGGCGTCGTCGGTCCGTATCTGGCCGGCGCCCTCGTCGACCGCTTCCACAGCCACGCCTACGTGCCATGGCTGCTTCTGGTGCTGGTGGGGGCCGCCGGAATCACCACGACCCTGTTGATCGGACCCTGGACCCGCGGGGTGGGCCGCAGCGACTGACGCGGGGGCGCCACAACGTCTGGGAGGCGACATGACACTCATCATCGACAATCCGACCGTGGAGAAGGTACTCGACCCGTCGGAAGTGAACGACGCGTTGGAGCTCGCCGCACTGGAGCTGGCAACCGGCGGCGCCGTCAATGCGCCCCCCTACAGGGTGTTTACACCGAGGGATCCCGACGACTACCGTGATTACCCCAGGTTTCCCGAAGGCGGAGGCAACCCGACACACCACTCGTTCACCTCGCTGAGCGGCGCGATTGCCAGGCTGGACGCGACAACGGACCGCATCGACTCCGATATCATCACCTATTTCGAACAGGACGGCAGAACGCTTCAGCGGCGCGTGCCGGGCCGCAGGGACGGAAGGTTCTGCGGCCTCATCTACCTCTACAGCTCCCGCACCGGCGAGCTCCTGGCCATCATCCACGACGGTTACCTGCAGAAGTTCCGGGTGGCGGGAACCGGAGCGGTCGGCGCGAAATACCTGGCACGCAAGGATTCGCACACGGTGGGCCTCGTCGGAACGGGCTGGCAGGCCCAGGGCGCCGTGCATTGCTTCGCTGCCCTGGACAACCTGGACAAGATCAAGGTGTACAGCCCGACTCCCGGGAAGAAGGAGACCTTCGCGGAGCAGATGTCCAAGGAGGCCGGAATCGAGATCGTTCCGGTTCCTTCCGCCCGTGAGGCGGTCCGGGGAGCGGACATCGTCTACATGGCCACCAACTCCAAGGATCCCGTGGTGATGGCCGACTGGCTGGAGCCGGGCCAGTTCGTCAGCAACGTCTCGGATGTCGAGCTGGAGATCGCCGGCTGGGAACGCTGCGACGTGCTGACCATGAACCGACATGGCCGCCGCTGGATGAGGTATGCCATCGGCGGCGCCGATGCGATTCCCGAGCACGGGAAGGATCAGTACACGCGGCCGACGTCCGTCGAGTGGGACAAGCTGCCGCTGTTGGGCGACGTCATCGCCGGAAACCACCCCGGCCGCACGACCGACAGCCAGATCACGGGGCTCGTCCTGCGTGGAGACGGCGTGCAGTTTACCGCCGTAAGCCACCTCATCCATAGTCGCTGCAAGGAAAAGGGGTTGGGCACCGAGATTCCCAGCGAACTCTTCCTGCAGGACGAGAAATACATACCCTGATCCCGGGTAACGCCGCCGGGGCCAAGGCCGCGCAGATCATCAGACCGTTGGGTCGGGGATCGGTCGCCGCGACTGACGACCGCGCCGCTGACGCAGTTTGAGGGAAACCGGCTCGCGCGGGTCAGGCCACGCGATGGAACTTCGCCACTGATACCGGCCTTGTCTCCGCGAATCCCTTGCGATGAAGCTTGATGCGCTCGATTTCGTGGAGCGTGTCGGCAGTGAAATAGCTTTCACCGCAAACTGAGCACGAGATCAAGGGAATCCCTTCGATCACCAGCAGATCCTTGCCGGAGCCATAGCTCCGCGAGACCGAACGGATCCGAGCTTCTCCTTCCCCACAATTGTCACATTCCAGTCTTTTCATCATCTACCCATGCCGTGATCACGACCAGTTTGTCCGTCGCCCCCAACTTGCTCACAACCACCATGCGGCGTCCATCGACGGCGTCACCACGGATCAGATACTTCCATTCCCGGGTCCACCGATACAGAACCTCGATGGTCGGAACTACGGTTCCTGGATTGGACCGCAATGCGACCAGATCGCCGACTCGAAACGTTGTTGCAGAAGGCACCGATGAGACCGTGGCGCCGGTCTGGTTCATCTCCTGATCGGCAGGCGAGCTGATTTCCCCTACTGGCGCGGACGAACCGGGTACCACGTTTCGGGCGACCGCCATGTCGTCGAGAGCAGCCGTCTTCGCCGCCTCGACCGCGGCGACGGACTCGCTCTTGGCGCCCAACATATCGAGGAACCGGCCAAGGGTGTCCGCATCGCGGTAAACGTCGCTGGCCGGCATCGTCTGGGCCGACAGGTGCGCCCATTTGCTGCGCACCGTCTGGAGTTCTCTTGCCCAATTACGACCCTCGCGGGGCAGGCTAACCCCAATGTTGCAGAAGGCGGAAGCATGGAGAGGCCTGTGCGGCAAGCGGGGTGGGATCTGGAAGGGAGGAAGGGGTGGTTGGGGAATGTCACCGGGCGTGAAGTCAAGCGGCAGAGTAGGGTGACAGGGAATTTTACGAAACGTCATTCCCGCGAAAGCGGGAATCCAGGGGTGGAGAGGGGCCAACTAGCCGGTGTCTCCGCCCACGCCCCGCCTGGATTCCCGCTTTCGCGGGAATGACGTTTCGTAGGGCGCGTTCCGGTTTGCTCTTGACGAACCTTTTGCAACATTGGGACTGAGTGCTTGTGAAAGCTCATACCAGTTCCGGTCGAAGACCCGCAGCAGGGCCGCGAAATCCAGTTGATCCAGCGTTCTGACGCCCCGCTCCTGCACCATGCGTCGTTGCTGGAAGCTCAGGTGCTCCTCGACGTGAGTCGTCCACCAATCGTCACCGAGAGCGGGGAGATGTGCAGAAAGAAACCCCGCAAACTCGGCGGTGGCGGTTTGAATCAGATCATGCACGATGGCGACGACCTGCGAAGAAAGAAATCGCCGTGACACGCCGGTCGATACTCACATCCCCCACACGTAAATCTCGGTCTCGCCGCACGATTCGCGCCGGCAGAACACCTTGTCCTCCCACCGTCCGTCGCCGCGGTCGAAGATGACCAAGTGGCCCGCTTCCGCGCTGCAGCGATCCATGTACGCCGCGGTTTGCCGCAGACCCTCGCTCACCGTACGTTCCAGGCTCTTGCGCAGAATCTTGCACTCGATCACGAACTTCCGCGTCCGCCCGTCTTGCGGCCAGATGATGAGCAGATCGGTGCGCCCTCGGCCAAGCCCGTATTCCCGCTCGATTCGGCCGCCGCCGTTGACGATGCGCTGCAGAAACGCCTGCAGGAGGAGTTGCGGCCCCGCTTCCTGGTAGTCGAAACGTCGAACCCAATGCTCCGAGTGCTCCCGGAAGAACGCCTGGAACGCGGTCAGCAGCGCCACCACGTCGAGCCCGCCGTCGGCATCGACGTACCAGGCCGTGTCCTGCACCAGCCCTTCTTGCGCCGCAACCGTCAACTCGCGCGGCACCACCTCGGCGTATATCGGGTTGGCGATGCGCAGGGGGCTGTCGAGTGCCACCAGCCCCAGATCGCGCACGTACTCGAGATCACGCGCCGTGAACTCCCGCTCGTCCCCGCCGCTCAGCAGCGGCTCGACCACGCGCCGCACCCGATCCTCTTGCAGCTTGTCCGCCAACTGGTCCAGGTGCGTCTCGCGGCGCGCGATGAGTTGCTCCTGCGACTCGTCGATGTCGTCCGCGGTCACCGGCCTGCTGCGGTCACGCCCGCTCGGATCGCGGAAGCATGCCTGGGCGGCGAGGGCATTGACGAGCCACGGCTGCCCCTGCGACTGCGCCCAGACCCGTTGCAGGGCGTCCTCGGTGAACGCCTGTCCCGTCTCCTCGGTGTGCTGCGCCAGCAGCGCTTGCACCTCGTCCCGTGAGAAATCGCCGAGCCGCAACGATTCGGCCTTGACGTTGAAGGCGCTGCCGCCGGCGATGATCGCTTTCTCCGAGCGTGAGTGGATGCGGTAGTCACGCACGTCGCGCACGCCGCACAGAACAACGCTCTGCGGAAAACCTTCCGGGCGCAGGACGTAGCCGGCCCGCAACTGCCGCAGCACCGAGAGCAGCGTGTCGCCCACGAGGGCGTCGATCTCGTCGATGAGTAGGACCAAGGGTGTCCGGTCGGCCTGTGCCCAGCGGCTCAGGACCTCCTTGAAGGCGTCGTCGGGACCGGCTTCTTCCAGGACGCCAAGCCGGATATCGGCCACGAATTCGTCCCGGAGCGAAAAGCGGGCTTGCAGGGCCAGATCATTGAGAATCGCTCGCATCGCCCGTGGCACGTCTTCTCGTCCCGCCTGTCCGACCTCCACGTTGATGTACACACAGCGGTAGTCGCCCTCCGCGCCGCTGTTCAGCAGGTCGCGCAGCGCCAGGAGCGCGGAGGTCTTGCCCGTCTGGCGTGGGGCGTGCAGGACGAAGTAGCGTTTGTCCTGAATGAGCGTTCGGACTTCGTCGAAGTTCAGCCGCTCCAGGGGCGGGAGGCAGTAGTGGTCTGTCGGAACAACAGGACCGGTGGTGTTGAAGAATCGCACGGGTGCAGTATATCAGGCGTAGAGAAGCGTCGTGAGGGTTGAGTTGGAAGGTCTCCGAGTACTCCCATGAACCGGCAGAAGCGCATCGCCATCTACACGCGGCTCCAGGAACGCAATCCCCGCCCCTCTACCGAACTGGACTGGGTCGACCCCTTCGAGCTGCTGGTCGCCGTGGTGCTGTCGGCCCAGGCCACCGACGTAAGCGTCAACAAGGCCACAGCCGAACTGTTCCCGGTGGCCAACACGCCCGAGAAGATCCTGAAGCTGGGCGTCAACCGGCTCAAGCGCTACATCCGCACCATCGGCCTGTTCAACAGCAAGGCCGAGAACATCATCAAGACCTGCAGGATCCTCATCGACGAGCACGGCGGCCAGGTGCCGCGCACCCGTGAGGCCCTGGAGAAGCTCCCCGGCGTGGGCCGGAAGACCGCCAACGTCATCCTCAACACCGCCTTCGGCGAGCCCACCATCGCCGTGGACACGCACATCTTCCGGGTCGCCAACCGCACCCGCATGGCCAAGGGGAAGAACCCCCTTGAGGTGGAGACACGCCTCACCCGGCTGACGCCCCCGGAGTTCCGCAAGGACGCCCACCACTGGCTCATCCTCCACGGCCGCTACGTCTGCAAGGCCCGCAAGCCCGAGTGCCCGCGCTGTGTCATCGCCGACCTGTGCGAGTTCCGGGACAAGACGCCCGAAGAACTTCCTTCCGGTAAACAAATCGGGCTCAGCGGATCGCCTCGGCCGCACGCAGGTCTGCCAGCTCCGCCTCGGTGAGCCCCAGCAAGCCGCCCAGCACCTCGTCGGTGTGCTGGCCGATGGCGGGGGCGTCGTCGTGGATGGAGGCCGGTGTTTGCGACATGTGGATCCACGGCGCCAGCAGCGTGGTGGGGCCGGCGGTGGGGTGGCGGCGCTGGATGAAGGCGTTGCGCGCCTTGATGTGCGGGTCGTCAAGGACCTCGGCCTTGGACAGCACGGGCGCGCCGAAGTAGCCGAGGTCGCGCACGGCGTCCCAGATCTCCTGCCGGGTGCGGGTGCGCGCCCAGTCCCGCACGATCCGGTCCAGCTCGCCCTTGTGCTCCCGCCGAGCCGTGGCGCCGGCGAAGCGCGGGTCCGTTGCCAGCTCCGGCTGCCCCATCCTCTCCGCCAGCCGGCTCCAGCCATCGTCGTCCAGGTGGGGAATCCGTAGCGTGAAACAGCCGTCGGCCACCTGCATGGGCGTGTTGCCCACCATGTTACCGGTGAAGTGCTCGTGCATGGAGCTGACCATGAAACCCAGTACCGCCTCCTGCATGGACACCACGATCTTCTGGCCTTCGCCGGTGCGCTCGCGGGCGTGGAGCGCCGCCAGGATCCCCACCGTCATGCTCACCCCGGCCGCCTCGTCGCCGATGCCCAGGGACTTCGTGCCCTTGGCACCGGCGTACTCCCAGGCGGTGTGGGTCCAGCCGGTCATGCTGTTGTTGGTGGCCGCCGTGTTGCCGTAGTCGGCGTAGGGACCCCACTCGCCATATCCGCGGGAGCAGGCGTAGATCAAGCGCGGGTTCGCCTCCTTGACGGAGTCGTAGTCGAGTCCGAACCGCTCCATGGTGCCTTTCTGATAGTTCTCCACCAAGACATCCGCCCGGGCGACAAGCTCCCGCGCCAGCTCGACCCCGCGCTCGCTCTTGAGGTTCAGCACCACGCTCTTCTTGTTGACGTTGATCCACAGGAACTCGTAGCCGTCCCTGCCCGCGTCCGGCGCCATCCAGGAGCGGCGGAAGTTGTCGCCCTGGGGAGGCTCGATCTTGACGATCTCCGCTCCCAGGTGTCCCAGCAGCATGGTGCAGAAGGGTCCGTTCAGCGCGTGGGTGAAATCCACCACGCGGATGTCGTTCAAAGGGCCTGGCATGGGTCGCTCCTTTTCGGTCAAGATTGACAAGAACGCCCTGTTATCGCATACCGTTTGGCACCAATCCAACGAGAGGTGCCGCCGTGACCATACCCACGAAACCCTTGGATCCGGAGAAACAACCCGCGCTCGTGCGCACCGACTCCTACGCCGAGTGGCGGGAGCGCGAGGGCGCCCCGCTCGTGGGCGGCGTCTTCATCGAGGACATGAAGGCCGTGGAGGTGGGCCCGTGGCCGCGCAAGGGCGACGGCGTCAAGGGCGCGCTGTGCTACCTCGACGGCGACAACGGCGGCGACGAGCACATCGTCGAGCTGCCGCCCGGAGGCTACACGGCGCCGTTGCGGCACATGTACACCGAGGCCATCTACGTGGTGTCGGGCCACGGTTCCTGCTCGGTGTGGCGCGAAGGGGGCGAGAAACAGACCTTCGAGTGGGGACCCGGCAGCTACTTCGTGCCCCCCACCAACGCCTGGCACCAGTTCTTCAACGCCAGCCTGTCGCAGCCGGCCCGGTGGTTCTCCGTCACCGACCTGCCACAGCTCTTCCGGCAGTGGAACAGCGAGCATTTCATCTTCGACAACGACTACAACTTCGACGACCGCTACCAGGGCGAGCCCGACTACTTCAACGCCGAGGCCAAGTTGTACCGGGGCCGGGTGTGGGAGACCAACTTCATCCCGGACATCCGCAAGCTGCCGCTCTACGAGTGGAAGAGCCGGGGCGGCGGCGGCACCAACGCGTTCATGGTCATGGGCTCCGGTCTGATGGAGTCCCACGTGTCCCGCTTCGAATCCGGCTACTACAAGAAGTCCCACCGTCACGGCCCGGGAGCGCACCTCTACATCATCGAGGGCGAGGGCTACGTGCTCGCCCAGCGAGGCGACGAGGAGCGGGTCCGTTGCGACTGGAAGGAAGGGAGCCTCTACCTTTCCGGCGCCGGCCAGGGCCTGTGGCTGCACCAGCACTTCAACGTCGGCGAGACGCCGGCCACCTACCTGGTGATGAACCAGGGCCTTTCGCGCAAGTACGCGGTGAGCCGCTGGCAGGCCCAGGAGTCCACGGTGCTGCGCACGGGAGAGGTCAGCGGCAAGAAGGGCGGCTACCAGGTGGAGTACGAGGACGAGGACCCCGAGATCCACCGCATCTTCGAGGAAGAACTGGCCAGGCGCGGCATCACCTGCCGGATGAAGAACATGGTGCCGTGGTGCACCGGCGTGGGCGGCGCGGAGGCCGTCAAGGTCCTGTTCCCGGACGAGCACGGCAACCTGCCGGGCGAGCAGGGCAACCTTCCCGACGCGGAAGGCAGCTTCATCGACTGACCCGGGCGCAGCCAGGCCATGCACGACATCGGAGAGGATCACGACCACGACGGAGGGTTGCCGGAGGAAGAGGAAGACCACCCTCTCTGGAAGCTCGACACCATCACGCTCACCAGCGTCGGCATCGACGTAGGCACGGCGACGTCGCAGATCCTGTTCTCGCGCCTGGTGTTGCGGCGTCTGGGACGGGAGCTGTCCAGCCGCTTCGTGGTCACGGAGAGAAAAACGCTCTACCTCTCCCCCATCGGCTTCACCCCCTACACCGCCAACCGCGAACGCATCGACGACGAGGCCCTTGGGCGGCTCGTGGACGACGCGTACGAGGAGGCGGGGCTCACGCCGAACGACGTGAACACCGGCGCGATCATTCTCACCGGCGAAGCGATCCGGCGGGACAACGCCCGCGCCATCGCGGACCTCTTTGCCGACCAGCGCGGCGACTTCGTCTGCGCCACCGCCGGCCACAACTTCGAGGCACTGCTGGCGGCCCACGGCTCCGGCGCCGTGGCCTACTCGGCAAGCGAGCGCTGCCGCGTGCTCAACATCGACATCGGCGGCGGCACCACCAAGCTCGCCCTGGCCGAAGCGGGACGGGTCGTCGGCACCGCCGCCTTCCACGTGGGCGGGCGGTTGCTGGCCACCGACGGCGACGGCACCATCACGGTGCTGGAGCCCCGCGGCAAGGCCCTCGCCGGCCACGCGGGACTGGACTGGAACGTGGGCGACCGGACCAGCCCCGGCGACATCGAGCGGCTGGCCGACCACATGGCGGACGCGGTGCTGACCCTGGCCCGGGGCGGCGGCGCCGGTCCTGAGCTGGAGCCGCTGTGGGTCACGCCGCCCCTGAATGGGTCCCGTGAATGCGACGCGGTGGTCTTCTCCGGCGGCGTGAGCGAGTACGTCTACGGCCACGAGCGCGAGTCCCACGGCGACCTGGGCGAGCCGCTGGGCAGGGCGCTGCGGCGCCGCATCGACGAAGGCGAGCTGCCCGGGCCGCTGGTAAGCGCGCGGGAATGCATCCGGGCCACGGTCATGGGGGCGGCGCAGCACACCGTCCAGGTGTCCGGCAACACCATCTACCGCTCCGACGAGGATCTGCTGCCGCGCAAGAACCTCCAGGTGCTGCGTCCGCCGGTGGACCTGGACGGCGACATCGACCCGGCCGTCATGGCACGAACCATCCAGAGCCATTTCCGGTCCTTCGACCTCAACGAGGGTGAAGCCGAGGTGGCGCTGGTTTTCGTGTGGCAGGGACCGCCCGCCGCCTTTCGCATCGCGGCGTTCTGCCGCGGGTTGATGGAGGGGTTGCCACAGACCATGACCCAGAGGCGGCCCGTCTACCTGGTGTTCGATCACGACATGGCCGGCCTGGTGGGCACCATCCTCAAGCAGGACTTCGGCCTCCAGAGCCAGGTGCTGGCCCTGGACGGCATCACCCTGCGGGACTTCGACTTCATCGACCTCGGCAGGGTGCTGGAACCGTCGGGGACCGTGCCGGTCACCATCAAGTCGCTGGTGTTCCAGTTCTAGCGGCTCCCGAATCGTCACCCCGAGCCTCTAAATCGTCACCCCAGGCATTTAAGGTCACCCCGAACCTCTAAATCGTCACCCCGGGCTTGACTCGGGGTCCAGGTGGGGAGGAGCCGGAGGACAAGCACAGGAATGTAACCATGGCGGAAATACATCTCGACAGAACCGGCGGGGTAGCGTCCGTGATCATCGACCGCTCACCCCTCAACGTCCTCAACCTGCCGCTGCTGCGGGAACTCCGGCAGGTCCTCGATGACCTCGATGAGGACGCCGGCGTGGACCTCGTGGAGATCCGCGGCGCGGGCGGACGCGCCTTCTCTGCCGGCGTGGACGTGAAGGACCACACCCGCGCCCAGGTGCCCGAGATGCTCCATCTGGTGCACGGCGTCATCCGGAAACTGATGAGTCTTCGCCAGCCTACCGTCGCGGTGGTGGACGGCGTCTGCCTGGGCGGAGGCTGCGAGCTGGCTTCGTCCTGCGACCTGGTGCTCGCCTCCGAGGAGAGCCTCTTCGCCACCCCCGAAATCACCGTGGGCTGCTTTCCGCCGGTGGCCCTGGCCCGGTTCTCCTCGCAGATCGGCTATCACCGGGCCGCCGAGATGATCCTCACCGGCCGCCGCCTGTCGGCGCGGGAAGCCGAGTCCATCGGGCTCGTGAACCGGGTAGTGCCGCGGGAACAACTCGGCGAGGCGCTCGAAACGCTTCGGAGCGACCTGCTGGACAAGAGCCGCGCGGTGCTGCGCATCACCCTCAAGGGCCTGCGGGAGATCGGCCTCCAGCAGCTCGCCGCCGCCCTCGACCGTTCAGAGGAAATCTACCTCAAGGAACTGCTGGAGACCGAGGACGTGGAGGAAGGCGTCCAGGCGTTCGTGGAGAAACGCAAGCCGAATTGGTTGCACCGATAGGACGTCCGTCAATCGGGATCACCGCTAGTGTGGTGTCCCGCAAATATATGAGCAAAGTCGTTGGATTTTGGCAAGGATGGAATCAGCGGTGGCGGTCCAGATGAAAGGAGCGGCATTGCGGTTGTAGTTTTGGACGAAGAGTTGGATTTTCTGGACGAGTTGGGAGACGGCGTGAGGTGGTCCTGGAAAATCGGACAGCTTGCTAAGGTGTATTCCACCGACCGAAGGAGGGATACGCGATGAGTACACGACGAAGGTTCAGCGGGGAGTTCAAGGCGAAGGTGGCGCTGGAGGCGCTGCGGGGAGACAAGACAAGACGATCCAGGAGATTGCGGCGCGGCACAAGGTCCATCCGAATCAGGTGAGTGCCTGGAAGCAACGTGCGGTGGAGGGGATGAAGGAGGTTTTCACGAAGGGGGCGGAGCGGACGAGGGGCGACCACGAGGGGGAGATTCGGGACCTGCACGCGAAGAGCGGGGAGTTGACGGTGGAGCGGGATGTTTTGGCACGAGGGCTCAAGTGGTGAGCCGGGAGAAGCGCCGGGCGATGATCGCGCCCGGCCATCCCAAGCTCAGCTTGAGCCGTCAATGCCATCTGCTTCGAGTGAGTCGATCCTCGGTGTACCACCGGCCCAAGGGCGAGAGCGCGGAGAATCTGGCGCTGATGCGCCGGATCGACAAGCTGTTTCTGGAGTACCCCTTCTACGGCAGCCGCCAGATGGTCCGTCATCTGTGGCGGGAGGGCGACCGAGTGGGTTGTCACCGGGTGCGGCGTCTGATGCGCCTGATGGGGCTCCAGGCCATCTACCAGGCGCCGCGGACCACCCGACCGCACCCCGAGCACCGGGTCTATCCCTATCGGCTCAAGGGCGTCGCCATCGAACGGCCCAATCACGTGTGGACCGCAGATATAACCTACATCCCCGTCCAGAAGGGCTTCCTGTACCTGGTGGCGGTCATGGACTGGGCCACCCGCCGGGTGCTCTCCTGGAGGCTGTCGAACACCCTCGACGCCCGCTTCTGCACCGATGCCCTTACAGACGCCTTGGAGCGCTACGGCCCTCCCGAGATCTTCAACACCGACCAGGGCAGCCAGTTCACCAGCCTGGAGTTCACCTCCGTGCTCAAGGACGCCGGCATTGCCATCTCCATGGACGGAAGGGGCCGGTGCATGGACAACATCTTCATCGAGCGCCTGTGGCGCTCCCTGAAATACGAGGCCGTCTACCTGCACGAACTCTCGGACGGCTTCGCGGCCCTGCGGGTCATCGCCCGGTGGATGGCCTTCTACAACACCCAAAGACCTCATTCCGCCCTCGTCGGTTCCACCCCACGGGAGGCCTACGAACGAGGACTCCAGAGGCAGGCCGGACCTCACACCCCGCCCGCCCCTCTGCCAGTTCCATCGGATCACGAAGACGTGATAAACAGGACCTTGGCGGCATGATCCATTACCCGGAATACACCTTATCTCCGCCGCCTTCCTGTCCTGCAAACCAGGACCACCTCACCGTTTCTTCAGGCTACGGGCGGCTTTACCCTTTACGTGTCTTGTTACCCTTCTCTTCGCCCGAACCTTTTGATGTTTTCGACGGGATTCCGGCCCTGTACCTCGATACATACCGGACCCCTAGACGTGCACATACGGCCTGTTCTATCTCACGTTTGCTCCTATGTGTGTTCATATAATGTTGGGTCCTTATCGACAGCACTCTCTTCAGAAAAACTTGGTGATATTTCTTTAGCAAGGAGTCTAGTTCATCTCTTTCATTTGCCGTGAGTTCCGGCGCACCATCCAATTGCGAGAAGTATCCGATAAGGTCGTACGCTGGGGTACGACGCCGTTGAACCATCTCCTTTACAACTTCGCGTAAGTCCGGAACATTGATCGCTTCCACGATCTTCTCTATATTGACCATCGTCCAGACAAAAGCGAAGAACTGTATCTCTTTTTTGATCTTGGCCAAATCGTAGTCAGGGTATTTGCTTTTGATGTAGCGCGCGAGTTCGGCAATTTCTTTGTCATCCTTCAGGACCGAGTTCACCAGTCGTAGGCCCCCGTCAGCAATTGTCTCTATGATTTCCGAAATGTCTTTTTTCTGCAGGCTACCGTGCTTGTTTCGAAGGATCTGGCCCATGATCTCGTTGTTCTTTAGTATTCGATACCAGTCGTTGACTATCTCCTCGTCACCTTCCTCCTGACCTTCTTCATCCGCCTCTCGTTGTTCCCCCTCGTCCTTTGTGTCACGTATCTTGCCACGTTCCTTTTCGACAGGATCATTGGACAGTATATTTTCCGGCAGTGACGTAATGATGCTACCGAACCTTTTCGTCTCGGCTTCGTCCAACGTGGCGATAGGGCTCTTCTCGAGAGTACATATGGTGTGCAACAAGATGTTTTCGATTATCCGTTTGTCGTCAGTGTGGTGCAGGGTGAACAACAGGCTGAGGTAGTTAGCCCGCAAGTAGGAGGCCTCGCACATGTGGTCGATTAGGTCGCGGATTTCCTCTTTCCCGGCATTACGTGCGAAAAACCGACCGAGAAAGAAGTAGTATATGAAGGGTGCTCGGAACAGGCCCTCGGAGGTAATGATGCCATAATTGTTGTCCTTCAACCTATTGAGGACAGAATTACCAATGATGTAGTCGGTGCGGTACTCCTTCACGAAGCGGTCGATGTCGAAGGGCGTGTCAGGGGAGTCCGCGGTGTGGCGATGGATGGCGAAGGCGAGATGATTGGCAAAGTTAAAGCACGTATCGAGGTGAGTGTCATCCTTAGAGATGCCGGCCTTAATGAGTGTGGCGACAATCAGTGCGTGGTAACAGTAGCCGTATGACGTCATGGACATGTTACTAGGCATAAAAGCCTCATAGCTCTGAAGAATAGATAACACAAAAAACGGGTAACGTGGGACGACCTTGTGTGAAATGATTATAGAGTTGATACGATTTTCGACACGGTCGATGAGGCCGTCGGTGATAGGCTCGCCGAGCTCGGCGAGTTCCAAACGCTGTCTTATGAGTGTTTCCTGTTGGCGTTGCGTCAAAGGGCGGATGCGCAACTCAGAGAAATCGGCGAGACGAAACTCGTCTTTGAAGAATGAGTTATAGATGTCGGAAGCGACGGTGACGATCAGGCGGCCGAAAGATGATTTGAGCCAAAGAATGAAATCCATACAGGGACGTGCGGGGGAGAGGTTGTCCAAAAGGATGGTCTTCTCAGGGAGCGCTTGCCAGGTGTTGTAGTCGCCGGTGAACTGTTGTTGGTAGGTAGTTCGAAGGAAATTGTCCCAGTTCGCCGATGGTACGTACCTGAGGTCAACAAACAAGGCCGGTTGTGACTTGTCGACGAGTTGGAGAAACAGGTAACGGATGATGGCGGTCTTACCACTGGCCTCGTCTCCACGGATAAGGCTGTATTGAGATGTCAATAGGTTGTCCGGCTCGGTGACGGTATCCTCAAGCACGCGATTTCCGTTGGTCTGGGGCGGGTAGTGCGATAAATTTGGGAAAACAAAGATATCTTGGAGCTTAATGCGTTGTTGAGAAAGAAATTCGGTGTGCTCCATGTCTCGGAGCCAATCGGGCTTAGGTGTGAAAGTTTCTCGCAGGTGGGTGACGACAGCCTTGATTCCGGAATAGACGTCGGTCCATGCTGCGTCCGCGCTGGAAAAACTCTCGATGGGTATGGCGTCGGTGGGAAGTGCTTTTACGTCGTCGTCGCGAAGGACCTCCTCCCACGGGCAAGGTTTGAGGATTACAGGGATACGAAATACGGGGTGGTCCGGAGATGCGATTTCTTTGGCGTAGGTCCATTCGCGCATACACTCTTCGGAGGCGAAGAATTCGTGGCTGAAAAGGAAGACCAGAATGCTGGCACGATCCATCTTCTGCTTGATCTCTTGCGAAATACTCTGCCCCGGTAAGATGTTCTGATCGTGCCAATCCTTAAGTAAACCGTCGCTTTTCAACAGAGCGAGGGCCTTTTCCATTGAATCGCGGTACTGGGCGTCCTTGTGGCAGTAGCTGTAAAACAAGTCGGCTGTGAATGAATGAGTGGGGTCCGGCATTGAGGTCTCCTTGTATTGAGTGGGTGGTTGGTGGCGACGAGGGTCGTTCGGTAGCTAGTGTGGTGTCCCGCAAATATATGAGCAAAGTCGTTGGATTTTGGCAAGGATGGAATCAGCGGTGGCGGTCCACATGAAAGGAGCGGCATTGCGGTTGTAGTTTTGGACGAAGAGTTGGATTTTGTGGACGAGTTGGGAGACGGAGGAGAAGGAGCCGCGGCGGATGGCCATTTGGGTGACGATGCCGAACCAGCGTTCGACTTGATTGAGCCATGAGGCATAAGTGGGTGTGAAGTGGACGTGATAGCGGGGGCGTTTAGCGAGCCAGGCTCTGACCTTCGGATGTTTGTGGGTGGCATAGTTGTCGGCGATGAGATGGACGTCGAAAGGATCGGGGACGTTGGTATCGATGTGGTTGAGGAAGGCGAGGAACTCCTGGTGGCGATGGCGTTTTTTGCACTGAGCGATGACTTGGCCGGAAGCGATGTCAAGGGCGGCGAACAGGGTAGTGGTGCCGTGGCGGACATAATCGTGGGTGAGCCCTTCGACGTACCCCAATCCCATGGGCAGCAGGGGTTGGGTGCGGTCGAGGGCTTGGACCTGGGTTTTTTCATCGACGCACAGCACCACGGCGTGGTCCGGGGGGTTGAGATAAAGTCCCACGATATCGCGCACTTTCTCGACGAAGAAGGGATCGTTGGAGAGCTTGAAGTGACGCTGGCGGTGGGGTTGGATGCTGAACAGGTTGAACCACCGTTGCACGGTGCTCTTGGAAATGCCGGTCTCCTCGCCCAGCGCACGCACGCTCCAATGGCTGGAACCGTCGCGTGGTTTGCTTTGCAGTGCGGTGTTGAGGGTCTCGGCCACCCGTTCATCTTCATAGGTCCTGGTTCGCCCCCGACCCAGTTCATCGTGCAGGCCCTCGATGCCGCCCAGGAGATAACGCTTGCGCCAGTTGGCGACCGTTGCCTTGTTCACGCGCATGCGCCCGGCAATAGAGATGTTCGACTCTCCTTCTGCACAGGCAAGAACGATTTGCGCCCGCCGCACCAATCCGTGCGGCAGAGAGCGAGAGTTGGTAAGATTGACAAGTTGGGCTCTCTCTTCCTCTGTCAGAACGACGGGCTTAACCGGGCGACCACACGGCATGGGCTTCCTTCTTCTTGGGGGTTGCCCATGATTATACTAGTTATTTGCGGGACAGGACACGAGATTCCTCCTTCCAAAAAGGAGAGTTCTGGATCGATTTCTCCCTCTCAAAAGGAGAATTGTTACGAATTCAAGCAGGTCCGCCGGCCAGCGCCTTGCGTACCGCCTCCATGATCCGTTCCTTGTCGGGGACGAAGGAGGTCTCCAGCGGCGGTGCGCAAGGAACCGGGGCGTTGGGGGCGGCAACCCGCAGGATCGGGCTGTCGAGATAGTAAAGGGCCCGCTCCTGCACGCGAGCGGCGATTTCCGCTCCCACCCCGCCCTGCTCCACCGCTTCGTGTACCACGATCAGCCGCGAGGTCTTCCTCACCGACTCCACCAGGGTATCGATGTCCAGCGGCACGAGGCTGCGGAGGTCGACGACCTCCACGGAAACCCCATCGCCGGCCAGCGCTTCCGCCGCCTCCAGCGCCGGCCCCACCATCTTCGACACGGCGGCGACGGTGACGTCCGCGCCCGTCCGGAGCACTGCCGCGCGATCCATGGCGAGGCCGCTGCCCCCTTCCGGCACTTCCGCCCGCGAGAAATAGAGTGCCCGGTGCTCGATGAACAGGACCGGGTTGTCGTCGCGGATGGCGTCCCTCATGAGGCTCTCGGCGTCGGCCGGATTCGACGGCATGACGACCTTGAGGCCGGGGACGTGGAGGAACCACGACTCCAGGCTCTGGGAGTGGTGCGCGCCCATGTTGCCCTGCACGCCGCACTGGACCCGCACGGTCAACGGCACCTTCAGTTGCCCGCCGGACATGTAGTGCAGCTTGGCGGCGTGGTTGACGAGCTGGTCCATGGCCAGGGTGATGAAGTCCACGAACATGATCTCCACCACCGGGCGCAGACCCGACAGCGCCGCGCCGATGGCGACGCCCATGACCGTGCCTTCGCTGATGGGCGTGTTCACCACCCGTTGGGCGCCCAGCTCCTCGGCGATACCCTGGGTGACCCCGAAGGGCCCGCCCAGCGCCACGTCCTCGCCGAAGACGTAGACCGAGGGGTCTTCCCGCATCTCGGCCAGCAGCCCCGAGCGGATGGCTTCCAGATAGCTCAACTCCGCCATATCCACCTCACGCCCATACCTGGGTCCCGGTCTCATCGGGCTCCGGCCAGGGCGACGCCAGGGCGAACTCCGCCGCCGCTTCCACCAGCGCACGGGCGTCGCCTTCCGCCTTCTCGAAGTCCTTGGCGGACGCGGCCCGACGCCGCTTCAGCAACCGCGTGAAGCGCGCGATGGGGTCCTTCTTCTTCCAGTCGGCCAACTGGGACAGCTCCCGGTACTTGCCGGGGTCGCCTTCGTAGTGTCCCCGGAGGCGGTAGGTCAGGCACTCGACAAAGGTCGGCCCCTTGCCGGCGCGGGCGTTGTCCACGGCCCGGCCCATGGCCTTGCGAACCGCCAGGACGTCGTTGCCGTCCACGGTGGCGCTGGGGATGCCGTAGGTCTCGGCGTGTCGGGCCAGCCGCTCCACCTTGGTGTGGGCGGACAGCGGCGTGAACTCGGCGTAGCCGTTGTTTTCGCACACGAAGATCACCGGAAGCCCCCACAGGCTGGCGATGTTGAGCGACTCGTGGAAGGGACCGGTCTGCCCGGCGCCGTCGCCGAAGAAAACCACCGCCACCCGCCCCACGCCCCTTTCCCGGGCGGCGAAGGCCGCGCCCAGGGCCAGCGGCACGGTGCCGCCCACCACGCCGCTGGCGGTGACGAAGCCCGTCTCCGCCGCAACCACGTGCATGGAACCGCCCTTGCCGCGGCAATAGCCGGTGGCGCGCCCCGCCAACTCGGCCATGAGCCGGTTCAGGTCCGCCCCCTTGGCGATGGCGTGGCCGTGGGAGCGGTGCCCGCCGTAGACCAGGTCATCGGCGTCGAGCAGACCGCACACGCCCACCGCCACGGCTTCCTGCCCGATGCCGAGGTGGAGCAGGCCGACGATCTCCCGGGCCGCGTAGAGGGCGGACACCTTCTCCTCGAAGGCGCGGATCACCCACATGCGCCGGAGCAGCGAGACCAGATCACGGTTTTCGTCCCGGCGTACCGGGGCCTTCGCCCTCCCCTGTTTCGCTGCCGTCATGCGCCTCCTTCCGGTGCTGCTTGCGCCCTTGGCTCCAGCGGCGCCTTGGGCCCCTCCACGGCCAAGCGGCGGAACCGCGCCCGGTCGATCTTGAACGTATCCGGATCGGTGTCCGGCCACTGGTAGAACGCGTCCGGCACCTTGTAGCGAGGCAGGGTCTGCCCGAGCCACGCCGCCAGCGCCGGGCCGTCGGGACACCCGCCGCGCGGCTGCACGAAAGCCACGCAGCGCTGGCCGAACTCCTCGTCCGGGATGGGCACCACCACCGCCTGGTCGACCCCGTCGTGGTCGGTCAGCGCGCGTTCGATCTCTTCCGGATGGATGGTCTCGCCGCCGGAGAAAAACCGGTTGTCGCGGCGGCCGATGACCGTCAGGTAGCCGTCCTCGTCCACGCGCCCGAGGTCGCCGGTGGCGAACCAGCCGTCTTCGGTGACGGGGCGCCTGACGCCGTCGCCGTCGACGTAACCCATGAACAAGGTCTCACCCGCCAACTGGATCTCTCCTTCTTCTCCGATACGGAGCTTGCGGTGCCGCAGCAGCTTCCCGGAGGTGAGCCGCTGGGCCGTGGTGGATTCCGGCCCCGTCGTGGCCACCTGTGAGGCCATCTCGGTGCAGCCGTAGCTGGCGAACACCGGCAGGCCGCGGGCGCCGGCGCGCTCCAGCAGCTTCAGCGGCGCCGGGCTGCCGCCCAGGACGATGTAGCGGAGCGCAGGGTAGCGCACGGAATCGGGCTGCTGCAACAGCCGGTGCAGTTGCGTCACCACCACCGAAAGGTGCGTGACCTGGTAGCGGCTCAGCACCGCGTCCAGGGCCTCTCCCCGGTCGGGCAGCACCACCGTGGAGCCCGCCAGCAGGGACCGGAAGAGAATGCCGAGCCCGCCCACGTGGTACAGCGGCAGGTCCAGCAGCCAGCGGTCGCCGGTCGCCAGCGGCAGGTTCCGGTTGCAGCCGAGCGCGTTGTAGTAGTGGTTGCCGTAGGAGTGGAGCACGGCCTTGGGAACCCCGGTGCTGCCGGAGGTGAAGACGATGGTGGCGGGACGGTCGAGGGGCATGGTGGAGCCCTGGACGTCCATCGCCGAAGGCTCGTCGGCCCCGGTCGGGCCGCGGTCTCCGGCCACGTCCAGATCGTTGCCCCGGATGACCCGCAAGTCGTGGTCCTGCATGATCGGCGTGTCGCCCGCCGCGCCGGTGGACCCCTGCTGTTCCGACTCCCCCACCACGAGCGTGCGACAGTCCACGCGGCGCAGAAGGTCCGCCACCGTGCGGTGGGGGAGTCTCGTATTCATGGGACAGCACACCGCCCCCAGGCGGAGCACCGCCAGCAACCAGACGAGGTAGTCGGGGCTGTTGGGAGCGAGAATGGCCACGCGCTCTCCAGGGTTGCACCCCGCCCGCCGCAGCGCCGCGGTCACCCGCGCCACGCGCTGGTGGAACTCCGCGTAGGAGACGGCCCGGGCGCCGCTGACGAACGCGGGCCGGGCGCCGTGACGCTCGGCCGCTTCTTCGAGGGGACAGCGGATCTCAGTCATGCCGAGTCTCGCTCAGCCTCGACCCGTCGATGCGATGCGTCCGTGCCGTAGCGTCGCTCCACGCGATGGCTCCGGCGCCGAACGGCAGGCGCGGCTCCACCACGTCCGCGGCGAGCCGCCGATAGGTGTCGAGGCCCGCGGGCACCGCGTCTCCCGTGGAGGCCCAGGCGAACGCCGCCAGCGCCAACAGCCCGACGCCGCTCTCGAAACAACTGCTCACCACGGGACGGATGTTCAGCGCCGACGCCTTGGCCGCCCATTCCCCGGCCCTTGCGAGGCCGCCCAGGAGCGTCGGCTTCAGCACCACGGCGCCCACCTCGCGCCGTCCTTCCAGGTCGTCCGGCCGAAGCTCCAGAAGGCTTTCGTCCAGGGCCACGGGAATGCCCGTGGCATCGAACAGCTCCCGCAGTTGCGCGGGGTCGCGCAAGGGTTCCTCCAGATACTCGACGCCGGCGTCGCCGAGCTCGCGGCCGAACGCCACCCCCTGCTCCAGGCTCCAGCTCCGGTTGGCGTCCAGCCTGAGGCCCATGGCGTCGCCGATCACGTCACGCACCGCCCGGGTGAGTCCGACGTCTTCCGCCACCGGCCGGCTCCCCACCTTGAGCTTGACCGCCCGGCAACCCCCGTCCCGGAAACGCCGGGCGTCCGCGAGCACCTCCTCCCGCGAACCCGCCAGCAATCCGTTGACGGGAACGGCGCCCTCGAAGCAGGCCAACTCCGCTGCCGCCTCGTCCTCCATCCGCCGCGACAGGTTCGCGAGCGCCGTCTCCAACGCGAAGCGCACGGAGGGCGACGCCGCCGCAGGGCCGCAACCCAGGCGGGATTCGAGATCGTCGCCGCCTGGATCGAACACGGCGCACCGCAGCCGTCCCGCCCAGGCCGTCAGCTCCGTCTCGGCCTCCTGGACAGTCTCGCGGCTGAACCCCGGCAACGGCGCCGCATCACCCCAACCTGAGGCACCGGAATCGGAATCGATCCGGACCAGGATGCCGGCGCGCTCGTGAATCACTTGACCGGCCAGCCGCAACGGCGCCGCCAGCGGCAGGCGATAGCGGAAGATCCGGCAGCGCGAGAGGGTCCCGGCGTCCGGACTGTCCGCGGTCGTTCTTGTGGTATGCTGGAGTTTCATGCGCCGGGTTGCCTTGTTCCCATTTGATATCACTACCCCGCGGGCATTTTGAACTCCCGCCGGGAAGCGACACCCGTGCCCGACCCCGATGGGGGAACGCTAGTGTCGTGTCCCACGTAAATGTTGACAGAGATGCGCAGGATTTTTCGTTGTCGGCAAGGCGCGATGACGAGCAGTGGCGGTTACCACGCGAGGAAGAGCAACGCAGCCGACGACGAAAAAGACCAGCAGATTTGTCAACATTTACGTGGGACACGACGCTACGGCTGCGACTACGGAGACGGTCTGCGTTCGGGAGACATGAACTCGCCGGTCCAGATCAATCCCGATGTTGCAGAAGCCGGGAGCATGGAGAGGCCAGGAGGCAAGCGGGAATCCTGAACGGGAGCCGTCACAGCACCCAACCGATGGAGAACACGGCGCTGTAAAGCAACAGAAGCTTGGCCGTGTAGGCGAGGACGGGGTTCAGGAGCGGACCGTCGAGGACGAAGAGACGGCGGAAGGCCGGCACGGCCACGATCACCACGGCCACGGTGGCGACCGAGTAGGGATGCCGTCCCGAGGCGAGGTAGAGCAGGAGCGGCAGCAGGCAGGCCACCACCACGGCGATGATGTATTCGGCGCGGGCGAAGGCCGGCCCGAAGCGAACCGCCAGCGTGCGCTTGCCGGTGCGGCCGTCTTCGTCCGCGTCGCGGAGATTGTTGACCGCGAGGATGGCCACCGACAGGAGCCCCGGCGCCAGGCCGGCGACGATCACCGTGGCGTTCACCGTCAGCGCCTGCACGTAGTAGGTGCCGGCCACCGCTACCGGGCCGAAGAAGATCAACACGAAAAGGTCGCCCAGTCCCATGTAGCCCAGCGGGCGGGGTCCGCCGGTGTAGAGCATCCCGCACGCCACCGAGAAGACGCCGATCAGGACCGCCGGCCAACCACCGCGCCAGATGAGGTAGAGGCCGCCGAGCAGCGTGAGCAACAGCACCACCAGGATGCCGCGCTTCATCATGCCGGGGGTTACGAAACCGGCCTGGGTGACCCGCAAGGGGCCCTGGCGGGCCTCGGTGTCGGCGCCCTTCTGGTAGTCGAAGAGGTCGTTGGCGAAGTTGGTGGCGACCTGGATCAGCACCGAGCACGCCAGCGCCGCCAACGCCGCGGGCGCGTGGAAGCCGCCGTCGCCAAAGGCCATGGCGGTGCCGATGACCACGGGGGCGATGGATGCCCAGAGGGTCTTGGGGCGGGCCGCCAGCAACCAGACGGAGACGGCGCCGGGCGGCTCGGGGAGGTGGTCCTGTGCCACTGGGATCCCCTTGCCGGTTGTCGTTGTTTCAGGGCCGCCGGGGGAACTTCGAGAAGTCCGGCTTGCGCTTCTCGACGAAGGCGTTCCGTCCCTCCTGCCCCTCTTCGGTCATGTAGAAGAGCATGGTGGCGTTGCCCGCCAGCTCCTGCAGGCCGGCCTGACCGTCGCAGTCCGCGTTGAACGAGGCCTTGAGGCAGCGGATGGCGATGGGCGAGTTGGCGAGGATCTCGCGGCACCACTGGACCGTCTCCTCCTCGAGCCGCTCGTACGGCACCACCGCGTTCACCAGCCCCATGTCCAGGGCCTGCTGCGCGTTGTACTGGCGGCACAGGTACCAGATCTCCCGGGCCTTCTTCTGTCCCACGATGCGGGACAGATAGGTAGCGCCGTAGCCGCCGTCGAAAGAGCCCACCCGGGGGCCGGTCTGTCCGAAGATGGCGTTGTCAGCGGCGATGGTGAGGTCGCACATGACGTGCAGCACGTGGCCGCCGCCCACGGCGTAACCCGCCACCATGGCGATGACGGGCATCGGGCAACTGCGCATCTGGCGCTGGAAATCCAGCACGTTCAGCCGGTGCACGCCGGCCCCGTCCTTGTACCCCGAATCCCCGCGCACCTTCTGGTCGCCGCCGGAGCAGAAAGCCTCCCTGCCCTCGCCGGTGAGGATCACCACGCCGATGGCCGGGTCGTTGCGCGCCTCGTCCAGCGCCTGGATCATCTCCTCCACCGTCAGCGGCCGAAAGGCGTTGCGCACCTCCGGGCGGTTGATGGTGATCTTCGCGATGCCGTCGGTCTTGTGGTACTTGATGTCGGTGTACTGTCCCGCCTCGGTCCATTCGATCATGGCTGTCCTCTAGCTTCTTCCGACTCCAAAGTCGTCTTCCCGACGCCTTCTCCGTCCCATTCCCGCGGCTCCTCGGTCATCCCCGCCGGCTCGTCAGCGGCAGGACACCAGAAACTCCCGCAGGGCGCGGGAGAATGCCTCGGGGTTCTCGAAATGCGTGTTGTGGCCCGCGTCCGGGATGGTCACGAGCCTGCCATTTTCCGAGAGGCTTACCATATCCTGCATGGTTTTTCTGTAGCGGGCGTCGAGCTCACCGGCCACGGCCAGCCACGGAAACGGCATCCGCGGGAGTTGCGGCCACAGAGAGGGCTGGGAGCCCGTGCCCATGAACCGCAGGGAGCGGGCGAGGCCCGCGGGGTCGTTATGCCGTCGCCGCTCCATCAGCGCGTCGAAGCGCGCCTCGTTCCGGTGAATCGTATGGAACAGCGGCTGCCGGTACCAGTCTTGCAGGAAGGCATCCAGGCCCTGCCGTTCAAGCTCCGAGGCCTTGGATTCGTCCCACTCGCGCCGGGCGTCGTGCTCGCGCTTCAAGGCGATCCCGGGCGACCCCGATTCCAACACCGCGGCGCGGCAACGGTCAGGGTGGGTCAACGCCACGTAGAGGGCAAGCCGCGCTCCCATCGAATAACCCACGGGGACGCACTGTCCTATCCCAAGCTCGTCCAACACCGCGAGCAGTGCGAGCGCGGCCTGCGGCATCGGATACAGGCCGGGCGGCCAATCGGCGCTCAACCCGTGACCCGGAAGGTCCACGAGGATATACGGGCAGTCCGGCAACGCCTCCACCGTCTCCATCCAGTCGCGGCCCGAGCCCAGGAAGCCGTGGAGGAACAGGAGCACCGGCGCTTTGTCCGTGCTTCCTTCGCTGCCCCCGAACTCGTAGTGAAGTCGATGGGGATCGGACACGTCAGAGCCCTTCCAGCGCCGCCTTTCGCAGGCCGACGTGAAGCTCGTAGTTGTCCCGGCGCGTGGTCTGCACTTCGATCACGGTGGCGCCGGGCCGGGTCCGGGCCTCTCCGTACGCTTCGACGAACCCGTCGGCCGTCGCCGGTCTGGCGTACCCGAGATCGAACATCGACGCGGCGTGCTCGAAGTTCATGCCGTGAGGGGCGCCGAAGTAAGGCTCGAAAACGTCGGCGAAGCCGGCGATGGGAAGGAACGAGAAGATCCCGCCGCCGTCGTTGTTCAACAAGACGATGACGAACGGGGTGTCCAGGGTCCGGCACAACCGCAGGGAATTCAGGTCGTGCAGAAATGCCTGGTCGCCGATCATGAGCGTGACGCCCTGGCCCAGCCCCCGCGCGAATCCCGTGGCCGTGGCGATGGTGCCGTCCACGCCGCTGGCGCCCCGGTTGGCGGCCACCACCACCGGATCCGGCCTCGGACAGCCGAAGGTGTCCACGTCCCGGACCGGCATGCTCGACGCGAGGTACAGCCCTTCATCCGCTCCGATGTGGCGTGACACGAGCCGCGCGACCTTGGGCTCATTCAGGGTCTGGTCCCGGGACAACAGTTCATCGAGGCGCCCGCCGACGTGCTCCGACGCCCTTTGCCAGCTCGCGAGCCAACCGGCGTCCGGGGCTCCTCCGGGTTCCCTGGCCGCCGCTGCATTCAGCGCATCACCCGCTGCTCGGGCATCCGCGACCACCGTCCTCAAGGCTCCACAGAACTCCGCCACCGGGAGTTGGAACCGCATCGTCGCCCGGTGGATGGGGTCCTGGCGGTCCGGATGCTCGTTCACGACAACGTAGTCTCCGGGCCGCACGGCTTCCAGATGGTCGGGCAGCCGTCTCGAGGTAAACCGGCCGCCGACGTGTATCACGGCCTCGACAGGGTGCTGCCGCATGAACTCCTGGGAGCCCAGCAAGACATCCTGGTAGGGCACAACGGTCCCGGGCCTGCTGTCCAGCCGAAGCCCCGAGGTCACATCGGCGAAGAGCGGCCAGCCCAGCGCCTCGGCGAGGTCGGCTACGGCGTCGCACTCCGCCGCACCCGCCAGCCGACCGGCCACCAGGAGGCCGCGGGGACGGCGCGCGGCCAGCTCGGCCACATCCGCCGGCAATTCCGGTTCCGGGCGGACCCGCGCACTCTCGTAACGGGTGTAGGGTTGACCGGCATCGCGCCACGCCTGCACCGGTTCCAGATAGGCGTCGAAGTCCTCGCCCTGCTCCGTGGGGGCCAGGGGCTCTCGGAACATGCAGTTGATGTGGACGGCGCCGCCGGACGGGCCTCGGCAGCGGCTCACCGCCTGGTCCACGGTGGTCAGCACCACCGCCGGATCGATGCCGGGGGAAGGACACGGGAGAGTCGCCGACCACTCGGCGTAGCCGCCGAAGAACTTGACCTGGTCCATGGTCTGGTTGGCGCCGGCGTCCTGTAGCTCGGGTGGACGGTCGCCGCTCAAGACCAGCAGCGGCACCCGCTCCAGCGACGCCTCCACCACCGCCGGCCACACGTTGGCCAGGGCACTGCCCGAGGTGGTGACGACGGCGGCCGGTGTCCCGGCAACCCGCCCGTGCCCCAGGGCATGGAAAGCCGCACCGCGCTCGTCATAGTGGACGATGCTCCGGGCCCGGCCGTTTCGCGCCACCGCCACCACCAGCGGCGTGCTGCGGGAACCCGGAGCCACGCAGAACGTGTCGACGCCGTTCCGGACGAGCTCCTCGATCAGCAGCGTCGCCCACAGGTGGTTGACGTTGGGGGCCTGCAGGTCAGTCATCGCGGAAGGTTCAGGGCCTGGGTGAAGTGGCTGATCTTGTAGTCCAGCTCTTCCCACTCGTCTCCGGGCACCGAACCGGCCACGATGCCCGCTCCGGCGAACACCGAAAGCGTCGCACCGTCCACCAGTCCGGAGCGGATGGCGACCGCGAACTCCGCGTCGTCGCGCCCCACCCATCCCACGGGACCCGCGTACCAGCCTCGGTCGAAGGGTTCTTTCTCCTCGATCTCCCGGAGAGCGCGGTCGGTGGGGTAGCCGCCCACGGCAGGGGTCGGGTGCAGCGCCTTCAACAACTCGGCGTCGCCCACGCCGTCGCGGAGCACACCCTCGAACGTGCTCATGAGGTGTTGGCACTGGCGCAGCTTGACTACCGACGGATCGGCAGCAGCGTTCAGCGAGCCGCACAGCGGCGCGAGGCTTTCCCGGATGCCCCTGACCACATAGTCCTGCTCGCGCCGCTCCTTGTCGTTGCCCATGAGGTCCCGTTCCAGTTGCCGGTCCAGCGACACGCCGTCCCCGCGCGTGCGCGTGCCGGCGATGGCGTCGCACACGATCTGGCGCCCGTCCCGACGGTACAGCCGCTCCGGCGACGCGCCCAGGAAGGCCCGGCCGGCGGAGAGCACGAAGCAGAAGCGATAGCAGCACTCCGCCGCCGGCAACAACGCCTGGAGACAGGCCAGGGAATCGAGCTCCGTCGCAAAGGCGAACGTGGATTTCCGCGCCAGGACGACCTTGTCCAGGGCTCCGGCAGAAACGAGAGCGAGGGACCCCGCTACCGCGGCGTCCCATCCGGCCCTGTCAGGCAGGTCGTCCCGGGCGGCACCGTCGGGGTGGACGCAAGCGGCCGCGGTTTCCGGGAAAACCAGCGCATCGACCTCCCGCATCAGAGTATCGACGTTGGCGGAGCAACGCAGCCATTGACACGCCAACACGCTGTCGGAGCCCCGTTGGCGCAGCTCGAACAGCGGCAATACGAACCGGTAGCCGCCGAAATACCGCCAGGCCGCATCCGCGGCGCATTCCCCATTGAAGCGCATGCCGCCGAAGTACCGCGCCGCCGTCCGGACGGTCTCAAGACGGGCGCGCAACTGCTCGAACAGCGAGTCGACCGCGTTCGATTCCCCGCCCGTGACGACGTCCGCGACGCCGGTACCGGCCACCTCATGCTCGCCGTCCCTGTCCGCCCAGTAAAACCTGACGGTGCCGGCCTCCTGCGCGCGCAGCCATGCCAGGGCGTCGATGCGCGGGATCACGGTTTCCACGCGGACGATGCCCGGCGGTCCACCGCGGGAGCACTCCCGGCGGACGATCTCCCGCAACCCCGCCGGAGGACTCCCGCCTTCCCGCTCCGATCCGACCGTCACCGGTGCATCCGAATTGATTACAGAGTGATTCACGGGCCTTCAGACGACGTTATCAGATCGGGCTCGAAGCGGCGAGAGGACCCGGCCGGCCCGCATCCGGGCGCTACGACGGCGACCGTGATAACCGGGTGTTTGTACAACTCGGTGATCGGACACAAGCAGGCGGCTGGCTGGTCTTCCACACTATTTGCGGACACCGGACACAATGTTTACGAATGTAGAAACAGTAGTTGCTGCAGGGAGGTTCTATGAGTCGACTGGAACGCGCCGCTCTCATCCTCGAGGCCGCAGAGGAATGGAAACAGAGATGTTTGATCGACGGCGGTTCGGTGTTCACCGACGAACGGCTCTGGACGCAGGAATACTTTAGACAACTCCATTTCCACTTCGTCGAAAACCCCGACAAGGGAGCCGGCTCGTTCGAGGAGAAGCTGCGGCACCAACTCGAGCCCGTGCCGCCTGAGGCGAAGCGTCTATGGGCGGAAATGACGTGGTTGTTCCTCCTGATCGTCAGCGGGGTGAAAGGGGTAACGAAGCTCGACAGGATCAGGACGGTTTGGGAATCGTCGGGAGCGGCGCTGCCTGAAGACCACCCGGCGCTTGGCGATGTTCTGGATGGAGGGATCGTTAATCCAGGCATGGCCTACCTGGGACACCAACGGCATGAGTTCAACTTCATCATCGCCACAATGCTCGACTGGGGCTCACGTCCCCCGCAGGATCGGAAATCGCTGTTGAGTGACCCCTGGGTTTTCGCGCAGTGGATCGATAGTCACAGAGAAGGCCGCCAGCGTCCATTCCGCCATGCCCTGTTGTTCCTCTTGTTCCCGGACGTGTTTGAGCCCATCGTCTCGCTAAACCACAAGAAAGCCATCGTCCAAGCGTTCCCTGACGAAACCGGCGAGAGGCCTGACGTTGACAACATGGAACTCGCGAACCTCGACAAGGCGCTGCAGGCGGTAGTGAGACGGCTTCAAGACGAGCGTCCTGGTAAGGAAATACAGTTCTACGAACCACCGTTGAACGAGCGCTGGATAAACCGCCCGCCGCCGCCAACGCACCCAGAGAAGCCTGATGAGGCATGGTTCCGGGACCGTTTCGGCACGGCCGACGTGTGGGTCATCAGGGCGGGCCAGGGTGCACGCTTGTGGGGAGATTTCCGCGAGCAAGGTATCGCGGCCATCGAATACGACGAACTCGGTGACCTTGGCGAATACGACTCCAGAGAGGCCCTCCACAACGCGTTGATCGAGAACGGCCGACCGCAAAGAAGCAGCCACTCACTCGCCACGTGGGAATTCGTGCATGAGATGAAGATCGGTGACATCCTCATCGCGAAGAAAGGACGCTCGGTCATTCTCGGATGGGGAAAAGTGACCGGTGACTACACGTACGACCCCGAGCGAGCCGAATATCGGAACCTCCGGAGAGTTGAGTGGCATCCCTGCGATACCCCGGTCAGCCTGAACGACTTGATCACCACCAAGACGTTGGCTCGGTTCACCCCCTACAAGACGTGGCTGCGGGATGCCTTTAAATTGATCGATGCCGCCAGCGGATCTGGTCGCAGCCCGAATCGCAAGAAGCCTGAAGTCTACGACATCGCCACCGCACTCACCGACCTGTTCGTCGAAGAATCACAGCTTCATCGCATTCTCGACTCCATGGCACTGCGGAAGAACCTGATCCTCCAGGGACCGCCGGGGGTCGGCAAGACCTTCATCGCGCGAAGGATCGCGTGGTGCCTGATCGGGTACCAGGATCCGCGTTTCGTCGAGATGGTGCAGTTCCATCAATCCTACGCCTACGAGGACTTTGTTCAAGGCTGGCGACCGACGGAGACCGGCGGCTTCACGCTCCGGAACGGTGTGTTTTTCGAGTTCTGCGAACGCGCGGAGCAGCAGCCGGAGACGCCCTTCGTCTTCATCATCGACGAGATCAACCGAGGCAATCTGTCGCGGATCTTCGGGGAACTGCTGATGCTCATCGAAGCGGACAAGCGTGGCCCGGACCACGCCATCGCGCTGACCTACGGAGCTTCCGGAGAACGCTTCAGCGTGCCTGACAACGTGCACCTCCTGGGACTCATGAATACCGCGGACCGATCTCTGGCGATTGTGGATTACGCGCTACGCCGCCGGTTCGCGTTCGAGACACTTCGTCCCGCCTTCGGCACCAGGCAATTCCGGGAGTACCTGCTTGAGGCGGATGTCGACCGCGTCCTCGTGGACCGAATCGACCGGAACCTGTCGACACTCAACGAACGCATCCGTGACGACAAGGATCTGGGCCCCGGCTTCCAGATCGGACACAGCTACTTCGTGCCCGAGGAGTCGGCGGACGAGCAGTGGTATCGGGGCATCGTCGATACCCAGATCGCGCCCTTGCTGCGCGAGTACTGGTTCGACCGCCCCGAGCAGGTGGACAGGCTGGTGGAGGAGTTGTGTCGCGGTGAATGAAGGGAAAATCCCCATCGCCAACATCTACTACCTCCTTTGCTACGCCTGGAGCCATGTCGAGGAGCGGGACGTGGTCCGGCTGGAGGAACTGGGAGGACTGGATAGAGTCCACGATCTCCTGGGGAAGGTGCTGGCCGAGGGGACCTTCCGGCTGATCCGCCGGGGCATCGATCGCGGTTACCGGGAAGTGCGCGAAGACCTCGCCGGCATCCGCGGGAAGATCGCCGTGGGCGAGACCGCGAAGCGGGCACTGCGCGCCCGTGGACAGGTGACTTGTGAGTTCGAGGAGTTGTCCCATGACGTGCTGCACAACCGCATCCTGCGTTCGACCCTCGGAACTCTCCTGCGAATCCCGGACTTGCACTCGGACGTGCGTGCCGAGGTCCGAAATGCCTATACGAAGCTCGCCGACGTTAGTGTCGTACGGTTGAACCGCCGGCTGTTCCAGCAGGTACAACTCGACCGAAACCGCCGCTACTATCGTTTCCTGCTGTCCGTGTGCCGGCTCATTCATGAGCAGTTGCTGGTCGACGAACAGTCAGGCGAGGCGAGGTTCACCGACTTCAGCGAAGAGCGCATGGACAGATTGTACGAGGACTTCATCATCGAGTTCTATCGCCGCGAGCAGGATCGCTACCGCGTCAACCATCGAGGGCGCACCATAGCGTGGCTTGACGAGGGCACGCCCGACCACCAGCGCTCGAAGCTTCCGCGAATGGAAGCCGACGTCATCCTCGAAGCGTCGGATCGGCGGATCATCATGGATGCCAAATACTACCGGGACTCCTTGGGAGGCCGCTACGGCGGGAAGCTACACTCGAACAACCTCTACCAACTCCTGGCATACCTGCGGAACCGCGAGGCCACGGAACCGCCCGGCCCCAGGCATGAGGGGGTCCTGCTCTACCCGGTGGTCGACGCGCCACTTGCGGTGGATGTCTGTCTGGAGGGATTCTCGATCCGAGCACGTAGCATCGACCTCGCCCGGGACTGGCGCACGATCCACCAGGATATGCTGACCATGATCGCCTAGCAGCCCTCGCCCAAAGGATTTGCGACGCGGACTACTTCGCCGACTCCGCGATCGGGTCTCGCAACGCCGGGCCGGCAGTGATCGGCAAACCGGTTCTCTCCGCGCGAGCGGAGCCAATCGGTCACCGCTCGTGGCGCGGGTTGGTGGTGGCCTGGATTTGCCGGATCCTGTCCGGCCAGGTGGAGCGGATATACGCGAGAATGTCCCATATCCCGTCGTCGGTCAGCTCCTCGGCGGGTGCGGGCATGCCGCTTGCGATTTCGGGCAGGCCGCGCGCCTCGAACAGGGCCTTGCCGCCGAGTCTGGTGTAGTCGAAGAGATACTGGTTGTCGTGATGCCAGGTATGGCCGGTTTCGTCGTGCGGCGGGGCGGGCCTGATGCCGTCCTTGCCGGGGCGCCGCCAGTTGGGCTGACCTTCGAGCTTGGCCCCGTGGCAGGAAGCGCAGTGCACGGCGTAGAGCGCCCGCCCGTTGCGGAGGTCGCGGTTCTCGAGCTCGTGGTCCGCCAACGCCCCGGCGGGCAGCAACAGCACGAGGGTTGCCAGAATGTGCTTCACGGAACCTCGCCTCATGTCACGCCCCGGCCCCAGACACGAACGGGCGGCCGGTAGTCTCTGCATTACCGGCCGCCCGTTTCGCTCAATCTCGTATCCCGGGTCAAGCCCGGGATGACGGAGAGGAAACCCAGGGGATAACGTGGTGGGAACCCCTGGCGTGACGGATTGCGGCTAGTTCGCCGCCAGCTCCTTCTTGATGTTGTCGATGAATTTGGTGAGCATCTGGTCGGCCTTCTTGCGGATGATGGGCTGGCCGAACTCGCCGATCTTGCCGAGGATGTTGACGTCGGTCTCTACGGTCAACTCGGTCTCTTCGGCGCTCAGCTCCTTCAATTCCATGGTGGACTTGCCGCGCATGGCGCCGGCCACGCGCCGGTCCTCGGCCTCGGCCCGGAGTGCGGCGCGCCACGCTGCCTGGTCCTTTTCCTCCAGCACGATCTTGCCTTGCAGGCTCAACGCGATGGGACCCACCCGGACCTTCAGGGTCCCCTGGTAGGTCTCGCCGTCCAACTGCTCGACGCCCTCGACTCCGGGCAGGCAGGTGGCGACCCTGGGAATGTCCATGAGAAGCTGCCACAGGGGCTCGCGGCCCGCGGGCACGGTTGCGCTTTGACTGAATTTCAACTCTGTCCTCCGTTCCTGTGATCAGCCCGCGTTGGCGATGGCCTGCTCAAGCGCCCGCCGGACGAACACGGCGGCCATCTGGGTCTTGTAGGATCCCGAGCCGCGGAAGTCGCTGACCGGGTCGGTATGGTCCTTGGCCTTCTCCCCGGCTTCCCGAAGCCCCTCGGCTTTCACCGGCTGCCCCCGGAGCACGTCCTCGGAAGCGGTGGCGCGGACGGGCGTGGTGTTGACGCTGCCCATGGCGATGCGGACGTCCTTGACGGTGGTCTTGGCGTCGTCGAGGGTGACCGCCGCGGCCGCGCTGACGGTGGCGTAGTCGTCGGCCGAGCGCGGCAGGAACTTGAGGTAGGCCGCGCCGCTGTTGGCGCCCATGAGCGGCACGCTCACGCCGGTGACGATCTCCTCCGGCTCGAGCACCGTCTCATAGTAGTCGCTGAAGAAGTCCTCGGCCGCCACCGAGCGGGTGCCGCCCGCGGAACTCAGCTCGAAGCTCGCGCCCAGGGCGATGAAGGTCGGCGGCGGATCCTGGTTGGGGTCGGCGTGGGCCAGACCGCCGCCCACCGTGGCCATGGTGCGCACGCGCTGCGTGGCCACGTGGTGGTAGGTGGCGCCCAGCACCGGAAGCTTGCCCTGCACCACGTCCGACGCGTCCAGATGGGCGTGGGTCACGAGGCCGCCGATGTGCACGCTGCCGTTGTTCTCCGATACGTCGCTCAGCCCCGCCACGTTGCGCAGGCTGATGACGCACGTCGGTTGCAGCAACTGCTGCTTCATCATGATGACCAGCGCGGTGCCGCCGGCGATGATCTTGCCGTCGGAGCCGAGTTCCTTCAGGTCCGCGTAGGCCTCTTCGAGGCTTCCGGGAGTGCGGTAGTCAAAAGCGATCATTCCTTGAACCCCTTACTTGGCGAACTCGTGCGCCTTCTCGATGGACTCGATGATCTTGTAGTAGCCGGTGCAACGGCACAAGTTGCCCATCATCCAGTCCTTGATCTCTTCCTCGTTGGGCCGTGGGTTCTGGTCCAGCAGCGCCTTGGCCGCCACCACCTGGCCCGGGGTGCAGATGCCGCACTGGAAGCCGCCGTAGCGGATGAAGCTCTGCTGCACCGGATGAAGCTCGCCGTCCTCGGCCAGGCCCTCCACCGTGGTCACGTCGTGGCCGTCGGCGAACACCGCCAGGGCCAGACACGAGCTCACCATCTCGCCGTCGACGAGCACCGTGCACGCGCCGCACACGCCGACGCTGCAGCCTTCCTTGGTCCCGGTGAGGCCCAGATCGTAGCGGAGCAGGTCCACCAACAGCCGGTTGGTGGGCACCTCCATCTCGTGCTCCGTCCCGTTGACGCGAAACTTGATCTTCTTGTCCATGAAAATCCGTCTCCGATCGTGAGATTCGTTACTTGACTCGTTACCTGGCGGGGTCCGTGAAGATACCCGAACGACGCCCTGTTTATAGGAAGAATCCGGTAGCCGGTCAACCCCCGCCGGAGGCTGGAGGGCTCCCCGGCGGGACCCCTTCCACCGGCTTGTCCATGAACCGGCCGATGCGCGCCGCGAGCTCGTCGAGCCGCCTGCCGCCGCCCCGGTCGAGCAGCACCGACCGCGAGCCGGCAAGGAGCAGCCGGAGCGAGCGGGCGGGGAAAGACTTCTGCCCGGCCGTGGAGCCGGCCACCGCGAAGCCGCTGTAAACCTGGTCTTCGCCGAGCCTCACGGCCCGGACCTCGTCGAACTCCAGCGTCAGCCGGCGCCGCATGAACAGGCTGCTGCGGGACAGGTGGACCTTGCCGGCGAGCCGGTCGATCCGAATCACCCGCTTGAGGGTCAACAGGAACACCACCACCCCGAACAGCACCACGTTCATGGCCGGGAAATACCACAGGTTTCCCACCGCGCTGTCGAGCCCCTGGGCGAGGATGGCGCGGAACACCGGCACCGAGAGCAGCAGCAGGAAACAGGCGATGCCGAGGCACAGGAGGGCCGGGAAGCGCCCGCCGCGCCAGACCAGCCGGATCTCGTCGTCGCCCGAGGGTACCGGGCGGAATCCGAGGCGGTTGCCGATGGATTCGAAGTGTCTGGGGTCCCCTGTCATTCGCGCCGCCCGCGCGGGGCCGAACCGCGGCTATTTCTCTGGCTTGCCCCCGTGCTTGCGCAGCTCCCGGTCGGAGCGGTCGCGAATGTCGCGCCGGCTTCCCTGGGCCTGGGCGCGAATCTTCTCGTTGCAGGGCTGGCAGATGCCGCCGCTCAGCGGAGCGACCTTGGCGCACACCATGCAGCGTTGCGGTGGCCGGTCTTCCATAGCGCGGAGCTTATCCGAAAACGCCCGACGATCCAAGAAACCAGGACCACCTCACCCGACCACAGAAATGAGTCGCGCGTCCGCCCTAGGGTTCAACTGGCTCGGTTATGATGGTTACTCACAATCGAGCCAAACATGGCCATGGAACAGCTAGTGTGGGAAAGGAAGGCTCAAGACGTAGGAACTTATGAGGGATCATGCCTTACAGAGTCGATATGCTCTAACACTATATGGCCTTGACTGTCCCGAACGCCGGTCACCGTGACCTCGTCCAACCAGTAGGGCTTCACGATATCGTCTACGCCTGGAGGTATCCTAACTGTGTGACTCTTCTTGTCGGCATCGACGATACGAACCGTCTCATGGATTGTGGTAGCATCCGCCCATCGCAAGACCCCTTGGACTGTGACCTTTTTGGCAACAGATACAACTCCCGGTGTCGCGGGTGGCGCAAAGTCCAACTTCGACTTCAGCTTAACGTGCCGACTTTCTGCACCCCGGGTGGAAGTTAGACCGACGAAACGAACCATGTCGCCGTCAGGTCCGATCTTTTCGGCAAGCGACACGAAATTGGTGTAGTACGCGTCACTCCCTATGCGTTGCCGCAATCGGCCTTTCCCTTCTGACTCCAACACATCAAAACAATCGAAAATCTCCTGTACCACATCGGCGGCTTTGGCCATGTCTGGAAAACTCATTTGGTCTGGTTGACCTATATGAACAGAGAATGCAAAACTGCCATGCCGAGGCGTCCCGATGAAAAACTCGTAGCCCTGCGTAATAGCCTGAGTGGGCCGGCCCCGGCTGCGGTATTCCATTCCAGCAATACGCTCGCCTGTCCGCAAGACCAAGTTTCTAAAACTCTCCACACGCGGCATGATAACCGAGTACAGCGCAAGACCGGCAGCGATTACGGGTCCGACCAAAGACACCTGAAACTCTTCGGGTTGAAGCGTTATTCCCCTTGTGGAGAGGTGTCTTTGAAATTCCTCTTCCTCGATAATTGCACGTATTTCATCTGCTATATCGAGGGGAGGACTTCCAGCCAACCCTTGGTAGGCTAGCCGTTTCGCCTCGGCCAGCTCGCCACACTCCAGTGCAAGTGTGGCGGCACTCCGATACAATACCGAACGCGTAGGCTCCACGTTGAAGGATTGGAGAAGAAGCTGTGCGGCTTCCCGCTCTAGTTCAAATGCCCGTCGAAACAGCTGAGCAGCGTCGCCACTACGGGCGCCCCGAGTAGCGAGCTTTGCTTCTTCAGCAAAGCGCATCGCGGCGCGATGTGTATCTCGAACGTTCATCGCTGTATTACGGTTGACTGAGGGGTGCTGAACTCCACGACAACGACATAAGCGGCAATTCTCAAGAAATCTGACTTTTTCGTCTGATTCGCTTTCTGTGTAACCCGCGTATCGAGTTTAGTGGAGCCACCCTTTCGGATCCCGGACACCTCAAGCCGCGCATCTCCCAACAATAGCGGATCGGGTGCTCCCCGGTTTGAGATTGAATCTTTCCTGTAGAGCCAGTAGTCAAACCCGGAGCCCCGACGTGGCCCGAGCCATTTCATCGCGCGCTCGCCTATAGTGTATTCGGTGAACTTGTCGATCAGCAACACGGCAACACCCGCTGCTCCCTGTTCTGTCGCCTCTTCGGGGTCCCAAGAACGTCGAGCCTGCTCGGGGTGACGCAAGGGTTTCCAGTGTATCTCCGGATTCGCCTGGACATCACCTTCAACGACTAGCTTGACACCGCTTCGGTGGTTACTGTCCTCTAAACAAATTGTTGCGGCTTGAGCCAAAATTCTACCAACATCCGCCTCAACGCCGGGCATACGACCTGCTCCCAACTCCTCTAAGTGAATTGCCACCACACGCTCCCCGCAGGCACAACGATCCAAACCTCAGTAGCCGCTGTCACCTCTTCCAGTGAGCGCTTAAAGCGCTGCGGGCTATGTCGGTTCTCTGCTCAGGGGTGAGCCTGACCGCACGGGCTGGACTGCTGTGCCTTCCGGCGTTCCTGGCCCGCATCGCCTGTGCGGTTTCTTCTGGCGTTTGAGCCTCGGCAGTGGCGATATCCACCATCAGGTTGACGAGTTGGTTGGGATCGCATGGACATATATTACCTTAAGCATGGCGGGAGTGTGCCCATCCGTCGCGCACGATGTCAATAGGTTTCGGTTCCCAGCTAACCCGCCACCGACCCCAGACTATGACTGGTCAATGGCTGCGCTCCTTTCGAAGAAGCCCCTCCCCGCATCTAGGGACGTCTGTTCCAAAGTCATGGCAGGATCCTTATCTGGGCCGGGCTCTCCAGGATCATCTCCAGGCCGTACTTGGGATCGTCCTTGATCCGTCCGGTGATCTCCACCTCCTTTCCCCGGAACTGCTTCGGGTGGGCGTTCTCGCGCAGGAAGGCGTCCACCGTGGAGGAGAAGATGACGGCGGTGAAAGCGGACCGGGAAGGGCCGAAGTCCAGGAAGTAGGTGTTGCTCCTGGACGAGTGCCCGACGCGAAAGACCCGGCCCCGGACCCGCGCCATCACGCCCGCCAGCTCCCTGAGCCGTTCCACCTCCATCACGTCCACCAGCGGCGGGCCGTTGGCGGATGCACCCGGGGCGCCGGCAGAAACCCCGGCCGGCAGCTCCGCGCAAGGCGGCTCCCCGTTCCAGCGTCCGTACAGGAGATGAACGAAGAAACCGGAGAGGAACGCCCCGATCACGAGCGCGGTCAAGTGAAGGGAGAGCCGTCGCAAGAATTCTCGGGCCATATCTCCACTAATCGGCGGGAGGGGCGGAACCCTTAGTGAGTGGAGAAAATTTCAGGGGCGGCACATCTCGAGGATCAGCCGCTCCATGACGGCCTGGGGCTGGTGGCCGGACGACTTGAGCCGGACGTCGGTGTCCTGGATCGACCGGAGGAAGCCCTTGAGCTCGGGCAGGGTGAAACGCTCGGCCCGCTGCAGGGTGAGGTAGTTGGCGTAGGGGCTCTTGGTGGGAAGCCCCTCGGTGTCGGCGGGGACCCGTTGCTGAAACTCGGTGTAGGACATGCGTTGGTGCCAGACCCTGGCCAGCTCATGGTCCAGGAGCTGGCGGGCGCCGAGCAGCCGGCGCACTTGGCTGGCGATGGCGCCCAGCACCCGGAGCGGGTACTCGCCGTCGGCCATGAGCCGCCTGAGAAAGCCCAGGGCCTGAAGCGCATCCTTCTCGCCCAGGGCGTCCGTCAGGTCGAACACCCAGCTCTCCGACTGGTCCGTGAAGATTTCCTCCACATCGGAAACGCTCACGGCCTCCGCCTCCCCGACGTACAGCAGCAGCTTCTCGATCTCCTGGTGGACGGCCCAGAGCTCGTTGCCGCACCGGGATAGCACCGCTTCACGGGCCTGCGGATCGATCCGCTTGCGCGCGCGCCGGAGACGCTGGTCGAGAAAGCCGGCAAGGGACTCCCGGCGGATGCGTCCGCTCCGGTCCCGTTCCACCGACAGGTCGACGACGCAGCCTTGGCGGCTCAACTGCTTGTAGCCGCGCCCGCGCTTGTCCACCTGGGGCGCCAGAAGCAGCAGGCGCGCGCCGTCCGGCAACCCCTGCTCCAGCAGTTGCAGGATCCTCCCCTGCTCGTCGGCCCGGGGATTGCCGGGAACCAGCTTCTGCTCGCGGCAGTATTGCCAGACGGCCCCGATCTCCCGTTCGTGGGCTCGGTAGTCCTTGAGGGTGCCCGCCAGCTCGGACGCATCCCCCGCCTCCAGCCAGCGCTCCCGCGTCCACCCCTCCGATCGCAGCAAAGCCATGAAGGCCCGGGCGCTGTCGTCGTGGCGGCCCTCCTCCCAGAGGCTGAGGCACTTGTCCAGCAGATCCACCTTGCGTTCGGCGGGGGCGAACCAGGGAACGTACTCCACCACCACCGTGCAGGCGGGGGAGAAGAGCGACGGGGTCATCAGGGACGCCTCGACTTCGTCCCAGGAAGCGGTCCGGCCGTCGAACGTCGAGGTGCCGAGGGCGCGGTCGGAATCAGGAGCGACGAGGTTCAGGACAGCGCGGCGCGCCCCGCGGACGCGGAACTCGTCGCCGTGGAGCAGGATGATCGAGGGTCCCTTCCCTTCACGGAGGCCCTCCAGGAGCTTTTCGAGGTCTTGCGCCATCCAACCGCACCGCGGAACGGGCCGTCAGCGCTTCGACACCCACATCTGGCTCTTTTCGCTCCAGATGTAGTCCGACTTCCAGAGCTTCAGGCCCACGGTGAAGTCCCCGCCCGAGCGCGTGACGAAGACCCTCTGGGTCGAGTGGGGAATCTCCGTCCTGGCCACCAGCATGACCTGCTTGCGCAAGTCGCCCTTCACCATCACCCGGTCCCCCACCTCCATGACGGCACGCTGTCCCTTGGCCTTTCTCACACGAGGAAAGGTACCATCACCCACCCGGCCGCGCAATTTCGCGGGCCGCCGGCGCGGGCGGGCCCGCCGGGTTGACAACGGTACGGCGCTTCTCCTATGAGAGTATGGCGTTTTTTCCGAGCGCCAGTCCACACGGATATTCAGAGGAGGCGGGAGAGGCCCGCGAGAGTTCCGGCCGGGAGGCCGGAAGGGAGGAGAGTTCGTCGATGCGCTTCGTCACCTACAGTTTTCGCGGCAAGACCCGCCTCGGCATGATGACCGAGGACGAACAGATCATCGATCTCCGGGAGGTCAGCAGGCGCTACCTGCCGGGTAGCACCGCCTCGTATCTGGACAGCATGCAGACCTTCATCGAAGCGGGCGCCAAGGCCGTCAACACGGCGAAGAAGGCGGCCCAGTACGTCGCGGGGCTGGACTCCAAGGGCATCCGGAGACTCGCCCAGGCGGAGATGCTGGTGAAACGGAACCGCGTCCGGCTGCTGTCGCCGATCCCCGCGCCCCGGAAGAACGTCATCTGCCTGGGAGTCAACTACCAGGAGCATATCGACGAAGGCGTGCGCGCACGGGGAGTCCAATTCAACACGCCCGAGGTGCCGGTGTTCTTCACCAAGCCCGCCACCGCGGTCATCGGAGACCAGGGCAAGGTCCTCGCGCATTCGGCCACCAGCAAGATCGACTGGGAAGTGGAGCTGGCCGTGGTCATCGGCCGGAAAGGCCGGAACATCCCCCGCGCCAAGGCCAACGACTACATCTTCGGCTACACCGTCTGTCTGGACATGACCGCCCGCGACCTCCAGCGCCGCCACCTCCAGTGGTGGAAGGGCAAGTCGCTGGACACCTTCTGCCCGCTGGGGCCCAGCATCGTGCACAAGAGCGCCATGCCCGATCCGAAGGCGGTCCGGCTGCAGTGCCGCGTCAACGGCGAGACCATGCAGGACGGCAACACCCGGGACATGATCTTCGACATTCCCGCGACCATCGAGTCGCTGTCCGACGGCCTGACCCTGGAGCCCGGCGACATCATCAGCACGGGAACGCCGTCGGGCGTCGGCTTTGCCCGCACTCCGCCCATCTTCCTCAACGTCGGCGACAAGGTGGAAGGCGAGGTGGAGGGCATCGGCGTGCTGGCGGTAAAAATCGCCGCCGCGCGCTAGTGTCCCGTCCCGTTAGCGAGTATTCTAAGGACTCCAACCCGGGAGTCTGCTGTGGTCATCCGTATCAACGGCAAGGACAACGAAGTGGCGCCGGACCTGAGCGTCGCCCAACTGCTGGAGGATCTGGAGATCCGGCCCGGACGCGTGGTCGTCGAGCTCAACGCCGAGGTCGTGTCCCGGGACGCGCACGGCGCCACGCAATTGAAGGACGGCGACGAGGTGGAGATCGTACAGTTCGTCGGCGGCGGATAGAGCCATGACCGAACCCAAACCCCAAGTCCCGGAGGCGGCATCGTCCGATTGTCTGCGGCTGGCCGGGAAGGAATTCCGGTCGCGGCTGATCGTCGGCACCGGCAAGTACCGCGACTTCGAGGAGACCCGCAAGGCCATCGAGATCTCCGGGGCGGAGATCGTCACGGTGGCGGTCCGGCGCGTCAACATCACCGACCCGGACCAGGAGAATCTCCTCGACTACCTGGACCCCAAGAAGTTCACCATCCTGCCCAACACCGCGGGCTGCTACACGCCGGAGGAAGCCGTGCGCACCTGTCGCCTCGCCCGGGCGGCCGGCGTCGGCAGCATGGTCAAGCTCGAGGTCATCGGCGACGACAAGACCCTGTTCCCGGACACCCCCGGGACCCTGGAGGCCGCCCGCCTGCTCATCGAGGACGGCTTCACCGTGCTGCCGTACATCAGCGACGACGTGGTCACCGCCAAGAAGCTCGAGGACATGGGCTGCGCCGCGGTGATGCCCCTGGCCGCCCCCATCGGCTCGGGCCTGGGCATCCGCAACCCCTACAACATCCGCATCATCCAGGAGAACGTCTCGATCCCGGTGATCGTCGACGCCGGCGTGGGCACCGCGTCCGACGCGGCCATCGTCATGGAGATGGGCTGCGACGGCGTGCTCATGAACACCGCCATCGCCGGCGCCAAGGACCCCGTGCTCATGGCCGACGCCATGAAGCAGGCCGTCGAGGCCGGGCGCAAGGCGTTCCTGGCCGGCCGCATCCCCAGGAAGCTCTACGCCACCGCCTCCAGTCCCATCGAGGGACTCCTCCACTGACCGCGGGCTGTCGGACAGTAGACCCTTGAGATCCGTCGACTTCGACCTGTATCTCGTCACCGACCGCAACACCACGGCGGGCCGCGACCTCCTTTGGGTGCTGGAGCAGGCCCTGGAGGGCGGCGTCCGGGCGGTGCAGCTCCGGGAGAAGGATCTGGGCGGACGGGAGATGCTGGCGCTGGCGCTGGCGGTGAAAGGGTTGTGCGACCGCTACGGCGGCGAACTCTTCATCAACGACCGCGTCGACGTGGCGTTGGCCGCGGACGCCGCCGGCGTGCACCTGGCGGCCCATTCGGTGCCGGTGGCAGTCGCGCGCGAACTCCTCGGCGCGCACCGGAAGATCGGGGTCTCCACCCATTCCGTGGAGGATATACGCGCGGCGTCGGCGGCGGGCGCCGACTTCGTCCTGTTCGGACCCATATACCCCACAACCTCCAAGCTTCCCTTCGGCGACCCCCAGGGACCCGCCGCGCTCAAGGTCGTCACGGACGCCGCGACCGTTCCCGTCTTCGCCATCGGCGGCATCAAACTGAACCACATCCCCGAGATCAAGGCCCACGGCACCGCCCGCATCGCCCTCATCTCCGCCATATCCGAAGCCCCCGACCCCAAGGCCGCGGCCCGGGACATGCTGGCGGCGCTACGGGCCTGACCGCGGCTTCCCAGCCGAGCCAACTCTCCATTGCTCCCGCGAGCGCGAAACCAGGCGGAGTGGCCCGAGTTGAGGCTAAAAAACTCCCACCGAGCGCCGATAGTTCTCTACATGACCATTCTTGACTTTACCGCCGTTCTTTGGCGTCATGTTCTGGAACGAAGCGTATGCGCGCCAGCACCGCATCCGGAGATGCAATGATGGGCCTGATCGTTTCCGAAGTCTACGATGCGCTGATCGAAGCCGGGCTTCCCCCGACCGAGCGAAGGCTGCTGCCGGCGCCGTACCACCGGCCGAGAGCATGGCGACCAAAGAAGACATGGCCAGACTTGAGAACAACATGGCCACCAAGAAGGACCTTGCGCGACTCGATATCGCCACCAGGGCGGACTTCGCCAAACTCGAAGCCCGCATCGCCAAGGTCGAAACCAACATGGCCACCAAAGAAGACCTTGCGCGACTCGAGCTCACCACCAAGGAAAACTTCTCAAGACTCGAGAAGCAGCTCGCCGTCCTCCGTTTCGCGGTGTTCAGCTTCGGCCCGACCGTTTTGGCCTTGCTGGTCAAGCTGACCTTCTTTCCGTAGGCGGGATCGACGCAGCGTAATCGGGCAACCCTTCTCCGCTCCACATTTGAGCTCCACATTTGAGTGTCATCCGCGGTTGGGGTATGTGTAGGGGCGGGTTTCAAACCCGCCCGTGCCGGTACCGGCACGCTACCCCGAAACTCCCAGGAGGCACAACATGAGAGATTGGGAAAAGATCGTCCCGGAATACGACCGCCGGATCTACGAAAAGGCCGGCTACAAGGGCAAGCAGCCCTTCGGACAGCGGCCCGCGCTGCTCATCATCGACGTCATCACCGCCTTCACGGGAACGAAGCCGATGGAAACCCTGGACGCCATCGACGAGTTCCGGTCGAGCTGCGGCAAGGCCGCGTGGCAGGCGTTGCCCCACATCCGGAAGCTGCTGGTGGCGTGCCGCAAGAGCAAGGTGCCGGTGGTGTACTCCACCAGTGACCCCAACTTCAAGGCGGTCTTCGGCAACGCCACCAAGCGCGCCGCGGAGCCCACCACCGCGAGCGAACTGGCGGTGCAGTTCCCGCAGATGATCCGTCCGCGCAAGGACGAGTGGGTGGTACACAAGGCCCGCGCCAGCGCGTTCTTCGGCACCCACCTGACCACCTACCTGACGCGCAAGGGCGTGGACTCGCTGATCGTCACCGGCGCCTCCACCTCCGGCTGCGTCCGCTCCACGGTCATCGACGGCTATTCCAACGGATACAACGTGTTCGTGGTGGAGGAAGGCACGTTCGACCGCTCGCCGTTCTCGCACCTCGTGAACCTCTACGAGATGAACAGCAAGTACGCCACCGTGGTGACCCGGACGGAGGCGCTGGCGCACGTCGAGTCGTTGCGGGCCGTCCCGCAACTCCGGACCGCCCAGCGGTAGCGAGCGCGCCCCGGAGAGCCCGCTCCGGCCCTGCCCGCGGCGGGCGTTTTGGAGCATGGGAGAAATTCGATGAGAAACCTCGGACTCAAGGACAAGGTGGTTCTGATCACCGGCGGCGCCGGCGTGCTCGGCACCGCCTTTTCGCAGGGCTTCACCGATCACGGCGCCAAGCTGGCCATCAACGATCTCAAGGAAGAAAAGGCCCTCGAGTGCATCGGCAAACTGACCGGGGACGTGCAGGCGATTCCCGCCCAGGGCGACGTCTCCGACGACGCAGACGTGGCCCGCATGGTGGCCGATGTGGTGGAGCGCTTCGGCACCATCGACGTGGTGGTGAATGCAGCAGCCGTACAGATCTACCCGCCCAAGACCATCATCGAGATGGAGCCCGGCGAATGGGACTTCGTGCTCGACATCTGCCTCAAGGCCGCCTACCTGAGCACGCGCCACGTGGCCCCGGTGATGAAACGCCAGGGCGGCGGCAAGATCGTCAACATCGCCTCCATCGCCGGGCACCGGGGCAGCGCCGGCGGCTCCGCCTACAGCGCCGCCAAGGGCGGCGTCGTCATGCTCACGCGGCAGATGGCCGTGGAACTCGGCCGCGACAACATCAACGTCAACTCCGTCAGCCCCGGCTTCACCCCCAACCGCCTCACCACCATCTACGAGTACGAGGCCCACACCAAGGGCGAGGGGCCGGGACCGGAGCCCTCCATCACCGCCGGCGAGTTCACCCCGCCCGCCCTCGGACGCAAGGGCGAGGTCGAAGACTTCGTAGGTCCGGTGCTCTTCCTGGCCTCCCGCTGGGCCGACTACATCACCGGCGCGGACCTGCCCGTGGAGGGAGGGCGGATGGCGGCGCGATGACGGCCGCCGCTTGCCGCCACAGGCGGCGAACTGTTAAATTGACGGTTGGTACCCACCCCTCCAAATCCTCCACTTGGTCATCGCCACCCTAGCTCAGATGGTAGAGCAACTGATTCGTAATCAGTAGGTCGCCGGTTCGAGTCCGGCGGGTGGCTCCAGTCTCCCAAGGAAACCCGAAACGATGGCTGAACTGACCGACTACCGGGTCTTGACCTTCGACTGCTACAGCACTCTGATCGACTGGGAGACCGGAATCTGGGATGCGCTGCAACCGCTTGTCAAGCGGAGCGGCCGGTCGGACTTGACCCGGGACGCGGCCCTCCTCGCCTTCGCGAAACACGAGCATCGACACCAGCGCTCTACGCCCGATCTGCGCTACCCGGAACTGCTCACGCGCGTGCACCGAGGCATCGCGGAGAGCTTCGGCATGGCCACCAACGAGGCGCTCGACGAGGCGTTCGGGGAATCGGTGCCCCTGTGGCCGGCATTCCCGGACACCGCGGACGCCCTTCGCATCCTCAAGCGCCGTTACAAGCTGGTCATCCTTTCGAACGTCCATCGCGACGGCTTCGCGGCCTCCAACCGGAAGCTCGGAGTGGATTTCGACGCGATCTACACCGCGGAGGACGTCGGATCCTACAAGCCGGCCGATGCAAACTTCGAGTACCTTCTCGCGCATCTCAAGTCGGAACTCGGGATGAACGGCACCGACGTTCTGCACACCGCGCAAAGCCTGCACCACGACCACACGCCCGCGAGACGTTTCGGCCTCGCCAACTGCTGGATCGACCGTCAGCGACTCTCGGAGGGCGGAAGCTGGGGGGCGACGGAAAAGGTGGAGACCATCCCGGAAACGGACTTCAAGTTCTTCTCCATGGACGAGATGGCCACGGCGGCGCAGGCCGAGGCGGTATGACCCGTTCGCTCAACCGGTGGTCCCGTCAAGCTCCGGGTAGTAGCGGGCGGTGATCGAAGGATCCGTCAGTAATACTTCGTCTCCAGATCCACCTCTTCCCAGCTCTCCGCCTCCATCATCATCGCCCAGCGGGCGTAGAACTGCCGCAGACGCTTGCCGCCGCCGAAGGCGCCGGACTTTTCCTCGTGGCCGAGGTGGGCCTGGAGGTTCTGGGGGTAGCGGCGGGCGATGACGCCGCGGGCGGTGCCGGTGCACTGCTCCCAGTTGTTCATGTCGTCCTGCTCGAGGTTGCCGCTGGGGCCGAAGGTCTGGGTGAGGTGGCGGCGCATGGCGGTCTTGATTTCCGGGGGCGCGTCCTTGTCGACGACGCAGTAGGACCAGATCTCGGTCTTCTCCGGGCCCCGGGGGTGCCAGACGCGGATCATGTGGCGGATGAAGTTGGGGGAGACGTTGGGGAAGACGGTGGTCACGAGCCCGGCCTGCTGGGCGAGGTCGGGGCCGATGCGCTGCACGGCCTCGTCGAAGTGGTCCAGCAGGTAGTCCCGGATGATGCCTCCGGCCACCCGGGTGAAGCCGATGTCGTCGGAATAGGGGCGGGGCTCCTCGTTGGTGCGGGGGTAGGACAGGTCGTCCACCGGCACCTCTCGGACCGAGACGTGGGTGATGGTGTGGTGGCCGTCGTCGCCGAAGAAGTTGTCGGCGGCGTACTTCCAGTTGGCATTCATGACCCACTTGTGCACGCCGCCGATGATCTCGGTGCCGCCGGCGCGGCGGTCGAACATGACCCCGAGCTCCTGCTCCTGGCCGCCCAGATACTCCAACAAGGGCGGCGCCTTTGGGTCGAAGGTGGCGAAGATGAGCCCCTTGTGCACGTCCAGTTGGGCCACTTCCACCAAGCCCCACTGCGTCATGTCCAGCTCGCCGCTGTAGATCTCCTTCATGCCGGGAACGCCGATGAGCTTGCCGTCGTTGCTGTAGCACCAGCCGTGGTACGTGCACATGAAAGAACTGGCGTTGCCCTGGTCGGCGCGGCACACACGGTTGCCCCGGTGGCGGCACATGTTGAGGAACGCCCGGATGGTTCCGTCTCCTCCCCGGCAGAGCAACACCGGATCCTCGCCCATGTAGGTGGCGAGGAAATCGTCGGGATTGGGGATCTGGGTCTCGTGTCCCAGGAACAGCCAGCAGCGCGCGAAGATCCGCTCCAGCTCCTGCTGGTAAACGTCCTTGGAGACGAAGATCCGGCGGTCCAGCAACCCTTGCCGGGTGTCCACGAGATCGTTCAGTTGGTTCATCCCGCTACCCCCTAGAAGAAGATGCTCAGGTTGGGCGACTGCAGCACGGCCTGGTCCAGCACGATGGTGCGGCGGGCGATCTTCCACTGGTCGCCGACCTTGCGCAGCACGTCGTCCCGCTCGCCCACGAACACGTCCTGGCTGTGTTCGAGCTGGGTCCGGTACACCATGAAATACGAACGCACGCGAAGCTCGGAGTCCGTCTCGCCGGGTTCCACCTGAACGTTGGTGACGAGATGGCGCGTGCGCGACGGCGGCACCTCCGACCACGCCATGCCGGTGGCGAGACGCGCCACCCGGGTGCGCAGGGTCTCCTTGGTCTCCTCGAAGAGCGCCAGCTCGCCGGGCTTGGACACGCTGTCCGCGGGATCGTCGCTTTCCCACGGATTGGTCCGTTCCGGCATCCAGTAGACGATGTCGTCGGTGAAAAGCTCCAGCCATTCCTCGAACGCGCGGTCGTCCAGGAGCCGAGCCTCGCGGACGAGGAAATCCTGGATCTCATGCCAAAGATCGTGGTCGTTCACGTTGCTTCCGCCTTCCCTGTTGTCCCGTGCGCAGGAGCTTGCGGTGGCCGTCACCAGTACCGCGTCTCCAGGTCGACGTCGGACCAGGTGTCGGCCTTCATCATCATCTCCCAGCGGGAGTAGAAGGCCCGCAGCCGCCTGCCGCCGCCGATGGGCGGGCAGCGGTCCTCGTGTCCGAGATGGGCCTGGATGTTCTGCGGGTAGCGCCTGGCCACTACGCCGCGCGCGGTGTCGGTGCACTGGATCCAGTTGTTCATGTCGTCCTGCTCCAGGTTTCCGGCCGGGCCGAAGGTCTGGGTCAGGTGCAGCCGCATGGCGGTCTTCACCTCCTCGGGCGCGTCCTTGTCCACCACGCAATACGACCAGATCTCGGTCTTGTCCGGACCCTTGGGGTGCCACAGCCGGATCATGTGCCGGCTGAAGTTCGGTGACAGGTTGGGGAATACGGTGGTGACCAGCCCGGGACGTTCCGCCATGTCGGGGCCGATGCGCTCGATCAACTCGCCGAAATGCTCCTCGTGATAGTCCCGTATGAGGCCTTCTGCCACCCGGGAGAGCCCTCGGTCGGTATCGGGGCGCGCATCGTCGTTGGTCTGCGGGTAGTACCGGACGTCCACGGGAACGCGGCGCACGGACGCATGGGTGACCGTGTGGTGGCCGTCATCGCCGAAGAAGTTGTCGGCGGCGTACTTCCAGTTGGCGTTCATGACCCATTTGTGCACGCCGCCGATGACCTCGGTGCCGCCGGCGCGGCGGTCGAACATGAAGCTCAGTTCCTGGTCCTGGCCGCCGAGATACTCCAGCAGCGGCGGCGCGGCGGGGTCGAAGGTGGCGAAGACGAGCCCCTTGCAGATTTCGAGCTGCGCCACTTCCACCAGCCCCCACTGCGTCATGTCCAGCTCGCCGCTGTAGATCTCCTTCATGCCGGGAACGCCGATGAGCTTGCCGTCGTTGCTGTAGCACCAGCCGTGGTAGGTGCACATGAACGAGCTGGCGTTGCCTTGGTCGGCGCGGCACACACGGTTGCCCCGGTGACGGCACATGTTCAGAAACGCCCGCACCTTCCCGTCCGCGCTCCGGCACAGCAGCACCGGGTCCTCGCCCATGTAGGTGGCGAGGAAATCGTTGGGGTTGGGAATCTGGGTCTCGTGTCCCAGGAACAGCCAGCAGCGCGCGAAGATCCGCTCCAGTTCCTGCTCGTAGATGTCCCGGGAGACGAAGACCTGCCGATTCAGCAAGCCCTCTTTGGCGTCAACGAATTCGTTCAAGCGGTTCATTCCGTTCACCTCAGACCTTTCGGCTCACGCCCGTCGATGCGCCGGGCGCTTTCCGTGGCGATTATATAGGTTTCCGGCGGATGGCTGTCAACGCCGGCACCGGACCCCGGCCGCCGGCATGGACCGACAGGGACGGGTTTGAAACCCGCCCCTACATATGGGATCACGTGGCATGGACCTTGGGAGGGCAGTATGACAGCGAACGACGGCGGACCGCCCTTGTCCGGGGTCCGCGTCCTCGACTTCGGCCACGTGCTGGCGGCGCCGTTCTGCACCCGGCTGCTCGCGGACCTGGGGGCGGACGTGGTGCGGGTCGAGAGCAGCAAGCATCCCGATTTTCCGTGGCCGTCGTCCTACCGGCACACGGACGGACGCCACGCATCGTACCTCAACACCAACCGCAACAAGCGGTCGGTGGCCATCGACCTGAAGCACCCCGCCGGCCGGGATATCGCCCGTCGCCTGGCCACGGCCGCGGACGTGGTGGTGGAGAACTTCAGCGCCGGGGTCATGTCCCGCCTGGGGCTGGATTACGAGAGCCTCAGGGAATCCAACCCGGGACTGATATTCGCAAGCATGTCGGGTTACGGCCACAGCGGCCCGCGCCGCGACTGGACCAGCATGAACATGAACCTGCAGGGGTACGCGGGTCTCATGCAGGTCACCGGCGCCGAGGGAGACCCGCCCACCGCCATCTCCAACTCCTGGAACGACTACATCGGCGGGCTCCACACCTGCTACGCGGTCATCGGCGCGTTGACCGAGCGCGAGCGCACCGGCAAGGGCATCCATCTGGACATGGGCCAGTTCGAGTGCAGCGTTTCGATGATCGCGCCGCTGCTGATGTTCAGCGCGGTGAAGCAGACGAATCCCGACAGGATGGGCAACCGCTCGGACCGGTTCGCGCCACAGGGAGTCTATCGCTGCGCCGGGAAGGACGAGTGGTGTGCCGTAAGCGTCCATGACGACGCCCAGTGGCGGGCGTTGGCCCGGGTCGTGGAGGAGGACGCCCCGGATGCCCCTCTGGCGAGGGACGCCCGGTTCGCCGGCGTGTCCGGACGCATGCGCCACCACGACGAGATCGACGAGCGTATCGAGGACTGGACCGGCGGGCTCGAGAGCGCGGACGTCGAGGCGCGCCTCGGACAAGCCGGTGTCCCCGCGGCGCGCATGCGCAGGGTCCAGGACCTGGCGGAGGACGGAACGCCGTCGGGGGCCTACAAGAGGATGGCCGAGCCCAGGGTGGGCTCGATGCTGACCACCGCGCTGCCCATGGAGTTTTCCGGGAGCGCGCTGCCGGCCGCAACGCCGGCCCCCGGCCTGGGCCAGCACACGCGGGAGGTGCTCCGCGAATGGCTCGACCTCCCGGAAAGCGGCTGGGCGGAACTGGATGACGAAGGAGCGTTGTTGTAGGCGCCCCCGGCCCGATCCGAACGCGATACTCACGACACTGCGGTTCATATGGGCCAATCCGCCGAAACCATCATCACCGACGAGCTCCGCCGCTGCATCGGCCAAGGAGGCCCGGTGCGCTCCCTGGAGCCCCTGAGCGCCTCGGACGTGCGCCGTTACGTGGACGCCACCGGCGACGCCAACCCGCTTTGGCTGGATGACGGCTTCGCCCGCTCGGCCGGCTACGCGGGGCGTCTCCTGCCGCCGATCCTGGTGGGTTGGACTCCCTTCAGCCTCAAGGAGCCGGCGGATGGGAGAGGGTCCTCGATCGATGTGCGTCGTCAGCTCCCCGTCCCCGCCGCCTATACCAACGTCCGCAATGCCGGCAGCGAGACCGAGTGGCTGAAGCCCGTCCACTTGGGTGAGCCGCTCTCCTGCCGGAGCCATATCGTCGACATCACGGCCCGGGAGGGGAAGATGGGCGTGGGAATCTACGTGACGCAGTTGGAGGAGGTACGCAACGGAGAGGGCGAGCGGGTGTTCACCCGGCGTCACACCGTGGCGCTGTTCCCGGAACGGGCGGTCGAGACCGTTCCCGTTGGTCCCGGGGGTAGCCAAGCGAAGTCGAAGGACCGCCGGACGGACTGAGCATGTCGCGCATCATCGATATCGGGGCTCTGGCCGGCGCCTATGCCGCACGGCTGCTCGCGGAGTCCGGCCATGACGTCATCCGCGTCGAGCCTCCGGGCGGTGACGCGGTGCGCCGGACCGGACCGTTCCTGGGGGAAGGCCCCGACCCGGATCAGGGAGCCTTCCACCGCTTCCTGAACGCCGGCAAGCGCGGCGTCTCCCTGAACCTGGAGTCCGCCACGGGATGGCCGGTGTTCCTGAAGCTGGTGCGGACGGCCGACGCCGTGGTGACCAGCCGGCCGCTCCCCATGGACCACGACGCGGCAAAGACAGGTCTCGTGTGGACCGACGTGGAGGAAGAAGAGGACGAGCTGTGCGCCTATGCCCGCTCCGGCCTGCTTTCCCTCACCGGACAGCGGGACGGTCCGCCCACGCTCCTGGGCGGCCACATGGTCTACCTGGCCACCGGCGTCCAGGCGGCCATGGGGACCGCCGCCGCTCTTCACGTGCTCGAACGCACCGGACAGGGCCAACGCGTCAGGGTCTCCATGCAGGACTGTCTGGAGACCTTCGTCGAGCAGGCCATGGTGGAGTACACGTTATCCGGCACCCGGACGGAGCGGCGGGGCAACCGCGGCACCATCACCGCCATCTCGGGGGCGCTGCCGTGCAAGGACGGCCACTGGGTGGTGAGCCAGATCAACCGGCCCGGCCGCTGGGAGAAGTTCATGGAATGGGTCCGGGACCCCGAGCTCATGGCCGACCCTTCCCTGGCGTCGGACGACGCGCAGCGCGAAAAGAAGGACTTCATCATGGACCGGGTGCTGGCCTGGTCCCGGCAGTTCACCAAGTCGGAGATCGTCGAAGAGGGGCAGCGGCGGCGGTTCCCGTCGTCGCCGGTCTCGACGCCGCTGGACCTGACCCGGGACCCGCAGCTCATGGCGCGGGGATATCTCACCGAAGAGGATGATCCACGCTTCGGGCGCATCCCGTTCCCGCGCGGCGCCGTCGCCCGGGTGCGGGGCCAGGAGATGAGACCCGCGCCCACGCTGGGGGAGCACGACGCGGAGGTCCTGGCGGAGCTGGGCTACTCCGAGGCGGAACGTCGGGAGCTGCTAGTGTCGTGTCCCCCGTAAATGTTGACAAAGATGCGCCGGATTTTTCGTTGTCGGCAAGGCGCGATGACGAGCAGTGGCGGTTACCACGCGAGGAAGAGCAACGCAGCCGACGACGAAAAAGACCAGCAGATTTGTCAACATTTACGGGGGACACGACACTGGAGACCGGCGCCGTCTGACGGCGCCGGCGCAAGGGCGACCAGGAACGAACAAACATGACCGCCGCAAACACAGCCGTGGCCGAGGACAAGTTCTTCGAGGACGTCCAGCCGGGCGCCCAACTGGTGACCCGGGAGTTCGGGCCCCTGACCGTCATCGACACCGTGCGCTGGGCGGGCCTCCAGGAGAACACGCAGCAGCTCCACTACGACCGCGACTGGGTGCGGGAGCACGCCGGCCTCCGCACCTTCATCGCCAGCGGCGCCTACCGGCAGGCGCTGCTGATGCGCATGCTGACGGACTGGGCAGGCCCCCGCGGCCGGCTGCGAAAGCTCGGCATCCGGCACACCTATTCCACCTTCGAGGGCGACACCATGCGTTTCACCGCGCGGGCTACCGAGAAGAGCGGCGACCCCGAAGAGCCGTGGATCGTGTGCGAGCTGGAAGGCGCCAACCAGGAGGGGCGGCAGATACTGACGGGCCGGTGCACGCTGGTCCTGCCCTCCCGGAGTTGAAAGGATCGGAACCTCCATGATCATCCCCGCAACGACACCCGCCGAGGCCAAGACCCGCGTGGACGAACACTACCGGAAGGTGGCGCAACGGTGGCGCGAGCGGGTGACGGAGTCACCCTTCATGAACCAGCTCATGGAGGGCCGGCTGCCGCGCGCCGCGCTACGGACGTTCTTCAAGAACTGGGCGTCGTACACCATCGAGATCAACACGGTGGAGGCGGCGTCCTACCACAGGCACATCGCCTTCTTCCGCCGGAACCGCGACCTGATGGCGCCCATGGCCCGGAAGCTCGCCGACGAACTGCTCCATCCCGAGCCGCCGGGACACATCCACGTGGTGCTGGAGACCGCCAAGGCCCTGGGGATCGCGGAAGACGAGGTCTACCTGGACCCGATGCTGGCCGAGTTCCGCGCCAAGATCGACTTCAAGCGGACGATCCTCTGGGAGGGAACGGTTGCCGAGTTCTACGCGGCCGGGGCCACCGAGGAGCAGACCGGGTACTGGTCCGCGGAGTTCTTCAAGGCCCTCACCAGCCACTACGGCCTCACCCCCGAGCAGGCGGTCTACTTTTCCACCCACGAGGAGGCCGACCTGAAGGAGCACGACGACGGCGTCATGGGCCACGGCAGTTTCCGGCGCCTGGTGCTGCAACGGCTGCTGCAGGACGGCATCGAAGTGCGCGCCGGCTACGACCTCGACTACTGTGGCCTCACCGCCGTGGACCTCCACGGAGACATCCTCAACGCCTGCCTGACAACGCGCGACAACGCGTAGGGGGACCGGCGGGCTGGGGACCATCCTGTACCTGCTTGTAGCGACGGCGCTGCAGGCGTAGGCCGATCCACACCGCCTGTTGCAAGCCCCGCCCAAGACTGCACCCTGCTACCGCAGCGCGCAGCCTTGGCGGCCGCGGCGCAGGCAGTCCAGGTTCTGGTGGAACACCCCCGCCTGGGCGCGGGCGAAGCCGGCGCGGCCGGAACCGCCTTCCCGGCTGCGCCGATACCGCTCCCAGTCGCCGTCGTTGGCGTCGCGCCAGTAGCCGTCGAGGACCTGCGCCGGCAGCGGCTTGAGCTGCGGCAGCGTGTTGTAGCGCGCCCCCGGGGGGCCGTCGCGGCCGGGCAGACGGCGGCGTTCGCCGAGGAACCCGTGGAAGGAATAGAAGGCGTCCGAGCCGGGCAGGAACACAAGCTCATACTCGACGGTCCCGGCCGGATCGGTGATGTCGTCCGCCGACATCACCGGCCGCTTGCCGAACCCCATCATGAAGGCCCTGGCGTCGGCGTCCAGGAACCTCACCGCGCGCCGCACGGTCCGCCCCGGGACGTGGGGGTAGAGCTCGTTGGAACGGATGGCGACGTCGATGTCGAACCGCCCGTCCTCTCCCGGCTCCACCGATTCTCCCACTAGGTAGGTGCGCAGGTAGTTGTGCTGCTGCAGGGTCAGGGCGACCGGACGCTCCGCCGCGTCCAGCACCACGAAGGCGGCGGTGTAGTGGTCGAGCTGGTGCCAATCGTCCAGATCCGCCACCAGCCCTAGCGGGATGGCCGCGGCCAGGGACAGCCCCGCGGGCAGGCCGCTCACCCGGAACACAAGATGGTAGGTAATGACGGTGAACTTCTCGGTTTCGCGTCCTTCCTCCCGTGGCGCCCACAGGCCCGTGCGTTCCACTGCGGCGTAGACCACCGGGCGCGGCTCGGCACCGTCCGGCACGTGGGTGAACTCGGCCCGCACGTCGTCGCGGTACCGGTTCAGTTCCGCTTGAGTGGGCCCGTCGATGCGGACGCCGTCACCGGTCACCAAGTAACCGTGCGCGATGTAGTCGCGGTAGAAGTCGATGGGCCCCTCATGGCCCGCGGGCAGGTGGAAGCGCGGCGCGTTCCGGCGGGCTAGCGCCCGGTCGGTGGGTCCCGCCGCTCCGGCTGGTGGATTGGCAGCGAAGTACTCGACGAAGCCCGGATACTGCGAGAAGCTACGGTCGGCGGCGGAAGCCGCGGCCCAGGTGCCCAGCAGCAGGAGTCCGGCGAAACAGCCGGCCACGCGTTTTCGAAAGACCATGAGTTGTCGGCAAGAGGCGCTGATTGGGGGCGGAAACCAAGCCCGTCTCTTCGCGCTGTGCACCCCACGCCATTCAAGAAAATACCGCCCGGAGTGTCAAGGAGGCAGTGCGCAAGATTCCCGGACGGTGACGGCGGAGCATGGGCTAAAGTTTCCGCGGTGATCGCCGATGATATTTGTATGCGCACTCAATTTGACCGATCACTACAGTATTGACATTCTTTCCGTTTCCTGGTGCCATGTGCTGGTGCCGTGGCATCCAGGCGCGAACACATCCGGAGACGGGGCAAGAAGTTCTGGGACAGGCAGGACGTCAAGGGCCACCACGACATGTACTTCTTCGAGGGCAAGCACATCCGCGACCACGTCCACAAGATCAGCGTCCCGACCCTGGTCATGTGGGGACGCAACTCCAACAAGGGCATCGACCCCGGCTACGACCTCTACAAGAGCATCCCCAACGCCCAGATGCACATCTTCGACAAGGCCAGCCACTTCATCTGGCTGGACCAGCCGGAAGACTTCAACAATCTGGCGACGTGGTTCCTGGGGAAAGAGTAGGATCGGGGGAAAACTCGGCCGGCGCGTCCGCCTAACGCCCGCGTTTCCTCCCGGGGGTTGGGCGCAGCTCCTGCTTGAGCCCGCCCGCGTCCAGCTTCGCCCGGACGAGGTACACGACCAGAGCTCCGTACCCGGTGTCGCTGGCGAGGCGGACCGGCACCGGCGCCATTTCGTCGAACACGCGCGCCATCCGGAGTCGCACGTCGATGTCTTTGCGCTCCTGCCCGCCGGATCTCCGCTTGAATCCCGCCTTCCTCTCGACCCGGAGGCGGCAGTTGACCGTGGGGCCGTCGTAGGGCGAGTGCCGGCCGGCCCGAAGCCGTCCGGCGCCGGCTCCGTCCGTCTCCCCCACGAGCTCCCGGAGACGGCGTCCGTCAAAGATGGGGATGCGCATCCCGCATCCCTTCCCGGCGTCGAAACGGGTCAGCACCGCGAGGAAGGCGCCGGCGGGATCCAGCGCTCCCTTGAGTTGGGAAAGAGCAACCCTGGGTTTCTTGCGGGGTTTCATGCGCACGAGCTTCGGCGTTCCCTGGTCGAAGCCGATCTCGACAAGACGCTTTCGCCACCATTGCTTGTCGCGGTATCCCGCCCGGACCGGCACGACGTCTCCCAGGACGAGCGTGCCGCGCGAATACGCCGTGGTCTTCCAGCGCGTGAGCGCCTTGACCAGGCCGGTGGTCTTGAAACGCGCCTGTACGGTATAGGCTGTTGCGTGGAGATCGAACGCGGCCGCCTCGGAGTCATACGCTGCCGCATCGAAACCTACTCCGAGACCGAGATTGGCGGCATGGATGCCCGCCAAGTGCACCCTGTAGGCAAGTTGCAGCCACCCTTCGCCAGCCGCTGCGGTGGACAGGAGGAGAACCCACGCGAGTGTGCCGAAGGACATCAACGCGGTCCGATTCCGGCGCCATGATCGAGGACTCATCAGATCCATTTGTCGAGTAAACCAACTGAACGGCGGTTGGGCAAGGTTTAGGGGCGCCGGCTTCCCGGGGCTACGACAACAGGCGGTCTTCGTATTCGACGCGGGAGAGGACCCGGGGCTCGTCTTCCGTGATCAGCACCATGTCCTCGATGCGGACGCCGCCCCCGCCCTGGACGTCCGGCACCCACACCAGCGGCTCCACCGCAAACACCATGTTGGGTTGAAGCTTGAACACGGTGGCGCCCGGCAAGGTTTCGCCGATGTAGGGCGGCTCGTTGGCGCCCATGCCGATGCCGTGGCCGATGAACAGGCTGAACAAATTCTCCGCCAGTCCATAGCGGCCGATCCGGGCGACGATGGCGTCGGACACGTCCTTGTTCGTGTTGCCCGGGCGCATTCGCGTAATGCCCGCCATGAGGCCTTCGTACACCGCGGTGTAGATCTCCTTCTGGCGCCGGGTGGGCTTGCCGACGATGGTGGTGCGTCCGATGTCGGCGAAGTAGCCGTTCCACATGGCGCCGATGTCGATGAAGCAGAGGTCGCCGTTGCGCATGATCTTGTCGGTGCAGATGCGGTGCGGCGGGGACATGTGCTCGCCAGAGGCCACGTACGGCGTGATCACGTGGGCCATCTCTCCGCCCAGATGGAAGAGCGTCTGCATGGCGTCGCCGTCTGCGGGCTCGATCTCCGGGAGATGGTTCCGCAGCGATTCGATGAGGCACAACGGCGCCTGGTCGATGCCGATGCGGCCGCCGGCGAGCTTGAGATCGCTCAGCAGCGGCTTCAACACCGATGTGACGAACCCGTCCGTGAGCTCCCTCTGCTCCATGATCGGGATGGTGTGGACGCTCGACAGCCAAGGCATGCCGAACTTCGCCTTGTCGTGCTCGCCTCCGGAGCAGAGCAGGATCGGCTCCTCGCCCCTCACCAGCAGCACGCCGTTCAGCGCGGTGGTCTTGCCGGTAATGAGCTGGGCCCTCATGCTGGTGAGATAGCGGACGTTTTCGTCCTTCCACAGCAGCAGCGCCGGCAGGTCGGAATCCGCCAGCTCCCGGTGGGCCTTCTCAACGCGCTTGCGGCGCAGCGCCGGGAAGTCCTTGCGGTCGTGCCAGCGCTCGTCCATGCGGTAGAGCAGCCACGGCAGCCAACTGCAGTTGCCCTCCAGGAACACCGCCCGCAAGCGCGGAAAGCGCTCCAGCACGCCGCCGCCGCAGAAGCTGCCGATGGCCATCATCAGCTCCAGCGCCTTGCTGTAGGTGCTGACCAGGAAACCGTCGTTGGGATGTCCCACGAAACGAAGCGCCGCGTGCTCCTGCCTGGGGAAGCCCGCGGGATGGAAGCAGATGGGCACTCCCAAGCGTTCCGCCTGAGCCCACAGCGGATCGAAGCAATGGTCATGTATGTGGCGGCCGTTGACGGGTTCCCTGCTCCAGCAGTTCCTTCACGTAGGCCCGGGCGGGGGCGAAGCGGAACTCGTGGGCCACCATGGTCGTTAGAGATGTGCCGCGGGCCTTGTCGAGCATGGCCTTGACCTCCGCCTCGTCCATGGCGAACGGCTTCTCGCAGAGGACGTGCTTGCCCGCGTCCAGCGCCGCTACCGTCATCTCTCGGTGGAGGTTGGGCGGCGCCACGATGCTCACCGCGTCCAGGTCCGGCTGTTCCAGCATCTCGCGATAGTCCGTATACGCGTTCGGTATGCCCAGACCGTCCGCGGCTTCCCGGGCCCGCTCCTCTCTCCGAGAGCAGATCGCCACCACCTCGAATCCTTCGGCCTGGAAGGCCGGGGCCTGTACCTTCGCACCAAATCCCACGCCAATGACGCCGATACGAATCACCATGAATCTCCCGTAATCCGTTAGTGAGACCGGATTGGCTCAGATGTCCGGCTTCAAGGAAAGGCCCTTCGCCACCGCTTCCTCGCACACGGTCCCGGTGAAGAACTCGAGGCTGCGCGCTTCAGAATGCTCCAGACGTTGTATTTTATCAGAATTCTGATACGGTATCCTCCATGCCTGTCATTCGCCCCATCTCGGATCTGCGCAACAAGACTCCCGAAATTTCGAGGCTCTGTCGTGACTCCGGAGAACCGGTTTTCATTACGAAGAACGGTGAGAGTGAACTGGTGGTGATGAGTGCGGCCGCCTACGAACAGGATCAGGCGCGACTGAAGCTGTACGAGTTGCTCAACGCGGCTGAAGAGGATGTGCGTCACGGAGACCGGGGCATCGGTGTGAAGCGCCTGGCCGCCCTTCTCCGTGAGGCGCGAGGATGACGCGGCAGATCCGCGTTCTTCGTCGCGCGCAGTTGGACCTGGTTGAAATTCAGGACTATATCGCGCGGGACAATCCCGTAGCGGCGGAAGATGAGATCGAGGCCATCCTCGATCTCATCGCCAGCCTTGCGGAATTCCCGGAACGAGGACGCGTACCGAATGATGCGATTCTCAAGGTATCCGGGTATCGTTATCTGCGGCATGGCGAATATTTCGTCTTCTACAAGGTTCGTCGCTCGCAGGTCCGTGTGTACAGAGTCGTACACGGTCGGCGCAGGTATGAAGACATCCTGTGAAGCGCAGAGCGATGGGCGTCGATTGAAACCCGCAATCGACGTGTAGTAAGCTCCCCGGACCTCGGAACCCCCTCTTCATGCCACGCCACACCGTCGCCATCACCGACCACCTGTTCCCGTCCATGGACGATGAAGCGCGAAGGTTCCGCGAGATGGACACCAAGCTCGTCACCGGCCAGTGCAAGGTCGCCGTGCGGTTCGGCATCGGTTACGACAACGTGGACGTGGAGGCCGCGACACGGTGCGGGATCATGGTGGCGAACACCACGGAGTACTGCATCGACGAAGTGGCGGATCAGGCCATGGCAATGCTGCTGGCGTGCGCCCGGGGGCTGTTCCCGGCGGGTCGCATCGCCCGGGACGGAACCTGGGACCTGGCGAAGATGCCGGTCTTGAGACGCCTTCGCGGCCAGACCCTGGGCTTGGTGGGCATCGGGCAGATCGGCAAAGCCGTGGCGGCCAGAGCGCATGGCTTCGGGCTCGAGGTCCTGGCCAGTGACCCGTACGTGGACGAGGCCGTGGCGCGGGAGTTGGGAGCGGAGTTGGTGGACCTCGATACGCTCTTGCGTGCGTCGGACTACGTTTCGGTCCACGTGCCGCTGATGCCCGCGACCGAAGGCATGATGAACGCCGCGGTGTTCGCGAAAATGAAGCCCACGGCCTTTCTGATCAACGGCTGCGCGCCGCGGTCGTATGGGGCGGCGGCGTCCACTACAACTTCCAGCCGGATTGGGTGCGCGGGTCCACAAACGCGGAGAGCTACCTCATGGACCACGAGAGCTGCCGCGCCAGCGCCTTCGGCCTGCGCAACGTGGATGAGCTGGCGTCGTTTTTCCCGTCCCTTTCGCTCAAGACCCAGGGGCTGCTGGACAGGCCTTCCTGTCCCATGCTGATCGTCAACGGGAAGAACGACCTGCAAACGCCCATCGAGGACCTCTATCTGTTGTTGGAACACGGCAGTCCGAAGGCGGCGCGGGTCTTCCCCGGAGGCCACATGGGACAGACGCCGGAGACCCTTCCCACCATCGTCCGCTGGCTCCGCCAGGAGTTGGCTGCTTAGGAATTTTGGGCTGTCAAGCCAACGCCAAGATGTCCCCTTTAGGCAAAGCAGAGATGTCCCCTTTTAGGTGGGGCGGGAGGGGGTAGCAGGAGCGGGCAACGAGACAAGGCACTGCGCGCCTCCACGGCTGCGCTACGGTCCTTCGGGTGACACGCTGCGCTTACCTGCTGAAGGGCAACGATGGCCGGGAGGGGCTTGCGGCCAGTGGTTGACTGGCCAGCGTATACTCACGGTGTAGCGGGGACCGCAGCCGGTGTTTTTCGGTCCGGTCAAGGGTAGGTGGGGGTTGTCGGCTGGGGCACAGCCGGCCACCGCCGATTGTCCACAGGCTTGGCGCAGGTGCGCGGAGGGGGGCGGCCAGGGTCGGGACAAGCCGGACAGGACCGGGGGGCTTGGCGACGGGGCGGGTGTGGTCAACCGGCTGGGGGCTGGGTGTGGGGGAGGGAGCGTTTCCAGCGGTTCCAGGGGTGGTCTGGGGAGGGTTTGTACTTGGGGCGTTTGCGCTGAAGCGCGCGGGCGGTGTCGACGGTGCGGTGGAGGCTCTTTTCGTCGTCGAGGGGGATGGGCGTCTGGCCTTGGGCAAGGATGCGGTAGTCGAGGGTCTTGCCCTGGCACAACAGGGAGACGCGGCCGTCGAAGCGCTCGCACACGGTGACGGGGCTTGAGCGCAGGCGGTAGCCCTTGCCCTGGTTGAGGATCTGGTACTCATGGTTGTGGTATCTCAGGGTGAGGTTGCGGCTGAGCTTGCGGGTGGAGTGGAAGCTCAGGATGAGGTCTATGGCAGCGGCGTCGTGGAGCACGGGGCGGTGGGCATCGCGGGGGTTGTGCGGGGGTAGGGCGAAGCGGCGATTGTAGTCTTCGATGTACTTGGGCAGGAAGGCATTGGCCTGGTCGATGGAGTCGATGCCCTTCAGGCGCAGTTCCTTGACCAGACGGTCCTGGAGGGTTGCGTTGGCCCGTTCCACGCGGCCCTTGGCTTGAGGGGTGTTGGCGTGGATGGGCTGGATGTCCAGGGTCTTGAGCGCCCGGGTGAACTGAGTCAGCTCACCCTCGCGGTCCTTTTGATTGACCCGGAAGATGCTGTGCTTGTCCGAATAGACGGCTGCCGGCCGGCCGTGCTGATGCAGATACCCGCGCAGGGTGCTCATGTAGGCTTCGGTGGTCTCGGCCTCGACAAACCGCAGGGCCAGGAGCCGGCTGGTGGCGTCGTCGATGAACACGATCAGAGTGCAGGAAGGCCCCCGGTCCTCGAACCACCGGTGCGGCGAACCGTCGATCTGCACCAACTCGCCCAGCGCCGCCCGCCGGGGACGGCTCGGATGCACCCGCATCTCCCGGCCCTTCCTCGACCGCCACAGCCCCTCTGCGATCATCCACTTGCGCACCGTCTCCGCCGATATCCGATGGCCGTGCACCTCCCGGAGCTTCTCCGCTGCCAGGGTCGGTGAGAAGTCCTCGTAGCGCTCCCGCACCAACCCCAGCATCTCCGCCCGCTTCTCCGGTGCGATGGCGTTGTTCGCCTTGCGCCCGCGGTGCCCCGAAATCAGCCCCCTTGCCCCCTGCTCCCGGTACCGCCGCAAGAGCCGCTTCACCTGCCGCACCGACAACCCCATCCGCTCCCCTGCCTCCCGTTGCCGCAGTCGCTTCCCTACGACATCCCGTATCACTCCCAGACGGTCCACTTCCTTCATCGTCAGCCCCTCTCCTGTATTCGCCAATCCCTTGCCCCCCTTCCTTCTCCTAATGGGGACATCTTAGCTTTGTTGAAAAGGGGACATTATCGCTTTGCGCTAACATTAGGAATTTTGGGCTTGCAAAATCGGACCTCGCGCATTAAGATACATTCCTCACCTGAATTCGGACGAGCGTTCATTAGGAAAGGAGCAGGACATGTTGATTAAGAAGGAGCGGATCGACACCTTCGACGACTGGGTGGACGCGTTCCATCAGTGGCACGACGACATCGGCTATCCCACGGAACTCATAGGAGGCGACTATACCTTCGAGACCAAGCTCGATGACGTGGAGAGCAACGAGATCGAGTTCGGCGAGTATGCCGGACGGCCCAAGTGGGAAAAGGTGACGGACATCCCCGACCAGCGGATCCAGGATGCGCTGGCCCACCTGATCGAGTTCCAGGGCGACACCGAGTTCGCCTCGGTGGAGCAGCAGACCAACCTGATCGAGCGCGCCCCCACCGACGTGGACCTGAAGAACCTGATCCGCATCAACCGTGAAGAGATGCGCCACGGCTGGCAGATGGCCTACGTGCTGGTGACCCAGTTCGGCGACTCCGGCAAACGCCAGTCCCAGCGGTTGCTGGAGCGGCGCGCGTCCGAGGGCTCCCGCCTGCTGGACTCTTTCAACCAGCCCGTGCGGAACTGGCTGGACTTCTTCACCTACACGAGCTTCATCGACCGCGACGGCAAGTACCAGTTGAACATGCTCAGCCGGAGCGCCTTCGCCCCGCTGGGCCGCAGCACCCTGCCGATGCTGAAGGAAGAAGCGTACCACCTGGCCCAGGGGAACATCGGCCTGATGCGTATCGTCAAGGCCGGCAAGATCCCCATGACCATGATGCAGAAGTACTTCAACAAGTGGATCTCCACCGCCTACGACCTGTTCGGTCAGGACGAGTCCAGCTCGGCCCACTGGGCCTATGTCTGGGGCCTGAAGGGGCGCTACGACGAACAACTCTACGACGAGCCCGCGGACATGGACCGGCTGAATGAGCTGTCGCGCGAAACCTTCTTCAAGGAGGTTTCAGCGCTCGTGGACGCCTTGAACCACAACATTTCCGGCGACCAGCCCAAGCTGACGATTCCGAGCGACAAGTTCCGCCGCTACATCGGCAACCATGCGGGCAAGCCCTACAGCGTCGCCGGCGAGCTGCTCTCCGACGAGGACTACGCGAAGCACCTGACGGAGGTCATGCCCTCGGAAGCCGACGACGAATACGTCATCGGCCTGGAGAAGGAAGGCGGCTGGATCCTCGATCCAAGGTAGTCCGGAAACCGGAATTATACCGACAAAGGCGCGCGGCTTACGACTCGACCTCGAGCCCGTAGGCCCGCGCCATGACCACGATGGGGTGCACCGGCTTCCTGCCGGTCCCTTGCTCCACCTGAACCGCCGACAGCGGACAGTCCGTTACCGTACACGCGTCGTCGGGCCGCATGAACTTGAACAGCGGCCTGCCCACCTTCATCGACGCCTCGAAGTTCTCCTTCTTGACGCTCCAGGTTCCGTCGTGCCCGCTGCAGCACTGCATGCGGGAAACCTCCGTATCGGGGATGAGCTGCATCAGCTCCTGGGCCTTGAAGCCGATGTCCTGGGCCTTGAGATGGCACGGCTGATGATAGCGGATCTTGCCGGCCGCCTGTGAGAAACTCACGTCCAGCTTGCCGGCCTCGTTGAGCTTCACCAAGTACTCCGACAGGTCAAAAGTATTCTCCGCCACCAGCTTCGTGTCGTCGGTGGGCAGCATGCGCGGGTAGTCCTGCTTGAGCATGTAGCTGCAGCTCGCGGTGGGCACCACGATCTTGCAACCCTGCCGCACCGCCTCGCTCAGACTCTTGACGTTGGCTTCGATCTTCTTCACCGCCTCGTCCAGCAGCCCCACGTCGATGAACGGCATGCCGCAGCACTGCTGCTCGGGGACCACGCACTCGACGCCGTTCTTTTCCAGCACGCCCACCGCCGCCTTGCCGATGTCCGGCTCGTTGTAGTTGACGGTGCAAGTGTAGAACAGCGCCGCCTTCTCCTCACCGTTGCCCTTGGCCGCGGCCGGCCGCTTGCCGTTCCACTTGGCGAAGGTCTGGCCGTGATACGTGGGCAGCAACCGGTCGCGGTGGACCCCCAGGTACTTCTCCATCAGGCGCCGCACAAAGGGAGTCCGGTTGGCCCAGTTGACCACGGGCGCCATCCAGCTCGCCATCCGTCCGGCCCGGTCCGTGTCTCCCATCAACCGGTCGGCCCAGCTTACGCCCTTGTCCTTGGCCTCCACGAGGGTGGCCCGCATCATGGTCCTGGGGAAATCGATGTCCCACTCGTGGGGCGGAACGTACGGACAGATGGGGTCGCAAAGTTTGCACTGGTAGCACTGGTCCACCACCAGCTTCATCTGCTCGTCCTTGAGGGCAGTCGCGTCACCGAAGCTCTCGTCCATCATCTGGAACAGGCTGACGAAGGACGGACAAAGAGTGTGGCAAAGAGTGCAGCCGTAGCAGATGTCGAACACGCGATCGAGTTCCTGGCGCAGGGCACCCTTTTCCCAGAACGCCGGTAGTTTGGGATCAAAGCTCATCGGTTGGCTTCCTCCTCGGTGGTCTTCGCGTCAAAGTGGTGCGAAACGTGATCTTAAGGTTTTCGTTCACGAAAAGTAAGGGAAGCCTATCCGCGCGCCTGCCGGCCGATAAACCGGCCCAATAGCGGTACGGCGAAAGAATACTTTCCATGTCGATTCTTGAAGACCAATCCCTGTGACGCCAACGCCACCAACATCTGATTAACATGGCTGCTGCTGAACGACTTGTCCAAAGACCGTTTGGACTCTTCCACAACTTCCTGCACCGTGAACTCGTCGTCGCAACTCTCAAGCTGCGAAATCACAAACAGCAACTCACGTTGACGATCGGTCGCCCGAGCCCATCGGCCCGCGAAAAAATCTGTATCAAGTTTCTGCTCGATCTCCTCAATGGGTACGACCGCCTGTTCCCCTCGGTCGATCCGCTGAATGAACGCGTCGTACACTTCCCTGCAGATGAACTGGATGAAGTAAGGATATCCACCAGATGCATCGATTATAGTCTCAACGGAATGATCGCTGAGATCCAGGGGGCAATCCGCGTCTTCGATGGGCCTGCGGATTGCGTCCTCACTCTCCCTTCTGGACAGGCTTTGGAGAAAAACGACCCTAAACATTCTCTCGGAAAAAGTCCTCGCTTCCACAAGCTTGGGAAACAAGGTCGGAAGACCGGTGAGTACGAGCATCAAAGGAAATCCCTTTCTTTGCAGAGACTGAAAAGCGTCGAGCAGGAGGGACAACGGATACTCTTCCTTCGCCGATTGGTCAGCGAGGTTCTGTGCCTCATCGTACGCGAAAATGATCCCAGATACATTCTGTCGCTTCGATAGTGCACTCCAGGCAATCTCCAGAACACTCTTTATCTTGTCGAGAGGCAGACCGGGAAACCTCCTGTAAAGATCCATGAGAACCGAGTAGTTGAGGGTGCGGTGGACTCGCTCCGTGTCGGCAGCGAATCCGACGTTCGGCACCTCCAAAGTCTCCATCACAACGCCCGACGTGATCACAGACAGATCCGTGCAAAGCCGGATCGCCATATTCTCCTCGCTGACGCTCGTGGACTCCGATAGATCGGTGCCCACCCAAATCCACCCTTGATTCACCGCCAAGGGCTTGAACGATTCGAGAAGCACCGTCTTGCCTACTCCGCGAAGCCCCGTCAAAATCAGGTTTTCCAGTATCGTGGTTTGCGGAAGTAACCGCAGGAACTCTTGACGCTCGGCCTGCCTCCCAGCAAGATATGGCGGCGTGTGGCCCGCGCCAGGGCGAAATGGATTCGAGAACTCAGCCATCTCCGTATTTACTCCCGTTAATGTAATGAACTAAATTTAGTCTATAGACTAAATTTAGTCAACTGAATAATCTACCCTGAACAACACCAAGGCTAATTGCTCCGCAAACTCCGGGCCAACGGCGGCCCTGCCAAGTCGTGAAGCTGGATAAACACAGCCACGCGCACGATAGCGGTACCGTGGTTTCAGGAGTCGAACTGCTGCCGCAGGATCCGGAAGATCAGCCCGTAGAACCGGCACAAGGACGGCAGGGTCATCGTCACGAACTCCCGGATCGAACGCACGGAAAGCCGCGCGTCCACGTGGCTCACGACCTCCAGGATTGCGACGTGGACGCGGCTCGGGTCCGGCACCGCGTCGGCCAGCCGCAGGCTCTCGGTCGAAGGGATCAGCGGGTCGGTGTCGCCGTGGCCGATGAGCAACCGCGCCCCGACCCGCGGCACGATCGTGCGTAGGGAAAGGCTCTCCAGATAGCTTCGCACGGCGGGCTCCGTCGCCTCCATCAGGCTCTGGACCCGATCCGGATCCTGGTTGCAGATCAAGTCGTACACGGCCCGTCCAGCTTCGGTGAGCCGGTCCGGCGAGATCACCGGCGCCTCCCCTTCCCAGTGGGTGGCGCCGGCGGCGGCCTCCTGCTCCATGGCATCGAGCAGACCGGACAGCACCCTGCGATCCTCCTCCGCCGTCAAATGGACCATGAGATTCTTCACGAACACGTACCGCGCATAGATCTCAGGTGCCTGAAGGTGCCGGTAGCCCTGGTATTCGTCCCGGCCGGTGGTCAGGTAGCGGACCACATTGACGGTGTCGTAGTAGCCACCGAAAGACACCACGAACTTCACCCGTTCCCGGATGGACGGGTCGGCCGCGGCCTTCAGAATCGGACCCGCGGCAAAGCTGATCCCGAACAGGCCCGCCCGGGCGTTATCCACTTCCTCCATCGACAGCAGGAAGCGGAAGGCCGCCACGATGTCATCGGCCTCCTCCATGTCCAACCGAAGCGACTTGAGGCCGTCGAGCTCGGGTACCAACACGGCGAATCCGCAGCCGGCCAGTTCGTTCGCCAACGCCACCAGACGCGGATCGTCCTTGCCCGTTTCGAGCACCCCGTGAGTGACAAGCAGGCCGGCGCGTGGCCGGGCATCCGGCGCGATGTAGAGATCGGCGGCCATCCGCCGGTCGCCCGCGGCTATGGCCAGGGTGCGCACGGTTGGTTCGCGCCTGCGCAAAGCTCGCAGAAGCTTCCTCAAGCCCTCGCCGCCCAACAAATGAAGCAGCAGCGTCAGGCTCAGGAACGCAACCCGGACGTATGAAAGGATGAACAAGGGCGGAGCCCCGCCGGCGTGGTGTCTGTTGCTGCGACCCGCGACATCGGCAGCTCCCCGCGGCCGGCGCCGTTGCCGGCCGCGGGAAACCCCGCCGTTCTCTTCGCGGGTTCCCGCGGGACCCGCGCTAGTGGTGCGCGGCGTCGCCCTCCAGGGAGAGGTTGATGTGGTGGTGCGACTTGGACACCGGGCCGATGCCCTTGGCGATGGTGGTCCAGTGCTCGCCCTCGTCGTCGCTATAGAAGACGTCGCCGTCGGTGGTGCCGGCGAAGATGGCGTAGCCGCCGTTCCACGCGTCCATGCACATGCCCTCGATGTTGGCGCGGATGTGCTCGGGCAGGCCCTCGCCCAGGATGTCCCAGGTCTCGCCGCCGTCACGGCTGCGCGCCACCCGGGCGTCCGCGGTGTGGAGCTTGCGCCAGGTGCCGGGGCCGGTCTTGGCGCCGGCCACGAACAGCAGCTTGGAATCCCGCGGGTGGACGAAGAACGGGTCCACGTAGCCGATGCGGAAGTCCCGCGGCGTCATGCTCTTCCAGGTGGCGCCGCCGTCGCCGCTCACACAGAAGCCGGCCGTGACCTCCGGACCGCAGTTGGTGGTGGGCGCCGTGCCGTAGAGCTTGTCCGGATCGTTGGACGGAATGAACACCCGGTGCGCGTCGGGATTGATGTTGGGGATGGTGCTCCAGGTCTGGCCGCCGTCGGTGGTGCGCAGGAAGCCGCCCACCTCCACCGCCACGTGGATGATGTCGGGGTCGGTGGGATGGAACGTGATGCTCTTGGCGTGGGCCTGATGCGGCGGTCCCGGAAAAGTCCACTTCTCCACGCCCGGCACCTGGCGCAGACCCGGCAGGTCGGTCCAGCTCTTGCCGAGGTCGTCGCTGTAGTACAGATGCGCGGGTTGCGTGCCGGCGTAGACCCTGGGCTTGCCGTCCACCAACTGGGTCCCCAGCGAGTAGATCTCCTTGTCGCCGATGCCGCTGTCCCGCTTCTCCCACGTGCCGCCCTGATCGGCGCTGGCGTAGATCTCGCAGCCGTAGGTGCCGACGAACAGCGTCTCCGTGGTCGGTTCGAAAATGACGGAACTGGCGTGCTTTCCGGGCAGGTGCACGTTGTCCTGCCGCCACGAGCCGTTGGCCCGTTGGAACGAGAACACGCCGTCAACGGTGCCCACCAGCAGCTTTTCGCGGGCGGCTTCGCCTTGGGTCAACAACTGGCCTCCAGGGGATAGACAAACGTACATGGGCATTCCTCCTTCGCGCTGAATCGGCTCCTACTCTACTGAAGGCCCCGCCGCTCCGTCAAGATACGCGGGGTTGAATTTCCACGCGCCTTGTTATTAGTTCTGTCAGCGGACGGCGACGCTGGGCGAATCCTCGCGGCGTTCCGGACCGTTCTGGAAGAAGGAAAAGGAAGGAAATCCTGAAGGAGGGAAACATGTACACGACCGACCAATACGAAGGCATGCTCGCGGAGACCATCACCATCCAGGGCCACAACGGCGACACCATCAACGCCTACTACGCCCGCCCGCTGGGCGCGGGACCGTTCCCCGGCGTGGTGGCCATCCACCATCTGCCCGGCTGGGACGAGTGGTACCGTGAGGCGACGCGCCGGCTGGCGCACCACGGTTTCGCCACCATCTGCCCCGACCTCTATCACCGGGCCGGCTCCGGCACGCCGGAAGACGTGGCCGCCAAGATCCGAGCCGACGGCGGCGTGGCCGATGACCAGGTCGTAGGCGACCTGACGGGCGCCATGAACTATCTGCGCTCCATGCCCTATCACAACGGCAAGGTGGGCATCTGGGGCACCTGCTCGGGCGGGCGCCACGCCTTTCTCACCGCCTGCCGCGCCCAGGGCTTCGACGCGGTGGTGGAGTGCTGGGGCGGCCGCGTGGTGGCGAGCGGGGACGACCTCACCGAGAAGCAGCCCGTCGCCCCCATCGACTACACCGCGGACCTGTCGTGCCCGATCCTGGGCATCTTCGGCAACGACGACAAGAGCCCCACGCCGGAGCAGGTAGACCAGCACGAGGCCGAGCTCAAGAAGCACGGCAAGGACTACGAGTTCCACCGCTACGACGGCGCTGGCCACGGCTTCTTCTACTACGACCGCCCCAACTACCGTCAGGAGCAGGCGGTGGACGGCTGGAAGAAGCTCCTCGATTTCTTCGGGAAGCAGCTCGGATAGGAACCCGCGCCGCGAAAGGAGACGACCATGTGCACCATGATCGCCAGGAAGGTCGTGATGGAGGGCAGCGGCAAGAATTCCGAAGACTGGTTCAAGGTCGACCAGGCCAACGTGGCCTATGACCATCCGTACCATGTCTTCCGGGAGCACTCCCTCAACATCGACTTCGTCAACGAGGCCGAGGGCCCGGGCGCGCGTGTGGCCGTGGAGCTGAGCGTCGATTCGGCCCGGAAGCTGGTGGACACCATCCTCAACGTGCTGAACGAGGCGGAACAGGGGGGTTGGGTCGACGAGGACGAAGGGCCGGAAGTTCACATGTCGCCGGTCAAAAGCTCGGGAACGCTGTAGAGCGGTCGGCCGAAAGAGCGGCTTTTCGGGGTCAGCCTTCGTGCCCGAACGGGACACGGGGGCTGACCCCTTGATATTTCCCTGAAACTACGCGTGCGCCGGCACGGCGGCAATCTCGCTTACCGGCATGCCATAGAAATCGGCGGCATTCCGGCACAGGATGCGGTGCTTGTTCTCCTCGGTGAGGTCCTCGCGCTTGCGCAGCTTCTCCACCGAGTGGGGCCAGTCCGTGTCCCAGTGCGGGTTGTCCGACGAGTACAGCAGGCAGCGGTCGCCGATGTGGCGGATGGCGTCGGGGATGGTGAGCTCCTCGCACTCGACGCCGAAGTAGCACCGGCCGCTGCGCACGTACTCGCTGGGCGCGCGGGTGCACAACGGCGCCTCCACGTCGCCCCGCTTCTCCCATTCCTCGTCCAGCCGGTCCATCCAGTAGGGCACCCAGCCGGCGCCCGACTCCAGGAACCCGACCTTCAGCCCGGGATAGCGCTCCAGCACGCCGCCGAAGATGAGCTGGGTCATGGCGATCATCTGCTCGAACGGATGGGTCACGGCGTGGATGGCCAGGAACTTGTCGAACCGGTCGGTGCCGGCCGCGTCCCGCGGCTGGCTGTGGACCGCGACGGGCACGCCTAGTCGCTCCACCGCGGCGTAGAACGGATCCAGCTCCCGGTCCGAGAGCTTGCGCCAGGCCACGTAGGTGGGCACCTGCACCGCCACCATGCCCAGCTCCACCAGCCGCTCCAACTCGTCCACCGCGCTCTCGACCTCCTGCAGCCCGACGATGCCCACGCCCTTGATGCGTTCCGGGGACGCGCTGCAGAACTCGTGCAGCCAATCGTTGTAGGCCGTGGCCAGCACCCGGGCCCGGGCCGGATCGCGCACGTTGCCGATGCTCAACCCCGCCGTGGGAAAGAGCACGGCGGTGTCGATGCCCTCGGCGTCGATGTCCGCCAACTCCCGCTCGGGGTCCGCCACCCGGTGCCCCATGCGCCCCAGGTCCCGGTCCCAGCCGTCCTGGGGAAACAGTTCGCGGGCCGAGCTGTAGGGCTCCGGGATCCTCTCCCGGTATGCGGTCATGGGCTCGGTCAGGTGGCCGTCCGCGTCGATTACAGGATATCCGATCATTCCATGCTCTCCCTTGCCGTCCGCTGTTCCCTGTAGGGGCGGGTTTCAAACCCGCCCGCATCCGCATCGCTGCTACAGCGCGTAGAACTGGCGCGGGTTGTCGTCCACGATCCTGGTGTGCATCTCCTCGCTGATGCCGCCGCCCTCCCTGAGCGAGGTGAGCGCCTCCAGCTCCGTGGAGGAATCGGCGTGGCCGTAATCCGTGCCGATCATCAGCGTGCCCTCGCCGGCCTGCTGCACCAGGTAGGGCACATCGTCGCCGATCTGGCAGGTCACGTACATATTGTACTCCTTCAGCAGGTCCTCCGGCAGCTTGTCCTCCACCGTGTCCATGCGCCGCCGCAACTCGTAGACCACCCACGGTATCCACGAAGCAGCGGTCTCGATGAAGCCGAACCGGAGCTTGGGAAAGGTCTTGGGCACGCCGGAGCTCACCAGCCGGAAGCACGCGCCGACGTTGAAGATGCGGTACTGGCAGAAGAAGTCACGGGTGCCGTCGGCGTTACCCAGCATGTCCACCAGGTTTGCATTGCCGTTGGACTGGTGCAGCCCGATGCACAGGTCCAGCTTCGAAGCCTCCTCGTAGATCGGGAAGAAGTACGGGTCGTCCACGGTGCGGGGACCCTCCATCGGCCGCATGAAGATGCCGCAGGCGCCGTTCTCCTTGGCGAAACGCAACTGGTCCATGGCGTCCGGCATGCTGAGAAACGGCAGCACGCACATCCAGCGCAGGCGCCCCTTGCCTTCCTTCCAGATGTCCGCCAGCCAGCGGTTGTAGGCGCCGCAAAGGGCCACGTCCACTTCCGGCCGCTCGGTGCACTGGTCCAGGAAGATGCTGGTGTAGAGGATCTGCACGTCGATGCCCAACTCGTCCATGTGCGCCAGCCGCGCCCCCACGTTGGCCACGTCGCGGGTCTCCATGGAGGTCGTCATCTGCCTGCCGACCTTCTGAGACCGCTCGACCAAGGCCTCCTCGGTGAACGCGAACCGGAACAGCCCCCGGATCTTCCCGTCGATGACCCAGTTCTGCCGCTGCGTCCCGTCGTTCGGGTCGAACAGTGCCGGCCGGTACTTCTGTTCCGAGGGCGTCAGATAGTCCCACGTACGCGGACTCTCGACGACATGCGCGTCAGCGTCTACCCATCCCATTGGATCGCTCTCCTTCCGTGGATAGCTGTGGATACGGTCCGAGATTATCCGGGTTGAAGCGGAGGCGTCAACCGGAATTACAGATTCTCGACACCGGCTGCCGCGGTCAACCAACCCGTCGGAGTCAACTCAAACGATCAACGCCGGGACAGACATCGAACCCACGATCGAAGCTCAGAATGCGATGGATCCCCGCTTGGCGCATCACGGCCACATGCAAGGCGTCTCGAGCAGAGAGCCCCGGCACGGAATCGACCAGCGCCTTGGCGGCTCAAACCTCGGCGACGCCGAAGATCAAGACCTCGTCCGACAGTGCCTCCAGACTCGCGATTGCAGCATCAATGGCGTCAAGGCGTCGGATTGCGGTATACCGATGCAGTTCGCCTTCCCCGACCAGTTGCGCCAACATGACGCGAACTCGGTCCTTGTTGGGGTGTGGAGCGCCCGCCAAGTACATCGGCACATTGGAGTCGCCGATCCGCAGGACCGAGATGATCCAGCTGCCCGCCCCGTCCGTCGACGCCAAACCCAGGCTCGCCGGGGGCAAGCGGTCATGTCCAGAGGACGCCGTCGTCGGCGCTCGCGCTTGAGGGGATCGCTATGGGCGGCACGATGGCCGCCGAATCCGACCCCAAGCCAGCGCACGGCCCCGAATGGAAGCCGATGGCCCCCGATCCAGCGCCGCGAGCCGGCCACCAAGATCAGAACGAATTTGCCGTGCGGTTCCTTAGGCCGCTCGCCAAAACAAACTGTCCACAACAGGGGTATTGTGCTATGCACGGAGTCATGAACGTGGCGACGCAAGCACTGAGAGGGAAGTACGCGGTTCTGAGAGCATTGCTGCACGAGCGGAGCCGGCGGCTTTGGGCGGCGGCGGAAGCCCGCTCCATCGGTTGGGGCGGGGTGACGCGGGTAGCGGAAGCGACGGGGATGTCGCGCGGTACCGTGCGAGCGGGGTTGAGGGAACTGGATTCGGGCGAGTCGGCGCCGTACACGGGGGCGGGCGGGTGCGCAGTCTCGGCGGCGGGCGCAAGGCGCTGACCGAGCACGACCCGGATCTGGTGCGCGCGCTGGAGCGCTAGGTCGACCCGCTCACGCGGGGCGACCCGATGGGGCCTTTGCGCTGGACATGCAGCAGCGCGGCGCGTTTGGCCGAGGGGCTGCGGGCCGAGGGACATCCGGTCAGCGAGCGCACGGTGAACCGTTTGCTGCACGAGTTGGGCTACAGCCTGCAGGCCAACCGCAAGACGCTGGAAGGCCGCCAGCATCCGGACCGCGACGCGCAGTTCCGGCGCATCGACCGACGGGTACGGGCGTTCCAGCGCATGGGCAACCGGTGGTTTCGGTGGACACCAAGAAGAAGGAGTTGGTCGGCCCGTATCGCAACGCCGGTCGGGAATGGCGTCCAAAGGGCCAGCCCGAAGAGGTAAGGGTCCACGACTTCATCGACCGCGAACTCGGCAAGGCGATCCCCTACGGAGTCTACGACCTCACCGCCAATGCTGGCTGGGTGAGCGTCGGTGTCGACCACGACACCGCAGAGTTCGCCGTGCAGACGCTCCGGTGCTGGTGGCGGCAAATGGGACGCTACACCTATCCTGACGCCAAGCGTATGCTGATCACCGCCGACGGGGGCGGCTCCAACGGCAGCCGCAGCCGGCTGTGGAAGTTCGAGTTGCAGAAGCTAGCCGATGCACTCGGGCTGTGCATTTCGGTGTCTCACTTCCCGCCCGGCACCCGCAAGTGGAACAAGATCGAGCACCGGATGTTCTGTCACATCACCGAGAACCGGCGCGGCCGGCCGCTGGTGAGCCACGAGGTGGTGGTCAATCTGGAATTACAGTGTGTCTCCCAGATATCCCTATTGACCATGTTATTGTGGCGAGAGCCCTAAAATCTCCTGCCGCAGGCCTTCGATACCTGCCTTGGTTTCCTGTCGCAGGGCTTCGATATCAGCGTTGGTGGCGAGGTTGGCGTTGAGGACGGCGACATGCTCTTCGGCGAGGGTCTCGGCCTGCTTCTCGGTGAAGCCGCTCTCGATCAAGCGCTTGACGAAGCGATGAGCGTCGAAGGCGATGGCCTCGGTCATGGTTGATCATAGCAACCCCACGAGCACGCGGAACAAGGGAAATCACACCTCCGACCAAAATCGCTGGCCCTGCAACAAAGCCAATTGAGACCGCACGACGATAGGGCTAACCGGTTCGTTCGCGCCTTGTCTTCCTACTGGAAAGACCGTGCGTGGGCTTCAGGCTGTCCTCGAAGGCCGGATACCGGACGGTCCGCACCTCGACAGGCGCGCCAAGATGGGAGGTCGAGTATCGCGGTGGCCGGGATGTGATCATGTCGGCACCGAGGTCGGACTCGCTCATGGCGATCATTATGGGCGTTACGGTATTGGTTCATCGCTTAGAAACTTGCGGCAGAACTCCATTAACTCCTTGACATTAGTCAACGATGCCTCGCCATTCGGCTTGACCGGTTCTTGGTCGGGAGCGCGGAGACTGACAATAGCTTTCCCAGCCACCTCGACGAGTTTGTCGCTGACTTCCACAGACATGCCCGTTTCGGAACAGTTTACACCCTTCACCTGAAACGTCCGCTTTGGAGCGTTGTAGGTGCAGCCTACAAGCAGGACGGCTGCAATGGTAATGCTCATCAAATTCTTCATAGTTCGCTCCTCGATAACTCAGGGGTCCGGGCAAAGCGTGTGGCTGGCCCACGCAACTCCGGGCGTGTCGAAACGATTGCCGTCCAGCCACTTTTCTACGGTCAGAATCCAGTCCTCGGATGCTAGGCTAAGGCTGGAAGTCTTTCGGAAGATTGCACGGGCTGTATCCCTTGACCTCACGTAATCGCGTCGCCACGCTTGTGAATCAGCGTTCCTTTGGGAATCGGCCTATACGCCAGCCGCCACCACCAGGGAAACAAGCGCCAAAACCCGGTCCATGATTCGTGTAGGTCGTCGAGCGGATCCGGATTCAGCTTCGATCTCCACCCCGGCTTGAGCAGCAAGCCTTGAGCGTCGGCCTTCCTCAACATCCACTCCAGTGCGACATCCGAGAGGCCCGCCTCTTGGTGCCAACCTCCCACGTCCGAGTGCGCGTCGGCGAACCACACCTGCTCGATCATTACTCACCGCTGATTCCGTGAACCACCATGATGAAGGCCCGGAAAGTCTCATGTCGTACGTTTACACCTCTCTCGCCCACAAGTTACGCAAGCTCATTCCGTGCCAGTCCCTCTCGCTCTGCATGCTGCTTTGCCAAGCTACCTGGATTTTCACGAAAGGTCATAGTCGAGGACCAAGGTGCTTCCAGAAACTAGCCCCATGTCTTCAACCGTGCGATCCAAGACCTCCGTAGCCCTTAGTGGAGGATCGGGTTGATCCGTGTAAACGGTTGGTTTAACGGAGATTCGTGGAACGGCATCGTCGTGCGGTAAGTCAGAGAGCAACTCGCGCAACCGAGTGCACCGACTAACCAAACGTTGATGCCGATTGATGTCGGTTGACCGCAGGACATCGATATCGACACGGAGATCGGTGTTCTCAAGGTGTTCGGCAAGGTTGAGGAAGGAATCCTGTAGGAGAGCCGTCACACTTGGATCGACTACATATAGATGTACCGAAAGTCGATTGTCGGTACTCGCTCGGTACCAATCACCATAGGCCCTGGCCATTTGAACAAGCGAGATCCAGGGCCGGAAGGTTCGTCCGGGACCCACAGCGAGAAGCTGAACGTGGAGTTGTGAAACTTTGCGACCGTTGAGAAAATCCAGCGCCGTGGCAAAGGCGGTTCGGACGACCTTGGGCGACCGAACATCCCCTTCCCCTCTTGCCACGATTCCGTAAGTGTTGCCGAAGTCCTTCGACGCCGTGACCACCTGGTCTGGATTGAGTCGTTGAAACCCCGAGAAGAGTTTGAATTTTGCGGTCAATCGGGGGCCAACAAGAGGTCGATCGCCGCTGCGTCCGCAACTGATCGCTAAGCAGTGTCCAGAGGGTAGTGTTGGCGGATTCGGAAGTTCGCTACGTACGACCTTGAAGTCCTCCGCGGCAGCGGACGAATCGACGTAGAGCTTCTCGGAAAGCCGGTATCCCCACGATGCTTTCCTGACGCGTGGCCCGAGAATAGAATCGGCGAACCGCTTGAGATGGGCGACCAGCTCGTCGTGTTTGCCCTTGGGGTACGACATACATTCGATGTGATAATTCTGGCGCATGAACTCTGGATCAAGATCACCAGATTCAACGAAGGCGAAATGAGGGCGGTTGGGGGGACCGTTGAGTTCGATGATTTCATCAAAGAGAGATAGGAAGTAGGGTTCGGATAGCCCGGAACCCAGAAACAGAAAAGAGTAATTCCGGAAAACTTCCGCGAAGCTTCGACGGAAGTGCGGTTCGCGGTTGGCCGCAGCACGGTACTCGGCATGGCCGACTACGAGTTCGCGTTCAAGATGTTCAGGCCAATTCGTTTGGTACCTCGGACGGAGAAAACCTTGCAAGGCCCAGACGACTTCACGCGTAGGGAAGCGGAGATGGTTGAGTATTTGACGGCAGTCCGCGTCTGATCGCCCGAAGACCCATACGAGTGAATCACGGCCTTGTTCTTTTCGTGCCTGAAGATAGACATCGTCGTAGTTGGTTGTGCAGATTAACGGCCAGTACAGCCTTGCCAGTTCTTTGGTCTGCGGCGGCACGTCAGTGCCCGGCACCTCGGCCCGGTACACGGCCCTTCTGATACATTCGGCTGTATTGGCGCCAGTGAGACGCAGGTTGCGCATGGCGACGTTGGCCCTCTGGACCAAGTCCTGATTGGGCGAGGAGGATTTACCGCAACGGCGGATCTGCCCCTCAAGAGACTCGACGAACATTTTCCACGTGACACAGTGGGGGATGCTCATTCCGCTGCCGACAAACGGCACTAGGTTGCCTTGGTCGTAAATGGCACAGAGTTGCCTGAGTTTTCGCTCTTCCACTGATCTCTCCGTGGGTGCAAGAAATTCTGTGTCCGGCTGTTCTTCGCGATTGATACCGACAGTGTGGACTCTGCCCTTGACAGCGGCGGTTGAAAGGACTACCGTTTTTTTGTAAAGTGCAATTCGAACGTGTAGCTAGTGTCGTGTCCTGCAAATAAGTGCCATAAAGGCCAACTGACAAAATCCCTTGTAACTAAACAGGTTATCAAGCGTAGAGCACTCGTCGAATAGGCTAGTTATTTACAGGACGCGACACTAGTGACAACTATTCCGAGAGTCTTAATAGAGGCAACAGGAAGTCTCCGTTGGTCTCGGGTACGGACAGCAGCACCTTTTCGTTTTGGTTCTAGTTTGGCACATGTGAGGGGTTATCAGCAATGGGTTTGCAAATTTTCCGAATTGCCGCGACAGGTGTACTTACGTTTCTTATGATGACCGTTATCTCTTGGGCGATTGACTGTGAAGGAAATGCCTGCAGGACAACTCTTTTTCGGATTATTCAGAAACCACTGAGGGTAGAAATTAGGAACAGGCACCGCGATAAGCCAATCAAAGTCTGTTATGGGACAGATTCCACGGGCATAGGCTGTTTCTCGGGTGGAGTAGTCAGTTGTCGAGAGGTATGGCCGGACGAAACGAAAACATTCGATATGGGTGATTCTGTACTCACTCGTGGACATAAGGGTGTGTGTCCTCCTATCTCAGCGAACTACGATTAGTGAGGTGTCCGCTCGAATGTCGCTTAGCAGCGGACATCGTCTAGGTTTCGACCTCGTGCGGCACCTGCGGATCGACTCGTGGCGGTCGGGAGACAGGTTCAAACTCGCGCAACCGCGGTTCCATAACGCGGTAGCGCAGCCCTCGCCCCAAGATGAGAAACTTCCTCCATGTTCTGGCCATGGTCCGATGGGAATCCCCCGCGTCCCACTGTCACGCCCCTGCAACAGCGGCATCAAGTTTCGCGTGAGCATTGGCGGGCCACCACGGTCGGGTATTGTAGAGGGTCGTCAACGTGCGAGCCTTGAGTTCCCTCGTAGTCTCGCCGTGCGAGCCGGTGGCTCTGAGTTGATAGTCCGGGTAGGCGCGGGCGGTCGAGCCAGACAAGAATCCGGTGCTTGGAAACCGTCGAGGTCCCGCGGCGCTACAGCAGCTTGACCAGAGTAACAATCAGGCCACCTTGGGCGATCATTGCGCGAACAGCCATTTCAGGAGATCAGCCTTCTCCGCTGAGGATGGTACTGAAGGGAATCGAAAGGGGACTGCGGACCAACAAGGCGGAGAGCCGGGAAGTGCCCGAAACCTACAAATCGAACACATCATGCCCCAGACGTGGCATCCACATTGGCCGCTGCCGGACGATTCGACCGATGACGTGGAAGCGAGCGCCGAGCGTGATCGCGTGATCCACACAATCGGAAACCTGACGCTGGTCAACGGTCGCTTGAATCCTTCGCTGTCCAATGCGCCCTGGAACAGCAAGAGGGAGACCTTGGCTGATCACAGCGTGCTCTTTCTGAACAAGCGGCTTGTGACGATGGGTTGATCGCCTACCGTTTAGTGGAGCGGGTAGCATTCCCCGGGGCCATCAGGCCCTCACGAGCTGGCGGAACGGCTACGGACAGGAGAGGCGGACAGGCGACAGGCGCACGCTGATGGACACCCCTGTTGTCTTCAAACCGCTTCCGATTTGCTTACGGTAACGGTGGTCGCTGAACGAGACCAGAGAAGCGCTAGAAAAATCAAGTAGTTAACTGCTCCTGCAAGACCGGCTTCCATTTGTGTCGATGGAGATCACGGGAGTTGTCGCCCTGAGTCGATTTCCCACAGCATCACCCCTATGTCCGCTGTAGGAAACTCATGGCGGGACGCGTCCGCGATGGCGCGCAGCTTGAAATCGACACTTCCGGGGTGATCGTCTCGTGCCTTGCGCAAGGCTTGACGAACCCATTCCGCCACCGTCATTCTTTGACTACGCGCGACACCCTGAATCTCTTGATACTCTTGTTCTTCCAACAACACCTGTAAACGTTTACTCATGCACTTAGTCCCAATGTTGCAAAAGGTTCGTCAAGAGCGATCCGGAACGCGCCCTACGAAACGTCATTCCCGCGAAAGCGGGAATCCAGGCGGGGCGTGGGCGGAGACACCGGCCAGTTGGCCCCTCTCCACCCCTGGATTCCCGCTTTCGCGGGAATGACGTTTCGTAAAATTCCCTGTCACCCTACTCTGCCGCTTGACTTCACGCCCAGTGATATTCCCCAACCACCCCTTCCTCCCTTCCAGATCCCATCCCGCTTGCCGCACGGGCCTCTCCATGCTTCCGCCTTCTGCAACATTGGGGTTAGCATGGCCGGCTCATTGCCATGAGTCAATTGAAACGCCTCTAAAGGACACCCGCGCAACACTTCTGTTGACGTCAATACCTCCGTTGTGTAACCTTCGATGAATGCCCAGGAACTCCGTCGCTGGCTCAGAAAACGTGGCTGCACGTTTCATACCCACAAGGGGGGCAGCGGTCATGTCACAATCCGACGGGGAGACCGCACGTCGCAGTTGCCGATGCACGGCGGCAACAGGGAATTAGGGCCAGGTCTCGTGGCCAAGATCAAGAAGGACCTCGGGTTGAACTGATGCTCGCGTATCCAATCGTACTCGAGGACGACGAGGGCGCCCTGCTCGCCACCTCCCTGGACTTTCCGGAACTCACGACCTTCGGGACTGACAGAGAAGATGCCCTAGCACGGGCGGTTGACGCGCTGGAGGAGGCGATAGCGGCCCGTATTCACGCCGGCCAGGATATTCCACCGCCGTCACCCGGCCGTCAGGTGGCGGTGCTACCGACGCTCACCGCCATCAAGGTGATGCTCTATCAAGAGATGCGGGAGCAAGGCGTCGGCAAGGCGGAACTGGCGCGCCGCCTCGGCTGGCACCTGCCACAGGTAGATCGGATACTGGACATCCACCACAACTCCCGGATGGATCAAGTGGACGCGGCGATGGGGGCGATGGGACGGCATCTGCAAGTCAGGGCGTCAGCCCGACGATAAGAAGCTCCGCTCGGCCGCCACCCCCACTTCATCCCGACTTCGTCGCTCGAATGAACGACGACCGCCTTCTGGTGGTCGAATACAAGGGCGCCCACATCGCGGAAGGCCCCGACACCGTGGAGAAACGCACCATTGGCGAGTTGTGGCAACGCAAGAGCACCGGCAGCGGCGTCTTCGTGCTGGCGGAAAAGTCGGTAGGCGGCAAGAATGTGCGGACGCAGATCCTCGAAAAGCTTACCGCCTCGCAACCCGTCTGATACGGGTAATCCCCATCACAGCGAATCAACACCGCCCGAAGGAGGTCACCATGCCAGGCGTCGTCGATGCGGACACGCACATTATCGAACATCCGGAGATGTGGGAACTGTTCGATCCGGAGTTGTATCAGCGGCGGCCGGTGCTGGCGTCGACCACCGAGAACAGCGTCTATGGAGAAAACAACCAAGTCTGGCTCATCGACGGCACGGCGGTGCCGAAGCGATTCGGCAAGGGCAGCGCGCTGGTGGCGGTGGGCGGCTCGGACAGGGAGAACGCCCGGACCGACATCGCCGCCTCGGTGCGGTACGTCACCGACCCGGAAGCGCGGGTGCGGGACATGGACAAGCGCGGGGTGGATGCGGAGGTGGTGTACCCTACCCTGCTGCTGGGCTACCTGGAGGTAGACGTGGCCCTGGAAGTGGCCATCTGCCAAGCGTACAACCGCTATCTCGCCGAAGCATGGAAGACCGCCGGCGACCGGCTGCGGTGGGTGGTGGTGCCGCCGTTGCGGGACATGGACGCCTCGGTGCGGGAAATCGAGACGGCCCGGGACCACGGCGCGGTGGGGGTGTTCTTCCGCGGGGTCGAGGGCGACCGCTCGCTGGCGGAATCGTACTTCTTCCCCGTGTACGAAGCGGCCAACCGGCTCGGCATGGCCATCTGCATCCATACCGGCGCGGGCGCCCCGGAGATCACCAGGGTGTTCGACCGGAACTTCAGCCACAACCTTCCCCACGTGCGCTCGCTGCCGCTGTTCGCCTTCCGGGACCTCGTGGCCCACAAGATCCCGGAGCGTTTTCCGGAGGTACGATTCGGCTTCATCGAGGCCTCGGCCTCCTGGGTGCCCTACGTACTGCATCACCTGCAGCGGGCCAGCGGCTCCCGGCTCAACGCCGGCGGCGACGCCGACGCAACCCTCGACTGGGGACCCAACCTGTTCCGCGACTACCGGCTCTACGTCGCCGCCGAGGCGGACGAGGACCTGCCCTACCTGCTCACCCACATCGGCGAGGACCACATCGTCATGGGATCCGACTACGGCCACCAGGACCAGTCCCGGGAGGACGGCATGGTGGCGGTGATGCGCCGCAAGGAGAACGTCCCCCCGCAGGTGGTGGAGAAAATCCTTTGCGACAATCCGCGGACGTTCTACGGCCTCGACTGACGGTTGAGATTTGCGCGCCCGCGCAATAAGTTCAGGTGCAGGTTTGGAGGATCGCATGAGCAAGGACATCACCTTCGTCGACACCACCCTGCGTGACGGGCACCAGAGCCTGTGGGCGGAGAACATGACCACGGGCATGATGCTTTCGGTGGCCGAGCAAATGGACCGGGCGGGGTTCGAGGCCATGGAGCTGATCTCCGGCTCGCACCTCAAGAAATGCGTGCGGGAGTTGAAGGAAGACCCCTGGGAGCGGGTGCGGCTGGTGGCGCAGCGAATCACGGAGACGCCGCTCCGGGTCATCGCCGGCCGGGTCAACACCTTCGAGTTCAACCCGCTGTGCATGTACCGGCTGTTCATGGAGCGCATGGCCGCCAACGGCATCCGCGAGGCGCGCATCTCCGAGGAGTGGAACGACCTGGCGGGGTGGACGCGCAAGGTGAAGGTGTCGCGGGAAGTGGGCATCAAGCCCATCATCAACATGATCTACTCGGTGTCGCCCAAGCACAACGACGAGTACTTCGCCCGAAAGACCCGCGAGGCGGCCTCGCTGGAGGTGCCGCTCATCTGCCTCAAGGACCCCGGCGGCCTGCTCACGCCCGAGCGCATGCGCACGCTGGTGCCGGTGATGTACGAGAACTGCAACGGCATCCCCATCGAACTCCATACCCACTGCACCACCGGCCTGGGGCCGCTGTGCTGCCTGGAGGCCATGGACCTGGGGATCCGGAGCGTCAACACCGCCGTGCCGCCGCTGGCGGACAGCTCCTCCAATCCCGACGTCTTCAACGTCGCCCGGAACGCCCGGGCGCTGGGCTACAACCCGCTCGTGGACGAGTCCGTGCTGGAGCCCGTCTCCGAGCACTTCATGACCATCGCCAGGCGCGAGGGCTTCCCCATCGGCAAGCCGGTGGAGTACGACTACACCCAGTACCAGCACCAAGTCCCCGGCGGCATGCTGTCCAACCTGCAGCACCAGCTCGACAAGGTGCGCCTCGGGGACCGCTTCCCGCAGGCCCTGGAGGAGTCCATCCAGGTGCGCGCCGAGTTCGGTTATCCCATCATGGTGACGCCGCTGTCCCAGTTCGTGGGCAGCCAGGCGGCGCTCAACGTCATCGTGGGCGAGCGCTACAGGGAGGTCACCGACCAGGTGATCCGCTACGCCCTGGGGCGCGCCGGAGAGGAAGGCGCGCGGCTCATGGACCCCAACGTCAAGGACAGGATACTGGACCGGTCCCGGGCCCGGGAGATCGCGGCGCAGGAGCCGGAGGAGACGCCCCTCTCCGAGATGCGCGCCCGGCTCGGCGGCGACGGCGTCTCGGACGAAGAGCTGCTGCTGCGCTGGCTCCTGAGCGAGGACGAGATCGCCCAGATGCGCGCGGCCGCGCCGCCCCAAGCCTACGTGAGCACCACCCCGCCGATGGTGGCGCTGGTGGAGCAACTGGCCAGGAAGTCCGCCCTGGGACACGTGCGGGTGACCAAGGGCGACGTTTCCGTGACGCTGAACCGCGGAGAATAAGAGGAGGAGCCGCCATCGCCACTCATCGCCTGACCGAACTGCCGGCGTGGCAGGATCTCGCCACGCACTACGACAAGATAAGGGACGTGCACCTGCGCGCGCTGTTCGCCGAAGACGAGACCCGCGGCGAGCGGCTGGCGGTGGAGGGCGCCGGCCTCTACCTCGACTACTCCAAGAACCGCATCACCGACGAGACCCTGGGCCTGTTGCTGGAGCTGGCGCGGGCTACCGGCCTCCGGGAACGCATCGACGCCATGTTCGGCGGCGAGCGGATCAACGTCACCGAGGGACGGCCGGTGCTGCACGTGGCGTTGCGGGCGCCCCGGGACCAGAAGATCTTCGTGGACGGCCAGAACATGGTGCCCGAGGTGCACGGCGTGCTCGACCGCATGTCGTCCTTCGCCGACCGGGTCCGCTCGGGCGAGTGGAAAGGGTACACCGGCAAGCGCATCCGCAACGTGGTCAACATCGGCATCGGCGGCTCGGACCTGGGGCCGGTGATGGCCTACGAGGCCCTCCGCCACTACAGCGACCGCTCCCTCGACCTGGGCTTCGTCTCCAACGTCGACGCCACCGACTTCGCCGAGACCACCCAAGGCCTGGACCCGGCGGAGACCCTGTTCATCGTCAGCTCCAAGACCTTCACCACCCTGGAGACCCTGAAGAACGCCCACACGGCGCGGGAGTGGTGCCTGGCCGCGCTCAAGGACGATGCCGCCGTGGCCCGCCACTTCGTGGCGGTGTCCACCAACCACGACGAGGTGCGGCGCTTCGGCATCGACACCGACAACATGTTCGGCTTCTGGGACTGGGTCGGCGGCCGCTACTCCTACGACTCCGCCATCGGCCTGTCGCTGATGATCGCCGTCGGACCCGACAACTTCCGGTCGATGCTCGACGGCCTCCACGCCATGGACGGGCACTTCCGCACCGCCCCCTTCGAGAAGAACCTGCCGGTGCTGCTGGGCCTCCTGGGCATCTGGTACAACAACTTCTTCGGCGCCGAGACCCATTCCATCCTGCCCTACGACCAGTACCTGTGGCGCCTGAGCGCCTACTGCCAGCAGCTCGACATGGAGAGCAACGGCAAGCACGTGACCCTGGACGGCGAGGCCGTGGACTACCAGACCGGCCCGATCATCTGGGGACAGCCGGGCACCAACGGCCAGCACGCCTACTACCAGTTGATCCATCAGGGCACGAAGCTCATCCCGTGCGACTTCATCGGCTTCTGCCGGACCCTGAATCCCCTGGGGAACCACCACGACCTCCTGATGGCCAACCTGTTCGCGCAGACCGAGGCGCTGGCCTTCGGCAAGACCGGCGAGGAAGCAGCCGCCGAAGGGATGCCGGACTTCCAGGTGCCGCACCGGACCTTCGAGGGCAACCGCCCCACCAACACCATCCTGGCGGAGCGGCTGACCCCGGAAACCCTGGGCAAGATCATCGGCCTCTACGAGCACAAGGTGTTCGTCCAGGGCTCCATCTGGGGCATCAACTCGTTCGACCAGTGGGGCGTGGAGCTCGGCAAGGCCCTGGCCCAGCGCATCGTTCCTGAGCTTGAAAGCCGGGATGCTCCGGAACTGGACCACGACAGCTCCACCAACGCGCTGATCCGGCGCTACCGCAGACTGCGCGGCTAGCGCCAAAACTCCATGCCCTTCTCAAAGCCGACGCTCGAGCAGGTGCGGGCCGTCGCGGACGACCTCGGCATCCATCCGTCCGACGATGAACTGGCAGGGTATCTGGAGCGCATGGAGGGTTTCGCCCGGGCCTATACGCTGGTGGATGAGGCGCCGGAACCGGCGCCGGACCTTGGGCGACGGCGCTCGCCCGGACGCCGGCCGAGGCCGGCCGAGAACCGCTACAACGCCTGGTTCGTGAAGGCGTCCATCCGGGAAGAGTACCGCGGCCGGCTCGCGGGCAAGACCCTGGCGGTGAAGGACTCCATATCCGTGGCCGGTCTGCCGATGATGAACGGGGCCTCGTTCCTGGAGGGCCACGTGCCCGACGCCGACGCCACCGTCATCACCCGGACCCTCCACGCGGGCGCCGAGATCATCGGCAAGACCAATTGCGAGTACCTCTCGCTATCGGGCGGGAGCCACACCGGCGCCAATGGGCCGGTCATCAACCCGCACAAGGAAGGCTGCTCGGCAGGCGGCTCGTCGTCCGGGAGCGCCGTGGCCGTGGCCGTGGGCGACGCGGGCCTGGCCCTGGGTTGCGACCAGGGCGGTTCCATCCGGGTGCCCGCGGCCTGGTGCGGCATCGTCGGACTCAAACCCACCCACGGGCTCGTCCCGTACACCGGCATCCTGGGCGTGGATCCGGCCGTGGACCACTGCGGCCCCATGACACGCGACGTGCATGACAACGCCCTGCTGCTGGAAGTGCTCGCCGGACGCGACGGCATGGACCCGCGCCAACCAAGCGCCTGGCAACCGGTGAAATACACCGCGGCGCGCCGGGCCGGCGCCAAACGCTTGCGGGCGGCCGTGATCGAGGAAGGATTCGGCCAGCACAACGCCGAAGCCGAGGTCGACGAACGGGTCCGCGCCGCCGCGGATGTCCTGGCCACCCTGGGCATCGACGTCGCGGAGGTATCGGTGCCCATTCACAAGAGGGCCTGGCCGCTCGCCCAACCCATCTACGTCGAAGGCCTGGCCCACTCCATGGGCGAGTCCGGCATCATGCCCGACGCCGAAGGACTCGGCTCGTCGGGCCTGGCCGAGCGATTCGCCTCCTGGCGCCCGCGCTGGCGCGAGCTTCCCGGGAATCTGACGGCGCTGATCCTGTTCGGCGCCTTCGTGCGAGACCGCCACCCCGGACGCTACTACGTCAAGGCGCAGCGCCTGCGCCGCACCATCCGCCGCGCCTACGACGAGGTGCTCTCCGACCACGACCTGCTCCTCATGCCCACCACGCCCATGGCCGCCACCCCCCTGCCCGCGGCCGACGCCAGCCCCGCCGAGCGCTCCAGGCGCGCCGGCGAGATGCTGGCGAACACCGGCCCCTTCAACGTCACCGGCCATCCCGCCATCACCCTGCCATGCGGCACCACGAATGACGGCCGGCCCGTGGGAATGATGCTGGTGGGGCGGCACTTCGACGAGATGACGCTTTATCGGGCGGCGTATGCGTTCGAGCGGGCCGGCTGAAGCCAAGTCCCTGTCATGTTGCTGTTTTCAGTTCCGTATGGCGGGCCAGGACATCGAAGTCGGCATCTCTGTGTAGTACAGGCGCGTCGGCGCGGATGGCAACGGCGGCGATAAGGCAATCGATCAACTTGCGAACGGTCTCCCCTCCACCGCGGCAGGCGCGGTAGAGACTTGCGGCATCGTCGTAGTGGGCAGGTTCCGTTGGCAACACCGTGGCAAGCGCGAGCAAACGCCGGAGTGACTGCAGGTGTCGCTCGTCGCGCGCTCCGGCGAGTACCTCCATCCGAATCGCATCGCAGATCGCGATCTCGTCATCGAGTAGCGCGTCGACGCGACTGCACGTCGCCGAGCCGGTATCGCGAAGAAACTCGACCCACGCGGAAGTGTCGATCAGGATCACGAGCGGCCGGTCCGCATGTCGTCGAGGTCGCCCTCCCATCCCGACCCACGAAGACGCCGAGCCTCGTCGACGCCGAAGGGTTCTACCGCAAGCGCTCGGAGCGCGAAGTTTACGGCTTCACGCTTGGTGCTCAGGCGATAGCGGCGCATGACCTCCGCACAAGCCTCGTCGTCGATGTTGATATTGGTGCGTGACATACACCCATAATACACCATACAAACGGCTGTGCAACGCGCCCTCGTCCTGACCCCACCTCACCCCAACGGCACGTCGAGAAACGCGACGAAGGACAGCAGTCCGACAAGGGTCACGAAGGTGGCCCCGGCGTAGTTCAGGGTCGTGCGCAACACGGCCGCGCGCCGGCCGCTGCCCGACCGCTCCATGAACCGCATGGCAAACTGCCTGGCGAGAATCGTTCCGACTCCCACCGCGCAAATCGACGACCCGATGCCGAGGGACATGGCCGCCACGAGCAGGAAACCCGGGTAGATCATGTCGTTGGCCACCGCGTACAGCATGATCAGAACGGCTCCCGGGCAGGGGACCATGCCCGCCGCCAGGGCCAGGAGGCCGCCTTCGAGCCGGCCGCCGTGGCTGTGCTCGTGGTCATGAACGCCGCCGTTATCGTGGCCATGCCCGTGCGAATGCTTCCGGCCGTGGTCATGGCCATGATCGGCGCCGGCGTCGGGAACCGCACTCCTTGACGTTCGTGCCGCCTGGTACAGCATGTACAAACCGATCCCGACGATGATGAGAAAACTCGCGGCACGTACGCCCGGCACCTCGGAGAGTCCCATCCCGAAACCGGCCCTGAGGACGGTGTCCGCCAGCCAGACGATGACGATGGCCGCGATGACGTGGACGACGGCCACCTGCGCGGCCATGACGACGCCGCGCCACACTCGCGCCTGCCGTCCGAGGAAGTACGAAACGATGATGAACTTCCCGTGTCCCGGGCCGAACGCGTGGAAGATGCCATAGGCGAATGCGATGGCGAGGCCGAAAAACAATGCCCCAAGGTCCTCGCCGCGCTCGATGGCCTTCATGTAGGTTGCGATCTCGGAGTTGGCGCGGCGTTGGAATTCCTTGATGTATTCGGTGAGCGTCGCGAGCGCGCCGCCGTCGTCCTCGACGATTTCGATTTCCGGCGTCACGGCCGTCGTCCGGGACATCGACGGCGATGCGGCAAGCAGTCCCGCGAGCATGCCCGCCAGCATCAGCAATGCGGCCGGTCCCGGACCTCGGTTCCCGTGCGGCGGTCCGATGGTCACGGTTCAGCCTCCGCACCTGAGCGTTATGGGCCGGGGATGGCCGGACTGCTCACCCTTGCCGCGCCCGACCCGAAACTTGCAGCCCGGCTTCAACTCTCCCGCCACCGCCAGGAAGCCCGACGGGCGGAAGCTGAAGTCCACCACGTTCCTGCCATCGAACAGGCTGACGATCACGGGACCTTCGCCCGGATCGGCCGGCGGTGTGACCGGCACCGAGAATTCGATGACGAGCCGCCCCTCCTCGATTCTCGCCGTGAAGTGATCGATGGCGTGGCCTTGGCATCTTCCGCCCCCCGCCCACACGTGCACGTGGTAATCGGACCGGCCGAGCGGATCGAACGTACCGGCGCGAAGCGCTCCCATCTCCGCGGGCGTGAACGCGCCGTCGCGGTCCCGGTCGTAGGACCGGATGGTGTTGGAGCTGTAGTAGTCGTCGAACCGCCACACGAACGTGAGCCCCTTGACCCGGTGCTCCTCGATCTCGAACGCCATCCTGGCCTCGACCCACACGTGAGGATTGGCGTGGGCGGGCGGCGCCGCCAGGGAGAAGGCAAGAAACAATGCGGCCAGAGTCGCCGTGACAGCGCGCTGCATCTTTCGAGGATTTGACATGTCGGCTTGCAAGTCAACTCGTCGCCGAAATACGTTATGAAAATATCCTGAAAGAAGGACTCCTTGTATTGCCCCAACTTGGGGCCGGTTCCGCCCTGCAAGCCGGCTGAAGACCAACGGAAGGGTACCATGAACTACACCAACCTCGGCAACACCGGGCTCCGTGTGAGCGTCGTCGGACTGGGTTGCGGCGGTCCGAGCCGGCTCGGGCAGCGTGACGGAAAGAGCACGGACCATTCGGTCCGGCTGGTGCGGAAGGCGCTGGAGCTGGGCGTGAACTTCCTGGACACCGCGGAGAACTACGGCACGGAGGAGATCGTCGGTGCGGCCATCCGCGCGGTCCCGCGGGACCGGGTGGTGGTTTCCACCAAGAAGATCATGCCGGAGCCGGGCGACCCGGATCCGGCGGGGACCATGCGGGCCGGCGTCGAGGCGAGCCTGAAGCGGCTGGGCACGGACTACGTGGACATCTTTCATCTCCACGGCGTGGGCGAGGCGCGCTACGACTTCGCCGCCGGCGTGATGGCGCCGGTGCTGACGGAATTGCGCGAGGCGGGCAAGATACGGGCCGTGGGCATCACCGAGGAGTTCCCGGCCAACCCCCGCCACCAGATGCTGCGGCGAGGCCTGCATGACTCCTGGTGGGACGTGGTCATGGTGGGCTTCAACCTGCTCAATCCGTCCGCGCGCCGAAGCGTGTTCCCGCTGACCCTGGATAAGGGCGTGGGCACCCTGGTGATGTTCGCCGTCCGGCGCGCGTTGAGCCAGCCCGCCCGGCTCGAGAAGCTGCTGCGGGAGATGGAGCGGAACGCCCTCCTGACACCCGGCGCCGACCTTGGGTTCCTTACCGATGACGGTTGCGCCGAGAGCGTCACGGAGGCGGCCTACCGCTTCTGCGTGCACGAGCCGGGCGCCGACGTGGTGCTGACCGGCACCGGCGACGAGGGGCACCTGGAGGCCAACATCGCCGCGGCGCTCAAGCCGCCGTTGCCGCCCGAAGCCCTGGAACGGCTCGAAACGCTGTTCGGGAACGTGGACTCGGTGACCGGGAACTGATCGTACACGACCGCCCCACCCCGCCTGGATTCCCGCTTTCGCGGGAATGACGGGAGGAGGGCGGGAATGACGGAGAGATGAGCGGGGATGCCGGAGAAGTAAGGGGGATGCCGCAGAAGTGAGCGGGAATGCCGTTCCGGATCTTGGGGCCGGCAATCAGCCGAAACGCCCGGTGATGTAGTCCTCGGTGAGGGGGTGGATGGGGTTGGTGAAGATCTGGTCGGTGGGGCCGACCTCCAGCAAGTCTCCCAGGTGGAAGTAGGCGGTCCGCTGCGACACCCGGGCGGCCTGCTGCATGGAGTGGGTGACGATGGCGATGGTGTAGTCCTGGCCGAGCTCGTTGATGAGGTCCTCGACGCGGGCGGTGGCGATGGGGTCGAGGGCCGAGCAGGGCTCGTCCATGAGAATGACCTCGGGACTCACCGCGATGGTCCGGGCGATGCACAGCCGCTGCTGCTGACCCCCGGAAAGGCCGGTGCCGGGCTGGTCCAGCCGGTCGTTGACCTCTTCCCACAGGCCGGCGCGCTTGAGGCTGTGCTCGACGATCCCCTCGATCTCGGACTTGGACTCCGCCAAACCGTGGATGCGCACGCCGTAGGCGATGTTGTCGAAGATCGACTTGGGGAAGGGATTGGGCTTCTGGAACACCATTCCCACCAACGCTCTCAGCGGCACCACATCCATGTCCTTGGCATAGATGTCCTGGCCGTCGAGCCTGATCTCACCCGTCATGCGGCAGCCGTCGATGGTGTCGTTCATCCGGTTGAGGGCACGGAGGAAGGTGGACTTGCCGCACCCCGACGGCCCGATCATGGCGAGCACCTGTTCGCGGCCTATGTCCAGGCTGACGTTCTTGATGGCGTGGTTGTCGCCGTAGTGGACGTTGACGTCGCGGCAGGTCATGCGGGGATCGTCCGCGAACGGCGTGCCCACGGTCTCGCGGCTCTCCCGTCGCTCGTCGGCGTCCTCCACCTCGGCTGCACGGAACTCCAACGCGCCTGCCTCCATGACTGCTACACCCGGTTGGCCGGCCATAATCGGCGTCTCCTGAACTGCTTTGTTTGTGCCAGTTTTGCCAGCCTCTCGCTACCAGCGTCTTTCAAAGCGCCGCCGCAGCACGATGGCCAGGGCGTTCATGGCGATGAGAAACGCCAGCAGCACCATGATCGCCGCGGAGGCCCGCTCCACGAACGCGCGTTCGGGGCTGTCCAGCCATAGAAAGATCTGCACCGGCAGCGCGGTCGCCGCATCCGTCACGCTCTGGGGGATATCCACCACGAACGCCACCATCCCGATCATCAGCAGCGGCGCGGTCTCTCCCAGAGCCCGGGCCATGCCGATGATGGTGCCGGTCAGCATGCCGGGCATGGCCAGAGGCAACACGTGGTGCACGATCATCTGCAACTTGGACGCGCCTATCCCCAGGGCCGCTTCCCGGATCGAAGGCGGCACCGACGTGAGCGCCGCCCGCCCGGCGATGATGATGGTGGGAAGCGTCATCAGCGTAAGGACCAGCCCGCCCACCAGCGGCGCGGAGCGCGGGAGGCCGAACAGGTTGATGAACACCGCCAGACCCAGCAGTCCGAAGACGATGGACGGCACCGCCGCCAGGTTGTTGATGTTGACCTCGATGAGACTGGTCACGCGATTCCTGGGAGCGAACTCCTCCAGATAGACGGCGGTGGCCACGCCGAGCGGGAACGACAAGGACAGCGTCACCACCAGCATGAAGAACGACCCCATGGCCGCGCCCCAGATGCCCGCAAGCTCCGGCTCCCGGGAATCGCCCGCCTGAAAGAAAGTGGCGTTGAAACGCGATTCGATGCGCCCTTCGGCGATGAGCCGATCGAACCACCCGATCTTTCTGTCGGACAGCCGCCGGTCCGCCTCCGGCAGCGTCCGGTCGACGTTGCCCTTGTGGAGCATGTCGTAGTCGTCGTCGACGGGCACCCAGATCTCGGTCCTGACGCCTACCAGCGAGGGATCGTCCAGGACCATGCGGCGAAGCTGGAAAACAGTTCCCCGGCTCACCAGCTTGGCGACGTCCCGGCGGTCCCGTCTCCCCTGCACTTCGGGGAAGAGCGAACGCACCGACGTCTTGACCAGGGCGCCGTAGTCCGCGGACCCGAGGGTCTCACGATCACGGTTACCCCGTGGGTCGATCACCTGCGGATCGAAATGGACCGGCAGCTTCACGTAGGTCTGCCAGAAAGCAGGGTAGCCGGTGGAAATGATGTTGACGAACATCAGCACCAGGAACACGAGCCCCAGGAGCACCGCCGCGCGCCCCAGGTTCCTGAAGCGGCGTTCCGCCCGGTTCCGGCGGGCCAGTGTGGCGCGCACGCGTTCGATGGTGCTTTTCGGCGGCGTTGCCATGACTACTCGTACTGCTCCCGGTACTTGCGCACCACCTGCAGGGCGATGACGTTCAACCCCAACGTGACGACGAAGAGCACCAGACCCAACGCGAACGCAGCCAGCGTCTTCGGACTGTCGAACTCCTGATCGCCGGTCAGCAGCGTCACGATCTGGACCGTGACGGTGGTCACCGCCTTGAGCGGATTGGCGGTGAGGTTCGCGGCCAGGCCGGCGGCCATGACGACGATCATGGTCTCCCCGATGGCGCGCGAAACCGCCAGCAGAACGCCGCCGACGATGCCCGGGAGCGCCGCCGGGATGACCACCTTCTTGATGGTCTCGGACCGGGTGGAGCCGAGCGCGTAGGCGCCGTCGCGCATGGCCTGCGGCACCGCGTTGATCACGTCATCGGAAAGCGAGGAGACGAACGGGATGATCATCACCCCCATGACCAGGCCGGCGGCCAGGGCGCTCTCGGAGGCCACGTCGAGGCCCAGGCTCTCGCCCATTCCACGCATGAACGGCGCCACCGTCAAGGCCGCGAAGAAGCCGTAGACCACGGTGGGGATACCCGCCAAAACCTCGAGCAACGGCTTGACCACCGCCCGCACCCGTGGCCGCGCGTACTCGGCCAGATAGATGGCCGACATCAAGCCCACCGGTACGGCCACCACCATGGCGATGAAGGAGATGAGCAGCGTGCCGGCGAACAGCGGAATGGCGCCGAAGGCGCCGGACGCGCCCACCTGGTCGGCTCGAATGGCCATCTGCGGGCTCCACTCGGTGCCGAAGATGAAGTCGGTCACCGGCACCGCCTGGAAGAAACGGAGCGACTCGAACAGCACCGAAAGCACGATCCCCACGGTGGTGAGGATCGCGATGGTGGAGCTCGCCATGAGGAAGCCCAGGATGGTTCGTTCGACCGCGTTTCGAGCCCGCTTCCCGGGCTGGATGGTACGCCACGCGATGGCGCCGCAGAACGCGCCCAATACCAGCACGGCCACGGTGATGGCGATAGCGGCGTAGCCCTGGAGACGGACGTAACGGTCCGCAGCGGCCACCATGGCGGGGCTTTTCCGGGAAGCGATGTTGCCCGAGGCCAGATTCCGGATGTCGTTGATGACCAGGTTGAGCCGTTCCGGCGGCAGGCTCTGGACCTCCGCCGGCAGGTCGGAAACCACGATCGAGGTGACGATGGGGCCCTTGAGGGTCACTCCGATGCAGAGCAGGAGGAGCGCCGGGACCGCGGCCCAGAGGGCGGTGTAGAGACCGTGGTAGCCGGGAAGGGAGTGCAGGTTGCGGACGGTCCCCTGGGCCAGGGAGATGGAGCGCCGCCAGCCGAGGTAGTAGCTTACGGAGCTCAGGCCCAGCAATGCGAGTATCAGACTTGGGGAGCCCATTGCGTCAGGGGAACCTTCGCCGGTTCATGCCGGCCGACGGCGGCCGGGTTGGGAGCCCGGCCGCGACGGATCACTCTCGCCGCGACCGGACCAGGGATGGACATTGACGTTACAGGGCCAGGTTCTTCAGGTTCTTCACGTCCGAAGAGAACTGCCGGCGCTCTTGCCTGGGCATCGGGATCAGTCCCTTGTCGGACAGATAGCCGTCGTCGCCCCAGGCCTTCTCGCTGGTGTACTCGGCCAGGAACTCGCGCATGCCGGAGATCACGTCCAGATGGGCCTTCTTGATGTAGACGTAGAGCGGACGCGAGACCGGATAGCTGCCGTCGGCGATGGTCTCGAACTCGGGCTTGGCGCCGTTGATGGACGCGCCCTGGAGCTTGTCCGTGTTCTGGTCGAGAAAGCTGAAGCCGAAGATCCCGAAGGCGTCGGGGTTGGCGGCCAGCTTCTGCACGATCAGGTTGTCGTTCTCTCCGGCCTCGACGAAGGCGCCGTCCTCACGCATGGTGCGGCAGGCGGCCCGTCGGGGCTTCCTGGACATCTTCTCGATGGCGGCGAACTCCTTGCAGCCCGCGTCCATCACCAGCTCGACGAAGGCGTCCCGGGTTCCGGAAGTCGGCGGAGGGCCCAACACCTCGATCTTCACGGCCGGAAGCCTGGGGTTGACGTCCTTCCAGGTCTTGTGGGGGTTGGCCTGGCGCCTGCTGCCGTCGGCGTTGGCCGGCACGTCCTTGGCCAGGGCGAGAAAGAGGTCGCGCGGGGTGAGATTCAGCGCCTTGCTCTTCTTCGAGTTGGCCACCGCGATGCCGTCGTAGCCCACCTTCAGCTCGACGATTTCCTGGACGCCGTTCTTGCTGCAGCGCTCGACTTCGGTCTTCTTGATGCGCCGCGAGGAGTTGGTCATGTCGGGGTGCTCGACGCCGACGCCGGCGCAAAAGAGCTTGAGCCCGCCGCCGGAGCCGGTGGACTCGACCTTGGGGGTCTTGAACTTGGTGGTCTTGCCGAACTGCTCGGCCACCACGGTGGTAAACGGATAGACCGTGGACGATCCCACGATCTGGATGTAGTCGCGCTGCTGCGCCGCCGCCGAGGTCGCGAGACCCGCCACGGCCAGTGCAACGGCCGCCGCCGTGAACTTGGCTTTCCGGTACATGGGGAATCCCTCCTTTGGTTGAACCTTTGTCGCAGCCCGATCACCGACCGAAGGGTCCCATGACCGCGCCAGTGTTGGCAGGAATCTATCCGACGGCGATTATCACTGTATGACGGCTACATCACAGAGGAATTAAACGATTGTTACGAGTCTGTTACAGGGGAAAGGGGCGCGAGGGCGGGCTCCCACCTGAATCAAGGGGTGCCGCGCTCATGGCCGCCTGGCAGGGCCCGCGGATTTCCTGTAGGCTGATCCGATCCGTTTCAGGCTTGTTTCCGTCATTCAAGGAAGGACGCCCATGCCACTCCAAATGCTCCGCATCGCGACATTGCTGCTGTTTCTCGGTTTGGCCGCCACGGCCGGGGCCCAACAGGCCTCCGCGCAACGCTCGGTGGAGGACATCGAGAAGATCGTCCGCGAGTATCTCCTCGAGAACCCGGAAGTGCTCTTCGAGGCCGCACAGCGACACCGGGCGAATCAGCAGCGACGACAAGCGGAGCGCGACCGGACGGCCGTCAGGCAACACGCGAAAGCTCTCCTTGCGGACCCGGACTCCTTCGTGGGCGGCAATCCCGACGGCGACGTGACCCTGGTGGAGTTCTTCGACTACCGCTGCGGCTACTGCAAGCAGTTCGCGCCGACCCTGGCGAGCATCACGAAGCAGGACCCGAAGCTCCGGGTGGTCTACAAGGAGTTCCCGGTGCTGGGCGAGGACTCGTTCCGGGCGGCTCAGGCGGCGCTGGCGGCACGGGATCAGGGGTACTACCTGGAGTTCCACGATGCCTTGATGAAGGTCCGTGGGACGTTGAGCGAAGAGGTCCTCATGAAGGTGGCGGACTCCGTCGGCCTGGACACCGGCCGGCTGAAAAGAGACATGGAGACGCCCAAGGTGCGTGACGTCATCGGCAACAACCACCGGCTTGCCGAAGCGCTGTCCATCGACGGCACTCCCACGTTGATCGTCGGGGATGAGATTGTCCGGGGCGCCATCCCCATCCAGCAGCTTACGGCGCTGATCGCCCGGGCCAGATCCAAAGGCTCCTGACCCGGCCGGTCCGTCACCGCGCCCGTTCGGGGCCGATTCCACCGTGACTGAAACCCTCCGGAAGATTCGCGTGGTGCTGGTGCGGCCCAAGGGGTCCGGCAACATCGGCTCCGTGGCCCGGGCCATGAAGAACACCGGCCTCCGGGACCTGGCGCTGGTGGGCGGTGGACGCACCGACAGCCTGTCGGCGCGCTCCATGGCGGTGCACGCCCGCGACATCCTGGACGGCGCTTGCCGATTCGAAACCATACGCGACGCCGTCGCGGACTGCGGCCTCGTGGTGGGCACCACCTGCCGCAAGGGCTTGTACCGGGACCACGTGGAGCTGCCGCGCGAGGCGGCGCAAGACCTGGTGGCGGCCGTACGGCCCGGCGACGCCGGGCCGGCGGCGCTCGTCTTCGGCCCGGAGGACCACGGCCTCAGCAACGCCGACCTCAAGCACTGCCAGCGCCTCGTCGCCATTCCGAGCCACCCGGAGCAGCCGTCGCTGAACCTGGCCCAGGCCGTGATGGTGTGCCTCTACGAGATCTACCTGGCGGCGGTCCTCGGCCCGCCGCGGGAAGAGCGCATCAAGCGCGCGCCGGCGGAGGCGGTGGAAGCCCTGTTCGACCGCATGAAGGAGACCCTCCTCAAGGTGGGATTCCTGGACCCCCAGAACCCCGAGCACATCCTGCTGGCATTGCGCCGCGTCCTGGGCCGCGCCGGCCTGGAGGAACGCGACGTCAAGATACTGAGCGGGCTGTTCCGCCAGGTGGAATGGTACACGCAGGGGGGCTGGGAAGTGGCGGAGGAGAAACGGCGGAAGGGCTTGAAGCTGCGGTAGCCCGGGTCCCGCCCGAAGGCCGCGCGACTAGTGTCCTGTCCCACGTAATTCATTACCAAGATGCGCAGGATTTCTTGTTGTCGGCAAGGCGCGATGACGAGCAGTGGCGGTCACCACGCGAGGAAGAGCAACGCAGCCGACGACAAGAAAGACAAGCAGATTGGTAATGAATTACGTGGGACAGGACACTAGAGACTACGCTCCGTCCTGATCTCCTCCAGCTCCTCCAGGGTGCGCGGCCAATCCTTCTTCATGAGACGCGAAAGCGAACGGTCGGCCAGCAGCCGTCCGCCGGTCTGGCACTTCGCGCAGTAGTTGCACTCGTTGGCCGCGTAGCGGATCCGCTGCACGCGGGCGCCGCAGTCGGGACACGGCTCGCGGTAGCGGCCGTGCACCGCCATGCCCGGACGGAACGCCGTGACCTTCTCGGGGAAGCCGTCGCCGGTCTCCTCGCGCAGCCTGAGGCTCCAGTCCCGCAGCACCTCCCGCACGGCCGCGTGGAGCGATACGATCTCCGCCTCGTCCAGATGGCGCGTCTGCTTCATGGGCGACAGGCGGGCGCGATGGAGGATCTCGTCGGAGTAGGCGTTGCCGATACCGCTGAACAGCCGCGGGTCGGTGAGGGACCGCTTGAGCGTGTGGTTCTCGCTCTGCAGCGCCCGCCGGAACTCCTCCAGGCCGCATTCCAGCACCTCGATGCCGCCGGGATCGTGCTCCCCCAGCCTTGCGGCGCCGTGTACCAGATGCAACGACGCGCGCTTCATGGAGGCGGCCTCGGTGAGGACCAGGGTGCCGGAGGAGAGGTCGAAGGCGGCCAGGCCGAGCTTGCCCGGGATGCGGACCCCCCGCGGACGCCAGCGGAACCGCCCGGCGATCATCAGGTGGAACACCAGGAAGAGATCGCCCTCCAGCTCGAAGACGATGCGCTTGCCCAGACGGCGGAGCCCCAGGATCTTGCGGTTTTCCGCGTGGTCCACGGGCGGGTCCACGGACCGGACCAGAAACGGGCTCGCGAGGCGGACCTTCTCCAGGGTCGCGCCCACGACCCGTGGCTCCAGCGCATGAATGTAGAGCAGGACGTCCGGCAACTCGGGCATGTTGCCTCTCGATGCGGCCGCGACGGGTTTGAAACCCGTTTTGCTAGTGTCGTGTCTCACACATACGCTTATGAAGATGCGAGGGCATTTTGGCCGTCGGCAAGGCGCGATGACGAGCAGTGGCGGGCACCACGCGGGGAAGAGCAACGCAGCCGACGGCCGAAAGGACCCGCAGATTCATAAGCGTATGTGTGAGACACCACACTAGGGCAGCCCCAGCACCCGCTTGGCGGTGACGTTACGCTGTATCTCGCTGGTGCCGGCGTAGATGGAGATGCGCCGGACCTCGCGCCACAGCACCGACACGTCCACCGGACCCTCCGGCGTCTCCAGCGGGCCGGCGTCGGCGGCGTGCTCGCCGGCCGCGTCCAGCAGGAGGTCGGCGATGCGCTGCACGATGTCGGTGGAGACGATCTTGATGAACGACGACGCCGCGCCGATCTCCTTGCCGGCCCGCGTCATCTGGACCGCGTGGCCGAACACCGCCGACTGCGCCAGCACGTCCAGTTCCGCCTGCGTCAGCCGGTCCTGGAACACCGGATCGTCGAAGGCGCCGGTGGCCCGCGCCACCTTGCGCACCCGCTCCAGCATGTCCAGGGCCAGTTGCGGATTGGCGTTGCCCAAGCGTTCCGAGTCCAGCAGCGCCTTGGCCACGCGCCAGCCGTCGTTGAGCTTCCCCACCACGTTGGTGAGGGGCACGCGCACGTCGTCGAAGAACTCCTCGGCGAACTCCTCGTCGTCCGCCAGGGTCCTGATGGGGCGGATGGTGATGCCCGGCGTCCCGAGGTCGATGAGCACCATGGAGATGCCCAACTGCTTGCGCGGCGCGTCCGGGTCGGTACGGATCAGAGCGTACATCCAGTCGGCGTAGTGGCCGCCGGTGGTCCAGATCTTGTGGCCGTTGATGACCAGGTGGTCGCCGTCGACCTCGCCGCGGGTACGCAGGCTCGCCAGATCGGAACCCGAACCCGGCTCGGAATACCCCTGCGCCCACAGCACCTCGCCCGAGAGCATCTTGGGCAGGTGCTCCGCCTTCTGCTCCTCGGTGCCATGGTGTATGAGAATCGGCCCGATGTGCCCCACCGCCTGCCGCGACAGCACCGGCGCCTCGGCCCGGCCGAACTCTTCCTGCAGGATCAACTGCTGGTTGAGGGTGGCCTCCATGCCACCGTACTTCTTCGGCCAGTTGGGCGCGATCCAGCCCCGGTCATAGAGCTTGCGCTGCCACGGGCGGATCATCTCCGGCGGCGGCCGGGTGGACCAGCCCACGAGCTCCGGCGGCAGGTTCTCTTCCAGCCAGCTTCGCACTTCCAACCGAAACGCCGCGTCCTCCGGAGTGTCCGCGATGAAGCTGATGGTGCTCATGCCGCCGACACTAGCAAAGGCGGCAGCGGTTGCAAAGTTGCCACCGCCGGGAGGCGTGGCCTATACTGCCCTCCGGTCTCATGAGCAACGACAAGGTCGCGACACTGCTGAATCCCACGAGCATCGCCATCCTGGGCGCGAGGCAAAACCCGTCCGGATGGACGGCGCGCATCTTCGCCAACCTGATCCGCTTCGAGTTCAGCGGGCCGGTGTACCCGGTGAACCCCAACCACGAGCGCATCTGGGGAGTGGAGTGCTATCCCGACCTGCGCTCCCTGCCCACGGTGCCCGATCACCTCGTGGTCATGCGGGCGGCGGCCAGCGTTCCGGGGATCCTGCGGGAAGCCGCGGCCATGGGCACGCGCAGCGCCACCCTCTACGCCACCGGCTTCTCCGAAGCGGGCACCGACGCCGGCCGCGCCCTCGAGGCGGAACTGCGCGAGGCCATCGAGGATACCGGCTTGGCCATCTCAGGCCCCAACTGCCTCGGCAACCTGTCGTCCCGCGCGCGGGTGCTGACGCTGCCCGACGACCGGGTGCAGGAGCTGGTGCCCGGCCCGGTGGCCATGGTGGGCCAGAGCGGCACCACCACGCCCAGCATCGCGCGCACGCTCATGGACCGGGGCATCGACGTGAGCTACGTGATCACCAGCGGCAACGAGGCCGGGCTCATCACCGCGGACTACATCCGCTACTTCGTCACCGATCCGGGGGTCCGGCTGATCTTCTGTCTGGTGGAGGCGGTGCGCCGGGCCGAGGACTTCCTCGCCGCCTGCCGCGTCGCCCGTGACGCCGGCAAGCCGGTGGTGGTGCTCAAGATGGGCGTGTCCGAGGGCGGGCGCCGCGCCGCCCTGTCCCACACCGGCTCCCTGGCCGGCCGGGTGGAAGCCTTCGACGCCGTGGCCGGTCCCGCGGGCGTCATCCGGGTGGAGAGCGCCGACGGCGCCGTCAACGTCATCGACATGCTGCTGCACGCAAGCGAACCCCGGGGCGAGAACGTCGGCGGGCTGGTCTACTCCGGCGGTGTGCGCGGACTGGCGGAGGATGCGGCCGACCGGCACCGGGTGCCGCTGCCCGAGTTCGCCCCCGAGACCCGGGCGCGCCTGCGCGAGCTCCTGGGCGAGGGGCAGCCCATCAGCAATCCGCTGGACGCCAACGGCTACCTCAACCGCCCGCTGGAAGACGCGCTCAAGGTCGTGGACGCGGTCTACAACGACCCTGGCGTGGACATGGTGGTGTTCCAGGAAGACCTGCCGCCCCACGAGGGCGCCAACGACGCCAACCGGCGGCGCGCCGCGCGGGTGCTGGCCACCATGGAGGCCATCGACAAGCAGTTTCTCGGCGCCGACGCGAAACCTTTCGCACTCATTTCCCCCGCGTCGTACGACCTCACGCAGTTCAGCCGCGCCGCCCGGCACCGCTTCCCGCACATGGCTTGCCTCAACGAGCCCGAGCGCGCGTTCCGCGCCATCCGCGCGGTCATGGACTACCGGCGGCGCTGCCGGGAGGCGGAGGGGGCGACGGCGCAGGCTCCGGCGGCGGACGTGACGGCCCGCGTCGAAATGCTCCGGAAGCGGACAGTGGACACGGATGCCCCGTTTCCACTGAACGAGCCGGAGTCCAAGGCGTTGGTGGGCGCCTTCGGGGTCCCCCTGGTCGAAGAGGGACTGGCGCACACCGAGGACGAAGCAAAGGACCTGGCCGAACGCATTGGTTATCCGGTGGTGGTCAAGGGCGTCGCCGCCGACCTCACGCACAAGAGCGACGCCGGAGCCGTGCAGGTGAGGATCGCGGACGCGGACGGGGTGAAGCGGGCCTGCGTCGACATCGCGCGCAACGTCACGGCCCACGACCCCGACATCCACCTCGAAGGATGGCTGGTGGCAAGAATGGCGCCGCCCGGGCTGGAATTGGTGCTGGGCATACAGCGGGACCCCGAGATGGGGCCCGTGGTCATGTTCGGGGCCGGCGGCGTATGGCTGGAGCTGGTGAAAGACGTGGCCTTCGGCGCACCCGGTATGACCCGCGACGGCGCCGCCCGGCTCATCGACTCCACCCGGGCCGGCCGGCTGCTGGACGGATACCGTGGGCACGGCCCCTACGACCGCGACGCCGCCATCGACGCGCTGGTGGCCCTGGGCCGGCTTGCGGCCGAGGCCGGCGACGTCATCGAAAGCCTGGACGTCAACCCCTTCCTGGTGCTCCCCAAGGGCGCCGGAGGGCTGGCGCTGGACGCGCTGGCGGTGGTCGGGCCGGGGGCAGCCGGTTCGACACAAGAAAGGTGACCTATGGAACTGGTCCTCGATGAGGCGCAGACGATTCTTCGGGAGAGCGCGGACAAGCTCATCGAAAGGCATGCGGGGCCGGGCCGCTTCCGGGAGTTGCGGGAGACGGAGCACGGCTTCGACGCGGGCCGGCTTGCGGTGGTGGCGGAAGCGGGCTGGCTGTCGCTGCTGGTGCCGGAGGAGCGGGACGGGCTGGGCCTCGGCGCCACCGAGGCCGCGCTGGTGCTGGAAGCGGCCGGCCGGGGCCTCATGACCGAGCCGGTGGCGGCCATGATGGCGGCGGCGCGGGCGGTGGCCGCGGGTCCCTCGGCCATGGACACGATCCTGGAGCAGCTCATGGGCGGCGGCTCCATCATCGTTCCGGCGCTGCACGACCCGGCCGGCGAGGATCCGGACGCCGCGCGGGTCCAGGCAGCGGCGGCGGGCGGCGGCTTCACCCTGGCCGGACGGACCGGCGCGGTCCCCGGCGCGGCCGCGGCCGACGGCTTCATCGTCGACGCCCGGAGCGGCGACGGCACGGTGGTGTGCCTGGTTCCGCGCGACGCCGACGGGCTGGAGGTTTTGCAACGGAGCCGCGTGGACGGCACCGGGCACGCGGCGCTGGCCCTGACGGACGTGGCGGTCCCGGCGGACGCGGTCATCGCCTCCGGCCCGGAGGGCACGGAGGTCGCCGCGGCCACGCTGGACCTGGCGCTGCTGGGGACGTCCGCCGAGATGCTGGGCATCATGGATCAGGGGCTGGCGCTGGCGGTGGACTACCTGGGAACGCGCGAGCAGTTCGGCCGGGCCATCGGTTCCTTCCAGGCGCTGCAGCACCGGGCGGTCAACGACCACGTGGACATCGAGATCACCCGCTCCCTGCTCTACCAGGTATGCGCCGCCATGGACGAGGGACGAGGCAACCGCGCCATGGTGGCCGCGGTCAAGGCACGGGCCTCGGACGCCGTGCTGTCGGTGACCAAGTCCATGGTGCAGATGCACGGCGCCATCGGTTTCACCGACGAGTACGACGCCAGCCTCTACCTGCGGCGCGCCATGGCCCTGGCGGCCCAGTACGGCAACGCCGCCTGGCACCGCAAGCGCTACGCGCGGCTGTCGTCGCGGGCGGCGTAATACCATGTCACCACAGGCTCCGGACCCGTCATCCCGGCGCCGTATCAAGTCAAGTACCGCGCCGGCGTCCAGGGATGAGGGCGGCGAGCCAGGGAGATGAGCCATGACCAACGACGCGCCTCACAGACGCACCATCCGGTGGCCCGACGACAAGCTCGTGTGCTGCACGTTCAGCGTGGCCCTGGAGGCCTTCCGCAAGACCGGCCGCTTCAAGCTGGACCCGCGCATCGACGTGAACTGGAGTTCCCTCTCCCACGTGGAGTATGGCGGCAAGGTGGGGATATGGCGGATTCTGGAGATCCTGGAGCGGCAGAATGTCCGCGCCATGGTGCTGGTAAACTCGCTGGCGGCGGAGAAATGGCCGGAGGCGGTGCGGGCACTGCACGAGGCGGGGCACGAAATCGCCGGCCACGGCACCACCAACGAGGTCAGCATGATCGAGCTGAGCCCGGAGGAGCAGAAGGAGGAGATCGACTCCTGCACCCGGATCCTCGAGGACATCACCGGCGTCCGGCCCGTGGGCTGGTTCGGACCGGGCGGCCACCATACCGACGTCACCCTGGGGCTCCTGGCCGAAGCCGGCTACACGTGGTCAGGGGATCCTTCGGATGACGACATCCCCCATGTGGAGTCGGTCAACGGGCGGCGCATCTGCGTCATCCCCAAGACCTGGTACGCCAACGACTGGCGCGCCTGGGGCAACGGGCTGGGCAACGCCGGCACGTTCTTCACCGGGTTCAAGGACGGATTCGACTTCGTCTACGAAGAGGCCAGGGGAGGCCGGCCGGGCATGATCGACGCCTGCGTCCACGCCGAGCTCGGCGGAAGGCCGTATCTCGCCGCCGGGTTCGAGCGGATCATCGAATACGTGAACCGGCACCGCAGCGAGATCTGGCAGCCCACCTACCGCGAGATCGCCGAGTACTGCCTGGCGGGCTGACCGGCCGCCGGTCTCCTCCGTCATGCCGGCATCCCGTCCGTCATACCGGCACCCCCCTCCGTCATTCCCGCGAAAGCGGGAAACCAGGGGGGTGGAGGGGCGCTGCAGCGGCGTTTCCCCGCCCCACCCCGCCTGGATTCCCGCTTTCGCGGGAATGACGGAGGGGGTGCGCCGGTATGACGGACGGGGTGCGGGTATGACGGAGGGGGGTGCGGAGGGATAAGCCTACAGGGCGTACCAGTAGACGCGACGCTTCGGCGATGGTGATCACGTGCGGGAATGACGGAGGGATGAGCCTACAGGGAGTCCTCCCTGACTCTCCAGAGGAACGGCAGCGGCAGCGCGATGGCGATCGCCATGGCGATCCAGGCCATCTCGTAGGACTGGGTGTAGTCCGCGATGGAGCCGAAGATGGGCGGCAGCACCACCACGCCCACGAACGCCACGGTGTTGGTCATGCCGATGGCGACGCCGGCGACCCGTGTGCCGGCGATCTTGGCGACCAGGGCAAGATACAAACCCTGCCAGCTCATGGTGCCGAGGCCGAGGAGGGTTACCGCCACCGCAACCAGCCACGCGGGCAAGCCGGGCGACAGCAAGGCCGTGGCCACGCCGGCGACGGCGCCGAGGGCCCCCAGCATGACCAGCACCGGCACCCGGCGGCCGAAGAAGACCCGGTCGCTGACGATGCCGAAGACGATGCGGCCGGTGCCGCCGCAGGCCTGGCCCACCGCCAGCAAGTGGGCGGCGAACACCAGCGGGTAGAAGATATGCTCGGTGAGATACAACTCGATGTAGCTGATGTAGCACCACTGGCACCCGGCCAGCACCGCGGCATAGAACGCCGCCGCCCAGATGTCCCGGCGGCGGGCGATGTCCTTCAGCCCGCCCGCGGGAGCGGCGCCGGCCGCCGCCGGAGGCCGGTCGGGCTCCTTGTAGAAGACCAGCACCATCAGGCCGGCAAGGATGGTGACGACCCCCACCAGCGACAACGCCCAGCGCCAGCCGAATACCAGCCCCATGGCGGGAAGCGTGAGCGCTCCGATGGTGCCGCCCGCGGGAATGCCGGTCTGCCGCACGCCCATGGCCATGCCGCGCTCGCGGTCCGGGAACCATCCCGCCACCGCCTTGCTGCCGGCCGGCGTGCTGGTGGCCACGGGCACCCCCAGCAGCAGGAACACCACCAGCAGTCCGACAAAGCCGCCGGCGAAGTGGACGGTCAGGACCAGCAGGCCGCAGGCCGCGGTGCCGTAGCCTATGATGCGCCGCTCGCCATAGCGGTCGGCGGCCTTGCCCATGCCCAGCACCGCGGCCACCACCCCGACATTGATCATGGAAACCAGGACTCCGACCTCGGTGAGGTTCAGCCCCAGCTCCGCCTGAATGAGCGGCACCACGGTCGGGATGCCCATGTGGATGGTCGACATCGCCGTCTGCGACAGCGTGGCGATGAAGAGGTAGAACCAACGCCGGGACGGCGGTGCGGAGGATGGTGTCACGTGTGGCGAGATTTGCGTCTACCCCAGCGAAGGGCTAGTTTGAGACTTGGCGTCCTGCGTCACGAACCGATGAAACCGGAAACGAACCTGCTGCGTGAGCTGCCCTCCGTGGACCGCGTCATGAGCCACCGTGCCGCGGCGCCGTTGCTGGAGCGGTTCAGCCGGCCGTTCGTGACGGAAACCCTCCGCGACCTCATCGACGGATTGAGGCAGGCCATCAAGTCCGGCCACGGCCTTCCGCCCGACCGGCTGCAGGACGAATCTATCATAACGGACCTGGAAAAGAAGCTGGCCCGGGCCGCCCGACCGGGCATGGTCCGGGTGGTGAACGCGTCCGGCACCATCCTGCACACGAACCTGGGACGGGCGCTGCTTTCGGACGCCGCGGCCGAAGCCGCGAGTCTCGCCGCCCGCCACCCGGTCAATCTGGAGTTCGACCTCCACCGGGGCAAGCGCGGCCAACGGGAGGGCGCCATCGAGGCGCTGCTCCTGGAGCTGACCGGGGCCGAGGCCGCGGCGGTGGTGAACAACAACGCCGCGGCGGTGCTGCTGGGGCTCAACTCCATGGCCGAAGGCAAGCACGTGATCGTGTCCCGCGGCGAGCTCATCGAGATCGGCGGCTCGTTCCGGATCCCGGAGGTCATGGCCAAGAGCGGCGCCGTGCTCAGGGAGGTGGGCACCACCAACCGCACCCACCCGCGGGACTATGCCGAGGCCATCGACGAGAACACCGGGCTGCTGCTCAAGGTGCACACCAGCAACTACCGGGTGGTGGGCTTCGCCGCGGAGGTGGAGCTCAAGGACCTGGTGGCCATCGGCCGGGAGCGAGGGGTGCCGGTGATGGAGGACCTGGGCAGCGGCGCGCTGGTGGACCTCTCGAAGCTGGGGCTGCCCCGGGAGCCGCTGGTGGCGGAGCGCGTGGCCATGGGAGCGGACGTGGTCACCTTCAGCGGCGACAAGATCCTCGGCGGACCCCAGGCGGGGCTCGTGGCCGGCACGCAGGGCTGGATCGAGCGCATGAACCGCAACCCGCTCAAGCGCGCCCTGCGCTGCGACAAGCTCACCCTGGCGGCGCTGGAGGCGACGCTCCGGAGCTACGTGCAGTCCCCGGACCTGCTGGACGAGATCCCGACCCTGCGGGCCTTCGGCCGCCCCCTCGGCGACATCACGGAAGGCGGCCGGAGGGTGCTGCCGCTGCTGCGGGACCGGCTGGGTCCGGACTACGAGGTGGAGCTGGTGGAATCCACCTGCCAGATCGGCAGCGGCGCCCTCCCCACCGAGGAGATCCCGAGCAAGGGCATCGCCGTGAGCGGCCGCGGCATGAGCGCCGAAGACGTGGCTCGCGTCTTCCGCCGCGCCGAACCGCCCGTCATCGGCCGCATCAACAGCGACCGCTTCATCCTCGACCTGAGGAGCGCGGGCGACCCGGAATCGCTGGTGCCCAACCTCCCGGACCGGCAACGGCCGCTCTGACGCGCGCCGCGCCGTCAACGCCATGCCCTACATCATCGGCACCGCCGGCCACATCGACCACGGCAAGACGAGCCTCATCAAGGCCCTCACCGGCAAGGACACCGACCGCCTCAAGGAGGAGAAGGAGCGCGGCATCTCCATCGACCTGGGATTCGCCCACCTGGCGCTGCCGGACGGCAGCGAGGCGGGCATCGTCGACGTGCCCGGGCACGAGCGCTTCATCCGGAACATGCTCGCGGGCGCTCACGGCATCGACATGGTGCTGTTCACGGTGGCCGCGGACGACGGCGTCATGCCGCAGACCGAGGAGCACCTGGACATCGTCCATCTCCTGGGCGTGCGTACCGCCCTGTTCGTCATCACCAAGGTGGACCTGGTGTCCGAGGCGCGGGTGCGGGAGGTGGAGGAAGAGATCGAGATTCTGACCTTCGAGACCGCGCTGGAAGGCTCCCGGGTGGCGCGCTTCTCCGCGGTTTCGGGTGAAGGGCTGGAGCAGGTCCGGACCGGCATCGTCGAGATCCTGGAACGCATCGACCGGCCGGCCCCCAGCGGCTTCTTCCGCCTGCCGGTGGACCGGGTGTTCGTGCTCCAGGGCCACGGGGTCATCGTCACCGGCACCGGCCTGGCCGGCGAGGTGCGCACCGGCGACCACGTCCACGCGGTGCCCGGCGGCCAGAAGTTCCGGGTGCGCAGCATCCAGGTGCACGGCCAGTCGGTGGAGTCCGCGGGCTGGGGCCAGCGCGTGGCCCTGAACCTCACCGGCCTGGAACGCGGCGCCCTGGAACGCGGCCACATGATCTGCCACGAGGAGCTGACCCTGGCATCGACCCGGTTCGACGCACACCTGGAGGTGCGGCCCGCAGCCGCCAAGGGGATCAGGAACCACCAGCGCGTGCGCATCCACCTGGGGACCGCCGAGCGCATGGGAAAGCTCATCTTTCTGGGGGACATCGAGAAGGTGGAGCCCAAGGAGACGGCCTACTGCCAGGCGCTGCTGACCGAGCCGCTGCTGGTCATGCGCGGCGATCATTTCATCGTGCGGGACGAGACCGCGCAAAAGACCCTGGGCGGCGGCGAGGTCGTGGACCCCCGGGCGCGACGGCACCGGCGCCGGGAACAGGACGTCGAAGAGCGGCTGCGGACCCTGCGCGAAGGGGACACGCCGGAAAGGATCCGGGGCTTCCTGGACGGGGACGCCAGCCTGGCCACGGGACTGGAGTCCATCTGCCAGTTCCTCAACCTGAAGCGGGACGAGACGCGCGGCTGGCTCGAGCGGACCGAGGGGCTCCGCTCCTTCGATTCCGAGCGGGAGCGAGTCTACACCACCGAAGAGAAGTGGAACGGTTTCCGGGAGCGCCTTCGCTCGACCCTGGAGGCGTTCCACAAGGGCCACCCGCTGGCGCCGGGCATGGACCTGGAGGAGGTCCGGGCGAGACTCGCCGCCGGCGTCTCGGCGCGGCTGTTCCGCGACCTGGCGGATCTGTTGGCGGCCGAGGGCGTATGCGTCCGGGACGGCAACCACCTGCGCCTGCCGGACCACCGGGTGGAGTTGGGGGCGCGGGAGAAGTCCCTTTCCGCCGAGATCACCGCCGCCCTGGCCAGGAACCCGCTCGCCCCGCCCTACCTGAAGGAGATCGAGAAGGCCGTGGGAGTGGAGCGGCCGAAGCTCAACGAGGTCATCCGGGTTATGGAACGGCAGGGAGAGGTGGTCCGGGTGACCACGGAGCTCTACTATCTCAAGGCTTCCATTGACAGGATCAAGGCCGATTTATATAGCTACTTCGAGACCCACGAGGAGATGAGCGCGGCCACCTTCAGGGACATCCTGCGGTCGAGCCGCAAGTACACGATCCCCGTGCTGGAGCACTTCGACCGCACCGGCCTGACCATGCGGGTGGGCGACGTCAGGAAGCTCAAGCCGGGGAGAAACTGATTGCCAACAAGACCGGAAACGGTCCGAAGGAGTCCCCAATGTCCATGGAAGCCATCCGGCTGACCCAGGAAGTCAAGGCCGCCGGCTGAGCGGCCAAGCTCGGCCCCGCCGACCTGGTGCAGGTCCTGCACCAACTTCCCAAGTTCGCATCCCCGGAACTGCTCGTAGGAACCGAGACGGCCGACGACGCCGGCGTTTTCCAGTTGCGTCCCGACCTGGCCATCGTCAACACGGTGGACTTCTTCACGCCCATCGTCGACGACCCGTACATGTTCGGCCAGATCGCCGCCACCAACTCCTTGAGCGACGTGTACGCCATGGGCGGCGAGCCCGCCACCGCCCTCAACATCGTCTGCTTCCCCAAGGGGAAGATGGACATCGCAGTGCTGGGCGAGGTGCTGCGGGGCGGCGCCGACAAGGTCATCGAGTCCGGCGCGGTCATCGTCGGCGGCCACTCCATCATCGACGAGGAGATCAAGTACGGGCTGGCGGTGACCGGCACCGTCCACCCCGACCGCATCCTGCGCAACATCGGCGCCCGGGAAGGCGACGTGCTGGTCCTCACCAAGCCCCTGGGAACCGGCATCGCCACCACCGCCCTCAAGCGGGGCAACGCCTCCCAGACCAGCATCGACCAGGCGGTGGCCTCCATGGCCACCCTCAACAAGTACGCCGCCGCGGTCATGAAGGACTACGACGTCCACGCCTGCTCGGACATCACCGGCTACGGCCTGCTGGGACACGGCCTGGAAATGACCCTCGACGGCAACGTCAGCATCGTCTTCGAAGCCGCCCGGCTGCCCGTGTTCCAGGACATCGCCAAACTCGCCGAGGCCGGCGGCAACCTCACCGGCGGCTGCAAGCGCAACCGCGAGTACCTCGACGGCAAGACCGTCATCGAAGACAGCGTCTCCGAGGCCGTGGCCGAGGTCGCCCTCGACCCCCAGACCTCCGGCGGCCTGCTGATCGCCGTGGCGGAGAAGGACGGCGAGAGTCTGGTCAACACGCTCGTGGACAACGACGTGCCGGCGGCCACCATCGTCGGGCATGTCACGAGGCGGGAGGGGTTCGGGGTGCGGTTGGTGTGATGACTCGTTTCTAGCCTTGTGACAGGGCTTCGATCTTCTCCATCGCGGCCCTGCACAGGCTGTTTGTGGTGCCCTCGACATCGGGGGTCCGGGCGGCCAATTCCGCATAAGTCGTGTCGCCTTCCAGCACGGGTTCTCCATCGATCACGGCCTCAAAGCCGAATCCTCGGCGGCCAAGTTTCCAGGCAACCGCTACAACCAGATCGAACCCCTGTTTGCCACGACCGGTGTAGTCGTGAAACCGATACTCCTGCCGCAACTCGATCTTTCGCTCATCGTCCAAGGCGAAACCCGGTACCACCAAATACCCCGTCTTGGTGCTCTCCCATCGGGCCGGGTCAAACAGGCTGCTGCCGGACCTTACGCTACCCTTCCCACCCCTTAGAGACGACTGGCGCCGATTCGTACGGAACAAACCCTCCAACGGCCTGAGCACTGCGTCCAACGTGTCGATCGTAGGGTGAACGCAAAGCAGAGCGACATTGTCCACGGCTTCGAGGTCGGATTGGTTCGGCTCCGGCGCCTTCCGCCCCCGCACGAAGACGTCCATTTCCTTCACCAGATCCCCGGGTTCCTGAATCGATTCCCCTTTGGCAGCGCGAATCGCCACGGCGAGTGACCACAAAATGTTCTCCAACATGAACCGGGCGAGCGGAAGGACCTGACCCAGATCGGCGTTCTGCAATGCGCCGATGTAGCGGTCACGTTGCTCGCTCTTGATGACCATAGGCGGCAGACTTTGCCTCAGCAGGACATAGTTCGTGAGCAGCCGCGCGGTGCGTCCGTTCCCGTCGTCGAACGGATGAATGCATACGAAACTCCAATGAGACTCTGCCAGAAACAGCGGTAGGGGGTAGGCACTCCGGTTCAGGTCGCGACGGAAATCACGGATCCAGACCTCCATCAACGCAGGGGTTTCCTCGGGTTCGGCGAATCGATGCAGCTCTCCCGCGGCCGTTCGAACGTGATTGGGCTGTTTCTTGTATTGGCCTGGAACGATACGTTTCCGGGTCGGCCGGCCGTCGGGAGTCTCCGCATTTTGGTAAAACGGCTCCTTGAGAAGAATTTGGTTCAAGTCCCTCACATCGCCCTCTCCAAGCACCTGCTCGGAGTTCGCGATCTGGCGAGCGTGGTCAATGGCTACGTTGTGAGCCTTCATTTCCTCGTAATCCCGCATCGGATGCCCGCCCGCCACGCGGTCGTAGAGAAGCAACAATTCGGTCTCGTGGTACGTCAGCGTGTTTCCCTCGATATGGTTGCTGTTGTAGTTCCACTCGAGTCTGAGCTTTCTCCACAGCCGCTCATCATCTTCAGGCTTGATGGCTTGACGCACTTGGGACCATTCCGAAACAGACGCCTCCAGGCTGGCGAGTCGCTGGAAGAGATCGACATGCTCGGCAGTGAGGTCCGGAAACTCGATTCCCAGAGAGGATGTTTCTTCGAGCCAACGCGCAATCCGAGCCTTTGCCTCAGCGTCAGCCGAGAGCGCCAGGAGGGCATCGGTGTCGAGTCCGTACCTTCCGTGCTTCGGATGCTCGACGACCACGCGCTCCGGAGATTCGGTTATCTCGGCCATGTTCCCTGTAATGGGACAGCTACGTTGCGCCACGTTGGCTCCCTACGGCCGCCGTCAGGCGGCAATGACTTCGATGGCCCGAATATGCCCTACGGCCATTTTTCTTGCTACTGTCACTTGCGGAGCGACGTACAGAACATTGACTCGATCATCATATGGCCTTATAGTTTGAATATGGCCATAACGTCAATAAAGTCAACGTATTCGCTGGACGTTGAAACCGTGCGCTCGCTCGAGACACTGGCGCAACGCTGGAGTGTGTCGAAATCCGAGGTGTTGCGGCGCGCGATTCGGCTCGCGGCAAACGAAGATTCCCCTAACAGGAGGGCGACGCTCGGCGCTCTCGACCAATTGCAGGCTTCTGTGGGCAAACGCAAGGTCGACCTCACCCGGTGGGGGCGCGATGTTAAGGCCGAGCGTCGCGCGGCCGCGAAACGGCTGCACTCCAACGCCCGATGATCCATCTGGACACAAGCTTTCTGATCCGTGCGCTTGATTCAGGTTCCGCCGAGGACCGTATCCTGCGTGGATGGATCAGAGATGGCGAAACCCTGGGGATGAGCACGGTGGCGTGGACCGAGTTCCTGTGCGGCCCGCTCGCGCAATCCGAGATGGAATTGGCCGCAGCGATCGTTGGCCTGTTCCGGGAATTCACGCCGGATCACGCTACGATTGCAGCCCGGTTGTTCAACCAGTCTGGAAGACGACGCGGATCATTAATCGACTGCATGATCGCCGCGGTGGCGATTGCCGACGGAGCTCCCATCGCCACCGGGAATGCCGCTGACTTTCGCCGGTTCGAGGATGCGGGCCTGACGTTGGCAGGTTGATGAGTGCCGTTCAAGTGATCAAAACGGCCCGGAAATCATTGACGTTCGTACATGTCGGGCCAGTCACCACCAAATCACCGAGTCTCCTGAAAAACTCATAGCTGTCGTGCCGGGCGAGCATTTCACGGGCGTCTATTCCGGCGGCGCGGGCGCGCACCAGCGTATCGGGACCGATGACGGCGCCGGCGGCGTCCGCGGAGCCGTCGATTCCATCGGTGTCGCAGGCGATGGCGTGGACGTTGGGGCCGCCGTCGAGCGCCACGGCCAGCGCCAGGAGATATTCGCAGTTGGGGCCGCCGCTTCCGCTCGCGGCGCGGATCGTTACCGTCGCCTCGCCGCCTGAAATCAGCATTCCAGGCCCGTGCCGCCACGCCAGCCCGGCATGTGCCGCACCCATATCCTTCGCCTCGCCCTGAAGGTCGTCGCCGAGCTGGACTACATCGAGACCCATCTCACGCGCCTTGGCGGCAGCCGCTGCGAGCGCGTCCGCGGGACGCGCCACCAGCACATGGTCGGCCCGCGTCAGGCAAGGGTCCCCGGGCTTCACGGTTTCCCATCCGCCCTGCTCCAGTGCCGTCCGTACCCCGTCCGGCAACTCGATGCCGTAGCGGTCGGCGACCGCGAGCGCGTCGGCGCAGGTGGTGGGGTCCGCCGACGTCGGGCCGGAACCGATGACCGCCGGGTCGTCGCCGGGTACGTCCGAGATGGCGAGGGTCACGACACGCGCCGGAACGGCCGTAGCTGCGAGGCGCCCTCCCTTGATGGCGGAAAGGTGCTTGCGCAGGCAGTTCATCTCGCCGATGGGAGCGCCGGCCTCCAGCAGCGTGCGGTTGATGGCCCGCTTGTCATCCAGGCCGAGGCCCGGTTGCGGTTCCACCAGCAATGCGGACGCGCCGCCGGACAGGAGGAACAGCAGCAGGTCATCCGGCCCCAGGCCGGCGGCGGCCGAGAGAAAGCGCGACGCCGCGCCCTGCCCCGCTTCGTCGGGCAACGGATGGCCGGCCTCGACGACCTCGATTCGTTCGCAATCGACGCCGTGGCCGTACCGGGTAACGGCGATGCCTTCGAGTTCACCTGGCCAGTGTTGCTCTACGGCGCGCGCCATGGATGCCGCCGCCTTGCCGGCCGCCAGCACCAGGGTGCGGCCGGGCGGCGGCGAAGGCAGATGCGGCGGCACGACCTTGGCCGGGTCCACGGCGGCGACCGCCGCCTCGAACAAGCCCCGGAGCAGGCTCCTCTCGTCCACCCCCGTCACCGCCGCACACTCCCGCGTCGCGCGATGACGATTCCCGTCAGAACGACGATGGCACCGATGGCCTGCTGCGTGCCGATGCGCTCGTCGAACAGGAACCAGGCGGCGGAGGCCGCGACGATCGGTTGCACCAGGAGGCTGACGGAAACGAAGCTCGCCGGCAGGTGCGCCAGCGCCCAGGCGATGAGGCCCTGCCCGAGCACTTGCGGCCCGGCGGCCAGTGCAACCAGCACGGTCCACCCCGCGGGTGTCATGACGACCATGGTGTCGCCGCTCAAGAGCACCACCGGCAGAGTGACCATTGCACAGACCGGGACGGCGTAGAGCATGATCGTGATCGTGGAGAAGCGTTGCCGCAGCCGCCCGACGGTCAACTGGTAGCCGGCATAGAACATGGCCGTCACCACGCCCAGCAGGTCGCCCACGAAATGCGTGCGGCTGAGCGCCAGGCTTGCACCCGAAAGCACCACCGCGCCAGCCATTGCCGCCGCCAGGCCGAACATGAACGTTCCGGTGACCCGAGTGCGGAACAGGAACCATCCGCCCAGGACGACGAACACCGGCGTCACGTTCAAGAGCAGGCTGGCATTGGCCACCGTGGTCATGAGGATCGAATAATGCCACACGGACATGTCCCCGGCGAGGAAGGCGCCCGCCATGGCCATCAGGAGATAGACCCTCGAACCGGCGGGCTTCTCGGGGCGGACGCCTCGGTCTCCCCGCCGCACGATCAGCGCAAGAGCCCAGTAGAGGGGTATCGCGAGCAGGAAACGGTAGAACGCCGTCGGCGTCGGACCCAATTCGCTCAGGCGTACGAGAATGGGGGCGAAGGCCGTGGCGACGGCGCCGACGAGCAGCGCCAGGATCGCCAGCCGCTCGGTGCGAAGTACCGCGGCAACCCGGTGGGCGGCCGGCGGTCCCTGTGGTGGGTTGGTCAGGAGGGATGAAGGTCAGGGAGAGGACAGTCGCCCTCTCCCGACCCACGTCAATGGTAGACCCGAGTTAGGCCTACTACTTCTTCCTACGCAACAGGATGGGCGACAGCGCGTCCTTGGCCTCCTGGGGCATGCCGAGAATTTGCGCGACGTAGCCCTCGATCTGCTTGCCTGTCACCGGCTCGATGATGAGCTTGGCCTCCTTGGCTTCCTTGAGGAACTCCGGATCCTTCATCGTCTTCTGGAGCGCGACCCGGAGCATCTGAACGCGATCGGCAGGGATTCCCGGCGGGCCCGACAACGGACGCTGGAACTCGTACTGGTTGACCCAGCCCCTGTATGTCGCGAGCGCAGCCTTGCCGCCCCGCTTCTCGATCAGATCCGGAATGATCAGGGCGTCCTTGAGCTCCGGGTCGGGGATCTTCCGGTGCGTGAGCACGGCGATCAACTTCTCGTCTCCCTTGGCGTCCAGCATCGCCCGGGCCGTGACCCGGATGGATTCCCAGCCCCAGCAGGCGCCGGCGACCTCTTTGGACTGCATGGCGATCCGCGAGGCGGCGGTTCCGGGATAACCCGATACCACGTCGAAGTTCGTTCCGATGGTCTTGTTGAGGAGCTTCGGAAGGTCAACCCCGGTGGAGCCCGCCCGGGTGCCGCCGACCTTGATGGACTTGTTGGGATCGGTGATGTCCTTCAGGGTCTTCACCCCGGACCAGCCCATGAACACGCATGCCGGGATGCCCTTGACCGGAGCGCCGATCCAGGTCAGATCCTCCGCCTTGATCCGTACCTTCGGATCGCCGAGAGCCTGAAACGTCACGTAGCCGCTGTTCCAGACGCCGAGGACCGTACCGTCAGGCTTGGCCCGCTTCTGGATGTAGTTCGCGGACACGAGGCTCCCGGCGCCAGTCATGTTCTGCACGATGAAATTCGGATTCCCCGGAATGTACTTGCCCATGTGCCGCACGATCTGGCGCGTATAGGTATCGTACCCGCCACCAGGCGAATAGCCAACGATGACCCGGATAGTCTTGCCCTTGTAGAAATCGTCGGCGGCCGCCGCGGGGTTGCCCGCGGCCAAGCCGAGGGCCGCCACAAGAGCAACCGCCAATCCTGTCTTCCTGATCATATGAACCCCCTTAGGTTGGTTTTTTTCGAAATTGAACCGCGCATTTTTGCACATCCGCAAGATTAAATCCAACGCCCCCCACGGATCAGCAGGTGCATTCAAAAGTCCGGTTTCCTTTCCGTCATTCGTCCTGCTCCCTTTCCGTCATTCCCGCGAAAGCGGGAATCCAGGTGGGGTGAGGCGGGGAAACGCCCGTTTGGCCCCTCCCCGCCCCTGGATTCCCGCTTTCGCGGGAATGACGGAAAGGAAACCGGACTTTTGAAGAGCCCTGCACGGATCAGGGCATCCCGCGCGGCGGCCACTGTCGCCGGTTACCGGTTTGTGCTAATGGCTTCATGGACGCCACACGGAACACTCGGGACAACTCTAACAATTTCGGAGGGTTTCATGCCAACACTGAACGTCGGCGACGCCGACATCCACTACGAGGTCCAGGGCGACGGGCCGCCGTTCGTGTTCATCTCGGAAACGGCCTGCGACGGCGACGTCTGGAACATCTTCCAGGTGCCCGAGTTCTCGCGGGACCATCGCACCATCGTCACGGACTTCCGCGGCACCGGCCGCTCCACCCGCACGCCCATGCGCTACACCACCCGCATGTTCGCCGACGACATCGCGGCCGTGATGGACCACGTCGACGCTACCGACGCCGTCGTCTGCGGCCACTCCATGGGCGGCCGGGTGGCGCAGTTGCTGGCACTGGAGCACCCGGAGCGGGTGAAGAAGCTCATCCTCGCCTCGTCCGGCGCGGCCCATCCGGGCGCCCACGGGATTCCACTGAGGATCGCCACGCAGATGGTGGAGATGGGTTACGAGAAATACGTGCGGGACCACACCATCGAGGTGGGCTGGACCGAGCAGTACCAGAAGGACCACCCGGAAGAGATCGAGAACTGCCTCAAGGTGCGCATGGCCAACCTGTCGTCGGTGGAGTGCTACTTCCGGCACGTCATCGCGCGCCAGGAGCACGATACCCGGTACCGGCTCAAGGATATCAGCGTACCGACGCTGGTGCTCGTGGGCGATGACGACCACGCGGTGGTCAGCGACATGTCCCACCGCAAGGGCGCCGAGATCCTGACCGAGGGGATTCCCAACGCGAAGCTGGTCATCCTGCCGGGCGAGCGGCACAGCTATTTCTTCTCGAACCCGGAGGTCGCGCACAAGGCGATCCGGGAGTTCATCAAGGATTGAATGTCCGGGAATGGCGGCTCGATGTCCGCCGGTCAGGCGTGGCGGGCCGTCAGGTCGTCCAGATGCCCTTCGAGCCAGCGGGTGCTGACCCTGCCGCTGACGTAGTCCGGCTCGTCCATGACGGCGCGCAGGAACGGGATGGTGGTGTCGATGCCGGCGGCGGCGAACTGGCCGAGCGACTGTTTCATGCGCGCCACCGCGTGCTCGCGGTCGTCGGCGTGGACGATGAGCTTGGCCAGCAGAGAGTCGTAGAACGGCGGGACGCGGTAGCCCGGGAAGCACTGGGTGTCCACCCGGATGCCCGGCCCCTCGGGCGGGCGCCACTCGGTCAGCACGCCGGGACACGGCCGGAACCCCTGCCACGGCGCCTCGGCGGTGATGCGGCACTCGATGGCGTGGCCGCTGAAGCGGACGTCCTCCTGGGAGAACGACAGCCGTTCGCCGCCGGCCACGCGAATCTGCTCCCGCACAAGGTCGAGCCCGGTGACCATCTCGGTGACCGGATGCTCCACCTGGATGCGGGTGTTCATTTCCAGGAAGAAGAAGTCCTGCCGGTCCTCGTCGTAGATGAACTCCACGGTGCCGGCGTTCTCGTACTTGATCTCCTTGGCGACCCTGTGCCCGGCTTCCCGGATGCGCTCCCGCAGCTCCTCCGGGATGCACGCCGCCGGCGCCTCCTCCACCACCTTCTGGTAGCGCCGCTGCAGCGAGCAGTCGCGCTCGCCCACGTGCACCACGTTGCCGAAACGGTCGCCGATGACCTGCACCTCGATGTGCCGGGCGTTGGGGATGTAACGCTCCATGTAGAGCGTGGGGTCGCCGAAGGCCGCACGGGCCTCGGCGGAAGCGGTCTCGAAGGCGGTCTGGAGCTCGCCGTCCTCCCGGACGATCTTGATACCCTTGCCGCCCCCTCCCGCCGCCGCTTTCAGCAGCACCGGATAGCCGACTTCCGCGGCCACCCCCGCCGCATCCTCGAAGCCGCGGACGTTGTCGGACCCCGGCACCAGCGGCACGCCGAAGGCCCCGACCGTGGCCCGAGCCAGCAGCTTGTTGCCCATCTGGCGGATGCTGTCGGCGCGCGGTCCCACGAACGTGATGCCGTGCTTGGCGCAGGCCTCGGCCAGCTCGGACTTCTCGGCGAGAAACCCGTAACCCGGATGGAGGGCGTCGCAACCGGTGCCCAGGGCGGTGGCCACCAGCGCCTCGACCTTGAGGTAGCTCTCGGTGGAACGGGCCGGCCCGATGCAAACGGCGCGGTTGGCGAGACGGGCCGGCATGCTGTCCCGGTCGGCCTCCGAAACCACGGCCACCGACTCGATGCCCAGGGACTGGCAAGCCCGGATGATACGGACCGCTATCTCGCCCCGGTTGGCGACCAGGAGACGGTTAACGGCCACGGGGAAAACCCTCGAAACCCTGTTCAGGCATCGGGACGGACCAGGAAGAGAGTCTGACCATGCTCGACGAACTGGCCGCTCTCCACGCAGACCTCGTCGATGGTGCCGGTCGTGCCGGAGCTCACCGCGTTGAAGACCTTCATGACCTCCACGAGCCCCACCGTGGTCTCGGCATCCACGTGGTCGCCGAGCTTGACGAACGGCGCCGCGCCGGGCTCCGGCGTGGCGTAAAAAGTGCCGACCATGGGCGCGGGAATGGCGACGGTGCCTTCCTTGACGGTGACCGGCTGGGACGCGGGCGCGCTCTCCGCCGCCGGGGCCGGCGCGGGTGCCGCGGCGGGCGCGGGTGCGGCCTGGGTCACGCTGACGGTGGCCGGCGCGGTGGGAACTCCGGACTTGCTGACCGTGAGCTTCAGATCGCCGATCTCGAGGTCGAGATAGTCGAAGTTCGATTTCTCCACCAAGTCCAATATCTGTAGTACTTCATCCTCGGTCAATTGCGTGTCCCTCTCTTCCTGTTCCGCTGATTTCGGACCGCCGTGGCGGGCGTGAAGACGCGAAAGCCCTGAATGCGCGGTATTTCTTAACAAGAATCCGAATCGTGCGTCAACTGCGGTCAGCCGGCACGGTCAGCTTACAAGCTTGTGACCGATTCGGAAAGTTGGTAGACAAATTCTCTTGGCAGGGATCGGTCGACCTGCGCCCTTGAGTATGGCGAACTACTGGAAAACACGCGGTATTCAATGCCCAAGCGCCATGGAAACAACCCCAAGCGTCGCATAGCTCCAAGGAACGGCACCGATCCAGGGTTTCTGGGTCGTCTTTTGGCCGAAGCGGTCTATACAGGCAGCGCTCATCACAAACGCAAACCGGCCGACTACAAATTTCACCCTCCAGCAAATCCGCGGCCCGACAAGTCGCTGTGTGACGGCAGTCGAACAATCAGGCTCACCGAGGCGAGGAAACTCTTTCGGGATGGAATCGAACGAGGAATGATCAGCACCTACCGTCAAGGAGGGCTACCGAAGTACGTTTGGGCGGTGGATCGGGATGGGCACGTATACGAGGCGAAACGCGACGGAAACAGCCTGAGCTACCATGGATATGAGCTTGGCGAGGACGAAGAAGCCATGAAGCAACTCGTCGCCAAGGAGTGGCTCGCAAGATGAGCAGCGAACTCACAATATCCCTTTCGCCCGAAGCGCTCGATTTCGGATCACAGGAAGAACGGGCCACGTTCGGTCTGTTTGAGGTGACCGCGTACAATCACTTGTTGACCGCCGGTCAAGATGTCGAGCGGAAAGAACTTCGTCATGGTCCGTTTGTCTCCGGTTATCCCATCGCGGAGTGGCTGGTGTGGAACTGGTGGCGGCTTCGTTGGGAAATTGGTCGCCCTAGCGACGAACTTGGGATCTCTCGCTGGGATTTCGCGCATCGGATGCCAACGATAGGAGAGGGCTATGCGTGGCCCAACATCACGATCTTCTCCGACGGAGTGCAGTCTTTCTTGGTGTCCGAGCCTTCCCGAAGTTCCAACGTCGTGAGGTTTCGCTATCTCGGAGCAGCGGTACGCCTGCCGGTTCCGGCGACCGATCTAGAGGGGGCTATCGATGAATTCGTAGAAGATATCCTGGACAGGCTTACCCAAGAACACGTACGAGAGACCAATCTCCATCGTCTATGGGAGGACCTGAGAACGGAGAGACGAGATCCTGAACTCGCGCGTTTTCGACGTTTGGAAGCACAACTCCGCCACGATCCAGACGAAGGCGATGAGGACACGATACGCCTACGCCTCAATGACGCAGCCGAACTGGGGGAAGAGGCGTTGGGAGAAATTGCAGCCCACGCCGCCGCGAGCGTCAGTGACAGTAACGGCATGATACGGTTCGCAGACTTCACGCGACTCGCGAAGCGTAGTGGATTCGAGACTCACCCGAGCGATGCAATTGCATTGGAGAACCGGACATTGGACAACCAAACAGAGATTACCCGGTCCGGGGGAATCGAAGCCTGGCGTTTGGGCGAACGTTGCGCACAGCGCATTCGCGATCAGGAAAAACTCGACGGGGTCCCCATAGGTGACGAAACCTTGACGGCGTTCGCAGGGGCCATGAAGAATACGATTTCAGGACGGGGAGGACATCCAGGCAAGATTTCTTTCGCACTCGACGGAAAATGCGGGCGCTCACTTGTGTGGCTTCGGTCGGGACCACGTACAGGACAGCGTTTCGACCTTGCTCGATTGATCGGCGACCGTGTGCTTCGCAATCAAATGAACCGTTCCCCCGAACCACTCCTGCCCGCGACACGCAGCACCAGCTATCGGCAGAAAATGCAACGCGCTTTCGCCGCGGAACTGTTGAGTCCTTTCGTGTCGGTCGACGAAATGATGAGTGGAGACTACTCCGAAGAACGGCAGAATCGAGTCGCCAAGCACTTCCATGTTTCGCCCATGACGATTCGAACACAACTAGTCAACCACCACCTTGATCGCGAGGACGCGCCGGACATAGTCGCTCGTTCTCCTTTCTCGTGATCGACCACGCCCGCCAGTAGCGCACTGACCTCTGTGCGGTCCGCAGTGTGCCACGCATTCGTTTCCCACGACCCCCCCCAAGAAGGCCCCTAGACTCACAAACGGAGACGTACTATTCTGACTGGCTTCGTTCGGCGTCCGACGCCGAACGAAATCCAGAAAACTCCAGGAGGAGGTAGAGTCATGGGAGAGACAATCACGTTCAAGCGGCCCGACGGCAAGGAAGCATCGGGTTATTGCGCTTCGGCCGGCGACAACGCGCCGGGCATGGTGGTGATCCAGGAGTGGTGGGGCGTTAACGACCAGATCAAGGGGGTCGCCGACCGGCTGGCGGGACTGGGATACACCTCCCTCGTGCCCGATCTCTACAAGGGCAAGGTGACGGTGGAAGCGGAAGAGGCCAGCCACATGATGCAGAATCTCGACTTTGGGGATGCCAACACCGACGTGTGCAGCGCGGTGGAGCACCTGAAGCAGAGCTGCCCCAAGGTGGGCGTCATCGGTTTCTGCATGGGCGGCGCCCTGACGGTGCTGGCGGCGGTGTATTCCAAGGCGGCGGACGCGGCGTGCTGCTGGTACGGGGTACCGCCCGAGGAAGCGGCCGACACGCGCACCATCTCGATTCCCTTCCAGGGCCATTTCGCGCTGGAGGACGGGTTCTTCACGCCGGACAAGGTGGATGCCCTGGAAGCGCGCCTCAAGGAGGGCAACGTCACCCACGAGATCTACCGCTATCAGGCGCAGCACGCGTTCGGCAACGAGACCGGCGCGGCCTACAACGCCGACGCCGCCAACCTGGCGTGGGAGCGGAGCACCGAGTTCCTGGCCAAACACCTCAAGTAACCGGCTTTTCCGCTGTTGACGGGTACACACGGGCGGCCTGCATCCGCACCCCGGATGCAGGCCGCCCGGTTTCACGTCACGACGAACAGGAGACAGCCATGGCAAGTTTCCCGATCATCGACGCCGACGGTCACGTGCAGGAGAAATTCGCCCCTTGGGAAGACCTGCTGGAAGGGCCTTACAAGAAGAAGGCGCCCCGGGTGGTCAAGGCCGACGGCCGCGAGCAACTGCTCATGGAGGGCCGCATCTGGGCCAAGCCCTCGGGGGTGGGCTGCGGCATCGGCGCCGTGCCCCACAACCGCTCGCCGCAACCCACCACCGGCATGTGGGACCCGGTGCAGCGGCTCAAGGACATGGACCTCGAGCAGATCACGACCTCGGTCAACTTCGGCACCACCGTGTTCCTGAGCCTGCCGTTCCTGGAAGACAAGGACTACGCCTGCGCCGTCGCCAAGGCCTACAACAACTGGCTCCACGAGTATTGCCAACACGCGCCGGAACGGCTCAAGGGCGTGGCCTGCGTGCCCATGCAGGATCCGGGGGAAGCCGCCGCCGAGCTCAGGCGCTGCGTCCAGGACCTCGGCTTCGTGGCCGCGGCCACCTCGGCCCACTCCGCCGGTCGCAACCTCGACCATCCCGACTTCGACCCGTTCTACGCCACGGCCGAGGAACTGGGCGTGCCCGTGTGCGTCCACGTGGGCTCGGGCCGGCCGGCCGCCGCCGCCGACCGCTTCGACAACGCGCTGTTCGTGCACGCCACCACCCACCCTTTCGAGCAGATGATCGGCGTCATGTGCGTCATCGGCGGGGGCGTCCTGGAGAAGTTCCCGAAGCTCAAGGTGGCGTTTCTGGAAGCCGGCGCCGGCTGGGTCCCCTTCTGGATGGAGCGGCTGGACGAGCATTACGAGTACATGCAGGCGGCCGTGCCGCTCCTGACCATGCCCCCCAGCGAGTACATCCGGCAGCGCGACGTCTACTTCTCCTTCGAGCCCGACGAGACCACCCTGCCCTACGTCATGGACTTCATCGGCGACGACCGGCTGGTGTTCGCCTCGGACTACAACCACGGCGACTGCAAGTTCCCCAACGTGGTGAAGGAGGTGCTGGAGCGGGACGACATCGCCGCCGGCTCGCTGCCCAGGATCATGGGAGAGAACGCGCAACGGCTCTACGACATAGCGCCCGATCAAGCCGAGAGCGGGCGAGAAACCCCACAAGACGGAGAGAAGCCATGACCCCGAGAACCATCGACGCGGACGCCCATGTCGTCGAAACGCCGTTTACCTGGGAGTTCATGACCGAGCAGGAACGTGCGCACGCGCCCTTCGCGGTCAAACGGGAAGGCGGCCCCGAGTACTGGGTGGTGGACGACCGGCTGCACGTCAAGAACAACAACATCGGCCCCAACACCTCCGCCGACCAGCGGGAGATGCGCGATGTCGACGCCCGGGTCAAGCACATGGACGAGCTGGAAGTGGACGTGCAGGTGCTCTACCCCACGCTGATGCTGCGCCCCTGCACCCGGAACCGGCTCACCGAGCTGGCCATGTGCAAGAGCTACAACCGCTGGCTGGCCGAGGTCTGGAAGAAGGGCCGGGGCCGGCTGCGGTGGGTGTGCATGCCGCCCCTGCTATCCATGGACGTGCTGCGCGGAGAGCTCGAGTTCGCCAGGGACAACGGCGCCTGCGGCATCTTCATGCGCGGGGTCGAGCACGAGAAGCGCCTGAGCAACCCCGAGCTGTTCCCGCTCTACGAGATCGCCACCGAGCTGGACCTCCCCATCTGCGTCCACGCCGGCACCAACAGCACCGCCATCCACGACCTGTACGAAGGCGAGACCGGCTTCTCCCGCTTCAAGCTGCCGGTGGTGGGGACGTTCCACTCGCTGCTCATGGATGGAACGCCGGCGCTGTTTCCCAAGCTGCGCTGGGGCTTCGTGGAGGTGAGCGCCCAGTGGGTGCCCTATGCCCTGAACGACCTGCGGCTCCGCTTGGAGAAGCTCGGGCGGCCCATCCCCGCCAACATCATGGCCGAGAACCACATGTACGTGGCCTGCCAGACCACCGATGACCTGCCCGTGATCCTCAAGGACGCGGGCGAGGACAACCTCGTCATCGGCACCGACTACGGCCACAACGACACCTCCAGCCAGATCGAGGCGCTGCGCATGCTCCGCACCGACGGCTCGGTGCCGGCCGCCATCGTCGACAAGATCCTCGGCGACAACGCGCGGGCGCTGTACGGGCTGTAGGCAGGGCGGCCGCCCCGTCTACCCCCAAGGCGGCGGGGTGCCCCACTCCTCGTAGTAGGTAGTCTCCGAGGTGGGGCGGCGCGTAGTCGTTCCGAACCGGCCCTCGGGATAGCCCAGCGGGATGCAGCAGTGGACCTGGGCTTCCGGCGGAATCCTGAACAGCTCGTGGATCCGGTCGGTGACGCAGGCATGGAGGGTCGTCAATACCGACCCGATACCCAGTGCCCGCGCCGCCAGCATCAGGTTCTGCACCGCGGGAAGGACCGAGTTGGCCTGTCCTTGGGACGTGGAGACCGCCAGCACCACCAGCGGAACGTCCTTCATCGCGTCCGCCAGGCGCATGGCCGAGATATGCAGGTCCCCCTCCGGAACGCCTTCCGGAGTCCAGCCCGCGGGCCGCTTCGCCCACCACGCCTCGCGATACAGTTCCCCGAACCTGCGGATCCGGTCCCGGTCCCGCACCACCAGAAACCGCCCGCTCTGCTCGTTCCGCGAACTGGGCGCCTTGGAGGCGGCGTCCATCAGCATGTGGATGTCCTCGTCGCTTACCGGGTCCGGCTTGAGCCGGCGGATGGCCCGCTGCGTGAACATGGCTTCCCCGAGGCTCATTTCGAGCCGCGCGGGGGGTTCGAGTTTCACCGTCGTCATTGCTTCGGTCCTTTCCTGGTTGCCCCTTACCCGGCCCTGGATTCCCGCTTCCGCGGGAATGACGGAGGGGGCGGGAATGACGGAGGGGACGTGCCCCCCAAAGGGACGTTCCCCCCAAGGGGACGTGAATGACGGAGGGCGCGAAATACTAACGCCCCGTCAACTCCCGCGCCCGGTCGAGCACCGCGAAGGAGCGCGGCGCGCCGGGCATGAGGAAGCGGAAGCCCGCCTCCACCAGCCGCTCGATGTTGTCGGCGCTGGGGTGGGGGTGGCCGCAGGGGACGTCGTGTTCCTTGCAGATGTCGAGGATCCGGTTGATGTGGTCGGCCACCACCGGGTGGTCGTAGTCGCGCGGGTGGCCCAGCTCCTGGCTCAGGTCCCCTTCCCCGATCAGCACCACGCCGATGCCCGGCACCTCCTTGAGCATGGCCGGCAGGTTCTCGATGGCGCGCACCTCCTCGCACTGGATCACCACCAGTATCTCGCCGTCCGGCGCCAGCGGCCACACGTCCGCGCGCTTGTAGTACTCTTGCTGGGAGAGCCCCCAGTATCGCGCGGCGCGCATGGGCGCGTCGCCGCGGATCCCGGGCGGGTCGTAGAGCGGCTCAGACGAGAGCCGCGGGTAGCGGCACGCGGACACCGCGTTGCGGGCCTCCTCCACCGAGCTGACGTGGGGGAAGATGATGCCGTAGACGCCGATGTCGAGCACCTGCTTGGCCAGCCACTGGTTCATCTCGTTGCCGTTGGGGGGGATGCGCACCATGGGCGTCACCGCGGGAGCCAAAGTGCCCCGGTCCACCACCTGCCGGCGGTCCAACATGTACTGCAACGAGTGCCGGAGCCCCGGAATGTCCAGCGGCGCGTGCTCCATCTCGAAGGCAACGCCGTCGAGCCGCGAGCCCGCCATGGCGACTGCGGTTTCGATATCGTTGGAGGTGAAGCTCACGAAGGCCGTCTGGCCTTCCTCCAGCGCCTTGACGACACCGTTGAGACGTGGAATTTCCGTCATGAATCGCTCCTTGGCCCTTCGACTCCGCTCCGCCCGTCCCGAGCTTGTCGAAGGGCCCAGGGCGAACGGCTGCACGAGCCTACGTCACAGAGGATGACAGCACCATCTATAGTAGGCCGCGTCCGTTTGGTAAAGCGTGCCCCCGGATCGCCGCACCTGACGCGGTCGGAGGAAACGGGGCGGTTTTGAAGTCCGTCATTGCCACAGAATCAATACCCATTGACAAGCTTATTGTGGATTGTCATGATATTCAACATCTTGGTTGCTTGGTGTCATCATTATGGCGGACAGCATCGTTTCCCGTTACCTGAACACGCGTCGCATCCTCCAGAGCAGGTCCTGTTTCCTGTTCGGTCCGCGGCAAACCGGCAAATCCACGCTGATCAGTCAGCAGTTTGACGGCTACCCGAACTACAACCTGCTGGACCAGTCTCTCTTCCTCCGGTTGTCCCGCAATCCCTCGATGATCAGGGAGGCGCTGACAGCCGAAGACTCCATCGTCATCATCGACGAAATCCAGAAAATGCCCGAGCTTCTGAACGAAGTGCACCTCATGATCGAACGGCACGGGGTTCGCTTCCTTCTCACCGGCTCCAGCGCCCGCAGCCTGAGGAGAAAGGGTGTCAACCTGCTCGGCGGCCGTGCGCGATCCCGCAACCTGCATCCATTCGTTCGCGTGGAACTCGCCGAGCGATTCGACCTCGACAGGGCCCTGGAATACGGTCTCCTGCCGCCAATGTTCTTCTCCGATTCGCCGACGGAGGATCTCGCCTCTTATGCGGGCGATTATCTCAGGGAAGAGGTGGCCGCCGAGGCCATCGTCAGGAACGTCGGCGCGTTCAGCCGCTTCCTGGAAGTGGCCGCGCTGGCACATGGCCAGATGATCAACTTCGCCAGCCTGGCCAGCGACGCCCAAGTACCGGCGTCAACCGTCCGCGAGTACTACGAGATCCTGAAAGACACGTTTATAGCCCACGAGGTGACGGCCTTCACCGAGAGTCGGAGACGCAAGGCGATTTCAACATCGAAGTACTACCTCTTCGACATCGGTCTGGCCCGCCACCTCCAGGGCCGGAGGGGATTGGCGCCCGGAACTCCCGAATACGGCAACGCGTTCGAAAGTTACATCTTCCAGGAAATAAAGGCGTTCTCCGACTATCGCCGACTCGCCGCGCCCCAGTACTGGCGGTCGAAGTCAGGGTTCGAAGTGGACTTCATATTCGAAGGCCTCGCCGTGGAGGTCAAGGCCAAGAAGACCGTGAACCCCCGCGATCTGAAAGGACTGAAGGCGCTGCGCGAAGAGGCGCTCCTCGACCACTACGTGCTGGTATCCCTGGAGCCTCGTCCACGGGTGGTGGACGGCATAACGATTCTGCCCTGGTCCGACTTCCTGGACCGCCTCTGGAGCGGTGATTGGGGGCAGCGGACCGGACCGGGCTCATAACCGGCTTCCCGCCGGCAACCTGTCCTCCTGTTCCTCTATTCATGGGGCCTTTGCTAGTGTAGTGTCCTGTTCGTGGGGCTCGCGACACCCCGTGGCCCGGAGACTCCCTGGAGGGTTACACTCGTGATCATCGACGCTCACGCACATTTCACCACGGCGCCGGCAAAACTCCAGTCCTTTCGCGCCCGCCAGATCGTCAACCAGGCGCGCCCGACCCCCGCCGGGCTCAACGTCAGCGACGAAGAGCTCGAGCAGTCCATGCGCTCGCAGTTCAAGAGAATGGCCGACACCGGCATCGACCGCCTGCTGTTCTCGCCCCAGGCCTCGGCCATGGGCCACCACTTCGGCTCCGAGCTCATCAGCCGTTACTGGAGCGAGGCGTGCAACGACCTCATCGCCCGCGTCGCCAAACTGTGGCCCGACAAGGTCTCGCCGGTGTGCCAGCTTCCCCAATCGCCGGGAGTCGACCCCAAGAGCTGGGTGGAAGAGTTGGAGCGCTGCGTCAAGGAGCAGGGCTTCATCGCCTGCAACATCAACCCCGACCTGTGCAGCGGCCGGGAGCCCTGGACGCCGTCACTGGGGGACGAGTGGTGGTATCCGTTGTGGGAGAAGATGGTGGAGCTGGACATCCCGGGGACCATCCACGCCAGCGCGTCCCTGAACCCGGCCTTCCACACCACCAGCTCGTACTACATCGGGCAGCATCACAACGGCGCCGTGGAGCTGCTGAGCTCCCGCGTGTTCCAGGATTTCCCCAAGCTCAAGATCGTCATCCCCCACGGCGGCGGCGCCGTGCCCTACCAGTGGAACCGCCACCGGGGCATGCACGTGAAGGAGGGCCTGGAGCCCTTCGAGGAGGCGGCCCGCCGGGTCTACTGGGACATGGCCATCTACGACACCGAGGGCATGGAGCTGCTGATCAAGCGGGTCGGCTCCGACCGTGTGCTGTTCGCCACCGAGATGTTCGGCGCGGTGAACGCCACCGACCCCCAGACCGGCCGCAACTTCGAGGAAGTGGTCCCCATCTTCGAGTCGGTCCCGGGCCTGAGCGACGAGGACCGCTACAACATCACCGAGGGCAACGCCAGGCGGCTTTACAACCTGCCGTGAGCCGCCCGCACCGGAGCGATTCATGATCGATTTCTTCTTCCCCACCAACGTCATGGGTTCCCAGACGCTTCGGCTCGTGGCCGAGGCCCAGCAGGGAGGCGGCGACGCCTTCGACATCGCGCGGCTGTGCCGCGACCTGGACCCGGACGACAGGAAGGGCTGGGAGCGGGCCTGGCTCGACCTCGCCCGCAGGACCGAGGACAAGGCGCGGGAGGCCCTGTCCAAGGGCCACGAGCGCACGGCCCTGCTGTTCTTCTTCCACGCCAACCAGTACTACCGCATGTCCGACGTGTTTCTGACCATCGCCGAGAACAACGTCAAGGCGGAGCGGTTCAAGCTGTCCCAAGCCAGCTTCCGGGAGGCCGCGGCGCTGCACAAGCCGGCCATGGAGGTCATCACCGTGCGCTGCGGCGACGAGGAGTACGACGGCTACTTCTGCCACCCGAAATACCCGGCGCCGGGCAAGTGGCCCGCGGTGTTCCTCATCGGCGGCGCCGACGCCTTCGCCGAGGAGATATTCTTCAGCGGCCGGCAGGTGACGGAGTACGGCTGGGCGTTGCTGCTGGTGGATACCCCCGGACGGGGCTCGTCCATGTACGTCAAGGGCATCCCTACCCGTGCCGACTACGAGGTGCCCGGCAAGGCCTGCATCGACTACCTCGTGTCCCGGCCGGAGGTGGACCCGGATCGCATCGGCCTCATCGGCATCAGCATGGCCGGCTACTACGCGCCCCGGCTCGCCGCCTTCGACCCGCGCATCAAGGCGCTGGTGGGCTGGAGCGGCTGCTACAGCGTGCTGGACGACCTGTACATCTTCTGCGAGCACCTCCGGCCGGTGGTGCAGCGGCTGCTGGGCGGCGTGAGCGACGAAGTCGCACGCGAACGCCTCAAGGATTTCACCATGGAAGGCGCCGCCGGGAACATCACCTGCCCGACCCTCATCACCCACGGCGCCGCCGACCGGCTAATGAGCGTGGAGGGCGCCAAGCGCCTGCACGACGAGATCGGCAGCAAGGACAAGACCCTCAGGATCTACGACGACGTCAAGAGCGGCGGCGCCATCCATTGCAGCCACGACTACTGGGGGCACAACGTGCCCTTCATGCTCGACTGGATGCAGGATCGGCTCTAACCGACGGAAAAACCGGCATTATTTCCAGGGTGAACAAAGTCCAAGGTATGACCCCAACAGATCAAGGAGACGTCATGGCCAAGGGAACGGTTGTCTCGATACAGATCGCGAAGGACGCCAAGGGCGACATGGAGAATCTTCAGGAGGTCCTCGCGATCGAAGGCAAAGGACTCGAAGGAGACCGCTACTGCAATCAGGTGGGCAGCTACTCGCACAACCCGGGTCCGGACCGGGAGGTGACGCTCATCGAGGCGGAAGCGCTCGAGGCCATGGAGCGGGACTACGGCACCACGCTGGAACCCAAGGACAGCCGCCGCAACATCACCACCCGCGGCGTTGCCCTGAACCACCTGGTGCTGGGCCGGGAGTTCTCGGTGGGGGAGGTGCGGATGCGCGGGCTGCGGGTGTGCGAGCCCTGCGTCAACCTCGTCAAGCTCACGGGCAAGAACGTAATGCAGGGGCTGGTCCACCGGGGCGGCGTGCGCGCCCAGGTGCTCAACAGCGGCACCATCCGCGTCGGCGACACCGTGGAATGGGATACGGAAGGCGCTTATGCGCCGGACCTCCCGGGCACCACGAGAAGAACCGCCGCAGGGTAGCGGTACTCAAGGCCCGACCCTATCATTCCGTCCTCCACTTCCGTCATTCCCGCGAAAGCGGGAATCCAGGGGTGGGGAGGAGGCCGACGACCGTGCTTTTCCCGCCCAGCCCCTCCTGGATTCCCGCTTTCGCGGGAATGACGGAGCGGAGGGGCGAATGACGGAGCGGAGAGCGGGAGTGACGGAGCGGAGGGGCGAATGACGGAGCGGAAGGGCGAATGACGGAGCGGAAGAGCGGGAGTGACGGAGCGGAAGGGCGAATGACGGAGCGGAAGAGCGGGAGTGACGGAGCGGAAGGGCGAATGACGGAGCGGAAGAGCGGGAGTGACGTCGAATCCTATTCCCCGGGCACGACGAACAGATCCTCCGTCCGATACCGCTCCGGCGTGAGCCCCTGCTCGTAGGCATAGTCGAGGAATGCCTCGACGGTCTTGCCGTCTTCATCGAGGGAATAGGCCCAGGGGTCCCGCGGACGGCCGAGGCCACCGCACAGGACCTCCGCCTGCTCCGGGGTCAGCGACTCCCACCACTCCTCCTCCTCGGACGCCAGAACGTACCGTGAGGGCGGCTCGCCGCCCTCGTTCCCCACGGCCCTGGCCTGAAGAAACGCGTCGTAGAGCGCCTGGCACAGGCCCTCGTGGCGCTCGGCCACGTCCCGCCACAGGGCGATGGCGTGCATGATGGGGAAGAAGCCGGTGCGGGCGTAGTAGTCCACTTCGAGCTGGCGCGGGTCCTCGCCCAGCAGCCGGCGCATGCCGGCGGCCTCGCGCCCCGCCGGGCTGAGGTTGGAGGCCTCGATCATGGCGTCGATGTCGCCGCGCACGAGCAGTTCCTCCAGGCTCTCTCCCGGACGCGCCACCTCCATGTCGAGCTCGTTTCGCACCGCGTCACGCAGAGGCACGTCCAGGGTCACCACCCAGGTGATGTCTTTCAGGTCGACGCCGTAGTCGTGCTGCAGCAGCGCCCGAGCCCACACGGCGGCGCTCTGGTTGATGCGGCGCACGCCCACGCGCCGGCCCGCGAGGTCGGCGGGGCTCTCGATGCCGGCGTCGCCGCGGCAGAAGATGTAGCGGTGCCGGAAGCGGCGGTAGTGAAACACCGGGATGGCGACCAGCGGAGCGCCCTGGGAGAGTGCGGTCACCAGCGGCGCCATGCCCATCTCGCAGATGTCGAAGGCCTTCTCATCGAGCATGCGGAGTGTGCGCGGGTACTGGTAGTCACCCAGGATGCCCGTGGGCGGGAACGGGTCGGGGACGACCTCGATGTCGTAGCCGGCCACGGCCACGCGCCCGTCCAGCAACGGCCGGGTACGCTTGTATTCGCCACAGGACAGGGTCAGTCGCGGTTGCATGGAATCGTTCATACGTAAATGGCGCATACACCCGCAAGCGTCCCCGTTCCACCCCACATGGATTCCCGCTTTCGCGGGAATGACGAAAGGCAACACCGGGAATGACGAATAGGGAGCACCGGGAATGACGGAAAGGCAACACCCGACTTTTGAAGAGCCCTGGCTCAGCATCACGGGACGTGGTCCGGCGCCGCAAGGCGTGGTAGAGTCCACGCATCAACCTCAAGGGAGACCGTTGCCATGGCCAAGACACTGCAATCCACCGGTACCTGGGAGCCGCCCGCCAGCCTGTCCAAGGAGGAGCTGGTCAAGATCTCCGACGGGATACTGGCGGAGCCGGACATCCCCTACACCGAGACCGAGGACGTCTTCCGCATCCACGCCAACGGCATGGACTGGGACATCGGCTGCATGGTGTACGAGCCCGAGGACCCGGCCAAGATTCCCACCGGGCCGGACGGCAACAAGCTCGGCATCTTCATGGCCCACGGCGGCGCCAGCGACTGGCGCTCCATCGAGCGGCTGGCGCAGACCTTCGCCGGCAAACGCGGCTACAAGGTGTGCAACATGACCTACCCCGGCCGCCTCTACCTGCCGGACCCGAGCCGCGACTGGCCCGGCGACACCTTCCACGACGACGGCAGCGTGCGCACGCCCATCTGGCTGGACGGCGAGTTCATCGGCAGGGACGAGTACGACGTGGTCGACGACGCCGCGCTGAGGGAGATCTACGGCTCCCGGAAGTACGCCAGGGCCAGGAAGGGCAGCAACTTCTACTATCGCATGGCGGCCTGGCCGGTGGCCTTCGAGGAAGGCATGCTGGACATCTGCCGCCGGCACCTGCCGGTGGGCGAGTACTCGGTGTTCACCCACGGCCACTCCACCGGCGGACCCTTCAGCCACTACCTGCTGCAGCGCATCGAGAACGGCAAGGGGCTCATCGGCATCGAGAACTCGCCGTTTGCGTTCATCTTCCGCAAGATGAGCGGCCACGACTGGCCCACCCCCTTCGATCACGTGCTGATCCGGAACTGGCGCGAGCTGGCGCGCTACAAGGGCGCCGAGGTGGCGATGCAGGAAGGGGCGAAGCCGCTCTTCAGGCTGGCGCAGTTGATGGAAGAGATCTTCGAGATGTGGGAGCGGGCCAAGCGCTTCCCCCAGTTCAAGGCCGAGAACTGGCTCCACAGCGACAGCCACCCGTGCCTCACCGAAGCCGCCAAGGTCACGGCCGAACGCCTCAAAATGAACGCCGAGGAGACCCAGGCCCTGGTGGACCGCTACCTGGGCTACGGCCGCCCGCTGCCCGGAAAGCCGATCCCGCCGCTGCTCTACGGCATCAACAAGTTCAGCCGCGACCACACCCCCGAAAAGTACAACCAGATCGTCAAGAAGGAGTACGCCGCCATGAACCCGGCCCCCAAGGTACGCGTGGTCGAGATCGGCACCGGCATCCATTCCTACTGGGCCACCGAGGAAGGACTGCCCCTGGGCGTCTGCCCGGTGATCACCAAGGTGTGGCACGACGCGATCATGAACGGGTACTACGAGGTGTGAGAAACGCGCGTTGAGATTTGATTTCCAGTTCCAAATGCTCCATTATTGGATACGATAACTCCGATTTTGGACGCAAAGTGGAATTTAGAAGTCGATTTTTTTGACATTCTGGACCAGAATTGCTTCCTGTTCGGTCCTCGCGGGACTGGAAAGTCGACATGGCTGCGCCACCGGCTGCCTGATGCCCTGTTCCTGGACCTGCTCGAACCCGCCCTTCATCGCAGTCTGAACGCCCGTCCCGAGCGTCTTCGGGATCTGCTTGCCGGCTCGCCACGGGCGGACACCGTGGTCATCGACGAAATCCAACGGATCCCGGAGTTGCTGACCGTGGTTCACGCTCTGATGGAGGAGCCTTCACCGCCCCGCTTCGTTTTGACCGTATCCAGCGCCCGAAAGCTTCGGCGCGAGGGCGTCGACCTCCTGGGGGGACGGGCCGTGCACCGCACCATGCACCCGTTCATGGCAGCGGAGTTATCGGATTTCGACCTCGGACAAGCACTGCAAACGGGGTTGCTGCCCTTGGTCATGGCAGCCACCGATCCCGCGGATGTCCTGGCCGCCTACGCGAGCCTGTATCTCGAACAGGAAGTACGGGCCGAAGGGCTGACACGCAACGTCGGGAACTTCACGCGATTTCTGGAAGCGGTCAGCTTTTCCCATGGCAGCTTGTTGAATGTTTCGGCGGTGGCCAGGGAATGCCACGTCGAGCGCAAGGTCGTTGCCGGCTACGTCGGCATCCTGGAGGACCTTCTTCTCGCTTTCCGGCTGCCTGTCTTCCGTAAACGCGCCAAGCGCGCCACCGTCAACCACGAGAAGATCTACCTGTTCGACGCAGGCGTGTTTCGCTCGTTACGCCCCAAGGGACCGTTGGATCGTCCCGAGGAGATTGACGGTCAGGTGCTGGAGGGGTTGGTGGCTCAGCATCTCTGTGCGTGGGCGGCGTATTCCAGGCACGACATGGACGTATTCTTCTGGCGGACGCGTGGCGGGACCGAAGTCGACTTCGTGGTCTACGGGGAACTGGGGCTCCAGGCCTTTGAGGTCAAGAACGCCGCCAACGTGTATTCCAAAGACCTGCGCGCGCTGAAGGCGTTTCGCGAGGACTATCCCGAGGCCGAGACCGCCGTGCTCTATCGCGGCCGGGAACGCTTGCGGATCGACGGCATCTGGTGTCTGCCGGTACAGGAGTTTCTGCGCGGCGTCGTGCCGGATAAAGGTCTGTTGACCTGGCTGTGAGGGTCAAACCCTGGAGTTAGCGGATAGCGTTCACCCGAGCCGGATGCGCCTCAGCCGCAGCGCGTTCCCGATCACCGACACCGACGACAGGCTCATGGCGGCGGCGGCGACCATGGGCGACAGGAGCAGGCCGAACATCGGGTAGAAGACGCCGGCCGCGATGGTGACGCCCACGGTGTTGTAGACGAAGGCGAAGAACAGGTTCTGCCGGATGTTGCTCAAGGTGGCGCGGGCCAGCAGGCGGGCGCGGACGATGCCGTTGAGGTCGCCGCGCATCAGCGTGACTCCGGCGCTCTTGATCGCCACGTCCGCGCCGGAGCCCATGGCGATGCCGGCGTCGGCGGCGGCGAGGGCGGGCGCGTCGTTGATGCCGTCGCCCGCCATGGCCACGTGACGGCCCCCGGCCTTCAACTCGGCGACGACGTCCCGCTTGTCCTCCGGCGCCGCTTCCGCCCGCCAATCGTCGATATCGAGACCGGCGGCTACAGCCCGCGCGGCCCTGGGGCTGTCGCCGGTCAACATCATGATGTCGAGCCCCGAGCGGCGGAGCCTGCCGATGGCCTCCCGTGTGGTGGGCTTGACTTGGTCCGCCGCCGCCACCAGACCCTTTAGTTCACCGTCCACGGCAACGAACATGACGGTCTTGCCCGCCTCCTGCAGCCCCTCGGCGGTGCTGGCGGCCTCGCCGAGGCCGGCGTCCAGCTCGCGCATCAGCGCCAGGTTGCCAAGGGCGGCGGCCCGGCCCGCGATCCGGCCGCGGACGCCTCTTCCGGGGACAGCCTCGAAGTCGGCGGTCTCCTGGAGCACGGCGCCCCGCGCCTGGGCGCCGGCGAGGATCGCCTCCGCCAGCGGGTGCTCCGACCCGCGTTCGAGGGAAGCCGCCAACGAGAGGACATCCGCTTCGTCCATGCCGCCATCGGCGGCGATCACGTCGGTCAGCTCGGGCTTCCCTTCGGTGAGGGTGCCGGTCTTGTCGACGATCAGCACGTCCACCTTGGCGAGGCTCTCCAGCGCCGCGGCATCCCGCACCAGCACGCCCGCCTGGGCGCCGCGCCCGGTCGCCACCATGATCGACATGGGCGTGGCGAGCCCGAGGGCGCACGGGCAGGCGATCACAAGGACGCTCACGGCCGCCACCACGGCATGGGCGAGGGCGGGCACGGGGCCGATGGCCAGCCACACGACGAACGAGATCAGGGATACCGCCACCACCGCGGGCACGAACCAGCTTGCGACGCGGTCCACCAGGGCCTGGACCGGAGCGCGGCTGCGCTGGGCCGCGGCCACCATGTCGACGATGCGGGCCAGCACCGTATCGGCGCCGACCCCCTCGGCGCGCATGGTGAACGATCCCGCCTGGTTGACGGTGCCGCCGGTCACGGCGTCGCCCACCCCCTTCTCCACCGGGATCGGCTCGCCCGTGAGCAGCCTTTCGTCCACCGCCGAGCGTCCGTCGAGGACGACGCCGTCCACCGGCACGCTCTCCCCGGGCCGCACCAGCAGCCGGTCGCCCACCTTGACCGCGTCGAGCGGCACGTCCTCGTCGCCGTCGTCGGTCACCCGCCGGGCGGTCTTGGGCGCGAGGTCCAGCAGCGCCCGGATAGCACCGCCCGTCCGCTCGCGCGCGGAGAGCTCGAATATCTGGCCCACCAGCACCAGGATGAGAATGATCGCCGCGGCCTCGAAGTAGACCGGGGGCAGCCCGTGGGGCCCGCGCACCGACTCCGGGAACAGCGCCGGCGCCAGCACGGCCGCCACGCTAAAGGCGTAGGACGCTCCGGCCCCGAGCGCGATCAGGGTCCACATGTTGGGACCGCGGTTGACCACCGAAGCCCAGCCGCGCTTGAAGAACGGCAGCGCCACCCACGCCACCACCGGCGTCGCCAGCAGGAACTGCAGCCACACGTGCAGGAGCGGCCCGAGCCATTCGGCCATGGGCAGCCCGAGATGTCCGCCCATCTCCAGCACCAGGGTGGCGAGCCCGAGCGGCGCGCCGATCCACAGGCGGCGCCGGAAGTCGGCCAGCTCCGGATTGGGGCCGGCATCCGCGGTGGGCATCATGGGCTCGAGGGCCATGCCGCAGATGGGGCAGTCGCCCGGAACGTCACGTACGATCTCCGGGTCCATCGGGCACGTGTACCTGGCGCCTTCCGGCGCCGGCTCGGGTCCGGAACGGGGACCGGGATGCTCTTCCGGAGCGGCCTCGAACCGCGCTTGACAGTGCCCGGAGCAGAAGTAGAACCGTTCCCCGGCGTGCCGGGCCATGTAGCGGGCGGTAGCGCGATGGACCGTCATGCCGCAAACGGGATCCGTGGCCTCGATGTAACCGTCCGGCGCCGCCGCGAACTTCTTCAGGCACCCCTCGCAGCAGAAACGATACTGCTGCCCGAGATGCTCCAGCGACGGTTTGCCGGACGAAGGGGAAACCTCCATGCCGCACACCGGGTCTCTCGTGATGACGTCCGAGGAGGTATCGGAGGGCAAGTGCATTCAACTACCGTGGGGCGCGGACGAGAGTCATGGCCGACATGTTAGCACACATTCGTGCGCGAGACGGACACGGGCCGGGACGAACGGCAAGCGCACTCTGGTCGGACCAAAATGACATTTGACAAAGGCGGCCCGTTCTTGATAGAAATGACTCCGGTCATTACTGTGGTCATATATGGAGAGAAACCATGACTTCCATCTCGAAAAGCAAGCTCAAGGCCAATATGCTTCGCGTCTTCCGCGAGATCGAAGAAAGTGGCGAGGAACTGATCGTCACCGACCACAATCGACCCGTTCTGCGCATTCAGCCCATCGCTCGAAAGCGATCCGTGGAGGAAGTGTTCGGAACGATTCAGGGCAAGGTCCTTTACCATGAGGACATCGACACTCCCACCGCGGACGAATGGGCCGAATCGTAAATGATCGTACTGGACACTTCGGCGCTCATCTTCTGGACCCTGGACAAAGAGCGGCTCTCTCGGGCCGCTTCATGGGCCATCGACGACGCCGATCGCATTATCCTCAGCTCCATCTCCATTTGGGAGATCGGCCTGAAGGTCAAGAAACAAAGGCTCTTCATCCCGGTTCCCGTCCAGGAGTTCGCGGACAGGCTGGAACGGATCGACCGCCTCGATATTCTTCCCGTAGACGTCCTCACCTGGGCAAAGAACCTCGATCTCGACTGGGACCATCGCGACCCTGCCGACCGCACCATCGTGGCTACCGCCAGTCTGCATACCTGCCCACTCGTCACCTCCGACGCCGCCATCCGATCGTTCTATTCACAGACGATCTGGTAGACACGTGACACGCGACGCTACGGCGCCAGCAGCTCCCCCAACAGCCGGAACTCGTGCTCCCGGGGCGACTTCGTCCGCCAGACCAGGCCGATGGTGCGGCTGGGCTCGGGCTTGCGGAAGGGGCGGATGACGATGGCCGAGGGGGTGCGGCATTCCACGTCCAGGGCGAGCCGGGGCAGCAGGGTGATGCCGATGCCGCCCGCCACCATCTGCACCAGCGTGTTAAGGCTGCCGGCGCGGAAATCGCCGACCTCGCGGGCACAAACCCAATAATTATCAAATTTATTTCTCGAAGTTATTGACTATACTTGAAGACAAGACAGCGGTTCGTTCAGGAGAAAGGAGATACCCATGTCCCGGAAGCAATGCCCAGTGATGACCACCAGCGCGGGCGCGCCCGTGGCCGACAACCAGAACGCCCTCACCGCCGGAGAGCGCGGGCCGATCCTGCTGCAGGACTACCAGCTCATCGAAAAGCTCGCGCACCAGAACCGCGAGCGCATCCCGGAGCGGGTGGTGCACGCCAAGGGCTGGGGCGCGTACGGGACCTTCACGGTCAACCACGACATCTCGCGCTACACCCGGGCCAGGGTCCTCCAGCCCGGCGCCAAATGCGAGGTGATGGTGCGGTTCTCCACCGTGGCCGGCGAACTGGGGGCGGCGGACGCCGAACGCGACGTGCGCGGCTTCGCGGTGAAGTTCTACACCGAGGAAGGCAACTGGGACCTGGTGGGCAACAACACGCCGGTCTTCTTCATCCGCGACCCCTACAAGTTCCCGGACTTCGTCCGCACCCAGAAACGGCATCCCAAGACGCACCTGCGGAACCCCATCGCCATGTGGGACTTCTGGTCGCAGTCGCCCGAGTCCCTGCACCAGATCACCATCCTCATGTCGGACCGGGGCTGCCCCACCGCACCCATGTACATGAACGGCTACGGCTCGCACACCTTCAGCTTCATCAACGCCGACAACGAGCGCTTCTGGGTCAAGTTCCACTTCAAGACCCGGCAGGGACACCGGCACTACACCAACGCGGAGAGCGCCGAGGTCATCGGCCGGACCCGTGAGTCCTATCAGGAAGCCCTGTTCGGCGCCGTCGACCGGGGCGAGTTTCCGAAGTGGGATCTGAAGGTGCAGATCATGCCGGAGCTGGACGCGGAGAAGACGCGGTACAATCCCTTCGACCTCACCAAGGTCTGGCCCCACGCCGACTACCCGCTGATCAACGTGGGCGTCGTGGAGCTGAACCGCAACCCGGAGAACTACTTCGCCGAGGTGGAGCAAGCGGCCTTCTCCCCCTCCAACATCGTGCCGGGCATCGGCTTCTCGCCGGACAAGGTGCTGCAAGCGCGCATCTTCTCCTACGCGGACGCGCACCGCTACCGGCTCGGCACCCACTACGAGGCGCTGCCGGTGAACGCGCCCCGGTGCCCGGTTCACCACTACCACAAGGACGGCCCCATGCGGTTCTTCGAGCCGCGGCACGGCAACGTTGACGCCTACTACGAGCCCAACAGCTTCGGCGGGCCGGTGCAGGACAAGAGCTACGCGGAGCCGCCCCTCAGGATCTCGGGCGACGCCTCCCGCTACGATCACCGGGAAGGCAACGACGATTACACACAGGCGGGCAATCTCTTCCGGTTGTTCGACGACGGGCAGAAACAGCGGCTTTTCGCCAACATCGCCGAAGCCATGGACGGTGTCCCGGACGAGATCATCGAACGGCAGCTCGCGCACTTCGCCAAGGCCGATCCGGCCTACGCGGAGGGTGTGCGCGATGCGTTGGGGTTGTCCGACACGGCGTGAGGCGGGCGAGACGGCCCCCGAACCGGCGGCGACGTGTGATGAATGCAGGGGCGGGCATCGAACCCGCCCCTGTTTGCACTAGCCGCCCTTGAGAGAGGCCAGCCGCGCCACCGCCTGCTCGTGGTAGAGACGGTCGACGGCATCCTTGGGAGGTTTCTCGAGGGCCCGTTCGAGCAGACGTGCAGCCTCCTCCCGGTTGCGTTCCTCATCCATCAACAACAAACCGAAGGCATATTCGACACACACCACCTTGGCGTCGGGCACGAGCTCGAGGGTCCGGTCGTAGTGCCGGCGGGCCTTCTTTCTCGTGGCGCCGTAAAGGAACCCGGCCATCGGTCCGGCGGCGTTGACGACTTCGGCCTGCCAGGTAGCCATGCTCAGATGGGCGCCCGGCTTGTCGGGGTCCAGCCTCAGCGCCTCTTCGATCGACTCCCGCACCTTCGTGGCGTACCCTCCGGTCACCGCCTCCAGGAAGCCGATCGTCTGCCCGTACCGGCCCGTGGCATGGGCCAGTTGAAGATGGGCTTCCGGATTGGCGGCATCGAACCGGACCGCCTCCTTTGCCAACGCTATGGCGCGTTGGAACAGGGCCTTTTTCTCTTCGCCCTCGGCAAAGAAGTGACCCTGGATCGCCAGCGACTGCGCCGCCAACGCGTAGCTCTCCGAGGTCTTGAGCGCCGATCCCAACTCGGCCGCCTCGACGAACCGGCCTTCGGCGTAGGCCGTCCGCACCTGCTCCATGGACTGGGCGCCGGCCGCGACTGACAGAAGAAACGTGCAGATGATGGCAACCGAGATCGAGGATGCCGTTTTGATCATGGAAACAGTTCCATCAGAGGCTGTCCGGGAAGACGGTGAAGCCTTCCGCATAACCGGCCTCACGCAACCGTCGGTCAAACACGACGAGGCCATTGCCCGCGGTCAGCCCCTGACACCATTGGATGGCCGCCGCCAACTGGAACGCATCCGCGGCGCGCAACGGATGGACTCCCAACAGGCGTTCCGCCGTTCCGCGTACCGATTCACTGGGCTGGATCTCCATTCCTGCTTGCACGACTGCGTCCAACGCACGACGTGCGACACGCGCATCGTTTGGCGTCAGATGGCCCTCTCGTACCCGTCGCATGAACGCGGAAGTGCACTCGGTACGGGTGCCCCACCATAGGACCAAGGACGGATCCTCGTTCAGAACATCCCGCACGGTCGCCGTGCCGGTCTCCTGGATGCACAGCGGCACAATGGCCGAAGTATCCCAGAACTTCACCAGCCCTCTTCCCGTTCGCGAGACACCGCTGCCCGTACGGACGCATCGGCATCCACGGGACGCGGCCAATCCCAAAAGTCCGCCGGCAGAGGGGCCATGGGACGTCTAAGCAGTCCTTTCCTTTCCATCTCGTTCAAGTGCTCGGCGAGGGACGATGAACCGGCGATGGGCAGCAAGCGCGCGATCGGACGGCCACGCTCCGTAATCAACACCTCTTCACCGGCCTTCACTTGGCGCAGGTACGCGCTCAGCGATGTCTTGAGCCCCGATACTGTGGCAATCTCCATAATTTGACCTGTCTGGTTAGATATATCTGGCTATTATAGTCAATCAAGATGATCGCGGGCAAGCACTACTTCCTGTTACGCCAGAGGCGGATGGGGAATACGAGGGGACCTGCCATCCGGCGTCGCGATGGTTTTATAAACGTCAATTAGGCATGTTTTCTAAAATAGCCGTTCAAGATTCAAGGATAGCCAAAATGAGAAACTGAGAAGCGCGGCGAGACGGTGGAACGGATATGCTCAACGCCTTTCGGCATCTGATATGGCTTCACACGGAAGTCATCATGATACGAGGAAAACTTGGAATACAGTGCTCAACGCTTCCGGTACCGATAGGTGCGTTCAAACACTGGTTGGCAAGGAACGACACGGAAGACGACGATAGCGCTGATGTCGAGGACAACCGAACGGATACCGACACGGACGAAGATGTTCCGTCTTTTGCGGATCGTCAAGTAGTCCGGTGGCGCGGCGCCGAAACCAAACCCGAAAATATCGCATCGGATCCCGCCAAGATTCAGCCCGGCGACGTCGCGATTCCAATAAATTCGACTATTCTCGTCAATCATGACACCTGAGGGCAACCCCGGTAGACTTTGTTCGGCGATGGGATCATTCGCTAGGCCATCGGACATTCAGCAAGGCCCGCCAGCCTGCTGGCGCCGACCAATCCCTGAAACACACATCGTTCATCGGCAACTCGGACCGAGCACTCATTCTACGGATGACCTCATCAAGGATGGCGCCCATCGCGGCTACGTCGACCCGATTGTACAGGATCAATCTTCGTAGCGCCTCGCGGTCGCCCTGTAGATACTTGCGCCAAAGCGCAACCGCGGTGACGCCGGTGATTGCAGACGCGTCATCTCGAAAGTCTATTCCGATGGTCTTTTCGATTTCCTTCTGGCCGCCTATCAGTCCAACATGCCGACAAAGATACATGAGGTCGAAGTGAACTTTCGGCAACACCATTTCCGGAAGTTCGCGCGCGACAAACTTGGTATCGAAACGACCGCCATTGAAGGTTATCAAGAGTTTAGCATGTCTGAAGTCACTACGGAGAAGGCTTGGATCTGCCCCCCTTATTACGGTCTTTGCGCAGCCGCCGAACGACCATCCGATCACTGTGATCTCGTCGCGGTGGGTATTCAACCCAGTGGTCTCGACATCCAGAAATAGAACCCGTTCAGGATATCGCGAACATTCTACAAGCTGTGCATGAAGCTTCCGCAAATTCGCGTGTGGACGCGTAAGCCGCCGCGTTTTCATATCACCCTCGTACGCCGGTTTCATCTATGAATTGTGTCTTCCACATGGGTCTATCCCCGCGCGTGCGGGGGAACCCGTCTGAAGGGATGATCACGTTGACCTTCTCCGGGTCTATCCCCGCGCGTGCGGGGGAACCCAGTTGTCAACGTAGCTTCAGCATGTGCACTAAGGTCTATCCCCGCGCGTGCGGGGGAACCCGGGCCGCTGGGCGCGACTTGGAGCCCCTCGACGGTCTATCCCCGCGCGTGCGGGGGAACCTTGCGCAGGAGCCCGATGGTCTGAAGCGCCACGGGTCTATCCCCGCGCGTGCGGGGGAACCGCACCGCACGACTATGAGTCGGCGCGGTAAGCGGGTCTATCCCCGCGCGTGCGGGGGAACCGCACCGCACGACTATGAGTCGGCGCGGTAAGCGGGTCTATCCCCGCGCGTGCGGGGGAACCGCCCGACCGCGAGATTCCCCCGCGTCACGTCCGGGTCTATCCCCGCGCGTGCGGGGGAACCGCAAGGCTCAGAACCGAGATCAAGCGCGACTGGGGTCTATCCCCGCGCGTGCGGGGGAACCCCTGCGAGATCCTTGTAACTTGGGTTGGCCTTGGGTCTATCCCCGCGCGTGCGGGGGAACCCGGAAGATCCGGACGGCCAGGCGGGACCTGGTGGGTCTATCCCCGCGCGTGCGGGGGAACCTAGTGCTTGTAGTAGAGCCACTGGTGACCGGCGGGTCTATCCCCGCGCGTGCGGGGGAACCTTCGCCAGCAGCCGGAATATCAGCTCAAGCGGCGGTCTATCCCCGCGCATGCGGGGGAACCCAGAGAGAGATCCGGATAGTGGCTACACAGGCGGGTCTATCCCCGCGCGTGCGGGGGAACCGGAGAAGTGCTCCGCCATGATCTCCGCCTTCAGGGTCTATCCCCGCGCGTGCGGGGGAACCGGACTTGCTCCAGGTCTCTGGCCCGTAGCCTAAGGTCTATCCCCGCGCGTGCGGGGGAACCCGGGTGGCTCACACCCTCCGCTCCGCTCCGGGGGGTCTATCCCCGCGCGTGCGGGGGAACCGTCCGGACACCGAACAGCACGGCCGCCCTCGCGGGTCTATCCCCGCGCGCGCGGGGGAACCGAACCCATGCTGCAGCAACGGCAGCTGTCGCCGGGTCTATCCCCGCGCGTGCGGGGGAACCTATGATCGATTTCTTGCGGAGAACCGGGAACGGGGTCTATCCCCGCGCGTGCGGGGGAACCCGGCAGGGGTTCAGGCGTTACGATACGGAGCGGGGTCTATCCCCGCGCGTGCGGGGGAACCCCGTTACCTCGGCGACATTGAGCATGGCACTCGGGTCTATCCCCGCGCGTGCGGGGGAACCGTTGAGGGGTGTTGGCACCTCCTTTTTTGCCCGGGTCTATCCCCGCGCGTGCGGGGGAACCGTTGAGGGGTGTTGGCACCTCCTTTTTTGCCCGGGTCTATCCCCGCGCGTGCGGGGGAACCCTCGGTAGCCGGGTGATGAAGATTCCCCAGACGGGTCTATCCCCGCGCGTGCGGGGGAACCGATTCTCCGATTATCGTTGCGCCATTCGCTGGGGGTCTATCCCCGCGCGTGCGGGGGAACCCCAGGCTACACGCCGATGCCAGACACGCATGTGGGTCTATCCCCGCGCGTGCGGGGGAACCATGTGCACGTTGCGGAGTCCAGATTTATCTACGGGTCTATCCCCGCGCGTGCGGGGGAACCATAATCCTCTACCAGCGCGTCCCACCTGGACTGGGTCTATCCCCGCGCGTGCGGGGGAACCGCCGACACTCCGGCGCCCGACGCGTGAGTTGAAGGTCTATCCCCGCGCGTGCGGGGGAACCTGTGATCATCTCTCCCATCTAACTCCGGACCCGGGTCTATCCCCGCGCGTGCGGGGGAACCTGAGTCGTGTTCAGCTCCACCAGGGCAATGCCGGGTCTATCCCCGCGCGTGCGGGGGAACCTACGACAGCAAAAGCGCAAGGCTGTATTTCGGGGGTCTATCCCCGCGCGTGCGGGGGAACCGATTCGCAAAGACGAGATGATGCTACGAATGGGGGTCTATCCCCGCGCGTGCGGGGGAACCGGCGGCATCAACCGAGGCACCACGGACGGCGTGGGTCTATCCCCGCGCGTGCGGGGGAACCTACTCGTGCAGGTCGACGCCGCCCGGCCCCGGCGGTCTATCCCCGCGCGTGCGGGGGAACCACCGACCTCAGCGCCAGCAGCGGCGCCGAGCAGGGTCTATCCCCGCGCGTGCGGGGGAACCCCTGCCTCCCAACCGGCTTCCTCCAGATACTCGGGTCTATCCCCGCGCGTGCGGGGGAACCAGCGCTGCGGCCGCGGCGGCAGCCGTCACCGGGGGTCTATCCCCGCGCGTGCGGGGGAACCCTGAACCCGCGCGGGGGCGTCCCGGTCCGCAAGGGTCTATCCCCGCGCGTGCGGGGGAACCCGGGGTCTTCTAAATAACCTTCATATACGATAACGGTCTATCCCCGCGCGTGCGGGGGAACCCGTGTGTTGCGCGGGGTGAGGCGTTGCGGGCGGGGTCTATCCCCGCGCGTGCGGGGGAACCCGCTGTTGCGGGCGATACCCGGTCAGTGGCTGGGGTCTATCCCCGCGCGTGCGGGGGAACCCTTGATCCTGGTGACCTCGGCGTTGATCGCCCGGGTCTATCCCCGCGCGTGCGGGGGAACCCATGCGCTCGAAGACCGTGACGATCCGCTGGAAGGTCTATCCCCGCGCGTGCGGGGGAACCTCCCTGGTGTCGACTCCGGATTCGGGGCCAACGGGTCTATCCCCGCGCGTGCGGGGGAACCAAGCGCGACTGGTTCGCCAGAAGATACAGCGAGGGTCTATCCCCGCGCGTGCGGGGGAACCCCCCACGTCACTCTTGGAGGGCCTTCGCAGCCGGGTCTATCCCCGCGCGTGCGGGGGAACCTTCGGGGTCCGCACGCAGGCGGGCGAAGCCTGGGGTCTATCCCCGCGCGTGCGGGGGAACCCGGAAGCTCGGACTGGACGTGGCGGTGGGCGTGGGTCTATCCCCGCGCGTGCGGGGGAACCCAGTGCTGACCCTTAGGGCCGGTGTCAGTGGGGGGTCTATCCCCGCGCGTGCGGGGGAACCACGATCCTCAGCGGTAAGGCAATAGTCCAAATGGGTCTATCCCCGCGCGTGCGGGGGAACCGAACTGCGGCGGTTCTCGGACGGCATCGAGTGGGGTCTATCCCCGCGCGTGCGGGGGAACCGCGGACTTCATCGCCGGAAAGGAAGGCGTTGAGGGTCTATCCCCGCGCGTGCGGGGGAACCTATCCGAAGCAAAAGATAGCAAAAGGGACAACGGGTCTATCCCCGCGCGTGCGGGGGAACCGTGGTGCGGAGCCGATGAATAAGGAGAAACGTGGGTCTATCCCCGCGCGTGCGGGGGAACCGCCGCCAGGACGTACGCCTGAGCGGTGAGCCTGGGTCTATCCCCGCGCGTGCGGGGGAACCTCCAACAGCCAGTCCTGGGCGCGGAACGGCGTGGGTCTATCCCCGCGCGTGCGGGGGAACCGCATCCAGCATCCTCCTTGCCTCCTGTAGGCGGGGTCTATCCCCGCGCGTGCGGGGGAACCGTCGTGCTGCCTCTCTTGATGAGGTGCATGGCGGGTCTATCCCCGCGCGTGCGGGGGAACCCCACTGACGTAGACCGCGACGTCGACTTGCTGGGGTCTATCCCCGCGCGTGCGGGGGAACCTGCTCCATCACCAAGCGATGCTCTTGCACCCAGGGTCTATCCCCGCGCGTGCGGGGGAACCCTGAGCAGCCGCTTCCAGCCATTCACGTCCACGGGTCTATCCCCGCGCGTGCGGGGGAACCCGGGACACCGGGGAGGAGGGGCTCGCGAGCGTGGGTCTATCCCCGCGCGTGCGGGGGAACCATCTCGCCGGTCGTGCTGCCGCGCCGTATGAGGGGTCTATCCCCGCGCGTGCGGGGGAACCGTGCTGGTGTGTTTCTTTTGCCATGCGGTCTAGGGTCTATCCCCGCGCGTGCGGGGGAACCCTCATCGCGTTCGGGACCGAGACCCATGACACCGGTCTATCCCCGCGCGTGCGGGGGAACCCCGGGTGTGCCAGGTAGAAGGCTACTGCGTCAGGGTCTATCCCCGCGCGTGCGGGGGAACCACGGCGGCACCCGACCGCTATCGCAGCCTCACGGGTCTATCCCCGCGCGTGCGGGGGAACCGGTACCGTGAGACCGGGTATCGTGATGGCTCCGGGTCTATCCCCGCGCGTGCGGGGGAACCCCTCCTTGTTCGCATCCGCACGGAATGGATACGGGTCTATCCCCGCGCGTGCGGGGGAACCTCCAGCATCAGGTCCTGGTCGCGGAATGGTGTGGGTCTATCCCCGCGCGTGCGGGGGAACCTTCGATCCGCGCCCACCCAGGGGTTTACGGTTGGGTCTATCCCCGCGCGTGCGGGGGAACCTCGCATCCGCACGGTCGGCGCGGAATAGATACGGGTCTATCCCCGCGCGTGCGGGGGAACCCGGTTGGCGAGCGCACCCAGTACGTAGTAGGCGGGTCTATCCCCGCGCGTGCGGGGGAACCACCGACCTCAGCGCCAGCAGCGGCGCCGAGCAGGGTCTATCCCCGCGCGTGCGGGGGAACCGTGGACGGCGACCCACGGCCTGTCGCTCGATCGGGTCTATCCCCGCGCGTGCGGGGGAACCGGCCCTGGGTCCCGAAGTGTCGGGTTAGTCGGAGGTCTATCCCCGCGCGTGCGGGGGAACCGGTCAGGGTGTTGAAGATCACGAAGTGTAGCGGGGTCTATCCCCGCGCGTGCGGGGGAACCATCCGCACCGCCGCGGCTCTCGCCACCGGACAAGGTCTATCCCCGCGCGTGCGGGGGAACCGCACAACGGAACGATTGCGGGCAGGGCAAATGGGGTCTATCCCCGCGCGTGCGGGGGAACCAACCGGAGCCGCTCGATCACACGCTGCCGGACGGGTCTATCCCCGCGCGTGCGGGGGAACCTCGTCGCGGTCCGTACCACCGCGTCGATTTTTGGGTCTATCCCCGCGCGTGCGGGGGAACCATTGAGCGGCTCCGGTTCTGGGTAGGACAGTGGGGTCTATCCCCGCGCGTGCGGGGGAACCGCCTCTACTCCCATCGAAGCCACAGGAGAAGAGGGTCTATCCCCGCGCGTGCGGGGGAACCCGAACCTGCGGATACTTTCCGGGCGCTGGTTTGGGTCTATCCCCGCGCGTGCGGGGGAACCTGGAAGTACCGCTGGCGCCAGTTGCCGTACCAGGGTCTATCCCCGCGCGTGCGGGGGAACCCCTTGCACCTAACCCATTGATATTAAAAGTTTTCAAAGAACAAGGGAACGAAATCGTCCCTCAATTTCGCTTCAAGAGTAGAACCCCGTCGGCATCGACAATCTCTTTTGGCGGCTCTCCGAGAGTCTCGATCCGCAGGTGCCCTGAGGCGGCCACGTCACGCCAGACCATTACAATCGCCCCGCGACCAAGAGACCACCACCAGGACTCGACAACGTCCCATACGCGTTGGCGCACGCCTGCCGACAGGTCAGGCGCGACATACACACCGGGGGCGACTTCCAGCATGACTGACGTCAGAAACCCGCGATAACGCGCCTCAACGTCGCGTGTGACGACGATTGTCATCGGCATACTCGGCCTCTTATGCTTCCGAATCGGTTTGCTCGAACAGCGACTTGATTCGATCAATCATTGCCGGGATGATTCCCTCCCGCCCCAGAGTTTCGCCGGTCATGCGACGGGTTGTACGTTCGATGTTCTCGAACGGCCTTTCAGCAACGCGCTTGGCCGCCCGAAAGGCGCACGGGATGGTTACGTTGTCCCGGTGGAGATCAGCAATATCGAGGACGAAAGACTGTCCCGGGTCTTCGTGTATGAAACCGAGTTGGGGAACCGTACCCGTCGAAGCCACCGCGATCGCCGCAGCGGCCTCGACGGCGCTGGAGGCGTGGTTCAGGGCTTGATTGGGTAGGTCGGCAGCGTCAGGGCGGGCGCGGTCATAATGCCGACCCTTCCATTCGACCCCGATCTGCTGGGCGAGGAGACGATAAGACTGCTTCATGCGCGCGCCTTCAATCCCGCGGAGCACATCGAAATCGCGATGCGGTAGCACTTCGCCCAGCCTCCACGCGTACATGCGTCGCGCGATGTCCAGCCGCTTCTTGTCATCCGCCCATAGGCGGGCCTGGATCCGGGCAAGTCCGGAACGGTCCGGAATCAGAGGCGGGGCCGTGTACATCCGGACTCCGTCCTCGCCTATCGCGGCCAGTGCCGTGCGGGCACGCGCGAGGAGTCGCAAGGCGTCGTGGCTCACGGTGGAGCCGGGACCCAAGAGTATCATGGATATCCCTTGGAGCGGGATGGCATAATCTCCGGGCAACAACGCATCCGCGTTGGTTGCCTCGCCCTGGAGGAATGCCAGCGTCCCGTCCCGTGCGGTCAACGCACCGCGCGCTAGGTAGAGGAGCCCCGCGCGATCACCGTGGGGGACCCTCGCGCTGTCGAGACCGAGCCGACCCTTGAGCATCATCGCCTCGGTGCGGGCCTTGAGGCCGGGCGAAGGAGAAGCATGCCGTAGCCATAGGCTCGATGCCGCCCGACGCCCTTCGCGAGCAACGTCGCGAAGCTTTCGGGGTCCTTGACGGTTAACGCGCCGTGGAAAGTTGCATCCGGCCCCTCAGGTCCCCCGCTGCCGCGCGAGACCCGAACCCGCTGAAAGCGGACCAGTCGTGTCGCATCTCGGTCAAGTTCAGCCGCCGGTGCCAGCCGTTCCGCGAGCCAGTCGACATAGACGCCTTCTCTGGTTTGGCCATGTTGTTCCATGCCTTCGGGGTTGTCGGGATATCGGCGCAATGCCTCCACCCGAAAGGCGTCGACTTCCGCCCCCTTGCGGAACGCCGTCTGACCGTCCACGAGGTCTTTCTTCAGCCTTCGAACGGGCCTCACCCGCACATCGAAACCAAGCCGCCGCCCTTCTGTCCATGCGCTCGGCATGGCCTTGCCCTCCAAGCGTTCGAGCCTCAGAACGCTCAGATGCTCGGGCGGGGCATGGATACGACTGCCTTCACGCAGGCTGTCAACGTCGCTCTCACAATAGCCGTAGAGACTTCCCACGGCTCGGCGACCCGCCACGAGCAGACGAAACGGACGCAACGCTCCCGGGCCGAATGTTTCATCGAGCAGGTGATGAAGCGCGCGGCCTTCATCGAAACCCGCCACAAGGCCACGATGCCGGAGCCAACCGCGTTCTCCAGCGCAACGCGCCAGCATGTCCATGGCTACGGGCACACGGATCAGGAACAGAGGATTCATGAATCCGCTCCCTTCACACGCCCTTCCACCACCTGCCGCGACCCGCCGTGCAACCCCGTCCGCCAGTTCCGCACGTCGGGGAGATCAATGACGCGATCTACCTCGTCACCGGTTTCCGGCCCCTCGCCCGTGGGCCACAACGCCCGGAAATTCCCCGAGCCCGAAAGTGCGCACAGCGCCTCATGGGCCGTGTCCCCATCGACCCAGTCATCCACCAGACGGCACGAGGGCAGGCATGATTTGCGTCCGATGAAAAGCGGGCGAGCCGGGCAGTCGAGCGCCTCGGCCAACGCTTCCAGCGTCGGGTGGAGGTTCGCCGGGTGGAAGCGCAGGACGACCCGCACCGCCTGGTCTGCCAGATAATGCCGGGTACGGCGATGCGGGGCGCTATAGCTTGCCCCGTCACGTCCCTCCGGCACACCGAAAGTCGTCCAGCCCTTGTCCGCCTTGTTGAGCTGTACGTTCTGTACGTCCGTGACGACGTCCGCCGCGCGTGGCTCACGTTCGCGCCGCACGGCGAAGATCAGCCGGTCCTGCAAGGCTTGGTGCGCGGCGCGGTCGGACCAATGCAACCCGATGGCGTTGGCCGTAAGGCCGGTGAGCATCGAAGCCGCGGGAAAGTCGCGAGTGGGACCCTCCTGGTCCACGGCGACTCCGCCGAAGGCCATCAACGGCGCCTCTAGACGCACGACGAGCCATTTGTGACTCATCCGAGGGCTCCCGGCAACGTCTTGACCCAGTCCGCCAGAGTCGAGAGGGAACCCCGTTGCGCACGAGGAAGGTCCACGTCGACCAGGGTCATTACCTGCCTCTCCTCTCCTGTGTCGTACGCCTCGTCGAGCCGAGTCAGGTACGCCTGCATGGCGTCGGCGGCAGCCGCGGTATCCGGCCTGCAAGGACGACGGTACGCCTCGGCCAAGGAACGAGGTTGCCGATCGCCGGCCTCCAGCAACACCAAGGAGGCCCGGCCGTAGGGAGCCGTAGAGCCGAGCTTGGCGCCCGGAGAAACCTCGGTGATGAGGTAGATGAGATTGTGAAGGACGGCGCCCGCCAACTCGACATCGTTGAGATTCTCGATCAGCAGCGGCAGGTCGACGACGACGTAGCCGTAGAACAGACCCGAAGTCAGCTCGGTCTCCTGGATGGTATCGGCTCCAGGCTCATCCTCGGACAAGTCGTCCACGGCCGTGAAGTAGTCGCTCTCCGCCTCCTCCCCGTGCACCGTGAATGCGTGGGCGACGTGGACCGGCGCGGTGATATTGGCGCCGGGATCAGAGGTCACCATACGTCCGAACAGCGCCGCCGTAAGTCCCGCGGGGAGCGTCTGGCCCTCGCGCATGGCTTTGATGTTGGCCTGGAACGTCTTCCTCCAATCCGCCGCCCCTTTCTTGGCCGCGTCGGCGTCGCCGTTGGCCTCCTTGGCCAGACGCTCTGCTTGCCTGGACAGCCAGACAATTTCCGGCGCGCCCAACAGGAGCGTCTGACGGCTCGCTTTTGTCGTACCCTTGTCACCGTACACGGCCTGCTGCAGTTCGGGCTCCAGTGCGTTGATCACGTCGTCCGGGAAACGATCGCGCAACGGGTCAACGACCTTGTGCGTCACCAGCTCTCGGGAGCGGTAAGCGGCTTCCGCCCCTTCAATCCGAATGAGGGCGTGCGGGTCGTTCGCTTTCGCCCAATGTCGCTTGAGGCATTGGGACGAAACGCGCGTACGCAGCACGTCTCCATAGGGCAGGCGCTTGGCCAGCCCCGCGTCGTCGCGGTTCAGGAGGGCGCCGGTATAGGGGCTCAGCGTATGGATCTGGAGAAAACGGGGTGAGGTCATTCCTTGGCTCCTTCTTCGTTAGTTCGGTGTTCTCGCTCGGCTCGGTCCAGGCGGCGGTAGTACGGTTCAGCGAGCTGACGCCCGCTATGGTTGGAATCTGGATCCAACAACGCCCAGGCGATGTCGGCGACGTTGACCCCGCTGTCTGGCTGCCGGGTGCGAGCGATGGCGCGCGCGGCGCGGGTCAACAACACCGCGCGCTGTTTGCCACGGGAGGCAATGAGCCGTCCGAGGCGAGGCTCGCTCAGTACCGCGCGGGGTGGCGCGGACCCCGGCCAACCTGGGTCGCCGCCGTCACACAATACCGCGCCCAAACGCCGCTTGGCGTCATGCAAAGGCCGGCGTGACGCCGGCTCGCCCTTGGGAGTCAGGATGGCCATGATGCGGATGATGGCCATCCATCGCTCCTGGTCGCGTCCGATGGTTTCGGGATGCTGCGCTGCCAGGCGCCAGAACCCGGCCGCCCCCGCGCCGGTTTCCATCCGGCGCAGTTCGGCCAATAGTCCCGGTTCAAGCCCTTGCAGCATCCGGGCCGCGTCGACCGCGCTCTGGTTAACGTCGTCAGTCTTCGGCATCGACATCCTCCTGTCTCCCGGTTTGGTGAAGTTGCGGGTCGAGCTTCCATACTCGGGAAAGGAATGCCCGACGAGCCCGCGCTTCCGCCTTCGGGCGCTGTAGGGTCGCGCAGGGAACGCTGGACATTGCGGCCTCCAGTGCCGCGTTGGCGGCGTCGAAGAGAGTGCGCTGGAACGCGCGCCGGGTCCGTTCCTCCGCCTCAACGTCGCCTGAGGCTACCGCCTGGATTCGTTGCCAAAGGTAGGGGAAAAACAACCTGTCAGCGACGCGGTCGAAACGCTCCCTCGCTGACCTCGACCTTGCATACTGGTCCTTGCGGACCTGTTCCCAATCACCGCGTCCGGCCAAGAGCGCTATAGCGTTGCGCAAACCCTCATCGAAGGCCTTGATCTCGTCCAGTTGAACTTGAGATATCCTCCCGGCTACGTTGGTTCGGAAGAGCCGCACGGCACTATCCGGCATGGGGACGATGCGGCTCTTGAAGCCTTCCGTTTTGCTGTTCCCACGGGAAAGTGCCTCGGCAACGAGCAGGCTGTCCGCTGCGGTTTCGTTGGTTCCGGGTGTTGCCAAGAGGGGCAACTTCCATTTTCCTTCAAACAGTAGCTCCGCCAACTTCTTGTAGTGGAAGTCACCGCCGCCCAGCGTCAAGCTCTTGCCGTCATCAATGTGCACCGGTGCCCATGGGTCTCCGACATAGCCACGGTACATCTTCGCATCGATTCGGGCGTTCTCGGAGACCATCTTGCGGGCAGAGATTCGATTCTCGGTTTCAACGACGCGGACACGTCGGCAAACCTCCATGAACCATGGGTCGAGCGTACGAAGGTCCAATTGGTCGCCTTGCGGCCAGTCCAGGCACCAGAGAAGCGCTGGCCCACCCTCGCAACCGAACTCGGAACCGTTGCCGGCGCGTCGTTCAAGCAGAAGCCTTTCGACGTCCCGACGCCACCACCTGCTCGGGTTGAGCGCGTAGGTCCTTCCATGCACCGGGACAAGTCCCAGCATGGGGCGGCTGGAAGACCCGCCGTTCATTCGGGCAATGCCATAGTTTCCTTTTCCGTCGTAGCCGGCGAAGGTCTGCAAGGACACGAGAGCGAACAGCCAGTCTTCGGGTTCAACGTCGCGGGCGATGGATTGCTTGAGGTCGTGGTTGCGTGCTGTGATCAAGAGGTCCAAAGCATCAGGCGTTAACACCGAGGACCACTTCAATCCCGCTGGAACCGGGGGTTGGAGAAAGGCAGGCTTGGCGTGATCATCGACAACGAGGCACCAAGGCTCGTCATCCGGGTGGTTCGGCGTAAGCCCCCGCAGTAGATCGGTCCATTCCTCCGCCTCGTCGGGCAGTTCCTCGCCCTTGGCACCCCAAAGCGCCAACGCTGCAAGCTGCACCAGAAACATGTGCCACGCGGGACGCTGATGGGGTCGGAGGGCCGGGAATCCCGCGACTTCACCCCGTGCCATTGCGGCCAGAAGCCCGGGAAGGGACATACGTTGCGCGTCCGCTGCTGAGATCAAGTCGTAGGTCAAAAGGTTCATTTGCGAATTCCGATGTTTCAGTTGCATCCAAAGTGGATAGCTTTCGTGTGTACAATCAACGCAGTCGGCATTCATTAGGAGAATATGTTTCCTATAGTGAAAGTGCACCTCACGACAAAACGTCAAGACCCTTCCGGGAGTACATGAACTGGCGTTCTCCCACCACGAGCACAAGCCCTCCGGGAACGGGGCTGACCGCAACCGTTTCCGCATCGGTTTTCGAAATGCCTGCCGACCATCGGGCGGGCAGTGTGATTTGCGAAATGCGATTCGCAAACGGACTCAGGGCGCTGGAATCGAGCGTCAACACCACCCCGTCTTCTCCCAGCCGGGTCATGACACGCTCATCAGCGCTCGGGAAACGGAGTTCTTCGTACCGCTGTTCCCGGTCGAGCCGCCGCAACCGCGCCAACCCGCGCTCGGCCGCCTCGACTCCCCCGAGCTTCCGCTCATAACCGGCCCACGACTCCCCCTTCTCATAGAGAAGAGACTCCGTCCTCTCCGGATGCGTGGCGGCCTCGACCAGCCGTCTGTTCATCTCCGGGATTCGCCAGACCGTCTCGTCCCCGTCCCCGTCCCCGATCAAGCGCCTCGTCAACTCCAGCACCGGCAAGTCTCGGTAGATGCCCTGAAACTCCCCTTGGTCTTCCCATGCGCCGAGACCGTTGTCGAAAGCGGGTGCTGTTAGCCGATCGAGGCCACCCGCTGGCGTCAGCACCACCGTTGCGGCTTCGTCAAAGCCAGCGGGACGCGGCAGAGGATGGCGATGCAACCGGCCGATCCGCTGAAGCAGAACGTCGATGGGACAAAGGTCCGTGATCAGAAAATCGGCGTCGATGTCCAGCGATTGCTCCAGCGTCTGTGTTCCGATGACAACGACGCCCGTGCGGGCACGTTGAAAGTCTGGTACGAGTACCGCCTCAACGGCCTGATCCAGCATTTCTCGATCCTCCGCGGCGAAACGGCCATGGTGAAGCGCCGGGCCGCCGGCTACCTGTAGAAGCCGTCCGGTCCCGCCGAGTTCCTGCGCCGCCTCCCACGTCTCGATGGCTTTCCTCACGGTGTTACGAACCACCAGGACTCGCGCGCCTTGACCGGCCGCTTCAAGGGCCACCTCGGCCGCCCGTTCGGGCGCCATGTCGTCCACCGTCAACCGCACCTCCTTGGACCGTCCAGTGCCCTCCGCCTGCCTGGGGGTTGCCTCCCCGCCGACCCAGACCGCCGGGTAATTCGTCGCGACCGCCGTGCCGAAGTCCGGCGGTGCTTCACTCGTCCAGCGTATCCTCGCCCGCGACCCCAGTGTGGCCGACATAAGCATCGCGTAGCCTCCCAGTGCCAAGTGCGCTTCCAGAAGATGCGCCAGTACCCCGGTCATGTAGGCATCCGACGCGTGGACCTCGTCGATCACGAGGAGGCTCCGGCTGAGTGCGCTTCCTCTCAGGTGAGCATGCTTGACCATGAGACCTGCCAGCATGGCTTGGTCCACGGTACCGACCGCAACGGTGGCGGCGAGGAAGCGCGTCGCATGTTCGGCGGCCCACCGTGCCGGGACACTTCCCGGCTGGTCCTCCCACAAGAACTTCCACCCTGGAAGACGTTGGCCTGTAGCCTTTCCGGCCGCCAGTATCCCCGGAATGGCCAGGATCGCCTCTGGAGCGCCGTCTCCGAATATCCGGCGCATCGCCGCGTTGACACGGCCGTGAAGTTGTCGCGCGGCCGCCCTGGTGGGAACGGCGAAATAGAGCCCTTCCACGCGGCCCGCGGCGAAGAGCTGGGCGAAACGCCAGAGCGCCGCCTCGGTCTTGCCCGAGCCGGTCTCCGCCTCGAGGATCACCAGCCGCTCGTCGTTTCCGATCTCGCCGACAACGGCCTGCGCGGGGTTCGGCTCCGCGAACGGGGTCAACTCGGCGAAGGAAAGGGAAGGACGACGCGGCAGACGCGCCACGTCGAGCCCAAGCTCCAAAACGGAACGCGCCGCCCGGGCATGAGCCGTCTGGTCATAGTCTCTATCGAAGACGGCAACGAATTCGAAGAACCGTTTGTCAGAGCCGACCCAGTCGGCCAACGCGACGAGTCCCGCGAAGAAATGCGCGAACCCTGGATGCTCGGGCAACTCCCCACGTTCCTTGAAGGCCTCCGGGAACCAGCCCCGCAGGGCGTCCGCCATTGTCGCCGCCTCCACGCGCCAGTTATAGTGAGGCAATTCGCACCAATCTCGGGCTGTGGCCTGCGTACCTTGTTCAATGGGCCGTCCGTGGTGCGACAGACTCGCGATGAGGAGAGGCTCGACCCCTCCGCCCCACTGTGCAAGGGATTGAGTCACTTCCCGGAAGGGATGATCCGGAGACCGCAAGGAGAGTTCCAGGAACGCCAGGCTCTCGGGCACGTGGCCTCGCACAGGCCGAGTCCACAATCCCTCTGGCCAGCCTTTCGCCTGAAACGCAGGGTGGAGCTTGCCAATATCGTGCAGAAACACGATCGCGCCCAGTCGCGCGACGGTTTGGCGCGAGAAAGCCGTTCCCGCTGCCTTCTCGGCGCGGCTTCTGAACGCTGGCAACTCCAACAGCCGCTGGAATACAGCAGCGACATCCATTGAGTGATGGGCCAGGTGGTGAGTGGAGCCGTCGGCTACGTCCGTCTTTCCCCAGGCAGATAGTGTCATGTCACGTCATCCATCGCTCTCAATCGTTCCGTCCGGTACGGGCACCTGACAATCCCAGACCGGATCTCGCCCCAAGAAACAGTTCCTGTCCCTCGCCCCGAACCGGGCCCGGTACTCGTTCTCCCGTTGGGCCAAGTCATCCAAATGTTGCCGCCGCATCTCTGTCAGCATTTCTTCGTACCTTCGCTGTCTGGCTTTCTCCGCTTCCCGCCACCCATATTGTTGTCACCTTCATGCCGCGGCCTCCTTCTGCCTCTCGCGCCGGCCTTCGAGGAATCGCGAAGGCTTGGCCGCAACGGGTAGCAGGCAGGAGTGACATCCGGGGTCACGCCCGGTCGAGAATCTTTCGGGCTTCTTCGCGGACCTTGTCGCGGAAGGGTGCGGGGCCGATGACCTTGACGCCGCTGCCGAAGTGGAGCACCCAGCCTACCAGCTCGGGGGTGTCCGCGACCCGGAGCGACAGGGCGAGGCGGCCGTCCCGGGTGACGTGGGTCTTCTGGCTCTGGTGCCATACGCGGCCCTTCACCCATGCGGTGGTGGATTTGTCGAACAGCAGTTCCAGTTCGATCGGCTTTCCGCGCATCACCACGAGAGCGTCCTTGACGTAGGCGTCGAGATCGAAACCGAGGGGCATCTGGCAGGGACGGTTGGTGAGGGCCAGGGAACGGATTCGATCGACGGCGAACGTGCGCACGTCCTGCCTGAGGTGGCAGTAGCCTATGAGAAACAAGCCGCCGTCGGCATACCACAGGCGGTAGGGATCCACATCGCGCCGGCCTGTCCTGTTGCGCGATGCCGTGTAGTAGCGCATCTGAACCGTGCGGGTGCGGGAGATGGCCCGGGAGAGTTGCCCGATGGTGTGGCGGTGCTCGCGGTAGGTCTTGTGGGACCCCAGTCCAACCGCGAAACGGCCGCGCAGGCCCTCCACGTACATCGCGCCTTCCGCCGGCAACGCGGCCGTGGCCTTGTTCAGCGCCGAATCCAGCGACGCCTTGATCTCCGTTCCCTCCAGGGGCTTCAGGAGATCGCGGCTGAACACCAGGGCCATCAACTCCGTCGGCGATAGCGCCAGCGGCAGCGTCTGGCGGTAGCCGTCCATCAGGCGCCACACGGTCTGGCCGTTCCGGCGCTCGGTGATGAGGGGGATATGCGCCGACTCCAGCGCCTCCAGATCACGCCGGATGGTGCGGGGGTGGCGCGCATAGTCTTCGGGCAGGGATGCCGCCAATTCCGGCAACGTCCCGCCGCGGGCGCCCTCCAGTCTCTTCAACAGAAGCCACTGGCGCGTGACTTGTTCGTTCCGCGGCATGCCTACCTCCTGATTTGCAGGCTCATCCCGTCTTGTCCGCGCGCACCCGCGCTCCGCGCTCCGCCGACCGCGCGATGGCATGGATGACGCGCTCGAAGCGCAGGGCGGCGGCGAAATCGGGATAGGCCGGCGCATCGTCCGAAATGGCCTTCAGGAAGTTGGCCAGCTCGATGGTCTTGAGGTCGTTGAAGCCCAGTCCGTGGCCGGGAGCCGGGCAGAAGTTGCCGTAGGGCTCGTGCGCCGGACCGGCCAGGATGGTTTTGAAACCCTGATCGCTCTTCGGCCCCTCGTTCCGGTAGATCTGCAACTCGTTCATGCGCTCCTGGTCCTGGACCAGCATGCCGGCGTCGCCGTGCAACTCCCACGCCAAGTGGTTCTTGCGGCCCCAGGCGGCGCGCGACGATGAGAGCGTTCCGGTGACGCCGCTCTCGAAGGTGACCAGGGCGGAGGCCACGTCCTCGTTCTCCACCGCAAGCCGTTCCCGGCCGTCGGCCGAAGGACGGGCAGGGTAGTGGATGCGGCAGTCGGCAAGAACGCTCTCGATGGGGCCCAGCAGGCCGTCGGCCATGCTGACCAGGTGGCACATCATGTCTCCCAGCACGCCCAGTCCGGCCTCGGCCTTGGCCGACCGCCAGTTCCACGGCAGCTCCGGGTCGGCCTGGTAGTCCTCGTCGCACACGCCGCGGAAGAACAGCGGACGGCCGATGGCCCCGGAACGGACCAGCCGCCGGGCATGCTGGTACAAGGGGTTGCAGAGATAGCCGTAGCCGACGATGGTCCTGCCCGCGGCCTTCGTGGCGGCGGCGGCCATGCGCTCGGCCTCGTCCAGGGTCAGCGCCAGCGGCTTCTCGCAGTAGACGTGCTTGCCCGCCTCCAGCGCCGCCAGCGCCATTTCGCAGTGGAGCTTGTTCGGGGTCGTGATGGAGACGATGTCGACGTCGGGATCGTCGACCGCCACGCGCCAGTCGTCGGTTGATTTCTCGAAACCGCAGCGTTCCGCATGGTGTCGGGCGGCGTCCGCGCGCCGGTCGCAGATCTGGACCAGGCGCGGCGAAAGAGGCGTTTCGAACACGGCCCGGACCGAACGGTAGGCCAACGTGTGACACATGCCCATGAACCCCGTGCCGATCAGGCCGACACCGATCGTTTGCATGGTTTCCTCCGACCCACGAACGGAATTTCGCTCCATTCTAATGGATGGCACCCGGACTCCCAAGGAGCGTCGACATGCCCGGCACTTTTCTGTTTTCAATCCTCGAAATTGAGTTTATATTCTGTCGCCGGTAGAAACAGCCGGCAAGACAAACCGCCATCGCTACCCGTCGGTTCGGGTGCGCGGTGCGAAAGGAGGAACTCATGAAATCGAGGTTTTTTGCATTGGCAATCGCCGCTTTGACGGCGACGGGACTGGCGGGAGCTCCGAATCTCGCCACCGCGGCGGGCGAGCAGTTCGTCCTGATCAGCCACGCGCCGGACAGCGACAGTTGGTGGAACACCATCAAGAACGCCATCAAGGTGGCGGGCGAGCAGATGGGCGTGAAGGTCGACTACCGCAATCCGCCCACCGGCGACCTGGCCGACATGGCGCGCATCGTCGAGCAGGCCTCGGCGGCCAACCCGGCCGGCATCATCGTCACCATCGCCGACTTCGACGTGCTCAAGGGACCGATCACGAGCGCGGTCGACAAGGGCATCCCGGTCATCACCATCAACTCGGGAACCAAGAAGCAGTCGGAACAGCTCGGCGCCCTGCTGCACGTCGGGCAGCCGGAATACGACGCCGGCTTCGGCGCCGGCAAGCAGGCCAAGAAGGCGGGCGTGAAGCAGTTTCTGTGCGTCAACCACTACATCACCAATCCCGCGTCCGTGGAGCGGTGCCAGGGCTATGCCGACGCCCTCGGCGTGAAGCTGGGCCGCCAGATGATCGACAGCGGCCAGGATCCGGCCGAGATCAAGAACAAGGTGAAAGCCTATTTGAACAGCAACCGCAAGGCCAACGGCATCCTGACCCTGGGTCCGACCTCGGCCCACCCGACCCTGGCGGCGCTGCGGGAAATGGGTCTCGAGGGCGAGATCCATTTCTCGACCTTCGACCTCTCGGGCGAAATCGCCGCCGGCATCAAGGACGCCACCATCGCGTTCGCCATCGACCAGCAGCCCTACCTCCAGGGCTACATGCCCGTGGTCATCCTGACCAACCTCGCGCGCTACGGCGTGCTGCCGTCGGGCCACATGAACTCGGGTCCCGGTTTCGTCACCAAGAAGAACATCGCCCTGGTCGAGAAGTACGCCGGCGAATTCCGCTGATCGGGCTCTCGCATATTCCGCGGCGATCTGTCCCCGTCGCGGCCACGCGCCGCGGCGGGGGCGCCGCACGTTGATCGGTTGAGACGGGTGGCCTTCAACGGGAAGGCCACGGAGGAGGGGTCATGGCCGACGAACGTTTGAAGGAGATGTCATCGTTCCGCCGCGCGATGATACGGCCCGAACTGGGCGCCATCTGCGGCACCGTCCTCGTTTTCGTATTCTTTCTGTCGGTAGCGGCCGACACCGGCATGTTCAGCCCGGAAGGGGCCATGAACTGGGGCATCGTCTCGGCACAGTTCGCCATCATCGCGGTGGGCGCGTGCCTGTTGATGATCTCGGGCGAGTTCGACCTGTCGGTGGGCTCCATGATCGGGTTCGCGGGCATCGTCATCGCCATCGTCTCGGTGCAGTGGGGCTTGCCGGTGTGGATCGGCATCGTTCTGGCCTTCGCCATCGCCATGGCGCTGGGCGCGCTCAACGGCTGGCTGGTGATCAAGACCGGGCTGCCGAGCTTCATCGTCACCCTGGCGTTTCTCTACATCCTGCGCGGCCTGACGATCTTCCTGTCCATCGCCACCACCCGCAAGACCATCATCGGGGGCGTGAAGGAGGCCGCGGCGGGCGACTGGCTGGCGCCGCTGTTCGGCGGCAAGATCTTCAACGGCCTGTTCGTCTGGCTCGCCGACATGGGGATGATCGAGACCTTCACCCGCGGCCGGCGGGCGGGCGAGCCCATCGTCGACGGCATTCCCATGCTGATGGTGTGGGCCATCGTGCTGGTCATCGCCGGACACTGGGTGCTGACCCGCACGAAGTTCGGCAACTGGATCTACGCCTCGGGCGGCGACGCCCAGGCCGCGCGCTACACGGGCGTTCCGGTGGACCGGGTGAAGATACTGATGTTCATGCTCACCGCGTTCTGCGCCACGGTCTTCGCCACCTGCCAGGTGATGGAGTTCGGCTCCGCCGCCGCCGACCGCGGTCTGTTGAAGGAGTTCGAAGCCATCATCTGCGTGGTCATCGGCGGCGCCCTGCTCACCGGCGGCTACGGCTCGGTGGTGGGCGCGGCGCTGGGAGCGCTGATCTTCGGCGTCGTGCAGCAGGGCCTCTTCTTCACCGGCGTGGAAAGCAGCCTGTTCCGGGTCTTCCTCGGACTCATCCTGTTGTTGGCGGTGATCCTGAACACCTACATCCGCCGCATGATCACGGGAGAACGATGATGAGCGAACCGCTTTACGATATGCGCGACGTCCACACCGACGAGGCCTCGCTGATCGAGTTGCAGAAGATCGAGAAGCACTTCGGCGCGGTCATCGCCCTGGCGGGCGTCTCGGTGGCGGTGTACGCGGGCGAATGCCATTGCCTGCTGGGAGACAACGGCGCCGGCAAATCGACGTTCATCAAGACCATGTCCGGCGTGCACAAGCCCACCAGCGGACAGATCTTCATGGACGGACGGCCGGTGGCCTTCGAGAGCCCGCGCGACGCCATGCTGGCCGGCATCGCCACCGTGTACCAGGACCTGGCGATGATCCCGCTGATGTCGGTGACCCGCAACTTCTGGATGGGGCGCGAGCCCACCAAGGGCTGGGGGCCGTTCAAGTACATCGACTTCAAGAAGGCCAACGAGGTCACCATGACCCGGATGGCCGACATGGGGATCCGCCTGCGCGAGCCCGCCCAGGCGGTGGGGACCCTGTCGGGCGGCGAGCGCCAGACCGTGGCCATCGCCCGGGCCGTCTACTTCGGCGCCAGGATATTGATCCTGGACGAGCCCACGTCCGCGCTGGGGGTGCGGCAGACGTCCAACGTGCTGGCCACCATCGACCGGGTCCGCAAGTCCGGCATCGGCGTGGTCTTCATCACCCACAACGTCCGCCACGCCATGGCGGTGGGCGACCGCTACACGGTCCTGAACCGGGGCGCCACCCTGGGCACGGCCATGCGCGGGGAGATCAAGGCCGACGAGCTTCAGGACATGATGGCCGGCGGCCAGGAGCTGGCGCAGCTCGAAGGCTCTCTGGGCGGTACCGTGTGAAGCCGGCTCTGGACGTCATCTCCATCGGCCGCTCGTCGGTGGATCTCTACGGCGGACAGGTGGGCGGACGCCTGGAGGACATGCGGTCGTTCCGCAAGTACATCGGCGGCTCGCCCACCAACGCCGCCGCCGGCGCCGCGCGGCTCGGCCTCGGATCCGCCGTCATCACGCGGGTCGGCGACGAGCACATGGGCCGCTTCATCCGCGAGCAGTTGCGGGCCGAAGGCGTGGACGTGCGCGGCGTCATCACCGACCCGGAGCGGCTGACCGCGCTGGTGCTGCTGGGCATACGCGATCAGGAGCGGTTCCCGCTCATCTTCTACCGCGAGAACTGCGCCGACATGGCGCTGTCGCCGGAGGACATCGACCCGGACTTCATCGCCGAGGCGCGCTGTGTGCTCGCCTCCGGCACCCACCTGTCGCATCCCCGCACCGAGGCCGCCACCCTGCGGGCGCTGGATCTGGCCCGCGAGTCGGGCGCCAGGACCATCGTCGACCTCGACTACCGCCCCAACCTGTGGGGCCTCTCCGGGCACGGCGACGGCGAGAACCGCTTCATCGAGTCGGCGGCGGTGACCGCCAGGCTGCAAGGCGTCCTGGCGCGGTTCGACGTGATCGTGGGCACGGAAGAGGAGTTCCACATCGCCGGCGGGGCCGCCGACACCGTCGAAGCGCTGGCCAACGTGCGCAAGGTGTCGGAGGCGACACTCGTATGCAAACGCGGCGCCGCCGGCGCCACCGCATTCGAGGGGCCGGTCCCGGCGAGCCTCGATGAAGGCGTGAGCGGAGAGTCGTTCACGGTCGAGGTGTTCAACGTCCTGGGCGCCGGCGACGGCTTCATGGCCGGGCTGCTCAAGGGCTGGCTTGCGGGAGAGGGCTGGGCCGAGACCCTGCGCATCGCCAACGCCTGCGGCGCGCTGGCGGTGTCGCGCCACGGCTGCGCGCCGGCGTATCCCAGCGCCGTGGAGTTGCGCGACTTCCTGGAAAACGGCACGTCGACCCCGGCCGTCCGCCACGACACACGCCTGGAGCAGCTCCACTGGGCCACGAACCGGTCCAGGGCGTGGCCGGCCATGCACGTCTTCGCCTTCGACCACCGCTCGCAGCTCGAGGACATGGCCAGGGACAACGGCGCCGGGGCGGACCGCATCGGCGCGTTCAAGCGCCTGTGCCTGGAGGCGGCGCTTCGGGTCGCCGGCGGCCGTCACGGGTACGGCATTCTGTGCGACGGCCGCCTGGGCCGGGACGCGCTCTACGCGGCGGCGGGCACGGGACTGTGGATCGGCCGGCCGGTGGAGCGGGCCGGCGCCCGGCCGCTCCGGCTTGAGATCGGCGACGACTTCGGCTCGGCGCTGGCGGAGTGGCCCGCCGAGCACGTGGTAAAGGCGCTCTGCTTCTATCGGCCCGACGACCTGGCGGAGTGGCCCGCCGAGCACGTGGTAAAGGCGCTCTGCTTCTATCGGCCCGACGACCCGGCGGAGCTGCGCGCCGACCAGGAAGCGACGGTGAAGCGTTTGGCCGAGGCCGCCCGCGCCAACGGGCTGGACTTCCTGCTGGAAATCATCGCGTCGAAACACGGGACGGTGGACGATTCCACCACGGCCGCCGTCATCGAGCGGTTCTACGCCATCGGCGTCTTTCCCGACTGGTGGAAGCTGGAGCCGATGGTCTCGGACGCGGCCTGGCAAAGGACGTGCGCCGCCGTCGAGAACAACGATCCGCACTGCCGGGGCATCGTGGTGCTGGGCCTGGACGCGCCCTTCGAGGACCTGCGGGCGAGCTTCCAGGCCGCGGCCGCACATGAGATGGTAAAAGGGTTCGCCGTCGGCCGCACGATCTTCGGCGATGCGGCCAGGGCCTGGATGGCCGGCAACATGGCCGACAGCGAGGCCGTGGCAAGCATGGCCGGGAACTTCGCCCGGCTATGCGACGCATGGGACGAGGCACGGACCGGGAACTGACGGAAAGGCGCCGGGTGACATTCCGCCAGTTCCGCATTGATCCCCGTCACCCCGGACCCGGGTGAGGGGAACCGGGATGACCGGTGAGGGGAGCCGGGGTGACCGGTGAGGGGAACCGGGGTGACCGGTGAGGGGAACCTGGACGACGGACGAGGGGAGCCAGTGTGAGGGCGGGCATTTGGTTTCGGCCATGCCGGAGTAAGGACTGACGATCCATGAGCACCATCCGACTGACCGCGGCTCAAGCGCTTGTGCGTTACCTGAGCGCGCAGGTGAACGAGGACGGCGAGCGGTTCGTGGCGGGCGTGTGGGCGATCTTCGGGCACGGCAACGTCGCCGGCCTCGGTGAAGCGCTGTATCGAGCCGGCGACGCGCTGCCCACCTGGAGAGGCCACAACGAGCAGGGCATGGCCCACGCGGCCATTGCCTTCGCCAAGGCCAACAACCGCAAACGGGTCATGGCGGTGACCTCATCCATCGGCCCCGGCGCCACCAACATGGTCACGGCGGCGGCGGCGGCGCACGTGAACCGCCTGCCGGTGCTGTTGCTGCCCGGGGACGTCTTCGCCAACCGGCTGCCGGATCCGGTGCTGCAGCAGGTGGAGGATTTCTCGGACGGGACCGTCAGCGCCAACGACTGCTTCCGCCCGGTGAGCCGGTACTTCGACCGCATCACCCGCCCCGAACAGCTCCTGACGGCCCTGCCGCGCGCCATGGCGACGCTCGTGGACCCGGCCGGGTGCGGTCCCGTCACCCTCGCCCTGTGCCAGGACGTCCAGGCCGAGGCCTGCGACTACCCCGAAACGTTCTTTCAGCCGCGCACCTGGGTCATGCGGCGGCAACGGCCGGACGCGGGAGAGCTGGCCCGCGCCGGCGAGGCCCTGCGCGCGGCCGAAGCGCCGCTCATCATCGCCGGCGGCGGCGTGCACTACTCCGAGGCGTGCGAGGCCCTGGCCGCGTTCGCCGAGCGGCGCCGCATCCCGGTGGCGGAGACCCAGGCCGGCAAGTCGGCGCTGCCCTGGACGCACCCGTGCAGCGTCGGCGCCATCGGCGTCACCGGCGCCGAGAGCGCCAACGCCGTCGCCCGGACGGCGGACCTGATCCTCGCGGTCGGCACCCGCCTGCAGGACTTCACCACCGGTTCCTGGAGCCTCTTCCAGAACCCGGACGCGCGGCTGCTGACCGTCAACGCGGCGCCCTTCGATGCAACGAAACATGACGCCGTGGCGGTGGTGGGCGACGCCCGGACGACACTGGAGGAACTGGACGCCGCTTTGGGCGACCGTGTTTTCGCACCGCCAGACACAGGCCTGAAGGCCGGTTGGGACCGGGCGGCCGACGCCGCCACCGCGGCCACGGACGACAACGCGGTACCGTCGGACGCTCAGGTCATCGGCGCGGTACAGCGGACCATGGCGGACAACGGCATCGTCGTATGCGCGGCCGGCGGGTTGCCGGGCGAGCTGCACAAGCTCTGGCGCTCGCCCCGCCGGGGCGACTACCACCTCGAGTACGGATACTCGTGCATGGGCTACGAGATCGCCGGCGGGCTGGGCGTCAAGATGGCGCGCCCGGAAGCCGACGTGGTGGTGGTGGTGGGCGACGGCTCCTACATGATGATGAACTCGGAGCTGGCCACGAGCGTCATGCTGGGATTGAAGCTGACCGTCGTGGTCCTGGACAACCGGGGGTTCGGGTGCATCGACCGGCTCCAGCGGGCCACCGGGGGCGCCAGCTTCAACAACCTGCTGGACACGGCCCGGCATCGCACGCCCTCGGCCATCGATTTCGCCGCCCACGCCGCCTCCATGGGGGCCGCCGCCACCCGCGTGGACGACGTCGCGGGCCTGGAAGCCGCCCTGGTCGCGGCCCGGAACGCCGACCGGACTTCCGTCATCGTCATCGACACCGACCCCGCGCTCGGCACCCAGGCCGGCGGCCATTGGTGGGACGTGGCCGTGCCCGAGGTCTCGGACCGGGCCGAGGTGGTGGCCGCCCGCGAGTCCTACGACGCGGCGCTCAGGAAGCGCCCGTGATCCGTTACGGGACCAACCCCATCGCCTGGTCCAACGACGACGACCGCGGCCTGGGCGGCGACATCCCGCTGGAACGGTGCCTGAGCGACGCCGGCCGGATCGGCTTCGAGGGGATCGAGAAGGGCCACAAGTTCCCTTCCGACGCCGCGACCCTGAAGGCAACGCTCGAACCCTACGGCCTGGCCTACGTGTCCGGGTGGCACTCGTTGAAGCTGCTCGAACGGTCCGTGGAGGACGAGAAGGCTGCCATCCAGCCGCACCTCGAGGCGCTGGCGGCCCTGGGTTGCTCGGTGTGCATCGCGTGCGAGACCACCGGCGCCGTGCACGGCGAGAAGGATACGCCGTTGGCCCATCGCCCGAAGCTCGCGCCGTCCGGCTGGAAAGGCTTCTGCGCCGGCGTCGAGGCCATCGCCCGGCACTGCCGTGACTACGGCATCCACCTGGCCTATCATCACCACATGGGCACGGTGGTGGAGACCATGGAGGAGATCGAGGCCTTCATGGCCCATGCCGGACCGAGCACGAGGCTTTTGCTGGACACCGGGCACGCCGCCTTCGCGGGCGCCGATCCGGCGGCCGTGGCGGACAGGTACATGGACCGGATCGTCCACATCCACGCCAAGAACGTCCGGCCGTCCGTCCGTCGGAAAGTGCTTGCGGAAGGACTGTCGTTCCTTCAGGCTGTCAGGCTCGGTGTGTTCACCGTGCCGGGCGACGACGAAGGCTGCGTGGACTTCCCGGCGGTGCTGCGCATCGCCGCCCGCCGCCGCTACTCGGGGTGGCTCGTCGCCGAGGCCGAGCAGGACCCGGCCCAACGCGATCCGGTATACTATCAGACGTTGGCGCTGAAGACGCTCCGCGCCATGGCGCGGGAAGCGGGTTTGGACCAGGAGCACATCCAATGAGCACTCTGTTGCGAAAGCCGTCGGGGACGACGGGCAAGATCGTCGACATCACGCCCGCGGACGCCGGGTGGCGGTACGTCGGGTTCGCCGTCTACGCGTTGAAGGCCGGCGACACCGCCGGAGAGGCCACGGGGGAGCGCGAGGTCATTCTGGTCATGGTCGAGGGCAAGGCGCGCCTGGCCACGCCCGAGGTGGATTTCGGCGTCCAGGGCCAACGCATGAACGTGTTCGAGCAGACCAGGCCCTACGCCGTCTACGTCCCCAACGGGACGTCCTGGTCGGCGCGGGCGGAAACGGACTGCACCATCGCGGTGTGCTCGGCGCCCGGCGCGGGCGGACACCCGGCCAAGGCCATCGATCCGGACGGCATACCGGTGATGGAACGCGGCAAGGGCGCCAACACGCGCTACGTGCACCCCATCGCCATGGACGACGCCGACATCGCCGACAGCCTGCTCATCACCGAGGTCTACACGCCCCAGGGGAACTGGTCGAGCTACCCGCCGCACCGTCACGACTCGGACGAGGGCTCGGACATGACCTACCTCGAGGAGACCTACTACCACCGCATCGACCCGCCCCAGGGGTTCGGCTTTCAGCGGGTCTTCACCGAAGACGGCGAGCTGGACGAGACCATGGCGGTGTCCGACGGAGACACCGTGCTGGTGCCGCGCGGGCATCATCCGTGCGGCGCGCCCTACGGCTACGACATGTACTACCTGAACGTGATGGCGGGCCCGCGGCGCCAGTGGCGTTTCAGGAACCACCCCGACCACGACTGGATCTTCCAGCGGGACTCCAAGTGACGGACGCGCCCGTCAGGCTCGGGCTGCTGGGAGCCGGCCGCATCGGAAAGACCCACGCGCGTTCGATTGCGGACAGCAAGGGGGCGCGGTTGGTTGCCGTGGCGGATCCCGACGAGGCCGCCGTGGCGTCGGTGGTTCAGACGACCGGCACTTGTACCGCCTCCGTCGAGGAAGTGCTGGGCGATCCCGCCATCGAAGGCGTCGTCATCGCCGCGCCCACCGACCTGCATGCCGAGCTGATCGAACGGGCGGCCGAGTCGGGCAAGGCGGTGTTCTGCGAGAAGCCCATCGACCTGGACCTGTCCCGGGCGGAGCGAGCCGTGGCCGCGGCCGCGCGTTGCGGCATCCCCCTGATGATCGGCTTCAACCGCCGCTTCGACCCGTCGTTCCGGCGCCTGCGGGACGAGATCGACGACGGCCGCATCGGAACCGTCGAACTCGTGCAGATCACCTCGCGCGATCCCGCGCCGCCGCCGATGGAATACCTTCAACGATCCGGCGGCCTGTTCAAGGACATGATGATCCACGATTTCGACATGGCCCGGTTCCTCGTGGGCGAGCCCATCGTCGAGGTCAGCGCCACCGGATCGGCCCTGGTCGACAAGGCCATCGGCGACGCCGGCGACGTCGATACCGCCGTGGCCCTGCTGCGTTCGGCGAGCAGCCGCCTGTGCGTGATCTCCAACTCGCGCCGCGCCGCCTACGGCTACGACCAGCGCATCGAGGTCCACGGCTCCCAGGGCATGGTGGCCGCCGGCAACCCCGTGGCCACCACCGTCACCCGCGCCGGCCCGTCGGGATTCGCCACCGACCCTCTCAACGACTTCTTCATGGACCGCTACGCCGACGCCTACCGCGAAGAGATGGCGGCGTTCTGTGCTGTCGTCCGGGGCGGCGACGCCGCCTATCCGAGCGGGCACGACGGCTTGGCGGCGCTGGCCGTCGCCGAGGCCGCGGCGGAGTCGCTGACCACGGGGCAGGCGGTCAGGGTTGAGCGACTTCGGGACAGCGGCTAACCTCGGGCAACCGCCCATGAAGCACCGGCTCCCTATCGGCATGCAGACGTTGCGCGAACTACACGAGCGGGGCTGCCTCGGTTAAAATTAACTTCCTAAAACAGTTGGATGAAGTCGGACAACGCTACGAAACAGAGTCTGAGCAATGAACGGAGAGGCACCTCGGCCACCCCGTCCATTGAACTGCTCAATCGGAGGCTTGGCAAATCGCCTGCTCCCCGGATGCTGACTCCTTATGAGATCGAGTTGCTGCGACAGAGTAAAGTAGAAGTGGACCGAGTAGCCGGCGAAGTAATTGCAAGGAAACGCCGGACGCCAACCACGTGAAAGCCGCGTCGTCAGTTCCCGCATCAACGCGACAACATAATGAAGCCGGGCCTTGCGACCCGGAAAGCATGCGCACGGAGCGCACGGGCAACCCTACAAATACAATCCTGCAATGCAGTCCGCTCTCGAAGTAACGGATGTTATAATAATACTATTGATTGTTTTTGTAGGGTTATTAGGGAGTTGACATTTGCTGTTCTTGACGTTATCTTGTCTCTCATCCTAAGTCAACTACGTGGAGGCATGAATACAATGATTGATCTTCAAGCATTGAAAACCGCCGTCGGCGAGGACGCTGCCTTTCGCCGCATCCAACGACTTCAGCCCGTCGGCGGCAAGGGCGACAAGATATTCCCGCCTACCTATCCGCCTGAACGGAGCGCGCCACGAAATGCGCCGCCACGTCATGTGTTCGAGCTCCGCCGCGTTGACGGCGAGGAGATCTGGTGCGTTTTGATCGACAGCGTCCAGAGCCAAGCCAACCGGTTGGAAGAGGCACTGCTGGCGGCTGCAGACGAAGACGACAACGACGGGAAGGTGCCGTTGCCCTATGTCACGGTGGATTTTCGCCAAGCAGGGCTGGAGCCGTTGGCGCGTGTCACGTCGCTGGACGCGCCGCACCGGGTCTACGACGCCATCCTGCGGGACAGCCTGTTGGACGACGTTCCCTTCATGCAAAGCGCCGAGGGTCACCGCCTCTCAGCGGCGAAGCCCTCTGACGCGACAGCGTTGCTGGAGCTTTGTCCCACGGCGCTTGTATTCGGCGCTTGGCATAGCCAAGGCGGTGGCGGTGGCCTCGGCGCAAAGTTTCCGCGCACGATTGTCTCCGAGATCATGGCCATCGACACCCCGGTTGAGTCGTCCATGGTCGCCCAACGCGCCGGTGTGATGCATGTCCAAACCGCCGGACGTCGCACGGGAAGCCGTATAGACCCGCTGGGGATACTCCGGAGGGTGGAGGTCTTCAAAGGCGCTTCGGTTGGCGACTGGAACACGGACCAGGGCGCGGCCGGAAAGGGGGCGAAAAAGGTCCGCCCTGCCGAGATCAACCACAGCAACATCGCGCCTACGGTGGAACCTCTCGGCGTTACGTGCGACTACGCCGAGCATCGAGCGACGATTACCCTGGCAGGACTCCGGCGGTTGCGCTTCGGCGGCGAGAGGGATGTCGCAGGACGTGCGCTAGTAGCATCTCTGGGGCTCTTGGCGCTGGCCGAGCAGGACGCGCGCGGCTACGCCCTTCGCTCTCGTTGCGACCTTGTCGGTGAGGGCGCCGCACCGCTTGAACTTGTTCATTCGGACGGCTCCACGGAGGTTGTCAAATTTGACCGTCAGTCGGCGCGAGCCCTCTATCGGGAGGCGTATGGACAGGCCGAGAGCGCGGGCTTTCGGTTTCGCTCGCTGACGCTGAAACCGCAGGAGAAGCTGGTGGAGATCGTCCGCCGCAGCCGTGATCTGGCGTTGGAAGGTAAGGGTGGCGAGGACGAGGACCAAGAATGAGCCTCACTCTCCAGATCGAGTTCCTCACCGGCGTCTGCCGCGCCGCGCGTGAGCCCGGCGACGACGCGCCGGACTGGCCGCCACAGCCGGATCGGGTCTTTTCGGCTCTGGTTTCCGCTTGGGGGATCCGCGGCGAACAGGCAGAGGAGCGGGTGGCCCTTGAATGGCTGGAAGGGCAGCCGCCTCCAGAAATTCGCGCCAGCCAGTATAGTGCCAGGACATCTCCGGACGTGTTCGTGCCACCGAACGATCCCAAAGCCTCAAAGGCAAGGGAAGCATACCTGAAGGTGCTGCCGGACTGGCGTCCGCGCCAGCCAAGACGCTTCCCCGTGGCCCGTCCCGAGGATCCTCTTGTCGAGATTGCTTGGCCCTCGGAGCCGGAACCGGCGGTGCTTGAAGCGCTGAATGCCATTGCGAGTTGTGTTGGATATGTCGGGCACTCTGCCAGTCTGGCTCGGTGCAGGTTCGTGGCCGGTGATGTCCAGGAGCCGAAGCGAGAACCGGTGCCCACACGGCGACGAGTCTATCCGGGCCGTTTGCGCGAGTTGGAGGAGGTGCATCGCAGAAACCCGGCACGCCCTGCGATACGGCCTGGGGCGCCGGTTTTCGCCGAAGAACCGCCAGAAACCAAGTTGCCGGCCGAATGGCTGGTTTTGGAGGTGGAGGCGGTCGGAGGCGCGGTTCCGGACATCCGGGCGGCAGCTCTGGTTTGCCGCCTGTTGCGGCAGACCCTCATGGGTGGCTACCGTAGGACGGGGCGGGGAGAAAGCATTCCGGAGATTGTGTCCGGGCACATGCCCGACGGCACGCCGGCACGACAACCCCACTTGGCCATCGTCCCAATGACTTTCGTAGGCTCACCTTATGCTAACGGCCGCATCTTCGGTTTCGCCCTAGTACCGCCGCGCGGTGAAACACTCGGCGGTCTCGATGGTTTCCGAGCGGCGTTCGAGAAAGTCGCGCCTTATCATCCTGACAAGCAACGGCGTATTCTGACCCTGCAAGGATCGCCTCTGCGCGGGTCGCTGGGTCTCACGCCCGTTTCGGGCGACGGGACACGGAAATGGTCGCTTTCACCCACTCCCTACCTGGAAACGTCGCGCCTTTGGGCCAGCGTGACGCCGATCGTGCTGGAACGCCACTTGAAGCGCGGGGACGACTCGGAGATTCGCGACCTTGTCGCGCGCGCCTGTGAGAACGCCGGGCTGCTACGCCCGAACCCCGATCGGGTTCGGGTTGGCAAGCATTCAGCTATCGAAGGGGCACCGCCCGCGCGGCCGTCGGCGGGCGAGCCGCCGTGGACTCGCTGGAAGACACCTAAATCGCTGGAGAGCCGGCAACTGATCCATGCTGTCATCGACTTCGAGCAGGAACTGGTTGGCCCTGTCCTTATCGGAGCCGGCCGGTTCACGGGTCTTGGTCTCTGTCGGAGGGTAGCGCATTGATCATGGACCTTCGTCCCACCCATTTTGCCAGTTTTTTTCGGGCGGTCCACGACTGCGACCCGTTTCCTTGGCAACAAGCCCTGGTCGACGGGCTCGCCGATAGCGATGCGTGGCCGGACATGCTGGATCTGCCGACCGGCACGGGAAAGACCGCAGCCCTGGATGCGGCTGTATTTCATTTGGCGCTGCGTTTCGATGCGCCGGCTAAGGCCGCGTTGCGGATGGCGTTCGTGGTGGACCGGCGCCTTGTCGTGGACGATGCTTACACCCGCGCCGAGAAGATCGCTTTAGCGCTTCGATGCGCCTTGGGCGGTGACCCCGAAGGATACGGGGCCATCAACGAAGTCGCCCGGCGCCTGCAAGAACTGGCGGGCGAGGACGGGAGGCCGCTGGTGGTGCAGCGCCTACGGGGCGGGGCGCCGCTGGAGCATGATTGGGCACGCACTCCAACGCAGCCCACGATTCTTTGCTCCACAGTCGACCAAGTCGGCTCCCGGTTACTGTTTCGTGGATACGGCGTCTCCGACCGCATGAAGCCCGTCCATGCCGGGCTGCTCGGCGTCCACAGCTTGATCCTCCTGGACGAGGCGCATCTCTCTGAACCGTTCCGGCAGACCCTTGACGCCGTGCAAAGGATCGGCGGCGCCAAATTCCACGTAACGGTCCTGACCGCCACACCGGGAGCGAGTGCGGAACGTCCACTCTCGCTTACACCGGCGGACCGGACCCATGTCGAACTGAAGAAGCGGATCGAAGCACGCAAAACCACCTCGCTTGGAAAGCCTATTCGGGGCGAGGGCGACGAGGTCGTCGCCAAGGCGTTCGCAGACGAGGCACGTGCGATGGCTGGCCGGTTGCGTGAACACGGGGTCGCGTCCGCCGCGGTGGGCGTCGTCGTCAACCGTGTTGCGCTCGCCCGAAGCGTTTTCGAGGCGTTGGAGGACGATGGTAACGCCGATGCAGTCCTGATGATCGGGCGATCACGTAGCGTGGACCGGGGCATGATCGTCGAAAAGCTTACCCCCTTCCGAACCGGCGAAGAGGCCCGAGCGGAGGCCAAGCCACTATTCGTCATCGCGACCCAGTGCTTGGAAGTGGGAGTCGATCTCGACCTCGACGGCCTCGTGACCCAAGCCGCGTCGCTTGACGCGCTCCGCCAGCGCTTTGGTCGGTTGAACCGGGCCGGGCGGCCGGTTGACGCCGAAGGCGCAATTCTTGCCCGCGCCAAGGACGTCGCGAAGAAGGCTCACGATCCGGTCTATGGCGACCGTATCCGTTTGACATGGGAGGCGCTCCAAGGAGTCGCCGAAGGCAGCCAGGTGGACTTTGGTGCCGAGGCGTTGCCGAATTGCCTCAAGGGGGCTGGCATCGACACGGACAGCTTGGCGGCTGAACGGCCGGATGCGCCGGTCGTCATGCCTGCCTATCTCGACTTGTGGTCCCAGACATCGCCGCGGCCGGCCGTGGACCCGGAAATTGCGTTGTTCCTACACGGAGCCGAACGAGTGGCTGCGGGCGTCGCCATAGTCTGGCGCAGCGATATCTTCGAAACAGATCTTGAAGATGGCGCGGAGACGAATCTCAAAGAATTGATTCGCCTAGTCCCTCCTCGCGCCGCCGAGGCGGTTGAGGTTCCGCTTTGGACCGTGCGGGCATGGCTGAGAAATGCCAAAGATCGGGCCGCTGAAATTTCGGACGTGCCGGAACGCGAAACCGGAGCACGCGAAGCGTCTCCAACATGGGAATTAGGACGGCGTGCCTTCCGCTGGGCTGGAACCGATGATCCGCGAACCCGTGTCATCGACCCGGACGAATTGCGAACGGGCGACATGCTGATCGTGCCCTCCGAATACGGCGGTTGCGACACGTTCGGCTGGAAGCCACATTCAGCTGATCCGGTCAGGGATGTAGCCGATGAGGCGGCGAAGCCCTATCGGGGACGGCGGTGCGCGGTTCGGATCGCGCGCGACCTCGTGCGCTCCGACACCCAATGGGAGCGGGTGTCGGCCATGCTCGTCGCCGAGGACGTCGACGGTAACGAACTCGTAGGGCATCTGCTCGAGGCTCTGTCTTTCAAAACGTCGGAAGAAGACGCAAGCAGCGGTCCCGTGCTCCGCGATACGCGGGAGCCGTTGGAAGTCCTTCAACGCGCCAAGGGGCGCATCGACGTTTATTTCCCCTATGGCCGCCAAGGAGGCGCGATCCTTGTCGCGGAGCGAGGAATCAAGGACGTTCCTGCCTCAACCATCGGCGTGCCCGCGACCGAGGATGACGCAGCATCCCATACATCCAGCAATCCGGTGCTTCTGGATGATCACGGCCGTCATGTCGCCGACCTGGCCGAACGCTTTGCCCGGACCCTTGGCCTCGAAGACTCGGCTGACGATCTCCGCCTCGCAGCCTACTTGCACGACGCAGGCAAGGCTGATCCACGATTCCAGACCATGCTATCGGGCGGCGATCCTTGGAACCGCCCGGACGGTCGGCCATTGGCAAAGAGCGGACGGTCCTGGTCGCCAAGCGCTTGGGTGCGCTCCGGACTGCCGCAGGGCTGGCGGCATGAGGCATTGTCGGTTCGGATGGCGCGGGTGCACCCTCGCCTAGCCGAGGCGCATGACCCTGCGCTCGTCCTCTGGCTTATCGGAAGCCACCACGGACAGGGGCGGCCGTTCTTCAACTTCGTCGATTCAACACCCGAACGACCAGCGCCCTGCCTTGAAGTTCAGGACTGGCAACTCCCGCCGGACCAGGCGGGACCGCAATCGTTGGCGTTCGACCTCGACGGAGCGGATTGGCCGTCCCTGTTCGAGGATCTGAAACGCCGTTATGGCATATGGGGCTTAGCACACATGGAATCGATCTTGCGCCTTGCCGATCATCGAGCATCGGAAATGGAGCACGCAACAGAGGAGGACCGTGGGTCATGAACCGGTACACTGTCCATCGCCTCGACGGGTTGGAACCCGACAACCTACTCGCGTTCATCGCGTTGCTGGGGCTGTTACGGGTTCTCGAAGAGGCGCAGCCGAGTTGGCGCCCGCGAGTATTGTGGACAATCAATGAACCGCCCCTTCGCCCCGCCCTTTGGGTGCCGAAAACGGCGAGCGAGGACGCTGTTGTCGAGGCCGCGGCCGATGGGCTTAGGACACTGGCACCACGGCACGATTTTGGAGAACTCGTGGATCTGAAAATACACCCCGCGCGTGCCGCCGAAAGACTGCGCGAGGCGGCCATAAATGCGGAAGAAGACCCGTACACGGCCGGCTTGTGGGCGGCATTGGTAAGCAACGCCGTGACCTATAAGGAAAAAACCAGACCAACGCCGCTTTGCCTCCTGGGTGGAGGGCGTCAGCGCTTCCTGAAGAACTTGGCTTGGGTCGCGAATCAACCGACACCGCCGACACGGAACATCTCCGAAGCCGAGTGTCTGCAAGAGGCTCTATTCAGACGATGGCATCGCCAGGACAATACACAGTCGTTTCGGTGGGATCCTAACGAGGACGTCCGCCATGCGTATCGCTGGAGAGCCCCGACCGATGACAAGGAACCCACACAGCACGGTGCCAATAGGTTGGCCGCCATTGGCCTATCCGTTCTGACTGTCGTTCCGCAATTGTCGCACGCTGGCAAGACGCAACTGGGCGTTCTATGCGCTGTGCATGCGGCCAATGATCGTTCCATTTTCTTCGGATGGCCAATCTGGCGTGAGCCAATTGGGCTTGCCGCCATACGTGCACTACTTGGCCACCCACATCTTGATAACCCTAAGACGTGTACGGCACTCGGCATCGTGGAGCGACGCCGCACTCGAAGAATATCCGTCAACCAATACATGAACGTCACAAGGGCCGATGCACAATTCAATCCGTGATCTCAGGCAACTCACGTTGCCGTATAACTTCAGTACAATCACGCAAATCCCCATAGCAACAACTGACCCTGGCCCTACCTATTCCTTCGACGACCCTTGAAAGGGATTTCCCTCCCGTGTAATCTTGACCAACTTGGTCATAAGATGGAGGGGTCTTGTGGGTAAGTCTCGTCAAGGTTCGCAGACCAGTCCGAAAGCGCTTCACGGTTGGAAGCTGGGGGAGGCCAAGGCAAGGTTCAGCGATGTCGTCCGCCTCGCGGCCTCCGGTCAACCGCAGCATGTGACGGTACGCGGCAAGGATACCGTCGTCATCGTCGCAACGTCCGAGTTTGAACGCCTTTGCGCGCGCGCTGAATCGGTGAGTCTGCACGATTTGTTGTCCAAGTCCCCCTTGAACCGCTTGGACTTTGACGTTGAAAGTTTAAGGAGCCCCGTTCGAGAGGTCGATCTGTGAACGGATGGCTGCTCGACACCAACGTCGTATCCGAGTTGCGCAAGACCCAACCCGATGATCGGGTGAAGGCGTGGTCCGATGCGCAGCCATCGGATGGCTTCTTTTTGAGCAGCGTGACCCTCGCGGAGATCCGTTTCGGAATCGAGCGACAAACCGACCCCATTCTTCGTCAGGAGCTCGAAACTTGGCTCGCCCAGAGGCTGAGACCCTGGTTCGCGGGGCGCATCCTTCCGGTGGACGAGGAAGTGATTCTGGAATGGCGGCGTATGGTCGCGTGGGGCAGAGACAGGAGCATCACTTTCAGCCAGCCGGACCTTTTCATCGCCGCTACGGCACGAGTGCACTCCCTGACACTCTGTACCCGTAACGAGAAGGACTTCCAGAGAACCGGGGTTCCCATATTGAATCCCTGGTCGGCGCACTCGCGCGCGGGGAGGGGATGAAGACCCGGTTAACGTTACCGAGTGTCACCCACGCAAATTCATTCTTGCGGCAAATTTGTCCTCGCATGACTCCTGACCAGCAACTCACCCTGGCCCTGCCCCCACCTCCGGCGACCGGCGAAACGCCGCTTGTCCCGGTCCGCATGATCAACGAATGGGTCTACTGCCCGCGCCTCGCCTACCTGGAATGGGTGGAGGGGGAATGGGCCGACAGCCAGGACACCGCGGAGGGGAGGCGCGCTCACGCACGGGTCGACGAAGGCGGAGGGCGGCTGCCTGCGCCGGAAGAACTTGACGAGGACCTTGCCCGCGCCAAGGCCGTCACCATGTCCTCGGAACGCCTGGGCATCATCGCGAAGATGGACGTGGTGGAGGCTGACGGGGAGTCGGCCACGCCGGTGGACTTCAAGAAGGGCAAGCGGCCGCACGTGGCCGCGGGCGCGTATGAGCCCGAGCGGGTTCAAGTCTGCGCCCAGGCCATGATCCTGGAGGACAACGGCTACCGGGTGGAGCGGGGCGCGCTTTGGTACGCCGGCTCGCGAGAACGTGTGCCGGTGGCGCTGGACCCCGAGCTGCGGGCGCGGACCCTGGAAGCCATATCGGGCCTGCGCGCCGCTGCCGCTTCGGGTCGCCGTCCGCCGCCTCTGCAGAACAGCCCCAAGTGCCCGCGCTGCTCCCTCGCCGGCATCTGCCTGCCGGACGAGACCAACCTGTTCCGCAAGGGTTATCCGCCGCGCCAACTCAACCCTTCGGACAACCCGGCGCTGCCGCTCTACGTGCAGACGCCGGGCGCAAGGCTGCGCAAGAGCGGCGAACAGTTGGTCGTCGAGGTGGAGGAAGAGAAAGTGGAGGTGCCGATGATCGACGTGTCCCAGGTGGCGTTGTTCGGCCCGGTTTCCGTGACCACGCCGGCGCTTCACGCCCTGATGCGTGCCGAGGTTCCGGTTTCGTGGTTCTCCACCGGGGGATGGTTCCTCGGCCACACGGTGAGCACCGGAAACGGCAACGTGGCCGTGCGCGAGGCCCAGTACCGGTTCGCATTCGATGAAGGCCGCAGTCTCGCCTTCTCTCGCGATCTGGTGGCGGCCAAGATACGCAACTCACGGACCCTGCTGCGCCGCAACTGGCGCGACGACCGGGAAGCCGGCGACAAGGCGGAGGCGTTGGAACGGCTGAGACGGCTGGCCCAACGTGCAGCCTACACGGAAAATGCTCAACAGCTATTGGGTATGGAGGGTGAGGCCGCGGCCATCTACTTCGCCCGCTTCGAGAACATGCTCGCGCCCAACGCGGATGAAGGCGTGGCCGCCTTTTCCTTCTCGACGCGCAACCGGCGCCCGCCTACGGACCCTGTAAACGCCATGCTGTCGCTGGCCTATGCCCTTCTGACACGGACCTTGACCACCGCGATCTCGGCGACGGGACTCGACCCCTACATGGGATTGTACCACCGGCCGCGGCACGGCCGCCCGGCCCTGGCCCTTGACCTCATGGAGCCGTTCCGGCCCATTGTCGCCGATTCATGCGTGATCCAGGCCGTCAACAACGGAGAGGTCAAACCAGGCGATTTCGTTTTCAACGGGCCGAGTTGCGCGCTCAAGCCGGGCGGTCGCAAGGCGTTCATGGCGGCGTTCGAGCGCCGCATGGAACAGGAAACCACGCATCCGGTGTTCGGCTACCGCGTGTCCATGCGGCGGTTGATGGATGTGCAAGCGCGGCTGCTCGCCCGGCATTTCCAGGGAGAGATCCAGGCGTATCCGCACTACCTGCCCCGGTGAACTGCCTCCTCGGTGAACTGCCATGGCCAATGAGCGTCTCTACATCGTGACTTACGACATCGCCGAGCCCAAGCGCTGGCAAAAGATATTCAAGACCATGAAGGGCTACGGCCACTGGCTCCAACTGTCGGTTTTTCAATGCCGGCTCACGGCCCGGCGGCGCGCCGAGATGGCCATGCGCTTGGAGGACCTGATCCGGCCCTCGGAGGATCACATCCTGATCGTCGACCTCGGTCCCGCCGACAGCGTCGACCCGCGCGTCGAGAGCCTGGGGAAAAGCTACGAGGCACCGGACCGCCGCGCCACGATCATATAAGGGAATCTGTGCCGAGCCTTTTTCAAGGGCTCCCGTAAGGCTGGAATGCCGGACAGTGCTCGCACCGGGTTTTCTTGTTGTAGGATAAGGAGATATCAAGGATGGTGTGGAACTTTCGAGACGGCCTCTGGTACATTATGGAACAAAGACGCCCAGTGCTCGCATTCAGCAAGAATATGCCAGCCCCAAAGGGAAGTTCGGAAGGGGCTGATTCCGAGGCGTGATTGCCTCGGCCTCATTGAAGCACCTGGATCGCCGACAAGTTCAGGGAAGTGATGGATCGATTCCGAGGCGTGATTGCCTCGGCCTCATTGAAGCAATCCCGCCTTGAAGGCTTCAGCCACTGATCCCACGAGATTCCGAGGCGTGATTGCCTCGGCCTCATTGAAGCAACAAGAAACAGGATACTACGGGAGCGCGCCGTTTAGGATTCCGAGGCGTGATTGCCTCGGCCTCATTGAAGCACCGAGAAGTACTTGCCGCAATCCCGGCAGCGATAGGATTCCGAGGCGTGATTGCCTCGGCCTCATTGAAGCCTATGAACATCTTGTCCGAGCCGTTCCCGCACATTGGGATTCCGAGGCGTGATTGCCTCGGCCTCATTGAAGCTACAGAATACATACACTCGTTTGCAGAAGTTTGACAAGATTCCGAGGCGTGATTGCCTCGGCCTCATTGAAGCGAGGAGCACCGGCTGTGCGTGGCCGAGCACTACGGATTCCGAGGCGTGATTGCCTCGGCCTCATTGAAGCGGTGCGCTGGACACGCCGATCATGCGGCCCAACACGGCGATTCCGAGGCGTGATTGCCTCGGCCTCATTGAAGCCTCGGGGAGACTCTGGCCGGCGGCGCGCGGCTGGCCAGGATTCCGAGGCGTGATTGCCTCGGCCTCATTGAAGCCCGTTGCCGCTGATGCTGTAATCCTCGACCGCCTGCTCAGATTCCGAGGCGTGATTGCCTCGGCCTCATTGAAGCAGGGTGCGGCCCGATCCCGCCACACGGACCGTGTGGGAGATTCCGAGGCGTGATTGCCTCGGCCTCATTGAAGCATGTTCCCTCCGGGTCCCTGGCACAAGTGTGTTACAGATTCCGAGGCGTGATTGCCTCGGCCTCATTGAAGCGTCCTGAGCCACCCGAGTGGTCCGAGATGGGCCGCAAGGATTCCGAGGCGTGATTGCCTCGGCCTCATTGAAGCGCGACGGTGAACGACTGCGCGTGGATCTCGGGGAGCGGATTCCGAGGCGTGATTGCCTCGGCCTCATTGAAGCTCGTTTGTTGCGAGGTGGAAGTCCGCGTCCGAGATTGATTCCGAGGCGTGATTGCCTCGGCCTCATTGAAGCGAACTCATGCGCTGGACGTAGAGTCCCGGCATCGTCGGGTGATTCCGAGGCGTGATTGCCTCGGCCTCATTGAAGCGTGGACGGGTGGCCATCGCAGTGTGATCAGTGTCCAGATTCCGAGGCGTGATTGCCTCGGCCTCATTGAAGCATTCCTTCCTTCCGGGGGGTCGCTCCCACCCCGGGTCGAGATTCCGAGGCGTGATTGCCTCGGCCTCATTGAAGCTGTTAGGTCTCATAGGTGTTTCCTTTACGCGCCTGCGGATTCCGAGGCGTGATTGCCTCGGCCTCATTGAAGCGATAGCAGGCGTCGTGCGGCCATCGCGCCACCTGCTAAGGATTCCGAGGCGTGATTGCCTCGGCCTCATTGAAGCTCGTGCCATGCGGTCTAGTTTCTCTACCATCCGTCTCGATTCCGAGGCGTGATTGCCTCGGCCTCATTGAAGCCCGGTGCCCGATACGTCGGGCGCGGTGACGTCGCTCCGATTCCGAGGCGTGATTGCCTCGGCCTCATTGAAGCGGTTATCCAACTGTGCACGTTCCAGACCTCGAAACCGGGATTCCGAGGCGTGATTGCCTCGGCCTCATTGAAGCACGGCCCGGTGTAGCGATGGCGGAGTACTGTTGGATGATTCCGAGGCGTGATTGCCTCGGCCTCATTGAAGCAGGTGAGGATGCTGAAGAATCAGAAGGTAAACCCGAGGATTCCGAGGCGTGATTGCCTCGGCCTCATTGAAGCTATGAGAGTCTTCACCCAGGAATCGGCTTCCGGGTTGATTCCGAGGCGTGATTGCCTCGGCCTCATTGAAGCGTGGGAGTGTGCTGTCGGTACAAAAGGCGTGCGGTCGATTCCGAGGCGTGATTGCCTCGGCCTCATTGAAGCAAGAAGGTGGCGGACGTGCTGACGTCCATCTTCGTGGGATTCCGAGGCGTGATTGCCTCGGCCTCATTGAAGCTCCTTCAGCCGGAATACCCTTGAGCCCGGCTTCGTTAGATTCCGAGGCGTGATTGCCTCGGCCTCATTGAAGCGAGAACAGCTCCTTGGCCGAGATGCGCCGCAGTTCCTCGATTCCGAGGCGTGATTGCCTCGGCCTCATTGAAGCATCGATCAGCCAGACTACTGTCCGCTCTGCCGGAGGACCGATTCCGAGGCGTGATTGCCTCGGCCTCATTGAAGCGCAGGACGATCTCTGCGTCTGAGTATCCGGTCTCGTGATTCCGAGGCGTGATTGCCTCGGCCTCATTGAAGCACAGTCCCTCCTCCCGCATCAGCACATCCCACAGCCGGATTCCGAGGCGTGATTGCCTCGGCCTCATTGAAGCGACACCTCGCGGGTTTTGCGGACGTGGCAGAGCTGCGGATTCCGAGGCGTGATTGCCTCGGCCTCATTGAAGCTTCGTCGGGCGTTGGACATCCTGGGTCCCATTTTTTTGGGATTCCGAGGCGTGATTGCCTCGGCCTCATTGAAGCTCAGCCTCCTTGATTCTATCGTCGAGCGGCGGCGGCTGATTCCGAGGCGTGATTGCCTCGGCCTCATTGAAGCTCAGCCTCCTTGATTCTATCGTCGAGCGGCGGCGGCTGATTCCGAGGCGTGATTGCCTCGGCCTCATTGAAGCCTTGTAATGGCCTGTCGGACCCGCTCTTTTGTGTCAGCGATTCCGAGGCGTGATTGCCTCGGCCTCATTGAAGCCACACACGGTGTGGGCGTTGCGGCCCGTGTCTGCTCCAGGATTCCGAGGCGTGATTGCCTCGGCCTCATTGAAGCGCGGTGGGAGATCGCCGATATCGTAATCGGCCGCCCCTGATTCCGAGGCGTGATTGCCTCGGCCTCATTGAAGCGTCACCCACGGCGGCTCGACCCGGCAATCCGCTCTGGATTCCGAGGCGTGATTGCCTCGGCCTCATTGAAGCTGCAGTTCAGTCCAACCAGTAAGGTTGGTAGAGGTGCCGATTCCGAGGCGTGATTGCCTCGGCCTCATTGAAGCTTTGCTGAGTTCGGCTTCCTTGAGTCCTCCTGGCGGATTCCGAGGCGTGATTGCCTCGGCCTCATTGAAGCAAGCTTAGGCCGCCTCGATTATCACCTCTGGCAACTAAAGCTTTTACGAAACTTGACGCTCGGTGATCAGGGGAATGTGGGCCGCCTTGATGGCTCCGAGGTCGCGCCGGATGGTGCTGAGAGGGCGCGAGTAGTCTTCGGGCAGGGATGCGGCCAGTTCCTGGAGGGTCGCCCCTCGGGAGCCCTCCAACTTCTGCAGCAGCAGCCGCTGGCGCGTGATCCGGTCGTTGCGCGGCATGCCGCCGGTGGCGACGCCGGTCTTAGTGGAGGGTCTTGGCGCCCGGACCGCCGAGGCGGGGGTTGCGGCTCCGGGTCTTTTTGAGCTCGAACATCAGGACGCGCTTCTTGAGCGGGTCAAGACGGATTCGCAGGGTGCGGCCGCCGATTTCCACGTCGGCCTCGTCTTCCTCGCCATGGTCCAGCTTGTGCAGGGCCGAGAGCACCGAGAGCCCCACGAGCGAGGCATCCGCCTCCACCCATTTCTTTGTTGCGCGGCCTCCAGCTACCGATCTCAGATGTCGTTTCGTCTCACTTGCCATCTTGGTCCTTCCTTCCCGTTGTGAGAGTCGCGTCGTGACAGCGCTTGACGGGAAGTTATCAATTGACTACTATTGTGTCAAGCTTTTTTTCGTTCGAGAACTATATACACGATGCCGAGGAAAAAAACAAGACTCCCAAAGACGGAACTCGCCCGGCGCCTGACCCTTGCCCTGGCGGACCGGGATCCGCTGGACGTGGCCGCACGGGCGGGCATTTCCAAGACCGCGGTCTACAACTACATGGCGGGCGACCGCGCGCCGCAGTCCGCCATCCTGCATCGGCTGGCGTCGGTGTGCGGCGTCTCCCTGGAATGGCTCCTGTCCACCAGCGACCAGGTGCGGGACGTGTCCGGCCACGTGCCGGACGACCTGCCGGTGGTGGGGCGCGCCGGCGCGGGACGGGGCGAGTTCTCCGAGGACGGCTTCCCGGTGGGCGAAGGATGGCGCCGGGTGTCGCGCCCCTACGACCTCGGCGACGCCAACGCCTTCGGGGTCGAGGTCCGCGGCGACTCCATGAGCCCGCGCTACGAGGACAAGGAGATCGTCGTGTGCTCGCCGAACAAGGAATGGCACTCGGGCGACTACTGCGTGGTCAAGACCGTGGGCGGCGAGTACCTGATCAAGCGGATCAAGAAGGAGAACGGCAACCTGGTGCTCATCAGCATCGCCCACGGCTACGACCCCATCATCATGCCGCTCGCCGACATCGCCGGCATTTACCGCATCGTGTGGAAGAAAGAGAAATAAGGAGATAGGTATAACCCCATGGCAAACTACACCGAGATTCTGTACGAGAGACGCGGCGCCGCCGGGTTGATCACGCTGAACCGGCCGCAGGTCATGAACGCCATCAGCCCCACGGTCCAGCACGAGATGTCGGCGGCGCTGGACGAGGCCGTGGCCGACCCGGAGGTGCGGGCCGTCATCATCACCGGCGCCGGGCGCGCCTTTTCCGCCGGCATGGACCAGGGGCCCAAGCCGGGCCGGCGACGCGACCTCGAGTGGCCGTACGGCGTTCCGGTGGGGCAGTCCGCGTCGGACTGGATCGACTCCTGGCGCGGCCGGGAGGGCAACGAGTTCCTGCGGCTGTGGGAGCTGGACAAGCCGGTCATCGGCGCCATCAACGGCTGGGCCATGGGCGCGGGCTCGTGGCTGGCGCTGTGCACCCACATCACCATCGCCTCGGAGCAGGCCGTCTTCGCCCAGCCCGAGGTGCGACACGGCTCCAACACCAGCTTCCTCTGGACCATGCTGGCGGGCGTCAAGAACTCGCTCCGCTACGGCCTGGTGGGCGACCACATCGACGCCCAGGAAGCCCTGCGCATCGGCTTGGTCATCAAGGTGGTGCCCCATGAGCGGCTGCTGGACGAGTGCCTCGAGCTGGCGGAGCGCATCGCGCTGGTGCCGCCCGAGACAGTGAAGATCAACCTCGCCATCGCCACCCTGGGCATGGAGATGATGGGCCTCCGCGACGCCCTGATGCTGGACTCCCAGCTCTCGGCCCCCGCCCACGTCATGCTGCGCGAGGAGCACCGCCGCCCGCTCAACGAGGCCCGGGAGAAGAACATCCGGGAGTACCTGCAACTGCGCGACGGCCCGTTCCAGCCCGAGCCCTTCGGCCCGCGTTCGAAGCCCAAGGAATAGGCCGACCTCGTCCGGCATCCGTCAAGGAGACCCCCATGACCACCTATCAGAACATCCTGTACGAAAAACAACGCGGCGGCGCCCTCATCACCCTCAACCGCCCGGAACGGCGCAACGCCCTCAGCGAGGCGCTGCTGGCGGAGCTCGACGCGGCCCTGGCCGAGGCCAAGGACGACCCCGAGGTGCGCGGCGTGATCCTCACCGGCTCGGGCGGCTGCTTCTCCACCGGCGAGGACATGTCCGGGGAAGACGTCCCCGACACCGTGTGGCCCCAGGCCCTGCCCGAGGGAGTGCCGCTCTACAAGGAGTTCGACGAGGTCCGGGACAAGGACCGCGAGGAGATCCTGCGGCGGCGGCTCTACCGCTGGGAGTACCCCAAGCCCATCGTCGGCGCGGTCAACGGCTGGTGCCTGGGCACGGCCTCGTGGCTGGCCCTCACCTGCCACCTGACCGTGGCCGCCGACGACGCGGTGTTCGGCCAGCCGCAGGTGCGCCAGGCCGCCGGCACGGATTTCATCTGGGTGCTGCTGGCCGGCCCCAAGAACGCCCTGCGCTACGCCCTCACCGGCGACCACGTGGACGCGGCGGAGGCGCTCCGCATCGGCCTGATCAACAAGGTCGTGCCCAAAGACGATCTCCTGGAAGAATGCTTCCGCATGGTGGAGCGCGTGGCCCTGGTGCCGCCGGAAACGGTCAAGATCAACCTCGCCATCGCCACCCAGGGACTGGAGATGATGGGACTCCACAAGGCCTGGCTGCTCAACTCGGAGCTGAGCGCCATGGCCCGGCTTTCCAAGCGGGAAGAGTTCAACAAACGCCTGGAGGACGCCCGCAAGCAGGGCGGCCTGCGGGCCTTCTTCGAGACCCGGGACAAGCCCTTCCGCCCGGAGCCGTTCGGGCCGTTTGCGAAGGGGGAGTGACCCTGCTCAGTCCGCAACCGTCAAGTCGTGAAAGTTGACCAAATGCGGCGATTCGTAGCCGAACCGGATGCAACATATGGTGGCCCATGGACTCTCGAGAAGTTGAATATACTCCGGGCGTATCTCAACGCTTACACAACGGCGCTCAAGAATCAGCCATTTCGGTTAGTGTATATTGATGCGTTCGCTGGAACCGGATCCGTCAATCTCCCGGAACAGGACCCGGACATCAGAGCATTCCATGACGGTTCGGCGGCGATAGCGCTCGACGTTCAGGACAAACGGTTTGACCGATTAATCTTCGTGGAACAGGATCAGGCTCGCTGCCAAGAATTGGCGAGGCTTCAAGATTCCCACGTTGGCAGAGACATTCGGATCGAAAATTCAGAGGCCAATCAGTACCTACGCTCACTTCAAGAGGATTGGCGTGAGTGGCGAGGGGTTCTGTTCCTCGATCCGTTTGCCACTCAAGTCGAGTGGTCGACGATCGAGGAGATTGCTGCGCTACGAGCATTGGACACTTGGATACTGTTCCCCGTCTCCGCAATTGCCCGCATGCTTCCAAAGTCGAAGGGGCCTGACGACATTCCGGATCAATGGGCGCAACGATTGACCATGGTGTTCGGCGATGAAGGATGGCGTGAACTGTACCGAGAGGCTCGACAAGGGAACCTCTTTGGAACTGTCGAGCACGAACGGGATCGAGGCGTGGATGGACTACTTGGAATCTACAAGGCCAAACTTGCCAGTCTGTTCGAAGATCGGTTCCTCAAACAATCTCGATCTTTTAAAAATTCGAAGAAATCCACGTTGTTCGAGCTCTTGTTCTGCGTAGGCAATCCGAAAGGAACAGCCACTGCCAAGCGTATCGCAGGGCATATCCTGAAACATCTTTAGGCATGGCTTCTCGCTCCGCCATCGAATGGACTGAGATCACCTGGAATCCGGTAACCGGCTGCACGAAGATTAGTCAGGGCTGCAAGCACTGCTACGCGGAGCGTATGTCCAGACGGCTGCGAGCCATGGGAGCGCACAAGTATCGCGAGGGTTTCAAGGTAACCGTTCACCCGCGTACGTTGGAGGAGCCCGCGAATTGGCATCGGCCACATCTTGTTTTCGTCAACTCCATGTCGGACCTGTTCCACAAATCGGTCCCAGCCGAGTTCATCGGTGCGGTGTTCGATGTTATGAACCGTTCGCCCCAACACACCTTCCAGGTACTCACAAAACGACCGGGGCGGGTCGTACAACTCAATCATCGGCTGTCATGGACGCCGAATATCTGGCTCGGAACGAGTATAGAGTCGACGCAGTGGATGGACAGGTTGAAGCGGCTCAGGGAAACCGGTGCGCTGGTCAAATTTCTATCGCTGGAACCCTTGCTCGGACCACTAACGGGCATACCCCTTCATGGCATTGACTGGGTGATTGTCGGCGGCGAATCGGGACCGAGGGCACGACCGATGAAAGCTGACTGGGTACGGGAAATCCGCGACAACTGTCTGCAGCACAAGGTGCCGTTCTTTTTTAAACAATGGGGCGGGGTATTCAAAAAAAGAACAGGACGGACTTTAGACAACCAAGTGTGGGATCAGATGCCCAACCGCTCGCTCTACTTGATCGCCTCTGATTCCTCCAGTGCGGCGATCTCCTCTTCCGACAACTCAAGCACCTCGCCCAGCACGTAGGCGTTGTGGGCGCCGATCCAGGGCGCGGGTTGGGCGGCGCTGGCCTTGGAGCGGGACGGAATCCCCGGGATGCCGTGGTGGGCGACCCGGCCCCAGGGGGGTTCGTCCATCTCGACGATGTGGCCGCGCTCGCGCAGGTGGGGGTCGTAGTAGAGGTCCTCGCCGGACATGGGGTTGCCGGCGGCCACGCCGGCCTGCTGCAGGCGGCGGAAGGCCTGGCGGGCGGTCTGGGTGCGGGTCCATCCGGTCAGCTTCTCATCCAGCTCGTCGCGGTGCCGCCGCCGCCCTTCCTTGTCCGCGAAGCGCACGTCGTCGGCCCATGAGCCCACGCCGATGACCCCGGCCATGGCCCGCCACTCCTCGTCGGTCTCGCAGGCGATGATGATCCAGTCGTCATTGCCGGCGCAGGGGTAGCAGCCGTAGGGGGCGTAGGGCTCTCCGAGTATTTCCCGGTACCCCAGCGTGTCCCATTCGTTGCCGTTGACCGTATAGTCGAGGATGGCGGGGCCCATCATGGCGCCCTGGGCCTCGAGCATGGAGGCCTCGATGAACTGTCCCTCCCCGGTGCGCTCCTGGTGCTCCACCGCCGCGGCCACGCCCAGGGCCATGGTGATGGCGCCCACCCGGTCCGGCCAGGCGATCTTGCAGCGGGCGCGCATGGGCGACTCGGGATAGCCCCACAGGCGCATGAGCCCGGTGTAGGCAAGGAGCTGCCAGCCCCAGGCCACCCACGACTTGAGCGGCCCTTCCCGGCCCCAGCCGGGCATGGACACCTGGATGATGCCGGGGTTCACCTTGCGCAGCGACTCGTAGTCGAAGCCGAGCCGCTCCATGACCCCCACGCTGAAGTTCTCCACCACCAACTGGGAGCTCTCCACCAGACGGCGGAAGAGCTCCTTGCCCTGGTCATGGCGCAGGTTCAGGGTGACGCCCAGCTTGGCCCGGTTCATGTCGGCGTGGATAGCCGCGCCCCGGCCCCGGGCCGCCACGGTGTTGGACTCGATCTTGAGCACCTCGACGCCGTAATAGCCCAGAATCTCGGTGCCCAAAGGGCCGGCGAACTGCTGCGTCAGGTCGGCCATGCGGAGCCCCGACAGCATACCGTCGCCGGCGTCCGTCTCCGGGCGCGGCATGGCGGGCGCGGGTTCCCTCCCCTGCTCCAGCTCGGCCAGCACCTCCTGGCGGTGCTGGTCCAGCAGCGGCGCCGGACGGCGCACCCGCATGGGCGTCCCGGAAAGCCGCATGGGGAAGCCCGGCGCCCGGTAGCGGCCGATGACCGGGTGCTCGATTTCCTGGAGCCAGTGGCGGGCGGCCAGTTGCTCTCCCTCCACGAACTGGCCCACGGTGTTGAGCGGAGCGGCGGAGAGGTGACGGCGCTGAGCCTCGGCCACGAACTCGGCCGCGGTGAACCCGCTGATGAACTCCGCCGCCACCGCGGAGGCCTCGTCGCTACGGGCGTCGCGGTAGGCCATGTCCTCCCATTGCGGCTCGGACAGGATCGTCCCGGTCATCCAGTTCTGGGTGAATTCGCGCCACATGTGGGGCAGGTTGGCGGTGAAGTGGACGTAGCGGCCGTCCTTGCAGCGGTAGATGTTGGTCACCGAGCCGCCGTAGGTCCTGGCCCCGGGACGGCGCCCCATGCGGTTCTCCAGCGTGTAGCGAGCGATGGAGCTGCTGTTGGTGAAGGTCAGGGCCTCCTGCAGCGACACGTCCAGCCGCTGGCCCGCGCCGCTGCGCCGCCGGTGGCGCACCCCGGCCACCGCCAGGGTCGCGGCCACGCAGCCGGCCACCTGGTAGGCCGAGTGGGACGGCGCGGTGCACGGCCCGCGCTCGTCATCTCCCTGGCCGTAGAGAAAGCCGCCGGCGCCGTTGGTGATGGCGTCGCTGCTCTTGTAGTAGCGGTAGGGGCCGGTGCGGCCGAAGGGGGTCATGGACACCGTCACCAACGCGGGGCAGGCCTCCTCCAACCACGGGTCGGTGAAACCCCATTCCTCCAGGCGGCCCAGCGGCGTGGCCTCGATGAACACGTCGGCCGAAAGCAGGAGCCTGGTGAAGGTGTCCCGGTCCGGGGCGGCGGAGAGGTCCAGCACCAAGCTGCGCTTGTTGGTGTTGGCGTGGGCGGACGTGAGGCTGCGCTCGATGCCCTCGACGCCGCCGGCGAAGGGTGGAAGCCTGCGCTCGGGCGCGCCGCCCGGCGGCTCCACCTTGATGACGTCGGCGCCGAGGTCGGCCAGCAGCCGGCTGGCGTAGGCCGCGGGCACGTCCCCCAGCTCCACCACCCGGAGGTGGCCCAGCGCGGCGGGCGGGTCCGTGCCGTTCTGTCGATCCGCCATGACGGTGCGGTGAACCCCCGGCCCCTACACCTGGGGCTCGAGGATCTCCAGCCCGTCGAGGCGGTCGATGAGGTACAGCAGCCCGTTCTCGTCGTGGAAGACGTCGTTGCTCTGGACCGTGTTCTGGCCCTTGCCGGGCTCGGGCACGTAGTAGCCGACCTCCCTGGGCTGATACGGATTGGACACGTCCACCGCGCGCAGGCCGCCGCTGAACCAGGTGACATACAGGACGTTGCTGTAGACCTGCTCCGCCGGCTGATGCGCGCCGTAGCGGTCGCCGGGCTCGCCGTCGGCGGGGGGCATGAACGTCGCGATGGGCACGGGATGGGCTTCATCGCTGATGTCCACCACCCACATGAAGGCGTACGGCAGGGGCGCCGACTTCTGGGCTTCCTCGTCCACCACCACGAGAATCTCCCGGCCCATGAGCTTCTCCGGCATGGGCAGGGCGGTATGGGTGGGCGACGGAAAGGGAGGGCTCGTGTCGAAATGGCTCACCAGCGTGGGCTTGCTCATGTCGGAGATGTCGAGGATCACGAAACCGCCGTGCCAGTAGCTCACGTACAGCCGATCGCCCCGGCGGATGGGATGATGACAACGGTGCATGGTGCCCGGCCACGTGGGTTCCTCACCGCCCGCCACCCACTGCCCCGGCATCCACCACCGGCCCACCTCTTGCGGGTTGGCCGGATCCGCCAGGTCCAGAATCATGCAGATATTGCCGACGTATCCTTCCGGCACCGGCGAGAAATAGGCGTAACGGCCGTCGAAGGTGAACCGGTGGACGCCCTTGGCCGAGGCCTTGTAGAACGACACCTCCCGGGGCTTGGACGGATCCGAGACGTCGAAGACCTTAAGGCCGCCCTGGGCGTCGTCGTTGTTCTCGTAGCGCTCGTGGTTGATGATCATGACGCCGTCGCTCACCGCGGCCTTGTGCGAGTGGATTCCCGGGGGCACGTCGATTTGCGCCACCAGCTTGGGATTCTTCGGGTCGCGCACGTCGATGACGGAGGTGCCGTGAGGCGGGTCCATGTGCCCCACGTAGGCGAAGCCCTTGTCCACCTCGATCTTGCCGCCGCCGGGCAGGTCCATGCGACCCACCTGCCTGATCTTGCTTGCGGTGCCGAATCCATTGCCAGTCGCCATCTCGACTCTCCTTTCGCTCTCCGGTCCCTAGTGTCCTGTCCAAGGCCTAAATGCACGATTCGTACGGAAATGGCAACGACGGTTCGGATGGCGCATTCACGCCGGGGAAGGATGGGGTCAAGCCGTGAGGCACACATGCCCCACGGCTTGGGGTGTTTCGAAGGGCGCCCGAGCGCCCGTTATGGCGATTGGAATCGAGCCGGCGACGGGACGGGCGTCCCGTTCGCGCTAGCGGCGGCCTCCGAAGTCACGGCGCTGGGGCCGGGCCTCGTTCACGGTGATGGTGCGGCCTCCGAGGTCTGTCTCATTGAGGGCATTGACGGCGGCCTCGGCCTCGTCCGGGGTGCCCATCTCCACGAAACCGAACCCACGGGAGCGCCCCGTGAACTTGTCGATGATTACCTGGGCGGATTCAACGGTGCCGTGGGCCGAGAAGATTTCCTCGAGCTGCATGTCGGTCGTCGAGTACGGCAACCCGCCGATATAGAGTCTCCTGCCTTCCATCTGTGCTCCTCCTGAAACGTTATGGCCATACACCCCGAGCGCCAACTTCAAAAGGAGTCGGACATGGCAAGATGTTTCTGAACCACGATCTCGGTCGGTCCTTCGAGTAGGCTTCGCAAGGTGAGACTTACGATGGTCTGTCCCCATGGGACGAAAATCATCGTAGCCCTTCGGTCAGGAGGCGTCAAGCGGCGGAAAGGGTGTCCCCTTCCCGCCGCCCTTGCATCAGATCTTGTAGAAGTTCCGGGCGTTGTCGCCGAGGATGGCCTGTTTCTGCTCGTCGGTGAGCTCTTCCCGGTCGCGGATCTCGTCGATCTCTTCCATGCAGTTGTCCATGGTGATCTCGTGCGGGAAGTCGGAGCAGAACATGAAGACCTCGTGCCCTATGCGGTTGACGCAGTAGACCAGCACGTCCTCGTTGCCCTCGCAGCCGATGAAGACCCGTCCGCCGCGGAAGTATTCCAGGGGCTCCCGCTTGAGCTGCAGGCCGCCGTACTCCACCTCGCGGTTCAGCCGGTCGAGCACCAGTGGTATCCACGATGTGCCGCCTTCGAGAAAACCCACCCGAAGATCGGGGAACCGGTCGAACACACCCTCCGACATCATCCCGGTCATATGGATGGCCAGGGGAAAGGGCATACCCAGCGCGCGCGTGGCCGGAAAGACCTTGAAGGAGTTGAAGCCCAGGTCGCCGTAGCAGCCGCCATGCACCGCCAGGGCGCAGTCGAGCTTCTCCGCCTCTTCGTAGAGCGGCCAGAACTCGTCGGAACCGTAGTGCCGGTCGAGGCCGTTGGACGGCAGCATGGCGCACACCATGCCCAGGTCCTTGACCGCACGGCGGAGCTCCTTCACCGCCGACGGCACGTCCTGCACCGGGATCAGCGCCACCCCCTTGAAGCGGTCGCTGACCTTCGTGTACTTCTCGGTGAACCAGTCGTTGTAGGCCCGCGCGTATGCCGTCGCCCACTCGGGAAAGTGCACCTGCCCGTAGGAAAGCCCGGCCGTGGGATACAGCACCGAGGACTCGATCCCGGTCTTCTCGAGGAACTCGAGCCAGCGTTCCGGTCCCACGGAGGCATCGAAGATCCCCTCGGGCTCGATGTGGCGGCTCCTGGGAGTGTGGAACTTGTCCAGGCTCGGCAGCATCTGGCGGAAGCTCAGACTGCCCCGGCCCAGGTACTGCCGGTCGATGTGCTCGTTGATCTCGTTCTCGCGCTCCATGATGTGCCCGTCGGCATCAATGAATGCTTGACCCATTTCTCTCCCCCTTTCCGTTCCTGGGAATTCACCGCGTGTTCGACGAGTGGACCGACAACGCCCTACGCACAAGTGCGCAACGGACGTTACGGCATCCTACATTAGTCGCTCGGGAATTCTCCTGTCAACGGGATTCGACACAGGGCTCTTCAAAGTCCGCTGCTCCCCTTCCGTCATTCCCGCGAAAGCGGGAATCCAGGGGCGGGGTGGGGCCAAACGGGCGTTTCCCCGCCTCACCCCACCTGGATTCCCGCTTTCGCGGGAATGACGGAAGGGAAACCGGACGAATGACGAAAAGGAAACAGGACTCTTGAATGCACCTGGGGATTCGACACGCGTTGACGCCCGTTCCCGGTACCCGTAGACTTCCGGCTCCATGGCTGGCTTCAGGTCGCTATTTTGGTTGTCGCTCCTCAGTGCCGCGCTCGTTGCCACCCCCTTCCTCTGGCCGATCCTGTTTCCCCTGACCTGGCTCGCCCCCGTCCCGTGGCTCACCGCGCTGGAGGGCGCACGCCGCTGGCGTCACGCGCTCCTGGCCGGGGCGCTCACGGGAGCGGCCACCATCGCATTGGGCTTTCACTGGCTGGTCTATACCATCCACGTGTTCGGCGGCGTCAACTACGCTTTGGCGGCAGCGGGCTTCGCTCTCTTCGTGGCTTGGTCGACCATCCCGTTCGTACTGTTCGCGGCGCTGGTGCGCCTGTGCGGAACCGGGCCCCTGGGACTCTTTCCCCCGGCCTTCTGGGTCACCGTCGAGTTCTGGTTCCCCAACCTCTTTCCCTGGTATCTCGCCACGAGCCAGTCGGCGTTCACCTCCCTCAACCAGTCGGCGGACCTGGTGGGCCACTACGGCACCACCTTCGTGTTGCTGTGGACCGGCACGGCACTCTACAGGATCCTTCGGGCGCGGCGGGGCGACGGCGCGATGCGCGCGGCGGCGTGCGCCGCGGCCGGCGCGGGGGCGGTCCTGCTCGCCGCCCTGGTGTACGGGCAGGCGCGGGTGGCACAGGTCGGCGCCGCGGCCGCGTCGGCCCGCAAGCTCGACGTGGCGGTCGTACAAGGGAACATCGACATCGGGCGGAAGGGCAAGGCCGCGTTCCTGAAGACCAACCAGCAGACCTACAAGGACCTTTCCGCAAAGCACGCCGACGCGGATCTGGTGGTCTGGCCCGAATCCGCCATGGAGAGTTGGCTGCCGGAGCGGGCCGGAAGGGTCCCGCCGGAGCTGCTGCCGGCGCGCCATCCGCACATGATCTTCGGCGCCATCAGCTACCGGCGGGAGCCCGGAAACCGCATCCGCAGATACAACAGCGCGTTCGCCGTAGATCCCGCCGGAGCGGTGCTGGGACGCTACCACAAGCGGGTGCTGCTGGCCTTCGGCGAGTACATTCCCCTGGCGTGGCTCATCGGCGGGGTGCCGGGCATGCCGCCCATCGGCGACGGTTTCACGCCCGGCGGGATCGAGACCCCCCTTGCCCTCCCGAACGGAGCGCGGGTGGCCCCGCTCATCTGCTACGAGGACCTCATGCCGGCGCTGTCGCGCCGCTTCGTCCGGAATGAGGGCGCCAACTTGCTGGTGAACCTCACCAACGATGCCTGGTACGGCCGCACCGCGGCGCCGTGGCAGCATGCGCGGTTGGCCCGGTGGCGCAGCCTGGAGACCCGCCGGACCATGGTGCGGGCCACCAACACCGGGCTGACCACGGTCATCGATCCCGCCGGGCGCATGTCGGCGCCGCTGCCGATGTTTTCGGAGGGGGTCTTGAGGATCACCGTCCCCCTGATGGAGATGGAGACCGCGTACGTGCGCTACGGCGACTGGTTCGCCTGGCTCATGACGCTGGCCAGCGTCGCGGCGGTGGCGGCCCGACGATTCGGGCGGCTCCGACCGTGAGGCCGGTTCCGCGAGGACACGGGCGTCAAGGCAGGTGGAAGCGGGTCAGCGCGTCCAGCACGCCGTCGACGGTATCGGCGATGAGCAGCTTGTCGCGGTGCTTCTGCTTGAGAAAACCGTGCTCCACCGCGTGGTCGAGGAACCGGATCAGGTGGCCGTAGTAGTCCCGGACGTTGAGGACGCCGCAGGGCTTGGCATGGATGCGGAGCTGGAGCCACGTGACCATCTCCGCCAACTCTTCCAGCGTACCGTAGCCCCCCGGAAGCGCGATGAAACCGTCGGACAGCCGGGCCATCAGAGCCTTGCGTTCGTGCATGGAGGCCACCACCCTGAGGTCGGTGAGGCCCGTGTGCACCACCTCGTCCATCACCAGGGCCTCGGGGATGATGCCGATGACCTCGCCGCCCTCCGCCAGGGCCGCGTCCGCCACGCATCCCATGAGGCCGATGGAGGCGGCGCCGTAGACCACGCCGATGCCGCGCCGGGCGAGCTCGCGGCCCAGCGACGCCGCCGTCCGGGCGTAGTCGTCGAGTGAGCCTCTGCTGGAACCCGAAAAGACACAGATCCGTTTCATTCAAGCTCCCGGGCGTTCATCCTTCGTTGGAGACCAGCCTGAGCCCCACGATGCCGGCGACGATGAGGCCGATGCACGCCAGCCGCAACGCGTCCCTGGGCTCCCCGAACAGGATCATCCCGAGGATCACCGCGCCCACGGCGCCGATGCCGGTCCAGACCGCGTACGCCGTTCCCACCGGCAGGGTCTTCACCGCCTGCGACAGGAAGTAGAAGCTCACCGCCATGGCCAGGACCGTCAAGAGACTCGGCCACAGCCTGGAAAACCCGGCCGTGTACTTGAGGCCGATGACCCACACGATTTCGAACACGCCGGCCACGCACAGGTAAGTCCAGCCCATCCGGGATTGCCTCCGTTCCGGTTATTACCAATAATTGCGCGGTCATGCCCAACACGGCGTCCCACTCCGAGCACTGCCGCGACTGCAAGATCCGGTTGCACGAGCTTCTCGCCACGCTGTATCCGGACGCCTGCCGCAAGGACCATTCGTTTGCCTGGCCCAGCGCCCCGGAGGCATACCGAGGCGCCCGGGTCGGGGAGGCGCTGCAGCGCATCTTCGACGGACTGCGCGCCCACAGGGGTTACGGGGACTTCATACGAACGCCGCGGATGCCGCCTTGCGACTACTATATAGCAAGCCCGGGGTTCATTCTGGAGTTCGACGAGCGCCAGCACTTCACCCGGCCCCGCGCCATCGCCCTGGATCTCTATCCCGGCGACTTCCGCGTGGGCTTTTCCACCCGGGAGTGGCGCCGCCTGTGCGACACGCTGAACGCGGAGGACCCGGACCCGCCGGACCGGGACGAGCGCCGGGCCTGGTACGACTGCCTCAGGGACCTGCTGCCGGCCGTTCACGGGCTCGGACCCACCGTGCGCCTCTACGAGGGCGCCCTGCGCTGGTGCGAGCTGCGGCCGGATTCGCCCGCCGATGTCCGCAGGTTCAAGTCTTTTCTGCCGGGAAGCTCCATAGTATAGAGGTCGGCATGGCGCGCGTCCGGCGGGGACGGCGCCGAAGACGACGGAAGGAGCGAAACGTGGCCGGAGACAACGACGCCGACAGGCTCAAGGCGCGGGACCTCATCCGCGAGATCAAACGGGCCGGCATCCGGTTCATCGTGGCGTTGCCGGATCGCACCACCAGCGAAAACGTGCTGAAGGCCATGATCGAGGATCCCGACTTCCAGGTGGTGCAGGTGTGCAAGGAGGATGAGGGCGTCTCCATCTGCAGCGGACTCTACGCCGCCGGGCACCGGTCGCTGCTGCTCATGCAATACACGGGGCTCCTGGACTCCATCAACGCGGTCCGCGGCGTGGCCGTCCAGGGGAAGAACCCGGTGTGCATGATGGTGGGGATGCTCCAGAAGGAGCCCGGCGTACCGCCCACCCAGTCCAAGCGCTACGGGTTGCGGATCGTCGAGCCGATTCTGGACGCCATGCAGATCGAGCACCACAACATCGAAGCGCCCGGCACGGAGGACAAGGTGGTGCCCGCGGTGGAGCGGGCCTACGCGGAGCTGATGCCGGTGGCCATGCTCATCGGACGGGAGCCTGTCTGATCATGATGAAACGAGACGAATGCCTCAAGATTCTGGCGCGCCACCGGACCGACGAGATCGTAGTGGCGGTGTACAAGGCGGCCCAGGACTGGATCCACATCGCGCCGTCGGACCTCAACTACACCTTCACCGGCGCCATGGGACAGGGCTCGTCCCACGCCCTGGGCCTGGCCCTGGGCCGGCCCGACAAGCGGGTGGTGGTGCTGGACGGCGACGGCAGCCTGCTCATGAACCTCGGCAGCCTCGTCACCGTCGCCAACGCCGCGCCGAAGAACTTCATGCACTGCGTTTGCGAGAACGGCACCTACGAGACCAACGGCGCCGTCCCCATCCCGACCCACGGCAGCTTCACCTTCACCGGCCTCGCCAGGGAGGCGGGCTACGCCAACACCTACACCTTCGACAACCTGGAGGACTGGGACCGGAACCTCGACACCCTACTCAAGGAAGACGGTCCCATCCTGGTGGACCTCAAGATGGAGCCCGGGGAAGACTACCCGGAGAACTTTCCCCGCCTCTACAGCACCGAGCACCGGGACCGCTTCCGCAAGGTGCTGGCGGAGTCGTAGCCGCCACCGGTCAGGACGACGCCTATGCGTCCGGATCGATCACGTCCACCGGCGCGCCCTCGATGAACCGGATCACGTTGGTGAAGGCGCTCTGGTAGCGCTGGTGGAGGATCCGGTCCACGGCGTAGCCGCGATGCGAGGCCAGGATGACGTTGTCGAAGCGGCGCAGTGAATGGTCCGGCGGCAGCGGTTCCTCATCGTAGACGTCGAGACCGACCCCCCCGGGATGGCCCTGCCGGAGCGACTCCACCAAAGCGTCCTCCGAGACGATCGGGCCGCGCGCCGTGTTGATGAGCAGCGCGCCGGGCTTCATGCGCTGAAGCTCCCGGCCGCCGATGAGTCCTCGTGTCTCGGCGTTCAGCCGGCAGTGCACCGAGACGATGTCCGACTCCTCGATCAGCGTGTCGAGGGAAACCCTGCGGGCGCCGGCCTCCGCCGCCCGCTCGTCGGTGAGGGTCTTGCCCGTGGCCAGGAGGTTCATGTCCATGGCCTGAGCGATGCGCGCGACCCTGGCGCCGATGCGCCCGAGGCCGATGACGCCCAGGGTCCTCCCTTCCAGCAGCATGCCGACTGCCGGCGGCCACGCGCCCTCGCGCATGCCCTGGCTCACCGAGGGAATCTGCCTTGCCAGTGCCAGGATCAACGCGAATGTCAGTTCCACCGTGGAGGCGCCGGAGTCGTTGGGAGTGCATGACACCGGGATGCCGCGCCGGGTGGCCTCGGCCAGGTCCAGGTGCGGTATGCCGCGGCCGATCTGCGAGATGAACCGCAGCGAAGGCGCCAGCGCGAACTCCCGCTCCCGGAACGGCGAGCGCTCCCGCATGAGCACCACCGCATGCGCGTCGCCCACGGCCGCCGCCCACTCCTCGTCGGTGTTGAGCTTGTGCTCCACCACGTCGACGTCGGCCACCGCCACCACCTCTCCATAGGCCGGAACCGTCGTGCAGAACCTCTCGTAGTCGTCCAGCACCACCACCCGAAAACGATCCTCCGACATGACACCTCCCGTCCCGGGGCTCGCGGCCCCGATGCCGTTTTCCTACCCCCAATATTCCGGATAAGCTAATCACTCACCACCTTCGTCGTCCGAGCGCGGCGGAGCGAAGCCGTCCAGCCCTGGAGGAATCCCATGAGCCAGTTGACCGAAGAGAAATGCGTGGCGTGCCGGGCCGATGCTCCCGTGGTCACCGAAGAGGAAGTGCGGGCACTGAAACCCCAGACGCCGGAGTGGGCGATGATCGAAGAGGACGGGATCCCCAAGCTGGACCGGCTCTTCAAGTTCAGGAACTTCGCCCAGTCGCTGGCCTTCACCGCGGCCGTGGGCGACATCGCCGAGGCGGAGGGCCACCACCCGCGGATCGTGACGGAATGGGGCCGGGTCCGGGTCACCTGGTGGACCCACAAGATCCGCAACCTCCACCGCAACGACTTCATCATGGCGGCCAAGACCGACCGAGCCTACCACGCCGCCCAATGACGGGATCCCGAAGCCGGGAACGACAACGGCGCAGCGCGTTGGTGTCGCCCCGCCGTGATTGACACGCGGCGACCTCTTGCCGTATTCACATGAATACGAACGTCTATACGTGGAGGTAACGCATATGGCCGGCTACCCAATCCTGGACTCCGACTCCCACATCCGCGAAACCATCGACGACTACCGCTCCCGTGTACCGGAGCAGTTCCAGCGTATCCGCCAAGGGCTCTTTCCCAGCGACACCTGGGACCGCTTCCTTGGACGCATGGGGAAACAGACCATCGGCGCGGACGGGTACGTCGAGGACATGGACGTGGAGGGTATCAACCTTACCGTCACGTATCCGACCATGGGACTGAGCCTCAGCCTCGTCCCCCAGAGCGACCTCCAGAAGGCGCTGGCACGGGCCTGGAACGACTACATCGGCGAGATCCAGCAGCAGAACCCGCGCATGAAGGGCATCGCCACGGTCTCGCTCAGGGATGTGCCCGCGGCGGTGGAGGAGCTCAACCGCGCCGTCAACAAGTGGCACCACCCGGGCGTGATGATCCACACCCACGGCCACAAGAAGAACCTCGGCGCCGAGGAGTTCTGGCCCATCTACGCCGAAGCGGAACGCCTGGGCATCCCGGTCTGCTTCCACGGCAACTCCTGGGGCGCGGAGGGGCAGGAACGCTGGGAGTGCTTTCTCCAGGCCCACACCGTGAGCTTCTCCTTCGAGATCATGCAGGCCTTTCTCGGCATCGTCACCTGCGGGGTGATGGAACGCTTCCCCAAGCTGAAGCTGGGCTTCTTCGAGGCCGGATGCGGCTGGCTCCCCTACTGGCTCGACCGCATCGACGAGCACTACGAGCGCCGCAGCGAGGAGGCGCCCCTCCTCAAGGGCAAGCCCAGCGAGTACGTCACCAGCGGACGGGTCTACGTGAGCTTCGACCCGGACGACGCCATGCTGCCCTACTGCATGGACCGCTACGGCGACGACATGTGGCTGTTCGCCGCCGACTACCCGCACTGGGACACCATCTGGCCCAACGCCACCAAAGAGGTCCGCGAGCGCACCGACATTTCCGAGGACCAGAAGCGGAAGGTCTTCTTCGACAACTGCAACCGGTTCTACTCGCTGGGGCTGGAGGCATAGCGGCGGGAGCGTGGCGGTCGGTCACCGGGCTGAACGACCATGAACACGAGAAGATGGATCGCCGCCGGGACCCTCTTGCTGCTCGCCGGCTGCGCCACGGCCCAAGGGCCCGACTTCGACGGCTGGAAGGGACCCAAGGCAGGTGCGGGCGTTGTCTATCTGTACCGGCCGTGGTCCGCGGTGGGCGGCTTTCTCCCAACGCACGTTCGGGTGGACGGCAGGCACAAGCCCGACCTCAGGAACGGCGGCTACCAGGTACACGAGCTGCCACCCGGCATGCACACGGTGACAACGGCCATGGGCAGCCTCCAGATCACTACCGATACGACGAAAGTCCATGTAAGGGTTGAATCGGGGTCGGTTCTCTACATCCGGTTCACCGCCCGCAAGAGGGACGTCGGGGGCGGCAACGTGGTGCGCGTCAACGACCTTTCGTTGGTGAACCAGTCCGTCGCCCGAAGGGAAATCCCGGCTACCAAGCTTTCCATGTAACGGCCCGCACGGAAAGCGGGCAGCGCCTCGACCGCGTCACCCGCCTCACAGTTGGATCTCATCCGCCACGGCCCGTTCGACCACGGTGCCCTTGAAGAAGTCCGGGTTGTTGCGGGTGTGCAGGCGCGCGGCGTTGGTGAAGGTGAACTCCCGGAAGTCCTGCTCGGTCACGTGGCCCTTCTCCACCATCTCGTGGGCTTCCGGAATGACGTCCTTGAAGTCCGGCACGTCGAAGTGCGTGAAGTCGGAGCTGAAAATCGGCTGGAGCCGCACGCCCATGCGCGGATCGAACGCCCACATGGTGGCGCGGTCGTCGGCCTCGCAACCGAAGAAGAAGTTGTTGGCGAACACCGCCTCGACGTCCTCTTCGGAATGGATACCCGCGGCCTCGAAATCATCCACCACATGCTCGGGCCTGGCCAGCTCGTCGAGGCTGCAGTTGGGCCGGAAGGCGTCGAGGTTGTCCATGATGGCGTCGGCGTTGCGCTTGAGCTTCTCATCGCCGTAGCGGTCGATGAACCCCTTCAACTCCTGGACGTTGGTCGCGTCCGGGTACTGCAGCCCGGCCCGCCGGCGCTTCTCCCAGTGCTCGATGAGGTCGAAGCACATCTGGCAGGCCCAGCTTATGCCCCCTTCCATGAAACCGAAGTTGAGGCTCGGGTAGCGGTTCACCAGGCCGCCCAGGAAGACGCCCCGGGCGAAGGCGTGGTTCGATTCGGCGAAGTGGCCGACATGGTTGAAGGTGAAGTTGCTGATGGAGGCGCGGTCGTGCCAGCGGCCGCTGCCCGAATGCTGGGTTACCGCCACGCCCAGCTCGACACACCGCTGCCAGACGGGCTCGTAGTCGTACGGGCTGTCCAGGGCGATGTTGTCGCAGTACCAGGCAGCCTTGCGCGGATCGATGCCCTCGGCCGCGCCGGGAATCTTCCGTTCCTGATTGCCCCGCAGCATGATCGCGCGATAACCGCGCTGCACCACCGCGTACTCCAACTCCTCCAGGGCCTCGTCGGGGTTGTGCGCCGGGATGATGGCCACGGGACAGAACCGTTCGGAATACGGCCCGAACATGTCCGCCGTCATCATGTTGTAGGCCCGGACTCCCGCCCGGTGCAGATCGTCGTCCTGAATGCCGTTGACGCTCAGTCCGAAGCTCGGGTAGATCATCGCGAAGTCGATGCCCAACTCCGGCAGCCGCTCGTTCAGCAAGGCCGGCAACAGCCCCGTGGCCTTGTCGAGCGTATCGGCGGTGACGCCCCACCAGATGGTGCGGCGCATGCGGTGGTGCTGGCGCTCCTCCGGGGTCGCCCGGTACCAGCCCTGGTTCCGGCGCCAGAGATCCTTGATCCGGTCGACGGCTCCGGCGCCGCCCGCCTCGCTCAGATACTCGAGAAAGACCGGGATCGGCTCGATCCAGTGGCCGTCGCCGTCGATCACCGGGTGCTTCAGGCTGTCATGTATCGCTTCCGCTCGATTCTCCATGGTCACGGCTCCTCTCGTTACGGTATGGCTGCCGGGCAAACGCCGCGGACCTTGTCCGACCTATAGCACATCTTGCCGCCCGGGTGTGTGCCGGAGCCTTCAGGCCCAGGACTCTTCAAAAGTCCGATGCTCCCCTTCCGTCATTCCCGCGAAAGCGGGAATGACGAAAAGGAAACAGGACTTTTGAATGCACCTGCCTTCAGGCCGACGAAGCGGTGTCGCCTGAGGTCCCGTGCAGCGCTCTTCCCACCGCCGGCCGCACCAACTCCGCCTGCCAACGCAACAGCCCCCCGCTCGCCATGACCTCATCGAGAGTCCTGGGCCGCTGCTGGACGATGGCCTCGAGCGCCGCCTTCGGCGCCAGCGTCGAAGGCGCGATCTCCAGTGCCTCGGCGATCCCGGCGCACTCGCCGCGCAACGCGTCCACCTCCCGCTGGTCCATGGGCGGCGGATGTTCCCGCGGGGTCCTGATTCGTTCCGGCCACTCCGCCGGGGTCATGGCCGCCGCCCGGTCGAGCGCGTGCTTGAGCGCCCTCCTGCGCGAGCCGACGATGTCGCGCGGCAGCTTCGGCCCCTGCTCCAACGACTCGTCCGGATGGGACTCCACCCACAGGACCAGCTCCAGGAGTTGCCGGTTGCCCAGGACCTTGAAGGTCGGACGGTCGGCGCGCCGGGCGCGCTCCTCGCGCCACCCCCAGGCTTCCCGCAGATACGCAAGCTGGCGGGGAGTGAGCCGGCCGGCTCCCTTGATTCGCCAGGCTTCCCGCGAGTCACGCTGACGATCGCGCCCGGTGGCCTCCACCATGGCCGCGCAACTCTCGCGGTGCCACTCCACCCGTCCCCGCTCCAGCAGTTCGCCGTGCAGGCACTCGGCCAACTCCTCGAGATGCCGCGTGTCGTTGGCGGCGTAGCGCAACTGCTTTTCGCTGAGGGGCCGGCGCGACCAGTCGGACTTCTGCGAGTCCTTGGTCATGGCAACGTCCAGGAACTTCTCGACCAGCGACGCCAGCCCGATTTGCTCGATCCCCAGCAACTGAGCGGCGATCATGGTGTCGAAGACTTCGCCGCGCGGCCTGAACCCATGCCACGCGCGCAGCATGCGCAGGTCGTAGTCGCCGCCGTGGGCGATCAGCGGCTTGCCGGCCAAGGCCTGTATGAGGCCGTCGTAGTCGAGGGCGGAAAGGGGGTCCACAACGAAGTCCGCGCCCCCGACGGAAAGCTGGATCAGGCAGACCTTCTCCGTGTAGCTGTGGAGGCTGTCGGCCTCGATATCGAGGGCGACCCGGTTGCCGCCCTCGATGCGGCGGATCAGCCGCTCCAGGTCAACGGATTCGCGGACGTAGAGGTAGTCCGCGCCATTTCCGGGGTCACGCGCCACATGCTCCGACATCAAGCCCCCGAATCATCCTCGGCGATTCCGGACAACACCACTGGCGCACGATCGGGGAACTCTGCGACCAAAGACAGGCTCCCACCCATGGCCTCTATTGTCTTGCGCAACGTGGACAGAAGGAGGTCGCTACGCTTCTCAAGTCGCGAGACGCTATCCTGGGTGATCCCAAGCTGCTTTGCCACGCGGATTTGCGTAAGGTTCCGCGCCTTGCGAAGCTCACGCAACGTCATCTCCTCCGCGATCAGCTCTGCCGCGCGGACCTCAACCTTCTTGCGCTGCGCCACGCTCAACTTCCTGATTTTCTCGTCCACGTTCACAGGCAACTCCTTCATGTTCGCGTGGCGTGACCCCTTCGGGGTGTCAACCCGAGGCCGACCCAATTGAGGCCCAAGCCGCTTCACGCCCTAACATGGCTTGTGGAGCATATGTAGTCAAATACATCGAATCCAGTCCCTTTTCCGTCGCTGCAGCTCAGCTACGGCGCAGAGGCCAGGTTCTCAAGTTCCATTGTCGAATCAAGCATCTAATGATACGTTTGTTAATACTGTTAAGCGAATCAAAAGGAGTCTTCATGGCGAAATTGCCCCAAATCATACCCGTGACCGACCTGCGGCAGGATGCGGCGGCCGTGTTGAAACGGGTCGGCGAGTCGCGCGAGCCCTTCGTCATTACCCAACGAGGTCGAGCGGCGGCGGTGCTCTTGAGCGCCGAGGAATATCAGCGCACGGAGGCTGAACGGCAGATGCTCAGGCTGCTGGCGCAGGGGGAGAAGGAGATCGCCGAGGGGCGGGGTACCGACTTGGACACGGTGCTGGCGGAGGCCGACGCGCTGCTCGCGGACGAAAGTTCGTGAGCGTCCGATTCACGCCATCCGCCCGGTCGCAATTCCTTGCCGCAATTGCCTATGTCAAGCGGGACAACCCGGCAGCAGCGAGACGGTTTCGGCGACGGACCGAGGATGTCTTGCGCCGACTCGAGAAATTTCCCGACTCCGGCAGAGTCATTCCCGAGTTTCCGGAGTTACGCTACCGGGAAGTGATCATCGCTCCGTATCGTTTTTTCTATCGCAAAGAAACCGACACCGTCTGGATCGCGGGCGTCTGGCACGGCGCTCAACTTTCGGATGAACCCTGAGATTCGGGGAGGCCCTGTGACACCGGTACCGGCAGACAGCGACGCTGAACTTCTCACCCGAGCCCGGTCCATCCACGCACGCGTCCTCAGCATGGACACCCACGTGGACATTCCGCCCGACTTCGGCACGGAGAGCTACGATCCCAGGGAGGCCAAGCGGGGCCGGGGCCAGATCGACTTGATGGGGATGCAGCGCGGCGGGCTCGATGCGGTGTTCTTCATCGTCTACGTCGGGCAGGGAGAGCGGAACGCGGCAGGGTACGCCCGGGCCATGGCGGACGCCTTTGCCAAGTTCGCCGCCATCCGCCGCATGACCGATGTGCAGTATCCAGACACGATCTCCTTGGCCCGAACGGCCGAGGACGTGCGCCGCATCCACGGTGAAGGGCGGTTGGCAGCGCTCATCGGCATCGAGAACGGCCATGCTCTCGGCCGTGATCTCCAGATCCTGGACACCTGTTACGACTACGGCGCCCGTTACCTGGGGCTGCTCCACAACGGCCACAATGACCTCGGCGACTCGGCGGTGCCCTACCCTCGTCTCAAGGACTCGCCCACCGAGCACGGCGGCCTCACCGATTTCGGACGCGCCGCGGTCGCGCGCGCCAACGACCTGGGGGTCATGGTGGACATCTCCCACGCGGCCATGACCACCGCTATGGACGCCATCAAGGCCTCTCGCGCTCCGGTGATCGCATCCCACTCCAGCGTGAAGGGCGTCTATGACCACCCGCGCAACCTGTCCGACGAGGCGCTGACGGCGCTCCGGGACAACGGCGGCGTGGCCCAGATGGTGGCCTTCGATGCCTACCTGCGACCGGTCTCCCCCGAGAGGCGGGCGGCGTTCCGGGCCCTCAGAACGGAGATGGATATCAAGGATTTCGCGGACTTCCAGCAGTTGAGCGACGAGAAACGCAACGCGTATCAAACCCGCCGGGAAGAGATCGACGTCAAGTGGCCCAAGGCGTCGGTGAAGGACTTCACCGACCACATCGACTACGCCGTCAAGCTCATCGGCATCGACCACGTGGGCATGGCCTCGGACTTCAACGGCGGTGGCGGCATCGCCGGCTGGGACAACGCCCGCGACACCCTCAACGTCACCGTCGAGCTGGTGCGCCGGGGCTACGGCGAGGAGCAGATCGCGCAACTGTGGGGCGGCAACCTGTTGAGGGTGATGGAGGCGGTGGAGGCAGCGGCCCGGCGCCATGAATAGGCCCGGACCCCATAGGGGCATACGAGTCTCAAGCTCAATCAGGGCATGAACATAGGGCAGGTCGGTCTTGAAAGCCGGATCGAAGGCCCGGTGGTGCACGTTGTATGCGAAAACCTTGCCGGGTTCACCGCAACAGGTTCAGAACCGGGTCTATGAGGTAGGAATCGAAGGAGTAGAAGCCGAGACCGAAGGCGATCTGGCCGGCGGGCAGCGGAAACGAGAGGGCTTCCTCCAACCCGATCTTGAAGAAAACGTACACGCCCAGACTGTACAGGAGGCTGGTGCGCCAGAGCTCGCGGGCCTGGTAGCGGAGGAAGATCGTCGGGATCACCAGCCCGCCCACCTTGAATCCCAGGAGGTACAGGCCCAAAGCGAAGGCCACGGCCCAGACGGAGATTTCCATCGTGCGCCGGCGCACCACGGCCGGTTCCAGCACGGGCCCGGCCTCCGCTACGGGCTCGGGCGACGCCGGATCGTGCCCAAACCCGAGCGGCCGGAGCCCCAGCCACAGGCTGTAGGCCAGGTGCATCACCGACAAGGCCAGCACCGGATAACCGATGGCCAGAGGGAAGAACCGCGTGCGGGCCGGCCAGCCCTGCGCCTCCCACACCGCCCATGAGAGGAGCGTCACCAGCAGCACGCCGATGACGATGTCCGTCCGGTTACGCACCCGGCTCCTCCGTGGGTTGAGCCCGCTTCGCCATCCAGTCCTGCAGCCCGGGCAGGAAGATCACGACCAGGGCGACGCCGAAGGTCACCATGACGATGGGGCGCGTCAGGAACCAGAGTCCGTAGATCTCGTACGAGATGAAGAGGTTCCGTTCCACCAGCGACCCCAGCACCAGCCCAAGCACCAGCGGCGGACGCGGCCAGCCGTGGTTCACCATCACCACGCCCATCACCCCGAACACCAGCGTGGTGGTCATGGCGAAGTAGGAACCGGTGTTGGCGAAACCCGCCAGGTAGATGAGCATGAACAGCGCGGGAATCAGCAGCGATCCGCGCACCTGGGTGATCTTCGCCAACTGGTTCAGGAACAGCAGACACAGCACCACCGTGATAATGTTCGAGATGACGATGAGCCATACGAACGAGAAGGTCAGGGCCAGGTGCTCGGTCAGCATCTTCGGCCCGGGCTGCAGCCCCTGGATGATGAAGGCGCCCAGCAGGATGGCGGTGGTGGCGCTGCCGGGCACCCCGAAGGCCACCGTCGGGATCATGGCGGCGCCGATGCCCGAGTTGTTGGCCGCGCCCGGTCCCAGGACGCCGCGCACATCGCCCTTGCCGAAGCCGCTCTTGTCCCTGGTGCTCTGAACCGCGTGGGCGTAGGACACCCACTGGGACAGCGCGGCGCTCACGCCGGGCACGAGGCCGAAGAAGGTGCCGATCATGCTGCAGCGGACCGTGATGCCGATGTGGATGAAGGTGTCCTTGACCCCCTGCCATACACCGCCCAGCTTGCCCACCTTCGTGTCGGCGATGGCGGAGCCCTTGACCCACAGCTCCACGATCTCGGGTACGGCGAACAGCCCCACGGCCGCGGCGATGAGCCCGACGCCCTCCCACAGGTGCACGAGGCCGAAGGTATAGCGCTCGATGTTCTCCTGGTAGTCCAGGCCGACGGTGGAAAGCACGAGCCCCAGTCCGCCGGCCAGCACCCCCTTGAGCTTGTTGTCGCCGCTCAACGCCGCGAGAAAGCAGATCCCCAGGATCGCCAGGGAGAAGAACTCCGGCGACTTGAAGGACAGCACCAGCGGGGTGACGACGGGAATGGCCAGCGCCAGGGAGAAGGCGCCGACGATGGCGCCCACCAGCGAGCTCATGAGCGCCGCGCCCAGGGCACGGCCGGCCTCGCCTTTCTTGGCCATGGGATGCCCGTCGATGATGGTGGCGGTGGACACCACCTCGCCGGGCACGCCGAACAGGATCGAGGTGATGTCGCCGGTGGTGCCGGTGACCGCGTACATCCCGAGCAGGAAGGCGAACGCCTGCACCGGGTCCATCTCGAAGATGAACGGCAGCATGAGCGCCACCGCCCCGGGGCTGCCGATGCCGGGCAGGATCCCGACGATGAACCCCAGGAAGATGCCGATCGACATCAGCAGGAACGTGGTCTGATCGAATACCTGGATGAGTCCTGTGACGAAGGCTTCCAGCATGGCGTAGTGGTAGCGGGAGCGGTCGGTTCGCGGTTCTCGGTTCAGATTTCAGGTCGGAGTTCGCGGATCGGGGCCCGGCCCGCGACCGCCAGCGGCGGACGCGGACCGGATCCCGGTATCGCCCACGGTTGATTCGACGGCGCGCCGCCGGTCTTCAGCCCTTGTCGATGAGCGCCTTGATCTTGTCCATGAGGGGCTTGGGCGTGTTGAGCAAATCCTCGACGATCTTGGCCACGCCGTCACCTCGCCTGGGCTGCAGATTGCGGTTCTGCTTCTTGGCCAGCGCCTGGACCTGCGGGTCGTTGTAGGCCTTGGCAAAGCCGTCGCGCAGGGCCTCGACACGGTCTTTCGGCACTCCGGGCGGGAGCGTGTGGACGATGCTGATCTGGTTGGTGGCGTTCATCGCCCTCAGCATGGCCAGCTCTTCCTTGCTCTTGCCCAGTTCCTTGGCCAGCGCCTCGGCCGCGGGCACGCCCTCCAGCAGCGGATGGTTCGCCTTCTTCTCGCCGGCGATGATCAGGACCCGGCAGCACTTCCCCTCGCCCTCGAACATGGCGACCTCGGTGCTGGCCATGGTCTGGAACGTCGTGCAGAAGCCGTTGACCTCGCCGTTCTTCACCGCCAGACGCTGCGCGCCGCCGCTGGGGAATCCCGTGACGGCCTTGAAGTTGCTGCCGAAGATCGCGTTGAAGAAGATCGGCTCGAGGTGGGACAGGCCGCCCTTGTCGAAGCTCGACACGATGAGCTGCTTCTTGGTCTTCACCGCCTCGGCAAAGCTGCTCACGCCCGAGTCCAGCCGCACCGCGCACGCGGAGTTGGCGCGGAACGCGCTCGCGACCCAGTTGAACTTCCTGCCGTCGAACTTGATCCCCGCCACCCCGCGAGCCTGCTTCATCACGAGGCTGCTGCTGATGGCCGCCATCACGGTGCCGTCCCTGCGCTCGTTGTTGTACACCGTATTGGCCGCCAGCGCGCTGCCGCCGCCCGACTTGTTCTGGACCACGATCCGCGGACTCCCGGGAATGTACTTGTGCAGTACGGGAGCGATGAGGCGGGTGGTGAGGTCGGTGGTGCCGCCCGGACCATAACCCACGACAATGCGAAGCTGCTTGCCCTTGTAGAAATCCGCCACTGCGTCAGCCCATGCCGGGCCCGCCAGGAGCAGCAACCCTGCCGTCAGAACGAGAACTCGTTTAACCATGAGTGCCTCCTCTTGCGTTTTGATCGTGCGATTAACCGACTTTACAGTGCCCGTGTCAACCCCTAATCCGTCCGTTACGGCGCGCCTTCCCGCTCCTTCAACATCTCCAGGGCCTGCTCCACAAGCCGCCGCCGGAGCCGCCGCTCTTCGTCCGCGTCCAGGGAGGGGTCGCCGAAAACGTGCGGAATGGCCCGCCCCGACATGATCCGCTTGGCGCCGGTGTTCTCCGACACCGAGACGAGATTGGTCACGTGCACCGTGGGGATGCCGCCTCTTTCCAGTTCCTTTGCCATCGCTGCGCCGCAGCGAGTGCAGGTCCCTCAGGCGGAGGTGAGGATGACGCCGTCGACGCCGTCCTCCTCCAGCGACGCCGCGATGTCCCGCGCCATGCCGGTAGCGGTCTCGACGGGCGTGCCGTTGCCCGTGGTGGAATAGAAATACTCGTGCAGCCCGCCCAGGGACCCCTCGCGCACCGCGTCCCGCAGCACGTCCAGGGGAATCAAGCGGTTGGGGTCCTCGTTCACCGCCGCGGTGAAGAAGCCGCCGTGCACGGACTCGAAGTCGTCCGCGGCGAGGTGCTCCCTGTTCTCTACGCCGTAGGCACCGAAGTGGGTGGACAGATAGGACTTGATGCCGTCGGGGTTGCCGCGGGGGACCAGGCCGCCGGTGGTGACCAGCGCGATCTTCGCGTGGCCGAGGTCGTGGATGCCCGGCGCCGGCTCCACCTCCTGGAACGCCGGCAGCGGGATCTCCGTCTCCATGGGATCGCCGGAGACCTTGGCCAACAGCAGATCCACGGCCCGTTCGGCCGCGCGCCTGGAGACCCGCGTGTTCCAGCGGCCGCCACGGGGAATCAGGCTCTCCTCGCTGCCCGGAGCCACGGTCTCGCCGGTGAGCATCTTCACGATCACGGCCGCGGAAGCCTCGATGGCGGCGCGCATGTCGCCCGACGATTCGCCGGTGCCCACCACCGGGATCTCGCCGCGGATCGTATCGGCGCCGGGGTTGGACGGCGACATGGCGGTCAGCACCGGTATGCCCAACTCGGCGCCCACCGACCGGCACACCCCCGCGCACGCCAGCCCGTAGCGCCCCGAGCCGAAGGCCGGGCCGGCGAAGAGCAGGTCCGGTTCGGCCGCCTTCACCAGCTCCAGCAACCGCGCGGTGGCCTCCTCCTCGTTCTCGGAGAAGCGATCGTCGCCGCAGTGGACCGTGGCAACGATGCCGGCGCCCTCCCCCAGCAAGGTTTGCAGCAGCCTGCCCGGCCCGACCGCCCCTTCCAGCGCGCCGGGCGGCGTGCCCGCGCTCTCCTCCCCGCCGAGACCGGCGAAGAACTGGTTCACGTAGTGGACGATTCGTTTCATTTTGCCTCCCTAACCCGGCCTGGCCGTCAGCGTCGAGCCGCCGATGGGATCGATGGCGCCGATGATGTTCTGGACCGGGATCTCCACCGCCCCGGACACGTCTCCCTGGATGGCTCCCAGGAACGCGGCCCCGCCGATGACCAACTCCATGGACTCGTCGAGACGGACCTTCTCGGGACAGTTGCCAACGCTCACCATGGCGTCCGCCTGGGGCGCCACGTCCACCATCGACGGGCCGTCGCCGCCCGACTCCTCCTTGGCCACCAGCACCGTGCGCAGGCCAGCCTCCTCGCAGGCCCGGCAGGCCAGCATCAGGTCCACGTCCGCCTGCCCGCCGCCGTCCTTGGTGATGACCACCGCGTCGGCCTCCACCACGTGCCGGAGCAGGCGCGCGGCGTGCCAGGCCCCGGCGGCCTTTTCTTCGTAGGTGGCGTAATGGTTCGCCAGCACCATGCCCGCGAACACGAGGTCGCGGTTGTGGCGGCAGTGGAGCTCCCGGATCATCGGGTGGTTCAGGATGTCGTGGGTGGCGTTCTTGGTGGGCTTGGTATAGCCGTCGTTCACCAGCGCCCCGTCCAGCAACTCGTTGGGATGCACGACGCTCGGCACGATGTCCTTGGTGCTCATGCCGTAGAAAAGCTTCTGGCGGCCGATGCCGTGGGAGTACGAGAAGCTGAGGTACCCCACGCGCGGCAGGTCCGTCGACGCGTTACGTCCCAGGTCCAGGGAAAAGGTTTCGGTGCGGGCCGGCTCCAGCCCCTGCGTGGTCTGGGCCAGGAAGACCGCCGCCCGAAGCCCCGCGCGCATGAGCGCCAAACCGAACTCGCCGGGATCGGAACCCTCTCGCGCCCTGGGCAGCACCACCAGACCCGGCATCCGGCCGAACCGGCTCAGTTCGCTGCCGGGGCCGCACATGTCGATGATGGCCTCCTCGGACCGGGGCAGCGAGCCGGACGTCACCACCGCCACGCCGTCCAGCGCATGGGTGCGGCCGAGGCCGCACTGGTACAGCGGCCCGAGGCTGCCGGGGAACGCGCTGCCGCGCTCCGGGTCCTTCCAGCGCGGCTCGACGATGTCCACCACGTGGAGGACCCGGGTCCGGTCCCCGGGCCGGACGATGCTCAGCTCCACGTCGTCGATGAGCGGCTCCGCCAGCAATTCGGCGCGCAGCGCCTCGCGGTTGACAACGAATTCGCCTTCCCGATATTCGGTGTGGGCGCCCCAGGAAAGGGACCGGACAGGGAAATGGGCCAGCTCGAAATCCACGCGACCTCCTGGTATCATCGTTGAAGGCAAACCCCTTGTACCAAACCCGGCCACGCAGTGCGAGCAACCCGGACTTGAAGTAGCGACGTTGGCCGATCCTGCAAACACCGCGAACGAGGCACCGCTCGACCCCGACCTCGCCATCTGCGACCCGCACCACCACCTGTGGCGGCGCCCCAACAACCCGTATCTGCTCGACGATTTCCTGCGCGACGCCACAGGCGGCCATCGCATCGTCTCCAGCGTGGCGGTGGAATGCGGCGCCATGTACCGTGAGACCGGACCGGCGGAGCTGCGGCCGGCGGGGGAAACGGAGTTCCTGGAGGGCATCGCAGCCGAGAGCTCGTCCGCGGGTACGCCCGCAACCGTAGCGGCCGCCATCGTGGCCTACGCCGACTTGTCCCTGGGCGACGCCGTCGCCGCCGTCCTGGAAGCGCACCTGGAGGCCAGCCCCACCCGCTTGCGCGGAATCCGCTATTCCACCATGTGGGACGCCTCGGACTCGTTCCGGAGCGTGCCGCGGCCCGGCCTGCTGCGGGACGCCGCGGTGCGCAACGGTGTGGGGTGCCTGCGGCGCTACGGCCTGAGCTTCGACGCCTGGCTCTACCACCCGCAGATTCCCGAGCTGGTGGAGCTGGCCCGGGACTTCCCGGAGATGCCCATCATCCTCGACCACATCGGCGGACCCCTGGGGCTCGGCCCGTACCAGGGCCGCCGGGACGAGGTGTTCCAGGCATGGAGCGCCGACATCGCCGCGCTGTCTTCGTGCCCCAACGTGGTGCTCAAGCTGGGCGGCGTCGGGTCGCTCCGCTCCGGCTACGATTGGCACAAGCGCGGGCCCAGGCCCGGCTCCGCCGAACTGGCCGAGGCCATGCGGCCCTACTTCGAATTCTGCATCGAGAAGTTCGGCGCCAACCGCTGCATGTTCGAAAGCAACTTCCCGGTGGACCGGGTGTCCTACTCCTACGTATCCATCTGGAACGCATTCAAGATCATGTCGCGGGGGTACTCCGACGCGGAACGAACAGCACTGTTCCACGACACCGCCGCGCGGGTCTACCGGCTCGACCGCGGCACAGCCTGAGCCAGTGGGATTGGCGCGGAGGCATCGAATCCCGTCACTGACAGGGAAGTGCTACCAAGCTCCGTATGGTCATTCCCGCGAAAGCGGGAATCCAGGGGCCTGGGGACGGCGCTATCAAGCTGCCCCACGCCGCCCCACCTGGATTCCCGCTTTCGCGGGAATGACGGAAGAGAAATGGGAATGACGGAAGAGAAATGAGACTGACGGAGGAGATAGGCGACTCCTTCACGACTCCACACAGAGGAGACATAGCCAATGGCCGACGACAAGGTTCTCTACGAAGTAAAGGCGCAGACCGCCTGGATCACCCTGAACCGCCCGGAGGCGCTGAACGCCATCAACGAGGAGATGCGGCAGCTCATCATCGAGTACTGCGCCCGGGCGGAAGCGGACCGGGACGTCCAGGTGGTGCTCTTCCGGGGCGCCGGCGAGAAGGGCTTTACCGTGGGCGGCGACATCAAGGAGCGGGCCAGCCGCAACACCGAACCGGCAGCGGCATCGGCCTCTCCGCTGGAGGCCCGGCAGGCAAAGCAGGCTCCGGGCGTCCATTCGCCCATCGACGCCGTGGCCCTGGTGCAGAAACCCACCATCGCGCTGCTGCACGGCTACGCGGTCGGGGCCGGCTTGTTGATCGCCATGGCCTGCGACATCCGCATCGCCGCGGAGAACGCCCGGATGGGCGTGACCGAGGTCCGGCTTGGCTTCATGCCGGCATCGGGTGGGACGCAGCGGCTCGCCCGCCTCGTGGGCTCCGCCAAGGCTCTGGAAATGTGCCTTTCCGGGTCGCTGGTGGACGCTCAGGAAGCGTACCGCATCGGACTCGTCAACAAGCTGGTGCCGGTGGACGAGTTGACGCGCGCCGGTGAGGAGATGGCGGCATCCTTCGCCAAGGGCGCGCCCCTGGCCCTGCGGTACATCAAGGAGTCGGTCCACAAGGGCCAGGGCCTGCCGCTGGAGCAGGCGCTGCGCCTGGAGTCGGATCTCGCCACCCTGGTCCTCACCACGGAAGACAGCAAGGAAGGACCGCGGGCCTTCGTCGAGAAGCGGCCGGCGGCGTGGAAGGGCCGTTGATTCGCGGCCCGACTTCCGATACAGGCCAATGGAGAGGCCCATGATCGCCGTCCGTTGACGCACGAACACAGGAACCGGAAATGCTCAGAATCGATGCCGACGCACACGTTCTCGAAACCGAGGAGACCTGGGAGTTCATGGACGGCGCGGACCGCAAGTACCGGCCCGACGTCGTCGGCTCCCTGAACGGCTCCGGCGAAGTCGACGAGTACTGGCTGGTGGACGGCACCCTGCGGCTCAAGTCACGCAACGTGGGCAAGGACACGCCGCTGGAGTCGCGCGAACTGCGCGACGTGGCGGTCCGGCTCAGGCACATGGACGAGCTCAAGGTGGACATCCAGGTCATCTTCCCCACCATCTTCATCATCCCGCTCACGCCCCGGCCCGAGATCGAGCTGGCGTTGTGCCGCGGCTACAACCGCTGGATGGGCGAGTGCTGGAAGCAGTCCGACAACCGCCTGCGTTGGGTGGCGGTGGTGCCGCTGCTGAAGACGGAGCAAGTGTACGAGGAAGCCCGGCTGGCCAGGGAGAACGGCGCCGTGGGCATCTACATGCGCGGCTCCGAGGGGGAGCGGCTGCTGAGCGACCCCCACTTCTACCCGGTCTACGACGCCGCCGAGAAGCTCGACATCCCGGTGTGCATCCACTCCTCCAACGGCAGCCCCGTGCTGTACGACTACTACAAGTACGAGACCGTGGGCTTCTCCAAGTTCAAGCTGGTGGTGGTGGGCGCGTTCCACACCATCATCATGGACAAGATCCCCGAGCGTTTCCCGAAACTCAAGATGGCGTTCCTGGAGGTGGGCTCTCAGTGGCTGCCCTACGCGCTGAGCGACCTGTACAAGCGCCACCACATGACGGGCAAGGAGTTCAGCAAGAAGGATCTGCTGTCGCAGAACCGCATCTGGGTCGGCTGCGAGACCAACGACGACCTGCCCTACGTCATCGACACCGCCGGCGAGGACCACCTGGTGGTGGGCACCGACTACGGCCACGCCGACAGCGCCACCGAACTGCGGGCCCTGGATGGCGTCGCCGACGATCCGCGGCTAAGCCCGGAGGTGGCCGCCAAGATCACCGGGGGAAACGCGCAGGCGCTGTACAGTCTTTGAGATCGCCGCCGACGTGGAAGGGGCGTTGATTGGAAAACAACATCTTGTAACCCGCCCCTTGACTTCGAAAAATACCCTCGAGTACTAAAGATTAGATAGCAACCGCCGAGTATGGAGAAGTACGTGCCGTATCGGCGGAGGCACGTACCAGCGTATGGAGGTTGCCATGGCCAAGTCCGAGAGTCCTACCCGCGCCAAAGTTCAGGAAACGGTAGACGCTAACTACGAAGCCTTCAGCAAACGGCTCCCTGAACTCCTCAAGACCAATCCTGGTCAATTTGCTCTTCTACGAGACCAGGAAATCATAGAGTTCTTCTCCAGCGCGAGAGAAGCCGCACAACATGGTGAACGCACCTTTGGCGACGGCCTGTTTTCCGTCCAAGAGGTAACCGATGAGGCGGTAGATCTTGGATGGTTCTCGCATGTCGTCCCTTAAGGGGAGCTTCGATCCGCTCATCGGTATCATCGTAAGGATCGGAATAGCCAAGCCCAATTCCTTCCCGTCTCAGCAGGCGGGACCTGTTCCCTATATCGTCAAGGTCAAGGCCCTGTTGGACACGGGTGCTTCCAGAACCAGCATCAAGGCAACAGTTGCGGAGCGCGTGGGGTTGCCTATCCGGGGAAAATGGATGGTCCAGTCCATATCCATACATGGGACTCAACCCACGAACTGGTATGACGGAGATGTCGTGTTGTACTTTGAGGAACCCCACGGTCAGAGTTACGTTGCCTCTGAGATCCGGCTTGTCGAGTTGGCAAAAAACTCCGCTTTTGATGCGCTGCTTGGACGAGACGCACTGTGCAAATGCGATTTTCAGATGACCAAGGCTCACGAGTTTGTCCTGAGCGTCTGAACTGGACGGAACGGTCCTTTGGCCACCCCCGCGGCTTGCCTGCGGCGAGGCCAAACTGAGGCGGCACCCCGTTGATTCGTCCCCGGACTTCGGATAGAGCACACGGATATCAGGCCCATGATCGGCCTGTTCGAATGCCATCCCACTAGTGGAGGAAACCGAAATGCTCAGAATCGATGCCGACGCGCACGTTCTCGAAACCGAGGAAACCTGGGAGTTCATGGACGGCGCCGACCGCAAGTACCGGCCCGAAGTCGTCGGCTCGACCAACGGCTCGGGCTTCGGGGATGAGTACTGGCTGGTGGACGGAACCCTGCGGCTCAAGACCCGGAACGTTGGCAAGGATACGCCGCTGGAGTCCCGCGAACTGCGCGACGTGGCAGTGCGGCTCAAGCATATGGACGAACTCAAGGTGGACATCCAGGTCATCTTCCCCACCATCTTCATCATCCCGTTGACGCCGCGCCCCGAGATCGAGCTGGCGCTGTGCCGCAGCTACAACCGCTGGATGGGCGAGTGCTGGAAACAATCCGACAACCGCTTGCGCTGGGTGGCGGTGGTGCCGCTCCTCAGCCCGGAACAGGTGCATGAGGAAGCCCGGCTGGCCAAGGAGAACGGCGCGGTGGGCATCTACATGCGCGGCTCCGAGGGCGAACGGCTGCTGAACGATCCCTTCTTCTATCCGGTGTACGACGCCGCCGGCAGGCTCGACATCCCGGTGTGCATCCACGCCTCCAACGGCAGCTCCGTGCTGTTCGACTACTACAAGTACGAGCCCGTGGCCTTCTCGAAGTTCAAGCTGGTGGTGGTGGGAGCGTTCCACACCATCGTCGCGGGCGGAATCCCTCAGCGATTCCCACAGCTCAAGATGGGGTTCCTGGAGGTCAGCGCGCAGTGGCTGCCCTACGCGCTGACCGATCTGTACAAACGCCCGTACGTAAAGGAGCAGGGGTTCAAACGGAACGAGCTGCTGGCAAGGAACCGGATCTGGGTCGGGTGCGAGACCACCGACGACCTACCCTACATCATCGACAACGCCGGCGAGGACCACTTGGTGGTGGGCACCGACTACGGCCACGCCGACAGCGCCACCGAACTGCTGGCCATAGACGGCGTCGCCAATGACCCGCGCCTGAGTCCGGAGGTGGCGGCCAAGATCACCGGCGGGAACGCGCGGGCGCTGTACAATCTTTGAGGGTTGACGAGAAGGGTTCTCCGATCCCGGCCGTTGGAGAATATGCGCCCGTCAAGGGTCGTGAGAAACTCACAGCTTTAACCAGCCTCTTTTTTAATTTGGTGTATAGTCCTTATTTGCTGCACAGCATCTCAACACCAATCTTGCATTATTGATGATCTATTGGTAGATTTGCTGTACAGCATATCTGTCAATAACAATGTTAGCCCCTGCGGTCACAGAACGACGACTAGTCGACCAGTTTCTGGAATCTCTTCGGCACTTGCCCGACGTCCGGGTCGTGCAAGTCTTCTTGGAGCCGCCTCGTTCGCCCGGAGCCTCCTCAACTCCGCAATATGACGTCAAGTGTAATCTTCGGGTAGCGGGCAAGATCATCACCTTGTTGATCGAAGTGATGAAGGTTCTCTACCCCCGTGACGTTCGGCAGAGACTATGGCTAATCAAGGATCCCAGCCGCGGGCACGCAGATGGACCGCAAGGTCGTGAAACGGTCCCCGTTTTGGTCGCCGAGTCAATATCCCCGGGAGCCAAGGAACTTCTGAAGAGCGAGCGAGTGGGCTACTATGACAGCGGTGGCAGCCTCTACGTTCCTGCCCAAGGCGTCCATCTCTATGTTGACAGACCTCTCCCAAGGCCTTTGTCGAGATCCATACGGTCCTTGTTCTCAGGACGGCGGGCGCGGGCACTGCATGCTCTCCTTGTCCACCACGACGAATGGTACCAAGTCAAAGAACTCGCGCATCGCGCGCGGGTGTCGCCCGCCACTGCGTCCCAGGTGCTAGCCGAGTTGGAGAGGTATGAGTGGGTGGTCTCTCGTGGCATCGGTCCGAACAAGGAGCGACATTTGGTCGAACCTGCCGCCTTATTGGACACGTGGGTGAAACAACATGCCGCGTCGCCAGCTCCGCCTATGCGGCGCTTCTTCGTCCCTTCGGTTCGAGCAGAGGGACTGTTCGAAAAGATAGCTCATGTCTTTGCGGCCCACGATGCCGAATACGCAATCACTCACGAAGCAGCGGCCCAATGTTACGCTCCGTTCCTGTCGACGGTCTCACGGGTCCATTGCCGGCTGTTAGCCGGCGAAATCGCGGAACAAGCCATCCGAGAACTTGATGCCCGTGTTGTCAGCGAAGGAATGAATCTGGCGGTGATTGAGGTCAAGTCTATGGACGAATTATTGTTTCGCAATCGGTTGGACGGAGTTTGGCTGGCCAGCCCGGTCCAAGTCTATCTCGATTTGGCCCACGGCGCAGGGCGCACCAAGGAACTAGCGGACCACCTGCGTCGTGAGCAGATCGGTTTTTGATGGCGAAGCCCCCCACCATCACCGGTTACAGCAAGACGCGAACACTTGATTGTGAACGTGTACTCGTAACCCTGTTGAGAGGACTAGGCCCAGGGAAGAAAAGTGTCTTCCTCGTAGGCGGACTGACGCCACGATATTTGGTGCCGGCCAGACCACCGGCCGTACGGCCACATGCCGGCACGCTCGATGTCGATACCGTCATCGAGTTACAGATACTGGCCGACACCGCCGGGTATCACACGCTTGACCAGAATCTACACAGGATGGGGTTTGAGCGGGCGACGAATGACCGCGGCCAGAAAGTCTCGTGGCGCTGGCAGAAGCGTACCGAACAAGACGAACCGGTGATACTTGAACTGCTCGCAGACGCGCCCGCGATCGCCGGCGGCAAGGTCCAGCCCCTGCCCACGGAAGGCCGGCTTTCCGCTCTCAACATCCCGCACTCGTCCATTGTCTTCGACCTTTACCAATCGACCGAAGTTCAGGCCGAACTCCTCGACAACGCCGAGATCACAACCGAGAAGATACAACACGCAAACCTGGTAAGCTTCACCTGCCTGAAAGCGTTTGCGTTCGAAGACCGCGGCGTGGACAAGGACGCACACGACTTGATCTACTGCATCGAGTACGCACCGGATGGCCCGGATCGAGTCGCCGAGATGTTCCGCCAAGCTCTCGCCGGCAAGCATGGTGCTGTCATAGAGAATGCCCTGGCGATCCTCCGCAAGCGCTTCGCGCCGGACGGGCAAATTGAGGGCTATCTCAAAACCGGTCCGGTTGCGGTCGCTCATTTCGAAGAAGAGGACACCGATCCCGATCTTGGGCTGCTGCGGCAGCGCCAAGCCAGTGATGTGATCGAGCAACTCTTGGCCCGGATCGGTTCAAACCACGCGGAGCGGCGCTGAAGGTTAGTCTTCGCTCTCTTGTGTGGTGTCGCAATCCCCTCGCGCCGTTCAACCTTTGGTTTCGGCGCGCCTCGGTCCGTCTTGCTACTCACCCAAGATAACCCATCGCGCCGAACCCAAGGCCCATCAGCGCCGCGACGCCCAGGGTGCTCATGAGGGACTGGTGTCGCCAAAGGAGCATGATCGCGCTGACGGCGCCGACCGCCAGGACCCGCCAGTCCAGGGAATACCAGTCCGGCACCAGGAGCTTGAGCGGGCCGCTTTGCCGGGACGACAGCTCGGCGAAGAGGACGTGCAGGCTGAACCAGATGGAGAGGTTGAGGATGACGCCCACCACCGCCGCCGTGATGGCCTCCAGGGCGCCCTTGAGCCGGGGCTGGGCGGTGAGCTGCTCGATATAGGGGGCGCCGGCGAATATCCACAGGAAACACGGTGCGAACGTGACCCAGAGCGTGACCAGGGCTCCGGCGATTCCCATGCTCAACCCGCTGGCCCGGTATGCCGCGACGTAACCGACGAACTCCGTCACCAGGATCAGCGGCCCCGGGGTGGTTTCCGCGAGCCCCAGGCCGTCCAGCATTTCACCGGCCGTCAACCAACCCTTTTGGGTCACCACGTCCTGTGCCAGGTAGGCCAGCACCGCGTAGGCCCCGCCGAACGTGACCACCGCGAGGCGGGAAAAGAAATGGCCGATCTGCACCAGGATGTCGTAGCCGCCCAGTGCCGTCAGCAACAGCACCGGCGTCCACCAGACAGCCATCCACAAGGCGATCGTCCTCGCCGTGCCGGAGATCGACCCGCCACCCGGCCCGGTCCCGGTCGTTGAGGGGCTTTGGCCGCCCAGCAGGAGAAATCCGGCCAAGGCGGCTACCAGGATAATGACGGGGAACGGGACCGACAGAAAGAATATTCCCACGAAGGCCAAGCCCGCGACGATCCAGTGGACAGCGGAGTGCAGCGCTCGGTTCGCCACCCTCAGCAGGGCCTCGACGACGATGACCAGGACCGCGCCCTTGATCCCCAGGAACAGCGCGGCCACCAGCGGCAGATCGCCCCCGACCGCGTAGAGCATCGCCAGCCCGAGCACCACCAGGGCGCCCGGAACCACGAACAGGAGGCCTGCCGCCAACCCGCCGGGCACGCCCCGAAGCTGCCACCCCGAGTAGGTGGCGAGCTGCATGGCCTCGGGGCCGGGCAGCAACATGCAGAAGCTGAGGGCGCCCAGGAACCTTGGCTCGTCGAGCCACCGTTCCTCCTCCACCAGGACGCGGTGCATGAGCGCGATCTGCGCCGCCGGGCCGCCGAAGGAAAGGATGCCGATGCGCCAGAACACGGCGAAGAGCCGGCGCCAAGTGACGGCTGAATCCCGATGCACGTCACCGCCCGGGTCTACGACACCCGCCATGTTCTCCTTGCCTCGGGGTCCAGGGGTTTGCCGGCGGACCCGGTGTGCTACTCCGCCGCCTCGATCTTGTCCTGCGTCCGTAGCTCGAAGTCGGAGGCGTCGTGACGCTCGCGGAGCTGCTGATCGAGCGGACCTGAGGTCTTGTTGACGATGCGCCCGCGTTTCACCGCGTCGCGCGCCGCGATTTCGTCGAACCAGCGCAGGACGTTGGTGTAGGTCTGGATGTCCAGGAACTCGGCGGCGCCGTAGAGGCTGCCGGTGGTGAGGATGCCGTACCAGGGCCAGATGGCCATGTCGGCAATGGTGTAGACATCCCCGGCCGCGTAGCGGTTCTCGGCCAGCCGCTTGTCGAGGACGTCGAGCTGGCGCTTCACCTCCATGGTGAAGCGGTCGATGGGATATTCCATCTTGTAGGGGGCGTAGGCATAGAAATGGCCGAAGCCGCCGCCGAGATAGGGGGCGGACCCCATCTGCCAGAACAGCCACGACAGGCACTCGGCACGCTCCGACGGATCTTCCGGGACGAAGGCGCCGAACTTGTCGGCCAGGTAGAGCAGGATCGAACCCGACTCGAACACTCGCGTGGGCGTGGGCATCGAGTAGTCCACCAGCGCCGGGATCTTGGAGTTGGGGTTGATGGCGACGAACCCGGAGCCGAACTGGTCGCCCTCGCGGATGTTGATGACCCAGGCGTCGTACTCCGCCCCGCTGTGTCCGGCCGCCAGCAGCTCCTCCAGCATGATGGTCACCTTCACGCCGTTGGGGGTTCCCAACGAGTAGAGCTGGAGCGGGTGCTTGCCGCGCGGCAACTCCTTCTCATGGGTGGAGCCGGCGGTAGGGCGGTTGACGTTGGCGAAGCGGCCGCCGTTCTCGCGCTCCCATTTCCAGACTTTCGGGGGGACGTATTCGGTATTATCGGCCATGTCCTCAGCTCCCCTTCCCCTTGAGCCGCCTGTACCACCCCACGAAGTCCGAAACCGCCGCCGGAATGTCGTACTCGGCGTCGAAGCCCAGCTCGGTCTGGGCGCGGGTGATGTCCAGGAAGACCGAGGAGGTCTGCGAGGTGGCGGCGCTGGCGTCGATGCTGAGCTTGGCGCCGGGGACCACCTGCTTGAAGAGGTCGATGAGTTCCTGGTTGTCATAGGGTTGGCCGACGCCGAGGTTGAAGACGCGGCTCTTGACGCTCTCGGTCTGGAGGGCCAGCACCACGCCACGGGCGGCGTCCTTGGAGTAGAGCCATTCCATGACGCCGGGCGGGACGGTGTGCTCGACGCCGTCCACGGACTTCTCCACCAGGGTGCGGAACATGGCGCTGGGGCGTCCGCCGCCGCCGGGGATCCAGGGGCCGCACACGTTAGGGAAGCGCACGGCGCGGAAGTCGACGCCGTGGGAGCGCGCGTAGTTGTAGCCCAGGTTCTCGCCCGCCCACTTGGTGGCGGAGTAGAACGAGCTGGGCCGGGGCAGCGCCTCTTCCTTGCTCTGGTCGCCGTTGTCCTCGCCGCCGGCGATCCCCCGGGCCACGGCCGCGGTGCTGATCATTACTACCCGTTCCGCGCCGTGGAGCCGGGCCGCCTCCAGCACGTTGGCGGTGCCCATGATGTTCACCTGGATGGCGCCGTAGGGGTTCTCCTGGGCGCCGGTGCCGAGGTTGGGATAGGCGGCGGTGTGGACGATGCGGGTGACGCCGTGCTCGTTGATCACCTTGCCGAGGTCGAAGGGGTTCAACAGGTCGCCCCGGAACAGGGTGACCGCGTCCACGTCCACCACGTCCGCCAGCGCGTTGAGGTTGGGTGCGATGTCGAACAGGACGGGCTTCTCGCCCTGCTGCACGAGGATGCGCGCGATCTGGGAGCCCACCAGGCCCGCGCCCGTGATCATGGTTGTCATGAGTTGCCTCCGGTGATGGATTCCAGGCCGGCCTTCCCCGACCCGCGTTGCAGTCGTCATAACACACTGGGCTGTCGCGCGCACCGTTGCGCTCCGAACACGCCGCCATTCTCGTCATTACCGCCACCCCTCCGTCATTCCCGCGAAAGCATGCCCCCGACTCTGATCGGGGGCGGGAATCCAGGCGGGGTGGGGCCGGGAAGCCGTTGCCCACCCTCCCCACACCTGGATTCCCGCTTTCGCGGGAATGACGATTCAGAACGGTAGCTGCATCGCCCAGCCGTGCCCGCTCTCGCGGTAGACAAAACGACCAAAAAAGGCATAAGAAGTACTTGAACCAACAAGAAAAAGAGGAGGATCGAAACTTGAGCGTAAGCATGCCGACAACCACGACCGGCCTGGACCCGGCCACCGAGATCATCGTATCCGCGGACTCCCACATCATGGAGCCGACGGACCTGTGGGTCAAGAATCTTCCCGCGAGCTTCAAGGGCCGCTATCCCGAGTTCCCGCCGCGGAACGCCATCGGCGAGAAGCCCGGCGGCTACGATCCCAAGGCGCGCGTCGAGGAGATGGCGGTGGACGGAGTGTCCGCCGAGGTGCTGTACCCGACTCTGGGCCTGCGCCTGTTTGCCCTGGAGGACGCGGAGCTTCAGGAGGCCTGTTTCGAGCTCGCCAACGACTGGCTCATCGACTACTGCAAGGTGCACCCACACAAGCTCGTGGGCGTGCCTTCCATCTCGCTCTACAACATCGACAACGCCATCAAGGAGCTGGAGCGCTGCAAGAAGGCCGGGCTGGTGGGCTGCCTTATCTGGCAGGTGCCGCCGGATCACCTTCCCTTCACCAGCGATCACTACAATCCTTTCTGGGAGGCGGCGCAGGATCTGCAGATGCCCGTCAACCTGCACATCCTCACGGGGTTCAATTACAGCCGGTACGAAAGAGAAGGTCTGGACGTCTACCGCATGACCGTCAACCAGAAGCTGGCGGACGCCGCCAACACGCTGTTCGAGCTGGTCTTCGGCGGCCCCATGTCCAACTATCCGGACCTCAAGTTCGTGTACGTGGAGAACGAGATCTCGTGGATCCCGTTCTACCTGCACGAGTGGGACAAGTACTTCAAGCGCCACGCCACCAAGGCGCCGCTGCCACACATGAAGAAGCTTCCCAGCGAGTACTGCAACGAGCAGTTCTACGCCACCTTCTTCAGCGACCCCACGGGCGGGCGGCTGCTGGACTGGTGGGGCAGCGAGACCTGCATGTGGTCCAACGACTATCCGCACGCGGCGTCCACCTGGCCGCACTCGCGTCAGGTCATCACCGACGAGCTCGGCCACCTGCCGGCGGACATCTTCCGCAAGGTGGTGCGCGAGAACGTGCTGAAGCTCTACGACCTCAAGCTGGACGGCGTCAACGCCTAAGGGGACTTTGGTCGATTGAGATGGCGCCCTTCGACTTCGCCTGTCCTGAGCCTTGTCGAAGGGCTCAGGACGAACGGGATGTGTTCGGACCCCTTGACTTGAGCATCAAGGCGAACGGTGGTTAGTCGGACCTTAACATCACCGTTCGTCCTGAGCGTAGCGCCGCGTCAGCGGCGCGAAGTCGAAGGGCGCCATTTGGAAAGCACACGAAACGTACGGAAAGGAGATCACCATGGAAGCAGTCGCAGAGAAACAAGAGGTCGAGAGGCCCAGATCTTACAAGTACTCGCTGAAGACCCCCTACATGCAGCAGGGCCGGGTCACCCAACTCGTGGCCAAGACCGACAACATGTGGATCCACACCAAGATCAACTCCGAGGGCGGCGAGAACGCGGTCCACTGCCACCTGGATGAGGACCATTCCTTCGTGGTGCTGGAAGGCCAGATGTCGGTATTCGACGAAAAGGGCAACGAGTTGACGATCGAGAAGTACCAGGGGGTGATGATCCCCAAGGGCGCTTACTATCGTTACCTCAACACCGGCGACGGCAACCTCGTGGTGCTGCGCATCGGTTGCGGCATCGACGCCACGCCGCCGCGGGGCGACGATGCGCGCCTCGGCCCCGACGGCAAAGAGATCCCCTCCGACTCGGAGGAGAACAAGACCCTGCCGCCCATCGAGATGCCGGGCAAGTTCTTCGCGGAATCCGCGGGGTAACCACGGATTAGCCTACAGTCCATAGCGTAGTCACCGGCGCTTCGAGGACCCGCACGCGCGGGAGCCTCGAGGCGCCGGAGTGTTCCTGCCACCCGACTCCCGCCGCCGCGCGGGCAACCTGCCCCGCGGCCGAGGCCCCGGCCCAGGAACGGGCCGGTAAACCTCTTCCTCCCACACCATGCTGCAACACACCGGCCAGATCCTCTACAACATCCTGCTGCCGCTGCTGGTCACGGTAGGCTTGGGCACGCTGATCCATCGTTACCACGCGCTCAGCGTGGAGACCCTCGCGCGCGTCAGCATGTGGCTGCTGGTGCCGTCGTTCGTGCTGATCAAAATCTACGACAGCAACATTCCCTGGGGCCAGATCTGGCTCATCACCCTGGTCTTCCTGATCGTCCTGGGCGCCGTAGGGGTGCTGTTGTTCGCCGGCGGCCGTGTCATCGGCGCGTCCAACGAGACCGTCGCCGCCGCCATCCTGAGCAGTATCGTCTTCAATGCCGGCAACTTCGGCGTCCCCGTCGCCCATCTGCTCTACATCGAGGGCGGCATGCTCTTCCAGGGCCAACCGGATGCGGATGCCGGCCTGCAGGTGCAGGCGCTGGTGGTGATGCTGAGCAACCTCCTGATCTGGATCCTGGGTTACATGGTGCTGGCGATTGCCAAGGGCGGCCGCGCCCGGGAGGCCTTAGGGATCTTCAGGCTGCCCATGATCTACGCGCTGGTGGCGGCCTTCGTCCTGCGGGAGATTCGCCTGCGGCGCTTCGCCGGGGTGGATTTCCTGCCCGTCTGGGCCTCCTTTCCCCTGCGCTCGCTGGGCGGAGCCCTGGTGCCCATGATGCTCGTGGCCCTGGGGGCGCAGCTTGCCAAGGGCGGCCGCTGGCGACGCTGGCGGGAGGTGGTGCCCGTCGCCTTCGTCAAGCTCCTGGCCGTGCCCGCGCTCATCGGCGTCGCGGTCTACGCCTTCGGCCTGTGGCCCTGGCCCGGCGCACAGCTCATCATCGGCGCCGCCGCCCCCACCGCGGTCAACACCCTCATCCTCACCATCGAGCTCGACGGCGACGCCGAGCTCACCGGCGACGTGGTGTTCTGGACCACCATCTTCTCCGGGGTTACCGTCGCCGGCGTCATCGCGGTGGTGACGGTGCTGGGGGCGGCTTGAAGCTGCTTGGACGGTGACGTCCACTGGCTCCGCGAGCCGACTCGACGCCGGTTCTTGAAGAAAGAGAAACCCAAGGAAACCAGTTTATTGCGAGTTGCCCCTTGACTCACCTGGAAAGTTGTGGCGTCAACGGTACATGATGGACCTTTACGGCGGAAAAGACCCACGTGAGTTGCCTGCCTATGGAATAGGCGAGGCGGCCCACTACCTACGCATACCACCCAGCACACTGCGGACGTGGCTTCGTGGGCGAACCTATCCTACCACCCAAGGCGAGCAATGGTCTGAACCGGTAATTAAGCTGGCGGACGAATCGCGTGGCCTTTTGTCCTTCGTGAACCTGACAGAGGCGCACGTCCTCGGAGCCATTCGACAATCCAAAGTACCGTTCAGAAGCATCAGGCGTGGCCTGGACTATCTCTATCGGCAATTTCCGTCACCACATCCATTGGCTGAAAAAGACTTTGAAACGGATGGTATGGACCTGTTTGTTGACCACCTCGGGGAGGTGGTCAACATAACTCAAGGTGGGCAAATCGGTATACGCGAGTTTCTCAAAACATACCTGAAGAGAATCGAGCGTGACATGACCGGTATTGCGACGAAGCTCTATTTGTTCAATCGGAGAGACCTGCCCCCCACCGAAGTCCAACAAACTCGGGTTGTCGTTGATCCGCGTATTTCGTTTGGTCGTCCCGTGTTGGTGGGTAGCCACATAGCAACGAGAGTCGTCTACCAACGCTTTGCAGCCGGGGACTCCGTCGAAGAACTCGCTGCCGACTATGCCCGCCCCTCGTCAGACATCGAAGAAGCTATCCGATGCGAGCAATTCGAGCAGGCCGCCTGAAAATCTCACCTTCTTCCTCGATCAATGCCTGGGGGGAAAGATTTTTGCTGCCGCACTGCGCGAGCGTGGATTCCAGGTTGAACTACTGGAAGATCACTTCCGCGGAGATGTCCCAGACGAGGAATGGCTCCCTAGAGTAGGTGAATGGGGCTGGATCATTCTCACCAAGGACGATCAGATACGCAAGCGGGAGGTGGAGCGAAACGCACTCCTGAGAAGCGGTGCCCGTGCGTTTATTTTGTCGTCGGGGAATATTCCTCGCGATCAGATGATTTCAATGATCGTCAACGCCCTGCCAAGAATTCAACGATTCGTCAGTAAGAACCAACCGCCGTTTATTGCTCGAATAACGAAAGCGAGCGATGTGCGCAAGATTGAATAGCCCGCCAGACTGTGCCCTGACGCGGTAGCTGTTGTGAATGCCGCGGACTGCCCGGCACTCTTCGACATGTTCCATCCACATGCTTGAAGACACATTGGGGGTACTATTCTGGCTATGTCCGGAGGAATCGTATGAAACTTTCAGATCAAGTCGCAGTCATCGTCGGCGGTGCCCGGGGAATCGGCGAGGCAATTGCCCACACATTCGCGGGTGAGGGCGCAAAAATCGTTCTGGTGGATCTCAAGAAGATGGAGCCAGAACTCGACGGGGTAGTCCAAGCCATCGGACAGAAGGGCGGCGAGGCCGTGGCCATGACGGCCGATGCCACCGACGCGGCACAGGTCGACAAAATGGTGGCCGACGTGGTGGCCAAGTGGGGAAGCCTGGACATCCTCGTCAACAGCGTCGGCTTCCGCGGCCCCATGGTTGAGGTGCACGAGATCACCGAAGAGGAGTGGGACCAGGTCCTCAACGTCAATCTCAAGGCGATCTTTCTCTGCTGCAAGGCCGCGCTGAAGGTGATGATCGCGCAGAAACGCGGCAGCATCGTCAGCATCTCCGGCACCGCCGGACGCGAGGGCATGGCCCTGCGCGGCTCCCTGTGCGCCGCCAAGTGGGGCCTCCTGGGCCTCACCCAGACCATCGCCAAGGAAGCCGGCCCCTCGGGTGTCCGCGCCAACATCATCTGTCCCGGCGGCATGGACGAAGCCGACCTGCGGGAGATGTACCGGGACCGCGCCAAGGGCCTCGGCGTCTCCTTCGAGGAGTTGTGGGAGGGCGTCCTGGCCCACACCCCGCTGCGGAAACACGCACTGCACGAAGAGGTGGCCAACGCCGCCCTCTTCCTGGCGTCCAGCGACTCGTCTCACACGACCGGCGAGGCGTTGAATGTCTCAGGCGGGAGATTGATGTCCTGAGCGACGCTGGTGGGTTGTTACAAGTCGCGCACCGGTCCACCGACCCCATGCCAGCCAGCCTAACCCGGCTATCACGGCCAGCGGTACCACTAGGCAGCTCACCCGTTCTTCACGGCGCTGCCATGCAGCGGACTAGCCGCTACGCTCGTCGATCTTCCTGAACACCTCTCGGAGGTTCAGGCGTTCCCAACGGCCGTCCGGGCACCACGACGGATGCCCGGTCCAATACGAACCGGTTTCAACACTGCCGCCGTCAACGACGAGATGGTCTCCAATCTCGTCGTTCTGGCAAGTCCTGAGTTCGTCTCGCAGCCAGGTGTCCCGGCCTTCCTTAGCGTCTCTGCGACACACCAGTATCGGAACGCGAGGACAGACCGCTGTCGGCTCGGAGAACGGCTCCAATTCAAGAGCTTTGGCAAGAACCTTCGGAACATCGGCGGCGTAGACGTGGGTAATGTGGTTCCGGCCGTCCTTCAGGACATCCTGATATCCTCGAATCTGGCACACTACCTCTGGGTCGCTCCCGCTAGATCGGATACGCGGGTCGTATTGGCGCTTAACCTCGACGAAGCGCAAGCGGCCATCGTCCTCCAGGAACAGCAGGTCTATCTTCTCCGGTTTGTCCTTTCCACGAAATCTAACCTCAACGTCAATGAGCTTGGGCTGCTCACGCTCCGCGTATCTGGACCAATACGAAAATCTCCGGAAGAGCCGCGCGACGATCCAGCCTTCCTGCCGCTCGCCGGTCGTCGACAATCGTTCACAGTTGTGTTCTTTACATCTCTTCTTGATGTCCGCGTAGCGTTCCGGGGTCAAGACAGGGAGGGACACCTCTCCTTTACCGCATCCGAATTTGTACTGACGGTGCGTTTTCACCGACAGCGGCCTTATTCGAAAAGCTCTGCCACCCTCGTGATAGAGATGGATCTCGTTTTCACGAAGCGCCGGGAACACGATGCCCTTCGCGATGTCGCTCTTGATCGTATCGTAGACTGGGCGGATCGTTTCGTGATCCTTCAAGCACCCACGTTTCCAGCATCTTTCGATGATCGCCTTCTCCATAGTAGTCTAGACCTCCCACCAAATTCCGTCGTCCTTCTGAACGACGTTGCCGACTACACGTTCACCCGCTTCATGTCCCGTGTCCGGTTGCCGGCGGCGGCGCCGTAAGGGAGGAGTGCGTCCAGCCGCGCAAGGTCGTCGTCCGTCAGCTCCACGTGGACAGCGTTCAGGTTCTCCTCCAGGTGGTCGCGGCTCTTGCTGCTGGGTATGGGGATAATGTCCGGGCCCTGGGCCATGAGCCATGCCAGCGCGAGCTGGATGGTGGTGATGCCCTTGTCCCTGGCGACGGCGTCCACCTGCTCCAGCAGCTCCAGGTTGCGCTCGATGTTGCCCGGTTGGAGGCGGGGCTGGTTGCGGCGGCCGTCGCGTTCGCCCAGCTCGTCCAGGCTGCGGACGGCGCCGGCGAAGAAGCCCCGGCCCAGGGGCGAGTAGGCCATGAGGCCCATGCCGAACTCGCGGCAGGCGTCGATGTTGCCCTGTTCGGGGTCCCGGGACCAGAGCGAGTACTCGATCTGGAGCGAGACGATGGGGTGGACCTTCCGGGCGCGGCGGATGGAGTCGGCGCTGGCTTCGGAGAGTCCGATGTAGCGGGTCTTACCTTGTTCCACCAGGCGCGCCATGCCGCCCACCGACTCCTCCACCGGGACGGCGGGGTCGATGCGGGACATGCAGTAGATGTCCAGACAGTCGATGCCCAGTCGCTGGAGGCTCTCCTCGCAGGTCTGGACAAGATACTCGGGCGAGCTGCCGCCGTCCAGGCCGGTGCCGTCGGTAGCCCGCGGACTGCCGGACTTGGAGTGGATCACCACCTGGTCGCGCCTTCCCTTGATGGCCTTGCCGATGATCTCGTGGTTGTGGCCGTTGCCGTAGCTGGCGGAGGTGTCCAGGAAGTTGATGCCGAGCTCGAAGGCCCGGTGCAGGGTGGCGATGGATTCGTCGTCGTCTCCCGCTCCGTACATGCCGGACATGCTCAGGCAGCCGAGCCCCATGGGCGACACATTGCAATCAGTGGTTCCGAACTGGCGGTATTCCATCTGCGTTTCTCCTCGTTGGCGGCCTTCATCTCGCCGGAAGTCGGCGGTCCCGGACTGTGCCATTACTACGTCTTCGAGCGCGGAGAGGCAACGACGTCCAGCGTAACCGGTCAGACGGGCGGGTTCCCGGAGACGATAGCGGGTAGATCGCGCAGCGTCACGGCGGCCACGCCTTCACCGAGAGAATGGCTGGACACGGGCCGGCCGATGACGTAGTGCGGGCCGGGGCGCCAGGGGCTGTTCGACGCGGCCAGCCCGGCGCTCACCCGGAGCAGGCCGCGGGCGTCGCGCAGGGTGGGCCGCTCGCTCCACTTGCACTCCATGAAGCTGAGGACGCCGCCGGCGTCGCGCACGAAGTCGACCTCCTGGCCGCGCTGGTCGCGGTAGTACCAGAGATTGACGGGGGCGGCCTCGGCCTCGTTCAGCTTGCGCATCTCCGCGAACACGAACGTCTCCCATACGGCGCCCAAGGCCGGCGAAGTGAGCAGCGTGGAGGCGTCGAGCCCCAGCAGAAAGCAGAGCAGGCCGCTGTCGCGGAAATAGACCTTCGGCGTCTTCACCACGCGTTTGCCGAAGCTCACGTGCCAGGGTTCCAGCAGGACGATCTGGCCGGACGCCTGGAGCACGCTCACCCACTCGCCGATGGTCTTCACCGCCACTCCGGTGTCCCGCGCGACGTCGCTCTTGTTGAGCATGGCCGCCGACCGCGCCGCCAGGACGCGGACGAAGCGCTCGAAATCCCGGAGGCTCGCGACGTTGAGGATCTGGCGCACGTCGCGTTCGAGGTAGGTGGCCAGATACGAGGCGAAAAAATCCGCCGCCGGCAGCTCCGGCTCGCGCCACAACTCCGGAAACTGGCCCCGGGCCATCAGGCCGGCGAGGCTGGCCGCGTCGTCACCGGGAGGGGTCACGGCGTCGATCTCGTGCAGCGCCAGATTTTCCAGCTCCACGATACCGCAACGGCCGGCAAGACTGTCCAAGATCCCTTTCATCAGCGTGAAGTTCTGGCTCCCGGTGAGGATGTAGCGGCCCATGTCATGGCGACGGTCGTCGATGGCCGCCTTCAGGTGGCGGAACAGGCCGGCCGCGTACTGCACCTCGTCGATGAGCACCGGCGCCGGATGGTGGTGCAGGAACAGGTCCGGGTTGCGCTCGGCCTGATCGGCCGTCGTGGGGAGGTCCAGGGAGACGTAGTGATGATCCGGGAAGGTGGCTCGCATCAGGGTCGTCTTGCCCGCCTGTCGGGCACCGGTGACCACCACCGCCGGAAAGTGCGTCGCGAGCCGGAGCAGCCGGTCAGCGAGCAACCTGGGGTACTGCATCCGGATATTATGGGGCTATAAGTAAAAATTGCCTACACCGGCCGGTCAATGCGGTGGGAGAGGCCCAGGGAGTCCCTGCATTACTTGTGCTGCGAATTTCTCGTCCGGCTGCCGAGTCGCACCGGATCTTCCACAACCAGGAACTGCCCCATCATCCCGGCATCTTCATGTTCCATGATGTGGCAGTGGTACATGTACGGGACCTGAGGATCGGCGTATCGCTCGAAGGGCATGATGATGCGGACGGTATCGCCGGCAGGCACCAGGACCGTGTCTTTCCAGCCGAGCTCGGCGCCGGCGGGCGGTCGGCCGTTGCGATCGAGAATCTGGAACTGTACCAGGTGGATGTGGAAAGGGTGGGCCTGACCGCCGGGATTGCTCACTTCCCATATCTCGATGTCTCCCAACCGCACGACCTCGTCCATTCTCCCCATATCCATGATCTTGCCGTTGATCGGCGGACCCACACCCGGTCCGGCCGGACCTCCTCCCCGTAAAGGCCCTCCCAACACCATCGGACGGGTCTTGGCGGCGTCCGCGGCCTCGATGCGGGCGATGGTGTTGAGGCGCTCCGGCAGTGCGTGCGATGCGCGCTTTGCCGGCTGGGGAACGATCTTCAACAACTCCAGGTGCCCGTTGCCGAGGCCTACGAAGAACGACCCGACGGTGTCCAGCAATCCGGCCTCCGGGTAGCTCTTCAACACCGCCTCGGCGCCATCGCTGAAGTCGACCAGGATCTCGGCGCGCTCGCCGGGAGCGAGGGTCACGCGGTTGGTCTGGAGGGGTGTCTCGAGGAACCCGCCGTCCGTGGCGATCTGATGAAACACACGGTTATCGTCAAAGCCGATGTAGTAGATCCGCGCGTTCGAGCCGTTCAACAGTCTGAGCCGAATGCGGCGCGACTCGACCTGGAGAAACGGACTCCAGGTCCCGTTGACCAGCATGGTGTCGCCGTAAACGGCGCCCTGGTTGATGGCAAAGCGGAACGCACCGTCGTCATCGAACAGCCGGTCCTGGATCACGAGTGGAATGTCGTCGACGCCGTAGGTCTTGGGCAGGTCCAGCGCCTCGCTGTTGTCGTCATCGATCCACATGAAGCCGGCGATTCCCCGATAGGAGTGAAGCCCCGTTCTGCCATGCGGATGCGGGTGGTACCACAGCGGAGCGGCCTGTTGATGGACCTCGAAGCTGGCGGTCCACGATGTGCCGGGCTGGATTCTCTGATGCGGCGTGCCGTCCATGCGGGCGGGGACGTGCGCTCCGTGCCAGTGCATGGTCGTCATCTCATCCAGGTCGTTCCGGACGATCAGATCGACGTCTTCGCCTCGACGCAACCGCAGCGTCGGTCCCAGATACGGGCCGTTGACCCCCGCCGTCGGCGTTCGCTTGCCGGGCAGGAACTCCCGGCTCCCTTCGTCAACGGTCAGATGAAACTGCCTGCGTCCATCCGCGACGGTGCCAAAATACTGTTCGGGGATCAGCAGCTTGTTCTCGAAGGTCAACCCGCCGTTCGTGACCCGGACGAAGCTGAGCCAGTAGACCGTCCCGACCGATAACAGGACGAGAATCAACAGTCCCAGAGCGGCCCGCTTCATGTATAAGATCCTCCACCGGTCGGATGTAAGCCGCGGCTTCTCATTAGACGGCAACGGTTCCCGAACAAAAAGGCCGCGAGATTGGTTCTCACGACCTTTTGCCTGAGGGTTGCAGTCGATCCCGTTACGTCCGGCAGGCCGCCAACTCGGCGTAGTTGTGCAGGCCGAGCTGGCGCTTGCCCGATTCCAGGTCGAGCAGCATGGCCAGCAGGTTGTCACAAAGCGGGGTGGACAGGCCGAGCCGGGCGCTCTCGCGGACCACGTGGCCCAGGGTGAAGGCCACCTCGAGCTTGCTCCCCGCCAGCAGTTGGCGCAGCGGACCCTTGAGGTCGTCGGACCTCCAGGACTCGGCATAGGCGTTCACTATGGCGGTGCGCGCTTCCGCGGGCTTATCGGGATGCAAGTCCGGCGGGTTGTACTCTCTCAATGGAATGAACCGGGCCCCCGCGGCCGCGCCCACGGCCACCACCTCGCCGAAGAAATCCACCAGAAGCCGCCGGTCGTCGGGACTGGCGCAGCTCTCCGCCATGGACGTGTTTGCCAGCGAGCCATAGTAGCCGAAGCAGGTGTAGGTGAGCTTGCTCCAGAGCACTCCGATGATGTTGTCCGTGATCTCGCTGGGGATCACGGCATCGAGCATGGCGTTGAGTTCTTCCAGCCGAGGAGTCGTCCGGCCGTGGGAATGGCCGACGTAGAGATGGCCCCGGGTGGTGGTGTGAACCCGTCCGGGGGCCGTCCGCCGGCTGCCCATACGGATGCCCATGCCCACCGACCGGTCCGCCCCCACTGCCTCCTCCAGGATCGGGACGTTGATGCCGTTCTGCATTGACACGACCAGACCGTCATCGCGCAGGTGCGGCAGCGCCGTGGCCAACGTGTCCCGGGTGTAGTTGCAACGGACGGCGATGAACCCGGTGTCGAAGGTTCCTTCGATCTCTTCCGGAAAAACGACGTTCGCCTTCACGTTGAAGGGTCCGTCGGGCACGTCCACCTGAAGGCCCTGCTCACGGATGGCGGCGACGTGCTCCCGGTCGACATCCACGAACGTGACATCATGTCCGTCCCGGGCCAGACGCCCGCCGATGATGCCCCCGATGGGACCGGCGCCCATGACGATCGCGCGCATGAAACCCCCTATAATCAGCCAGTTAGCTCGGCAGTTGCCAAAACAAGGTCTGACCCCACCACGCCTAGTTGAAGTAGATGACCCCCTTGACGATCTCGTATTTCGCCATGGCCTGCAGCGCTTCGTTCACCTGGTCCAGCTTGTACTCGGCCGAGATCATCTCCTCGAACGGGAAGGTGTCCTTGCGCGAGGAGAGGAAGTCGATGGCCTGGAGCCAGTGGCGCGGCTCGCCGGACCGGATGGTGTGAAGGATCATCTCCTGGGGCAGGTTCTGGACGCCGATGTCGGCCTTGCCGCCGGCGCCGATGTTGACGTAGGTGCCGCCTCCGCGCAGCAGCGTGAGGCCCTCGGGCACCGCCATGTTGTTGGCCACCTGGATCACGATGTCGCCGCCGCGGCCGTCGGTGTGGTCCTTCACCCACTGGCGGCGGTCCTTGGCGTCGGTGACTTCCTCAAGGTTCAGCACCTCGTCCGCGCCCATGCGCTTGCTGACCTCCAGGCGGGCGGCCGGCGCGCCGATGACCAGCACCTGCTTGGCGCCGTGGTCCTTGGCCACCGCGGTGGCGAAGTTGCCGAGAGGTCCGCTGCCCTGGATCACCACGGTCTCGTGGCTCTTGATGGCGCCGAGGCGGTCGAAGCCGTGCATCACCGTACGGTAGGCGCAGGCGGAGGCGGCGGCCGACGCCGAGGTCACGTCCTCGGGCACCTTGATGATCTCGCAGGGCGGCGGCACGTACATGTACTCGGAGACGCTGCCCAGCAGATAAGGATACTCATCGCTGCGGTTGTGCCCCCAGGAGGCCCGCCCCGGGCAGATGCACGGCTGCAACGCCACGGTGCAGTAGTAGCAGTGGCCGCAGGCGACGTAGCTCCACACGACGCGGTCGCCGGGCTTCACCGGATTGCCCAGGATGTCCGTGCGCTCGCCGTTGATCTCCTCGATGTAGCCGCACGGCTCGTGCCCGGTGATGATGGGCAACGAGTCGCCGCCGCCCAGCGGGCCGTGCCAGCGGTGCACGTCGGTGCCGCAGATCGTGGACGCCTCGATGCGCACCAGCAGCGCCCCAGGCTCCAGCTCGGGAATCGGCACCTTCTGAATTTCCAGGGGTTCGTTGTGGGATACCACCACGGCGGCGCGGCAATCGTCCATGTCGTTCTCCTTCTCGGGACGTCGGGGGTCCCTGGCGTGTCCATTGTAAAAAGGGGCAGAGCGTGACCTACGCCCTGCCCCTTCAGATTCGGGAAAGCCCTGCGGAACCGGCTATGCCTTGGCCGCTACCTGGGCGCCCGCGGTTGCCGGCTTGTAGAACCGCTCCGCGTTGCCATAGAGCATGGCGGCCTTGTCTTCGCCGGTCATCTCGTCGCTCTCCATCAGCTCGCCCAGGTCGTGCATGCAACTCTGGGTGGTGACCTCATGGGGGAAGTCCGAGGAGTACAGGAACGGCCGGTGCCCCACGGTCTTGATGGCGAAGGGCAACGTCAGCTCCTCGGCCTCGATGCCCAGGTAGAAGCGGTCCGCCTCGATGAGCTGTTGGATGACCTTGGCCGGGTCCTGATCCTCGCCGATGCTGAACTCGCCGTCCGGGATGTACTGGAAGTGCGTCTCGTGGGACGCATGCAGCCGTTCCAGCAGCATCAGCAGCCAGGCCACGCCGCCTTCGAGGAACGCGATACGCACGTTGGGGAAGCGCTCGAAGATGCCGTTGTAGAGGATGTTGGCGCAGTTGAGGGCGATGCCCCAGGGGTGGCCCAGCGCGTGCACGGGCACATACATGTTCATCTGGTCGAGCCCGAAACGGTCGTGGCACCCGCCGTGCACCGCGAGGCAGCAGCCAAGCCGGTCGGCCTCTTCATAGATGGGCCAGTAGGCCTTGGCGCCCAGCGGCAGCGGCAGGCCGTTGGAGGGCATCATGGCGCCCATCATGCCCAGCTCGGTGACGATGCGGTGCAACTCCTTGGCCGCCTCCTCCGGGTCCTGCATGGGGATCAGGCCCATGGCGTTGAAGCGCGGGTCGCGCTGCAGATACGTGTGGTACGTCCAGTCGTTGTACGCCTTGCAGGCGGCGATGGCGTAGTCGAGGCTCACGATCTTGCCGTAACCCAGCCCCTGGGTCGGATACATCACCGTCCAGTCGATGCCCACGTCGTCCAGGAACTTCAGCCAACCGTCGGGACCCACCTTCTCGCGTCCGTCCCGGAGCGGCGGCGTCTCCACCGCGCGGCCGTCGTGAAGATGGTCGATGGGCGGGAAGATGATGCCCTTCTTGGCGGCGATGTCCCGGTAAGGCCCGTCCATGTGCTCGAGGATCCCGGGGTTGTCCTCCAGGATATGGCCGTCGCCGTCGATAATGCGTGTATTGAGTTGACCGGACATGATCGTTCTACCTCCTTCGAATAGCCCTGTTTGTGTCCGTTATACCGTTCCCGGCCTTCGTGCATCAAGGGATTTGCGCAGATTTCTCCGGACGGCGGAGGGCCCGGAACGAGCGTATCCACCGACGGCGGGATGCCGGGTGCGGCTGCTTGAAACCCGCCCCTACAGGACTTGGTACGTCCACACCTGATGGTAGACCTCGGGCTCCCCCTTGGGCATGGGCCGGTACTTCTCTCCTTCCTCAACAAGCCTCCACTTCCCCGCGGCCTCCAGCGACGACTGCTTCTCCCTGAAGCCGTCCTGCTCGTAGGTGTCCGGGCGAAGCGAGAAGACGATGTGTCCGCCGGGACGGGTGACCCGCACCAACTCGTCGAACGAGCCGGCCGGGGCGTGGCCCACTGTAAAGACGCCCACGCTGATGACTCCGTCGAAGGTCCGCGGCGGGAAGTCGAGAGGCGGTCCCATCGCCATCCGGTGGAACTCCTTGTAGACGCCCTTGCGGGCCGCCTCGTCCAGCATCCCCTGTGACAGGTCCATGGCCACCAGGAACTCGAACCCCGCGTCGTGCAACAACTCTCCCACGATGCCCGTGCCGGCGCCCGCGTCCAGGATTCGGCCGTGCCGGGGCACCCGCTTGGCGAAGGCATCCACGGCCTTCCGCGGGCTCAACCAGCCGAAGTCGGTGTTCAGGTCCCGGTCATAGGATCCGGCCCACTCGTCGTACCGCTCCTCAAGCTCGGCGTTGTCCTTGGAGGAATAGATCCACTGGATCACGTTCTTCTTTTCTCGCATGCTGGCTCCCTCCATCGAGGTTTCATTACTTGTCATTTCCGCCCCCCTTCGTCATTTCCGCCTCCACCGTCATTCCCGCCCCCTCCGTCATTCCCGCCCCCGCCCCCCGTCATTTCCGCCCCTCCGTCATTCCCGCGAAAGCGGGAATCCAGGTGGGGTTGGGCGGAGGAGGCACGACCGTAGAACCCCTCCTCGCCACCCCTGGATTCCCGCTTTCGCGGGAATGACGAGGAGGCGGAAATGACGAAGGGGTCGGAAATCCCTTACGGCGTGGTCTCTGGCGGACGGCGGTGGTGCGTGGCCTGCTCGTAGGCGTAGGCGAGCCGGATCATGCGGCCGTCTTCGTAGGGCCGTCCCAGGAAGCTGATGCCGGCCGGCAGGCCGTCGGCGGTGAATCCCGCGGGCACCGTGACCGTGGGCACGTACACCAGGAACGTGTTCAGGTGCGGCGCGCCCTTGTGGTTGACGAAAGGCGGCTTCACGCCGTCGGCGATGAGCGTGGGCTGGTGCTCCACCGCCTTGTGGACGATGGCGTCGAGGCTGTGCTCGGCCATGGTCTTGAGCAGGTGAATCATGAGGTGGTCCCGGGCCAGCAGGTACTGGTAGTGGTCCGCTGGGTCGGCGGTGATGCGCAGGCGCGCCTGCACTTGCTCGGTGAGCTTTGGGAACTCGGGCGACTGCATGGCGTCCTCGCGGGTCCGGTACGGCGGGTTGGCGCTGCGGGCCATGTAGATGCCGAAGGCCGTCTCGCCAGCGGTTGGGTTGGCGCAACGCTTGGCCAAAAGCTCGTTCAGCCGCGCCAGTTCCACCGGGTCTACCACCTCGGCGCCGGCGGCCCGAAGCTCCTCCACCGCGTTGTCCAGAATCCCCGTGATGCTCTTGAAATCGTCCGCCTCGGGGTCGGTGTTATACCCCATGGGTGTCCGCAGGATGCCGATACGCGCGCCGTGCAGGCCGTCCGTGTCGAGAAAATCCGTGTAGCTGGGGGGCACGTGCCCCACCCCCCTGGAGGTGAGCGGGTCGTCGCCGTCGTAGCCCGCCATGACATCCAGCAGCGTCGCCATGTCCCGGACGGTTCGTGCCATGGGACCCAGCGACCCGGCCTCCTGGGGCCAGCCGGAGTAGACGCCGCCGCGGCTCACCAGACCGGCGGTGGGGCGCATGCCCGCGATGCAGTTCCAGGTGGACGGCCGGCGGATGGACGCCAGCCCTTCCTGCCCGATCCCGACGGTGCCGAAATTGGCGGAAACCGCGGCTCCGGAGCCGCCCGACGAGCCGCCGACGGTGCGTTCCACGTCATAGGGATTGCGGGTGGAGCCGAACAACGAGCCGTGGGTATCGCCCGCGCCCAACTCGCCCAGGGTGGTCTTGGCCAGCACGATGGCGCCCGCCTCCTTGAGCTTCTCCACCACCCGGCAATCCCGGTCAGGGTAGTAATCCTTGAACAGCAGGGAGCCCAGAGTGGTGGGGGTCCCCTTGACGTCGGCCTGGTCCTTGATGACCACCGGGATGCCGTGGAGCGGCCCCGTCTTGCCGGAGCTCTTGAACGCCGCGTCCAGGCGGTCCGCCTCCTCCAGCGCCGCCGGGTTCACCGTGATGACGGAGTTGATCCGGGGGCCGCCCTGGTCATAGGCCTCGATGCGGTCGATGTACCCTTGCACCAGTTGGCGCGCCGTGAGGCTACCGGCGACGTAGGCGGCGTGAATGTCCGCGATGGTGGTTTCCGGCAGCGTAAACGAGTCTGCGGTCGGGCTCATGTCCTCTCCTCTTGGTTCCGTCCCAATTGCTCAAAACTTCCCAAAACGTGTATCACTATCTTCGTCCGTTGCACATGGAGGAACGATCATGGCCGAAGACCCCCGAAGCGGCTTCACCGAGGTTCAGGGCATCCGGATGCACTACCGGGAGTGGGGCGACCCCGCGGACCCGGACCTGCTGCTGGTCCACGGCTGGACCAACTACAGCCTGGGCTGGGCGGGCGTCGCCGAGCACTTCGCCGGCCGTTACCACGTGGTGGCGCCGGACCTCCGGGGCCACGGCGAGTCGGACAAGCCCGTCACCGGCTACCGCCTGCGCGACTTCGCGGAAGACGTGCACCAGCTCATCGCCAACCTGAAGCTCGAGCGCCCGGCCTACGCCGGCCACTCCTGGGGCGGCAACATCGGCACCATCCTGGCGTCGGACCATCCCGAGGACATCTCCCGCGCCTTCCTGGAGGACCCCGTCTACTGGCGCATGCAGCACGCCTTCGTCACCGCCCTGCCCGGCGCCCTAGCGCGGCTCGCGCGGCCCGAGGAGAAAATCCGGGCCGAGGCCAGCGAGCGCGGACTCTCGCCGGAGCAGGAGGACTGGGAGGTCTACCGCAACCGCCACTTCTCGCCCCACGCCCTGACCCGGCTCCTGACCGACAACCGGGACTGGGCGCTGGCATCCGAGGAGCGCCTGCGGCGCATCCAGGTGCCGACGCTGATCCTGGTGGGGGACGCCACGGTGTCGCCGCAACCCGGCGCCATCCTGGCCCAGGAGCTGGGCCATCTCAGGAGCATCGCCTCGCCGCAAGTGGTGTTCGAGTTCTGGGAAGGAGTCGGCCACATGATGCGCGGCACCCGGCCCGACGCCTACAACGACCGCCTGGATCAGTGGCTGGCGGGGAACTGAACTAGCGGGGCTCCTTGCCCGACCCGACACCACCACCAACCCGGATCTGGTCGAACCTGACGCTGCTCATCGCAGGGTTCAGCGGCCTGCTGGCGTCCCTCGACACCTCGGTCAACATCGCGTTCCCGGCCATCACCGAGGCATTCGGCATAAACCTGCTGTCGATTCAGTGGGTGGTGGTGAGCTACGTGCTGACCCACGCCAGCCTGCTGCTGGGCTGCGGCCGGCTGGCGGACATCTTCGGCCACTGGCGCATCCTCACCATCGGCCTCCTGATCAGCGCCGTGGCGTTCGTCGTCTGCGGCTCCGCCCAGACCTTTGCGTGGCTGCTCATGGGCCGGATGCTCCAGGGGGTGGGCGTCGCGCTGGTGTTCGGCGCGGCGCCGGCGCTGGTGACCCTGGCCGTCAGCGGCGACGAGCGCGGAAAGGCGCTGGGGTTCTACCAGATGAACCTGGCCACGGGGTACGCCATGGGGCCGCTGCTCGGGGGCGTGCTGGTGGACGCCTTCGGCTGGCGCGGCGTCTACTTCTACCGGGCGCTTCCCGCCCTGGTCATCGCCTGGTTCACCTCCCGCCGCGTGCACCCCGTGGAACGCGCGGCCTCCCGCGAGCGGTTCGACCTTCTGGGGGCCGTAACCCTCACCCTGGCGGCCGGCGCGCTGCTGCTGGCCATGACCCGGAGCCGCGACCTCGGCTGGACGGACCCGGAGGTGCTCGCGCTGGCGCTGACCGGGGCGGTCAGCCTGGCGGTCTTCCTCGTCACCGAGAAGCGGGTGGCCGCGCCCGTCATCAACCTCGACCTGTTCCGCTGGCCGGCCTTCACCCTCGCCAACCTGCTGACCCTGGCGGCCAACGCCACCCGGTTCCCCATCGGCCTGTTGGTGCCCTACTATGCCGTGGACATCCTGGGCTACCGGGGGGTCGTGGTCGGCCTCCTCATCTTCGCGCCCGCGGTGATGACCATCTTTGCCGCCGCGTTCGCCGGCCGGTTGTCCGACCGCATCGGCACCGCCTGGCTGAGCTCCGCGGGGCTGGCCGTCCAGGCCGTGGGCCTGTGGCTGGCCAGCGGCCTCGACGCAAGCTCCGACTATCCCACCGCGGCCCTTTCCCTGGCCCTGGTGGGGCTCGGCCTCGGCACCTTCCAGGTGCCCAACATGAGCTTCGTCATGGGCGCCATCCCCCGCGAGCACCAGGGCGTCGCCGGCAGCATCAACCAGATGATGCGCACCGCCGGCATCGTCTTCGGCGTCACCGGCGCCAGCCTCCTGTTCGAACGCTGGCGCGTGTCCCACGAGGCCCTAGGAGAAGTGGCCGCCTTCGTGACCGCCTTCCAGCTCGTGTTCCTGACCGCCGCGGTGCTGTGCGGCCTGGCCGCGGCGGCGTCGCTGTTCCGCCGCGGCGGGAAGCGGCAAGAAAGTAACGCGCGGGGCGCCGCGCCCGCGGAGTCCTCGGACTCGTAGGCGTCCCCGGCAAAATCTGATAGCGTTTCGCGGTCCGGGAAACACCCGGAAATTCACTCGAACGGAGGTCTTCCAATGAGCATCGATCACATCAAACCGCAGGTCTGGAACAGCCGCGCCGTGGTGCACGGCGACCTGGTATACCTGTCCGGCCTGGTGGCCGACGACAAGTCCCTGTCCACGAAGGGCCAGACCGAGCAGGTGCTGGCCAAGATCGACGAGATCCTGGCCCTCGCCGGCACCAACAAGTCCCGCATCCTCACGTCCACCGTCTATCTCGCCGACATCGACGCCAAGGACGAGATGAACGAGGCCTGGATGGCCTGGATCGACAAGGACAATCTCCCGGCCCGGGCCGCCATCGGCGTGGCGCTCACTCCGGGCACCCAGGTGGAGATCATGGTCTGCGCGGCGAAGTAGCAGCGGGTAGGGGCGTGACGACGCGTCCGCGTCAGAACGCCACGTTGGTGCCGACCATGAAGACGTGAGAAAGGGCGGAGCGGTCGCTGTGGGTCCGGTCCTTTATCACGTCGCCCTGTTCGTCCTTGACACTGCCGCCGCTGATGAAGTTCAGCGGTGCATAGCCGGCGACACGGACGTATTCGGCGAAGAGCTTCACGCTGGGCCGGACGAACCACGCGGCGCCCAGGACGATCTGGTCCTGGCGCTCCCATGGAGCAGCTTTCTTCCCGGCTACGAAACGGCTGAATTCGGCCGAGAAGTCCACCGGCCCGAAGTCCATGTCATACCGGTATTTGGCTCCGACATCGAAGCTCGTCACCTTGCTCGCCGCGAATTCCGGTATGTCCGGGTTGAAGGTCCCGGGCCACTCGTCCGTGGTCCGGGCAAACTCCCCCTTGAGGGTAAGGTTGTCGTAGGTGAGCCTCCCGTAGATGTCGAAGGCCGGATTGTTGTCCCGGCAGGGCTCGAAATGGGACACGGGGAAGTCCTGGCAGTAGGCCGACCCGTGGAGATAGGACCCGCCCAGCAGCAGCGCGCCGTCCGCGCCGAGTCCGAAGCGATAGTTGGCGTCAGCGGCGAAATTGTTCAGCCTGCTGGGGACCGCGGTGCCCTTCACCGGGACGTTCGCGGCCCGGAACTGCGCCCCTCCCTGAATCCCCATGAAGGACACGTTCAGACCCTCGCTCGCGTAGCCCGCCGTCACACCGTTGGCCAGTCCCCCGAAAGCGTGCCAGACCGTCGAGGCGGTGAACGGATTGACGGTATCGGTCAGTCCGAACGGCACCGCCATCTTGCCGACGCTGACACGGAACGGCGTGCGGTCGAGGTCGCCCAACAGCACATAGGCACGGCGCACCTGGACCTGGTTGCGTTGTATGTCCGTATTCGTGCCCGTGCCGAAGCTCTGCTCCGGGTCATAGAGCAGCACGGAATGCGCCGTGATCCAGTCTCCCAGGGTGGCGGTGACGCCCAGTTGGACCGAATGAATCGCCGCCTCCGACACGGTTTTTCCGACCTGGTTGGAGGCGGTCGGGTGACGCATCAAATATCCGAACTTGTCGTCCCTGTTGCTCGATTGGTGGTTGGCGACGGCGGTGACCGCTCCATGGAGGTGCAGTCGGTCAGGGACGAGTGCCCCATCCTTCCTACGGTCGAGAATCAAGCGTTGCTTGCGATTGATGCGGGTGGTGGGATCGAGGATCTCATAGCCGTATTCCGAGTCGAAACGGACCACTCCCGAGGTGGCGCTCCCGGATTTCGGAGCCTGGGCTTGCGGGGGCGGCTCTTGCCCTCTTGCCCGTTCGGCCTTGAGCGCCTCGATCTCCTTCCGGAGCTCGCGGTTCTCCTGTTCGACCCGATCCAGACGCTCGATCAGCTTGTCAAGCGGGCCGGCATGAGCCGCGCCTGGCATGAGGCTGACCAGCAACGCGAAAATCAGACCCAACCCGCCTGGCGCGCGGGCGCTACCGTGTTTGGGAAGGTTTCGGGGACGCAGCTCCTGACCGAGACAGTGGAAGGGCGCCGGGGAGGCATTGATTTCGTCGATGCCCTGAAGGATACGGCGTTTGAGTTCGTCAAGGGAATGGACACGGATGTGGCGCAGGACGGTGCGAGCCATTTTCGAGAAAGCCACGTCGGCAACGTATCGTGACTGAAACGACGAGTCAACGTTTCTTGAAAATCACGCGTCGGGCACCAGGAGGAGCGGGCCGTCGTCAGGGGCGATGCATTCGGACGAGTCGTTCACAGGCGAATTCACGGCTCGCGACACGCGGTATCCCTCCATCAACTCGGTGGGGTACGGCTTCAGCAGTCGCGACAGGGCGGCGGGATCCGCCGGGGCGGGATCGAGCCAATTGGCTTCGTCCTCCGGGAGCAGGATAACCGGCATCCGGTTGTGGACCGGCTCGAGGATGCTGTTGGGACTCGTGGTGACGATGGTGAAGGAATAGAGAGGGGCGCCGTCGGGTTGGATCCAGCGGTCCCAGAGCCCGGCGAAGGCGAAGGGCTCGCCGCTTCGGAGCGTGAAACGCATGGGCGTCCGGATGCGGCCTTCCTTGCGCCATTCGTAGAACCCGTCGGCCGGCACCAGACAGCGCCGTCTCGGCAAGAGGTTTCGGAACGCCGGCCGTTGGGCCAGAGTCTCGGCACGGGCGTTGATGATGGGCTTGGCGGTGTCCTTCGCGTGGTAGGGCACGAGGCCCCAGTGCATCAGCCGCAGGGACCGCGTGTCCGGCGTTTTCGGATTGACGCCCACCACCGGCGCATCCTGGCTGGGAGCGAGGTTGTACCGGGGCGCCAGATCGAAGTCCGGCTCGTCGATGCCGAAGCGGTCCATTAAATCCTGCAACTTTGCCGTCTGGGTGTAGCGGCCGCACATGAGTTCAGGCGTCTACCACAGCGACAACGCAGCCTTGAGGCCGATGTCAACCGCGCCCATGACGGCCATCGGCAGAGTACCGATACGGCGCGACAACTTTGTCCGATCAAGCGTCGTCACTTGATGACATAGCGCAGTACCGTCCTTGCTCAACCCTGCAACGCCTTTAGGCAAGGCGACAGCGGTCGGCCCGCGTTGGCGTTGGGAGAGGGAGGTCGACAACGGGACGACGATGACGGAGCGCCAGCCGGGTGTCTGGTTGAATCCGTCGTGAGAAACGACGATGACGGGCCGCCGGCCCTTTTGCTCCGAGCCCGACCGAGGTATCAGGGTTGCCCAATAGACCTCGCCGCGTTTCATTCGGCGCCCCGCTCGCCATCGAGAAGATGATCCACCGCGGCGCTTTCCAACTCTGGATCGAGGTCTGCCGGTGTGCCGGCAACCTCTTGGGCGTAGTCCGCAATGGCATCGTGGAGAGCCTCCTTCTCCCGTTCAACCAGCCACGCTTCGATCGCTTCGCGTACCAAAGTCGTCGTGGGCTGCCCGGAGCGTTTGGCCTCGGCTTTGAGACGCGTATGCATGTCTGTCGGAAGAGGAACGTGCATATTGTGACGGGGCGCAAGCATGACGTGGACTATGCCATTTTTTTATGGCCGATTCAATGACACCTCTGGTTGTCCCGCTACATTCCTTGAGCAACTAGCACCCCAGACGTCCGTCCGCCGACGGATCCGCAAGCTTGCCAACGCCCGCCAACGGCGCTAATAGCTACTCTTTGAACAGGAGGAATCCGCCGTGATCATCGACTGCGACACCCATATCATGCCCAGCGACGCCTTCGACGACATGCCCGATGAGTTCCGGGACAAGGCGCCGATCCCACGGTACAGCGAGGAAGGGCTGCTCGCCGACATCGATTTCCCCGGCGGGCCGCCCGAGGTGCCGGGCGTCACGCCGCTGGGCCCGCCGGGGTCCGGCGCCAGCATGAAGGGGCTGGTGGATCTCCAGGTGCGGCTCGACGAGATGCCCGTGCTGGGCGTGGACCGGCAGTTCGTGCTGCCGCAGTTCTCCGGCTGGTGGACCTACATGATCGAGCCGGCGCTCGCTTCGGCCATCGCCCGCTCCTACAACCTGTCCAACCTGCGCATGATGGAGCGCCACGACTGCCTCGTCGGCGTACCCATCGTGCAACTCCAGGATGTCCCCGCGGCCATCCGCGAGATGGAATGGGCCCGGAAAGAAGGGTTCTGCGCGGTGGTGCTGGACAAGGTCTACCCGGTCCAGGACCACCCCTACGGAGAGAGCCTCGGCAGCCACAAGGAACTGTGGCCGTTCTTCGCGCGCGCCGAGGAGATGGAGATGCCCATCTTCCTGCACAACATCCAGCACGGCCACCGCATCAGCAACCTGCCCAACTTCCAGAAGGACGGTCTCTACCTCTTCGCGCCGCAGGAGGGGCAGGTGAGCCTGGTGTCGCTGGTGACCAGCGGCCTGCTGGACGACTTCCCCGGCCTTCAGTTCATCTTCACCGAGGCCGGGACGGGCTTCATCAAGCCGCTGGTGGAGAGGCTCGACGCGGCCTTCAACGGCCCACCGGTGGACTACGACGCGGACGCCGATGCCGACGTCATGCGTGGGGTCAAGGCCAAGCTGCGGCGCCACCGGGCGTTCTACGGCGCCGAGGTCTTCCTGGAAAAGAACAAGCAGCCCGCCAGCCACTACTTCCGCAACAACTTCTACTTCACCATCGAAACCGAGGAAGCCGAGCTGCCCGAGGCCATCGAGTTCCTGGGACCCGAGCGCTTCCTCTTCGCCACCGACTACCCTCACGACGACCCCGGCGGCAGCATGAAGTTCCGCGACGTCCAGCTCCTGGCCGTCAACCGGAACATCTCCGAAGAAACCAAGGAGCTCATTCGCCACGGCAACGCGGAGCGGCTGTTCAAGCTGGACGGTTAACCCCAATGTTGCGGAAAAAGTTCGTGAAGAGCGATCCGAGACACACCCGGCGAATCGTCATTCCCGCGAAAGCGGGAATCCAGGGGTGGAGAGGGGCCCATTGGCCGGCGTCCCCGCCCACGGCGGACAAACACCTGCAACGTCAGTCGGACAGGCCCTGACTCGTCTCTCGCCACAACCGCAGCGCCAGGGGGAAATCGCGGTCCGCGAGGGCGACCGTGGCGCGGGCGGCGACGGCGTAACGGGATCGGTGCAAGGCGCAGGCGCGGTTTGCCAGGGCGCGGGCTTCCGATCGGCGGCCCCGGGCGAGGGCGGTGAGCGCGCTCCGTCCGTACGCGGCTGCGGCTCGTTCGATGGCGATCACCTGGCGCAGGTCGGTGTTACAGCGGTGGCAGCAGGTGCCTTCCACATGCTTCGCCCCGCAGGTTGGGCAGCGCATCACGAAGGCTACTCCAGGTAGAAGAGGATTTCGTCGAGATCCTGCTTCACCGTCGCGGCGTCTTCGGTGCGCCCCTTCCGTAGCGCGTCGCGCAGGTCTTCGATCAGGTCGATGATCTCTTGCTGGTCGGGGGCAGGGGCCGTGTCGAGGGCGGCCCGGGCGCGTTCCAGCGTTTCCTGGAACTCGTTGCCCGCACCCGGGGCGTCCACGGCGTCCTCCGATTCCTCTCGAGTGTCACCGTCGGGCATTTCCTCTTCACCCCACAGCGCCTCGACGCGTTCACTCGAGGCGGCGAGTTCGTCCTCGGTGGAACGTTCCAGGACGTTCTCGACCACACCCCGGATTTCCTCGCCGGTGGCCCGCTCCACCGCGTGGATCTGGAGCAGGCCGTCGAGGTCCAGGTGAAAGGAAAAGAGCAGACCCTGCTCGAAAGCCCCACGCTGCCGGTTGAGACCGGTAAAGCGAAACGAGCCGATCTCCACGTTCTTCAGTGCATCCGGATCCTCACCCTGGTAGACCTTGATCTCCACCATGTCCTGGTCTTCGGTCAGGGTCGCGAAGGCCTCGGCGCGGGTGGCCGGAAGCTTGCTGTTGCGCCGGATGATGGGGAAGTACTTGTCGTAGTACCGATAGCCGTAAAGCTCGCCGAGGGCGGCGGTCCCGAACGTATAGGGGGTAATGTCCACCAGCACCGACTGCATGTCGTGCCCCATCTCGATGCCGGCCTGAACGCCGGCCCCCACGGCGACGCACAGGTCGGGGTCTACCTCGCCGTGGGGCTCCTGCCCCAACCGTTCCGCGAGGAGTTGGCCGATACGTGGGATGCGGGTGGAACCGCCCACCAGCAGGATGCGGTCGAGCTGTCCCGGGACCACGCCGGCGTCGTTGAGTGCCGTGGTCACCGACTGCATGGTGCGGGCCAGCAATTCCTCGATGTCCTGCTCGAAGTCCGCGCGGCTGATCTCCCATGACAGATGTTTGGGCTCGCCGTCCACCGAGGCGATATGGTCCTCTTCCACCCGCACGAAGGGTAGCGTCGACAGCCCGATCTTGGCCTGTTCCGACGCCCGCCTGAGCCGCGCCTGCAGGAGAGCATCGTCGCCGACGCCTTCCATGCCGAGCTCGCTCTCGATATGCCTGTTGAGACGCTTGGCGATCAAGGCGTCGAAATCGTCCCCGCCCAGATGGTTGTCCCCGGTGGAAGCGAGGACCTCGACCACGCCGTCCTCAATGGCGACGATCGATACGTCGAAAGTCCCGCCTCCCAGATCGTAGACGAGGATCCGGCGGCTTCCGGCGCTGCGGCTCTCGTAGGTCAGCGCCGCAGCGGTGGGCTCGTTGATGATCCTCACCACGTCCAGTCCGGCGATGCGGCCGGCTTCCCGTGTGGCCTGGCGTTGGGCGTCGGTGAAGTAGGCGGGCACCGTGATCACCGCCTTGCGCACCTCCCGGCCGAGGGCGCGGGCGGCCCGTTCCTTGAGCGCCTTGAGAATGAACGCCGAGATCTCCTGCGGCGTGTAGGTCTCCGAACCCATCACCACCCGCTCGCCGGAACCCATCAACCGCTTGATGGACAGCACCGTCCGCTCGGGGGCGACAGCGGCCTGGTTTTGCGCCCGGCGCCCGACGATCACGTTGCCCGCCTCGTCCAGCCCGACACACGAGGGCACGATGGCGTCGTCGTTCTCGCGCACGACCTCCGGTTTCCCGCTGGACAGGATGGTCACCTCGGAGTTGGTGGTGCCGAGATCGATACCGACGATGGGTTCGGAATCCATGGTGTTTCACTCCCCTTTGTCGAAACGGTTCACCGCCACATCGGCGAGGCGCAGCACCTCCCCGTTCCGCGTGAAACCGCTGCGCAATTCTTCCACCACCACGCCGTTCCCGGTCTGTCCGGTCCGGCGTGTCTCCATTGCGTGCATGGTCCGGGAATCGAAGGGATGCCCGGTGGTCTTCACCGACTCCACGCCGAACCCGGACAGCATCCGATCACAACGCCGCAGCGCGATCTCGTAGCCCTCGACGACGCCGGTGACGCCGCGCGGCGGACGCCGGAACAGTCCCGGCCGCTCGCGCACGGCGACGGCCGCTTGCCGGCCCCGCACCAAAGCGTCGCGCACCTCCAGAACGGAGCGGAGGCAACGATTCTCGGCCTCCCGCGCGATCCGTTTCTCGAACGCCGCGAGATCGTCCTCCCGGCCCTGTATCAGACGCGTCGCCGCCTCGTAGCCGTCCGCCGCCCTGGCGAGTTCCCGCACCGCCCTGGATTGCTCCCGGTTCTGAAGCCGGACCTCCTGCCGGAGCGCCGCGAACTCGGCGAAGAGCGCCCGGAGGTCGGGCTCGGAAGGCTCCCGCGTCTCGCCCTCCGAGGCATCCTCCGGCGGCGCCGCCCAACCGTCGGTCTCGTCGAGCCACTGTCGGAAGTCGGCCAGCGCGCGCTCCTTCCAGCCGCCGTCCTGCTCATTCATCCCGTAGGCCTTCCGCGGCAAGAAGCGTCCTCAGGCCAGGGGTCGCGCGGCCGGACGGACGTGCTCGCATCAGCGCGTCCAGCGCGCGCTCGAAACCGCCGTAGCGCGCGATCCCGAACAAGTCGGCGTCCACCCGTCGCCGATCGTCCTTCAACGCCTCGTAGGCGGCGATGATACGCTCGCCGTACTCCGGCTCCCGGCTGGGTGGATGGGCGCGGATGAGTTCGAGGTAACGCCGCCGAATCTCCTCGCGGGAAGCCGACGGCGGGAGTCCGAGGGTCAGATAATGGCTCAACATGGTCGCGCTCCTCAGCGGCCGCGCCGCTGGCGCCGATCCGGGAAGAGGAAAGCCCGCGCCTCCGGCGTGATTTCGTTGCCCAGGCCCGCCTCCCGGCACTGCAGCGCCAGCGCGTCCAGATTACGCCGGATCGCGGCGTCCGTCCTGACGATGCGGGCGACGCGCCGGAGCAGGTCCGCGGAATGGCCGCGCAGACCGACCCGATCGAGAATCGCCTCCAGCGTCCGCAAATTCACTTCAGCCGCGTCGCCGAACAACGCCATCTGGCCAGGCGCCACGGAGGCCGCGCTCCGCAGGTCGTTCCTTAGCGCCTCCATGAGTTCGTCGAGCGGTGGGCCATCGTGCTCCTCGGCGCCGGACTCCTCGGCCAGTGCCGCCGACAGCGCGTCCGACCCATCCTCGGCGCCCAGAATCGCGTCCAGCACGTCTTCGACCGATGGGCCTTCTTTGTCGAAGAGCGGCGGCGCGTCGAGCAACGAGAAGTCAAACTTCTGAAGCGCTTCGCACAAGAGGCCCCGGGTGAATCGCGTGAGCCGGGCCGATATTTCCCGAAGCCGTTCCCGCGCTCCGGGCCCCGCCGCGTCCAGGGCTTCCGTGAAGCGTCTGGAATCGTAGTCATCGCCCGCCCGGTAGCGAATCACCGCGAGGTACAGCAGCAGCACGGGATCGCGGTGGCCCGTCTTTGCACGGCGCAGGCGGTGCCCGATCTCCACGCGCACCGCGGCGCTTCCGCCGCAGTCCATCAGAAGATCGAAAACCGCGAGGAGCCCGTCGCCCTCCTGCCGTTCCAGGATGTCGGGCCACCACTCCGTCAGCACCGGAGCAATGTGGCGACGGTCGTAAAGCACGTGAAGATCGGCAGGCAGAGGGACGAGCAGATCGATCCTCTGATCCGAAGTGAGTTCGTCGAGGTCCGCGATCTTCTCGGCCAGAAGCGCCTTCACGCTGTGCGCCATCGCCAGGCTCACGTTCTTGACATGGCGATTCTCTTCCAGGTCGTGCCTCAGGACGGCGAGTGTTCTCATCTGCGCGGCCAGCGAGAGTCCCGCCAGGTGGCGGGTCACGATCCCGGCGACCTCCGCGGCGTTCATGGCGCCGGACACCACGTCCAGGAAGATGCGTTTCACCTGAATGATGTCCTCGAACCTGGGCCGGCGCATCTCTTCGGCGCGCCGCAGGTCCTTCGCCGCAAGCTCGAAGCGTCCGCTCTTGCGGCTCTGGTCCGCGGATTTGAGGAACCCCACGGCCAGCAGATCCAGAGTGCGCTCGTCGTGGGGGGCGCGCTGGCGCGCCTCGGCCAACGCCGTTTCGGCGCGCCGGTACGCGTTCATGGAATAGTGCAGCGTGGCCAGCTCCAGCCACGGCTCCAGATCTTCCGGGAAGTGCTTCGCCATGGCCTCCAACGTGGCGCGCATTCGGCGTTTGGCGCTGGCGCGCCCGCGCAGCAGGTCGAGCAGAAAACGATACCCTTCGCGGTTGGACGGATCGGCCTCGAGGCTCGCCGCCATCAACTCGGGAAACAGCATCCCGGGGTCGTCGGCCCGGCCGTTCAGCAGTTCCGACAGGGTCTGCACCGCCCGGGGCGAAAGGTCCTCGGGCCGGACGGCCATGTGGCCGGTGCGCGCCAGCGCCTCGAGCACGCGGCCGCGGACCAGTACACGGTCCGCAGGACGAGGGAACTCTGTTTCCAGACGCTTCAGCAGGGCCGAAGCCCCGGTCGGGTCCCAGCGGCCGGGCGACAACTGCTGGATCGCCAGTTCGAGCCGCGCCCCCATGCCGGCACAGCGGTTCTGCGGCAGGAGCCGCCGAACCATCTCCACCAGATTCTTCATGGAGAAGCCGCCGCCAAGCGTGGCCATGCCGGCGATCAGCAGCAGATCGATGCGAGCCCGAAGCGGTTCCTCCGGGTACAGGGCATCGGCCAACTCGATCACCAACCGCTCGACAGCGCGCGTCCGCCCGTTCGTGCGCAACGCCTGGGAGAAATCGTCCGCCAGAGTCTGGACCGCCGCTCCGTCCGTGCCCAGCGCCCGCCGCACCGGAACCGGTCCGCCCATGCTGTCCCGACCGCACACGCGGCGCCACTCGGCCACCGTCCCGGCAAGAAGAAAATCCGCGGGTAAAACGTCGAGATTCCGCGCGAGGCCCGCGTCGTCGCGGTCCCCGAAGCACTTCATGGCTTTGCAGAACACGCGCCAGGGCGCGAAAGGCGAACGCCGGGACACCCCCTGCAAGCATTCGGCGGCGCGCGCCCAGTCGCCGGCGTCCATGGCGCCGAGACTTGCCTGCACCGGCCCGGCGTCCCGGCGCAACGGATGGTCCGGCTCCAGACCTTCGACGCCTTCCCAGCACCGGTGGACCACGAGCCGGTCCGCCAGGGCGCGTTCGACCGCCCGCGCGGGTGGCTGGACCTTGAGATAATCTCCGTAGACTGCCAGCACATCGGCGCCGTCGAGATGACGAAGGTATAGCGCCAGATCCTTCTCGGCCAGCGCTGCGGTCGGGATGGCCGTCCGATGTTGAGCGGCCTGACCGTGCATGGCCGCGGCCTCCTTGTCCAGACCGCTCCGGGCCAACTGACGGGCGCGTTCGATGCAGGCGCAGAACCGGAGAACCGGCAGTTCTTCCGGCGGCTTGCCGTCCTCGAACTTCGCCTGCTTGAGCCGGTCGAGCGCGCCCCGGCCATCTCCACTGGCCAGGAGTTGCCGCACCTGCTCAAGCAGATCGCCCGTGGATGCGTTACCCGAGGGCTTCCGCTTCTGTTTGCTGCGACGTGATTTGCCGGCTGCCATGCGTCCTGAAATTCGTCCGTGTGCCCGCGGTTTCCGCGGCCCGAACGCCTAGTGTCCTGTCTCACAAATAGCGTTATGAAGATGCGAGGGCATTTTTGTTGTCGGCAAGGCGCGATGACGAGCAGTGGCGGGCACCACGCGAGGAAGAGCAACGCAGCCGACGGCAAAAAGGACCCGCATCTTCATAACGCTATTTGTGAGACAGGACACTAATGTTGCCCCTTCATCCGCCGTCAACCCTTCCTGTCCCCCAGCCCGTACGCCTCCCGGGCCTGCTCCCGTGACACGTACCCGTCATCGACGTCCTGCCGCACGAGTTCGGCGGGGCGTTCTTTGGGGTCGCCGTAGCCGCCGCCTCCGCTGCGGAAGATGGCGAGCCTGGCGCCGGACTTGAGCGGGCGGGTTTCCAGCATGTCGACTTCGGCCGGGGTCTCGTCCGGGTTCTGGATGGTGGTCCTGGAGTTGGGCGGGCTTCCGCCGCCGTTGAGGCCCCATGAGGCCTGCTGATGGTTGGCCGAGCGGACCGTGAGGGTGCAGTCGGTGAGGAACTCGTACTCGCGGATGAAACCGGTGCCGCCGCGCCAGCGCCCGGCGCCGGCCGAGTCCCGCCAGATATCGTAGCGGCGGACGGCGACGGGATACTCGGTCTCGAGGATCTCCACCGGCGTGCCGGGGGCGAAGTGGTTGACCGGCATGACGATGGCCGCGCCGTCGTGGTCCCTGGTGCCGCCCAGCGAGGTGATCATGATCTCGTACTGGACCGTGGGCCGGCCCGCGGAGCGGCTTTCCTTGTAGCCGACGGCAATGGCGCCGGTGCCGAGGCCGGAGGGGGCCACCGCGCGGTTCGGGTTGAACTTCCCGATGGCGGCGAGGACGCAGTTGTAGACCAGGTGCGAGGTCGGGAAGTAGTGGTTGACGGTCGCCGGGAACTCCGGGCTCATCACGCGTCCCGGCGGCAGGTTGAACTCGATGGCCTCGAACGCGCCCGCGTTCATCGGGATGCTCGGATCCGATGCCGCGAGAACCGCTTGCGTCGAAACCGCACGGGCCGTGACCCGCGTCGTGTTCACGGGTCCGGGGGCCTGGGGGTCGCTGCCGGAGAAATCGAGCGTTAACCGGTCCCCGGCCTTGACGGCCCGGACGTGGATGCGCACCGGCTTCGAGCGGTCCACGCCGTCGTGATCGAGGAAGCCTTCCGCCTCGTGCTCCCCGTCCGGCCACGAGGCGATCTCCGCCCGGACCCGGGCCGTGGTGCGCGTCATCAGCTCGTCGATGGTCCCCAGCAGGGTGTCCGCCCCATACTCCCGCAGCAGCTCCTGGAACCGGACCGCCCCGAGTTTCGTCGCGCCCACCTGCCCGCGCAGGTCGCCCAGCACCACGTCCGGAATGCGGCTGTTGTTGCGCAGGATCGCCTCCACCTCGGGCAGGACGCCCTGGGCCGTGGTGAACCGCACCGGCGGCAGCAGGATGCCGTCGTGGAAGATCTCGCGCGATGCCGCGCCGCTCGAGCCGGGCACCAGGCCGCCGACGTCGGCCTTGTGGGCCACGCTGACCCCGAAAGCCACCACCTTGCCGTCGTGGAAGGCCGGCGTCGCCACCACCATGTCCGGGACGTGGCTGTTTCCCGCCTTGTAGGGATCGTTGGAAACGAACGAATCGCCCTCGCTCATCTCCTCCGCCGGGTAGCGTTCCAGGACGCCGGCCACCGCCTGAGAATACAGCAGCGAGTGATACTGCAGGCCCCCGCCCACCATGATCACGCGCCCGTTGCCGTCGGTCAGCCCGGCGGTGCCGTCCTGCGACTCCCGCAGGATCGGCGAGTAGCCGCTGTGGAAGAGGGCGTGGGCCATGGACGCGGTGATCTCCCGCAGCCGGCTCAACACGACTTCGCTGGTGATCGGGTCAAGATCCATGATTCTCTCCCCTCTCGATGACGATGTTGCCGAATGGATCGACGGTGGCATGCTGCGACTCGGGCAGCACCGTGGTCGCGTCCAACTGCTCGATCACGGCGGGGCCGTCGATCCGGTTGCCGGCCAGCAGCCGGCCGCGCTCCAGGACTACGGCCTCCAGGAACTCGCCGCGCTCCAGGTCGAAGAGCGGCCGCCGGCCGATGACGGCGTGTTCGACGCCCGTATCCCCGGTTTCCAGGGGCGGCGGCGTGAGCCGCGGCACCGCGATCTCCGCCAGCAGCCGGAACGTGACGATCTCGGCGTCCTCGTCCCTGGCGCTCAGCCCGTACACCTTGCCGTGGAGCTCATCGAAGGCCGCCTTGAGCCCGGCCTTGTCCGCCTCCACGATCTCCCGGTCCGGGCAATCCACGGAAAGCTCGTACCCCTGGTGCAGGTAGCGCATGTCGACCTGGCGCCGGAAAGCCGCCTCCGAGAGATCGAAGTGCTCTTCCTCGATGTCCTCCACCGCCCGGCCGCGCAGTTCCTCGAAACGCTGGTTCATGCGCGCGGGATCGTATCCGCTCACCAGGCCGAGATCGGACAGCAGGTAGAGATGACGCACCTGGGTCTGGAGCAGCCCCAGAGCGCTGTTGAGTCCGGGGTTCGGCGGCACCAGAACCGCGGGTATCTGCAACTCATCGGCCAGCACGCCGGCGTGCAGCGGGCCGGCGCCGCCGAAGGCCACCAGCACGAAGTCGCGCGGGTCGACGCCGCGGTATTGCAGCGCAAGCCTCAACTCCACCGCCATGTTGTTGTTGACGATCTTGAGAACCCCGGCGGCAGCCTCCATCACGTCGAAACCGAGTGGCTCGGCCAACCCTGTGCGGACCGCCTCCTCCGCCCGCGCGCGGTCCAGCCGCAGCCGCCCGCCCAGCGCGCTGCTGTCCCCCAGGGCGCCCAGCAGCAGGTTGGCGTCGGTGACCGTCGGAAGCTTGCCGCCCCTGCCGTAGCAGGCCGGCCCCGGGTCGGCGCCCGCGCTCCGGGGCCCGACCTTCATCAGGCCGTCCTTGCCGATCCAGGCGATGGTGCCGCCGCCGGCGCCCAGGGTGTGGACCGCCAGCATGGGCGTCGCGAGGTCCTGTCCCGCGATCCGCCCCGCGGTGGTCTCCTCGGACCGCCCGTCCCGGATCACGCTGATGTCGGTGGACGTGCCGCCCATGTCGAAGGTGACGAGATTCCTGCGTCCCAGGACCGCGGCCAGCTCGATGCCGGACACCACTCCCGCCGCCGGGCCCGAGAGCAGCGTCTGGTTGGGATAGCGGGCGCCGACGTTCATGCGCATCAGCCCGCCGTTGGACTGCATGAGGAAGATCTGCGGCGTCTCGATGCCGGCGGCCCGCAGCCGGTCCACGAGCCGCAGCAGGTAGGTTTCCATGGACCTGCCCACGAAGGCGTCGATGACGGTGGTGGAGAGACGCGGATACTCGCGGATGGTGGGCAGAATGCGCGACGACACCGACACGCGCCATTCCGGCGCCATCCCGGCGATGATGGCCGCGGTCCGCTCCTCGTGCTCGGGGTTCCGGAAGCTGAAGAGGAAGTTGACGGCCACCGCCTCGACTTCCTTCTCCTTGAGTCTTGCGACCGCCCGCCGGACGTCGTCCTCGTCGAGCGGCGTCTGCACGTTGCCGAGATAGTCGAGACGCTCGGTGATCTCTTCGGTGAGCGACTGGGGCGCCAGCAGCGTGGGCTTGACGTAGTAGGGGTCCGCCAGGTCCTCCGGCGCCGGCTGCGACCAGCCGCGGCCTTCATAGACCGCCCGGAAGCCGCGGGTGATCAGCAGCCCGGTGCGCGCGCCTCTGCCTTCCAGAATGGCGTTGGTGGCCACCGTGGTGCCGTGGACCAGGAACTCGATGCCGCCCGGGTCGACCCCGGACTGGAACAGTTCATCGAGAGCGTCCATCACCGCGGCCGACGGATCATCCGGCCTCGACGGCACCTTGGCGATCCGACGCTCGCCGGTGTCGGGATCGAACGCGATCAAATCGGTGAAGGAGCCTCCGGTATCGATGCCGACCATCCACGATGCCATGGCGATCTCCCGGCGAAACTGTGCGTTAGCGTTTCGTCAGCGCGACAGGTCCACCACCACGCGGCCGCGCACCCCCCCTTTGAGGATGCTCTCGATGTGGCCGTCCAGCTCGTCGAGCGAGCAGTCGATGGTGACGGCGTCCAGGTTGGGCAGCTTCCACTCCGTGGCCATCTTCCGCCACAGGGCGGCGCGGATGTCCGCGGGGCAGTCCGGCGTGGCCACGCCGACGAGGCGCACGTCCCGCAGGATGAAGGGGAAGACCGTGGTGTTGAGCTCCACCGAGGCCACGTTGCCGCAGCAGGTGACCACGCCGCCGTACTTGGAGGCCTTGATGGCGGTGGCGAGGATGTTGCCGCCGACGGTGTCCACCACGCCGGCCCACAGGCCCCTGAGCAGGGGCCGTCCGGACTGGTCGTCCGCGTCCGCGCGGGAGATGACGTCGGCCGCGCCCAGGCTCGTCAGGAAGTCCTTCTCCGACTCCTTGCCGGTGGACGCCACCACCCGGTAGCCGGCCTGGGCCAGGATGGCCACGGCCAGACAGCCGACGCCGCCGGTGGCGCCGGTCACCAGCACGTCACCCGATTCCGGCGTGACTCCGCCCTCCTGGAGCCGCAGCACCGACAGGGCGGCGGTAAAGCCGGCGGTGCCGTAGACCATGCTCTCCTTGAGGCTCAAACCGTCCGGGCGCTTCACCGCCCAGGCAGCCGGCACCCGCGCGTACTCGGCAAAGCCGCCGTCGGTGTTGGCGCCCAGGTCGAAGCCGGTCAGCACCACCTCGTCGCCCTTGGCGAAATCGCCGCTCCCGCTCTCCACCACCGTGCCCGCGGCATCGATGCCGGGGGTGTGGGGGAAGTTGCGGGTGACGCCCTTGTTGCCGGAGGCCGACAGCGCGTCCTTGTAGTTAAGCGAGGAGTACGCCACCGAAACGAGCAGGTCTCCCTCCGGCAGGTCGTCCGCCGACCGCTCGCCAATGGCGCGGGAGAAGGTCTTGTCCTCGTTCTCGCTGACGACCATGGCTCGGAAACGGGTGGGGTCTGACATGACAGGGCTCCTTTCGGATGCGTTTCTCAGCCGGCGCTCTCGCGCTCCTGCAGGCGCCGCCATACCTTGGGCGGCGTCAGCGGCAGGTCGCAGATGCGGACGCCGACGGCGTCCTCGACCGCCGCGGCAATGGCGGACGCGGCCGGCAGCACGCCGCCCTCGCCCATGCCCTTGGCGCCGAAGGGGCCGGGGCCGTTGCCGCTCTCCACCAGCTCCGAGATGAAGTTCTCCGGCAAATCGTGGAACGACGGCACGCGGTAGTCCACCAAGTTCGGGTTCAGGAGTTGGCCGTCCTCGTACACCATCTCCTCCAGCAGCGTGTGTCCCAGGCCGAACACCACGCCGCCCTCGTCCTGTCCCTCGGCCTGCAGCGGGTTGATGGCCCGTCCGACGTCGGCCATGGACACGTACTTGAGGATGCGGATGACGCCGGTGTCCGGGTCCACTTCCAGCTCCACGCCGCCCCAGCCAACTTCCCAGAAGGTGGTGGGAGAGCCCAGCACCGCGGTCTTGCTCTTCTTGTCGCGGTAGACGCCCCGGCCGACGATCTCGGTGGCGGAGCTGCCGAAGTACTCGGCGATGACGTCGCCGTAGGCCACTCCGCGGCCCTTGCCGGCGCGCACCCGACCGTCCTTGAGCGTGAGGTCGCCAGCCTTCTCTTTCATGACCTTGGCGGCGGCCCGCAGCAACTGCTTCTTCACGTCCTGGGCCGCCCTCTGGGTCGCGAGGCCCATGACCGTCATGGAGCTGCTGGCGCTGGTGGACACGTCGAAGGGGGTGACGTCCGTATCCAACTGGGCCACGGATACCTGCTCCAGCTTGATGCCCAGCTCCTCCGCCACCACCTGGCTCAACGCCGTGCGGGAACCCTGGCCCACCTCCACGGTGCCGGTGAGCAGCACCGCGCTGCCGTCCGACGACATCTTCACGGTGGCGCCGGCCACCTTGTAGGTGCCCCCGGCATCCTTCAGGCAAACGCTCAGGCCCTTGCCCACGTTGGGCCGGGAGGCCTTCTTCCAGTCCAGCGCCCGGGCCACCTTGCGCAGTCCCTGCTTGAGGTCGCAGTCCACCGGGGTGTCGCCGGGGGTGTAGGGCTCGCCTTTGTCCAGCAGGTTCTTGAGACGGAAATCGAGCGGGTCCATGCCAAGCCGCCTGGCGATCATGTCCATCTGCGACTCGTAGGCCCAGGCCACCTGCACCGCGCCGAAGCCGCGGAACGCCCCGGCCGGCACCGTGTTGCTGTAGACGCCGTGGGCATCGATCTTGACGTTGGCCACGCGGTAGGGACCCACGGCCCGGTAGCCGGCCTTCTGGGTCACCCGGGGTCCGGCGTCGGCGTAGGCGCCCGTGTCCATGTAGACTTCCAGCTCCCGGGCCACCATCTCGCCCTTCTTGCTGACCCCGGTCTTGATGCGGATGCGCGCGGGATGGCGGGTCACGGTCTTGAAGCTCTCGCTGACGCTCATGGCCAGCTTGACCGGGCGGCGGTTCCGCACCGAAAGCGCCGCGGCGATGGGGTCGGCCTTGACGTACAGCTTGCCGCCGTAGCCGCCGCCAACGTAGGGCACCACCACGCGCACCCGGTTGAGCGGCAGCTTGAAGATCCCGCCCAGGTGTCCCCGAAGCGTGAACGGGTCCTGGCACGAGCTCCACACCGTCAGACGCTCGCCGTCGTAGTGGGCGAGGCAGATGTGGGGCTCCAGCGAGTAGTGCTGCACCCGGTTGAAGCGGAAAACGTCCTCGAATACGTGGTCGGATTGCGCGAAACCGTCGTCGACGTTTCCCCGTGCGTAGCCGAAGTGGTAGCACACGTTGGTGCCCTTGAACCGGTCCGGCGCGCCGTACCTGGAGCCCCGCAGCTCGGCCTTGGGAACGTCGCCTTCATGCACCTGCGGAGCCCCCGGTGCCAGGGCGGCGTCCACGTTGTCCACGAACGGGAGCTCCTCGTACTCGACGTCGATGAGGCCAAGGGCCTCTTCGGCCACCATCTCGTCCGCGGACAACACCGCGGCCACCGGGTCGCCGACGTAGCGGACCTTGTCCACCGCCACCACCGCCTGGTCCTTGTAGGTGGCGCCGTAGTTGTAGTTGAGCCCGGTCAGCTCGTCCCGGGTCAGGACGTCAATGACCCCGGGCAACTCCCTGGCCTTGCTTGCGTCGACCTTGAGGATCCGCGCGTGGGGCAAGGGGCTCCTCAGGATCTTGGCATACGACATTCCCGGAAGCTCGATGTCCCCGGTATAAAAGGCCGAGCCCGAAACCTTTTCGATCGCGTCGACGCGCACCGCGGGGCGCCCGGCCACTGACAGTCGTTGTTTCTTCATGGGTTGTCTCCGCCCACCTTCTTATCGGAAGTTCCGGGGGCAGGCAATGACGCCCCGGCCTGTACGGGCGCCTCCCCCGCCTCATCCCCTCCTGGATTCCCGCCCCCGATCAGGGTCGGGGGCATGCTTTCGCGGGAATGACGGGAGGGGCGCGGCGTGTCCCGGGAGTGCGGGATGTCCCAGGGGTGCGGCATGACGCCCAGTCTCACGGTGAGCGCTGCTCCGCCTCTTCTCTGAGGGTCTCCAGCTCGGTCCAGCGTTCCACCGCCTGGTCGAGGGTTGTCTTGGCGGCCTTGAGCTCGTCCAGGACCGGCTGGACGTTGGCGAAGGGCTGGGCGTAGAAGTCCGGCTGGTGGGTCTTTTCCTCCAACGCGGCCACCGTCTGTTCCATGGCTTCAATGCGGCCCGGCAGGCGGTCCAGCTCCAGTTGGAGCTTGTAGCTGAGCTTGTTGGGGCGCGACCTCGTCTCGCGCCGGTCCCGGGCCCGCTCCTGCGCGCCCTTGCGGTTGGGGTCGTCGGTGACGGCCAGGGCCTTGCCGCGCCGGAGCCAGTCGCTGTAGCCGCCGGCGTGGCGCTGGACCAGGCCGGTGGCCTCGAATACCAGGGTGCTGGTGACGCAGTTGTCGAGGAAGCTCCGGTCGTGGCTGACCACCAGCAGCGTGCCCCGGTACGCCACGAGCTGTTCTTCCAGCACCTCCAGGGTCTCGATGTCGAGGTCGTTGGTGGGCTCGTCCAGGATCAGCAGATTAGCCGGCTGGGTGAGCAGCCGGGCCAGGATGATGCGGTTGCACTCTCCGCCGGACAGCGCCGCCACCGGGCTCATGGCCCGCTTGGGACTGAAGAGGAAACCCTTGAGGTAGCCGACGACGTGGCGCGGGCGTCCGTTCACGAACACGTGGTCGCGGCCGTCGGCGACCGTCTCGGCCACGGTCTTGTCGGGATCGAGCTCCCGCCGCAGTTGGTCGAAATAGCCGATCTCCAGATTGGCGCCCGGCTCCACGGTCCCGGAGTTCGGCGTGATCTCTCCCACCAGGATGCGCAACAGCGTGGTCTTGCCCACGCCGTTGTTGCCGATGAGGCCGATGCGGTCGCCGCGCATGATGCGGAGCGACAGGTCTTCGATCAGCGGCTTGCCGCCGTAGCCGTGCGTGACGTTGCGGAGCTCCACCACCTTTCGGCCCGACTGCCCGCCGTGCTGCACGTGGATGCGCGCCTGGCTCTGGGGCTTGAGGCGTTGCGCCGCCTCCTCCCGCATGGCCATGAGGGCGCGCACCCGGCCCTCGTTGCGCGTCCGGCGCGCCTTGATGCCGCGCCGGATCCATTCCTCTTCCTGGGCCAGCCGCTTGTCGAACAGGGCATTGTGCCGGGCGTCCTCCGCCAAGCTCTTCTCCTTGAGATCCAGATAGTTGTCGTAGCTGCCGGGCCAGCTCGTGAGCCGGGTCCGGTCCAGCTCGACGATGCGGGTGGCGAGCCGGCGCAGGAAGGCGCGGTCGTGGGTGATGAAGAGGACCGCGCCCGCGTAGTTGTAGATCCAGTCCTCGAGCCACTGGATGGTGCTCAGGTCCAGATGGTTGGTGGGTTCGTCGAGCAGCAGCAGCTCGGCGTTGCCGACGACGGCGCGGGCGAGCCCGACCCGGCGCTGCCAGCCGCCGGACAGCTCCTCTAGCCGCCGCTCCGCCGGCAGGTCCAGCTCGCTCAGCACCGTCTCCACCCGCTGGTCCACGTGCCAGCCGCCGTGGGCGTCGATCTCCCGGTGCAGCGCCTCCAGTTCCAGCAGCCCTTTGCGGTCCAGGTTTTCCCGGGAGCGCTGCTGGTAGAGGTCGATGAGGGCCTGCAGGTCGGCCAGCCCGGTGGTGACGTATTCCCGCACCGTCTGTCCGAGATCCTCGGGCAGTGCCTGCTCCAGCTCGCTGATGCGGATGCGGCTCTGGTAGTGAATCTCGCCGTTGTCGGGCTCGAGGCGGCCGGTGATGAGCCGCAACATGGAGGTCTTGCCCGCGCCGTTGCGGCCGATCAGGCAGACCCGTTCTCCAGGCTCGATGGCGAACTCGGCGTGCGCCAGCAGCCGCTGGTCGCCCAGCTCCAGCGAGACGTCTTCGAAGCTTACGAGGGGCATGGTCGGGAAAGGGGCACCGGCGCCCGCTCAAGCCGGTGCCGCCACGACCCCGCTACTTGCGGGCGCCGGTAGCCCGTGCTCCGGGCGGCCGGTAGGGCACCTTCTTCTTCACCGCCTCGTCCACCGTCTCCGGCGTGATCAGCACGGTGGCCCGGATATCGAGGGCGCCCGCGTTGGCGATGTTGAGCGAGACCGCGGTCGCCGTGGCGTCGTCAGGAAGGTCGGCGATGATGTAGAGGTCCGTATCGCCGAAGGCGTAGTAGAGCCCCTCGACGCTGCCGCCCATGCCCTCGATGGTCTCGGTCAACGCCGCCCGGCGGCGGCTGCCGCCCTCCTTGAGCAAGCCCACCAGCCCCTTGCCGGTGTACGTGGTGTGGAACATGTATTTGCCCATGTGGTATTCCTCCAAGGATTGTGATCGACCAATGATTGCCTGTAGAGGGTGATCCTGCAAGCCCCCGATGACGATGGCCACGAACAACCTCACGAGGGTTCAGACACGAGTGCGGGAGTCGGTTACCGGCCCGAGTATCTGATCGGCGATGATTCCCAAATCACTTTCGTGGCCTCGTCTCTTGTCATATAAGGTTCTCAGTTCATCCAACTCGCACAGCGCGAGTGCACGGAGAACGACCGGTAGCGCATCTGCGCGTGATCGAAGCGTCCTGGCCGAATGGCCCCGCGATTCCAGAAAACGGCCCACCTCCCGAAGTTCGGAAAGGAACTCTTTGCTTTCGTATGCACGGCCGAGTTGCTCGATGAGGCGTTGCGCTTCAATGCTTTTCGGATGCGCGTCTCGGACCATCTCGTCCATGGTCTTTCTGGGTCGGCTCCTTGGTCTGTTCTTTCTTGTCTTGACTTCGTAAGCCTTGACTCCTGCATCGATCGCGGCGACATCGACATCGCCGATCGCCGAAAGGGCTTCGCTCACCCGCGTCTTCCCATGCCGCACAATCAAAAGGCGAAGTTCAAGATCGAGAAGATTCTTTTCCTCCTTCATCTCTTGCTCCCTTTGATTCCAAGCCTCGCGAGTATCTCATCACTGAGCTGGCTGAAACCGTCTATGACCCACCGACGAGCATGGCTCGTCTCATCAAGGGGCCTCCCCTCCCGCGCCGCTTTGGCGTAGGATGCGGAATATATCACGCAGTTCTTGAATATGTGCCAACCGTGTTGCTGTGCCGCCTCCGTTACTTCCTTGATGGACTGTCGCCCTTCGGGTCCTTTCGAGTAGGACGACGAATGATTGAAAACGAGACCCGCAACGTCGATTTTATGGTCGTCATTTTCAATCTGGAATTCCTGGATGGACCGTGCAAGCAGAGGCAGGCCAATGGTGGCCATGAACTCCGGCTTTACTGGAACGATCACATGCCGGCTTGCAAAGTAAGCTGCATCCGTCAGGATTGATTCTGTAGGGGCACAGTCTACAAGGATAAGACCGTACCGGTCACTTACCTGTGCAAGAACCTTTGCGAGCCTCCGTTCCTTACCCGTGGGATTCTTCAGCGTACGACTCAACTCCAGGCGAGACGGGATGAGGTCGACTTTACTGCCCCAGTAACCGGCGTTCTTGACGATCACTTCGTCGATGTCGATCGGACGCGTAGAACCATGAGTTCCTCCCGCGGGGATATACTCGTCGAAAACCTGTGCCGTGGTAGGCCGATTATCCCGCAAATACTCTACATAGTCACGAGGTCCCATAATCGACTGGCTCAAGTTCGACTGCGGGTCCAGGTCCACGACCAGAACGTTGCATCGTCGACTCGCGGCATGAGCCAACTGAAACGCAATTGTCGTCTTTCCGACGCCTCCCTTCATGTTAATGAGACTGACCGTCACTGCCATCTGAGTCTTCCCCTGCAATCTGCCTGAACCGGAAGCATCGTCACCTGCTACCCGGATTGCTGCCCGGCGATGAAGGCTCTCAGCACCTCGTTGAACTCCGGGGGGTGCTCGCGGTACGAGAAGTGGCCGGCTTCGTTGATGATGTGCATCTGGGTGCGGCGCTCGCTGCCGGCCATGAGCTCCATGAGGCGCATGCCCTGGTCCAGGGTGGCGGTGGGATCGTTGTAGCCCCACACGAGCAATGTGGGCCGCTGCAGGCCGCGGTCCCGGATCCAGCCCAGGGTCTCCTCCTTCTGCCGCGCGTGGGCGGCCAGGAAGAGGTTGGTCTTGAGCCCCTGGACCTCCATCTTCTCCACCGCCTCCTTGTACTTGGGCAGTTGGCCGACGGCCACGCAGGCGTCGAGCCAGTCGTCGGTGATGTGGCCGTGGCCGTACGAGTAGCGTTCGAACACCCAGCGCTGGCACTCCCGGCCCAGCCGCGGCTGCGGCGCGTTGGCGAACACGATGTCGTTGCGCCCGACGCCGGGGGCCAGGGTGTTGGTGTCCACGGGGATCACGGACTTGACCAGATCGGCCCGTTCCAGGGTCATCCGCGCCACCAGGTACGCGCCGCGCGAATGGCCCACCAGGTGGACGTTGCCGAGCTTCAGGGTCTCCAGGAAGGCCAGGGCGTGCCGCACCACCGCGGCCATGGTGTAGTCGTCGTCGCTCTTGGGGTTGTCGGTCATCCCCTGCCCCAGCTTGTCCACCGCGTAGACGTGGAACCACTGCGCCAGACCGTCGAAGTTGAGCCCCCAGTCGAGGCTGCAGTCGGCGGCGTCGTTGGAGCCGAAGTTGCCGCCGTGGAACAGCACCACCGGCTCGCCGCTGCCCTTCTCGAAGTAGCGGGTGCGGATGCCGTCCACGTCCACGAATCGTTCGTCCGTCTGGTCCATGTCCGTCCTCCTCGATGGTCACACTGTAGCTCATTGCTCCGGGAAGGTTAACCACGCCGAGCCATGGCGCCGTCCCCACCACCACCCCTGGATTCCCGCCCCCGATCAGAGTCGGGGGCATGCTTTCGCGGGAATGACGGAGAGAGAGGGCGGGAACGTCGGAAAGAGAAGGCGGAAACGTCGGAGAGAGAAGGCGGGACTGTCGGAATGGGGTGGGGCTCGCTTGGCAATCACCGGGCAATCCGATAAGGGAGAGTGAGCCGAAAGGCGCACAATCCAAGGAGGCTTGAGACATGGCGAAACCGAACGGGGACGAGCACCCCATGTTGAGAGAGGGGCTGGGGCGGCTGCGGGGCAAAGTGGCCATCATCACCGGCGCCAACAGCGGCATCGGCAGGGCTACCGCGCGGCTGTTCGCGCGCGAGGGGGCCAACGTCGTGTGCTGCGACATCCAGGAGACCCTGACCCCGCGGGTGGACGAGCTCATCATCAACGAGGGCGGCGAGGCCACCTTCCTGAACGTGAACGTGACCGCGGACGGCGGCCCCGAGGAGATGGCGCAGACCGCCATCGCGCGGTACGGCGGCGTGGACATCCTCTACAACAACGCCGGCGGCGGCATACGCAAGCAGGTTCATGAACACACGGACGAGGAGTGGAACTTCATCATGGACCTCAACCTGAACGCCATCCAGAGGAGCGTCCGGGCGGTGGTCCCCCACATGATCGAGAAGGGCAGCGGCAACATCGTCAGCACCGCGTCCACCTTCGGACTGCTGGCCTCGGCCAACTATCCGGCCTACTGCGCCACCAAGGCGGCGGTCATCAGCCTGACCCGGCAGATGGCGTTGGACTACGGCCCCAAGGGCGTCCGCGTGAACTGCATCTGCCCGGGCGCCACCGAGACGCCGCGCTTCCGGGGGCACCCGCCGGTGCCGTCGCTGCAGGCCGCCACGCCCGAGCAGCGCAAGCGCATGGCCGACAGCAACAAGGCCCTGCTGCGGATGGCCCGGCCCGAGGAGATGGCCTACGGCGTGCTGTTCCTGGTGTCCGACGAAGCCTCCTTCGTCACCGGCCACGCCCTGGTGGTGGACGGCGGCCAGACCATCGCCGTGTGAGGGAGCGCCGAACCGCCCCTGGATCCCCCTTCCCGTGTCATTCCCGCGAAAGCGGGAATCCAGGAGCGTTGGGGGGCACGCTATGTCGCCTTTGCCCCGCCCCACCTGGATTCCTGCCCCCGATCGGGGGTCGAGGGCATGCTTTCGCGGGAATGACACGGAAAGCGGATGACGCGATAAGGAGAACCACGCGTTGTATTGCTGGCGCGGCAAGGTAGGGGTGGTGAAGCCGACGTTCCGGCCCGGGTCGCTGGAGACCTTCACGCGGCTCCTGCCGGACGGGGTGTGCGTGGTGCCGCGCTACGTCGGCGTACGGGCGGGCACGGAGGCCGAGTTCGACGAGGCCATCGCCGTGGCCGAATCCAGAGTTGCGGAGCTGGCGGAGTTCGGCGTGGACCTGGTGGTGATCCAGGGAGTGCCGCCCATCATGCTCCGGGGCTACCGCTTCGACGGCGAACTGACGGAGCGGCTCACCCGACAGTACGCGGTGCCGGTGCTCACCGCCACCACCGCGCAGGTGGAGGCGTTTCGCGCCCTGGAGGTGCGCACCATGGTGGTCCTGTCCTACATCCAGGGCGCCATGAACGCGAGGTTCGCCGCCTTCGTCGAGCAGGCCGGATTCACGGTGACGGGCGTCGAGGAGATCCAGGGGGTGGCCTTCGCGGACGTCGGCGATATCCCGGCCGAGGTGATCTACCGCGAGGCCAAGAAGGCCTTCATCCGGCACGGCGGGGAGTGCGTCTACCTCCTGGGCGCGGGCTGGGACTGCCTGCCCGCCGTCGAGTACCTGGAGGAGGACCTCGGGGTGCCGGTGGTCACCAATCTCAACGCGGAGGTGTGGGCGACGCAGAAGCGCCTCAGGCTTCGCGAGCCCGTCGAAGGCTTCGGGCGCCTGCTGCGGACGCTGCCGTAACCGGCGCCGGTCGTTCGATCCCGGGACGCAGGAAGGGGGAAGGACATGGGAGAGATACTCGGCCTGGGCATCACGCACTACCCCGGACTCGGGTTCCAGGGAAACATGACCCGGCGCATCAAGATGTGCCTGGAGGACCCGGCGCTGCCGGACCGGCTGCGGAACATGGAGAACTGGCCGGCGCCCATGCGCGAGCAATGGGGCACGGACGACGGCCAGAGCCATTCCGAAGCCCACCGCCAGGACCTGATGGACCGCTTCCGCATCGCCCGGCAAGCCCTGGACGAGTTCCAACCCGACCTGTGCCTGCTGTGGGGCGACGACCAGTACGAGAACTACAAGGAAGACTGCGTACCGGCCTTTTCGATCCTCGCCTACGATTCGGTGGAAGCGCAGCCGTGGACCCACAGCCGCCGGGGCGCCAACGTCTGGGACGAGCCCGACGACAAGATCTTCACCATCAAGGGTCATCAGGAAGCCGGCAAGCACCTGGCGTCGAGCCTGCTGGACAACGGATTCGACGTGGCCTACTCCTACAAGCCGCTCCACCGCGGTCTGGGCCACGCCTTCGTCAACTCCATCCTCTACCTCGACTGGGACCGCCGGGGGTTTCCCTACCCGGTGCTGCCCTTCACTGTGAACAGCTACGGCCGCAAGCTCGTGGGCAGCCGGGGGGTCCCGCTGACGCCGTCGGCCGCCCGGGACATCGAAGACCAGTTCGACCCGCCGGGCCCCCAGCCCTGGCGCTGCTTCGACATCGGCGCGGCAACGGCACGGGCTTTCGCGGAGAGCCCGTGGCGCGTGGCCCTTATCGCGTCGTCGAGCTGGTCCCACTCGTTTCTCACCGCCAAGCACTCGTTCATGTACCCGGACGTGGAGTCCGACAAGCGCTACTTCCAGGCCCTGCGGGACGGCGACTGGGAAACCTGGCGCAAGACCAACCTGCCGGAAGCCGAGGACCGCGGCCACCACGAGCTGCTCAACTGGTTCGCCCTGGCCGGGGCCATGGCCGAGATCGACCGCAAACCCGACGATGCGGTGTTCCTGGAATCGTGGATTTCCAATTCCGACAAGGTCTTCGCGCTGTTCCGCCCGCCAGAGCATGCCGGTTAACCAGAGCCATGCTATGCTGGAGTTTCGGACCCAGCGAGTCCCTGCGGTCAGAGGCATAGCGGAGACCGTGGTCAAGGGGAGCCGGCTTCCGCCTACCGAAACAACGACGTAATGAACCAGCTTTGCCCGGAGTACGGCCTTCAACAGGCTGCATGGCGAGATCGGATCAGGGCCGATCTCGCTGCTCAAGTCGAGGCTGGTGGCACACTCTACGGGTATCGCCAGGATGGCGCCTATGTCGCCCGGACCAAGAGTGGTGACGAAATCGTCACACCGGGCGCAAACAAGAACGCCTGATTCCACCCGCCCATGCCTTCGGCCACGCCAATCCTCTATATCGTGGCCGGCCCGAACGGATCCGGAAAATCCACGCTGACACGTCATGAAGGTTAACCTCTACGACCTGCCCGTTCCGCTCCCGGACGACGAAGAGTTCACCGACCTCATTCCCGACCGGGGCGTGAAGATCGAACGCATCGTCTCCCGCGGCCGGACCTCGCCGGCGGGGGAGTGGTACGACCAGGATCGGGACGAATGGGTCGTGCTGATCCAGGGCGAGGCGGTGCTGGAGTACGAGGACGGAGAAACGCTACGGCTCGGCGCCGGCGACCACGTGCTGATACCCGCCCACCGCCACCACCGGGTCAACTACACCAGCCGCACGCCGCCATGCATCTGGATCGCCGTGTTCGGGGAGCTGACGTAGCGCGAAGCCTTGAGGCCGGCGTCACGGATAACGTTGCTCAAGGCGAACGACCGGCGTCGGCGATCCGCGCCAAGTAAAGCGGTAACGCGCACCCTTGCGGACGTTGTCCACCAGGGCGGGACGGAAGCAGGCGAGGCGGGTGCCGCCCTTGCGGCGCACGCTGGGATAGACGATGCCGGGCGATCCCTGTTGGAGAAGGGTCTCTCCGAGCGCCTGGGACTCGATGTAGCTCGCCGGATCGAGGCAACCTTCGAAGGCAGTGTCTTCCCGGAGGTCGTGGAACTCGCCGGCGAAGTCCGCGAGATAGTCGTCGTAGGTGACGCTCTCCTCCAGCCAGTCGACCTCTACAAGCTCGATCCATTTGTGCCACGCCACTTCGGCCTGTGACGTGGCCAGTTCGGCGCCGGCGTACCAGGCGCCGCGGTCCGGGCCGCTGAAACGGCTGCCCAAGGGGTGGGCGTGGGCGAAGGCGGCATTGATGATGCCGGCATGGGGAATGCCGGAGACGAGCTCGTCGATGCCGATGCCCGATACCCGATCCGCTTCGGCCACGAGGCGTTCGTCGGTGGCGAGGTCGAGTTCCAGTATCCCACGAAGGTGGTCGTCGTTGTCCGCGATCCGGGCGAGGACGCTGTCTCCGCTCTCGCTGTACTTCGAGGGGATCAGCCGGTGCGTGTGTGCTTGTCGAATCCGTGAAAGAGCGGGAATCCTCAATGGCCGCTCCGCCGCGCATCCAGCAGCTTCCGCACGGCCGCGAACGCCGGGAAGCCGCCTCGGGCGAGGTACTCGCACGGAGTCAGCCCGCCGAAGATCCTGTTCCGGTTCGGACGTTGCATCCACAGATCGGCCAACTCGTCGTTGTAGAGAACATTCAGGGCCTTGAAGATCCCCACCAAGTACGAAATCCGGCGCAGCCTGTCCTCGTCGAGCGGGCGGCGAGGTGCCTTCTTCAATGCGTAGTAGGCGCCGTTCGAGATGCCGCCGAGCAGACGGCGGGCATCTTCGTCCCGGATCTTCCAGCAGTCCATGATATTGAAGAAGGCGCGCACGGCGTCCGGAGTGAGCCGCAAACGCTCTGCGCGACTAGACAGGTCCGCGACCTCGGGGGGGTCATGACGGGTCTCGGGATATGCGGGTGTGCGCGACATTTCAGTATTCCATATCAGGACCTGATATAGTCCAATTTTGGAGAATATCAAGAGTGAGGGGGCTGTTTCGCGGCAATGCCGCATTCCGCTACCCCCGTGACTGAAAGAGAAAGAAGACGCCGGCCACCACCAGCACGGCCGCCAGGCCGTCCTTCAGCGTGACGGCCTCGTCCCCCTGCAGGAGCAGCCGCGCCAGGGAAAACGTGATCAGCGGTTGCACGTTCCAGATGGGGGCGACGATGATGGCCGGGGCATGGGCCACCGCGAGATAGGTGAACACGGACCCCACGCCCTGGAAGAATCCGGACAGGAGCAGGAAGAAGTAACTGTCCCCGGTGAGCCAGATTCCCTCCCGCCAGTCGATGCGCAGGACCTGGCCGAACGACATGATGAGCGCCAGCCCGGTGACGTGGGTGATGAGAGATCCCGGTACGGGCGTGCCGCCCGCGAGCATCGCCAGCTTCTTGAGGATCGGGCCGAAGCCGAAGAACACGATGGCCAGCAGGGGGTTGAGGAACGCCTTCAACCGAAAGGGCCGCCGGTCCTCGTCGTTGGGGTTTCCGCGGGTGATGATCAGCAGCCCGGTGACGATCAGGAACACGCCGATGAGTATCAGCGGGGTCGCGGTCTCACCTAACAGCACGATGGCATAGACGGCGGTGAGCAGCGGCGCGGAGTTGACGATGGACTGGGCCTTGGAGGCTCCCACCTCGTCGATCCCCTTGAGCGCGAAGGTGCGGCCCAGGAAGCTTCCCACCAAGCCCACCGAGACGAACAGCCCGGCCGCGGTCCAGGGCATGAGAAGCTGCACCTCGCCGAAGGGCATGATCAACACCAGGACGGCCACCGCGCCCACCGACTGCAACAGCACCGCCGCGCTGATGTTGGAATGCCTGAGGCCGCGCTTCACCAGCACCGGAGAGGTTCCCCAACACAACGCGGCCGCCAGCGCGTAGGCGATGCCCGTTTCCATGGCTAGGGGATAGCACCGCGTAACGCAGGCCGGAAGTAGCCGCCGACGGCCAACTTGATTCAGGTGTTGGAACCTTGGTACATGAACCCACTGGTGGCAGCCGACCGCATGAGCATTTCTCCCCGCACATTAGTTCGCCTGAAGCGTGATCCCCTGCGCGCCGGCATGGTGTTGGAAGGTGAGAAAACCATGGCCGGATCGCCTATGGCACCAGTACAGTTCGCGGACGGTGTGAAATGGCTGCCCCTTTCTGCCCTTGAGCCCATTCCTTTGGCACCCGAAAACTGTTCGGACCGCTTCGCCGCAGGCCGCTTCGTCGAGCCCGACTGGCTGCGCCGTACTCTGACCCGACTGCGTGTGACCGGGAGGCTCAGTGATGTCGTCTACAGCATGGAGGCGACGAAAACCGACTTCTACGCCTATCAATTCAAGCCAGTCATCAAGCTGATGAATTCGCCCACCGATGCCTTGCTGATCGCAGACGAGGTGGGCCTCGGCAAGACCATCGAGGCGGGCCTCGTATGGACAGAGCTACGCGCCCGGCTCGACTGTCATCGTCTGCTGGTGAGCTGTCCTAAGACCCTGTGCCACAAGTGGCAGAACGAACTCGCCACGCGCTTCGGCGTTGACGCGCAGATCGCGGAGGCTCAAGAGCTTCTCGGGGCGTTGAGGCGTGCGCGGGACATAGGACAAGGTTTTGCTTTGATCTGCAGCATGCAAGGACTGCGGCCGCCGAAAGGATGGAACGACGACGAATCTGACAACAAGAACGCACGCGGTGCCGCTCGACGTGACTTGGCGCGTTTTCTTGACGAAGCCAGTGACGGTGAGCCCTTGATCGACCTTCTGGTGGTCGATGAAGCGCACCATATGCGCAATCCCGAGACCCTGCTCAACGATTTCAGCAGGCTCGCCAACTCCGCGGCAAGCCACCGTCTGTTCTTGTCGGCGACGCCGATCCACCTCAAGAACCGTGACCTCCATTCGCTGTTGGCTATGGTCGATCCGGATACTTTCGAGTTCGAGAGCACGCTGAACGACCTGATTGCAACCAACGCACCGATCATCGCCGCCCGAGATCTGTTACTGAGTAAAGCTCCGGTTGCCAAAGTCCTGGAGCGCCTAGACGAAGCTCAAGGCCACGAAATCCTCAGCGGGAGCAAAGCCCTACCTCAGCTTCGGCAAGAACTGAAGCTGAACAGCAAGAACCTCGACAGTGCCAAGCGATCCGAGCTGGCCGCACGCCTGGAGCGGATCAACCAACTCGCCGACTACGTGACCCGAACTCGGCGGCGCGACGTGGAGGAGTTCCGAGTTATAAGGAATCCCCAAGCGCCCGCCCTAGCGATGAGCCCCGACGAGCGCCGCTTCTACGACGAAATTTCTGAAGTCGTCATGGACTACGCGTTGGACCGAGACGTGAACGATCAGTTCTTGCTGTCTACGCCGCGACGACTCCTGACGTCGAGCTTGGCCGCTGCCTCTGCGTACTGGTCCGGCCTGCTAGGCGCCGACGGCGACGAGATCGAGGAATCCGATCAGGACCTGCAAGCTCCTTCACTCGACAAGCGTCCTCTCACTGCGATAATCGCGAAGCACGCACGTGCACTGAACATGACCGCACGACTGACCGAAGTCGACACCAAATTTCGCCTTCTCATCGGCGAGTTGCGGCAGCTCTGGGAAACCGAGGCTGAGGCCAAGATCATCATATTTTCCAGCTTCAAGCCCACCTTGCACTACCTGCGGGACCGCCTTCGTGAGGAGGGTATCGAGACCGAGCTCCTGCACGGCAGTGTGAGGCGGCCACGAGAAGAAATTCTCTCAAGGTTTGAAAGGGACGATTCTATCCGGATCCTGCTCGCCTCCGAGGTGGGGAGTGAGGGTGTTGATCTCCAGTTCTGTTGGATCGTAGTGAACTACGACCTGCCATGGAATCCGATGCGTCTCGAACAGCGCATCGGTCGTGTCGACCGGTTAGGCCAGGAAAAGAACAAAGTGACGATTGTCAACCTGATCTATGACCTCACGATCGACTACCAGATCTACTGGCGACTCTACCACCGCCTTCAGATCGGACAACGCGCATTGGGAGCAATGGAGCCGGTCCTGGGCGAATTGATGGACCAAATGACAAAGAGGCTGTTGAATCCCAAATTGACGCCTGACGAGACGAAAAAGGTGATTGATCAGACGGCCCTGGCGCTGGAAACCCGGAGGAAAATTGAGGAGCAGCTCGAGAACCAGGCAGGGTCCCTTGTGCACCATGGCGACTACATTCTACAGCGCATCACCGAAAGCCGAGAGAGGCATCGATGGCTCCGTGCCGACGATATTCTGATCTATGTACGTGACCGCATATTGAGAGATTTTCCGGGCAGCGTTGTCGAGACGAGCCCTCCCGGTTCAGACACCTATCGGATCAGGCTTTCGGACGAGGGAGCCGCGGCCTTCCAAAACTATCTCTCCCGGCACGGCATCAAGGGCCGGACCCGAGTTCTATCCGGTGACGCCCAGCAGCGTTTTCGCTTCTCTCGATCAGTCGTTGAGAAGGACGGGAGGGTAGAACACATATCGCAGTTGCATCCTCTTGTGCGGTTCGCTGCACAGTGCGATCTCAAGGACAACACGGAAGCTCAGGCTGTGGCGGCGAGGGTGAGTCAAAAAGAGTTGCTAGAAAGGGCGCCCGCAGAGTGTAGACGAGGCCTTTACGTTCTCGCTGCCCGTCACTGGTCGAGCGGCGCAGGCGCGGCAGATACAATGGCGAACGTTAGGATCGGGTACGCGGGGGCCTATGCCCGTACCGGCAAGCTGATAGGAGCCGATCTTGCTGAATGGATGATGGCCGCCGCCGCAGAGCACGGACACCCTATTCTGAACGCCGCCATGCATAGCGGATTGGCCGATGCAAGCACGATTCTACAGGATGTGGTGCAACCAGAGCTCGACCGGCGGTTCGGCGAGTTCGTCACTCAAGCCGAAGCAGAGATCGCCGACCGCATCGCTATCCGACACAGGTCCCTTGTCCGGCATTTCGAGAACAAGATCGCCACTATACAGGAACAGAAAGGCAGCCTGAGCGAGCGATTGAAGTCACCCGAGATCATTAGGGATACCCGGAAAGCTACCAACATGAAGAACCTCGTTGCCGCTCATGGGGTGAGGATCGAGAAGCTGCGCCGGGCTCAAAAACTGCGGGAAAGCGAGCTAGAAGGGCAGCGCGAGATAACGCCGACGGGCTCCGACGTGGGTTGCCTGTTCCTCCAGGTGGACGAGTAGTTGCAAAGCAAAGAAGCGTCGATAAGACGGTCAACGAGATCACGCCGAAACACCAAGCGGGAAGAAACGTGAAGAACACAACAGGATCTGGACCACAACCGCCGACGGTTGCGGCACGTCAGCAACCCACAAAGACCAGAATAAGTCCACGATGATGGGGAAGCCCCGGCCCACGACCGATTCCGCTCCAAGCCAACCGGCTTTCGAGTTCTGGGACTTTCCGGACGAAACGGCCGTGCGCGAACTACCGCCTGCCTCCATTTCCAACGACGATAAGTCGCGTCTTGAAGGGTTGTTCCAGGTGGGCGCCGACTCGTCGACTGCTGACGGTGACGAGCTGTTCATCATCCTCGGCCTCGATTTCGGTACCAGTTCCACCAAGATGGTCGTTCGATTACCCTACGAGGCGGGGGAACCGACGATCGCCATTCCCGCTCCCGCGTTTTGCCGTAGCGACGATGACCCGTACCTTTTTAAGACAGTGCTCTGGCTGCGGAAGGACGGCGGCTTTCGCCCCTACCCCGAAACCGGAGCGATGGTACTGAACTCTCTGAAACAGGGACTTATCCAGGGGCGTGGCCAGACGGCGATTCCCAGCCCCGAGGCCACGTTCTCAGTGAGTCGGGCCCAAGCAGGCGTTGCCTATCTATCCTTCGTGTTCCGCTACGTGCGGGGCTGGCTTCTTCAAAATCAGGCCGACCTTTTTCAGGGACGCAAGCCCATCTGGTTCATGAACATCGGTATGCCAGCGGCAAGTTATGAGGATCTGGATCTTGCCGTTCCCTACCGGCGCATCGGCGCCGCCGCGCTGCAACTAGCCAGGTCTGCGAGCCCCATCACCGCCGAAACAACACAACGCTTTCTCAACGATCCTAACGTCGTGCCGGCGGGAACATCGGAGGATGTTGCGGCACAACTCGGTGTCGCCGTAGTACCCGAGACGGCTGCCGAGATGATGGGCTTCGCCAAGTCGACCCGTAGCGCCCCTGGCGTCTACCTCGTAGTCGACGTCGGGGCAATGACTCTTGATGTCTGCATGTTCCGGCTCACTCACCGGCGTGACCAGGATGGAGTAGGCAGAGATCACTACCTCTTCATGGCGGCGGAAGTCCGGCCGCTCGGTGTGGATGCGTTCCATTGGTTCCTCGGCGAAGGCAAGACCGAACCCGAATTTGCAAAGCAATGCAACCGTGTGCTTTGGCACGTCGTATGGTACACGAAGACGAAACGCGACCCTTGGGCTGAATGCTGGAAGCCGGGGAACGACGTTCCTGTTTTTCTGACGGGCGGTGGGGCGAAGAATCGTATGCATAAAGACATCGTGAAGTCCCTCGACCCGTGGCTGAAACAGTATCTTCCTGAGAGCGGAATACGGATCGTCGACCTAACAATGCCGACGGCGATTATTGTTCCAGAACCCCTCCAGGATCTCCGTCGAATGACCGTCGCCTGGGGTTTGAGCTATCCAGAAATCGGCCGGGTTCACCCGATGCACTCCATCGCCGATATCCAGCCGCCGCGCCGACGCGACTATGACGATAACTTCACCTCCAAGGACCACGTCTGACTACGCCAGCCGCGCCACCAACTCCCCCAGCCCCACGAACCGGTACCGGACGTCACCGTCACGCCGCGTGTAGGACCGCTCCGTGTCGGACGTGACCACGAAATTCTCGCCCGCGGGATAGGCCTTGCGGAAGGCGTGAAGGTTGCGGGGGTCGAAACCCTCGGCACGCCACTTGCACTCGATGGCGACCGGCTTCCCGCGGCGAACCGTGACGAGGTCCACCTCGTGGCCGCGCTTGTCGCGCCAGTAGTGCAGGTCCCTTCTCTGCCGGCGGCCGAGGTACTCGTTCAGCACGTAGTGTTCCCAAAGGGCGCCGCGGTCCTCGTTACGCAACCCCTCCCACCCCTTGAACAGGCAGACGAACCCGGTGTCGAAGCCATAGACCTTCGGCGCGGCGACGATCTCCGTGGCGCGCCGCGTGCTGTAGGGTCGGATGACCTGGATGACGAGGGTATCCTCCAGGATCTGGAGATAGGTGGCGATGGTCGTGCGGCTGACCTCGCAGGCGGCCGCGAACCGCGTGGCCTCGAACATTCCTCCGCTCTGAGCGAACATCAGCTCGACGAACCGCATGAAGGACCAGCGGCGCCCGACCTGGAACAGTTCCTGGACGTCTTTGGCCCAGTAGGAATCGATCCAATCCTGGAAACCTTCCTCCGGCGCCGCCTCGGCCAGGTAGAACGGCGGAAGACCGCCGAACCGGAAACGGTGGTCGAGTCCCCGGGCGCCGAAATCCTGCTCGTCCTGCATCAGCATCGGAGTCAACCACAGGTCGCGCTTTCGGTCGGTCAGGGTGTCACGGAATCTTCGTGACGCTCCCAACGATGAAGAGCCGGTGGCGACGATCCTGGTTTCCGGATGGTAGTCCGCGGCGATCTTCAGCAACTCCGACGGATTGGACAGACGGTGGATCTCGTCGAGCACCACCCTGCGGGGCCCGACGTCGCCGAGAAAGCCCTCCGGATCCTCCAACGCCCGGCGCGTGCTCGGTAGCTCGCAATCGAGATACTCGACATCCGGCAGCGATTGACAGAGGAAGGTCTTGCCTGCCCTGCGGACGCCGGCGAGCCAAACCACGGACTTCGCTGTCCAAAGCTCCTCGATGGCCTGGATCCAGTGGTCTCGCTGTACCATGTGTGCAATACGATTGCATATAGTGCTACTATATGCAAATTGACTGGCGTTTGGTACACAGGCTTACGCCCGCCCAGGTTCGATTCCCGACTTGAAACTCTCCCTGGACGTGGCATGGTTAAGGGAGCGAGTATCGTTGCACGCGCGGTTCGTTGCGAAAGGAGACGCGGATGCTCTGGGGATTGATCGGCAAGAAGACGCAGATGCCGGAGGCGGCCAACGCCCTGCCCGGACGGCAAGAGAAGATGCCGGTGCCAGGGGCGCACTTCGTGAACGGCCATCCGCTGGCGCCGCCCTACCCGGACGGCATGGAGAAGGCGGTGTTCGGCTTGGGCTGCTTCTGGGGGGCGGAACGCTGTTTCTGGCAGCTCGACGGCGTCTACACCACCGCGGTGGGTTACGGCGGAGGCATGACGCCCAACCCCACCTACGAGGAGGTGTGCACCGGCAGGACCGGCCACAACGAGGTGGTGCTGGTGGTGTTCGATCCCAAGGTGGTGAGCTACGGCGAGCTGCTCAAGGTGTTCTGGGAGGCCCACGACCCTACCCAGGGCATGCGCCAGGGCAACGACGTGGGCACGCAGTATCGCTCGGGGATCTATACCTACGGCGACGAGCAGAAACAGGCCGCCGAGACGTCACGCGAACGCTATCAGGAAGAGATGTCCAGGGCGGGCTACGGCGGCATCACCACCGAGGTCCTCGACGCCGGCGAGTTCTACTTCGCCGAGGACTATCACCAACAGTATCTCGCCAAGAACCCGTGGGGGTACTGCGGGTTGGGCGGCACCGGGGTGAGCTGTCCGGCGGCCTAGTGCCGGGTGAGTCGGGGGACCTCCGCCCCGCCCCTGGATTCCCGCTTTCGCGGGAATGACGGAGAGGGGCGGGAATGACCGGGGGGGAGGGAATGACGAAGGGGGAGGGAATGACGGAGGGGAGGCGGGAACGACGTATTTCGGGGCCTCGGTGCCTCGCAAGACCGGTGCCGCGGTGAACCGGCCGGGCTCGGCTACTCAGCCAGCAGCCGCTGGATGATCTCCTCCATCTCCAGGTAGCCGCCTTCGCCGAAGCGCGTGTGCTGGATCACGCCCTTCTTGTCGATGATGTGAAGGGTCGGCCAGTAGCGCGTCCCGTAGCGCTTCCATGTGGCGAAGTCGTTGTCCTGCGCCACCGGGAACTTGATTCCCAGCTCCTTGCAGGCGTTCCTGACATTGTCCAGCGAGTGTTCGTGGGAAAACTCCGGCGAGTGAATGCCCACCACCACCAGCCCATCGGGTCCGTATTTTTCGTGCCATCCCACCAACGATGGGAGTGTATTCAAACAGTTGTATCAGCCGTAGGTCCAGAACTCGATTAGGACCACCTTCCCCCTGAGGTCCTTCAACCGGAGCGGCTCCGAGTTGATCCAGGTATCGTTGGTGAACTCCGGCGCCTGCTTGCCCACGAGCGAGGCCGGCGCGTTGCCGAACGCCCACAGGAGCGCGACGCCCATGACCACCGCGAGCGCGAACACCCGCCATTTGAAATGCTTCATGATGATCAACACCTCCCAGTTCATTATGCCCGCGTTGCCGGGCGGGGGCAACGGGTGTTAGTGTCCTGTCCCATGCTTTACGACTACGTCGCCTTCCCCGACCGACCGCCGCTCCGCTGGCCCCACGGGGCGCGGGTGGCGCTGATCTTCACCATCAACATCGAATACTGGGAGATGACCCGCGACAGCGCCGAGCCGCTCTACCCCGGCGGTCCGGCCACCATCCCGCACCCGCTGCCCGGCAACGTACCCGACTACGCCAACTGGACCTGGCGCGAGTACGGCCAGCGAGTCGGAGTGTGGCGCATCATCGACGTGTTCGACAAGGCCGGGGTGCCGGCCACCTGCACCATGAACGCCCTCACCGGCATCGAGCGGCGCCGCATCATCGACGCCGCCAACGAGCGCGGCTGGGAGATCCTGGCGCACAACTACGCCCAGAACGACGTGCTCACCTACTACGCGAACCAGCCGGACCGGGAGCGCGAGGTCATCCGCCGGACCCTGGACGCCTACGCCGAGACGGTGGGACGGCCCGCCCGGGGCTGGCTGTCGTCATCCCTCCGGAGCACCCACGAAACGCCCCACATCCTGAAGGAGCTGGGGTTGCTGTTCCAGGCGGACTACCTGAACGACGACCAGCCCTATCTCCTCGACACCCGCCACGGCCCGCTGGTGTGCATCCCTTACTCCAACGACGTGAACGACTTCGCGGTCTTCTCCCGAGGCGGCCGCACCACCTCCCAGGCGCTGGAGCTGTTCCGGGAGCAGTTCGACCAGCTCTACCTGGAGGGGGCCACGAGCGGGCGCATCATGAACGTGGGCATGCACCCCCACGTCATGGGCCAGGCCTACGCCATCCGCGCGCTGCGCGAATTCGTGGACTACGTGAAAACCTTCGACGGCGTGTGGTACCCCAAGCGCGAGGAGATGGCGGAGTGGTTCCTGGAAACGACGAACGACCGGAAAGAATAGGGAGGCCTCATGAAACCGTATCGAGTGGCGCTGATTCAGCAACAGACCCGGGTGATCGTCGAACCGAAAGAACGCAACGAGATCATCGACGAGAACCTCGGGCGCATCTTCGAGTTGCTGGACTGGACCGCGCTGCGTCTCGGTGACGTGAAGCTCGCGGTGTTCTCGGAGTACGGCATCATCGGCCAGTACCGGCCGCGGTCGGTGGACGAGTGGCTGGCGCTGGCCGAGACCATCCCCGGCGACGTCACCGATCAGATCGGCCGCAAGGCCAGGGAGCGCGGCTGCCACATCGTCGGCAACCTCTATGAGCGTGACGACGACTGGCCCGGCCGGCTCTTCAACACGAGCTTCATCATCGACCCGGACGGCGAGATCGTCCTCAAGTACCGGAAGAACAACGGGCCGAACAACCTCAACACCACCTATACGGGACCCGGCGACGTCTACACCGAGTACACGGAACGATACGGCGAGGACGCCATGTTCCCGGTGGCGGACACCGAGATCGGCCGGCTGGGGTGCCTCACCTGCACCGACGTGGTGTTCCCGGAGATGGCCCGCTGCCTGGCGCTGCGCGGCGCCGAGATACTGATCCACCCCACCGCCGAGCCCTACGCGCCCGAGGGCGAGGCCTGGGACGTGCTCCGGCGCGCCCGCGCCTACGAGAACCTGTGCTACTTCCTCTCGGTCAACTGCGGCGCCTTCGTGGGCTCCAACCGCCCCACCGGCGGCTACCGCGGCATGACCCAGGTCATCGACTACATGGGCCACGTGCAGTCGGCGGCCAACGCCCCCGGCGAGGCGGTGGTCACGGGCATGGTGGACATCGACAACCTGCGCTGGGAACGCACGCGCATGACCGACTCGGGCCACGTGTGGAACTTCCTGATCGAGCTGCGCAGCGACATGTACGCCCCGGTGTACGCCAAGGCCAGGCGCTGGCCCAACGACGGCTGGCGCGACCGCAAGCTGCAGGACACGGTGGAGACCCGCGCCGAGGCGCGCAAGATCATCGAGCGGCTGGTGCGGGAGGGTCGTCTGGTCAAGCCGGAATGAGCATCGCAGCCGACGGCAAGAAGGACCGGCAAACCACCATGCGGATCTTCGGGACATGACACGAACGTCATCGCGCGAGACCGACGTGGCCGTGGTGGGCTACGGCGGCGCCGGCGCCGTGGCGGCCATCACGGCCGTCGATCTCCGGGCAAAGGTCCTGATCGTGGAGAAGGAGGCCTCGGGCGGTGGCAACACGAAGCTGTCGGCCGGCTCGGTGCGGACCTTCGGCGACCTCGACCGTGCCGTGGAGCACATCACCTTCCTGTGCGGCGGGGCCACCGATCCGGAAGTCATCGAGGCGCTGGTGCGTGAGAGCCGCCGGAACGAGCCATGGCTCCGCTCCCTCGGCGGCGAGGTCGTGATCGACCCGATCCAGGCCGTGCCTGCGAGCTATCCCATCTATCCCACCGGCGCGGCTTCGCCGGACCAGCCCGGGGCGGACGGAGTCGGACCGCGGCTGCGGGTCAAGGGCGAGGCCACGGCCAACGGCCGCGACCTCTGGGAGCTGCTGTCCGGGAACGTCGCGGCGCGGAGCATCCCGGTGCTCTTCGACAGCCCCGCCACCCGGCTGACGCGAGACGGGAACGGTGCCGTCACCGGGCTCGTGGCGCGGCGCGGGGAGGAAGAAGTCGTCATCCGGGCGCGCAAGGCCGTGATCCTCACGTGCGGCGGCTACGAATGGGAACCCGACATGCAACTCCAGTTCCTGGGACAGCGGTTCTGGTCCCTGGGCGCATCCGGTCACACCGGCGACGGCATCCGCATGGCAATGGACGCTGGCGCCGCCCTCTGGCACATGAACGCCGTGGCCGCGGGCTTCGGGTACCGGGTGGACGGGTTCGACGGCGCCGTCATCCACGCCATGCCGGGGCCGGGTTTCATCTACGTGGACCGGAACGCGCGCCGCTTCGTGGACGAGACCGCCATGGACGCCCACGCCGTGGGTTCGCTGGTGACGGAGCTGGACCTGGAGACCATGGAGCGTCCGCGGGTGCCCTCGTTCGTGGTGTTCGACGAATCAACCCGGACGGCCGGACCGGTGGCCAACACCGGCCGGGGCGCCGTAGCCGAACGGTACCGCTGGAGCGACGACAACACCGCGGAGGTGGAGAAAGGCTGGATCAAGACCGGCGCCACCCCGGCCGCGCTGGCCGCCGCCCTCGGGCTCGACCCGGCCGCGCTGGAACGGACCGTGGACGAATACAACCGGGCCTGCGCCCAGGGCCGCGATGAAGCGCTGGGCCGCGCCCCCGACACCCTGCGGCCGCTGGAGCGCCCGCCGTTCTACGGCGCTGCGCTGTGGCCGAGCCTGTTCAACACCCAGGGCGGGCCGAGGCGCAACGCCCGCGCCCAGGTGCTGAACGCCTGGGGCCGCCCCATCAAGGGGCTGTACGGAGCCGGAGAGCTGGGCTCCATGTGGTCCCAGAACTACCCGGGAGCCGGCAACCTCACCGAGGTGCTGGCCTTCGGCCGCATCGCGGGCCGGAATGCGGCGAAGGAGAGTTGACGCGCTGCCGTTCATACAATTCCCGCAACTTTTGCCGTTGAAACGTTCTCTCCAAGCGATGAATTTCAGCTTGTCAAAACCTGAAAAAGAACTTAATGTAGTTTTCCGATATCAACATTGGTTATCCCTGTCTACTATTCGTTGGAAAGGGACTGGTAGTTCAAGTGTCCATTCAATTGTGGAGCGTGCTGGCCGATTTCTTCCACTTCCTGTGGATGTCGTTGCTTCTGTTGTCGCCCATGCTCCTGCTCGGGCTGTTCCTTTCGGGACTGTTTCACGTCTTCATATCCCGCCAGGCGGTTTTCCGGTGGCTTCGTGACGACAGTCTGAAGTCGGTAAGCGTCAGCGCGGCCGTCGGCGTGCCCGTGCCGCTTTGCAGTTGCTCGGTGGTGCCGGTGGTCACCGAGATGCGGCGGAAGGGGGCTTCCCGCTCTTCCTGCATGTCTTTCCTGATCACCGCTCCCGAAACGGGAGCGGATTCGATTCTCGTCACCAACGCCTTCTTCGGATGGGTGGCGGCCATCGTCCGACCCGTCATCAGCTTCATCACCGCGGTGGTAGCCGGCATTTTCTGCATCGGTCTCATCAGAGGCGACAACGGCACCGTGAAGGAAGAGCACGACGACAGCCATGATCACGATCACGGCCCGCACGAACATCTCATTCCAAGCGAAGACGACTGCTGCATCAGCCCTTCACAACTGAAAATCGCCATGAGGTACGGCTTCAGAGCGCTCCTGGCGAAAATCGCCAGCCGGAGGATCACGTTCTGGGTCAAGCCGGAGTTCTATCGCGAGGAGTTGGCCGCCGAGGACGAGCCGGCCGCCGCTCCGGACGAACCGCCCGCGGGGTACAACCTGCCCAGCTTCAAGACGATCGTCAGGCACATCTTTCACTACGGTTTCGTGGAAATCGCCGACGACATCCTGTTCTCGCTGCTCTTCGGCGTCGCCGTGGGAGGCCTGCTCTACCTGGCGATTCCCGACACCCTGATGGACAGCGAATACGCCCAGTGGGCGTCCTACCCGGTCATGGTCCTGATCGGCGTTCCGCTTTACATTTGCGCCTCCGCAAGTACGCCGATCGCCGCCGCGCTGGTGGCCAAGGGCTTCAGTCCGGGAGCGGCGCTGATCTTTCTCATGACGGGCCCGGCCACGAATTCGGGAACCATCGCGGTCATCATGCATCAGTTCGGCACGCGCTTCGCGTCCGTCTATGTCACCGTGGTCATCGTGGTGACCGTCATCGTGGCCGTCATCGTGGACGTCTTGATGGCCGCCGCCGCCCTGACGCTGCCCTTGAACCTGGCCGCCTCGACCTCGCCGAACATCCTGTTTCTACAGTACCTGAGCACCTTCGCCTTCATCGTCCTGGTCGTCTGGCGGTTCCGCGCCGGCGCCCTGCGAACCGGCTGGTCGGATTTGACGAAGAACGTCCGCAACATGTCCGAACCCTTGGTGCGGACGTGGACGCGACTGAGCCGGGGCCGTCCCGCGCTGGGCGCCATCTCCCCCAAAACGCCTCTGGGCTTGACGGTCCTCGCCTTGATCGTCGCCGTCTACCTGGCCAACGGTTTTGCGGTCGTGCCCCCGGGCTCGGTCGGCTACGGCCGCCTTTTCGGCAAGGTCTACTGGAAGGACCTGCAGCCGGGACTGCACTACCTCGCTCCTCCGCCCTTCGCCCGGATCGACAAATGGCCGGTCCGGGAAGTGAAGTCCATGATGGGCGGGGAACCACGGGAATTCGTGGCCGGCGACCTGAACCTCGTTTCCCTCACCGTCAACGTGCAGTATCGCGTGAGAGACCCGTATACGTACCATTACCGGATCACCGACGCGCCAAGCCTCATCCGGGACGCGGTCCGGGACCATGTGCGTTCCTTCGTATCCGCCAGACCTCTGGAGCAGTTGCTTACCGTCCATCGCGAAACCCTCGAAAGGCACGTCAGCGCCTTGTTCCAGGGGAGGGATTCGGGACAGGACGCGAGGCCCTCGGTGTTCGAGAGTGTCGAGCTGGTCAAGGCGAGTCTGTCGGACATCCGCCCCGTGGCCGAGACCATAAGCGCATTCCGGGAGGTATCCAGCGCGCAGGAGGAGAAGGAGCGGATCATCGTCAACGCGCAGCGGCTCCTGGTGTCGATGATTCCCCAGGCGCACGGCAATGCCGACTACGAGGTGAAGCAGGCGGCCGGCCAGGCGTATTCGCGGGTTGCGACATCGGGCGCGGAAGCCGATGCGATCCGGAGGGTGGCGAAGGCCATGCAAGTCTCGCCGGATGTGCTTCGGAACATGCTGTGGCGCGAGAAGCTGGAAATCGCGCTTTCCCACAATCCAAAGATCATCGTTCCCAACAAGGACCGTCTGGCGAAGGTCGCGCTGTGGAAGAGGAAATCGGCGGCGGTTAATGGACACATGCGTCCGGCGCACGGCGAGAACCGACCGGGCGACGGCATGGGCCATCGCAAGGGGACTGCCGAGGAGAAAACCCCCAAAGAATCCGCCAAAAGCATGACCCCTGGCGAGAAGGACAAGCGGAAGACCCCGGCCGGCCCTCAGGACCGCGGTGAAAGGAGCGGCGACAAGGGGAAGCCGGAAAAATCCCGGAAAGTCGCCAGCGCCCAAGGTGAAGGGAACGCGGGCCATCAGCAGCCGGAGAAATCGGGAGAGAAGCGGGGAGAAGCGAGATGACCTCGAAATCAAGGAAAGTCGCTGCGTCCATTGCCGTGATCGTCCTGCTCGTCATAGCGTACGATTCCTTCTACATGATCGACGAGACGCAGCAGGGCGTGTTGACCCACTTCGGGAAGATCTCGCCTCCCGTCAGGCAACCCGGACTCCATCTGAAATGGCCCCGGCCGATATCCAGGATATACAAGGTGGATCGGCGTATTCACGCCATGACCGCGCTGACACAGGAATTGATCACGGAAGACCAGAAGAGCGTTCATGTCGACGGATATCTGCTGTGGCGCGTCCGGGACCCCATCCTCTACGTCGAGGCGATCCGGACCGGCCAGAACGCCATCCAGCGACTCAAGGACCTCTACCTGTCGAGCAGCGGCATCGTCATCAGCAACGAGGCCCAGGACGCCTTCATCAGCCTGGGGCTGGAGCACGAGAATCTGACCGCGGCAGCCAACAGGATTCAGGCGCTGATCGCGCCCGTCGCGAAGAAGGATTACGGCATCGACGTGCTGCGGACGGGAATCGTCGAGTACACCTTGCCGGCGTCGAACCGGCCGAGCGTGGTTCAACGGATGATCTCCGAACGCGCCCGCATCGCCGCCCGCTATCGCAGCGAGGGGGAGGAGATGGCAATCCGCATCGAGGCCCGCGCCATCAACGAGCACGAGAAGCTCATGGCCGACGCCCACGCGGAGGCGACCGCCATTCTCGGAAAGGCGGAAGCCGAGGCGATGGCGTTGCTCGGCAAGGCCTACGAGGAGGATCCGGAGTTCTACAAGTTCCTCCGCGCGCTCGACAGTTATGACCGGATCATCGACAGTAACACGACCCTCATGCTGCCCGCGGACAACGAGCTGTTCAAATATCTCGACAGCAAGGAAATACCGCAGTAGGGCGGATTCATCCCATGAGCGAACCACAGTCCTTGCCTCCGAGCACGCGAGCCATTTACGCCGCCTTCGACTTCCTTGAGGGGCGCTACAGGAAGATCCTCGGGATCCTGGTCGCCATCGCCGTTCTCGGCGTCCTGCTCACCGGCTTCTACGTCGTCAAGAAAGAGGAACGGGGCGTGCGCACCCGTTTCGGGAGAGTGGTCGATGCGCAGGTCGGTCCGGGACTGGGTTACGCCGTTCCGCTCATCGAGCGGATGCATGTTCGGAAGGTCAAGAGGATCCTCGGGCATGAGGTATCGAGCGCGAAAGGCAATAAGGCGAACTTCACCATCCTGACCGGAGACACCAACCTTATCGAGGCCGACGTCGTCGTCCAGTACAAGATCGACAACTTGCGGGCTTACCTGTTCGCGTCCGCCGACCCCGTCACGCTGCTCACCGCGTTCGTTCGCGAGGAACTGGTCAATGTCCTCGGGCAGAACTTCATCGACCTGATCTTCACCTCGAATCGCGACGTCATTCAACAACATCTGCTTGAACACGTGGTCCAGCGCCTCGGAGCGCTGGATTTCGGTATCGAGATCGTCTCGCTCAACATCGTCGACGTGCGCCCGATCCAGGAGACGCTCCAGGCGTTCCGGGACGTCAACGATGCCATCGCGGAGCGGGAAGAAGTCGTGAGCGTGGCGAACCGCAAGAGAGAACAACTGCTTGCGCGCAGCAAGGGCCAGGCCGAAGCGCTGGTGATGAATGCCAGGGCCAATGCCCGGGCGCGGCTCGTTCAGGCGCGCAGCAGCGCGACGGTCTTCAGGGATCTGCTGGCCGAATACAGGAAAAACCCGAAACAGGTTGCCATCACCCGTTACTGGCAACGGATGCGCACGATCTTCGCCGAGGCGAGCCTGTCGGTCGTCAACCCGGGCAACGCGGCGAACATCGACATCAACATGATCGACGGCGCCGCGGGAGTCCCCCCGACGGCGGTCGCGGCGCAGACGGCGCCTTCACCCGCCGCTCCCGGCGAGCGATTGCCGAGATCGACCATGCCGCTGAACGTGCATGCTCTGGAGAGCGTCGCGGCCGACAAGCCGTTGATCGAGGGCCGGTTCCACCGCCCGCAAACGGAGCGTGACCACACGAGGGAGGCCAATCCCCGGTCGCTCATATTCGACACGCCCTCCATCTTTTCCCATCGTCACGGCGTTTCTCGCCGCGGCGGCGTCAACCAGCAGGCGACTCTGAAGTCGATGGTGGAGAGGACGCTCGATGAAGGCGAAAGCCGCCGGCAACATGGGGGGAATTGAAGCCATGACGAACCGGGCGTCCCGCGCGCTTCGATGGTTGTCGCTGCTGGTGTTGGGGTTGTGGCTGGCTCCGGGCATGTCGGCGGCCGCCTCCGGTGTCCACGCGAAAGCGGTCGTCTTCGGGCAAAGCGCCTGTTTCTCGGGGCCGAACAGGCAGTTGGGAATCCACTATCGCGCGGGCCTCCTCGCGGCGTTCGGGGAACGCAACGCCAAAGGAGGAATCAACGGAAGGTCCCTGAAGCTGATCTCGCTCGATGACGGTTACGAGCCCGAGAGGGCGAGGGCGAACGCGAAGAGATTCGTCTCCAAGGACGATGTGCTCGCAGTCATCGGCGGGGTGGGGACGCCAACGGCGAAGCGCATCGTGCCGGTGCTGCGAGAGGCCGGGATCCCCTTCGTGGGACACATCACCGGCGCCGACTTCCTGGGGGACTTCAAGCGGAATCCGCACGTGGTCAATCTTAGGGCGAGCTACCTCCAGGAACTCCGCGTGATGGTGGACCACGTCGTTCGCAAGCGCGGCAAGACGCGCTTCGGCATCATCTACCAGGACGACGCCTTCGGGCGCTCGGTCTTGAGAAACTACCAGACAGTGCTCAAGGAGCACGACCTTCACATTCTCGCGAAATCGGCCTTTTCGCGCAATACGCATGCTGTCCATGCGGGCCTCTTCACCATGGCGAAGGCCGATCTCGACGTCATTCTGATCGTCGGGTCCTACGCGGCCAACGCGGAGATCGTCAACCTGGCGAACGGCCTGGGGCATGACTACATCATCGGCAACCTGTCCTTTGTCCTGTCCTCCGAGCTGCGGAAGAGAGTCGAGAGGCCGAGCGACAGGATACTGGTGACCGAAGTGATGCCGGACCCGACGGATACGAAGAGCCGGATCGTCCGCAGCTACCAGCGCGCCCTTCGAGCGGCGAGCGAACGAAAGGCGAGGACGGCTGCGCCCGTGTTCAACGAACTGTCTCTGGAGGGCTACATTCTCGGCCGTTTCGTCATCACGGTGCTGGAGCGCATGGGCGCCGAATGGACGCGGGAGCGTTTTCTGCAGCAGGCGTTGGCGTCCGGGGTCGTGCTTATCGATGACTGGACGGTTGAATTCCAGCCCGGAACGAACGTCGGGGCAAATTTCGTCAGGCTGACCGACTTCGGGGGCGGGGAATCCACGACAGGAGAGGGCGGCCTTGAAAAGGATCGATGAGTTTTCCACCGAAGAAGTCGGTGAGGAGTGGCTGCGCGAGCTGTACAAGGTCATCGCCCTGCGGCGCGGCACCATGTTCCGGCTCATCACCGAGTCGGCGCGCATGCTGCTGTACGGGAACGCGGGCGGCAGCGCCTTGATCATCGGGTTCATGAGCAACGCGGCAACAACCGAAAGCGCGTTCTACCACTGGTCTCTCCTGCTGGCCCTGGTCGTGTTCGGAACCGGCATCCTCATGTCGGCGCTGACCCTGATCCTGGTCACCATGGTCTCCGTGAAAGAGGCGCAGGGGGCGGAAAACGGCCTGAAACAGTTCGTCGACGGCAACCTGGATCGTACGAACGTTCTCTTCACGGTCGAAACCGCCACCTTTCGCCTCGCGGATTACACCACGTTGGCCGGCACCGTCAGCGCCGCGTGCTTCATGATCGGCGGCCTGATCAGCCTCATCCTGCTGGTTATCTTCTTCTGACCGGACACCCCCTTCGAGACCGGAAATCCCGTGGAACCCATCGAATTCGTGGACACGACGTTGCGCGACGGACACCAGAGCCTGTGGGCGGAGTCCATGCGCACGGGCATGATGCTGGCGGTGGGCGAGCGCATGGACCGGGCCGGCTTCAAGGGCATGGAGCTGATGTCGAGCTCGCACGTCAAGAAGTGCGTGCGCGAGCTGCACGAGGACCCTTGGGAACGGATACGGCTGGTGGCCGGGAAGATCCGGGAAACGCCGCTGCGGGTCATCATCGGCGGCCGCAACGGCTTCGAGCTGACGCCGGAGTCGATCCAGCGGATCTTCCTCGAACGCATGGCGGCCAACGGCGTCCGCCAGGGCCGCATCTCCGACGAATGGAACGATCTCGCGGGGTGGCGCAAAACCTTGCGCATCGCCACGGAGGCCGGGCTCGAGCCCATCCTGAACATCATCTATTCGGTGTCCCCCAAGCACACCGACGAATACTTCGCAGAGCGGGCGCGGCAGGCGGCCACGCTGCCGGTGATGCGTATCTGCTTCAAGGACCCCGGCGGGCTGCTGACGCCGGACCGCACCCGCGCGCTCGTGCCGCTCATCAGGGAGAACGTCGGCGGCATCCCGCTGGAGTTCCACACCCACTGCACCACGGCCCTGGGGCCGCTGTGCGCCCTGGAGGCCATCAGGCAGGGGATCCGCATCATCAACACCGCGCTCCCGCCGCTGGCCAACGGCTCGTCCAACCCGTCGCTCTTCAACGTCGCGGCCAACGCCCGGAGCCTGGGCTACGAGACCGCGGTGGACGAGGAGGTGCTGCGGCCGGTGTCCGAGTACTTCACCCAGGTGGCGCGCCGGGAGGGGCTGCCCATCGGCGCGCCGGTGGAGTACGACTACAGCCAGTACCTGCACCAGGTGCCGGGGGGCATGATCTCGAACCTGCGCCATCAACTCGGCCGGGTGGGTCTGGGCGACCACGTGGAGCGGGCCCTGGAGGAGGTGGTGCGGGTGCGCGAGGAGCTGGGCTACCCCATCATGGTGACGCCCCTGTCCCAGTTCGTGGGCAGCCAGGCGGCCATCAACATCATCGTGGGAGAACGCTACAAGGAGGTCACCGACCAGGTGATCCTCTATGCCCTGGGGCGCTGGGGCCGGGAAGGCAGCGACTCCATGGACCCGGAAGTGAAGGACCGGATCCTGGCGTGCCCGCGCGCCCGGGAGCTGGCCGAGTGGGAACCGCCGGAGCCCACCATCCAGGAGCTGCGCGCGAAGTTCGGCGGCGCCGGGGTGTCGGACGAGGAGCTGCTGCTGCGGTATTTCCTGACCCGGGAGGAGATCGACGCCATGCGCGCCGCAGGACCGCCGAGAGCCTATCCCTTCGAGGCGGAGCCCGTAACGCGTGTGGTGGAGGGATTCACCCGGCGAGGGAACTACGCGCACATCAAGGTTCGCAGCAGCGGCCTCGCCCTCAGTTTTTCACGGCGAGCCGCCGTTCCCGGGGGCTGATTCGCGTCATCGGCACGAAATGGCCCCAGCACCCGGAACTCGTCATTCCCGCGCCCTTCATGAAAGATGCGGGTGAAGGGTACCGGCGGTTACGATGCGGGAGGCGACGCCCTGAAGTGGCGCCGGATGAAATGCGCCACCAGGGTGACGAAGAAGAGCGCCACCGCCACCATCACGATGGAGCCGCCGGCGGCGATGTCGAACTGATACGCCATCACGAGACCCACGATACCTGAAAGCGATCCCACCAGGGCCGCCAGCAACACCTGCCAGCGGAAGTTCAACGCCCAAAGCGCCGCTATGGCGGCGGGCACCACCAGCAGCGCCTGAATCAGCAACAAACCCACCAGCCTCACGCCGATGACCACGGTGAGGGCCAGCACCACCAGCAGCAGCACGTTGAGCCCCAGGACCTTGTGCCCGTAGGCCGCCGCCACCTCTTCGTCGAACGCCACCAGCAGATGCTCCTTGAAGGTCAGCAGCATGATCGCCATGATCGCCGCGCTGATGCAGCCGAGCGCCACCAGCTCCGTGGTGGAGATGGCCAGCACGTTGCCGAAGAGGTAGCTGAAGAGGTCCTGCTGGTAGCCGCTCTTCATGCTGAAGAGGACCACGCCCAGGGCCATGGAGCCCGAGAAGAACACGCCGATGACCGTGTCTTCGCTGATCTTGTCGCCCTGGCTGACCAGGGCGATGCCCAGCGCCACGGCGATGGCGAAGAAGGCGCCGGTCAGAAGGGGGTTCCATCCCGCCAGGATGCCGATGGCCACCCCTCCGATGGCCGAGTGGGAAATCCCGACGCCGATGAACGCCAGGCGGCGCAACACCACGAAGAAGCCCAGGACCCCGCACAACAGGCCCACCAGGACCGCCGCGGCCAGGGCACGCTGCATGAATGCAAAGTCGAACATCAGGAGAGTTTCCGTATGGCAGGCCGTCGACCGCGCGGGAACGCCGCGCGCGTGTCACCCGTCATGTTGATGGCCGGGGGTCTCGTGATGGGCGAGCTCGCCGCCGAGGAAGTCGAATTCGCAGCGGTACGCCTCGCGGATGGCGTGGCTGTGGATCACCTCCTCGGCGTTGCCGTGGATATGCATGCGGTGGTTGATGCAGATCAGCTCGTCGCTCTGGCCGGCCATGGCCACGAGGTCATGGGACACCGCCACAATGGTCAGGGTCAGTTCGCGTATGAGCTTTCGGAGGAGCGCATAGAACTCGTGCTCGGCGGGAAGATCGAGCCCCACCGTGGGCTCGTCGAGCACCAGCAGCCGGGTGCTGGCGCACAGCGCCTGGGCCAACATGACCCGGCGCTGCTCGCCCCCGGAGAGCCGCCCCACGGGACGGTTCCGGCGCTCCTGCATGCCCACGAGTTCGAGGCTCTCGTCCACCCGTTGCCAGTCCTTCCGGCCCGGGAACCCCAAGGGGCCGAGCTGCCGCAGCCTGCCCATCATCACCACGTCGCCGACGGTGGCCGGAAATTCGGCCGGGATGTTCTGGCGCTGCGGCACGTAGCCGATGGCTTCCGAGCCCTTCCCGCCGGGCGGAGCGCCGAACACTTCCACCCGCCCGCTCACCACCCGCACGAGCCCCATGATCGTGCGCATGAGCGTCGTCTTCCCGGCCCCGTTGGGTCCGACGATGCCCACGAACCCGCCCTCGTGCACGTCGAAAGTGATGTCGTGCAGCACGCAACGGCCGTCGAGCTCCACCGTCGCGCCGGTCAGGCCTACCACGACCTTGTCGTGGTTCAATTGCGTTTTCCTTGCAGCGCCTGTCCGAAGGCGCGGGCATTGAACCGCATCAGATCCTCGTAGCTGTCGCGCGCCGCATCGCCAGGATCGCCCACGGGATCCACCACCACCGTTCCGGCGTCGAACTCCGCGGCGATGGTCTGCGCCACCCGGGGATTCAGTTGCGGCTCCACCAGGATGGCCCCGACCCCGGCGGCGCGGGCGTCCCGCACCAGGTTGGCCACTTCCCTGGGAGTCGGCTCCTCGCCGCCGAACTCCTGGACCACCGCAACCTTCTCCAAGCCGTAGCGTTCCGCGAAATAGGGCCACGCCGCGTGAAACGCGATGTATTTGCGCGTCTTCGCCTTGTCCAGTTCCGCTCTGATCTCCTGGTCCAGGGCCGTCAACCGCTGCTGAAAGTCTTGCCGGCGCTTCTCGTAGTAAGCCTTTCCGGCCGGGTCCGCCGCCATCAACCGCTCCGTCAGCACGGGAACGAGGACATCCCTGACTCGTATCGGGTCCAGCCAGAAGTGCGGGTTGAACTCTTCGCCCTCTTCGCCGTGATCCTCCTCCTTCTTGGCCACCTTCTCCTCGCCGTGGTGGTCCTCTTCCTTCTTCGCTACCTTCTTCTCCTCACCGTGGTGCTCTTTCTTCTTGGCTACTTTCTCCTCACCGTGGTGATCCTCCTCCTTCTTGGCAGCCTCCTCCTCACCGTGATGATCGTCTTCCCCTTCTACGGGGTTCAGGTTCGGCACCTCGATCAGGTGCACGGTCTCGATGCCCTTGGGGGCCGCCCCGAGCAGCTTGTCGGACCACGCATCGAAGCCTCCGCCGATGACGATGAACTGTCGCGCCCGGGCAAGCTTCCGGAGGTCGCTCGGCACCGGCTCGAACGTATGGGGGCTCGCCCCCGGCGGCACCAACGCGTCCACCTTGACCCGCTCGCCGCCCAACTCTGCAACGATATACGCCACCGGGATCACGCTGGTGACGACGTTCATCGGCTGCCCGCTCGCAAGGGCCGGCGTGCCGCTGATCCAACAAGCTGCGACGATGGCAAGGAACGGGGTCCCCAATCTCCTCATTGCACTATCCTCCTGGTCCGGGAAAGATTTTATTGAGAAGGTATTCTCAAAGGGCTCCCTGTGTCAAGCCCTCGTCAACCTCCCCTTCACCGGACCACGCGCAGGTTGACCTTGCCGTCCGGCCCGGACTGGACGACGTAGGTATCCATGCGCGGCAGGATCTCCTCGATGGTCTCGAGGTAAAGCCGTTCCTCGGTGAGCCTGGGCGTCTTGCGGTGCTCGAAGGCGAGGCGGCGGAAGCGTTCCCCTTCGCCCTTGGCGATCTCCACCCGCCGGTGGCGCGCGGCCTCGGCCTGGTTCACGCGATGCTCCGCCTCCCCCTCGGCCTCCGCCAGGACCTGGGAGCGGTCGGCGCGCGCCTCGTCCACCACCCGTTCCTTGTCCGCCAGGGCGCTCTGCACCTCCTGGAAGGCTTGCCGCACGCCACCCTGCTCGGGCGGCGCCAGCGTCTGCACGTTCACCGACTGGATCTCGATGCCCGAGCCGTGATCGTCCAGGATCGCTTGCACCTGCCGCTGCACCGCGTCCAGCAGGTCGTTGCGCCGGGTGGTCAGCGCGGCGTCCACGCTCTCCCCCGCGAGAAACCGCGTCACGACCTGGCGGCCGGCCCGGCCCAGCAGCTCCCGCGGGTCCTCGTGCGACACGTCGAAGCGTGTCAGGCTGCGAATGCTGTACTGGATGCCCAGCCTTCCGGCGATGACGTTGGTATCGCCCAGGAGCCAAAGGGACTCCGACGCACTCCCGACGGGTCCTTGCGGCTCCGTGTGCTCCACCGGCATGAGGAAGTTCGTGGCCGTCCGGGCCACCGTCACGCGGCCCAACGGCCACGGCGGGTTCCAGTGGATGCCCGGGAGGACGTCGCGGCCCACGGCCCTGCCGAGAACGTACGCCACCGCGCTCTCGTCCGATTCGACGTTGTAGATCCCCAGCGCCAGCCAGCCCGCCAAAAGGACGGCGGCGGAGAGCAGCAGCCGGTACCGCAAACGGGCGGTCATGAGCCCGTGCTCCCCCGCGCCGGCGCCGGACCGGAGCCCGTGGTACGGGCCGGATCGGCGTTCCGCGTCGCCGGTGGTGCGCTGTCGGGCGCCGTCCGGGCGCCGGGGACCCTGGAGGTCAGGATCTCAAGAAACGGGGAGTCCGCGGGCAGGACCAGCGTGGTCTTCTCGTTCAGCACCTTCTTGTAGGCTTCCAGCGTCCGCAGGAAGCGATAGAACTCGGCGTGCCCTTGGTAGGCTTCCGCGTAGATGCGCGCCGCTTCCGCCTCGCCCCCGCCCCGCAGCATGGCCGCCTTGGCCTCCGCGTCGGCGATGATCCGCGCCCGTTCCCGTTCGGCGCGGGCGGCGATCTTCTGGGCTTCGGCCCGGCCCTCCGAGCGATGGCCGCGGGCGATGCGCGCACGCTCGGCGCGCATGCGAGCGAAGACGCTGTCCAGGTTCTGCGGCGGGAAGATGAGGCGGGTCACGCCCAGGCTGACCACCTCGATCCCGAGGTCTTCCCGCGCCACCCTGGAGACGGCGCGCTCCACCGAGCCCTCCAGCTCGGCCAGGCTGGCGCCGTCGCCGGCGGTCCCCAGGATCGTGCCGAAGGGCCGGTCGCCCAGCGCGCTGCCCAGCTCCGACTGCACCAGCGCGGCCAGGCGGCTCTCCGCGAAGTCGCGCCTGCGCAGCGCGGCCAGGTACCGCACCGGGTCGGCGATCTTCCAGGAGATATACGTGGAGACCAGCACGTTCTTCTTGTCCGCCGTCAGCAGCTCCGTCTCGCGCGTGTTGGTGATGAGGATGCGCTTGTCGAGCACGTTCGCTCGCTGGAACGGCACCGGCAGCTTGGGGTAGAGGCCGGCTTCGCTCAGCACCGACACCGGTTTCCCGAACTGGGTGATGACGGCATGGCTCTTCTCGTCCACCACCACGAACGAGGTGGCGGCGGCGCCGAGGACCAGCGCCACGAGGAGCAACCCGCCGATACGTTTCGCCATGGCAATCCCTCTATCGATGCCGGCTCGGCGGCCCGGGATACATGAAGTCCACGGGCGGGTTGCCGAGCCAGAGATCGACATCGCCTCCGCCCGCGCCGGGCATGTAGACATATTTTCGCGGCATCTCGAGGGCATACTCGAGTGCCTCCAGATAGAGTCGGGCTTCGGTGACCGCGGGGCTCGTGGCATGGGCCGCCGCGGTCTTCAGGAACGCGGCGGCCCGGCCCTCGGCTACCTTGACCTCGCGCACGGCCCGGCCCTCGGCCCTTTGCGTGATGCGTTCCGCCTCGCCCGAGGCCGCCACCGTGGACTGGGTCGCCCCGCCCGTGGCCACGTGGATGTCGCGCTGGCGGTCCTCCAGCGCACTGGCCACGTCGCGAAAGGCGTCGTGGACCCGCGCCGGCGCATGGACGTCCAGGAGCCGTACGTCGAGGATCTCGCTACCGATACCGAGGGCCGCGAGGCGCGCCGCCAGGCGATCCCGCAGCTCCGTTTCCGTGGTCCGCCGGTCCACGGTGTAGATCCGGTCGATGGGCTTGCGGCTCAGCAGGCCCACGAGTTCCCGCCGTGCCAGCCCGAGCACCACCGCCGGGGTCTCCTCGACGCCCAGGGCGTACAACGCCGGGTCGCGGACGCGGTACTGGACCACGGACCGGATATCGATGACGTTGCCGTCCGCGGTCAGGTAGAACGCCTGGTCGTCCAGCACCGGTCTGGCCCCGTTGACGCTCCCACGGAAGCCCACCGTGACCTGGCGGATCAACGCCACGTCCACCGCGGTCCCGCTGCCGAACGGCGGCGGCAGATGGAAATACAGGCCCGGCTGGAGATCCGCGGCCACCACCCGGCCGAAGCGCTGGACGATGCCCTTCTGGCCGGGCCCGACCACCAGCGTGAACCAGGGGATGGTGCCGAGCAGCGCGACGGCCAGGGCGGCCGCGAGCACCGGCCCCCGGAGCAGGTTGGCGGGGCGGAAGGCCCTCAACGCCCGGCCCGTGTCCAGGAGCTGTCGCGCGGTCTCCCGCCAGAGCGCGCGCGGGCCCTTGCGCATGAAGCTCCGGAACAACAGCAGGACCAGCGCCACGGCCGAAAGCGCCTTGAGCGCGAAGATCCAGTCGGCGTCCTGCCCCAACTCGCCGAAGGGGAACACGTGGATCGCGTCCGCCAGGGTCGCATCCACCAGCAGCCCGGCGGCCAGGCTCACCAGCACGATGGCGCCGAGGTAGACGGCGAGATGACGGCGGCCCAGGAGCTGCCCCACCACGGTCATGGTGGCGAGATTGGTGGCCGGCCCCACCAGCAGGAACACGAGCGCCGCGCCGGGCGACAGGCCCTTGGCCATGAGCGCCGCGGCGATGGGGGTGGAGGCGCTGGCGCAGAGGTAGAGCGGCAGGCCCAACACGATCATGGCCAGCATGGGCATGAGCCCCGAACCCCAGCCGAGCACCCCGTCAAAGAAATTGTCGGGCAGAAGCCCCGCCAGGATGCCGGTCAGCAGCATGCCGACGAGGAGCGACAGCGCGATATCGTCCAGTACCGCGGTGAAGCCGTAGTCCAGGGAATGGAGAAAACGGCGCGGGCCTGCCGGAGCCGCGCCGCCGGGCGCGCAACTCTCGTCGCACGCGTCCTCGGACGGCGCTTCCGCGCAGCCGTCATCGCAGCCGACGTCGTGCGGCGGCGGGGCGCCCGCGTCCTCCTTGACGCCGATGGAGGCTATGCCGGCTATCACCGCCGTCACCACCGCCACGACGGGACGGACCACGGCCATGACCGGCCCCATGAGCCCGTAGGTAAGTGCCACGGAATCCACCCCGGTCTCGGGAGTGGAGATCAGGAACGAGACCAGCGGCGCCCGCCCGGCGCCCTGCCTCTTCAAGGACGCCGCGGCCGGCAAGACCCCGCAGGAGCACAGCGGGATCGGCGCGCCGAAGAGCGCCGCCAGCCCCACCGAGCGGGCATCGTTCCGGCCCAGGTGCCGCACGATCAGGTCCGCCGGCAGATACACGTGCAGGAGCCCGGCCACGAAAAAGCCGATGAGGAGGTACACCGAGGCCTCGTAAAAGACCACCAGCGTCTCCCAGGCAATGCTGCTCAACAGGGATTCCACGGCTCAAGCTCCGACGGGACCGTCCTTCGACTTCGCTACGCTCAGGACGAACGGAGACGGGCTTCACTTGCCGTTCGTCCTGAGCGAAGCGAAGTCGAAGGACGCCATTGCAAATGACCGACGTCAGTTACTCGATGGACGTGTGTCGAGCGCCCGCAGGTCCTTGAGCAGCACGTCCGGGTCGGGGGCGGACCCGAAGTAGGCGAAACGCATAAAGCCCTCCGCATCCGCCACCACGGTGAGGGTGGTGTGGTCGATGAGTCCGCGGGCCAGCCGCTTCACGCCCACGCCGAAACCCTGCCACACCGGGGCCAGCTCCCGGGCGTCGCCCGTGAGCCATGACCAGTTGGGGGCGTCCGCCTCGTGCCGCCGGCTGTAGTCCTTGAGCACTTCGGGCGTATCCACCTCCGGGTCGGTGGTGATGGACAGGAAGCGGATGTCCCTGGCTTCCGCGGGCTTCATGTGGTCCCGAAGGATCTTCAGGCTCGCCGTCAAGAGCGGACAGACGTCCGGGCACGACGTGTACATGAAGTTGATGACCACCGGCTTGCCAAGGAGCTTCCGGAACTCCACGCGGGCGCCGTTCTGGTCGGTGAGGGCGAAGTTGTCGATGAGGACGTTCAACTCGCGCCGTTCCGCGAACTCGACCTTGAGGATGGACTTGTGGGCGGGCGCCTCCGTCCCCGGCACCAGCAGGACCGCCATTGCCAACGCCGCGACGCCCAGCGTCCTCGCAAGAACCGCCTTCATACGCTCCATCCCTTCATGGGCCCGGGTTCATACGCCCCACTTCTTGGCGACGCCTTCCTTGTACTCCCGCTTGAAGGCGTTCACCGGCGGGAACCGGTCGATCCACTGGTACGGCCGGCAGGCATCGATGAGTACGCGGTCGGTCACGTAGCCCTTGGTGTCCCGGTCGGTGGGAGAGATGACCGGCTCGCACACCGAGGCCCACACGTTCTTGACGATGTCGATGCCCTCGCGCGGATCGCAGCGGGTGGACATGGCCCAGATGACCTCGCCGGGATTGGTGATGTCCACGTCGTCGTCCACCACCACCACCATCTTGCCGCCGTAGGCGCCGGCCCGGGCGCCGGCGGCCACCAGCAGCGCCTGCTTGGCGTGGCCGGTGTAGCGCTGCTTGATGGAGATGACGGTGAACGGCCCGGTCTGGCCGCCGTAGACGAAGCCCCAGACCCCCTTCACCTCCGGAACGCCGGCCTTCTCCAACTGCTCCCAGAGGGTGATGGCGCCCAACGGGATGGGCAGGTAGCTGTTGGGCGGCCGCACCGGCGGCGCCCCCAGGATAATGGGGTCGTCGCGGTAGTAGACCCGCTTCACGGTCATGAGCGGGACGTCGCCCTCGGTGGCGTCGGTGTAGTAGCCCGGCCATTCGCCGAAGGGACCTTCCTTGGGCAACTGCTCCGGCGGCAGCGGCGGGATCTCGCCTTCCAGCACCACCTCGCCGTTGGCCGGGATGGGGAGGCCGGTGACGGCGCCACGGACCACCGGGATGGGACTGCCCTGCATCCAGCCGGCAAACTCGTACTCGTTCACCGACGGCGGCAGCGGCATCTGGGACGACAGCATCACCGCGGGTTCCTGTCCCAGGGTGATGGCCACGGGCAGCGATTCGCCACGGGCATGGGCCCGTTCCAGGGCCAGGCGCCCGTGCTTGCCCTTGTTCATCTTGACCGAAACCTTGTTCTTCTCCTGGATCATCACCCGGTAGGTGCCGATGTTGATGCCGCCGGACTCCGGGTCCTTGGTGATGACGCCGCAACCGGTGCCGATGTAGCGGCCGCCGTCGAGGTCGTGCCACAGCGGCGTCGGGAACCGGGTGAGGTCGACGTCATCCTCTTCCATCTGGTTGTCGAACACCGGGCCGCCTTCCACCTGCTCGTAGGGCAGCGGCTGGAACTCCAGGCTTCTCTTGCGCCACGCGTGGAGGAAGTCCACCCCCTTGACGTCGGTGGGCAGGCCCATGGCCACCGCCGAGCGCGGGCAGGTGCGGAACAGGTTGGAGATGATGCGGAAACCCGTGGGGAACCCCGCGAAGCCGTCGAACAGGAGCGCCTGCGACTCCACGTCACCCATGTACTCGGTGAGCGCCCCCACGTCGGTGTCGAGGTCCGCGCCCTCGATCCGCTTGATCTCGCCCATCTCGTCCAGTCGCTCGATGTAGCTCCGCATGTCGGTTACCGGTTGCATTCAATTTCCCCCATTTTCTCGTGATGTTTCGTGATGTACCCCTATTCGAGCCGTACCACAGTATCCGGGAGATTTCGAGTCCAAGGGGCACTTGTCAGGGGTGCAGATCATGGACTATCACCAGGAGGCATGACATTGGAGACGCAACCAGCGAACCCTTTTCACCCGGGCGAGATGCTCCTTGAGGAGTTCCTGAAGCCCATGGGAATGAGCCAGGCCGCTTTCGCCCGGAAGATCGGCTGGAGCCGGGCGCGGCTGAATGAATCGATTCGTGGAAAGCGCGGCATAACCGTAGAGGCGGCGCTCGACCTGTCCGAGGTCCTTGGTACTTCGGCGAAGCTTTGGATGAACCTGCAGGCTACCCACGATCTGGCCAAGGCCGTTGCAGCGAGACGGACAGCGTAAACCAAGTGCTACGACTCAGCGCGCTTCGTCGCCTTGACGCTGTCCCGACAGGACCGCCCCGTCCCTCGAAGGGTGGCCTCCAAGTGCGCTCGACGTCATGAGCGGACTGGTCTGGGGGCTGTGCGGCGCCAGCCTGATCGGCGTTTCCGATTGCGTGGCGCGGGTCACGGCGAGCCGTATCTCCCTGTCCGTGCTCATCGCGCTCATCATGAGCCCTCCGTTCGCCGTCATGACGGTCTGGTTCGCGGCGAGCGGCGGCTGGCCGCCGTGGAACGCGTGGGGCTGGGGCGCCTCGGCCATGTCGGGCCTGCTGAACGTCGCGGTGCTGGCCCTGCTCTTCCGCGCGCTGGTGCGGGGGCCGGTGACGGTGGCGTCCCCGGCCACATCGAGCTTCACGGTGATGCTCGTGGCGCTGAACGTGCTGGCCGGCCATCCTTATCACTGGCTGCACGGGGTCGCGGCGTTGACGGTCTTCGGCGGAGTGGCGATGCTGGCCCGGCCCGAGCGGCCCGGGAAGGAGCGCTACGACCGCGCCTGGTTGCGCGTGACGGCGCTTCTGGGGCTCGGCGCCGCCGTGTCGGTGGCCCTGCGCATGTTCCTCGCACAGGAGGCCGGCGCGGTGCTCGGCACGGTTCCGGCGGTCTACCTGAACCGCACCTTCGCTCTGGCCGGCGCGCTGGGCTTCGTGGCTCTCCAGCGGCGGCACGGCCCGCTGGCCTGGCCGCACGGCGCGACGTGGCCCCTCGTGTTCTTGCAGGCGGTACTGGAAACGGTGGCCCTGGGCCTGTTCCTGACCGGCTCCGCCGGCGGCGGGCGGGTCGGCGCGGCCATCGGTTTTTCGTGCTTCGCCGCCGTCACCGCGGTCGCCGCGCGGGTCTGGCTGGGGGACCGGATCGGGCCCAGGCGGCTGTTCTGGATGGCGGTGGTCGCCGCCGGCGTAGCCGCGGCCTCCCTGGTGTAGGCGCCGGCGCCGGCCGTCCCGCGAAGAGTCTGCGCCAGCCCGCTTGACGAATCTGGACTTCGGAGGGAGGGGGAAGAACGGCGCGCGGCCGCCGCCGGTCACTGCACGTGGATCTTCTTCGCGGCCTCCAGGCCGAGGACGACCTCGTGCTCTCCCACCTTGAGGCTGATGGTGCCGAGGGACGGCGAAACGTCGAGAATGTCGATGGTGGTACCGGGACGGACCTGGTGGTCGTAGAGGAACGATAGCAGCACCGCATCACGCTCGCCGGTCTCGGTGATGCAGCGGAAGATGACCGTGGTACCCGCTTCCGCCATATTCAGGGGGCGCCACTCGCGGCGAGGGGAAAGCTCCCCCTTTACCGGAATGGGGTTTCCGTGAGGGCAGGTGGACGGATTGTCGAGGATCGCGGCCAATCGCTCCTCCACCACCGGCGATATCGCGTGCTCCAGGTGGTGGGCTTCCTGATGGGCGGTGACCCAGTCCAGGCCCAGGAGGTCCGTCAGCAAGCGTTCGGTGAGAAAATGCCGGCGCAGAATGGCCTCGGCGACGTCACGGCCCTTGGTCGTCAGGTAGATGTTCTTGCGGCGTTCCACCCGCACGAACTCCTCCTTCTCGAGCCGCCGCAGTGCGCTGAACATGGTCGACGGCGTCACGCCGATGTCCTCCGCCACCCGCGCCGCGATCACCTGGTCGTTCTCCTCCGCCAGGCTGTAGATGGCCTTGAGGTAGTCTTCCGTAGCGGAAGAGACTTCTGATCGCTTCGCTACCACCCTGGTTTCACCCTGCCGGGACGGCTGCCGCCGTCCCTACGCTACGCCCTCTCCGCCGCCACCGGCGGTGCTGTAGATCTGTTGAGCCAGATAGTTCTCCCGGCCGACCTCCTGGATGAGGTGAAGCTGGGCCTCGATCCAGTCCACGTGGCTCTCCTCGTCGCTCAGAATCTGCTCCAGCAACTCCCGGCTCACGTGGTCTCCGGCCTCGTGGCATGTGGCGATGCTCTCGTGGAGCACCTTGATCGCCCCCTCTTCCAGCCCGAGATCGTTCTCCAATTGCTCTTTTACCGTCTTGCCAACCATGATCTTGTCATAGCCGGCAACGTTGGGGACGCCGTCCAGCAGCAGGATGCGGTTGATGATCTGGTCCGCGTGCTGCATCTCCTCGATGGACTCCTTCCAGATGAACTGATCCAGCACCTGGTAGCCCCAGTTTCGGCACATCCGCGAGTGCATGAAGTATTGATTGATCCCCGTCAACTCTTTCCGCAGCACGTCGTTGAGCGCCTTCAGCACCCTGGGGTCGCCTTTCATGTGGCCTGTTCCTCCGTCAATGGATTCTCCTTCACGGACCGAGAACCTCGGGTCTTTGGGATCATAGTCAAAGCCCGCGCCTTTTGAAAGACGACCGGGTCCTAGTGTCGTGTCCTGTAAATAACTAGCCTATTCGACGAGTGCTCTACGCTTGATAACCTATTTAGTTACAAGGGATTTTGTCAGTTGGCCTTTATGCCACTTATTTGCAGGACAGCACACTAGGGAATTCCTGCCCGGTCGAAGATCTTGATGGCGGTGCCGCGGTTTTTGGCGACCTTGATCATGTCGAGCTCGTCGGCCTTGAACTTGCCCCACGACTCCACCAGACCGGACCAGGGCACGCCGGGCTTCACGGGATATTCGAAGTTCTGCTCCGCGTACATCTTCTGCGCCAGGTCGTCGCTCAGGAATTCCAGCAGCTTGACGGCGTTGTCCTTCCGCGGCGCGTACTTGGTGACCCCGGCGCCGCTGATGTTCATGTGGGCGCCGCGGCCGTCCTGGTTGGGGAAGAAAAGGAACACGGATTCCGCCCAGGCGATCTGCTTCTCGTTGGTGAGCATCTTGCCCATGTAGTAGGAGTTCCCCAGGGAGATGTCGCACTCGCCCGAGAAGATGGCCTTGACCTGGGCGCGGTCGTTGCCTTGAGGCTTGCGCGCCAGATTGGCCTTCAACCCCTTGGCCCACGCCTCCGCCTTGGCCTCTCCGTGATGCGCCACGAGGGAAGCAAGCAACGCCACGTTGTAGGCGTTCTGCGACGACCGGATGCAGATGCGGCCCTTCCACTTGGGATCGGTAAGGGCCTCGTAGGTGGAAAGATCGCCCGGCTTCACCCGCTCCCGGGATGCGTAGACGATGCGCGCCCGTCTCGTGAGCGCGTACCACAGACCCGACGGGTCCCGGTCCCACGACGGAACGTTGGCGGTCAGCTTCTTCGTCTTCACCGGTTGCAGGACGCCCGCTTCCACCGCGTCGTTGATCCGCCCGATGTCCACCGTCAGGACGACGTCGGCCGGACTGTTCTTGCCCTCCTTCTGTAGGCGCGTGATCATCCCCTTGGGCGCGAACACCACGTTGGTCTCGATCCCCGTCTGGTGGGTAAAGGCGTTCAGCATCGGCTTGATGAGGAACGGCTGCCGGTAGGAGTAGATGTTGACTTCACCGTTGGCGACCGCGTTGCCCACCGCCCCGATGGACAGGCCGAGGATCGCCATTGTGGCCACCAGGAGCTCTATCCCTAACGCTTTTCTCGACATTGCATGGTCTCCTTCAACGGATATTCCGGCTTCCATACTTCAAACTTCGTTAGAAGGCAATACCTAAAGTTAGGTTGACCAAATTTTTTCTTTTGCCTAGTCTTTGCCTGGAAACGAGCTGTAGACCGGCCATGGACAACCCGCTCCGCATGACCGGCCTTGCCTTGTATTCGCGGCCACGACCTTCTAATTTCTGAAGCCGGGACCGGTGACACCATGTACCTGGATCGAAGACTGCTGACCCATACCCGCGGCGTGCGCGGGCGCATCGCCGCGGCCGCCGTGCTCGGCCTCTGCGCCGTGGCCGCGGGCATATCGCGGCTGGCTTTTTCCGGGCTGATCATCGCCGGCGTCCTCACCGGCGCGGCGTTCTCCTCCCTCATTCCCTACCTCGCGGCCGTCGCCGGCTTCATCGCCCTGCGCGCGGTGTTCCAGTACCTGCGGGACATGGTGAGCCAGGAGACCGCCGCCCGGGTAAAGGAGGGGCTGCACGACAAGCTCTACCGGCACGCCCTCGACCTGGGCCCGGGACACTTCAACCAGGAGCGGACCGGCGACGTGCTGGTGTCGCTGGGCGAGGGGGTGGAACGGCTCCAGGTCTTCTACGGCCAGTTCCTGCCGCAGATGGTGGTGGCGGGCATCGCGCCCGTGCTGATCTTCTTTCTGATGGCGTCCTTCGACCTCGTTATCGGGCTCATCTTCGTGGCTTTCGCCCTGCTGACGCTGGTCGAGACCCCGCTGTTCCTGGTGTTCACCGGGGAGAGCAGCCGGCGCCGCCGGGCCTCCTACGGCGCCTTCGGCGCCGACTTCCTGGACAGCATCCAGGGCATCGCCACCCTCAAGATCTTCGGCCGCAGCCGCGCCCAGGGAGAGCACCTCGCGACCCGGGCGCGCGATCTCTACCGCGCGACCATGGGCGTCCTGGCGGTCAACATGGTCTCGGTGGGCGTCGCCACCTTCGGCATCCTGGGCGGCACCGCCTGCGCCCTGGGCTGGGGCGCCTTCAAGGTCAGCGCCGGCGAGCTGGAGGTGCGCTCGTTGATCGTGATCCTGATCATGGGGGCGGAGATCTTCCGCCCCATTCGGGAGCTGATGGTCCTCTACCACCAGGGCATCAACGCCATGGCCGCGGCCGAGGGCATCTTCGATCTGCTGGAGACCCCGGTGACGGTGCGCGAGCCGGCGGGGGCCGAGGCAGCGGCCGGGACCTCCTTCGAGCCCGCCGTGCGCTTCGAGAACGTGAGCTTCGCCTACCAGGAGGGCAGCCGACCCGCGCTCCGGGACGTTTCCCTGGAGCTTCGGGCGGGCGAGAAGCTCGGCGTCGTGGGTCCCAGCGGCGCCGGCAAGTCCACCCTGGTCTCGCTGATGCTGCGCTTCGCCGACCCCCGGCAGGGGCGTGTCCTCCTGGGCGGCCAGGACATCCGCGCCATCCCTCTGGCCGTGCTGCGCCGCCACATCGCGGTGGTGGCCCAGGACATGTACCTCTTCTACGGCACCATCGGCGACAACCTGCGCATGGCCAGGCCCGAGGCCACCCGGGAGGAGATCGAGGCGGCGGCCCGGGCGGCCAACATCCACGAGTTCATCGCCGGCCTCTCCGACGGCTACGACACCGTCGTGGGCGAGCGCGGCGTGCGGCTCTCCGGCGGCGAGCGCCAGCGCATCGCCATCGCCCGGGCGATCCTGAAGGACGCGCCGATCCTGGTGCTCGACGAGGCGCTGTCGAGCGTGGACGCCCAGAGCGAGGCGGTGATCAACGAGGCGCTGCGAAAGCTCATGGAGGGGCGCACCACCCTGATCATCGCGCACCGGTTGTCGAGCGTCATCCACGCGGACCGGATCCTGGTGCTGGAGCGGGGCCGGGTGGTGGAAACCGGCGGCCACCGGGAGCTGCTGGAGGGCGGCGGCACCTACGCCCGGCTCATGGCCGCCCAGGCCCAGGCCGGCGACGCCGAGGCGCTGGCGGAGCGCGAGGCTCCGGCCACGGCCGTGGCGGCCGAGCCCGAGGAAACCGCCGAGACCACGATCGCGCCAACCGTGGACGCGGCGGCGCCATTGTCGGCCTTCACGGTGCTGCGGCGGCTGGCGGGGCTGGTACGCCCGTTCCGCCGCAAGCTCGCGGTCTCGTTCTCCGCCGGGGTGCTCTTCCAGGCGTCGGTGGTGGGAGTGGGCGCGGCCAGCGCGCTGCTGGTGGGGCAACTCATCCGCGGCGAGGACATCGCGTTCCAGTTGATCCTGCTGGGGTCCATGGTGGGGCTCGCGTCCATGCTTGCCTGGGCCGATTGCTGGCTGCCCCACGACCTCGCCTACCAGCTCCTGGCGGAGATGCGCATCGACTTCTACAACACCCTGGACCCGCTGGCTCCGGCCTATCTGACCCGGCGCCGTTCCGGCGACCTGGTGAGCATCGCCGGCGCCGACGTGGAGACGGTGGAGCTCTTCTTCGCCCATACCATTACCCCCGCCTTCATCGCCGTGGTGATTCCGGCCGGCATTCTGATGGTGCTGGGCGCGGTGGCCTGGCCGCTGATGCTGGCGCTGGTCCCGTTCCTGTTGCTGCTGGCGGCGTCGCCGTTCCTGGCCCAGAAGCGGTCGGACCGGCTGGGAGGCGCGGTGCGCCGGGAGCTGGGGCACATGAACGCCCACCTGGTGGACAGCATCCAGGGCATGCGGGAAGTGGTGTCCTTCGGCCACGAGAAGCACCAGGTGGCCGCGGTCCTGGCCAACAGCCTGCGGCTGGCCAGGACCCAGCTCGCGTTCCACAAGGACCAGGCGCTTCAGGCCAGCTTCAACGAGGCGGTGACCGGCCTCGGCGCCCTGGCGGTGCTGACCACCGGCGTGTGGCTGGTGGGCCAGCTCGATATGGAACGGGCGCTGCTGCCGCTGGCCATCGTGCTGGCGCTGCTGGCCTTCGGGCCGGTGACCGACGTCGCCCGCACGGTCAAGGAGCTGATGGAGACGCTGGAGTCGGGCCGCCGCGTCTTCCAGGTGAAGGACGAGCCCGTGCCGGTGCGGGACGGCGCGGGCGTGCCCGCCATCGCCAGCAACGGCCACACCCCGCCGGCCATCCGCTTCGACCACGTGAACTTCGGCTACGAAACCGGCAACGGCCTCGCGCTCCGGGACCTCTGCCTCGACGTGGAGCCGGGACAGACCGTGGCGCTGGTGGGTCCCTCGGGGGCCGGCAAGACCACCTGCGCGCACATGCTGCTGCGTTTCTGGGACCCGGCCGCCGGCGCCGTACGGCTGGCGGACCGGGACCTCCGGGACTTCACCCTGGACCACCTGCGCGAGCAGGTCTCGCTGGTATCCCAGGACACCTACCTGTTCAACACCACGTTGCGGGACAACATCCGCCTGGGGCGGCCCGACGCCTCCCGGGAGGAGGTGGAGGAAGCCGCCGGGCTGGCCCACGTCCATCGTTTCATCAGCCGCCTGCCGGCCGGCTACGACACGGTGGTGGGCGAGCGCGGGGTGCAGCTCTCCGGGGGCCAGCGGCAGCGCATCGCCATCGCCCGGGCGCTGCTCAAGGACGCCCCCGTGCTGATCCTCGACGAAGCCACCTCGCACCTCGACGCCATCAACGAGGAGCTGATCCACCAGGCGGTGGACCGGCTGGTGCAGGGCCGCACCACGCTGGTCATCGCCCACCGGCTGTCCACCATCCGCGACGCCGACCGCATCGTGGTGCTGGACTCGGGAACCATCGCCGAGCAGGGCACCCACGACGACCTGCTCCGGTCCAACGGCCTCTACGCCAACCTGGTCATGACCCAGCTCGTCAGCGCCAACGAGCCGGCGCCGATGGCGGAGGGGTAGGGATACGACGTTGACACTCGGACCTCGAATGCGGCCTTCCCGCGGTCTTCTCCGTCGTTCCCGTCGTTCCCGTCTTTCCCGTTTCTTTCCCCATCGTTCCGGTTTCGTTCCCCGTCTTTTCCGCCCTCTCCGTCATTCCCGCCTCTCTCTCCGTCATTCCCGCGAAAGCGGGAATCCAGGGGCGGCGGAGGGGTGCAACGGCCGCGGTTCCCTGCCGCACCCCGCCTGGATTCCCGCTTTCGCGGGAATGACGGAGGAGGCGGGAGTCAGCGGGCGGGCGGAAATGACGGTGGGGGTGGAAATCAGCGGGCGGGCAGGAATCAGCGTGGGCGCGGGGTTCACCGCAAGGGCGGAAATCACGGAGTGCCAGGGGGTCCGCGGCGCGGGGACGTGTGCGGCGCTGGCGCTGCTGCTCGGGTTGATGCTGGCGGTACCGGCGCAGCTTTCCGCCGCGGCCCTTCGAGTGGTCACCACGGTGGCGCCCATCACCAGCATCGTGGAGAACGTGGCCGGGGATCGCGCGCGGGTTGCCGGCATCGTGCCGGAGGGGGTGAACTCCCACACGTTCCGGCCGGCCCCTTCCGTGGCCCGGACCATGGCTCGGGCGGACCTCATCATCCTCAACGGCCTCAACCTGGAGATCCCCACGCTCAAGCTGGCCCGCGCCAACAAGCGGGCGGATACGCCGCTGCTGCTGCTGGGCGACCACACCGTCGCCGAGCAGGACTACCTTTTCGACTTCAGCTTCCCCGAAGACCAGGGGCATCCCAACCCCCACCTCTGGCCCGACCCCGTCCACGTCATGAACTACGCGCGCCTGGTGCGTGACGCCCTGATCGAGGGGGACCCCGGGGGCAGGGCCGTGTACGCGGCCAACACGGAGCGCTACCTGAAGCAGCTCGAGGCGCTGGACAAGGCCGCCGCCGCGGCCGTGGCCACCATACCGCCGCGGAATCGCCGGCTCCTCACCTATCACGACTCGTGGCCCTACTTCGCCAAGCGTTACGGTTTCCGTGTCATCGGCGCGGTACAGCCCTCCAGCTTCGCGGAACCCAGTCCCCGGGAGGTGGCCCGGCTCATCGACCAGTTGAAGCGGGAGCGGTTGCCCGCGGTGTTCGGGTCGGCGGTGTTCCCCAGCCCGGTGCTCCGGCAGATCGCCCGGGAAGCGGGAACGACGTTCGTCGACAACCTGCGGGACGATGACCTCCCCGGGGAGGCCGGCGACCCGGTCCATTCCTACACCGGCATGATGCTCGCCAACATCCGCACCATCGTCACCGCCCTGGGCGGCTCCGCCGACGTCCTGACGGCCGTGGACCCGGCGCCGGTGGCCGGCCACCACGCGAAGTACCGGTAGAGCGTCAAACCATGAGCCTCACGTGGAGACGTGCTCCAACGTCACGGTTGCGTTGGAACGGTCTGCCATGATTTCGGCCAGGCTCTCGTGGGTGCTACTCTTGAAGTACCGAGGTAGCCTTTGCGCGCATTGGGCAAGATTCAACCGACTGCCGAACAGCTTCCTATCCTGGCCGATCCCCGGCCGGGTTTTCGGATTATTCGCGGAGCTGCGGGTAGCGGGAAGACGACTACGGCAATCCTACGGCTTCGGCAACTATGTGCCACAAGGGTATCCAGGCAGCTTCGCTTGGGCTCTCGGGAGCCTGTTCGGGTTCTGGTGTTGACCTTCAATCGGACCCTGCGTGGCTATGTGATGGAGCTTGTCCAGGAGCAAGTCTCCGGCCATGATAGGGTTGATGTCACAGTTGAGACTTTTGGGCGCTGGGCGCGAACTCTCGTCGGACCTAAGGAGATTATGGACTCCGCGGCGCCCCGCACATATCTGACCAAACGGTTGAGAGCGACAGGCATTGATCGTAACGTGGACTACTTCGTCGACGAGATTGAGTACGTCATGGGGCGGTTCCTGCCAGAGGAGCGAATAGCGTATCTGAATGCGGAACGGACGGGTCGGGGACGGGCGCCTGCAGTTCCTGGAACATTGCGCGCAAGACTCATCGATGAAGTAATTGAGCCGTACACCGAGTTCAAGGTGAAAGACGGCTCGGTTGATTGGAACGATATCGCCGTAGAAGCTGCTTCTGTGCGTAACGATCAGTACGAAGTGGTGGTCGTGGATGAGACTCAAGACCTTTCCGCCAACCAAGTCCGTGCAGTCCTCCGTCACCTCCAGGAAGATCACACTACGACCTTCATCACCGACGCGATGCAGAGGATCTATCCTCAGAGCTTTCGTTGGCAGGAAGTCGGCATCACGGTACGCCCGCAGATGGTGTTCACACTCACCGAGAATCATCGCAATACTTCCCAAACCGCGCACCTTGCTTCCTCTCTCGTGGCCGACCTTCCCGTGGAGGAGGACGGGGTCCGATCTGACGCCAAGAGTTGCAGGCGTACCGGCGAGGTTCCCCAAGTGATCGTCGGACCCTACAGCCGGCAAATTCAGTACATGCTTGATCGTATGGCCCCATTTCTTGGCGCGGGAGAGACGGTGGCCATCCTTCAACCACGAGGTGGTGGTTGGTTCAGCTTCGTCCAGCAGGCTCTACGAGAACGGCAAGTCGACTACTGTGTTCTAACGCGAAACCCAGATTGGCCGAGTGGCACTGAACAGGTCGCGTTGTCAACCCTTCACTCAGCGAAGGGGCTCGAGTTCGATCATGTCTTGATTCCCGGACTCAACAGCGAGGTCACCCCACACGGAGACGAGGAGGGAGATGGCGCCCTGGACTCGCTGCGCCGGTTGGTAGCGATGGGCATCGGACGCGCGCGAAGCAGTGTGATAATCGGCTACAAGCCCGGTGAAGAGTCTGCCCTTGTCAAGCTATTCCCACCCGACACCTACACCCTGGTGCGCGTATAATGGGCTGTTGGCCAATGAACATACCCAGACAGGCTCTTCCACGCACGCCACAAGAAGTCGCCACCCTTACCGGCTGTCCTGGTGTCGTTGCAGAGGCTACAGGGAGGGGGATCAAGGATGTCGTCCATTTTACTACACTGAAAGGGGCTGTCGGCGTGTTGGCATCGGTGGCGGTGAAAAGCCGCTCGCGCCTCCCCAAGGACAGATACTTGGAGCACGTCTATCGCCCCAACGCTAATACGCGAAAGGATCCATCGTGGCTCGACTATGTCAACTTGTCGATCGAGCGCATAAACGATTCAATGTTCAACGCATCGGCAAGGTGGCACATAGCCAACGACAACCCATGGGTCGTCCTTTCTTTCGATGTGGAGGTCCTCGGCCATCCTGGTGTTGTTTTCACGACAACCAACAACATCTACCCGTCCTGCCAGCGCGCCGAAGGACGTCCGGGGTTCAAGGCGATGTTCGCCGATTCGGTGTTGGGGCGTTACCACCGCGTCCAAACACGGGACGGAAAGAGACCTTGCTGGCCGACCGACCGCCAAGCCGAAGTGCTGTACCCCGGAGAGCTTTCGTGCGAGTATCTGCGGCGTATTGATGTCCAGCTTCCGGAAGCCGAAGACGATATTCGCGGGGCCTTGGCAGGACTGAACCGGCGGGTGTCTGTTCGGTATGCACCGGAGGTATTCCAATGAGTGAACCGGAACTGTTCCCTGACGTGCGGCATCCAAAGGCCCTTGGCGGTACGTCTCCCGTCGACATTTCTAGCCGTAGGGTCCCAGTCAAGCGTTCAGCCCTTTGGGCCGCATATGGCGATGCCCTAGGGTGGATTAGCGAACTGACGAACGAGGCAGGCTTGAGGAAGCGGACCTTCGGAAGGGAGTTGTGTCGACCCGTTGAGTGGACGCGGCGGATCGGGGGGCCCGGGGGCGTCATTGCGACGATGCCGCGCGGGTGTTACTCGGATGACTCGCAACTTCGTCTCGCAACCGGACGTGCGATTCGAGCCGACGGTTTCGACGTGGAGGCATTCGCCAAGATCGAGTTGCCAGTCTGGCTAAGCTACGCCTTGGGAGCCGGGAAGTCGACGAGTGCAGCGGCGTCCAACTTGGCCAGGCCCAAGGTTCCCTGGTTCTGTAACACGTTCAAAGGTTGGACGAATTCGGGCGGCAATGGTGCGGCGATGCGCGTCCAACCGCACGTTTGGGCGGCTTCGAGGCCCGGCGAACCGGTAAGTTTTCTCCCCGATGTGGTCCGTAACGCGATTTGCACCCACTCGAATCCCTGCGGGCTGATGGGTGCGGTGCTCCATTCTCTTGCGCTAGCGCACACCGTTGCTGCGCGCACGCCTCCGACGCCCGACGATCTCTTCAAGGCTGTCGATTTCGCTGAAAGTCTCCCTGCCCAGATACACAACGACCAAGAGGTGGGACAATACTGGCGAGCGGCGTTCGAGCGGGAAGCCGGCGATTTCGGAGAAGCGTGGGCAAAGGTTATCGATGAGACGAAGGAGGCGATTCGCATCGCAGGCGCTTTGCCGTCGGGTGTCACAGGCGCGGCCCGCTATGACAGTATGATCGAAAACCTTGGGCTGCGTAAGCCCGCCACGCGCGGGAGCGGGTTATTGACAGCCGTCGCCGCAACAGGCTTGACTTGGTGCGAAGAGCGCCCAGAGGAGGCCTTGCGTATCGCCGCCAATTCGCTTGGCACGGACACGGATACGATAGCGACAATGACGGGCGCGATCCTCGGGGCTCTTGCCGATGAGGAGCCTCCGGTTGAGGTGCTGGACGCAAGCCTGTTTCGCTCAGAAGCCAACCGGTTGGCGGAGATAGGGGCGGGCGCACAACCCCCGAGCCATCCGTATCCGGACCTGCTGCACTGGTCCCCGCCTGAGTCTCGCGCCGATATTTTGCTCTGTTCCGAGGGAGGGGGCCTGCATGTACTCGGTCTTGGTTCAGCAGTTGCCAAACATGAGCCCATGCCTTCACGCCAAGCCGGCTTCGGGTGGCAATGGCTGCGGTTGGAGATCGGTCAAACAATCTTCGTCAAGCGTCGCATTAATCTGACGTACGACGACGCGGTCAGCGCGAAGCCCGCCGAGCCCGCCACAAAACTCCCCCTCTCGCCGGACAACACTGGCAAGGAAAGGCCTCCCTCTTCCCCAGTGGGACTAGATTTCACTTCACAACCATCGAAGCCCATGGATCTCCAAAAAGCCCTGGACTACGTGCGGCAATACAAACACGATGATCGCACCGTCGGCAAAGCGCTGAGACGGCTCGTGAACGAAGGCTCCATCGGTGAAATCGCCGCGTTCACAGCCTCGTTGATCGACCTGCTCCGCCAACCGAAACCCCCTGCGGGGGATGCGGGATCTGACCGGATCTCGGAACCGGAACCACCCGAACACGCCGCCGACCCCGACACACACAATTCCGAGGTCCGCGAGGACGAGAGCAAGTGAACGGTTAACCAGGGATCACTCCGCGCGGTCTTGTGGACTTCACGAGTTGCCAACCAGGGTGGGAATCATTGCCAGGAAGGAGCGCAACCCATGATCAACGTGGATTACCCCATCATCGACGGCGACGGCCACGTGGTGGAGCCGGACAAGGAGATGGCCCAGTACCTGCCGGAGCGGTTCCGGCGCATCCCGGGCAACCGCGATTACTCGCTGTTTCCCCAGGATTCCTGGGCGTTCGGCGTCGTCGACCCGCACAAGCAGGACGTCCCGGACGCGGCCATGTGGGTGAGCTTCCTGGACGAGGCCGGCATCAGCGCCACCGTGCTGTATCCCAGCAACGCCGCGGCCGTGGGCATGGTGCGCCGGGTGGAGTGGTCCGTGGACCTGGCGCGGGCCTACAACGACTGGCTCCACGACAAGTTCCTGCGCCAGAGTGACCGCCTCCTCGGGGTGGCCCTGCTGCCGGTGCACGACGTCGCCGCCTGCGTGACGGAACTGCGCCGCTGCGTGGGCGAGCTGGGCTTCGTGGGGGCGATCCTGCCGTCCATCTCCTCGCCCCTGATGGCCTACGGCAACCCGGAGTTCGACCCGATCTACGCCGCCGCCAACGATCTCGATACCATGATCGCGGTCCACGGCGGCTTCGTCGGCGCCCACAACTTCGCCGACCCGCTGCGCACCTACCGGGAGGTGCGTGCCCTCAAGCACGTGATCCCGCTCATGAGCCATGCCACCAGCATGATCTCCCAAGGGGTCTTCGATCGCTACCCGAACCTCCGGGTGGCGTACCTGGAGGCCGGCTGCGGCTGGGTGCCTTACCTGATGGACGTGCTCGACGAACAGTTCGAGCGCAAGGGCGCCGGCGACCTCAAGCGCAAGCCCAGCGAGTACCTGATGGACCCCAACGTCTACTACTCCTTCGAGATCGAGGAACGGACCCTGCCCTTCTTCATCCAGCTCCTCGGCGACGAAAAGCTGGTGTGGCCGTCGGATTACCCCCACGAGCGGGCGCGGTCGGAGTTCTTCGGCGACCTGCCGGAATTCTTCGCGCGGGAGGATGTCTCCGCCGAATCCAAGCGAAAGATCCTGTCGGAGAATCCGAAGCGGTTGTACAAAATCTAGCCCCGCACAGTGGCCACCGGGAAGCACACCGACAGGGTCCATCACGTACACGGGAGGCTGCACGGCCATCCGCATGCCGGGCTCCGTGAATGGAGCGAGCACGGGCAGCCCATCGTGGAGCTTACCGACGTGTCCAGCGGGTACCGGCAGACCCTGGGCATCGAGCACGTCGACCTGAAGCTCTGGCCGGCCCAGTTCCTGGCGGTGGTAGGGCCCAACGGCGGCGGGAAGACGACACTGTTGCGTACCGTCCTGGGACACATCCGGCCCAGGGAGGGCCGGGTGGAGATCAACGCGGCCGGCGGCTCGTCCCCGGCGTCCATGGGCTACGTGCCGCAACTGGAACAGATCGACCTGAGCTTCCCCATCACGGTGGAGGAAGTGGTGCTGCTGGGACTTTCCCGTAATCGCCGCTGGTTTCGCCGCACCGGCGCGGAGGAGCGGGACCGCGCGCACGAGATCATGCAACGGCTCAACCTGCTGGAGCTGGGGCAGCGCCAGATCCGGGAGCTTTCCGGCGGGCAACAGCAGGCGGCGTTCATCGCACGGGCCTTGCTGGGGGAGCCGGAGCTGATCCTGCTCGACGAGCCCACCTCCGGCCTGGACATCCGCTCCCGGGACGAGGTGGTGCACTTCCTCCACGAGATCAACCACTCGGGCGTGGCCATCCTCATCACCAGCCACGACCTCAACTGGGTGGCCGCGCACCTGCCGTGGGTAGTGTGCCTGAACCAGCGCGTCATCGCCGAAGGCGACCCCCAGGAGGTGTTCACCACCCAGGTGCTGGGGGAGACCTACAAGGGCGAGATGGTGGTGTTCCAGCACGGCGACATGATCATGGTGGGAGAACGGCCCCACTCTCCCAACGGGCGCTGATGCTGGAGCCGTTCGCTTACGAGTTCTTCCGAAACGGCATGATCGCCTCCATCATCGTGGGGGCGGTGTGCGGCTACGTCGGGGTCTACGTCGTGCTCCGGCGCATGAGCTACATCGGCCACGGCCTGGCCCATGCGCTCTTCGGCGGCGCGGTGCTGAGCACCATCGTCGGCGTCAACTTCTTCATCGGCGCCGGCGTCTGGGCGCTGGTGAGTGCGGTGTTGATCCACCTCATCAGCCACCGACGCTTGGTGGGCGCCGACGCCGCCATCGGGGTGGTGACCACGTCGAGCTTCGCCCTGGGGGTGGCGGTGGTCTCCACCTATCGGAAATTCACCCTGGACTTCGAGGCCGCGCTCTTCGGCAACCTGCTCGGCATCACGCCCGTGGACCTCTGGGTCATCGCGGCCACCGCCGCCGCCGTCGCGTTCGCCATGATCGTCATCCGCCACCAGCTCCTGTTCTCCACCTTCGACCCGGAGGTGGCGCCGGTCTACGGCATCTCCACGGGCCGCACCGAGCTCATCTTTGTCCTGCTCCTCGCCGTCACCATCGTGGCGTCCACGCGCATCCTCGGCGTCACCCTGGTGTCCGCGGCCGTGGTCATCCCTCCCGTCATCGGCCGCTACCTGACCCAGCGGTTTCAGACCCTGCTGGTCATCACCCCGATCATCGGCGCCGCGTGCGCGGCAACGGGCATGTACCTCAGCTACTTCATCGACATATCCTCGGGCGCCATGATCGTCCTCACCTTCGCGCTGGTCTTCTTCCTGGTGGGAGGCCGCCGGTGGCTCCGCGGCAGCCGGTAGGGGCGTTCGAGCATTCCCCCCGCTCCGTCATTCCATGCCCCCGCTCCGTCATTCCTCGCCCCGCTCCGTCATTCCATGCCCTGTCTTCGTCATTCCATGTCCCCCCTCCGTCATTCCCGCGAAAGCGGGAATCCACGCGCGGCGGGGTGGCACGGCAGCGTTGCCCCACTCCACCACCCCTGGATTCCCGCTTTCGCGGGAATGACGGAGAGGGGGATGCGGGGAATCACGGGGAGCGGCGGGGAATCCCGGTAGCGGGGCGCGGAATTACGGGGAGCGGCGCGAGTGCCTGCACTTGCCGGACGATCGTGCTTTAATGGAAGGGGCGCGGCAGGCGGGCTGACGATGAACCGGTTGAGCAACAAGAAGCGTTTTTTCGCCCGGGTGGGCCTGGTGGCGGTAGCCGCGATGGCGTTTGCGGTTTGGCCCGGTTTTTCCGTGGCCGCGGAAGACACCGCCCGCTTCCGTGACCTGGTGGCGAGCTACCTCCAGGCCGTGTACGCACAGGACTACGCCGAGGCCTACCGGTACGTGTCGCAACGGGACCGCCAGGCCAAGAACGAGGCGGCCTACCTGCGCGAGAATCCTTCCTTCACCGGCGCCGCCCGGGACCTCGCCCGCGCTCTGGCCCGGCGGATCGAGGTGGGCGCCCTGTCCTCCGACGTCCGGGGCGACAGCGCCACGGTCCGCTTCGACATCAGCCTTCCGGACGCCAATTCCGCCGAGTTGCAGAAGCTCTTCGCCGGATTCGACCCCGATGCGCTCAACCGGCTGACGCCGGAGAACCGCCGGCAAATCCTCGAGACCCTCGACGAAATGAGCCGTGCCGGCCGCCTGCCCACCATCACCGGGGAAGAGTCGCTGGACCTGCTTCGGGAGGAGGGGCGGTGGAGCATCTTCCGGAACTGGGACGAGGCGGTGAAGGTGTTCTTCCACGCCGAGGTCCGGGAAGGCCTGCCCTGGGCCTTCGAGCCGCTCCAGAAGATGGTGCTGGCGCGGCCCGGAGAGACCCTGCACGCATCCTACCGCGCCCGGAACCTCTCGGACCGGACCGTCACCGGCAAGGCGCGCCATGTGGATACGCCGAAGGAAGCCGCCGCCAAATACCTCAACGTGATCCAGTGCTTCTGCTTTCTGCGGGAAACCCTGGAGCCGGGCCAGGCGAAGGAGCTTCCGCTGGTGTTTCGGGTGGACTGGGACGTGCCGCGTGAAAACGGCGAGTTCCACGTCACCTACCAGTTCTACCCGAGCGACCGGTTTCCCGAAGGCGACGGCGAGGCCCGTGCCCAGGCCGAGGGCACCCTGGAGGTCCGGGTCAAGGACCACCGCGACGCCATCGACGACTTCAGCGGCGTGGAGCTGAGCTTCGGGAAGCTCCGGCTGTCGCCCGACGCGCGCCTCCGATCCGCCGATTCGGGGTGGCTGGAGCTGACGCCGCAGCTCGGCCGGATGGACCTGACCCGGTACAAGGACGGCAGGGCCGCGGCAACGGTCTACCGGGGCTCGCTCCGGCCGCGGCGCTTCGCGGCCGTCGACCTGCAGGTCACCGGGATCCGCGGACTTCTCCGGAAGAGCGGAGCGCCCGCCCCTGTCAAGAACGCCGTGGGTCCCATCCGGCTCGATTTCGAGCTCAAGGCGGGCCTGACCACCGTCGTGATCCTGGACCTGGAACTGCTGGACCTGAGCGATCATCCGGGCCGCGGTTACGAGCTGTTGATCAAAGGGTACGAGCTTTACGAAAATGACAGGCTGCTGCAGAAGATTCCTCCCGGCTGATGTTCGCCGCGGGGCATCGTCAAGTGTCGCCGCGCCGCCGGGCGCCACGAGGTCCGGACCGTGACGCAACGCCATTTCGCGCTCCAGGTGACCGTCGGGACCGTCCTTTTCCTGGTCCTGGTGGGCTTGGTCATCCAGCAGATGCGAACGCCCCCGGCGGCCCCGCGCCAGCCCGTTCTGGAGCGGCTGGCGCGGTACGGGCCGGCGCCGGACTTCGCCCTGGTCGAACGAAGCGGCCGGCCGGTCTCCGCCCGGGACCTGCGGGGCCGGGTCTGGATCGCGGACTTCATCTACACCCAGTGCAAGGACACCTGCCCGCTTCAGAGCCGCGCCATGGGCGCGCTTCAAGCCGACCTGAAGGCCTACGGCGACCTGCGTTCCGTTTCCATTACCGTCGATCCGGAGAACGACTCTCCCGCCCTGCTGTCCCGGTACGCGGAACGGTACCGGGCCGATCCGGAACGCTGGCTGTTCCTGACCGGCGAGGTCCGGGAGATCCGGCGCATCGTGCAGGAGGGATTTCGCCTGAGCGCCGCCCCGGTGGACGGCGCCGCCCTCGACCCCGTGGTGTTCCACAGCACCCGCTTCGTCCTGGTGGACCGTGACGGCGAGATCCGCGGCTACTACGACAGCAACGACCCGAAGGCGATGAAACGGCTGCGGCAGAGCGCCCGGCGGCTGTTGGCGGGGCAGGCATAGGACGCCGCCGATCTTGTACTGGAACCGGCGCGTCTGTTAGATTTCACGGTGAGTGCCAACTGGCGGGCGGAGATCCCGAGGGAAACGATCATGGCTAAGGCATCGCAAAAAAGGGGCGGGCGCGGACCCCGGCAGCAGCAACCGGCTACGGCCGCGCCCGCGAGCCCGAACTGGCTGGTGCTGGCCCTGGCGCTGATCGGTCTGGTGCTGGCGGGGTATTTGACCGGAACCTCCTGGTCGGGGGAGAAGGCGGCCTTTTGCGAGGCCGGCGCCGACTGCGACATCGTGTTGCACAGCCGCTGGTCCACGCTCCTGGGCCTGCCGACTTCGCTGTGGGGATTTCTCGTCTACGCCGTGCTTGCCGGCGCGGCCTTCACCAGGCGCCGGAGCCGGCGCTGGAAGGTGCTGGCCGCGGTCTCGCTGTTCGGCGTGGTCTACAGCGTGTATCTCACCGCCATCTCCCTCTTCCGGCTGGAGGCCGCCTGCCCTTACTGCCTGACGTCGCTGGGGCTGCTCGCGGCCATCTTCGTCATCACGCTGTTCCAGATCCCGCAGGTCAGCCGTCGCCTGGCATGGAAGCCCTGGCTGGGCGCGAGCGCCATGGCGGCCGCGGCCGGTGTGCTGGCGGTCCACCTAGTCTTCTACTCCGGCGCCGCCGTGGTGGCGTCAGGCAACGAGGACCCCTGGATGAAGGGGCTCGTCGTCCACCTGGAAGAGGCCGGCGTCAAGATGTACGGGGCGTTCTGGTGTCCCGCGTGCACGCAGCAGAAGGAGCTGTTCGGCGCGTCCGCCCACCGCATCCCGTACGTCGAATGCAGTCCCGCCGGACGCAGCGGCCCGACCGCCACCAAGTGTCTGGCTGCCGGCATCCGCAGCTATCCCACGTGGATCATCAAGGGTCAGCGTCACACCGGGGTGCTGACGCCGGCCAGCCTGGCCGACCGCGCCGGTTTCGACGGCGTCAAGACCGTGGAGAAGCAGGGCGGCTGACGCTCAGGCTCGTGACCGGCCTGACGGGGCCGGATCCGCGTCCCGTGTCTACCGGCGCCCGAACTGCTTCTTTCCCCAGAGGTTGTCCCACATCTCATCGGTGATGGCGCCCACCACGTCCCGGGTCTTCTCCATGTCCCTGGCCACCGCGGGGCGGGCGGCGACGGCGTCGAACCAACGGGTCAGATGGGGATGGTCGGCCATGTCCTGGCCCTGGCGTTCGTGCAGCCGGATCCAGGGGAACACCGCCATGTCGGCGATGGAGTAGTCGCCGGCCAGGTACTCGTTGTCGGAAAGCCGCTTGTCCAGCACCCGGTAGATGCGCGCCCCCTCGTTGGTGTAGCGCTCGATGGCGTAGGGGATCTTCTCCCGCGCGTAGGCGCGGAAGTGGTGGGCCTGGCCGAGCATCGGACCCACCCCGCCCACCTGGAACATCAGCCATTCGAGCACCCGGGTGCGGGCGCGGGTTTCCGCTGGCAGGAACTTCCCCGTCTTCTCCGCCAGGTAGATCAGGATGGCGCCGGACTCGAACACCGGCATGGGGTCGCCGCCGGGGCCGTCCCGGTCCAGGATGACCGGGATCTTGTTGTTGGGGCTGATCTTGAGAAACTCCGGGTCGAACTGCTCTCCCTTCCGGAGATCGACCCAGTGAAGCCGGTACGCAAGGCCGGCCTCCTCCAGCATGATGTGGATCTTCTGGCCGTTGGGGGTGGCGCTGGTGTAGAGCTCGATCATGGCAGTCCTCCGTCTTTACCCGCTGAGCGTATTCCGTTAGGGTCCGTCTCCTATGGTACCGCCCGCCCGCATCATCACTCTCACCACCGACTTCGGTTACCGGGACCCTTTCGTCGGCATTATGAAGGGCGTGGTGTCCGCCATCAACCCGGCGGCCGCGATCCTCGATCTGACCCACGGCGTGGCGCCCCAGGACGTCACCGGCGGCGCGCTGGCCCTGGCCGCGGCGGTGGACTTCTTTCCCCAAGGGACGATCCACGTGGCGGTGGTGGACCCCGGGGTCGGCGGCAACCGGCGGCCCGTTCTCCTCGAAACCGACCGGGCCTGCTACGTGGGCCCGGACAACGGGCTGCTGAGCCTTGCGGCCGGCCGGCAGCGGCTCGCCCGCGTCATTCACCTCTCCAATCCCGAATATCACCTGCGGCCCACCAGCACCACGTTCCACGGCCGGGACATCTTCGCCCCGGCGGCCGCCCACGTCTCCGGGGGCGTTCCGCCGGAACAGCTCGGCGAGACGGTGGAGGGGTTCGAGAAGCTGCACATCCCGGCGCCGGAAAGGCAGGGCGACAACCGCATGGAAGGCGAGGTGATCTACGTCGACGGCTTCGGCAACCTGACCACCAACATCCGCCGGGAGGACCTGGAGCGGTTCGAACCGGGGAACGTCTCGGTCCGCGTCGGCGACCGCGTGATTCGCGGGCTGTCCGCCAACTACGCCTCGGCGGGGACCGGTAACTACCTCGCCCTCGTCAATAGCTGGGGCTTGCTGGAGATTTCCCGGTGCGACGGCAATGCCCAGGCCGCCCTGGGCGCCGGGGTCGGAACGAGGGTGACGCTGGACACGGACGGTAGAGAGGTTTCCTAGCGCTCGTGCCGGCAGGCCGCTGCGACGCGCAGGGTTTAGCATGATATGGTGTGCGCCCAAGGACGATACCGGCGGCGATGCGGCGCCCGGGGGAAAGGTCTGAAAACGTGGGGACGGACGACGAAAGACTTAGCTGGGATCAATACTTCATGACCATCACGCGGCAGGTGGCGGAACGGTCCACCTGCACCCGCGCCAAGGTCGGCGCCGTGATCGTCAGGGACCGGAGCATCCTCGCCACGGGGTACAACGGCTCACCCGCGGGCATGCCTCATTGCACGGAGGCGGGCTGTCTGGTCTACGAGTCCAAGAATCCGGACGGGGAGATCGAGCAGAACTGCTTTCGCACCATTCACGCGGAGATCAACGCCATCGCCCAGGCCGCCAAGAACGGCGCCAGCATCAAGGACGCCTCCATCTATATCACCCACACCCCCTGCATCCACTGTCTCAAGGTGCTGGTGAACACCGGCATCGGCGACATCTTTTACGAGAAGCCCTACAAGCTCGACACCGTGGCGGACATCCTCGAACACACCGGCGTCAGACTGCACGCGGTGGGCATGCCCTGAAGGTGCCGCGGTTCCGGCCCCTCTGTCATTCCCGGCCCCTCGGGTATTCCCCCCCTCTGTCATTCCCGCGGAAGCGGGAATCCAGGCGGGGGGTGGGGTCTGGCACGGCAGCGTTGCCCCGCCTCCCCGGCCCCGGATTCCCGCTTTCGCGGGAATGACGGTAGCGGACGGCGGGCGTGCGAAAAAAGGCAGGGGCTGCCGACGGCGGCCCCTGCCTTTTCGGGTCTTTCGCACCGCTTATCCGGCGGCGCGGACTTGTCCTAAACCTTGCCCGCGAGGATGAAAGCGATAATCAGGGCGTAGATGCCCAGCGCTTCGATGAGGGCCAGGGACAGGATCAACGGCGTGAAGATCTTGTCGGCTGAGTTGGGGTTGCGGCCGATGCTTTCCATGGCGGCGCCGCCGACCCGGCCTTGCGCGAGCGCGCAGCCGAAAGCCGCTATGGCGATGCCCAGACCGGCACCCAACGCGATGATGCCCGGGACCATGTTGGCCGAGCTGCCGGCGGCGTCCGCCGCGGCGGCGACACCCGACAGGATCAGCACGAAGAGTCCCGTCAGTACGAAGGCTGTCAGTTGTTTCATCTTTTTCTCCTTTCCGGCGCTACGGACGTTTGGCCGACCTCTCCTCATCATCCTCCCCGCGTGCCGCCGTGGCGCTCAATGATCGTGGCTCAGAGCCAGGGATGCATAGATCATGCTCAACAAGGTGAAAACGAAGGCCTGGATCACCGAGACCAGGGCCCCCAACAGGTAGAACAGCACCGGAATCACCACGTAGGTAAGGCCGGTGAAGATCTCCACGACCAGGTGGTCGGCGAACATGTTGAAGGCCAGCCGGAGGCCCAACGTGAGCGGCCGGAACATGTGGGAGAACACCTCGATCAGGAAGAACAGCGGCGCGATCACCAGGAACGGGCCCATGAACTGCTTGAGGTAACCGCCGCCATGCTCCCGGATGCCGAAGTAGTGATAGGCGCCGAAGGAGATCAGCCCCAGGCCCAGGGTGACGTTGAGATTGCTCGTGGGGGGCGAGAACCCCGGCACCAGGCCGATAAAATTGGAAAGCAGAATGAAGATGAAGAAGGTGCCGTAGAGGGAAAGGTACTGACGGCCCTTGTGGCCGATGATGCTGTCGCTGAGGCCCATCACGAACTCGATCAACAGCTCGAAAATGTTAACCAGCGTGATGCGGTCGCTGGGGATCACCGCGTTGTGGGTGTCCAGCAGCCGCCGCCGCACGCCCAGCGCGAGACAGACCAGCAGCACCATGCTCACCACGGAGAAGAAGATCTGCAACGGCAACACGCCCTGCAGGGCCGCGGGCAAGAGGTCGTACCAGGTAAACGGATGTGCTCCCATCTTACTTGCTCAACTTCGTATCGTAGAGCCGATCCCACAAGATCGCCAGGATCAGGCAGTTAACCCCCACCGCGAAAGACACCGCGTCCGGAGCGATCCGGGTCAACAGGACCCAGGAGGCGCCGAGCAGGAAGCAGAACTTCAGGATCAGCAACGCGACCCCGGCCCGGACCCTTCCCTTGCTCGCGAACGGGGTGATGACCCATCGGACACCCACCGCCAGGAGCAGGAAGTTGACGCCCATGAACAGGCCGCCCAGCAGCAGCCCGCCGGGCTCCACCCACTCCAGCGGCACCAGCGCCATGGAGGCCAGCACCAGGAGCCCGTGCCAGAGCTCCACCCGAAACACCGGCAGGCCCTGAGCCTCCCAGCTCATTTCCGCTCCGCCGAGAAGTGACGCAACAGCAGCACCAGTCGGTAGAAGGCGATCACCAGCCCCAGAAGCCCCATTACCAGCACCATCCACGGAGAGGTGGCCAAGTACTGGTCCGCGTAGTAACCCAGGATCAGACTGGCTCCGACCGTTGTGGGGAATTCAAAGCCGACCGCGGTGTACTTGGCGGCACGAAAGAGTAAAGGGCTCTTTCCGTTGCTCACTGGAGAGGATTTTCTAACACGCGGGCCGCGGCCGGTCAACGCCGCGACGTGTCTTCATCGGCCCAGTCCGCGAACGCCGCCACCGTCGCCACGATGTCGTCGCCGCCGTGGGCCAGCGACACGAACTGCGCTTCGAACTGGGACGGCGGGAGATAGACGCCGCGCGCCAGCATGCCGTGAAAGAACCTCGAAAAGCGGTCGCGGTCGCAGCCCCGGGCGTCCTCCGGCGCCGCGATCCGGTCCGCACCGAAGAACAGCGTCAACATGGACCCCACCCGGTTCACCGTGCCTTCGACACCCGAGGAAAGCACGTCTTTCAGCCCTTCCTCGAGCTTTCTCCCCTTCTCCTCCAGCTCCCGGTACACGCCCGGTTCCTCCAGCGCCCGCAGGGTGGCCAGCCCGGCCGCCACCGTGACCGGATTTCCGGAAAGCGTGCCGGCCTGGTAGACCGGGCCCACCGGCGCCAGGCAGCTCATGATGTCCCGGCGGCCGCCGAAGGCTCCCACCGGCAGGCCGCCGCCCAGGATCTTGCCCAGGCAGGTGAGGTCCGGAGCGACCCCATAGCGTTCCTGGGCGCCCCCTGGGGCCACGCGGAAACCCGTGATCACCTCGTCGAAGATCAGCACGACGCCGTAACGCCGGGTCAGCTCCCGCAGCGCCTCCAGGAACCCGGGCTCGGGCGGGATCACGCCCATGTTGCCGCACACCGGCTCCACGATCACGGCCGCCAGATCCTCCCTGTGCTCGGCGATGAGACGGCGCGCGGAGTCCACGTCGTTGAAGTCCGCGATCAAGGTCTCGCCGGTGAAGCTTTCCGGCACCCCGGCGCTGTCCGGAAGCGACAGGCTTTCCACCCCGGAGCCGGCCTTGGCCAGCAGGGCGTCCACGTGCCCGTGGTAACAGCCGTCGAACTTCAGCACCTTGGTTCGCCCGGTGTAGCCCCGTGAAAGCCGGATGGCGCTCATGGTGGCCTCGGTGCCGGAGTTCACCAGCCGCAACTGCTCGATGCCCTTCATCCGGGCGGTGACGAGCTCCGCCAACTCCAGCTCGCCCCTGGTCGGCGCTCCGAAACCGGTCCCCCGCCGACCCGCCTCTGCGAGGGCGTCCAGCACCGCCCCCGGGGCGTGGCCCAGGATCAGCGGCCCCCACGCGCAGACATAGTCGATGTAGCCGCGGCCGTCCTCGTCGAAGACCCGCGGCCCATCGGCGCGCGCGATGTACAAAGGCTCCCCGCCAACGGCGTTCCAGGCCCGCACCGGGCTGTTGACGCCTCCCGGCACCACCTTTTTCGAGCGCTGGAACAGGTCGGATGACGCATGAAACGCTCTACCCATCGGCGGCCCCTTCGCGTGGCGCCGACCTGCCGCCATGAATCTGTCGGATTTCATTACGAAAATTTTTCGGCCGTTTTTTCTTCTTGCATTGTATTCGAAAAACCATTAAGACGGCCCCTTTCTTCGATCACGAATCAGTCGCAACACGGGCTCAAACTTGTCGTCGCAACGCGGGTTCGCGGCAGCAAAAGACGGGACAAGTCCGGCCTCAGGCGGGAAAAAGTTTTCCACAACTGTTGACAAAATTGTTGATAACTTGCGTCCACGCACGCACCGGAACAAGGCAAAGGTAGAATGAAACCGCTACCGCGCGAGATAAGGGAAAGCCTCAAGGAACGGCTCGGCTTACACAATTTCGAAACCTGGATCAAACCGCTACGACTCTCCGCGGCCACCGACGACGAAGTCACCATCGAAGTACCCAGCACGCTCTTTCGCGACTGGCTGAAGGACAACTACGTAGAGGCCCTCAAAGCAGAGTTTTCACGGCTCTACGACAAGCCCATGAGCGTCGCGCTCTCGGTCAATCCGGAGCTTCCGGCGGACGCCGAAAGGCCGGCGCCGGCGCGGAAAGCCCCGGAAGCCGAAGCGCCGACCCTGATCTCGCGCTACACCTTCGAGAACTTCGTCGTCGGCACCAGCAACCAGTTCGCCCACGCCGCCTGCTTGGCGGTCGCCAACAAGCCCGCGGACCACTACAACCCGCTGTTCATCTACGGCGGCGTCGGCCTCGGCAAGACCCATCTCGTCAACGCCGTCGGGCACCGGCTGCTGCGCCGGAGTCCCGGCCAGAAGGTCGTGTACATCACGTTCGAATCGTTCATGAACCAGCTCATCGGCTCGCTTCGCCGTGACCGCATGAACGAGTTCAAGAACCACTTCCGCAACATCGACGTCCTGATCCTTGACGACATCCAGTTCATCGCCGGCAAGGAACGAACGCAGGAAGAATTCTTTCACACCTTCAACTCGCTGTACGAGAACCACAAGCAGATCATCATCACTTCGGACCGTTTCCCCAAGGAAATACCCAACCTGGAGGACCGGCTGCGCAACCGTTTCGAGTGGGGCCTTACCGCGGACATCCAGCCGCCGGACATCGAGACACGTATCGCCATCCTCATCAAGAAGGCCGAGGACGAGGAAATCGACCTTCCGCAGGACGTCGCCAACTTCCTGGCGACCAACATCTGGTCCAATGTTCGGGAGTTGGAGGGCTCCCTCACCCGCCTCGGCGCCTTCGCCTCGCTGACCAAGGTGGACATCACCGTCGACCTGGCCAAGGAGGTGTTGCGTCACACCCTCAAGGACAACGAGAAGCAGGTTACCGTCCGAAACATCCAGAAGGCGATCTGCGACCATTTCGATCTCAAGATCAGCGACCTCAAGTCCAAACGGCGCACCAAGAACCTGGCCCTGGCCCGTCAGATGGCCATGTACCTGTGCCGCAAGTTCACGTCCACCTCCTATCCCGCCATCGGCGCCGAGTTCGGCGGGAGAGATCACTCGACGGTCATCCATGCATCCAAGACCATCGCCAGAAAGGCCGAGGACGACCCCATCATCAAGGCCACGGTGGACCGCTTGGTACGCCAACTCAAGAACTAGTGGCCGGTAACGCCCGCCCCCACAACCGATCCGCAACGGTCTGCCGGGACCGGCCCCTCGTGGAAATGCTGTGGATAAGCCGGTGCCCTCTGTTGAAAGACCATCGGCCGTACCGCGAGCCAACCCCGGCAGTGTGGAAAGCGCGTATTGCCGGGTTTTTTTTTCCACCGAAAAGATGGTTTAATACCCGCATGTTCGGCCATCCATCCCGATATCCACAGTCCTTACTACTACTCTTGGTTCTATGAATTCCAGATAAGATATAGTCGGGACGCGGGGTCCAGGAGGACAAATGGAGATCAGAGCCAGGCGTGAAGACTTTCTGAGCGCGTTGTATTGGACTCAAAGCACGGTGGAGCGGCGCAATACCATGCCGATACTCGCCAATGTGCTGGTTGAGACCCATGCGAACCGGATCCGGCTCACCGCCACGGACCTCGAGGTAGGCGTGCGCGCCAGCCTCAACGGAGAGATCGTCACCTCCGGCCGTGTGACGGTGGACGCCCGCAAGCTCTACGAGATCGTCCGGGAACTGTCCGAGGAAATGGTGGAGTTGAAACGCCTGGACAACGACCGGGTGGAGATACACAGCGGCAAGTCCGTGTTCAAGATGGTGGGGCTGGACGCCCAGGAGTTTCCGGCCTTTGCCAAGAGTTCGGAGGAAAACAGGAAGGAGTGCCCCGGCGACGCGCTCAAGGAGATGATCGACAAGACCATCTTCTCCATTTCGACCGATGAGACCCGGTCCAACCTGAACGGCGCGCTGCTTCATGAGCTGGATCAGTCGAAGGTGCGGATGGTGACCACCGACGGGCACCGGCTCTCGCTGGTGGAGCGGGAGATCGGGCCCCTGGGAGTGGACCGGGGCGTGATCATACCGCGAAAGGGTCTCGCCGAGCTCCGGAGGCTTCTGGAAGACAGTGGCGAGGAGAAGGTGTCCATCGGTTTCGCGGACAACATGGTGTTCGTGTGGAAGGGGGACGTGGAGATGTCCATCCGGCTCATCGACGGCGAGTTCCCCGACTACGACAAGGTGATACCGAGCGACAACAACAGTGAGGTCAGTGTCGCGCAAGACAGTCTTTTCCGGGCGTTGCGGCGTGTTTCGCTGCTGTCCAGCGACCGGTACCGGGGCGTGCGAGTCGAGTTCACGAGCGGTAACATGGCCATCTCCGCCAACAACCCGGATCTGGGCGAAGCGGTGGAGGAACTGGACGTCGACTACAACGGCGGGCGGCTTGCCGTGGGCTACAACGCCCACTATCTGCTCGACATCCTGGGCGTGCTGGGCCACGAGGACCACATTGGCATGGCCCTCAAGGACGAGCAGAGTCCGACCCTGTTGAAACGAAAGGACGACGACTCCCTGGTGTATGTGGTCATGCCCATGAGGATATAGCGCGAGACGGCCCCGGCACGACAGAAAACCGCCAGGCCGCAACCCGTCGTTCCCACGCAAGCAGAGGTCACCGCCCCCAATCGTGGGCCGGAATCCCGTGGGCGGCTTACCAGGTTCCACATCAGGTTCCTATATGGCAGAGAAATCGCACACCGAGAGAAGCCTCAAGACCGTGGCGTGTTTCGTGATCACGGTCAGCGACACCCGCGATGAGAGCACGGATCGCAGCGGCGGCGCCATCAAGGCGTTGCTGGAAGAGCAAGGGCACGCGGTCGCCGGCTACGAGATCGTCAAGGACGAGCCCGACGATATCCGGACACTCATCGCCAAGGCCCTGGCCGTCGAGACGGTGGATGTGGTGATCCTCAACGGCGGCACCGGCATTGCTCCGCGGGACGGTACCTACGAGGTCGTGAGCGGCGTCCTGGACAAGCGCATCGACGGTTTCGGCGAGCTGTTTCGCTTCCTCAGCTACCAGGAAATCGGCTCGGCGGCGATGCTGAGCCGCGCCCTGGCCGGTACGGCCGGATCCCGCGTGGTGGTATCCGTGCCCGGCTCGAGCGGAGCCGTGAAACTCGCCATGACCTCGCTGTTGCTGCCGCAGTTGGGCCACATGGTGGCGCAGGCCCGCGGATTATGAAGGTAAGGGTCAAGCTTTTCGCCATGCTGCGGGAGCGGGCGGGGACCGGGGACGATCTTCAGGACGTGCCGGACGGCACCACGGTGAAGGAACTGTGGGACAAGCTCCGGCGGGAGAACGCCGGACTCTCCGGCGTCGAGTTGCGGCTCCTGTACGCGGTCAACAGCGAATATGTCGGGTTGGAACACCGGTTGGCGGACGGCGACGAGGTGGCCTTCATACCGCCGGTGAGCGGAGGATGACGTGTACCGCCTTACGGACAAGCCCATCGATGTGAGCGAGTTGCTGGCCTTTGTCGGCGACCCCGGCGCGGGCGCGGTGGCCACGTTCATCGGCACGACCCGGGACAACAACGAGGGCCGCTCGATCGTCTCGCTGGATTACGAGGCCTATCCGGGCATGGCGGAGCAGGAAATGGCCCGCCTGGGGGAAGAGGCCGCGACGACGTGGCGGATCACCCGGATGGCCATCGTCCACCGCACCGGCAACGTGCCCATCGGCGAGGCCAGCGTGGCCATCGCCGTGTCGGCGCCGCACCGCGACGACGCCTTCCAGGCCTGCCGATACGGCATCGACGAGCTCAAGAAGCGCGTCCCGATCTGGAAGAAGGAGATCTACGAGGGCGGCGAGATCTGGATCGGCAGTCAGACGGGCGAGCGGTTCACCGAGGCCCCCGCCGTGGGTTCCGGAGACTAGTGTCCTGTCCCCGGTAATAGTTTACCGAGGTGCGCAGGATTTCTTGTGGTCGGCAAGGCGCGATGACGAGCAGTGGCGGTCACCACGCGAGGAAGAGCAACGCAGCCGACGACAAGAAAGACAAGCAGATCGGTAAACGATTACCGGGGACAGGACACTAATCAGCCCTCTTCGATGCGGAGGACGGTGGACTCGGGGAGGCTTTCCAGGAGAGTTGTCACGGCTTCGTCCAGGTATTCCCCGCTCTTGGACTCCACCGTCACCTTCACCTTGTATTCCGGATTGTCCAGCACCGGATAGGACCCCAGCATGATCTCGGGAAACCGCTCCAGCAGGTCGTTCAGCGTCCCGGCGATGGCACCCTCGCCGTCCGTGATGTAGATGTTCTTCAAGTGAAACGGAGCCTCACGAAAGCGCTCCTTGATGGCGTTGAAGCGGTCCTGCAGGATGCGCGGCACACCGGCGAAGATGTAGACGTTGTTCATCCGCACCACTGGCGCGAACATGGCTCCGGCGGCCAGCAGCTCGGCGCCTTCCGGCACCAGGGCCATGCGCAGCCGCGCTTTGTTGATGTCGGCGCCGTAGCGCTGAGAAAGACGCCTTTGCAGTTGCGGATGGATCACCGCGGGGACGCCGAACCCGTGGGCGATGCCCTCGATGGTGACGTCGTCGTGGGTCGGGCCGACGCCGCCGGTGGTGAAGACGAGGTCCCACTTGGCGGAGAACCGGGCGGCCGTCCGGCCGATCAATTCCCGGTCATCCGGGATCACGGTCACCCGCTGTACGTCGACGCCCAGGAGCCGCAGCTCGCGGCACAGGAACGTGGAGTTGATGTCCTGGGTCTTTCCGGACAGGACCTCGTTGCCGATGATGATGATGCCGGCTGTCTTGGACATGGTGAAGTCATAGTATGACACGGGACCTTGGAGGGACAACCCTCCGTCCCGGCAGCCGTGGCCGTCCCGGCCACGCGCGGCCAAGAAGAGTCCCTTTGGAGGTTTCGGGAAATGAGACAGACAGAGCAATACCTGATCGACGTCGCCTATCCCTATTGGGAGACCGAGGCGGCTATCGCCAGGCGGTTCTTCCGCCGCAAGCCCACGCGGGAGCAGCACGTCTACTGGCTCAAGGCCCAGCTCTGGAAGGAGTTGCACCCGGTGGACGGCTACTTCAGCGGCCTTCACCGGGAGCTGGCCAATCTCGTAGAGATGTTCCCGGAAGTGGACCGCACCGTCGATCGGCACCACTACCACGGGCTGATGGAGCAGATGGTGCAGGAGTTCAACCACTACGTGCTCCAGGCCGACATCCTCGAATACCTGCTCGGCCGCAAGATCGGCGCGGAGGACACCAACCAGTTGCCGGAAGAAAAGGCCCTGGGCGACCTCTGCCGGAGCTACGTTGCGGGATCCCCGGTGGAAAAGGCCGCCGTGCTGGTGACGGAGGGCGGTGGCGCGAGGCTGTTTCGCGAGGGCCGCAGGCTGAAGGGCAGCCCCCTCGAGCGCAAGGTCGCCGCGGCCATGGAGGTCATCTACCAGGACGAGAAGAACCACTACCGGGAGGCGGCGCGGGAGGCGGCCGCGGCCGTGCGCAACAAGCGGGACCTCATGACCATGAAGCGTGCGATCCAGCGCGTCAGCCTGCAGCGTGTCCGGATGAGGAACGAGATGTTTCTGTTCCCGCTCTCCGACGACGACATCAAGGGGTGTCTCGGCCGGTTTCTCAGGCCGGTGTGACCCGGCCCCTCTCCCGTCATTCCCGCGCAAGCGGGAATCCAGGAGGGGGGCGGGAGTGGCGATTTCCAATCCGCTACGGTCTTCCCGGCGGATGCCCCTTGGGGCCGGCGCAAACGCCGCGCTTCGACGAACGGAGGAACTCCAGCAACTCCCGCACGTCTTCCGACGACTCTCCGGCGGACGCCTCGAGCTCCTTCACCGCCACGGTGAGGTTCCGCCGCTTCCGGAAAAGGATCTGAAAGGCGTTCTTCAGGACCCGGATCCTGGGTTCATCGAAACCCGCCCGCCGCAAGCCGACCACGTTCAACCCGCGCACCGTGTGCTGCCAGTCGATGATGGAGAACGGCGGCACGTCCCGGCTGGTGGCGCTCAGCCCGCGCATGATCGCGAACCGGCCCAGCCGGACGAACTGGTGCACCGCACAACTGGCGGAGAGGACCACGCGGTCGCCGACCTCGACGTAGCCGCCCAATACCGCGTTGTTGGTGAGGATCATGCGATCGCCGATGCGGCAGTTGTGCGCCACGTGGGAGTTGGCCATCAGGAAGTTGTCGTTGCCGATGACGGTGGCGGAATCCTCGGTGGTGCCCCGGTGCACCTGGACGCCTTCCCGAAAGACGTTGCGGTCGCCGATCCGCAGATAGGACCGCGCGCCGCTATAGGAGATGTCCTGCGGCGCGTCGCCCAGCACCGCTCCGCTATGGATCCGGTTTCCTTCACCGATCTCCGTCCAGCCCAGCACCACCGCATGGGGCATGAGACGGGTCCCCGCGCCGATCTTGACAGGCCCGTCGACCACGGCGAAGGGACCGAGCTCGGCCTCGGGGTGGATTTCCGCCCGCGGGTCCACCACGGCTGTGGGATGTATCGACATGCAGGATTTTCCGGAGTACGGACCCTCAGTGTCCTGTCGGCTCGGGCGACCGGATCGCCCACCAAACGGCGCTGTCGCGTAAGGACTCCTGTTTCATTGACGGTCGGTTTCGTCGGCCGGCACGGACTCGGGTTCCACGTCCTCGCCGGCAATGCGGTATGTGCCGTCTACCCAGGCGCCGAGGTCGACGATGTGGCAGCGTCGGGAACAGAAGGGCCGGTAAGGGTTGCCGGTCCACGGGGTTTCGGTCTGGCAAACAGGGCACTTGACGGAGGTCGTCATTGCCCTTTTGAGTAACAGTTCGGCGACGTTTTTCAAAGCGGCGGATCCACGGAGGATCGCGAAAGAAGGTTGAGAGCGCGTCCAGACCCGTGCATACTAGACATCACTTCACGGAGCACCGGCCCGCGGGGCCGGCACGCTTTCAGGGCGGGGCGGTCACCCAACGGAAGCAGGGGAGCAGGACAGGGATGAGCGACTTGTTGCCGATAATCATTCTGGCGGGCGGCAACGATCGACTGGAAACGGTACCCGACGGGCTTACCGCCGCCGATGTGCTGCGCGGGTTCAAGGGCGCGGTGTGGCTGCCGTCCGGACGGTGCATCGCCGACGAGTTGGTCCAGCGCGTCCGTGACAGCGGCCGGTTCGAGGCTCCCGTGCTGGTCGGGCCGCGGCGGGTCTACGGTGACCTGGTGGACTGCGAGATCGTGGATACAAGCGGCGACCTCCTCTCCACCATCACCGCATTCACCGGGCTCATGACGCGACGGTACCCGGACCGTCCGGTTGCGGTCTCCGCTTGCGACATCCTCCCCACCGCGATGGAGTTCCGCGAGCTCCTGGACGGGTTGTACCGGCCCTACGCCGACAGCGGGCTTTGGTGGCAGCTCATCGAGGCCGAGCCGGCGGAGATGGGCGCCAGTAGCTGGAAGCCCAGCTATCGCATTCGGCCCGCGCGCGACGAACCGCCGCTGAACCTTTATCCGGGTCATCTCCTGATCCTGCGGTCCGGGGCCGTTCGCCTGGATTGGTTCAACCGGTTCCTGATGCTGGCCTATCGTTTCCGCAACCGCAGCGTCTACGAGCGCACGATCCGCATCACGCTTCGGGTGCTGGGCCTGTGGCTGGCGGACGACGTCCGGAGGGTGGCTTCGTTGCGGTGGCCGGGGCGCGTCGTGGCGGCGCCGTACGGCATCTTCAGGACGTATTTCAGGTACTCCCGTGGAAGCCTCACCGTTCCCGAGCTCGCCGCCGAGCTGACCCGCCAGATCATGGTGCCGGACGGCCCGCCGCCGGCCCCTTCCGCCGCCATGGTGGTCACGCGCATCCGTTCCTTTGCCAAGGACATCGACACCCGGCAGGAGTTGGAGGAGATTCAGCAGTAGAGGCCGCGACGTTGTCAGTTCCCCGCGGGGCCGCCGGCCTGCGCGAGCCATTCGTCGAAGAAAGCCGGGCCCTGCGTCAACAGCGCGGGCCCGAGCCGGCGGGTGGATTCGCGGAGCCGCTCCACCGAGATCCCCGGCGTGGTCTCGATCTCGAGCGTGTGGCCGATGAACCAGCGTTCGAGCCCGGCGGGAGTCGCCTCCGGATGGAACTGGAGCGCCAGCCCGCGGGCACCCCACCGGAAGGCCTGGTTCTCGCAGGCCGGGGTGGCGGCCAGGTGGACGGCGCCGCGCGGCAGGTCGAAGGTGTCGCCATGCCAGTGGAGCACGGCGGTCTTCTCGGGCGCCAGGTGGCGAAGGGCCGAGGCGCGGCCGGCCTCGGTCAGGGACAAGGGGGTCCAGCCGATCTCCTTGCGCCCGGCCCCGAACACGCGCTCACCCAGGGCCCGGGCCATGAGCTGGCTTCCCAGGCAGATGCCCAGGGTCGGCTGGTCGTCGCCCAGGCGCCGCTCCAGCAGCCGGAGCTCGGCGGCCAGGAAGGGGTACGGCCGTTCGTCGCCGGCGCCGATGGGGCCGCCGAGGACGATGAGAAGATCGGCGCTCCGGACCTCGGTGCCGTTGAGATCGTCCACGCCGGCCTCCAGGTAGTCCACCCGGTAGCCGTGCCGCGCAAGGGGCTCCGCGAAGGAGCCCAGATCCTCGAAGGCGACGTGCCGGATCGCCACGGCGCGCCGGCTGGAAGGGTATTTGGAGACCATCATGACGGCGGACGGGTCGGTCAATCTTCCCCCTAACGCGGAAAACGCCTAAACTCAACCGCCACGGAGATGCATATGGAAGACGCTATCGGGGCCGGGGCCCTCTCGCTGCGCAGGCATACGCGCCTGCCCGCGCCGGGAGGTCCCGTGGTCCTTCTCATTCTCGACGGAGTCGGCATCGGCGCCGGCGACGAGTTCGACGCGGTGGCGCTGGCGCGGACGCCGAACCTCGATCTGCTGGGCGGGACCGGCCTGGCGACATCGTTGAGGGCCCACGGAACCGCGGTGGGCCTGCCCTCGGACGCCGACATCGGCAACTCCGAGGTGGGGCACAACATCATGGGCGCGGGCCGGGTGTTCGACCAGGGCGCCAAGTGCGTCGACCGCGCCATCGACACCGGAACGTTGTGGGACGGCTACTGGAAGACTCTGGTGCGGCGGGTGGCGACGGGCGGCGGCGCCCTGCACTTCCTGGGGCTGCTGTCCGACGGCAACGTCCACTCACATGAGGCGCACCTGCACGCGCTCGTACGCCGCGCCGACCGGGAGGGCCTGCCGCGGGTCTATGTACACCCTCTGTTTGACGGCCGTGACGTTCCGGACCGTACCGCGACCGTGTACCTCGAACGGCTCGAAGCGTTGCTGGGGTCGATCCGGGACAAGGGCGTCCGGGACTACCGGGTGGCGTCCGGGGGCGGCCGGATGGTGGTGACCATGGACCGCTACGAGGCGGACTGGGACATTGTCGCCAGGGGCTGGAGCGCCCACGTCCACGGGGAGGCGCCGGGCTTTCCCGCCGCCGCCGCCGCGCTGGAGCACTTCCGCGCCCGGGAGCCGGGCATCAGCGACCAGGTGCTGCCCGCGTTTACCGTGCGGCGTCCGGACGGCGCTCCGGTGGCCACCGTCGAGGACGGTGACGGGGTGATCTTCTTCAACTTCCGCGGCGACCGGGCCATCGAGATCACCCGGGCCTTCACCGCCGGTCCGGGCTTCGACCGCTTCGACCGGGGGCGGGTCCCCGACGTGTCGTTCGCGGGCATGATGCTCTACGACGGCGACCTTGGGATACCGGAGCGCTATCTGGTGGCCCCGCCGGAAATCAGCCGGACCCTGGGCGAGTACCTCGCCGGCGCCGGCGTGACCCAGTTCGCCTGTGCGGAAACCCAGAAGTACGGGCACGTCACCTACTTCTGGAACGGCAACCGGTCGGGCAAGTTCGACGACACCCTCGAGGAGTACGTCGAGATCGCCTCGGACCGGGTCCCCTTCGACCAGCGGCCGTGGATGCGCTCGGCGGAAACGGCCGAGGCGGTAAGCCGCGCCATCGGCGACGGACGCTACCGGTTCATCCGCGCCAACTTCGCCGCCGGCGACATGGTGGGCCATACCGGGAACCTCGAAGCCACCGTCACCGCCCTGGAAGCCGTCGATGCCGCCATAGGCCGGATCCTGGCGGCGGTGGAGGCGGCCGGAGGCTGCCTGGTGGTGACCGCCGACCACGGCAACTCCGAGGACATGGTGGAGCGGGGCAATGGCGGCGTGCCGCTCTACGAGAACGGGAACCCAGTCTTCCGCACCGCCCACTCCGTCAATCCGGTGCCGTTCCTGATCCGGGACTTCTCGGGGCGCCGCTACAGCCTCGCCCCGCCCCCGGACGCGGGTCTGGCCAACGTCGCGGCCACGCTGCTGGAGCTTCTGGGCTACGCTCCCCCGGCGGAGTTCGCCCCGAGTCTGCTGCGGGTTCCCGTTGGGTGGAGTTAGTGTTGGTCGGGGTCTTCCCCACGACGGGACAACTTCTTGACGACCGTTACCACCCTTTCGTGCAGCACAAGGCCCTCTTGCATTATGACCACGATGACGAGGAAGTAGGCTATTGAGTCTACGCCGCCTTGGGCCGAGACAGCCAAACGAAGCGACGGAAGAAGAAGAGCGATGGCGACCAAAGAGAAAACGCAACCAGCGGCCGCCTGCTCTCGCAAGGGAGGAGGTTCGGAATCGTGGAGAAACTTCGCGTAATACCTGACAAGAATACCGACGTAGTATGCAAGGAAAGGCAACCCGTACGTGCGAAGAGAGGCCCCTGCATCAGGAATCAGAGCTCTTGGGCGTTAGAAGACGTTGGCCGTCACTTGTGCCTAGTACCCAGCCGGAAGTCTTCGTGCTGTTTGCCTCGAACTCAACGAGAAACCATTCTTGTTGGCCCAACAAGGTGTTGTGAGATTTCCGATCCAGCAATTTTACAGGCTGATTAACCTTCAACTCGCCAATCTCCTTGGGCAGTCTCACGTTCCACCACTTGGGCGGGTTGCTGTGTAGCGTGAGCGGGGTTGTTGCAACGAATTGTGTTCCGGGCGCGACGACAGGCATGTCTGCAGATGCAGGAACAACCAGACCGAAACAGCACAAGAACACGGAATAAACCAGCAGCTTCATATCGAGCCTCCCGACTCCGCTGTAATCGATGATCAACACCGTAATTGTAGTATTTCCAGACGGATGTTCAAGTTCAAGGTCGGGTCCCTGTCGGTTGACCCTTCTTCGCGCCGCGGAGTAGACTGATTTGATGGCAGCGAACGGTGACAGATCCGGAGGGTCGGAGCCCCGCGCGTCCGACGCCGGCTCCGGGAAGAGCCGGGTCGTCCTGCTGGACGGGTACTCCCTCGCGTTCCGCGCCTTTTTCGCCCTGCCCGAGACCCTGACCACGAGCGCCGGCCAGGTGACCAACGCGGTGTTCGGCTTCACCGCGATGCTCATCAAGCTGGAGGGCGAGGAGCGTCCGGACGCGGTCATCGCGTGCATGGACAAGGGCGCGCCGCAGTTCCGCCTGGACCAGTATCCGGAGTACAAGGCGGGCCGTAGCGAAACCCCCGAAACCCTGCGGCAGCAGCTTCCTCTCATCCGCGAGTTGCTGGAGACGCTGCGCATCCCGGTGGTGGAACTGGAAGGCTACGAGGCCGACGACCTGCTGGCCACGCTGGCCCGGCGCGGCCGGGAGGCGGGTCACCACATGGTGATCGTCAGCGGCGACCGCGACTGCCTCCAGCTCGTGAACGACGACGTCACCGTGCTGATGACCCGCAAGGGCGTCACCGACATGATCCGCTACGACCCTGCCATGGTGGTGGAGCGCTACGGCGTCGGCCCCGACCGTTGGACCGACTTCGCCGCCCTCAAGGGCGAGCAGGCCGACAACCTCCCCGGCGTGCCCGGGGTGGGCGACAAGACCGCGGCGAAGCTCCTCAAGGAATACGGCGACATCGAGGGCATCATCGAGCACGCGGCCGAGCTCACCCCCAAGATCCGCAAGGGCATCGAGGAGTGCGGCGACCAGGTGAAGCTCAACCGGACCCTGGGGCGGCTCCTGGACGACGTGCCGCTGGAGGCCGACGACGGCCTGTTCGTGCGCCAGGCCTGGGATCCGGAGACGGTGCGCAAGCTGTTCACGTCGTTCGAGTTCAGGACCCTGTACCAGCGCCTCCTGGCGCTGGCCCCGGACGCGGAACCGGCGGAGGCGGCGGTCATCCGGCCGTCGTCCATCTCGCGCTGGAGCTCGGGCGCCGACATCCCCGCGGCGGAATCCGTGGCCGTGGCCTGGGACGAAGGCATGGCGGCCTTCTGCGCGCGGCCCGGGGAGGTGGGGGTGCTGCCGTTCGCCCTGGCGGCGGGGCCGGGCGAGGTGCTGGCGGCCGAGGGCACCGCCAAGGCGGTTTACGAGGCCAAGCCGCTGTGCGGCGCCATGATCCGGCACGGGTCGTGGTTGCGGGGCGTGCGCTGCGACCTCAAGATCGCGGCCTACCTGTTGGACCCGGGGGCCAGCGGCGGCTACGCGCTCAAGGACATCGTGCGCCGGCACCTGGACGCGGAGCTGGACGGCGAAGCGGCGGAGGCGGCGGACCGCAGCCCTCAGGGCGACCTCCTCAACCCCGGCGACGAGGACCGGGCGGAGGCGGCCCGCCGGCGCCGACTGGCGGCCGAGGCGGCGGCGGTGCAGGCCCTGGCGCCGGTGCTGGAGGCGCGCCTCAAGGAGGCCGGGAGCTGGGAGCTGGCGCAGACGCTGGAGTTCCCGCTGACCGAGGTGCTGGCCGGCATGGAGCACGCCGGGATCCTGGTGGACGACGGCTATCTCGGCGGGCTCAACCGGGAGCTGGGGGAGCGCATGGACTCGCTCCAGGCCAGGGTCCAGGAGCTGGCCGGCGAGGCCTTCAACGTGAACTCCCACCCGCAGTTGTCGCGCATCCTGTTCGAGAAGCTCGGGCTTCCCAAGACCAAGAAGATCAAGACCGGCTACTCCACCGACGCCGCCGAGCTGGGCAAGCTGGCCGGCAACCATCCCATCATCGACGTCCTGCTGGAGTATCGCGAGGTGGCCAAGCTCAGGACCGGGTTCACCGACACCCTGCTGAGCTTGGTGAACGCGGAGACGGGGCGGATCCACACCACCTACGAGCAGGCGGCGGCCGCCACCGGGCGGCTGTCGTCCTCCGCCCCGAATCTCCAGAACATCCCGATCCGGGCGGATCTCGGCCGGCAGATCCGGCGCGCCTTCGTGGCGCCTCCGGACAGCGTGCTGCTTTCCGCCGACTATTCCCAGATCGAGCTGCGGGTGCTGGCGCACCTGTCCGAGGACGAGAGCTTCCTGGCCGCGTTCGCACATGGCCACGACTTCCACGCCGCCACCGCCGCCAAGGTGTTCGGGGTGGACCTGACGGACGTGACCTCGGAGATGCGCGGCCGCGTCAAGCAGTTCTCCTACGGCATCGCATACGGCATGTCCGCGTTCGGGGTGTCCCAGCGGCTCGGCATCGAGGTGGGCGAGGCTCGTGAGTTCATCGACGCCTATTACGCGCAGTTCCCGGCGGTGAAGGCGTTTCTGGATTCGCAGGTGGAGAAGGCCCGGGTGGACGGTTTCACTACCACGATGTTCGGCCGCCGGCGCTATCTGCCGGAGCTCCAGTCCGCCAACTACCGCCTGCGGGCGGTGGGGGAACGCATGGCCCTCAACGCCCCGATCCAGGGCACCGCGGCCGACATCATGAAGCGGGCGATGATCGCGGTGCACCACGCGCTCGTGGATGAGCCGGTGGCGCGGATGCTGCTCACCGTCCACGACGAGCTGGTCTTCGAGGTGCCCCGTTCCTCGCTGGACCGGGCCACGGGCCTGGTCACGGAGTGCATGGAAGGCGCCGCCGAGCTGCGTTGCGGCCTGGTGGTGGACGTGCACACCGGGGACAACTGGGCGGAGGCGCACGCGTAGGGAGCGCAGGGAAGAAAGGGGGTACTCTTGACCGGTTGGCTGCAGGAATTTCCGACCCTCGACCAAGGCTCGTTGCGCATCCTCAAGAAGGCTTTCGACTCCGGGTACCGGTCGTTTTCCAGGAGTTACGGCGACGCCATCGAAGGCTTTTTCGACCCGCTTCTGTACTTTCTGGTGTGGTTCGAACGGTTTCTTCTTTCCACCCCCTGGTGGGCCGTGATCATAACGGTGGCCGGAGTGTGCTACGTGGCCGGTCGCAGCCGGAAACTCTCCATCTTCGTGGCCGTGTCGCTCTTCCTCATCGGCTACCTGGGCATGTGGGAAGACACCATGCGGACCCTGGCGATCATCTTCGTGTCCACCCTCATCGCCATCGCCATCGGAATCCCGGTGGGCATCTGGATGTCCCGTTCCGACCGGGTCCAGTCGCTGATCACGCCGGTGCTGGACATCATGCAGACCATGCCCATCTTCGTCTACCTGATCCCGGTGGTGATGCTGTTCGGGCTCGGCAAGATCCCGGGGCTGATCGCGGTGGTGATCTACGCGGTGCCGCCGGTGATCCGGCTCACCAACCTGGGGATCCGGCTGGTGGACAAGGAGGTGCTGGAGGCGGCGGACGCCTTCGGCACGGACACCTGGCGGCGGCTGTTCGACATCCAGATGCCGCTGGCGCTTCCCAACATCATGGCCGGCGTCAACCAGACCATCATGATGGCGCTTTCCATGGTGGTGATCGCCTCCATGATCGGCGTGAAGGGCCTGGGCCAGCCGGTGCTCCAGGCGGTGACCAACCAATACTTCGCCCTCGGCCTGTTCAACGGAGCGGCCGTGGTGGCGCTCGCCATCGTCTTCGACCGCATCACCCAGAGCTACGGCAGGCGCATACAAAGCAGCAGGCAGACGTCATGACTACGGCAAGCGCTTCGAATATCGAAATCCATTCCCTCTACAAGGTTTTCGGCGACGATCCCCGGTCGGTGATGCCCCTTGTGCGGGACGGCGTGGACAAGCAGGAGCTCCTGGAGTCCCACGGCCACGTGCTTGGGCTCAGGGACATCAACCTGACGGTCAAGCCGGGCGGCATCCAGGTGGTGATGGGGCTCAGCGGCTGCGGCAAGTCCACCCTGGTGCGGCACGTCAACCGGCTCATCGACCCCACCGAGGGGACCGTGCTGGTGGATGGCCAGGACGTGCTCGGCCTGGATCAGGCCGCGCTGCAGCACCTGCGGCGGCACAAGGTCAGCATGGTGTTTCAGCGTTTCGCGCTGTTTCCCCACCGGACCATCCTGGAGAACGTCCGGTACGGCCTGCAGATGCAGGGGGTGGCGCGGGCGGAATGCGACACACGGGCCGGGCACTGGATCGAGCGGGTCGGACTCTCGGGCTACGAGGCGTCCTATCCGCACCAGCTCTCCGGCGGCATGCAACAGCGCGTGGGCCTCGCCCGGGCGCTGGCCACCGACGCGGAGATCCTGCTGATGGACGAGGCCTTCAGCGCCCTGGATCCGCTGATCCGCACGGACATGCAGACGCTGCTGCTGGAGCTGCAGCGGGAGCTCAACCGGACGATCCTGTTCGTCACCCACGACCTGGAGGAAGCCATCACGCTGGGCGACCGCATCGCCATCCTTCGCGACGGCGAGGTGGTCCAGAACGGCGATTCCCAGGAGATCGTCCTGAAGCCCAGCGACGACTACATCTCCAACTTCACCAAGAACATCAACCGCGGCCGGGTGATCCGCGTCGGCTCCATCATGGAGCCTACCCAGCCCCGCCCGCAGGGGCAGGCCGGCAAGGACTGCTCCATTCCTTCGGAGATGTTGCTGGAGGACGCATTGCCCCGAGTGGTGGCGTCGCCGCACGACAATGCCGCCGTGGTGGACGTCAAGGGCAAGACCGTGGGCGCCATATCGGTGGGCCGCATGGTGCACGCCCTGTCCGGCGACCGGCTGAGGGGAGCGGCGTAGAAACCCGTCTGTCATTCCCGGCATCCGGCATTCCACATTCCGCATCCCGTCATTCCCGCGAAAGCGGGAATCCACGGGTGGTGGAACGGCGTCGCTGCGGTTATCGGATGGCGTGTGACAACACCTGGAAAGATGGAATCCGAGTGCGGAGTGGCGTGGATCGGGTTTGGAGCGGGCGACCGGGATCGAACCGGCGACGTCCAGCTTGGGAAGCTGGCATTCTACCGCTGAATTACGCCCGCTCTGATTCAGGTCTTATTTTATCGTGGAAATGAAGTCAATCTTGCGGCGTGCCCGCGCTAGTCGTTCCTCGCCGGACCCGTCGCCGGCGCGCCGGTTTCCTTGACCCCGTTGGACGGGAACAGGTAGATGACCTCGCCGTCCCTGGCCAGGCCGAGCTGTTCCCGAGCGACCTTCTCCAGGTATCGGTCGTCCTTCCTCAGCCGGTAGATCTTCTCCCGCAACAACTCGTTGTCCCGTTGCAGCGCCTGGGACCGTTCCTCCAGGGAGCGCCTTTCCTCGGACAGCCGCCAGTAGTGCACCAGACCCCACTCGCCGAAAGCCAGAAAGGACAGCATCAGGGCCAGTACGAGCACCAAGCCGTAGTTCAGGGCGCGCTGCGATAGTTTCGGCGAGGCCATGCGACGTTACTATCATGTGGGATCGGCACCCGGAGTGCAACCGGACGGACAGGCGCTCCGGAGGGAAAAATCTGCTACGAAGATCTGCTACGAAGGGGAGTACCGATCGGAGGAAGCGATGAAGATCAAGGGCGTGGCGGCACGTGAGGTGCTGGATTCGCGGGGAAACCCCACCGTCGAGGTGGAGGTGGCGCTGAGCAACGGCGCCCTGGGCCGGGCCACCGTGCCGTCCGGGGCCTCCACCGGGGAGCACGAGGCGGTGGAACTGCGGGACGGCGGCAGCCGCTTCATGGGCAAGGGTGTGGCGAGGGCCGTGGGTCACGTCAGGCGCAACCTGGCCCGGCGGGTGGTTGGGCTGGATGCCCGGAATCAGCGCAAGCTGGACCAGAGCATGATCGACCTGGACCGCACGCCGGACAAGGGGCGTCTGGGCGCCAACGCGATCCTGGGCGTGTCCCTGGCCGCGGCCCGGGCCCAGGCGGCGGCGGACAAGGTCGGCCTGTACCGGTATCTCGGCGGTGAGGACGCGCGCACACTGCCGGTGCCCATGCTCAACGTGGTCAACGGCGGCGCCCATGCCGACAACAACGTCGACGTGCAGGAGTTCATGGTGATCCCGTGGGGGTTCGCCGCGTTCTCCGAGGCCCTGAGGGCCGGGGCGGAGATCTACGGCACCCTCAAGAGCGTGTTGACGCGGAAGGGCTACGGCACCAGCGTGGGCGACGAGGGCGGGTTCGCGCCGCGGCTCAAGAGCAACGAGGAAGCCATCGAGCTGCTGCTGGAGGCGGTGGTGAAGGCGGGCTACGGAGTGGGCTCCCAGGTGGTTCTGGGACTCGACGTGGCCGCCAGCGAGTTCCATGCCGCCGGCTCCTACGTGTTCAAGAAGTCGGGCGGCGCCCGGATGAGCAGCGCGGAGCTCGTGGCGCTGTACGAGAAGTGGGTCCGGGACTACCCCATCGTCTCCATCGAGGATGCCCTCGGCGAGGATGACTGGGAGGGCTGGGAGACGCTGACCGCCGCCTTGGCGGACAAGGTCCAGCTCGTGGGCGACGACCTCTTCGTCACCAACCCGCGGCGGCTCGAGGAAGGGATCCGGCGCGGGGTCGCCAACTCCATCCTGGTTAAGGTCAACCAGATCGGCACCCTGAGCGAGACCCTTGAAACCGTCCGGATGGCCCGCGCGGCCGGGTACACCACGGTCATTTCCCACCGCTCGGGGGAGACCGAGGACACCACCATCGCCGACCTCGCCGTGGCCACCGGCGCTGGCCAGATCAAGACCGGCGCCCCCTGCCGCGGCGAGAGGACCGCCAAGTACAACCAGCTCCTGCGCATCGAGCAGGAACTCGGCCGCCGCGCCCGCTACGCCGGCAGGAAGGCCTTCGCCGGGGGCGCTACAGCCGCTCCACCAGCCAGATCGGGGTGAAGCGGAGGGCGTAGGCGTTGAGGGCGGTCATGGTGTCGGTGAGCAGGAGGATGCCGACGGCTACCAGCAGCAGGCCGGCGGCGACGTGGATGGCGGGTAGCCAGGAACCGATGGCGCGGGACACCCTGAAGAAGCGGTTCATGGCCAGCGCGCTCAGGAGGAACGGCAGCGCCAGCCCGGCGGCGTAGGCGGAGAGCAGCACCACGCCCCGCTGGACCTCGCTGGTGGTGCCGGCGAGGGTCAGGATGGCGCCCAGGATCGGGCCCACGCAGGGGATCCACGCCACCGCGAAGGTAAGGCCCACCAGCACCGATCCGAGATAGCCCGCGGGCTTGCTGCGCAGGTTGAACTGCGCGTAGCGGTCGAGGGCGACGACCTTGAAGAGCCCCGTCAGGTAGAGCCCCACCAAGAGAATGAACAGGCCGCCCACCCACCGGACGACGTCCTGGTAGGCGATCAGCAGGCTCCCCAGAAAGCTCGCGGACGCTCCCAGGGCGACGAACGCCAGGGAGAAGCCGCACACGAACGCCAGGGCGTTCCCCATCACCCGGGCGCCGCCGGAGCCGCCCTCGCGGATTTCCTGAAGCGACATGCCGGAGACGAACGACAGATACGACGGGATCAACGGCAGGACGCAAGGGCTGAGAAACGACAGCCCGCCGGCCGTGAAGGCAACGAAGAGGTTGATATCGGTCATGACGGTTCCTGTATGTCTTCTCCGAGAGTCCGCACGAGCCAGCTATGGGTCCGGCTCACCAAGTCCCCATCCTCCAGCAGCCAATGGCCCCGGCCGCCGGCCTCCAGGTAGTCGGCGCCGATGTCCCGGGCAAAGTCCCGGACGGCCTGGCCCGGCACCGCCCGGTCTTCGGCGCCGCCGAGGACCAGCGCCGGGAACCGCAACTCCGGGGGCTCGGGACCGCGTTCGAACAGCGCCCGGACCATCTGGGGCGGCTCCGGAACCAGCGTTTCGACGATTTCCCGCTGCCGGTCCGCGGGAACCGTGCTGAGCCACAGCTCGCGGAAGTCGGCCGGCCGGATGCGTATCCGCCGGCGCATCGCCAGCAGCGCCAGATACCGGAGCCGCAGCAGGCGCAGGGCCTTGGGCAAGACCGCCAGGTAGGGGGAGATGTCCGGGGCAGCCAGGACCGTGGCCGTGACCTGGCAGTCAGGGGCCGTCGCCAACGCCAGCCGCGCGCCGGTCCCGTGGCCCACCAGCACCGGCGGGAAAGCCGCTTCCCCAAGCACCGCGCGCAAGTCCTGCACGGTTTCCTCGGGTGTTTGCGGCGCGCCGCCGTCGCGCTCCCTGAGATTGAGCGACCAGCATTCCCAGCCCAGGTTGCACAGCCGGGTGGCCCACTCGTGCCAGCACCAGGCGCCCACCCACAGCCCGTGGACCAGGACGATGGGCGGCCGGAACTTGTTCCGTTCCGGTGGAAAGACGTCGACGACCAGCGGTCCGATCTGTCTGCGCATGGATGATCGCGGAAACTGTAGCCCCTTCTATTGGAATAGAACGTGAACGGCGGGGAAACAAGCCGGAGCGCCGAAACGGCAAGGGTTGTCTCGGGCCTGCGTTTACCTGAAGTCCATGATTAGTTAGTGGTATTTGACAGCATGCTCGAATTCCTCGCCAAGGGCGGCGTCTTTATCGTCCCCATACTGCTCTGCTCCATCGTGGCCCTGGCCATTTTCGTGGAGCGGCTCTTCAGCCTGAGACGGCACCGGGTGGTGCCGGCGGACCTGGTGCGAAGGGCCGAAGCGCTGATCGCCGGCCGGGATGTCCCCGCCGCCGTGGAGCTGCTGCGCTCGAGCCGAGCCGCGTTCGCGAGGGTCCTGCTCGCGGCCTTGCGCGTGTCGGGGCAACCCCGCGGCATCGTGAAAGAGCACATGGAGGAGGCCGGCCGCCAGGAAGCGGCCGGGCTGGAGCGGTTCGTGGACACCCTCGGCACCCTCGCCGGGGTCAGCACCCTGCTCGGTCTTCTGGGAACCATCTCGGGGATGATCGAGATCTTCGCGGTGATCTCCTCCCAGACCGCGGTCAACCCCGGCACCCTCGCGGGGGGCATATCCGAGGCGCTCATCACCACCATGGTGGGTTTGAGCGTGGCCATTCCCGTGATCGTCTTGCACCGCTACCTGTTGAACAAGACCAATGCCCTGATCCTGGAGATGGAGCGGCTCTCCACCCGTTTCATGGACCTTCTTTGCGACGGCGTCGAGGACTGACATGGACTTCCGGCCACGCAGGAGACCCGCGGGCGGCTTCCTCGACATGACGCCGTTCCTGGACACGATCTTCAATCTGCTGATCTTCTTCGCCCTGTCCATGAACTTCCTGGCCAATCCCGGCATCACCGTGGACCTGCCCGGCGCCTCGGCGCGCGAGGTCGCCCCCAATGACGACGACATACGCATTCTCATCACCCCTGAAGGCGTCATCCATCTGGACGGCGCTCCCGTGACGCTGGAGGTGCTGGGGGCGGGGTTGGTGGGAATGGCCGGCGAACGCCGGAACCCGCGGGTGCTGATCCGGGCCGACCGCCGTGTCCCCCACGGCCTGGTGGTGGCGGTGATGGATGCCGCCCGTTCCGCCGGCCTGGACCGGCTCGCGATCATGACCCGGCGCGGGGAGGCCGGTGGCGGTGATGTGCCACGCAGCCCCGCCGCCCCTGGATTCCCGCTTTCGCGGGAATGACGGGAAGGAGCGGGAAAGAGGGGAAGGAGCGGGAAAGAGGGGAAGGAGCGGGAATGACGGGAGTGACGGGAAAGAGTGGGAATGACGGGAAAGACGGCGAGGGGTCCGGGAACGGCCGCGCCCATTGTCCTGCGCCTTCCACGCCCCCCTACTCGTCACCCCCCCTACTCGTCACCCCCCCACTCGTCATTGTCCTGCGCCCCCACACTCGTCATTCCCGCGAAAGCGGGAATCCAGGGGCGGCGGGGGCCGGCCGCGGGCGTGACCTGCCCGCTCGTTAAACCGGCATCACGCCGTGTTTCTTGGCGGGCCGGGTCTCCTTCTTCTCGCGCAGCAGCGCCAGGGTGCGGGTGAGGCGGGCCCGGGTCTCGGCGGGCTGGATGGCGGCCTGGGAGAACTGCTTGGAGAGGGCCTCGAAGGGGCCGTTGAAGCGCTCGTTGAACTCGGCCATCTTCTCCCGGCGGGTGCGCTCGGGGTCGTCGGAGGCGGCGATCTCGCGCCGGTAGAGGACGTTGACCGCGCCGCCGCCGCCCATCACCGCCAGTTCCACCCCGGGCCAGAGCCAGAGCTGATCGGCCCCCATCTCCCGGGTGCACATGGCCTGCTTGGCGCCGCCGTAGCCCTTGCGCAGCACGATGGTGATCTTGGGCACGGTGGCCTCGGCGTAGGCGTAGAGCATCTTGGCGCCGTGCCGGATGATGCCCTGCTCTTCCTGTTGCCGGCCCGGGAAGAAGCCGGGCACGTCCATCAGGGTGACGATGGGGATGTTGAAGGCGTCGCAGAAGCGGATGAAGCGGGAGGCCTTGTCCGAGGCGTCCACGTCCAGGCTGCCGGCCAGGAACATGGGCTGGTTGGCAACGAACCCCGCCGGGTGGCCGTCCAGCCGCCCGAACCCGATCACCAGGTTGCGGGCGAACCGGCGCTTGATCTCCAGGAACTCGCCGCCGTCCACCACCGCCTTGATGACCTTGACGATATCGTAGGGCTTGCGCTTGTCGTCGGGGACCAGTTTCTCGATGCCGTCCAGCCGCCGCTCCGGGTCGTCGCCGCTCTCCCTGCGCGGCGGCGGCTCGTTGCAGTTGGCCGGCAGGAACCCCAGCAGCTCCCGGATTTGCGCCAGACAGGCCTCGTCGTCGGCGCTCACCACGTCTGCCACCCCGGACACCTCGGAGTGGATGCGCGCCCCGCCCAACTCCTCCATGGTGACCTCTTCCCCCAGCACCTCCTTGATTACCGGCGGCCCGGTGATGAACATCTGGCTGGTGCCGCGCACCATGAGGATGAAGTCGGTGAGCGCCGGCGAGTAGGAGGCCACGCCGATGCACGGTCCCATCACCGCCGAGATCTGCGGCACGGCGCCGGACGCGATGCTGTTCTCGAAGAAGATCTCGCCGATGGCGGAGGTGACGTTCAGCCCCTCCTGGATCCGCGCCCCCACCGAGTCGTAGAGGCCGATGCACGGCATGCCGAGTGAACGGGCGGTGCGGATGCCGTTGGCGATCTTCGCGGCGTGGGCGCTGCCCACGGCTCCGGCCAGCACGGTCCGGTCCTGGGCGAACAGGTACACCGGCCGCCCGTCGATGCGGGCGAAGCCGCACACCACTCCGTCGGTGGGTTGGCGCCGCTCCGCCATGCCGAAGTCCGTGCACTGGGTCTCGGCCAGCATGAACTCCTCGGTGAAGCTGTCCGGGTCCACGAGCCTGTCGATGCGCTCCCGGGCGGTGAGCTTGCCTTCGCCGTGCTGCTTGTCGATGGCTCGGGCGTCGCCTTCCCGGACCCGGGCCTCGAGCTCGGCGAGCTTCTGCTCCGCGGTCTGATTCTCCGTGTTCGTGTCAGGGGTTTTCGTTTCGTCGGCCATCAGCGTCCCCCCCGGCCCCGCCTGGATTCCCGCGTTCGCGGGAATGACGGAACTGAGGCCCCTGCGCCATGTGGGTATCAACGCCTGCGCCCGGCACACGTCATTCCCGGGGCACTGTCATTCCCGGGGGCCTTCCGTCATTCCGGGCCCCTCCGTCATTCCCGCGAACGCGGGAATCCAGGCGGGGCCGGGGGCGCCCTTAGATGATCCCCATGCCCTTGAGCACCGAGAGCATGATGGCGGCGGCGATGACGGAGCCTACCTGGCCGCCGGCGTTGGCGCTCATGGCGTGCATCAGCAGGTGGTTCTTCTTGTCGTAGCGCTGCCCCTCGCGCTGCACCACCCGCGCGGCCATGGGGAAGGCCGAGATGCCGGCGGCGCCGATGAGCGGGTTGATCTTGCCCCGGGTGAGCAGGCACATGAGCTTGCCGAACAGCACGCCCATGACGGTGTCCAGCCCGATGGCCACCAATCCCAGGGCGAGCACCATGAGGGTCTCCACCCGGAGGAACGCGTCCGCCGCCATGGTGCCGCCGATGGCCAGTCCCAGCAGCAGCGTGACGATGTTGGCGATCTCGTTCTCCGAGGCCAGCTTGAGGCGCTCCACCACGCCGCTCTCCCGCAGCAGGTTGCCGAGCATCAGCATGCCGATGAGCGGCGTGCCCAGGGGGGCGATGATCGACGCCACGATGGTGACGACGATGGGGAAGAGGATGCGGGTGGTCTTGGACACCGGCGCCTGCTGCACCATGCCCATGACGACCTGTTTCTCCCGGGCCGTGGTCAGCGCCCGCATGATGGGCGGCTGGATCAGCGGCACCAGCGACATGTACGAATAGGCGGCCACCGACACCGCCCCCAGCAGGTGCGGCGCGAAGCGGGAGGTCACGTAGATGGAGGTGGGGCCGTCGCAGGCCCCGATGACGGCGATGGCCACGGCGTCGAGCTTGCTGAATCCCAGCCCCAGGGCCAGCAGCAGCGTCAGGAAGATGCCGAACTGGCCGGCCGCCCCCAGCATGATGATCTTCGGATTGGAGAACAGCGGCCCGAAGTCGGTCATGGCGCCGATGCCGATGAAGATCAGCACCGGGAAGATCTCCGTGCGGATGCCGAAGTCGTAGAAGAACCGCAGCGTGCCGCCCTCGGCCATGAGCTCGGCCTGGGGGATGTTGACCAGGATGGCGCCGAACCCGATGGGCACCAGCAACAGCGGCTCGAACCCCTTGACGATGCCGAGGTAAAGCAGCACCGCCGCGATGCACATCATCGCCACCTGGCCCAGGGCCAGGTGCGAAACGCCGTCAAGGAGCCCCAAGGATCCGGAAAGAATAGCAGATTCCATTATTGCAAGGATTTATTCTTTGGCCCGTGTGCCATGGTCACGCCGCCCCTGGATTCCCGCTTTCGCGGGAATGACGGAGGGGGCGCCGGCATCCCGTTAGGCGGCGCGGGCATCCCGGGAAGGCGCGCGGAAAGTCAGGCGGGAAAGACTTTCCGAATCAGCAGAATCAGAAGGCTCAGCAGCCACAGCACCAGCAGCGTGCCGACGCTGCCCACCAGCGCCACCGTCAAACCGAATTCCCAAATGCCCATGCCAACCTGCCGGCCGACCGCGCGGGCCTACTCGATCTCGGCGAGCTCCTCGCCCGCCTCCACCGACTGGCCCACCTCGACCTTGATGGCCTTGACGGTTCCCGCCGCGGGCGCCACTACGGGGATCTCCATCTTCATGGCCTCCATCACGATGATCACATCGTCCTCTTCGACGGCTGCGCCCGTACCTGCCTCGACCTTCAGTATCTTGCCGACCATGGGGGCCGTGACGGATGTTGCCACTGGGTGTTCTCCTTGCGATGGGGATTCGATTGCGAAGCGCCGGCCGCGGGCGGCCCGGAATGGACTCAATATGGAGCGTTTCACGGGACAAGTCAAATGAGCGGGCAGGATGCTTGTAGTCCCCATTGGGCCGTGTTAACCGTATTCGAACTGTTTGAAACCATGAACCACGAGTGGAGAGAGTGGAGAGGGTGACCGGTCGATTTCCCTGAGGGCGGTCGTGCAGGCCGCCCTCTTTCATTTCTCCTTCGACGTGCAACAGGGGTGCGGTGTGACCAAGAGAACCATCTACCGGGTGCTTGCCGTGCTGGCCGTGGTGTCGATGCTTTCACAGGCGCTGGCGGGCGCGCAGGAGCCGGGCGCGCAGGAGCCGCCGGCTTCGGTGAAGTCCCAGGTGGCCGAGGCGCGCACCCTGTTGAACGCACTGCGGTTTCAGGAGGCGCTGGCGATACTGCGGCCGCTGGCAGAGGCCCATCCCGGCAGCGACGACGTCCGGTTTCTCCTCGCCCTCACGGCGATGGAAGCGTCGAGGGTGCGCGGTATCGGTCAGGCCGACCGCGAGGCGCTCCTGGACGAGAGCATCGCGACGTTCCACGCCATGCTCATCGATCGGCCCGGCCTGGCGCGCGTGCGCCTGGAGCTGGCCCGGGCCTTCTTCTACAAGGGAGACGACTCCCTCTCGAAGGAGCACTTCGAGCGTGTGCTGGCAGGCAAGCCGCCGGGGCCGGTGGTGGCCAACGTCCGGACGTTCCTCAACCAGATCCGGGCGCGGCGGCGCTGGAGACTGCATCTGGGCTTTTCGCTGGCGCCGGACACCAACATCGGCGCCACCTCCGACTCGCGGTTCATCTACCTGACGGTCTTCGGGCAGCGGCTGCCGCTCCGCCGCAATGCGGCGGAGTTGACCAAGTCGGGACTGGGGCTGTGGGTCTGGGGCGGCGGCGAGTACCAGTATCCGCTGGGGCAGCGGGTGCGGCTCCGCCTGGGCATGAACGGGTCGCGGCGGGAGTATTCCGGAGGGCAGTTCGACAGGATGTCGATGTCTTGGCACGCGGGTCCCCGGGTGTTCGCCGCCCGGGGCACGGATTTCAGCGTGCTGGGCAGCTTCCGGTACTACTGGAGCGCCGACCAGCCCACCTATGTGGACCAGGGCGCGCGGCTTTCGGCGGGCCACCGCCTCACCCGCCGGGTCACGCTCAACGCCGGGGGCTCGTGGCACGAGCGCCGGTACCATGATCGAACATACCTGGATGGGCCGGTGTGGAACTCGTTCGCCGGCGCCCGCTGGCTCATCACGCCCACCATACGGTTCGACGCCACGGCCGGTTACGGGCGCGAGCGGCCCCTGCGACGGCAGAACCGCAACGAGAGCAAGTGGGTGCAGACGGAGGTGTCCGTGTCCCTGCCCAAGGGGTTCACCGTGGGCGGGGGCGGCGGCTATCGCTGGACGGATTTCGAGGACCGATGGCCCCCCTTCACCCCGATCGACGAACGCCGGGAGGACAAGACCTACAACCTGCGGCTCTCGGTCTTCAACCGGGCCCTCACGTTCTTTGGCTTCAGCCCGGAAGTGGCCCTGGTCCACGAGGTCCGCAAGACCAACGCCCAACTTCACGACTACAAGCGCACGGGCGGGGAGTTGCGGGTGGTGCGGCAGTTCTAGCGGGCGGCGGCCATGGGGACGCCCCTCGTCGACCCGGCCTGGATACGGTGGCTGCTGGACAGCCACGCCTTGTGGCTGAAGCGGGAGATCGTCGACCGTAGCGGCGACATCGAGGCCCAGAGCGAACGGCTCTTCGAGGCGCCCTTCGTGGTGGTGTCCCACGCCGACTCCGAAGACCCCGTCCTCAACTACGGCAATCGCCAGGCCCTGGACCTGTGGGAGATGGACTGGGCGGAGTTCACGGCGACGCCGTCGCGTTTGACCGCCGAGCCGGTGAACCGCGACGAGCGCGCCCGCATGCTCCGCCGGGTGGAGGCCCACGGCTTCGTCGACGACTACCGGGGCGCGCGCATCTCGCGCACAGGCCGGCGTTTCCTGGTGGAGCGCGCCACCGTGTGGAACGTGGTGGACGAGGGCGGCCGCAAACGCGGCCAGGCGGCGGCCTTCTCCCGGTGGACGCCGCTCCCCGCGAAGCGTTCATAGCCTGTCCTTTACCCGCCAGCGTTGTCCAATGAGAACATGATGCTGAAGGAGGACTAGCGAGCGGGTCTAGTCAGCAGCGTGTTTTGGGTTGAGGCGGTATGTTGGCTGTTGTCGGCTTTTCTGTCAATCGGTGTAGCGCGGTAGCGCCCCCGCGTGGGGGGTGGTGAGGTGCGCCGACCCGGTTCCGAGGGTCTTGCAAAGACTTCCCCCCATACCTTGGAGTCACGGTTTATACGAGGCGGCCGGTGTCGACTCGATGGTCACACGGTAGAGGGGCAGCACAAACGCCTCGGTCCGGCGGCAGGCAATCGGCCACGAACGCGTCATCAGGCGGCATGGGGCGGAGCGAGGTCGATGGCGCGGAACAGGTCCCGGCGGGCGTCGTTGACTCGCCGGACGGCGTCGAGGTCGCTCATGGCGTAGGCGATCCGGTCCAGTTCGTCGAAGCTGGTGTTGTCCTTGAGGTGGCTCTTTGCGTCCGGGAGGGACTTCAGCTTCTCGTAGGGCGTGCTCACGTCCTCCCGCCGGTACTTGCGGCGCACCTTGCCGTGGTCGCGGTACTCGGCGGCGAACAGGCACGGGCGGTGGAAGTTCAGGAACGGCGACAGTTCGCGCAGCGCGAACTCGTTGACGATCCCGGCGAAGCGCTGCGGGATGTGGTCGTGGCCGAACCACTTGCGCACGATGTGTGCGTTCTTACCCTCCACCAGCGCGTTGTCGTTCGAGTGCCGCGCCCGCGACTTGGTGAACTTCCGGATGTGCAGCTTGTTCAGCAGCGCCGCTACGCGGTGGTTGATGTACTCGGACCCGTTGTCCGCGTGGAATGCGGCCACCGTGAACGGGAACAGCGACAGCACGGCTTCAAGCAGCGGTACCAGGAACCTCTCCGAGATGCCCCGCACAGCCCCCACGTATTCGTACTGCGTGACCTCGTCAACGAGGTTGACCAAGTACAGGCCCTTCACGCCGTTCCGGTCGCCCTGGTGGACCGTGTCCACGCGCAGGTGCCCCGGCTTCCCCTGCGGGTCCGGCGCCTGGCGCAGCGCGATGCCCACCGTCGCCGCACGCGTCTTCGTCCACACCGTGCGCTTGGTCACGTACGTTTTCGACGCCCGGAGGTTGTAGACGTGGCTGTTCGAGATGCCCGCCAGCCGCTCGAAACGCTCGTCCCCGAACACCTCGTGCTGCCGGCGCAGCAACTCGCAAGTGGCCAGCCCCGACATCTGCCCGAACGCCTCGTCCACCTCCGCCAATAGCCGGATGTCCACTCCCGTGTACCGGCGCTCGAACGGCCGACCGCGGTTGCCCCCGCGCCGATCCTCGATCCTGCCGCTCTCCCGCCATTGCCGGATCAGGCGGTCGATCTGCACCGCCGAAATCCCGGTCGCCTTGGCCAGAAAGCGGCGCACGATGCCCTTGTCGCGCTTGCCCAACGTCCTGTAGCGGAGCCGGCCAAGCAGTTCGCCGACAAAGCCGTAGGCGCTCTCCCGATCCCGGTGTCCGTAGTCCACAGCCTCGTTGCCTTCCACGAAGGCCCGAACCTGCTCAATGCTGCGTAGCCGCCGCGTCTGTAGTGTCACAATCATCCCTCCATGTTCTACGACACGCCGGCTTCAGCATCACTTCGCCTTGGATTCACCTCCCTCCTTCAGCATCATGCCGCGTTGGACAGTTCTCCGCCTTTACCCGCCGCTCTTCTCATTGTAACCTTCCGGAACGGGAGCGGATGGGAGTCGTGGCGCGCAATTCCAGCATCGTTTGTGCCATCGTGACCGGCCTGGCGCTTGTCTTGGCCGGCTGTGGCGGGGGCGGTCCGGGCGGCGGCGGGGCCGTATTGGCACCGGAGGCGCCGGAGCAGCCGCCGTGCACCCCGACCCACGGCGGGGACTGCCTGACCGCGGCGGCGCTCGGGGACGCGGCGGGCGCCCTCGTCGGAAACTACACCGGGCAGACGGGCTTCACGAACCAGTGGGGGCTCCGCCACATGAACGCGGGTCGGGCCTACGCCAACCTCGAGCTGCTGCAGGGCCCGGACGTCGAGCCCGGCGAGGGAGTGACCATCGGCTTCATCGACAGCGGCATCGACCGGTCCCATCCGGCGTTCGCCGGCAAGACGGTGACCGAGCAGTTCCTTTCGGGCGCCCGCGACGAGACGGGCGCCACCAGATTCTCCCACGGCACGGCGGTCGCGAGCGTGGCCGCGGCCGCGAGGGTTTCGTCGTCCAATGCCGCGTGGGGGGTGGCGTCGGGCGCGGACGTCGCCATGTTCAGCGTGCCGATCGGTCCGGGCGGCGGCGATTACGTTCCCATATCCCTCACCGGACCGGGCTCCTTCGATGACCGATGGGCGCGGCAGGTGGACACCGTCCTGGGCTGGCGGAGCGGCGGCCGGAAAGTGGACATCCTGAACCTGAGCGTCGGCTACAAAGGGATCATCGACAACTATGCCGAGCCGCAGCTTCGGCAAGCCTTCGGGGGCGTCATTGCCGCCATGGCGCAGGCGGGGGCTGGCGAAAAGACCCTTTTCGTGTGGGCGGCCGGCAACGCCCACGGAGACCCCTGCGACGACGCCACCCCCAACTGCGAGGGCGGCGCCATCGACGCGGTATCCGTGGAGGTGATGCCGGGCCTGGCGGCGCGGTTCCCGGAGCTTCGGGGCCACACGGTGGCGGCGGTGGCGTTGAGCCCGGACGGGGCCATCGCATCCTTTTCCAACCGCTGCGGCATCGCCGCCGCCTATTGCATCGCGGCGGCCGGAGAGGCCGTGCGAGGGGCCTATTTCGGACCCGGCCGCGACGCGGCTCCCGGCGCCGTCATCCGGGGCCACGCCGATCTTGATGGAACGTCCTTGGCCGCGCCCATGGTGGCGGGCGGGCTGGCGCTCATGAGGCAACTCTTCCGCGGCCAGTTGTCCAACACGGAGCTGGTGACGCGGCTGTTCCGAACGGCCGACGACAGCGGCAGGTATGCCGACTCCGCCGTCTACGGCCACGGTGCCATGGACCTCGGCGCCGCCACCTCGCCCGTGGGCGTCCTGGAGGTGCCCGGCGCTACGGCCGCGGGAGGCAACGGCTTCCTTCTGCGCTCCACGCGGCTGCGGCCGGGAGCGGCCTTCGGAGACGGGTTCCAGCACTCCCTTGCAGGCCGCGAGGTCATGGCACGGGACGCCCTCGGAGCGCCGTTCTGGTACCGCCTGGACAGCTTCACGGCCGCCGCCGAGGGACCGTCGGTGACGGCGCGGCTGCGGGGCTTCCTGGCGCGTGAGCCCGAGCCCGGCGTGAGCGCCGGCATCGCGGCGCCCGTGACCCTCCACGCCGCCCGCCTGGAGGCCTCGGCCGACCTCCGCGGCAGCCACATGGCCCTGGCCGAGGGCGGGGTGCGGGCCACCCTGGCGGAACCGGGAGGCTTGTCCGCCGCCGCGTTCACCACCAAGGGGATGCCGGGACGGCGGCCCGTGCTGGGCGCGGCGCTGAGCTGGCGCCGGACCGGGTCGCCCGTGGGCCTGCGGGCGGGCTGGATCGGCGAGCCCGAATCGCTTCTCGGCAGCATCGGGGAAGGCGCCTTCGGCACCCTCGCGGGGGATACGTCCTTCGTGGGCGTGGATGCGGCCGCGGACCTGGGCGGTTGGCGGGTGGGCGCCAACGCGGAGTTGGGGGTCGTCGTCCCCGAGGCGCGGGGCGGATTCATCCACCGGGCATCTCCCCTCGCCACCAGCGCGTTCGCGCTTCATGCCGGCCGGGCGGTGGCGGATTCGGGGACATGGCGCTTTTCCGTGTCGCAGCCGCTGCGGGTGGAGCGCGGCCGGGCCCGGTTGAGGGTGCCGGCAAGTCGCACCCGGACGGGCGCGGTGCTGCACGACGCCGTGGGCGCGGGCCTTGCGCCGAGCGGCCGGCAGACGGACCTGGCCGGCGAATGGCGCCAACCGCTGCGGAGCGGCCAGCTCCGCCTGGGGGCGGTGTACAGCCACCGCCCGGGCCACCGCGGGGACGCCCGCCCCGACCTGACCGTCCTGGCCGGCTGGCGCCGGGAGTTCTGACCGAGGGCTTCGGTTCGAAGCCCGTTGCGATCCCATCGAAACCGGGGTCGAGACCGCGCTCGCTTCCTCGCCGACGCCAGCTCTCGTATCCCGTAGATTCGCTGTTGACTTCGATTCGGGAATGTGGCAAGGATGGTCGTTCAACGAGAAAATGAATCTTCCCTTGCTTCCCTTGCCAGGGAAAAAAGCGGCGCGATTCTGTGTTTGCGGTATTGACTTCAATTCGGGAATGTGACAAGCATAGCAGTCGATGAGTAAAATCCTTGCTTTTGCAGCGGGAAACAACAAGCTTCAACTTGTCTTACCGGACGCGAAGCAGCCTAATTTCGGTGCCTAGGGAGCCTAGGGATACTAGGAGGGAGGAAACATAATGTTTCGACACCAGATCAGACTTTCTCTTCTCGCAGTGTTAGCGGCGGGCTTGCTCGCGCTTTCCGGTTGCGGCGGAGGCAGTTCAACGACGGCGCCCGCGGACTCCATGGATTCAATGCCGATGGAGCACACGGTGGATTTGAGCGGCTTGGAGGCCGAAGCCACGGCGGGCGAGGCTGAGATCGCCGCGGGTATGTCAGCCGTCATTGGTGATGTCGAGTACTCATGCCCTGCCGGCGGCGAAGACTGCTCCGTCGCCGTCGTGGCGTCCGAGGACGGCATCGTTGCGACATCCACCGGCGGAATGGCCACCGCGGCGGACTCGCCCGCCTATGAGACGAGGGAAACCATGGCGATGACGGCCGAGGCGAACACCAAGAGGGTGCGCATCGTCGAGGAGGCCGCGCAGGGCCCCGGCCAGACCCCTGCAAACCCCGACGCCGGTCTCGGTGGGTCTGGCAGGAATAACGCGGACGGGACGGCGGACACTGCTGACGATCCATACGGACTTTCCATCGAGCGCGATGACGACGGCACCACGGTCAAGATCACCGATCCCGCCAATGCGGGCGACGACGATCCCAAGTTCACGCAGGCCGACGACCTGGGTAACGGGCGCACCATGCACACCCGCACGATGAAAGCGGATGACGACGGCAACGTGGAGACCGAGGTCGTGATCGTCCAGACTGACATCATGGCGCCCAAGGATGTGGCGTTTGCGGATTGGGAGAGCAATGCGGGCGGAGATAAGCCCCAAGCCCTGACCGTGATGGGTAATGATGGCGCCATTCCAGGTGAGAATGAGGACGCCGATGCCCTTGATATTGACGAAGACACCGATCTCGCCGATGACGCCAATACATACATAGTGCTTGATCGTTCCACAACGGACGGGGTACTCACGTACTCTCGCGATAATCCGGGCACCCAGCCAACCATGAATGTGGACGAGGGTGAGCATGACGGAACCTACAACGGGGCTGAGGGCAAATACAGGTGCACGTCAACAACGACGGATAACTGCACCGTTACGTTCAACGACAAGGGCCAAGTCACCGGCAACAGCGACAACTGGGTATTCGTTCCAGATAAAGGCGCCACATCCTCCCAGCCGGACTACGAGTACCTCTCCTACGGGGTCTGGCTGAAGAAGACCAAGACCAAGGACGAGGACGGCGTGACCAAGTACGACGAGGTCGAGACCTTCTACAGTGTAGTGGGTCACCCGGAAACGACCAACGGCGACCTTGCTGGCGTTGAGGGCACCGCGACCTATAACGGCTACGCCACGGGCGTGTACGTGAAGGACAAGACCGACGACTCGGCCACTCGCCTCTCGTCCACGGCCGGCCACTTCTCGGCGTCCGTCAAGTTGGACGCGAGCTTCGGCGGCGGTGACGTCGCCGACAACAGGCAGTTCACCATCGACGGCGAAATCACGGGCTTCGAATTGTCCGGTGGCGAAACGAACGACTGGGAGGTGAGCCTGGATCTCACCGACTTCAGTGGCCGGGGTACAGGAGAAGAACCCGGCAAATCGGACCACGGCACCGCATACGATAATGAGTTCAGCGGCGTGACCACGGGCGACGCCACGGCCGACCGCGGGACGTGGAACGGAGCATTCTACGGGTCCTCGACGGCGGTCGATGGCGTCAGTCCCCAGCCGGTCGCCGTAGTGGGCGAGTTCAACGCCGACTTCACGGACGGAACCGTGGCGGGTGCTTTCGGCACAAACAAGGCGCCCGAGGCCAAGTAACCACAACAACGGCGACAACCAGAGGGGATTGTTGACCCCTCTGGTTCCAACGGTGTGACAAAGAGGGCGGCCGGCTGGCCGCCCTCTTTTTTTGTCCTCCGAACGCCCCCCTTCCGTCATTCCCGCGAAAGCGGGAATCCAGGGGCGGCGGTGGGGTGCCCAGACCGATGAACCCCGCCCCATCTGGATTCCCGCTTTCGCGGGAATGACGGGAAGGGCAGCACCGGGAAAGACGGAAGGGCGGCACCGGGAATGACGGAAGGAGGGCACTGGACTTTTGAAGAGATCCGGTGGTAGTGGGAGTTAGTCGGGGCGGCCGGTGGTCAATGGACCGCGCCCGCGGATTGTCGTCTACCAAATCTCCATCACAGGAGCGAACTGCCATGTTGGCGAATCTCATCAGGAACGCTCATGCGGCTGGTACTGCCTTGTTGATGGTAGCAGCGGCAAGCGTACTCTGGACCCCTGCGCATGCGGACACTGCCGAGCGCATATGGACCGACGGTCTCATGGAGATTGGAACCTGCGGTACGACTAACGAAACCTTTTCAGCGGGTGCGCGCTGTTTCCTCGGCAGTAGCCTCAATCGTCTGCTCAACGAAGGAACCCGCTTGGCCAGCGACTACGGAAAGTCGGCGTTCGGACAGAATTTTCGGCTGGTTGGAAATCTGACCTATTCTCCGATTCCTGGTCAAACCGGGCTCTTCGGTGATCTTGACGCTGTCATTCCGTTTGCTGGCGGCGGATACGGGACTGGATTGCAAGGGTCGGGCCCTGCGCTTTTCTTGCAGCAGGGCATCACCCGCTGGCGGGACAGTACCAGCTCTCTCCACAACGACCTGCGGCACGGGCTAGTCTATCGTTTTCGGACTTCGGGCGAGTCGGGCGCCGACATCCTGGGCGTCGCGGTGTTCCACTTGACCAACGTCGAGCAGCGGCACGAAGTGTTGGCGCATTCGATCGATTACATGGGCCGTTGGGGGACCGCCTCGCTTCGCTATTTCAGCCCGACTACCGACTGGCGCGCAACCGGATCCGGACAGATGGAACGCGCACTTGAAGGGATGGAGTTGGCGGCGGGTGTCGACGTCACCTCGACCTTTCGATTGAACACGACCGGCCATCGCTGGAAATCCGAAGACGGTTCTGATCAATGGACCCAGGGCGTGCGGTTGGATGTCGGCTGGCGACCGCATCCGTGGATGCTCCTGAGCGCGGGCTACGACCGCATGAGGGAAGGCGAGGATACCGTATCGTTTCTTGCCGGGCTCAGGATTCCGCTTGGAAGCCAGTCGGAACCTCCGCGATGGGAAGGGCTTGGCTTGGCAGCCGGCGGTTCCGCGCCAAGTACGACGGACTTGTGGCGCCCCACGGAAGGCATCGGCCAGATACGCGTAGCCACACGTACGTCGCCGGAAAGCCTCGTCAACAACGCGAAGGTTCGTTTCCTGCAAGACACGGTGAGCAGCGGCGGCACGGTGCAGCTTGAAGTCGTGCTTCCCGCTGCGGCGCCGCGGGACATCCGTGTCTCGGTGCGACTTGTTCCAGGGAGCGGCGGTGACCCCGCGGTTCCCGGTGAGGATTTCGTCGATGAGCCCGTGGAGACAACGATTGCGAAGGGCGCCAAGACGGGGCGTGTATTCGTGCGGCTCCTTCGCAATCCGGATATGCAAGAAAGTCGAAGTCTTGGAGCTACGGTCTCCGCCGTCTCGTCGTGAGTTCTTCGCCGTACATCACGAATCCGAATATCGGATCAAGTTGAATCCGCATCGGAGTGGACCCATGTCGCGAAATCAATCTGTAAGGTTGGCGTCCTTGATGGCGGCATTTTGCGCCATCGCCGGATTGACTGCTTGCGGCGGAGGTGGTGGTGACAATGCTACAAGCCGGAGTGGTCCCGGCGATGAGGTAGTGATCACGCCGCCGAGCGGCGCTCCGGACATGACGGTTGGGACACCTGCGGTCAGCGACAGCAGTCCGGATGCGGGTGCGTCGTTCACGCTTCGCGCGACGGTACGCAACGGGGGCGACGGCGGGTCGGCTGCGACGACGCTGCGCTACTACCGCTCCTCGGATGCGACGATATCCGCGTCGGACACGGCGGTGGGCACGGACGCGGTGAGTGCGCTTTCGGCTTCGGGCACGAGCGCGCAGTCGATCAGTCTGCCAGCGCCGTCGAGTGCCGGGACGTACTACTACGGCGCCTGCGTGGACACGGTGTCCGGAGAGTCCGATACGCGCAACAACTGCTCCGGTGGCGTGCGCGTCAACGTGAGCCGTAGTGGTGGCACGGGAGGAACGGGTGGCGCGGCGGCGACATCGGGCACGGCGGGCCCGACGAGCACGAGAGCCTCTTATTGCAATTCGGGCAATTCCCGCCACGGCGCGATCGTGCACAGTTGGCGGGGACAGTTCTGCGAGGACGGTTATAGCTGGTGTTACGCGTACAATTTTCCTGACCTCAATTCGGCCATATCTGGTGCGGAATCCGCGTGCCAAAGTGCCGGTTTGGCCTATAGGGGGTTGTTCTGGGTATTCACTCGCTGCGGAGCGCTGGCCTATGGCAAATCGGGTCCGAGGTGTGGCCTACGTCGTGGTAAAGGAGCTACAAGGTCCGCGGCGGAACAGGACGCCCTCTCGAAGTGTCGAGCAGATTTTACCGAGTGCGAGATTGCCGGCTATACTCCTAGCGAGGCTACGCCTCAGACCGACGAGTCGGAAAACATTGACTTTTTGAGTCAAGATCGGATGAATCAAGGATTCTAGTGCCAGTTCGAGCGCCGACGCGCCGCCTCTTGCCGAGGCGCAGTCCGGCAGCAGCATCACGGATTCCCCGCCCGGCGCCTTGAACCCCAGGACTCTTCAAAAGTCCGCTGCCCTCCTTCCGTCATTCCTGGTGCCCCCCTTCCCGTCATTCCCGGTGCTGCCCTTCCCGTCATTCCCGCGAAAGCGGGAATCCAGATGGGGCGGGGTTCATCGGTCTGGGCGCCCCACCGCCGCCCCTGGATTCCCGCTTTCGCGGGAATGACGGGAAGGGCAGCACCAGGAATGACGGGGGCATGCGGGAGTCAATCGAATCGCTGGCTGCCGGCGGTCCGTTCGTTCAGGCCCCGCATAATCACCAGCCAGCTCTCGAAACTTTCCCCCTGCATTTCGCAACCGCGCTCCGCCACGGCTGTCAAGGCGCGGCCGCCTTGGCCGCGCCCACCTGGACGATGCGGCGCTTGTCGACGCCGGCGACGCCCACGTACTTGAACATCCTGGCGTCCAGCTCACGGGCCTGGAAGCCCTGGACCACCACGCTCTTGCTGCCGTCCAGCAGCGCCGCGAAGGGCGCCGCCTGGCTCTTGCCTGCCGGGTTGGTGGGGAACCGGAAGCTCGTGCCCGGGACGTTGGTGAACTCGATGCGGCCCTTCTCGTCGCTGATCCAGAACTCCGAGATGGCCGATCCCGCGGCCACCTTGGTCAACGCCGCGTTGATGTCGTCGTTGCTCATGCCCGCCTTGAGCGCGGCGGCAATGAAATGGGCCGTGAGCATGGCTTGCCCCACCATGTGCCGCGAAACCGCATCGTCCGCCGCCCGCGCCCTGTCCGCTGTCAACACGCCGCCCAATACCAGACAAAGCCCCAGGGCCGCCACTGTCGTCAAGGTCCGTTTCATGGTGCTCTCCTTTCGTCGCATGCCGTCATTCCCGCCCCCCCTCCTGTCACTCCCCGCCCCCCCTCCTGTCACTCCCCGCCCCCTCCCGTCATTCCCGCGGAAGCGGGAATCCCGGCGGGGCGGCGGAACAACGCCGTGCCCCGTCCTCCCCGCCCTGGATTCCCGCTTCCGCGGGAATGACGGGAGGGGGCGGGGAGTGACGATACGTCGCGCCGCAGCAGGACCCGGAGGGCCCTGCCCCCTACGCGTCTCCTTCCCATGGGTCGTAGCTGCCGAAGCACCAGAGGTTGCCTTCCGGGTCGCGGCAACAGTAGAGCCGGCCGCCGTATTCCTGGTCCTCGGGAGCCATGACGATCTCGGCGCCCGCGCCCGCGGCCCTGGCGTGGTGGGCGTCCACGTCGGTGACGATGAGATAGATGGTTTGCGACACCGGATCGCCGGGCTTGGCCAGCGGCCGGTGAAGTATCCCGTAGTCGTCGTCCCGGGCGGAGCCGAGCATCACCATGCCGTTGCCGAACACGAGCTGGGCGTGGAGGATGAGACCGCCCTCCCCCGGCACCACCAGATGCCGCTGAAAACCAAAGGCATCGCACAGCCAATCGATGGCCCGGCCCGCGTCCTTGTAGCGGAGCCCCGGAATCGTCGTCGTCCTCGTATCCTTCGCCAGACCGCTCATTCAGCCTCTCCTGTCGCCTCTTCGCCAGACCCCTGCAAGCGGGCCGCCGTTCGCGTAGTCTTCCATATTCGCCCCGACACGCCAAGTTCGGGGTGCCGGCTAGTGTCGTGTCCCACGTAAATGTTGACAAAGGTGCGCAGGATTTTTCGTTGTCGGCAAGGCGCGATGACGAGCAGTGGCGGATACCACGCGAGGAAGAGCAACGCAGCCGACGACGAAAAAGACCAGCAGATTTGTCAACATTTACGTGGGACACGACACTAGACCAGCAGCGCGTTCACCCCCGCCAGCACCAGGATGCATCCAATGGCGAACAGCGCGGTGAACTGGAGGTTGGGACCGAGGATGACCTTGCCCGGGGGGACGCGGAACATGGTGGTGGCGGTGCCGACCATGATGGCGGAGAGGCCGATTATGGACGAGCAGCACCAGGCCGCCAGAGTGCTCTCGATGAGCACCACGCCCGCCACCCGCACCGGCAGGTCCGAGAACACCGACAGGAGCAACGACACCGACACGATCTGGTGCACCCCGACCAGGGCGCCGAGGGACGTGGCGCCGATCATGGTGGCGATGACGGCAATGGCCGGCAGATCGAGGCCACCGATCCAGCCGGTAATGCCGGTCTGCGCGAAGACGTGGCGGATCACCCCGCCCAGGGCCAGCGACAGGGTCAGGATCGCGATCTCGTTGCCGACATAGGCGGTGCCCCGGTAGGTGCCGGCCAGGGCCGTCACGAACGCGCGCCGGCCCTTTCCCAGGAGCGCCAGCGCGCACAGAACCGGCACGCTCACGATCAACGCCTCCAGGCCCGACAACACCGTGACGCCGGACAGCACCGCCACCGACAGGACGCAGACCGCCACCGGCGGGACGATGGGCTGGAGGCTCCGGAGCGCCCGCCACAGGAGGGTGATGCCTGGTTCCGGCGCAAAGAGCACGTGGGAGGCCGTCAACGCCAGGGCGGCCATGGACATGCCCAACGCCATGGTGTGCCACAGGGGCACCCCCGGCACGTACTGCGACGACAGCGCCATGGCGATCCAGAACGGCGACCACAGGCCGGCGAGGCCGCCGCCGCGGTGGCAGGCGCGCATGGCCGCCAGGTGCTCCTCCTCCGCCTTGCCCTGGCCTATGATAGGGGCGGTGATGGCGTAGGCGCCCGGGCCCAGCACCACCGCCAGCAGGTGGCTGCCCACCAGGAAGCCGCCCAGCCGGTGGTCGGGCTTGAGCCGCTCGAACAGCGCACGCGCATGAGCGATCTGCCGGAGCTGCTCCCCGGTGGCGCGCAGCAGCACGATGGTGCCGAAGAAGCCGGCGAACATGGGCGCCGCCGTGAACCCTGTCAGCACCGTGGCCGGGCCGCCGTAGATGAAGATGAGCACGGCGGCCAGGGTGGTGAGCGCGCAGCACAGGACGATGGTCGCCCGGCGCAGGAATACGAACACCCGGAGGATGAACAACGCGGCGAAGACCGCCCCCGCGAGGTCCATGGCCGCGCCCGGCCATGCCATCCGGACCACCTGGCTCCCCCATAGAAGCACGAACAGAGTCTCCGGGCGGGTGAGTTGCTTCAAGAGCACCATTGCTTTGCGAAACGCGACACGCGTGTACTAGTCTGGTACGAATATTGGCATGGACACCGACGCCCGGAAACCGTCGTTTCCGCTTTCTCCCGTCATTCCCGCGCCCTCCCGTCATTCCCGCGGAAGCGGGAATCCAGGTGGGGTGGGACCAGGAAACACTGACGCCGTGTCCCCCCGACCCTGGATTCCCGCTTTCGCGGGAATGACGGGAGGGTGCGGGAATGACGAGAGATAGCAGGAATTACGGGAGACAGCAGGAATGACGGGCGGGTCCGGGAATGAAAGGGGCCTGATAGACATCTCAGGTCAAGTCACGGAGCGGCACATGACACGGACTTACATCGGGGCGTCGATCCGGCGCGGCGAGGACATTCGTTTCCTGACCGGCAGGGCCACGTTCATCGACGACGTGAAGCTGCCCGGGATGCTGTACGCGGCCGTCCTGCGGAGCCCGCACGCGCACGCGCGCATCAAGTCGGTGGACGTGTCGGAGGCCCTGAAGCTCGCGGGGGTCGTCGGCGTGCTCACCTTTGCGGATTTGCCGGCGGGCGTCAAGCCGATCCCGCTGCGCATGTACCAACTGGATGGGCTGGACCGCTTCCTGCAGTACCCGCTGGCCCGGGGCAAGGTCGCCTACGTCGGCGAGCCGGTGGCGCTGGTGGCGGCGGTGGACCGCTACGTGGCGGAGGACGGCGCCGACCTGATCCAGGTGGAGTACGAGCCGCTGGGAGTGGTGCCGGACGTGGAGGCGGCGCTGCGCGGCGACGTCATCATCCACGAGGAGCAGGGCACCAACGTGGCCGGCGGCCACGACATCAAGCTGGGCGACGTGGACGGGGCGTTCCGCGACGCCGAGTACACGCGCAAGGAGGTGTTGCGGACGCACCGTCACACCGGCAACCCCATGGAGACCCGCGGCCTGGTGGCGTCCTGGGACGCGGGCCGGAACGAGGTGACGGTGTGGGGGATGACCAAGGTGCCGCACTTCAACCGCGCGGTGCTGTCGTCGCTGATGGAGCTGCCCGAGCATCGCATCCACTTCGTGGAACCCGACGTGGGCGGCGGCTTCGGCATCCGCGGCGAGTTCTACCCGGAGGACTACCTGGTCCCCTACGCCGCCATGAAGCTCGGGCGACCGGTCAAATGGATCGAGGACCGGCGCGAGCACCTGATGGCCGCCAACCACTCGCGGGAAGTCCACTGCGAGCTGGAGATCGCCGCGCGGAAGGACGGCACGCTCCTGGGCATGCGCGCCCACATCCACGGTGATATGGGCGCCCACATCCGCACCCACGGCGGGCTGGTGCCGGCGTCCACCGCCGGAGTGCTGCCCGGCCCCTACCGGATCCCGGCCTACGAGGCCCACATACGCTGCGTCATGACCAACAAGATGGGGGTGGGGACCTACCGCGCGCCCGGGCGCTACGAGTCCTGCTACTTCCGGGAACGCATGCTCGACATGGTGGCCGAGGACCTGGGCATGGACTCCATCGACCTGCGCCGCAAGAACCTCATCCAGCCGGAGGAGATTCCCTACGAGCTCGGCCCTACCCGGCCCGGCATCGCCTCCACCGTGTTCGACAGCGGCGATTATCCCCGGGCGCTGGAGCACGCCCTGGAACGCTTCGGCTGGGACGAACTGCAGCCGCTCCAGGGGCAGAAGCGGGACGGGCGCTACCACGGCATCGGCATCGGCTGGTTCGTGAAGAACACCGGCCTCGGGCCGTCCGAAGGCGCGCGGGTGGCCATCACCGGCCCGGAGAGCGTGGCCGTCTACCTGGGCATCGCCACCCTGGGACAGGGGCACGAGACCATCATGTCGCAGATCTGCGCCGACGCCCTGGGCGTGCCCATGGAGTGGATCACCGTGTTCCACGGCAGCACCGACCTCATGCCCTGGGGCGGCGGCACCTATTCCAGCCGCGGCACGGTCATGGCCGGCAACGCCGTGCACCTCACCGCCCAGGCGCTCAAGAAACGCCTGCTGGAGGTGGCATCGCGACGCCTGGAGACCGACCCGGGCGGGTTGGAGTTCCACTCGGGCAAGGTCCATGCCGCCGGCACCGACCAGCCGCTGCTGGGGCTCGGAGACCTGCTGGAGATGACGAAGCCGGGCAAGGTCGCGGGCGACGTACCCGGCCTCGAGGCCACCGAGTACTTCCACAACAACCTGCTCACCTACACCTACGGCGGCCACCTGGTCCACGTGGCCGTGGACCCCGACACGGGAATGGTGGAGATCCTGCGCTACCTCGTGCTGGAGGACGTGGGCCGCGCCGTCAACCCGCTGCTGGTGCACGGTCAGGCCCTCGGCGCCGCCGCCCAAGGCATCGGCGGCACCCTGCTGGAAGAGCTCGTCTACAACCAGGACGGCCAGCTCCTGACCACCACCCTGCTCGACTACCCGCTCCCGTCCGCCACGGAGATCCCGCCGGTGGAGAGCATCATCACCGAGTACTCCCCCTCCCCCCTGAACCCACTGGGCGTCAAGGGCGCCGGCGAAGGCGGCATCGTCGCCTGCGGCGCCGCCCTCGCCAACGCCGTCTCGCATGCGCTGTCGTCGCTGGGGATCCAGATAAAGGAGCTGCCGCTGAGCCCGGACCGGATCAGGACGCTGGTGAGGGAGGCGCTAACCCGTCATTCCCGCGAAAGCATCCCCCCGACCCCGATCGGGGGCCGGAATCCAGGGGTGGGGAGGGGCTAAGCTGTCATTCCCGCCTCCTCCGTCATTCCCGCGAAAGCGGGAATCCAGGCGGCGTGGAGCGGGAGGGCCTTCCCGGAAACCCACGCGGCCTTCCGCCAACGCCTTGTCAAGGCGTGCGACCTCGGAGTATATTCCGAAATAGTCGGACTATTCCGGAGTGAGTTCCGAAAATATGCACTACCGCCGCACCCTCCGCCTTGACCTGCCGCAGGGTCAGTCCGCCTTTTTGTGGGGCCCGCGCAAGACCGGCAAGTCAACCTTGCTTCGCGAGACCTTCCCCAACGCGGCCCGGTTTGACCTGCTCGATACCCGGCTACTGCTGGAACTCACGCGGTCGCCCTGGGCGTTGTCCGAGCGCGTGGCGGCATTCGATCAAGCGACGCGGGTCCACCCCATCATCGTCGACGAGGTGCAGAAGGCACCCGCCGTCCTGGACGAGGTTCATCGACTGATCGAGAACGAAGGGTTGAGCTTCGTCTTGTGCGGTTCCAGCGCCAGGAAGCTGAAGCGCGGCCGCGCCAACCTGCTGGGCGGCCGCGCCTGGCGTTTCGAACTGCATCCGCTCACCTGGCCGGAAGTGCCTGAATTCGATCTCCTGAGGGCGCTCAACCGGGGGCTGGTCCCGCAACACTATAACGCGACGGGATACCGGCGTGCGCTCGCGGGCTACGTGGATGACTATCTGAAAGAGGAGGTGTTCGACGAAGGGCTGACGCGGAACGTGGCGGGTTTCTCGAGGTTTTTCGAAGCCCTGTCGTTCTGCCATGGAGAACTGCTGAACTACAGCAACGTCGCCAGGGACTGCGGCGTCGACTCCAAGACGGTGCGCGAGTATTTTCAGATACTCGTGGATACGCTGCTGGGTGTGTTCGTCGAGCCGTTCAGTCCGCGCCGCTCACGCGCGGTCATCACCCGCGCCCCGAAATTCTACCTCTTCGACGTTGGCGTGGCCGGGCATGTGACCGGACGCCGGCTCGAACGCGAGCAGGGCGCCGACTTCGGGCGTGCCCTGGAGCACCTGGTCCTGATGGAGCTGCTCGCCTATCGCACCTACCGCGAATACGATTTCCCGGTGCGCTTCTGGCGTACCAAGTCGGGCCTGGAGTGCGATTTCGTGCTCGGCCCCGCGGGCGAGGTGGCCATCGAGGTCAAGGGAAGCTCCCGCGTCCGGCCCGGAGAACTCAGGGCCATGCGCGCCTACATGGAGGAACATCATCCGGCCCAAGCCGTAATCGTGTGCAATGAAGACGCCGCCCGGCGCACCAGCGAGGGCATCTGGATACTGCCCTGGAAACGGTTCCTCGAACGACTCTGGACGGACGCGCTCGTCACGTGAAGGGCTCCGGCGGGACAGAGCTCCGTGGTCATCTACCCTCCACGCTTCTTGTCGCGAATCACCGCCACCGTGGCGCCCCATCCGCCCCTCTCCGGCGGTGCATCGTGGCACGACTCCACCAGCGGGTTCTTCTGCAGCGCCGACTGGACGATGCGCCGCTGCACTCCCTTGCCGCGCCCGTGAATGATCCGCACCTCCCGGAGCCCCTCCTCGTGGCACTGCCAGACGTACTCCTCTACTACGCTGGGAATGTCCTTGGGCGCGAACGGGTGGAGGTCGATGTGGTCCTCCAAGGGGAGGACGACTGCGTCTTCGTCGGGCGGGGTGTCGTCGTGGGGGTCGTCGTCTACCGTCCCGCGAACGTTGCGGCCTTTCGAGGCGAACGTGGCGGCAATACGCCGCAGAGCTTCCATCCAAGGGGGAGGCATCCAATTATCACCATCAACCGCAGAGTGGAGGCTGTTCATATCCTTGCAAAACCAAACAAAGCATTTTAATTTGCCAGGATGATTACGCGTCGCGCAGCCAAAGACGTCCGCGTCGCTCTGGGTCGTCAGGCCGCCGTGGCACTCATCGGCCCGCGTCAGGTGGGCAAGACCACGCTGGCGCGACAAATCGCCGACGTTGACAATAACGTATACCTTGACCTTGAGAAAAGCACGGACCGGGACAGGCTGGCCGAGCCTTGGCTCTTCCTTGAGCGGTACGCCGACCGTCTGGTGATCATCGATGAGGTCCATCGCGCCCCCGAGTTGTTTCGCGAGTTGCGCGGCCTCATCGACGAAGGCCGCCGGGCGGGCAGGCGCACGGGCCGGTTTCTTATCCTGGGCTCCGCATCCATGGACCTGCTGCGGCAGTCGAGCGAGAGCCTTGCGGGGCGCATCGAATACGTGGCGCTCCATCCCTTCGACGTTCTCGAAGCAGCGCCTGACCACGAGGCGCTCAGGAGACTGTGGGTACGCGGCGGCTTCCCGGAGAGCTTCCTGGCCGGCAACGACGCCGACAGCCTCGCGTACCGGCTGAACTTCATCGCCACCTACCTGGAGCGGGACATGCCGCAGTTCGCGCCGCACCCTGTTCCCGCCACCACGCTGGAAAGGCTGTGGCGGATGCTCGCTCACGCCCAGGGGTCCTTGCTGAACGCCTCCGCGCTGGCCGCCAGCCTGTCCATCAGCGCGCCCATGGTGACCCGGTACGTCGATCTAATGACGGATCTCTTGCTGGTCCGGCGCTTGGCACCCTTCGTCGCCAACACGCGCAAGCGGCTGGTGAAGTCGCCCAAGGTCTACGTCAGGGACAGCGGCCTCGTGCACGGGCTCCTCGGCATCGAGGACGAACTCACCCTCACCGGTCACCCCGTGATGGGCGCGAGCTGGGAGGGTTTCGTGATCGAGAATCTCCTGGCCGTGGCACCCTGGCGGACCCTCGCCAGCTTCTACCGCACCGCCGGCGGCGCGGAAATCGACCTGGTCCTGGAGCTTCCCGGCCGCACCGCCCCCTGGGCCATCGAGATCAAGCACAGCCTTGCTCCACGCCCCACCCGCGGATTCCATCACGCGCTGGAAGACGTGCGGCCCGAGAAGGCGTTCGTGGTGTACGCGGGGACGGAACGCTATCCGCTGTCGCGGGAGGTGGAGGTGGTTGGGGTAAGGGAGATGGCGGAGGTGCTGAGGGGGGTGTGAGGGATGGGTTCCGCCCTGGATGCGCTACGGTCCGGGTGGATTTGGTTGCCACTCCGAAAGCTGCTGATCTCGGCTTAAGGTCGCGAAGGAAGTTGATGGATAGTATGCAAGTGTGCGATTGCCCGCAATGGCAACTCTGGAAAGGACAAAGCCGTGACCGATCATCACAACGACAGCCTCTCCGTTCTCCTCAGCGGCGTGCGTACCTTCCGCCAGACCGAGTACAACACCGACCGGTCCCTCATGGCGCGCCTGTCGAAGGGCCAGGAGCCGGATGTGCTGATAGTCGCGTGCAGCGACTCGCGGGTGGACCCCGCGCTGCTCTTCGGCGCCAAGCCTGGTGACCTCTTCGTCGTACGGGTCGTAGCGAACCTGGTCCCACCGCAGGGTGACCCGATGGGACACGCGGTGATGGCGGCGGTGGAGTATGGAGTGAAGTCGCTCGGCGTCTTCCACGTGGTGGTGTGCGGTCATTCCCATTGCGGTGGCGTCAAGGCGGCGATGGACGCGGCGCGCGGGCGGGAATTGCCGCCGTTCGAGTGCCTGAGGCCGTGGGTGGCGCTTGCGGATGCGGCTTGTCGAGAGGTGCTGGCGGAGAAAGGGGACGACGCCTTGGATGCAGATATGACGGTCGCGGCGGAGCGGCGTTCCGTGCTCAAGTCCGTGGGCAATCTTCGGTCGTATTCATGGATTCGTGAGCGAGTGGAACGGGGCGAGCTTGCACTGCATGGGTGGTGGTTTGACATTGATACGGGCGAGTTATGGACGGCGGATCCCGAAACGCAAGCCTTCGCACGACAGCCTTGACCGCCGCCTCACTCCACCTGGATTCCGGCCTCGTCGCCTGCGGAGCCGTCCGGTCCAATGCCGTCTCCTACGGATCGTCGTCGCTGGGGATTGTCCCCGCTACCGCGCTGGTTGCCTCCCTTCACCGCCAACACCCGCAAGCGGCTGGTGAAGTGACGTCAAGGCAGCGCTGGTTTGCGAAAGACCTCCCGTTGGTGCCAGTTCACGAACTCGTGTTTGGGGTCGAGGTGGCGGTTGCGGGGTGCCCGTAACTCCTGGTCGTGAAAGTCCAAGAACCAGTGACGCGGAGGCGTGACACCACTGACTTCGCTGGAAACGAGGACCTTGAAGCCTTTGCCGACGGCTGCGAGACCGAGTGCTCCCCGGTCGAAAGCCTTGTGGTGGAGCCAGCACAAGGCCAACCCATTCGACACTTCGTCTGGGCCGCCGTACGCATGCCACTTGATGTGGGCAGCTTCGACGCCAATCCGTACGTCTCCGAGCTGCACGTCGAAGTTGCATACGGCGCAACGGTGTTCGTACTCACGCAGGACTTCGTGCCGGAAGGCAGGGTCGCGCGGCTGGACGGGAGAATCATGCATCTCCCAAGTCCGAGGAATGCCGACGGCGTCCCGGATGTCGTCGTGCAGGGACTCCGGAAAATGACCGTCCAAGAGCTTTTGTGCGGCCTCCCGGACCAGTTCGGGTGCGTTGCGGAGCATGAGGTAGGCCGATTCAGGGAACCCGCCCTCGATGCTGTGGCTCCGCAGCTCCCGGACCGAGAAATCTCCGCTTGAAGTGACCGTCAAACGGTCGCTGCCGGGGATGTCCCACAGTCCGTCCGCACTCAGGCGGCCGAAGGGGAACTCCGGGTGCAGCGCTTTCCGAGGAGGGCCGAAACGTTGCAGCAGTTGTCCGAGTCCCGGCTCTATGTCGTTCGGGTAGGACGCGAGCCGACCCTCGCCGTTGAGGACGCGTCCGAGTCCCAGCAAGAGCAGCAAAGGTTTATGGGGCGCACGTTGTCCCCCGCTCTTCCACACGTTGATCTGGTCGATTCTCCCAAGAAACTCGTTGCGATTCATAGCCAAGCAGTCGACAGACTCTGCAGAATACTATGAAAATTATACGCAAACCAGCCAGCAGGTAAGGGCCGGGGCCGTCCGGTTCCAGTTTCACTCGCCGCGTCGGATCGGGCGGTCTGACCTTCGCGCTGGCGGGCGATCCGATATGCCTCGCACCCGCTCCCACTCTTCCCGGTACATGTCGCCCATCGGAGTCCCCGGCTTGCTGTGCGTGATAGCGCACGGCAGGCACATCGACTCGGCTCCGCCGAACTGAACGCCTGTATGCCGCGGGTGCTCCTGCGCGCATTCGATGCAGGTCAACAGTTCGTTGTCATAGGCAGCCTTGCGCTCCGCGTTGATCTTGGCGACCTTCGCCTTGTACTCGGGGCTGTCCTGGTAGGCCCTCTCGACGGCATCCGCCAGGACCGATCCGCGTCCGCGGCGTCCGCGCTGTCCGAGCTTCGCGTACATGTTCTCGTAGTACACGGCGTTGCGACTCTCGTAGAGGGCTTGGCTAAAGTAGTGTTCTTGCTGGCTCTCACTCAGCGTGTCCCAGTAGGCGACTTGGTAATCTTCCAACTCGTGCTGCTCCGTGATTGCATTTGAAACCTTGCGTTTCATGTCATCCTCTCTTGGGTTCGCTGCGCATTCTCCTGACATAGGTACATGGTAAGTACATGCAAAGCGGGGCTGTGCCGCTACCCCTCAATATACCTCAACATTCGCGCCAGATTGCACACCACCCGCGGACCCCGTTCCAAATACTCCCTGCTTTGACACACGAGGAATCGCCGGTCGGCGCCCACCAGGTCGGCGTTGGCGTTGAGCCGCGCCAGGTCTTCGGGGCCGGGGCGGGTGGTGAGCTCGATTTCGAGCGCCCAAAGCTCGGAGTCGACCTGGACCAGGAGGTCGATTTCGCGCTGGTCGCTGGTGCGGAGATGATAGGGGTGGAAGCGCCGGCCGGAGCATTGCAGTGTGCCCAGCACCTGGTTGATGACGAACCCTTCCCAGCTCGTGCCCACCCAGGGCTGGCTCAGGAGGGTGTCCCGGTCGCTCGTGTTCAGCAGCGCGTGGAGCAGCCCCGTGTCCCGCCAGTACACCTTGGGCCGTTTCACCAGGCGCTTGCGTATGTTGGCGTGGTAGGCGGGCAGGCGGCGGACGAGAAACGCGCCTTCCAGGTAGTCGAGGTAGTCGTTGACCGTATGGTAGGAGAGCCCCAGGCTCTTTCCGAGCTGGCTGGCGTTCCACTCCTGGCCGTGAACGGCGGCGACCATTCGCAACAGGCGTTGGGTCGTTTGCGGACGGGCCGTCAGACCCCAGGTGGGAAGGTCCCGTTGGGCCAGCAGGTTGAGGTGATCCCCTTGCCAGACCGGGAACCTCTTGCCGTTCAGGACGCCGCCGTCGGGATAGCCGCCGAAGAGCCATAGCCTTTGACGCTGCCGGTCGCTGGTCAGTTCGGACCAAAGCAGGGGAGTCAGCTCGATGACGGACAGCCTGCCGGCGAGGGACTCGGAGACTTGGGTCATGAGGGCCGGAGACACGGATCCGAGCAGCAGGAAGCGTCCGTTCCGACCCCGGTCATTGTCAATGGCACCCCGCAGCCGCGGGAAGACTTCCGGCCACGCCTGGGCCTCGTCCAGAACGACGAGTTCACGTCCATCGACCGCTTCCTCCCACGTGAGGTCCAGGCTCAGGCGGTCCGGGTCCTGTTCGAGATCGAAGTATCGCCCGCCCAGCGAACGGGCCAGTGTCGTCTTGCCGCATTGGCGCGGACCGACCACGGCGACGGCGGGATAGTCCGCCAGCCGGGCGCGCACGATGGGCATTGTCCTCCGCGTGAGCATCCTCGTATTTTAGAAGTTTATTTCTATTTTGCAAGAACGCATGAGCGGGTTCAAGCTTCTCTGGCAATGTCCAATCGTGCACGCCACCTTGGGTGCCGCGAACGAGTCTATGTGCTGTCCAGGAGCGCTCGCAAATCCTTCATCAGCAGAAACAGATGGAAGGGGTCGGTGGGGCTGGGCTCGAAATCGTACTTCTGATACCAGAGCCGTGCCTCGTCGTCCCTGGCATGGACGAGAAGCGCTCGAATGCCGGCAATGTCGGCGGCTTGGGCAGTTCGGAGCAGGGCATCCTTCAAAAGTGCCTTTCCAAGGCCTTGTCCCTGCTCTTTCCGGTCGACAGCCAGGCGGGCGAGAAGCATGATGGGAAGCGGATGACGGGCCATACCTCGGGTGATTCGGTGCGGGGCTTCGGCGTGTTCCACGGCACCGACGGCAAGACTGTAGTAACCGACCATGAGCCTGCCATCCCGGCACACGACATAGGTTTGGGCTCCGCCGGCCTTTTGATTGGGCAGTGCGTATCGCTTCAAGAAGCGGTCGAGCGGTTCTTTCCCACAGTCAAAAGAGTCGCTGTCGTGTGCAGCATCGAGCTTCTCGACGGGCGAGTACCCTTGGGCGCCCGGAGTCACTCAAGCACGCTTTTCTGTGTGATGAGGCCAGCCAGACCGGCTTTTCCGACGGGAGGACGATCGAGGGCCGCCTGGAACGCTCGCCATTGCGCATCGTCGAGTCGAAACAGACGTCGGTCGACCAAGGCCTCCGCCGCCGCTTTTACCCCTGCATCCAGCAGGAATTCGGTGACGCTTTTATGCGAAGAATTGGCTGCACGCTGCAACAGCGTTTTCATGGCCAGCGTGGTGCGAACCTCAATCCGCTCTGACTTGGGCTCGGCGATGGACATGGAAACCTCCTGCCTTAGGTTCACTCCATAACATACGGCTATCGTACGTACAAGTTACCCTCACCCCTTCAAATACCCCCCATACTTCTCCAGCACCTGCTCCTTCAGCTCCGGGCTCGCTCCCGACACCGGCGGGAAGTCCTTGATCCATTCGTAGGGGCGGCAGGCGTCGATGATGGCGCGGGAGTTGTGGCCTTTCTGGTCGCGGGGAATGATGGGGTCGAGGGGGCCGCTCCAGGTGCGGCGGAGGATGTCGATGGAGTCGGCGGGGTTGCAGCGGGTGCACATGGCCCAGACGACGTCGTTCAGGTCGGCGACGTCGATGTCGTCGTCCACCACCACCACGTAGCGGCCGAGGTAGGCGCCGGTGTGGTTCTGGCTGGCGATCAAGGCGGCCTGCTTGGCGTGGCCGGGGTAGCGCTGGCGGATGGAGACGGCGGTGAAGAAGCGGTTCTGGTAGCAGGCGACGCCGGTGACGTCGGGGACGCCGGCCTTTTCCATGGAATCCCAGATGAACGCGGCCCGGATCAGCGAGGTGCAGCCGTCGGCGCCGGGCAGCGGCCGGAACGGCGGCGAGCCGGTGAGGATGGGGTTGTTGCGGTACATGAGGCTCTTGACGTGCACCACCGGTTCCTGGCGCGAGCCGCTGGCGTAGTAGCCGGGCCACTCGCCGAAGGGGCCCTCGTCCCGGGTCTCGTCGGGCATGATCTCGCCCTCGATGGCGATCTCGGCGTGGGCGGGAATCGGCAGGCCGGTGAACTCGCCGCGGATGACGTCGATGGGCGAGCCCTTGATGCCGCCGGCGTAGTCCAGCTCCTGCTCGCCCCAGGGGATCTGCCGCGAGGAGAGCAGGAACAGCAGCGGGTCCTGGCCGAAGGAGATGGCCACCTTGAGGGGCTTGTTCTGGTCGAAGGCCTTCTGGCGGTGGATGCGGCCGTGCTTGCCCGGCGAGATGTAGACCGCCAGGCGGTCCTTCTCGTGGACCATGGTGCGGTAGGTGCCCATGTTCACCCAGCCCTCGTCCGGGTCCTGGGTCATGACCACGTGGGCGGTGCCGATGTAGCGGCCGCCGTCCTCGTCGTGCCACTTGGGCACCGGCAGCTTGAGCACGTCGACGTCCTTGCCGGTGAACACGTTCTCGTAGAGCGGGCTCTCGTCCACGTACTCGGGCGGGATCAGCTTCGGGTGGTTGAGGCGCTCCTTCCAGGCGGCGATGAACTCGTTGCGGGTGATGTCGGTGGGCAGGTTGGTGGTGAGGGCGGCGCGCTTGAGCGACTCCACCATGCCCACCAGCACCCGGTGCCCTTCGGGGTAGTCCTTGATGTTGTCGAACAGCAGCGCGGAGGCGTCCTGCCCGCGTCCCGCCACCTCGGCCAGGGCGCCGATCTCCAGGTTCCAGTCGCAACCCGGAATCCGCCGCAGCTCGCCCATGGCGTCCACCTGCTCGAGCCATTCTCTCAGGTCACGGTAGGACATGGTTGTCTTCCTTTGTGTGGCGGTTCCCCTTGGCCGCGCCGCTTCTGGATTCCCGCTTTCGCGGGAATGACGGAAGCGGGGGCGCGAAGTGACGGAAGCGGGGGCGCGGAATGACAGGCTCCGCTTCCTTTCAGTGACAGGCTCCGTTTCCTTTCGGCTCACGCCGGCCGGAACTTCGGCAGGGTCATCTCGTCGGTGATGTCCTCGTAGGCCACCTCCACCGGCATGTCGCAGCGCACTTCCTCGGGCTTGCAGCCGATGACGTTGGAGAGCATGCGCGGCCCCTCGTCGAGCTCGATGACCGCCACGACGTAGGGAAGCTCTTCCTTGAAGCCGGGGTGGTAGGCGCGGTGGTAGATGACGAAGGAGAACACCCGGGCCTTGCCGGATACGGGCTTCCACTCGTAGGCGTCGGAGGTGCACTCGGAGCACACTGCGGCGGGCGGGAACCGGAAGGCGCTGCACGCGCCGCACTGCTGCAGCTTGAGCTCGTGGCCCTTGGCGGCCTCCCAGAAGGGAAGGGAATCCTCGGACGGCGTCGGTATCGGTTTCGCGTAGTCGCTCACGGCGGTCTCCTGGTTGTCGGGAGCACGTGACGGGTCTCGGCCCGTCGCTAGTGTCCTGTCCCACGTAATTCTTTACCAATCTGCTTGTCTTTCTTGTCGTCGGCTGCGTTGCTCTTCCTCGCGTGGTGCCCGCCACTGCTCGTCATCGCGCCTTGCCGACAACAAGAAATCCTGCGCATCTTGGTAAAGAATTACGTGAGACAGGACACTAGTTCCTCAATATCAGCGTCGAGTGGCACACGGCGTTGCCGCCGTTGCCGCTGATGATGGCGGTCTCGGCGTCCTTGACCTGGCGCGGGCCGCATTCGCCGCGCAACTGGCGCACGCCTTCGACGATCTGGAGCATGCCCTCGATGTAGCACTCCGACAGCATGCCGCCCGAGGTGTTGGTGGGAAGCTCGCCGCCCAGCTCGATGCGGCCGCCGCTCACGAACGGGCCGCCCTCGCCCTTCTTGCAGAAGCCGTAGTCCTCGAGGGTGGCCATGAGGATGTAGGTGAAGCAGTCGTAGATCTGCGCGGTGTCGATGTCCTTGGGCTCGATGCCGGCCATGGCGAAGGCCTGGGCGCCGGACTCCTTGGCGCCCAGCTCGGTCATGTGGTTTCCGTGGATGTAGCCGCGGGAGTTGTTGGCGCGGCCCATGCCCATGACGTGCACCGGCTTCTGCTGCATGTCTTTGGCGCGCTCCGCCGAGGTGACGATGACGGCGGCGGCGCCGTCGCTCCGGAGGCAGCAGTCGAACAGGTGGAACGGCCACACGATCCAGCGCGAGTTGTGGTAGTCATCGAGGGTCATGTCGGCCTGCATGGCGGCCACGGGGTTGAGTTGCGCGTGTTTGCGGCAGGCCACGGCGATGGCGCCCATGTGGTCGTGGGTGGTGCCGTACTCGTGCATGTGCCGGGTGAGGCCGAAGGCGTGCTGCCCGGCGGCGCCGTACAGGCCGTACTCCGGACCGAACTCGCCGCCGCGTTCGCCCCGTCCGGGGGTCTTGCGGGTGGCGCCCTTGTCGCCGTGCACGCACAGCACGGTCTTACAGAAGCCCGCCTCGATGGCCGCGGCCGCCACCTGCACCATCAGGCATGACGTCGCTCCGCCCGCGGACAGCGACACGCCGAAGGCCGTATCGATGCCCAGCCGCTCGGAAAGGTTCTGGTGATGCACCCGGACGGCGCCCAGCAGGTGGCTATGGGTGATCACCGCGTCGACGTCGTTCTTCGTGAGGCCGGCGTCGTCGAGGGCGGCCTTCACCGCCATCACCTGCAGGCCGTAGTCGCTCAGCTCGGGCACTTTCCCCAGCGCCGAGTGTCCCACGCCCACGATCGCGTACTTGTCCTTGAGTGAAGCCATTCAGTGTCCTTTCCGGTCCATTTGCCTGACCGTTGCCGGCCTAGCGTCCCCTTTCCCCTTCCTCCTCGTGCAGCCTCGCGTGTTGGCGGGGCGTCTCCGGGCGCGTGTCCTTGCCCTTCCCCCTGGTCAAGCGCAGCGTGCCCACGAACTTTACGTTGGCGCAGGCGTCGGCGCCGCCGGTGGCGCAGCCCTCGTCGTCGGGGATCAGGAACCGCAGCGGCCCGCCCTTGTCCCGGGGCAGCGGCTCGTCGCCGACGCGGTAGGCGATGACCGCGTAGCGCAGCGCCTCCAGCGGCACGCTGGCGGCGAAGCCGCCGTCGGTGGACTCCACCGTCAGGTGGTCGAGGTCCCGGTCCGGATTGAGCCGGTCGAGGACGGCCTGAAGCGTCACCGCGCCGCCGACCCGGCCCGGGATCAGTGCGCCGACGTCGGCGATCTGGCCGTCCAGTTCCGCGAGTTGCCGGAAATCCAGCTCCTGTGCCGGCATTCCTTCCTGTTCGATACGCAGCGCGCTCATATCGGTCTCCTGTGGCGGCGTTCACGGCACGGCTGGCCTTGACCTGCCAAGGGCCGGTGCCGCGAAAACAAAGCGAGTGAGCGGGTCGTAAGACCCACTTCCGCGATACGTCATCGTATGGGGAAACGCAAGTCCGTCTACGCGGGCATTCCCGTGCACGGGGGGCACACGCCGTAGAGCACGACCTGGTGGCCTTCGAGCCGGAAACCCTTGGGGGCGAGTTGCTGGATGGCCGGCAGGCAACCCTGGATGTCGAAGATGTCGTCGCAGGTCCGGCACTGGAAGTGATGGTGGTGTTCCTTTCCCGCGGTCTCGTAACGGGGAGCCTCCCCGGGTATTTCCACGGCGACGAGCAGGCCCTCGGTGATCATGGTGTGGATCGCGCGGTAGACGGTGGCGATGCCCAGTCCCGGCGCCGTGGCCTGCGCGGCCTGGAGGATGTCGTGGGGGCTGAGCGGCCGGTTGGCTTCCAGCAGCACCCGCTGGATGACGCTTCGTTGCCGTGTCCGCCGTTTGGCGCGGGGGCGATGCTGGGAAGCGGCTTCTTCGGCGTGGCGTTTTTCGTCGGTCATGGGAGTCTCCCGATCCTGCCGCGGGCGGTGCGTTCCGTCCTCTTCCTGAATAATCGGTCACCGATTATACACCACTGCGCTTCGGACATGCAAAGCAGGGGGTCCTTTCGGCCACACCCGTCCGGACCCGCCAGTATATTGATATACTCCTACTAGTATCAAGTACATCCTATCACCAAATGCCATGTATACGACGTAAGAATGGTTGACTAATTGATATTTTCTTATTAATAAAGTGTCGGGTATCGAGCTCTGTACGCGGAAAGGAGACGCTGATGGGACGGGTTTTCGTGAGGGAGAGGTTGTTTGCCGGGTGCTTCGCGCTCTTGCTGTCCTGCGGGTTGGCGGCGCCGGCGGGGGCGGAAGAGCCGGTGGACGCGCTCAAGAAGCAACTGCAGACGATGCAGGAGGAGATGGGTCGGCTGATGAAGCGCATCGACGAGCTCGAGCAGAAGAAGGCGGAGGCCGCTCGTGTGGATTCGGTGGAGCAATCGGTGAAATCGATTCAGAAGAGCCCTTCGATCCTGAATCCTTCCATCGGGGCTTCCATCGACACCACTTTCGAACACCGGGGTGACAGCGACGGAGAGTTCAGGTTCCGGACGCTGGAGGTCGGACTGTCGGCTGAAATAGATCCGTACGCCAGGGCCTATACGTTCATCACCGGCTCGGAAGGCGGGGTCGAGATCGAAGAGGCGGCCGTGCAAACCACCGCTCTGCCCGTCAATTTCACCGCCGGGCGGTTCTTCGCGGATTTCGGCCGTCTGGGGCAGTTTCATCAGCACGAGCTTCCGTTCGTCAATGCGCCGTTGTCTCTTACCCGCATGGTGGGCGGGGAGGCCTTGGGCACCGGCGTCCAATGGCGCTATCTCTTCCCGACACCGTTCTACCTGGCCGCCACGGGTGGCGTGTTCAACGAAATCGGCCATGCCCACGCGCACGGCGGTGACGAGCACGGCCACGAGGGCGAGGGAAACGGTGAAGACGAACACGGCCACGAGGGTGACGATCACGACGAGGACGGCGAGGAGCACCACGAGGACGGTGAGGAACATGACGAGGACGGCGAGGAGCACCACGAGGACGGCGACGATCACGACGAGCACGGTGAGGAGCATGACGAGGACGGTGAGGAGCACCACGACGACGGTGAGGATCATGCGGAGGACGGCGCCTCCGGAGGCAAGCGCTTCCTCAGCCACCTGACCTATACCTGGGCCGGGTGCATGCCTTTTTCGACCTGAGCGAGACCTGGAACTTCGAAGTGGGTTCCTCGTTGGCGTTCACGCCAAGGATGGAGATGGAGGAGGAACGGAGCGAGCGCTCTCTGCTGGGTTTCGACGTGACACTCCGGCACCGGCCTCTGGTTGCGGATTTCTATGAAGGGTTCACGCTCGCGGGCGAGTGGTTCACCAACCGCCAGACGTTCCATGACCTGGGGCGGATCACCGCCCGCGGCGGCTATGCCTACGCGGAGTGGCATCTCAATCCGGAGATTCAGGGCCGTTGGAGTCTCGGGCTGATGCTCGATTCCGCGCCCGACCTGGAGAATCCCACCAACAAGACGCAGAGCGTGTCGCCTTACATTTCCTGGTCGCCCAGCGAGTTCAACCGTCTGCGTCTGCAGTATACCGACGGTCGGGATGACGTCGGCGGAGCGGCATCGGGGAACGACGGCGGTCAGTTCTACCTTCAGTGGACCACCGTGTTCGGCAGCCATACGCATGGCTTTCGCGAGCGGCGTTAGGAGGACTTCTCGTGAAGAGCATGTCTGCGAAGCAGTTGTCGGCGTTCGTCACGACGCTGGCGTTCGTCTCGATACTTTCGGGTTCCGTGGCGGCCCAGAAGATCCGGGTGATCACGACGATACCGGACCTGGCCGACATCACCCGGCAGATCGGCAGGGACCGGGTGTCGGTCAGCAGCCTGACCCTGGGCGTCCGCGATATCCACAGCGTTCAGGTGAAGCCGAGCATGGTCACCCTGCTCAACCGCGCGGATGCGGTGGTGTTGATGGGGCTCACGCTGGAGCATTCGTTCCTGCCGGCCTTGCTCGACGTGGCCGACAACCCGCGAGTATCACGCGGAGGGATCGGCCATATCGATACATCCACCGGAGTCGTGCCCTTGGGGATGCCGGAGACTCTTTCGCGCAAGGGAGGCGACGTCCATCCCATGGGCAACCCCCACTACAATCTGGACCCGGTCCTGGGCAAGCTCATCGCGCGGAACGTTGCGGAGGGCCTGTCGAAAGCCTACGCCGAGCACCGTCCTTTCTTCATGGAGAACCTGAAGGCCTATCTGGCGGAGCTGGACCGGCGCATACCCGAGTGGCAGAGGAACGCCCGGAGCCTCAACGGCATCCGGTTCGTCAGCTACCATGACACGCTCAACTATTTCGCCAGGCGTTACGGCATGCGGCAGTTCGACACCCTGGAGATTGCCTCCGGCATAGGGCCGACGCCCGCGCACATCGTCCAACTGGTGGAGCGGATGAAGGCCGCGAAGGTTCCGCTGGTGGTGTACGGGACCTATCCGAGCCGGGTACCGAAGCGCGTCGCCAGGGAGACGGGTGCAAGGTTGGTGCACATTCCGTTGTACGTGGGCGGCCGGCCCGGCGTCGACAGTTACATCGGTTTGATCGACTACCTGGTCACCCATCTGTCGAAAGCGGCCGGTCCCTGATCATGGGGGCCGCGCCGGCGCATCCGGTCATCGCCCTCCAGGGAGCGTGTCTGGGGTACGGCGCCGAGCCGGTGCTTGAAGGAGTCGACCTGGAGATTCACGCAGGCGACTTCGTGGGCCTGGCGGGGGCCAACGGGTCCGGCAAGACCACCCTCCTCCGGTCCATGCTGGGCCTGCTCCCGCTGCGTGGCGGCAGAGTGGAACGCCACCTCGCGCGCGCCCGGCTCGGCTACGTACCACAGAACGATTCCCTGAGCGCCTACTTTCCGTTGAGCGTGTGGGAGGTGGCGGCCATGGGCGCCTACGGGCGGCTTCGACCCTGGCGGCTGTTCCCCGGAGACGAGAGAAGGCGGGTGGACAGGGCCCTCGATCGGGTGGGGCTGGGCCGCCTGGGCCGGACCGTGTTCGCCCACCTCTCCGGCGGACAGCGGCAGCGGGCTCTCATCGCCCGGGCCTTGACCACGGAGCCGGCCCTGCTGCTTCTCGACGAGCCGTTTTCCGGCGTCGACCGGGACTCCAAGGCAGACATCGCACAACAGCTCGTGGACCTCAACCACGGCTCGCGGATGACCATCGTCCTTTCCAGCCACGACGGCGAGATCCTGGACCGGATCTGTGGACGCGTGATCCGTGCCTCCAACGGCGGCTTGCAAGAGCCGGCGTAGGGTGAGCGGACGTGGCGGGTGCCCTCGCGGAAATCCTGGACCCTTCCTTCGTGCTGTTTCCCGCGGTGGTCGGAAGCATCGTCCTGGGTTTGGTCTGTCCGGTGGTCGGAGGCTTCCTGGTGCTGAGGCGCAGCGTGCTGCTGGGCCTGACCCTGCCGCAACTGGCGGCCGCGGGGGTGGCGTTCTCGTTGTTCGCGCACGAGGTGGGGCTGGTGCCGCATCCGGGCCATACGTCGGGCGACGCCCACGAGGTCGAGCGCCTGCTCGCCTACGGCGGCTCGTTGCTGTTCACCTTCGCCGGCATGGTGCTGCTGGGCCTGATGGAGCGGCGCGGCGCCGGCCGCGCGGAGATCCGCCTGGCCGTGGTCTACGCTCTGGCCGGGTCGCTCTCGGTCCTCTTCGTGGCGTTCCATCCCTTCGGCGACGTGGCGATCCTGAGCCTCGTCAAGGGAGACGCGGTGGTGTTGTCCTGGACCGAGTTCGCGACCCTGGGCGGAGTCTACGCGGTGGTGATGGCGTGCCTGATCCTGTTTCGCCGCGAGTTGCTGATCTCATCGTTCGATCGCGACCTCACGGTCCTTCTGAAGGGGGGCGCCGCCGTCTGGGACCTCCTTCTCTATCTCCTGGCCGGCGTCACCGTGGCGTTGGGCGTGATCATGGCCGGGCCGCTGCTCACCTTCGGCTTTCTGGTGCTGCCGCCCATCGCCGTGCGGCCTCTGGTATCGCGCATGGCACCCTATTTCATCGCCGCCTCCCTGGCGGGCGCCGGCATCGGCGTGGCGGGGTTCGCGGTCTGCTACCGCTTCGATCTTCCGCTGGGCCCCACCATCGTCGCCCTGGGTTGCGGGCTGGTGCTCGGCACCCACGCCGTGGGGTGGCTGTGGAAACGTTGAGAATGGCGTCAAATGATGCTGATATTGATGACTAAATCGGCCTTTGCCCGGGCGTAGACCGAGGGCAGTCCGAGGGTATCGTGATGCGAACGACCTTGAACATAGACGATGAGTTGTTGGCCCGCGCGCGCGACCTCACCAACATAACGCGCAAACCGGCCTTGATTCGGGCGGCGTTGCAAGCGCTCGTGGAGCGTGAGAGCGCACGGCGGTTGGCGAGGCTCGGCGGCAGCCAGCCGGACCTGCAGCCGATTCCGCGCCGCCGTCTTGCCGGCGGTCGTCCGTCCCGCCGATGATTCTGATCGATACCTCGGTATGGATCGACCACCTGCGCTCCGGCGACCGGGAACTGGCGGCTCTGCTCGACGCGGACCGGGCGCTGGTCCACCCCTTCGTCATCGGCGAGTTGGCTTGCGGCAATCTGGCCCGACGCGGGGAGATACTGGCCATGGTGCGGAATCTGCCCGCGCTGTCCAGAGCCGACGATCCGGAGGTGCTCCATTTCATCGAACAGAACCGATTGATGGGGCGGGGCATCGGGTATGTGGACGCGCACTTGTTGGCGGCCGCCACGTTGGCTCCGCCGGCGAGGCTATGGACGCGCGACAAGCTGTTGCGGTCGGTAGCGGCTGACTTGGGCCTGGCCCACCGGAAGAACACCTGAGCGAGGCGCCGATGCTCATTTTCCGGCGCCCTGGAACACCTCCTCGGTGGCGGAGGCCAGCAGCCGGTCGTGGCCGTGGTCCAGGGCGAAGACCCGGAACTTGACGATCTTGGACGGGATGTAGGCGAACAGCTCGGCCATGGACTCCTTGGTGATGACCCCGGTGGACGGATCGTAGGTGTGGAGCTGCTTCTTGCCCATGGCCATGGGGTTTTCCGGCCGCGAGTCCTGGCTGGCGATGTCCACGTGATACACGAGGTTCCGCTGCTCCGGGGGCAGCGCCGCCCGGATCAGGACCTCCCATTCGTGGACCTCGATGAGGTCGAGCCCGCTCGCCATCTCCGCCCCCGACAGGGTCCGCTCGTAAGCCAGCCGCCACTTGAGATCGCGGTCGAGGACTCGGCCCCACTCGCGGCCCAGCGGGGTGTCGAGCCGGCGCCAGCGGGACACCTCCTGCAACAGGGACCAGTCCGTCAGGTGCAGGTACCGCTCCATGTGGTCCAGCGGATTGCCCGGCGCGATCCGCGCCATGGTTTCCGGGAACAGTTCCTGGAGGTGGGCGTCGATGGCCCGGGTGGTGCGGTGGAAGTAGACGTTTTCGTAGAGGTACTTGCGCGCGTTCAGGAACATGGTGAGGGCGCCCTCGCCGGACCGGTGCAGGGTCAGTCCCTTGGGCGAGATGAAGGTGTAGTAGATCAGCCGTTCGCGGTCGATGGGCCCCACCGCCACCCCGCACATGTACGAGTCGCGCGAAACGTAGTCGAGGTTGTCGAAGGTGAAGATGCCGTTGGTCAGCGGTTGGAGGAACCGCAGCCACAGGGGCTTGGCGGGATCGTCCTCGGAGTCCTTCTTGATGGGGAAGGCGACGTCCTCGGGGTCCAGCTCTTCTCCGTCCGCGAAAGGCCCCGTGGGGCTGCGGCGGATGCCGCGGATGCGGTCGCCGAGATGTTCCCGGATGATGACCTGCGAGATGTCCTCGTGGATCAACCCGTGCTGGCTGAGGAAGTGATTGTCGAAGAAATGGCAGAACGGGCCGTGGCCGACGTCGTGCAGCAGGCCGGTGACCCGCATGTATTCTTCCACGTAGTTGGCGGAAGGGCACTCTTCGCCCAGCACCTTGCGCAGCGACGGGTACAGCCCGCGGGCGAAGGCGCCGGCCAGGTGCATGGCACCCAGGCAGTGCTGGAAACGGCTGTGCTCCGCCGAGGGGTAGACCCAGCGGGCGCTCTGAAGCTGGAAGATGTACCGGAGGCGCTGGAACCAGGGGGAGTCGATGAGGTCCTTTTCCGTCACCTCGTCGGCGTCCCTGGGAACCGTGAAGGGGATGTAGCGGTGGATCGGGTCGGCGATGAGGGAGCACCCGGAGTACTCGTCACGCATGGCGCGCCCCGTTGACGGTCACAGCTCGAAACCAACCTGAGCGGTCCACTGGGAGCCCATTTTCCCCAGGTGGCTCAGCCGTTCGTCCACCGCGGCGATGGCTTCGCGTTCTTCGTGGCGGTCCGGGTCGAATTTCTCGCCGCGGGCCTCCGCGCGCACGAAGAACTCCCCGGCCTCGCGGATGTCGAAATCCTTCAGGATGAACCCGCTGGCCTGGTACTCGTAGAGCAGCTCCCGAATCCAGTTGACCATCAGGTCGTCGTTGTCCAGCCCTTCCACTTCGAGGGTGACGCTCTCCCGCGCTTCCACCGAATCGAGGTCCACCAACAGGTCGAACAGCGCAAACCCGGCGTCCGCCAGAAGCTGGGGCAGCGAGTCGCCGGAGAGCCGGACGCTCAACTCCGACGACCGTCTCAGCACGCGGTATTTCTTGTCTTCATCGGCCATTTTCGTGTTCCCGTTACCGAAATTAGCCCATATACGGCACTGCCGTGTCAATCCCTGTTGATCAGCGAGGCCGCGAAGCCGGCGCCGAAGCCGTTGTCGATGTTCACCACCGTCACCCCCGCGGCGCAGGAGTTGAGCATGGCCAGCATGGCCGACAGTCCCTGGAAGCTGGCGCCGTAGCCGACGCTGGTGGGCACGGCGATGACCGGCCGCCGGACCAGCCCGGCCACCACGCTGGGCAGGGCGCCCTCCATGCCCGCCACCACGATGAGCAGCGCCGCCTCGGTGAGCTGGCGGTGGTGGCCCAGCAGCCGGTGCAGGCCGGCGACGCCCACGTCGTATAGGCGCTCCACCCGGTTGCCCATGATCTCGCTGGTGACCGCGGCTTCCTCCGCCACCGGTATGTCGGAGGTGCCGGCGCACACTACCGCGATGGTCCCCTTGCCGGTGATGGCCGCGTCCTTGGCGCGCCAGGTGGCGCACCCGGCCTGGCGGTGGAAACGGAACCCGCGGAGGCGCTTCTTCAGGGCCTCCATCTTCTCCTCGGAAAGGCGGGTGATGAGAACGTTGACGCTGCGCTTCCGGATCGCCCGGGCGATGGCGGCGATGTCCGGGACTTCCTTGCCTTCGCCCAGGATGACCTCGGGGAACCCTTGCCGCAAGGCCCGGTGATGGTCCACCTTGGCGAAACCCAGGTCTTCGAACGGAAGGTGCTGCAACCGCTTCAGGGCCTCGTCGATGGAGACCTCGCCGCGCCGCACGCCCTCCAGGAGCTCTGCCAGCTTCGCTTCGTCCATGGTGGTCTAGCTCCCTGCCGCGCCGCCCCTGGATTCCCGCTTTCGCGGGAATGACGGTGGGGGGCGGGAATCCAGGGGCGGCGCGGCCGAGCTGACCGGGGCCGGCTGAAAGTGGTCGTAACCCGGTGCCGCCAGCGGCATGCTTTCCCCCCGCGGGTCCACCAGCGTGAGGCCCTGCTTTCGGGGCACGCATTCGCCGATGCGGGTGATGGGGACGCCGGTTCGCCGGGCCACGCGCTCCACTCCCTGGCGGGCGTCGCTGGCCGCGGTGAACAGCAGCTCGTAGTCTTCGCCGCCGGCCAGCGCGCAGGTCAGGTCGTCCGCGGCCGCGACCCGGCCGAAGGCGCGCGACAGCGGCACCTGGTCCTGTCGTACCACCGCCCCGGTGCCGCTGGCCTGGCAGATGTGGCCCAGGTCCTGGGCAAGCCCGTCGCTGACGTCCACCATGGCCCGGGCGAGGCCTTCCTTCGCCAGTTGCATGCCGGTGTTCACCCGGGCGGTGGGGTGGTGGTGCCGCCGGACGAGGTAGTTCCGGTCCCTCGCGGAGACCGTGGGCCGGGGCTTGGAAAGCAGTGTCAGACCCAGCGCCGAGTCTCCCAGCGTGCCGGTGACGTAGATGTCGTCGCCCACCCTGGCGCCGCCCCGGGTGACCGCCCCGTAGGGGGCGAAGCCGGCCAGGAACACGTCGATGATCACCCGGTCCGCCGCGCAGGTGTCGCCTCCCACCAGCGCCACCCGGTGCTCCGCGGCCAGGGCGTGAATGCCCCGGACGAGCGCGGCCGCCTGCTGCACGGCGACGTCGGGCAGGGCCGCCGACAACAGGAAATAGGCCGGCCGTCCGCCCATGGCGGCGATGTCGCTCAGGCTTGCGGTGAGGGACTTGTGCCCGAGGTCCCGCATCGAGATCCAGTCGAGGTTGAAGTGGACGCCTTCGATCAGAAGATCCGAAGTGAACAGAAGCGAGTCCTCGGGAGTGGAGACCCGGGCGGCGTCGTCGCCGATGCCCAGACGCACGCCGCGCGTCCGCGGGGTCTTCCTCCGGATCAGGTCGATGAGCCCGAACTCTCCCAAATCCCGAAGTCTCATGGGGCATTGGCGCTTTTGAGCGCTCCGTCGCGTGTACGGGCACGGGAGGGTTTGCAACCCGCCCGTACGCCGGATCCCTGGGCGTCCCGGTTCACGCGTTGGCGGGAACCGTCCTGCCCCCCGCGCCCTTGGGGCGGGTCCGCCGGGGCGGCTTCCTGTTCTTGGCCGCGGCCCTGGTCTTCGTCTCGGGGTGGACCGGGCTGTCGGGCGGCGCGTCTCCGAAGGCCGCCGCCAGCACGTCGGTCATGTTGCGCGCCAGGATGAAATGCAGCTTGTTGCGCAAGGGACGCGGAATCTCTTCGAGGTCCTTGCGGTTCTGGAACGGAATGGCCACCGTCCCGACCCCGGAACGAAACGCCGCCAGACACTTCTCCTTCAGGCCGCCCACGGGCAGCACGCGGCCCCGGAGCGTGATCTCCCCGGTCATGGCCACGTTCCGGCTTACCGGCCGCCGGGTCAGAGCCGAGATGAGGGCGGTACCCATGGTGATCCCGGCGGAGGGGCCGTCCTTGGGTATGGAGCCGGACGGGACGTGTATGTGGATGTCCTGCTTCTGGTAGAAGTTCTCTTCGAGTCCCAGATGCTTCGCATGGGCCCGGGCGTAGCTCACCGCGGCCTGGGCCGACTCCCGCATGACGTCGCCCAACTGTCCCGTGAGGGTCAGGTTGCCGCGGCCCTTGGACAGCGAGGCTTCGACGTGCAGCACTTCGCCGCCGGCGCTGGTCCAGGCCAACCCCGTGGCGACGCCGATCTCGTTCTGTTCCTGGGTCTCTTCCGCCGGGAACCTGGCGGGGCCCAGAAACTGGTGCAGGTTCCTCCGGGTGATCCGGGTACGGCTGGTGCGGCCGTCCGCCACCTTGCGCGCCACCTTCCGGCAGATCGCCGCCATCTCCCGCTCGAGGTTCCGGAGACCGGCCTCGCGCGTGTACTGCTCGATGATGCGCAGCACCGCGTCGTTGGAGACGTCCAGCAGATCGTCGGAGATCCCGGCCTCCTGCAGTTGCCGCGGGATCAGGAACCGCCGGGCGATCTCCAGTTTCTCCTCGTTGGTGTAGCCGGAGAGGTTGATCACCTCCATACGGTCCCTCAGCGCCGGCGGAACCGTGTCCAGCAGGTTCGCGGTGCAGATGAACAGCACGCTGGACAGGTCGAACGGAACGTTCAGGTAGTGGTCGCTGAAGGCGTGGTTCTGCTCCGGATCGAGCACTTCCAGCAGGGCCGCCGACGGGTCCCCCCGGAAGTCGTTGCCGAGCTTGTCGAGCTCGTCCAGCATGAACACCGGGTTGTTGGTGCCGGCCTGCTTCATGCCCTGTACGATCCGCCCGGGCAGGGCTCCTACGTAGGTCCGGCGGTGCCCCCGGATCTCCGCCTCGTCCCGGATGCCGCCCAGCGAAATGCGCACGAAGTTCCGCCCGAGGGCGCGCGCGATGGATTTTCCGAGGGAGGTCTTGCCGACCCCCGGCGGACCCACGAAGCAGAGGATGGGGCCGCGGATCTTCTGCCGCAGCTTGTTCACCGCCAGGTACTCGAGAAACCGCTCCTTGATCTTCTCCAGGTTGAAGTGGTCCTCGTCCAGGACTTCCTTGGCCTTCTTCAGGTCGAGGTTGTCCTCGGTGCGCTCGCTCCAGGGGAGTTCCACCATCCAGTCCAGGTAGGTCCTCACCAGGGAGGACTCGGAGGACTCGGGATGCATCTGCTCCAGCCGCTTGAGCTGCTTGGTGGCCTCCTTCTTGACCTCCGCGGGCATGCCGGCCTTGTCGATCTGGGCCTTTAGCTCGTTCATCTCCTCGGTCTTCTCGTCACCCTCCCCGAGCTCCTGGTGGATCTGCCTGAGCTGCTCCCGCAGGAAGTACTCCCGCTGGGTCTTGCTCATCTCGTCCTTGGCTTGGTTCTGGATCCGCGCCTGCATGGTGGCGAGCTCGAGCTCGCGGGTGAGCAGGTCGTTGACCTTCTTCAACCGTTCGATGGGTTCGTAGATCTCCAGGATGGACTGGCTCTCCTCGATGTTGAGCCGCAGGTTGGAGGCCACCAGGTCCGCCAGCACGCCGGGGTCGACGACGTTGTCGGTGACCATGACGATTTCCGGCGGGAGGTTCTTGAGGTTGAGGATCTGCTCGATCTTCTCCTTGACGCTGCGCATGAGCGCCTCGACCTCGATGGACAATTCGACGACCGGCTGCTCGACGACCTTCTCGATGCGCACCTCGAAATAGGGCTCTTGCCGCAGCACCTCTTCGACGGCGCCCTTGGTGAGGCCCTGAACCAGGATCTTCACCCGCCCGTCGTCGAGCTTCAGCATGCGCAGGATGGTGGCTATCGTGCCCACGCGGTACAGGTCGCCGGCCTCGGGGTCGTCCTCGGCCGGGTCCTTCTGCACCACCAGGAAGATATGGCGGTCCCGCGCCAGCGCCTCGGTCACCGCGTTGATGGAGATCTCCCGTCCGACGAACAGGGGAATCATCATGTACGGGTAGATGACGATGTCGCGGATGGGCAGGAGCGGTATGACGTCGGGGATGTCGCTCACCGGCCGGTCCGCCACGAGCTCCGCGGTGTCCTTGTCCGATACGTCCATGCGTTGCCCTCAGTCGAACAGTTCCTTTACCTTCTCGAAGAACCCTTTGGCAATAGGATGGGCTTCCTCCCCGCCTTCCTCGGCGAAATCCTCGAGCAGCTTCTTCTGGCGGGCGTTGAGGCGTGTCGGCGTCTCCACCAGCACGCGCACGTGCTCGTCGCCCCGCCGCCCCCCGTGCACGTCCTTGATCCCCTTGCCCTTCAGGCGGAAGACCGCGTGCGACTGGGTCCCCGGCGGGATCTTCATCTTGACCTTGCCCTCCAGCGTGGGCACCTCGATTTCGGCTCCGAGGGTGGCGTTGACGAAGCTGATGGGCATCTCGCAGATGACGTCGGTTCCTTCCCGGGCGAAGATCGCGTGGTCCTGGACGATGATGACCACGTACAGGTCTCCGGGCGGGCCGCCCCGGGCGCCGTTTTCCCCCTCGCCCCGCAGCTTGAGCCGCGAACCCGTGTCGACGCCCGCCGGGATCTTGACGTTAATGGTGTGGAACTTCCGTGTCAGGCCGGCGCCGCCGCACATGGTGCAGGGATGGGGGATCACCCGGCCCTGCCCGCCGCACTGGCTGCAGGTGCGGGATACGGTGAAGAAGCCCTGCTGGAAGGCCATCTGCCCCGAGCCCTTGCAGGCGGGACAGGTCTGCGGCGAGGTGCCCTTCTCCGCGCCGCTGCCCTCGCACTCGTCGCAGGGTCCGTGGCGCGGGATCTTGATCTTCTTTTCGGTGCCGAAGGCGCCCTGCTCGAACGTGATCTCGAGGTTGTAGCGCAGGTCGTCGCCCCGCTGCGCCCGGGACCTGGCCCTGCCCCGGGACGATCCGCCGAAGAATTCGCCGAAAATGTCGCCGAAGATGTCCTCGAAACCCTGAGAGAAGTCGAAGCCGCCGGCGAACGGGCCGGTTTCGCCGAAGGCGGCGTGGCCGAACTGGTCGTATTTGGACCTCTTCTCCGGATCGGAGAGCACCGAATACGCTTCAGAGAGCTCCTTGAACTTCTCCTCCGCCTGCTTGTCGCCCGGGTTCCGGTCGGGATGGTACTGGAGCGCCAGCTTGCGGTAAGCCTTCTTGAGCTCGTCCTCGCCGGCGTTGCGGCTCAGGCCGAGAATTTCGTAGTAGTCCCTTTTGTCCAATGTTTAGTCCCGCCTGGGGCGGCTGTATCGGCTGATGGCGCGTGCGGGCACGGGCGGGTCTGAGAACCGCCTCTACAACTTCGTCTCCTGCTCCTCTTCCTTGACCTCCTCGAAGTCGGCGTCCACCACGTTGTCGTCGGACTTGGTCTGGCCGGACTCCGGCTGCTGCTGCGTGGGATCCTGCTGCGCCTGCTGCTGCGACGCCTTGGCGTACATGGCTTCGGCCAGCTTGTGGGATGCCTGGTTCAGTTCCTCGGCGGCGGCCCGCATGGCCCCGGCGTCCTCGCCCTCCAGCGCCTTCCGGGCCTTCTCGAGGGCCGCCTCGATGTTGGACTTGACCTCGGCGTCCAGGTCGTCGCCGTATTCCTTCAGCGATTTCTCGGTGGAATAGACCAGCGAGTCGAGCTGGTTGCGCGCCTCGGCCGCGTCCTTGCGGTTCTTGTCCTCTTCCGCGTGGACCTCGGCGTCCTTCACCATGTTCCGGATATCTTCCTCGCTGAGTCCGCTGGAGGCGGTGATCTTGATGGACTGCTCCTTGCCGGTCCCGATATCCTTGGCGGAGACGTGCACGATGCCGTTGGCGTCGATGTCGAAGGTGACGTCGATCTGCGGCATGCCCCGCGGGGCCGGCGGGATGCCCTCGAGGTTGAACTGCCCGAGCAGCTTGTTGTACGCGGCCATTTCGCGCTCGCCCTGGTGCACGCTGATGGTCACCGAGGGCTGATTGTCCGCGGCGGTGGAAAAGACCTGGTTCTTCTTCGTGGGGATGGTGGTGTTGCGCTCGATCAGCTTGGTGAACACGCCGCCCAGGGTCTCGATGCCCAGGGACAGCGGCGTCACGTCGAGCAGCAGCACGTCCTTCACGTCGCCCGTGAGCACGCCCGCCTGAATGGCGGCTCCGATGGCCACCACCTCGTCGGGATTGACGCCCTTGTGCGGTTCCTTGCCGAAGATCTTCTTGACCCGTTCCTGCACCGCGGGCATGCGGGTCATGCCGCCCACCAGAATCACCTCGGCGATCTCGCCGGCCGAGAAGCCGGCGTCCGACAAGGCCTGGCGGCAGGGCGCCTCGGTCCGTTCGATGAGGTCGGCGCAGAGGGCGTCCAGCTTGGAGCGGCTCAGCTTGATGCTCATGTGCTTGGGGCCGGTCTGGTCGGCGGTGATGAACGGAAGGTTGATGTCCGTCTCCACCGAGGTGGACAGCTCGCACTTGGCCTTCTCCGCCGCCTCCTTGAGGCGCTGCAGCGCCATCTGGTCGCCGCGCAGGTCGATGCCCTGGTCCTTCTTGAACTCGTCGGCCAGGTAGTCGATGATCCGCTGGTCGAAGTCCTCGCCTCCGAGGAAGGTGTCGCCGTTGGTGGCCTTGACCTCGAAGACGCCGTCGCCCAACTCCAGGATGGAAATGTCGAAGGTGCCGCCTCCAAGGTCGAACACCGCGATCTTCTCGTCCGTCTGCTTGTCCATGCCGTAGGCCAGGGCGGCCGCGGTGGGCTCGTTGATGATGCGCTGCACGTCCAGTCCGGCGATGCGTCCGGCGTCCTTGGTGGCCTGCCGCTGGCTGTCGTTGAAGTAGGCGGGCACGGTGATGACCGCCGCGGTTACCGGCTCGCCCAGGTAGTCCTCGGCGGTCTGCTTCATCTTCTGCAGGATGAAGGCGGAGATTTCGGGCGCGCTGTAGCTCTTGCCGCGGCTCTCCACCCAGGCGTCGCCCTTGTCCGACCGGGCGATCTTGTAAGGCAGGAGCGGCAGGGCCTTCTGCACCATGGGGTCGTCGAACACCCGCCCGATCAGGCGCTTGACCGCGAAAACCGTGTTCTGGGGGTTGGTGATGGCCTGACGACGGGCGATCTGGCCCGTCAAGCGCTCGCCGCTCTCCGAGAAAGCCACGACGGAAGGAGTGGTCCGGCTCCCCTCGGCATTGGTCAGGACCTTGGGGTCGCTGCCCTCCATGATCGCAACACAGGAGTTGGTCGTCCCAAGATCGATGCCTATGACCTTTGCCATCTCTTCGTCTCCTTGTTCTTCAATCGAGTATTCTATGTGAATCTAATCATCGCCCTGGTCGTTTTCAACCGGCGGCTCGTCATTTTCGTGTGGAGGTTTTCCCTGCAAAGTCGCGGCCTTAGCGACGCTCACCAGGGACGGCCGCAGCAGCCGGTCGGCCAGGTAGTAGCCCGGGTGGACCTCGTCCACCACCGTGTTGGGCTCGACTTCGCCGGTCTCCACCTGCGCGTAGGCCTCGTGCTTCTCCGGATCGAAGGGTTGCCCCTTGGCCGTGACCCGCGTGATCCCGTGCTTCTGCAGCGCTTCGAGGCAGGACTTGATCAACAGCTCGATGCCGTCCACCAGCGCGCGCGGGTCGCCGTCGGCCGGCGCGTGCCGAGCCGCCCGCTCGAGGTCGTCGATCACCGGCAGGAGATCGCGTACAAGCGATTCGTTGGCGTAGCGGATAGCGTCCTGTTTCTCGCGGGTTACGCGTTTCTTGTAGTTCTCGGTCTCGGCCGCCTCCCGCAGGTAAAGGTCGTGATTGCGCCGCGCTTCCTCCCGGGCCGCCCCCAGCTCCGCCTTGAGCCGCTCGGTCTCCGACGGCTCCTCCGCGGCTTCCGCCGCCCCGGCGGCCTCGGCCCGGGTTGCTGCCTCTTCGTCGTCCACTGTCTCGGATTGATCCTTGTTATCTTCGGTCATGATGCTGTCGTGTTTCGATGTCTTGTCCCGCGGGCAAAAATGGACCCCTTGCCCCGCAACGGCCGAGAGAAGGTAATCACCGTATGGGACCTTGTCAAGGTAGCCGGAATCGTCGCAAAATCTCATTTATGGGTCCCTGTCCGTCATTCCGGCATCCTCTCCCGTCATTCGGCCCCACCTCCGTCATTCCCGCGAAAGCGGGAATCCAGGGACGGTGGAGGGGCGTACGGCGGTGTTTCCCCGCCTCACCCCTCCTGGATTCCCGCTTTCGCGGGAATGACGGAAGTGGGGCCGTTACGTCTCTCGGATGGTGTTTTGACATCAGCCGCTTTCGCGGGAATGACGGGAGAAGGATGCCGGAATGACGGAAGCGGCGCCGGAATGCCCGAGGCGTGCGCGCGACTTTTTCGGCGCCTTGGTGTATACGTACGGATAGCGACGATTGCACGGCGGGACCGGGAGGCAGGCTGCCAGGCACCGAGCGGACGCCGTTCATGTCGGGGGGGATTCGAGTGCCGGTGATACGGTCGAGCCCGGCCATCGTGCTGCGATCCTGGGCCTACGGCGAGTCGGACAAGATCGTTTCTTTCCTTACGCGGGATTACGGCAAGATCAGGGGCATCGCCAAGGGAGCCAAGCGGTCCCGCAAACGATTCCTGAACGTTCTGGAGCCCTTCACGCTGGTCCAGGTGCGTTTTCATCAGCGATCCAACAGCCCGCTGGCGTTCGTCCACGCCTGCGACTGGGTGTACGTGTTCCGGCGGATAACCAGAACCCTGGCCAAGATCGCGCACGCCTCCTATCTCGTGGAAATCACCGATGAGCTGACACGGGACGGCGACGACAGCCTGTCGCTCTTCGACCACCTGCGGGACGGGTTGCGGTTCCTGGAGGAGAACGAGGCGTCGACGGAGTTCCTCACCGCGTTCGAGTTGACGCTGCTGCGGCTTGCCGGGTTCCAGCCCACCCTGGAGCATTGCCAGCGCTGCGGCGCCCGGCCCTCGCCCGGCAACGGCCGGTGGGAGTTCAGTCCGCGCGACGGCGGCGTCCTGTGCCGCGGCTGCGGCGGCCTCCGCCGGGAATCGGTGCCCCTGTCCACCGAGGCGTTGGGCATCCTGGCGCACTTCCAGCGCCACGGCTGGATGCACGGGGAAACGCCGGTATTCTCGCCGCCGGCGCTCCGGGAGACCCGCGCGGTGGTCCCCTTGTTTATCCAGTACCAGATTAGTAAGAAGCTGAAGTCCGCGGCCTTCCTGGATGGTTCGTTTCACTAGAGGCCTCCATTTGGACGTTACAGGCCATCAGGTCCCGGCGGGCTCCGTTCCGGCAGACAACACCACGGGAGAGCCAGAGTACCCATGAACGAGCACGCGACGATGGAAAAGGTCGTCAACCTTTGCAAGCGGAGAGGGTTCATCTTTCCGTCCAGCGAGATTTACGGAGGAATAGGCAGCACCTGGGACTACGGGCCCGTGGGCGTGGAGCTCAAGCGCAACGTCAAGGAGGCGTGGTGGAAGGCGGTGGTGACCGGCCGCAACGACACCGTGGGCCTGGACGCCTCGATCCTGATGCACCCGCGGGTGTGGGAGGCGTCGGGACACGTCGCCGGCTTCTCCGATCCGCTGGTGGAGTGCAAGGCGTGCCACCACCGTTTCCGCGAGGATTTCCTGGAGGAAGAGGGCAAATGCCCGGACTGCGGCGGCGAGGTCACGGAGGCGCGGCAGTTCAACCTGATGTTCAAGACCTTCATGGGGCCGGTGGAGGATACCGCCAGCACGGTTTTCCTCCGGCCGGAGACGGCCCAGGGCATCTTCGTCAACTTCGCCAACGTGCTGGACACCGCGCGCCAGAAGATCCCCTTCGGCATCGCGCAGATCGGCAAGAGCTTCCGGAACGAGATCACCCCCGGCAACTTCATCTTCCGCACCCGCGAGTTCGAGCAGATGGAGATCGAGTACTTCGTCAAGCCCGGGGAAGATGAGGAGGCCTTCCAATCCTGGCAGGAAGCGCGTCTCCAATGGTACGTGGACAACGGCGTCCGCGCCGGGAACCTCCGCATCCGCCCCCACGGCAGCGACGAGCTGGCCCACTACGCCAAGGCCTGCGTGGACGTGGAGTACGAGTTCCCGTTCGGCTGGTCCGAGCTCGAAGGCATCGCCAACCGCGGCGATTTCGACCTGAAGCAGCACATGGAGTACAGCGGCAAGGACCTGACCTACTTCGACGAGGCCACCCGCGGCCGTTACATCCCCTACGTCATCGAGCCCTCCGCCGGCGTGGACCGGCCCTTGCTGGCGTTCCTGGTGGACGCGTACGACGAGGAGGAGGTGGAGGGCGACCGGCGGATCGTGCTGCGCCTCGACCCGCGCCTGGCGCCGTTCAAGGCGGGCGTCTACCCGCTGCTCCGGAAGGAAGGACAGCCGGAGCGGGCCCAGGAGATCCGCGACATCCTGAAGGAGCATTTCCCGGTGGTCTACGACCAGGCCGGCTCCATCGGCCGGCGCTACCGGCGGCAGGACGAGATCGGCACTCCCTTCGGCATCACCGTGGACCACGAGACCATGAAGGACCGGACGGTGACGTTGCGCGACCGGGACGCCATGACCCAGGTGAGGATTCCGGTGGACCGGCTGGTGGACGAGATCCGGCGTCGCATGGACCCGCGCACGAGGGACCGTTGATGGCCCGCCACGTCTACTCGTTCGGGGCGGGCAAGGCCATGGGCCGGGCCTCCATGCGCGAGGTCCTGGGCGGCAAGGGCGCGGGCCTCCACGAGATGACCCGGATGGGCGTTCCGGTGCCCCCCGGTTTCACCATCTCCACCGCCGTCTGCATCCATTTCTACGAGAATCAGGGCGCTTACCCCCAGGGTCTGGAGCGGGAGGTCGCCCGCGCCATGGCCGGGGTGGAGAAGATCATGGGCCGCCGCTTCGGCGACGGCGACAACCCCCTGCTGGTGTCGGTCCGCTCGGGAGCGCGGGAATCCATGCCCGGGATGATGGACACCGTGCTCAACCTGGGGCTCAACGACGACACCGTGGCCGGCATGATACGCCGAGCCGGCAACGCGCGGTTCGTGTACGATTCCTATCGCCGGTTCGTGCAGATGTACGGCGACGTGGTGCTGGGCATGAAGCCCGACAAGGCCGACCCGCACGACGTGTTCGAGGCGTTGCTGGAGCGCAAGAAGCGCGCCCGGGGCATCCGCGACGACACCGGGCTCACCGCCGAGGACCTGAAGGACCTGGTGGGCCAGTTCAAGCGCGAAATACGGCGCCAGCGGGGCGTTCCGTTCCCCGAGGACCCGGTGGAGCAGCTCTGGGGCGCCATCGGCGCGGTGTTCGGCTCGTGGAACAACGACCGCGCGGTGGCCTACCGGAAGCTGTACGGCATCCCCGACGACTGGGGGACGGCGGTGAACGTCCAGACCATGGTGTTCGGCAACAGGGGAGACACCTCCGGCACCGGCGTGGCGTTCACCCGCGATCCGGCGTCGGGAGAGCGGCGGTTCTACGGCGAGTTCCTGATGAACGCCCAAGGCGAGGACGTGGTGGCCGGGATCCGCACGCCGCAACCCATCAGCGCGCTGTCCGGGGTCCAGCGCGCGGCCTACCGCGAGCTGCAGCGCATCGGCCATGTCCTGGAGGAACGCTACCGCGACATGCAGGACATGGAGTTCACCATCGAGGAGGGCCGGCTCTGGCTGCTGCAGACCCGGACCGCCAAGAGGACGGGCTTCGCCGCGGTACGCATCGCCGTGGACATGGCGGACAAGGGCCTGATCACACGGGACGAGGCGCTGCAGCGCATCGAGCCCGACCATCTCAGCCAGCTTCTGCGTCCGGTCTTCGACCACGCGGCCAAGGAGACGGCCCAAGCCAGGGGCCGGGTGCTGGCGCGGGGACTGCCCGCGGGTCCGGGCGCGGCCACGGGAAGGATCGTGTTCCACGCCACCGACGCCGAGGCGCGCCGGGCCCGGGGAGAAAGCGTGATCCTGTGCCGGGTGGAGACCAGCCCCGAGGACATCCGCGGCATCGAGGCGGCCCAGGGCATTCTGACGGCCCGGGGCGGCATGACCTCTCACGCCGCGCTGGTGGCGCGCCAGCTCGGCACCGTGTGCGTGGTGGGCTGCGACGGGCTGTCGGTGGACTACCGCTCCGGCGAAGCCCGGATCGGCAAGGCGGTGCTCAAGGAAGGGGACTGGCTGTCGCTCGACGGCAACACCGGCGAGGTGATCCAGGGCCAGCTCCGGACCCACCCTTCGGACGTGCTGCGGGTGCTGCTGGACCGCAACCGCGAAGCCTCCGCCTCCCCCGACTACCGGCGCTTCGCCAAACTCATGCGCTGGGTGGACGAGGCGCGCCGGCTCGGCGTCAAGACCAACGCCGACCTGCCGGAGCAGGCCCGCATCAGCCGGGCCTTCGGCGCCGAGGGCATCGGCCTGTGCCGCACCGAGCACATGTTCTTCGAGGAGCAGCGCATCCACAGCGTGCGCGAGATGATCCTGGCCGACGATGAGGAAGGGCGGCGCAAGGCCCTGGATAAATTGCTTCCCATGCAGCAGGGCGACTTCAAGGCGATCCTGGGGATCATGGACAAGCTGCCCGTGACCATCCGCCTGCTGGACCCGCCCCTGCACGAGTTCCTGCCCCACACCAGCGCCGACATCGCCGCCCTGGCCAAGGTGTTCTCCATTCGCCCCAGGAAGGTACGTGAGAAGGTGGAAGCGCTCCGGGAGGCCAACCCGATGCTCGGCCATCGCGGCTGCCGGCTGGCCATCTCGTTTCCGGAGATCACGGAGATGCAGACCAAGGCCATCTTCCAGGCGGCGTGCGAGCTGCGCAAGGAGCGCAAGGACCCGCGCCCCGAGGTGATGATCCCGCTGGTGGGCAGCCTCGAGGAATTCCGCGCCCAGCGGGAAATCGTGGATCGGGTCGCACGGGACACCATGAAGGCGTACGGGGTCAAGGTGCGTTACGCCGTGGGCACCATGATCGAGCTGCCCCGGGCCTGTCTGGTGGCCGACCAGATCGCCAGGGAGGCGCAGTTCTTCTCCTTCGGCACCAACGACCTCACCCAGACCTGCCTGGGCCTGTCCCGGGACGACGCCGGCAAGTTCCTGCCCCGCTACGTGGCCCAGGGCCTGCTGCCCGAGGATCCGTTCGTGACCATCGACGAGCCCGGGGTCGGCGCGCTGATGGCGTTGGGCGTGGAGAGGGGGCGGAGCGCCTGCGAGGACCTCGACGTCGGCATTTGCGGCGAGCACGGCGGCGACCCCAAGTCGGTGGTCTTCTGTCACGACCTGGGCCTCGACTACGTCAGTTGCTCCCCCTACCGCGTTCCCATCGCCAAGCTGGCGGCGGCCCAGGCCGCGCTCCGGACGAAGGGTAGTTCCGAGTAGCCTCCGGACCGTTTTTCCGCACGTTCCCCTACAGTTTTCGGCCGCCCGGCCGATCAAGAACTTCAGGAGACAAGTCCTATGGAACTCTCTCTTGGAGAATCGATGGTAGGGGCCGGCGTCGTCACGCGTGAGCAGCTCGACCGGGCCGCGGCTGCCCGAGGGCGCACCGGCGCCAACCTGGTGGCGGCCCTGGTGGAGGACGGCGCCGCGGACGAGGGCCGGGTCATGGCGTTCGTCGCCGAGCGGTTCGGGCTGGAAGAGACGGAGCTGACCCCGTCGGACGTCGAGGCCGCGGCCGGCGGCCTGCTGCCCCTGCCGCTCTTGCGGAAACGCGGAATGCTCCCGCTCGCCCGTTCGGGGTCGGTGCTGGACGTGGCCATGAGCGACCCCACGGACCTGGCCGCCATCGACGAGATCCGGTTCATGACCGGGCACGACGTGAGGACCGTGCTGGCGCGCCCCTCCGCCATCCGGAGCATCCTGGAGGATCGTCCCCGTACCGTGGGTCACGACGCCTCCTTGCGTGACACGGCGCATGGAGAACGGACGAGCGCGCGCCGCCCCTCGGCCTCGACGCAGCCCGCCACGGACACGCCGGTGGTGGCGCTGGTGGATTCGCTTCTGAAGGACGCGGTGGCGCGCGGCGCCAGCGACGTCCACGTCGAGCCCTGTGAGGAGGGCGTGCGCATCCGCTTCAGGATCGACGGCGTGCTGCAGGAAGTCATGACCCCGCCGCGCGAGATGAAGCTGGCGTTGACCTCCCGCGTCAAGGTGCTGGCCGGCCTCGATATCGCCGAGCATCGCCTGCCCCAGGACGGACGCCTCAAGCTGGCCGCCGCCGGGGGCGAAGTGGACGTGCGGGTGTCCGTGCTGCCCACCCGGTTCGGGGAGAAGGTGGTGCTCCGGTTGCTGCACCGGTCCGATCTCGTCACCAGCCTCGACGGGCTCGGGCTGGAAGCCCGCGACCGGCGGCTCTTCACCGAGGCCATGAGCAAGCCCGCCGGCATGATCCTGCTCACCGGGCCCACCGGAAGCGGCAAGTCCACCACCCTCTACGGCATGCTGTCGGAGCTCAACCACCCCGGGGTGAACATCTCCACGGCGGAGGATCCGGTGGAGTACCATCTCGCGGGCGTCAACCAGGTCCAGACCCACGGCGAGATCGGGCTCACCTTCGCCGCCTGTCTGCGGGCGTTCCTGCGTCAGGATCCCGACATCCTCATGGTGGGCGAGATCCGCGACGCCGAGACCGCCCGCATCGCCGTCAATGCCGCGTTGACGGGCCATCTCGTGCTGACCACGCTCCATACCAACGACGCGCCTTCCAGCGTCCACCGCCTGAAGGACATGGGAGTGGAGCCCTACCTCATCGCCTCCGCCATCACCATGATAGCGGCCCAGCGCCTGCTGCGACGGGTTTGCGACGGGTGCAAGGTGGAAGCGGCGCCGCGCGCCGGCATCCTCACCCGGATCGAAGCGGTGCGCGACGTGGAGGCATCCCACGGGCCGGGCTGTGCCGAGTGCCACCACACGGGCTACCGGGGGCGGGTGGCCGTCTACGAGGTCATGACCCTGTGCGACGACCTTCGAAAGTTGATCCTCCAGGGCGGCTCCGCCGCGGACCTGAAACGCGCGGCCATCCGCCAGGGCATGCGGACCCTGCGTCAGGCCGCCGTCCGGAAGGTCCGTCAGGGGGTCACCACCCTCGAGGAGGCGCTGCGGGTGACGGAGCCGGACCCCTCGGACACCCGCGCGGCGTCCCCCGCGGCTTCCACGTCCGGGTGATTATATGGCGCGGTACCGGTGGCAGGGCAGGAACCGGGAGGGAAGACTCCTTCGGGGCGAAATGGAAGCGGCGGACAGCGCGGCGGTGACGGCCGAACTCCGCCGCCGCCGGATCCGCCCGTTGCCGTCCGGCATCCGGGAGAAGGGCGCCGGACTGACGCGTGAGATCCACGTCCCCGGATTCAACCCCAGGGTCAACGCCGACGACATCGTCATGCTCACGAGGAACTTCGGGGTGATGATCGAGGCCGGCGTGCCCATCGTCGAGTGTCTCGCGGTGCTCGCCGACCAGACCGGAAACGGAGTGGTGAAGAAGGCCCTTCAGGCCGTGCGGCTCGACGTCTCCAACGGGATGACGTTGACGGCGGCCATGGCCAGGCACCCCAGGCTGTTCGACACCCTGTTCGTCCGCATGGTGTCCGCCGGCGAGCACGGCGGCGTCCTGCCGGAGGTCCTCGCCCGTCTGGCGCTGTTCATCGAGCGGTCCGCGCGGCTCAAGCGCAAGGTCCGGACGGCCATGGTCTATCCCGCCACCGTCGTGGCGGTGGCCGCGGTGGTCGTGGCCGTGCTGCTCCTCCACGTGATCCCGGTGTTCGCGGAAGTCTACCGGGGCATGGGACAGACCCTTCCCCCCCTGACGGAGTGGACCATCGCCTTGAGCCGCGGCCTGTACGACTATTTTCCGGCCCTTCTCGGCGGCTCCGCGGTCCTTGCGGTTGCGGCCCATGCCGCCTGGCGCACCGAACGCGGGCGCAGAGGGCTCCACGGATGGCTGCTGAAGGTTCCGCTGTTCGGGGAACTCGCGCGCAAGGCCGCCATCGCGCGTTTCAGCCACAACACCGGACTGCTGCTCCGGTCCGGCGTGACCCTGCTGGACAGTCTGACCGTCACCGCGGGGACCACCGGGAACAAGGTCCTGGAGCGCGCGATCCTGGAGACACGGGACGGGCTGGAGAAAGGGATGACCCTGGCCGACCTGCTGGCGGCCAGCGGCCTGTTTCCGCCGCTGGTCTGCCACATGGTCGCCGTGGGGGAGAACATCGGCGCTCTGGACGCGATGCTCAACCGGGTCTCCGCCTTCTACGAGGAGGAGGTGGACCGCGCGGCGGTCCGGCTGACCACCCTGATGGAACCGGTGCTGATGATCGTCCTGGGCGTGGTGCTCGGCGGCATCGTCACCTCCATGTACCTGCCGATCTTCCAGATCGGCGGCATGGTGCAATAAGGAGATTCGAGATGAACATGGATGGATGCGCCAGGGGTCTGGAGGGCCGCGTTCGCGGACGGATCGAGGACGCCGCCGGGATGGGCGGTCGCCGCCGGGACCGGGCGGCCGGGTTCACGCTGATCGAACTGCTGGTGGTGATCACCATCATCGGCATCCTCGCCGCCATCGCGATTCCCCAGTTCGGCACCTACCGGCGCAAGGGCTACGACGCCGATGCCCAGGCCAACGTGAGGAACATGGCCCTGGCCCAGGAGGCCTACTTCATGGACAACAACACCTACACGGCGACCCTGAGCGACCTTACGGCCTTCGGCTACACCCAAAGCGCCAACATCACCCCGGCCATCACCACCGGCAACGCCTCCACGTTCGTGATCACCGCCACGGTCGCCAGCGGCTGCGGCACTGGCACGGGGGTCGCCACCTACGACCGCGCCGCCGGCAATGTCACCCTGGTAAAGTGCGCGCCGTAGGCGCCGGTGTGGAGGCCACTCTCAGGTGAAGGGCGCCCAACTTGAACGTCGGTTCAGTCAGTGCCGTATCGTGAACACGCACCGTACCGCCCTGTTCACGGCCATTTCGGCCATCCTCGACAGCACGTGTCCGTCGAGTCCAGGTTGCATGAGTGCGTTGGCGACTCCGTCGGCTCGGGTCTTCACGGCTTCGCCGATCTCGGTGACCCGGCGGCGGACCAGCGGCAGGCCGAGTGTTGCCTCGGCGGCAAACACCGCCCAGGCCCGTGCGTCCATTTCCTCCAGCGTCGATCATCCTCCTGTCTTCATGGCCATCCCCTTTGAGAGTTCAGGGTAGGCGACCGTGGCCAACAGGTCGTAGAGCGGCGCCAAGCGCGGGCCGTCTTCGTCGTACAGGATCGAATAGTTCTTGCCGTGGGCGTCGGCGTTGCCGGCGACGAGATTGAAGATCACCGCGTCGAGGAGCTTCAGGACGTCCACGGCGGGCCGCAGCGACACCCGGCGCAGCAGCGCGAAACAGTTCGTGAGGGTCGGTCCGCCTTCGCCCGAGTACTTCCGTTCCGGGTTGATGGCCAACGCCTGGCAGAAATCTTCCTGATGGATGCGGTGTATGCAACCGTCGGAGCCGGTTGCGCGATCATAGCGCGAGACAAGCAGAAACTTGCGGTCCCGGACCGCGCGGAGTTCCACCGAGGCCACATCCAGCCCGGCTGCGGCCGCGAGACGCATGACGGAGGCCGGCGAAGAACGGACGGCATTCGCGGCGCGAAAACGGCTCCACGCGCTTGGGCAACGAGGCCGACAGGGCAGGAGCGTCTTCGCTTTGAAACCAGTCGGGCGAATAGACGAACCCGAGTTCGCCGTGGCGGTCCTGGGTGAGCCGGCCCACGAGCCGCCGGTCCCACCATAGGTCGAGCGAGGGACTCACGGGCCCTGCTCTCCCTTGGGTGCGGGCGGCGGCACGATGTCGAACGAGCATCCCAGCGCCTGCAGCACCTGAAGCGCCTTGCCGATCTGTGCGGTGGGTTTCCCCGCCTCAAGATCGACGATGAAGCGCACTCCGACCCCGGCGGCGCCCGCGAGCTCGTACTGGCGCAGTCCCGCGGCCTTGCGGGCGTCGCGCACGATATCACCGACCTCGGCAGGGGTTAGAGTTCGCGCCGGCATGGGTTTACCGGACGGGAATTTTACACTAATGTCGGAGGTGCTGCAAGTGTAATTTTACCGATCGGGAATCCAGCAGATCGAAGTGGCGACGGAAAGGGCAGGATTTCCCGATCGCGCCTGCCGCCTACTCCGGCGTCGCTTCCGATTCGGGCTCGGATACGGGCGCGGGTGTCGGGAGGGGCTCCTTGTCTTCCTTGATGAAGTCGAAGAGCAGGCGCGGGACGGCGTTGCAGCTTATGCAGCGAGGAGTTTCCGGCTGCTTGCCGTCCGGGTAGATCATGTTCTTGAGGTAGAAGGGCTTTTCGGTGCCGACGTAACCGTCGTAGTAGAACGCCAGCTTGCCGCACTCACTGCATTGAAGGTACTTCGCCATTTCCGGTCTTTCCGCGTTCCGGGTGCCGTTGCCTCGAAGCCCTATGCTTCGAAGCTCCCCGTGATCTCCTGGTGGCCGTCTCCCTCTGTATAGCTTTCCTCGCGATAGAGGCCAAGGGCCTTCATCACCGGCGTGTCGTGTATGGCGAACAGGATGGACTCGCCGTCGGTGTCGTTGGCGTGCTCGTGCCAGGCCCAGGGCGGCACCACGAAGAAGTCTCCTTCCTCCCATTCGAACCGCTGGCCGTCGATGACCGAGTAGCCTTTTCCGGCGAAGGCCAGGTAGACCGAGCTCTGCACCTGCCGGTGGGCCTGCGTGCGGACCCCGGGCCGCACCCTCTGGATGGTGCAGCTCATGGTGGTCAGCACCGGCCCGCCCGTGCTCGGGTTCAGGTACTCGAAGCAGACGTCGTCGTGGGGGCTGGCCGGCCCCTCGCCAATGCGCTGGAGCGCGTCGTAGGTGGGCTCCCACTTGAAGTTGAGCAGCGGCGAGCGGTCCTCCGGCGGCTTCTCCCAGGTGGGGCGGAGGTGCGTCACGCCGAACTTCCGCTCCGACTCGTTGACGTCGGCGATGGGAAACCGGTGGTCCGGATACATCTCGAAGAAGGTGGCGTCCAGGTCCCCCACCAGCGGCAGGTCCAAACCGTCCATCCAGATCATGGGCTCGTCGGACTCGCAGCCGTGGTCGTGCCAGTCCCAGCTCGGCGTGAGCACCAGGTCGCCCCGGCTCATGACGCACTTGTCGCCGTTCAGGTTGGTGTAGGTGCGGTCTCCCTCGATGATGAATCGGATGGCGGAAGGGGAATGGCGGTGGCAGGGGGCGATCTCTCCCGGCTTGACGATCTGCACCGCGGCCCAGAGCGTCCGGGTGGCCGCGTGCTTGCCGCCCAGCCCCGGGTTCGCCAGCCCCAGCACCCGCCGCTCGCCGCCCCGCTCGATGGGCACCAGGTCGCCGGCCCGGTGCGCCAGCCGGCGCAGGTCCGCCCAACGCCACAGGTGGGCCTTCACCGGGGACCGCGGCTCCGCGGGCAGGGCGTCCTGGGTGATGTTCCACAGCGGCACCAGGTGCTTCTCGTCCACTTCCCGGTAGAATGCGTCGGTTTCCGTGTTGGTGCTCATGGGATACCTCCCGCCGTCGAATCACGGGTACGGGCGCGGGCGGGTTTCAAACCCGCCCCTACGCCGAGCCCTGCAGCGACAGCTTCAGCCCCGGTTTGCCGATGTACACGTGGTTGGCCTTGTGCCCGCGCAGGTTTTGCAGCAGGCCGAGCACGCCGTTGCCCGTGTAGGGCGTCGCCGGGCCGGCGGCGCGCATGGCGTTGAACTCGTCCCTGGTGACGAGCCAGCGCAGCAGCAGGTCGTCGTCCGAGAGCCCGGGCTCGAAGCTTTTGCGGATCTCGGCGATGGACGGCTGCGGCGGCTCCCATTTCGCCAGCTCCCGGGCCCGGGGCCGGTCCAGGATCCTGTCCTTGACTTCCGGGTTCATCAGCCGGCTGCCCTCCTCGCCCCAAAGCCCCAGGGCGTAGAGGATGCTCTGGTCGGTGACCTGGGCGTAGCGCTCGCCGACGATGACGTTGATGGCCGCCTGGCTTCCCACGAACTGCGACAGCGGCGTCACCATGATGGGATAGGCGAACTCCTCGCGCACCCGGCCGCACTCCTCCAGGGCCTCCTGGAACTTGTGCCCCAGGCCCACCTTCTCCAGTTGGTGGCGCAGGTTGGAATACATCCCGCCGGGCACCTGGTGGAGGTACTGTCCGTAGTCGTATTCCACGGGCTCTCCGGGGGGCAGCCCTTCCTGCCCGGCGATGCGGTTGAAGTGCTCGGATACGACCCGCATCGACTCTTCGTCCACCGCGGTGGCATGGCCCAGCGCCCGGGCGTTGGCCGCCACGTTGAACAGCGACGGGTTGGACGAGCCGTTGGCCAGCGGCGGGACGGCGGTGTTCACGATGGTGATGCCCAGCTTGATGGCCTCCACGCAGCACAGCGGCCCGAGCCCGGTGGTGCAATGGGTGTGGAACTCCACCGGGATCCCGTTGGCGTTCTCCAGCACCAGCGGCACCAGCTTGCGGACCCGGTCCGGGGTGATCAGCCCGCCGGGGTCCTTCAGGCAGATGCGCGAGACGTCGAGGGTGGCCGCCTGGCGCGCCCGCTCCGCGTAGTACTCGTCGGTATGCTTGGGCGATACCGAGTAGATGAGGTTGAGGATCGGCTCGAGCCCGGCGTCGATGACCGTCTGCACCTTCTGCTTCCACCCCGCCGGATCGTTCCATTCGTCGGATATCCGGGCCTGGCTCATGCCGTTCTCGCGCATGCGCCGCAGGTAGAGCGCGTACAGCGAGTACGGAGTCACCTCGAAGGCGTTGAACCGTCCGGAGGTCATCCGAAGCGGGGTGTCGGGCATCCTTTCCTTCACCAGACGGATGCGCTCGAAGGGGTCCTCCTTGAGGTCCCGGACGCACTTCTTGAGGAAGATGCTGGACATCAGCTCAAGGGCGTCGAAACCCGCCCGGCCCATCCGCTCGGCGATGGGGAGCATCATGCCGGTGCGCATGCGCGTAGCCCAAAGGCTCATCTGCCCGTCCCGCAACGTCGTGTCCACGAAGTGAATCTCGCTCATGGGCACAACCCTAGCACAAATGGGGACGGGAGTGGGATTCCCGCACCGCGCGGTCCATCACGGACGAGGGTGAACATTTGACCCAGAGCCGGCGACGTTCTATTCAGTTCGCATGCCCTGCATGAGCGAATTTCTCGAACGACACGGTTATTTCTAGATCCACAACAACACCCGCCGCCCAGGCGGCACAAGGAGGCATCCCATGGCAACAAGGCTGTTCAACTCGAAAAACTCCATGTTCTGCGAGAAGCTCCGCGTGGTCCTGACCATGAAGAAGGTTTCGTACGAGGTGGTGGACGTCCGCGCCGACAACCGCGAGTCGCTGATCGCCTTCTCCAACCAGCGCAAGGTCCCCACCATGGACATCGACGGCCGGTGCATTCAGGATTCCACCATCCTGGCCAAGTATTGGGAGGAGAAAATCCCCGAGCCCACCATCTACCCGGACAACCCCTCCGACAAGGGGCTGTGCCTGATGCTGGAGGACTGGGCCGACGAGGACCTCAACGGCGCCGTCATGGCTTTCCGAAGGGCCGAAAACGACGAGGACCTGAAAAAGGCCGAGAAGGGGCTTGCGGTCCACCTGGAGAACCTCGACCTGCTCTATTCCGGAAGGGATTTCATCTTCGGCCGCATGACCCTGGCCGACATCTCCATCTACGCGCAGCTCCACTACCTCTACACCGCCCTGGACCGCGAGATTGATGGCAAGCACACGCACGTGCATGCTTTCATCGAGCGTATGATGAAGGCCACCGGCGTGTCGTCGATCAAGGATGTGGCGTAGGCGTCAGATCCGGCCCCAGCGGATGCACCGCGCCACCCGGATCCGGATGACGGGCCGCTCGTCCAGGGCCATGGCCCGGTACTGCGGGTACTTCCGGCGCAGCAGCCGGACTGCTTTCTTGTGGGTCTCCCCGCGTGTCAGGATGCCGGCCCTTCCCTGGACGATGATGTGGGCCAGGCGAGACCAGTCTTCGTCGTCGTAGCGGTGGACCACTACCGATACCCGGGGGTTGGCGCGGATGTTTCGGACCCGCTTCAGCTCCCGGGGCGCGGCGGACTTGGGCTTCTCGTCGATGGGGGAGTACAGGGACTCGCCGTCGAAGGCGAAGCAGAAGGGCAGGTTGAGCGGCTGGCCCTGCTCGTCGACCGTAGCCAGATGGCCGACACGGGCTTGGCGGATGAAGGTGGCCTCCTTGCGGGTCATGACCTCACCTTTCGGTCATTCCGGCACCCCTCCGTCATTCCGGCACCTCTCCGTCATTCCCGCGAAAGCGGGAATCCAGGGGTTGTGGGGGTCCTGCGGCCGTGCTTCACCACCCCGCCCCTCCTGGATTCCCGCTTTCGCGGGAATGACGGAAGGGTGCGGGAATGACCGAGGAGGCGGGAACGACGGTTTCTGGGGCGTCGTCCCCACTACAGCTTGTAATCCCCCACCAGCGTCGGCGCGAACAGTTCCTCCACCGCGGGGACCTTGTCGCCCAGCAGGCCCTGTTCGCCCATGTAGCGGGTCAGCGCCTCGATGACGTGGCGGTTGGCCTCGATGCCGTAGGGCCACCAGTCGTCGCCGAAGACGTCCCGCAGCAGCGCCATCTCGGCCTGGAGCCAAGGCAGCGTGCTGGCCATGGTGTTGTTGATGTTCATGCGGTCGATGGCGTCGTCCTTGGACTGGCAGAAGGCCGTGTAGAGGCTTCGGGCCACCCAGGGGTTGGCCTCGAACACGTCGTTGCGGATGCAGACGGTGTGCATGATGGGGAAGATCTTCGTGCGCCGGTAGTAGTCGATCTCCACGGACTTGAAGTCGGGGAAAAGGCGGCGGATGTGCGGCGCGCCGGCGGCGAAGCAGGAGGGGATGCGGGCGGTGACCAGGGCGTCGATCTCGCCCTTGTCCAGCATGTCGTTCAGGGTGCGGTCCCCGCCGATGGGCTGCACCTTGATCTCCGGCGGCAGCCTGAGCTCGATGCGTTCCTTTCGTCCCGGGACTTCCTGGCCGCCGGTAAACCACTCCACGTCGCCGGCCTTGACCCCGTGGTCGTCGCTCATGAAACCGCGGATCCACACCGCCGCGGTGATGGAATATTCGGGCACGCCGACGCGCTTGCCGCGCAGGTCCTCGGGCTTGTCCAGCCCCCGGTCGGTGTTGATGAACACGCAGGAGTGGCGGAAGTAACGCGACGGGAACACCGGGATGGCGGTGAACGGGCTTTCGCCCCGGGAGGTCATGGTGATGTAGTTGGCCAGCGACATCTCGGAGGCGTGGAACTCCTGGTGGTGTCCCATGCGCCAGAAGATCTCCTCGGCCTGCATCGGCAGGTAGTTGAGGGCGATGCCGTCGGGACTGAGCGAACCGTCCTGCAGCGTCTTGGTGCGGTCGTAGTCGCCGCACGCCAGGGTCAGATGTAGTTTCGACATGAGCGTGTTCCTTGCACGTTGGCCCGCCGGACCGGAGGCCCCGGCGAGTGTCCCTCACTCTTCTAGACGTCCACCTTGTGGATCACCAGGCCGGTGACGAGCTTGGGAAAGAAATACGTGGACTTCTGCGGCATCTTCTCTCCCTTGAGGGAGACGCTGATCATTTCGCCGGCGCTCGGAGGGTTCAGGATGAATGCGGCCTGGCAGCCGCCGGCCTCCACCTCGGCCAGCGCCTCTTCGGCGTCGTGGGTGTACGCGACCGCATCGGTATTCACCGCGCCGCGGGTCGACACGCCCAGGATATGCTCCATCAACAGCACGTGCAGTGTGGTGACGTCCAGGGCGCGCAACTCGGGGCCCATGTCGGGAGCCAACCGCCGCATCGTTTCGCCGTCTCTCAGGCGCAGGGCCAGGTAGCGCGAATCGCCCCGGAAACTCGCGCCCAGGAGCCGCTGGTCGCCCTTCAGGTTCCGGAGCGTGTCCAGAAACCGCCGCCGCCCGTCGCCGTTCCGGGGGAAAGCCTCCACGTCGAAGTGGCGTTGCAGGCTCTCTTCCAGCTCCGCGGACGACACGTCGGGCAGCTCCCGGACGAGCCGGTGGGTGGGCAGGATCACCACGCCCTCTTCCCGAAGATTGGCGAAGTACATCATCACGCGGTTGAAGCCCTCGACGCCGCCGGCGCCGGGCCGTTCCGCCAGACGCCGGTTGCGGTAGCCGGAGGCGGCCTCGTAGCGGTGGTGCCCGTCGGCGATGAAGACCTCCTGCCGGCTCAACGCCTCCTGCACCATGCCGATGAGGCCGGGGTCCGTCACCGCCCACAGCCGGGAGGTGCCGAACTCCCCCATCTCGGCCTCGACCTTGGGGTCCCGCGCCTTCACGTGGTCGCTCAGGGCGTCGGTCAGGGTCGGCCGCTCGTCGGTGTACAGGCCCAGGATGGAGCTGAACTGGGCGTCGCAGGCGAGCATCAGCCTCAGGCGGTCCTCCTTGGGCTCGGCCAGGGTGTTCTCGTGGCCGTGGATGCCGCCGCCGAAGTCCTCGATGGTGGCCAGCGCGATGAAGCCGCGCCGTTCCCTGGGGATGCCGTCCTGCAGCCGGTATTCCTGGCTCAGGTAGTAGATGGCCGGGGCGTCTTCGGGTACCAGGGTGCCGTCTTCCTGCCATTCCCGGAACCGCCGCGGCACAGTCTCGTAGGGATCGGCGTCGCGGCAAAAATCGATGCGCACGACGTTCCGCGGCGAGCGGTCGTAGAGTTCCGCCTGGTGCTCGGCGGAGATTACGTCGTAGGGCGGCGCCACCACGCTGGAGAAATCGGCGATCTTGCCGGGATTGTAGGTCAGGCCCCGGAAGGGAAAGATCTGTGCCATGCCCGCTTCTCCGGCGCTACGCCTTCAGGCTGTCCTGCAGCTTCCGGTCCCGGGCTTCGACCCCGGCGGCCAGCTCCTCCTTGAAACGGGCGAGCCTGCCCGCCAGCTCCGGGTCCTTGCGGGCGATGATCTGGGCCGCGAAGATGCCCGCGTTGGCGGCCCCGCCCTTGCCGATGGCCATGGTCGCCACCGGCACGCCGGCCGGCATCTGCACCGTGGCCAGCAGCGCGTCCATGCCGTCCAGGGCCGACGCGCTCAGCGGCACGCCGATGACCGGCAGCGTGGTGACGGCCGCCACCACCCCGGCCAGATGGGCCGCGGCGCCGGCGCCGACGATGAACGCCTCGATGCCCCGGTCCGCCGCGCCCTTGGCGTAGGCGTGGGTCCGTTCCGGCGAGCGGTGCGCGGACGAGATGTGCATCTCGTAAGGGATGCCGAAGGATTCCAGCCGCGTCGCGGCCTCCTTCATGACCTCGACATCGGAATCGCTGCCCATGAGAATCGCTACTCTCGGAGTCTGCTCCGCCACGTGTGTCTCCTCCTTCTTGCTTTGGTTCGAACGTCCAGGCGCCTCGCGCGGTCCTGTCGTGTTGCGCGGGCGGGTTTGGACCGCGCCCCATTTGAACCGCGCCCCGTTCGTTGGCGGACCTCAGGGTGCACCGCGGTTCATCGCGCGGCGGGCGATGTCCCGGCGGTAGTGCATGCCGTCCCACGAGATCCTGCTCACGCCGTCGTAAGCCTGCCCCGTGGCCCCCTCGATGGTGTCGCCCAGCGCGGTGACCCCCAGCACCCGTCCGCCGCCGGTGAGCCAGCGGTCTCCCTCGCGTTTCGTCCCGGCGTGAAACGCGTATCCGTCGCGCCAGGAATCGAGCGCGTCGAGTCCGGATATTTCCTTACCCGTTTGATACTGGCCCGGATAGCCCCGAGACGCCAGCACCACGCAGACCGCCGCCTGATCCGACCACTCGGCGGCGACCTCTCCGAGCCTGCCTTCGGCGGTGGCCATGAGGAGCGAGGGAAGATCGCTCTCGAGGCGCATCATGATCGGCTGGCATTCGGGGTCGCCGAACCGGCAGTTGAACTCCAGCACCTTGGGGCCGTCCTCGGTGATCATGAGCCCGGCGTACAGCACACCGCGGTACACCAGGCCGCGGCGCTTGAGCCCCGCCGCCAGCGGCTTCAGCACCCGCTCCACCACCGCGTCGTGCACCGCTGCGTCCACCACCGGCGCCGGCGAGTAAGCGCCCATGCCGCCGGTGTTGGGGCCCTCGTCACCGTCGAAGATGCGCTTGTGGTCCTGGGCCGACGCCAGCGGCAGGAAATCGTCGCCGTCCATCAGGGCCATGGACGAAGCTTCCTCGCCCGTGAGCAACTCCTCGATGACGACCCGCTCGCCGGCCTCACCAAAGACCTTGCGCCCCATGACGGCGTCGAGGGCGGCTTCGGCTTCCGCCCTGCCGGAACACAGGATCACGCCCTTGCCCGCGGCCAGCCCATCCGCCTTGACCACGCAGGGCCGATCCTGGGCAACGTACCGCCGGGCTTCGTCCAGGTCGGAGAACACCTCACAGGCCGCGGTGGGGATGCCGTTCTCCAGCATCACCTCCTTGGCGAAGGCCTTGCTGCCTTCCAGCCGTGCCGCCTCCCGGCTCGGTCCGAACAACCGGAGGCCCCGGCTCTCGAACAGGTCGGCGATGCCCGACACCAGCGGCTGCTCCGGACCCACCACCGTGAGGTCGATGCCCTCCCCGGCGGCGAAGTCGGCGAGCTTCTCGATGTCGCCGGCGCCGATGTCCACCCGTTCCGCCTGCTGGCGCATGCCGTCGTTGCCGGGCGCGCAGTAGAGTTTTTCCACCTGCGGGCTTTGGCGCAGCTTCCACGTCAGGGCGTGTTCCCGCCCGCCGCTGCCGATGACCAGGATCTTCACGGTTCCGACAACTCCAATCCGTCATTACCGCTTCCGCGGGAATGACGGGTACGGGGCGTCCCGGGCAGTTTCGCGCCGAAGAACATCCTGTTCCGTGAGTTCATCCGCCGGACTAGTGCCGGAAGTGCCGGATGCCGGTGAAGACCATGGCGATGCCGTGCTCGTCGGCGGCGGCAATGACCTCTTCGTCGCGGATGGAGCCGCCCGGCTGGATGACCGCGCGGGCGCCCGCCTCGGCGGCCGCGTCGACGCCGTCCCGGAAGGGATAGAAGGCGTCGGAGGCCACCACGGAGCCCGCGAGGTCGATGCCGTGGGTCTTCGCCCGGGTCCGGGCGAGTTGGGCGGAATCCACCCGGCTCATCTGGCCCGCGCCGACGCCGAGCAACTGGTCGCTCGACGTGAACACGATGGCATTGGACTTCACGTGGTGGCACACGCGCCAGGCGAACCCCAGGGCCTTGTACTCGTCGTCGGTGGGTTGCCGCTCGGTGACCACCTTGCACTCCCGAACGTCGATGGGCTTGTGGTCCCAGTCCTGCGCCAGCACGCCGCCGTGCACCCGCCGCAGGTCGAGGCTCCGGTCGTTGTCGGGGGTCATGTCGATCTCCAGCAGGCGGATGTTCAGCAGGCGCTTGGCCGAGGACAGGATCTCCCGTGCTTCGGATGTGAACGAAGGCGCAATGACGATTTCCAGGAAGATCTGCTTCAATTCCTCGGCCGTCTCCGCGTCCACCGGGCGGTTCAGGGCGATGACGCCGCCGAAAATGGACACGGGATCCCCGGCCTTGGCCTTGCGGAAGGCATCCGCCAGCGACACGCCGGAAGTGGCCAGGCCGCAGGGGTTGGTGTGCTTGATGGCGACGGCGGCGGTTTCGGGGAAGTCCATGACCGTGCTGAGGGCGGCGTCGGCGTCCAGGATGTTGTTGAACGAGAGCTGCTTGCCCTGAACCTGCGTGGCCCGGGCCACGGACGGTCCCGTGGAATCCGCGTGGGCATAGAACGCCGCGCTCTGGTGCGGGTTCTCGCCGTAGCGCAGCTCCTGCAGCTTGGAGAGCTGGATGTTGAGCCTCTCGCCCCACGGCCCGGCCTGCCTGTCTTCGTCGAGCCGTCCGAGGTAGTTGGAGATGGCGCCGTCGTACCGCGCCGTATAATGGAAGGCGCGGCACGCGAGCCTGAACCGGGTGTTGCCGGACAGGTCGCCGCCGCTGGCCGCAAGTTCCTCGGCCACCGCCGCGTAGTCCGACGGCTCCACCACCACCGCCACGTGCGGGTGGTTCTTGGCCGCGGAGCGGATCATGGCGGGGCCGCCTATGTCGATCTGCTCGATGATCTCGTCGAACGGCGCCTGCCGCGCCACCGTGGCCTCGAACGGGTAGAGGTTCACCACCACCATGTCGATGGCGTCGATGCCCAGCTCTTCCATCTGGGCGCGGTGCTCGGACTTGTCCCGCAGCGCCAGGATGCCGCCGTGGATCTTGGGGTGGAGCGTCTTGACCCGGCCGTCCATGATCTCCGGGAACCCGGTGACGTCCGCCACGTCGGTCACGTCGATGCGGTTCTCCCGCAGCAATGCGGCCGTCCCTCCCGTGGACAGGATTTCGATGCCCAGTCCCGCCAGCCCGGCGGCGAAACCGACGATGCCGTCCTTGTCGGATACGCTGACCAATGCTCTCTTTATCTTGCCCACGGGTGCAGGGTTCCTCCTTCTTTCCAACGGTTCAAGCCTCGCGGTTCGAGCGATGCGAGGCGTTCGAGACCTTCTTTCTCTTGGCCATCCATGGGTACAAGCGGCGATCCGTCGGTTCGTGGCAGGATAACAAATCAAGCACGGACTTCCCAAGCCAACCGTTCGATGGAAACCTTTACCCTTCAACAGCGGCCGCCGCCGTCCGGTTTCTGGTTGGTTTCGATGTAGTGACGCGGAACGCCCTTGCTGATGGACGTGAGGATCTCGTACGAGATCGTGTCCGCCCAGCCGGCCATCTCTTCGGCTGAAATGGTCTCGTCTTCCTGCGTCCCCAGCAGCACTACCTCGTCTCCCGGCTGAACACCGTCTATGGCGGTGACGTCCGCCATCGTCAAATCCATGGTGACACGGCCCACGACGGGCGCGCGACGGCCTCGGATCAGCACCGCGGCCTTGTTGGACAAGGAACGTTTGTAGCCGTCCGCGTAGCCCACGGGCACGGTGGCGATGACGCTTTCGCGGCAGGTTACGAAGGTGCCCCCGTAGCTTATGGGGGAATGCTTCGGGAGCGTCTTGAGCTGCAGCACGCGGGTTTTCCAGGTGAGCACCGGAGCCAGCGGGACGAGTTCGGCCAAGGGCGGATGCGAGAAGATGCCGTAGAGCATTCCGCCCGGCCGGACCATGTCGAAACGGGCCTCGGGCAGCGCCATGGTGGCGGCGCTGTTGGCCATGTGCATCAGCGGCGCATCGTGCCCCGCCGCGCGAATGCGCTTCAGCATCCGGCGGAACGCCCGTAGTTGTCCGCGGCACGACTGCGACTCCGGTTCCTCGGCCCTGGCGAAGTGGGACATGACTCCTTGCAGCCTGACACCCTTGAGCCCGTCCAACTCGGGTAGCCATTCCTCGATGGCGTCCGGCAAGAGGCCCAGCCGGCCCATGCCGGTGTCCAGCTTGAGGTGGCAGGGAATCTCGGCGCCGTGTTCCGCGCCGAAGGCGTCAAGGTGTCTCAGGAGGTCGAGATTCGGAACGACAGGGTCCAGGGAATACCGCACCAGGGCGGCCGCATCGTCGGAGTAAAGACTGCCAAGAACGAGGATCGCGGCATCGATGCCGGCTTCCCGAAGCCGCGCGCCTTCCGCCACCGTGGCGACGCCCAGGCGGCTGACCCCTTCGGCGCACAAGGCGCGCGCGGTCTCGATGTCGCCGTGGCCGTAGGCGTCGGCCTTCACCACCGCGAGGACTTCCACGCCGGGGCCCACGAGCCGGCGCACCGTGCGCAGGTTGGCGCGCAAGGCCGACAGGTCGACTATACAGCAGGTCCCCTCGGTTTTGTCGGTGGAAGACACTCGGCGTGTCAGGAAACCTTGGCGCCCGGAGCGATCTGTTGCTCCGGCGCCAGGATGACGAGTTGGTCGTCGGCGGATGCGGCCAGGATCATTCCCTGGCTCTCGATGCCTCTCAGCCTGGCCGGCTTCAGGTTCGCCACCACCACGAGCTGCCGGCCCGTGAGATCCTCCGGGCTGTAGTGGCCGCGGATGCCGGCCACGAGCTGGCGTTCCTCCGACCCCAGGTCCACCTTGAGCACCATGAGCCGGTCGGCATTGGGATGCGGCTCGGCGCTGGTGACCGTGCCGACGCGCAGGTCGAGGGCGCGGAAGTCGTCGATGGTGATCAGGTCGTCCATGGGTTGGATGAAGGCGGTCAACTTGCAGCAGGATAGCAAAACACCGGGCGGCGGGCCAGTTGCCGCCCGCCGGGGACGGCGGACGGCGTTCCCGGCGCCTCCAGCCCTTGAACTGCGGGCGCGCTTCGGATACTAATCAGAACCATTACTATTAATAATAAGGAGGCACCTATGGCAAGCATCAATGGCACCAAGAGCCACGAGAACCTGAAGAACGCCTTTGCGGGCGAGTCCCAGGCGAACCGGCGCTATCTCTACTTCGCCCGGCAGGCGGACATCGAGGGTTACCCCGACATGGGCGGACTCTTCCGTGACACCTCCGAGGCGGAGACGGGCCACGCGTTCGGTCACCTGGACTTTCTCAAGGAAGTCGGCGATCCCTGCACCGGCGTTCCCATCGGTTCCACGGAGAAGAACCTGAAGTCCGCGGTGGAGGGCGAGACCTTCGAGTACACCGAGATGTACCCCGGCTTCGCCAAGACCGCCCGGGACGAGAACCTGGAGGAGTTGGCCGAGTGGTTCGAGACCCTGGCCAAGGCCGAGAAGTCCCATGCCGGCCGTTTCAACAAGGGACTGCAGGCCGTCGCCGGCAAGGACCCCGCGGACGCCGGTTGATTCGTCGGCCGTAGCTACGGAAACTTCGCGTTCCCGGACCCCGGGCCAGGCCTTGGGGGTCCGGGAACGCCTGGATTCCCGGTTGCCCGAATGGAAAAGGTTACCCTGAACGACATCGTCGGCTCCAACGTCTACGAGCAGAAGCGCGCCGCTTTCCGGCGCGAGATCATCGATCTCAAGAAGCACCGGCGAGTGTCCGTTGGCGACAAGGTTTCCCTGGTGTTCGAGAACCGGGCGACGGTGATCTTTCAGATACAGGAGATGCTGCGGGCGGAGAGCATCCGCGATCTGGACAAGATCCGGGAGGAGATCGACGTCTACAACGAGCTCATCCCCGATGCCGGAGATCTCAGGGCGACCCTCTTCCTCGAGATCGAGGATCAGACCGACCTGCGCGGAGAGCTGCTCAAGTTTCTCGGCATTGACGAAAGGGTGTTTCTCAGGATCGGCGGGGACCGCACGGTCCGCGCCCGCTTCGAGGAGGGCCGCAGCAAGGAAGACAAGATAAGCGCGGTGCAGTACATCACCTTCGGCCTCACCCCGGACGAAGCCGAAGCGCTGCGGGATCGGGATGCCAGCATCCTGGTCGACCACGAGAATTACCACGCCGAGGCTCCGTTGAGCCCGGCCACCAAGGCGGAGCTGCTCAGCGACCTGGGGTAGTGTCCCGCGCGCCGCCGGCGGGGATCGTCCATGTCCACGAGACGGACACGACAGCTTGAAGTCATCTGGGATGTCCTGAAGGACGCGATGTCCCATCCCACCGCGGATCAGATCTACGAGCGGGTCCGAAGGGAGGTTCCGCACATCAGCCTCGGTACGGTCTACCGCAACCTTCAAAAGCTGGCCGCCGACGGCAAGGTGCAGATCCTCAACATCGGACGCACACAGCACTTCGATCCGATCCTGGACAAACATCCACATTTCATTTGCGAAAGTTGCGGAAAGGTCTATGATGTCACCCTCGACCGTAGGGAAGAAGCCGAGCCCTTCCTCTCGCCCGACACCGGTTTCACGGTGACCTCCCACCAGCTTTCTCTCTACGGGACGTGCGAGGCGTGTTCACGATGCCCGCGGGTGTGAGCCGCGGGCCACTCGGGGAGGAGCCATGTCAAAACACCACATGACGGGTCTTGTGCTCGGGTTGGCGGTTTGGCTCAGCGCACAGGCCGCCTTTGCCATCTGCAATCCCAACCTGGTGCGTTCCTTCGAGTCGGGTCTCAACCTGGCCCGGTCCATCGGCCCGCTGGCCAGTGCATCCGCCAAGCCGGATGTCGGCCTGGGCCAGTATCAGCTCCGCTGGTTCGGCCACTCGAGCTTTGCCATCCGGTCCGGCACCGGCACCCGTGTGGTGGCCGATCCTAACTTCGACGTCACGCCCGGCATCACCGCCGACGCGGTGACCGTGAGCAACGGCCACTACACCCACAACAACGTCGAGGCGGTTCGCGGGAATCCCCTGGTGCTCAGGGGCATCACGTTGGACCAGCGCTGGCAGCCGGTGCGGCGGAAGGTGAAGGACATCGTGGTGGTGAATCTGCCCAGCGCCCGGAACTACGACTTCACCCGTATCGCCAACTCGATCTTCGTCTTCGAGATGGGCAGCCTCTGTCTCGCCCACCTGGGCAACATCGGCCATCTGCTCACCGAGAAGCAGCAGAAGCTGCTGCGCCGGGTGGACGTCATGATGATTCCCATCGACGCCCGCAACAACCTGGGCTTCAGCGACCTCGTCAAGGTCATCGAGCAGGTGAAGCCGCCCATCGTGCTGCCGATGCACTACGACGACCCGGCCCAGGCCGAGTACTTCGCATCCTTTCTCGACGGCCGCTATCCGGTCGCGCGCCAACCCGACTCCCGGCTCGTGCTCACGCGCCGGATGCTGCCCAAGAAGACGGAGTTTTTCATCCTGCCGCACCCGAACCCCTACGCCAGGAGCCGCCGGTGGGGCGACTGGGATGACGACCGGTAGACCCGTCAATCCCGCCACCTCCGTCATTCCCGCGAAAGCGGGAATCCAGGTGGGGTGAGGCGGGGAGACGCCCGTTTGGCCCCACCCCGCCCCTGGATTCCCGCTTTCGCGGGAATGACGAAAAGGAATGCACCTGCTCCGCTGCCGCTTTTGATTCCCACCTCCATGTGATACCCGTTACCGTTCACTCATCCGAAGGAGGCACACGTGGCAGCAGAGACCAGCATTGGAGCCGTCAAGGAGCAGATCAAGGCGCTTAGGGAAGAGAAGACCGGAGTCGAGGAGTCGGGCAAACGAGAGATCCTGCGGCAGAAGATCCGGCGACTGAAGCGGAAGACCCGCAAGCTGTCACAAGAGGCCACGCTCCCGGCGCAGAGCGCCGCCTCGGCTCAGGTCGAGGCCGCGGCACCGGTAGAAGCGGCACCGGCGGAGGCCGCGCCAGAGCAGGCGGCAGCGGCGGAGACTGAGGCGCCGGCTGAAGCCCCGGCCCCGGCCGAAGACGCGCCGGCGGCAGCCGCCGAACCCGAAGCCAAGGACGACGAGGAGCCCACGGGCACTCCCTGACACTCTGATACCCATCTCGCCGGATCTCATTCCCGCCCGCTGCGAGGATGCGGAGTCAGGCGACATCCACCCTCGATCGCAGATAGTCGACAACCTGGTCCGCGACCGCGTCGACACCCCGCTCTGCGGTCTTCAACACGATTTCCGGATTCTCGGGCGGTTCGTAGGGGCTGTCCACGCCGGTGAAGTTCCCGATCTCGCCGGCCCGTGCTTTCCGGTAGAGCCCCTTGGGATCGCGCTTCTCGCAGACCTCGATGGGGCAGTCGACGAACACCTCGATGAACTCGCCTTCCCCCATCATTTCGCGGGCCATGCGGCGCTCGTCGCGGAAGGGCGAGATGACGGAAACCAGAACGATCAATCCCGCGTCGACGAACAGTCTGGCGACCTCGGCGATGCGTCGCACGTTCTCCACCCGGTCGGCCGCGGTGAAGCCGAGGTCCCGGGTCAACCCGTGCCGGAGATTGTCGCCGTCCAGAGTGTAGCTGTGCCGCCCCATGGCGTGCAGACGCTTCTCCACCGCGTTGGCGGTGGCCGATTTGCCCGCCCCTGACAACCCGGTGAGCCACAGGACGCAGGCCTTCTGGTTCTTTTGGGCCGCCCGCGCAGGCTTGTCGATGGCGAGTTGGTGGAGGGTCAGGTTGGAGCCGCGCCACAGGCCGAAATCGATCATGCCCGCGCCCACCGTCCCATGGGTGTAACGGTCGATGAGGATGAACCCGCCCGTCTCCCTCAGTTCCCGATAGGGGTCGAACGCGATCTGCCGGTCGAGGCCGATGTTGCAGTAGCCGATGTCGTTGAGAACAAGGGTCTTGGCCGCGGTGTGCTCCAGGTTGTCGACGTTGAGCCTGTGCTTGATGGCCGTGACCTGGGCCCCGGCCAGGCGCGTGCCGATCTTCAGCAGATACGGTCGTTCGGGCAGCAGCGGGGGCTCGTGCATCCAGACGATGTGGCAGGCGAACTGGTCGCTGAGGCTGGGCGGCTCGGCGGTGGAGGCGATGATATCCCCGCGGCTCACGTCGATCTCGTCGGCCAGGGTGAGCGTGACGGCCTGGCCGGCCCCGGCTCGGTCGAGATCGCCGTCCGGTCCGACGATGCGTTCGACCACCGAGGCCTTCCGGGAGGGACACACCAGCACGGGGTCGCCGGGATGCACCCGGCCCGAGGCCACGGTTCCCGCGAAGCCCCGGAACCCGGCGTTGGGGCGGTTGACCCACTGCACCGGCATGCGAAAGGGGCCGCTCTGGAGGCCGGTGGCAACGTCGGCCGATTCCAGCGCCTGCAACAACGGCGGCCCATCGTACCAGTCCATGGCGGCCGACGGCCCGGTAACGTTGTCGCCCGTCAGGGCCGATACCGGAATGCAGGTGACGTCGGTCACGTCGAGCCGCTTGGCAAAGTCGCGGTAGGCCCCGGCGATGCCCTCGTACACGTCCCTGGACCAGTCGACGAGGTCCATCTTGTTGATGGCCAGGATCACACGGCGCACCCCCAGCAGGGAAAGGATGGTGGTGTGCCGGCAGGTCTGCGGCAGCACGCCCTTGCGCGGGTCGACGAGCACCACGGCCAGATCGGCCGTCGAGGCGCCGGTGGCCATGTTGCGGGTGTACTGCTCGTGCCCCGGGGCGTCGGCCACGATGAAGGAACGCCTGGCGGTGGAGAACGTGCGGTAGGCGACGTCGATGGTGATGCCCTGCTCGCGCTCCGCCTGAAGGCCGTCCACCAACAGTGCCAGGTCCAGGTTGTCGCCCTGGGTGCCGTGTCGTCTGCTGTCGGCTTCCACCCGCGCGAGCTGGTCCCGGAAGACCAGCCGGGATTCGTAGAGCAGGCGGCCGATGAGCGTCGACTTGCCGTCGTCCACGCTGCCGCAGGTGATGAAGCGCAGGATGTCGCGGTCTTCCCGGGCGTTGACGTAGGCCCGGAATTCCTGGCCGTCCGGGGACGGGCCGGCGGACATCAGAAATAACCCTCCTGCTTCTTGCGCTCCATGGAGCCTTCCCCGTCGTGGTCGATGACGCGCCCCTGGCGCTCGGAATACGTGGCCGAGAGCATCTCCCGGATGATGGCCGGCACGCTGTCGGCATCGGATTCGATGGCGCCGGAAAGCGGGTAGCAGCCCAGCGTGCGGAAGCGCACCCGCTTCATCTCCGGCTCTTCGCCGGGATCGAGCTTCATGCGCTCGTCCGCCACCATGATCAGCGTCCCCGAGCGCCGCACCACCGGCCGCGGGGCCGCGAAATAGAGCGGCACCACCGGGATGTCCTCCCGCTCGATGTAGCTCCACACGTCCAGTTCGGTCCAGTTGGAGAGCGGAAAGACGCGCATGGATTCACCTTTGCCGATGTGGGTGTTGTAGAGGCGCCACAGCTCGGGGCGCTGGTTCTTGGGATCCCATCGATGTCCCCGGGTACGCAGGGAGAACACGCGTTCCTTGGCCCGGGACATCTCCTCGTCGCGCCGGGCCCCCGCCAGGGCCGCGTCGAAGCCGTGCTTGTCGAGCGCCTGCTTCAGCGCCTGGGTCTTCATGACGTCGGTGTGAAGCGCCGAGCCGTGGGTGAAAGGGCCGATACCCTTGGCGAGGCCTTCTTCATTGACGTGGACGATCAGCTCCATTCCGGTCTCGCGGGCCGTGCGTCCACGGAACTCGTACATCTGCGGGAACTTCCAGGTGGTATCCACGTGGAGCAGCGGGAAGGGCGGCGGCGCCGGATGGAATGCCTTCCGCGCCAGGCGCACCAGGACCGAGCTGTCCTTGCCGACGGAATAGAGCATGACCGGTTTCACGAACCCGGCCGCGACCTCGCGCATGATGTGAATGGCCTCGGCTTCGAGTTGCTCGAGGCGGCTGAGTCTGCCGTGGGCCGCCATAGGAGTTTCTTTCAAGGAAGGCTCGATCAATTGCAACAGCCGGCCGGCCGCGATCCATCCTTGAAGGCAACCGCGTCCGGACGGTTCTTCCGCGCGGTCCGCATCCCGCGGGGAGTTCACCTCTTCTGGTTGAAGAACGCTTTGGTGCCGCGGGCCTCCACCGCGTGGCCGATGCGTTCGAGGGCGTGGACATAGGCGGCGGTGCGCACGCTGACGGCCTTGTCCCTGGCCACCTCCCAGACCCGCCGGGTCTCGGGCTCCAGGATGGCCTTCAGCCTCGAGTGCACTTCTTCCACCGGCCAGTAGTAGCCTGCCTTGTTCTGTACCCACTCGAAGTAAGACACCGTGACACCGCCCGAATTGGCCAGGATGTCCGGAACCACCACCGTGCCCTTCTTGTCGAGGATGGCGTCACCGGCCGGCGTCGTCGGGCCGTTGGCGAGTTCCAGGATGACCGGCGCCTTGATCCTGGCCGCGTTGGCTTCGGTGATCTGGTTCTCCACCGCGGCGGGAATCAGCACGTCGCACTCCGTCTCCAGCAACTCCGCATTGTCGAGTTGCCGCGAGTTGCCGTGGGTGGTCGCGCCCGCCACGCGACCGGTGCGTTCCTTGTGCGCCATCACCGCGTAGGGGTTCATGCCGTCGGGATCGTAGATGGCCGAGGTCGAATCCGAGAGGCCGACGATCCGGTAGCCGTCGTCGTGGAGCAGGCGCGCGCAGTGGAACGAGGCGTTGCCGAATCCCTGGAGGACTACCCGCGACTTGTCGGAGCTGACCCCGAGGTCCTCTCCCAGATGGCGCAGAATGTAGAAGCCGCCCCGGCCGGTGGCGTCGTCGCGTCCCAGCGATCCGCCCAGCGCCACCGGCTTGCCGGTGATGATGGCCGGGCTGGGATGGCCGGTGATGGTGCCGTACTCGTCCGCCATCCAGGCCATGACGATGCCGTTGGTGTACATGTCGGGAGCCGGGATGTCGCGCTCGGGTCCGATGAACCGCGAGAACGCCTCCACGTAGGAACGGCTCAGGCGCTCCAGCTCGGCCCGGGACAAGGTCTTGACGTCCACCGACACGCCGCCCTTGGCGCCGCCGAAGGGGATGTTCACGACCGCGCACTTGAAGGTCATCCAGAACGCCAGCGTCATCACCTCGTCCACATTCACCGCGGGGTGGAAACGGATGCCGCCCTTGGTGGGGCCGCGGGTGTCGTCATAGCGGCAGCGCCACGACTTGAACGCCTTGCGCGAGCCGTCGTCCATGCGTACCAGCAAAGTGGCGGCCAGTGTTTCCTTGGGATATCGGAGCTGGTCGATGACGTCGCGTTCGATGTCGAGATAGCGGGCGGCGTCCTCGAGGCGTTCCCGCGCGGTGGAGAAAAGATCGGTGGACATGGAATGTCGCTCCTTTCGAGCCTTTGGGAAGCTGCATCCGATAACCGATTGTCTCTGAGGAACAGTAAAGCAGAAAAATCGAATTGGAGAGTACGGCTCCGGCCCTTGCAATACGGTGTTGGCAACGATTATTCTCATTCTTGTTCTTTTAAATTGGCGTCGGCGGAGTATACTTTTACCGAGAGTCGCCGATTGAAAGAAGCGACGAGATAACTTGGGAGGTGAGTCATGAGCAAAGTCCCGTCGGAACCCGGAAACGAGCCCGCACGCGATCCGGGGATGATGTCCGTTCAAGCGGAAGAACAATCCCTCACCCATGAGGTGCCGATCTTTCCGTCCGAACGCTACAAGGCGTTGTCGACCAAACACCTCGACGAGATTCCGCAGCTAGAGAGACTATCCCGCGATGACCGGTTCGCCATGAAGGTGGTGGCCAACGTGCTGCCGTTCCGGTCCAACCGGTACGTGATCGACCACCTCATCGACTGGGACCGGGTGCCCGACGACCCGGTATACCAGATGACCTTCCCGCAACAGGGGATGCTCGAGGAGGTCGACTTTCTCCACATGGCCGACCTCTTGCGGCGCGACGCTTCCGCGAACGAGATCAAGGACGGCGCCCACGAGATCCGCGAGAAGCTCAACCCGCACCCCGCCGGGCAACGGGAGCTGAACATTCCCAAGGTCGCGCAGGAGACCATTCACGGCCTTCAGCACAAGTACCGCGAGACCGTTTTGTTCTTCCCCAGCCAGGGGCAGACCTGCCATGCCTACTGCACCTTCTGCTTCCGCTGGGCCCAGTTCGTGGGCGACAACGAGCTCAAGATCGTCGCCAAGGAGGCGGACGGACTGCATGACTATCTGGCCACGCATCCTGACGTCACCGACCTGCTGGTGACCGGCGGCGACCCCATGATCATGAAGACCGCGGTGTTCCGCAACTACCTGGAGCCTTTCGTGGAGGACCCGCGTCTCGCACACGTGCAGGACATCCGCATAGGCACCAAGTCCCTGACGTTCTGGCCCGCCCGGTTCGTCGGCGACGACGATGCGGACGACATGCTGCGCCTGCTGGAGAAGATCGTGAAGGCCGGCAAGCACGTCGCCATCATGGCCCACTTCAACCACTGGCGGGAGCTCGAGACGGACGTGGTGCGGGAGGCGATCCGCCGCCTGCGCGACGCCGGCGCGGTGATCCGCTGCCAGGCGCCGCTGCTGCGCCACATTAACGACTCGTCGGATGTGTGGATTCGCATGTGGGAGGAGGAAGTACGGCTGGGGATGATCCCCTACTACATGTTCGTGGAGCGTGACACCGGCGCGCGCAACTACTTCGAGGTGCCGCTGGAGCAGGCCTGCGACATCTTCCGGAACGCCTACAAGTACGTCTCCGGCCTGGCCCGCACCGTGCGCGGCCCGAGCATGAGCGCCACCCCCGGCAAGGTGGAGATCCAGGACGTGCAGGATCTCGCCGGCGAGAAGGTCTTCATCCTCCGCTTCCTTCAGGGGCGTAGTCCCGACTGGGTCAGCCGGCCGTTCTACGCGGCCCACGACCCGGAGGCCACCTGGTTCGACCAGTTGCGCCCGGCCTTCGGCCAGGAGAAGTTCTTCTTCACCGACGAGTTCAACGCCATGGTCGAAGGAAGGTGGCCCGCCACCAAGCACTGAGTGCGCCGTATACGGGTCAAACGGCCGGCGAGACAATCCGCCTCCGGTTGCAGGGCTCTTCAAAAGTCCGATGCTCCCCTTTCGCCGGAATGACGAAAAGGGGAGCATCGGACTTTTGAATGCACCTACCTCCGGTTGCCTGGGCCGCGCCAAGCCTGTCATAACTCACCTAAGATACAGGAGGCCTGGATGAGCACGCGGCGTTCCATGCATCCTGTAACGGCCTGGTCGCGGTATGGTCGGAACTGACTCGCCACGCGGCGGCAATCCACGACACACGTGGCGACCTGCAAGGGTCGCTGGAATTTCAGGAACATGAACTACCGCGTCGAAGAAATAGAAAGCCGGCTGCGGTCGGGCGAGGACAGCGGCTGGGAATTCAAGCAGGTCGAGTTTGCCGGGGATCGTCCGAGACGACCGACCCGCGGCGACTGGGCCGACGAAATCGCGGCCTTCGCCAACGCGGCCGGGGGCGTGGTGCTCGCCGGCGTTGCCGACGACGGCAAGGTCATCGGCATGTCGCGCGCGCAAATCGCTAACCTGGATGCCCTTCTGGTCGAGTTGAGCACCGATACGATCGAGCCGCCCGTTCGCATCCGCACACATCACGCCGAACTGTCCGACGGCAGGCTGGTGCTGCTAGCCGAAGTGCCGGAGAGTGATTCCGTGCATGAGAGCCCTGGCGGGAATTACATCCGCGTGGGCGCCTCGAAGCGGCTCATGGGCGGCGACGAGCGGTTACGCCTAGCGCAACGGCGGTCGCAGGCCCGCTTTCTGTGGTTCGACAAGCAGCCGGTGCCGGAGACCGGATTCAGGACATTGGCCGAGGCGCTCTGGAAACCGTTGCTGAGCGCCGAGGGCGCGGCCGAACCCGAGGCGGCGCTCGGGAAACTGGCGCTCCTGGTTGACGACGAGGACGGGGTTCTTCGCGCCGCCGTCGCCGGCGTGTTGTTGTGCACCCCGGAACCGGAACAATGGCTTCCCAACGCCTGCATCACGGCGACCCGATACCGGGGCCAAGACCGTGCATCCGGCCAGATCGATGCGCAGGAGATCACCGGCCCGCTGAACGAACAGATCGCCGTCGCCGTTGCGTTCGTCGCCAGAAACATGCAGGTCGCGGCGCGGAAGGATCCGGCCCGTTCGGATCTGCCCCAGTACAGTGAAAGAGCCGTGTTCGAGGCATTGGTCAACGCAGTGGTCCACCGCGACTATTCCATGAGGGGAACCAAGATTCGCTTGTCGATGTTCGACGATCGCCTGGAGATCCAATCGCCCGGCTCCTTGCCCAACAACCTGACCGTGGAGAGCATGGGTTCGCGGCAGTCGACCCGCAACGAGGCCCTGACCTCCGTTTTGGCGCGGATGCCTGTCGGCGGGACCCGTGGCGGCGGAGACAGGCGTTACTTCATGGAGCGCCGCGGCGACGGTGTCCTCATTATCCAGCGCGAAACATGGGAGTTGTGCGGCAAATATCCCGAGTACCGGGTCGTCGACGATTCGGAAGTCCTTCTTGTCATTCCCGCGGCGATGCAGGAACGAAGTCCCGCCCGGACCGTCATCTCGGTGCGCTCCGAGGGCCGGCCCTTGCCGGGCACCGATCTCCTCCTGCTGTTTCCGAACAAGACCTGGAAACGCGCCACCGCGGACGAACAAGGTGAGGCGGCGGTCGATCTGCACACGACAACGCTGCCCATGACCGTGTTCGCGTCCGCGCCCGGACAGGCCGCTTATCTGGAGCGGGATTGGACACCGAGCGAACGGGCGCTTGCGATCGATCTGGATGCCTTGCCGGAAGGCGGGAGCGTTATATTTTCAGAGGGGACCGGTAACTTGCCAGGATTGAAGGGGAGGTTGAATCCCATTCGCGATACCCTTGACCGGACTTATCTCTACGCATCGAATATCGCCATCGACGCGGGCAAACAACAGCCGGTCAACTTCATCCCGGGCGAGAAACTGCAATTGACCGATGCCGAAGGCACCGAACTGTGCGTGCGGATCGTCGATATCGTCGGCCGGTCGGCGCTTGTCGAATATTTCGGGGCCCGTCGAGGATGTCGATGACCACGCGTTGGAGGGCGTTTGAAACCGCTTGCCGGCAGGGCTACCGCGGCTTCCGTCGCCGCGGACCTTACTCCGCCCCCGATCCCGTAACCGGCTGCACGCGACTCAGCACGTTGCCGAGGGGGCCGATCTCGGCGGGGGCGCCGTTGAGGTAGGCGATGAACTGCCGGGACTGTACGGGGACGCGGGGACCGGGGGTGAGGACGCCGACCAGGTTCAGGGGGTCGGTGCAGGACACGATCACGGGTTCCTCGTCGGGGGCCAGCCGCCGCACGTTGCGCATGGCCTCCACGGCGTCGGGCAGCGCGTACTGCTCGCCCACGAAGCCGCTCACGAAACGGCCGCCGCGGATCTCGCCGCGGGCTTCCATGCGGCGGTAGGCCTGGAGCAGCAGGCGCCAGGGCGGACATCGGGTCTCCCGGGCCAGCAACTCCCGGAAGACCACGCCGTAGCGTTGCAGGAGTTGGCGGGCCAGTATCTCCGTCCCTGCCTCCGCGGTGCCGGGGTCGGCCTTTTGCCACAGCGACCAGCGCCCCACGGGCATGGCTTGCGCCCCCGCGCCTTTCCGGCCGCGGCGCCGGTTTTCTCTTCTCTTGAGCTCCGGGGTGAGCAGCATGCGCAGTCCGGCGATGCCGTCCCCGGTGACCTGCCCGCGGGTGACAAGCTCCCACAGGGCGCGTTCGGTGCGCACCGTGAGGTGTCCGGTTCCCCGGGCGATGTCCGCAAGAAAGGATGCGCCGTGGGCTTCCAGGTACGCGGCAACGTCCTGGGCGGCGGCCGACAATCCCTGGAGGCCGCGCCAGTCCAGGGCCTCCGGGTCCAGGAAGTGCGGCAGGTCCTCGCGGATGACGAAGGCCAGCGGCGCGGACCGGGTGGGGGTGGTCCGTCGGGTCTTGCCGTTGGCCGGCCGGAGGGCCAGGGGCGCCGCGTCCCAGAGCTTCGCCACGCCGGGATCGTCTTCCGGGCCGCCGGCTTCCCGCCGCAACCGTCCCCAGGTCACCACGCCGGCAAGACACAGGTGTTCCAGCTCGGCGGGGTCGTATGCGGCGATCCGTGCCGGCAGGACGTGCTGCTCCCAGGCCGGGGCCGGCAACTCCATACCCTGAAGTTGGCGGATGACCTGGTGGACGCCGTCGCGGCCGTGGAGCTGCGAGCCCGGTTGCAGGTGCTGCCACCGCAGCAGGAAGCGGATGAAGTCGGTGGCCGAAACCGGATGGATCTCGCGCCGCAACCGGCCCAGGGTGAGGCGGTGGATGCGCGACAGCAGGCGCCGCTCGCACCATTCCACGGGCCCGTCGGTCCCGGCGCCGGGGGAAAAGCGCCCTTGCAGCACCACCCCGGAGACCTCCAGGGCCGTGAGGGCGCGCGCCACCGACTCGACGGGGAGGCCGGTCCGGGCAGCCAGCCCCTCGACGGTGACCGGGCCGCCGATCTCCATCCAGCCTTGCACGGTACGGCGCAGGGCGTCGTCATGGGAGGATTTGACTGCCGAGCCGTTCGCCGGCCCCCCGACCGTCATTCCCGCGGAAGCGGGAATCCAGGACCCCTCCCCAACCCCTGGATTCCCGCTTCCGCGGGAATGACGTGAGTGGTGTGTCGCTGTGTCGGGACTGCCAGTGTCGGGAACGTCCGTGTCCGGTGCTACTACCGCCGGGGCCATGCGAAACTCTCCCAGCACGGCCCGGGCCTCCGCCAGGCGTTCCGCGGCCAGGTAGAACGGCCCGCGGTCCCCCTGTCCGGGTTCGGCGACCGTGGCCCTTCGCGCCGCCATCAGTTCCTGCGCATACCGCTGCCACGGCTGGGCTTCCCGCACCGGCAGCAGGATGACCGTGAGCAGCAGGTCGTGCAGCTCGTCGGCATCGCGGATGTCCGGCCACGCCTGCCCTTTCACCTCCGCCAGGGCCTCGGGGCTCAGCGCGCCGATGCCCTGGGCCAGATCGGGGTCCGTGCGCCGCAGCGCCACTGCCCGGGCGCGCCTTTCCTCCAGCGGGGCGTCGTCGAGGAACGCGTACGGGTTGGCGTTGAGGATCTCGTGGGCCATGGGCGAAGGGGCCGGGGTCTCCACCGCCACGGTGGCGATCTTGCCCTCCAGGAGCCGCTCCAGCGTCTCCTTGAAGCCGTCCACGTCCATGGCCTCGCGCAGGCAGTTCTCCATGGTCTCCCGGGTCAGCGGATGGTCCGGCAGGTTCACGGGCCCGGCACGGTTGTCCTGGCACATCACCTGGTCCGGGAACACCGCCCCCAGCAGGTCCTCGGCGCGCATGCGCTGGATCTGCATGGGCACCTTCTTGCCCCGGCTGAACCGTTCCACCGCCAGCGCCCGGGCCGCGTTCCAGCGCCAGCGGTTGGTGAACATGGGGGCGGCCAGCGAGGCCTGGGTGAGGTCCCGTTCCACCGTGGCCGGGTTGAGGTAGGAAAACACCGTGTCCAGGGGGAACGAATGGCGGTCGGTGAGCGAGATGACGATGCCGTCGTCGGTGGCCGCGGCCTGCAGCTCGAAGTCGAAGTTGACGCAGAACCGCTTGCGCAGCGCCAGCCCCCAGGCGCGGTTGATGCGTCCGCCGAAGGGCGTGTGCAGAACCAGTTGCATGCCGCCGGACTCGTCGAAGAACCGCTCGGCGACGACGCGGTCCACGGTGGGCACGCAGCCGAGCACCGCGCGGGTCTCGTTGACGTAGGCGACGATCTGCTCGGCCCCCGCCGGCCCGAGGCCGGCTTCGCGTTGTAGCCACCCGTCAGGTGCGTCCCCGTCCGCGGCCCGCCGGGCGACGTTCTCGCGTACCTCGGACACCGCTCGCGACAGCTCCAGGGAGCGCCCCGGGGCCTCGCCGAGCCAGAACGGTATGGTGGGCGGCGCGCCCTGGGCGTCCTGGACCCACACCTTGCCGGAGGCTACCCGCTGGATGCGCCACGAGGTGTTGCCGAGCAGGAAGATGTCGCCAGCCAGGCTCTCGATGGCGAAGTCCTCGTTGACCTTGCCCACGAAGGTTTCGTTGTGCGCCTCCACCACGTCGTAGTCGGCGGTGTCGGGGATGGCGCCGCCGTTGGTGATGGAGACGAGCCGGGCGCCGCGCCGCGCCCTGAGCATCCGGTTCACCCGGTCGCGGTGGAGATGGGCGCCGCGCCGGCCCCTGGCCGGCGCCACCCCCTCGCACAGCATGTGGAGGACCTGCTCGAAATCGCCGCGGGAGAGGTCCCGGAAGGGGTACGCCCTCCTCACCATCTCCCAGAGGTCTTCCTCGGCGATGCCCTGCGGCGGTTTCGACTCCGGCAGGAGCGGCAAGGTCTCGCCCGGCTTGGGGGCCGGCGTGAGGCTCGCAACCGTGGCCACCATCTGCTGGGCGAGGACGTCCAGGGGCTGGCGCACCAGACCGATGCGGTCCAGCTCTCCCTGGCGCACGGCGTACACCGCGGCCGCGGACTGGAGCAGGTCGTCCCGGGTCAGCGGGTACAGGATGCCCTTGGGGACCGCCCCCAGCCAATGCCCCGAGCGTCCTACGCGCTGCAGCAGGGTGGCGATGGAGCGCGGCGCGCCGATGTGGCAGACCAGCTCCACGTGGCCGATGTCGATGCCCAGCTCCAGCGAGGCGGTGGCCACCACCACCGGCACCTCCGCGGCCTTGAGCTTCTGCTCGGCGTCGAGCCGGGTCTTGCGGGACAGGCTGCCGTGGTGCGCCAGCACCTTGCCCTCGCCCAGCCGGTCGGTGAGCTGGTGGGCCACCCGTTCCACCAGCCGCCGGGTGTGCACGAACACGAGCGTGGTGCGGTGGCTCTGGATCTGCGCCACGATGCGGTCGTAGACCTCGGCCCACAGTGCATGGGAGGTGATGGGTCCCAGCTCCTGGTCCGGCACCTCGATGGACAGGTCCAGCTCCCGCTTGTGTCCCACGTCCACGATGGCGCATTTCGGCGTACCGTCGCGCTTCAGCCTGCGGGTCCCCACCAGCAGGCGGGCGATGTCGTCCATGGGCTTCTGGGTGGCGCTCAGCCCGATGCGCTGCAACGGCCTGCCGGCCAGGGCATCCAGCCTTTCCAGGGAAAGCGCCAGGTGGGCGCCGCGCTTGTCCCCGGCCACCGCGTGGATCTCGTCCACGATGACCGTGTGCGCGTGTTTGAGCACCTGCCGGCTGCGCTCGGCGGTGAGCAGGATGTAGAGCGACTCGGGCGTGGTGATGAGGATGTGCGGCGGATGGGAGATCATGCGCTGGCGCTCGGTGGCCGGGGTGTCGCCCGATCGCACGGCGGTGCGGATGTCGTGCAGCGGCAGCCCCTGGCGCCGGCCGGAGCGGGTAATCTCCGCCAGCGGCTCCTGCAGGTTCTTCTGGATGTCGTTGCCCAGGGCCTTGAGCGGCGAGACATAGACCACGTGGGTGTGGTCCCGGGACGCCTCCGCCGGCTCGATGAGCCGGTTGATGGACCAGAGAAACGCCGCCAGGGTCTTGCCCGATCCGGTGGGGGCGGCGATGAGCGTGTCCCGGCCACGGGCGATCTCTTTCCAGCCCGCCGCCTGCGGCGGCGTCGGCCGGCCGAAACGGTCACGGAACCAGTCGCGGACCAGAGGGTGAAAACGGCCGGTCATAGCTTATGGATATCCAAACTCGTTCGATCGAGAACCGGGACTTTTGAAGAGTCCCGGTTCCGATCATCGGATCGTCCGCGACCGCCAGGTATCGAGGAACTCGCGCAGGCGCTCGCTTCGCGGCCTTCTGAAGATGTCGTCTGGAGGACCGCGCTCGATGACCTCGCCCTTGTCCATGAACACGACCTCGTCGGCCACTTGCGCGGCGAACCCCATTTCGTGAGTGACGACGACCATTGTCATGCCGTCACTCGCGAGCTTCTGCATCGCCTGAAGCACCTCACCGACCAGTTCCGGATCCAGCGCCGAGGTCGGCTCGTCGAAATACATGACGTGTGGACGCATCGCCAGCGCCCGGGCGATTGCGGTGCGCTGCTGCTGGCCGCCCGAGAGCTGTGCCGGGTAGTGGTGTGCCTGTTCGTCCACCCCCACCTTGGCCAGCATCTCCATGGCGACGGCATCGGCCTCCCGCTTGCCGAGTCTCTTCACCACGCGCAACGCCTCCGTAACGTTGCCGAGCGCTGTCATGTGCGGCCAAAGATTGAATTGCTGGAAGACCATGCCGACGACGCTGCGAACGCTGTCGATGTTGCGATCGCTGTCGGGCATCCGCTTGCCATCCACCTCGCGGTAGCCGAGCAGCCGGCCTTCAATGAACACGCGGCCCTCGTCGTACCGGTCGAGAAAGGCCATGCAGCGTAGCAGGGTGCTCTTGCCGGAACCGGACGGGCCGATGACGCAGACCACCCGCGAGCTGTCGACCGAGAGGTCGATGCCTCTCAACACGTGAACGGCGTCGAACCGCTTGTGCAGGCCCTCCACCAGCACCACCGGCTTGCGTTCCCCGGCGCCGCTTGTCCCTTCATCGTTCATGATGCATGGGCGAACCGGCGTTCCAGGAAACCGCCGGCATACGCGATACCCTCGATGATCAGCCAATAGAGCAGAGCGACCGCGACGTAGGGCTCGATCACGGCAAAGGTCTCGTTGACCATCTGTGTCGTGTTCTTTGTCAACTCGGCGACCGTAATGATCGACAGCAGCGCCGATTCCTTGACCAGTATAATCACCTGGTTGGTTGACGGCGGGATGATCAGCGTCAGCATCTGCGGGATCTGGATGCGGGCGACGATCATTCGGCGCGGGATGCCGAGCATGCGCGCGGCTTCGATCTGGCCGGCGGGGATCGATTGGAATCCGGCCCTGAAAATCTCCGCGAAATAACCGCCACCATACAATCCAAGGCCGAGTATCCCCACCGGTTCGGCATCCAGGGTCAATCCGATCGAAGGGCCGCCGTAGTACACGATAAACAACAGGATCAGGATCGGAGTGCCGCGCATCACCTCGATGTAGGCCCGGCACAGGAGTTTCACGGGATGGAACGGCGCGCCGTGGAGCACCGCCACCGCGAGACCGGCGACAACGGCCAGAAACGATGCCAGCGCGCAGATGTACACCGTTGTCCACAAACCCGACAGCAACAGAGGACCGTAGCGAAACACGATGTCGATGTCGAACGACACGCTTACTCCGGGGACGATCAGTGCGCGGACGCGACCGCGTAGCGCCGCTCGAACCAGATCCCGGCGCGGGCCAGGGAGAGGTTCATGGCGAGGTAGATGACGGCCACGACCGTGTACACCTCCAAGGGCCTGTACGTGACGGAAACCACGTGCTGGCCGGTGCGCATGAGCTCGGTCACCGCGATGACCGAGATCAGGGATGAGTTCTTGAGGATGCTGATGGTTTCGTTGGTGAGCGCCGGCAGCACCAGACGCATCATCTGCGGAATCAGAATCCTTACCTTGATGGCGAGGGTTCCGATTCCGAGCATCCGCGCGGCCTCGAGTTGGCCGGACGGAATGGACAGCAGGCCGCCTCGGAAGATCTCGGCCTGAAACGCCGCGGTGTTCATGGTCAGCGCGATCAGCGCCGCGGCGACAGACGGCACGTCCAGGCCGATGGTCGGCAGGAGGTAGAAGACGATCAGGAGTTGCACGAGGATCGGCGTCCCCCGCCAAACGCTTCGGTAGGCGACCGAGGCTCGCCGGATCAGGCGGTTCCGCGAGATCAGGCCGAAGCTGAGCCAAAGGCCTAGAACCATGCCGGCGGCGATGGAAATCGCGGAAACCATGGCGGTCATCGCCGCGCCGACGACAAAAGCGTTGTAGTGGTTCGAGATGACGTCGAGAATACTCACCGATGAGGTCCACCCATCGCCGACACTCCATCCGCCCTTCGGGCGCTCTCAAACCCCAACCGGCCGCGGCGATAGGTCAGCCGCCGTACGAGATCGCCCGATGGCCGCCGGCCGATTTCGTCAACCCGGTGGGGTTCACGAGAGCCCGGACCCGACCGGTTCTAGTCCTGCGGCACCGGCAGCTTGTCGGACGGCAGGTCCATGGGCCCGCCGAACCACTTCTTTTGCAGTTCGGTCAGCACTCCCGACTTGTTCAGCGCGGCAAGTTGCTCGTCCATGAAGGCTGCCAGCGAAGCGCTGTCGGCGTCCTTGCGCCCCGCCCAACTGAAGTACTTCTTGGGACCGAACGTCGGCAGGACGAGCTCGAACGTATCCGGCCGCGTGCGCACGAGCTCGAGCAGGTTCGGCAGACTGTTGCAAACCGCGCTGATTCGTCCCGCCCCTAGATCGGCGTAGGCTTCGTTGAAGTCGACGTACGTCTTGATCCCGTCGACTCCCTTGCCTGCGCTCGAAAGCTCCTTGGCGAAAGCTTGCAGGGCCTGCAACTGCGCCGAGCCAGCCTGCGAGCCGACCGTGTGGCCGGAAATGTCCGCGGGCGCCTTGATCGAGGCATCTCCCTTGCGTTTGACCAGCGCCATGGTCGCGTCGGCAATCGGCAGACTCAGCGCGTACTTTTCGTAGCGCTCCCTGGTGACGGTCACCGACGTGACGACATAGTCGAACTTGGCCGCCGCCAAGCCGGGAAGAATGCCCTGCCAGGGAAGATCGAGCCGGGTCAGCTTGACCCCCGGCAACGCCTTCATGACGTGTTCCATGATGTCCGTCGAGTAGCCGACGATCTTGCCTTCCTTGACGAACTCGAATGGTGGGAACCGTGCCTCGGTTCCAACGATGAATTCGCCGCGTTCCTTGATCTTGGTCAAGAGGTCCGCCGCGGCAGAACCGCTGGAGAAGACGAGACCGGCTGCGACGACAACCGTGAACACCACCGCCCATGCTCTTTGGAACAAGGCCAACATTCTGGTCCTCCGTTTCTCACACGTTGCGTCGAGAACACCGTCAAGGCACGGCGCGTCGCCGTAACGAGTGTGCGTGAGTTTTCTTGTGTCTGGAGATTAGCACAAGGATCGAGGTTCGGACACAAAAAATCGTCCGCCTTCCAGGTCTTCCCGTGAAGAACCTTGCCGAAGTCGATGAGGATCCCGTGGTCCGACACACGGATGCCATGCGCGGCTCATCGCCCGGTGAGTGTGTTTGACAGGGGTCAGGAGTTTCCGCTAGGCTCCACGCCACACTACGGCAGATTGCATTTCGTCGCATCTCGAGTCGGCCATGACATCAAGCAGCAGACGTTCCGGATTCAAGCTCCACCGCCCGTTCGTCGGCATCCCCTCGTTTCTGCGCGCGCCGATCCAGACGGACCTCGATGCTCTCGATGCGGACATCGCGGTCTACGGGATTCCCTTCGACGAAGGCTCGCCCTTCCTCGCCGGGTCGCGCATGGGGCCGCGCTCGATTCGCGAGCATTCGTTGCGGTTCGCCGCCGATGGCGGTTTCTACGATCCCCTGACCGAACGCGTCTACCTCGCGCACGAGATGGGGAACAAGACGATCGCCGATGTGGGCGATGTCGACGTGTGGCCCACCGACGTGAGCAGCACGTTCGACAACGTGACCGACCTCACAAAGGCGGTCCTCGCAAAGGGGGCGCTGCCAGTGGCGCTCGGCGGCGACCACTCGGTCACCTACCCGATCGTCAAGGCGTACGAGGACGAGGAGCCGCTACACGTCATCCACTTCGACGCTCACATCGACTATTCGCCGTTCATTCACGATCTGCGCTTCACCAACGTCCACGCTTTCCGTCACATCGCCCCCATGCCGCATGTCCTGAGCCTCACACAGGTGGGCATCCGCAGCCTTCGCAGCGTCGAGTCCGAGATCCGCGACTCGATCGATGATGGCAACCGGGTGATGACGATGCGCGAGTTTCACGAAGCCGGCCCGCAAGGCGTCGCCGAGGTGACCCCGAGCGACGCACGGACGTATGTGAGCATCGACATCGACGTTCTTGACCTGCCGTTGATACCGGGTTGCGTGTCCGCCGAACCCAACGGGATGAGCTACGCCGAGTTGCGCGATACGCTCGCCGCCATTGCGGAGCGCTGCAACGTGGTTGGGCTCGACCTCGTGGAGGTCAACCCGACCCTGGACGTGGGAACCGGCATCACGTCATACCTCGCCGCCCACACGGTGCTGGAGTTTCTCGGCAACATCTGCCGACAACCGCGCTGGGAGCGGCATCGTGAGGCCCGCGCCATGCGCTTTAACCGGACAGGACACTAGCGCGCATTCGGGCGGTACGGGGAGCGGGAGTCAGTTTCCGGCGAACCGATCGAGGTAACCGTTCCAGGGCGATCCCGGCTCCGGGGGCGTTGCGCGCCAGGATGGCTTCACGCAGCATGTTCAACGCGATCGTCCGAGGACTGTCATGGAACAGGTGGAGTTGGCGCATCCGACGGCCTCCGGCAGCCATTCCGGCTGAGTTTAGAGTCTGTCCGAGCGGTTGTCCATGATCTTGCTGTCACCCGGGATGGGCGTGACCGTGTCGTTCACGCCGCAGATGGAGAAGCGCCTCACGCAACGAGCCGTGCGGATGCTCAAGAAGTCGCTGCGTCAGTTCCCGGAGTTGCGGAACCTGGAAGTCCGGATCGGCCACACCGGCACCAAGCTCGGGGTCGCGTTCATTCCCACGCGGCTCCGCCTTCCCTTGTACATCCGCCTCCGGGTCCGGGGCCTGACCTACAACACCATCGGCCATGAGCTGACCCATCTGCTGCAGGGGTTGACGAAGCTCTCGCCCCCGGAAGGAACCCCGGCGTGGGCGCCGCTTCCGGGCGGCGAGACCCAGTGCGACATCTGGACCCTCGCCCGCAGCGAACTGTTCTGCGACGACGCCCCCACGTATCTCCGCATGCCGCGCGCCGTGCGTGAGAACTGGCGGCACTACGCCGCGCGCGTGCGCTCCCTGTGCGTGGAGGCTGTCCGCCAACGGGCCAGCCGCCGGACCTACATCCGCTGGCTCGAGTCCCGGATCGCCGAGCTCCCGGAGAGAGAGCGCGCGCCCGGGAACGAGGCTCCCGAGCAGTTGTCTTTGTTCCACTAAAGGCGAACTGCAAAGTGAGGCGTCAAGCCTGGGCGTCCCCACGCACCGTTATCGCCAAAGGATGGTCCAGAAGTTGCCGGTCGGCCGTGAGGAGCTTCAGGTTTTCTTCTTGAGCCTGGACGAGCAGAAGTTCGTCGAACGGGTCTTTGTGGTCCAGCGGCGTTTCGAGCGTGCGTGCGGCGTGCGGCTTCCAGTTCATCGAAGTCGATCCCGCCGCGTCTGTCGCAGCGCACGAGTTCCACGACCGGGCGGCCATGTCTGGTGATGACGACTCGTTCGCCATTACGTGCGGCCGCCACGAGTTCCGAGAGGCGGGTCTTGGCTTCTCGCAATGCAAGTTCCATGACGATCTCCGGAGCGCTTCGGAGTTGGTATCAGCCCACGATACGACGAGACACAAATCAAGACTACACCGCGATCACAATTCCTCCCGCGTCCCTTCGGTCATCGTCCCTCCGTCCCGTCATCCCGCACCCCGGTGATTCCCGCACCCCGTCATTCTCGCGAAAGCGGGAATCCAGGGGCCTTGGAGGGGCGCTACGCGGCGTTTCCCCGCTCCACCCCTCCTGGATTCCCGCTTTCGCGGGAATGACGGGGGTACGGGAATCACCGGGGGGGGCCGCGGGATGGCGCGTTGCGCCCGGCGCAGCACGTGCTCCGGCGCTTCGCAGACGCGGGGGCCGATCGGATCAGCGGAGGAGGCCCAGAGCAGGAGGACTGCGAGGGCCACGGCCGCGATGAACTGGATGAGGCGGCGGTTTAAGCGGCGTGCAATTGGAGGAAAAAGAAAAGGGCGGCGACCGAAGCCGCCGCCCTCAACTGCGGCGCAGGGAGGATAGTCAGGGACTACTGCTTGTCCTCGTACTTGTCCGCGCCGAACGCGCCGACCATCCGACCGCGGGAGCTGTACTCGGAAAAGAAGGTGCCCGTTACAGTGGTCGGGACGTTGCTGCCATCTCCGCTCGGGGGGTCTCCAGGCTTTTCGTCGTGCATAGTACCGCTCCAGACACCCGACGCCTCCGTCTCGACGCGGTTGATGGACCAGACCGTGGCATCGGACGTGGGGCCTGTGATTGCCCCGTCGGGGCCCCAAGCAGAAGAGCGGTTCAGCGACACGTCTCACCGGGAAGGGATGGATGCGTTTCAAGGAGCGGCAGGAGAAGGCCGGGGGCGACGGCAACCCGGGCTGAACTCGAGCGATCATGCTGCGGTAGGGTGTTCGGTCCCTGGTGCGCGGTCGCCGGGGGCATTCGGAAAGGTGATCAGAGGACAAAAAAAGAGGGTGGCAAGCACTGCCACCCTCTTTTTGAGGTTTGAGCCGACAGGTCAGGTTTTCATCGAAGGGACCCGAATCTGTCGTCCTGGTCTACTCCTTTTTTTCTTGTGCACCGAAGGCGCCTGCCACCGAGCCATTGGTGAAGAAGGAGTTGAACTCGCCGACGACGGCGCTCGGCTTGGTGTGCGGGCGCGTCTCCGCCGTCGTCGTCGTCGTCGGGGTCCCATGGAAGGTGGCGCTGAACGAACCGTCCTCGTTCTTCACGTTGCCCTTGGCGGTGCCTGAAGCGGTGCCGTCGGTGGTACTAATGTCACCCTCGATTGTCACCGACCAACTATTCTTCTCACCGCCGGACAACAGGAACTCGTTGATGGTTCCCACTATGGTGTTCAACTTGTTGGGCGCGATTCTTCCGGGGTTCTCGGTGGGATTCACAGCCACTTTCGGGTCTTCACCCTCCTGTCCGAACGTCGCCGTCAGCTCAACGTCCGCCGTAAAGTGGCCGGCGGTGGCCTTTTTGATGGTACCCTCATTCTCGTCGAGCGTGTTCTTCACATACACACCCGTGGCGCCACCCGTGTAGGTCGCTGTGCCTTCGACCGCACCGACGTCACTGCTCTCGGCACGCGACGCATCCGCGAAGGTCTCGACTTCGTTGTAGGTTACCGCGCCCATGGCGTCCGTGGTCCTTTTCAGCCAGAAGCCGTAGTGCACGTAGTCGTAATCCGACTGATCCGACATAGCACCTGCATCGGGCTTGAAGGTCCACCCACCGGCCATCGCGCTGATCGTGTACTTCCCTTCCGCGACCGTCCTCGTAACCGTACAACTGGTGCCGGTGGTGTTAGAGCACGTATACGTACCGCTAGCGCCGTTGTAGGTGCCGGGGACCTTAGCTGCCTCGTTCTTGTCGGCAGTGCCAGCCGTGTCCGCATCGAACGGCAACTCAAGCGCACCGGCGGCGGTGAATTGAGCCGCTTTGACCAGAGTTAAAATGTTGGCGGCTTCGGTCGCATTGGCGGGGTTGAGATTGACGGTATCAGTACCTGGGACCAAGATAGAATCAGCAACATTGTCGTCGCTTACAGTTACGCCGTCCTGCCTCGCGTTCAATGTTTGAGTCTCCGTTCCAGCCGCATCCTTGAACTTTGCAAACGCCACCGGCGTCGGCGCCTCGATGTCCGTGCGGACCATCACGACTTCTTCTTCCACGTTACCGTCGGCATCCGCTTTCTGCTTGCGCACGTGCTTGGTGAGTCCGTCTCCCAAGTCCAAGTCCATGGCCTGAGTGAATTTGGGGTCGTCGTCACCCACCATCGCCGGATCGGTAATCTTTATTTCCGTTCCGTCACCGTCACGGCTGATGACCAGACCATAAACATCGTCAGTTGCGTCATTGGGGGTGGTGGTTCCATCAGCATCCGTCCTGGCGGTACCACCGAGACCGGCGTCGTCGTCCGTCCCCTGCATATGCTCCGTCGCGATGGCCGTCGCCTTGGTGCCCGCCGCCTTGGTCGTCGCCGCGGTTTCCTTCATCTCATAGGCGGGCGAGTTCGCCGCGGTGGCCTTTCCGCCGGTGGATGTCGCAGTGCCGTCCGCGGCCACCACGACTTCGCAGTCTTCGCCGCCGGCAGGGCATGAGTAGCGGACATCACCAATGTCGGCATACATACCCGCGGCGATCTCAGCCTCGCCCGCCGTGGCTTCGGCCTCCAAGCCGCTCAAATCCACCGTGTGCTCCATCGGCATTGAATCCATGGAGTCCGCGGGCGCCGTCGTTGAACTGCCTCCGCCGCAACCGGAAAGCGCGAGCAGGCCCGCTGCTAACACTGCGAGAAGAGAAAGTCTGATCTGGTGTTGAAACATTATGTTTTGTCGCAAGCTTGTATCAATTAAAAATACTATAATAATATTAGCTAGTTATATAAATAACGTTATATCAACGGAGACAAGTTAACACCCTGTCAACACCGAATAGGGCGCAACCGCGTCGCTTCACGGCGCGGAATCGCGAACCTCGGTGTCTTTGGAGACGTGCGCGGTTAGAGAAATTTGACGAGCGCGACGATCAGGCCGCCCTGGGCGACTCGCGCGCCGAACAGCCACTTCACGAGGGCGGTCTTCACCGTCTCGATGGCTGCTCCATGATGGCGGAACTCGACCTCGAGCGGCGGCGCAGGATCAAGGAGTGGGCTGCGGAACTATCGCCGAGGAGTTGACGCGAGTTGACGGTGAAGGCTATGGGCGGAACCGCCACCGGCGATGCCGGAAAGCTCTTCTACAGGGGGTCGGTGAAGGAACCGGGTGATGAGCGAGAGGGTTCGCGTACCGGAACCTGGGCCAGTCCTGCGATGCTTCCGCCGATAAGGTCGCCACACCCGGATACTACGTTCTCCGTCCGCGAACCAGCCTCCGACGTCGGGACGCCCGCGCGAATCAGCTCGTCGATGCGATCGGCGACGCGTTGGGCGGCGTCGCGAAGCTGCTCCGTCGTCCAGGCGGCAGCGTAGCCTTCGGTCACGTCTTGAGGCCTCGCATGGTTGACCAGCCGCTTGGTCAGGCTCATCGGCAGCATCAGGTCGCGGTTGGCGACGGTGATGAAGCAGTTGCGCAACGCGTGGAACCAGAACTTCGCCCCGCCCGCCTCGCTGATCCGCGCATTCAGGTACTGCGTTCCGCTGTTGATGTGTCCCGACTCGGCAGTTTCGGACGGGAACACCCAATTCCGGCTACGCTCGGGAAAGCGCTCGCGCTCGGCGAAACGGTGCTTAAGGATGGCGACGAGTTGGCGGGTAACGGGCAGTTCCAACGGCTCGCCGGTCTTGGTGTCCTCGATCCGGAAAGTCATCCCGTCCAGGTCGATGCGGGCCCATTCGAGGCCGAAGACCTCGGCTCGGCGCATGCCGGTGTAAAGGCCGAAACGGAAAGCATCGCGGGCGACGGGGTTGTGCACCGCGGTCTCGATGCCCCGGTACCAGCGCGGCAGCACCTCGGCCGGGGGCTGGATCGTGCGCCGCCGCGGGCGGTGGGGCCGCCCGCCCGCCGCGCGCCACTGGTCGACGGGGTTGTGCAGCCCCTGGAAGTCGATGCAATGGCGGCGATAGAGCACACGCAGCATTTTCATTGCGCCGTTGGCCTGTACCCATCCGGCTTCGCTGGTGAGCCGGAGGAAGCACTTCTCGACGTCGCGCCGGTCAATGGTGTCCAGCGTGCGGTCGACCCAGGCGCCAAGATTGTGGTAAACGATGCGGCGGTAAACGGCAAGAGTACTCTCCTTGCGCTTCGGCCCGGCGGCGAGATACTCCTCGAAGGCCTCGCGCAAGGTGGGAACAGTCCTACTACGGCTACGCTCCGTCGCGGGATCCTCACCGGCGGCAACGCGCCCGAGCGTCTTCTGGGCGAGGCGCCGCGCTTGGTCGGCGGTCACACGTCCGTGGCGTCCTATGACCAAGCGCCGGTTGACGGCCTTTCGCCCGCCGGTGCCGACACGGTAGTTGACGATATAGGAGCGAACGCCGGTAGGTTGGACTCGAAGGCCGAATCCGGTCACTTTGTCGTCCCACGCGATGAAGGGCTTCTCCGCGGACTTGAGGGACTCGACGTTGCGCTTGTTGAGCGTCACCTTGATGTATGCGGTGCGCTTCCCGGCCTGTGTCGACATGATGACTTCCTCCCGAAGCGGACTCCGAAAATCACCATACATGTCAACACGAGAAAATCAACAAAGGATGCCGCAAGGCTCGCTGTGTCGAGCCCATGCGAAGCCGGCACTGCCTAACCTTCTGAAATACCGGTCATTTTGTGTGACAAGCGCAGCCACGCGTCGGATCGGCATACGCTTGCCTCCCAGGGCTCTTCAAAAGTCCGATGCTCCCCATTTCGTCATTCGTCCTGCTCCCCTTCCGTCATTCCCGCGAAAGCGGGAATCCAGGTGGGGTGAGGCGGGGAAACGCCCGTTTGGCCCCACCCCGCCCCTGGATTCCCGCTTTCGCGGGAATGACGAAAAGGAGCAATGCTTGATGGTGCGGGGAGAGAATGAGAGCGGGCCTTTCGGGGTTGGATCAGCGGACGGCCGCGTTGTAGTAGGAAACGTCGATGTACTTCTCCGGCGGAGGCGGGGGAGAGGCGATGTAGCCCATGCCGGCCCGGAGATCGAGGGCGGCGGCGATGCCCGGAATGTTCAGGGCGGCCCTGGGGTAGAGGCCGTGCTCCGGGTGCAGCAGCGAGTCGAGGGTCTCCTCGGCCGCGGAGCCGGTGAGCCCGTTGTGCCGCTCCAGGATGTCGAGGCAGCGGGGCCGGTTTTCGGGTGCGAAGCACCACTCGGTGGCGGCCACGTAGCAACGGATATAGTCGACCAAGCGCGCCCGGTCGGTCTCTGCCCAGAAGCGCTTGGCCAAGCCCACGGTCGCCTGGTAGACGGGCACCATGTCCTGGCCGCGGGCAATCAGGTGACAACCCTTTTCCAGTGCGGTTCCAACAAAGGGCGTGGTCAGCAGCGTGGCGTGGAGCTTCCCCTCGATGAGAGTTTGATAGCGGCTCTCCCAGCCCCCTACCTCGACCAATTCGTACTCGTCCGGGCCGAAGCCGTGATCGCGCAGGGCCTTCTCCAGGATGAAGACGAAGCCGCTGTCGCGCGCGTCCACCGCCAGCGGCTTGCCGCGCAACGACTCCATGGTGGGACAGCCCGGCGCGCCGACGAGGCTCAACAGGCCGCTGTGGAGCCCCATGAACGCAAACACGTCCGAGCCGGGCTGGTTCTCCACGTCGCAGACCACGTCGTCGGCGGCCGCGTGGCCGATGGCGCAGCGCCCGGTGCGCACCGCGTCCACCAGATACGCGGAGCCCGGCGTGTATTCGATCTCCACGGCGAGCCCCGCGCCGGCGAAGATGCCGTTCTCCATGGCCGCATGCACCGGCAGGTTGTAGGCGGCGCGGAACTGGATGAGCCGGATGGGCGTCAGGGAAGGCATGATGGGAAGGCTGACCCGGACGGAACCGTCAACTGGACGGTCAGCGCTTGTTTGGTCGGCTTGGGCTCGATCACGCTCACGGTGGTGATCGTAACTCACTCCGCGAATCAAGAAAAGCATGTTTTAGGCAGTGGTTTTAGGCAGGGCTCTTCAAAAGTCGGGTGTTCCCTTTCCGTCATTCCCGCGAAAGCGGGAATCCAGGGGCGGCGATGGCGTGTACGGGACTGTGGTATGGTTGACGTGTTCGTAGTCCCTCAATCGTGCGAGACAGCCAGGAGAGGCCATGCCGCAATCCAGTTTCCAGCACGTGGGCCGAAGTGTTCCCCGGGTGGACGGCGTTGACAAGGTGACCGGGCGCGCCAAGTACACGGGCGACATCGTGTTGCCGGGAATGCTCGAGGGGCGGATCCTGCGAAGCCCCTTGCCGCACGCGCGTATCCTGGCCATGGACACCACGCGCGCGGAAGCGCTTGCCGGCGTGCGCGCGGTAGTCACCGCGGACGATCTGGGCGGCCTGGACCCGTTCTACAACGGGCGCCCGGTGGTGGCCATGGAGAAGGCGCGCTACGTGGGCGAGCCGGTGGCGGCAGTGGCGGCGGAAGACGAGCACACCGCGGAGGCGGCCCTTGCCCTCATCGACGTGGACTACGAGGAGCTGCCGTCGGCGCTGGGCATGGATGCGGCGCTGGCGCCGGGAGCGCCGCTGATCCACGACGACGCCCCCGGCAACGTGTGCGCCCATGCGCGGGTGGAGCAGGGGGACGTGGACCAGGGCTTCGCCGCTTCGGACCGCGTCTTCGAGGGCCGCTATACGTTTCCCAGCGTCTACCACTACAGCATGGAGCCCCACGGGGCGGTGGCCCGTTGGGGCGAGGACTGTATCGACCTGTGGTCCTCGGCGCAGCATCCGTTTCTCGTGCAGGGGGACATCGCGCGGATCTTCGGCGTCACCCGCTCCCAGGTGCGGTTGCAGGTCTCCTTTCTGGGCGGCGGTTTCGGCGGCAAGTCCTACAGCAAGTTCGAGCCTCTGGTGGTGCTGCTCTCGCGCAAGGCGGGCCGTCCGGTGCGGCTGTGCCTGTCGGTCCCGGAGGCCATGGTGACGGTGCGGCGGCACGGCGCCGCCGTGAAGCTCAGGACCGGCGTCATGAACGACGGTACCCTGGTCGCCCGGCAGGCGGAGATTCGCCTCGACACCGGAGCGTTCACGGAAAACACGCGGATGGTCGCGCAGTTGGCGGCCACCCGGGTGCTGGGGCCCTACCGGATCCCGCATCTCAGCAGCGACGTCTACTCCGTCCACACCAACGCCGGCTCCGCGGGCTCGTTCCGTTCCGTGGCCGCGCCACAGACCATCTTCGCCTGCGAATCGCAGATGGACGAGATCGCGTCGGAGCTGGGCATGGACCCGGTGGAGTTGCGTGACCGGAATCTGCTCAAGAAGGGCGAGAGGCTCCAGCCGAAACTGCGGCCGGTGGACGTGAATCTGCATTCCAGCCTCCGGCGGCTCGTCTCCGGCTCCCGTTGGCGGCGGCGCGCCCGCGACGGCAAGGCGCCGTTGGGCGTGGCCTGCGGCTCCACCAACGCCGGCGGCGTGTTGCCGGTATCGGTGGCGCTGGTGCGGCTGGGTCCCGACGGCCACGTGTCGATACTGGCGGGCAGCACCGAGATGGGGCAAGGCGTCAAGACGACGTTCACCCAGATCGTCGCCGAAGAGCTGGGGCTGCCGCGCGACAGGGTGCAGCCGGTGCCCGTGGACACCACGGTTACGCCCTACGACCACTCCACCGGGGCCAGCCGCTCCACCACGGTCATGGGCCGGGCGGTGCAGGCCGCGGCCCGGGACCTCAAGCGGCAGTTGCGCGCGATTGCCGCAAAGGCCTTCGGGGTAACGGCGGGAAAGGTCAGGCTTTCGGAGGGGCGGCTCGTCGCCGGAGAGCAGGCGATGTCCTTCACCGACGCACTCGTCTGCCGCTTCGGCGCCGTCGCCGGCGAGATCGTGGGTCGCGGCACCATGGGCCCCGAGATGGTCGCGTGGAAGACGCCGGTGCTCTGGGAGGTGGGCATGGGGGTCGCCGGGCTGGACATCGACCGCGACACCGGCGCGCTGAAGCTCGTGAGCTATGTTTCCGCGGCGGATGTGGGAAAGGCCATCCATCCGCAACACTGCATCGGACAGGAGGAGGGCGCGGCCATGATGGGCATCGGCCACACCTTCATGGAACAGATGGTGCACGACGACCACCAGTTGCTGAATCCCAACCTCGTCGACTACCGGGTGCCCAAGTTCAAGGACATGCCGGCGGAGTTTCACACGTTCCTGGTGGAGAACCGGGACGGCATCGGCCCGTACGGCAGCCGTGGCATGGGCGAGGGCGGCATCTTCTCCGTAGCCCCCTCGGTGGTCAGCGCCTTGGCCCGGGCCACCGGAGTACGCATCCGCGACCTGCCGCTGACGCCGGAGCGGGTGTGGCGTGCGTTGAGGGACGGAGGTGCGTTGAGGGACGGAGTTTTGTAGATCACGGGGAGGCCTCCCGTGTGTCACGCATGAGGCGCTCGCAGGGCCGTGCCGCCAAGCCTCGTCCGAAGGCCAGGTCGGCCAGCCGGGCAAGCACAACTGGCGCGTAGACAACTGTCTTCATGTACTGCGACGCCGCGTTTGTTTCGCCTCCCGGAGAATACCTCCGATGACGACCGAAGGATCGCCGCTCCGACCTTCTCCCCGGTCGAGTTGATCGAGGCCGACACCGATCCGAGCTCGAATCTCGGTCAACTGATCCGAAAACTTTCGGCGCTGCAGTTCACGAAGACCGTCCCGGACCACCTCGCTGGCGTTGTTATAGGCTCCTGCAGCGACAAGGTCGTCGACGAATCGTGCAAGATGGGGGGTGAGTGCAACGTTTCGGGCATGAGTTGCGGGCATGTCCAACCTCCGATCTGCTTGTCTTTCTTGTCGTCGGCTGCGTACGTCACCCCTGGCTGGACCCGGGGTCTTCCTCGCGTGGTGACCGCCACTGCTCGTCATCGCGCCTTGCCGACCACAAGAAATCCTGCGCATTTCGGTACAGTATTACGTGGGACAGGACACTAGCCGTCCGCACGGGCGCGGAGCCAGCCGCGGATGCGGTCGGGGCTCAGGGGGAGGTCCTTGACCTCGATGCCGAGGGCGTTGCTGACGGCGTTGCCCAGTGCGCCGGCGGTGCCGACGATGCCGCCTTCTCCGGCGCCCTTGACGCCCAGCGGGTTGTAGGGTGAAGGGGCTTCTTCCAGCACCAGGTCGTCGATGGGGGGGACGTCGGTGCTGGTGGGCAGCAGGTAGTCCAGGAACGTGGTGGTGAGGAGTTGGCCGCCTTCGCCATAGACGAGTTCTTCCAGCACCACGCCGCCGATGCCCTGCACCGCGGCGCCCACCGTCTGGCCGCGCACCATCAAGGGGTTGACCACCCGTCCCACGTCTTCCACCACCAGGTACTTGAGCACCTCCAGAATGCCGGTTTCGGGGTCTACGGCCACGTGGGCCAGGTGCACGCCGTAGGTGTGGGTGATGTTGTTGGAGTTGTAGTAGGCGGTGGCCTCGAGCTCGGGGACCCCCTGTTCCGGGGAAATGGACTCGCGCATGTGGGTCACCAACTCGCCCAGCGGCAGCGCCGGCGCCTCGGTGCCGGTCTGGACGATGTTGCCGTCCTCAAGCGACAGGTCGGCGGCGTCCACGTCCAGGTGCCGGGCCGCGGCCTCCAGGATCTTGTCCTTCAATTGCAGCGCGGTGAGGTGGACGGCGTTGCCGGCCATGACCGTGCCGCGGCTGGCGAAGGTGCCCCAGCCGAAGGGCGAGAGGTCGGTGTTGCCGTGGAACACGGAGATGGCATCCATGGAAACGCCCAGAGCGTCGCCGCAGATCTGCGCCATGGCGGTCTCGTGTCCCTGGCCGAGTTGGGCGATGCTCAGGAACACGCTGACGCCGCCGCCTTCGCCCACCACCATGCGGGCGCCCTCGTAGGGCTCCAGCCCGCCGGTGTTCTTGACGAAGTACGACAGCCCGACGCCGTGGTAGCGGCCGTCGTCCCGCAGACCCTGAAGGCCCTGCATCTCGTCGTAGTCGAACCGTTCCAGGGCCTGCCTGAGGGCGCTGGCGTAGTCCCCGCTGTCCAGGATGGTGGGGTGGCTGCTGGGCCGGGTGAACCCGATCTCGTAGGGGATCTCCTCGGGCGTGACCAGGTTCTTCTTCCGCAGCTCCACCGGGTCGAGATCCAGGTCCCGCGCCATCATGTCGAGCATGCGCTCGCGATAGAAGCACGACTCCACCCGGCCGGGCGCCCGCAGCGTGCCCAGACCGGTCTTGTTGGTCATGATGCAGTGGATTTTCGCCTCGTAGTTGGGGATCCGGTAGGGGCCGGTCAACAGCGCGGCGGTGGAGCACGGCACCAGCCCGCCGTGGGTGCGCACGTAGGCGCCCATGTCGCCGTAGATCTGCGCCCGCAGTGCGAGCAGGGTGCCGTCCTTGCGCGCGGCGATCTCCAGCTCGCAGGTCACCTGGCGCGAGTGGTTGGCCGCCAGGAGGTGCTCGCGGCGGTCCTCGATCCATTTCACCGGGAGACCGAGGCGCACGGAGGCGAAGGGGATCAGGAAGTCCTCGGGATAGAGCTCGCCGCGGATGCCGAAGCCGCCGCCCACGTCGTTCTCCTCGAAGTGGCACTTGTGTTCGGGCAGTTGCAGGAAGGCGGCGATGGTCTGGCGGTTCAGGTGCGGCAGCTTGGTGGCGCCGTAGACCCGGAGCTCGCCCTTGCCGCGGTCGAAGTGCGCCACGACCCCCCGGGTCTCCATGGGGTTGCCGGTGAAGCGGTGCACCCGGAATTCCTCGCGGCGGGTGTAATCCGCTTCCGCGAAGGCCTTGTCCGCGTCGCCGATGGAGACGTGGTGGACGCCGGCCAGGTTGGTGCCGTTCTGTTCGTGCACCAGCACCTTGTCCTCGAGCGCCTCGCGCACGTCCATCACTTCGGGCAGCACCTCGTAGTCGACGTCGATGGCGTCCAGCGCGTCCTCGGCCAGGTAGCGGCTCTCCGCCACGGCCACGGCCACGGGCTCGCCCACGTAGCGCACCACGTCCCGCGCCAGCGAAGGCTGGAGATACTTGTCCAGCCCCGGAATCTTGTACATCCGGATGGGGACGGTGGCGTCCAGCTCCCCGATGTCCTTGAGGGTGAAGACCAAAACCACCCCGGGCAGAGCCTCGGCGCGTTTGGTGTCGATGTTCAGGATGCGGGCGTGGGCGTGGGGGCTGCGCAGGATGGCGGCGTGGACCATGTGGGGCAGCTTGATGTCGTCCACGTAGGTGCCCGCGCCGGTGATGAAGCGGATGTCCTCGCGCCGCTTGATGGGAGCGCCGATGTATGATTCCGCCATGGCCGAGTGTTCCGTTCAGGGCATTGCGCCGTTGTTGTCCTGCCGCCGCTTCGAAAAGGTCAACCCCGGAACCACCACCGTCATTCCCGCGAAAGCTTGCCCTCGACTCCGATCGGGGGCGGGAATCCAGGAGGGGTGAGGTGGGGTCAGCACGGCCACGGTCCGCCCTTCATGGATTCCCGCTTTCGCGGGAATGACGGGGTGGGGGTGAGCCGCCCACCTCCGGGGCCGCCTGCGCGATGGCCTCGATGATGGGCTGGTAGCCCGTGCACCGGCAGATGTTTCCGGAGATGGCCTCGCGGATCTCGGCGTCCGTGGGCTGGGGGTTCTCCTTGAGGAAGGCCGAGGCGGTCATGAGGAACCCCGGGGTGCAGAAGCCGCACTGGAGCGCGTGCCGGTCCTGGAAGGCGGCCTGGAGCGGGTGCAGTTGGTCGCCGTCCGCCAGCCCCTCGACCGTCTCCAGCGTCGCTCCTTCCGCCTGCACCGCCAGCAGCAGGCAGGAGCGCACCGCCTCGCCGTCCATGATCACCGTGCAGGCGCCGCACACGCCGTGCTCGCAGCCCAGGTGCGTGCCGGTGAGGTCCAGCTCGTTCCGGAGGAAGTCCGCCAGGGTCATGCGCACTTCCACCAGCTTCTCGTAGGCCTTGCCGTTGACCGTCAGGTTGAGGATGCTCTTGGTGCTCATGTGGCCTCCGTGCCTCTCGCCGCGGCGGCGGCGAGCGCGCGCCGGGTGAGCACGCCGCCCACTTCCTTGCGGTACAGCGCCGATGCGTGAATGTCGGAGTCGGGCTCTAGCTCCTCGAACACGATGCCCTCGACCTCCTTGAGGGTGGCGTCGTCCAAAGCGGAACCCTTGAGGCGCTGTTCCGCCTTCTCGACCCGGACAGGCTTGCCGCCGACGCCGAACAGCGTGATCCGCGTGTCCTCGCAGGCGCCGCCGTTCATGTCGGCCCACAGCGCCACGCCCGCCATGGCGAAGTCGCCCTTGCGCCGGGCCACTTCGTCGATGGCCCAGAGCCGGCCTGCCTTCCAGGCCGGCACGCGGACCTCGGTCAGCACCTCGTTGGCCTCGCAGTCCGTGGCCATGTAGCCGAGATAGAAGTCTTCCGCGCTGACCACTCGTTCTCCGGCGGCGCTGGCGAGCACGAAGTCGGCGCCCAAGGTCACGCTCACCGCCGGCAGCTCGGACGCCGGATCGGCATGCACCAAGCTGCCGCCCACCGTGCCGCGGTTGCGGATCTGGAAGTGGCCGATGAGGGGCACGGCCGCCGCCAGCAGCGGATTCCGTTGGGGGAGAGCGGCGTCCCGTTCGATCGCCCGCTGGCGCGTCATCGCGCCGATGCTCAGGCTGCCGTCGCCGTTGACGGCGATGCGGTCCAGGCCGGGGACCCGGTTCATGTCCACGATCACCGCCGGCCGGGCCAGGCGCAGGCTCATGAGCGGCATCAAGCTCTGTCCGCCGGCAAGGATCTTGCCGTCGTCGCCGTGCTCGTGGAGCAGGCGGACCGCTTCGTCGAGGGTGTCCGGACAGTAGTAGGTGAAGGGTGCGGGTTTCATGGGGACGGATGCTGCTTTCTGGGGTGCCTAGCCAATTACCTGGAGGTTGTCAAGAAGAACGGGGAAGCCGGCGCCCGCGCCCGAAGCGCGCTACTTCGCCATCGCCCGCTCATGGATGGCGTTGACCGCCATGTGGGCTCCGAGCACGGCGCCCTCCTGCCATCCGGGCAAGCCGGTGACCTGGTCGCCGGCGAAGTGGATGGGTCCGTCGGGCCTTTGCAGCGCTTCCGGTGACATGTGACGGCTTTTCGGCCAGCCGCCCTTCTGGAAGGGCTTCCTGGCCCAGGCCAGGCTGATCCCGGACTCCATCTCCGCGCCATATCCCGGGTGGAGGTGCTCGCCCTCGGCGACGGCGGCCCGCAGCCGCTCCGCCGGGGTCATTGCCCCGAAACGCAGTCCGGGCTTGTCGTCCCATATGTAGGCGCCGACGAGGATGCCGTTGTTCCGGTGGTAGCCGTACGGCGGATACCAGATCTGCGTGATGTCCTGGTCGGTCCACGAGATGCCGCCGTAGATGGCGTGATCGTCCTCCCAGAAGCGGCGTCGCGCCTGGAAGGCGACCTTGACCGCGGGCACGAACTCGATGGACTCGATGGCCGACCGCGTCTCCCGGGAGAAGTCGTTGGGGATGTCCTTCAGCACGGGCGCGGGGATGGTGCAGATGGCGAAGTCCGCGTCGATGGCGCCGTCGGCGTCCCGCCCGCCCTGCCGGTAGACGATGCGAACCCCGTCCGGCGTCTTGCGGATCTGTCTGGTGGCGCTCTGGTATCGAATGAGCGGCCCGACGCGTCGCTCGAAAGCCTTGGCGATGGCGTCCATGCCGCCCACCGGCTGAAACAACGTGGGGTTCTGGTCGAGGAAATGGCTGAAATGGAGCTTGTACTGCCAGAAGTCCGCCTTGAGCAGCTCGCCGAAGTCCAGCGGGGAGTTCACCTCGCCGGCCTTGAGGCCCGCATGGAGTTCCTCGCCGCGATGGCCGGCGCGGTTCGAGCCCTTGTAGAGCCGGTCCGGGTCCAGGCCGCCGTACTGGACCAGCATTTCGAGCACCCGCTCCTTGTCCTCGCCGGTCAGCTCGCCGTCGAGGACATTGCCGTCGACCGCCTTGGCGAGCAGTTCCGCGACGTAGCCGCGGGTGTCGGTGACGACCTGGCGGGCCGCTATCGGCTTGCCGCCGAAGCGTTCCCGGTTGTGGAAAAGAGCGGCGCGGTTGTCGTTGGTGAAGACCTCGAGCTCGACGCCGAATTCCCTGCAGTAGCCGAGGATGGTCCGGTGATGGTAGGGAATGCGGGCCGGCCCGAGGTTCGCGTACAGATGGTCTCCGCGGTCGAACGCCACCCGTTGCCGGCCGCCGGTCTCTTCGATCACGTCGCCGCCGCGCACCGTGAGATTGCGCCCGCCGGCGCGCCCGGCGGCCTCCAGGATCGTGCAGCGGTAGCCCGCCTTCGACAGCTCGTAGGCGGCCGCCATGCCGGAGATGCCGGCGCCGAGTATCACGACGCTCTTTCCCTGGCCCGAGCCGCGCGGCAGATCGGGCGCCGCCGCGCGGGCCTCGCCCGTCCCCGACAGCCCCAGCGCCTGCATGGTCCGGTGAACGGCCTCTACCCCGGCGACCGCGCCGAGGGACTGGATGAAGTTGCGTCTGGTCATGCTCATGGTCGCCCTCCTTGCCGGCACCATCGTTCTTGACTTTTGGGTGCGGCGCAAGTAGTTTCAGCTACTTTGATTGTCCGGGCACCTGCGCAGCCAGGGTGTCGGAGGGAGCAGCGAAAGGAGATCCCGATGAGTCGATTGCATAGGTTTCTGGTAGTTTCGTTGATCGCGGTGTTTGTCGCGACGCTCGCGCCGGCGGCCTTGGCGGAGAGCTACAAGTTCGGCGCCTCGAAGCCGGGCGGTTCCTGGTACCCCATCGGGACCGTGTTGCAGCGGCTGGCCGACAAGAACTACGGCGACAAGGTGACCGTGGAAATCGGCGGCGGCACGTCCAACCTGCTGAACGTCATGGCTGGCAAGCTGAGCTTCGGCCTCTCCAGCGCAACGAGCATTCAGGAAGCCCTCAAGGGGGCCAAGATGTTCAAGGGGAAGGAGGCGCAGGCCAAGAAGGTGCGCGTGGCCGCGGTGCTGTACCCCAACTACCTGTTCTGGTTGGTATGGGCGAAATCCGACGTCACGTCGTACGAGCAGCTCAAGGGCAAGCGAGTCAACGTCATGCCCAAGCGGTTCTCGTTCCAGGCGCTGAACCAGCAGATGCTGGGCGCCCTCGGCATCAAGTACAGTGACTTCTCCAAGGTCAACTATCTCGGCTTCAACGACGCCGTGGCCCAGATGAAGGACAACCACATCGACGCCTACCTCGGCCCCGGCGAGGAGAACTACGCGCCCATCGTGCAGTTGGCGGCGCATGCGCCGATCCGCATTCTCTCCTTCTCCAAGGAGGACATTGCGAAGATGAACAAGGCCAATCCCGGCGTCGGCCCCTTCACGTTGGACAAGAAGAACTACGATCAGAAGAACGACGTGAACACCGTTCAGACCTTCCTGCTCATCATCACGAACGAGGACGTTCCGGAGGAGCGCGTCTACAAGCTGACGAAGACCGTCTACGACAACCTGGGCGACTTCGCCGGAGCCGTGAAAGCCTTCGAGCGCGTCAAGTTGGCCAATGCCATCAACGACGTGGGCGCCGCTCGGCACCCCGGCATGGACAAGTACCTGAAGGAGAAGGGCGTCCTCAAGTAGAGGGACCCTACGCAAAGAGGGCCGGCGCGGAACGCCGGCCCTCTTTTTTCGCTTCGACACCTTCAACCAACGTGAAACCACCTGACGTGAGCGAACGCCCGGGTGTCCGCGCCGCATCGGACACGTGGCAGAGAGCGGTCCTATGCAGCGCAACCTGACAGGGGTCGCCGGGATCATCCTGACCCTGGTGGCTTTCGCGACCTCGGCCTACCACATCTACACCGGCTTCTTCGGGCAACCTGAAGCGTTCCTGCATCGCGTGATCCACGTCACGTTGATGATGGGCATTACCTTTTTGAGCTTCCCGGCGTTCCGCCGGCCGGATGACGGAAAGCTTCCCTGGTACGACGTCGTGGTCCTTGGCCTGTGGCTCACGACCATGGGCTATCTCTTCTACGAGTACGAGTGGATCATCCAGCACATCGGCTACACCGAGGATTTCGCCCCCTTCCAGTTCGTCCTGGCTTTCGGCGCGGTGGCGCTGACGCTGGAGGCCTGCCGTCGCGCGGTCGGCTGGCCGCTGGCGGCGTTGGCCTTGATTATCTTCCTGTTCTCGTTCCTGGGGCCCTACCTGCCCGGATTCCTCAACCACCTGGGGTACACGGCGTCGGAGGTGGCGGATAACCAGTACTTCCTCACGGACGGGCTGTTCGGGCTGCCGACCCATATCTCGGCCAACTTCATCTTCCTGTTCATCGTCTTCGGCGCCTTCCTGGAGAAGTCGGGCTTCGGCCTGTTCACCATCGAGTTCGCCACCGCCTTGGCCGGACGGTTCCGGGGCGGGCCGGCCAAGATCGCGGTGGTGTCCAGCGGCCTGATGGGCTCCATCTCGGGCAGCAGCACGGCCAACGCCGTGATCACGGGCTCCTTCAGCATCCCGATGATGAAGAAGATCGGCTTCAAGGACTACATGGCCGGCGCGGTGGAAGCTTCGGCGTCCACCGGTGGCCTGATCATGCCGCCGGTGATGGCGTCCGCCGGCTTCCTGATGTCGGAGTACACCGGCATCCCCTACGTCAACGTGATGCAGTACATCCTGGTCCCCGCGGTGCTGTACTTCCTCGCCGTGGGCATCATGGTGCACATCTACGCGGTCAAGGAGAAGATCCCGACGGTGCCGCGGGAGGACTTGCCGAGCCTCAAGAAGACCATCATGGACCGGGGGCACCTGGCGCTGCCCCTGATTATCCTGATCTATCTCCTGGTGGCCGGGTTCAGCCCGGGCTACGCGGTCGTGCGCTGCATCGTCGGCATCGTGATCGTGAGCTGGTTCCGCAAGGCAACGCGCATGGGCCTCAAGGACATCTGGGATGCTCTCGTGCAGGGCGGCATCCAGTCCACCGTGGTGGCCGTGGCCATCATCACCTCCGGCATCATGGTGGGCATCTTCGACCTCACCGGCGTCGCCATCAAGTTCTCCGGCGTCATCGTGGACCTGGCGGGCGGGCACTTGCTGCTGGCCCTGGTCTTCGTCATGATCACCGCCATCATCCTGGGCATGGGCCTGCCGCTGTCGTCCGCCTACATCGTGCAGGTGGGCATCGCCATCCCGGCCCTGGTGGTCATGCTCAGGAACATGGGACTCGACGCCGACGCCATCGTCCCCCAGGCGCACCTGTTCGTAATCTTCTTCTGCGCCATCTCGGCCATCACCCCGCCCACCGCGCCAACGAGCTACGCGGCGGCGGCCATCGCCCAGTCGCCGGTGGTGCCCACGTCCATCGAAGCCGTGAAGCTGGCCCTGCCCGCCTTCGTGCTACCTTACGCGTTCGTGGCCAACTCCGCGCTCATCACCATCGGCAACGCCGCGGAGGTCACCGTAACCGTCGCTTTCGCCGTGTTGAGCATGATCGCCATGGGCATGGCCGTTCAGGGCTACTGCTACAGGAACCTCGATGGCATCACCCGCCTGCTCTTCCTGGCCGCCAGCCTGGGCATGGTCACGCCGTGGCTCCAGTGGAACGTCGTCGGCCTGGTGGTGGGCGCGGCCCTGACCGGGTGGGAGTGGATGCGGGCGCGGGGGCGGGCGGCGGTGGCCGGGTAGCGGGCCGCCGTTCGGCATGGAATAAAGGGGAGTCGAATCCGCCCTCACGGGCCGGCGCTCGAAGCCTTGTTTTCAGCATTGCAGAAGGGAGACCTTATCGTACCGCTCGCTCATCACACCGCACCATCGCGGGCCGAAGCCGCGACGGCCATCGTTTACTGCGAAGGGAACCTCGGCGCCATTGACGGGAAGACCGCCAACGGCCTCGTCCGTCACTCCGAGCTCTATGAAATCCTCTCGGTCATCGACAGCGGCAAGGCCGGTCTCGATGCCGGGGCCGTGCTCGGCGAGCCGCCGAACGGAATTCCCGTCTGCCGCGACCTGGCCGATTCAGTGGTGCGCGCCGGGGCCACGCCCGACTACTTCATTTTCGGCATGGCTCCCGCGAGCGGCAGGTTGTCGTCCCGTGATCGCGGGATTCTGCTGGAGGCCATCGACCTGGGAATGAACGTCGTGAACGGGCTTCACGAGTTCTTGAGCGACGACCCGGAGTTCGTGGCGGCAAGCGCCGCGCGAAACGTGAAGATCCTCGATGTTCGAAAGCCCCCTGCCAGGGAGGGCCTGCGGACCTTCAGCGGCCGTATCGCGGATGTCACCTGCCCACGCATCGTCGTCCTCGGCACCGATTGCTCCGTCGGCAAGCGCACCACCGCCACCGTCCTGACCCGGGCACTCAATGACCGTGGCATCAACGCGGTGATGATCGGCACGGGCCAGACCGGCCTGATCCAGGGCGCCCGCTATGGCGTCGCGCTCGACGCCGTTCCGTCACAGTTCTGCGCCGGCGAGCTCGAAGCGACGATCCTCGAAGCGTTCGAAGCCGAGAACCCGGACGCGATCATTGTCGAAGGGCAAGGCGCCCTCAGCCACCCCGCCTACCCGACCTCCGCCTTGATCCTCCGCGGCGCCTGCCCCGACGGCGTCGTGCTGCAGCACGCACCCGCGCGTCCCCATCGTGCCGACTTTGCGCACATGCCGATGCCCGAGCCGGCCGACGAGATCCATCTCATTCAAACCTTCTCCGACACGAAGGTCATCGGCCTCACCATCAACCACGAGAACATGACCGACGCCGATGTCAGCGCCGCCATCGCGGGGTACCAGGACGAGCTCGGCATCCCCGTCACCGACCCGTTGACGCGACCGCCAGGGATTCTGGTTGAGATGGTGCTTTCGGCGTTTGGGGGATTGTAAGCCGGAGATCGACTTGAACCGGATGCCTTACTAAATTAGAATATTGGTAAGGAGTACCATGATCGTCAAGATTACATCGAAGCGACAGGTCACGTTCCCGGCACGGGTGTTGGATGCCTTGGGCGTCGGTCCCGGCGATCAACTTGAACTGGAAGAAGGAGCGGGCGGCTTCGTTCTGCGGCCCAGGCGCATCGAATATTCCCGCCTCGGGACACTGCGCGACAAGATCCTACCGGGACACCGGCCGTTTGACCTTGAGGTTTTCCGGGAAGAAGGCCATGATCCGTCGCTACGGGATTGATACTTCGGTGCTCGTGCGGTTGCTCACCGGAGACCCGGAAAAGGACTTCCAGTATTGCGTGAGCAGGCTTCGTACCCTGATTGATGAGCAGGGCAGCGAGGTCTTCGCATCGAACCAGGTCGTTGGAGAGGCCTACGTCGCCGTGCAGCACCACTATGGAGTATCCAAGGTGGCGGCCCGCGATTCTTTGCTCGATGTGCTCCGTAGCGGTCTCGTGTCTCCCGTGAATGGGCCCTCGGTCATTGAGGCCCTTGGGACTCCCGGCGGCGCGGGGCTGTTGGATCGCCTCATCGCCGACGACTATTCCCGCGCTGGAATGGAGGTCCTGACGCTGGATCGAAAGATGGCCGTGTTGTCGGATGTGCGGCTCTTGTAGACGGCAACCCGCTCTTACCCATCAAACCGTAGACATCCAGACGTCCGAAAGCCCGTTGCGAGGGAGAGCCTGCGATCTCGGCACCGATTGCTCCGTTGGTAAGTGGACCACCGCAACCGTCTGCGAGGTTGCGAAATCACCATCCTTCACTATACTAGTCCGATCAACTAGTTGATTGGAGCAGGACGCATGATCGAAGTCGGCGCGTTCGAGGCGAAGACACATTTGTCGTCGCTGCTCGACAAGGTCACCCAGGGAGAGGAAGTGGTCATCACCCGGCGTGGCGTTCCCGTAGCTCGCCTCGTAGCCGCGGGGGAAGCGCAACGGGTAGCGACGGAACGCGTGATCGAAGGCATTCGAAGCCTTCGATCGGGTCTGAAGCTCGGAGGTCTGGATTGGAAGAAGCTGCGCGATGAAGGGCGGCGGTGAACGATGTTCGTGCTGGACTGTTCCATCACCGTCGCTTGGCTGTTCGAGGACGAGTCCACGCCGCAGACGGACGAACTGCTGGACCGCCTGAAAGACTCGGGAGCGCTTGTACCCGCGCTCTGGCGTCTGGAACTTGGGAATGTTCTGGCAAGGGTGGAACGACTCAACCGCATAACCGCTGCCCAGATTGCCGACTACCTTGATTTGCTGGATCGTTCTCCCATCGTTGCGGACACGGAAACCGAAAGTCGGGCGTTCCGGGAAATACTGACGCTTGCCCGAAATGAAGACCTGACCACCTACGACGCGGCCTATCTCGAGCTTGCCGTGCGTCGCCGGTTGCCCTTGGCGACGCTGGACAAGGATCTCATCCGCGCGGCTCATCGGATCCAGGTAAGCACCCTGCCTGCTTAGTCTCAATGTTGCAAAAGGTTCGTCAAGAGCGATCCGGAACACGCCCTACGAAACGTCATTCCCGCGAAAGCGGGAATCCAGGCGGGGCGTGGGCGGAGACTGGCCGATCTGAGAGGATCTCTCAACATACAAATGACTTTTCGTAAAATGCCCCTGTCACCCTACTCTGTCGCTTGACTTCACGCCCAGTGACATTCCCCAACCACCCCTTCCTCCCTTCCAGATCCCATCCCGCTTGCCGCACGGGCCTCTCCATGCTTCGGCCTTCTGCAACATTGGGGTTAATTGTTCACCGAGCGCTAGTCATGAATCGACGCCTGCCCGCACGCGTGGCATCACTTCTTCCGCGATGAGTTGAATCACCGACTCCACCCCCCCGCCCGGCGGGGCCAGCACCCAGGTGCCGAAGCGGCGGATGCCCATTTCGGCGATGCGGGTGATCTTGGCGGCGACTTCCTCGGGGGTGCCGGCCCAGGCGAAGGCGTCGACGAACTCCTCGGGCACCAGCGGGCCGGCCTTGAACATGAGCTCGTAGTCGCGCTTGGCGATCATGGCTTCCAGGTCGGCGGGGACCTCCATGCCCAACTGGGTGACGAAGTCGCGGTTGGGGTAGCTGCTCCACAACAGGAAGGCGATCATCTGCCGGACTCCGGCTCGGGCCTTGTCGCGGTCCCGGTCCACGCAGGTGTCGACGCGGGAGATGATCTCGATGTCCTCGGGGTCGCGGCCGGCTTGGTGCGCGCCCTGCCGGACGAAGTCCCAGGCGGTGCGGACGCCCTCGGGTGTGGCCATGGTGGCGATCATGGCGCCGTCGGCGATGCGTCCGGTCAGGCGGAAGACCGCCGGGCCGCGGCTGGCGATGACGATGCGGATATCGGGCCGGGCCTTGAATCCCAGCACGCCGTTCTTCACGCTCACCACCTTGCCGTCCACCGTGGCGGGCTTGCCCGCCCACATGCCGCGCATGATGGCGATGGCGTCGGCCATGGCGGCCACCGGGCGCTCCCGCTGGATGCCCATGGCCGGGAAGCCGGAGCCGCCGGCGCCGATGCCGACGACGACGCGGCCCGAGGAGATGTCGTCCACCGTGGCCATGGCCGCGGCGGTGAGGGCGGGATGGACGCTGTAGGGGTCGGTGACCGCGGCGCCGATGCCGATGCGTTCGGTATGGGCGGCGCTGAGGGTCATGTTGGCCACCATGTCGCGGCCGAACTTCTCGTTGGAATGCCACAGGCGGTCGAACCCCAATGCCTCCGCGCTCTTGATGATGGCGACCCGCCGGGACAGCGGGTAGGCGGCTACGGTTCTTGAGCTGAAGCCCAGGTCGAATTGGATCTCGGTCATTCTTTCCTTTCGAGAGGTGGCGTGTGCATGTCGGATTATGCGACGCGAATCCGACCTACGGGTTTCGGAGGCAATCAGGCGGCGCGGAGCGCGGGCAGCACCTCGGCGGCGAAGCGTTCCTGCTGGGTCGTCTGGTCAGGGGCGCCGAAGCGCACGACGATGGTTTCGGCGCCCCGCTCGACGAACGCCTGGAGCCATTCGATGCATTGGGAGGCCGGGCCGTTGCACGGGGCCTGGACGGCGACCATGGTTTCGTAGGGGACGTTGTAATAGCCTTCCATGAAGGCGCGCATCTCGCGCTCGGCCTGGGCGGTGTCGTCATTCAGGTTGACGGTCACGTAGATGGCCCGGGCGAGCCGGCCGGCGTCCTGTCCCATCTCTTGTCCGAGGGTTTCCAGGCGCTGCCAATTGCGGGCGAAGGTTTCCGGGGAGTTCGGCAGCGGGAACCAGCCGTCACCCAGCTTCAGCACCCGGCGTAGGGCGTTGTCGACGCCCCCCGCGAGCCACAGCGAAACGCCCGAGGACCGCACTGGGCGGAGCCCCAGGCGCACCCCGTCGAGCTGGAAATGGCGTCCCTGAAACGTGACCTCCGGCTCCGTCCACAGCCGCCGCATGAGCTCCACCCCTTCCTCGAAAATGCCGATGCGGTGGCGGAAATCCACCCCGCAGGCGGTGAACTCCCGCTCGATGCTGCTGTTGTCGCCGGCGATGCCGATGCCCAGGATCAGCCGGCCGTTGCACAGGAGGTCCAGGTTGGCGACTTCGTTGGCGAGCACCATGGGGTGGCGCAACGCGGGCAAGAGCACGGCCGTGCCGAGCTTCACCCGGCTGGTGCGGGACGCCGCCGCGGCCAGCGTGGTCAGCGGCTCGAGGCGCGGCCGGGCGAGGATGCTGTCCCCCACCCAAACCGAGTCGAATCCAAGGGTCTCGGCGCGTTCCGCCAGTTGGACGATGCGGCTGCAGTCCGGGGTCGCCTGCGCCATTACGACTTCGCGCGTGGGCAGCAGGTAGCCGACCGCGGTGGTTGTCTGTGTCATGGAGATTCCTTTTCCCCCTGGCCCTGGATTCTCGCCCCCGAACGGGGTCGAGGGCATGCTTTCGCGGGAACGACGCTTCGTTGTGGTGTCGGTCGTAGCCCCTACGCGCCGTTGAACGGCTTCATGACCTCCTCGGCCAACCATTGGATCTGCTCAAGCATCTCCGTGCCGGTATCCGACGGGAACTGCAACGCACAGACGTGGTCGACGCCGGCCTTGTCCAGGAATGCCACCTGTTCGAGGATGCTGGCCGGGCTGCCGATGAGGTTGTGGGTCTCGGCCAGGGCCGGGTCCCGGCCGGTGTGGGCCAGGGAGACCCGGTGCTGGACCATGCCGGTGTTCCGGTAGCGGGCGCGCGCTTCCTCCACGGTCTTGCCGATGCACAGGGTGAATTGCGAACAGGCTTCCACGTCACCGGGAGGCCGTCCGGCCTCTTCCGTCAGCCGGCGCAGCAGCGCCACTCGCTCCACGATCTGGTCGAAGGGCCGCCAGCCCGGCAGCCACCCCTGGCCGAGCCGGGCCGCCCGTCCGATCATGGCTTCGTTATGTCCGCCGACGAAGATGGGCAACGGGTCCTGCAGGGGCTTGGGGCGCATGGCAATGCCCTTGAAGGCGACATGCCGCCCCTCGTAGGTGGCCTCGGTGTTCTGAAACAGGCATTGCAGCGCCGCCAGGCTTTCGTCCAGCAGGTTGCCGCGCCGCTCCGCCTTGCGTCGCGGCCACTGGGCGTCGAACTCCTCGCGATAGGCGCCGATGCCCGTACCCAGGATCACGCGCCCGCCGGTGAACCGGTCCAGGGTGCTGACCTGCTTGGCCAGCAGCACAGGGTCCCGTAGCGGCATCACCAGCACGGCGGTGCCCAGCCGGATGCGTGAGGTGTGGGCGCCCACCGTGGCCAGGGTTACCAGCACCTCGTAGAAGTTGGGCGGTTCCGGCCATTTCTGCCTCGCGTAGGCCGCCGGGTTGATGTGGTCGTTGCCCCAGACGGCGTCGTATCCGAGCCGTTCGGCCTCCTGAGCCATGTGGACGAACTCTTCCGGCTCCACGAACGGGACGGGGTTCACGAGCCCTTCGGTGCAGGTGGGAAGCTGTATGCTGAATTTCATGAGTGGTCAGCCCCTCCTCCTCGCCCCTGGGTTCCCGCTTTCGCGGGAATGACGGAAAGGGGTGCGGGAATGACAAGGGGTTTGCGGGAATGACGAAGGGGTTTGCGGGAATGACAAAGGGGGATGCGGGAATGACGGATGTGTTTCATGATGGCTTCATGCCTCCGCGCGAAAGCCGTAGGCATCCTCCAGGGTCTCCAGGAATTGCGCGATGTCGCCGCCCACGGTGGGGATCTCGGGTGCGGCTCCGGCCGTGGCGGCGGTGTCCTTGAGGCCGCTGGCGGTGTTGACGACCACCACCGTGTCGTTCTGGCTGATGCGGCCTTCTTCGCACAGGCGGCCCACCGCGGCAAGGGCGGCCAGCGACGACGGCTCGGCATAGATGCCTTCGTCCGCCGCCAGATCCCGCTGCAGGCCCAGCAACTCGTCGTTTCGCGCCACCCGCGCGGCTCCGTCCGAGGCGCGCAGCGCATGCAGCGCCTGATAGGTGCTCTGGTTCACGCTGATGGAGCCGGCCACGTAGGGCGACGGCGCCGCTATCTCCGGGATGGCATCCGCGCCGGAGGCCAGTGCCGCCCCCAGGCAGCCGGCCATCTCCGCCGCGACCATGCGCGGCTTCCTGGGGATCAACCCCAGGGCGGCAAGTTCCTCGAAACCCTTCCACATGCCGAACAAGGCATCGCCGTAGGCCACCGGCAGGACGCACCAGTCGGGGGCTTCCCGGCCAATTTGCTCGCAGACCTCGTAGGCGAGGGTCTTGTAGCCGTCCACCCCGTAGGGGTTGCTGCCCACGGGCGGGCCGAAATAGGGCGAGGTCGGATACCAGCCCCACTCGGCCACCCCGGTCTGCAGCAGCTTCCAGCGGTCGGCCTTGGTGCGGGTGGCCACCACCATGGCGCCGTAGGCCTGCATCTGGGTGACGATGGCGGAGGCGGCCCCCTGGACGGTGAGGACGATGCAGGGGAGCCCCGCACGGGCCGCGTAGGCTGCCGCGGCGGCGCCGGCGTTGCCGGTGGAGCTGACCCCCACGGCCGTGGCTCCGAACCGCGTGGCCATGGCCAGGGCGGTGAACGCCAGCCGGTCCTTGAAGGAGCCCGACGGGTTCTGTGATTCGTCCTTCAGGAAGAGCCGGTCGAGGCCGAGCCGGCGTCCGTACCGCTCGCAGTGAAGCAGCGGGGTGTCACCTTCGCCCAGGGTGGCTGCATCCTGAATGTCCGGCGGCAACAACTCGCGGTAGCGCCTCATGCCGCCGGGCCGGTCCCGGAGCAATTCGACGGAGAATTCCCGGGCGGCGTCCAGGTTGTAGCGGGGCGTGAGGTTGGCGGGGGCATCTCGACGGCATTCCGGGCACCCGTCGAAGCGGGGCTCGATGCCGAAGGACGCGCCGCACCGGATGCAAGCGAGACCGGTAAGGTGGCTCATATGGGTCTGGATCGCTCGACGTTCAGGTACGCGGCTCCAACACCTGGAGGTGCCGCGGCGACGAGGTGAGCCGCCGGTAGCCGTCCTCGTTCACCACGATCATGTCCTCCACCTGGACGCTGCCCCAGCCCATCTCGTAGTAGGGGGTCTCGATGCACAGCACCATGCCGGCCTCCAGCGGGGTGTCGTCGCCGGGGGAGATGGTGGGACGGTCGTAACCGCCGAGGCCCAGGCCGATGCCGTGTCCCACGTGCTGGCGGCCGTAGTGCGGAATGCCGGTCTCGCGCACTTCGGCGACCGTGTCGTTGAAGATCTCCGAGGCGATCTTGCCCGGCTTGACAAGGCTCAGGGCCAGATCTTGGCCTTTGAGTATGGCGTTGTAATAACTGGAGAATTTCTCGTCCGGCGGACCGAAGGAAAAGGTCCGTGACATGTCCGTGAGGTAGCCTTTGTAGAGGCATCCGACGTCGAAGCGGATCATGTCGCCGACCTTGAGGGTGTCTTCCGGCACGTTGGTCATGCCCAGGGCGGCGCTCCGGCCGAAGCCTACGTGATTCATGTTGGGTTCGGCGCCGCGCCGCACCTGGCCCAAGTCGAAGGCGAGGCACATCTCCGCCTCGGTCATGCCCTCCCGGGCCTCGTGCGCAGCCTCGTAGATGGACTGCTCCGTGACCCGCACCGCTTCGGTCATGCGCTCGATCTCGGCCGGGCTCTTGACCATGCGGATCTCCCGGAACGCCGACATGGCCGGCACCAGATCCAACTGCGGAAAGCGTTCCTTGAGGCGCTCCGCCAATGCCGGATCCAGGCCCCGTTCGTCGTAGCCGAGCCGGCTCCGGTCGAGCCTCGCGTTCTCCAGCGTGCGGACGATGCCCTCGAAGAAGTCCTTTACCGGCTCCAGGTCGATACCGATCTCGCGGATGCGCTGCTCGCGAGGGGTGAGCGGCCCGTTGTCCTCCATGACGCGGTGGAAGGTGCCGTAGGTGACCACCCCCGCGGGCGGCACCGTGTCCACCATGTAGTCCACCTCGCCCCGGGGAATCACGATCCAGGGCGCCGTCACCGCGTCCCGGGTGACGATGGCGGCAATGTCCTGCCGGCGCCACACCCCGCTCAGGTAGAAGACGTTGGGAATGTTGGTGGCGGCCATCAGGCCGTCGAGGTCCCGTTCGGCCAGCACGCGGTTGGCCCGCGGTTCGTTGATCCACATGAGAAAACTCCTGGCGATGGAAATCGGTGTTGTTACGAAGGCGTTGAGAACGCAGTGAATATAGGGAAGCCCCAGCGGCGGTGTCAAACAAGCGCCCACGTCCGTTCTTGCGGTTCACCCCGGCGGCAAGCCGGCGGCGGACACCACACTAGCCCGGCCCTGGCCCTCCCATGTCACGGAAACCCCGGGCAATCTCCAGCACGCGCTCGATGTCCTGGTCGTTGTTGTACATATGGGTGGCGAAACGCAGGACTCCGCGCCGAACCGAGTGGACGACTCCGTACCGCGTCAGAGCCTCGGACAGCCGGTTCAGGTGGGTGCTCTCGGTCCTGCGGGCGCCATGCTCGGCGCGGTTTCCCACCGTCACGATATGGCTGCGGGAGGCTTCGTCGGGCGGCTGTTGAACCGGATAGCCGAGGTCACCGAATCCGTCGGACAGGCGTTTGGACAGCGCCACCGCGTGCTCCTCGATCGCGGCGCCGCCAACCTCGAGCAACTGTTGCATGGAAGCATCGACGGTGATGATGCCGGGCCAGTTCATGTTGCCCACCTCGAACCTGCGGGCACTGGGGTAGAGCGAGTAGTCGAGGGGGCCCATCTCGGATTCGTGGATGCCGCCCGCATCGATGCCGAACCGGCTGAGATAGGCGGGCGTGAGGCGCTCGATCCAGGCCCGATCACAGTAGAGGAAACCCTGCCCGTAGAGTCCCAGCAGGCCCTTGCTGGTGGATGTGGCGAGGCCGTCGATGCGGCAATCATGGACGTCCACGTCGATGATGCCCGAGGACTGCGCCGCGTCCACCAGGAAGAACGTGCCGTTGGACCGACAGGTCTCTCCCAGGCGTTTGAGGTCGGCCCTGAACCCGGTGCAAAAGCTTACCGACGACACTGTCAGGAGCCGGGTGCGCGTGTCCAGCCGCTCGATCAGGCCGTCCACGTCCAGGGCGTTGTCCCGCAACGGCACCATCCGAACGTCCACGTCGCGGCGCGTCAGGTTGAGCCAGGTGTACACGTTGTTGGGATGCTCGAAGTCCGGGCAAAAGACCATGTTGTCGCCGGAGCCCCATGGAAGCGCGCCCGCGATGGTGTTCAGGCCGTCGGAGACGTTCTTGGTAAAGGCGATCTCGTCGGGCTCGGCATGGTAGATCCGGGCGAAGCCGGCCCTCGCCCGGCCTCCCACCGCGATCCAGTCCTCCTTGACCGCGGTCCCGTGCATGTGGCCGTCGGCGAGGTCGCCAAGCGCCTGACGGGCGGTGCGTGACAGCAGGCCGCGCGCCGCGACGTTCAGGTAGATGGAGTCATCGAGCGCCGGGAAATCGGAACGGATGTCAGCGATACCGGACATGTGCCACCTCCGGGACGGGAAGACTTCACCATCGGGTGATGTAGCCGAACTCCTTGTCGCGCTCGATGAGCTTCCGGGAGCGCTTTGACGGCGGTCCCAGCCCGCCGCCGCCCGGCGTGCGCATCAGCACCGTCCCGCCTTGGCCGAGAAAGTGGTCGTTGCGGTGGTCGACGTTCTTGCCGTCGATCCGGACCAGCCCTTTGCCGCCGTCCTTGCCGCCGAGCAGGCCCGGCGCGGGAATGGCGACCCGTTCCGCGATGAAGCCCAGGGTCACCGGCGTTTCGGATTCGACCTCGAACAGGGTCTCGATGCCCAGGCCGCCTCGATGTTTCCCCTTGCCCCCGCTGTCCGGCACCAGCGCCTTGTGGTGAACGAACAGCGGGCTCATGGCCTCGGTCATCTCCACGGGCACGTTGGAGACGTTGCTCGGCCAGGAGTAGCAGGGTTCGCCGTCCTTGGCCGCGGTGGCGCCCATGCCGCCGTTGAAGAACAGCACGTTGGTGTACGCTTTGCCGTTGGGCCGGCGGCCGCTCTGCACACAGCTCCATAGCGGCGACCCCGGCGCGGCCATGACCCGTTCCGGCACGATCTTGGCCAAGGCCGCGTAGATCAGCGGAGGCACGTATTGCCCCACGGCGGTCCGGCAGCCCACGGCGGACGGATAGGACGGGTTGAGGATGCAGCCTTCGGGAGCGTGCACCTCGATGCAGCGGAGTGGTCCTTCGCAGTTGGGAAGCTCCGGCAGCAACAGGCACTTCAAGGCGTAGGCTGTCATGGCGAACGTATAGGTCATGGGGCAGTTGATGGCGCGCGGGACCGCGGCGGAGGTGTTCTCGTAGTCCAGGAGCATGCGGCCGCCCCTGATGGTGATGCGGGTCTCGAAGTGAAGCGGGTCCTCGAAGCCGTCGGTCTCGAACCCGGAGCGGTAGACGCCGTCCGGCAGCGCGCGGATCGCCTTCCGCATGGCCGTCTCACCGCGCCTGTTGATCTCGCGGGAGACGCCGTCGAGGTCCTTGAGACGGTAGTCGTCCAGGATCTCGCCGATCCGCTGTTCCGCTCGCTTCAGGGCGTTGAGGGCGGCCCAGATGTCACCCTCGGTTTCATCCGGCATGCGCGAAGCGAAGAGGAACAGCTTGAAGAACGTGTGGTCCGGCTCTCCCGCCCGGAAGACCTTCATCGGCGGGATCATGAAACCCTCTTCGAACACTTCCCGGGATTCCTGGGACCGCGCCCGTCCGCCGATGTCGGGCGCGTGGGCGCAGCTTCCGGCGTACGCGAACACCCTGCCGTTGCGGAACAGGGGCTTGACGAGCGTGATGTCGTTGAGGTGTCCGGATGCGATCCAGGGGTAGTTGGTGGCGAGGACATCGCCTTCCTGCAACTCCTCGTCGAACTCGTGGACGAAGTGCTTCACGGTCACGGGAAGCGTGCCGATGAACGCGGGGATGCTGTCCGTGTTCTGGACGATGAGGTCGCCCTTCGAGTCCGTGATGACCACGGCGTAGTCGTTGGACTCGTTCACCAGCGTGGAGAAGGAGGTGCGCTTGAGGGTCTCCGCGGCCTCGTCGGTGGCCGAGATGAGCCGCGTCCAGGCCAGTTCCAGCGTGATGGAGTCGAATACCTCCCGGCCGTTCCCGCGGGCGCTGCCCGCGCCGGCGGTCCGGGCCTTGCCGGTTGCCCTGCTCCTGGTTCCCTTCCGCATTGTAGGTGCCCCCTCCAGCGGCTTCATGGAATGTCGACCAGGACGTGCCCGGTCTTGCGCACTGTGAACCGTCCCCCCGGACCCACCACGATGGTGGACATGGGCTCCTCGATCACGGCCGGGCCGTCGAATGACTGTCCCGCCCGCAACAGGAGTCTGTCATAGACGGGCGTGTTGCGGAACTTTCCGTACTCGGGGAAAAAGACCTTCCGCCGGCCCTTCAGGGCCGTGGCCCGCGCTGCCGGCGGCCCGTTCGGTCCGGAGACCGGAAAGTCCTCGGCGTCGGCGGTCACCGATACGCGGATGTTGATGATTTCCACCTGCGTGTTGCGCGGGCTCCGGGAATACTTCTCGACGTAGCGCCGTTCGAAGGCCCTCATGATGCCCGGACGGCTTGCCTTGGTGTAGGGTCCGTCCGGGAGACCGACCACGACCTCGAACGCCTGGCCCACGAAGCGGATGTCCGCCAGCCGCTGAACCCGGGAGCGCCGGGGGTCCGCCCCGGTGGTGGCGAGCAGTGCGCCGGCCTTGCTCTCCAGCTCGCCGAAAGCCTCCTCCAGTTCCCGCCAGTCGAGGGTTTCGAGGGGGACGACGACGGAGTTCATCTCGTCCACGCGCGCCGGCGCGCGCAACAGACCGATGGCCGAGGCGACGCCCGCGCCCGACGGACACAGCACCTGCCGGACCCCCAGCTTCTTGCCGACATAGTACCCGTGCAGCGGGCCGCCGCCGCCGGTGGCGACGAGCACGAAGTGGGCGGGGTCCCGGCCGTGCTCCGCTATGTGCACCCGGGCCGCGCCGGCCATGTTCTCGTTGACCACGTCGACGATGCCCCAGGCCACGCGTTCGGCCGGCAGTGAGCTTTCCCGGGCGAGTCTGGCGATGGCCTTTTCGGCCCTGTCCGGCTCGATGGTGATGCTGCCGCCGGCAAAGCCGTCCGGATTCAGATATCCCAGCACGAAGTTGGCGTCGGTCACGGTCGGGTGCTGCCCGCCGAGGCCGTAGGCGGCCGGCCCCGGATCGGCCCCGGCACTTTGCGGACCCACCTTCATGAGGCCCAGGTGATCCGGGTACGCGATGGAACCGCCGCCCGCGCCGATCTCGATGAGCTCCACCGTGGAGATGCGGATGGGCATGCCGCTGCCCCTGAGGAACCGCTTCTGCCGCGCCGCCTCGAACAGATAAGTGATGGACGGTTCTCCATCCTCCACCACGCACAGCTTGGCCGTCGTGCCCCCCATGTCGAAGGCCATGAGGTCCCGAAAGCTGTCTTCCGCGCCGAACTGCGCCGCGGCGATCACGCCGGCCGCGGGCCCCGACTCCAACACCTTGATGGGCGCCAACTTGACGTCGGCGAGGCTGGTGAGGCCGCCGCTTGGGAGCATCATCAGGATCGGGGCCGTCACCCCGCGCTTCGCCAACTCGGTCTCCAGCCTGTGGAAATAGCGGTTGGCCAACGGTTTGACGAAGGCGTTGGCGACGGTGGTGGAGGCCCTCTCGTTCTCCCGGATGACCGGCGCGATCTCGTACGAGCAACTGATGCTCATGTCGGGGAACCGCTTTCGGATGGCGTCCGCGGCCATGCGCTCGTGCGCCGGATTGGCGTACGAATGGAGGAAGACGATGGCGATGGACGAGACTCCCTGGTCCGCCAACAACCGGGTCTCGGCCAGAAGCCTGTCGAGGTCCAGGGGAACCCGGACACGACCATGCTTGTCCATTCGTTCGGCGACATCGCGCCGCAGGTTGCGCGGCACCAGCGGTTCGGGCCTCCGGATCTCGAGATCGTACAGCTCGAAGCGCCGCTCCCTCCCGATCTCGATCACGTCCCGGAACCCGGCGGTGGTGAGCAACCCGGTGACCGCTCCCTTGCGTTCCACCAGGGCGTTGGTGAAGAGCGTCGTTGCGTGGACGACGCGGTCGATGCGGCTGCCCGTCAGCCCGTGTCTGTCCAGGATGGTCTCCACGCCGGCCAGCACGCCTCTGGCCGGATCGCCGTGTGTCGTCAGCTCCTTGTGGGAGAAGAGTCTCTCACGGTCCGCGTCGTAGACGACAAGGTCGGAGAACGTTCCGCCGATGTCGATGCCCAGACTCAGCCGGCTCATGCGGGATCTCCTCCTTGGCGCGGCAACCGGCTCGTGTCAGTGGAGGAGACGCCGGCCTCCGCGGGGCGGGAGCGGTGGCGCCGGTACTGGTAGGTCAGGAGCAGGACGAGCAGGATTGCGCCCGCGGCGTCCGAGGCGACTTCGGGGGCCATCAGCAGGATCCCGGTGCCGATGGCGCACAAGCGCACGGGAACACTCAGCGGAGCGAGCATCCATCCGATGCTGCCCATGCCGAAGGCGAAGATTCCCATCGCCGCCGTGGCGGTCGTGTAGACGATGCGCGTCAGCTCGAACTGAAACAGCAGTTCCGGGCCGTAGACGAACAGGAACGGCAGTATGAAGATAGGCAGGCCCACCTTGAGCGCCTGTACGCAGGTTTCCCAAGGTTCGGAATCGGCGATGGCCGCGGCGGCATAGACCGCGATGGCTACCGGCGGCGTCAGATTGGCCCACGACGCGGAGTAGATGATGAACAAATGCGATGACAGGAGCGCCAGGGTCACGGCGGCGCCGGTATCGAGACCGTACGCCGCCGTGTAGATGGGCACCAGCATTTCCTCCAGGGCCGGGGCCAGAAGTGCCGCCAGCACCACGTAGGCTCCCGCGATGGGCATGCCCATCCCCATGATCACCGCGGCGATCATGGTGAAGAGCAGCGTCAGCAAGAGCGAGCCCTGACCCGCCCAGAGGACCACCGCGCTCAGCCGCTCGCCGAGTCCGGTGAGCGTGACCATGCCGATGATCAGGCCGCCCACCGCGGTGGCCACGGCGACGGGGATCATCATCCGCGGCGCCGCGATCCAGGCGTTCCATATGATCCGGACGAACCGGCCGCGCACCCCGCCGTCGATGGCCAGCATGACGGTCGCGGCGGTAAGGAGCGCGCCGGTCAGCGCCGGGATCGTTCTGAACTCCCAGTAGAGCAGCCAACCGGCGAACGCCACGGGAACGAGCGCGAGCACCCATGTCCGCCGTCCCTCCGCGTCGAAGATCACCACGAGGCAGATCAGGTAGACGATGGACCAGAAGGCCGCGGTCTGGGGCGGGTAACCCTGGAACAGGTAGTAGAGCATCGCGACGATGGAAAGCAGCAGGTAGCCGCGTTCCTTGACCACCTGCCAGACCCTCGGAAAGTCCTGGTCCACCCTCGGACGCAGGCCCAGACGGCGCGCTTCGAGGTCGACGGTGATGAAACATGCCAGGAAATACAGCCCGGCGGGCACGGCCGCGATGGTGATGATGGTCGTGTAGGGCACGCCGATCAGCTCCACCATGATGAAGGCCGCCGCCCCCATGACGGGGGGCGTGATCTGGCCGCCGCACGACGCGCAGGCCTCGACGCCCGCCGCGAAGCTCTTCCTGTATCCCCCGGCACGCATGGCCGCGATGGTCAGGGTGCCGGTGGTCACGACGTTGGCGGCGGCGCTCCCGGAAAGGGTCCCCATGAAGGCGCTGCCCACCACCGCGGTCTTGGCGGCTCCGCCCACCTGACGTCCCGTCAGCGCGTTCGCCAGATCGGTGAAGAAACGCCCCGCTCCCGACGAGAGCAGCGTGGCTCCGAAGAGCACGAACAGGAACACGTTGCCGGCGGAGACGGCGAGAGGTGTGGTCCAGATGCCGTCCACGGTCAGGTAGGCGTGCTCGACGACCCTGGCGAACTCGTAGCCGTTGTGCCAGAAGGGCGGCGCCAGATACGGTCCCAGTTGGGTGTAGAGAACGAAGACCGCGGCCACGGTGGCCAGCAGCCAGCCCACGGCACGCCAAGCTGCGTCCAGCAAGACCAGGATCAGGGCCCCGCCGAACAGGAACTCCGCCGGAGTCACCGGCGTGACGTAGACCATGCGTTCGCCGACGTATTCGGAGTTCGCCACGAGGTATGCGGCCGCGCCGATGCCCATCGCGGCCGCGCCCATGGACAACAGGCTCTCGGGGCCGGTCCAGCCGCGCGGGTTTTTCAGGATGCGGTCGACGTAGAGGATGACCAAAATGAAGGCAAGATGGGTGGGACGATGGATCTCGGCGATCGGTTCGCCCACCCAGCCCACCGTGAATTGATACGTCGACATGACGAACGCGATCAGCGGAATGAGATGGCTCTTCCACTGACCGTCGTCGAGGTACCGCATCATGGCTGGCATCGAACGGCCCGCTCGATGAGGGTGGGGACGCACCAATGCTCGGCGCGTCCCCACCGGCAGGTTCCTACTTCAGGGCGCCGGCCTCGGTGTAGTAGCGTTTGGCGCCGGCGTGGAGCGGCAAGGCGGGCGGGTTCGCCATGATGTTCAGGTCGAGGCGGCGCACGGCCTTGTGGCTCTTGCGCAGCGTGGGCAGGTTCTCGACGAGCGTCTTGGTCAGCCAGTAGGCATGCTCTTCCGGCATGTCGTCCCGCACGATGAGCAGCGCGCGGGTGGCGACGGTACGAATGGGTTTGGTCTGGCCCTCGTAGGTGTTCGCCGGAATGCTGAGCCGGAAGAGACCCGGGTTCTTCCCGTTGACGTACTTGAAGGTCTCCTCGTCGATATCGAGGAAATTGGACGGGACGCTGCGAAAGGCGTTGGCGAAGTTGCCGGCGGGGAATACCGCGGTGGCGGTGAAGCCCGTGGCCTTGCGGTTCTTGACCGTGTCCGCGCCGAACCGCTGTCCGCCGCGCATCAACTGCAGGTCGCTTTCCTTGAGTCCTTGGGACTCCAGGATCAGTTGAAACGCATACTGGCTGACGTTGCCCACCGGTTGGCTGACGAACCGGCGGCCCTTCAGGTCCTTGATCGATTTCACGCCGGACTCGTTGGTCACCAGGATGTGCGTGGCGTTGGTCATCACCGCGGCGATCGCCCGAACGTTGTCGATCTTCCGCGGGAACGGTTTCTGGCCTTGCTGCGCAAGCGGAATGACCGCGGCCGCGGTAAAGCCCAACTGGGTGCGACCGTCGGACACGGTCACCACGTTGGAAAGAGCCCCGCCCAGCTCGACGTTGGACTTCACGCCTTGCTGGTTCATGATCTGGGAAAAAGATGCGCCGATAATACCCCACGGCGCGCCGGGGTTGGCGGCGCTGATGGAGACCTTCGCCGGCTTGCTCTGGGCCAGGGCCCGAGCGCCGGTCATGGCGATGAGCAAGGCCGCCATGGCGACCAGCGACCTCACGACGTGCGACTTGATCCGATGGGACATGAACATGGCCGTACCTCCAATGGCAAGACTGACTGTCATCCCGAGCGCGGGAGTGTCCGTTGGGCTCATGATCCGGCAGCCTCGGCGGACTTGTCAAATCGAACTTTATGCATAGGCCATAACCGTATATTATGGGTTGTGCTTCACACTCTCGTGATTGGATGATTCGTGAACCTGCGGCAAATCGAAGCCTTCCGCACGGTGATGATCGCTGGCAGCGTCACCGGCGCCGCGGAGGCTCTGGCCATCTCCCAACCCGCGGTCAGCCGGCTTATCGCCGACCTGGAGTATTCTCTGGGATTCGACCTGTTCGACCGGCGACGCGGCCATGCGCTGCAACCCACCGAGGAGGCCGAGGCCCTGTACCGGGAAGTGGACAAGGCCTTTGTCAGCCTCGATCACCTGATGAAGGCCGGCCGGGACATCCAGTCCCTGCGTCGTGGATACCTTCGCGTGGTGGGGCCGCCCTTCGTCTCGAACGGCCTGTTGACGGAGGCCGCCGCAACGTTTCTGGATGCATTCCCGGACGTCTCGGTGTCCATCGAGGCTCGCCCCCACAACGAGGTGGTCGAAATGATCGCCCTGCGCCAGCAGGACGTCGGCGTCGCGGTCCTGCCGGTGAAACACCCGGCCATCGATGTCCAGCGACTCGCAGACTACAGGGCCGTATGCGTGGTGGCGGAGGGCAGCCCTCTTGCGGGACAGAGGAGCATTCGACTGGAGTCGCTGGAGAGCGAGGACTTTATCTCGGCCACGACGGGAACCCAGATCCATCTGATGACGGAGCACGCCTTCAGACAATGCGGCATCAGACCACGAATCCGGGTCGACGCGCGGACCCAGGAGGCCGCCTGCTACATGGTTGCCCAGGGGAAGGGCGTTGCGATACTGTCCGAGCCTCTTCCCGCCCATATCCGCGACTACCGCGGCACCGTCATCAAGCCGATCTCTCCGGCCCTGCCCGTGAGCCTGGGTATCCTGACCTCGAACCTCCGGGCTCCGTCCAGAAGGGTGAGGGAGTTCGTGAATGCCGTGAAGGCCATCGGCGCGCGTGCGTAGCCCGCGCCCACCGGGCCGGAGTCAGCGGTCCGCCGCGCTCCGGGTAGAGGCGCATGCCAGCGACTTGCCTGAGCTCAGGACGACGCTTGTAGTCTCTTCGCCAAGTCGTTGGGGGCCGTGAAGCTGAAGAACCGCCCCGTCTTGGTCTGGTCAAGCAGTTCCCGAGAGGCAAGATCGAGGAGGTCGGACCTGGCGGTCTGGTACGTCACGCCATGAGTCTTCTTGTGGCCCGCAATCGTGTAACGAACCCCGGGGTGTCGCAGGGCATGTCCGAGGAGTGTGAGTTGTCGATGGTTTATCGAAACGGAAGAGCGGAGGATCTGCTCAATGGTCCGGACTTCCTGAGCTTTCTTGTCCAGGTACGCGTACAGGATATCAATCGCGCGCCGGATGACCTGGAGTTGTGCCAGAATGAAATAGGTCAGGTCATTCTCATCGGTCTCGGTGTAGAGGAACGACCGGGCGTACTGGGCAGGGGCTTTCCGGATGATCCCCGAAATCGAGAGAAACTCGAACATCCAGAAATCCTGTGAAAGCGCCGACCAGTAAAACAACACCCTCGCGGCCCTGCCGTTGCCGTCGACAAAGGGATGGTCGTAGGCAAGCCAGAAATGCAGGACGATGGCCTTGAGTATCGGGTGCAGGAAGGCGTCGGGTTGTGTCTTGTTCGCGAAATCGCACATTGCGGCCATGCGGCGGTTGATATCCTTCGCGGGCGGCGGCGTGTGGAGCAAGGTCCCGTCGGCGTCGTGGTAGACAGCAATGTTGTCTCCCGGTCTCCTCAGGTAGTCCGGTCCGGCAACCGTGTCCAGCGTGCCATCGACGAGGATACGGTGAATATGGAAGATCACGTCCGGCGTCAGGGGTTTGTCCTTGAAGTTCCTGATGAGGTGGATGGCCCGGTAATTGTTGAGAATCATCCTCTCGCTTCGATCCACCGGACTTCGGCCGGAGCGAATCATCTGTTTCGCTGCTTCGCGGGTCGTGGACGCCCCTTCGAGTTGGCTCGAAGTGATGGCCTCCTCTATCAGGGAACTCTCGATGAATCTCTCCCTGGTTTGTGGATTGACGATCGGGTCGCTTGTCGTAATCCTGCCGCTCGTGTCGCGATCGATTGCGTGGAGTAGTTCAAGCACCGGGTCCGCGAGTGTGTAGGCAAACGGCCGTCTGTCCTTGTCCTCCAGTGGGACGGCCCGCCGTGTCTGGCGGCGTGCGAACTTGATCGCGGCCCACCACTCCTCGGAGGAGAGTCCGTCCGGAGGCCGGAGCCGTCGCAAGTGTTCCCAGTGCCGATATCGGCCTCCGGGCGCCGCTCCAACCTCTCCTTTCACAAGGATCTCGGCCATCCGCTTCACTTGGGCCGGCTCCTTGAGGTTCAACAGGATGTCCTCGCAACTGAGTGGGGTTGGGGGGATCTTCATCTGCTTGTGGTGAATGAAAAACTAATTGAGTTATAAATTAGTTTTTACGTCTTGCCTTGTCAAGGCGGTTGTCCCAGGAAGGCGGATGGTGCCCTGGGGCCGTCCCGCCGATTTGGTGACGGGAGTTGCGCGCCGCAACGGTTCTTGTTTTTTCGAAACGCCTCATGTAAGAGATACCCCTTGAATTTTACTGGAAGATTCGGAGGAGCACATGGCCAAGCCGGCGCAAGAGACTGAGACCACCACGATGGACAACATCCCATTCTTCTACAAGTGGCAGAAGGGCGAGGGAGTCGACGTCGTCGAGACTTTCTTCATCAAGGACCTGAAGGAGGTGCCGCTCAAGTGGTGGGACCGCATGGGCGGAGACGGGACCCTGTTCAACATGGAGGGAGCGGGCGATGCCACCGGCGCCTACATCGTGGAGATCGCGCCGGGGAAGAGCCTGAACCCCATGCGCCACCTCTACGAGGAGCTGATCCTGGTGGTGCAGGGTCGCGGCGCCACCACCATCTGGAACGACAACGGCGCCAAGCAGACCTTCGAGTGGCAGGAAGGGAGCCTCATTTCGGTCCCGTTGAACGTGCATCACCAACACTTCAACGGCCAGGGCGACAAGCCGGCGCGGCTGTTCTCGGTCAACAACATGCCCATCGTCTTCAGCCTGTTCCACAACGACGACTTCATCTTCAACACGCCCTACGACTTCGCGGACCGCTTCGACGGGCGTCCGGACTACTTCTCCAGCCAGGGCACGCAGCATCCCGGCCGCATCTGGGAGACCAACTTCATCGCCGACACCCGCACCTTCAACCTGCAGGAGTGGAAGGAGCGGGGCGCGGGCGGCAAGAACGTCTTCCTGGAGATGTGCGACGGCACCATGGCGGCGCACATCTCCGAATTCCCCGTGGGGACCTACAAGAAGGCCCACCGCCACGGGCCCGGCTTCAACGTCATCATCATCAAGGGGCAGGGTTTCTCGCTGTTCTGGTGGGAAGGCGAGGAGCCCAAGCGCTACGATTGGCAGGACGGCAGCGTGTTCGTGCCGCCGGAGATGATGTTCCACCAGCACTTCAACCTCGGCCCCACGGGCGCGCGCTACCTGCCGCTGCGTTTCGGCGGCATCAAGCACAGCATGGGCGAGGGCTACGGTGACATCTCCAAGGTCGACAAGGACGTGAAGTCCGGCGGCAACCAGATCGAGTACTACGACCAGCCGGAGTACATCCGCGAGATGTTCGAGTCGGACATGACCAAGCTCGGCGCCGAGTCGAGGATGGATCCCGGCGTGTACGCGAAACCTGTTGCTTAACGAAAAGGGCTTGAGACCAAGGGAGGAGGCCCGCGCGCTTCCTCCCTTTTTTTGTCCGCCATGGCTGCTCCGATCGTCCTGACCATACTGTCCTATCTCCTGGGATCGGTTCCCGCCGGGTTCCTGGTGGGGTCGTCCGCGGGGGTGGACGTGCGCAGCGCCGGCAGCGGCAACATCGGCGCCACCAACGTGGCGCGGACGCTGGGGTGGAAGAAGGGCCTCGTCACCCTCTTCGCCGACGTCGCCAAGGGCTTTCTGCCGGTGCTGGCGGCCCACCTGCTGGACCTCGGGGCCGCCGCGGCGGCGGCCGCCGGCCTGGCCGCCTTCGCGGGTCATCTCTACCCCGTGTTCCTGGGCTTCAAGGGCGGCAAGGGCGTGGCCACCGCCGCCGGCGTCTACCTTGGCGCCATGGCTCTGGGCCTCCTGGTCGTGCTGGGGGTCTTCCTCCTGGTGATGCTCGTTGCCCGGCGGGTGTCGCTGGGCTCCATGGCGGCGGGCGTGGCAGCCCCGGTCGTGGCGTGGGCGTTGTCGTATCCGGTGGAAACGGTCTGGATGAGCCTCGTCATCGGGTTTCTGGTGGTGGTCCGCCACCGGGAGAACATTCGCCGCCTGATGGCGGGCGAAGAGCCGACCTTCGAGTTGCGCAGGCGCGGTTCGGGCTCATAAACCGGCCGGTCCGGCTGGTCCGGAGGGGCCTGACGCCCGTTCCCCGTCCTTGTCATGAACTTCATCGGCATCGATCTTGCCTGGGGCAACCGCAATCCGACCGGGCTGGCCCATCTGGTGTTCGGGAGTGCCGGCTGCCGCCTCGTGAGCTCGGCCCGGCGCACTACCGACACGGAAATCATCGAGTGGGTGGAGGCGTGCGGCGGGCAAGATGTCTGGCTGGGCATCGACGCGCCCATCATCGCCAAGAACCCGCCCGGGACCTCCCGGCCCGCGGACAAGATGGTATCGTCCCGGTTCGGCCGCTATCACGCGGGAGCCTATCCGGCCAATCGGGTCCGCTGCGAACGGCCGATCCGGTTGTGCCGCAAGCTCCGGCGAAGGAGTTTCTCGTCGAACCCGTTTCTGTCCGGCCGCGGCGGCCGCCGGCAGCTCGAGATCTTTCCCCACTTGGTGCAGGTGGCCTTCTTCGAGCGCCCGCGCATCATCAAGTACAAGAAAGGCCCCGTGACCGTGCGGCAAACCGGCCTAGCCGATTTCCAGACGGCCATCGGGACCCACCTGACCCGCCAGGACCCTCCGCTGCGGCCGTCGCCCGAGCTCTCCCGGCTGCTTGGTGAAGACCCCCGGGAACTGCGAGGCTTGGCCCTCAAGTCGCTGGAAGACCGGCTGGACGCGGTGCTGTGCGCCTACATGGCATTGTATTTCTGGAGATGGGGAGAGACGCGCTGCGAGGTCATCGGCGATCACGCCCAAGGGTACATCATCGCCGTCCGGAGTTGCTTCTTCGGTGTATGGGAGAGCGAGATCATGGCTGTCATCCGATTCTACGCCCTCGCAAATATCTTCTTTAGAGAATCGTATACTTGTTGCCGCTGCACTTCGGCGGAAAGAAATGGATAGTGACGTTCAAGATAGCCTAACGTGATCTCGCCATCCGCGAGTTCCACTAGCAGCTTGCAGCGTTCTTCCACCAAGCGATCATCTTGGTTAAGCCCTAGGATATTGATGGTCGCGTTAACCGCCTTACGGATCTCTCTCGAAGTACCGTTTCCTGGTTTGATGAGACAGCTCGGTAGATCTAGTATGAACCACCCGTCACCTACTACAAACGGGTCGATCACATCTTCTGTGTCTCCTTTCCGATTGTTGACAATTTGCCTCGCTAAACGGTAGTTGCTCCATTCGTAAGCGAGTTCCGGGTATTTTGACTTGGGCTTATAGTGGTCAACAGAACCGGTGTGTACCAATTCGCGGGTCGTGTAGGCACACAAATGGTCATATGCGGCGAACAGTTCCCTCACTGCTTCGGTCCAGTAGTTATGTTTCCGGAAATCATTAGAGTTTGGAGTGGGGCATGACTTGAGAAATTTGAGGCCTTTCTGCCGTACGTCTCTATCGAACCCTGGGTACTCGGGCTTTGCATGGACGCGAATCATATGTCGTCTCCAAGTTGGCGTGCGAAGTAAATCCAGCGTGACCAGAACGAATCATCAGGAGCCAGAGTCTGTTTAAGCCAAGTGGTCACCTGCCGAACTGCGTCCAGTGAAGGATCTTCGGCCAGTTGTAGGTCCTTTGCTTGTTGGATGGCCTGTTCCGCGTTGCGTGAGCGGGCATGTGACAAACCGAATACAGGGGACGTCAACCATGATGAGACGTCACCATATTTATAAAAATCAAGCGTTTCCAAGTTTATCAGACCGTCAACCAACGAAAGATGCACGAGCAGATCTGATTCTTCGGCAAAATAGTCTTCGACAGACGCCAGGACCATGGGCGAGTGAGTAGCCGCTATCACCTGTATCTCAAGTTGGTCACTCAGCAGCTTACCGATGGACATAAGTGCGGGTAAGACGAGCCTCTGCCATTTGGGGTGTAGATGGGCTTCCACTTCGTCGACCACGATGACCATCTTGCGTAGGGGCTGCGTACCGGTTTGTTGAGAGGCGAGGAGGTGTTCCTGCCAAGACCAGATTATCAGGTAGGCAAGCTGCAAGATACGTTGGACCCCGGCTGAAGTGAAAAGGATCGGGACTTCGCCGTAGACGTGTTTGATGGCCGGGATCCTCCGCGGGTCGCCGGGAATACGGATCGGTTCGGTGGGTCTCAACGGCCCGATATCCTCCGGTGATAGGTGCTCCAACACCCGAGAGAGCATTGTGAACGGACTGCTGTCGGCGGTGGACAATTGCCAACTAACCCAATCTCGAATCAAACCTTCAATTTCGCCAGCTTTTCCGTCCCAAACCTCGCGTGTCGTGAACAACGTCAAGGACGTAGGAGCACTGGATTTGACGCGCGCACGGGTGTCGTCTGCGATCGCGAATGACCCGTCGACGCGTGCGTAGATACTTAGCGCGGCTACTGACGGTGGGCTATTCGACTGTGGCCAGGTATGAGTCTTCCAGTCGAAGGCGCTTTCTCCAGACAGTTGTTGGCCGGTGGCATTTTGTATCGTATACTCAATGCGCGGTTGTACGGAACCCCCAGGTGCGAAAGGGTAAGCCGGGCGTCCAGCCCATGTGCCAGTTAGCGCCCACCAGCCGGCGTCCAGTAAGAAAGATTTCCCCAAACCATTGTCTCCGGCGATCAGCGTCAGTCGCTCACCGAAATCCATCAAGAGTTCGCTTGCTGGCCCGATGTTCTTGAGGCGAATGGCCGTTAACGTACCTTCCGTTTCAGTAGGTGCGTCCGGGGGCATTGCGAAGTCGTAAGCAATGGCCTTGAGGTCGAGAGTTCCGTCCGTCGTAATCTCCATGTCGGGGGGAAGGACAGAAGCATCAAATAGTTTCGTGATTTCCTCGTCCGTGATGTGGAAAGTTTCGCGGAAGTATCGGACGATTGTCTCGATGTTGGCATCCACGGGCCAAGGACTGTCCTTACCAATCCAAACTGCCAGCGCGACTAAGGACGAAGGACCGTAGCCAGACAGATGGTGAATCCGGTCACGAATCTTGTCCGCATAGCCTTCTGCCAGTGCCCATTGTGGTGTTTTCGGCGGATGCAGCAGTGCGGCTGAAAATGTTTGTGTGTTGATTGCTTGTAGACCAGAGGATGAGTAGTTTGCCGCGACCCAGAACGTATTTTTCGTGCTCTTGAATGGCTGGAAAAAGAACTCGCTATTAGGGTCGAGTCGATGATACTTTTCCAAGTGCAATTTCGTTACGGCATCCAGTCGAACATTGGTCGTGGTGCCCACGGACAAGCCGATGCGTTTGCTCGCAAGAAAAGTCACACCGATAAACGGATGACAGTTTCGGCGTAGCGTGCCGACGGCCCATCGAACAAGTTGCGGAGTCAAGAACATGGTGTATCCCCCCGCATTAAACTGGCGGCGTAGTCGCAAAAATCACGGTTAAGATCAACTCCTAACGCTGATATGCTCATCTCGTTGGCAACACGGATAGTCGTCCCGCTTCCAAGGAACGGATCCAGTACAATGCCGTCGGTAGGACAACCGGCGTCTAGACACCGTCTCACTAATTCATCAGGAAACGGAGCTGTATCGAGACCTCCTGACGGTCTCGGTTGTGCTGGGATGGTCCACATGTCCTCCTCGATTTTGCGATCAACCAACGCTTGTTTGTTGAAATGATATTGACGGGATTTCGCGAGTAGGAAGACGTACTCGTAACTGCGACCTGGGCGGTCCCTAACGTGTTCGGGAAGGCGGTTGATACGGTGCCATATTATGGACGTCCGTAAAACCCAGCCGGATTCCATAAAGCTGATTGCCAATCTCCACGGAATGCCGATAAGAGACTTACGACGAAGTCCGATTCCCATTCCGCCGCTCTTGTCCACGGCACGAAGTCCAAAACGGCGTTTTTTGCTTTTTTCGTCTTGGCCATGGGATTTGCCCTTTCCGGAGTAGAACGTATCACCAATGTTGAAAAAAGCGACGCCGTCGGGTCGTAATACGCGGCGCACCTCATTCATTATATCTCTAAGGGTGGAAACGTATTCGTCGATCGAGTCTTCCTTGCCGAGTTGCCCGTCGACGCCATAATCTCTAAGCCAGAAATATGGAGGAGAGGTGACGACACAATTAACGGTATTCGCTGGCATCTGGCGGACAACGTGAAGTGCGGAACCGTGGTAGATTGCCCAGTGGTGTCCGAGCTGTGACTTACCACTCCACTTATTTGATTGGTCAATATCTGGTAGATTGAATATGTCAACTTGTTGTGTGTTGACTTGAGGCTGAGGATTGTCTGTACGGGCTTTCTGTATCACCGACGAGCCTCTACTCTTCTTTGATATTTCTGCTTGGCCGACCCGAGGCGGCCAAGGTGGACTTAGCCGGCTGCCGGCGCGGGCAACACGTTTACAGCCAAATTCGAAGGCCGCTAAGCTGTGCCTTTGCTAAGCGCCGTCGCGCCAATCCGCCGCGGATATGGCGGGTGGCTGGATCACTTGAACGGACTACAGCGTGTGGTCCCAACAACACCGGCGAACTCACTTCCCTTTTTATTTCAAAAGCTGTGCCCGGTGGCAACTAGAATTCGACGCGATTCAACAATATCCGGCCTAGTGGTCCCGCCGCCTGACTACGCCAGAGTGTCGTGTAACGATTCTTGCTGGTTTCCGAAGTTTTGTTCGAGGCGAAGCTGCGAATCAGGTTGGGCGGAATCTGAATCGAGACGGTCGGCGAGAGACGCAATCGCTGGTGCGGGCAGTTCGTTGCTGTCGATGATACGGTAAGCAAGATCCGCCTCGTCGCGCACATGGGCAAGAACGTCGGTTAGCGCCGTTTCGATTTCGCACCCGAGTACTGTTCGGTCCGCAGTCAACTCGTCTACCGCCGCCGCGGCAGCCACAGAGCCGACGCCTAGTTTATTGTATTAGTCGGTAAGATACGCGGTTTCTTTAGCGGAAGCTACACTTTTCGGAGTGCGGGAAGCAACCTTTTCCGTCGGTTGCCGCGTACGCCAAAGGATACTGATCCCGGGTTTTTGGGTTGGAGCTGAGATACGCCGATGGGTCTGGCTAAACACCCATTGACAATCCGCCGCCACCCGCGTATGGACGCTCCCATCGTCGGGTCTTCGGACATTCGGGACAAGAAAGACCAAACCAACAACAGGGAGACACTCGTCATGGGGTCATTGCGACTTGGCCGACCGGCTTGAGTCCATTGAGGTCAACCCCTTTGTCCTGCGCTGGCGGGGCGGCATCGCCCTCGACGCCGTGGTGGTGCTGGCCGGCGCGGGTCGTGACGGTACCCGCCCCTAGACAAAGAGGCATACCATGCTCCCTCCGGCCCGAGACCATGCGGTTGTCAGTGGCCGAGCAGGGGACTCAGGGATCGGGCGGTAACCGGCTGGTCGGCGCGGTCCGTCACGTCGCTTTTCTGGGCGACGCTCGCCATGCGGATCTGAAGAAGGCCAAGGCGATTCCCTCGGCGGCATCACAGTTCAACCACCCCGTGGCTCCGGACGACTCCCTTCACGATCCGCGTCTCCTGTTCGCAGAAGACAATCAAATTGTTTGACGCCGGGATGCGAGCGCTCGGGACCAGTATCCCGTCGGCGCCCAGGAATGCGCAAGCCTCGGCGACCTCCTGGGAACGGGGATACTCCTTTGCCCGCTCGAGGTAGCTCAGTTGGCCGTAGTGCGCCGTGTCGAACCCGATAGACGACAGTGCTTCAAGGTCGGGGAGGCGGATGACCGCCTCGAGAGTTACGGTGAGTTCGTATAGCTCATAGCGGACCCTGGAAGGCGGAATGGGCTGGCCCTGATAGAGATGAAACCGTCGCTCGGCGATGGCGGCCTCCGGCGTTTCCGAGGTGTACAGCACGTCGAGGGTCCCGTCGTCCCAGCGGCCGCCGGACCGCCAGCAGGCAAGCGGATCGCGGCCCTCTCGGACCGACCGCCACACCGTTCCCGCATAGGGAACCTGCCCGATGGCTTCCAGGGCGTCGAGCAACCGCTGATCGCGAATGCGGCGAGGGGTCTGAGAGCTGTTCCCTTGCACCGGGCTTAGATGTACGCGTCCGCGTCGAGGCGATCGAGGATCGCGATCACTTCCTCCGTCCGCTCGCCATGTACAAGGTCGATGGCCCGCTCCCCGTCCAACTGCGGATGACGCGCGTAGAGCCAGGCGCGTACCTCTTCCCGGCTATAGTACTCGCTGAGCCGCATGACCACGTAGGACAAGTCGGAGATGATGAGTTGTGTCTTGGGATGCGGCGACTTCTGGCCGGTCGTCCAGCGGGACACGGTCGCTTTGGAAACGCCGGTGAAATTCGCGATGTCGGTTCCCTTCAAACCACCGGTCTGTTGCAGCCGTTCGATGAACTGCACCACCGGCTTGACCGTCGTTACCGCTGCCTGATCCATGCGGGACTCCAACTAGTGCCTGCGCCGAACTTTGGCCGTCATGCTTTTGACTTTCTTGTTTCATTTATAATATCGTTGGAAACGCCAAAGTCAACTATGGACATCCCTGGGTGGCGGGTATATTCGCCAGCAAACGCGGTTTGACATGATCTATGTCTGGATTGCGCTCGGCAGCGCCATCGGCGGCGCCGGGCGCTACTGGTGCAACAATCTGGTTTCGGGCGCCGTCGGGAATGCGTTCCCTTGGGGCACGATTGTCGTGAACGTGGCGGGATCGTTCCTCATCGGTTTTCTGGCATCGAGCGATCCCCTCTCGGGCCGATCCTGGCTGCCGGGAGTGGAAACGCGCGCGTTCCTCATCGTGGGCGTGTGCGGCGGCTACACGACCTTCTCGGCATTCAGCCTGCAGACGCTGGACCTCTTGCGGACCGGCCAATGGCCCCAGGCGCTGGGCAACATCGCCCTGTCGGTGGCGCTGTGCCTCCTCGCGGTGTGGCTGGGACACTTTGCCTATGTCGCCCTGGGCTCCTCCCGAGCCGGTTGAGCTAAGCGATCGGTATCGTCTTCAGATGCCTTTCAACGGCACCGATGACGTTGTCGGCTAGCGGCAGGTTTGCCTTTGCGGCCGTCCAGTGCTGATGAAAGAGCGCGACGGTTTCGCGCGCGGTGTCGAGGACGAGCTTCAACGGCAGGCGCGCCTTGGCGGCAAGGTGCGAAAGCTCGTCTTCGGAGAACTCATCAAAGCGCTTGGTGCGGCTTACATTGAGCCCCGCCTTTTCGTCCGGGATGTACGGGATCGTCGACAAGAAATCATAGGCGGGCGCCAGTGCCGCACGACGTTTGTCGGGATAGATCAGCGACCAGTTCTTGAGGTGCATGTCGGCATTGCCGATCAGGGTGTTGAAGGTGAGGCGGCGAATGAATTCGGCAATGTCGTCATCGTTTCCTTCCGTGGCGATGACGTTGGCGATGCTGCGTGCGTTGCCTCTTTTGTATTTGTCGTCGGGGTAAACGCCGAAGACCTGGGCGAAGTCCTCGATATGGACGGGCGTGCCGTCCGAGAGACGGTCAAAGCGCTGTATGGCGAGCGCCTGTCCGTCCAGCGTACGGATCCCCTCGGGCAGGTTCCCGATGGCTTCGATATCGATGAGTTGAAGCGCCGGCACGTCCATTCCGATCCGTCGGGCGAGCGTCATCATCGCGTATTCGTTTTCAGGGACGCCGGGGAATTCACGCGAGGGCAGCTTGATGATCCAGGATCCGCCCACGCCGCTGGCCGGAATGGTCAGCCCGCCCCTCGCCGCCTGAACGGCGGAGAACTTCAACTGCACGCCAGCCAGCGAGAAACGCAGCGCGGTCTCGTGCCGGTCCTGACCCTGTTCATCGTGATCGCCGGCAGCGGTGGGCCAAGGCGCGCCATCCGCCGGAACGACGGTGACGGCACCCGGCAGGTCGCTACCCAATGCCCACAACAGGAAGAATTCGCGCACTGCATTTACGCCGGCGCGCGCGGCCAGATAGCCGCGCAACGGGTCCTCGGGAAGCAGGTTGGAGAAGAACGGCAGCACTTTGGTCTGCGTCGGCCTGAAATCGGTGATCCGTTCCCCGAGACGGCCCTTGAAGCCGAGCCCAAGGACGGGCCCGTTTTCGTCGTGGAGGTAGTCCTCGTTGAACGCAAAGAGCGTGCGGTCGCCGGCTACGCGCGTCAGCGTGCCGATGGGCGCGCCGTGGAGCAGGACGTTGAGGACCGCAACATCAGCCACTGTCGTCCTCATCCAGGCTATACGCCGGGCGTGCCGTTTCGGTGTCGTCGCCCGTGGTCCGGGCGTGAGCAACCGCGTGCACGGCGGGGAGCGTCCGGCGCGGCACCAGCACGAGCTCCAGTTCAAGGGCACGGGCCAGTTCCACGAGACTGGAAGCCCGGAGGTCGACCGTGCCGTTCTCGATCTTCGAGATGTGGCTTTGCGGGACGCCAGCCTTGGCGCCGAGTGCGCGCTGGCTTAGCCCTCGGGCCTCGCGGGCGCTCCTGAGTATGGCGGCGATGTGTTCGGTCGCGTAAGTCATGTCGATATCTAATACATTATCAGATCATAGTATTGATGATCTTTAATATATCGAATGCGATACGTCAAACATATCATACTCGCAAGACAATATGTTTTGATGGATTGGCGGCTCTCAGCTCCAGGAATCATGAAAGTGATGCACCGGGCTGTGCCCAGAGCCGATGGAGAACGCTTGACGGATGGCTTGGGTGATGAAGTCCTTGGCCTCGGCGACGGCGGTTTCCAGTTCCTTGTTGCGGGCCAAGCCGCATGCCAGAGCGGCCGAGTAGGTGCAGCCGGTCCCATGGGTGTTTTTCGTGCGCACGCGTCGGGCGGGAAAGTCGCAAAATGCCGTGCCGTCGTAGAAGACGTCGGTTGCGGCGCCCTTGCGATGGCCGCCTTTTACCACGACACTTCTCGCGCCCATGCCGACGATGTTCCGCGCCATCTCCCTGATGGCGCGCACGCTGGTCCCCTCCACGCCTGTCAGCGCCTGCGCCTCGGGGAGGTTGGGGGTCACCACCGTGGCCAGCGGGAACAGACGGGTCCGCAACGTCCGGATGGCGTCCGGCCGCAGCAGCGCGTGGCCGCCCTTGGCCACCATCACCGGATCCACCACCAGGCGTTGGATGCCGTGCTGCCGGATTTTGTCGGCTACCGTACGGATGATGCGGGCATTGGCGAGCATGCCGGTCTTCACGGCGTCGGCGCCGATGTCGCTCATGACGGCATCGATCTGGGCGGCGACCATGGGCGCCGGGGTTTCCAGGACCCGAGTCACGCCGGTGGTGTTCTGGGCTGTGATGGCGGTGACCACCGACGTGCCGTAAACGCCCAGAGCCGCGAAGGTCTTGAGGTCGGCCTGAAGGCCGGCCCCGGCTCCGGAATCCGAGCCCGCGATGGTGAGCGCCTTGTATATCTTCACGGAAGTGCTCCCGGGATGAATCCCCGCAGATTAGGGGGCGTGGCCTGCGGCGTCAACCTGGTGTCGTGTCCTCGGAGCTATAAACCAAGCTTCTTGAAGGTCTGGAGGGGAAGGTACAGACGGTGCGGCGCTCCGGCAAAGGCGACGAAGCCGTAGCGCTCGTAGAATTCCCTGGCGCGATCGTTCTTGGCGTCGACCATGATTGCGTATACGGCGATTGTCTCGCTCGCGCGCACGACACGGCGGATGGCGTCGAGCAGTAACAACTCGCCAAGCCCGCGCCCTTGATGCGCCCGGTCGACGGCAAGCCGCCCGAGCACGGCGGCTGGTACGGGATAGTGCGGTAACCGTTTTGACAGTCGCTCCGGCAGTTCGCTTTTCTCGAAGCTGGCGGCGCTCAGGCTGTAGTAGCCGGCAATCCTTTTGGGCGTGTCGCCCAGCGCGACGAAGATTTGTGCCACGCTCCGCCGCACGTCTTGGGTGGCTTGCCGTTGAAGGTAGGTGTCGAGGGTAGGTTGCCCGCATGAGAAAGCTGAGCGGTCGTGCTGCCGGGCGAGGGGTTCGATGACGAGGGGCGGCTCATCCATCCATGCGCTCGCGATAGCGGCGCGCTGCCTTTTTCAACGCCGCGGTCGGCTTGGGCGGGTTGACCAGCGCGTTGTGGAAAGCCTCCCAATCCATCGCGGAAAGGACGACTTTTTCCCGGGACTCGATAACCCGCTCGGCCGCCGCCACCGCGTTCGCCAACACGAACCGGCTGACGGTCATCTCCTCGTAGGCCGCGGCCCGCTCCAGCGTGCGCTTCGTCCTCGTGTCCATTCGCAAATGGACGCGATCATGCTTCAATTCCGCGGTCTTTGCCATTTCTCCCTCCGGCGCTTGTAGTTCGCTCACAATGCACCAATATGGCGTACAATTCAAACGTGGCGCAATAATCAAGCGCCACGGCCGCACACGCCGCCGCGGCTCCAAATACAGTTTGACATCCCCGCGGTTTCTTGATGCCATACCCTGCCACGGGTGATGCCATGACGAATATCCTATCGAAAGACCGTTTGCAGGGGTTTTTCCTCGATATGACGCAGCGATGCTTCGGTGAACTGGGAATCCGCGATGCCCAGGTCACGGGGTACGTGGCGGACGTGCTGACGGAGTTCGCCCGTAGCGACCGGCTGTATCGCGTGCGCTCCCGCAAGAACCAGCGGCTCGACAGTGTGGTGGAGATGCTGGCGGCGGAGGAGGCGACGTTGTCGCGCGAAAACCCCCTCATGCAGGAACGGCGGCAGCGCAAGTACATGGGAGACTACACGTTGTTCATGAGCGGGATCTTTCGTTCCCATGTCGAGCGCGGCGGCTATCTCGACTACTACCTCAAGGAGGGCAGCCGGTCCTACCTGAAGGTGTCGGAAGTGGATCTCTCGCTCTACCGGACCGGGTTCCTGCTGTTCCAGGAGCTGTCCGAGAAGTTCGAGTACTTCTCCGGCGCGCTCGACTACATGCACAAGACCTATTTCGCCGCCTCCTCCAAGAAAGACCCATTCTCCGGTTTCCTGAAGCAGATCGAAGGATGGATGAAGGTGAACGTAACCGATAACTGAAGGTGCTGGAGTCCCTGCTTTCCGGTCGTCGAGGCCTTCTGGTTGCCGGCGCTTTCCTTCTGCTCGCCGCCCTCATCGTCCTCGGTTACATGGCCGCTTTCCTCCTGACCCCCTACCACGGCCATTCGTCGGTTGCGGAGATCGAGATCCGGCGCGGCGACACGTTTGCGGCGGTGGCCCGCGAGCTCGGCGAGAAAGGGGTTGTCTCGCACCCGCGGCTCTTCGCGTTCTGGGCGCGGCTTCTCGGACTCGACACTCGGGTGCACCGCGGCCTCTACCGATTCGAGGGGGCGGTGTCGCCCCGGTCGGTGCTCGACGGGCTCGTCCGCGGCAGGACCGTGGTCTACAAGGTCACGATTCCCGAGGGCTTCACGGTACGCCAGATCGGCCGGGTGCTCGAGAGCAAGGGGTTGGCGACGCCGGGGAAGTTCGCCGCCGCCGTCGTCGATCCATCCCTGCTCGCCTCCCTGGGGGCCGACAGCGTGGAAGGCTATCTCTTCCCCACCACCTACCTCTTCCGCGCGCTGGCCACCGAAGAAGAGATCGTCAAGACGATGTTCGCCGAGTTCAAGGACAGGTTCACTCCGGCACTGGAAGCGCGGGCGCGGGAGTTGGGTCTGACCCGGCACGAGTTGGTGACGCTGGCGTCCATCATCGAGAAGGAAGGCGGCCCGACCGCGGAGATGCCGCTGGTGTCTGCGGTGTTCCACAATCGCTTGAGGCGGGGCATGCGGCTTCAGAGCGACCCGACGGTGATCTACGGCCTGAAAGATTTCAACGGCAACCTGACGCGCAAGGATCTCCGGACCCACGGTCCCTACAACACCTACACGATCCGGGGGTTGCCCCCGGGTCCCATCGCCAACCCCGGTCTGGTGGCATTGAAGGCGGCGCTCCATCCGGCCGAAGTCGACTACCTGTATTTCGTGTCCCGGAACGACGGCACCCACCACTTCTCCGAAAGCCTCCGGGAGCACAACGCGGCGGTCAGGAAATATCAGAAGAATCGTCGCGCGGAGACGCCGTAGGAACATTTCATACATTCCTTGATAGTCTGTCGCTGGCGGGCCGCATCGACCGCGACAGGAGGGAGGACGCGATCATGGATGCATCCGACGTCAAGCGGGTCTACGGTCTGGCGGCAAGAGTGGGTTCCCTGGAGGGGTACCTCTATACCGGCACGGACATCGAGACGGAGTATCTGCCGGGCTGGCTGGGCAACATCGAGCGGGAGTTCGACGAGTTGTCGCCCGAGGCCCGAGGCGCGTGCGCGGAGGCCCATTACGAGGTGTTGCGCAAGGTGTCGGCCTACCTCGGGAAGTTCTACGGCGCCGCGGACTCCAACGCGGTGAAGGCCCGGGGCATGGTCGACGCCGCCAAAGGTGCCATGGATTCCCAAGGCTGCTAAGCTGGTTCCATGACCGTCGGGAGGCGGCAGGGACAGTTCCTGGAACCGGTGGAGGTGGAAGACGTTCCGGGCGCGTCCGGAGAGATGGCGCGAAGCCCGGACACGTTCGCGCTGCGCGTCCGGGGAGATGCCCTGATCGAGGAGCAGATCGGCGACGGCGACGTCATCCTGGCGCAGTCGGCGCCCGCGGCTCGGGAGGGCGACACGGTGGTGGCCCTGGTCCGGGGCGAGGCCACGGTCAAGCGGCTTCACCGCCGGGACGGCAAAGTGCTGCTGCAGCCCGCCGACGAGCGGCGCGCCCCCATCACGGCCGCGGAAGAAGACGTGGAGATCCGCGGGGTGGTGGTGGCCGTGATCCGGAAATACTGAACTCGGAGAAGCGCAACAGGAGAAACCGTCGATGAACCGCCTGGCCAACGAGACGAGCCCGTACCTGCTGCAACACGCCGGCAACCCGGTGGACTGGTTCCCTTGGGGGGAGGAGGCCTTCGCCAAGGCCCGGACGGAGGACAAGCCGATCCTCCTGAGCATCGGCTACTCGGCCTGCCACTGGTGCCACGTGATGGAGCACGAGTCGTTCGAGAACGAGGCCATCGCGGCGCTGATGAACGAGAACTTCGTCAGCATCAAGGTGGACCGCGAGGAGCGCCCGGACCTGGACGAGATCTACATGAACGCCGTTCAGATGCTGATCCGGCGGGGCGGCTGGCCCATGACCGTGTTCCTGACGCCCGAGGGCAAGCCCTTCTACGGCGGCACCTACTACCCGCCCGAGGACCGGCAAGGCATGCCGGGCTTTCCGCGGGTGCTGCGGGCGGTGGTGGAGGCCTACCGCAACAAGCCGCAGGACGTGGCCAAGAACGTCGACCAGCTCGTGGCGGCGCTGGACCGCATGAGCGTGCTCAGCGAGACGGGGCAGGAACTGAGCGTGGAGGTCGTTACCGAGGGCGCGGAAGGGCTGACCCCGGCCTACGACGCCGACCACGGCGGCTTCGGCCGGGCGCCCAAGTTCCCCAACGCCGGGGTGTTCAACCTGTTCCTGCGCTCCTACCGGTTGTCGGGGAACACGCGGTACCTGGAGATGATCACCGAGACGCTCCGGAAGATGGCCGAGGGGGGCATGTACGACCAGCTCGGCGGGGGCTTCCACCGCTACTCCGTGGACGACAAGTGGCTCGTGCCCCACTTCGAGAAGATGCTCTACGACAACGGCCAGCTCGCGCAGGTCTACGCCGAGGCCTACCGGATCACCAAGGACGGCTTCTTCAAACGCGTCGTCGAGGAGACGCTGGAATACGTCATGCGGGAGATGTGCCAGCCCGAGGGCGGGTTCTACTCCGCCCAGGATGCGGACAGCGAGGGCGAGGAAGGCAAGTTCTTCGTGTGGACCCGAGAGGAGGTCCTGGAGCTGCTGGGCAAGGAGCAGGGCGAGATCTTCTGCCGGGTCTACGACGTCTCGGACCTCGGCAATTTCGAGGGCAAGAACATCCTGCACCCCATCCTGACCGTCGAGCAGGCGGCCAGGTATTTCAACAAGGACGAGCAGCAGATCGAGGCCGTCCTGGCCGAGTCCCGGGCGCGTCTGTTCGAGGAGCGGGAGAAGCGGGTCAAGCCCTTCCGGGACGAGAAGGTCATCGTCTCCTGGAACGGCCTGATGCTTTCGGGCGTGGCTGCCGGGTTCGCCATCACCGGCGACGCCCGCATCCGGGAGGCCGGCCTCAGGACCGTGGACTTCATCTTCACCCGCATGTTCGACAAGGATCTGCTGCTGCACACCTACAAGGACGGACAGGCCAAGCTGCTGGGCTATCTGGACGACTACGCCTTCCTCATCGCAGGCCTGCTGGACCTTTTCGAGGCTACGTTCGAGGCCGAGCTGCTGGACCGTTCCAAGGCCCTGGCCCGCACCATGGTGGAGGAGTTCTGGGACGAGGACAACGGCGGGTTCTTCTACACCGGCAAGTCCCACGAGCAGCTCATCAGCCGTACCAAGCCCGGGTTCGACCACTCCATCCCGTCGGGCAACTCGGTGGCGGCCTCGGTGCTGCTGCGGCTCCACCACTACACGGGAGAGCGGGACCTGGTGGAGCGCGCGGAGAAGGTCCTGCGCCTTCACTATGACGCCATGGCCAAGGAGCCGTTCGGCCTGGCCACCATGCTCGGGGCGCTGGACTTCCATCTGTCGATGCCGGCGGAGATCGTCATGGTGGCGGGGAAGGACGATGCGGACGCGCGTGGAATCGTCCAACAGGTACAGGACAGCTACCTGCCCAACAAGACGTTCCGGTGGGTCGGCCCGGACTCCAGGCTGGAGGAGCTTTCCCCCTTGCTGGAGGGAAAATCGCAGATCGACGGCAAGCCGACGGTCTACGTCTGCCGCAATTTCACCTGTGCGGCGCCGGTGACCGACTGGGAGGGGCTGGGGCCCCTGCTGGAACCGTAGGGGCCGGTTCTTGGACTATGGTAATCGTTCATAACCCGTTGTTTTAACGCTGAAAGGAAGAGAATGGTCGAAAAGATAAGGTTGGGCGTCATCGGCGCGAATCCTACCCGTGGATGGGGTCCCAGGGCGCACCTTCCCGCCATTGTCGCAAGCCGCGACGTGGAGTTGACGGCGGTGTGCACCACGCGCAAGGAGAGCGCGGAGGCGTCGGCCGAGAAGTACGGCGCAAGGATGGCGTTCCATGACTACCGTGAGATGCTGGCCTGTGCCGATATCGAGGCGGTGGCGGTGGTGTTGGTGGTGCCGAACCACTATCACGTGACCATGGACGCGCTCAACGCCGGCAAGCACGTGTTCACGGAGTGGCCGCTGGGAAAGACCGGCGCGGAGGCCGTGGAGATGCGTGATCTCGCCGAGGCCAAGGGGCTCCGGCACATGGTGGGCTTGCAGGCCAGGGCGAACCCCTCGATCCGGTATGCCAGAGACCTGGTGGCGGACGGCTACGTGGGCGAGGTCATGGCGTGCCATGTGAGCGTGGCTCGGGGCGGCGTGTTGCGGCGGCCCTCGGACCGGACGTGGCAGAAGGACAAATCCCTGGGCGCCAGCACCTTGAACATCCCGGGCGGCCATACCATCGATGCGCTGCGCTTCATCGTGGGCGATTTCAGCTCCGTGTCCGCCGTGGTGAGCACCCAGGCGCGCCAGTGGTTCGAGACCGACACGCAACGCTACGTCGACGTCGACGCCCCGGACAACGTGCTGGTGAGCGGGCGTCTGGCCAACGGCGCCGTGGCTTCGGTCTACGTCGCCGCCGTACCCTGGAGCGCGGCCGGCTACCGCATGGAGATCTACGGCCGGGAGGGCACGCTGGTGGCCTCGTCCGGCAACACCCCGCAACTCCTGGCGGTGCGTCTACAGGGAGTCAAGGCCGGCGGGTCCGGCCTCGAGGAGCTGGAGGTGCCGGCCGAGTACGTGACGGCGCCGGCGGAGACGCCGGAGAAGGAGCCCAGAAACGTCGGCGAAATGTACGTGAGGTTTGCCGGCGCCATCCGCAACGGCACCGGCTGCGAGCCCGATTTCAACACCGCCGTGGATTTGCACCGGCTCATCGACGCCATCGCGGCGTCGTCGGAGCAAGGGCGGGCGGTGGAGTTCTAGGAGCCTGTCCGAGTAAGCAGAAATTTGCTGCGAAGCAAGGAGATGGGCTCTACCGTCACGGCGCACTCCCGAAGCATGGTGACATGCGATTGATCCGAATGAGCGCTTCCGTCGGCTGGTTGCTCGCGGGATGCGGTGTCACGGTCTTGGGGGTCGCTCTCCTCCTTCTGTTCTCGGTAGAAGTGGGGATCGCGGTCAGCCTGCTCGGCGCCGGTGCGCTCGGTTTCGCGGCGGGCCTGACGCGATCCGCCGCCGTGGACCGAAGGCTCGTCACGGAGGTCGAACAGCACATCGACGAATTGCGAGAGCGCGACCTGAGAGAGGTTGAGAAGCGCTGGCTCGCCGAGGGCGTGTCGCCGGTGGAGCAGGCCTGGAGCGCGCTCCAGCGGTCGCATGACTCTGAAACGGACACGGCCCCGTCGGAACTCGACGCGCGGTTGGGCAAAATGATCCAGGCCCGTTGCGACCGTGTCTGGGATGGTATCCGGGACCGGCGCTACGTGAAGCAGGAGCGCGGGGAGATCGGCGGCCTCGACGGCAGCGCCATTTTCGAGGAAATCCGCGGCGTTGTGGAGGACGTCGCCCGCCTGTACGGGAAGGATGCCGAGAAAGCGGAGCTCGATGCGCGCATCGGCGACATCGCGCTTGCAGCACGGTCCGCGATCGGCGATCTCCTGCAAGCGGCGCGGCAGGTGCCGGCCGTCAACGTCACCGGTTGGACCGTGAGGGAAGTCGTGGTGTGGCTCGAACGGGCGCAGAAGGCTCGCCACCTCTACCGGAGGTACACGCCCTGGCAGCACTATGTGCACGGCGCGACGTTGGCTGCTCGCCTTGCCCTCGGTGCGAACCCGGTCACACTGGTAGCGTCGACTCTCGCCTGGGAGGCATTGACCCGGGTCGGCAAACACGTGATCCGGAGGTATGCCGAGGTCTGGCTGAAGGAACTGCTGGAAGGCTCTGTCGCGCTGGTCTATCTGCAGGTAGCGCGCACATACGATCCCCGCCACACGTACCGGAACGCTGACTGGCTGGGGCTCGTCGAAGCGCTTCGCATTCACAAGCTGGTTCCGGGCGTCGACCACAACCGCAAGCTCCTGCTGGACCGCATTCTGCGCGCCCGGATTCCGGACGAGTTCGCCAAGTTGACGCTGCTGCGCGCCCTTGCGGACGATGGTGAACCGGACTCCACGCTGACGCCGCCAATCGACTTCGCCTCCCTGCCCCCCGCGCGACGCCAGGCGATTGCCGAGTCTCTCGGCGCGATCCTGCGGGACATGCGCGGATTGAATGAGCCGAAGGCCAGCAAGGCGATAGAGCAAATGGAGAAGGAGCTGTCCATCGGTCTGCAGGTCGATCTGATTGGCGGCGGCGGCCGGGAGGAGATACGCATCGAGGAGGGATTCATTCAGCTCGCGATGCTTGCCCGCGACTGGTGTCGACTCGACATCGAGGAAGCGCGGCAGGTGATCGAAGGCAGTGCGTTCGCCGTGGCGGCGCGCAAGCGTATCGGTGATGCCGACGTGAACCGCGTGCTGTTGGAGAAGGCGATGCCGATCGCCTTCGACGATGATGGCCTCGAATCTGACCGCGTTGCGGAAAACGAACAACACTTGATCGAGCCCCCGCGGGGCTTGGTCGGAGACCTCCTGGCCGAACCACTGATGACGTCCTTCGTCGATCTACTGGCCACGAAGGCCGCGACGGACTGGCCGGTCGAACACGACCATATGGTGCTGCTCAATGCTTCGGTGTTGCTCCCGGAGCGCAAGCAGGTCGCCACCCTGTGGTCGCGATACCTCAAGGCGGTGGAGTCGCGGCTGCGTGATCGCCTGAAGTACGGGACGCTGTCGACTGTGCCGACAGGATCGTCGCCAGCTATCCTGCGGCAGATCGGCGAACAAGGACTCCCTGCGCCGCCTGGCCGCGTCGTCACGTCGGACGTTCGGACCCGGGCCGTCGCGGTGTTCGAGGCGTCGTCCGGCAACGCGCGGGCGCGCTGGGTGCTCCTGTTCCCTGACCGCGTCGTTGTAGGGGAGGTTCCGAAGGAGGATCTGTCACTGGATGACGGCGAGTCTACAGCCTACCCGAAAGACGAGGTTCGTTTCAGCCGCTTGTCACGCTCCCTGGCGGATGCCCTTGTGATCCGTTGCGGTGACCACGAGCGTCTGATCGTCGAAGGTTCCGTGACGGGCTCCTTCGCCGGGTACTTCGGTCCCGTGCTCGAATCGCTAGGCCTCGACGACGCCCTCGATAGGGTAGAGAACGCCTGACACTGGGACGCAACGCCAGGGTCGGGCCGTTCAGGACCGTCGCTTGGCCGAGGCGCGGGCCAGGTCCTCGAGCATCGGCACGGTGGTCTCCCAGTCGATGCAAGCGTCGGTGACGCTCTGGCCGTAGGTGAGCGGGGTGTCGGGCTTGATGTCCTGGCGGCCGGCCACGAGGTGGCTCTCCATCATCACGCCGCAGATGCCGTCGGAACCGGCGGCAACCTGCTCGCATACGTCGGCGCAGACCTGGGGCTGCCGCAGGTAGTCCTTTTGGCTGTTGCCGTGGCTGCAGTCGATGAGCACGCGGTGCGGAAGTTCGGCGTCGCGCAGCTTTTGGGCGGTGCCGTCAACCACGCCCTGGTCGAAGTTGGCGCCGTTGTTGGAACCTCGCAGGATGACATGGCAGCTCTCGTTCCCCGACGTGGAGATGATGGCGGCGATTCCCTGGCTGGTAACCCCGAGGAAGCGGTGTGGGTGGCACGCGGCGCGCACTCCGTCGATGGCGATCTGTATGGAACCGCCGGTGCCGTTCTTGAATCCCACCGGCATGGACAACCCGGAAGCGAGTTCGCGGTGCACTTGGCTCTCGGCGGTGCGCGCGCCGATGGCGCCCCATGACACCAGGTCGGCGGTGAATTGCGGCGTGATGGTGTCCAGGAACTCCGAACCCGCAGCCAGTCCCATGTTCGCCAGATCGAGCAACAAGCCCCGAGCGATCCGCAGCCCCTGGTTGATGTTGAAGCTGCCGTCGAGGTCAGGGTCGTTGATGAGGCCCTTCCACCCCACGGTGGTGCGGGGTTTCTCGAAGTAGACGCGCATGATGACGAGCAGGTCGTCGGCGAGGCGGTCGGACTCCCGCTTCAACCGGCCGGCGTACTCGAGCGCGGCTTTCGGGTCGTGAATGGAGCACGGTCCGGCGATGACCAGGAGCCGCTGGTCCCGGCCGTTGATGATGTCGGCGATGGCACCTCGGGCGGCAGTCACGGTCGCCGTGGCTTGTTCGGTAATCGGCAGTTCTTCGTCCACGACAATCATCGGAGGGACCAAGGGACGGAGATTCTCGATTCTGAGGTCGTCGGTAGTATGGGTCATGACGCTCCAACGATGGTATCTAACACAGTTTTTCAGGAGAGGCGAATAACCGGGCGGGGTCGCGGTATGGTGTTTGAGGGGCCGCCGCGCAACGGTCCAACGGCACGCGAGTCGACGACAGATGGGGTATAATGTTGCCGAAATGGAGGAGTTGAAGGTCCCACCATGTACGACGCGGATACCATAGCGGCCGTGGCCACGCCTCCCGGGGAGGGTGGCGTGGCCATGGTACGTCTGAGCGGCCCGGACGCGCGGCGCATCGGCAGCGAGGTCCTCGGGCGCAAGGATGATGGCTGGGAATCGCACCGATTGTATTACGGGAGGGTGCGCGACCGGGCTCGTGGGTCTGTCGTGGACGAGGTCATGTTCGCATTCCTTCAGCAGCCGAAGAGCTACACGGGTGAGGACACCGTGGAGATCCATTGCCACGGGGGCCCCCATGTGGTCCGCCGGGTGCTCGGTCTGGTGCTGGCGCAAGGGGCACGGCATGCGGAACCGGGCGAGTTTACCAAAAGGGCATTCTTGAACGGGCGTTTGGATTTAACGCAGGCCGAGGCCGTGTTGGACCTCATTCGCTCACGCACGGACAAGGCCGCGGATGTCGCCTTGGGTCAGATGGAGGGCGGCCTTTCGCAGGAGGTCCGGGACCTCAGGGAACACTTGGTCGACACGTTGGTGCAGGTGGAGGCTGCCATCGACTTCCCGGAGGAAGAGATCGAACTGCTTCAGCGCGCGGAACTGGCCCGGAAGGTGGCCGGAGTCGTGGACAGGCTGTCGGCTCTCATCGACAGCTACGAGTGGGGTCGACTGATTCGCGAAGGCGTCCGGGTATGCATCGTCGGGCGGCCGAACGTCGGCAAGTCGAGCCTGATGAATGCCTTGCTTGGGGCGGATCGGGCCATTGTCACGGACACGCCGGGAACGACTCGGGATTTCATCGAGGAGACGGTGAATCTCAAAGGGCTTCCGGTGGTCCTGTGGGACACCGCGGGTCTCAGGGAGGACACCGAAGGCGTCGAGCGGATTGGCATCGATGTGACGCTCCAAAGGCTTGCGGAGAGCCAGGGGTGTCTGCTGGTCCTGGACGGATCCTCGCCGCTTACCGGTGAAGACAGGAAAGTGATGGAGAGGTTGCGCGGGAGCCAGGGTCTTGTCGTCATCAACAAGATCGACCTGCGGCAACGGGTCGACCGGGCGGCGGTGGCGGAGTCGTTGCCACGCCTGCGGCAGTTCGAGGTATCGGCGCTCACCGAGCAGGGGCTCGATGAGTTGCGGTCCGGCTTGCATGATTGTTTTCTGGATTCCGCGGAGGAGCCCGAAATCGTCGTAACCAATGTTCGACACAAGGCAGCGCTGGACCGTGCACGGTCCAGTTTGGTGGAAGTCCATCGAGCGATGGACGACGGGTTGCCTCCCGACATCGTTGCGGTGGATCTGCAGGAGGCTCGTGACAGTCTCGAAGAGATTATTGGCACCGTCACCAATGACGACATTCTCGACCGTATCTTCTCACAGTTCTGCATCGGCAAGTAGTCGCGATCACTGGATGTTTGGATACAATGCGTGGAAGTTCGTCGGCAAATTTGGCAGAATCGTAGTCGTGAGCAGTAATTCCGCGAAGGATGTTTCACGTGAAACAGTCGGATAAGGGAAAAGACAGAGTCTACGACGTCATTGTAGTCGGCGCCGGGCACGCCGGCATCGAAGCCGCTCTTGCGGCCGCGCGCATGGGCTTCGATACCCTGATGCTGACTCTGAACCTCGACCACATCGGCCAGATGTCGTGCAATCCCGCCATCGGGGGCATCGGCAAAGGCCATCTGGTCAAGGAAATCGACGCCCTCGGGGGTGAGATGGCCCGGGCCATCGACGAGACCGGCATCCAGTTCCGCATGTTGAACACCAAGAAAGGGCCGGCCGTCAGGGCTTCCCGGGCGCAGGCCGACAAGGCGCTTTACCGCCAGCGAATGAAGCGCGTGGTGGAGAACTGCGAGAATCTCACCCTCAAGCAAGCCAGTGTCGAGGCGCTCGTGTGCCGGGACGGACAGGTCACGGGCGTCGAATCGCAGATGGGGGAGGTTTTCGAGGCGCGAAGGACCATATTGACCACCGGGACTTTCCTCCAGGGCTTGATCCACGTGGGCGACCGCAACTACTCGGCCGGCCGCGCCGGGGATTTCGCCGCCCAGGGCCTGAGCGGGTCGTTGAGTGCGCTGGGGCTGCGACTGGGACGGCTCAAGACCGGAACGTGCCCGCGGTTGAACGCGCATACCATTGATTATTCAAGGCTTTCTGTCCAGTACGGCGATGAGACGGCGGCGCCGTTTTCCTTCGGCACGGAGAGGATCGAGCAGCCACAGATCCCCTGTCACATTACGTACACGAACCCCGAAACCCACGACATCATCCGGGCGGCCATCCACCGCTCGCCCATGTATTCCGGGGTCATCAAGAGCCGCGGTCCCCGTTACTGCCCCTCCATCGAGGACAAGGTGGTGCGTTTCGCTGAAAAGCAGCGGCACCAGATCTTTCTCGAGCCCGAGGGTTACGACACGGTGGAGGTCTACCCCAACGGCATCTCCACGAGCCTCCCGCTCGACGTGCAGGCGGACATGGTCCACAGCATCGAAGGTCTGGAGGAGGCCGAGATCATGCGGCCCGGCTATGCCATCGAGTACGACTACGTGGAGCCGACACAACTGAAGCCATCCCTCGAGACCAAGGCCATCGAAGGTCTCTATCTGGCGGGGCAGATCAATGGGACCACCGGATACGAGGAGGCAGCCAGCCAGGGCCTGATGGCGGCCATCAACGCGTGTCTCAGCCTCAAGGGGGAAGAACCGCTGGTTCTCTCTCGCGACCAGGCCTACATCGGCGTGCTCATCGACGATTTGGTCACCAAGGGCACCGACGGCGAGCCCTACCGGATGTTCACATCCCGGGCCGAGTACCGGTTGCTGCTTCGGGAGGACAACGCCGATCTGCGCCTTACCGAGCTGGGCCACCGTATCGGGCTGGCAACCCCGGAGGCCCATACGCGAACCGCACGGAAGCGGGAACAGATCACCGAATTGACGCATCGACTCGAGACCGCCCGCATCCATCCGTCGCGGTCGGTCCAGGCCCAGCTCCGCGCTTTGGGAACGGCACCCATCCGAAATATCGTTACGTTCGCGCAACTGCTCCGTCGCCCCGAGATCGATTCCGCAGACCTGACGGCCTTCGACCCCGAGTTGGAAAAGGTGCCGTCGGATGTAGCGCTTCAGGTGGAAGTATCAATAAAATACAGCGGTTACGTGGATCGACAGGCCCAGGGTCTCAAGCGTTTCCAGAAGATGGAGAACGTCGCCCTTCCGGATGACCTGGACTACGGGCAGATCAACGGTCTCTCGCGCGAGATCAAGGAAAAGCTGTCCCACGTGCGGCCCCGTTCCCTGGGACAGGCCTACCGGATCTCCGGCGTGACTCCGGCGGCCATCTCCGTGCTCTCGCTCTACCTGTACAAGCGAAAGGCCGGCTGACCGTAAGAGGCCGGCCCAGGACTCGTGTCCGTCACAGACCCAGCAAACAACGAGCGACTTCTGATCTCGGGCGCAAGGTCTTTCGATGTCGAACTGTCACCGCTTCAGACCGGGGCGTTCGCTCGCTACCTTTCCCTGCTCTCGTTCTGGAGCACGCGGCTCAACCTCACGGCCATCCGTGAAGAAGAGCGCGTGGTACGGCTCCACTTCATAGACTCCCTCTCCGTCGTCCGGTTGTTGAGTCCCGCCGGCAACCTGTTGGACGTCGGCAGCGGGGCGGGTTTTCCCGGCATTCCCATCAAGCTCGCGCTTCCGGACAAACCGGTGTATCTCGTGGAGCCGCGCCGGAAGCGGGCGAACTTCCTGAGGCACGTCGCACGTGAGTTGAAGCTGGCGGGCGTCCACGTGATCGAGAACCGGGTCGAACGCCTGGCCGACGATGAACTGCCAGCGATGGCGGAGACCATTACCCGTGGCTTTTCGGACCTTCCTGGCTTCCTGAGGGTCAGTGGAGACCTCCTTGCTCCCGGAGGCGTGGCCGTCCTGATGCAAGGGCCCAAGGGGATCACGGTCCTGGATGAGGTCCGATCGCACCTGCCCGACTGTGGCCTCTCGGCGCAGAGGAGCATCCGTTTCGAGTTGCCCTGCGGCGGCGAGCGCCGGACCGTCCTTACGTTCAAAAGTTCGTGCAGGTCAGAGTAATGTCGACACGCCCGGTTCAAGGCCGTGTCGATGTTTCACGTGAAACACCGCGCTTCCTTTTCAAGCGCCGGCGTGTTACGAATCAAGATGCTGGTAAATTCATAACATATTGAAATTTAAAGAATTTTGGGAAAGATAATCGCCATAGCCAATCAGAAGGGCGGGGTCGGAAAGACCACCACGGCGGTGAACCTCGGCGCATCCCTGGCTGTCGCCGCGAAGAGGACGCTGCTCGTGGACCTGGACCCGCAGGGAAACAGCACCACGGGCTTCGGGGTCGATCCCCGGTCTCTCAACAAGAGCATCTACGACGTGATGCTCGAGAATTGCTTCGTCACCGAGGCGCTCTGCGCCACGGAAATGCCCTCGCTGTCCCTGTTGCCCGCCAACCGGGACCTGGTGAGCGCGGAACTCCAGTTGATCGACATGGAGAACCGCATCGGACGGTTGAGGCAGGCCTTGGAAAGCGTCAAGTACCGTTTCGACTACATCCTGCTGGATTGTCCACCTTCCCTGGGCCTGCTCACGCTGAACGCGCTGGCGGCGGCGGATTCGCTGCTGGTGCCCTTGCAGTGCGAGTACTATGCCCTCGAGGGCTTGAGCGCGGTCCTCGACACCATGAAGCGGGTCCGGGCATCGTACAATCATCACCTCGAGTTCGAGGGCGTCCTACTTTGCATGTACGACGGCCGGAGCAACCTCTCGGCCCAGGTCGCGGAGGACGTCCGCGGCCATTTCCCCGACAGTGTCTTCCGGACGGTTATCCCGCGAAACGTTCGCCTTAGCGAGAGTCCCAGCCACGGCAGGCCGGCATTGCTCTACGATGCCCGCTCGACCGGCGCACAGAGCTACCTGAGCCTGGCCGCTGAACTGATGGGCCAAAAGGAGCGGAGTCATGCAGAAGAATAGACTGGGACGCGGTCTCGATGCCCTCCTGCCGGGCAAGGAGCCGGTCGTCCAGGATCCCGGCCCCGAGGCTTCCCCGACCGCGGTCGCCCCATCGTTGATCGTCCCGAATCCGAACCAGCCGCGGCGGGTCTTCGACGACGCGAAGATAGACGAGTTGGCGAGCTCCATCGAAGCGAGCGGCATGCTGCAGCCGCTGGTGGTACGGACCACGGCCGGCGGTTACGAACTCATCGCCGGCGAGCGCCGCCTGCGCGCCGCGCAAAGGCTGGGGCTTTCGGAAGTGCCCATTATCATTCACGAAACCGCCGACCCGAACTCGCTGCTGCTGGCCCTGGTCGAGAACCTCCAGCGTGAGGACCTGAACCCCGTCGAGGAAGCGGCGGCTTTCGCCGAGTTGCAGGAGCAGTTCAACCTGACCCAGGAGCAGGTGGCGGAAAGGGTCGGCAGGAGCCGGTCCGCGGTGGCCAACTCGTTGAGGCTCCTGTCCCTGCCCGACCAGATCAAGGAGCATGTCTCCCATGGCGAGCTGGCTGCCGGGCAGGCCCGGGCGCTGCTCGGCCTCAGGGACCGGTCGATGATGGCGGCCGCCGCGCGCGAGGTGATGGCCAGGGAGCTGTCCACCCGCGACACCGAGGCCCTGGTCAAGCGGCTGAACACCCCCAGGCGGACCAGGAACGAAAGCCGTCCGGACCCCGACCTGGCCCACCTGATCGAAACACTGCAGCGCCGCCTGGGCACCCGGGTCCGCCTCATGCAGCGGGCCGGCGGCGACAAGGGGAAGCTGGAAATCGAGTACTATTCGCACGACGACCTGGACCGGATCACAAGCATGATGATGGGGACCGGGTAGCGGCGGCGCCCCCCGCGCCGGGCAGCCGGGGTCATCGCCAGGTGCATTCAAAAGTCCTGTTTCCCTTCCGTCATTCGTCCTGTTTCCTTTTCGTCATTCCCGCGAAAGCGGGAATCCAGGGGCGGAGTGGGGCCAAACGGGCGTTTCCCCGCCTCACCCCACCTGGATTCCCGCTTTCGCGGGAATGACGAAAGGGGAGCATCGGACTTTTGAACAGCCCTGGGGTCGTCGCCGCTCTCTTTGACAACCACAGGCGTCAATGCTATAGACCTGTCCGTGGTCGGCAGTTGAAAGAGGTTGCCTTTCCTCAGGCTGCAGGCACAGCCCCATCAGGCGCCGCGGACTAGCGCCGCGATTCCATGTAACCTGGCAGATTTTCGAGGGTTTTCCTTTGCCGGGACGTTGAAGCGTGATCACGGCGAGAGATAAACGGCCAACACGGGAAGGAAACGTTTTATAGAAGCCAGCAGACGACATCTCGGTTCACGCCATCTCCGAATCTTCCATGACCGGGACTCGCCGTCCGAGTCCGGCGTCATCAACACCGAACGCGAAGCATGATCAGCATAGACTATTCCCTGGTGGTCCAAATCGTCCTGTTCCTGATCCTCTGGAGCATTCTCCGGCGGGTGCTGTTCGGGCCCGTGGGGCGCTTGATGGCGGAACGGGAGCGCCGGACGGAAGGCGCCCACGCGGAAGCGCGCTCCTTGGTCGAGGAAGGGAAAGAGCTGCAGGAGCGGTACGACGCCGCCATCGCCCAGGCGAGGGTCGAGGGAGAGGCCATCAAGAGCGAGATCCGGGAGGAGGCGCTCAAGGCCCGCAACGCCGTCCTTTCCCAGGGGCGTGACGCCGCCGCCCAGAAGATCCAGGAAATTCGCGAAGAGGTCCAGAAGGAACTGGAAGCGGCGCGTCGCGTCGCCTCGGCCAACGCCGACGCGCTGGCGGAGGAGATGGCGGAGAAGGTTCTGGGCCGGAAGCTGACATGACCCTTTTGACGGACATGCTGGTCCCCGTGGCATGGGCCGCGACCGGCGGCGAGGCTCACGTCCCCTCCATCACGGAGTTGGTCTTCCCCCTGATCAACTTCCTGATCTTCGCTTTCCTGGTCAAGCGCTACGGCCTTCCGCTGATAAGGCAGCACCTCGCGCAGCGTCGTCAGGGACTCGTCGAATCCGTGGCCACGGCACAGCAGGCCAAGGGCGAGGCCGAGGGTTATGTCCGCAAGTATCGGGAATTGTTGGAAGTCATCGACGATGAGTGCGAACGGATACGGGCAGGCCTGAGGGCCGAGGGCGAGCGTGAACGGGAACGGATCGTGGCCGACGCGGAAGAGTCGGCCGCGAAGCTCAAGGCCGACGCCGACTTCCTGGCCGAGCAGGAGGTCAAGATGGCGCGCCAGCAGATTCGCGGCGAGATGGCGCTGCTGGCGGAGGCCGCCGCGGAACGGGTGATCCGGCAGCACATGGCGGCCGCCGACCAGGAGCGCATGGTCCAGAGCTTCTCGGAGCAGATACAGGAACTCTGAGGTGATGCGGGTCCCTGTTGGGAACGCGAAGCCGTGCCGATCAGGCCAGGAAAACCGGGTTCATAACCGATGATCGAAGGAAAGCTGAGCCGCCGTTACGCAAGGGCCGTTTTCGAGCTCGCCGCCGGCCGCGAGGAGGCCGTGGGGACCGAGCTCGACGGTTTTCTGGAGGTGTACGAGGACCCTGACCTCAGGAAGGTGTTGGGCAACCCCGCTTTCGACCAGGACCGCCGCAAGGAGATCGTGGTGGAGCTGTCGGGACGCCTGGGCCTCTCGGACCTGACCACCAACTTCCTTTCGCTGCTGGTGACACGGGACCGCCTGGACGGGCTGCCCTCCATCGCGCGCCGCTACCACAGGTTGCTGGACGATTCGGCGGGCCGGGTGAACGCCACGGTCGTCGTGCCGCAGACCCTCGGCGAAGATCAGCGAATCAGCCTGGCGGCGGTGGTCGGCGAAATGACCGGCAAGACCGCCCTTCTCACGGAAGAAGTGGACTCCGGCATCATCGGCGGCATCATCGTAGAGGTCGGCGGCAAGGTCTACGACGGGAGCGTGCGGACGCAGCTATCGAGTCTCAGGAAGAACATCGAACGGACCTACTAGCGCGCGGATCCGCAAGGGCGGGGTTCGAGCCCGCGCGCGTGACGGAGAGAGCACACATGTAGGGCGGCTTTCAAACCCGCCCGTATCGCGGACACAGTACACCAGTTCAGGAGCGAGCCATGGAAATCGGCACCGCCGAAATTACCAGCATCATCAAGAAACAGATCGAAGACTACGACAAGGGCGTCAAGGTCGAGGAGGTCGGCACCGTCCTGTCCACGGGCGACGGCATCGCCCGCATCTTCGGCCTGGACAACGCCGCGGCCGGAGAGCTCCTGGAGTTTCCCAACAACGTCTTCGGCATGGCGCTGAACCTGGAGGAGGACAACGTCGGCGCGGCGCTGTTCGGCGAGTCGCAACTGATCAAGGAGGGCGACCGGGTCAACCGCACCGGCCGAATCGTCGAGGTGCCGGTGGGCGACGCGCTCCGGGGCCGGGTGGTGTCTCCGCTCGGGGAACCCCTCGACGGCCGGGGTCCCATCGAGACCACGGAACGGCGCCGCATCGAGCTCAAGGCTCCGGGCATCGTCGCGCGCCAGCCGGTGACGCAACCGCTGCAGACCGGACTCAAGGCCATCGACTCCATGATTCCCATCGGGCGGGGCCAGCGGGAGCTGATCATCGGCGACCGCCAGACCGGAAAGACCGCGGTCTGCCTGGACACGATCATCAACCAGAAGGGCGGTGACGTCACCTGCATCTACGTGGCGGTGGGCCAGAAGCGCTCCACCGTGGCCCAGGTGGTGGACCAGCTCAGGCAGTACGGCGCCATGGACTACACCATCGTGGTGGCCGCCACCGCCTCGGAATCGGCCCCGCTCCAGTACATCGCCCCCTACAGCGGCTGCACCATGGGCGAGCACATCCGCGACAACGGCGGCCACGCGCTGGCCATCTACGACGACCTGTCGAAACACGCGGTGGCCTACCGCCAGCTCTCGCTGCTGCTGCGCCGCCCGCCGGGCCGCGAGGCCTTTCCCGGCGACGTCTTCTACCTGCATTCACGGCTGTTGGAGCGAGCGGCCAAGATGAGCGATGCCCGGGGCGGCGGTTCGCTGACGGCGTTGCCGATCATCGAGACCCAGGCGGGCGACGTCTCCGCCTACGTCCCCACCAACGTCATCTCCATCACCGATGGCCAGATCTATCTGGAGACCGACCTCTTCTACTCGGGCGTCCGTCCGGCCATCAACGTCGGCCTGTCGGTCTCCCGTGTCGGCGGCAACGCCCAGATCAGGGCCATGAAGCAGGTGGCCGGCGGGCTTCGGCTGGACCTTGCCCAGTACCGCGAGATGGCGGCCTTCGCCCAGTTCGGGTCGGACCTCGACGTGGCCACCCAGCGGCAGATCGCCCGCGGCAGCCGGTTGGTGGAGATCCTCAAGCAGGGGCAGTATCAGCCCATGCCGGTGGAGAAGCAGGTGTTCATCATCTACGCCGGCACCAACGGCTTCGTCGACGAGGTCGCCCCCGAGGACTTGCAACGATACCAGAACGAGCTGTTCGAGTTCGTGGAAGCGAAACACCCGGAGCTGTTCCCGGCCATCGCGGAGAAGCGCCAGATCGACGACGACATCAAGGGGCAGGTGGAGACGGTGCTGAAGGAATTCAACCAACAGTTTGAAGCGTAAGTGGCCACCATCAAGGACATAAGGAAGCGGATCTCCTCGGTCCGCAATACGCAGCAGATCACCAAGGCGATGAAGGCGGTGGCGGCGGCCAAGCTGCGCCGGGCCCACGACGCCGCGGTGGAAGCGCGGCCGTACGCGGAGAAGATGCGCGAGCTCTTGTCGAACCTTTCCGCGCGGGTGTCCGAGGACAGCCATCCCCTGCTGATCGAGCGGGAGGAGAAGCGCATCGACGTGCTTCTGGTCACCACCGACCGCGGCCTGTGCGGCGCCTACAACAGCAACGTGATCCGTCTGGCCGAGAACTTTCGCGCCGAGCAGCGGGAGAAGGAACTCACCTTCCGCTTCGTCGGACGCAAGGGCTCGGAGTATTTCCGGCGCCGGGAGGTGCCCGCCATGGACGACGGTCCGGTGACATGGCATGCGACGCCGGACGAGCTCGCCTCCGTGACCGCCGGCCGGCTCATCGGGCGCTTTCTGAACGGCGAGTCCGACGCCGCCTACATCGTCTACAGCCGGTTCCGCTCGGCCCTGTCCCAGGTCCCCACGGCCGCCCGGATCATTCCCGTGGAGCCCTCGGCAACGGACGAGGAGCAGCAACTGACCGAGTACCTGCTCGAGCCCAGCATCGGCGACCTGCTTTCCAACCTGTTGCCCAAGAACGTGGAGGTGCAGGTTTATCAGGCGTTGCTCGAGGCCACCGCCGGCGAACACGGAGCACGAATGACGGCCATGGAATCCGCCACCAACAATGCTTCCGACCTGATCAGCGACCTCACGCTTCAGATGAACCGGGCGAGGCAGGCGGCTATTACCACGGAGCTGCTGGAGGTGATCTCCACGGCGGAGGCGCTAGGCTGATTTACCGAGGCGGTTTGCAGATCCGCCGATGAAACTCCTGTTACCGGAGGACGAGAACGCTATGAAGATGGGGAAGATTACTCAGGTCCTGGGCGCCGTGATCGACGTGGAGTTCTCCGACGGGCACCTGCCGGCGATCTACAACGCCATCAAGGTCACCAACAGCGCCATCGACGACCGGGAGTGGAACCTGGTGGTTGAGGTTGCGCAGCACCTGGGCGAGAACACCGTCCGCTGCATCGCCATGGACTCCACCGAAGGGCTCGTCCGCGGCCAGGACGCCATGGATACCGGCGCCGGCATCAGCGTGCCCGTGGGCGAGAAGACCCTGGGCCGCATCCTGAACGTGGTCGGCGAGCCCGTGGACGAGGGCGCGCCCATCGAAGCCGAGCAGCACTTCCCGATCCATCGCGAGGCGCCTCCGTTCGTCGACCAGGAAACCCAGGTCCAGGCCTTCGAGACCGGCATCAAGGTCGTCGACCTGCTGGCGCCCTACGCCCGCGGCGGAAAGGTCGGCCTCTTCGGCGGCGCCGGCGTGGGCAAGACCGTCATCCTCATGGAGCTCATCAACAACCTGGCCATGAAGCACGGCGGCTACTCGGTGTTCGGCGGCGTCGGCGAGCGTACCCGCGAGGGCAACGACCTCTGGTTGGAGATGAAGGAATCGGGCGTCCTCGACAAGACCACGCTGGTCTACGGGCAGATGAACGAGCCGCCGGGCGCCCGCGCGCGGGTGGCGCTGTCGGCCCTGACCATGGCCGAGTACTTCCGGGACGAGGAGGGGCTGGACATCCTGCTCTTCATCGACAACATCTTCCGTTTCACCCAGGCCAACTCGGAAGTCTCCACGTTGCTGGGCCGCATGCCCTCGGCGGTGGGCTACCAGCCCACGCTGTCCACCGACCTGGGCGAGCTGCAGGAGCGCATCACCTCCACGCACAAGGGCTCCATCACCTCGGTGCAGGCCATCTACGTGCCGGCCGACGACCTGACCGACCCGGCGCCGGCCACCACGTTCTCCCATCTGGACGCCACCACGGTCCTGTCCCGGCAGATCGCCGAACTCGGCATCTACCCGGCGGTGGACCCGCTGGACTCCACTTCGCGGATACTCGACCCGCGCGTGGTGGGCGACGAGCACTACGACGTGGCGCGCCGGGTGCAGGCGATCCTCCAGCGCTACAAGGACCTCCAGGACATCATCGCCATCCTGGGCATGGACGAGCTGTCCGAAGAGGACCGGCTGACCGTGTCCCGGGCCCGGAAGGTGCAGCGCTTCCTCTCGCAGCCCTTCCACGTCGCCGAAGTGTTCACCGGCACGCCGGGCGTGTACGTCGAGCTCAAGGACACCATCGAGGGCTTCAAGGCCATCGTCGACGGCAAGCACGACGATCTCCCGGAGCAGGCCTTCTACATGGTCGGCACCATGGGGAGCGCCATCGAGAAGGGACAGCGGCTCGCAGCCGAGTAGGTCATGGCCGGCAGCATTTCACTGAGAGTCGTCACTCCGGTCCGTCTGGTGCTCGAAGAGCAGGTGGACGAGCTGACCGCGCCGGGTCCCCTGGGCCAGCTCGGTATCCTGCCCGACCACGCCGCGCTGATGACCACCCTGGACATCGGCCAGCTCGGCTACAAGAAGTCCGGCGCCAACTCCGTCATCACGCTGACCGGCGGCTACGCCGAGGTGCTGGACAATGTGGTCACCGTGCTGGCCAACGCCGCCGAGTTCCCCGCAGAGATCGACACCGCCCGGGCCGAGAACGCCCGGGCAAGAGCCGAACGCACCCTCGAAGACCGCGACAACGCGGACGACGAGGCGCTGGTGGCCGCCGAGGCCGCCCTGAAACGCGCCCTGCTCAGACTCGATACCGCCGGTCAGCCCTGACCGGCCCGCTGCTCCGCCAACAAAGCTCGCCCGTCACCTTCATCGGTACGAAACCGGTGCCGGCACCGAGAACCGTCATTCCCTCGCCCCCTCCGTTATTCCCTCGCCCTCCGTCATTTTCGCGCCTTCCGTCGTTCCCGCGCCCCCTCCGTCATTCCCGCGAAAGCGGGAATCCAGGAGCGGTAGGGGTGCCCCCTTCCCACGTGGAGACAGGCCCGCGTGAATTCCCAACCTGCCGTGCGCGCTGGCCGGGGGGGCGTTTTTGGGCTAAGATGTGGAACATGTTGCGCTATTTCACGGCAGGCGAATCCCACGGTCCGTGCCTCACCACCATCGTCGAGGGGGTGCCGGCGGGATTCGACATCGACATCGAGAAGGTCAACCACGATCTCTGGCGGCGGCAGCAGGGTTACGGCCGGGGCGGCCGGATGCTCATCGAGAAGGACCAGGTGCAGGTACGGTCCGGCCTCCGGTGGGGCAAGACCCTGGGCTCGCCGGTGACCTTCGGCATCGACAACCGGGACTGGAAGAACTGGACCAAGAAGATGTCGCCGTACGCGGAGGACGACGGGCAGGCCATCGCGGTCAAGAAGCCCCGTCCGGGCCACGCGGACCTCACCGGCGTCCTCAAGTACGGCCATTCGGATATCCGGAACATCCTCGAGCGGGCCAGCGCCCGGGAGACCGTTTCGCGGGTGGCGGTGGGCTCCTTCTGCAAGCAGCTCATCGAGCCGTTCACGGTCAAGGTGCGGGGCTACCTGCGTTCCCTGGGCGGCATCGAGGCCGACGTGGAGGGGAAGAGCTACGACGAGATCTTCGAGCTGGCCGAGGATTCCCCGGTGCGCATGGCGGATCCCGAGGCCGAGAAGAAGGCCATCGAGCTCATCGACGCGTGCAAGAAGGAAGGCAACACCCTGGGAGGCGTCTTCGAGGTGGTGGCCACCGGGGTGCCGCCGGGCCTGGGAAGCCACGTGCACTGGGACCGGAAGCTTGACGGCCGGCTGGCCCAGAGCCTCATGAGCATCCAGGCCATGAAGGGGGTGGAGTTCGGGCGCGGCTTCGACATCGCCATGCGGCGCGGGTCCGAGGTGCACGACGAGATCTTCTTCGACCCCCAGCACATGGTGTCCGATACCATGCCGCGCATGCAGCCCACCGATTTCTTTCGCGGCAGCAACAACGCGGGCGGCGTGGAGGGCGGCATGACCACCGGCGCTCCGCTGGTCGTGCGGGTGGCGATGAAGCCCATCTCCACGCTCATGAGCCCGCTCCAGTCGGTGAATCTCGACACCAAGCAGCCCGAGGACGCCTCGGTGGAGCGCTCGGACGTCTGCTCGGCGCCGGCGGCGGCCGTCATCGGCGAAGCCATCGTCTCCTTCGAGCTGGCGCGGGCGTTCTTGGAGAAGTTCGGCGGCGATTCGCTGGCGGAAATCACCCGGAACTATGACGGCTACCTGGACCAGATCAAGAGCCTCTGAGGGCCGGTCATTAGGGACTGCGCGAACATCGCTCTGACCGGTTTCATGGCCGCCGGCAAGACCGTGGTGGGCCGAAGGCTGGCGCGGGCGCTGGATTGGTCGTTCGTGGATCTGGACGCCGTCATCGAAGCCGAAGAAGGCATCCCCGTTCGTGAGATATTCGCCGGCCGCGGCGAGGGTTATTTCCGGGAGCGCGAAAAGGCGGCGCTCGGACGGGTGCTGGGAGGTTCCGAGCAGGTCGTCGCGCTGGGAGGCGGCGCGGTGGTGGACCGGGACAACCTGCGGCTGCTCAAGGAGCGTGCCTTCCTGGTCTGGCTCAGGGTGTCGCCCGAGACCGTTCTGCGCCGGGTGGGACAGACCGACGACCGCCCGTTGCTGCGGGGCCCCGACAGGCTCAAACGGATCCAGGAGCTTTCGGCACAGCGGGAAGGGATCTATGCCCAGGCCGACGTCACGGTGGACGCCGATGAGCCGACCGTGGATCAGGTCGTGCAGCGCATCCAACAACGACTATGCAGACCGTAACCGTCAATCTGGGACAGCGCTCCTATCCCATCGAACTGGGCGAGGGGCTCCTTCCCCGCGTGGGGGAAATGATGAAGGCCCAGGGAATCGCGGGCCGCGTCGGCATCGTGTCCAACCCGCCGGTGGCCGGCCTATACGCGGAGGAGGTCCGGGAGTCCCTCCAGGCCGCGGGCCATGAAACCGCGCTGGTGCTGATTCCGGAGGGAGAGGGGCACAAGAACACGGCGTCCCTGGGATTGATCTACGACGCGCTGGTGGAGCACCGGTTCGACCGGAGCGCCACGCTGATCGCCCTGGGCGGCGGGGTCATCGGGGACATAACCGGTTTCGCCGCGGCCACGTTCCTGCGCGGCATCGGCTACGTCCAGATCCCCACGACCCTGCTCGCGCAGGTGGACGCCAGCGTCGGCGGGAAGACCGCGGTCAACCACGAGCAGGGCAAGAACCTTGTCGGCGCCTTCCACCAGCCGCGGCTGGTGGTCATCGACATGAAGACGTTGCGGACCCTGCCGCCGCGAGAGTTCGCGGCGGGAATGGCCGAGGTGATCAAGCACGGCATCGTCCAGGACGCCGGTTACTTCGGGTTTCTGGAAGAAAAGATGGATGCGCTGATGGGCCTGGAGCCGGCGGCGGTGGAGACCGCCGTCGCCGGCTCCTGCCGGATCAAGGCGGCGGTGGTGGAGCAGGACGAGCGGGAGGACGACCGCCGGGCCATCCTCAATTTCGGCCACACCATCGGCCACGCGCTGGAGTCGTTTACCGGCTACGAGCGCTTCCTCCACGGCGAGGCCGTGGCCATCGGCATGATCCAGGCGGCGGCCCTGTCGGCGGGCCGGGGCCTGCTGAGCGCCGGCGAGCTGGGGCGCATCGAGGCGCTGGTGCGCAGGGCGGGCCTGCCGTGGCGGCTCCCTGACGACATCGCCCTGGAAGACCTTGTCGCCGGCATGGCCCTGGACAAGAAATCCCACGCCGGCAAGATCAAGTTCGTGCTGTGCGAAGGCATTGGCAGGACCCGCTTTCAATGGTTCTCGGCAGCCGAGATCGTCCGGGAGCTAGTGTCGTGTCCTGCAAATAACTGACATATTCAAAGCATGCTCAACGTTTGACAACCCATTGAATTACAAGGGTTTTGTCATTTCATATTTCTTGAACGAATTTACGGGACACACGACACTAGCCCCCGGCCTCTGACCCGAAACGAAGAGCCAAGACCATGCCCGATACCAAGATCCTGGTCCTCCACGGACCCAACCTGAACCTGCTCGGCTCCCGGGAGCCCGAGATCTACGGCCGCGATACCCTGGCCGACATCGACGCCCGTCTGGCCGCCCTGGCCGCGGAACTGGGCGTCGCGGTGGAGGCGCGCCAGTCCAATCACGAGGGCGAGCTGGTCACCTGGGTCCAGCAGGCCGGCGCGGAAGGCTTCCGGGCCGTGATCGTCAACGCGGGCGCGTACACCCACACCAGCATCGCGCTGCGCGACGCCCTGGCCGCGTGCGAGCTTCCGGTCATCGAGGTCCACCTTTCCAACATCTACAAGCGTGAAACGTTCCGGCACACGTCCCTGATCTCCGGCGTGGCGGTGGGGCAGATAGCGGGCTTCGGCGCCCAGAGCTATCTGCTGGCGCTGCGGGCCGCGGTGGAGACCGGAGCGGCGGACAAGTAGGCGGCCCGCCTCAGCCGAAAGGCGCCGGTGGACCATCGGCGCCGGAACGTCATGGCTTCTTTCCCCCTGTTCATCCTCGCCCTGATCACCGTCACCCACGTCGTCGGGGCGTCGGCGCAGTACGGCATCAACACCTTCGCGCCGTTCTACCAGGAGGAGCTGGGACTCACCCGCGCCCAGGTGGGGCTGTTCTTCACCGCCTTCTACATCGGCATGGCGAGTTTCTCGTTCGTCGCGGGATGGCTGAGCGACCGGTTGGGCGTGCGAAGGGCGTCCTTCATCGGCCACGTGTTCGCCGGAACGGCGGTCATCTTCGCGTCCTCCGCGGGGTCCTTCGTCTGGGCCTTCATCTGCTTCCTTCTGACCGGCCTGGGCTACAGCTTCCTCAACCCCGCTTCCACCAAAGGGGTGCTGATGTGGTTCCGGCGCCATCGCGCCACCGCCATGGGGATCAAGCAGACCGGGGTGCCGGCCGGCGGCGTGCTGACGGCGCTCGTGGGCGCTCCCCTGGCGGCGGTCTTCGGCTGGCGCGCGACGCTGGCGGGCCTGGGAGTGGTCAACGTGCTTTTCGGCCTGATCTTCTGGTTTCTCTGGCGCGAACCCGCCGAAGCCGAAGGGAACGGCGCGGGACGTTCCGGAGCGGCCGGCCGCGGGAGATTGCGAATCAGGAGCCTGCTGGCCCTGAGTTGCGGCACCGCCCTGCTGCTGATCGGACAGATGTCGCTGCTGACCTACCTGCCGTTGTTCCTCAAGGAGAAGCTGGCGTTTTCCACGGTTCACGCCAGCCAGTGGCTGTCCATCACCCAGAGCGGGGCGGTGCTCGGCCGTGTCGGCTGGGGCACGGTCAGCGACCGCCTCTACGGCGGCAGGCGCAAGATCGTGCTGGTGCTCATCGGCGTCATCTCGGTGTTCCTTGCCGTCGCCTTGAGCATTCTCGACAAGGGCGTCTCGCCGTTCATCCTGGTGCCGCTGACCTTCCTCGCAGGGTTCACCATGATCGGCTATCAGGGCGTGTCCTATTCGCTGATCAGCGAGATCGCGGGACAGTCCCGGGCCGGAATGGCCCTGGGCCTGATGATCACCATCAACGCGCTGGGCACCGTGGTGGGCACTCCCACGTTCGGCGCCATCGTCGACGTCACCGGCTCCTACGCCATCGCATGGCAGGCGCTGGCATGCGTCCTGGCCTTGGGGACGGTGAACATCGCCGTGTTCGTATCGGAGGCCGGTCAAGGCGGTCAACGGTCCGGTGATCCGGCGGCGTAGTGGCATTCGCTCACGGCAAATGTTATAGTTGCAGAAAGTTCCTCCTGTTGCTTTCAGTCAACCCGCAAAGTGTGAAGGGCGGCAAAGTCGATCCACATGATGGCTTCTTCCGAGTCCGATTACAAAGCCGACAACATCAAGGTTCTCGAAGGGCTGGAAGCCGTCCGGAAGCGCCCCGGCATGTACATCGGAGACACCTCCGAACGGGGGCTCCATCATCTGGTCTATGAAATCGTCGACAACTCCATCGACGAATCGCTGGCCGGCCAGTGCGACCGCATCGAAATCACCATACACATCGACAACAGCGTCACGGTAGTGGACAACGGCCGCGGCATACCGGTGGACATGCATGCCACCGAAGGGCTCCCCGCCGCGGAAGTCGTGCTCACCAAGCTGCATGCCGGCGGCAAGTTCGAGAAGGGCGCCTACAAGGTCTCCGGAGGCCTGCACGGGGTCGGGCTGTCGGTGGTGAACGCCCTGGCGGAACATCTCGAGGTCGAAATCAAGCGCGACGGCAAGGTGTATCAGCAGGCCTACGAGCGCGGCGATCCGCTGGCGCCGCTCAAGGAAACGGGCACCTCCACGGAGCGGGGAACGCGCATCACCTTCAAGCCGGACTCGACGGTCTTCGAAACCGTGGATCTCAGCTTCGATCTGCTGTCCCAACGGCTCCGCGAGCTGGCGTTCCTGAACCGCGGCCTGCGCATCCTCATCGAGGACGAGCGCCACGACAAGCAGCACGAGTTCTACTACGAGGGCGGCATCGTCTCGTTCGTCGAGCACCTGAACCGGGTCAAGACCGCGGTCCATCCCAAGGTTGTCTACCTGCAGGGCGAGAAGGACGGCACCGACGTCGAGATTGCCCTGCAGTGGAACGACAGCTACACCGAGACGGTCTATTCCTTCGCCAACAACATCAACACCACCGAGGGCGGCACCCACCTGAGCGGATTCAAGGCCGCGCTGACCCGCACCATCAACAACTACGTGGCCGGTTCCAATCTGCTCAAGAAGGACGAGGAAAACCTGCAGGGCGACGACGTCCGCGAGGGCCTGACCGGAGTCATCAGCGTCAAGGTGCCGGAGCCGCAGTTCGAAGGCCAGACCAAGACCCGGCTGGGGAACAGCGACGTCAAGGGCATCGTGGAGGCGTTGATCAACGAGCGGCTGGCGAGCTATTTCGCCGAGCACCCCGGCGACGCCAAGAAGATCGCCGCCAAGGGCATCGAGGCCGCCAGGGTGCGCGAGGCTACCCGCAAGGCCAAGGACCTGGCGCGGCGCAAGGGCGCGCTGGACTCGGCCTCGCTGCCGGGCAAGCTGGCGGACTGTCAGGAGCGCGACCCTGCCTTGAGCGAGATATTCCTGGTGGAGGGTGATTCCGCCGGCGGCTCGGCCAAGCAGGGGCGCGACCGGCGCAATCAGGCCATCCTTCCGCTCAAGGGCAAGATCCTGAACGTGGAGAAGGCGCGCTTCGACAAGATGCTCTCGTCGCAGGAGATACGCCTGCTGCTGACGGCCCTGGGCGCGGGTGTCAAGGACGACTACGACTCCGAGAAGCTGCGCTACCACAAGGTCATCATCATGACGGATGCGGACGTGGACGGCTCCCACATCCGGACGCTGTTGCTGACCTTCTTCTACCGGCAGATCCCCGACCTGGTGGAAAGAGGCTACCTCTACATCGCGCAGCCGCCACTGTACAAGGTCAAGCGCGGCAAGCAGGAGCGGTACCTGAAGGATGAGAACAGCCTCGAGGACTATCTCATCGAGAAAGGAACCGAGAACCTGAGGCTGCGGTCCGCGGTTTCCAACGGGAACCGAGAGGACGTTCAGCCACGCGACGTCAAGGGAGCCATCCTCCAGACCTTCATCAAGAAGGTCGTGCGGAGGGACAAGCTGCTGCAGCTCATGGCCAGGAAGCACAAGGAGCGCGCCTTGATCGAGGCGCTGCTGTTGCAGAGCGACTTCAACGCGGACCGATTGAAGGACGACAAGGAGTTGGAGACCCTCGCCAGCGATCTGGCGTCCTACGTCAACCTGGTGGCGCCGGAGGTCGGCCCGATGTCCGGGGTGGTGGAGGAAGACCCGGAGCACAACTGCTGGAAGCTGGTATGCTCGACCCGTTCCAACGGCAGCGGCATCCGTACCGTGATAGACCGGGAGTTGCTGACCAGCCCCGAGTACCGCGAGCTCAAGCGTCTCCATGGCGAGCTGTCGGCTTCGGGCCACGCGCCCTTCCTGGTCGAGGAAGGCGAAGGCACCAGCCCGGCGTCCTCCCACAGGCAGTTGCCCGGTCACAAGGACCTCCTCGACTACGTGATGGAACGGGGCAAGAAGGGACAGTACATTCAGCGGTACAAGGGGTTGGGAGAGATGAACCCGGAGCAGCTTTGGGAGACCACCATGGATCCCGAGTCCCGGATTCTGCTGCAGGTCCGGGTCGAGGACGGCGTCGAGGCCGACGACATCTTTTCCACGCTCATGGGAGACCACGTCGAGCCCCGCCGGAAGTTCATCGAGGATTACGCCCTCACGGTCCGCAACCTCGATATCTAGTCTCCAGTTACTTACCGTGTCCAGCATGAAACGACAGGCGCCGGCGTCGCGAGCCTCCTTCCCGCCGGCAGCGTGTCGCGCGTGCGCTCGAAGCCCCTACTGAGGCCTGTTCCATGGAACCCGGAGCGAGAGAACAGAAGATACCCGTCTACATCGAGGACGAGATGCGCCAGTCCTACGTGGACTACGCCATGAGCGTCATCGTGGGGCGGGCGCTGCCGGACGTGCGGGACGGGTTGAAGCCGGTGCATCGGCGGGTCCTCTTCGCCATGCACGACATGGGCAACCACTGGAACAACGCCTACCGCAAGTCCGCCCGGGTCGTGGGAGACGTCATCGGAAAATATCATCCCCACGGCGACGCCGCGGCCTACGACGCCATCGTCCGTCTCGCGCAGGACTTCTCCATGCGCTACTGCCTGGTGGACGGACAGGGAAACTTCGGCTCCATCGACGGCGATCCGCCGGCCGCCATGCGCTACACGGAAATCCGCATGGCGCGCATCGCCCAGGAGCTGCTCGCGGACATCGACAAGGAGACGGTCGACTTCCTGCCCAACTACGACGACTCCATGGAGGAGCCGTCGGTGCTGCCGTCGCGGCTGCCCAACCTGCTGATCAACGGCGCGTCGGGCATTGCCGTGGGCATGGCCACCAACATCCCGCCGCACAACCTGGGCGAGGTCGTCGACGGCCTCATCGCGCTGGTGGAGCGGCCCGACCTGTCCATCGACGAGCTGATGGAGTACATCCCCGGCCCCGATTTCCCCACCGGGGGGTTCATCCACGGGCGTGAGGGCATCAGCCAGGGTTACAAGACCGGACGGGGCGGCGTGCAGATGCGGGCGCGGGTCTCCACCGAGACCGTCAAGCGTACGGGCAAGGAGCAGATCATCGTCTCCGAAATCCCGTACATGGTGAACAAGACCCGCCTCCTGGAGCAGATCGCCAACCTGGTCAACGAGAAGAAGATCGAGGGCATCTCCGACCTGCGGGACGAGTCCGACCGCGACGGCATGCGCATCGTGGTGGAGCCCAAGCGCGACGCCGTGCCGCAGATCGTCATCAACGCCCTGTACAAGCACACGAGCCTTCAGGAGTCCTTCGGCGTCAACATGCTCGCCATCATCGACGGCCGGCCGAAGCTCCTGAACCTCAAGGAGATCCTCGAGGCGTTCCTCGAGCACCGCCGGGAAACGGTCACCCGCCGCACCGCCTACGAACTCAGGAAGGCCGAGGAGCGGCTGCACATCCTGGAAGGGCTCAAGATCGCGCTGGATCACCTCGACGCGGTCATCGCCTTGATCCGCCAGTCACCCGATCCGCGATCCGCAAAGCAGGGGCTCATGGACGGCGCTTTCGCCCAGACGGACACGCGCGACCCGAGTCTCCGCCTTTCCGAGGCCCAGGCCCAGGCCATCCTGGACATGCGCCTGCAGCGCCTCACCGGGCTCGAGCGCGACAAGATCATGGAAGAGCACCGGGCCGTGGAGGCCACCATCGCGGAGCTTCGGGCGATTCTGGCGGACGAAAAGAAGATTTACGCGATCATCGTCGACGAGTTTCGGGAGGTCAGGGAGGCCTATGGCGATGAGCGCCGCACCGCCATTGTCGACAGGGCCGAGGAGATCTCCATCGAGGACCTCATCGTCGAGGAGGATATGGTCGTTACCGTGTCCCACGAGGGTTACATCAAGCGCAACCCCATCACCCTGTACCGCGCGCAACGCCGCGGCGGGAAAGGCAAGGTCGGCACGACGACCCGGGACGAGGACTTCGTCGAGTCCCTGTTCGTCGCCTCCACCCACTCCCACATCCTGTTCTTCACCACCATCGGCAAGGTCTACCGCATCAAGGTCCACGAGCTGCCCCAGGGCGGCCGCGCCGCCAAGGGCCGGCCGGTGGTGAACCTGCTGCAGCTTCAGGACGGCGAGAAGGTCTCGGCCTTCCTGCCCGTGCGGGAGTTCCAGGAGGGCCGCTACGTCATATTCGCGACCCAGAACGGCCTGGTCAAGAAGACCGACCTGATGGCCTATTCGAGTCCCCGGGCCACCGGCATCCGCGCCATCGCGTTGGAGGAAGGCGACTCGCTGATCGAGGTTGCGCTTACCGACGGCGATCAGGACATCCTGCTTTCCACCATGGACGGACAGTCCATCCGCTTCAAGGAGGAGCAGGTCCGTTCCACCGGCCGCGATACCATGGGGGTCATCGGCATCCGGTTGGAGGAGGGTGACGCCGTCGTGAGCATGGAGGTGCTGCACCCGGGTGCGTCGATCCTCACCGTCGCGGACAAGGGTATGGGAAAGCGAACCGCCATCGACGAGTACCGCACCCAGGGCCGCGGCGGCCAGGGCGTCATCACCATGAAGACCACCGACAAGACCGGGCGTGTGGTGGGTGTGCAGCAGGTGATGGACGAGGACCAGTTGATGCTCATCACCGACGGCGGCAAGATCATCCGCCTCCGCATCGGCGACCTACGCATCATCGGCCGGAACACCCAGGGCGTGCGCCTCATCGACCTCGACAACGGCGAGCGGGTGGTCTCCCTCGCCCGGCTGGTGGAAGACGACAGCTAAACCATCGCATCCGATTCCCGCCTCATGGTGCGAAATGGTAGCAAAGCTCCGAATCCGTCATTTCCACACCCCTCCGTCATTCCCGCGAAAGCGGGGATCCAGGCGGGATGGGGCCGGGGGAGCACCGCCGTGGCGCCCCGCGCCACCTCTGGATCCCCGCTTTCGCGGGAATGACGTTTGTGGGGTGTCAGTGCCTGTCCTTTCTGGTGCTCCGGAATGTCCATCGGCATCATAGGCGCGGGCGGCTGGGGCACGGCCCTGGCGGTGCTGCTATGCAGGAAGCACGACGACGTCGCCTTGTGGTGCCACTCCGAGGAGACCTTCGCGCGGATACAGGAGACCGGCGAAAACGCCGCCTACCTGCCCGGCGTCAAGCTGCCTGACGGCCTCCGGACCACATGTTCACTGGAATCCGCCACATCCGGCCGGGAACTGCTCGTCTGCGTAACCCCGTCCCACTTCCTGCGCGGGGTCATGACGCAGGCCGCTCCGTTCGTGGCGCCCGAGACCATCGTGGCGTGCGGTTCCAAGGGAATCGAGGAGTCGACGCTGATGACCATGGGCGACGTTCTGGCGGAGGTCCTGGGCCACTCCGAACGGCACGCGTTTCTTTCCGGCCCCACTTTCGCGTTGGAGGTGGCCAGGGGATGGCCGGCCGCCATCACCGCGGCGGGCTCCGACCCCGGCGTGGCGCGGGCGGTTCAAGCCACCCTCGGTTCCCCGGAATTCCGGGTCTATACGTCCACCGACGTCATCGGAGTGCAGATGGGCGGCGTCATCAAGAACGTCATCGCCATCGCCGCGGGAGTCAGCGACGGCCTGGAGCTCGGGCACAACGCCCGGGCCGCCCTCATCACCCGGGGCCTCGCGGAAATGACCCGGCTAGCCATTAGGATAGGCGCCGACCCGGTCACGCTGGCGGGCCTGCCCGGCCTGGGCGACCTGGTGCTCACCTGCACCGGCCGCCTGAGCCGCAACCGCAAGGTGGGCGTCGAGCTTGGCCGGGGACGCAGCCTTGCCGACATCGTCTCGGAAACCCGCATGGTGGCCGAGGGCATCCGCAACACCCGCACCGTCCATCTCCTGGCCCGGCGACACGGGGTCGAGATGCCCATCGTGGACCAGATGTACCGCGTCCTCTACGAGGACAAGGACCCCATGCAGGCCGTCCGCGACCTCATGGGTCGGACCCAGCGGGCGGAGGCGGATTGAGGACCTCTCCTGCCATCCCGGGCTTGACACGGGATACAGGATCGAGGGCTGCCGGATCGCACCCATAGCGCGTTTACGATTAGCTTGTTGGCTTGAAGGGCTTGTCATGCAATGACTTGTCCGCGTGTTTCACAGCGCGCAGTGTAACGACAGCTAGGCCGCCGATGAACACTAAAAATGCAGTTACGACTAGCCATTCCATCAGAGGTTCTCCAGTTCGTCGATGTTCCGGTACGCCGCCCTGCTGACCCAGACGACTCCTCCTGTAATTACGAAAACGGCGACTAGACACACGATTTGTAAAAGGATTGGAACACCGCCATGGTTCTGCGCCAACCAGCCCACCAGCGAAATATCAATGGCGACAAGGATCGCGAATATGATCTTCAGCCAGCCGATTTCCTCCTTCAGCCTGTCCACCCGCGACATTGGTCGACTCTCGGATTGTCCGGTCAACGGCTGTCTTTGTCAAACACAAGCCGGCCTACCTGTTGATAGAGTTCAGCCAATGCCTCTTCGGCTTTTTCGTACGTACCTCGCAACGCGCTGTCTTTTCTCATGAGCGGATGACTGCCAAGAAACTGATGGATGTAGTCCACGGCGACAGACGCTCGGTCCATGAGCTCAAAATAGTGACCGTCATTGATAGGGTCGTTCGTTTCATCAGAATAAAGTGTCGGGCGTCCATCGGCTCCCCTTTCCTCAAGGATCGGATGGCGGAAAGCGTGGCTGAAGTGTCTTACGTCCTCTCTCAACTCCGCAAACTCTTCGCCGGTCGGCGTCACCGGCTGTTCCGTCCAGCCTTCAATGCCGCCGTCGTCCCGGTAGTAGACCTCGTGGATTTGAAACGTCACGGAGTTGTCCGCGTGACGTTTCCTTATGACTCTGTAGTTCCACATGTACATGTTTTCTCCGCTTGGCGGTGATCGGTTCCATACAATGGGACGTGGGATGCCCATAAGCGGGTTTGAGGCGCACCCAAGCCCTTGGCATCGCGTTTTACTGATGAACCCAATATGGATCGATCATACTATAAAGTTTCGGCTTCGCCAAAGCCCGCTGCAGGAGACCGTGTCCCGGCGAGTGCCTTCGGCAAATTGACAAGCCCTTCCCCTTATGCTTGAAATAGACCACTTAAAGTTGAAGGTGCGAAATGAAACGGACGTATCAACCGAGCAATCTCAGGCGAAAGAGAACCCACGGCTTTTTTGCGCGAATGGAGACCCCCGGGGGCCGCAACGTGCTGAAGCGCCGGAGGGCCAAAGGTAGAAAGCGGTTGACCGTCGTCATCCCACCCAAGGGTCCTCGCTCCTAGGACGAGCCGTTGTCCGGTGACCGCGAGGGTTTCCCCAGGGAAGCCCGCCTGACGAGACGTTCCGAGTTCCTGCTGCTGGGCCGCAGGGGCAGGAAATTCTACACGCCGCACTTCATCATCATCCGCAGAGACAACGACCGTCTGGGCCAACGGTTGGGGGTCACGGTCAGCTCCAAGGTGGGGAACGCGGTGGTGCGCAACCGCGTGAAGCGGGGGTTGCGGGAGTTTTTCCGGCGCGGACGGGAAAACTTCCGCCCCGACCAGGATACGGTCATCATTGCCCGCAGAGGAGCGGGACAGTTGAGCCATCCGGCCATGACGGCGGAGCTCCGGAAACTGGTCGGTGGCCAGCGCCACGCCGGCCGGCAGCCCCAGTGATCCCATGAAGTCGATTCCCCGTACCGCCGTGCGAGTCTGCATCCGGGCCTACCAGCGACTTCTGTCACCGCTGCTGCCGCCTTCCTGCCGGTTCTTTCCGACGTGCTCCGCCTACGCGCTCCAGGCGGTGGACCGTCACGGCGTCGTCAAGGGGCTCGGCCTCGGTGCCCTGAGGATTCTGCGCTGTCACCCGCTCCACGCCGGGGGGTATGACCCGGTTCCGTGAAAGTTCCATGGAAAAGCGAGCCTTCATAGCGGTCGTCGTCTCGATCCTGATCATCATCCTCTACCAGGAGTACATGCGGCGCTTCTATCCGCCGGCGCCGCCTCAGCCGCCCGCGGAGCAAACCGCGGCGAAGCCTCCGGCGCAACGTCCCGCGCCGGCGCAGGCTCCGGCGCCTTCCCCGGCTCCCGCCGCCGAGGTCGCCCGGAGCGCCCAGGCGGTACCGGTCCGGGAAGTGACGGTGGAGACGCCGGACTACATCGCGCGGTTCACCAACCAGGGAGCCCGGCTCAAGAGCTTTCGCCTGAAGCGGTACCGCGCCGGGGTGGAGGCGGACAGCCCGTTGATCGACATGGTTTCCCCCGGGCCGGGGCTGGAATACCCTCTCGGGCTTCGCCTCGATGACACGCCCGCCGGCACCGACCAGGGAATCGTCTACGAGGTTCAGGGCACGGACCTGACCCTCGACGGAGGCAGGAACGGGAGCCTCGCCTTCGTCGGCTCGACGCCGTCGGGCCGTCGCGTCGTCAAGCGATTCACCTTCAGCGGTTCCAGCTACATGGTGGAGGTGGGCGTATCGATCGCCGGATCGGCGCAGGGCGCCACGCTGCTCCTCAGCACCAACGGGGAAAACAAGGGCGTCAAGGCCGATGCTCTTTTCGAGGGGGTGATCGCGCTGCACGAGGGTGACCTGCAGCGCGAATGGCCGGGCGACATCGAAGGTCGGGTCAACCTCAACGGCCCGCTTTCATGGGTCGGCTTCGGCTACACCTATTTCTTCTCCGCACTCGTCCCGGCGGAAGGGGTCGAGGCGGACGCGACCGTGGCGCCGAGCGCCGGCCGGGATCCGGGATTTGTGCTGGAAACCCGCGGCCGGGTGCTGTCGAGTGGGGAGCGCACCGCTCGCTACCAGCTCTTCATGGGCCCCAAGGTGCTGAACCTGCTCAGGTCCTTCGACCGGAGTCTCGAGCAATCCATCGACTTCGGCTACTTCGGCTTCATTTCGGTGCCGATGCTGCACGCGTTGCATTTCTTCCAGACCTACACCGGCAACTACGGTCTGGACATCATCCTGCTCACGCTCATCATCAAGCTGTTGCTGTGGCCGCTGACGCAGAAGAGCTTCGTCTCCATGAAGCGGATGCAGAAGCTCCAGCCGCAGATGCAGCGTCTCAAGGAAAAGTTCGGCGACGACAAGACCCGGCTCAACAAGGAGATGATGGACCTCTACAAGCGGAACAAGGTGAATCCGCTTGGAGGCTGCCTGCCGATGCTCCTTCAGTTCCCCTTCTTCATCGGCTTCTACAACGCATTGCTGACGCCCATCGAGCTGCGCCACGCGAGTTTCCTGTGGATCAAGGACCTGTCCCGTCCGGACTGGGAGTCGCTCCCGTTCTCGGCTTTCGGCTACGACGTGGGCATCCCGGTGCTGGTGCTCCTCATGGGCGCCAGCATGTTCATCCAGCAATGGATGTCTCCCGCCATCGGCGACCCCAACCAGCGGCGGATGATGATGCTCATGCCGCTGGTATTCACCGTGATATTCGTAAGCTTCCCGTCGGGACTCACGATCTACTGGTTCGTGAACAACATCCTGAGCATCGTCCAGCAATACCTGATCAACCGGAAGGAACGTTGACGGCCCGCGCCGGGGCCTGTCGCGACCCGTGGAGGAGAGGTGCGTGATGAAGCAAGTCGAAATGGAAGGAGAAACTCTTGACGATGCCATCGCCAAGGCGTTGAGCCTGCTGGGCGTCGAGCGGGACAAGGTATCCCTGGACATCCTCGCGGAGGAGAAGATCGGCGTACTGGGCTTCGGCCGCCAGAACGCGCGCGTGCGGGCCACCATCCGCGAGGCCGTGGACGAGGAAGACCCTGGGGCCGGCGGGTCCGCGCCGGACGAGCCGGCCGAAGCGGTTTCGGCGGAAACCGAATCCGTCGCCGGCGAGTCCCACGACGGTGAGCCGGAGGACGATGAGCCCCACGTTGCCGAGGAGCCGGCGTACACGGACGAGCGCTCCGAGGAGACCCGGAAGGTCGGGGCCGAGGTTCTCGACGAGATACTCCGGCTCATGGGTGTCACGGCGAAGGTGGCGGTCAAGCCCGGCACCGGCCCTTCGGAATTCATCCTCGACATCGAGGGAGACAGCAGTGCCCTGCTCATCGGCCGCAGGGGTCAGACCTTGGAGGCCCTCCAGCACATCGTGGCCCGGATCGTGGCCGAGAGGGTCGGGCCGGACGGTCCCCAGCCCGTGGTGGACGTGGAAGACTACCGCGGACGGCGTGTGAGATCCCTCGAAGACATGGCGCTGCGGCTGGGCGAGAAGGCCAAGCGCAGCCGCAAGTCCCAGGGGATCGACGCCCTCAGCGCCCGCGACCGGCGCATCGTTCACATGGCCCTGAAGGACGATCCCTGGCTTACCACCAAGAGCCTCGGACAGGGCGCCTACCGCCACCTTCTGATCATCCCGGAAGGGGATCGGAAGTCTCCCGAAGCGGACGCCGGCCAAGACGAATGACATGCGGAACGTTCGTTGACGTGAAGGAACTGTCGTTATGGATTTTACTTGACCGGCCAGCCGGTCAAGTGTAGTCTGATATTGACCGGTTGACCGGTCGGGAAAAAAGATGCCTATCGTTGTCGACAAGGAACGCAAGCGTTCGGAGATTCTCGAAGCGGCCATGACCGTCTTCGCGCGCAAGGGGTTTCATCGTTCCAGGATGGAGGAAGTCGCGGCTGCCGCCGGGATCGGCAAAGGGACCATCTACGAGTACTTCGAGAGCAAGCACCAGCTCCTCCAGGCGCTTCACGGCTACATGCTGGCGAAGCTCAAGGACTATTACGCGGAGAAGCTGAAGGGCATCGAGGAGCCCCCTCGGATCATCGCGGGCTTCCTGGCCGCCGCCCTCGCCAGTTTCCGCGAATGGGAGCCCTTCTTCTACGTCTTCTGTGACGTCTGGGCCGAGGCGGGCCGGGCCGAACAGCAGAGTCTCCTGCGGATGCAGTTGCGGGACGCGTACCAGTCCTCCATCGACGACCTGGTCCGGGTGGTGGAGGCGGGCGTCGCCGGAGGCTTCTTCCACTGCGAACACCCCAGGCTCGCGGCCGAGCACATCCTCGCTTCCGTCGACGGCCTGGCGCTGCACTGGCTGTACGACGAGGAGGCCTTCGACCTCGACGAGATGGCGGAAGCCCTCACACGGGCGGTGATGAGGAGCCTGGAATGAAGATCCGCATCGCCCTGTCGATAGTGCTCATCCTCCTGGTAAGCGCCGTCACCGCGGTGGGCGTGTACTTCATCAGCGATGTCGAGGAGACGCCACGGGTCCAGCCGGCGGCCGTGCCCGTGCCGGTGGAGGTGGCCCCGGTGGTCGCCACGGATTTCGTGCACCGGATCGAGGCCCTGGGAACCGTCGCCGCCGTGCGGGAAGGTCCCGTCAGCGCGGACATAAGCGGCCGCATCGTCGGGATACCGTCGGAGATCGGCCTGGGCAGCGTGGTCGGGGAGGGCGATCTGCTGGCACGGGTGGACTCCAAGGACTTCGAGATCGCCGTGCGGAAGGCGGCTGCGCAGGTGGCCAGCGCAAGGGCGAGGGTCCGCAAGGCCGCGGTGGACATCGAAAGGCAGCGCAAGTTGGTGCGGCTCAACGGCGAGCAACTCCGGCTGGCGCGGGCCGAACACGAGCGGCTCAAGAAGCTTCTGAAGAAGGGGCTGGTTTCCAGCCAGGAGGCGGAGCGGCAGGAGCTGGCCTGGCGGCGGATCGAGGAAGAGCTCGAGTCGGCCCGGAGCGGAGAGCGGGAGACACAAGCGCTGCGCGCCATCGCCGAGGCGGACCTCGCCCTGGCCGATGTTCAACTGGAGCAGGCGCGGGAAACGCTGGGCGATACCGAGGTCCGCGCGCCCTTCGCCGGCGTCATCGCGCGCAAGAACGTGACCCTGGGCGAGCGCGTCGCTCCGGGGCAGGTGCTCTTTCGGTTGTCCGACATCGGGACGGTGAAGCTCGACGTGCGCATTCCGGCCGCCGACATCCACCGGCTCGACTCGCGGATCGTGGCCAGGGTCCGGGCGCGCGGGTTGGAGGAGGAGTTTGCCGGAAGGGTTGCCAACATCGGCCCGCGGGCGGACCAGGAAACCCGTTCGTTTCCGGTCGAGATCTTCATGTCAAACGCCCCCGGCCGCAAGCTCCTTCCCGGGATGTTCGCGCGGGCCGTCATCCCGGTCCGCGACTATCCGGGGGCCATTCTGGTCCCCCGTGAAAGCGTCATCTTCAAGGACGGCAAGCCCGCGGTCTTCGTGGCGGACCCCGAGCGGGGTGTGGCGGCCCGCCGTGAGGTGCGCATCGCCCGGCGGTTCGGGGCGCGTTACATGATCGCCGCGGGTCTTGAACCCGGTGACCTCCTCGTGACCGCCGGACAGCGCCTGCTGCTGGACGGCGCCCGCATCCGCGTGGTCACGCGCCGGGATCTGTCCTCATGAAGAAGCTGATCCAGTTCTCCATCGGGAACCCCGTCGTCGTCAACCTGCTGGTGCTCCTCATCGTCACCGCCGGGGTGGTGTCCTTTGTCCGTCTCAAACGAGAGCTGTTCCCCGACTTTTCCCGCCGGGTGGTCCGTATCGATACGACCTACGCGGGCGCCTCGCCCGAGGAGGTGGAAGAGCTCATCACCGCCAGGATCGAGGAGCAGGTCCGCAACGTGGACGGCGTCAACGAGATGCTCTCCACCTCTCGCGAGGGCCAATCCGAAATCCGCCTGCAGATGCAGTCGGACACCGAGATGAGCCGTGCTCTCGGGGACGTGCGCGCGGCCCTGGACCGGGTCGCCGGACTGCCGGATGAGGCCGAAGAGCCCCGGGTGAGCGAGGTCCTGTCCACCATCCCGGTGATCACCGTGGCACTGAGCGGCGACATACCCGAACAGGAGCTGCGGGAGATCGCCAAGGATTTGCGGGATCGGCTCAGGCGCGTCGACGGCGTCGCGGCCGTTTCGGTCTTCGGCATCCGCGAGAGCCGGATACTCATCGAGATCGACCCGGAACGGCTGGACCAGTACCGGCTGAGCCTGGACGAGATTCGAGCCGCCGTGAACAATCAGAACCGCAACGTGCCCGGCGGCGCGCTGAAGACGGCCCGGGGCGAGGTGCTGGTGCGGACCCTGGGGGTGGCCGGAGGCGTGGCCGACGTGGAGCGCATGATCCTTCGTTCCACCGACACCGGACACGCCCTCACGGTGGGGGACGTCGCCGGCGTGCGCGAGTCCTTCGAGGATCCGACGTTCCTGGCGCGTTTCGACGGGAAGCCGTCCATCAACCTCGTGGTCATCAAGGAGCGGAGCGGCGATGCCATCAGCGTCGCGGAAGGCGTCCGCGACGCCGTGGCGGAAATCCGCAAGATCTTGCCCGGGACCGTTTCCGTCGGAGCCTTCAATGACTTCTCGGTGTTCATCCGGAACCGCTTGGGCACCCTGGGCGAGAGCGGCGCCATGGGCCTCACCATCGTGCTGGCGACGCTCTGTATCTTCGTCCGCGGACGAATTGCCCTGATGACCTCCCTCGGCATTCCCTTCGCCGTGCTCGGTTGTCTGATCCTGATGGCGGTCTTCGGCGTGAGCCTCAACATGATCTCCGCCTTCGGCCTGATCCTGGTCCTCGGCCTACTGGTGGACGACGCCGTCATCGTTACCGAAAACGTGTACCGCTACGTCGAGCAGGGCCTGTCTCCCAAGGAGGCGGCCCTCCAGGGCACCTGCGAGGTTGCCTGGCCGGTGGTCACCACGGTGCTGACCACCGTGGCCGCGTTCGTCCCGTTCCTGCTGCTGCCGGGAACCATCGGGTTCTTCCTGGAGCCTCTCCCCATCGTGGTGACCTTCGCGCTGCTGCTTTCGCTGCTGGAGGTGTTGTTCATCCTGCCCTCGCATCTTTCGGACGTCATCACGCCCGCCTATTCCAACAAGTTGCGCCGCGGCGAGCGTCTGTGGCTGACCCGGCTGCGCCGTCGTGAGCGGCTGACCGGTCTCCGCCGTCTGCACGTGCGCGGCCAGCACCTGTGGTTGGCCAGCCTGCGCCATGTCTATGAAAGGGTCCTGGGACTCGCGGTCCGCTGGCGTTACGTGGCGGTGACCGTGATCGTGGCGGCGAGCGTGCTGCTGGCCACGGCGGCCCAGTACCGGGTGCCCTTCGTGCTCTTTCGCGAGTTCGAGTCGAGCCAGTTCTTCGTGAACTTCGAGACCTCCGCCAACGCCAAGCTGGAGGACACCGAGGCCGTGCTCGTTCAGGCCGAAGAGATCGTCCTGGGTTTGCCGCCCGGTGAGCTCAAGTCCCTGGCCACCACCGTCGGCATCGCCTTCCTCGACGTGAATCGGGTGACAAGGGGAAGCAACGTCGGCCAGCTCACGCTGGAGCTCCGCGACGACCGCAGCCGCAGCACGGCCGAGGTCATCGACGATCTCCGGGGGAAGATGGAGCGGATACCGGGCATCACCAAGCTCCAGTTCCTCGGCATCCAGGCCGGGCCCGGAGGCCCCGCCATCGAGGCCCGGATCATCGGCGAGGACCTTGAAAGCCTCAGGCGCCTGACCGAAGAGGTCAAGGGCTTCCTGGCTACCTTGCCCGGGGTGCGGGACGTCCGCGACGACCTGGTCGCGGGCAAGGAGGAGCTCCGCATCAGCCTCACGCCGGAGGGCCGCACGCTGGGTCTCGACGTAAGGGGCATCGCGCGCCAGGTGCAGCAGGGCTTCCAGGGGGTCGAAGCCTCGAGCATCCAGCGGGGAGACGAGGATGTGCCCATCTTCATCCGGTTTCCCCGGGACCAGCGCAGCCACGTCGACACCGTGTCGCGGATGAAGCTCACGCTGCCCTCGGGCGAGCGCGTCTTCCTGCGTGACGTCGCCGACATCCGCACCGGCATCAGCCCGAGCCAGATCAACCGGGACGACCGCAAGCGGACGCTCAGCGTCTTTGCCGAGGTGGAGACGGAAAAGACCACCGTGGTGGAGGCCACGGACGCCTTGAAGCGGCAGTTCGCCGACGCCGGCCGGCGCTACCCGGGGCAGCGGGTCGTGGTCAGGGGCGAACGGCAGGAGATGGAGGAGTCCCTGGCCGCCCTGCCGCAAATCTCCCTGATCACCTTGTTCGTCATCTACTTCGTCCTGGGCTCCCTGTTCAAATCGTTCATACAGCCGTTCATCGTCATGGCCGCGATTCCCTTCGCCTTGGGCGGTGTCGTGATCGGCCATCTCGTCATGGGCGAGAACCTGAGCTTCATGTCCCTCCTGGGCTTCATCGCCCTGGCGGGAGTCGTGGTCAACGATTCCCTCATTCTGGTGGACTTCATCAACCGCAGCCGAAGAAGCGGCACGCCGGCGTACGACTCCATCATCCAGTCCGGCGTCGTGCGCCTGAGGCCCGTCTTGCTGACCACCGTCACCACCGTCGGCGGCCTCGTTCCGCTGGCCTTCTTCGCCACCGGCCAGGCCAGGTTCCTCTCGCCCATGGCCATCTCCGTGGTCTGGGGGCTGTCCTTCGCCACCGTCCTGACGCTGATCCTCACCCCCTGCCTCTACGCCATGCTCGACGACGCCAAGGCGATCGCCCGGAGATTGTTTCGCTCCGGGGCGGCGACGCCCGACGGAGTCGCGGCCCCGGAAGAAGCCGGAATTTGACAGGGTCCGAGGCGCTTCCTATAAGTGATCGCATGCGCTGGCGAACGTCGTTCATACCCACCATCAAGGAAGAGCCGTCGGACGCGGAGGTGATCAGCCACCGGCTGCTGGTGCGCGCCGGCATGATCCGGCAGGTCAGCCGCGGGGTGTACGATTTCCTGCCGCTGGCGCTCCGCACCCTCCGGAAGATCGAGGCCATCGTGCGCGAGGAGATGAACCGGGCCGGCGCCCAGGAGCTGCTCATGCCGGTCACCTCGCCGGCGGAGTTGTGGCGGGACAGCGGCCGCTGGGAGATCTACGGCAAGGAGCTGCTGCGCTTCAAGGACCGCCACGAGCGGGACTTCTGCCTCGCCCCCACCCACGAGGAGGTCATCACCGATCTCGTGCGCCGCGACGTCCGCTCCTACCGCGAGCTCCCCATGAACCTCTACCAGATCCAGACCAAGTTCCGGGATGAGGTGCGGCCGCGCTTCGGCCTGATGCGCGGCCGCGAGTTCATCATGAAGGACGCCTACAGCTTTCACCTGGACCGGGAGGACGCCGAGCGCGAGTACCACAACATGTACGACACCTACCGGCGCATCTTCACCCGCTGCGGCCTGCGGTTCCGCGCGGTGGAGGCCGACTCCGGCGCCATCGGCGGCAGCCTGTCCCACGAGTTCCAGGTGCTGGCGGACTCGGGCGAGGATGCGCTGGCGGCGTGCGGCGCCTGCGACTACGCGGCCAACGTGCAGAAGGCGGAATCGCGCCTCACGGCGACCGAGAGCGGCGGCGCGCCCGATGCCCCGCCCGAGACCGTGCCCACGCCGGGCCTCAAGACCGTCCCGGAGGTTTCCGAGTTCCTCAAGGTGCCGCCCGAGCGGTTCATCAAGACCATGATCTACCGCAAGCCGTCGGGAGGGCTGCTGGCGGTGCTGGTGCGGGGCGACCACGAGGTCAACGAGACCAAGCTGGGCAATCTTCTCGACGCCATCGCGATGGAGATGGCGGACGAGGACGAGGTGCAACAGGCGGTCGGCGCGCCGCCGGGCTTCCTGGGCCCGGTCGGCCTGCCCCTGGAGGTGTGGGCGGACCATGCGGTCGAAGGCATGACCGACGCCGTCATCGGCGCCAACCGGCCGGACGCGCATACGGTCCACGTGAACCAGCCGCGGGACTTCACCCCCGCCCGCTTCACAGACCTCCGCCTGGTCAAGGCCGGGGACCCGTGTCCGCGCTGCGGGACGGGGGTCATCGAGGAGTACCGCGGCATCGAGGTGGGCCACGTCTTCTACCTCGGGCGGAAGTACAGCGAAGCCATGGGCGCCACTATCCTCGATGCCGAGGGGCAGGAGCGGGTCATGGAGATGGGTTGCTACGGCATCGGCGTCACCCGGCTCATGGCGGCCGCCATCGAGCAGAACAACGACGCCGACGGCATCGTCTGGCCCCTGTCCATCGCGCCCTTCTCCGTCGAACTGCTGCCCCTCAACTACAAGGAGGACTCCGTCCGGGAGGTCACCGAGGGCATCTACCGGGGGCTGAGCGAAGCCGGGCGCGAGGTGCTGCTGGACGACCGCGACGAACGGCCCGGCGTCAAGTTCAAGGACGCGGACCTGGTGGGCGTCCCGTTGCGGGTCACCATCGGCGCCAGGGGTCTGGCCAAGGGCATCGTGGAGCTCAGATGGCGCGGTGAGGGGGCCACCTCCGAGGTGCCCGTGGACGAGGCCGTGGAGCGCATCGGCGCGGCCCTGGACAACGGACGGGCATGACGGCGGCGGCATCGGAAATCAGGCAGCGCCTGATCGTGGCCCTGGATCTGGCCGACCCGGCGAGAGCGAGGATCCTCGCGACCCGACTGGCGCCGGAAGTGGGGATGTTCAAGGTCGGCAAGCAGTTGTTCGTGAACGCCGGGCCGGACGTCGTCCGCATGATTCACGATCTGGGAGGAGAGGTCTTCCTCGACCTCAAGTTCCACGATATCCCCAATACCGTGGCCGCGGCGGCCGTGGAGGCCGCCCGGCTCGGGGTCAAGCTGTTCAACGTCCACGTTTCCGGCGGCCGGGAGATGATGCGGCAGACGGCGGCGGCGGTGGAGGAGGTGTGCGAGAAGGAAGGCCTGCGGAGGCCGTCGGTGCTGGGCGTCACGGTCCTTACCAGCCTGGACGCATCGGACCTCGAGTCCATGGGGGTTCAGGGGGCCGTTCCCGCCCACGTCGTGAGGCTGGCCGGGATGGCACGGGAGGCGGGGCTCGCGGGCGTCGTCTGCTCCGCCCGGGAGGTTCCGGACATCCGGCGCGCCTGCGGCGATTCTTTTCTCCTGGTGACTCCCGGCATCCGGCCCGCGGGCCAGCAGGCCGGCGATCAGAAGCGCGTCATGACCCCCGGCGACTCGGTGCGCGCCGGCATCGACTACATCGTGGTGGGCAGGCCCATCACCGGCGCGGACGACCCGGCCGCGGCGGCCCGTTCGGTGGTCGCCGAGATGGCCGCGGTCTTTTGACCTTGCCAATTGAAATGTTAAGTTAGGAACCCATGCCCGTAGCGACTATCGAAGAATCCCTGGAAGACATCAGGCAAGGCAGGATGGTCATCCTGATGGATGACCAGAACCGCGAGAACGAGGGCGACCTCACCATGGCTGCGGAGTTGGTCACGCCGGAGGCCATCAACTTCATGGCCACCTGGGGTCGGGGCCTGATCTGCCTGACCCTGACCGAGGAGAAGGTCGACCAACTCGGCCTCACCATGATGGTCCGGGACAACACGGCGCCCTTCGGAACCGCGTTCACGGTCTCCATCGACGGGGTCAAGAACGTCACCACGGGCATCTCCGCGTCCGACCGGTCCGAAACCATCCTTGCGGCCATCGCGGACGACGCCGGGCCCAAGGACCTCTGTACCCCGGGGCACATCTTCCCGTTGCGGGCCAGGAACGGCGGCGTGCTGGTGCGCACGGGCCAGACCGAGGGTTCCGTGGACCTGTGCAGGCTGGCGGGACTCAGGCCCGCCGGGGTGATCTGCGAGATCATGAAGGACGACGGCACCATGGCCCGGCTGGCGGACCTCGAGGAATTCGGCGAGAAGTACGACCTCAAAATCTGCACCATCGCCGACCTCATCCAGTACCGCCTCAAGCACGACTCGCTGATCCACCGGGTCGCCGACACCCGCTTGCCCACCCGCTACGGCGGCGACTTCCGGGCGGTGGTCTACAACACCCACGTGGATTCCACCGAGCATCTGGCGCTGATCAAGGGAGAGATTTCCGAAGACCGCGAAACCCTGGTGCGGGTATGCACCAAGTTCCTCCCCGGCGACGTGTTCGGCTTCGAGTTCTTCGACACCGGGTCCGTCATCAAGCAGTCCATGGAGCTGATCGCCAGGGAAGGCGCCGGCGTCCTGCTCTACCTCCAGCCCGAGGGCAAGGGGTTACGCACCGAGGAAGCCAGAGAGGCCAGGAACTTCCGCGACTTCGGCATCGGCGCCCAGATCCTGCGGGACCTGGGCATCCGCAAGCTCAAGCTCGTCACCAACAACCCCAGAAACCTCGTGGGCCTGTCCGGCTACGGCCTGGAGGTCACCAGCTCCGTCCCCTTCCCCATGCGCCCCGGCACCATCCCCAGGCCTGCCGCCGAGGGTTGAGGCCCCCGGTTGGCTGACGACCGGAACGTAAGCAGCCTGGAGAAGCGGTAGGCGGACATCGCATTCAGGGGGCGTTGTCCTGGTTGAAACATCTTTGCTCCAAGTCCCCATTTCTCGGCCTAATTGATCTGCATTTCGTTGGGAGAAATCTACCGGTATACCGGCTCTGTCTAGTTGGCGTTGCATCGGGCTCGGTGTCAGTGGGAAGCGAGCAGCTAACGCGCACTAGAAACTTCGCCCAAAAATGTGCAAAGTTGCGCTAGTTTGTGTTAGTTTTAGTTGGAGTACCTCGCAACCAAGGAGGCCACTACATGTCGACAGCGCGGCGGCTCAACACGACGATTGATCCGCAGCTTGCAGATCGCCTCGAACGTGAGACGGGTGGCAGAACCCCGAAGTTGCCGAAGCGTTATGTCGTCGAACTTGCATTGAAACGGCTGTTCGACGACCTTGATCGCGGCCAGCTGGAACTGGAGCTAACGAGGGACATCCGTGTCTGAGACACCTAAGCGGAGGAAGAGACCTGTCATCTCCCTGTTCAGTGGTGCGATGGGGCTGGATCTCGGGCTTGAGGTAGCTGGCCTGAATATCGTGGTCGCGCTTGAGTGTAACTCGTTCCCCGTGGCGACCATAGTCCGCAACCGCCCTACACTGCCTCTGATAGACAGGCCCATCGAGGATGTCTCCAGTGGCGAGATACTGGAAATCGCACAGCTTAGATCCGGAGAACCCTTTGCGGTTGTCGGAGGCCCCTCTTGCCAGGTGTTCAGCACAGCGGGCCAGAGGCAGTCCCTCGGTGATCCGCGGAGCACGATGTTCAAGCACTTCGTCCGAGTGATCCGTGACACCCAACCAGAGTTCTTCGTCATGGAGAACGTGCGAGGGTTGCTCTCAGCGGCCGTGCGACATCGACCTCTGAGACAGCGAGGACCTGGCTACCCTCCCCTTGAGGAAGACGAGCAGTTGGGCTCTGCCTTCCGGCAAGTTGCAGAGACACTCCGTGACCTTGGTTACTACTGTGTGTTCGACGTGCTGAACGCCGCCGACTACGGCGTGCCGCAGACACGCCAACGGCTTGTTATAGTCGGGAGCCGTGACGGCAAGAAAGTGCGAATGCCGAGGCCAACCCACGATCCAGAAGGAACCAAAGGGTTGCAACTCACTGACCACGCCACGCCCCGATACTTCGAATCGTTCGACCATCGAATACTGTGGCACATGCCGAATCGACGGCCCGCCCGATACAGTCATCGACCTCAACCCAAGGCAAAGTGCGCCCCCACTTTTGTTGCAAACGCCGGGTCAAACCATCGAGGTAGCGACTCGCGGTGAGGGCGCGGAGCATTTCGACCACGTCGCCGCGGTTGGCCGCCTCCTGTGCACGTTCGAGTAGCTCGGTCGCATTGTCCGTTTCCGTCTGTTGCTTGCTCATCCTGACTTTCCTTGCTTGCTCATCCGATTTCCTCCTTGCTAGCTCATCCCGAGTTCCCTGGGATCGGGCTTGCCCGTCGCAAACGAGCCCCATACCCATTAGTCACCGAGCGCAACAGGCATCGACGTGATTCCGCCTCAAGCGCATCGTCGGCGGGTCAAACGTGCCCTACATCGCCTACCCGTCAGAAGAAGGCTCAGTGGCTACGATGTTGAAACTGGCGGGTTTATGGTTGGTAGGCCTGAGCTTCTGGACCGAAGGTGAGTAGTGCGCTCAGATGAGTCAGAACTATGCAATCAGGGAGGGGGATCTTTCCGACCAACGACGCTTCCGGTGGACAATCCCCCGGTTCGCCTGGCTGCTCGGGTCGGGGTGCGCGACGAGATGTGGATATGGCGTTCGGCATCGAGCCAACGCGTGGGCTGTTGCCGCCTCACCGGGTCGGGCACTTCGTCGCCTACGACCGCAGGCTGCAGTGCAGACGCGAGTGCGGGGCTGCTGGACGGTGCGGCGTACGCACGCACAATGTCGTGCCCTATCGCCGTACGGATTGGGTGCGGGATAGTTACGCACTGAGGCGTGTCAGGTTCGCACTTGAGGCACCATCCAGGTGCTTGGGGCGTAAAGCAGTGGTGCTCCCACCGGCGGTGCGGGCTATCTCAGTATCCCCTCGGCTGGATTTTTCCGCAAGTACCTGTGAACCGAGTTCCGCAGGCGCTTGAGGGCGTCGTCGACGGAGCGGAACATCTGCTCCTCAATCAACTCGCGGTTGATCCAGTAGTCGAGTGACGGCGCGTCGGTGAAGTTGATGTCCAGCACTTTCTCGCCCGGAGGGTCGCCGGTGAGGAGGACGCGGATCGAGTAGCCCGCGTCGATGGCCAGCGCCCGGGCGTAGCGCGGGATTCTAAGGGAGTCCTTGATGTGGTCGAGGCGCTTGGCGGGGAATTCGCCGACGCCGAGCGAGAGGTAGACCCAGCGGTCTTCGTTGGTGTCGAGCTCGCGAAGGACCTGGCCGTTGATGTCCACGATGTTCTGGAGCGCCCGTTCCTGCCGGTAGTCCTTCAGGAGATCGAAGGCCCAGCGCTCGATGACGCCGATGGGCTCTCGCTCGCTTCCATCCGGCTGCCGCTTGGTGCCGGTGTCGATCCACCACTTCACCTCCTGGACGGCAGGGTCGCCAGCAGCGCCCGCTGCCCCGGGGGCGGGGGCTTCGACGTCGGGTTTGTCAGGATCGGACATGGCGCGCCCGGTTTCCGTTGGCCGCCCCTACACCTTGAACTCGTTGAGCGTGCTCGGCGCGAACAGGCTGTCCACCTCGAGCCGCTGCTTGATCAGGCCCTGCTCGTGGGCGTAGCCCACCAGCGTCTCCAGGACGTGGCGGTTGGCTTCGAGCCCGTAGGGCCAGGGGTCGGGTCCCATGAGCTCCTTCTCCTTTTCCATCTGCTCGATGGACCAGGCCAGCATGTACTTGAGCGCGGAGTACTCGTACACGGACTCGGCGCAGAGCCGTTTGGATTCGCAGAAGGCCTTGTAGAGGTTCTGGGCCACCCAGGGGTGGCGTTCGTACACGTCCTCCCGGAACACCACGGTGTGCATGATGGGGAAGATGCCGGTCTTGCGGAAGTAGTCCTCCTCCACCGAACGGAAGTCCGGGAAGAGCCGCGCCACCCCGGCGGAGCGGCGCACGAACGGCGACGGCATGTGGGCCGAGATCAGGGCGTCGAGTTCGCCGGTCTCCAGCATGGAGGAGAGCGTCTGTTCCGGGCCGATGGGGGTGATGGAAAGGGTGTCCGGCAGGTCCGGACGGAGCTTTTCCTCCCGGCCGGGCGTCTCTTCCCCGCCGGTGAACCAGTTCACCTTCTCGAGATCGACGCCGTATTCGTGCTGCAGGATGCCGCGCTGCCAGATGGCCGCGGTCATCTGGTACTCGGGGACGCCGACCCGCTTGCCCGTGAGGTCGCCGGCTTCCTTGATGCCGGAGCCGGTATGGATGTAGATTCCGGAGTGCCGGAAGGCGCGGGAGGGGAACACGGGAATCGCCACGAACCGCGGCGTGCCCTTGTCCTTGGACATCAGGTAGGAGCCCATGGACATCTCGGCGGCGTCGAAGTCCTGATAGCGCAGCATGCGCCAGAAGGTTTCCTCCACGCGGAACGGCAGGTAGGTCAGGTCCACCCCTTCCACGGGGACGCGGCCCTCCTGCAAGGGGCGTGTCCGGTCATAGTCCCAACAGGCGACGGTGATGCTTACTTTGCCCATGGCGGTTCATCTCTCCCTTTTGGCGGGGTGGCGGCGGCCGCGGATCCCCCGGGGCCGCGACTCTCCGGAGCAAGGTAACAGGAATGGTGGGGCAGTGTAAGCAGGCCGGCGGAGCGCAGGGGCCGGTTTGTTGACCGGGAAAGGCTTTTGTGTATATAGTGACCCTCTGCAAAAGGTTATTGATTTCTTTATCTTACCCGAGGAAAAATGCTTTTCGACTTCGCCAGCGTGCTGTGTTTCACTTTGTTGGGTGCGGCCTTCGTCTGGGTGAACCTGTTGATCGGCCGCCTGCTGCGGCCCAACAATCCCCAACTCAGGAAACTCTCCACCTACGAGTGCGGCGAGCCAGCGTCCGGGAGCGCCTGGGTCAACTTCAACGTCCGGTTCTACTTCATCGCCCTGATCTTCATCATCTTCGAGGTGGAGATCGCCTTCATCTTCCCGGTGGCCGTCGTCTTCCGCGACTGGCTTCAGAACGACGCCGGGCTGTTCGCGTTCGGCGCCATCGCCGTCTTCACCCTCATCGTGTTCCTGGGCCTCATCTACGACTGGTGCAAGGGCGATCTGGAGTGGGTGAAGAACTAGCGGCGTGCTCGCCGGCCGGTCCACCAGGCAGGTAACGACGACATGACGGCAAAAGAGATACACGAGCGCGTCCGAGAGCTTTGCCCCGGCGGCGTGGAGGACCTTGACGAGCAGGGCCTGGAGCCGTTCTTCAAGGTGAAACCGGCCAGCATCAAGGAGGTCTGCCTGGCGTTGCGGGACGACGACGCGCTGAAGTTCAGCGTGCTCTCCGATCTCACCGCGGTGGATCTCCCGACGGAGAACGTGATCCAGGTCGTTTACCACCTGTACTGCTACGATCCCCGGCGGGAGATCGTGGTCAAGGCCGACGTGGACCGGGATGCGCCCCGGATCGCCACGGTGGAAGACGTCTGGAAGGTGGCCAACTGGTTCGAGCGCGAGGTGTTCGACCTCTTCGGGGTCGTCTTCGAAGGGCATTCGGACCTCCGGCGGATACTGCTGCCGGAAGACTGGGTGGGTTATCCCCTGCGCAAGGATTTCGTGGAACAGGAAGAGTACGACGGCATCAGCACCGAGCGCGAGCCGCTGGTTCCGGAGAACATGCGTTGACGAAGGAAGGATATCATGGCTGAGGTCGCCGAACGCACCGGCTTGCACACCGAAGACATGACCCTGAACGTGGGGCCGCAGCATCCGAGCACCCACGGGGTGCTGCGGTTCGTGGTCAAGACGGACGGCGAGGTCATCAACGAGGCCATTCCCGACGTCGGCTACCTGCACCGCTCCATCGAGAAGATCGGCGAGAAGTGCACCTGGCACGGCTACGTCCCCTACACTGACCGGGCCGACTACCTGGCCGCCATGTTCGCCAACCAGGGCTTCTGCATGGCGGCGGAGCGGCTGGGCAACATCGAGGTTCCGCCCCGCGGCGAGTACTGCCGGGTCATCGCCTGCGAGCTCAACCGCGTCGCCAGCCACCTCATCGCGGTGGGCACCTTCGGGCAGGACATCGGCGCCATCACCCCCTTTCTGCACGCGCTCCGGGAGCGGGAGACCATCAACGATCTCATGGAGGAGATCTGCGGCGCCCGCCTCACCTACAACTACCTGCGGATCGGCGGCGTCGGCTACGACATCAAGCCCGAGACGTGCGCGCGGATCATTGCGTTCCTGGACCACTTCGAGCCCATCGTCGACGAGTACAACCGGCTGCTGTCCTACAACAAGATTTTCATCGAGCGGCTGGCCAACGTCGCGGTGATCTCGAGGGAGGACGCGCTCCAGTACAACTTGGTGGGTCCCAACCTGCGGGCCTCCGGGGTCCACTGGGACATCCGCCGGGACATCCCCTACTCGGTCTATCCAGACCTGGACTTCGAGGTTCCGGTGGGCCGCGGCGAGCGCGGCACCCTGGGCGACTCCTACGACCGCTACCAGGTTCGGATTCAGGAATTGATGGAGAGTTGCAAGATCCTCCGCCAGTGTCTCGACAAGATGCCCGACGGCCCCGCCATCTCCAAGGTGGCGCGCAAGTTCAAGCCGCCGGCGGGCGAGACCTACGTGCGCATCGAGGCGCCGCGCGGGGACATGGGCTACTACGTGGTCAGCGACGGCAGCGAGTACCCCTACCGCGTGCGGATCCGCACCGGCTCGTTCACCGCCATGAGCATCATCGACAAGATCAGTCCGGGAATCATGGTGGCCGATCTGATCGCGCTGATCGCGAGCCTCGACGTGGACGCTCCCGAGATCGACCGATAGGCCGTTGTAATGGAATTCACGGTTCACGACTTCATACAAGGGCTGCTGCCGGGGGCCATGCCGGCGGCCCTGGGCTATACCCTGGCGGCCATTCTCGTGGCCTTCGTCGTGCTGTCCGCCTTCGTGGCGCCGCTGGCCGGCGTGACCAGTTGGCTGGAGCGGCGCGTCTGGGCGCGCATGCAGTCCCGGGTCGGTCCCAACCGGGTGGGGCCGCAGGGCTTGCTCCAGTGGCTCGCCGACGGCGTCAAGAACATCCAGAAAGAGGACATCATCCCGGCGTCGGCCGACAGGAAGCTGTTCCTGCTGGCGCCGTACATCGTCTTCTCGGGGTTCCTCGGCGCCTTCGTGGTGATCCCCTTCGGAAGCTGGCTGATCCCCGCGGACCTCAACATCGGCATCCTCTATCTGTTGGCCATCACATCCCTGGTGGTGGTGGGGATCCTGATGGCGGGCTGGTCCTCCAACAACAAGTGGTCGCTCCTGGGGGGCATGCGCTCGGCCGCGCAGATCGTCAGCTACGAAATCCCCGCCGGCCTTGCGGTGCTGACGGTGATCTTCCTGTCGGGCACGCTCAGCATGCAGGGGATCATCCAGGCCCAGGGATGGGCGCCGTGGGATTGGTTCATCTTCTACAATCCCTTTACGCTGGTCGCCTTTTTCATGTTCTTCGTTGCGGCGCTGGCCGAGGGCAACCGCACGCCGTTCGACATCCCCGAAGCCGAATCCGAGTTGGTGGCCGGCTACGTCACCGAGTACAGCGGCATGCGTTTCCTGTTCTTCTTCTTCGCGGAGTGGGGCAACCTGTACGTTATCGGCGCCATCTCGGCGACCCTGTTCCTCGGCGGCTGGCAGATACCGGCGACGGTCTTCGGGATGACCATGGCCGATCACCCGCTGCTCAAGGGCGTGCTGGAGTTCACGGTCTTCTTCGTCAAGGCGTACATCTGGGCCTTCGTCGCCATGTGGGTGCGCGGCACCCTGCCGCGGGTGCGGGTGGACCAGCTCATGGCCATGTGCTGGAAGTACATGGTGCCCATCGCGTTCATCTGCCTCTTCGGCACCATTCTGTTCCTGGTGATCTGGCCCGAGGGGAACAGGGCCCTGACCTTCGCCACGTTGGCGTTTTCGGGTCTCGTCATGCTCTATTTCGTCTGGCGCGTGGTCTTCCAGATCATGCACTCGCGCCCCACCCTCTATTTCAAGCCGTACGTATAGGGTCCGGATCGGCCGGGGAAACATCATGAACGGAGTCATCGAATACTTTCAGAACGTCAGAGACACGGTGAGGAGCATCTTCGAGGGGATGACCATCACCTTCTCCCACTTCGTCCGCGAACCGTCGACGGTGCAGTACCCCGACCGCATCGCGCAGCAGGTGCAGGCGACCCTGCCCCTGCGCTACCGGGGCATCCTCGAGGTCGACATGGACATCTGCACGGGCTGCCTGGCGTGCGAGCGGGTCTGTCCGATCAACTGCATCGCCATCGGCATCGAGATGAATCCGGAGACGAAGCAGCGCGACTTCACCCAGTTTGACATCGACATATGCAAGTGCATGTATTGTGGGCTGTGCATGGAGGCCTGCCCCACGGGTTCCATCCGTCACACGCAGGAGTTCGAGGGCGCCTGCAACAATCCCGCCGGTCTGGTGCGGCATTTCATCACCGAGAAAGTGCCTCTTTACAAGCCGAAGAAGGGCGGGGAAACGGAACCCCGGATGATTCAGAAGGTGGATATCGGAAAGACGTACTTGGACGAGATCGCCGAACCCGAAAACTGACGGTCCACCGGCCGGATCAGGTTTCACGGGATTCTTCGTCGGTCAGGCTCCCGGCCCCACCGCCACGGCGCGTGGCCTGTGCGAGCCGACAGTTCCCCGCTAAAAGGGTGTTTCGATCATGGAGATTTCCATAGACGTCCTCATCTTCTATCTGGTTTCGCTCGTTGTGGTCGGGTCGGCCTGCATCGTGGCGTTCTCGCGCAACATCGTGCATTCGGCGTTCTCGCTGCTGGGCACCTTCGGCGGCGTGGCCGGGCTCTACGTGTTCCTGGGCGCGGACTTCGTGGCGGCGGTGCAGGTGCTGATCTACGTCGGCGGCATTCTGGTCCTGATCCTGTTCGCGGTGATGCTGACCCACCGGATCAGCGACATCGACATCACCAACCGCACGGTGGGCCGGATTCCCGGGCTCGTGGCGGTGGCGGTGTTCCTGGGCATCCTGGTCTACGCCATCGGCGAGACCGACTGGGTGAAGGTCAAGGAAGTGACGTACGCGCCCACCACGGCGGCCATCGGCAACCTGTTCCTCGGCGACTACCTGCTGCCGTTCCAGATCGCCGCGGTGGTACTGCTGGTGGCCCTCATCGGCGCCATCACGCTGTCGCGCAAGGAAATCAAGGAATAGAGTCTCGCGAGATGGCTGCATACGTTGCAATGTTGACGAAGGTCGGACTGGAGCACTACCTGGTGGTGGGCGGCATCCTGTTCGCGCTGGGCATCTACATCGTCCTCACCCGGCGCAACGCCATCAGCATCCTTCTGGGAGTCGAGTTGATCCTGAACTCCGCCGGCCTGAACTACGTCGCGTTCTCGCACTTCAGCACCGGAAACGTGGACGGGCAGATCTACACCGTCTTCATCATCATGCTGGCGGCCTCGGAGGCCGCCATCGGCCTGGCCATCGTCCTCGCCATCTATCAGCTCTTTGCCACCATCGACGTCGAGGCCACCGAGACGCTCAAGGATTAGCCGGCCGATCAGTCAGCCTTCACGAGTAGCTTCGCCATGGATCACCCCGTTCAAACCGACTTTCTGCGCTGGATCGTGCTGTTCCCGCTGCTGGGCGCGGCGGTGAACGGCTTGCTCGGGGCGCGCATACAGGAACGCGCGGGCAAGCGTATGGTGGCCTTCATCGCCTGCGCCCCGGTGACCCTGTCCTTCCTGTTCTCGCTTTGGGCCTACAGCAGGCTCGTCGGGCTGCCGGCCAAGGAACGCTTCCTCATCGACCAGTTCTACACCTGGATCCCCATGGGCTCCTTCAGCGTGGACGTGGCGTTCTGGGTGGACCCCCTGTCGGCCATCATGATCCTGGTGGTGAGCGGCATCGGCGGACTGATCCACTTCTACTCCATCGGCTACATGCACGACGACCGGTCCATGTGGCGCTACTTCGCCTACCTGAACCTGTTCACCTTTTCCATGCTGCTGCTGGTGACCGGCGACAACCTGCTCGTGATGTTCGTGGGCTGGGAGGGCGTGGGACTGTGCTCCTGGGCGCTCATCGGCTTCTGGTACACCGACCACACCAACACCCGGGCCGGCAACAAGGCCTTCATCGTCAACCGGATCGGCGACTTCGGCTTCGTGCTGGGCATTTTCCTGCTCTACTGGACCCTCGCCGGACAAGGCCAGGGCACCTTGGCGTTCCGCGAGATCGCGGTCCACGTGGGGCTTTTGGCCGACCTGGAGCTCTGGGGCATCGGCGTGGCCACGCTGGTGACCATCCTGCTGTTCATCGGCGCCACCGGCAAGTCGGCGCAGATCCCGCTCTACGTGTGGCTCCCGGACGCCATGCAGGGTCCGACCCCGGTAAGCGCGCTGATCCACGCCGCCACCATGGTGACGGCCGGGGTCTACATGATCGCGCGGCTCAACGGGCTGTTCTCGGCGGCCCCCGCGACCCTTCAGATCATCGCGGTGGTCGGAGCGGCCACGGCCTTTTTCGCCGCCACGGTCGCCGTCACCCAGACCGACATCAAGCGGGTGCTGGCCTACTCCACCATCAGCCAGCTCGGCTACATGTTCCTGGCCGTGGGGGTGGCCGCCTACTCCGCCGGCATCTTCCACCTGCTGACCCACGCGTTCTTCAAGGCCTGCCTCTTCCTGGGCTCCGGGAGCATCATCCACGCCATGCAAGGGGAGCAGGACATGCGCCAGATGGGCGGCTTGAGGAAGGTGATGCCGGCGACCTTCCGGACCTTCGCCATCGCCGTCCTGGCCATTGCCGGAACGCCGTTTCTGGCGGGCTTCTTCTCCAAGGACGCCATCTTGTGGCAGGCCTGGGCCACTCACAACCAGTTGCTCTGGGGCGTGGCGGTGTTCGTGGCGGGGCTCACGGCCTTCTACATGTTCCGCCAGTTCTTCATGGTGTTCTTCGGCGAATGCCGCGCCGACCACCACGTGCAGGAGCACCTGCACGAGTCTCCGAAGATCATGACCTATCCGCTGTGGATCCTCGCGGCCGGCTCGGTCGTCGTGGGCTACCTCGGGCTGCCGGCGTTCTTGGGCGGCAGCATGCTCGACCACTGGCTCGATCCGGTGATCCACGTCTCCCACGGCGAGCACCACGCGGTGATGGAAGAGGTCGGGGTCATGAGCGTGTCCATTGCCGCCGCCGCCGCGGGCGTGGCGCTGGCGTGGTTCCTGTACTACGTCCGCACCCCGTCCCGGGACGAGTCGCCGGAGGCCAGGGGATTCGCGTACCGCGTGCTGTTCAACAAGTACTACGTGGACGAAGTCTACCAGTTCGTCTTCGTCGGCGGCACGCTGCTGCTGGCGCGGATCGGAGCGGCTTTCGACCGCTACATCATCGACACCATCGTGGACGGAACGGCCAAGGTCACCATCATCATTTCCTGGTTCAACGGCCTGTTCGACAAGTACGTCATCGACATGCTGGTCAACGCCGTGGCCAACGTGACCTTCGCGGTGGGCAACAATTTTCGCAGGGTCCAGACCGGGAACATCAACAGCTACCTTTACGTGGTGGTGGGAGCCGTGGTCGTCGCCCTGATCGTCAAGCTGCGCTACTGGAGCTGATTCAGATCGGAGAGAGCCGGATAGGAGAGATGCGAAAATGACCGAACATGTGCTGAGCTACATGGTCTTCTTCCCCCTGGCCGGGATGCTGGTGGTGCTGATCCTGCCCAGCGGACGCCATGATCTCATTCGCTGGGTTTCGGCCGCGGCCACGGTGCCGCCGCTCATACTGGGGGTCTGGCTGTACGCCAACTTCGACACCACCACCACCGGCATGCAGTTCGTCGAGCGGGCCGCCTGGATCCCCGCGTTCAACATCGAGTACTTCATCGGGGTCGACGGGCTCAGCGTTTCCATGGTGCTGCTGACGGCGTTGCTCTCCTTTCTCTGCATCTTCGCCTCCTGGGGCATCGACAAGGGGGTCAAGGGTTATTTCGCGCTGTTCCTGCTCCTGGACACCGGCATGACCGGCGTGTTCGTGGCGCTGGATTTCGTGCTCTTCTACGTCTTCTGGGAAGTCATGCTGCTTCCCATGTACTTCCTCATCGGCATCTGGGGCGGTCCGCGGAAGGAATACGCCGCCATCAAGTTTTTCCTCTACACGCTGCTGGGCAGCGTGCTCATGCTGGTCGCGATCCTGGCGCTCTACTTCTACTCCGAGCCCAACACCTTCGACATGACCAAGCTCATGGACCGGAGCAGCCTCTACAGCACCACGCCGCTGGCCATGTGGCCGTTCAACGTGTGGGGCTGGGGCTTCCAGCACGTGGTGTGGATGGCGCTGTTCATCGGCTTCGCCATCAAGATCCCGGCCTTCCCGTTCCACACCTGGCTGCCCGACGCCCACGTCGAGGCGCCCACCGCCATCTCCGTGATCCTGGCGGGCATCCTCCTGAAGATGGGCACCTACGGCATCCTGCGCATCAACTACCCCATGCTGCCGGCGGCCACCGCCGACCTGGCGTTCTGGTTCCTTGCCGCCCTTGGCGCCTGGAACATCGTCTACGGCGGCCTCTGCGCCATGGCGCAGACCGACATGAAGAAGCTGGTGGCCTACTCCAGCGTCAGCCACATGGGCTACGTCATGCTGGGCATGGCGGCCTTCAACACCCAGGGCATCAACGGCGCGGTGCTGCAGATGTTCAACCACGGCACCATCACCGCCATGCTCTTCCTGCTCGTGGGCGTGATCTACGACCGCGCCCATCACCGCGACATCGACGGTTTCGGCGGACTGGCGGGCATCATGCCGGTGTACGCCGGCTTCACGGCGCTGGCGTTCTTCGCCTCCATGGGGCTTCCGGGGCTCTCGGGGTTCGTCTCCGAGGTGCTGGTGCTGCTGGGGGCCTGGCCCAGGTATCATGCGTTGACCATCATCGCGGCCCTGGGCATCGTCATCACCGCGGGCTACATGCTGTGGATGATGCAGCGGGTCTATCTCGGCCCGCCCAACGAGAAGTACCGGGATCTGCCCGAGATCAACGGCCGCGAGATATTCACGCTGTTCCCGCTGGGAGTGATCGTGGTGGTCGTCGGCGTCTACCCCCGGGTGGTGCTCGACCTGCTCCAGGCCTCGCTCAACAACATCAACCAGATGGTGATCTCGCACCTTTCGTAACGCAAAATGGACCTCGGTAACCTCGCAAGCCTCAAGCTGTTCCATCCGGAGATCGTCCTCGCGGGGACCATCATCCTGCTGACGATCCTGGATCTGGTGGTGGCCAACAAGCGCCTCATGGCCTACGTGGGCCTGGCCGGATGCCTGGTCGCCCTGGGCGCCACGGTGGAGCTTTACGGCACGGAGCCCACGCTGCTGTTCCACCGGATGGTGGCACTGGACAACTTCGCCCTGTTCTTCAAGGTCGTGACCCTGGTGGCGCTGGTGGCCGCCATCTGGATGTCCATCGGTTCCGGCGAGGTCCGGCAGGTGCACCTGGGCGAGTACTACATCGTGCTGCTGACCTGCGGCTTCGGCATGTTCTTCATGGCCTCGGGCAACAACCTGCTGATGGCCTACCTGGGCCTCGAGCTGGTGAGCCTGACGTCCTACATCCTCACCGGCATGCTGCCGCACAATCGGCGCTCCGCGGAAGCAGCGCTCAAGTACCTGATCTACGGCGGGGTGGCCTCCGGCACCATGATCTACGGCATGAGCTGGGTGTTCGGCATGGCCGGCAGCCTGGACTACGCCGCCATCAACGCGGCCATGTCCCAGGGCGGCGGCAACGAGGCCGGCCTCTTTATCGCCTTCGTGTTCATCCTGGCGGGGTTCGGCTACAAGATGGCCTTCGCGCCCTTCCACATGTGGTCGCCCGACGTGTACCAGGGGGCGCCGACGCCCTTCACCGGCTTTCTTTCGGTGGCCTCCAACGCCGCCGGCTTGGCCATCCTGATCCGTTTCTTCTACCCGGCGGTGTCCACCCTGGGACAGGAAGGCATCTGGACGTTCCAGGCCTTTCCCGCGTTGCAGTGGACGGACCTGCTGGTGGCCCTGAGCATCGTCACCATGACCTGGGGCAACCTCTCGGCCCTGAACCAGACCAACGTCAAGCGCCTGCTGGCCTACTCCGGCATCGCCCACGCGGGCTACATCATGATGGGGCTGGTGGTGCTGAACAACGACGGGCTCACCGCCATGCTGTTCTACGTGGTGGTCTACCTGATCATGAACCTGGGGGCCTTCCTGGTGGTCATGGTGGTGGCCAACGCCACCGGGCGCGAGGACATGGAGGCCTACCGCGGGCTGGCCTGGCGGGGCGCGGCGTTCCCGGCGGTGTGCATGGCGGTGTTCGTGTTTTCGCTCACGGGACTGCCGCCGCTGGCCGGGTTCATCGGCAAGCTGCTGCTCTTCGCCGCGATCATCGAGGGTCAATTCTACGTGCTGGCCGTGGCTGCGATCATCAACACGGTCATCTCGCTCTACTACTACGCGCGGATCGCCAAGACCATGTTCCTGGACGACCCCGGTCCCGAGGACGGTCCGGTGACCGCCACCGCGAGCGCGGTGCCGCTGCTGGGCGCCCTGATGGTGCTGACTTTGGTGCTGGGTGTCTACTGGGGACCATTGCTCGATTACACCGCGGGCTCGCTGGGTTTCTTCATGAAGTAGCGGAGGGTCGTTCGCGGTCGTCGTTTGCGCGCCGGTCCCCGGCCAAGAAGTCAGCCGCCCATTTCGGCGACACGGCGCGCCATCCATTCGATGTAAGACGTGCGGGTCATGCCGCGCCGTCGCGCCTCGTTGTCGATAAAGGCAGCGACGCCTTCATCGAGCGTCATATGCCTTCTAGCGCAGGAGAGCCCGGATGTGGGGCGGTATCTCGCGGTTGGCGTCCACGGTCTGCTTGATCTCATCGGCCAGCAAATCCATCCGGTCACGGGCCGGGAGCGCCCGGTCCACGATCACCCACTTCTTCCCGTTGACCATGCAGGCGCCGCTGCGCACGCTGTAGTCGCGTTCGCGCGTCAGCCGTTCGCACCGGACCTGGATCCCGCACTGCTGCTCCGCATAGCTCCGAAGTTCCCGGAACAGCTTTTCCTGCGGGTTGTCCCTGGACGGAGTTTTTCCAGCCATTCCCCGATATTACCATCCTTCCGGCCGAGTTGTCATGCGCGGCGTTGGTCGCCAGAGCTCTTCAAGAGTCCCGCCTGCCCTCCGACATTCCCGCGAAACCGGGTATGTCAAGGCACCATCCGAGAGCGGCAACAACCCCGGAATCGTCATTCCCGCCTTCCTCTCCGTCATTCCCGCCTTCCTCTCCGTCATTCCCGCGAAAGCGGGAATCCAGGAGGGGTGCGGCAGGGACACGCCGCTGTAGCACCTCACCACCGCCCCTGGATTCCCGCTTTCGCGGGAATGACGGAGAGGAAGGCGGGAATGACGGATAGACGGACACGATTTCGAATTTACCGCGTTGTTCGCACGGACGGTTGAAAAACGGCCGTGCGCTGTTATCGTTTTCTCGAGGGCGTACCGTACGGGCGCATCCCTTGTTTCCGCGTCGTTGGTGAAGATCCATGCAATTTATCGCGGCAGCCGTCCAGATGCTGGCCACGTCGGACAAGGAGGCGAATCTTCGGGAAGCCGAGGGGTGGATTCGCCGGGCTCACGCCGAAGGAGCGAGGCTCGTGGTGCTGCCGGAGGTCTTCAACTGGCGTGGCCGCGGTGCGGACACCGCGGCCCACGCCGAGCCGGTTCCCGGGCCTTCCACGGAGCGCATGAGCGCGCTGGCCGCCGAGTTGGGCCTGTATCTGCTGGCCGGGTCGATCCTGGAATCCGCCGATCCGGATGGCCGCGCCTACAACACCAGCGTCCTCATCGGGCCGGGCACCGGCATCGTCGCCAAGTACCGGAAGATCCACCTGTTCGACGTCGACATCGAGGGCGAGGCCCCCATCCGTGAATCCGAGTACCGCCGGCCCGGCGACGCCGTGGTGGTGGCGGACACGCCCCTGTGCTCCATGGGGCTGTCGGTGTGCTACGACCTGCGCTTCCCGGAGCTCTACCGCCGCCTCGCCGCCGCCGGCGCCACGGTGATCTTCGTGCCCTCGGTGTTCACCGTGCCCACGGGCCGTGCCCACTGGGAGACGCTGCTGCGGGCCCGCGCCATCGAGAACCAAGTGTACATCATCGCCCCGGACCAGACCGGCCGCCACCCCGCGAGCATGGACGCTTACGGCCACTCCATGATCGTCGACCCCTGGGGCAAGATCATCGCCGAGGCCGGCACCGAGCCGGGCCTGGTGCTCGCCCCCGTAGACCTCTCCTACCTGGACGAGATACGCCGCAGACTCCCGGCGCTGGACCACCGCAAGGGTTTCCTCCTCGACCGGTGAACCTTTTGGAGTGCTCGTGAACTTAACGTATGGGGAAGAAGAAGGTCGTCGGCGGACGAAAGGCGCCACGGCCTTCCATAGATACAGATGAAGGAGACAGCATGTATCCACTGAGAATCGCAATGATCGTCCTGATAGTAGCGGCCCTTGCTCTTGCGGGCTGCACCCAACAGGCCGGTCAGAAGGAAACCATCGGAACCATCGTGGGCGCCGCCGCCGGCGGCCTGGCCGGCGCGCAGTTCGGCAAGGGCCGGGGCAAGCTGGTGACCACCGCCATCGGCACGCTGCTCGGCTCCCTCGCCGGCCGGGAGATCGGCGTCTCCCTCGACCGCGCGGACCGGTTGGCCATCGACCGAACCACGCAGGAGTCGCTGGAGTCAGCGCCGGCGGGTGAGGCCACCGTTTGGAAGAACCCCGATTCCGGCAACGAAGGGACCGTGACCCCCCAGAGGACCTACCAACGCGACGACGGAATCTATTGCCGCGAGTTCACCCAGACCATCAGGGTCGGCGGACGCACCCAAGAGGGCTACGGCACCGCCTGCCGCCAGCCGGATGGGACCTGGAAGATCGTTTCCACGTAGGTAGATTCACAATCCCATCGCCTTCCACACCACTCCCTCGTGGAGCGGTGCGCCCATGACCACGATGAAGACGATGTAGACGAACGCCCAGGTGACGGCGGTGATGGAGAGGGTCGTGAGCCAGCGCTCGGAGGAGCGGAGGCGCATGAACAGGACCATGAAGAGCGGAATGGCTACGAGGTAGCCGATGAAGTAGATCAGGGCCACGAGCAGCAGCAGCCAGGCCGCGAAGTTGAGTTCGCGGCGGAAGACGGCGCCGGAAGGGCGGCCCTCCTCGGAGGGCGCGGCGGCCCGGCTGGTTTCGATCCCGAAGAGGTCGTATTCCTGGAAGAAGCTGAAGCGACGGGCGACCGCGGGAATCATGTCGATCAGGAGCTGGAACAGGGTGAGCAACAGCGTGGGGATGGCGATGACAACGGGTACCAGGCGGGCCCTCGGCTGGTACCCCAGAGACAGGACCAGGAAGACCAGAACCAGAACGAAGACGCCGAGAGTGAAAAGGGTCCGGTCGTTCAGCTTCACGCGTGCACCTCGAGTCCGGCAGGCGGCCGGTGCGGCCGCCTTCAGGCGTCCCTCTGCTCCAGCTTCAGCGAGAGGCCGTCCCGCCGAAGATGGACCTGCCGCAGCTCGCGGACGTCGGCGAGCTGTTTCATCAGCGACGAAACCGGACGTCGGGCATCGAGGAACTCCTTCGGCGCGCCGGCCGCCAGCATGGCCTTCACCGAATCGGGGCTGGCGATGACCCGGAGCACCAGCTCTTCGTCCGAGACCCCCGGGCCGCCGAACTTCCGCCTTACTTCATCGAGGGAGGGCTCCGGCCAAGTCCAGCTTTCCCATTCCCGGGCTCGGGGCCGGCTCAGAATCTTGTCTTTGACCTCCGGGTCCATGAGCCGCGCCCCCTCCTCGCCCCAATATCCCAACGCATACTGAATGCTCTGGTCGGTGACCTCCTTGTAGCGTTCCCCGGCCATGACGTTGACCGCCGCCTGGGTGCCCACGAACTGGGCCAGCGGCGTCACCATAATGGGATAGCCGTACTCCTCGCGCACGCGTCCGGCCTCCTCCAGGGTTTCCTCCAGCCGGTCGCCCATGCCCACGGCCTCAAGCTGGAAGCGCAGGTTGGAGATCATGCCCCCGGGCACCTGGTGCAGGTATTGGGCGTAGTCGTATTCCCTGGGCGCGCCGAAGGGAAAGTTCTCCTGCCGGGCGACACGGGTGAAGTGCTCCTCCACCGGCCTCACCGCCTCCAGGTCCACCATCGGCGTCAGCCCCAGGGCCTCGGCGTTGGCCGCCACGTTGAAGATCGAGGGCTGCGACGAGCCGTTGGCAAGGGGCGGAATGGCGGTGTGGAGCGTCTTGACCCCCAGTTTGAGGGCTTCAACGTAGTTGAAGGGCGCGAGGCTGTTGTTGCAGTGGGCGTGGAACTCCAGCGGGATGTCGCCGACGTTGGCCATGACGAGCTGGAGCATCTCCCGGGTGCGATCGGGCGTCAGCAGCCCGCCCACGTCCTTGAAGCAGATCCGGTAGGGACGCAGCGCCGCCAGCTCGCGGGTCTTCCGCTTGTAGTACTCGTTGGTGTGCTTGGGCGAGACCGAGTAGATGATGTTGCCCACCACCTCCATGCCCCTGTTTCCCAGGAAATCGAGCTCCTTGGCGAGCACACCGTAGTCGTTCCACGGGTTGGACGAGCGCGTGAGGGTAATGCCGTGGGCGATGACGCATTCCAGCAACAGACGGCGAATGCACGGGGGAATCGGCTCGAAGCCGGAGCCGATGCCGCCGTGGTAGCGCAGCCGGGTCCTGGAAAACTCCTTCACCCCCAACCGCACCCAGTCCCAGGGATTCTCCTTCAACTCCCGCACCTGCTTGATGATGCTGGCGAAGCCGAAGAACTCCATGGACTCGAAGCCGCAACGGTCCATCTGCCGGGCGGCGCCGAGCATGTGGCCGATGCGCATACGCAGGGCCCACAGGCTCAAGTGCCCGTCCCTCAGGGTGGTGTCGATGAAACGTATCTCGCTCATGTCCGTCCGTTCATGTCACTGGCGCAAGAGACGCAGCCAGGAGGCCAGGGAATCGACGCTTTCCAGGGACCACAACGTGTCCACGAACTTCCGGAGGCTCCTGCCCTTTCCCATGCGCGCGTGCTCGGCGCACTGCTGAAACTTCTCCTCCAGCGCCGGCCGGCCCGGGCGTGCGGCGGGCCGATCCGGCGCCGCTTCATAGTACCGAAGGCCGCCGGTTAAAACCAGTTCCACGCCGGCGGCTGCTCCGGGGCCTCCCGGCGGGCTCAGTCCGGGGTCCCGCGCCAATTCCACCCGAGACATCAGCGCCCGGATCTTCGGGTCGCGCACCCGGGCGTCGGTGTAGTGTCCTGGGGTAACCTGGCGGTCCAGCAGCGCCGCCGCGGCCGTGTAGGGCAGGCTGAACTTCCCTTCCAGGCCCCTTTCGGGGCGGTCGTGGACCAGCGGCCGCGCGGCGTCGGGATGCAGGTGGACCCGCAACCGGTCCACGGTGTCCGGGGTGACCCGGCGGCGCTCCAGCAACGCCAGCAGCGCATCCAGCATCGGATGCATCACGCCCGCGCAGGGGTAGCGCTTGATGGCGATGCCCGGCTCCCTCAGGAACCAGGGACTGCCGAAACGAAGCCGTTCGCGGTCGTAACGGTTTCCGCAGGCGGCGCTGAAGAACCCCATGGGATCCTCGAAGACGCCGGCCGATGCGGTGAACCCCTTGGCCGCCAAGGTGGCCGCCATCACGCCGTTCTCCGCCGCCCGGCCCGCGTTCAACGCCTTCGCCATGGTGCCCCGGTTGGCGCGCAGGCCGGCGCTCAGCCCGCCGGCCATGCCCAGCGCCCACCCGGTCCGCTCGCGGTCGAGCCCGAGGAGGTAGCCGCAGGCCGCGGTAGCGCCGAACACGCCCAGGGTGCCGGTGGGGTGGAATCCGTCCATGTAGTGGCCCGGCTCCACCGCGTCCCCCAGCCGGCAGGCCACCTCCACGCCGGCCGCGTAGGCGGCCAGCAGTTCCGAGCCGCTGGCACGGGTCTTTTCCGCCAGCGCCAGGGCCGCCGCCAGCACCGGCGCCGTCGGATGGACCTGCTGCCCGAAGGGCCGGCCCACCGCGGTGGTGAGCTGCGCGTCGTCGTAGTCCAGCACGTGCCCCTGCACCCCGTTGGCCAGCGCCGCCATCTGGCAAGGGGCCTTCAGCGCGGTCCCGATGACGCGGGCCTCGCCCCGGCCGCCGCCAGCGGCCACGTGCGCCCGTATCCTTCGGCTTGCCTCCTCCGGCACTCCGCCCAGCATGACGGCGAACCCATCCAGCAGGTGCTCCTTGGCCGTCTCCCGGACCGGCCGGGGCACGCCGCGATTTCGCACCCGCTGGAGGAACTTCGCGATCAGATCAGACAACCTTTCCCCTGAAGCAGTTTCGTTGCCGCGTGCTGTTTCCATGGTTGGGTGCTATGCGGAGCTGTTTCGGGCGCATCTCAGCGAAAAACCGACAACGCGTTCTTGTAATTTACCGTTATACGTACTACGTTTTTGCCATGATCCGGTCTTGGCGCAGCGCCGGTACCCGCAGAGTCTGGGACGGCGAACGCCCCAAAGCCTTCCGGAGCCTGGATGTCGACATGGCCGTTGATCTGCTGCTGGCGCTGAATGCCGCCGAAACCCTCCGAGACCTGAGCCCGCTCAAGAGCGTCGGGTTGCACAAGCTGAAGGGTGAGCGCAACACGCAGTGGGCGATGACCATGAACGGTCCTTGGCGTATCTGTTTCGAGTTTCGCAAGGGCGATGCCTTCAATGTCGAGATTGTCGACTATCACAGAGGATAAAGCCATGCCTCCAGTTGTCCATCCCGGCAGATTGCTGAAGCGCGAGCTCGAAGCGCGAGGTCTCAGCGCCAACCGGTTGGCCCTGGCCCTCGGGGTTCCCTCCGGTCGCATCACGGACATCTTGAACGGCCGGCGGTCGATCACCGCCGAGACCGCCGTGCGACTCGGCCGCTATTTCGGCAATCGTCCAGGGTTCTGGCTCGCACTCCAGAGTCAGTATGACATCGCACTTGTCGAGCGTGATCGCGGCGCGGAAATAGCCAGCCGGGTACAACCCGCGGCCACCTGATGCAGCACGGTGTTGACCGGCCGGCGTGGGAACCGGGCTCCGGCCTCGAAACACGCGCGATTGTCGTCGCGCGGTGCGGCCCGATCTGATACCATGGCCCACTCTTTGCGGCTCGCCAGCAACACCCGCAAGCCGCGGGAAGGAGATGCCGATGGCCGATCGAGTGACCCTTGAGGTCTTCTCGGATTTCGTCTGACCGTGGTGCTATCTCAGTACCGGGCGTATTGAGAAACTGCGGCAGAACTACGATCTGAACGTTGTCTACACCCAATTCCCGTTGCATCCCGAAACTCCGCCGGACGGCAAGCCGCGGAACATGAGCGGCCCGAGCCGGGTGGATACCATGCTGGCCCGGGAGGGCCTGCCGTTCACCGAGCGGAAGTTCAGCTACAACAGCCGGTCGGCCCAGGAGCTGGCGAAATGGGCCAAGGACCAGGGCCGGGAAGACGCCTTCAACGACGCGGTGTTCCGGGCGTACTTCGTCGACGCGGCGAACATCGCCAAGCCGGAACTGCTGCTCCAACTGGTGGAAGAGGCGGGGCTGCCCGTGGAGGAGGCGCGCCGGGTGCTGGAGGACCGTACCTTCCAGCAGGCCGTCAACGACGACTGGCAGCGCTGCTACTCCCTCGGCGTAACCGCCGTGCCCACGTACCTGTCGGAGGGGCTGGCCATCGTCGGCGCCGAGCCCTACGAACAACTGGAGCGGCTCGTCACCGAGGCGAGCTCGCGGCTTGCGGCTGCCGGGTAGTGCCGGTCATACCCCAAATAGACTTCGAACCGTTCATGAACGGCACCACGGCTGCGCGCCGCCGCGTGGCCGCGGAGATCCGCGCGGCCTGCAGCGAGTTCGGCTTTCTCAACGTCGCCAACCTGCCGTTGCCCGAAGGGTTGCTCGAACGGGTATCGGCCAGGGCCAGGGAGTTCTTCGCCCTTTCCGCCGAGGTCAAGGAAGCCATCGGCCGGTCCGAGCTGGACGTGATCTCGGGCTACGTCGGCGTGGCCGTCGAGCACCTCGACACCCGACAACCGGGAGACCTCAAGGAATCCTTCAGCCTGAACCAGGCCAGTATGGCGCTGCTGGACCGCTGGCACATTCCCGTGGCCGGTTTCCGCGAAACGGTCCTGGACCTCCACGACGCCGGCGCGCGGGCGTGCGCGGCGCTGCTCCAGGCCATGGCGCTCTCCCTGGACGCGCCCGAGGACTTCTTCGTCGACAAGCACGCGCCCCATGCCAGCACGGCGCGTTTCTTCCACTACCCGCCGGTGGAGCATCAACCCGGCGCCGGGCAGTTGCGGGCCGGGAGCCATACCGACTACGGCACGGTGACCCTCGTCTTTCAGGACGGGGTGGAAGGACTGGAGGCCTTTGTGGGCGGCCGCTGGCTGACCGTGCCGGTGGTGCCGGGCACCGTCACGGTCAACGTCGCGGACCTGCTGTCACGCTGGACCAACGGCATTTACCGGTCGCCGAAGCACCGCGTGGCCTTGCCCGGCGCGGAAGTGAAGCAGTCCCGGTATTCCACGGTCTTCTTTTACAATCCCAACAGCCGGGTCACGGTCCGCTGCATGGACTCCTGTTGCGGCGACGACCGTCCCCGGCAGTTCCCGCCCATCGAGGCCGGAGAGTTTCTCCGGCAGCGCCGCGCTTCCCAGTATGATTGAGCTAACCGCGGGTCGCCAGGTTGCGCTCGAGGAAATCGAGCAGCACCGGCGCCACCGTGACGTTGGGCTCCTGATCCACCCGGCGGCGGTCGGGCTCGTTGGGCAGGTAGGTGAACCACGAGTGGCCCGCGCCCGGGACGAACAGGGTTTCCACCGGGGCTCCGGCCGCCCGGAGCGCGGCGATGAAGCGCTCGGACTGGTTGTGGTGGACGATGGGATCCTGCTCGCCGTGGATGATGAGGTAGGGGACCCCCGGCGGCACGCCCCCGGCCTCGACAGCCTGCAACGGCGAGAACCGGCGGTAGTCGTCGGGAGCCTCGGCCGGAGTCCTGCCCATGAGCGCGCCCACGGGGTCGTCCCGCCGCGCCTGGGTCACTTCCCACCAGTCGAGGAGATCGTAGATGCCGTAGACCCCCACCACCGCGCGCAGGTGCGGCCGTACCCAATCCTCCAGGGCCAGCAGCGCCGCCATGTGTCCGCCCGCCGAGTCCCCCACGAGCCCCAGCCGCGCCGGGTCGACGCGTAGCGGGGCCGCCTCCTCCAGCAGCCAGCGCAGCGCTCGCCGGATGTCCTCGTGCACGCCGGGCCACGAGGGTGAGACGTCCTTCGACAGCCGGTAGTCCACCGCCACCAGGGCGTAGCCTCGGGCGGCCAGCCACGGCCCCCACTCCTGGTACTGGCGGTGGCTCCCTCGCGCCCAGGCGCCGCCGTGAAAGCAGAGCAGCGCCGGGTGCGGCCCCGGGCCGGACGGCAGGTACACGTCGTTGCAAAGCTTGCCGTCGGGGCCTCCCCCGTACGGAACGTCGAGCCGGATCTCTACCCGCGTGCTCATTGTTTGTAACCTCGGAAGTCAGGGGGACAAACGAGCTATCCGGCCGGCAAGAAGCGGCGAATGGCTTCCGCGCAGGCTTCCGGCGCTTCTTCGGCAATGAAGTGGCCGCACTCCACGGCAGCCTCGGACACGTCGTCGGCCCATCTTTCCCAAATCGGGCGAAGCGGTTTGGGTTTGCGAGGCGATCCTCGCAGCGCCAGGACCGGGCACTGGAGCTTCCTTCCCGCTTCCCGGTCCTGCCGGTCAAGCTCGAAGTCAATCGTGGCACCGGCTCGGTAGTCTTCCGCCATCGCCTCCAGCACGCTCGGTTTCCGAAACGCCGCCTTGTACGCTTCGATGGCGGCCGGGTCCAATACACCCGGCCGGCCGGCCCACCGGTCCAGCAGATGCATGAGGAAGAAATCCGGGTCCGCGCCCATCATTCGTTCCGGCAAGGGCGCCGGTTGAGCCAGAAAAGACCAATGGAACCGCCTGATGGAGACGTGCATGTCCGTGGCCTCCCAACTGTCCAGCGTCGGGACGGTGTCCAGGCTCACGAAATGGCTGACCCGTTCAGGATGATCGAGCGCAAGCCGGTAGCCGACCCGCGTGCCGCGGTCATGCGAGACCACGCCGAACCTGTCGTGCCCGACCCCGGACATGACGTGGATCATGTCCTTGGCCATCTCCCGTTTGGAGTAGTTGATATGCTCTGGATCGGGCGCGGGTCCGCGGCTTGCTCCGTAGCCGCGGAGATCGGGGATGACGAGTGTAAACGCATCCATCAGCAGTGGAGCCAGCCGATGCCATTGAACATGAGTTTGCGGGAAGCCATGCAACAGCAGGAGCGGTTCCCCTTGACCCCCGACACGGCAATGGATCGTGGCATTCTCGCAGCGGATATCGTGTGTCGCAAATCCCTCGAACATCGGCATCGCTCGCCAGCCCCGATGGTCGCAGAAAGGGGCCGAAAATGCAAAATTCTCCGAGAGATCCCCAGGGCTCTTCAAAAGTCCGATGCTCCCCTTCCGTCATTCCCGCGAAAGCGGGAATCCAGGTGGGGTGAGGCGGGGAAACGCCCGTTTGGCCCCACCCCGCCCCTGGATTCCCGCTTTCGCGGGAATGACGAAATGGAAACAGGACGAGTGACGAAATGGAAACAGGACTTTTGAATGCACCTGGGGAGATCCCCTCGGCCGGTGCGCGGAGCGCTCCGCGTCCACGACACCGCGGAGGGCGACATCGCGGAGGGGTCCCCTAACCCGTCTCCATCGGCTATATTGAAGGCTGTCCGTTTGACCGCCTTGCCTGACAGACGGCAACCAAACCAACGCTTATGAAGACACATTCCGCAGTACTCATCCCCGGGGACGGCATCGGCCCCGAAATCACCGTGGCCGTGCGCCGTATCCTCGAAGCCGCCGGCGCGCCCATCGAATGGGTCGAACACAAGGCCGGCGTCGCCGCCTTGGAAAGCGGACCCGACGTGCTGCCCGAATCCACCACCGAAGCCATCGAGCACCACGGAGTCGCCCTCAAGGGACCGTGCACCACTCCGGTGGGCGAGGGCTTCACCTCCGTCAATGTCCAGTTGCGCCAGCGTCTCAACCTCTACGCCGCCGTGCGTCCGGTGCGGTCGCTAGCCGGGGCGCCCACCCGCTTCGAGGACGTGGACCTGATCATCGTCCGCGAGAACACCGAGGGGCTCTACAGCGGCGTGGAGAACCAGGTCACCGACGACGTGGTGATGAGCATGAAGGTAGCCACCAAGAGCGCCAGCCTGCGTATCGCCCACTGGGCCTTCCGGTTCGCCACCCGGCGCCAGCGCCGCAAGATCACCGTCTTCCACAAGGCCAACATCATGAAGGTCACGGACGGACTGTTCCTGCAGTGCGCCCGGCGTATCCACCAGCACGAGTACCCGAACATCGAGTACGAGGAGAACATCATCGACGCCGGCTGCATGAAGCTGGTGCAGGACCCCGGCCGCTTCGACGTCCTCCTGCTCGAGAACCTCTACGGCGACGTCATCAGCGACCTGTGCGCGGGGCTCGTGGGCGGCCTCGGGGTGGTGCCGGGCGCCAACTTTGGCGAGGACCGGGCCGTTTTCGAAGCGGTGCACGGCTCCGCGCCGGACATCGCCGGCACCGGCACGGCCAATCCCCTGGCCATGCTGATGTCCGCGGTGATGATGCTGAACCATCTCGCGGATACGCGTGAGGACGAACGCTGCCGTCAGACGGCGGAACGCATCAAGGGCGCGTACGACCGGACCCTCGACGACGACTGCAAGACCCGGGACCTGGGCGGCAGCCTCGGCACCGAAGCCTTCGCCGACGCCGTCATCGAGCGGTTGGCCGGCTGAAGGACCCTCCGACCCAATTTCCTTGACATCGTCTTCCGTTCCGCGATAATGGCCGTAAGGGTCAGACCTTGAACTATGCCTTTTGGGGTGGAACATGGCACGGCCGTTACGGATCGAGTACCCGCACGCGCACTACCACGTCACCTGCCGCGGCAACGACCGCAGGAGCATCTTCCGGGACGACGGCGACCGGGAGGCCTTTCTGGAAAGGCTGCGGCGGTCTCTGGAGATCTACGAGGTGAAGCTGCACTGCTACGTGTTGATGAACAACCACTTCCATCTCGTGGCGGAGACTCCCAAGGCCAACCTCTCCGAGTTCATGCGGCACTTCAACGTGGCGTACACGTCGTTCTTCAACCGGCAGCACCGTCGCACCGGCCATCTCTACCAGGGCCGTTTCAAGGCGATCCTTATCCAGCCCGAAGCCTGGCTGCTGGAGCTGAGCCGGTACGTGCACATGAACCCGGTGCGGACGCCCCGCCTCCGGCGGGGCATCGTCCCGGACCAGGTCGGACAACTGTGGCGGTACCCCTGGAGCAGCCTCGGCGGGTACGTTTCCGTGCGGCGCCGGCAGTCGTGGGTCCACTATGACGAGGTGCTGTCGCGGACGGGCCATTCCCGGCGGCGGTACGGCCGGTTCGTCCAGGACGGGTTGGAGCAGGGTGTGTCGAGTCCGTGGAAGCAACTGCGCGGGCAGGTCATCCTGGGCGACGACCGCTTCTGGGCGAGGTCCAGGCAGCAGTGGGCCGGCGCCAACGCCGGGACCACCGCGTTGCCGCCGCCCATGCCGGGGATGGATCCCACCCGGATCACGGCGGAGGCGGCGAGGTACTTCGACCTGGCCCCCGAGCGGCTTCAGCGGAAGCGGGGGCGCTGTCGCGACCAGCGCGGTGTGTTGATGGAGTTGCTCTACCGCCACGGCGGCATGACCCAGCAGGCCATCGGCGCGCACCTCGGCGGCCTCGACTACACCGCCGTGAGCCACGAGCGGCGCCGGGCTCGGGAGCGCATGGCGCAGAACGAGGTGATGGCCGCTTGGTGGCGGGAGCTCGATGCCGCGCTCGAGTCCGTCCGGACCGATCCTACCGGAGGGCCGGCATGACCTCCCGGGCGAAGAGGTCCAGGGACCCCATGGACGCGTCGCGGGAGATGCCCGGGACGGAGAAGCGGCAGATGAGGTGGTCCAGCCCGAGCTCCTGCCGGAAGCGGGAGATTTCCCGGATGCAGGTCTCGGGATCGCCCAGGATGATGCGGTTTTCGGCGAGCCGCTCGATGGTGAGCTCCCCGTCCGGCCGCTTGATGATGGGGTGGGGCCACCGGAAGTACATGTTCTCGTAGGCCTGGATAAAGGACTCCCCGGCGGAGGACAGCGCTTCCTCGGTGGTGCCGGCGACGAACACGTAGCGGAACGCGGCGATGGTTCCGGGGTCCTTGCCCAATTCCTTCCGCTTGTCCCGGTACGACGCCACGCACGACGAAAGCTCCGACAGCGCCGCCGAAGGACCGCCCAGCCAGGCGTCGCCCAGGCGCGCCGCGCGCTCGATGGCGGGGGCGGTCCAGGCGCCGAACCAGATGGGCGGCGCCGGCCGTTGCACCGGCCGGGGTCCCACGGTGGCGTCTTCCACGTGATAGTAGCGGCCGTGATGGGTGACGCCGGTCTCGGTCCAGAGCCGCCGCAGCAGGGCGGCGCCTTCGTCGAGCCGGCTGCCGCGCTGCTTGACCGACAGGCCGAAGGCGGCAAACTCCTCGGGCGCGTATCCGGCTCCCACCCCCAGGATGAGGCGGCCGCCCGAGATCATGTCCACCATGGCGCCCTCCTCGGCCACGCACATGGGGTGGTAGAGGGGCAGCAGCAGCACGCCGGTTCCCAGGGACACCCGGCTGGTGCGGGCGGCGATGGCGGCCAGCCCCAGCAGCGGGGCCGGGTAGAGCACCGGGTTGTTGTGGTGCTCGCCGAGCCACACCGAATCGAAACCCGCGGCCTCGGCGCGCTCGCACTCCCGGATGGTTTCCTCGAAGCTCTCGGTGCCCTGCAGCGGGCTCAGTCCCAGTTTCATGCGCTCTCCCGTTTCCTTCCGCCGGCGGGCTGGAGCCCCGTCTTCGCGCTTTTCCGGCGGACTGCCGAAGGTATCAGCCGGCCCGGCCGGCAAGGCGGGCGAACGCCTCGCCCGCCTCTTCCACGAACGCCCGGACCCGGCCGGGGTCCTTGCGGCCGGTCTCGTCCTCGACGCCGGTATGCGCGTCGACCCCCGCGGGCCTTACCGCTCCGATGGCCGCGCCGACGTTTTCCGGGGTCAACCCTCCCGCCAGTATGACAGGTCGCGGGCTCAGTTCCACCAGCCGGCGGCTGACGGCCCAGTCGTGGGTCTTGCCGGTGGCCCCGGATGCTCCGGTGGCGGGATCGAAGGTGTCGGTGATGAAGCCGTCCACGTGGGGCGCCAGGGCGGAAACCCGGTCCTGGAGCGCGGGCAGATTGCCGTCCCGCACCACCAGGCTCTTGATCACTTCCAGGTCCGGTCGCAGCGTCCTGAGCCTGGCCGCCCGGCCCTCGTCCACGGGACCGTGCAGTTGCACCCCGGCGCAACCGAGCCGGCCGCACAGGGCCGCGATGGCGGCCGGCTCGTCCAGGTACGTGATGAGCCAGGCGCGCGGACCCAGGCCGAGGGTCCGGATGACGGCCGCGGCCTCGTCTTCCGAAAGGTCCTCCCGGTGCATGTCCAGGCCCAGCGGGAAGCCCAGCCGGTGGACCCCGTTCTCCACCAGCATTCGCGCCTCGACCCCGTCAAGGATGCCGGCGATCTGGATGATCGGATGTGCGGACACGCCCCCTCCGGCCACGGGCGGGTTTGAAGCCCGCCCCTACGAGCCGCCCGCCGTTTCCGCGAAACGCCGCAGCACGTACAGGCCGTCCGGGGTGAACGGCTGCGTCGCCGCGGCCTCGAACACCTCTTTCACCGCCATGAAGGCGCCGCTCTCCACCTCCTCTTCCTGCAGCGTCACGGCGCCGTCGTAGACGCAGCGGAAGGCGGCGCCCCATACCCGGCTGTTGGCGTCCGAGTGGTAGAACTCGAACAGGCTCTCAAGCGGCACCCCGCGGATGCCCATCTCCTCCTCGAGCTCCCGCAACGCGCCTTCGAGGTAGCTCTCGCCGGCCAGCACCACGCCGCCGGCCGCGGGATCGAAATAGCCCGGGAACACGTCCTTGGTCCGGGTGCGCTTCTGTACATGGACTTCGCCCGCGGAGTTGAACACCAGGATATACGTTGCGCGATGGGGCAGCCGTCTCGCCCGCATCTCCCGTCGCGCGGCGGAGCCGACTACGTGGTTGTCCTCGTCCACGATGGCCACGATTTCTTCGCCGGGATCCATGGAATATGCGGGTTAACGGCCGTCCCGTGTGTTGTCAACCGGAGACCTCGGTCCGGGTGCCCGACACGATAGTGAAGGATTGCCTAAAAGGTTGAGATTGGGCCAGCTTCTGTGAGCCATATAGTTTACAGGAGGGGTGTATGCCTGATTCTGACAACCTTCAAGCCATGGAGAGTCGGCGGGAGGAAGTCCAAAGAGCGATTGGTTTGATCGGTGATTTTCGTCAGGGTTCGCTCACGCAGATGTATCGCCGGTGCGGCAAGCCCCAGGTGCATTCAAAAGTCCTGTTTCCTTTCCGTCATTCGTCCTGTTTTCTTTTCGTCATTCCCGCGAAAGCGGGAATCCAGGGGCGGGGTGGGGCCAAACGGGCGTTTCCCCGCCTCACCCCACCCGGATTCCCGCTTTCGCGGGAATGACGAAAGGGAAGCATCGGACTTTTGAAGAGCCCTGGGCAAGCCCACGTGTCATTGCGCTTCGTCGACTTCTGGGAACGCCATGCCGCCGCCTCCCCTTGACCGCTATCTCACAAATTTGTCGTGCACCCCCTCGGTCCGGGTCGGCCGAAGGTCAGAACGCCGTCAGCACCACGCCGCCGGCGCATACCAGCAGCGCGCCCAGGACCGCCTTCGACGTGACCCGTTCGTGGTCCTTCAGCAGGAGATGGGTGAAGGTCACCGAGAACAGCGGCGTGGTGGCGATCAGCGGATCCACCAGCACCACGTCGCCCATGCTCAGGGACAGCATGTAGGAGGTGATGCCGCAGCTCGTGACCACGCCCGAGAGCCCGAACCACAGCACCGTACCCCGGTTGACCATGACGTCGCGGTAGCCCCGCCACACTACGAGGTAGAGGATCAGCCCGGCGAGGCTCCCCATCAAGGTCAGGCAGATGGCCAGCGGCACCGAGGTCAGCATGGAATAGCCGAACTTGCGGATGGGGCTGGCGGCGCCCCCCAGGACCGAGGCGCCGAGGGCGAACAGCAGGTCGCGCTTGCGGAACGCCGTCAGCGCCCTGGCGTCGCGCATGCCCAGCACCGTGGCTCCCAGGATGATCAGGACGGTGCCGCTGAGAAGCGCCGGGGTCCATTGCTCGCCCAGCCATGCCACCGCCACCATGCCGGCGAACAGCGGCGAGGTGTTCCTGAGGGGCGAGGCCCGGGCGACGCCGACCCGGGAGATGGCGGCGTAGAACAGGAACTGGGTGGTCAGCGGCGCCACCGCCCCGGCCAGCATGAACCAGCCCACCGCGGGCCGAGAGGCCTGCGACCAGTCCGCCCACGGTCCCATGACCGCCAGCAACACCGTGCCCATGGTGGCGATGTTGAAGGTGATGGCGGTGGTGGTCGAGCCGGTGCTGAGGCCGTAGCGTACCAGGATGTGGGCGGAGCCGAAGAAAAACGCGGCTGCCAGGGCAGTCAGTGTTGCCATGTGCAAGGGGGACCGGCGGCTCGTGAAGGAACCACGGGAGACGGCCCACTATACAATACCCGTGAGAGATAGGCTAACCTGTGCCGGACGGGGACGGGCGCCGAGCGCGCGCATCCCGCACGGTCCGAAACGGAGGGAGCGAAGACATGTCCTACGACGATCGCAGCGTCAAACCCATGAGCTCAAGCCTGTTGCGCGCCCAGATCGGCACCAAGCTCCTGGCCGGCCTCTACGACACGGTGCCGACCATGATGACCAGCGCCATCCGGCTCTTCGTCGACCTGCCGGGGGCCTCCGGCTCCGCCGGCCCTCCTTTCGCCTTCAACATCGCCATCAGCCCGGCCTGGTGCAGCGGCATCCAGGGAGCGCGGCTGGTGGGCCGGAAGAAGATCGACATCGCCTGGCTCAACCCATCGTGCATCGCATCCATGGCTCATCACGGGCGCGGCGCCTTCCGGAAACCGCTGCCGTTGCGGGCGCTGGCGGTGTTCCCCTCCTATGACCGCCTGGTGGTGGCCGTGGCGAAGAAGCACGGCATCCGTTCCATGGACGATCTCAAGCGGCGGAAGCCCGCCCTGAGGGTCTCGGTGGCCACCAACGACTGCATCGACTTCGCCATCAACGCGGCACTGCGGGCCCACGGCATGAGCCTCAAGACCTTCGAGGAATGGGGCGGCGTGCTGGACCCGGTGGTGCGGCCGAGCAATCCGCGGCGCCTGGAGGGCATCGTCTCCGGCGACGTCGACGTGGTCATCGACGAGGGGCTGTCGTCCTGGGCGGCCGCGGCGGTGGAACAGGAGATGGCCTTCCTGCACTTCTCGCCCAAGGCCATGGCCTCGCTCGACCGCTACGGCTTCAGCCGCGCCCCCCTGAATGGGCCGCTGTTCGACGGCAAGCTGCCCGAGCCCGTCACCGCCGTGGACTTCAGCGGCTGGCCCATCGTCACCCACGCCGACCTGCCGGACGAGCTGAGCTATCAGATGGTCGGAGTCATCGAGCAGATGCGCGAGAACATCGAATACGACACGCCGGAAGTGCCGCCCATGACCCAGTTCTGCACGGACACGCCGGACGGCCCGCTGGACCTGCCGCTGCACCCGGGGGCCGAGCGATATTACAGGGAGAAGGGGTACCTCTGAGAAACGGCGTCAAGTTTGGTGGCAGTGTCTTGCCAAGTTGCCATGCGTCAGGGCTGGAGTCCGGTCGCGGGGCACCCACCCGGCCGGGCGTACGGTTGCCGAGGACGTGCTTGACGTAGGTAGGCCAATGGCCTACATCATCGTAGATGGAGTTCGAATGGGACGATGTCAAGAACAACGCCTGTTTCGAACGTCGCGGCTTTGACTTCGCGTATGCCGTCCGCGCCTTCTTCGATCCGCATCGAATCGTGAGGCAGGATCGTCGGCGAGATTATGGCGAAGAGCGCTACCGGATGCTCGGCATGATCGACGGGCGGGTTTACGTCGTCGTCTACACGGTGCGCGGCTCTGCCATCCGCATCATTTCAGCCCGTAAGGCCAGCGGGAAGGAGGTCGGGGATTATGAGCACTACGCGCGTCAGGGTTGATCCAGAGGATTCCGCGACCCTCCCCAAGGGGCGGATCGACTTCGCCGTGGTGGATGGCACCACCGAGACGGAAATCGCCTTGCAGCAGCAGGAGGACGACGCCGAGGCCATGCAGGACATGGCACGCTACGCTCGTCGGATCCGGCGGCGGCTGGGGCTCAGCCAGATAGAGTTGGCGCGCCGAATCGACGTGCCTCACGAGACGATCCGCAACTGGGAACAGGGGAAGCGCTGCCCGACCGGCGCCGCGCGCGCACTGTTGCGGGTTCTCGACAAGGCCCCGGAGACCGCGCTCCGCGTTCTGACCTGAGAACGACCTGTTGATCGAAGGCTTGGTTCTTTGAGGTGATCCTGGTTTGTGGGACAGCCCTGGTCCCCCACAAGTGTGCGATCCGGTGACCCACGCCTGCCGCGTGTGCTAGTGTCGTGTCCCCCGTAAATGTTGACAAATCTGCTGGTCTTTTTCGTCGTCGGCTGCGTTGCTCTTCCTCGCGTGGTAACCGCCACTGCTCGTCATCGCGCCTTGCCGACAACGAAAAATCCTGCGCATCTTTGTCAACATTTACGGGGGACACGACACTATATTACAGCACACGGTTCACGAGGCATTAGCCCGCCTGTTGAAGGCCGCTACGCCGAGCAAATCACGTTGATCACCGCCTGCCGCTTCTCCACCTCCACCGCCTTGAGGCCCCGCTCCAGCGCGGGCATGAGGTCGTACGGATTTTCCACCCGCTGTCCGTAGCCGTCGGCCACCTCCACCGCCTTCTCGTACTTGTCGACGCTGTCGAGCATGGTGATGGGCTGGTGGGCGCTCTGGGCGGCGTAGCCCTCCGGGTTCAGTCCCACCGTGGCCCGGCGCACCGCCTGCCATCGCTGGTTGTTGAAGATGACCGTGAGGATGGGGAGCTTCTGCTCCGCCCCCACGTAGTGGCTGGCGATGGGATTGCCGAACATGTAGGAGCCGTCGCCGTGGGTGCCGATGACCAGCCGGTCGCGGGCGGCGAGCTTGGCGCCCAGCGCCACCCCGAGGCCGTGTCCCAGGCCCGACGCGGCGCCGGCGTTGAGCAGCGTGCCCGGTTGGGAGATGTCGATGTGCGTCGACGCGAGCGCGGACTCCTTCACCACGATGGTGTCGTCGCCCTTGATCTGGTTGATGCAATGGGTGATCCACACCGGATGTAGCGGCTTGTTGTCCTTCACGTCGTCGAGCCGCTTGGCCCAGCCGTCGCGCTGCTTCCGCCACATCTCGGTCAGAGTCTTCCGGCGCTTGTCGATGCCCGCCTTGCCCCGGCCCTCGTGGGCGGACATGGCCTCGTCCAGGGCGGTGAGGCCCACGTCGGTGCCGCAGGCGAGGGCGATGTCGCAGGGGTGGCCCCGGAGCGGCACGTAGCTGTGCAGCGGGTCGGCGCCCATGTGGATGACCTTGGCGTCCTCGCGCACCTTGTCCGTGGCCGGCAGCCACGGCACCGCCACGTCCACCACCAGGATCACGTCGGCCTGGCCGAGCAGCGGGTTGAGGTCGTAGCCCAGGTTCATGGGGTGGTCGGTGGGCAGCGACATGTAGCGGTTGCGGTACTGCACCACGGGGATCGCGTAGCGCTCCGCCAGGTCGCCCAGGGGCCCCCACACCCGCGGGTTCCGGCCCGCCCAGTTGGTGATGATCAGCGGGTTCTCGGCGCCGGCCAGGAGCGCCGCCGCCTCGTCGGCGGCCGCGGCGTTGGGATAAGGCGGCGCCGGGGCGTGCTGGCGCCCGGGCGACTCGTAGGTGAACTCGTCCAGTTGCTCGGACAACACCTCCCTGGGGAGGCTCAGGTAGACTGGGCCCGTGGGCTCGCTCTTGGCCACGGACAGGGCGCGGTCCACGATGGTCTCGGTCTGCTTGCCGTTGCGCAGCTCGTAGTCCCACTTGGCTGCCTCCCGCGCCATGGAGGCTTGGTCGAACATTTCCTGGGTCCAGTGGATGTCCAGGCTCCGGTGTCCCGCGAGACCTTCCTCGTTGGTGGGCGTACGGCCCGCGGTGAACAGCACCGGGATGTTGCCGCGGGAGGCGTTCAGCAACCCGTTCATGCCGTTGGCGGTGCCCACGTTGACGTGCACCATCACCGTCTGGGGCCTGCCCGTCACCAGATAGTAGCCGATGGCCATGTGCATGGCAGTGTTCTCGTGCGGGCAGGTGACCGGCTCGGGAATCCGTGTCTCCAGGTTCTGGGCCTTGGCCATGGCCTCCACGATGGGAGCGAAGTCCGTGCCGGCGTTGGCGAAGAAGTAGTCCACGCCGCGGTCCGCCAGCAGCGCCAGGTAGGCATCCGCCACGGTCACGTTCAACAGGGTTGTCTTGGGCATCGGGTTCCTTCCTTGTTCATGGGGGCGCGAAAACGCGCTTGCGGTCCGCCAACCAACGGTTCGAGGCTATTCGTATATGATTGGCGGGGTAGCGGCAAGGCGGTGGAACAGCGGCGCTTTTGGGCAAGGGCAGTCAACATTCACCTGGGCCGGTGCTATCATTCAAGAGCCTTTGAACAAACTTCTCGGGACCGGAGGAAACGGTGGCGAAGGCATCGAAGCGAGTGCTTCCCAAGGTGTTCGTGGACAAGTCCGCGATTCACGGGGAAGGGCTGTACGCGGGCGAAAGCATCCGGAAGGGCCGGCGCATTATCGAGTACAGGGGCGAGAAGGTCCCTTCCGGGGAAGGCACCACCCGGTCCCGGGACGACGAGGAACTGACCTACATCTTCACCCTCAACGACAAGTACGACGTCGACGGCTCGGTGAACGGCAACGAGGCGCGGTTCGCCAACCACTCCTGTGACGGCAACGCCTGGGTGGACATCATCCGCAACCGCATCTGGTTCATCGCCGAGCGGAGCATCGCCGAAGGCGAGGAGATCACCTTCGACTACCGTCTCCAGGGCGAGGAGCTGTACGAGTGCGTGTGCGGCGCCGGGAATTGCCGCGGTTACATGAACGACGCCGACGACGAGCTGATGAAGAAGGTCAAGACGGGACACTAGTGTCCTGTCCCCCGTAAATGTTGACAAATCTGCTGGTCTTTTTCGTCGTCGGCTGCGTTGCTCTTCCTCGCGTGGTAACCGCCACTGCTCGTCATCGCGCCTTGCCGACAACGAAAAATCCGGCGCATCTTTGTCAACATTTACGTGGGACAGGACACTAGAAGCGGCGGGCGTGACTGTCTCCCATCCATTCACCGAACGCGACCTGCGGCAGCTCCGGGACCGCGGCATCTCCCCGGAGCGGGCCGCGGACTGTCTGGCGACCTTTGCCGCGGGGGTGCCCCACGCGGTGCTGGACCGGCCCTGCACGAGGGGCGACGGCATTACGGTCCTGGAGGACGCGGAGCTGGACCGCCTGGGCCGCCGGGGCGAGGAGGCGGCGCGGGAGGGAAGGCTCATGAAGTTCGTTCCCGCGTCGGGAGCGGCGAGCCGGATGTTCCAGGCGCTGCTGGCGGCCCGCGGCCGGACCGGGGATGCGTCGGCGACCGTGGAGGACATTCGCGATGCGCCGGAATATCCGGCGCTGCGGGAGTTCCTGGCGCGCCTCGACCGCTTCGCGTTCCACCCGCAACTGGAGGAGGAGGCGGCGCGTCGTGGCCAGGGCCTTCAGCCGCTACGCGAAGCCGGACGCTTCCGCGAGATCCTGGACTGCCTCCTCGATCCCGGCGGAATGGGGTACGCCGCGCTTCCCAAGGGTCTGGTCCCGTTTCATCGCTACGCCGGCGACAGCCGCACGCCCGTGGCCGAGCACTTGCTGGAGGCCCGCCGGTATGTCCGGGACCGGACGGGGATGGCGCGCGTTCACTTCACGGTCTCTCCCGAACACCGGGGCGAGGTGGAGGACCATGTGGAGGCGATGTGCCGGCGCTACCAGGAGGGCGACACCTCCTTCGACGTGACCCTTTCGGTACAGCGACCCGACACCGACACGCTGGCCGCGACCCTCGACAACCAGCCGTTCCGCGAAGCGGACGGAAGGCTTTCGCTCCGGCCCGGCGGCCATGGCGCCCTCCTGGCGAACCTCAACGATCTCGCGCCGGACGTCGTGTTCATCCAGAACGTCGACAACGTCGCCGTCCATGCCGGCACCGCGGTCCGCTACCGGAAGGCGCTGGCAGGCTTGCTGGTGGAGCTGCAGGCCCGGGTGTTCCACTACCTCGACGGCCTTGACGCCGACCCGTCGCCGTCGCTCCTGGACGAGGCGTCGCGATTCGCCCGGGACCTGCTGTCCGTGGCCCATCCGGACGGCCTCGCGGACGCGCCCGCGGCCGGACGCGCCGGCTTCCTGCGCGAGACCCTCGACCGTCCGCTCCGGGTTTGCGGCATGGTGCCGTCCGCCGGCGAACCGGGCGGCGGTCCCTTCTGGGTGCGAGGCGCCCACGGAAGGTGCTCGCTCCAGATCGTCGAGTCTTCGCAGGTGGACATGGAGGAGCCCCACCAGCGCGAGGTCTTCGCCGCGTCCACCCACTTCAATCCGGTGGATCTGGTGTGCGGCGTCCGCCGGCCCTCGGGAGCGTGCTTCGACCTCATGGCCTTCCGCGACCCACGGGCCGCGTTCATCGCCATCAAATCCAGCGGCGGAAGCGGGTTCAAGACCTTGGAGCACCCCGGCCTCTGGAACGGCGGCATGGCGCGCTGGAACACGGTGTTCGTCGAGATGCCCGCCCAGACCTTCGCGCCGGTAAAGACCGTGCTCGACCTGTTGCGGCCGGAGCACCAGCCCCGTCGCACATTGAAATAGAAGCCTTGCGAGTCTATAGTCAAATGTTTCGGAAACTCCAGGCCGATCCAAACCTTTGCAGCACCGGCCCTGCGCGGAACAGCACCGCAAGGAAAGTCCAATGGCACTATTCGGCACGCCGTTCTGGCGGCGCAACACCGAGGGGGAGAAGGGGAGCGACATGTCCAGCGCCACGCAGGAAACCGTTCTCGCAGCCCTGAAGACCGTGCAGGACCCCGAGCTGCACAAGGACATCGTCACCCTCGGCATGGTGAAGGACCTGGCGGTGACGGACGGAAAGGTGTCGTTGACGGTGGAGTTGACGACGCCGGCGTGTCCTCTCAAGGACCAGATCCAGGCCGACGTGGAGCGGGCCCTGGCGCCCCTGGGGGTGTCGGAGGTGGCCCTGGAGTTCGGCGCCCAGGTGCGCGGCAGCAAGTCCGGCGCCGGCGCCACCGACCTTCTGCCGAGCGTCAGGAACATCGTGCTGGTGGCCTCGGGCAAGGGCGGCGTGGGCAAGTCCACGGTGGCGGCCAACCTGGCGGTGGCGCTCAAGATGCACGGCGCCGCCGTGGGTCTCCTGGACGCGGACATCTACGGGCCGTCGGTGCCCATCCTCATGGGCGTCAACGAGGAACCGGGCAAGGTGGAGGTGGAAGGCGGCTTCAAGCTGGCGCCGCCGGTGGCCCACGGCGTTCCGGTGATGTCCATCGGGTTTTTCCTGGAGCGGGACCAGGCGGTGATCTGGCGTGGTCCCATGCTCGGCAAGGCCCTGCAGCAGCTCATGTCCGACGTGCAGTGGGGCGAGCTGGACTACCTGGTGGTGGACATGCCGCCGGGCACCGGCGACGTGCAGATCACGTTCTCGCAGCAGCTCAAGTGCAGCGGGGCGGTGCTGGTGGCGACGCCCCAGGAGGTGGCCCTGGCGGACGTGGTGCGGGCCAAGTCCATGTTCGACAAGGTCCACATCCCCATCGTCGGGATGGTGGAGAACATGAGCTATTTCGTGTGTGACGGCTGCGGCAAGCAGCACGAAATATTCTCGCGGGGCGGGGCCCAGCGGGCCGCCGACAGCTTCGGCGTGCCCTTTCTCGGCGAGATCCCCATGGTCTCCGCGATTCGCGAATGGGGCGACAAGGGGACGCCGATCCTGGCGCAGGAGCCCGACTCGGCCACCGGCAAGGCGTTCCTGGAGGCGGCCGCGCGGCTGGCGGGCCAACTCTCCATCGCGTCCGAGGCCGCCGACAAGGCGCCCGGCCTCAAGATCGTGACGAGTTGACCGCGGGACGTCGTGGCTGTTCCCGTAGAGATCAATCACGTCAAGGCCCAGGGCATCGTCCGCATTACATGGGACGACGGACACTCGGGCGACTATCCCAAGGAGTACCTGAGAGGATACTGTCCCTGCGCCCTCTGCCAGGGCCACGAAGCGGCCATCGAGAAGCGTTTCGTGGAGGTGCCCGATGTGGGGCTGGATGTCATCGAACCGGTGGGCAACTACGCCATCGGTTTCCGCTGGAGCGACGGCCACGTCACGGGCATCTATACCTACGACTACCTGCGCTCGCTGTGTCCGTGCCGCGAGTGCGAGAAGAACTGAGCACGAGGAGGAATCATGGTTACCAAGGAACAGGTCTACGAGGCCTTGCAGGACTGTTACGACCCCGAGATCCCGGTGAACATCGTGGACCTCGGCCTGGTGTATGACGTCGAGGTCGAGGACGCCGCCGTGGCGGTCAAGATGACGCTGACCGCGCCGGGATGCGGCATGGGCGGCATGATCGCCTCCAACGCCCAGTCCCTGATCATGGAGATTCCGGGCGTCAAGGAAGCCAACGTGGACCTGGTGTGGGATCCACCCTGGGACCCGAGCCGGATAAGCGAAGAAGCTCGGGAAAAGCTCGGCATCGGCTAAGTCGGGGATCGCGACGGCCCATCCCTCATCCCGACCCCTACCCACCATGGATCAGGGCTGGATACACGTACGCGGCGCCAAGCAGAACAACCTCAAGGACCTCGATCTCCAGATCCCCCTCAACGCGTTGACGGTGGTGACCGGCGTCAGCGGCTCCGGCAAGTCCACCGTCGCCTTCGACATCCTCTACGCGGAGGGCCAGCGCCGGTACGTGGAGAGCTTCTCGGCCTACGCCCGGCAGTTTCTCGACCGCATGGAGAAGCCGGACGTCGAAGCCATCGAGAACATCCCGCCCACCATCGCCATCGACCAGACCCGTCCGGTCAAGACCTCGCGGTCGACGGTCGGCACCATGACCGAGCTGTACGACCACCTGAAGCTGCTGTTCGCCAAGATCGGCGTGCTCCACTGCTCGGGGTGCGGCAAGGTCATCTCCAAGGACAGCGCCCCGTCCATCGCGAGACAGCTCCAGGCCCGGGGCGAGGGAGTGCGTTGGGTCCTGACCTTCCCGGTGCCGGTGCCGCCGTCGCTGCCCTGGGAAGACGTCAAGGGAGGTCTGCTCCAGGCGGGGTTCCACCGGCTCCTGCGGGACCGCGACCTGTCGGAGCTGGAACCCCTCGACGCCCCGCCCGGCGAGGTCGTCGACGTCGTGGCCGACCGTTTCGTGTACCGCAAGTCCACGCGCAAGCGGGTCACGGACTCGCTGGAGCAGGCCTTCCAGTTCGGCAAGGGCAGGCTCGACCTCCACGACATGGAGGACGGCTGGCGCCGGGAAGGCTTCAGCAACCGCCTGCACTGCTCCGCCTGCGACCTTTCCTACGCCGAGCCCCAGCCCAATCTCTTCTCGTTCAACAGCCCGCTGGGGGCCTGCGAGACCTGCCACGGCTTCGGCCGCTCCATCGACCTCGACCTCGACCTGGTGATTCCGGACCCTTCCAAGTCCATCGCCGAGGGCGCCATCAAGCCGTGGACCACCCGGGTGGCGCGCTGGGAGGTGCGGGAGCTCAAGAAGTTCTGCGAGCGCCGGGGCATCCCGCTGGATCGCCCGTTCGCCGAGCTGGACGAAGAGGACCGGCGGCTGATCGTCGACGGCGAGGGAAGCTGGCACGACGGCAAGTACTACGGCGTCCGCGGCTGGTTCGAGTGGCTGGAGCGGAAGAGCTACAAGATGCACGTGCGCGTGTTCCTGGCGCGCTACCGTTGCTACGTGACCTGCGCCGACTGCCTGGGCACCCGCCTCAAGCCCGAAGGCCTGAATTTCCTCATCGCCGGACGGAACATCGCGGACGTGAACCGCATGAGCGTGGCCGAGGCGCACGCCTACTTCCAGGGGCTGGAGCTCGATTCGAGCCGCGACCAGGTGGCCGCGCTGGTGCTCCACGAGATCCGCCGGCGCCTGGACTATCTCATGGGCGTGGGACTGGAGTACCTGACCCTCGACCGGCAGTCCCGGACCCTGTCCGGCGGGGAGCTCGAGCGGGTGGACCTGACCACCGCCATCGGCTCGTCGCTGGTGAACACGCTGTACGTGCTGGACGAGCCCTCCATCGGCCTGCACCCGCGGGACAGCCACCGGCTGGTGGAGATCCTTCACCGCCTCCGCTCCAACAACAACACCGTGGTGGTGGTGGAGCACGACCCGGAGATCATCAAGGAGAGCGACCACGTCATCGACCTGGGGCCGCGGGCGGGCGAGCACGGCGGCGAGGTGGTGTTCGCCGGCTCCTATGACGAGTTGCTGGCAAGCGAGACCTCCCTCACCGCCGACTACCTGACGCAGCGCAAGGTGATCCCGCTGCCGGTCCGTTACCGCCCAGGATCCGGGGCCGTACCCTGGACATACTCGGCGCCCGGGCCAACAACCTCAAGGGCATCGACGTGAGCATCCCGCTTGGCAGGCTGGTGTGCGTCACCGGCGTTTCCGGCTCGGGCAAGTCCACCCTCGTGGACGAGGTCATCGCCCGGAACATCCGGCGGCTCAAGGCCTCGCCGCTGGCGACGCTGACGGACTGCGACGAGATCCGGGGCATCGACCGGGTGCCCGAGGTGATCCTGGTGGACCAGTCTCCGCTGGGCACCACGCCCCGGTCCAACCCAGTGACCTACATGAAGGCCTTCGACCCCATCCGGCGCCTGTTCGCCGGCGTGGACCTGTCGCGGTTCCGGGGCTACACGGCCTCCACCTTCTCCTTCAACGTGGAGGGCGGACGCTGCGAGTCCTGCCGCGGCGAAGGGTTCGAGAAGATCGAGATGCAGTTCCTCTCGGACGTCTTCGCCACCTGCTCGGAATGCGGCGGCGCCCGCTACCGTCAGGAAGTGCTGGATGTCACCTACCGCAACCGGAACATCCACGACGTGCTCGGCCTCACCATCGCCGAGGCCATGAAGTTCTTCGCGGACCAGCCGGAGATCGTCCGGGGGCTGCGTCCGCTGGCGCGGGTGGGGCTGGAGTACCTGCGCCTGGGCCAGCCCGTCACCACCCTCTCCGGCGGCGAGTCCCAGCGCCTCAAGCTGGCCGCCCACATCGTCCGGGCGACGAAGACCGGCACGCTCTTCATCTTCGACGAACCCACCACCGGCCTCCATTTCCACGACATCCGGCGGCTGCTGTCGGCCCTCCAGGAGCTGATCGACCAGGGGCATTCGGTGATGGTCATCGAGCACAACCCCGAAGTCGTCAAGTGCGCAGACCACATCATCGACCTGGGGCCCGAGGGCGGCGACGGCGGCGGCGAGGTGGTGGCCACGGGCACGCCGCCGCAAGTGGCCGAGGTGGAGCGGTCCCACACCGGACGCTACCTGAAGGGCCATCTCGCGCCGTCGCGGTCCCGGTTCACCCCCACCCTGGCCAAGGCGCCTCCGCGCCGGACGTCGGCGGCGCGGAGCAACGGGACCGGCGCCATCCAGGTCATCGGCGCCCGGGAGCACAACCTCAAGGGCATCGACGTGGACATCCCGCGGGACCGGCTGGTGGTGGTGACCGGCCTCAGCGGCTCCGGCAAGTCGTCCCTGGCCTTCGACATCATCTACGCGGACGGCCAGCGGCGCTACATCGACAGCCTCTCCGCCTACGCGCGCCAGTTCATGAAGATCATGGCGCGGCCCGACGTGGACGTGCTGGCGGGCATACCCCCCACCGTGGCCATCGAGCAGCGCCTGAGCCAGGGGGGCCGGAACTCCACCGTGGCCACCGTCACCGAGCTGTACCACTACCTGCGCCTGCTCTATTCCAAGGTGGGCAAACAGCACTGCCCGCAGTGCGGCGGCGCCATCGCCTCGCTCACCCGCAGCCGCATCCTGGACCGGGTGGGCCGCAAGTACCGCGGCAAGGACATCACCGTGCTGAGCCCGGTGGTGCGGGGCCGCAAGGGCTACCACAAGGACGTGATGATGGCGGCCCGCCGGCTGGGCTACGGCCGCGCCCGAATCGACGGCGCCATGACGGCTCTCAACGCGTCGCTCCTCCAACAGGGCCTGGGGCGTTTCCACGAGCACGACATCGACATCGTGGTGGGCACCGCCAAGGCCGGACGCCTGAGCATGGAGACGGTGCTGGGACAGGGGCTGCGCCTCGGCAACGGCGTCATCCACGTGCTCGCCGAGGGCGCCGAGGAAACCTACAACGAGCGCCTCTTCTGCCGCGCCTGCGGCGTCGGCTACGAGCCGCTGGACCCCCGCCTGTTCTCCTTCAACAGCCGCCAGGGAGCCTGCCCGGACTGTCACGGCGTAGGCTCCTCCGAGGAACTCGACGCCGACCTGGTGATCCCGGACCCGGAGCTGAGCCTGACGGAGGTCGCGAACCGGCTGTGCGCGGACGCCCCCGAGGGGCGCGCCGGCCTCAAGCGGCGGCTGAACCAGTGCCAGGGGGAGCTGGAACGGAAGCTCGGCATCCCCGGCGACGTCCCCATCAAGACCCTTTCGGCCAGGCAACGGGAGGCGCTGCTGAACGGCCGCTCCCGTCCGTCGGTCCCGGGCCTGCTCAAGGTGCTCGCCGGGCTCCAGGTGAAGAGCGACGGCCCGCTGGCCGGCTATCTGGGGTCGTTCGTGAGGGAGCGCACCTGCCCGTCCTGCCAGGGCGCCCGGCTCAATGCCCGGGCGCGCAACGTCCGCATCGCCGGCAAGGCCATCTGGCAGATCACCGCCCTGTCGGTGAAGGAGGCGCTGGGCCGGTTCGCATCACTGGAAGAGCGGCTCGTCAAGAACATTGCCGACAAGGAACGGCTGGTGCTGGAAAAGACCCAAAAGGAGATCCACCACAAGCTGCGCTTCCTGGACGAGGTGGGCCTGGGCTACCTGACCCTGGACCGGCGCGCCAACACCCTGTCCGGCGGCGAGGCCCAACGGGTGCGCTTGGCGGCGCAGCTCGGCTCCAACCTGCGCGGCGTCTGCTACATCCTGGACGAGCCCACCATCGGCCTGCACACCCGCGACAACCGCCGGCTCCTGGCCACCCTGCGCCGTCTGGTGGACGCCGGCAACTCGGTGCTGGTGGTGGAGCACGACGAGACCACCATCCGGGCGGCCGACGTGCTGGTGGACCTCGGCCCCGGCGCCGGGGTGCGGGGCGGCCGGGTGGTGGCCATGGGCACGCCGGAGGAAGTGCGCGCCAACCCCGCCTCGGTTACCGGCGCCTTCCTGGGCACCGCCCGGCGGCGGCTCTGGCCCGAGCGGCCGCTCCGGGGCGGCGAATGGCTGGAGGTGACCGGGGCCAGCGAGAACAACCTCAGGAACCTCAAGGTGCGGCTGCCCCTGGGCAAGTGGACGTGCGTCACCGGAGTGTCCGGGTCCGGCAAGAGCACCCTGGTGAAGGAGGTGTTGTTCAAGGGCATCAAGACGAGGCTGGGACACAACACCGGCCGCCCCGGCCGGCACCGGGACCTCGCCGGCTGGGAGCCCATCGAGCGGGCGGTGGAGGTGGACCAGACCCCCATCGGCAAGACCCCGCGCTCGGTTCCCGCGTCCTACGTGGGCTTTCTCGACGAGATCCGCCGCATCTACGCGCTCCACCCGGAGGCGCGCATGCGCGGGTACACCCCGAGCCGGTTCTCCTTCAACGTGAGCGGCGGCCGTTGCGACGAGTGCGCCGGCCAGGGCCGGATCCGCAAGGAGATGAGCTTCCTGCCCGACGTGTTCGTGAACTGCGACGGCTGCGGCGGCCTGCGCTTCAACGAGGAGACCCTGTCGGTGCGGTTCAACGGCAAGAACATCGCCGAGGTGCTGCGGATGACGGTGGAGGAGGCGGTGGAGTTCTTCCGTTCCTTCCCCAAGGCCTACCGCCCGCTGAAGATCCTGGACGACATCGGCATGGGCTACATCACCCTGGGACAGGCCAGCAACACTCTGTCCGGCGGCGAGGCCCAGCGCATCAAGCTCGCCTACGAGCTGGGCAAGGAGTCCCGCGGCAAGACCCTCTACATCCTCGACGAGCCCACCACCGGCCTCCACTTCGCCGACGTCGAGAAGCTCATCGACATCCTCCACCGCCTCGTCGACGCCGGCAACACCGTCATCACCATCGAGCACAACCTCGAGATCGTCAAGGACGCCGACTACCTCGTGGACCTCGGCCCCGAAGGCGGCGACAAGGGCGGCCGCGTGGTCGCCCACGGCCCCCCGTCCAAGGTGGCCCAGGACGGCAAACGGTCCTACACGGCCCGGGCGCTGCGGGAGTATCTGGAGGCGAACGGGGCGGGGTAGGCGTCAGCGCGTTGCGCGGGAGAAGGCAGGTCTAAAGTTCCGCTGCCAACGTCCGATTGGTATCTATGTCAGATTGCGCGTTGGTTGACCGGTCACAACGTTGATGGCCGTTCCGAGTTGGGTTACAGTCGGAGTTGCGAAGGATGGAACCATGAGCAACGAGTTGATCGCGATCTTGGGCGTAGGGGTGGCGCTCGGATTGTTCAACTGGCGGGTAAGCCGGTCGGACAAGGCCGATGCACAGAAGCACTTCGCACGTATTGACAGGGACTTGGACGAAGTCAAGAGTCGTTTGAACTGGTTGGTGGACCGCGTGACCGACCTTACCGGCCGTGTGGGGCGCATCGAGGGCATTTTGATACGTCAGGGAGAGCCCGCTCCCCGCACCGAAACCGGAGAATCCCGCACTTAGCGCAACCGGTGCCCTCATTCACGAGCGGAGCGTCTCCGCTACGCCGTCCCGCCAGACCGTTCCCCACCTCCCGCTTTCCGCGGCGTCGTCGGGTCTTGCATTTGCCCGCCAAAACGGAAAGAAAGGGGGCAGACTTCACCGGCAGATCTCAGGAGGAAACACATGATCATCGAGATGAGAACCTACACGCTGAAGCCCGGCAAGACGCCGGACTTCGAGAAGGCGTTCGAGGAAGGGCTGGAGCACCGCGCCAAGATCTCCCCGCTGGGGGCGTTCTTTCATTCGGAAGTGGGGGCGCTGAACCAGGTGATCCACATCTGGCCGTACGAGAGCTTCGAGGAGAAGGACCGCATCGGCGCCGAGGCCCGGGCCACCGGCCACTGGCCGCCCAAGGTGCGCGAGTTCATGGTGACTCAGGAAAGCAAGATCTTCCAGGCGGCGCCCTTCTCCCCGCCGCTGGAGCCCCGGGAGATGGGCAACATCTACGAGATCCGCACCTACACGGTCCATCCGGGCTCCATCCCGACGCTGATCGAGCGCTGGCAGGACTGCATCGAGGACCGGGTCAAGATCTCGCCCCTGGCGGCCGGCTGGTTCACCACCTACGGCTCGCTGAACCAGTGGGTGCACATCTGGCCCTACAAGGACATGGGCGAGCGGAGCCGGCTCCGCGCCGAGGCCATGAAGCTCCCCAACTGGCCGCCGGCTACCCGCGAGATGCTGCTCCACCAGGAGAACTCCATCGTCGTGCCGGCGTCCTTCTCGCCGTTGCACTAGCCGAAACCCGCCGCTGCTCAGGCGTCCGGATCGCTTCACGCGCCGCTCGGCCGGTTGTTTGGTGCACGGTCCCAAACTGCCGGCCTTGGCGGTGCGTGGGCGACGAGACCCTGCACAGGACGTTGTTCCCGTGATCGGCAGGGATCACCGCGCCGCTCTCGCCACTATCGACGCCATGCCCGATCATTGTTGACCAACCCAGACCGTGTCCCCGGGTTCGCTGCCCATGAGTGGCGGCGTGGAAGCGTAGGCGCAGCCACGGAGTCTCGACGATGACCACTACGACAAAGACGTTTGGGTTGTTTGGCTGTATCGGCCTCTTCGCCCTCACGGCGACTTGGGCGTTGGCACAGCATGATCACACGATGTCCCCTTATGCGCATACCCAAAGTGCCGAGTTCGCGACCCTCACGCCTGACGAGGTACGCGAGTTGCGGAGTGGCGAAGGCATGGGCCTGGCTCGACCGGCCGAGTTGAACAGTTTCCCGGGGCCGCGGCACCTTCTCGATCTCAAGGCCGACCTCGATCTCACCCGGGAGCAGATCGCGCTCATCGAGGCGATTCACGCGAAAATGAAGACCAGGGCCATCGCCAAGGGCGAGGCCATACTCCAGGCGGAGTTGCACCTTGCGAACCTGTTCGCCACGGGACGGCCCACCGCGGCGGAAACGACCCGTATGACCGAGCACCTCGGAATCATGCGCGGACAACTCCAGGCCATCCACCTGCTCGCGCACATCGAGAGCACCCGCGAGCTCACGGCCGAGCAGATCGAGCGTTACGACCGGATCCGGGGCTACCGGCACTGAAGCCGAGCCGGCAACCGGAAGCCGGGGGAGGGGGCATGGCAGAGAGCGATATCGAGATCGCACGGAAATCGGCGCTCAAGCCGATCACGGAGATCGGCGACCGCCTGGGGGTTCCGCGGGAGGCGCTGCTGCCCTACGGACACACCAAGGCGAAGATCGATCTCTCCTACGCCGGTTCCCTCTCCGACCGTAACAACGGCAAGCTCGTGCTCGTCACCGCGGTCACGCCGACGCCTGCCGGCGAGGGCAAGACCACCACGTCGGTGGGTCTGGCCGATGGGCTGAACCGTATCGGCAAGGAGACGGTGGTCTGTCTCCGTGAGCCGAGCCTCGGACCGTGTTTCGGGATGAAGGGCGGGGCCGCGGGTGGAGGGTACGCGCAGGTGGTGCCCATGGAGGACATCAACCTGCACTTCACCGGCGACTTCCACGCCATCGGCGCCGCCAACAACCTGCTGGCGGCGCTGCTCGACAACCACATCCACCAGGGCAACGCGCTGGGGCTGGACGCCCGCCGCATCTCCTGGCGGCGCGTGGTGGACGTGAACGACCGCGCGCTGCGCGAGATCGTCTGTTCCCTCGGCGGGCTCGGCAACGGGTTCCCGCGCAGCGACGGCTTCGACATCACCGTCGCTTCGGAAGTGATGGCGATCTTCTGTCTGGCCGCGGACCTGGCAGACCTTCATCGCCGCCTGGGCAACATCGTGGTGGGGCAGACCCGCGCCCGGGAGTGGGTCACGGCCCGCGACTTGAAGGCGGAGGGAGCCATGACCGTCCTGCTCAAGGACGCTCTCGCCCCCAACCTGGTCCAGACCCTGGAGAACAGTCCCGCCATCATCCACGGCGGGCCGTTCGCCAACATCGCCCACGGGTGCAATTCGCTCATCGCCACCCGCGCCGGCCTCAAGCTCGCCGACTACGTGGTGACGGAAGCGGGCTTCGGCGCGGACCTGGGCGCCGAGAAGTTCTTCGACATCAAGTGCCGCAAGGCCGGCCTCGCGCCCGACGCCGTGGTGGTGGTGGCGACCGCGCGGGCGCTGAAGATGCACGGCGGCGTGGCGGTGGCCGCTCTCGGCAACGAGAACGTGGCCGCGGTCAAGGCGGGCGGCGCCAACCTGGCGCGCCATCTCGCCAACGTGCGGCAGTTCGGGGTGCCGGCGCTGGTGGCCGTGAACCGGTTTCCCACCGACACGGAGGCCGAACTCCAGGCGGTGACGGAGGTCGCCACCGCACTGGACGTCCCCGCCCTGGTGTGCACCCATTGGGCCGACGGCGGCGCCGGCGCCGAAGCCCTCGCGCGCCGGGTGGTGGAGGTTGTCGAAGCGGGAGAAGCGGCCTTCCGCCCCCTGTATCCCGACGACATGCCGCTGTGGGACAAGGTCGAGACGGTGGCGAAGCGCATCTACCACGCCGGCGGCGTCACCGCCACGCCAGCGGTGCGCAACCGCTTCAAGGCGCTACAGGACGGCGGCTACGGCCACTATCCGGTGTGCATGGCCAAGACGCAGTACAGTTTCTCCACCGACCCCGCCCTCAAAGGCGCCCCGGAGGGACACGAGGTGCAGGTGCGCGAACTGCGCCTGTCCGCGGGCGCGGAGTTCGTGGTGGCCATTTGCGGCGACATGATGACCATGCCGGGCTTGCCCAGGACGCCGGCCGCGGAGAGCATCCATGTCAACGCTGAGGGGCAGATAGAGGGTCTTTTCTGAGGGTGCGCCGCGTCTGCATACAGCCTGACCGCCCCCGTCCATCAGATAGGTGTTCCAATCGTCGCGGCCGGGCACGGGTTACCTTTACCCCTCTTCCCCTTCCATCAGATAGCTCTGGATGAACCGGTCGATGTCGCCGTCGAGGACGGCGTCGGCGTTGCCGATCTCCACGTTGGTGCGGTGGTCCTTGACCATGCGGTAGGGGTGGAGGACGTAGGATCGGATCTGGCTGCCCCAGGCGATGTCCTTCTTGGCCTTGGCGTAGCTGTCCATCATCTCCCGCTGCTTCTCCACTTCCAGCTCGTAGAGCCGGGAGCGCAGGATGCGCATGGCCATGGCCTTGTTCTTGTGCTGGGAGCGCTCGTTCTGGCACGCCACCACGATGTTGGTGGGGAGGTGGGTGATGCGCACCGCGGAGTCGGTCTTGTTGACGTGCTGGCCGCCGGCGCCGCTGGCGCGGTAGGTGTCGATGCGCAGGTCGGACTCGTTGACCTCCACTTCGATGGCGTCGTCGACTTCGGGGTAGACGAAGACCGAGGCGAAGGAGGTGTGGCGCCGGGAGTTGGCGTCGAAGGGGGAGATGCGCACCAGCCGGTGAATGCCGGCCTCGCATTTCAGGTAGCCGTAGGCATACTCGCCGGCGATGGTGAAGGTGACCCGCTTGAGGCCCGCCTCCTCGCCCGGCTGGTACTCCATGATCTCGGTCTTGTAGCCGCGCCGGTCGCCCCAGCGCAGGTACATGCGCAGCAGCATCTCGGCCCAGTCCTGGGACTCGGTGCCGCCGGCGCCGGGATGGAGCGTGACGATGGCGTCCCGGCGGTCGTCGGTGCCGCCCAGGAGCTGCCGGAGCTCCATGTCCGCCAGGCTGTCCGAGACTTCCCTTAGCCGGGTTTCCGTCTCTTCCAAAGCCTCGGGATCGTCCTCTTCCTCGGCCAGTTCCAGAAAGAAACGCGCCTCCTCGATGCTGGAGTGGCATTTGCCGTAGTCGTCCACGGCCTCCCGAAGCACGGATTGCTCCTTGAGGACCTCCTGGGCCTTGTCGTTGTCGTTCCAGAAGTCGGGCTTGGCGGTGAGGGTCACCAGCTCGTCGATGCGCTTCTGCTTGCCCTCGACGTCAAAGACGCCTCCGTAGCAGTCCGAGCTTCTCTTCGAGCTGTGTGAGTTGTTCGCGTGCTTCGTCTAACATGGTGGGCTCCTGCGGCGGCCGGGTCCATCAACCCCGACCGGCGGTGGCCTTCAATATAGCGGATGTTCCGCCGGACAACAAAAGTGCCGGCCAGGACACTAGGACTTCCCGGCCTTGAGCCGTCTCCGCAGGCGCCGCTCCAGGGCGCGCATCTCCCGCTCGTCCTCGGGGGAGCGCTCGTGGTCGTAGCCCAGGTTGTGCAGGATCCCGTGTATGAGCAGCACCTCCATCTCGTCGTCGAACGACCGGCGTCGTTGCCGTGCTTGCCGGGCCGCCTTTTCCACGGAAATGATGACGTCGCCGATGAGCCGCGGGCCGGAGGCCGGTGGCTCGTCCACCGGGAACGAAAGCACGTCGGTGGGCTCGTCGCGCGACCGGTAGTGCCCGTTCAGGCGGCGGATCTCCTCGTCGCCCACCAGCGCCACGCTGAGCTCACAGTCCTCCAGGTCCATCAGGCGCAGGATACGGCGGGCCTTGGCCTTGAGTCCGCGCACGGGTACACGCCTCGCCGGACCCTGGCGCGCCACGTCGACGGTGACGTCACCCATCCCGGTCTGTGTCTTGCCGCGTGTCGCGCTCGTAGGCGGTGATGATGTCCTGCACCAGGCGATGCCGGGCCACGTCCTTCTCGGTGAAGGTGATGAAGCGGATGCCCTCCACCTCCTGCAGGATGCGCCAGGCTTCCTTGAGCCCGGACGGCCGGCCGGCGGGCAGGTCGATCTGGGTCACGTCCCCGGTGATGACGGCCTTGGAGCCGTAGCCCAGCCGGGTGAGGAACATCTTCATCTGCTCGGGGGTGGTGTTCTGCCCCTCGTCCAGGATGACGAAGGAGTCGTTGAGGGTGCGGCCGCGCATGAAGGCCAGCGGCGCCACCTCGATGCTGCCCCGTTCCAGCAGGCGCCGGGCCTTGTCGAAGTCCACCATGTCGTGCATGGCGTCGTACAGGGGCCGCAGGTAGGGGTTCACCTTCTCGGCCAGGTCGCCGGGCAGGAAACCGAGCTTCTCGCCGGCCTCCACCGCCGGTCGGGTGAGGATGATGCGGGCGTAGTTGTTCTTCATCAATTCGGACACCGCCATGGCCATGGCCAGATAGGTCTTGCCGGTTCCCGCCGGGCCGATGCCGAAGACGATGTCGTGGCGCCGGATGGCGTCGATGTAGCTCTTCTGGGCGACGCTCTTGGGGGTGATGGTGCGCTTGTGGGACGAGATGTAGATGGTGTCGAGAAAGATCTCCTGCAGGTTTGCCTTGCCGTTGCTGCTGAGGATGCGGATGGCGTAATCCACGTCGCTGCCGTACACGGGATAACCCCGCTCCAGCAGCCCGTAGAGCTGGCGCATCACTTCCCGGGCCAACTCCGCCTCGGGCGGGTCGCCCTGTATCTCCATCTCGGTGCCATGGACCCGGAACTTGACCCCCAGCGCCCGTTGCGCGATCTTCAGGTGCTCGTCCTGGTTGCCCAGGAGTTCCCTGAACAGCCGCGGATCGTTGAATGCCAGATGGGGCACCGCCAGCATGCTCTCGATCGTGGCCTGACTCACTCGGTTCCCTTGAAGATGAGGATATCCATCAGGATATGTTCGACACGATCTCCCGGGCCAGGCGCAACGCGTCATCGGTCTTGTCCGGTTGCTTGCCGCCGGCCTGGGCGAAGTCGGCGCGGCCGCCGCCGCCGCCGCCGACGGTGGGCGCCACCTGCTTGATGATGTTCCCCGCGTGATACCGGCCGTCCAGGTCGTTGCCCGCCCCGGCCGCCAGCATCACGTTCTTCTCGCCGGGACAGGCCAGGAAGACGAAGCCCTCGGGCAGTTGCTGCCGGAGCTGGTCCACGGTCTCCCGAAGCTGCCGGGCGTCCATTCCCTCTACTTGCTCGACGATGAAGCTTGCGCCCGTGGCGTTCCTTTGCGCCCTGCCGAGAAGCTCCGGCACCCGGTTCTGCCCGAGCTGGCTCTTGAGCTCGGCCACTTGGCGCTCCAGCTCCTTCTGCCGATCCAGCAGCCGCCGCACCTTGTCCGCGGCGTCCTCGTTGGTGCTCCGGAGCAGGCCGGCGATCTCGGCGAGGACCGTGTCGTAGGCGCGCATCACGTCGAAGGCGGTGGCGCCGGTGACCGCTTCGATGCGGCGCACGCCCGCGGACACGCCGCCCTCGGCGCTCAGCCGGAACAGCCCGATGTCGCCGGCCTGGTGGATGTGGGTGCCGCCGCACAGCTCGGTGGAGAAGTCGCCGATGCGCACCACCCGCACCCGGTCGCCGTACTTGTCACCGAAGAACGCCATGGCGCCGGCGCGGATGGCGTCGTCATAGTCCATCTCCTCGGTGGAGATGCCGCCGTTCTCGCGGATCCGCTCGTTCACGTCCCGCTGGATGCGCTCCAGGATTTCCGGGTCCACCGGGCCGCCGTGGGTGAAGTCGAACCGCAGCCGGTCCGGCGCCACCAGCGATCCGGCCTGGCGTACGTTGGCGCCCAGCTCCTCCCGCAGCACCGCGTGCAGGATGTGGGTGGCGGAGTGGTTGAGCATGGCGCGCTGGCGCCGCTCACCGTCAACCGTCAGCTCCACGGTGTCCCCGGCCGCCACACGGCCGCTGACCACCTTGCCGCGGTGCACGGACACCTCGGGCGCCGGGTGCCACGTATCCAGCACCTCCACGGTGTCGCCGCGTTCCGTGCGGATGACGCCCCGATCGCCGACCTGGCCGCCAGCCTCGGCGTAGAACGGCGTCTCCGCGACGATGACCTCCACGGCGTCGCCCTCCTGGGCCTCTTCCACGGGCGCATCGCCGCGATAGAGCGCGCTCACCCGCGACTCGTGGCTCAGGCGGTCGTAGCCCAGGAACCGGCTCTGGGGCAGCGCGTCGACGGCGTTGAGACTGTCGCCGTGGACGGTGGTCTCGCGCGCCGCCCGGCCCCGCGTCCGTTGCGCCTCCATCAGCCGCTCGAACCCCTCGTGATCGACCCCGATGCCTTCGTTCCGCAGGATGTCCTCGGTGAGGTCGACGGGAAAGCCGTAGGTGTCGTAGAGGCGGAAGGCGACGTCGCCGGGCAGCGACCGGCCGCCGGTCTTGCGCAGGTCCGCCAGCGAGTCCTCCAGCAGCACCAGTCCCTTGTCCAGGGTGTCGGCGAAGCGCGTCTCCTCGGCCTTGATGGTCTCCCCGATGCGTTCCCCCTCGGCCCGCACCTCGGGGTAGGCGTCTCCCAGCACCCCGGCCACCGGCGCCACCAGCCGGAACAGGAACGGCTCCTCGAAGCCCAGCAGGCGGCCGTGACGGGCGGCGCGCCTGAGCAGGCGGCGCAGCACGTAGCCGCGGCCGTCGTTGCCCGGCAGCACGCCGTCGGCGATGAGGCAGTTCACCGCCCGGGCGTGGTCGGCGATGACGCGGAACGAGACGTCCGCTTCGGCGTTCTTGCCGTAGCCTCTCCCGGCCAGCTCCTCGGTGGCGGAGATGATGTCGCGGAACAGGTCCACGTCGTAGTTGGAGAAGACTCCCTGGAGCACGGCGGTGACGCGCTCGAGCCCCATTCCGGTGTCCACGTGCTTGGCGGGCAGCTCATGGAGCTCTCCGCCGGCGTCGCGGTTGTATTGGATGAAGACGAGGTTCCAGAGCTCGATGTAGCGGGCGCAGTCGCCGTTGACGGCGCACACGTGCCCCGCCTCGCCCTTGTGGTCGCAGGCCTCGGGACCCCGGTCCAGGTGGATCTCGCTGCACGGCCCGCAGGGGCCGGTATCGCCCATCTCCCAGAAGTTGTCCTTCTCGTCGAAACGCTGCACCCGCTCCGCCGGCAGGCCGGTGATACGATGCCACAACTGTTCCGCCTCGTCGTCCGTGCGGAACACCGTGGCGTAGAGCTTGTCCTCGGGCAGTCCCCATACCCCGGTGAGAAGCTCCCAGGCCCAGGCGATGGCCTCTTCCTTGTAGTAGTCGCCGAAGGACCAGTTCCCGAGCATCTCGAAGAAGGTGTGGTGGTAGGTGTCCCGGCCCACCGATTCCAGGTCGTTGTGCTTGCCGCTGATGCGCAGGCACTTCTGGGCGCTGGCGGCGCGCCTGGACGCGGCCCGCTCCACCCCCAGGAAGATGTTCTTGAACTGGACCATCCCCGCGTTGGTGAAGAGCAGGGTGGGGTCCTGTGGCGGCACCAGCGACGAGCTCTGCACCACCGTGTGGGTCTTGTCCTTGAAGAAGTCGAGGAAGCTGTCGCGTATCTCTTTTCCGGACGTCATGACGGCCATTGATAGCATTCCCGCCAGCGGGAAGGCAATGTCAAACCGGAGGGTTGCGACCTCATGCCCCCTGTCTGGACATCGGGACCGGTCGTGAACGATGGGCAGGCCGCCAAAATGCAATCAGGCGGTAAGTTGGCGAAAACGTTCGTTAAGGGCGGCGAACAAGGCGGCAGCGCGATCCAATACGTCGTCCGGCAGCTTAGTACAGTGCTCCGCCCACTGCGAAACAAGGTTAATAGCAGCCGATGCCTTCCATCCGTCAGGCAACTCAACCTTGCGGCGGGCGGCCCACGTCTTGATCTGGCTAGGTATACTACCGGCGCCGCGGTCTGCCTCAGTCAGCTTGACGGACTGCCCAAGGTCTCCCTGCCCCAAGATCGGCACTGCAGTTGAAAATACACCGTCAACTCCCGCCAACCGCATCCCTTCCGACAGGCTACTCGGTTGCTTTCCAGGTCAACCTGACCTTCAGGCCATTCAGGTGCGACCAGGGGAGCAGTCCTTTGTGCTGAAGCATGCCGACGACGATGCCGGGAGCAATCCGTTGCTCATCAGCAAGTACCTCGACGGCACGCTCGCTACGTGGTGACATGGCAATGAACTGCTCCCATGTACGTTGAGGGACCAGGACGTTGGATGCCCACTCATCAGCCTCTGCTTCCAGCCCGGTGTTGTCTCCGTTAGTCTCATCAACAAAAATGCATTTCTTGCTGTGAAGCAGAATATGCGCCGCCTCATGAAAGAAACTGAACCAGAGATGGTCGTCGGACTTGTGCCGCGCGCTTAGCTGGACGACGGCCTTTCTCGGCGAAAGCCATCGGGCTGCGCCGCTGACAGCCGTCTTGGGCAGCGGCGGAACCAACGCCAGTGCAACGCCCGCCTCGTTGCAAAGCGTGGTAGCCTGCGGCAACGCATCATCAATGGGCCTGCGGGTCAGGAGGCGAATCTGGCGGACCGCATGCCTGAATCGACCCTCGTTGAACTCGTCACAATTTTGGCGTTCGGCTTCAAGTTCGCCAAGTCGTAGCCAAGTAGCCAATGCCGGCTTATCGCTCTTAAAACTCGGGGAGTGCCGAAAGGGCACGTTTGCCATGCCGTAGCGCTCGGTCCAAACATTGATTGAACCGATACCGAAGAACGCGAGCAACTTCGATACGGCGTCGGCATCTGACTCAGGGCGTGAGAAACAGTTTCGCTTGACCAAGTCCCGGACCGGGAAGGCCTTGGCCCACTCCACTGCCGCAGCCGCGTGTCTAGCCTCGACCTCCCGGGCCCTGTGAAGCTTATAGTCAGACTCGATCCCTAGCCAGATACCGGCATCGACGCCAAGCACTTTCTCGAACTGGAGTGCGGTTTCCGGTTCGAGCGGCGCCTTGCCCGAAATAATCTCGCTGATCAGCTTGGGAGACCGGCCGCACCTGCGCGCGAACTCGGCGTGCGAAATCCCGTGGGCTTGCAGGCGTTCCTCGAGAATCCATCCCGGTGGGACCGCATAGTCTGGCCTGTACTGGTTGGTTGCTGTCGGCATCCGTCTCTCCTCCATCAATGATAATCTTTTACTTCCAGGATCGTGATCGCGGTCACCCGTTCCAGATCGATCCCTCCATCGTCCTTGCGTGGGAGCGGTTCATGATTCGGTTCGAAAATGAGCCGGTAGGGATCAACGAGATCGACGGCGAATTCCCCTTCTCGATCGGCACCGAGTTGATGCCGCCTGTCGGGTTTGGTGGTCGGAACTTGTGCCAAGTTGCTGGCTGCCTTGAGGACCGTCATTCGCAAGACGATAGCCTTAGCCATCTGCGCCCCGTAGGCTTTTCGGAGCGCGGCTTCCTCGTTGAAGTTCTTTCGGAGCTTCCGAGTCCGAAAGGCGATATCCATTGTGGAGCCTCTTAATGGTTACCCAATAGGTAACGATTCCGTCCTATCTTGTCAAGATGACCATAGGAAGCCGCCCGGAGGGAGTGCTGGGTGAGCGTCGGTGTCGACCACGACACCGCAGAGTTCGCCGTGCAGACGCTCCGGCGCTGGTGGCGGCAAATGGGACGCTACACTTATCTTGACGCCAAGACCGGATGATCGGCCGGAAGGATCAGAGTGCGTTGGTGCGCTGTCCCTTCGGCGAGTGCAAAGGGGGTTGGGCAGACATACATTTTCCGGTCACGCAAGAGGATATCGCCATAGGTGCCGAACCCGTGGAAGCTCCTGTTCTCGATCACGTAGTCGTTGTCGGCGTTCAGAAGGCTTCCGTGGCAAAGGACTAGCCCCCATCCGGCCCGTTTGCGGCCTCGCGCTGGGGGCTCTTGAGGCCCGCCTTGGCCCGTATCAGCTCCATTAATTGGGCTGCGATGTCGGCGTGGTCGCGCAGGAACTGCTTGACGTTCTCCCGACCCTGGCCGATGCGGTCGCCCTCGAACGAGTACCAGGCACCGCTCTTGGCGAGGACGCCCATGTCGGCCCCGATGTCCACCAGTTCGCCTTCCCTGGAGATGCCGGTGCCGTAGAGGATGTCGAACTCGGCTTCCCGGAAGGGCGGCGCCATCTTGTTCTTCACCACCTTCACCCGGGTGCGTCCGCCGATGATGGAGTCGGCGTCCTTGAGCGCTCCGGTCCGGCGGATCTCCATGCGGAGGGAGGCGTAGAACTTCAGCGCGTTGCCGCCGGTGGTGGTCTCCGGGTTGCCGAACATGACGCCGATCTTCATGCGGATCTGGTTGATGAAGATCACCACCGAATGGGAGCGGGAGATGGTGCCGGTGAGCTTGCGCAGGGCCTGGGACATGAGCCGGGCCTGGAGCCCCATGTGCGAGTCGCCCATCTCGCCCTCGATCTCGGCCCGCGGCACCAATGCCGCCACCGAGTCGATGACGAGCACGTCGATGGCGCCGCTTCGCACCAGCGTTTCGGCGATCTCCAGGGCCTGCTCGCCGTGGTCCGGCTGGGAGATCAGCAGCTCGTCGGTCTGTACCCCGAGCTTCTGCGCATAGCTCAGGTCCAGCGCGTGCTCGGCGTCGACGAACGCCACCATCCCGCCCATCCGCTGGGCCTCGGCGAGGATGTGGAGGGCCAGGGTGGTCTTGCCGGAGGACTCGGGGCCGTAGATCTCCACCACCCGGCCGCGCGGCACCCCGCCCACCCCGAGGGCGATGTCGAGGCCGATGGAGCCGGTGGGTATGGTGGGGATGTCGCGGATCTGCCCGCCCTCTCCGAGCTTCATGATCGCCCCTTTGCCGAACTGTCTCTCGATCTGACTCACGGCAAGGTCGATGGCTTTCTCCTTGTTCGCGTCCATGGATTCTCCTTACTGGGTTTTCGAAACCTCGGTCTCGTGGCTCTCCGTGCCGGCCGGGCCGCCCTCACGGGGTTTCAGGGGAAACACCTCCAGCGCGGAGTATACGGCCCCTCCGGGCCGCAGCGTGCTCTGAAAAAGAGTCACATCGTCGATACGGAATTCGCCGAACTGATGGTCGCGCCAGCGCGCGAGGTCGTCCTGAAGACGTCCGCCGCCGGGCTCGGGCCGCCGCCAGCGGCCGATGGTCGCATGCGGCCGAAACGGAGCCGTGGCCCGCTCGATGCCAAAGGGCTCCGCGGCCCGGTTTACCCGCCTCGCCACGAGCGCCAACTCCGGCGCTGACAGCCCGACCCAGAGGACCCGCGGCCGCCGGGCGTCCGGAAAGACGCCCAGGCTTCTGGCGGCGACGCGGAAAGCGGTGATGTCGGACAGGGCATCCCGCAAGGCCGCGCGTATGGAAGCAACCTGGGCCTCTTCGACGTCTCCCAGGAACTTCAGGGTCAGGTGAAGGTTGGGTGCCGGGATCCAGCGAACCGCCCTGTCGCCGAACTCGGCACGCACCGCGGACATTTGCCGGACCAGTGCCGGGCCTACCGGAACGCCGACGAAAGCTCGCAAGGTCGGCATCATTATCTCTTTCGGCAGCCGGCAGGTTTTCTTTAGCGGCCGGCTTCACGAAGATGTCGGAGAGGGCAACCTCGCGGTCTTGCGATCCGCCTCCAGTCGTTCGAAGAACAGTTCCTTGGTGTCCTCGAAGATCTCCATCAGCAAGGGGTCGAGCTGCCTTTCGACCGGCACGTTGGCCTTTAACGGGTCCACGTACCGGTTGTCCTGCCACATTTCGAAGTGAAGGTGGGGACCCGTGCACAGGCCGGAACATCCCACGTAGCCGATGGTCTGGCCCTTCTTCACATGGACGCCACGCCGTATTCCGGGCCCGTAGCGTCTGAGGTGCGCGTACCGTGTCTTCATGCCGCCGCCGTGGCTGACCTCCACCAGGCGGCCGTAGGCGCCCTTCCACCGCGAGTAGGTGACGCGTCCGTCAGCCACGGTCCTGATGGGGGTCCCGGTCCGGGCGGCGAAATCCACGCCGTAGTGCGGTCGCCGCACCTTGAGGATCGGGTGGAAGCGGCGCAACGAGAATCGTGAGCTGATGCGCCTGAAATCCACGGGATAACGCAGAAACGACCGGGATACCGAGCGGCCGTCGGGGTTGTAGTAGTTGCCGCGGCCGTCCGCGCCCTGGAAGTAGACGGCCTTGTGCCTGCGCCCCCGGTTCACGAATTCCGCGGCCAGTATGAGGATCTGGTCGGACCTCTTGCTGCCGGGGCGAAACTTCCTCCGGTAGAGCACGCGATACGTGTCCCCGGCGCGCAGGTCCTGCTGAAAGTTGATGTCCCAGCCCAGGATGTCCACCATGCGGGAGATGACGGCGACGTCAACGCCGGCCCTCTTGGCGCTGCCGTAGAGCGATCCCTCCGTTATCACGCCGCTCACGGTCCGCACTTCCTGCTGGTACGGCACTTCGTCCTTGTAGAACAGGATATCCTTGTGGTTGCGATACCATGTAAGCCGCAGGTCCGAACGAAGCACGATCTCCAGCGCCTTCAGGTTCCCGGTGCCGTTGGAGCCGGCGGTGCCGTTGCCGTTCCCGTGCGCCTTGAAGTAGAGGTCGATGCGGCTGCCGGCTCGGAGCCTGCGCACGTGTTTCTGTTTCTGGAGGGCCTTGAGCCAAAGGCGCCTCTCCTTGCCATCCAGTTCGTACTTCCGGAGCACACCCCACAGGTGTTCCCCGGACTTGAGCCTGTGCCTCACCCGCTCGGCGTTCTCGAGAGACGGCACCGGGCGGGCGCCGTTTCGGGCGCCATTGGGCGGTGGCGTGTATTCCAGCAGCCCGTTCCGTTGCTTGATCCGGGCCAGCGCGTATTCCGAAAGGAAACTTCCTTCCCGTGCGGTTGAAGGGGTCCCGTTGGAAGGGAGGCGGATCACGCTGCCCCCCGAGCGCTTGCGCCCGAGCACCGAACCGCTGCCGAAACGGATTTTGTTTCCGACCTTCTCCCAGGTCAGCTTGCGTCCCTTCTTGACCTCGAGCTCGACGGCCTTGAGGTTATTCTTGCGGTGTCTGGCGGGAATCCTTTCGAAGTACAGGTGAAGGCGCTGTCCGGGTCTGAGCCTGGTGACGGGGTACTGTGAGTCGATGGCGTCGAACCAGGCTTCGCTTTCCTTCCCGGCCACTCCCAGGGGCTTCAGTATCCGCCCCAGGGTCTGGCCACGGCGGATGGTGCGGATGACCTTTTCCAGGGGTTCGAAGGACCGCGTGGGAGGCGGCGGCTGGTCCGTGACCGCCGTCGGAGGGCCGGCAGCCGGGCGCGTGACCGGCGCTGGCGAGGGCGGCCCAGCGAGATGTCTTTTCACCACCCGCTGGTTCCTGCCCAGGTACCCGATCCGGTCGTCGGTCCGTTGCCATGTCAGCAGGTCCCCGCCTCTTGACTCGATCTGCAAGGCGTCGAGGGTTGGCCGGCTGCCGCTTCCGGAAACGAAGTAGAGGACGATCTTTTTCCCGGGGTAGAGCCGCTTCAGCGAGAACCGTTTGCCGACGGCCCGGATCCAGGGCTGCGCCGCGTTCCCGGAGATTCCCTTGGCCCGCAGCACGCGGCCGAGAGTTTCCCCCTTCCGAAGGACGTGGGTCACCGGCTCGATCGGCGAGAAAGCTTTGGCCGGCTGCTTGGCAACCTTCTTCGCCGGAGCCTTGACGATCTTCTTCGCCGGCGTCTTCGCGGCGACCTTGGCGGGAGCGACGGCAGGCGTCGCAGCCACGGCAGGCTGGGCTGTTGCCGTTCTGTGGTAGACGATCTGGCCGTGTCGGATTTGCCAGACTTTGGGCTTCGAGCCGGCGCGCTCGATCCGAAGGCCGGTCAGGTCGCCCCGGCCGCGAGAGGTCCACGGCGGGACCTTGAAGTAGAAGTGGACGTCGTCTCCGTCGTTGAGGATTTCGGCTACGCCGACCTGTTTGGCGACGGCCTTGAGCCAGCGTCTCCGGTTTTGCGGGGAGATCCCGAATTTCTCCAGCAGTAGGAGCAGCGTCTCGCTCCCCGCGACCCGCTTGGACACGCGCCATTCGCGCGTGTCCAAGGCTGCCGCGGCACCGCCCGGGTTGACGGAGGGCGACGAGTCGTCGGCCCGTGTAATGCCGGCGGTGAGGATGAGCGACAGGCAGACGAGTAGCGACCCGAGTCGCGAAAAAACCCGGACACTGCCGGACGCTGAATGACGCGTTGCGGCTAGCATGGAGACAGGATCAGTCACACGTGACCATATTAATACATAAAACGCCTGATACAAAAACGAAAACAGCAAAACGAACACGCGGCAGCGGCCCGCCCGGATCAAGGGGGCTCCGGCGAGCGGTTGGCCTTCCGGTACCCCAGCGCGTCCTGGGCTATGATCAACTTGTGAATGTTCGAGGAGCCCTCCACGATCTGATAGGATTTCGCGTCCCTGAGGTAACGCTCCACCGGGAAGTCCGTGGAGTATCCGTAGGCGCCGAGGATCTTGAAGGCGTCGTCGGCCGCGTGGGCCGCGGCCTCGGCGGCGGCGTACTTCGCCATGGATACCTCCAGGTTGTTGGGTTGCCCGCGGTCGGCGAGGTGGGCCGCCCGGTACACCAGCAGGCGCGCGGACTCTTCCTCCACGATCATCCGGGCCAGGCTGTCCTGGACCATCTGGAAACGTCCGATCTCCCGCCCGAACTGCCGGCGCTGGTTGGCGTAGGCCACGGCCGCCTCCCGGGCCGCCCGGGCCACCCCAAGGGCGCCGGCCGCGCAGCTCAGGCGCGTCTGGTTGAGTTGCCACATGCACATGGCGAAACCCTGGCCCTCGGCCCCGATGCGGTGGTCGGCGGGCACCGGCACGTCGTCGAAATCCAGGGTTCCGGTGGGCGACGCCAGCGCCCCCATCTTGTCCAGGGTACCGCGGCCGACGCCGGCGCCGTCCAGCTCCACCATGAAGGCCGACAGGCCGCGGTGCCCGGCCTCCCGGTCGGTTACGGCGTAGACCAGCGCCCAGTCGGCGATGGGCGCGTTGGAGATCCAGACCTTGGCGCCCTTCAGGACATAGCCGCCGTCCGTCCGGGTGGCCCGGGTGGACATGGAGGCCACGTCCGAGCCGGCGTCGGACTCGGTGATGGCGAAACAGCCGATGCGTGAGGCATCCACCAGACCGGGGATCCAGCGGCGCTTCTGCTCCTCGGTGCCGAACCGCGCCAGGGTCACCGAGGGAGCCATCTGCGTGTTGACGTGCACCCGGACCGAGCTGTGCACACGGGCGATCTCCTCCGTGAGCAGCGCCATCGCCAGGTAGCCCAGGCCGGTGCCGCCGTAGGCCTCGGGGACGACGCAGCCGAAGAAGCCCAACCGGCCCATCTTCTCGAAGGTCTCCCGGCGGAAGTGATGGCGCCGGTCGTCTTCGGCGGCCGTTGGGGCGATCTCCTTCTCCGCGAACTCGCGGCCCAACTCCCTGACCGCCAGCAGCTCATCCGAGAGGTCGAAATCCATGGTCCCTCCAGTGGAGAACAGCCATTATGACCCGCCGAGAACGTCACGCGCAACGATGAGCCGCTGGATTTCCGAGGTCCCCTCGTAGATGCGCAATGCCCGCACGTCGCGGTAGAGCCGCTCCATCACGCTGCCCGCCACCAGCCCCCGGCCGCCGTGGATCTGCAGGGCCTGATCGACGACGCGCTGGGCCGCCTCGGTGGCGAAGAGCTTGGCCATGGACGCCTTCCGGCGCAGGTCGCCTTCGCCCCGGTCGTGGGCCCGGGCGGCCTGGTAGACCAGCAAGCGCGCCGCCTCGAGGTCGGTGGCCATGTCCGCGATCTTGAACCGGATGGCCTGGAAGCGGCTCAGGCTGCGGCCGAACTGGCTCCGGCGCCCGGCGTGGCGCACCGCCTCGGCGAGGGCGCGCCCGGCCATGCCGGCGGCGGCGGCGCCGACGCTGCAACGGAGGGCCTCCAGGGTACCCAGGGCGATCCCCAGACCTTGCCCGGGCCGGCCCAGGAGTTGCGCAGACGGGACGCGGCAGCCCTCGAACGCCACGGTGCCGATGGGATGAGGCGAGATCAGGTCGAGCCGCTCCTTGACCTCCACCCCCGGGGTCGCCGCCTCGACCACGAACGCGCTGAGGCCCTTCCCCTTGCGCGCCGGGTGGGTGCTGCCGAAAACCACGTAGAGATGGGCCAGGCCGGCGTTGGAAATGAGGCTCTTGACGCCGTCGAGCACGTAGGCGCCGCCCCGCTTCCGGGCCCGCAGCCGGGCGGCGGCTGCATCCGAGCCGGCGTCGGGCTCGGTCAGCGCGAACGCACCCATGTCCCGGCCCGTTGCCAGACCCGGGAGCCAGGCGGCCCGCTGGTCCGGCGTACCCGCCGCCATTATCGGCCAGGCGGCCAGCGCCTGCACCGCGAACAGGGTGTCCGCCAGGGGCGACACGCCCGCCAGCGTCTCGCGGATGACGCACAGGTCCCGCACCTGCACGCGCGGGCGAATGCCGCCAAACCCGCGCGGCACAACGTAGCGGAGGACGCCTCGCCCGGCGAGCCTCCGGAACGCCGCCCGCGCGGCCTCGTCGCCTCCGTCCGCCGCGACCCCGGCCAGCTCGGCCTGTGCCCAGGCGGACAATGCCCCGCGTAGCCGGACCCGCGGTGCGCCCAACCAGCCCGGGATCTCACCCGGCCTGAACTCGTCGTCGCCGGTTACTGTCAACTGCGCTCCGGTTTCCGTCCGATTTCCGACGGCCTTGTCTACGCCTGGTCTCCCCGGTTGAATCGAGGCGCCTCCCGCTCCATGAACGCGCGAAAGCCTTCGCGGAAGTCGGCGGTCTGCATGCAGTGGGCCTGCGTCATGGCCTCCATCTCCAGGGCGGCGTCGAGGTCCATGCCGGCTTCGACGTCCAGCAGCTTCTTCGTCACCCCGATGGCGTACCGCGGACCGTCCTGGAGCCTGCGGGCCAGCCGCAGGGCCTCCGTCATGAGGTGGTCGTGCGGCACCACCCGGTTGGCCAGGCCGATGCGGTGGGCTTCGGCGGCGTCGATGGGATCGCCGAGCGACAGCAGCTCCATGGCCCGTCCGAGGCCCACGATGCGCGGCAGCAGATGGATCGCGCCCATGTCCGATCCGGCAAGCCCCACCTTGACGAAGAGGAAGGCCATCTTCGCGCGCTCCGACAGCACCCGGAAGTCGCTGGCCAGGGCCAGGACCGCGCCGGCGCCGGCGGCGATGCCGTTCACCGCCGCGATGACCGGTTTCTCCAGCAGGCGCATGTTGCGCACCACGTCGCAGGTAAGCCGGGTGAAGCGGTACAGCCCGGCCCCGTCCATCTTCAACAGCTCGCCGATGATGTCGTCGACGCTGCCCCCCGAGCAGAACCCCTTGCCGGAACCGGTAAGGACCAGCACGTCCACCTTGCGGTCCGCGGCCAGGGAGCCGGTCAACTCCGCCAGCTCCTCGTAGGTCCGGAACGTCAGGGCGTTGAGCTGTGCGGGGTTGTTGAGGCGGACGGTGGCAATGCCGTCGTCCAGAACGTAATCGAAACTGTCGTATGTCATGCTACCGTCCTGTGGCGCCCTATGGGCACGGGCGGGTTTCGAACCCGCCCGTGCGCGTTACAGACCCGTCCGTCAGCACATGACCGCGCCGCCGTCCACGTTCATGGCCTGTCCGGTGACGGCATCGCCGGCCGGGCCCGCCAGCAGCACCGCGAGGTCCGCCACCTCGTCAACCGTCATCAGCCGCCCCAGGGGCGAGGTGCGCGCAAAGCGCTCCAGCGCCTCCGGCGCCGTGCTTCCCAGCGCGGCGGCCATGCGCCGTGCATTCTCGCGCGTCAGCTCGGTGTCCACGTAGCCGGGGCAGATGGCGTTGACGGTGACGCCCTTGCGCGCGGTCTCCAGGGCCATGACCCGGGTGAGCCCGAGCACGGCGTGCTTCGATGCCGTGTAGGCGGCGGTATGGGGATAGGCGGTCTTGGCGGTGGTGGAGGCGATGTTGATGATACGCCCCCACCCCGCGCCGATCATCGGTTCCAGAAACCGCTTGCAGCAATGATAGGTGCCCATGAAGTTCACCCGCATGACTTCCTCCAGAAGCGCGTCGTCCATCTCCAGGAAGCTTGCGGCAGGGGCGATTCCGGCGCCGTTGACGAGGATCTGGACCACGCCCGCCCGGCGCGCGGCGGTCTCCAGGGCTTCCACGGCCGCCCTGGACCCGACGTCGCAGACCACCGGGACGGCTTCGCGTCCGTACCCGCGGATGGTGGCCGCCAGCGCCTCGAGGGGCTCCCGCGTCCGCGCCGCCAGAACCAGGTCGCAGCCGGCACGTGCCATCGCCAGGGCCACGGCCCGCCCGATGCCGCGTCCGGCGCCGGTGACCAGGGCAATCCTGTCCGTCAGCGAGACCACTGGTGCATGAATCTATCAGACCCGGCGCCGAGGCGTAACATGAGCGTGCCGGGAAACGACATGGGCGGCGGTGGCGTCGAAGTTCCATCCACTCGGTGGCATGCGTTTTGCGCAATAGGGTTGATCGGGTTGTCCAGGGGCCGCGTTGGTTTTTCGAGGCGCGCCGGTTGCAGAAGGATCGGGAACAGAAATTCCACTTGTTGCCGGGCCGACGCTTGATATAGAAAGTGCTTGAACGGTCGACGCGGAGCCCGGCTCCGGGGCGACGGTCACAAGGAGGTCGTTATGCAATGCCGTAAGAACTGCGCCGTACTCCTGTGGGTCGGGGTGATCGTGTTGTCGTGGATGGTCTCCACGGCCGGCGCGCAACAGGCGGAGCCGAAGATGCTGACGTTGCAGCAGGCCGAGAGTATCGCCCTGGAGAACCATCCGGGGATCCGGGGGGCCGACGAGCGGATCAAGGTGCAGGAAGCGTCGGTGGAAAAGGCCCGGGCCGGTTACTACCCCACCTTGGGGGCCAAGAGCACCTACGAGAACAGGCCGCGCCCCGCAACCCCGAGGGCCGAGCAGAACTTCTACAAGACCACCGGCGAAGTGGACTGGCTCCTGACCGATTTCGGGCGCCGTGAAGGCACGGTCCGGCGGGAGGAGGGTACCCTGGAAGCCCGGCGTTTCGCTCGCCGTACCTCGGTGGAGGAAGTGGTTTTCGGTGTGCGGCGGGCCTTCTTCGACTACCTGCGTGCCGAGGCATTGGTCCGTGTCGAGCGGGATACCGTCAAGGACCGCGAGACTCTGGTGCGGCAGGCGCGCGGTTTCTTCGACGTGGGCACCCGTCCCAAGATCGACGTGGCGCGGGCGGAGGCGAGCCTCTTCGCCGCGGAGGCCGGCCTCATCGCCGCCCAGAACGGTGTCCGGATCGCGTGGGCGCGACTCAAGAACGCCATGGGCGTAACCCGCTTCGAGGAGCGCCCGGTGGCCGCCGACGTCGTCGTGCACCCGGCCACGATGTCCCTGGAAGCGGCGGTGAAGGCTGCTTTCGAGTCGCGCGCGGAGCTCAAGGAGGTCCAAGCGCGCCTTGGAGCCCAACAGGAAGCCATCGACGTGGCCAAGCTGGGGCGCATGCCCAGGCTCCGCTTCGACGGGCAATACGGCGAGTGGTGGCACAATGAGCAGGATATCGCCAGTTCCATGCTGGTCCTGGACATTCCCTTGTTCGCCGGTTTCACCGTGAAGCCCGAGATAGAGAAGAACGTCCGCGACTACGCGGTGATCGAGGCTCAGCGCGAAGAGCAGCGGCAGCGCATCGCACTGGAGGTGGAGGAGAGCTATCTCAACTTGTTGGAGGCGGGTGAACGGATCAAGGCCAATGAGGCGCAGAAAAGGTCGGCCAAGGAGAACCTCGATCTGGCCAACGGCCGCTACCAGGTCGGGGTCGGCTCGATCATCGAGATCACCGAGGCGCAGGTGATCAATACCCGGGCTCAGACGGACCACATACGGTCGGTCTACGATCACAAGGTGGCGGAGGCCCGGCTTGCCCGCGCAATGGGCCAAGGCTCCACCTTCAATCCCTAGACTAGCAAGCCGGTCGGGGCGGTTGGGCAGTCCTTCTCCGGGCTCGATCAAGGACCAGCGGGCGGACGAGGCAACGACGGCGGCTTGCCGATCCCTTCCTGCTGGAGTTGCTTGTCGATTTCCTCCAGCAATGCGGGCTGGGCCCCGGCGGCGGAGCTCTTTTCGTCGGTGTCCTCGGGCTTTCTGACTGTAAACAGCGCCGGATCCGAAGCCGGCGGGGTCGGCGGCGTGTCTCCCTGTTTTGTCCCGTCGCCGAGCTTGGAGTCGATAGCCCCCAATACCGTTGCCGGGTCGCTGGGCGCCGGACCCGACGGCTTCTCATCCGGCGGAAGCTCGGTTACCGGCGGCGTGGGCGCGCCGCTCTCCGAGGATTCCCCGGTTCCCAACGTCCTGTCGATTTCTTCCACCACCGCCTTGGCCGACGTCGTTTCGGCGGCGCCCGGCTTTTCCGCCTCCGCGGCGTTGTCTGCCTCTGAGGAGGCGAACGGATTGAGGGAGTTGAAGAAGCCCGTGATCTTCTCCGTGACCGTGGGTTCTTCGGCGGCCACCGTACCCTCTCCGGCAGCGGCTTGCCGCGCTGCGGCCGTCTCATCCTCTTCCGGCTCGTCGTCGCCCCACGACAACGGGTTCAGGTAGCTGTACCACCGTTTCCGGTCCGGGTCCTCGTGGACATAGCCTTCCTTTGTGACGAGTTGCGCCTCGCGCGGCGCCTCGGCCTTCTTCTGTGCCGGTGCCGCCGAGCGTGCGGGGGTGGCGCCGTCTTGTTGTTCCGCCGGAATGGCAGCCAGTGCCGTCCGCGCCCGTTCCGCCACGGAGGTATCGGGATAGTCGCGCAGGACGTTCTCGAAACGCTCGCGCGCGGGCCGGTACTGCTCCTCTTTCAGGTAGAAATTGCCCACGTAGAGTTCGCGCTCGGCCAGGTGGAGGCGGGTCTCGGCCAGTTTCTTGCGGGCATCCGGAACGTGCTCGGAGCCAGAATGATCCTCGATCACCGATTCGAAGTACCGTTTGGCGGTCTTTACCTTCTCCAGGTCGCGGTCGATGCCGTTGAACTGGTCGAGGTTGACCCGGCCGAGCTGGTACTTGACGAAGTGCGTGTGCTGCCCCGTGGGTTGAAAGGTGAGGTAGTTCTTGTAGGTCTCGTCGGCCTCGGCGTACTCCTCGTTCAGGTAGTAGGCTTCGGCGATCTTCAGTTCCGCGGCTTCGGCCTCCTTACTGAAGGGGTAGTCGTCTCGGAGCTTCTGAAAAAACGAGATGGCGCGCGCGTAGCGTTCCCTGTCGAAATAGTCGATGCCGTCCTGATACAACGCCTCGGCCGTAGGGTTGGACACCGAGGGCGGGTCGGAGCTGAACAGGTCGGTGACGGCGCCGGTGATGTCCACCATCTTCGGCAGCGTCGGGCGTTCCCCCGCCGCGTCGCAGCCGCTCAGGATCGAGGCGGCCAGGACTCCGCAGAGAACGATCATCACGTGTTTCCATCGAATCATACGTACGGCTCGCAAGGGTACGGCTCGCAAGGACATGATGGAAAATCTATCATGCCCTCGACGGGGGCTTCAAGCACCTCGGGCGATGGGCGAGAGTCCTGTTCGGGGACGTGCCGTGGTAAGGATCCATGATCATTTTCCGCCGCGAATCGACAGTCGAAGAGGAGCCGCCATGACGAACTACCGGACCGTTGCCATCGAGAAGGAAGGTGCCGTCACCACCGTCGTGCTGAACCGCCCGGAGAAGCGCAACGCCATGAACCCCGTGATGCACCGGGAGATGATCGACGTGCTGACCGAAGCGGAGCGGGACCGGGAAGCGAAGGTGCTGGTGGTCACCGGCGCGCCGCCGGCCTTCTGCTCGGGCATGGACCTCAAGGAATACTTCCACGACGTCGATGATGCGGACGCTGAGCGCCACATCAACCGGCGCGTCGCCAACGAGTGGTGCGACCGCATGCTGCGGATGTTTCCCAAGCCCACCATCGCCATGGTCAACGGCCACTGCTTCGGCGGCGCCTTTACCATCGTGGCTTCCTGCGACTTCGCACTGGCCGCCGACGACGCGGTGTTCGGGTTGAGCGAGGTGAACTGGGGCGCCCTGCCGGCCGGGCTGGTGTCCAAGGTGGCCGCTACCCTGATGCCGTACCGCGATGCCCTCTACTTCGCCATGACCGGCAAGCGCTTCGACGGCCGCCGCGCCGCCGAAGTGCGGCTCGTCAACGAATCCGTGCCGGCCGCACGGCTGCGGGAAGAGGTCATGGCGCTGGCGGAGCACTTGGCGTCTTTGGACGAAGCGGCCGTTCGGGCCACCAAGGAGGCCTTCAAGCAGGTGGTGGACATGTCCTACGACCAAGCCTACTGGTTCCTCATGAGCAAGAGCAACGAGCTCCGCTGGCGCCACCAGCAGACCGGTCGGGGCGGCGAGGGCATCGAGAAGTTCCTCGCCAAGGAATACCGCCCCGGGATAGGCTCGTTCACCAAGACCGGCGAGTAGGCGTCTTTCTACAGTCCCCGCCCACGCAGGTTTCGCCGCCTGCGCGACGCCTCGAAATCCACCCCGGAGCCGTCCGCGGTCAGCACCGCGCCGTAGATGTCCGTAGCGGCCCGCGCGGAGATGAAACCGTTGCGCAAGTCCTCGTCCACGCGCTTCGGGTCGCGTTCCTCCGGCGGTCCGTAGCCGCCTCCGCCTCCGCCGTCGTGGACCGAGACCGTGCCGGGCGGAATGTCGGGGATGATCTCCATGGCATGAGCGTTCCGGCGCCCGCCCTCGGGAAACTGGAACTCGACGCGGTTGAGCGTGCCGGCGCCGCCCCCCAGGATACCCGGGGACGGTTCCAGAGTGCCGTCGCCGTGGGTGGAGCCGCCGGTTTCCTCGCCGTAGTAGCGCACCCGCGTCCGGGTCCCCAGCCCGCCGCGCCACCGGCCGGGGCCGGCGGAGTCGGTCACGTATTCGTGCTCGATGAGGTGCACCGGGTTCTGCACCTCGAACGCCTCGTAGTCCTGCGCCAGTACGTTGCCGCCGCCCATGAGTCCGGGCTGGTTGTAGCCGTCGACCCCGTGGGTGGCGCCGCCGCCCTCGTAGGTCAGGAAGAAGATGTCGTGGAACCCGCGGCCGTTGCGGGGATCCTTGCCGGTCACGCGGTAGGACAGGCGCCGGCCCCAGGGGGCGGTGACCCGCTCGGGAAGCGCCTCGCGCAGCGCCAGCATGATGGCCTCGCCGGTGTGTTGGCACAGCTTGTTGCCCATGAAGGTGGCCGCCGGGTATTGCGCGTTGAGGATCGACCCCTCGGGCGCGTGGATGTCCACCGCCCGCACCAGCCCGTGGTTGTGGAGGACCTCGGGGCTCAGCAGGTAGAGCAGCGTGGTCAGGGTGGCCGAGGTGGTGGAGGTCATGGAGGCGTTGGTGAAAGTCGGCGTCTGCGGATCCGTGCCCGAGTAGTCGAAAGCGATGCGGTCCCCCCGGATCGCCACTTTCACGGCGATCCTGGAAGTCGTGGGATGACCGGGCTCGTCCTGGTAGATGGTGCTCTCGCCGAAGTATTCGCCGTCCGGCAAGGCCGCGACTTCCGCCCGCACCCGCCGCTCGGTCATGTCGTAGAGGCGCTCGACGTTGGCGGCAAAGGCTTCCGCGCCCTCCGACTCCAGCAAGGCCAGCAGGCGCCGTTCTCCCAGGCCGCAGCTTCCCAGTTGGGCCTGGGCGTCGGCCTCGACGATGTCCCGCAACCTGACGTTGGCGAAGATCAGCTCCCACACGTCGCGCCGGAGCCGGCCCTTCTCCCACAGCTTGACTGGCGGGATGCGGAGCGCCTCCTGGTGGACCTCCACCGCCTCCGGATTGCAGGTGCCCTTGACCGCGCCGCCGATGTCCGCCCAGTGTCCCCGGCAGGCGGTCCAGGCCACCAGTTCACTCCCCGCGAAGACGGGTTTGTAGAATCCCACGTCCGCGTGCTGCAGGTTGGCGCACCAGACGTCGTTGTGGATGAAAACGTCGCCGTCGTGGATGTCGCCGCCGAAAAAGTCCATCAGGTAGCCGCAACCCGGGTACAGCGAAAAGGCCATCAGCGGCAGGTGTTCGTCCTGCTCCAGCATCCGCCCGCCGGCGTCCAGGAAACCCAGCGCGAAGTCGCCGTTGTTGATGAGCGGGGAACGGCTGCTCCGGTACAACGCCCGGGCCATCTCGTGGGTGAGGGACTTGACCCGGCGCTGGAACACCACCGTGCGGGCAGACTGGCTAAGCTCAAGAGTCATGGCGAATGGCCTTTCCTGTCACATACTACCTGCCCGATTACCTGCCCGATGCGGCCGCGGCCAAACCACCTGTCCCTCATTCCCGCGCTAGTGTCGTGTCCCCCGTAAATGTTGACAAAGGTGCGCAGGATTTTTCGTTGTCGGCAAGGCGCGATGACGAGCAGTGGCGGATACCACGCGAGGAAGAGCAACGCAGCCGACGACGAAAAAGACCAGCAGATTTGTCAACATTTACGTGGGACACGACACTAGGGACCGTCGCCCCGCATCAGCACGAAGCTCCCCGCCTCGTCCAGCCGCACGTCGAACACCGCCGGCACCACCAGCGTGGTCTGCGCCAGCTCGACAATGGCCGGCCCCTGTAGCCGGCGACCCGCGCCCATGGCGTCCCCGCGATACACCGCGAACTCCCGGAAGCTCATCTCCCCCGGGCTGTAGGCGCGTCGCTTCCCGTGGGGCGCCGGCATGTCCTCCCCGTCTGTCCGAACGCGCGGGAGCTCCGGCCGGGGCCTGCGGGCCACGCACCGGAGACGCAGATTGACGACCTCCAGTGCTTCTTCGGGGAGACGGTAGCCGAAATGGCGCTCGTGGAGGGCGTCGAAACGGGTGTGCAGGTCGTCGATTTCCAGACACTCCGCCAGGTTTTCGTCGATGGGCAGGTTGAGCTCGTGGATCTGGCGCAAGTAGCGGAGGTCGGCGGAGTAGCGCGCCTCAACCTCGTCCGGGCGCGCCCCTTCCGACACCAGCGTACGGCGGCCTTCCGCCGCCATGGCGGCGAACAGCGCCCGCCAGCGTTCCGGATCCAATTGCTCGCCGGAGGCGTAGTAGCTCCGGACGAGGTCGTGCTTCAGGTCGGCGAACAGCATGCCCACCGCACAGAAGACCCCCGACTGCCGGGGAACGATCACTTTCGGCATGCCCAGCTCCACGGCCACCGCGGCGGCGTGCACCGGCCCGGCGCCGCCGCCCACCACCATGGGCATGGCCTCGGGATCGAGTCCGTGGTCGACGATCATGTCACGGACCCCGGCGGCCATGCCGGCGTTGATCACCTCGTAGGCGGCCGCCGCCGCCTCCTCCACCGAAACGGCGAGCGGCTCGGCCAGGTGCTCACGCACCGCCCGCACCGCCCGTTCCGGCTTGAGTTGCATACGGCCGCCCAGAAAGTAGTCGGGATCGAGGTAGCCCAGCAGAAGGTCGACGTCCGTGCACGTGGGCAGCGCTCCGCCCTTGCCGTAGCACGCGGGTCCCGGCGAGGCCCCCGCGCTCTCGGGCCCCACCCGGAGCCCCCCGCCCGCGTCGATCCGGGCGATGCTGCCGCCGCCGGCGCCTATCGTGCGGATGTCGATCATCGGCAGCGCCGTGGCGTACCGTCCGACACGGCCCTCGGTCACCTCCCGGGGCTCGCCTCCCGACGCCAGGGAGATGTCCAGGCTGGTTCCGCCCATGTCGATGACCGCACAGTCGGACGTCCCGGCGTAGACCCGCGCCGCCACCGGCGCCGCCGCCGGACCGGACAGCAGCGCCGCGGCTGCCCGCGGAATGATCTCCTCCGGCGCCATGAGGCCCGCCGCCGAGTTCATGATGAGCAGTTGGCCGCCGAACCCCGCGCCGGCGAGGCGGGCGGCCAGCGACGACATGTAGGACTTCAGCAACGGGCCCACGTAGCTGTTGAGCACCGCGGTGCTCACCCGGCTGTAGTAGCCCAACTGGGGCAGGAGTTCCGAGGAGACGGTGAGGTACGCGTCCGGCAACGCCCGCCGCAGCTTGGCCGCTACCTCCTGCTCGTGCGCATCATTGGCGTAGGCGTGCATGAGACACACCGCCACCGACTCGACTCCATGCGTCTTGAGGGTCTCGACTACCGCCTCCAGCGACCCGGCATCCAGCGCCGTGAGGACGCCGCCGCTCCAGTCCACCCGCTCGTCGATAGCCAGTCTCAGGTAGCGCGGCACCAGCGGCGGCGGCGCCTGGTACTTGTTGTCGAGGGGCTCCTCCTTGACGCCCCGGCGCATCTCCAGCGCGTCCCGCGTGCCCTTGGTGGTAAGCAGTCCGGTCCGGCAACCGGTGCCGGTGAGCACCGCGTTGGTGGCCACCGTGGTCCCGTGGACCACCAGATCGGTCTGCCCGAGGAAGCTCCTCGCATCGGTCCCGTGTTGCTCCGCGAGGTCCGCGATGCCGCGCATGATGGACCCGGCCAGATCCGCCGGCTCGGCCGGCACCTTGTGGACGGCCATCTCGCCGCCGGCGCCGCAGAGCGCGAAATCGACGAACGTGCCGCCGATGTCGACGCCGATGCGGTATGTCGGTCTCGAAGCGGACACCACCACCTGTTATTGCGTCGTGAGCCGGATATGCGCAACCTGTGTCCCGTGACAACGCCAGGCTCCGCGTCTCTGGGCGGGGACCCTGAAGCTACGACGCAGACCGCGCGGTTTCGGAGAAACTGACCTGTGATCGGAAACTTCAGGGGTTCATCCGAAGTCCCTGGCGAATGCCTGCCGCTGCTCGGTGTTGCCGAGCATGATCAGCTCGCTGCCCTCGTGGAGCGACGTGGTGGATGGGGGGTTGGTGACGACGACGCCGTTCTGCTGGATGCCGACGACGGTGAGGCCGGTGCGCTCGGAGACGGCGCAGCCGCCGAGGTCGCGGCCCACGAGGGATGACGGGGCGGGTACCACGAACAGCTCCACGCCTTCGCCGATGACCAGCAGCTCGCGGGCGTGGAGCTGGGCGAAGATGTCTTCGACGCCCAGGGAGGTGTAGCTCAAGGCGAAGTCGGCGCCGGCCCGGTAGATGGCCTCGAGGTTCCGGGGGTGGGTGAGGCGGCTCAGGATGAGGACCTCGGGGTTGAGGCGGCGGCAGAAGACCGCCAGGTAGATGTTCATGGCGTCGTCGCTGCCGGACAGCACCACCGCCGGGGTGTTGCTCAGACCCGCCTCCATGATCAGGTCCCGGTCCGCCGCGTCGCCCAGGAAGAGTTGCGTGGGGATGTCGCCGATGCGCGGCCGGAGGGCTTCGTTGCGCTCGATGAGGTGCACCGCCACGTCCTTGCGCCCGAGGGCCCTGGTGGTGGCGCGGCCCACCTTGCCGCCGCCGATGACCAGCACCGGGTTGTAGTTGATGTCGTAGATCACCAGCAGCAGGTTGAGCTCCAGGATCTGCTGCTCGGTGCCCGCCACCACCAGCAGGCTGGAATTGGAGAGGTAGGTGTCGGGCCGGGCCGGCAGCAGCTTGCCGCGTTCCCATACGTTGACGATCTCCACTCCCGTGGCCTCCCGGATCTGGGTCTCGCGGATGGTGCGGCCGGCGAACGGCGTATTGTGGACGGCGAACTCGGCGATGCGCAGGTTCCGGATGCCGCCGATGACGTGCACTTCGGCATGGCCCGCGTTGACGCGGTTGGCGAGACGTTCCGCCAGTTGCTGGTGCAGGGGCAGCACGTGGGTGCAGCCGCTCAGCTCCAGCACGTCGATGGAGTCCTCGGCCTCGGCGGTGGCGACGATGGGGACGTCCGGGGCCACCTCCCGGGCGGTGATGGTGATGTTGGTGTTCACCGCGTCCCCGTGGTTGGCGAGGATCAGACGCGCGTTGGCGGCCCGCAGGTTGACGTAGGTTTCCCGGCTGTCCACGTCGCCGGTGATGACCGAGAGCCCCTCGCGGTGCTTGCGGGCGGCCTCGGCGGGGTCGGGCTCGACGAAACAGTAGGGGATGCCGTACAGCGCCAGCCGCTCCGCCAGACCGATGGCCAGCGCGTCGTAGCTGCAGATGACCACGTGGGCGGCCATGTCTTCCGGCACTTGGCGGGGGGCGCGGCCCCGTATCTGCGCTTCCAGCCACGGCCCGTAGAACGAGCGGATCAGGGTGAAGGGCAGCAGGATGAGCAGCAGGACGATGCCCGACACGAGGACGAGAATGCTGAAGATCCTGCCGATGTCGCTGTCGAAGACGATGTCCCCGAACCCCAGCGTGCTCATCACCGTCAGGGTCCAGTAGAACCCCGTGACCCAGGAGTGGTCCTTCCCTTCCACGCTGACCATGATGAAGTGGAAGAGGACGGTGTAGACGACGATGATGCCCAGCAGGATGCCGACGAACTTGAGCAGCACGCCCAGGTTGCGCCGGGTTTCGGGGAGCTCCATGAAGGAGACGAGGAGGCTGACGAGAACTTTCACGACGAGACCCTAGTGTCCTGTCCGGTTAATTCACACCATAATCTGCTTGTCTTTTTCGCCGTCGGCTGCGTTGCTCTTCCTCGCGTGGTGCCCGCCACTGCTCGTCATCGCGCCTTGCCGACGACGAAAAATCCGGCGCATCTCATGATGCGAATTAACCGGACAGGACACTAGGGCTGTGAAGCACTTCTTGAAAGCTGGATACCGGCGGTTCAGTGCTCCGCCAGCCAGCGTCCGATGCCCACGAGTTCCCAGTCCTTGCGATAGTAGCCGAGCAACTGAACGCCCAGCGGCATTTCGTCGAGCGCCAGCAACGGCAGGTTCAGGGTGGGAACGCCGACCACCGACGACAGCTCGCCGTAGATGGAGTTGCCCACCGGCATCCCCACGGGCGCGGCATCGACGGAGTTCAGGGTGACGAACGCGTCGGCGTGGCCCGCCATGGCCTCCCACTGGCGGCGGAAGTCCCGGCACCAGTCCAGGGCTCGGGCGTAGTCGTCGGGCGTGAGGCCGCGGCCCGCCTCCACCCGCTCCAGCACCCGCTCGCTCAGCAGCTCGGGGCAGCGTTCGGCATAGACCGCCAGCGGGTAGCGCCCTTCATAGGTGAGCATCAGCAGGATCACCTCGGGCAGCTCTCTGAGTTTGTGCTCCAGCGCCTCCACGTCCGGGTCGTCGGCCCGGCCGGCCACCTCGATACCCTCGGACCGAAGTCTGTCGACGTACCCCTCGAAGACCGCCCGGGTGCCGTCCCCGGTGACGTCCCATCCGGCGGTCTCGAGCCGGACCACCCGGCGGGGCTTCTCCGCGGCCGGCAGCGAGGGCTCGCCCCCCAGGCTCGGATGGCCGGGGTCGCCGCCGGCAGCGTGGGAGATGTAGTAGGCCGTGGCCCAGGTGTCCTGCAGGGTCCCGGCGAGAATCCCCAAATGGGCCAGGCTCGGCGCCGACGGGAACCCTCCCAGCGAATTGAGGGCGCCGTAGGAGGCCTTGATGGCGTAGGTGCCGCAGTAGGCCGCCGGCCGCAGCACCGAGCCGCGCACCTGCGTGCCCGTGGCCGCCGGCACCATGCGCGCCGCCACCGCGGCGGCGCTGCCGCTGGAGGAACCCCCCGGGGTCCGCGACACGTCCCACGGGTTGCGGGTGGGTCCGGGGGCGGCAAAGGCGAACTCGGTGGTCACGGTCTTGCCCAGGATCAGCGCACCGCCCTTGCGCAGGCAGTGGACCGCGGCGCCGTCCCAGCCGGTGTGGGAACCCTTGAGCACCGGGCTGCCCACTTCCATGGGCATGTCCTCGGTCTCGTGGACGTCCTTGATGGCCATGGGCATGCCGTCCACCACCGACAGGGGTTGCCCGGCCTTGTATCGCGCACCGGCGGCGTCGGCCGCCTTGCGGGCGCCGTCGACGTTCATGCGGACGAAGGCTTTGACTTCGGGCTCGAGGGCCTCGATGGTTTCCAGGCGCCGCTCCAGCCAGGCACGGGGCGTGTCGCTGCCGTCAAGAAACGAGGGAACCGCGGACGCGTAGCAGAGGAGTGCCGCTTTCGCGGGGTCGTAGGAAACCTTTCGTCCAGCCATGATCTCCTTTCGGCGGCGCGGGTCATGAGTCGCGGCGTGCCGGAGGCCGAGCCCGAAGCGCCGCGTCCGCTCCACCATGGTTTCCGCGGGGGTCATCGACCGTGTGGTATTATAGACGACAAAATGCCAAGTAAAAATGACTTTGTTCGCCGGCCTCCCGCGGGCGGACCTCGAACGGATTCAGTATCGTGGCGACGAAAACAACCATGGGCGAAAGCCGGCGGCAGAGCTCGCCGCCGGGGCGCGTGTGCGTCCTTTGGGCACTCCTGATCCTTGGGGTGTCATTCGCCGGCCCGGCCGGGGCGGCCGAGCGGCTGCTGGTTTTCGCCGCCGCCAGCCTCCAGGGCACCGTCGACACCATCGCGCGGCGTTTCGAGAAGGCCGGCGGCTCCGGCGTGACGATTTCGTTCGCGGCAAGCTCCACCCTGGCGCGGCAGATCGAGCGCGGCGCGGCGCCGGACGTCTACCTGTCGGCCAGCCCCAAGTGGACCGATCGGCTCGAGGCCGGCCGATGGCTGCGGCCGGGCACCCTCGCCAACCTTCTCGGCAACCGCCTGGTGCTCGTGGCCCCCGCCCGGCAAGCCGCCGCGGTGCCCATCCACAAAGGCTTTCCCCTGGCGCGGCTTCTCGGGGACGGGCGGCTCGTCATGGGGGACCCGAGCCACGTCCCCGCGGGCCAGTACGCCAGGGCGGCGCTGGAGACCCTCGGGGTCTGGCGGATGGTGGCGCCCCGGGTGGCAGGCACCCCGACCGTGCGCCACGCGCTGGCGCTGGTGGCTCGGGGGGAGGCGCCTTACGGCATCGTCTACGCCACGGACGCCAGGGCGGACCCCAACGTCGCGGTGGTGGGCGTCTTTCCCGAGGAGTATCATCCGACCATCCACTATACGGTGGCCGTTCCGTCTTCCAGCACCCATCCGCAGGCCGAGACATTCGTGAACTTCCTGAGGTCGTCCGGGGCCCGGTCGGTTTTCGAGGCTCAGGGCTTTGTGGTCAAGGGGACCGGACGCTGATGTCCGTGTGGCCCTTGAGCCCGGCGGAGATAGAAGCCCTTCTCCTGAGCGTCAGGATCGCCGTGTGGAGCACGCTCGCGAGCCTCCCCCTGGCGGTGCTGGCCGGTTTCGTGCTGGCGCGCTACCGCTTCTGGGGCAAGGAGATCGTGAACGGCGTGTTGCACATGCCGCTGGTGCTGCCGCCGGTGGTCACCGGATATCTGCTGCTTCTGCTGCTCGGGCGCCGTGGCCCGGTGGGCGCCTGGCTGGAGCAGACTTTCGGCCTGGTGCTGGCCTTTCGCTGGACCGGGGCCGTGGTGGCCGCGGCGGTGGTGGCGTTTCCGCTGATGGTGCGGCCCATCCGGCTTTCCCTGGAGGCCATCGACCAGCGCCTGGAGGCTGCCGCGGCCACCCTCGGGGCCGGCCGTTTGTGGATCTGGCTTACGGTGACGCTGCCTCTGAGCCTTCCGGGCATGGTCGTGGGAGCGATTCTGGGCTTCACCCGGAGCCTCGGAGAGTTCGGCGCCACCATCACGTTCGTCTCCAACATCCCCGGCGAGACTCAGACCCTGTCCCTGGCGGTTCATTCCGCGCTGCAGGTGCCGGGGAACGAGCCGCGCGCCTTGCGCCTCACCGTCATCATCGTGCTGGTCACCATCGTGGCGCTGGTGGCGTCCGAAATGCTCGGCCGCTACGTCGCGCGAAGGACGCAGGGCCATGCTTGAAGTCGACGTCAAACGGCGCCTCGGGGACTTCGACATCGACGCCCGGTTCAGCAGCGACCAGGGGGTGACGGCGCTCTTCGGCCGTTCCGGCGCGGGCAAGACCTCTATCGTGAACATGGTGAGCGGGCTGCTCACCCCCGGCGAGGGGCGCATCGAGGTGGGCGGCCACGTGCTGTTCGACAGCGCCGCGGACATCGACCTGCCGCCGTGGAAGCGGCGCATCGGGTACGTCTTCCAGGAAGGGCGCCTGTTCCCCCACCTCACGGTCCGCTCGAACCTGCTCTACGGCTGGCGTTTCGCCCCGGCGGCCGAACGCCGTCTCACCCTGGAGCAGGTGGTGGCCCTGTTGGATCTGGGGGCGCTGCTGAGACGCCGGCCGCGCTCTCTTTCCGGTGGCGAGAAGCAGCGGGTGGCGGTGGGCCGGGCGCTCCTGAGCAACCCCCGGGCGCTCCTGATGGACGAGCCGCTGGCGTCTCTCGACGTCCTCATGAAGCGGGAGATCCTGCCTTACATCGAACGGCTGGACGAGATGGGCATTCCCGTCCTCTACGTGAGCCATTCCCTCGACGAGGTGTCGCGTCTGGCCCGCAACCTGGTGCTGGTGTCCGGCGGCCGGGTGGTCCGGTCGGGCGGCGTCGACGAGGTGCTGAGCGACATGGATCTGTGGTCGCCGGAAGACGAAACCGAGACCGGCACCATGCTGGCCACGCAGGTCTCCCGCCACGACGCGGAGGCGGGTCTTACGCACCTCGATTTTCGCGGCGGCGAGTTGCGGGTCCCTCTGGTGGACATACCCGCCGGGGTGGCCGTGCGGGTGTGGATCCGCGCCCGTGACGTCAGCGTGGCCACGGAGCCGCCGCGGGGGCTGAGCCTGCGCAACGTGCTCAAGGGGACCCTGATGGAGATACGCCCGGGCGACGGCGACCTCGGCCGTCTGGCGGAGCTCAGGCTGCGCGTCGGCGACGCGTCGTTGACCGCGCTGGTGACGCGGCAGGCCGCCCGCGAGCTCGGTCTGGCGCCGGGCCAGGAAATCTACGCCCTGATCAAGAGCGCCAACCTCGACCGGCGTCAACTGAGTCTGGTGGCGGCCATGGCCGGGCCGGGCGGGCAACCGCCGGCCACGGACGCTTCGAACTGATTGCCGGGGCCGCCCCATGGAGACGAAACGTTCTCAAAGCACCTTCTCGTCCCTGCGGAACCGCGATTTCCGGTACCTGTGGGCCGGTACCTGCTTCCTCAGCGGCGGACACTGGCTCCAGCAGCTCACCGTGGGGTGGGCGTGCTACGAGATGACGCGCTCGGCCATCCTGCTGGGGGCCATCAACGGCCTGCGTTTCGTGCCCTTTCTCATCTTCAGTCCGCTGGCGGGAGTGGCCGCCGACCGCTCGGACCGGCGCAGGATGATGATCACCACCCAATGGTTCGTGCTGATGACGGCCCTTGGCATGGCTCTGGTGGCACACCTGGAGTGGCTGGAAGTCTGGCACCTGTTCGCCTTCACGCTGGCCACCGGCACGGTATGGTCCTTCAGCGAGCCGGTGCGGCAGGCGCTCATCCCCGACATCGTGCCGCGGGCGGAGCTGATGAACGCCGTGGCGCTCAATTCGGCGGCCTTCAACTTCACCAAGATCGTCGGCCCGAGCGTGGGCGGGGGTCTCATCGCGTTCTTCGCACTGTATGGAAACTTCTCCATCCAACTGGCGGGAAACTTCTACGTCCAGAGCGCCACCTACCTCTTCGTCATGTGGATGATCTACCGGATGAGGGTCCCGGAGCGGGTTTGGGAAGCCGCCGGCACTTCCGTGCTCAGCAACCTGCGCGAGGGAATCCGCTATGTCTGGTCGGATCCCGTGGTGTTCGCCGTCATGGCCACCGCCATGATTCCGCGCCTGTTCGCCATGCCGTACCAGGCGCTGTTGCCCGTCTTTCAGAAGGACGTGCTGCAGGTTGGACCCGAAGGCCTCGGTTTGATGATGGCGGCGCCGGGCCTCGGCGCCATGGTGGCGATGCTGTGCGTCGCGCATTTCGCCGGCCGGGTGAACCGGCCCGGGTTCCTCATGATCGCGGGCCTGGTGTTCCAGGGCGCTTTCCTGATTCTGTTCGCGCTGATGCGTACGCTGACGTTGTCGCTGCTGGCCTTGACGGTCGTCGGCGGATTCCAGGTCATGTTCATGTCGGTCTCGAACATGGTGCTGCACATGACCGTCCCGGACCGGTTGCGGGGCCGGGTCATGAGCATCTACATGCTCGACCGCGGCATCACGCCGGCCGGCGCGATGCTGGCCGGCGTAAGCGCCCACTTCATCGGCGCGCCCCATACCGTGGTGGGCATGGGCGTCATCGTGCTGGTGCTCGCCGCCGTAGTGGTGGCGTTCATGCCGAGCCTGCGCAAGGTGCGGGCCTGATCCCGGCCCCGGGGCGGGCTCCGGGATCCAGGCGGGGGTGGGCGGCGCGGGAATCCTTGACAATCCGCCGCTTCCGCTGTTTCCATTAGGAATTCCCGAACCAAAGCCGCTCTGGAGGGGTCGTGGGCAACGGCAGACAACGGAACGGGGCGTGGGTGGACGTCGACCGCGGCATCATCAGCCGGGAGATCTTCGTCAACGAGGACATCTACCACGCCGAGCTGGAGCAGATCTTCGCGCGCGCGTGGCTGTTCGTGGGGCATGAGAGCCAGATCCCGGAGCCCGGCGACTTCTTCCTTTCCCGCATGGGCGAGGAGTCGGTCATCGTCACCCGGGATACGCATCGCGAGATCCACGTGCTGCTGAACACCTGCCGGCATCGCGGCATGAAGGTGTGCCGCTACGACCAGGGTAACACGTCGGTGTTCACCTGCCCCTATCACGGCTGGAGCTACTCCACGGACGGCGGGCTCGTGCAGACGCCGGGGGACCTCTTCGGCGTTCCGCAATACCGGGCGGGCTACCGCGAGCAGCTCGACAAGTCCGAGTGGGGCCTGATCCACGTGGCGCGGATGGAGGTCTACAAGGGGACCATCTGGGCCGCCTGGGACGAATCGGCGCCGTCCTTCAGCGACTACCTCGGCGGCATGCGCTATTACCTGGACGCGTTGCTGGATGCGCGGGACGGCAGCGAGGGGGGCTCCGAGGTGCTTGGGGGCATGGTCAAGTGGCGGATGCCGTGCAACTGGAAGTTCGCCGCCGAGAACTTCGCCTGGGACACCTACCACAGCCCGACCACCCACAAGTCGGCCGAGATCGCCGGGCTGGGGCCGGGCGGCGAGGGACAGGAGCGCCACGGCTCGGTCCACAAGAACCAGGCCAAACGTTTCACCAGCGGCCTGATGGCGTTCCCGTCGCTGGGCCATGCCTCCATCACCGGTCCGCCGGAGGTGGGCGCCGAGCCCTGGTTTCCCGAGTTCCCCAACGATCCGGCGGTGGCCGAGTACTTCAAGGAGGTGGAGGCGAAGCGGCGGGAGCGGTTGAAGGGCAAGGTCGCGGTGACCCCCGGCAACGGCAACGTCTTTCCCAACACGGCCTTCCACCCCTGGTTTCCCCGCACCATGGTGGTGTGGCATCCCGTCGGGCCGAGCCGGACGGAGGCCTGGCGTTGGTACCTGGTGGACCGCGACGCCCCCTGGGAGGTCAAGGACCTGTTGCGCCACTACTATATGCGGTTCACCGGACCGGCGGGCATGGTGGAGTCCGACGACATGGACAACTGGGTCTATGCCACCCAGGCCAGCCGGGGCACCATCGCCCGGCGCTACCCCTACCACTACGGCATGGGCCTTGGGTTCGCCGAGCCGGTGGAGAACCTCCCGGATGCGGTAACGGTGAAAGCCTCGTTCTCCGAAGAAGGGGCCCGGGCCTTCTACCGGCGCTGGGCGGAGCTCATGGATGACGAGTCGTAGGACCCAGCGGGCCACACGGGAAAGCGGCGGATTCCCGGCCGTCGGCGGCGCCGGCAAGGGGTTGCCCTACCTTCTGCTGGCGCAGGAGGTGCACGAGTTCCTGTGCGCCGAGGCGGACCTGCTGGACGAGCGCCGGTACGAGGAGTGGCTGGACCTTTTCACCGACGACGTCGCGTACTGGGCCCCCATGCGGCGGAACGTCCAGTTCGGCCGTTGGGATACCGAGAACACCCGCCAGGGCCGGGACATGAACTGGTTCGACGAGGGCAAGGCCACCCTGCGGCTGCGGATCAAGCAGATCACCTCCGGGGTCCATTGGGTGGAGGAGCCGTCGCCCAGGGTCTCCCGCATCGTCTCCAACGTCCACGCCATCCGGGCGACCCCGAGCCTGGAGGACCCGGAGGAAGTCAGCGTCAAGTACCGGATCCTCATCTACCGCAACAAGCTCGAGGACAGCACCGACATCTTCGCCGGCAAGCGCGACGACGTGCTGCGCAAGGTGGACGGCGAGTGGAAGATATGCAAGCGCACCATGCTGCTGGACCAGAGCGTGCTGCTGTCCGCCACCATGCCGTTCGTGCTGTGAGGTAAACCGTCATGGGAATCTTCAGCGTTGGTTGTTTGCTCGAAAATCAGCGGGACAGGACCCGCTCCGTCCGTGTGTCGAAAGTCATGGTCGACACGGGCAGCGAACTGACCTGGATCCATCGAAGGCACCTGGACAAAATCGGCGTCGAGCCCGAAAAGAAGGACCGGCGTTTCGTCATGGCCAATGGCCAGGAGATAACCCGGTCCATCGGATTCGCCGTCATCCGTGTGGGCAAGGAGTTGACGACGGACGAGGTCGTGTTCGCGCAGAAAGGCGACCTTCAATTGCTGGGCGCGCGTACTCTGGAGGGGCTGAACCTGCGAGTCGATGCCCGTAACAAGAAGCTCGTGGCGGCAGGCCCTTTCGTTGCCGCCGGCAACCTGGCTATCGGCTCATTGGAAGAGCCGGAGCCCTCGGCGGACCGAGAATTCGTCAGACGTCCATGAACAGCTCACGCAGATCCGGCCTGCGGGAGATCAGGCCCTGGGCCATGGAGTAGTCCAGGAACTTCTCCAGACCCTTGCGGTTGGCCTCGATGCCGTGCGGCCAGGGGTCCCGGCCGAGGACTCCGGCGGTGCCCTCCACGTATTCGGAGAACCAGGGGAGGACGCCGGCCGAACTCACCATATCCAGCCGCTTGAAGAAGAACTCCTTCTCCTTCCTCAACACCCGCTCCACCTTGCGGGCTATCCCGAGCCCCTTCTCCAGGTGCTGCTCCCTGAGGGCCATGAGGTGCATGATGGGGATGACCCCGTGTTTCCGGAAATACGCCTTTTCCCGCTCGACGGCATCGGGGAACAGGCACCGCACGGCGCCTTCCGGCACCGGCGGCGTGGTCAGGTGGGCGTAGATCACCGCGTCGAGCTTCTTCTCCAGCAGCCAGTCGAAGAGCCGCGCCTCCTTGCCCACGTATACCGTTTTTTCGGCGATGGCGGCCGGCAGCTTGACCCGCTCCACCCGGCCCGTGAACCAGCGGATGTCCTCCGGCCTCACACCGTATTCTTCCTGGAGCATGCCCCGGATCCACACCGCCGCCGTCATGTGGAAGTCCGGCACCCCCACCCGTTTGCCCTTGAGCTGCTCCCCGCTCACCAGACGGCTGCCCTTGCGCACGAACAGCGCCGAGTGTCGGAAACGGCGGGAGGTGAAGATCGGGAATGCCTTGTAGGCGCGCCAACCCTGCTCCCGCATCATGGTGTAGCTCGACAGGGAAAGCTCGGTGACGTCGTACCGGGGCGACCTGAGCACCTGCCGGAACAGCTTGTTCGGCGGATCCACGTAGTGCCAGCGGATGTCCAGCCCGTAGGCTTGGTGCCGCCCGTTCATCAGCGCGCCGAAGAACGGGTAGTAGTTGCTGGCGACGTCGAGGGGGATATGACGAGGTGTTGCGCTTACCTGGTTTCGAGGCAAGTCGTCCTCCTTCCGATGCTAACGGAACTATTTCACCGCATTCGGGTTTCGATGTGCCACATGGTCAACCAAGTTGTCGAAAAAGTCGCTGAAGGGACGCGAGACTTGGTCCTGCCTTCGAGGATTGCTATCCGATAGAGGTCTTGAACCGCGTCGTCGGGGGAAATCATGCTCTCGGTTGCGTTTGCGCGTGGAACTATGCGGTCACGGCGCTCTTCGGCCGTTCCGTTGTGTTGGCGGCCGGGATCTTGCCGGCGTTGACCTGCACTTCCTTCAAGAGATCCCCGGTTTCATTCCGCAGCCGATTCAGCGCGGTCTCCATGTACACGGGATCGACCTCGATACCTATGCTGTTCCGGCCGCAGGCGGCGGCCGCGACCTGCGTCGAACCGGTTCCGGTGAAAGGATCGAGCACCGTGTCCCCCACAAAGCTGAACATACGGATCAGCCGTTCGGCCAACTCTACGGGATAGGGCGCCGGATGCGTTCGTGTCGAGGCACCCGGGACATCCGTCCAAACCTGCCGGAAAGCCTCTGATAGTACTCCCGGGAAAGTACGCTCAAGATCCTGGCCGCGGTCGAGGGTTTCCGATATCCGCCGGGCTTTCTCTGCATCAGGATGAACTCGATGTCGTTCTTGATGACCGCATTGGGCTCGTAGGGTTTCCCCAGAAATCCGCCGCTGCCTCGGTCGACCTCATACGCCGCGTTGGCGATCTTGCTCCAGATTATCGGCGCCAAGTTGTCAAATCCGATATCGCGACAGCGTTCTTGTATGGACGCGTGGAGAGGCACCACCGTATGTCGACCGGAGTTCTTACGCCTGGACAGGCAGACATCGCCCACCACACAGATGAGACGTCCGCCCGGGATCAGCGCCCGGTGGCACATGCGCCAGACGTTGTCGAGTTGATCCAGAAAGTCTCCGTAGTCCTCGATCCACCCCAGTTGGCCCTCGCTGCGGCGATATTTTTTGAGCGTCCAGTAGGGAGGCGACGTCACCACCAAGTGGACGGATGCGGCAGGGAGACTCGCGACCCGGGCGTCTCCCAACATGAGTTCATGTCGTGTCGGAATCCCGCGCATGGCGGCTTCGAGAGATGCCATCGCGGACGGATCCTTGGCGAGCCGGGGCAGATCTCTGGCAGGATCCTTCAACTCTCGAAATGCATTGGGGACGAAGTCGTCTAGTTGGCTTTCGGAGGTCATTCTGCCCCTTGTCGTGGACAAAGTATCCTTATCAAATCTCGCCGCAATGGCAATCATTTTCATGATCTGTGGAACCATGGAGGCTGCGAAGCGCCCCTGATACCCGAACTGCTCCAGTGTCCGCCGCACGAACCTGTACGCCGAACCATGCCCCGCCAACCGATACTCTAGCTCCCCGTTCCCCTCAAAAATCCCCGAACCTGCTCAGCGTCTCCAGCCGTTCCGTCTGCATCGCCACGACCATCCTCCCTTTCTCCCATACCCGCCGACTTCAGGCTCATCTCTCCCTGGATTCCACCGCCTCCTTCAGGCTCATTTGTCATTGGAAAACTCTCAAACTCGACAATGCTCAGTATCCGTTGTATCGTGTCAACGTCGCGAGGACGAGGCATCCGAGGAATGATGTAGAAAGTACATTACGCGATGGCGAGGCAGTGGGCTACTGGGCCGCTTCGCCAAGCGGTGCCCGCACAGCCAGAGGCAGTACGCGAACCACGGGAATACCTCAAGATGCCGATACATCACTTCACCCTGATCATCGAAGGTCCTGATTTGCAGGCCGCAGGGCTTGTCGACGACGTCTTTGAGGCGGGGTGTGACGATGCAATGATCGGCAGGGTTGACGGTATCCAGTACGTCGACTTCGACCGTGACGCCACCAGCCTCGACGAGGCCATCCGCTCGGCAGTGATCGACCTGGAACGCATCAATGGCGTCGCCGTGATACGGATCGCCGATGCCGGGCTTGTCTCCATGGCGGATATCGCCGCCCGTATCGGGCGCACCCGAGAAGGGATGCGGTTACTGATAACTGGGGCACGCGGCCCGGGAGGGTTCCCACCGCCGGTAACCGACCCCCGAAACCGCTACCGGTTGTGGCGTTGGTCAGATGTGGCGCATTGGCTCACGAAGCGCCTTGGCACGGAATGGGCAGGCCCGGACGATGAGGTCGTTGCAGCCTTCAACGCTGGCCTGGAGTTCCGCCACCACAAACGCCGGCTCGCCCGACCTGACCAACTCAAACTTGAGACCTTCACCGCGTCGTGACGGAATGGCGGAACTGGTTTGACGGATGTCAAGTGGCGGACAGTCACTGACTACCCGAGAACCGTTGTTTGCAAAGGATGTAAGTGCCGGACCTGACTGAAGATTCGCTCCCTGCCGCCTCGGCAAAAGGGGGTGGTGCGGCCACGAGTGCGGGAATCGTGTTCCAGCAGCAACTGGGAGCGTTTTTTGGCGTTTACCTTCTTTCGGGAAAATGCTTCGACCAACGCCTGAGTCTTGGAGTTGCTTCTCCTGTCCAGCTTCGCTTCGAAACGGAAGCGCCAGTGGATGATATTCTCGTCTGCACATCGGCTGACGGCTATATCGCGATACAGGCCAAGACGGCGGTCTCGCTGTCGCAGGACCTAGCCAGCCCCTTCGGCAAGACGGTCTCCCAATTTGTTCATCACTGGATCTCCTGTCGGGATGGCGACGGCAGTCTCGGGTGGAACCGCCCACTTGATCCCGCCCGCGACAGGTTGGTGCTCGCGGTCAGCAGGGACGCGCCTACGAGCATTCGAAAAGACCTGCCTGCTGCACTTCGGAGCAGATCGTTGCAGCGCACGCCTGCCCTCACGAAGGCACAACAGCGGGCTCTGAAGTGCTTCAAGTCATGCGCCGCTCAAGCATGGGCGTCGTTGACGGCCGAAGAGTTTGATCCGGAGTTGCTCGATCATTTGGCACGCCTGGTGACGGTGTTCATGTTCGATCCAGGTGGAGCAGACCGGGCCTTGATGGAAGAGATGCTGGCAGCGTCAATACCGGAAGGGTCCCAAGCCGCGGTCGCTCTGAACGCCTTGGAAACCGTCAGCGGTCAGATGATGGCAGAGCGAGGTAGGGCCGACCTTGCAAGCCTTCGCCAAGCGATCATGACCAAAGGCGTCCATTTTGGTGCTGCGCCGAGTTATAGACATGACATCACCGCCCTCCGTAAGCACACGCAGTCGGTCGCTACGGGGTTACAGCGTCATGAAGGGATCGAGGTCAAGGACGGCGACTGTGCCTCGATAGTCCGAGAGTGCCAAGGTGCCGTCGAGACGGCCGCTTGGGAGAATTCGCTCCTGATTGTCGGCGAGCCCGGTGCCGGCAAGAGCGGGGTACTCAATGCCTTCGCTCGGTCTCTCATCGCCCAAGGCAAGGATGTAGTCGAACTTGCTGTTGATCAACACTCCGTAGAGTCGCTTGAAGGTCTCTCCAATGATCTGAAACTTGAACACGGCCTGCTGGACGTATTGGAGGCTTGGGATGGTGTTGGGCCGGCATGGCTTATCATTGATGCTCTCGACGCAACGCGCGGGGGAAAAGCCGAAAGTGTTTTTCGTACCCTGATTGCGCAGGTGCTGGGCCGGTGTCGGCGTTGGCGGGTGGTGGCGTCCATTCGCACCTTCGACCTTCGGATGGGTCAACAGTTTCGCTCCCTGTTTGTCGGTCCGCCTCCTGATGCAGGCCCTGCCGAGTCGAGTTTTTCCAACGTCAGACACGTCAGAATACCGCCGTGGACGAAAGTGGAGTTCCAGAAACTCCTTGAACAAACCCCGACTTTGTCCGCAGCTCTCGCCGACGCACCCACACGGCTACGGGAACTTGCCTCGATCCCGTTCAACACACATTTGCTCAGCGAACTCATTGTCCGGGGCGTCGACCTAGTGGACCTGAAACGAGTTTCGTCGCAGGTGGAACTCCTGCGGCTACATTGGAGCCACAGGATCGAAGGATACGGCATGTCGGCGGAAACGTGCCTTGGTACCGTTGTTGAAGCCATGGTGGAGGCGCGCACGCTTCGGGTGCAGAAACATGCTCTTGACTTAAAAGACCCCGAAATGATCGACACGCTGGCGCACGAGGGAGTATTGGTCCCCGTTGAAAATGGGCGGTGGGTTCAGTTTCGGCATCACATACTGTTCGACTTCACATCAGCTCAGGTACTGCTGGATCCCGTGGACATCGTCAGCGGCAAACTGCGCTTCTCCAAGGAGCAGGGACGCGGCTTGATGCTTGCGCCTGCCCTCGCCTTTGTTCTTCAAGAGATTTGGGCCTCAGAAACTCGCCGGCTTTCATTCTGGACCGCGGTAGCGAATATCTTGGCTGACAAGGACGGCGACCCCGTCATTCGAAGCGCAGTGGGGCGTATGGGCGTAGAATATCCGGTCGAAGCCGCCGATACCCTGACGCTGGCTGAGCGCATAGTCAACGGCGATGACAAAGCGGCCCAAGCGTTTGCGATTCTCAGCGGAGCCTTGGCGGTCCGGATGGAAGACGACCCGGAAACTTCCGCCCAGCCGTGGGTCAAGCTGATCGGCGCCGTCGCTCCGAGTGTTGGGAGTGTGGCCGGACCGGTTCGTTTTCTGCTCAATAAATTGATTGGGCCAACACGGGAAGACGGGCTTCAGGCGGATCTCGGACTGGCGGCCCGTGCGCTCCTGGAGCATGGATACAGCTTGCAGGACCCAGGCCTCACCGTAACCACGGCAATCGGCTTCGTCGCGGACACCTACGGAACGGATCGAGAACAATCCCGCCGACTGCTTTCGAAAGTTTTCGATGAGAATCGCCTTGCGGAATTTGCCTGGCAGGAGGTTCCTGCGGTCTGCCGCAAAATCGCGGCCATCGTAGATGTGGATCCGGCCTTCGGCGCCGAGATCTACCGGCGGACCTATGCATTCGATGTAACCCGGGACCTGCCGACGGACATGTCATCGAGTCAGATATTGTCCCTTACGTCAAACGCACGTCAGGACTACGGCATGGCGCGCTACGCGCTTGGCGAGTTCGTTCCTCAATTTCTCGACCAACACCCCTCACAGGCTATGGAAGCGATCATTGCGTCGGTGGAGGGCTACGTTGCCCGGGAACACCCAATCCCCGATGACTTTGACGACTACAATCTGGACGTCGCCGGTAGAAGCGTCCGGCTGCGTCAAGATCTCAGCCACGTCTGGGCCCACGATCCGGACAACAAATATGCTCGTGATGCAGAGGTTCTGGTCGCGAAGCTTTTGAAGCATCTAAGGTCCAGTGAGGCGAAGAGTGCCCTGAATTTGGCGAATCTACTGATCGACAACGCATCGCTCGCCGTATTCTGGTCCAGACTGTTCATGGCCTCCGCGGAACGCAATGACGAGATGGTCGGTCTTCTCCTCCCTTTCGCTTTGACTGAACAGTTTCTTGTGATGCTGGATACCGGGAAGGACGCTATAGACGTCGTTGCGAAGGGATATGGGCGCCTTAAGTCAGAAGACCGGCAACGGTTTGAGCGGAAAGCGCTGTCGTTCGACTTTGCAGACTTTCGGCTATCCAAGGAAGCCGGTGAATACTTCCTTCGCCGCTTATTCACCGTGATCGGTGGCGACAATCTGGAAACGGAAGCAGCCTTGCGACTGGTCGCCGACGACACGGGCCAAGATACGGTGCAAAATAGTCGCCCCTTCGTGGTCCAATTTGAGGCCGTAAGCCCCGAGCCTTATGATTGGATTACGGACCCCGATAGGAAGCTTCCGGCGAACGCCAGCCTCATGGCGGCAATCGATTCAGCGAAAAAGGTACTAGCGCGGGAATCGAATGCCAGCGCACCCACAGGTTTGACACTAAACGCCGCCCATGACGCGTTGAGCCGAATCGAGAGAACCCGGACTGCGTATGGGACCGATGCGCAATTGCGAATCTACGGCGAGGGCGTACTCGCCCAAGGATGCAACCGCATCATAGCAGCAGGACTTCTTTCGCAGCAGGCCGACGGTGCGGCGACCGAGTCCTTCCTTCGACTCCTCAGGGTCGCTACGAGTTCTGCCGATCCACAGGTCGATGCTCAGACGGAGGAATCATTCGAGAAATTTGCGTCATGGGGTTCCCCAGCCGCGCGTGTAGAGGCTGCGCAGGCCGTCCTCGACTTGGCCCCGCAACGGCCGGATCTACTTCCGAGGCTCATGATCGACATCGACATGCTGCTAACCGATCCTCACCCCGCTGTCCGAATGCAGGCTGGTTTGCACTTAATCCGGCTCTGGGACCTTGACCGGGACGGTTTTTGGCAGCGAGTGAAGGACCGTCTCTGCCAGGAGTCAAACTTCAACGTACTCGAACACATTATCAAGAGCCTACTCGGTCGCGTGTTGCATGCATCCCCAGAAACTGTCGAATCATTGGTCCTGGAGCTACTGGAACACTTTCCCGACGACAGGGAGCGCCAAGCTCGTCTTCGGAAGGCTGTCGCTCATATACTCACGATCCTATGGATCACGCATGAGCGTCACGCCGCAAGATCTGTTGTGGAGGAGTGGATCGCTGATTCGGTTCGTTTTCACGACGAGCTCGCTATTGTCCTATCGACGATGCGCGGGGCGTTTGTCGCCGGGTTGACCGGCCAGAAACATCCTGCTGACGAGGCACTGAGGCACCGAGCACTGGAACTAGCCGCGGGGGTCGTAGAAGCCGCGAGTCACGGCTTGGCCATGCACTATTCGGGAGAAACACCGAACCCTGAGGGCGTCTCCGACGCTTTCAAGTCTGCGGAGTTGCTCGATATTGCATGCCGCGAACTCTATTTCTCTACTGGTGCAAGTAACAGCAGTGGGGAGTCAAGCCGACCGACAAGCAGAACAGAGCTAGCGGTCTTTTTCGTGGAGGCTGCGCCGATCCTCAAGCGGATCGGTGACTGTGGCACTCCGCACACGGTTTACAATCTCCTGCAACTGATTGAATTCCTGCTACCTCTCGACCCCGAGCGGGCATTCGATCTTGCGGCGCACGCTTTGCGGAGTGGCGGTGCTCGCACCGGATTTCAATTCGAATCAATGGGAATCGAGTTGATCGTACGGCTCGTTGGCGTATTTCTCGCCGATCATAAAGAGATATTCGAGAGCGAACAACGCCGGACCGAACTGATCGAATGCTTGGAGATTTTTATGGACGCCGGTTGGCCAGCCGCACAGCGGCTTCTCTACCGGCTACCGGAACTGATTCAATGAACAGTGCACGGCCGAGGAACGACGTCGCCTATGCTTGTGTATTTCCCGACATCTACGGCGAGGGAGCAATCATCCCGAGCCGGACGGTGATGGTGGCCAATGAGCATTGAGCGGCGCTTCGACGTTCCTCTGGTCGCGGAGATGGCGCTCAGGGAAAAGCAGATCCAGCAGAACTATCGCCCGATCATCGGGGTGCACAAGTGGTTTGCCCGCCGTCCCGGAACTTTATTTCGCGGCCTGATCCTCTCGGAGTTCGCGGAGGATCGCCTTGAAGACAGCTTCTTCCGGTCGAATGACTTGTCGGATTTCCGCATCGCAGACCCGTTTATGGGCGGTGGGACGCCTCTGATCGAGGCGAACCGCCTCGGATGTGCGGTACAGGGTTTCGATATCAACCCGATGTCGGCCTGGATCGTCCGCGAAGAAATCGAGCACCTGGATGTTGCGGCCTATGAGCAAGCCGCACGCGCTCTCATCGACGCGTTACACACCGAAATCGGCCAATGTTACCGAACATCGTGCCCCCTCTACGGCGACGCCGACGTACCCGTGAAATCCTTCCTATGGGTCAAGGTGTTGGATTGCGAAGCCTGCGGAAGACCTGTGGAGCTCTTCCCAGGATACCTTCTTGCCGAGAATAGGCGCCACCCGAAGAACATTCTGGTCTGCCGGGCCTGCGGTGATCTCAACGAGGTCGACGACCGCGCAAGCCCCGGAGATTGCAGGGTATGTGGAACCGCATTGGTCCAGGTCGGACCCGCCCGCCGGGGGCGTTGCGCCTGTCCGAGTTGCGGACACTCCAACCGCTATCCGGGCGACGCCGGGCACCCCCTTGAGCACCGCCTTTTCGCCATCGAGTACTACAATCCGAAGAGAAAGGCGGGGCACAAGGGCCGTTTTTTCAAGAAGCCTGACTCTGAGGACCTTGCCCGCGTAGCGGAAGCTGTGGACAGGTGGAAACAGACGGTGCCCCGCTTTGTGCCGGACCAGAAGATTCGGCCCGGAGACGAGACTGACCGGCTGCACAGGTGGGGCTATGGTCGCTACAGGGACATGTTCAATCCACGTCAGCTTCTCGGGCTGGAGCTGAGTTGCCGGTTGATCTCCGAGACCAAGGACCTCCGCATCCGCCACGCTCTTGCGACCAACCTTTCCGACCTGTTGCGTTACCAGAACATGCTGTGCCGCTACGACACCATGGCCCTGAAGTCACTGGACATCTTCTCCGTGCACGGTTTTCCGGTGGGTTTGGTGCAGTGTGAATCCAATTTCCTGGGAATTAGCAACGATGGTGGTTCCAACGTCGGGTCCGGTGGCTGGTCCAACATCGTCGACAAATACGTGAAGGCGAAGCGTTATTGCGAGGCGCCTTTCGAGGTTCGCCGCCAAGGCTCGCGCAAGGTCAGGATTCCTATCGAGGGGGAGTGGATCGGCGAGAAGCTCAACGGCAGCCGACGGGAAGTGACGATAAGTTGTCAAAACGCCGCAGATGTCCAGTTGCCGCCGCAAAGCCTTGACGGCGTGTTCACAGACCCGCCTTACTTCGGCAATGTTCAGTACGGCGAATTGATGGATTTCTGCTATGTCTGGCTGCGTCGCCTGGTTGGTGACAAGGTCGAGGGCTTCGACCGCCCATCCACGCGGTCGCCGGACGAGTTGACGGGTAACGCCACGGAGGAGCGGGGTCTGGAGCATTTCACGGAAGGGCTGTCCGCGGTCTATTCGCGCATGGCTGGTGCGCTCAAGCCCGGAGCGCCCTTGGTCTTCACGTACCACCACAACAAGCTGGAAGCCTACTACGCCGTCGGCGTGGCAATCCTGGATGCGGGTCTCGTTTGTTCCGCGTCACTGCCCTGCCCCGCGGAAATGGGTGGCTCGATCCACATCCACGGAACCGCGTCGTCCATCATAGACACTGTCTTCGTGTGCCGGGCGTCGGGTACGACTTCTCGGCGCTGGCTGTTCGAAACACCGGAACAACTCGGTGACGTGGTTGCGGACGATCTGGAGCGGCTTGAGAACGCGGGCAGAGAGCCCACCTACGGCGACCGGCGCTGTATCGTCTTTGGCCACCTTACCCGCATGGCGGTCTGGAAACTCCGCAAACGCTGGGATCCTGGGCTGCCTACCAAGAAGAAGCTGGCGGCTTTCGCCGAGGCAGTGTTGGCCTATGGAACGGCCGAGCAACTCGTCGAGCGCATCGCAACGGGTCGCCGCGGGGTGCCACTACAAGGATCGTTGTACGTTGCGGATGCACCCGAAGAGGAGGCGTATATTGCCGTTCCCTTTTGAGGTCGGTTTCGGCAAACTCCGCTCCGATCTGAATGCCTATGTCGACGCGGTGTTCGGGTGCCTTGAATCCGAGTTTCTGGTCATGCCCAAGGGCGAAGGTTTCGTCGAGTTCTCGACATTCGAAACTGGATATGAAGCGTTGAAGCGGGTCACCGGCGGTTTTCAGGACGTCACGGCTGAGAAAGTGGCGCGTGTAGTTTTCGAGGTGCCGATCTCACTCGTTGTCCTTCGGTGCATGCTGGGTTTCACGCCGCCGGAGTGGGCATACTACGCGAGCCGGCACACCGGCGTGGCGGTTCCCCAGGGGGCGGCGCGAACCATCGACCGGAGGGTCCGCGTGAATCCCGAGGCGGCTTTACCACGAAATGGAGGGGTCACGGAACGGCGTATCCACGCCTTGGTCGCTACGGCCTGCCATATCCTCGAATCGGGCTCTCCGGGAAGCTTGCCCGACAAGCTCCACAGGTTCGACAAAGCCGATACCAAGGAGGGAATGGTCAGCCTTCAATCAGCAGCGGGTCTAGGCGTGCCCTATTCGATGTTGCTCTACGAGCGCTTTCTCGGTCGGCCGTTCGCCGGCCATCGGGACTCCATTAGCGAACTGGTCGGCAACATCGTCGAGAATGCCATCGAGGATGTGCTGTCCCGCGCTGGCATAAGCGCTCGCAAGACCAAGCGGGCAGAACGTGTCCCCGGATTCGACCAGGCGCCGGACTTCATCGTCCCCAACGAGTTCAACCCACAGGTCGTCATCGAGGCCAAGCTCACCGAGGACGACGGTACAGCCCGCGACAAGGTGACACGCGTTCAGCATCTCGCCACGCTCAGCATGGAGGGGCGGCCGTCCGGTCGGCCCAGGTTCGAAGTTGTAGCGTGTATCGCCGGCCGAGGTTTCGGCGTGCGCCGCGAAGACATGAAAAAGCTGCTTCTCTCGACCCGGGGCAAGGTCTTTACACTGCAAAATATGCATCAGCTCGTCGATCACACGCGTCTTTCGGAGTTCCGCTCGCGCTAGCATTCACCTTCACGGTCGTCCCTGGACACCCACGCTTGACTACGCCGCAGGCGTGAACCGGCTTCTCTGCACCTCATCCCCGATATCGAACCGCATCAGATCTTCACCGACCACCAGCGGCCCATCATACGCGCCGCGGGTGGCCGGGACGAGGTCGGCGGCCGTGGCGTCGCCGAAGAGCAGGAGATGCGTGTAGACCGCGAGCTTGGGGCTCGTGCGCGCGAATACCACGCCGGCATCCTCGGGTATGGTGTGGTTCCGCCGGATCCGTTCCAGGTTGGCGCGCTCCACGCCCTGGCCCATGCCGTAGGTGACCTCGTGCACCAGCAGGTCGACGTTCTGTGAGTGGGCGATGAGGTTCTCGTTGAAGGTCGTGTCGCCGGACAGCACCGCCGAGCGTCCGTTGTAGTCGATGCGGTAACCGTAGGCGTCGAGCTGCTCGCCGCCGTGGTCGACCTTGAAGGCGGAGACCCGGACGTCGCCTGACTCGAACACGACCCCTTCCTCGATCTCGGTGGATTCGAGCTTCACGCCGTCGGCGTTGTAGCTGTGGCTGCGGACCCGGATATCGGTGGCGAAGGCCAACGGCAGGTGCTCGGCCATCTGGTTCGTGCCGTCGGGTCCCCAGACCTTGAGGGGCACGGTGCGTTTGCCCCAGGGGCGGCCGATCCAGCCGGTGAGCCAGAGATCGGCGAAACCCACCACATGGTCGGAATGGTGGTGAGTGAGGAAGAGGCCGGTGATGTCGCCGAAGGGAACATCGAGCTGATGCAGCCGTTGCAGCGCCCCGCGTCCGGCATCGAACAGCAGCTTCTCGCCGCCCGCCTCGACCAGCGCGCTGGGGCCGAAGCGGTCGAGCACCGGCGGCGGCGCGCCGGTGCCGAGAAGGGTTACGCGAAACGGATCGGTGGTCGGGTGGGCCATCATGTCTGCTGTAACCTCTTCGTACAACCAATACCGGCCGCCTACTGATCCGCTCGGACCCGGCTCAGCGGGCCCGTCCAGCCGAGGATGCGGTGATCGGCGGTGACGAGGCTGTGGCCTTCCAGTGCCGTCGCAACGATCAAACGGTCTGCCGGGTCGGCATGGAACCCGGCAAGACCAATGGCCCGGATAGCGATCACTCCGTTGACAGCGACCTCCGCCACGCCCTGCTCCACTTGCTCCCGGCGCCAATGACCGACATCCTCCGGGAATCGTATCCGTCCCTTGTCCTTGAGCAAGGCCACTTCCCAGAACGAAATTGCCGAAACGCCGACTTGACCGGACTGCCACGCCTGGTCGATCTCAAGTCGGGCGTTGGGCCCAAGTCGAGCGTCACCGAGTCTCATCCACAAGAGGACGTGCGTATCCAGGAGAATCACAGGCCGCCGCTCCAGGTCTTCCCGGTATCGGCTTCCCACTCGACGTCGACGGGCTCGATGACATCGCCGAGTATCTCGATTCTCCCCCGGTCGATGCCAAACAGGCTTGTCGGTTTCTCCCGGTAGGGCACGAGGCGAGAAATCGGCCGGCCGTGTTTGGTGATGACGATCTGATGGCCGCTGTCCGCCACATCGTCCATGAGCTTCAGGCACTTCGCCTTGAATTCGGACGCCTTTATCGTCAGTGTCGTGTCGGCCATGGTTCCGCTACCTCCCTCCAAGTCCTGTTCAAGTTGTTTGAAGTATACCATGGTCACGACCATGGTCAATAAACTTCACCCAATCTGCCATGCCGCCGGGCGTGACGCGAAACAGCGGGTGTGGAGGCTCCAGAGGCGCATGGCGTTATCATCACACCCGGGCGGCACCGGGGCAAGGCCCGAGCCCTGGGCGGCTGCCGTCGCGGCTATTGTCCGCCCTTGATACGCCTCCACCGAGAGGTCACGAAACGTTGCGCCTCGGCCGGATAGGGTTAGGTCACATAGAGCTTCTTCCTCACCGCCGGCGGCGGGTAGATGCCGGGGTCCTCCAGCAACTCGCGCTTCAGGTGCGGCGTCGCCGCAGCGTTGCCGTTGGCATAGAACACTTGGTTGGAAGCCTTGGCGATCACCTCCGGGCGCATGACGTAGTCCAGGAAACGATGGGCGTTGTCGGGATGGGGCGCGTCGGCCGGGATCGCCATCATGTCGAACCACATCTGCGCGCCCTCGTCCGGTATCACAGAGGAGATCCGCGTGTCCTTTCCGGCTTCGCCCGCGCGTTCCCGCGCCTGCAGTGCGATACGAGCCGTCATCACGGGGCTCCCACATCACGGGACATCCGGTTTTTGCACCCGCGCCGCCAGCGCTCCGCCGTATGGCAGTAACCGCGGCTTTCGTGATAGCCTGATCTCAGGCACGCCACCCATGAGTACCCGATGGCCGAGTCAGTCGCCATAGAGACGCCGTCCGGCAAGGCCGCGGCGGACGAGAATTTTCCCGTCGGTTCCTGGCTGCTGCCGGCGCGCCTGCGGCCGCACGTCGCGACCTTCTACGCCTATGCCCGGGCCATCGACGACATCGCCGACAACCCCGACCTGGAACCCGCCGACAAGGTCGCCCGCCTGGACGGTTTCGCCAGGGCGGTGAGCGGCGTCGACACCGCGGACCCCGCCTTCCGCAGGGCCCACGAGATCCGCCGCAGCCTGGCGGAGACCGGGGTGCCGCACCGCCACTGCGTGGACCTGACCCGAGCGTTCAAGCAGGACGCCGTCAAGTCGCGCTACGACGACTGGAACGACCTCATGGGCTACTGCGACCTGTCCGCGGCCCCGGTGGGCCGCTACCTCGTGGACCTCCACGGCGAGTCGCCCGCGGCCTACCCAGCGTCGGATGCCCTTTGCAACGCGTTGCAGGTGCTCAACCATCTGCAGGACTGCGGCGACGACTACAAGGCGCTGGACCGGGTCTATCTGCCCCGGGACTGGATGGCCGAGGCGGGGACCGGCGTCGAGGCGCTTGGAGAGGGCCGGTCCGGTACCGGGTTGCGGCGGGTGCTGGACCGGTGTCTCGACGCCGCCGACGGGCTGCTCGAGCTGGCGGACACGTTGCCGGGACGGCTCCGCAACCTCCGGTTCGCCATGGAAGCCGCGGTCATCGTCGCCATCGCCCACAGGCTCGGCGTGGAGTTGCGCCGGCGCGATCCCTTGGCCGAACGCGTGGTGCTGACCAGGGCGCAGTTCGCGGCCTGCGGCGCGCGGGGCATCGGCCGGGCGCTGTTCCGGCGCCGCTGCCAGGATTCGTCCAATGGAAACGGATAGCGCCGCGCGCGTGGCGGCCCGCGACGCCGTCGAGCCGTGGACCCACGTCCACCGGGTGGTGGCGCGGTCGGGCACCTCGTTCCTCTGGGGCATGCGAGTGCTGCCGGCGGAACGCCGCCGTGCCATGTACGCCATCTACGCCTTCTGCCGGGAGGTGGACGACGTCGCCGACGAGCCCGGGGAGACCGCGGAAAAGAAACGGGAACTTGCGGCCTGGCGGGAAGAGATCGCGCGGCTCTACGCCGGCGACCCGCGGTGGCTCACCACCCGTGCGCTGCTGCAGCCCGTGCGCCGCTTCGAGCTGCCGCGGGAGGAGTTCCTCGCCGTCATCGACGGCGTGGAGACCGACGCGGCGCCCGCGGTGAGGATGCAGACCCTGGACGACCTGCTGAGCTATTGCCGCAAGGTGGCCGGCGCGGTGGGCATGCTTTCCATCCACGCCTTCGGCGTCGCCAAGGATCCGGGATACCGGATTGCCGAGACCCTCGGCAACGCCGTGCAGCTCACCAACATCCTGCGGGACGTGAAGGAGGACGCGGCCAACGAGCGCCTTTACATCCCCCTGGAGATGGTGAAGCGGCACGGCGTGGTGGAGGACACCTTGGGCGCGGTCTTCCTCCATCCGGGTTTTGCCGCGGCCTGCTCCGAGCTGGCGGATCTCGCCCGCGACCATTACGACAGGACCGACCGGCTGCTGGCGCAGCTCGGGTGGCGCCAGGTGCGGCCCATCGTGCTCATGATGGCGGTCTACCGGGAAACGCTCCGGTGCCTGGACGAGCGGGGCTGGACGCGCATCGACCGTCCGGTCCGCCTGACGCGGGCGCGCAAACTGTGGGTCGCCCTGCGATACGGGCTTCTCTGACGGCGTTCCTTCCGTGCCCCGTACCCACATCATCGGCGCCGGCGTGGCCGGCCTTTCCGCCGCGGTGGCATTGGCGCGGGCGGGGCATGCCGTCAACCTCCATGAGGCGAGCGGCCAGGCCGGCGGCCGCTGCCGCTCCTGGTTCGACGCCCGGCTCGATTGCGCCATCGACAACGGCAACCATCTGCTCCTCACCGGCAACAGCTCCACCATGGAGTATCTGGCGGACATCGGCGCCGCCGGCGCGTTGGCGGGGCCGGCTTCGGCTTGCTTCCCTTTCCTGGATCTGCGCACGGGCCGGCGATGGCGCCTTCGGCCCAATGCCGGGAGGCTGCCCTGGTGGATCCTCGACGCCCGGCGCCGCGTCCCCGGCACGCGGGCACGGGACTACCTGTCGGGCCTGCGTTTTGCCTGGGCCGGGGCGGACCGCACCGTGACCGACTGCGTCGGCGAGAGCGGCGCCTTGTTCGAGAATTTCTGGGAGCCGCTGGCGGTGGCCGCCCTGAACAGCCCGGCGCGGGCCGGCGCCGCGCGTCTCTTGTGGCCGGTGCTGCGCGAAACCTTCGGCAGGGGCGAGGCCGCCTGCCGGCCGCGGATCGCCCGGACGGGACTCTCCGCGACCTTCGTCGACCCGGCGCTGGATCTGTTGCGCCGGAGCGGCGCCGCGGTCCGGTTCGGAGCCCGTTTGCGGAGCATCGCGTTCGAGGGCGTCGTGGCCCGCCGCCTGGACTTCGGCGCCGACACGGTGGCGTTGGACGGCGGAGACGGCGTGGTGCTGGCGCTGCCGCCCCAGGCGGCGGCGAGCCTGGTGCCGGATCTGACCGTTCCGGAAGAAAGCCATGCCATCGTCAATGCCCACTTCCGGCTGCCGGAATCCGGCGCCCTGCCGGAAGACCTGCCGTTTCTCGGACTCATCGGCGGCACCGCCCAGTGGCTGTTCGTCCGGGGCGACGTGGCCTCCATCACCATCAGCGCGGCCGACGACAGGATCGACGAGGAGGCGGAAGTGATCGCCGGGAAGACGTGGCGGGACGTTGCCGTCGCCCTGGGCCGCAACCCGGATCCGCTGCCGCCCTGGCGCGTGGTCAAGGAGAAGCGCGCGACGTTCGCGCAGACGCCCGCGCAGGCGAAGCTCCGTCCCGGCACGCGAAGCCGTTTCGCCAACCTGTACCTGGCCGGGGACTGGATCGACACCGGGCTTCCCGCCACCATCGAGAGCGCCGTGCGCTCCGGCCAGATGGCCGCGCGCGCCGTCGGGAGCGCCGTTTCATTGGGCCACACGAATCATTGACCCTTACCGTGGGCTGCTGCATAGTGACGAGTGCCGAAGGGCACTGCGGCGGGCAGCGGAGGAAACCCAATGGCAAAGCGACCCTTGAGAGTCATTCTGGCGCAGCCGAGAGGCTTTTGCGCCGGCGTGGTGAGAGCCGTGGACATCGTCGAGCGAGCGCTCGAAATCTACGGCGCTCCCGTCTACGTGCGCCACGAGATCGTCCACAACAAGCACGTGGTGGACGGGTTGCGCGCCAAGGGCGCCCGGTTCGTCGAAAAGGTCGCGGACATCCCGAAGGACGCGGTGACCGTGTTCAGCGCCCACGGCGTGTCCCGGAAAGTCGAGGACGCCGCCGATGCCCGAGGCCTCCAGGTCATCGACGCCACCTGTCCGCTGGTGAGCAAGGTGCACGTCGAGGCGCAGCGCTATGCGCGCCAGGGTTATGAGGTGGTCCTCATCGGCCACTCCGGACACCCGGAGGTCGAGGGCACCATGGGGCAGGTGCCGGGCACCGTGCACCTGGTGTCCAACATCACCGACGTGGGGGCGTTGGAGCCTGCCGACCCTTCGAAGCTCGCATACGTCACGCAGACGACCCTGAGCGTCGACGATACCCGTGAGATCATCGCCGCGTTGAGATCCCGGTTCCCCGGGATACGGGGCCCGGACGTGAAGGATATCTGCTACGCGACCCAGAACCGGCAGACCGCGGTGCGCCTGCTGGCGGCCGAGTCCGACGTGATCCTGGTCATCGGCGCCGACTACAGCTCCAACTCGAACCGGTTGCGCGAGATCGGCGACGAGGTCGGAACCGACAGCCACCTCATCCCCGATGCCGGCGGCCTGGACCCGGCCTGGCTGGACGGGGCGAAGACCGTGGGCATCACCGCGGGCGCCTCGGCGCCGGAAGAGTTGGTGCAGGGATTGGTGGACCGGCTCTGCGACATGTTCGACGTCACCCTGTCCGACCTCGACGGCATCGAGGAGAACGTCACCTTCAAGCTGCCGCGGGAGTTGACCGGCGCGCCGGAATCGGCCGTGTAGGGCGCGCCGGGCCGGCGCCGCCGTATCCCTCTTTCCCGTCAGAAATTGTAGCTCAGGTGCAGCTCGACGAAGCTGTCGCGCCGGGTTGGGTAGGTGGTCAGGTCTGCCCTGTCCACCGCCAGGAAGAAGATGCTCTCCACGTGCAGCGACCAACTGTCCGAGAGGCGGCGGTTGAACTCCACGAACAGCGAACGCGTGGAATGCTCGGCGTCCGCCAACAGGCTGACGACGACATCGGTGCTCTGGACGTCGTTGAACCCCAGGCGCGCACCCAGGAAGAAGTCGTTGTCGAAGGAGTTGGTGGCCGTTTCCCTCCGCCTGTCGTAGTTCCATTCGGCGAGCAGCCCGAGGTCGAGGTCCGACTCGAAGATGCCGCTGAACGTGTACTCTCCGCCGGCGACGAAGGCCGCGTAGTCTTCCTCACGTCCCGCCAGGTTCGAAAAGCCGCTTCGGTGAATGGCCTCGAGCTTGAGCAACCATGATTCGACGGTGAGCTGGGCGTCCAGACCGAACTGGCGGATCTGCTCGTAGTGAGGAACCAGCAGCAACTCCAATCTTTCGTTCAGTCGCGGCGGCCGGCAGACCAGACAGGGTTCCCGGCTGGTGCCCTCGAAGACGCTCAGGCCCAGATCCAGCGGGCCGAAACTGTGGCTGTACCGGGCCGCGAGGTCCACGTGCCACTCCTCGGCCGCGCTCTCGTAGGAGACGCCCTTGTCGTCCACCACGAACTGGCCGCGCAGGCGGCCTGTCCGGCCCGGATAAGTGCGTTTCCGGTGATACGGCAGCGCGAAGAACTCCGCCACGCCCCACTCGCCGGACCATGTGAGGTGGGCCATGAGCTGCCCGAGCCTGGCCTCTTCGTTGGGATTTTCTATCAGGTCGGTCTGGTTGACGATATCCACCAGGTGACGCGATTCCGTCACCCCCCAGAACACCCGGTCCGCGCCCAGGCGCAACTCCCACTCGCCTTCGCCGAGCGCGCCGAAGAGCAGGAAGTAGGCCTCCCGCACGTCGAAGTGGGTGCGGCGGGAGTCGCCGCCGTCATAGCGGAAGAAGGGCGCCAGGGTGACGCTTCTGCTCTCGTCGTCCTCGGCGTAAAGCTTGGGCTCGACCACGACGCCCGAGGCGTGGGAGCGCTGGCCGGGGTGGGCTTCGTCCTGGTGGTACCACCGGCTCTCCAGGCCCACCCGTCCGGAAACCTCGACCGCCGAGGCCCGGCCCGCGGCAAGGACGGCTGCCAGGACCAGCACCGTCCCGGCCGCCGCCATCTGGAGAAGGGCCCGCGGCATCAACGCGCCCGTTTCAGGCCGGTCCGGGTGAAGTCCCTTTCATTGAGCTTGGTCCGGTACTTGAAATCCGTCCACGTCAGCACCGTGCTCTTGCCCGTCAGATGATTGACCATGGTCATCTTGTGCGCCTGCCAGTAGCGGTCCAGATATTTCTGGAACCTGGCCAGCGTCAGGGTCTTCAGATGGGCATTCTTGCGGTCGAAGTAGTGGACCTTCCGGAGCCGTAGCTCGTCCTTGTCCTGCCACAGCACCTGACGGCGATAACCGGATCGCTTGGTGACCGGAAAGCGTTCGACCACCGTGCAGGTGGCGTCGCCGCAAGGCTCGTCGCGCAGGTACTTGTAGGTGTAACGTTCCACTTCCTGGCTGCCCATGTCCTCGTACGCGAACTCGCTGCCCATGAAGGAGCCGGAACGGTTCGACGAGCTGATGCGCTTGACCCGTTTGAGCGCCGGCAGATAGAGCCACTGGTCGTCTGCCTTGTCCTTGTGGGCATGGATGAGGAAAGCCGTCCCCTTGACGTCCCGCGGCTGGTCGAACACGAACAGGCTCTTGTCGCCGTCTCCGGGCGCCTCCAGGACCTTGATCCGGGCCTGGCGCCTGCTTTCCTGCCCCTGCTTGTTGCGCAGCACCATGGTCTGGCTTGCCGTGAAGTTGCCGAAGCCCTTCGCCTTCTCGCGAGTTTCTCGCGCGATCCGCAACCCCTTTTCCTCGGGGGTCTCCGCCCGCGCCGCCGGCGGGCCGCCCAAGGAAGCCGCGAAAACAAGGCACGCCGCGAGGGACGCACATCGGATGGAATGAGCGTGGATCATGAGTTCCTCCGGTCAATGGTCATCAGCAGAGCGGGAAGAAGCAGGAAATCGCCCACCAGCGCGAACACGAGGGTGATCGTCACCAGCAGGCCGAGTGCCCAGCTCAACTCGAACCCCGATGACGAAAACACCAGCAGCCCCGCGCACAAGACCGCGGTGGTGGTCCATAGCGCGGGTCCGACGGCGCGGAAGACGGCGCGCACGGCCGCGGGGGCCGGGAGGCCCTGGCGGCGGGCCTTCAGATACTCGGTCAGAAAATGAATCGTGTCGTCCACGATGATCCCGAAGGAGATGGCAACCACCACCGAGGAGGCAATGCCCACGTAGCCGACGAGATAGCCCCACAGGCCGAAGCTCATGGCCGCGGGAATGAAATTGGGCAAGAGACTCACGAGACCCAGGCGCACGCTCTTGAACACCCCGATGAGAATCAACGAGATGAGGGCCATGGCGATGATGGTGCCGCGCAGCATGCCGTGGATGTTTCGCAGGGAAAGGTGTGCGAAGACGATGCTGAGGCCGGTTGCCTCGGAGGCCAACCGGGGGGCATTGGCGCGAAGCCAGTCCTGTGCCCGCGCATCGAGCTCGCGCTGCTCCCGGGACGAGGTGCTGTCGACCACGACGGTCATGCGCGTGGCGGATTTGGCGACGTCGATGCGGTCGTTGAGGTCGCTGCCGAAAGGCAGCGAAAGCTCGTAGAGCAAAAGGTACTGCGCGGCGAGTTCGGCGTCGTCCGGCAACCGGTAGAAGGCCGGGTCGTCGCCGTGCAGGTTCTTGTTCAGCCGTTTCATGATGTCCGGAAAGGCCTGGACGTGGCTCACTTCGGGCTGGCTCCGGTACCATTGAGCGAAGGCGTCCACCGCGCGCAGATAGTCGGGATCGGTGATGCCGCCGTCACGCTCCGCCTTCAGCGAGTATTCCAGCGTAATCAAGCTGGTCAGGTTTTCGATGACGAAGTCGGTATGACGCCGGAACTCGTAGCGTTCGTCGAAGTACTTCGTCCAGTTGTCGGTAAGCTCGTTGCGGGGAATGCCGATGGCGAGGACTACCGCCAGAAGGGTGACCAACCAGAGCAGGAATCTGCGGCGCGCGACCACGAAGGCGCCGAAGCGGTCGAAGAACGCCGGCCGTTCCGTACGGACGCGACGGGCGCGCAACGGCAGGATCGAAAGCATCGCCGGCAGGAGAGTCATGGAGTAGACAAAAGCACACAGGACGCCGAACGCCACAAGATTGCCCAGGAGGTGGAACGGCGGCGAGTCCGAGGAATTCAGGCTGAGAAACCCGATGGCCGTGGTGACGGCGGTGAGGAATACCGGATAAGCGTTGAGGCGGAGCGATTCGGCGATGGCCGTATTCCTGTCCAGTCCGCGGCTCATGCCCGCCAAGGTGGTGGCGACGACGTGGACCGAATGCGCCACGGCCACCGTCATGACGATGATCGGCACGCCGGAACTGGTGGGGCTCAACACCGCGCCGAGCCAGCCCGCGAACCCCATGGTGGAGCCGATGGCGAACACCAGCACGAAAACGATGGAGACGGTGCCCCATATCGAGCGCAGGAGAAGGGCCGAGGCGGCCACGATGATCAGGAACACGAGCGGTGTCAGGGTTTCGAGGTCGTCCTTCGTGGTGTCGGCGAAGGCCCGGTCCATGACGATAAGGCCGGTGAGGTAATAGGCGATGTCCGGATGGCTCGCCCGGGCCTTGTCGAGGACGGCATTGAGATAGTCGGTGATCTCGACGTACGCAAGATCCGAGTCTTCCGGCAGGACGAAGTTGATCGCCAACCCGCCCACGCGGCCGTCACGGGAGACCAGGCGCCCGGCGATGTCGACCGCGTTGAGGGCGATGTTCCCGACCCGCGCCACGTCGGCATCGCCCAGCGACTGCGCGTCTTCGACCAGCGGCTCGACAACCAGATCGTCGCCGCGCCCCTCGCTGTGGATGTAGTTGGTGAGGGAATCGACCCGACTGGAATAGGGGGCCTCCCATGCCGATTCGGTGAGTTCTTCGATGGCGCCGAGCACCTCGCGGGTGAACACCGAACCCTCTCGGGGCGCTACCGCGATCAGCGCCGTATTGGATACGGTGTAGGTGCTCTCCAGGTCGTCGAAAGCGGCGAGTTGCGGGTTGCCTTCGCCGAACATGATCCGGTAGTCGTTGGTGACGCCGAGGAAGCGGGCGCCCGCCGTCATGACCAGCATGAGCAGCGTTGCGAGCGCAACCACCCACCAGCGACGGCGCAGCACGGCGGCGACGTAGCGGTCCAAGGGCACGGAAGTCATCGGTTCGGCTATCCTACCACGGGAGAACTATCCTACCACGGGAGAATATTGATGTGGAGACTTCAAGCCGTTGGAGTGAGCCGTCCCCCTTCGCGCTAACATTCGCGCGAATCCCCGTGCGAACCCTACCGTTTGATGGTATAGTTTTGCTGTTCAAATGTTCAAATATGAGATCACGGTCATGGCGTACCGCTGCTAGCGTTGGGAGAGGGCCATGGAAGTACTGAACGCCCCGTCGGCATATGTCGACGGCTACGCCAAAGCGCGCGCCGTCGACCGCGAGGCCGCGGACAACTACATCGCCCACACCCGTATAGGCGACCCGGTCATGGACGCGGTGGTGGAAGAGATGGCGTCGCTGCCTCGACAACAGATCCACAGGTTCATTCGAGCCGGGATGGACCTGGATTTCGACGGTTTGCGCAATGCGCCGCGATTATTGCGCGACTTCTTCATTGACGCACCGCAGCCTGACCCGGACTGGCTCGATCACGACGCCTTCCGTCCGGGCATCCGCGCCTTTCAAAGAAACTCGGTGCTCATCCTTTCGGCTTTCGTCACCGGGGTGCTGATTGACGGTTTTTCAACCCTGATAAGCAAATCCTTCGCGCAAACCGGGCGCATATTCGAGAACGGCGTGTGGCGCCTCAAGCAGAACAACCGCCATCAGATGAAATATTCCTTCCCGGCGGGCTGCGACGGTACGGCGAGGGCTGGAAATTGTCGGTTCGCATCCGGTTCGTGCATGCGCAGGTCCGGCGGCTGCTGGGACAGACTGCGGAATGGGAACACGACACCTGGGGCGTGCCGATCAGCGCCGCGCACCTGGGCTACGCGGTCGCGTGCTTCGCGGCGCGCACCGTCAAACACTCGAAGTCGCTGGGAGCCCGTTACAGCACGGAGGAGCGTGCCTGTTTCCACGATGTCTGGCGCTACGCCGGTTATCTCATGGGGATCCCCGAGACCATCCTCTTTGCCGACGAGAGCCACGCACTGCACATGTACCGGATCGGGTCCCTTTGTGAGCCTCCGCCTACCCCGGATGCGATCGTCATGACCAATGCGTTGATCAACTCCGCGCCGCTGGTGGCGGGGGTCAATGATCCGGAAGAACGGCGTCGGTTGGTGACGAACTTCATCTACCCCATTTCGCGGGCGCTGGTGGGCAACAAGCTCTCCGATCAGTTGAACTTCCCCAGGAAGGGTGGAATGCCTTCCCTCGCTCCTCTTCTCGCTTACCGCATCGACCAGCGCGTTCAGAGGTTGAAGGCGTGGTACCGAAAGGAACGGGTCCGAAATTTCTCGACGCTTCTTGAGGCATCGGCCTATAATGACGCCGGCGTGAGTTACCGGCTGCCCGACCACGCCCACGACGAGCGGTCCAGCAGGTGGTGAGCGGCGGCTCCACCGGACCGGCTCGTGTCCATCGGCCCGCGATCTTCCTCAGGCAACTGCGGCTTCGCCGGAGACCTGCGCGACCAACTCCTTCGCCTGCCGATGGATCCCGTCCGCGGTCAGGCCGTACTTCTCGCGAAGCAGATCCTGGGGACCCTGCTCGATGTACCAGTCGGGCAACCCCAGACACTTCGTCCTGACCCCGACGATACCTTGACTGGACAATAGCTCGAGAACAGCCGAGCCGAAGCCGCCCATGGCGGTGGATTCCTCCACGGTGAGCAGGCACTTCACCTCCTTCGCCACGGCTGCGATCAGGTCCCCGTCAAGCGGCTTGACGAACCGTGCGTTGATCACCGCGGCGGAGACCCCCTCCCGAGCCAGCCGTTCGGCCGCCTCCACGGCCTGATGCACGGTCACGCCGATGGCCACCAGCGCGATGTCCGTGCCTTCCCGCAGCAACTCGCCCTTGCCCAGGGGAAGTACCTGCGGCATCGGGTCCATGTCCACGCCGAGGCTCGATCCCCGGGGATAGCGGACCGCCGCGGGCCGGTCGTAGCCGATGCACGACTTGACCATGTGCTGCAGCTCGTTCTCGTCCTTGGGAGCCATCACCACCATGTTCGGCACGTGCCGGAGGTAGGCCAGATCGAAGGCGCCGTGGTGGGTGGTGCCGTCCTCGGCCACCAGTCCCCCCCGGTCGATGCAGAACGTCACCGGGAGGTTCTGCGTGGCGACGTCGTGAACCACCTGGTCATAGGCCCGTTGCAGGAAGGTCGAGTAGATGGGGATCACCGGCCGCATGCCCTGGGCGGCCAGGCCCGCGGCAAAGGTCACGGCATGCTGCTCGGCGATGCCGACGTCATAGAGCCGCTCGGGGAAGAGGTTTTCGAACGCGCCCAGTCCCGTCCCCTCGGACATGGCGGCGGTGATGGCCACGATGCGCGGGTCTTCCTTGGCGAGCTGGATGAGCGTGTTTACGGCAAAGCTGCTGTACGAAGGTCTCGCGGACTTCTTCTTGGGCCTCCCGGTTTCGCGGTCGAAGGGCGAGCTGGCATGGAACCACACGGGGTTGTCCATGGCCGGCCCGTAGCCCAAACCCTTCTTCGTGACCACGTGCAGCAGGGTGGGACCCTCCAGCTTGAGCACGTTCTCCAGGGTCGGCAGCAGATGCTCGAACTGGTGGCCGTCGATGGGTCCCACGTACCGGAACCCCAACTCCTCGAACAGGAGCCCGGGCAGCAGCAATCCCTTGACCAGTTCCTGTGCCCGGCCGGCCAGTCTTTGCACCTGTTCGCCGATGTGGGGCATCTTGCCCAGCACCCGCTTGGTCTCCTCGGTGATGCGGTCGAAGAACTCGCCCGTGATGGTCCGGTTCAGGTAGGCGGAAATGGCCCCCACGTTCTTGGAGATGGACATCTGGTTGTCGTTGAGGATGACCAGGAGGTCCCTGTCCAGTCCGCCGGCCTGCTGAAGACCTTCCATGGTCAGACCGGAGGTCAGCGCGCCGTCGCCGACGACGCACACGACCTTGTGAGCCTGCTTCCGCTGCTCCCGGGCCTCCGCAAAACCCACGGCGGCCGAGACGCCGGTGCCGGCGTGTCCCGCGTTGAAGGTGTCGTACTCGCTCTCCTCTCGCTTGCAGAACCCGCTCAAACCGTCGAATTGGCGGATGGTGTGAAACTGATCCCGGCGCCCGGTCAACAGCTTGTGGGCGTAGGCCTGGTTGCTGGTGTCCCAGACGATCAGGTCCTTCGGCGTGTCCAGCAGGTAGTGAAGGGCGACGGTCAGTTCGATCACCCCCAGATTGGAGGCGAGATGGCCGCCGACGTTGGAAATGACCGAAATGATCTCTTCGCGGATCTCTTCGCACAGTTCGGGGAACTGCTCCGGAGACAATTTCTTGAGATCGGCCGGCCGGCCGATCATGTGCAGAATGGACATGATGGGTCTTCCCTCTTCAAAGGCGAGAAAGATGAACCTTTATGGGGAGCCTATCGCCGTAAGCAATTGAAGTTTCACAGAGTAGGTGTGTCCTGTCAATATGCGGCCCGGGGGTCGGCGCCGGAGCCCATCGCCCGCGGGACGGCCGGTCCGGCTGACGGTCTTGACCGCCGGTGCCGCTGGACGCTATATAGGTAGTTCCTGTTTTTCGGGCTGGGCAAACCGCCGGCCCGATTTTTGTTCCACAAAGACGCGAGTTCCAGCCAATCTCAATTCAAGGAGTTGTCTCATGGGAGAAGATATCAGCGATGCCGTCGTAGAGAAGACCAAGTTCACCTATGATCACTGGATGGAGGCCCTCGGGATTCCGATCCACACGGGGTACTTCATCGGGGACCTGCGCACCTGCGAGCTCGAATGGTGGGAGGACCGCAAGTGCAAGGCGGCCTTCATGCAGCTCATGGGGCAGGAGGGCGTCACCGGCGCCTGGATCCAGGAGATCGCCCCCGGAGAGTCGAGTCCGCCGGTGCGGTTCGCCCTGGATGAGGTCTGCTACGTGGTCGAGGGCCGCGGCACCACCACGGTGTGGCGCGACGACAACGGCACCAAGAAGACCTTCGAGTGGCAGAACAACAGCATGTTCATCGTCCCGCGCAACTACCACTACACCATCAACAACATGCAGGGCGACAAGGTGGTCCGGCTGCTGCACTACAACTACCTGCCGCTGGCCATGTCCTCCGTGGGCGATCCGGATTTCTTCTTCGACAATCCGTTTTCCGGCCAGGACGTCATCGCTTCCGAGGAAGGCGAGTTCTACTCCGAGGCCAAGATGGTCACGGACTCCGGCAAGTGGAACGTCTGGAACCGGCGCGTCTACTGGTACGGAAACTTCTTCCCGGACATGAGGGCCTGGGACAAGCTGGACGAGAACAAGAAGCGCGGCGCCGGCGGCCACAGCGTGTTCATCGAGTTTCCCAACTCGGAGCTTTCCTGCCACATGTCCGTGTTCGCGTCACGCACCTACAAGAAGGCGCACCGGCACGGCCCGGGCCGGGTCATCGTCATTCCCGCGGGCGAAGGCTACTCGATCCTGTGGGAAGAGGGCAAGGAGAAGATCGTGGTGCCCTGGCACGAGGCCAGCGTCTTCGTGCCGCCCAACAAGTGGTTCCACCAGCACTTCAACGCCGGCACCACGCCCGCGCGGTACCTGGCTTTCCATCCGCCCATGCAGTTCCACGGCTACGCGGAAAAGGTCGAGGACCGGGCCAAGGACCAGATCGAGTATCCGGACGAGGATCCCTTCATCCGGGCCAAGTTCGAGGAGGAGTTGGCGAAGCGGGGCACCACGAGCCTGATGCACGAGGAAGCCTACACCAACCCCGACTACGAGTGGTCCAAGGGGATGGGAAAGCAGTAGGTCCCAGGGAATCAGAGACAGTAAGCCATGCACGACGACGCCGACAATCCCGAACACTTTCACCCGGGCCCCGATGCCATCGTGGAGGACATCGAAGGGGTCGAGATGTTCTCGCTCACCAGCGTGGGCATCGACATCGGCTCCTCCACCTCGCATCTGGTCTTCTCCCATCTGACACTGAGGCGGGAGGGGGCCGGACTCTCGGCCCGGTTCAGGGTCACGGACCGGGAGGTGCTGTACCGCTCGCCCATCATGCTGACGCCGTACAGCTCGGGGACCCTCATCGACACGGCCAAGGTGGAGGACTTCATACACGAGTCCTACCGCGTGGCCGGCTACACCCACGACGACATCGACACCGGCGCCGTGGTGATCACCGGGGAGGCCCTGAACAAGGAGAACTCCCGGCCGATCCTCGAGTATTTCGCCAAGGACTCCGGCAAGTTCATCTGCGCGTCCGCGGGGCCCAACCACGAGGCGCTGCTTGCGGCCTACGGCTGCGGCGCGGTGGACCTGTCGAAGTCGGCGAACGCCACGGTGCTCAACATCGACATGGGCGGCGGCACCACCAAGCTGTCCGTCATCCGGGACGGAACGGTAACCCAGACCGCGGCCATCAGCGTCGGCGCCCGTCTCATCGCGTTCGACGAAGACAACGTGGTGACGCGGGTCGAGCTCCCGGCCAGGTTCATCACCAAGGAACTGGGCATGCCGGTGGAGGTGGGCCAGACCATTACCGACGACCTCAAGAGAGCGTTCGCCGCGTACATGGGGAACTACCTCTTCAACGTGATCCAGGCGAAGCCGCTTTCCGACCTGGAAACCCATCTGCTGGTAACCGATCAGCTACCGGGCTACGACGGTCTGAGCAGCATCGACCACATCGTCTTCTCCGGCGGCGTGTCCGAGCACGTCTACGACCACGACACTCCGTCCTACGGCGACGTCGGACCTTTCCTGGGCAAGGAAATCCGCGATCACATCGCCGAGCTCAACCGGGCGGACCTGGTCAAGGAGCCCACGGAAGGCATCCGTGCCACCGTCATCGGCGCGGGCGAATACACGATCCAGGCTAGCGGCAACACCAGCTACATCTCCAGCGAGACGCCGCTTCCGGTCTACGGCCTGCAGGTGGTCAAGGCGCTGATCGACGAGGATTCCGACATCCAGGGCACCATCCGGACGGCGCTGGCCAAGTTCGACCTGGAGAAGTACAAGCCGGGCCTGGCGCTGGCCCTGGGCCTCGAGGGCGTGCCCAACTACAAGTTCATCCGGCGCGTGGCCGAAGGCATCGCCGCGGTGGTCAACGAAGCGGAGGAGCCGCAGGACGAGGATCTGGACGTGTTCCTGATCCTGGACATGGACGTGGCCAAGTCCCTCGGCGGCATCCTCAAGGAAGAGCTGAAGGTCGTTCCCGAGGTCATCGCCGTCGACGGCATCGACGTGGGCGACCTGGACTTCATCGACGTGGGCAACGCCATGGGAGTCACCGAGGTCATCCCGGTCACCATCCGTTCGTTCATGTTCCCGGAAAGCCGCCTGGTCTGATCCGGGCGAGATCGGTGACGGAGCAATCCCCGGCCCGGCAGTACGCACTGCCGGGCCGTTTTTGTTCGAGCGTCAGGGGCGGCCGGTCCCGGGCGCACCGGAACCCCTTCACCTCGTTCAGCCAATGGGGCCGGTACCGGTGGGAGCAGTCGCACGTACCCAAGGGTCCGCAAAGGGCCTTGAAGGAATCCCCGTCGGCGCCCACCTCCGTCGCCGTCCATTCCCAGATATCGCCCTCCTTGGTCAGGTCGCCGCCGTTGCACGCGGCCAGCCATTCCGCCACGGCCGGCAACCGCTTTCCGCCCGCCCATCGGCAATAGGCCACCGCATCGTGCCAGGTCACCAGCGCCACCGGCGCCGAAGCCAGGCCGTCCGCGTATGAGCCTTCATGCCAATGCTCGGGCGCCGCGCGGCCGGTGGCGCGGATGAACTCGCGGTACTCGTGGTTGGTCACCTCGGCGGGGTCCAGAACGTCGGCAAGGCCTTGGCTGCCCCCGGCCGTTGCGAGCAGCGGCAGTGCGACGGCCACGCCCAGCAGCCATCTTGCAGGGGACCTGACCATATTGCAGTCCATATCCGTACCTTCTGACTTGCTGGATCCAGCGCACCTGGCGTCATCCCGGCCCCGGATCGGGTCCGGGGCCGGTACACATCGACCGGTGCGTGTGTTATGCAAGATGGATCATTTTCGGGCTTAATGCACTTCAATTTCAACAACCTTCCAGAGGTGAGCCAATGGCGGAAAAGCACAGCGTGGGGGTTCCCACACCCCGCATCGATGGTGAGTACAAGGTAAGCGGCAAGGCCAGGTACGCCGTGGACGTCACGTTCCCGGACATGCTCTGGGGCAAGATCCTGCGCAGCCCCATTTCCCATGGCCGCATCAAGAGCATCGACACCAGCAAGGCCATGCAGGTGCCGGGTGTGGTGGGCATCCTCACCGGCGAGGACGTCGCCGGACTGCGCATCGGCCGGCGGGTGGTGGACATGCCCATCGTGGCGGACGGTATCGTGCGCTTCATCGGCGAGAAGGTGGCGGCGGTGTCCGCCGAGACCGAGGACGCGGCCGAGGAGGCCGCCGCGCTCATCGAGGTGGAGTACGAGGAAATGGACCCCGTGCTCGATCCCGTCGAGGCCATGGAGTCCTCGGCGCCGCTGCTTCACCCGGAGGTGCACACCTACAAGGGGCTGCCACAGAAGCTCGACGGCCCCACCAACCGGGTGATCTACGTCAGTTGGGAAAAGGGCGACATCGACAAGGGGTTCGAGGAGGCCGACGTCATCGTCGAGAACACCTTCACGACGCCCAAGGTGCACCAGGCCTACATCGAGCCGCATTCCTGCGTGGCCAGGACCGACCCGGCCACGGGCGCGGCCGAGATCTGGGCATGCAGCAAGGTGCCCTACGGCATCCGCGGCCAGGTAGCCGCCGCGGTGCAGGTGGACCCCGAGTCCATCGTGGTGCATCCCTGCTACATCGGCGGCGACTTCGGCGGCAAGGGCGACTTCATGGACATCGCCCTGTGCTACTCGCTGTCGAAGAAGAGCGGCGGCCGGCCGGTCAAGATCGTCATGGACTACGACGAGGAGTTCATCGCCGGCAATCCGCGCCACGCCTCTATCATCAAGGTCAAGACCGGGGCAAAGAAGGACGGCACCATCACCGCCCATCACATGGACTTCATTTTCGACACCGGCGCCTACTGCGCGTTCAAGCCCAACGGCATCCTCGGCGGACCGCAGAAGTCCCCCGGCCCGTACAACATGCCCAATACGTTCGTGGAAGAGCACATGGTTTACACCAATCAGGTGCCGTGCGGACACATGCGCTCACCGGGCGACCCGCAGGGATTCTTCGCCAACGAGAGCCAGCTCGACCTGCTGGCCGAGGCGCTGGGCATGAACCCGGCGGAGTTGCGCAAGAAGAACCTGCTGGAGGGCGTCGCCGACTCGCCCGTGGGCGAGAAAGTGGACTATGTGGGCTCCCACGCGGTCTTCGACAAGGCCCTCGACGAGGTCAAGTACTTTGAGCCGCGGCCCAAGAACGTGGGCCGGGGCATCGGCCTCGTGCAGTGGTCGGTGAACGGCGGCAAGGGGCTGGTGAAGTTCAGGCTCGATGACACCGGCACCCTGACGGTGTCATCGGCCATGCTGGACCAGGGCGTCGGCACCTTCACGCTGCTGGAGCAGATGGCGGAGCAAGAGCTCAAGATCCCGGCCGAGAACATCAAGTTCGAGCACTTCGACACCAGCGCCGGCATCCAGGACTCCGGCCTCGGCGGCAGCCGCGGTACCCGGGTCTACGGCAACGCCGGCTACGACGGCATCATGAAGACCCGCGAGGAGCTCCTGGAGGCCGGCGCCAACGCGCTGGACGCCCCCAGGGAGGACCTCGACCTTTCCGACGGACAGGTGGTGCACAAGAGCGCCGGCCGGGGCATGGACTACGCCGACGTGGTCAAGGCCAAGGGCTCGGCCATCGAGACCGAGGGGCTTTACGACGACACCTCCAAGGTGGCGGATGCCGCCATGTGCGCGCAGATCGCCGAGGTGGAGGTGGACCCCGAGACCGGCAACATCGACCTCAAGTGGCTGGTCACGAGCCACAGCACCGGCACCATCCTGAACCCGCTCATGCACCAGGGCCAGATCGAAGGCGCCAGCATGACCGGCATCGGCTACGGCCTGATGGAGCACCTCATGGTGGACGACGGCAAGGTCACCACCGCCAACTTCGGCGACTACAAGATCCCCACCGTCCGGGACGTCCCGGAGCTGACCACCCTGGTGACGGAGCACAAGCGCGGCCCCGGCCCCTACAACAGCATGGCCATCGGCGAGACCGCCAACATCCCCACCGCGGGAGCCATCGCCAACGCCGTGGCCGACGCCTGCGGCGTCCGCATCACGTCGCTGCCGATTACCTCGGAGAAGGTGTTCGAAGCATTGAGCCGGAAGAGCTGACCGGCCGGACCGGGTACGAAGAAGGGGCGGAACGGATCCTCGCAGCAATGAACCGCGAGGGGACGTTCCGCCCTTTTGCTTCGGACGTTCCTGCCGTTACCCGGACGGGTTAGTCAGGGTGGATTTCGACACCGAAACGCTCAGCCATTTCAGGAGTCCGGTTCCACGGTGTGCCCGGCAGTTGAAGGATCAGCCTTGAGAACACCGAGGTGAAGGCGGATCTGGCTGCGGTGGGCGTCAGTCTTGCGGCTTCCTGTGCGGGTAACAGCGGCCTCACATCCTGCAACAATCCTGGCTTCCGCAGTTTGGCGAACATGCGCCGTTCCGCTTCCGCTCTTGTGATGCGCAAGCCGGACCGCTCAAGATGGAAGATGAGACACCGTACAACGCGAGCGGTGTCGAGTTCGTGGAATTCCTTCAGCCCTTGCGCGACGTCGAACAGGTCACGCCCCCTTTCACGCTGGAGTAACGCCCGTAGTTTGGTAGCGATCATCTCCTCGCGCGAGAACGTGACCACATCGGCCTCGCCGGAAAACCACGGGTTGTCAACGCGGTGACGAACCGTCAATGGTTTGTCGCACGTCTCTACTTCCGTCGTGTTGATTTCGACCTTCAACCGGATTCGGGCCGCGGCATCGTCCTCGGCCAGCACTCGGAAGGTTAGTTTCGGGGCAATCGGACTCTGTTCAAATGCGGCTTGACCCAGCCATGGCTGAAGTGCTGAGCGGGCGTGGTCCAGGACCGGACCGATGGGGCCCTTTGTGCTCCGAACGAGGTCGATATCCTCCGAATAGCGCAAGGGTTCCGGGAAGTGCAGTTTGTTGAGCGCGGTCCCGCCTCGAAACCGCAGTTCTCCCGCCAGGAAAGGATCCGTGTACAACGCCACGATGGCTCGGGAGATGATCAGGTCCTGCTCAACCTGACGGGGTTTCGCCCAAGGCACCGTTGCGCCCCAGGCCAGGATGCTGATGGATGGAACCATTTACGAGTCCAGTTCCGGCACGCGGCGCACGACCACACGCCAACTCGGGTCTCTTTCAATGGGCTTGGGGGCGAAAACCTGGTCCATCGCCTCGGTCGGATCAAGCTCAACCCACCCACCGGACAGACTGCCCAGCGTGTCTCTCATCGGCATGACCTTGTCGGAGTATCCATGACTCTCGAGCAGATAACCGAGGCGCCGAACCACCGACCTTGCAAAGGTTCTTGACAGAACTGCCAGTTTTTCAGCGTCGATCCTGCCGGCAAGTTCGACCAATATTGTGGCCACGTTGTCGAGTCCGCCGACCGTGGGCGCGTAACGCAGCAGGTCCAGGGCCGTCAATTCCGGTGACGAAACCGTCATGTAGCCGGTAGCCGTCTTGTGTTCCTCTACCCCGCTCCAGATGCTCGCAAGGTCCCTGCGGTAGTGGAATGAAATCATGGCACGACCCGCCCGCAGTCTGGGCAGTTGCTTGTCGGTCACGACCTGGAACTCCATGATTGCCTGTGGGGATGAACCCAGCAAATCTGATGCCTGGAGCAGCCCGACATAGTAGTCGCGTCCTGCGAACCGCATCAGGTCGTCGATGTACCAGGACGCAGGGGGTGCCCCCCACGCAAGAAACTGCGGCGGCACGGTCACGTAGAAGCCGTGCCGGGGCTTGATCAGGCACCCTTGTCGCTGGAGCCGCTCAGCCGCGTCGAGAAAGGCGCCGCGACTGACCCCGATAGCGTGTATCGCCTCTTCACTTGAGAATACGACACGGCCGGACGCGAGTAGCCATGTCGTCCACAGTCGGAGAGACATCTGGCGTTGCTTAAACATACTGAAATATCCGCTAAATTTGCGGATATTTCAACTTGACAATAGCCGGACGTCCATGAGCGATAACAGCCCCGACATTTCGGCTCTTGAACGCCGCGTCGAATCCATCAGTGCGGCGTACAAACGGCTCGGCTGGCGGTTTCTGGCAGGACCTGGACGCACGTTCACCTCCCGGACCGCGTTCGCCTTGATCACGCTGAATCCCGGCGGGGCGCGCGAAGACCCCGATCACCTGCGGACGAGTTCCGAGAACGGCAGCGCGTACTGGATCGAGTCCTGGAAGGGGTATCCGCCTGGAACGGCGCCGCTCCAGCTTTATGCTGTGTTTCAGTGCAGCGACCGCGGCTCGCCGAGCACGAACTCGGCGATCTGTGCGTCGAAGCGGTCGCCGTCGGAGGTGACCATCTGGTAGGTGCCGTGCATGGTGCCGTAGGGGGTCGACAGCGGGCAGCCGGAGGTGTACTCGAAGGATTCTCCCTCTTCCAGCACGGGGCTTTCGCCCACCACGCCCGGGCCCTTGACCTCCTCCATGTGGCCGGAGGCGTCGGTGATGATCCAGTGGCGGCTTACGAGCTGCACGGTTTCCGAGCCTTCGTTGCTGATCTCCACGGTGTAGAGATAGAACCAGCGGTTGTGCTCGGGGAATGAACGGTTGGGGTCGTATTCGGTGCTGACCTCGACCCGGACCCCGCGTGTGACCGCCTTCGAGTTACCCAAGGCAACCTCCCATCACTTCGCTTCTCCGCACACCGACAGGATGGTGAGCGCGTACACCTTGGTCGCGGCAACGAGATCGTCGATCTTCATGGCGCGGTTCCGCGCCTGACTGATGGTCTCCTTCTGCCGCGGCGGTCCGTAGCACACGGCCGGAATCCCCATCTCGTTGAACATGTTCATGTCCCGCCACATGCTAATCTCGGCCGAGGGCGGCGCCGGGGGGTCGGTGCCCATGACGTCACGGTGGGCCTGGTCGATGGAGTCGATGAGCATGTCGGCGTTCCGCGCCACGTGCCCCCTGGAATACTGGTAGACGGACACCTCGGAGTCGAAGTCCAGGGCCGCCATCACCCCCTCGATCTCGCGCTTGATGTGCTGGGGATCGGTCTTGGGCACGATGCGCACGTCAAAGTAGATATCGCAGTAGCCCGGGCCTCCGCGCACCGCGGCCACCTGGGCCTTGGGGATCATGGTGCCGCCGGGAAACTCGAAGCGCACTTCGTGCTCGTAGTTGATCGCCCACTGCTCCAGCGCCGTCACCGCATGAGCCATCTTGATGTAAGGGTTGGGATGCTCGCGCAGGGATTCCCCCCGGACCAGCCGCGGCGTGTACAGCTCGCGCCCCTTGCAGCGGATCTTGAGCCATACGGCACCGCATTCGCCCATGATGATGCCGAATCCGGAGGTCTCCCCGACGAGGGCGTAGTCGGCGGTGACGCCGCGGTTGATCAACCACCAGGCGCCGAAGCCCTCGCCCGGGAAGTTCACCCCCTGGGTGTCGTCCACCGACGGCTCGCCGGTCTCGAAGGCGACGCCGGTGACGTACAAGTCGCCGCCGAGCGCGACGCCGGCCTTCTTGATGGCCCTGGTCGCGATCATGAAGGCGCAGAGCTGGGCCTTGTCGTTGATGAGGCCCTTGCCGTACATCAGGTCGCCGTCCACCCAGGCTCCCTCCATCCGCACGTCCGCCTCGGAGGCGTCTGTCGCCAGTTCCGGGCCGGTGTCCATGTGGGCGTTGAGGATGAGGCTGGAGCCGTCGCCCGAGCCCCGGATCATCCCGACGGCGTTGACGCTTTCGTCGGTGATCCACTGGAGCCAGCTCTCGATGCCGTTTCGCTCGAGCCATGCCACGACCGCTTCGCCAAGGGCCCTTTCCTTGGCGTGCGGGCTCGGCATGCCCCCCAGTTCCAGGCACAACTGGACCAGATCCTGCCGGTCGTCGTCGATGATCTCCTTGAGGCGCTGCGCGGTGTCGCTCATGGCATTATTCATACTTGAGGGGTCACGGGACTGCAAGGAACACCACCGGCGGAGGGCGCTCCGACCGCCTTGTGGCGCCGGTTAGCGGGCGGCCGCGCTATTTGATACACGGTCAGGAACATTCAAAGGGGGACCGGATGGCGCAACAGAAACCGAATTCACGGATGAAGCGGGTCAAAACGATGCTGGAGATGGCCGCCGGGGTCTACGCGGACCGCAAGCTCGACCTGGGCGTGGCCCTTGACGTGTCCATCCGCTCCACCGACGAGGAAGACAACATCTTTCCGCCGCTCCGGCTCGGTGTCCACGGCGAGCTCCTGGGCGGCATGAAGACGCCCATCGAGGTGGGGAAGCGCCGTGTGGACGTATCCCAGGTCAACCCCTCGGTCATCGCCACCATGTGCTACCGCGGCAAGGGGTACTACAAGGAGGCGCTGCCGCTGCGCGCGCTGGCCTCTTTCCCCTCCTGGGACCGTATCGCCTTTGTGGTGTCGGCGGATTTGGGGGTGCGTTCGGTCCGGGACATCGTCAGGAACAGGATACCCCTCCGGGTCTCCACCCGGACCGCGGGCATCGACAACTCCACCCACTACGCCATCTCCACCATCATGTCGCTCTACGGGCTGACGTTCCGCAAGATCACGCGCTGGGGCGGCGAGGTCGACGAGTGCGCCCATCCTTCCTCGCCCAAGCGCATCGAATCGATCAAGGCGAGGCGCGTGGACGCGGTCTTCGACGAAGGCTTGTCCACCAAATGGCTCGAAGCCGCGCTGGACAACGGCTACGAGGTGCTCCACCTCGACGAGGACGTGATCCGGGGCATGGAGGCCCTGGGTTTCAAGCGCGCGGTGATTCCCAGGCGGCGGTTTCCCGGGCTCAAGGAAGACGTCCGCACCGTGGACTTCAGCGGCTGGCCGGTCATCACCCACAAATGGTTGAGCAAGGACATGGCCTACTCCCTGTGCGAGTCCATCTACCGGCGCCGCCGCGACATCCCGGTGGACGCCGCCCGGCTCAACATACGGGAGGTCTGCCGCGATACCGACGCCGGCCCTCTGGGGATCCCGCTGCACCCGGGCGCGAAGCGGTTCTACAAGGACATGGGGTTTCTGTAGGTTCATCGGTTTAGCGGGTGAGGATTTGTTGGCGTGCTTGATAATGCTATACGATCAGTGGAAAACTCATTGGGTCAAAAAGGAGAAGCAGATATGGCAAGAAAGAACGCGTTGTTGGGCGTTGCTCTGGCACTTGGGTTCCTGGTTTCGGCGTGTGCGACACCGAAAGTGGTGAATGTCCAGAAAGTCGGCGATGAAGACCTGAATTGCGAACAGATCAGAGAGCAGTTCGCCGAGGCCCAGGACTTCGAGAAAAAGGCGCGAAGAGAGAAGGGTGCAACGGGGACAAATGTCGCCGCGGCGGTGTTTTTCTGGCCGGCCTTGCTAGCGACCTACTCGAACATTGAAGAAGCGGTAAACGCTGCCAGGGACCGGCAGGACCGCCTCCAGAAGCTCGCGGCGAAGAAGGACTGTAAAATTTGAACTGTCCCTGCGCCGACGCCTGAAACGGTTGTTGACGCAGGGACCTCGGATGTCGGGCAGCCAGCGGGTGTCTGGTCAGTCCTTCGCCACCATCAACGTCATGCGGTGTCCCCGGATCACGCGGACCTCGGCACCCGCGGGTATCGCGGCCGCGCCGGGCTCGATGTGCGCGTGCCATAGTTCACCGCGTACGTAGACGTAACCGGCGGGGTCCAGGGGGTCGCGCGCCACGCCGCGCAGGCCCACGAGCTGGGCGGCGCCGGAGGCTTCCAACTGGTAGGCTCTGCGCAGGAACGGATAGAAGACGATGTCCTTCAGCACCACCATCCCGAGGACGGTCAGCGCCACCCACACCGGCAGCCCCAGCCACGCGTGCAGCAGCGTCACCAGCACGGCCGTCAGGGCCCAGCCGGGAAACTGAAACAGGTAGTAGCGGGTGACAGTCCGCACCGATCCGTGGCGTCCCGCCTCGTCAAGAAGTGTCTGACGCAGGACGTTGTCTACATGGCGTCGGCGAACAGCCGCAGGGTCTCGCCACGGTCGGCGTCGCCGACGTTGTAGGGGATGATCGCCACCTGATTGATGGCGCTCTGCTTGAGCTCTTCGACCTTGGCCCGGCACTCGTCCGGGGTGCCGGCAACGGCGAACTTGTCCACGAGCCAGTCCGGGATCACGCGGGCCTGGGCGGCGAGCGGGTTCATGTGCTGGTAGTAGTTGTAGGCTTGGTGGATGTCGTCCAGGACCTTCTGCTCCTGTTCGTTCAGGGTGAAGGGCAGCGGGTGGGCGATGACCCTGGCCACGTGGGCCTTGACCGCGTCCTTGGCGCCGGGACCCTCGGACACCGCGCACGGCACCCACAGCACCAGGTCGATGTCGGAGAGCCTGCGGCCCGCCGATGCCGCCCCCGCCGCGATCCGTTCCACCGCCCTTTCGATGGCGCCGGCATCCACGCCGACCAGGATGATCACGCCGTCGGCGATGCGGCCGGAGAGCTCGAGCATCTTGGGGCCGCTGGCGGCCGCGTAGAACGGGATCTTCCGGTTCTGGGCGAAGTTGAGGTGTATCTTGCTGCCGCTTTCCAGCTCGGCTTCGCCGCCCTCGATGACGGCCCGCATCTGCGCCACCGCCGCCTCGAACTCCGCCAGCCGCGCCTGCTTGCGGCCCATGGTCTCCAGGGAGCTGTCGCCGAGGCCGATACCCACGGCGAACCGACCCGGAGCCAGCTCGTCCAGGGTGGCGTAGCCGCTGGCGAGCACCGAGGGGTGGCGGGTCACGGGATTGGTGACGCCGGTGCCGATGATCACCTTCGAGGTGTTGAGCGCCACCGCGGCCATGTTCACGAACGCTTCGCGCCAGATGAGATGCGAGTCGCCGACCCAGATGTGGCTGTAGGACAGCTCCTCCGCCTGCTTGCTGAGCTGGATGATGCGCGACATGGATTCCGTGGGGAACATTCCCACGCCGTACTGTAGTGAGCTCACCGGGAAACCTCCTTGAATGCCGGCCGCGGCTTCATGCCCGTCGGCCGCGCCCCTTTTTCCAGTGTGGGCAGCAAGTTACAGCCGCACTGAACCTCGATTTTCATAGTCCAAGAACCGACCCTCAGCCGCCGGGCACCGTTCCTAGTCGCTGATCACCACCCCCCGCTCGGGCGGCGGCGTCTGCTGGCTCCGCCCCGCTACGGTGAGCTCGCCGTCAATCATCACCACCGAGATCCCCGGCAGGTCGCCTTTGGCGAAGGAATCGAGGGCGTCACTGGACACGGAGCCGGTGATACGGTCCATGATCACCAGGTCCGCGGGCCGACCCTCCGCGATGATGCCGAGGTCCAGCCCGTGGGCGCGCCCGGTGTTGCCGGTGGCCATGGCCACGGCGTGTTCCGGCGCGATGCCGCCGAGGGAGGCCAGAAAGCACATCTCGCGCAGGATTCCCCGTGGCACCACGCCGGTGCCCCCCGGCGTATCGGTTCCCACCAGCACCCGGGCCTCGGCTCCGCACTTCCTGACCGCGTCCGCCAGCACCATGCCCATGCGCAGGTTGCCGGAGGTGCAGATCTCGACGTAGTACTCGGTCTCGGCCACGATGCGGCGCAGGTCCTCCTCCGGCATGGGGATGGGGCCGCCGGTGCTGTGACCGATGACGTCGGGGTCGATGGCCTTGACGATGTCCACGCCGGCCACCTGGCTGACCCCCGAGCGTGACACGCCGCCGGAGTGGATCTTGACCTTGATGTCCCGCGCCCGCGCCCACTTGACGTAGCGTTCCGCCTCGCCCGTGGGCAGCAGGCTGTAGTCGTAGAAGATGAACTTCACCAGCCGGACGCCTGCCTCCGCGATGGTGTCGAAGTCCTTCTCCTCGAGACCCGGCACCAGCAGCAGCGTGCCGCCGTGCACCCGGACGCCGGTGGGCCGCAGGTTGTCCCAGCAGCGCTTGGCGACGATGGAAAGCGATACCGCGCACAGCGGGTCCGGCGGCAGCGGCAACCCCGGGACGTGCAGTTCCCCGGCGGAGATGATGGAGGTGACTCCGCCGTGCATGTAGTGCGTGATCCAGCCCATTGAGTTCTGCGCCGGCGTGAAGTTGCCGAAGGTGGGGTGGGAATGCGAGTCGATGAGTCCGGGGACCAGCGTCGTGCCGTTGGCGTCGATGGTGCGGTCCACGTTGCCGCTCAGGCCGCTGCCGATCTCCTGGACGATGCCGTCCGCCACGAGCATGGAGTCAGCGTCCCGGAGGGGGTCCTCCAGCATCCCGGTCGCCAGAGTCCCGATGTTCTTGATCAGCGTTGTGGACATGTATGGACGGCCCCTTTTGACAAGATTTACAGATTCAGGACCGTAGCACAGAAGCCCGCGAAATTCAGGCGCGCTGCCTGGGCACCGAATCCGTCATTCCCGCTTTCGCGGGAATGACGGAAGGGGCGCGGAACCGGGAGTCCATTCGCGCCTCAGTGGGACAGGATCTGGCTGAGAAAAAGCTTGGTGCGCTCGTTCCGCGGGTCGTTGAAGAACGGCTCGGGGGCGTTCTTCTCGATGATCTCGCCGCCGTCCATGAAGATGACGCGGTCGGCGGCGCGGCGGGCGAATCCCATCTCGTGGGTCACCACCAGCATGGTCATGCCGGTCTCTGCCAGCTCGAGCATGGTGTCCAGCACTTCCTTGATCATCTCGGGGTCGAGGGCGGAGGTGGGCTCGTCGAAGAGCATGATCTTGGGCTGCATGCACAGTGAGCGCGCGATGGCCACGCGCTGCTGCTGCCCGCCGGAGAGCTGGCCCGGGTACTTGTCGGCCTGCTCGGGGATCTGCACGCGCTCCAGGTAGCGCTGGGCGATCTCTTCCGCCTCGCCCTTGGGCATCTTGCGCACCCACATGGGGCCGAGGGTGCAGTTCTCCAGCACGGTGAGGTGGGGGAAGAGGTTGAAGTGCTGGAACACCATGCCCACCTCGGAGCGGATCTGCTCGATGTTCTTGACGTCGCGGGTCAACTCGATGCCGTCCACCTCGATGGTCCCCTGTTGATGCACCTCCAGCCGGTTGATGCACCGGATCAACGTGGACTTGCCGGAGCCCGACGGCCCGCAGATGACGATCCGTTCGCCGGCGGTCACCCGCAGGTCGATGTTCTTCAGCACGTGGAAGGCGCCGAACCACTTGTGCATGGCCCGGATCTCCACCATCACCCTGGATGTGTCGGCGGCGGATCGGATGCGTTCCGTGTCTTCGATGGTAGCCATGAGAATATTGCTAACGGTCCCCGACGCTCAGCCGTCCTTCGAGCCACAGGGAGTATCGCGACATGGCGAAGCAGCTCAAGAAGAAGAAGAGCGCGATGAAAAGATACGTCTCGTTGGAGAGCCCGTTCCACTTGGCGTCGGCGAGCACCGCCCGGGCCACGCCCAGCGGGTCCAACAGGCCGATGATTACTACCAGCGTGCTGTCTTTGTAAAGCCCGATGAAGACGTTGACCATGCCGGGGATGGCGATCTTGAGGGCCTGGGGCAGCGTGATCAGCCAGGTGGTCTTCCAATAGGACAGCCCGAGAGAGTCCGCAGCCTCGTACTGGCCGCGGGAAAGGGCTTGCAATCCGCCGCGCACGGCTTCCGCCAGGTAGGCCGCGGCGAACAGCGTGACCATGATGAGCACCCGGATGAGGAGGTCGAAGTTGGTCCCCGGGGGCAGGAAGTAGTTGAGCATGGTGGAGGCGATGAACAGCAGCGTGATCAGCGGCACCCCGCGCACGACTTCGATGAAGGTGACGCACAGCACACGGATCGCCAGCAGCCGCGACTGCCTGCCGAGGGCCAGCAGGATGCCCAGCGGAAGCGACGCCACGATGCCGGTGACGCCGAGGATCATGGTGAGCAGAAACCCGCCGTAGGCATCGGTGTCCACCACCGGCAGGCCCAGGCCGCCGTAGATCAGCCAGGCCCCCACCGCGGGATAGGCCAACGAGAACCAAAGCAGTTGGCTGCGATAGGGCGTGCGGTCGAACAGCACCGGCGCCAGCGCGGGAAAAAGCAGGACGAAGGTGAGCACCGGACGCCAGCGCTGGTCGGCGGGATAAAAGCCGTAGACGAACTGGTCCAGCCGGATGGCGATGACCGCCCAGCAGGCGCCGTCGCCCTGTTCGCGGCAGTCCACCCGGGAGCCGGCCTCCCACACCGCTTCCAGGACGAACCAGTCGATGGCGGCGGTCACGAACTCGTAGATCAGCCAGACGGAAACGAGTGTCAGCGCCGTGTTGAACACCGACGAGAACAGGTTGGCGCGCAACCAGCCGATGACGCCGGCGGTGCCCGGCGGCGGCGGCAGGTCCGGGTGCTGTCCGGGCGGATAGGTGGGCGTTGCGGTCGCGGGAAGGGACATCAGCGCTCCACCAACCGGACGCGCCGGTTGTACCAGTTCATGAACACGGAGATACTCAGGGAAATCGCCAGATAGACCAGCAATATCAGCATCATGCACTCGATCTCCCGCCCTGTCTGATTCAGCGTGATCCCCCCCAGGGTCCCCACCAGGTCCACGTAGCCGATGGCGATGGCCAGGGACGAGTTCTTGGTGAGGTCAAGGTACTGGGAGGTGAGCGGCGGGACGATCACCCGAAGCGACTGAGGCAGAATCACCAGGCGCAGGACGCGTCCGCGGGGCAGTCCCAGCGCCTGCGACGCCTCGATCTGGCCCTTGTCCACGGCGAGGATGCCGGCGCGGACGTTCTCGGCAATGAAGCCGGAGGTGTAGAAGGCCAGCGCCCAGGTCAGCGCCACCAGCTCGGGCGTGAGGTAGAGTCCGCCCCGGAAGTTGAACCCCTGCAGTTCGGGTACGTCGAAGGACAGGGAAGCGCCGACCGCCGCGTAGGCAAGCCCCGGCAGTCCCACGATCAGGGCGGCGGAAATCCACCCGCCGGGAAGCTGCCGGCCGGTGGTCTCGCGAACCCGGCGTACATGGCGGTGGACGAAGACCGCCCCGACGATGGCCGCCGCCAGCGCCAGCGCGACCCACTCGAACCCCGATTCGAACACGGGCTTGGGCACGTAGAAGCCCCGGTTGGTGAGGAACGTGCCGCCGACGGTCACGGCCTGCCGCGGATGCGGCAGCGTGTTGATGAATATCCCGTGCCACAGCAGGATGAGCAGCAGCACGGGGGTGTTGCGGGTGAACTCGACGTAGCAGTACGCCAGGCGCGACACCAGCCAGTTCTCCGACAACCGGAATATCCCGACGAGGAAACCGAGCACGGTGGCCACGATGATCCCGAGGAAGGCCACCAGTCCCGTGTTGATCAGCCCCACCAGCGCCGCGCGCAGGTGCGTGTCCCGGTTGGTGTACTCGATGAGCGTCTGGTTGATGTCGTAGTTGGCGGGGAGCCAGAGGAAGTCGAAACCGAAGGTCTTGTCGAGGATGGCGAAGTTGGCGATGACGTTGGCGATCATCCAGGCCACGGTCGCGAACACGCCGAGCAGCACCAGGATCTGGATGGCAACGCCGCGTACCGCCTCGTCGTACCACAGGCTGCCCAGGCTGAACGCGGGCCCTGGAGGCGGACCGGGTCTGTCGTTAGATTGCACCACGCCCGGTAGTCTATACGACAAGAGCCGTATGGATTACCAGTGTCGCGCGATGGCGGCGCGACACTGGCTCCACACGACTCATGCCGTTGTGAAAACGATCCGGTCTACCGGAACGGCGGGGCGTAGAGCAGTCCGCCGTCGGTCCACTTGGCGTTGAGTCCCCGGTCGAGGCCGATGGCGGTCTTCTTGCCGAGGTGCTTCTCGAAGACCTCGCCGTAGTTGCCCACCTGCGCGATGATGTTCACCGCCCAGTCCTTGGACAACCCCAGCTGCTCGCGGCCCTGCAGCTCCTCGACGCCGAGAAGGCGGTTGACCTCCTTGTTCTTGTTTTCCTTGGACGCCATCGCCTTCGCGTTCTTGGAGGTCACGCCCATCTCCTCGGCAGCGATCATGGCGTTGAGGGACCAGCGCACGATGTCCGCCCACTGATCGTCGCCGTGGCGAACCAGCGGTCCCAACGGCTCCTTGGAAATGATCTCCGGAAGCACCACGTGGTCGTCCGGGTTGTCGGTGGCGGCGCGGGTGGCCGCCAGGCCGGAGCGGTCGGTGGTGTACACGTCGCAGCGGCCGGCCAGGTAGTTGGTGCGCGCCTCGGTGTTGGTCTCGATGGGCACCGGCTCATACTTCATGTTGTTGGCGCGGAAGTAGTCCGCGAGGTTCAGCTCGGTGGTGGTGCCGGTCTGGATGCAGACCGAAGCGCCGGCAAGGTCCTTCGCCGACTTCACGCCGAGCTTCTTCGGCGCCATGAAGCCCTGGCCGTCGTAGTAGTTGATGCCCACGAAGGTGAGCTGCAGGTCGACGTCCCGGCTGAAGGTCCAGGTGGTGTTGCGCGACAGCATGTCGATCTCGGCCGAACGCAGCGCGGTGAAGCGCGTCTTGCCGGTGAGGTTCTTGTACTTGAGCTTGTTGGCGTCGCCGAACACCGCGGCGGCCACTGCCCGGCATACGTCCACGTCGAAGCCCTTCCACACGCCCTTGTCGTCCGGCGCGGCGAAGCCCACCAGGCCGGTGTTGATTCCGCAAATCAAGTGTCCTCGCTTGCGGACGTCTTCCAGAGTCCCCGCTGACGCCAATGACGCCGCTAGCAGCACCATGGCCGCCAGACCCACCGAAAACGCACGTATCGACCTTTTCATAAGTACTTCCTTCCTCATCGGTACCTCCTTCAAGAAATTTCGCCCAAATTAACCTGCCAGCCGGTTGCCAGACAAGCGTTCCAGTTTCCGATGGAGTCAAATACGACACCACCGCCATGGCGTCAAGAATTCCTTGCGCCAAAGTACGGTTTCGGAAAGTCGCGGGCTAACGCCGTTCTTCCGGTATCAAGCCCCTCGGCGCGAAGCGCAGGACCAGCAGCAGCACCAGTCCCATGACCACCGGTCGCATGTGGGCCGCGCTCTCCATGAGGTGGCTCCGGACCGGGCTGTCCGCGGCCAGCGGCGATGTGACGAGTTCCATCAGCCAAAGGCCCATGGGCTCGGCTTCCACCCAGAAGTACCACACCACGAAGCCTCCCAGGACGGCGCCCCAGTTGTTGCCGGAGCCGCCGACGATGACCATGACCCAGATGAGGAAGGTGAAGCGCAGCGGATGGTAGGTGTTGGGCGTGAACTGTCCGTCGAGGGTGGCCAGCATGGCGCCGGCGATGCCGATCACCGCCGAGCCGAGCACGAAGACCTGCAGGTGCCGGGCGGTGACGTCCTTGCCCATGGCCTCGGCCGCGGTCTCGTTGTCGCGGATGGCCCGCATCATCCGCCCCCACGGCGCCCGGAGCGCCGCTTCGAAGAGCCACATCAAAATCACCAGCGCCAGCGCGAACAGGCCCGCGTAGCACAGCTTCACCACGATGGAGGAAAGGTCCACCTGCGACACGCCGAGGCTCACCGCCCATTCCTGGAACCACGGGGCGTTCTGTAGGTCCACCTCGTAGGGTACCGGACGCGGCAGGCCGGTGACGTTCTTGACGCCCCGGGAGAGCCACTCCTCGTACTTGAGGAAGGCGACGATGATTTCGGAGATGCCCAGGGTGGCGATGGCGAGATAGTCGGCGCGCAGCCCGAGGCTGATCTTGCCGGCGACCCAGGCCGCGCCCGCCGCCAGCGCCCCGCCCACGAACCACGAAAGGACGATGGGCAGGCCGAAACCGCCCAGGTAGCCGGTCACGGACGGGTCCACCGCTTCGATGGCGCGCACCGCGGGCTCGAACAGCGCCCGGGCCGCGAAGTATCCGATGACGACTACAAGCGCCGCCGCCAGCTTTCGGTAGCCAGGGTGGCGCATCCGGCGGTAGACCAGCACCGCGGCCACGATGGCGGTCGCCGCCATCGCCAGGGCCAGCACCACGCCCGTGCCTCCCGCCTGCCAGGCCGGCCTTACCGGCGGCATGGAGACCAGCACGCCGGCCAGCCCGCCCAGGGCGGCGAAGCCCATGACCCCGGCGTTGAACAGCCCGGCGTAGCCCCACTGGATGTTCACGCCCAGGGTCATGATGGCCGAAATCAGGCACAGGTTCAGGATCGCCAGCGCCAGCGACCAGCTCTGCACCACGCCCACGAGGCAGATGAGGACCGCCATGGCGGCCAACAGGACGGGCTTGCGGGGGTTCCGCAGCATGCGGGCGGACGAAAGTGTGGGGACCCCGCTCATGACGACTTCCCGCTGAAGACCCCGGTGGGCTTCACCAGCAGCACCACCACCAGGATGAAGAACGACACGGCGAACTTGTAGTCCGTGGAAAGGAACTGCATCAGACCGTCCGGCCGCCAGCCTTCCGGTCCCAGATACGCCAGGAACTTCCGGTAGGGATACGTCAGGAAGACCTCGGAGAAGGCCACCACGAAACCGCCGGCGATGGCCCCCAGCGGGTTGCCCAGGCCGCCGACGATGGCGGCGGCGAAAATGGGCAAGAGCAGCGACACGAACGTGAACGGCTTGTAGCTCTTGTCGAGGCCGTAGAGCGTTCCCGCCACCGCCGCCAGGGCGCCGACGATCAGCCAGGTGACCGCAACCACCTTCTCCGGACTCACCCCCGACAGCAGCGCCAGGTCCTCGTTGTCCGAATAGGCGCGCATGGACTTGCCGGTGCGCGTCCTCTCGAGGAACCAGAAGAGCGCCGCCACCAGCACCACCGCCACCACGACGCTGAGGGTCTGTGTGGTCTTGATGGCAAGGCCCTCCGACAACCCGGTGAAGGCCTTGAACTCCCGCACCGTGAGCAGGAAGCGGGCACCGTCGGTGAACACCCGGTCGGCGGGTCCGATGACGAAGCGTATGAGGCCGTTGATGACGAACATGACCCCCACGGACACCACCAGGAACATCACGGGCGCCGCCTTGGTGCGCCGGTAGAACCGGAACACCCAGCGGTCCGTCAGAAGGCAGAGGCCGGCGGTCACCGCCATCCCCAGGGGCAGCGCCAGCAGCGCCGTGGGCAGCGGCCCGAGGCCGACCCCCCAGGACTGCAGCAGCCAGGTGAACAGGATCGTGACCATGGCGCCGAACGACATGGTCTCGCCCTGGGCGAAGTTGGAAAAGCGCAGGACGCCGTACACCAGCGTTACGCCCAGCGCGCCCAGGGCAAGCTGGCAGCCGTAGGCGGTGGCGGGCACCACCAGGAAGTTGGTGACGAGCACGACCGCGTTGACGACGTCCTCCAACCGTCATCCTCCGAGAAAGGACTTCCGGACCTCGGGGTTGGCCAGCAGCATCTGCCCGGTTCCGGTAAAGCGGTTGCGGCCCTGAACCAGCACGTAGCCCTTGTCCGCCAGCTCCAGGGCCTGGCGCGCGTTCTGCTCCACGATGAGGACGGCCACGCCGCCGCGGGCGATGTCGACGATGCGCTCGAACAGCTCGCGGGTGACGATGGGCGAAACGCCGGCGCTGGGCTCGTCGAGCATGAGCGCCCGGGGCCGGTTCATCAGCGCCCGGCCGATGGCCACCTGCTGGCGCTGGCCGCCGGACAACTCGCCCGCGGGCTGACGGCGCTTGTCCCGGAGGGCCGGGAACAGGCCGTAGACCTCGTCCAGGGTGCCCGAGATGTCGTCGTCCCGGACGAACGCTCCCATCTCCAGGTTCTCCTGGACGGTCATGGAGCGGAACACGTTGTCCGTCTGCGGCACGAATCCCATGCCCTTGTGGGCTCGCGCCTGGGGCGTCAGCGCGGTGATGTCCTCGCCGTCCAGGCGCACCGTGCCCGAACGAAGGTTCAACATGCCGAAGAGCGCCCTCATGGCCGTCGACTTGCCGGCGCCGTTGGGGCCCACCACCACGGTGATCTCGCCCCGCGCCGCGGCGATGGCGCAGCTTTGCAGGATGTCCGGGCCGCCGTAGCCCCCGGTCAGCTCCTCGCCGACCAGGAAGCTCATGAGGTCCGCTCCTCCCGGGTCACCAGCCCGCGGCCCAGGTAGGCCTCGATGACGCGTTCATCCGCTCTCACCTCGGGCGCAGAGCCCTGCATCAACACCTTCCCTTCGGCCATGACGATGACCGGATCGCACAGGAGCGAGATCAGCTCCATGTCGTGCTCGATGATGCAGAAAGTGTAACCGTGGTGGAGGTTGAGGCGCAGGATGGCGCCGGCGATGTCCTTCAACAGCGTCCGGTTGACGCCCGCGCCCACCTCGTCGAGCAGCACCGCCCGGGGCTCCGCCATCATGGTGCGGCCCAGCTCCAGCAGCTTCTTCTGCCCGCCAGAGAGGTTTCCGGCCAGTTCCCCCGCCACCCGCTCGAGCTTCAGGAACTCGATGACCTCGTTGGCCCGGGTGCGGATGGCCTGTTCCTGCGCGTGGATCTTGCCGGGCCGGAACCACACGTCGAGGAGGCTTTCGCCCGATTGGCCCCCCGGCACGGTCATGAGGTTTTCGCGGACCGTCAGCGTGGAGAATTCGTTGGCGATCTGAAAGGTGCGGAGCACGCCCTTCGAGAAGAGCTCGTGAGGCGCGAGCCCGGTGACGTCCTCGCCTTCGAGGTAGACCTTGCCGGAAGTGGGCTGGTGGACGCCGGCGATGACGTTGAAGAGAGTGGTCTTGCCGGCCCCGTTGGGGCCGATGAGCCCGGTGATGCTGCCGCGCTCGATGGCGAGGGACGCGCCGTCGACGGCCCGGATGCCGCCGAAGTGCATGTGCAGGTTTTCTACGGCGATCATCCTCCGACTCCGCTTCGCTCACGCTCCGCTCGGGACCGACGCATTTCGGACGCTCGGCCGTTCGTCCTGAGCCTAGCGAGGCACAGCCGAGCGAAGTCGAAGGACCCCCTGACCGTCAGGGTGCGCCCGGGGCGGGAAAGGAAGAATCCTTCCCCGCCCCGGGCGCTCACGAGGCTACCGGTACTTGACGGTCGCGATCTTGCCGCCCTTGACCACGATCTGGCGGTAGTTGCCGGCGCTCTCGCCCGGTCCGATCAGCTCCACCGCCGAGGCGCCGACATAGTCCACGTCGCCGCCGCCCGCGAGGATCTTGAGCCCCTTGGCCAGTTCGCCCGGATAGATCTTCTCGCCCGGCGCGTTGGCCACCATCATGACCTTGTCCTTGAGCTTGCCGCTCTCGGCCGACTTCGCCGCCTGCATGGCGAGCATGATCAGTGCGGCCGCGTCATAGGCTTCGCTCACGAAAGGGCTGTCCGACTTGACCTTGGCCGCCTTGGCGATCTCGTCGAACCTGGCCTTCCCCGGACTGTCGGTGCCGGGATGGGCGCCGATGGCGCCTTCCAGACCCTTGCCGATGGCCTCCACCAGCTTGTCGCCGATCATGCCGTCGGGCAGGTAGAACTTGTCGAAGGCGCCGGTGTCGAGGGCGCCCTGGATGATGCCCTTGCCGCCCTGGTCGAGGTAGCCGGCCACGATCAGGATGTCGCCGCCCGCGGCGGCCAGCGCAGCCACCTCGGCGCTGTAGTCGCCCTTGCCGTCCTCATGGGGAGCGGAGATCGTGATCTTGCCGCCGCCTTTCTTCACGTTGGCGGCGATGCTGTCCGCCAGGCCCTTGCCGTAGTCGTTGTTGGTGTAGGTCAGCGCGGCTTCCTCGATCCCCATCTCCTTCAGGATGTCGGCAACGATCGCCCCCTGGCGTGCGTCCGAGGGAGCCGTGCGGAAGAAGAGGCCGTTGTCCTCGACGGTGGACAGGGACGGCGACGTGGCCGACGGCGAGATCATCACGATGCCGTTGGGCTTGGCCACGTTCTTGAGCATGGCGGTGGTGACGCCCGAGCAGTCGCCGCCGACGATGGCGTTCACCTTGTCGGAGGTCACGATCCGCTCCGTCGCCGCGGATCCGGCGGCGGAGTCGCCGCAGGTGGAATCGGCTCGCACGGAGACGACCTTCGCGCCGCCGAGCAACGCGCCGCTGTCAGTGACTTCCTTCATCGCAAGCTCGGCGCCGGCCGCCATCTGGGGGGTCAGCGACTCGATGGGTCCGGTATAACCGAACACCACGCCCAGCTTGACGTCGGCTCCAAGGGCCGCGGTTGCGTACATGGAAACGAAGACAAACAGGATACCGGGAATCAGGGTTTTCATGGCTCGCTCCTTTCGAGTTCGTTGTACTCCGGGTTACCTGGCAGAAACCGGTCTAATCGTATGCTTGTTCACATTTCGAATCAAAGGGTTCTGAATGCGACTCCATTGCCGCCATGAGCCTGTTCAGGCGCCGAGTTCCTTGACCCCGTTCAGGGCCGCGATCTTGTAGGCCTCCCCCATGGTCGGAAAGTTGAAGACATTGTCGATGAAGTAGTCGATGGCACCGTTGTAGCTCAGCACCGCCTGCCCGATGTGGATCAGCTCGCAGGCCTGGTCGCCGATGATGTGCACACCGAGCAAGTGTCCGCCGTTGGGCTCGAACAGCAGGGTGAGCATGCCGTGCGAGTCGCCGATGATGCCGGCCTTGGTGACCTCGTCGTATGTGGCTACGCCCTTGGCGTAAGGGATGCCCTTGGCTTCCAGCTCCTGCTGGGTGTAGCCCACCATGGCGATCTCGGGGATGGTGTAGACGCACATGGGAAACAGCGTCCTGCGCCCGCCCGCCCGGCGTCCCAGCGCGTAGTTGGCGGCCATGCGGCCCTGCTCGCTGCTGGTGGAGGCCAGCGCCGGAAAGCCGACCACGTCGCCGGCGGCATAGATGCTCGGCACCGATGTCTGGAACAGCTCGTTGACCTTGATGAGCCCGTGCTCGGTGGTCTCCACCCCTACGTCCTCCAACCCCAGGACCTTGACAGCCACCTCGCGTCCGCTGGCCACGATCACCGCGTCCGCCTCCAGCACCCTGCCATCGGTGAGGCAAACCCGGGCTTTTTCCTCCGGCCCGGACATCCGCTCGATCTTGTCGTACCACGCGCCCCAGACGAACTCTACGCCGTAGTCCTCCATGCGCCGGATCAGCAGGTCGACGATGGAACGTTCGGCGAACGTCAGGAAGGTCTGGTCCCGCTGGATCAGCGACACCTTGCAGCCCAGAACCGCGAAGGCCGAGCCGTACTCCGCGCCGATGACCCCGGCGCCGACGACGATCAGGGATTCCGGCAGGGACTTGCGCTTGAACTCCAGGGTGAACACGGAGTCGGAGTCGAAAACGACTTCGTTGTCGATGGGTATGTCGGGCACGAAGCGAGGCCTCGAGCCCGCGGCGACGATGATCTTCTCCGTCTTCAGGTCGATGGACTCCATGGGGTTCTTGAGCACCCAGGCGTGCACCGAGTTGGGGCCGTCCAGGGTTGCGTGGTAGCCGCGGAAGACATCGATGAGCTTACTGTCACGGTAGGCCTGCAGGCGCTCCTCCATCGTCGCCACCCGCTGTTCCACCACTTTCCGCACCCGGATGAACAGGTCCGAGAGGGTGATGTCCTTCTTTTCGGTGAAATCGGTGCCGTAGAAGGGGCGCTGGCGGACCCCGCGAAGGTAGATGATGGCCTCGCGCAAGGTCTTGCTGGGGATGGTGCCCGAAAGGAGCGTGATGCCGCCCAGGGTCTCCTGCCGCTCGAGAACCGCGACCCTGGCGCCGAGCTCGCACGCCTGGATGGCGGCGGTGTAGCCCGCGGGGCCGCTGCCGATGACGATGACGTCGTAGTCGAAAGCCTGCATGAGTCGTAGTTCCGCCGCGGCTGGTTCCGCTCCGGGTCGGGGTCCGTTCTTCGAAGGTTCTCCATAGCAGATAGCGGGCGGGGATGTCACGCAAGGCGCGACTCCCCGGTCCCGAATCGCTAGGACGCGGCCAGGGCGCGGTAGACCAGCATCAGCCCGGTGCAGATCAGCAGCAACAGGATGGCCCGGTTGAACGTCTGCTGGCGGATGCGGTCCTGCGCCTTCAGGCCCAGGTAGAAGCTCACGAGAATGAACGCGGTGACGAACAGCGAGAGCTTCATGGCCTCGACGGTGAACAGGCCCCAGGTGGAGATGGCCACGATCTGCCAGAACTTGGCCATGATGAACGCCGTGGAGATGGCCTTCACGAAGTCGGCCTTGTCGAGCCTCAAGCCGTGCAGATAGAGGGCCATGACCGGCCCCATGGTGTTGGTCAGTCCCAGGAAGAAGCCGCCGGCGAATCCCATGACCGGGGACATCACCGGTTCCGCCCGGGGCGAGGTGGTGAGGGTGAACGAGAACAGCCCGGACCCCGCGAAGAGGATCACCACCGTTCCCAGGATGAGATTCAGCACCCACAGAGGGAGCTGGGTCAGCTCCCAGGTGCCGAGGAACACGCCCGCCAACGCGAACAGGAACATGGACGAGAAGCGCCGGAAGGTGGCGGTAGGGACGCCGTGGCGGAAGATCTGGCTCAGGTCCATCACCACGCTGGGCAGCACCAGCACCACGATGGCCATGCGGATGTCGAGCAGCAGCGTCAGCATGGGGGTGGCGATGAGAGGAAATCCCATGCCGGCGGCGCCCTTGACGAAGCCCGCGAAGAAGATGGCCGCGGCAACCAGTACCAGGGTGCCGTCAATCTCCATGGCGGAGAGTGCCCGTCACTCGGGCTTCCATCGCTTCTGCACGTCCTGCAGCCGCTCGCCGCGCTCCACGGGCACCGCGCGCTCGTCGAGCTTGGCGCCGATGCGGTGGTGCTCCCCCTGGACCGCTAGCGCCGCCTCCTCGTCCAGCTCCGACGGCCACAGGCCCAGGGAATAGCCGTGCCACGGGTTGCCGTACTTGAGCTCCGGCATCCCGAGCTCCTCCCACAGCTTCCGCGCCCGTTCCATGTACTCCCGGGTGGGCAGCGACACCGGCGGGAACTCGGCCTTCTTGGTGGCGTCGATGAGCAGCGACGAGTCCTCGCTGTCGTAGTCGCCGGCGTGGCCGTGCATGCGCACCAGGTTGATGGGCGAGTGCACGGTCTGGCGTCCCTCGATGATGCGCACGTCCTTGTGCGGCTGCGAGCGGTGGCAGATGGCCCAGTTGATCGCGGCGAGGTTCTCGGGGTCGATGTCGTCGTCCACCGCGATCACCACCTTGCCGAGATCGTAGCGGAAGCCCAGCACCGCCATCATGGCCTGCCAGGGCTCGAGCTTGTGGGTCTTGCGCATCTGCACCACCACGAACTGGCGCAGGTTCACCAAAGGCTCGTGCATGCCCACCCGCACCACGCTCTTGAGGCTGCAGTGATTGCGCAGGTGGTCCAGCACCAGCGACTCCCAGCCCCGGTGCTTGATCTTGCTGCTTTCGCTGGGCGTCACCTGGCTCAGCACGCCCACGTAGTGCGGGTTCCTCCGGTGGGTGATGCAGGTGACCTCGAACACCGGGCTCAGGCTGCGCGGGTCCATGTAGCCGTGGGACTCCCCGAAGGGACCCTCGGGCTCCAGCACGTCGGTGCGGATGTAGCCCTCGATGACGATCTCCGCGTTGGCCGGCACCTCCAGGTCCACGGTCTCGCACTTCACCAGCGGCATGGGCCGGCCCAGGATGGCGCCGGCCACGCCCAGTTCGTCCACCCCGTAGGCGATCTTCTGCACCGCCACATACGACAGGCAGGGCACCGCGCCGATGACGCCCGCCGCGGGCAGAGGCCGGCCCAGGGCGCTGGCCTTGTTCCAGTGGATGGCCATGTCCTGCTGGGCGCTGATGAGGTAGACGCCGGTCTTGGTGGGGGACTTGATCTGGCCACGGTAGTTGCCGACGTTGCGGATGCCGGTGTCCGGGTCCTTGGTGATCCAGTGGCAGGCGGTGAAGTAGGGGCCGTTGTCGAACCCCGGCGTCGAGATGGGCACCGGGAACTCGTCCAGGCCGCCGTGCTCCAGGAGGCCGTCGCCGACGTGGACCTCCTCCTTGACCGGGCCCGTGTCCACCAGCTCTGGCGCCAGCGGCGCGGCCACCGCCGCGGACCACTTCTCGAAGCTCTTGCCGGGTTCGCAGCCCATGCCCAGGGCGTAGATGGCCTCGTTGGACGCCAGCGCTCCCACCACCACCGGGGTCTCGTAGCGCCGGCCCTTGGCATCCGTCACGTTGTCGAACAGGAACGCCTTGCGCTGGTGGTCCGGCAACCCCAGAAACTGCCAGCGCACCAGCGGATGCAACTCGGTGTCCTTGTCCACCGGAGCGGCCACGCGCATCAGCAGGCCCTGGCGGTCCAGCAACTGGAGATATTCCCGGAGATCCTGGTACATGTGGGTCCTCTCCCGTGTCGCCGCGTCGCGGATCCGTCGGCGCCGCGCGCTAGCGCCCCTTGTACTGCGGCTTCCGCTTCTCGCTGAAGGCCCGTGGGCCTTCGCCGGCGTCCTCGGTGCCGCCCACCATGGCGCGGAACCCGGCCTCGAAGCGGACGGCGTCGGCCAGCGGCAGGTCGAGGCCGCGGAGCACCACCTCCTTGACCGCTTGCAGCGCCAGCGGCGGCCCGTCGGCGATGGACCGGGCCAGCTTCTCCGCCGCCGGCAACAGCTCGTCCCGCGGCACCACCCGGTTCACCAGGCCGCAGCGGAAGGCCTCGTCCGCGGCGATGGACTCGCCGGTGTAGAGCATTTCCAGGGCCCTGCCCAGCGGCACGAGGCGGGGCAGCCGCACGGTGCCGGAGCTGCCCGGGAAGAATCCCCGCTTGATCTCCGGCAGGCCGAAGGTGGCGTCCTCGCTGCAGATGCGGATGTCGCAGGACAGGGCGATCTCGAAGCCCCCGGCCAGGCAGTACCCGTGCACCGCGGCGATCATGGGCTTCCACACCGGTTCCCGGCGCCCGGGGTCCCGGGCCAGCGCCGAAGTCCAGAACTCCCGCGCACGCGGATCGCCCGCCACCGCCCGCTCCTTCAGGTCCATGCCGGTGGAAAACGCCCGCTCACCGGCGCCGCTCACCACCGCCACCCGAAGCGCCGGGTCCGCCGCGAACGCGTCCCACACCCGTCCCAGCTCCGCCCACATCGCCTCGTTCATGGCGTTGAGCCGTTCGGGCCGGTTCAGCGTGATGAAGGCGATGCCGTCCTTGGCGTCGAGGTCGATGCAGGAGGCCACCATCCGGTTTTCCTCGGCCTGACGGCGTTCAGTCGATGAACTTCGCCAGGGTCTCGCCCCAGATGGCCTTGGTCACGTCGAGGCCGATGTTGCCCGCGGCGATGTCCTGGATGCGGGCCTCGTCGATGGGAAAGCTGAACTGTTCGTTGCGCATGCGCAGCCTTTGGATGCCGCGCTCCACCATGAGCCCTCTGGCGCCGTCCACCGCTTCTTGGGTCGTGAAGGCGTCGGCGATCTGGTAGATGTTGGCCGGCCCGTGGCCGCGCTCGTCGTCGAGCACCACGGTGAAGGCCTCGGCCAGCCGGTCGTTGAGCTCGTTGCCGCTCAACCGGGTGGCGGCGTAGAACAGGCCGCAACTGCCGCCTTCGAGCAATCCCTGGGAGTTGATGAGACGAGCCCACGGTTCCTGGCGCGCCTCCTGTTCCCGGAACACGTCGGCCAGCCGCACCCACTCCTTCATGTCGGGCAACGAAGGGTCGGGGTTCCAGCGGTTGTAGCGGCGCACCACCTCCTTGATGTCCACGGGCTCGCCGGTGAGCCATTCGATGATGTCGACGCACCGGTTGCCGTGGTTGAGCTCCTGCTTGGTCCGGAACAGGTTCTCCTCCAGCCAGTTCCGGTCCACGTCGCCGCCCCACCGGTCGACCCAGTACTGGTCCGGCTTCATGAAGTCGGCGCCCACCTTCTCGACGACCTCCTTGAGGCCCGTGAAGGTGCTTTCGATCTCCCGGCCGGCCTGCTTGGTGAGCCAGAGGACTTCCTTGTCGCGGTCCCGCCGGTCCCAGTTGAAATAGGTCTCGGCGACCTCCGCCTCCCCCGCGGCGAACACCGCCGCCACGCGTGCCAGCTCCCGCGTCGCCCGTTCCGTGAAACCGTTTCCTGCCTCGCTCATCACTTGTCTCCTGTTCCTCGGTTTTCGTGTATCGCCCGCCAGATGTTCTCCGGCTTGAGCGGCAAACTCATGATCTTGACCCCCAGCGGCGCCAGCGCATCCTCGATGGCGCTGGCCAGCACCACCGGCGGCCCGATGGCGCCGATCTCTCCCACCCCCTTGAACCCGCCCGGGGTGAAGGGCATGGGCGTCACCATGTGATGGATCTCCAGGTCCGGCATCTCCGCCATGGACGGGATCAGGTAGTCGGCGAAGGTTCCGGACAGGAGCTGTCCCTGCTCGTCATACACCAGCTCTTCGAGAAACGCGCCCCCGACGCCGTGGGAGATGGCGCCGGTGATCTGGGTGTCGACGATCATCGGGTTCACCATGTTGCCGGAATCGTCCACGGTGAGATACCGGAGGATCGTGGTCTCGCCGGTGGCGGCGTTCACTTCCACGTAGGCCACGTGCGCGGCGTAGGGGAAAGTCGAGAAGTTCGAGGTCCGGCCCTTGGCGTCCGGCTCGAAGCTGGTGTTGGGATTGATGAAATAGTGGGTGTCGTGCAGGCCTGGATCCATGTTCCCCGGCAGTTGGTTGATGGAGTAGTAGGCGATGTTGGCCACTTCCTTGACCGTGAGGGCGACGCCCGGCTTGTCCCGGCCCAGAATCATGCCGCCGGTACATTCGAGGGCCTCGGGATGGGTCCGGAGCGAGTGCGCGGCGATGGCCAGTATCTTCGTCCGCACCGCGCGGCTGGCCTTGATGGCCGCCGAAACCGTCACCGTCGAGAACCGGCTGGCGTAGGAGCCGCTGGACGACGACACCAGCGCGCTGTCCCCCTCGAACACCTGCACATCCTCGAAGCGCACGCCCAGCTCGTCCGCCACCACCTGGGACAGGGTGGTCTTGTGGCTCATGCTCATGTTCACGTCGCCCGAGAACACCCAGGCCTTGCCCACCGGGTCCACCCGCACCGTCACGGTCTCGTAGCCCGCGTTGTAGGCGTTGGGGCGGAGCGAGCTGAGGGGCTCCAGCAGGAACGCCAGGCCGACGCCCCGGTAGCGCCCCTCCAGGCGGCACCGGTCCCGGTCCGCCAGCAGGCCGGCGTAGTCCGCCTCCGCCAGCGCCTTCCGCAGGCACGCGGGGTAGTCGCCGCTGTCGTAGATGGACCCGGTGACGCAGGTGTAGGGGAACTCGTGGGGCTGGATCAGGTTGCGGCGCCGGATTTCGTCCTTGCCCAGGCCCAGCTCCAGGGCGGCCCGGTCCATCACCCGCTCCATGATGAAGTTGGACTCGGCCTTGCCGTTGGCCCGGTGGGGGCCGGCGGCGGTCTTGTTGGTGACCACCCCGAAGGAGGAGGTGGCGTAGTTGTCGACCCGGTAGGGCCCGGGAATGAAGTTGGCGGTGACGAAGGCCAGCGAGGTGCCGCCGCTGGGGTAGGCGGCGCCGAGGTCCACGATCACATGGGTCTTGAGGGCGGTGATGCGGCCGGCACGGTCGAAGCCCGCCTCCACATGGTCCACCTGGGCCCGGGAATGGTGCGAGGCCACCATGTGCTCGCTGCGGCTCTCCCGCCAGCCCACCGGCCGGTCGAGCTGGAGCGACAGCAGCGGCATCAGCACCTCTTCCGGATAGAACGCCCACTTGATGCCGAAGCCGCCGCCCATGGTGGGCGAGATCACCCGGATCTTGAGGTCCGCGCGGCCGAGGGTCTCCAGGACCAGGTTGGGAAGGGCGTGCGGCACCTGGGTGGACGACCACAGCGTCAGCAGGTTGTCCCGCCGGTCGACGCTGGCGATGACGCCGCGGGGCTCCATGGGCGTTCCGGTGTACCGGTGTTGCACGATGCGTTCCCGGATCACCACCGGGGCTTCCTCCAGCAGCTTCTCCACCGGCCCTTCGCTGAAACGGAACTCGTACTGGATGTTGTCCGGCCACTCCTCGTAGAGCCGCGCGGACCCCCGCTCCAGCGCGGCCTCCACGTCCACCACGGGCGGCAGCGGCTCGTATTCCACGCGCACCGCCTCGGCCGCGTCCGCCGCCGCGTAGCGGTCCTCCGACACCACCACCGCCACCGCCTCGCCCACGTGGCGCACCCGGTCCACCGCCAGGCCGTAGTGGTCGGCGAACCGCACCCGGGGATAGTCGCTGGTGTACGGCTTGGTCCGGGTGAAGGGGAAGGGCGCCAGGGGCCGGGACAGCCGCCGGACGTCTTCCCCGCACATGGCCGCCACCACGCCCGGCTGTGCCAGCGCTTCCGACAGGTCCACCTCCTTCACGCGGGCGTGGGCGTAGGGGCTCCGGTGGATGGCGGCATGGAGCATGCCGGGGACCTCGACGTCGCCGATGTAGGTGTTCTTCCCCTGAATGGAGTCGAAGGACTCCTTGCGCTTGATGCTCTTGCCGACGTAGGTCGTCATGGTCGTTCGATCAACCCATCGTTTCCGCCGCCCGTTTCACCGCCTTGATGATGTTCAGGTAGCCGGTGCAGCGGCACAGGTTGCCGGAATAGGCACGGCGGATCTCCTGGTCGGAGGGATGGGGATTCTCTTCGAGGAACGCCGCCGTGGTCATGAGCATGCCGGGGGTGCAGAAGCCGCACTCCAGCCCGTCGCACTCCCAGAAGGCCTCCTGGATCGGATGCAGCGTTCCGTCCCGGGCCAGCCCTTCCACCGTGCGGATCTCCGCCCCTCCGGCTCGGGGGGCCAGCACCTGGCACGACTTCACGGTCACGCCGTTCATGACCACCGTGCAGGCGCCGCAGTTGCCGGTGTCGCAGCCCACGTGGGTGCCCTTGAGGCCGGCCTTGTCGCGGATGAGGTCCACCAGCAGCAGCCGCGGCTCCACCTCGAACGCGTAATCGGTTCCGTTGATGGTGGTCGTGACAGTGATTCGTTTCATGCGAATTGCCTGCTGATGCTCAACTCGTCATTGCCGCACGGCCTCCGTCATTGCCGCACCCCTTCCATCATTCCCGCACGCCCTCGTCATTCCCGCACGCCCTCGTCATTCCCGCGAAAGCGGGAATCCAGGAGATGCGAGGCGGGGCAACGCCGCTGCAACGCCCCTCCACCGCCCCTGGATTCCCGCTTTCGCGGGAATGACGGAAGGGCGGGGGAAATGACGGAGGGGCGCACCGCAATGACGAGGGCGCACGGCAACGACGGAAGGGCGGGGGGAATGACGTTCTTGAAACCTCTCGGTTCATGTCGCTGACCTCATCCGCGCCCTTTCCCGCGCCTTGGTCAGGGCCCGGTTCACCACCACCGGGGTCATGGCCCTCCGGTACTCCGCCGACGCGTGGACGTCGCTCACGGGGTCGACGTCCGTCCCGGCGAGCGCGGCGGCTTCAGCCAGATCGCCATCCGCGAGCCTCGTGCCCTGGAGCGACCGGCCCGCCGCATCGGCGACCAACGCCGTGGGACCCACCGCGCAGAGGGCCACGCGGGCATCGGAACAGGTGCCGTCCGGCGACAGGCTCACCAGCGCCGCGGCCCCCACCACGGCGTAGTCGCCGGCGCGGCGCGTCAGCTTGACGTAGGCGTGGCCGCGGACTCCCGCCGGGTCGGGCACGTCGATGGAGGTCACCATCTCGTCGCTGGCCAGACAGGTGTCGAACGGACCGGAGAAGAACTCACGGGCCGCAATGGCGCGGCTCCCGTCCGTGGACTGCGCCGTCAGGGTGGCCTCCAGCGCCAGCGCCGCGGGGGCGAGGTCGCCCGAGGGGTCCGCCTGGCACAGGGTGCCGCCGAGGGTGCCGAGGTTGCGGATGTGAATGTCGCCGATGCTCGCGGCGGCCTCCGAAAGGAGCGGCAGGCGCTGTTCCAGCGCGCGTTCGATGGTTCGCTCCGTCACCAGGGCGCCCAGGCGCACCGTATCCGCTTCTTCCCGGATGCCGTCCAACTCCGGGAGCCGCCCTATATCGACGATGACCGCCGGACGGACCAGCCGCAGCTTGAGCATGGGCAGGAGCGACTGCCCTCCCGCCAACAGGCGCGCCTCGTCCCCGTGCTCGCGGAGCAGCGCGAGCGCCTCCGGAAGCGATTCCGGCGCCCGGTACTCGAAGGGGGGAGGGATCATGCGAAGGTGGGCGCGCTACCCGCGGGAGCGCGCCAGCTTCCACTCCCCGCCGCGGACCGACTCGTGGAAGAGATCGTCCACGTTGGGTTCCTTCTTGATCATGCCCTGCTCGCGGGAATAGCGCGCGAGCGTGCCGAAGTTGTTACGGTTGGTGTCGTTGAGTCCGTAGACCCACGGATCCTCGCCCATCTGCTCGAGCTGTTCCTCCCAGGCGTCCCGGAAGAACGCCAGCGGCACGATGCGGGGGTTGTTCATGCGGCTGTAGGTCCATTGCTTGGCCTTCTCGAACGCCACCATCAGGTTCATGGGCACCCAGGGGTGCTTTTCCACGATCTCCCGCTTGATGACCGTCGTGTGCATGATGGGGAAGATGCCGGTGCGCTTGAAGTAGTCCAGCTCCACCTGCTTGGGATCGTCGAAGAGGCGCTTGACCCGGGTATCGCCTTCCAGGATGGGCGCGAGGATGTCGGGGTGGATGACCGCGTCCAGCTCGCCCTCGGCGAGCATTTCCTCGACCCGCTTGCCCTCGGGCAGGCGCTCCATCCGGAGCCCCTCCGGCGGATCGAACGGCACGTCCTCCTCCCTCTCGGCGCGCCATTCCAGGTCCGTGAACGAGACGCCGTACTCGTCTTGCAGGGTGCCGCGGATCCACAGGAGCGCCGTGGCCTGCCAGTTCTTGAGCCCCACGGTCTTGCCGACGAGGTCCTTGGGTGACTGGATGCCCTTGTCCGCGTTGACGAAGATGAAGCCGTGGCGGAACCGGCGGTGCAGGAACACCGGGATGGCGGTCAGGTCGTCCGCCTCGCCACGGTCCTTGGCCAGCAGGTAGGACGAGCCCGAATGCTCGCCCACGTCGAACTCGCGGAACCGGGCGATGCGCCAGTGGCGGGTGGACGAGTCCATGTCCGTCAGCACGGTCAACTCGATGCCGTCGGGCTGGATCACCCCTTCCTTGAGGGCGCGGATGCTCTCGTAGTCGCCGCAGGCGAGTGTCAGATGGAGTTTCTCGGCCATTCTTGTTCCTCCCAGTCTCACGCGGGCGGGGAAACCGGAGCTTCCCGGCGACGCGGGGTGTCGGTTCAGTCGATGGCGAGCCGCTTCGCCCGCCGCACGAAGTAGTCCCACATGCTGCCCAGCCGGTGCGGCGTGTAGATCTGCTCGTACTTCTCGCGCGCCTCTTCGTCGCTGCTCCAGGTGGGATCGCCCGAGGCGCTGGCCAGAAGCTGGATGCGGCACGCCTTCTCCAGAAAGATCGCGTACAGGGTGGCGGTCTCCACCGACTCGGCCACCACGGTCGTGCCGTGGTTCTTCATCAGCACGGCGCGGGCCTGGTCCAGCTTCTCGGCCACCTTCACGCCCAGCTCCGGGCTCCGGATCAGCACCGTGGTGTAGTCGAAGAGCGGCAGCCCGTCGTGGAAGATGGAGCCCTCGTGGCTCACGGGGCGCAGCGGCTGTCTCAGTGAGCCGAACGCCGTGGCGTAGGGCGGATGGCTGTGGATGACGCAGCTCACGTCCGGCCGGGCCTTGTAGATCTCGGTGTGGATGAACACCTCGGAGTGACGCTCGTAGTCACCCTCGGTCTTGTTGCCGTCGAAGTCCACCTTGATGATGTGGTACGGCCGGATCTCCTCGAAGCCGTAGCTGTGGGGCTTCATCAACATCGCGTCCTCGCCCGGCACCCGGGCCGATACGTGCCCCAGGATGTTGTCCCAGTGTCCGTCGATGGCCAGGATGTTGCACGAGATGGCCACCTTGTCCCGCAGCGCTACCAAGTCGTCCATGAAACCCCCGTTCGGGCGTTCACCCGTTCGCTTGCCTGAGTCTGAACCGCTGTATCTTGCCGGTGACGGTCTTCGGCAGATCGTCCACGAACTCCACCCAGCGCGGGTACTTGTACGGCTCCAGGCTGCCCTTGACGAAGTCCTGCAGCTCCTGGGCCAACCCGTCGGCGCCCTGGTGCTCGGTCTTGAGGATGACGTAGGCCTTGGGCTTGATGAGCCCGTCGCTGTCGGCCTCTCCGGTCACCGCCGTCTCGAGCACCGCCGGGTGCTCCATCAGCGCGTTCTCCACCTCGATGGGCGAGACCCAGAGCCCTCCCACCTTGAGCATGTCGTCGGAGCGGCCGCAGTACCAGAAGTAGCCGTCGTCGTCCCGGTAGTAGGTGTCGCCGGTCTTGAGCCACTCCCCGAGCATGGTGCGCTGGGTCTGTTCGTGCTTGTTCCAGTAGTAGGGCGCGGTGGCGTCGCCGCTGACGTAGAGGTTTCCCACTTCGCCGTTGGGCACCTCCCGTCCCTCGTCGTCCACCACCTTGGCCACGAAGGCCGGCGTGACCTCGCCGCTGCTCCCGGCCCTGGCCCGTCCCGGGCGGTTGGCCAGGAAGTCGTGGGTCGCCTCGGTGGAGCCCACCACGTCCAGCAGTTCCACGCCGACCTTGTCCCGCCACTGGTGGAACAGGGCGGGCGGCAGCGGCTCGCCGGACGACAGGCAGATCCGGAGCGAGCTGAGGTCGTACTCCTTTTCCACGCGCAACATGCGCGCGTAGAGCGTGGGCACCGAGAAGAAGAAGGTGGGACGGTACCGTTCGATGGTCCTGAGGATCCCTTCGGGATCCGGCTTTTCGGGCCACAGCACGCCGGCGGCGCCGAAGCGGAAGGGAAAGTAGAGGGAGTTGCCCAAACCGTAGGAGAAGAACAGCTTGGATGCCGAGAAACAGACGTCGTCCTCGGTCATGCCGAGCACGGGCTTCACGAACAGGTCCGTGATGGTGACCATGTCGTGGTGGAGGTGGACGGCGCCCTTGGGGTTGCCGGTGCTGCCCGACGTGTAGTTCCACATGACCACGTCGTCGCGCCCGGTGGGCTCGGCGTCGAGCTCCGTGGACTGGCCTTCCAGCAGGGCGTCCCACGCGGCGGCGTCACCTGCCGCGGCTCCCACCACGATGACGTGTTGCAGGTAGCGCGGCCGTTCCCGGATGGCCTCGATCTCCGGCAGCGCGGACTCGTGCACCACCACGATGCGGGCCCGGCTGTCGTTGAGGAGATATTCGTAGTCCCCGGCCTTCATCCAGGGATTCACGGGTATGGGGACGGCGCCGATCTTGATGGCGCCGAAGAAGCTGAAGGCGAATTCCGGGGAGTCGGGAAGCACCAGCAGGACACGCTGCTCGGTGTCCAGGCCGAGCGCGCGGAAGGCGTTTCCGGCCCGGTTGACCGCTTCCTGGACCTGCCGGTAGCTGAACCGCCGGTCCTGGTACAGAATCGCGGTACGCTCGCCGCGGCCGGCGGCGACGTTGTCGTCGACGAACGTGGTGGCCGCGTTGTAGGTATCCGGCAGTTCGAGTCGCGGAGCGCTCATTCTTCTCCCGAGTCGCGCGAACCCGGGCCGCTGCCGGACCTCGGCAGCGGGTACCGGTACGGGTTCGGCCTATTCGCCTCCCACCATCTCGGAAGTTTGCTCCGTGGCCATGACCACGGACTTGACCTCGCTGTAGTGCTCGACGGCCTCGTTGCCGTGCTCCTTGCCCACGCCGCTCTGCTTGACGCCGCCGAAGGGCAGCTCGTCGTAGATGATCTGCGCGGAGTTGACCCAAGTGTAGCCCGCGTCCAGCTTCTCGGCCGCGTACATGGCCTTGTCGACGTCCTGGGTCCACACCGAGGAGCCCAGTCCGAAGATGGAGTCGTTGGCCAGCGTCAGGCCCTCCTCGAGGTTCTTGATCCGCACCACCGGCAGGGCCGGGCCGAACACCTCGTCCGACAGCAGCTTGGAGGCGGGATCGACATCCACGACCACGGACGGATTCAGGAAGTTGCCCTTGTCGAAATCGTCGCCCTTGGGGCGGTCGCCGCCCACCAGCACCTTGGCGCCCTTCTGCACCGCGTCCTCCACCTGCTCCTCCACCTCCTCGCGCTGTCCCTTGGTGTGCAGCGGTCCGAGCATGGTGCCCTTGGCGAGGCCGTTGCCCACCCGCAGCTTGCGCACCTTCTCCACCAGCTTGCCGACGAACTCGTCGTAGATCTCGTCGTACAGGTAGAGGCGCTTCACCGCCAGACAGGCCTGGCCGCAGTTGAAGAAGCGGCCCACCGAGGCCGCGCTCACGGCCCTGTCGATGTTGGCGTCACTGCACACGATCATGGGGTCGCTGCCGCCCAGCTCCAGGGTGACCCGCTTGACCTCCTGGGCCGCCACCTCCATGATCCGCTTGCCGGTGTCGGTGGCGCCGGTGAAGCCCACCTTGCGGATGACCGGGTTGCGGAGGATCTCCTCGCCCACCGCGCCGCCCGGTCCGGTCACCATGTTGATGGTGCCTTTGGGAAGCCCCGCCTGCTGCACCAGCTCGACGCACCGGGTGGCCGTCAGCGGCGTGGTGCTGGCGGGCTTGATGACCATGGCGTTGCCGGCCAGCAGCGCCGGTCCCACCTTGTTGCCCATCAGCGACACCGGGAAGTTCCAGGGCACGATGGAGCCCACCACGCCCATGGGCTTGTGCATGATCAGGCCGTAGCGTCCGTCGGCGAGCTTGACGTAGCCGCCGCGCAGGGTCTTGGCCATGCCCGCGTAGTGCTCCAGAGTGTGGGCGAAACGCCGGATCTCCAGCACCGACTCCCGCAACGCCTTGCCCTGCTCCTTGGTGAGCAGTTGGGTAAGCTCCTTCTCGTTTTCCAGCACGAGACGCGCGGCCTCGGAAAGGCACTCGCCGCGCTTGGACGGGGCGAACTTGCCCCATTCCACCGCCGCTTCTGCCGCGGCCGCCACGGCCCGCTTCACGTCCTCGGCCGTGCCCTTGGGAACGGTGTCCACCACCTCGCCGGTGGCGGGGTCGTATATGGTCGTGGTCTCGCCGCTTGCGGTATCGGTGTACTCGCCTGCAATGAACATCTGCATGGGACGAACTCTCCTCGTAATGAATAAATTTGCAGCCCGCGGGACTTGGCCGGGATTTTGCGTCGTAACCGGTGTAGGGGCGGTTTCGGCGAATCTGCGTCAGTCGAAGGCTGAAGCAGAATGAACCATGTCGGGAAAGACCTGTCAAGGAACCCGATTGACCGGATTGGGTCCGAGTTGTATCAAATAGTCCAATAGGAGCAGTTCAAATGAATGTCGATATTTCGGCAATCGCCATCATCGCATCAGTGATTGTGTCGGCGGTGGGCGTGGGGGTGGGGTTGGGCAGGATGATACAGGGGCTCCGTCGAGACCTGTTCAGGGAAATGGACCTCCGTTTCACTCACGTGGACCAGCGCTTCGCGGAGGTGGACCGGCGTTTCGTCGAGGTTGGGGAGCGTTTCATTGAGGTGCGCCAGAGTATTTCGGAAGTGCGCGAAGAGGTGCGCGAAGTGCGGCAAGACGTGGCCAGTCTCCGGAAGGAAATGGGCGAAATGCGGGAAGAGATCGGCGTCTTGCGCGAGCGCACCGCCACACGGGTCACGGCCGGCTGAGGCCGAAGCTCCCACGAGGCCGGCGGCCGCGGGACGCGCGTCAGGACCCCGTCATACCCGCCGGAACCCCGTCAGTACCTTGTCCGGGTCTCCTTGCCGCTCATCTCGACGTAGACCTTCTCCGACGTCACCGGCTTGCCGTCCAGGCAGTCCTTGAGCCAGTCCACGACGATGGTGCGGGCCGCCGGGTTGCGGAGCGAGTGGCGCTCGCCCTCGTAGACGTAGAGCACCTTGGGACAGGTGGCCTCGTCCACGACCTCGTAGGCGAACTCGATGGGGCAGAGTTCGTCGTCCTCCCCCGCCACGACCATGTAGGGGCAGCGGATTCTCGCTGCGACCCCCTCCAGGGTCAGGGTTTTGCAGAACTCGTCGAACTCGGCCTCGTCGTCGTAGCCGGACATGTACATGTAGTTGAGCTTGAAGGTCGGCGCGGCGGTATTGAAGATGGTGTACTGGCCGGGCTCCATGCACACGCCCACCACCGCGCAGGCCTTGAACTCGGGCACCGCCGCCGCCATGCGCGTGCCCCAGTAGGAGCCCATGCTGGAGCCGTAGACCGCCACCCGGTCGCCGTCGATATCGGGGCGGGTCCTGAGAAAGGCGTAGGCCGCCCTGGCGCCGTCCTCGCAGTTGGACGCGGTGACGGTGATGCCGCGCTCCCGGGTCTCGCCCTGTCCGGGACCGTCGATGGACAGGATCGCCAGCCCCCGCTGCAGCAGCGGATCGCCGGTCAAGGGGTTGTCTTCCTTCACTCCGTCCATGCCCGGTTGATAGAGGATGCACGGGAACCGCTCCCCCGGCGCCGGCTTGTGCGGCAAATGCAGCAAGGCCGCCTGCTTGCCGCCCGGCACGGAGAGGTCCACCCGCTCGATGGGATGGTCGGCGAACCCGATGTAGCGGTCGTAGCAGTCCCGCTTGCTCTCCGCCCAGGCCATCCGCCGCGGGTTGCCGTCCTCGAAGATGCCCCACTGGGCGGCGGTGTAGTAGGTGGCCGCCACGTAGTAGTGCTCACGCGCCTCCACCGTGTGCCCCAGCGCCTCCGCGGCCCGCCCCCGCTGCTCCCGCCGCTCGGCGGCGTGGGAGAACTCCCGCGGGAAGTCCGTGAACTTCTGCACCCGCTGCCCGATCCCCCGAAGCTCCCCGGCGATGCCCGGGCCGCAGTTCCGCAGCATCTTGCCCGAGCGGCCCTGATCGAAGTCGAGGCCGCTCACCTTGATGACCTGGTCCAGTATCCAGCGCTGCTCCTGCCAGCGTTTCATCTTTCTCTCGGTGCTCGCGCGCATGATCGTGTTCCCCTCTCGCCGAATCGAAATGAGGCCGTCGGCCGACCCTTGGCGCCTTCCGCCCCACGGTCCTTGACCCTTCCGTTCAGGTCTATATACAATCGCCCCCGCCGTAATCAACGTCCCGGCGGAAGGGGGGGCCGGCGGCGGCTTCCGAGCGAGGGTAGCATGTCAGAGGCCGGACCGGACGCGAAACAACTCGATGAGCGCATCGCCGTGCTTGAAGCCGCCCCTTGGGCTTGCTGCGTCTGCCTGATCGCGGCGCTCTCATTCATGCTGCCGGGGGCGGTGGAACCGGCCTCCCTGGACGACGAGTATGTAACCTGGGAGCGTCACTGGGCGGTCACCGACAAGAAGTTCGAGATTTCCCTCAAGCGCCACCGCCTCAACAAGAACGTACGGTACCCGCGGCCCGTACTCCTCATCCACGGCCTGCTGGTGGACAGCCGTTTCCTCGATTTCGGCCGCGGCGGCCTGGCCACGCACCTGGCCGAAGCGGGCTTCGACGTCTGGAACCTGTCGCTCCGCGGCACCGGCCGGAGCCTGACCCCCCTGCTATGGGGCAAGAAGCCCTGGACCCTGGACGATATCCTCAAGGACGATCTCCCCGCGGTCGTCGACTACGTGCGGAAGACGACCGGCAGCCCCGAGGTCTTCGTGGTGGGCTACGAGGTGGGCGGAGCCTTGGCCCTGGCCCATGCCGGCAGGGTGCGGGAGCACGGCGTCGCCGGCATCGTCAGCATCGCCGCGCCCATGTCCTTCGACAGCCCCGAGCAGGACGGGCTGGACCTCCTGCTCGAGCTGGACCGACGTCCGATGGCACGGAACGCCCTCCTCTACTGGAACGCGTCCGGCTTCAACCGGGTGCTTTTCCGGCTCCCCGGGTTCAGGGACTATTTCTACAATCCCCGGAACATCGAGCCCAGGGTCGCACAGGCGCTGCTGGAAGAGTTGCTGGTACCGATCAACCCCGGAGTGCTGGAGCAGTTGATCACCATCGTGGAAAAGGACGAGTTCGTCACCGCCGACGGCGAATTCAGCTATCGGGACACGCTTTCCGGCGTCCGCGTGCCGGCCCTCATCGTGGGCGGCGGCGTGGACCCCATCGCGCCGCCGGACGCGCTGAAGAAGATCTACCGGGAACTGGCCTCGGAGGACCGCGACCTCATGATCTTCTGGTCGGATCCCGACGAGGACGTCAGCTACGGCCACTTCGACCTGATCCTCGGCAAGAAGGCCAGGACCGAGGTCTTTCCCCTGGTCCGGCGATGGCTGGAAGCCAGGAACCGTTGACCCGAAGATCCCGTCACCCCGGACTCAGCACCCCTCGCCCCGGCCTTAAGTTCCGTCCGCTTCCGCCGACTATTCCTTCATGGCGGGAACCACGGCGACAGCGGTGCTGGAACAGGCGCGGGGACTCTTGCTCTTCCTTTTCGGATCCTGCGTCGGCAGCTTTCTGAACGTCTGCATCACCCGGCTCCCCGCGGAAGAGTCGGTCCTTTTCCCGGCGTCGCATTGCCGTTCCTGCAAGCGGCGGCTTCCGTTCTGGGCCAAGGTCCCCCTGGCCAGCTACATCCTGTTGCGCGCGCGGTGCGCCGGTTGCGGCGTCCGCATCTCCCCGCGCTATTTCCTGGTGGAGTTGGGCGCCGCCGCCATGACCGTGGCAGGGTACCGCCGGTTCGGTCCCGGCCCCCTCTTCGTGGCCCGGCTCTCCTTCGCCGGCACGCTCCTGGCGGCGGCCGTCATCGACCTCGAAACCGGAATCATCCCCGACGCGGTCACCGTCTACGGCGCCGCGTGGGGGTTCGTTCTGTCGTGGTGCGGGCCGGCGCTTTCGATCCCGGAACTGCCGACGCCGGCGGGCTCGTTGCTGGGGGCGTTGCTGGGCGGGGGCGTGCTGCTGGCAACGGCCCGGGGCTACCGCGCGTTCACCGGCAGGAACGGCCTGGGAGGCGGAGACGTGAAACTGCTGGCGATGATAGGCTCCTTCGTGGGCTGGGACGGCGTTCCCGGCGTTCTCTTCCTGGGGGCGCTGGCGGGGTCCCTCTGGGGTATCGGCCTGACCGCGCTCCGAAGCGACGTCTCGCTGGCGACGCCGTTGCCGTTCGGGCCGTTCCTGGGCTTGGCGGCGCTGGTGCGGGTCTTCCGGGGATGAGCGGGGCGCCGCAGCGGGCGCTCCGGGGGACCGAGGGATTCTCGCTCCTGGGCCAGCTCGTCACCCTGGCCCTGGCCGGCATCATGATGGCCATTGCCGTTCCGGGGTACCTGAAGGTCGTGCCGAGGCACCGGCTGAACGGCGCCGTGCGCCAGCTCACCGGCGACCTCATGTGGGCGCGCATGCGGGCGATTCAGAGGAACAACCGCTACCGGGTGTTCTTCGTGAGCGATCACGAGTACCGGATCCTCGACGATGCCGACAACGACGGCGCCGTGGACCCCGGGGAATGGACCGTCACCCGGGACCTGAGGACGGACTACGAGGGAGTGGAGATGCGTTCCAACAACAATCCTGTCTTCAGTCCCAGGGGCACGGCCAGCAGCCTGGCCACCATAACGCTCGCCAACGCCGCCGGCTCGAAGCGGGTCAGCATCAGCATCGCCGGCCGGGTACGGGTGCGGTGACGGCACACGGCGTGACGTCACCGGGCCGGCGCCGCGCGCCCGGGCCGGCGCCCGCGGGCTTTTCCTTGATCGAGCTGCTGGTGGCGATGTTGATCCTGTCCACGGGCCTCCTGGGGGTCGCCCGCCTCACGGTCGGGGTCATGGAGGGGAACCGCGCCAGCCGGCACCACGGGGTGGCCACGCTGCTGGCGCAGGACCGTATCGAAAGCCTCAAGGGTCTTGCCGGAGGAAGTCCGGTCACGGCCACCGAAGACTACGGCACGATACCCGGCTTCCCCTCCTACCGGCGGGTCACCGATGTCCGTCCGGATACCCCCGAAGCCGGCTTGAGCACCGTCACCGTTAGGGTGCACTGGCACCGGGACGCGCGCTCGGCGGTCCTGCGGACGATTCTGGCCCGGTGATTTCGCGCAAGACGCACAAGCGCCGGGATCGGGGGTTCACGCTGATCGAGCTGCTGGTGGTGCTGTCGATCCAGGGAATCCTGCTGGCCGCGGTGGTGACGAGCTTTACCGGCCAGATCACCGCCTACGATCTCCAGGAACAACTCAACGGCATGCAGCAGACCGCGCGGGCGGCCATGACGCTGGTGATCCGGGAGGTGCGCACGGCGGGGTACGACCCGGCGCGGTCCGGCTCCGCGGGACTCTCCTACGATCCCGTCCGGCTGAGCATCGCGGCCGACCACAACGGCGACGGGGACGTGTCCGACGCCAACGAAAGGGTGGTCTACTTCCACGACCCCGGCCGCCTGCGGCTCAGGCGCGACACCGGGGGCGGCGGCCAGCCGGTGGCGGAAGACGTGCAGGACTTTACGGTGGAGTACCTCGACGCCGCCGGCAACGCCACCACGGTTGCCGCCGGGATACGGCGGGTCCGCATCACCGTGACGGCGAGGACGGGCAGGCGGGACCCGCGCTACCCGTTGAACGGCGGCTACCGCACCCACACGCTCCGCTCGGTCGTGACCCCCGCCAACCTCGGGTTGTGACGCGGCCGGCGGCGATGACGAGACGGGTCCTGCCGGTCAGAAAACTCCCGGAATACGGCGGTCCACACCAGCACATGGTGAAGCTGTTGTCCGGCTATCTCGCCGAGTCCCCGTGCCCGTCAACGCGGTTCCGGATTCGCGCCGGGAGGCCGGACCACGACGTATTTGCAACACTGCTTGTCCGGCAACTCCCGGAGCTCGGCGATGACCTCCTCCGCTTCCTCGCGGGAGTAGAACAGCCCCACCGTGCTGACCTCGCCGTCGGGCCTGCGCTCCTGAAGGTAGAACTTGTCCACGGAACCGCCTCAGTACTTGGGGGTCTTGTAGCCGATCCGCTTGCGCTCCTTCATGAAGGTCTTGAAGGTGGTGCGGTGGCTGCGGACGTTGTAGGGGCAGACGTCCACGCACAGGTGGCAGTACTCGTCGCGCAGGCGGGAGTACGGGTAGCACTTCTCCAGGTCGATCAACCAGCGCTTGATGCCGTCGGTGACCACGTAGTCCTCGGGGATGGCGTCGCCCGGGCAGTTCTGCATGCAGACGTTGCAGTTCATGCAGAAGTCCTGGACGCCGAACTCCCGCGGCTCGTCCACGTCCAGCGGCAGGTCGGTGGTGACCATCCCGGGCCTGAAGTCCGCGCCGTGCTTCTCGTTGATAAGGCTGCCGTGCCGGCCCAGTTCGCCGAACCCCACCTGGTAGAAGACCGGGATGGCCTGCACTTCCCGGACGCCGTTGTGATGGGCCCAGGCGGGATACCCCAGTTCGCGGATGCAGGCCGCCAGCTCGGTGGACAGGTCGGAGCACGCCGCGTAGACCCGCATGGCCTCCTCCTCCACCGCGTCCGCTCCCTCCAGCACCTTGTGGTAGTCCTCGACGATGCAGGCGGCGATGACGAACTCGTGGGGGACCTCCTTCCCCAGGTCGATCATGGTGGGAGTGAGCCGGCAGATCCCCACCAAGTCGGCGCCCAGCTCCCGCGCCTTGGCCTTGATCCGCGCGGTCATGGCGGAGCGGTCCGTTACTTCCACCCGTTGCGGGTTCACCGGACCGTCCCGGAACCTGGCGTTCTCCACCCAGCGTTGAGTGTAGCCTACCACCTTCCCGGTACGGCTGGCGTAGTGGGGCACCTCCTCCATTCCCATGTCATGGACCATGGAGGCCAGCACCGGGTCGGCCATTCCCTGCATTCGTCTCGGCGTGGTTCCGCGCATGGAGAGCTCCCGTGTTTGAGGACGCCCCTGGTGGGAGCGTCGCCTCTACGCTGCTGCCCGGACCAGCCCTACCAGAACAAAGGGCCGCGTTGCAATACGAGCCCCTCCGGGCGGCAGGCCGCGGTTGGGCAGCGCTCCCATTCTCGTGTAATATCCTGTCCATGCGTGGGAGCCCGCCTCGGTCGGCGGTGGGCCGTTGACCACGGCGGGTTCGAATGTTGCGTTTCGTGACCATCGAGGGAGGTGACGGGTCGGGAAAGACCCGGCACATCAGGTTGCTCGGCGAGTATCTGGATACCCGCGGGGTATCTCCCCTGATTACCCGGGAACCGGGCGACACTCCCATGGGCAAGGAGCTCAGACGGCTTCTGGTGGAGGGCGGCCCGGATTCCCTGTCCGACGAGACCGAGCTCTTCCTGGTCCTGGCGGACCGGGCCCAGCACGTGCGCGAGGTGGTCCGACCGGCCTTCGAGCAGCGCCGGCTCGTGATGTCCGACCGCTACGCCGACTCGACGCTGGCGTACCAGGGTTACGGGCGCGGCATGGACCTGGAGCTGTTGCGCCGTCTGAACCTCGTGGCGACGGGCGGCACCATGCCGGATCTCACCGTCATCCTGGACTGTCCGGTGGAGGCGGCGCTGAGACGGGCCGCGGAGCGGCTGGACCGGCAGGCGGTGCGGGAAGACCGGTTCGAGGCCGAGGGCGTGGCGTTCCACAGCCGGGTGCGGGAGGGCTTCCTGGCGCTGGCGGAGGCCGAGCCTTCACGTTGCGTGGTGGTCCGTTCCGACGGCCCGGTGGAGGCCACCCAGGAACAGGTCAGGCGGGTCGTCGCCCAACGGCTGGGGGCGGGGGCCGACGGGGCATGAGGCCAAGAGCACGATGCTGAGGTTCGGGGACATCGTCGGCCACCAGGGCCAGATCGAGCTGCTGCGGCGGGCCGTCCAGCGCGACCGGCTGCATCACGCCTATCTCTTCGTGGGTCCGGAAGGAACCGGCAAGCGCACCGTGGCCACTGCGCTGGCGGCGGCGGTCCAATGCCCGGAAGGGGTCGGAGACGCCTGCGCCGAGTGCGCGAGCTGCCGTTGCACCGACGACCGCAACCACCCGGACGTGCACTGGCTGGAACAGCGCAAGGGCAAGCGGGACATCACCATCGAGCAGGTGAGGGGGCTGCAGCGGGACCTGGCCCTGCACCGCTTCAGCGGAAAGAAGAAGATCGCCATCATCGACCCGTTGACGCTCCTGAACCTCCATGCCCAGAACGCGCTGCTCAAGACGCTGGAGGAGCCCCCCGGCGAGTCCTTGCTGATCCTCGTCGCCGACAGCACCGGCGGGGTCCTGCCCACGGTGCTGTCCCGCTGTCTCCGGCTCCGGTTCTCCCCGCTGACGGTGGAGCAGGCGGCGGCGGTGGTGGTCCGGCGCAAGGAAGTTCCCGAAGACCGGGCGCTGCTGATGGCCGCCTTGGGCTACGGCAGCCTCGGCAGGGCCCTGGCCGGCAACGACGAAGGGGTGCTGGAGGAGCGGCGGGAATGCTTCCGCCGGCTGGCCGGCCTTGCGGCCGACGACATGCGCGGGATCACGGCGCTGGCCGAGGAGATGGGCGCCGACCGCGAGAAGACGCTGCGATTCCTGGAATGGGTCAAGGGGTGGCTGCGCGATATCATGGTGCTCCAGGTCACGGGCTCCCCGTCGGCGATCTACAACCGGGACCTGCTGGAGCCGCTCCGGCGCGCCGCCGCGGAACGGCGGGTGGCGCAATCCACGGAGGCCCTGGCCGAGATCGACAACGCCACCCGAGCCATCCACCGGAACTTCAACCGGCGCATGGTCCTGGAAGGCTTCATTCCCAGACTACTCGCTTGAAAAGGATCGTCAGACCGCCATGGACCGCATGTACTTCACCACGCCCATCTACTACGTGAACGCCCAGCCGCACCTCGGGCACACCTACACGACCATCATCGCGGACACGCTGAAGCGCTACCACCGCATGCGCGGCCGGGACGCGTTTTTTCTCACCGGCACCGACGAGCACGGCGACAAGATCGCCCAGGCGGCGGCCGCCGACGACATCGACCCCAAGGCCTACGCGGACCGGATCAGCGGGCTGTTCCGCTCCACCTGGGACACCTGCGGCATCGCCTACGACCACTTCATCCGCACCACCGACGACTACCACAAGGCGACGGTGAGCCGGATCCTGCAGCACATCCACGACGCCGGCGACATCTACTTCGGCGAGTACGGCGGGTTCTACTGCTACGGCTGCGAACGCTTCTACACCGAGAAGGAGCTGCAGGACGGCAAGTGCCCGGACCACCAGACCGAAGCCGCCTACATCGAGGAGAAGAACTACTTTTTCCGCATGGGCAAGTACCAGGACCGCCTCATCGAGCACCTCAACGAGAACCCCGATTTCGTCACGCCGCAACGGTATCGCGCGGAGGTGCTGGCGCTCCTGCGCGAGCCGCTGGAAGACCTGTGCATCTCCCGGCCCAAGAGCCGGCTGCAATGGGGCATCCCGTTGCCCTTCGACGGGGACTACGTGACCTACGTGTGGTTCGACGCGCTGATCAACTACGTGAGCGCGCTGGAACACAAGGGCGCGGATTTCTTCGACGCCTACTGGCCCTGCTGCAACCACCTCATCGCCAAGGACATCCTCAAGCCCCACGCCGTGTTCTGGCCCACCATGCTCATGGCCGCGGGGCTGCCGCTCTACCACCGGCTCAACGTCCACGGCTACTGGATCATGGACAAGGGCAAGATGTCCAAGAGCCTGGGCAACGTCATCCGCCCCCTGGACATGAAGGAACGCTACGGCATGGACGCGTTCCGCTACTACCTGCTGCGGGAGATGGTGTTCGGCCAGGACGCGACCTTTTCCATGGAAGCGTTCGTGAACCGGGTCAACGCCGACCTGGCCAACAACTTCGGCAACCTGGTGAGCCGCGTCCTGGCCATGCAGAAACGGTACTTTGGCGGCGTGGTCCAGCCCATGGGCGACGGCGACCGGTCCGAGGACCGGGAACTGAAGGAAGCTTTCATGGCGGCGGCGGCCAGTGTGGACCGGCACATGGAGGAGATGGCCCTCCACCGGGCCCTGGAGTCGATTTTCGAGGCGGTGGACAAGACCAACCAGTACATCGTGCAGACCGCGCCGTTCACCCTGGTGAAGGAGCCGGACCAGAAGCCACGGGTGGGAGAGATCCTGCACCATGTGCTGGAGAGCGTGCGTCTCACCGGCGAGCTGCTGGCGCCCTTCCTCCCGGAGACCGGCACCGCGGTGCGAAGGCTCCTGGGACTTCCCGCCAGTGACAGGCTCAAGGTTGAGTGGGGCGGCTCGTTTCCGGAAGGGCACCGGGTCCTCCCGCCCGAGATCCTCTTCCCCCGGATCGAGGAGACGGAAGACGACGGAGAGTGATTCCCGCCTTTCCGTCATTCCCGCCCTTCCGTCATTCCCGCGAAAGCGGGAATCCAGAAGCGGTGCTGCCGGGAGAAACGCCGAACTCGCAACGCTCCACATCATCGAGATGAGTCCCATGAATTCCAACCTCGCACCCCTCATCGACACCCACTGCCACATCCAGACCGAGGAGTTCGACGAGGACCGCCCCGAGGTCCTGGCCCGAGCTCGGGAGGCCGGCGTCGACACCCTCATCGTCGTCGGCGGCGCAGGGGACCTCTCCACCAACGACGCGGCCGTGAGACTGGCGGAACAGCACCCGGGCCTCTACGCCACGGTGGGCATGCACCCGCACGACGCCAAGGACGTGGGCGCGGAAGACATGGACCGGTTGCGCGGCCTCGCCGGCCATCCCAAGGTCGTGGCCATCGGCGAGACCGGCCTCGACTTCCACTACGACAACTCGCCCCGGGACATCCAAAGGGAGATGTTCGACCGTTTCGCCGGCCTGGCCGTGGAGACGCGACTACCCATCGTGGTGCACAACCGGGAGTCCGACCGCGAGGCGGCGGAGACCATCCGAGGCCGCGGCGGCGGAACGCTACGAGGTGTGATCCACTGTTTCACCAGCGACCAGGCGGCCGCTCGCTCGTTCCTCGACCTCGGCTTCTACCTGTCGTTCTCGGGCATCGTCACCTTCAAGAACGCCGAGGCGCTGCGGGAAATCGCCGGTTGGGTGCCCCTGGACCGGCTGCTCATCGAGACCGACGCGCCGTTCCTGGCGCCCGTGCCCAAGCGGGGCCGGCGCAATGAGCCCGCCTACGTCCGTTTCGTGGCCGATGCCGTGGCCCGGGTCCGGGGGGTCGGAATTGAAGAAGTCGCCGAGGCCGCCAGCCGCAACACCCGGACGCTGTTCCGGCTGCCGACCGGCGAGACCCCGCGAGAATCATGATCGACGGAACCACCAAGCTTCTGGGTGTGCTGGGATTGCCGGTGGAGCACTCCATGTCGCCGGTGATGCACAACGCCGCCATCCAGGCCGCGGGCCTGAACGCCTGCTACGTGCCGCTGCCGTGCCCGCCCGAGGCATTGGGCGACGTCATCGCAGGGCTCCGCGCGATGGGATTTCTCGGCGCCAACGTGACGATCCCCCACAAGCAGGCGGTCATCGAGCATCTCGACGGACTGAGCGAGGAGTCCCGCTTCACGGGAAGCGTCAACACGCTCTACTGGGAAGGCGACCGGCTGATGGGGACCACCACCGACGCCACGGGCGCCGTGCTGAACCTTCGTCAGGCAGGCATCGAGCTCGACGGCAAGAAGGTCACGATCCTAGGAACCGGCGGCGCGGCCCGGGCGCTGGCGTTCGTGCTGGCGCGGGGCCACTGCCTGGGCTCGGGCGGTGGAAGGGGGACGTTCCGGCTACCCGAACTCACCCTGCTGGGGCGGGATACTGACAAGGCCGAAAGGCTGTCGCAGGACATCACAGCGGGAAGCGCCGCGGGCACGGTGGTTCGCTCGGGCCCGCTGGCCGAGTTCACCGCCCTCGGAAGCGAGGCCGACCTCATCATCAACTGCACCTCCGCCGGTATGACCCCCGACGTCCAGGGCTGCCCCATCGACCCCGCCCTCCTCGATCCGCGCCAAGTCGTTTACGACATCGTCTACCAGCCCCGCGAGACCGTGCTGCTCAGGGAGGCGAGGCGCAAGGGCTGCCAGACCGTGGAGGGCCTCGGGATGCTGGTGCACCAAGGGGCCGCGTCGTTCTGCACCTGGTTCGGTCGCGACCCGGACACAGGGGTCATGTTCGTGACGCTCGGGGTGTACGGTGATGGCTGATATATCGGATATCGTATCAGAAATAGGCGCCACTCCTGTCGAAATGGCGACTATGGACTGGGGGCCATTGGTGATTGGTGCTGGCATGACCATAGTTGGCGCCATAGCAGGCTACATTCTTGCGGTATCGAGAGACCGTGGGACCGCTATCCGCACCAAGAAAATCGAAGCTATTTCACGTTTGCACGACCGTGTCTTGGAGATCGAAGGAAAAGAGCTGTCCGATGGAAAAAGTCAGACCATGATGATTCCAGTCGACGGTGGGACTAGAAAAAGCGGTCCTTTGAGCGACTACGAGGTAGAATATCAGTCGAGATTGGAACGATGGCGACAAGAACTACATGAAGAAGAACTTAGGGTCAGATTGTGGATTGATCGACGCACTGTTGCTCTCGTAAGCAACTACTTCCTTCTCATGATGCAATGCCAAAGCTGGGCAGATTTCGGTCAAGGATCTCTGATTGAGGAGGCAGAATTTCTTCGCCGTCTGCGGTCCATATTTGGACGGACTGGAGGTACGCTAGAAGTGATTGTCATCAAACACAGTAAGACGGGTCAATCGTGGCTCGTAGATTGCCTATTACTTTCTGATTTGTGCTTGGACGTCATTCAGCGGCGTGTTCGTCTGGAAGTGTCGTCGCCAGTTCGGTATCGCGCAATGTCGCTGTGGTGGAGATCGTTAGACTGGTGGAATGCCGTTGCAGAGACAAAGTACAGATAACAACATGTATAGATACGATATTCACCTAACAGTGGCCGCTCGTGGTTCTTGTCCGCTGCTGGGCTACGGAGCGATTCTAGCCCTGGAGGGGCGTTTCCTTATGGTCCACTCGGGACCCGGGCATTCGTCGCGCAGGCACCAGATGAAGCTCCCCAGCAACCCCTGCCACCCTCCAGCCGCTTACAGCCGGAACACCCTGCGGATACTGGTGAACACCCCGCCAAAGAAGCGCAAGGACCGGAATTGCCTCAGAAAAGGTGGCTGTTCGATAACGGAAACCGGCTGCCTCCTCGGCTTACTTCACTTGACATTCGGAGCTGACTTTCGTAGTTTTCCGGCCTTGAGAGCCATTGACAATGGCAAACCGGCTTCCTTGGAGTGGCTGGCTACTACACCACGGAGGGCATCCTGATGGCGGAGAATCCAAGGTATGTTCATGTACGATGCACGTTCCGTAGTGGCGCGTTTCCCACAGAATATCTCGTGATTATCGAGGCTGACAATCAGGGCCATGCTGGATTCGTTCCGCGGGAGTACATTGACGTCATTGACGGAGAGTCGGCGATGATCGAGGGTCGGGTGTTAGAGTGGAACGAGAATGGGCCAGTTACCATACAGTTCCCTGGATCATTCTTTGTTGCCTCTAGAGGCATCGTTTCCTTTCCAAGGGAATGGGCAGATGCCAATGTCGTGTCCGCCGACTTGACCGAAGAGACGGCGTGATCCTTTCTCACTCTGAAATACAGGAACTCGTCCAGAGGGAGTTGGTCCAGTTTTCACCAAGTCTCGATAAAGGTCAAATAGGCGAGGCCTCTGTTGACCTCCGGCTTGGTTTTGGAGTCACGCGTTTAAGGGGCAACAAATCGCTCACAATATCCGTGGCCGAAGGATTGGACTTACCAGAAGGACTTTGGGAGGACCAGAAAGATCAAGAGCGGTATGAGCTCAAACCCGGAGAATTCGTTTTGGCAATGACACACGAGAGCGTCTCGCTGCCCACGAACATTATTGGGCGAGTTGAGGGTCGGAGCACTTACGCCCGTGTCGGCTTGAGTATGCACCAGACTGCTCCATGGATTCAGCCGGGTTGGCAGGGGCATATCACTTTGGAAATAATGAACAACGGGCCGTGGAAAATATCGTTGCAGCCACTCAAGGACAGGCCCTGTCAACTCACACTGTTTAAGTTGACAGAGGTTCCTGAAAACGTGGCCTACGGGTCGCGAAAAACTGATTCCTACCAAAACCAAGCCCATCCCCTGAAAAAACCTCTTTGACACGACTGCTGACCTGTAAACGGGCACCCCTCTTCGTCATCGGTCACGATGATATGACTCCCTTAAACTGGGACTTCGGGAAGGGCCAAAAGGACAGTTGACGGCGTGGCTGGCGCCGGATACCATTCCCTGAAACAACGAGAGTCGGCGTCCCAAACGTCGACTCTCTGGCCGCAAAGGACCGCAAGGTAGACGGTTGCGATTGTATATAAATCCTCAATTTGAGGGTGACGGCAGGCAGCCCAGCCAGCTTCAGAACAACAAAAAGAGGGGGAGGATACGCGTCCTCCCCCTCTTGACAGCTCGGATTGAGCTTCGCCGATACTAGCCTAATAGTCTTCCGGCATGGCCGGGGCAGCGGGCTGCTTCTTCTCCGGCTTGTCGGTGATCATGGCTTCGGTGGTGATCAGCAGGCCGGCCACGGACGCGGCGTTCTGCAGCGCCGAGCGCACCACCTTGGTGGGATCCAGGATACCGGCCTTGATGAGGTCCTCGAACTCGCCCTTGGCGGCGTTGTATCCGTGGGCGCCCTTGCCCTTCTTGATGGCGTCGACGATCACGGAGGCATCCGCTCCGGCGTTGGAGGCGATCCAGCGTGCGGGCTCTTCCGCGGCGCGCTGGACGATCCGGACGCCGAAGGACTCGTTCTCGTTGACCTCGATGTCCTTTAATTTGGCGGCGGCCCGGATCAGGGCCACGCCGCCGCCCGGTACAATGCCTTCCTCGACGGCCGCGCGGGTGGAGTGCAGCGCATCCTCGACCCGGGCCTTCTTCTCCTTCATCTCGATCTCGGTGGCGGCTCCCACCTGGACCACGGCCACGCCGCCGGCCAGCTTGGCCAGCCGCTCCTGCAGCTTCTCGCGGTCGTAGTCCGAGGTGGTCTCCTCGATCTGCGCCCGGATCTGCTTGATGCGGCCCTCGATGTCGGCCTTGCGGCCGGCGCCTTCGACCACGGTGGTGTTTTCCTTGTCGACGATGATCTTCTTGCACGTCCCGAGATCGTTCAGGGTCACGTTCTCGAGCTTGATGCCGAGCTCCTCGGCGATCATGCGGCCGTTGGTGAGGATCGCGAGGTCCTCGAGCATGGCCTTGCGGCGGTCGCCGAAGCCCGGGGCCTTGACGGCGATGCACTTGAAGGTGCCGCGGATCTTGTTGACCACCAGGGTCGCCAGGGCCTCGCCCTCAACGTCCTCGGCGATGATCAGCAGCGGCTTGCCGCTCTTGGCGATGTTCTCCAGCACCGGCAGCAGGTCCTTCATGTTGGAGATCTTCTTCTCGTGGATCAGGATGTAGGGCTCGTCGAGGACCCCTTCCATCCGCTCGGGGTCGGTGACGAAGTAGGGGGAGAGGTAGCCGCGGTCGAAGCGCATGCCTTCCACCAACTCCAGCGTGGTCTCGAGGCCCTTGGCCTCCTCCACCGTGATGACGCCTTCCTTGCCGACCTTGTCCATGGCGTCCGCCAGGATCTCGCCGATGGTCCTGTCGTTGTTGGCGGAAATGCTGCCGACCTGCGCGATCTCGGAGCGGTCCCGGGTCGACTTGGACAGCTTCTGCAGCTCGGACACGACCTTCTCCACCGCCTTGTCGATGCCGCGCTTCACCGCCATCGGATCATGGCCGGCGGCGACGATCTTGAGGCCCTCGGTGAAGATGGCCCGGGAAAGCACCGTGGCCGTGGTGGTGCCGTCACCGGCCACGTCGGAGGTCTTGCTGGCGACCTCCTTGACCATCTGGGCGCCCATGTTCTCGAACTTGTCCTCGAGCTCGATCTCCTTGGCGACGGTGACGCCGTCCTTGGTCACGTTGGGGGCGCCCCAGGATTTCTCCAGCACCACGTTGCGGCCCTTGGGGCCCAGGGTGCAGGTAACCGTGTCCGCGAGGATCTTGACCCCTTTCAGGACCTTGGCCCTCGCCTCCTCACTGAATCTTACGTCCTTTGCAGCCATTTTCGCCGTACCTCCTTATTCGACGATCCCCAGGATATCGTCTTCCCGCATGATGAGATGCTCTTCTCCGTCCAGTTCGATCTCGGTGCCGGAGTACTTTCCGAACAGGACCTTGTCGCCGGTCTTGACGTCGAGAGCCAACACCTTGCCGTCCTCGCGCCTGCCCGAGCCGACCGCGACGACCATGCCCTCCTGCGGCTTTTCCTTCGCCGCGTCGGGGATGATGATGCCGCCCGCCGTCTTCTCCTCCTCTTCAAGCCTCTTGACGATGATCCTGTCGTGCAAAGGCTTCACTTTTGCCGCCATAAGAACCTCCCTTTAAGAGTGAAATGATAGGATTTGAGCGCAAATCTAAGCACGATTTCGCCACAGTCAAGGGGGTGTCTGGACCCTTTTGCCTGTTTCGTAGTAGATTTCGGCCCGAGTCCGGCGGGTTGCCTGCTCTATCCGGCTCCGTTGGACCCAAATTTCTCATGGAGGTGTGCAAGTTGTTGAAAATCTGGGGAAGAAAGACTTCGTCCAACGTGCAGAAGGTCCTGTGGTGCTGCGGAGAGCTGGAGATCCCGTTCGAGCGGATCGATCTGGCGGGAGAGTTCGGCGGGAACAGGGAGGAGCCCTACCTGAGCCTGAACCCCAACGGCGTGGTGCCCACCATCGAGGACGGCGACTTCGTCCTGTGGGAATCCAACAGCATCGTCCGGTACCTGGTCAACAAGTACAAGGGCGGCCGGCTCCTGCCGGACACCCCCGAGGGGCGGGGCAACGCCAACCGCTGGATGGACTGGCAGTTGACCACCCTGAACGCGTTCCTGGTGCCGATCTTCTTCGGCATCGTCCGCACCCCCGAGGCCGAGCGCGACCCCGCCGCCATCGAGAAGGCGGTGGCCGCGGCCGTGCCCAGGTGGCAGATCGTCGAGCGCTACCTCGAAGGCCAGAGCTACCTCGCCGGCGATTCCTTCAGCATCGGCGACATCCCCGCCGGCATCTGGGCCTACCGCTGGTTCAACATGCCCATCGAACGCCCCTCCATGCCCAACGTGGAGGCCTGGTACGCGCGCCTGTGCGAACGCCCCCCCTACCGGGAGCACATCATGATCCCGCTCACCTGAGCGGGAAGCCCGGTCCAAGTTACGAAAACAGATCCAACTGGCTGTCTTCTTTCCGATCCCGGCGCCCACCGTGCCGGGACCGGCTCTGCGCCAGCAGCCGCTCCTCGATGTCGGCGAGATAGGGGGAAGGCGACATCTCGCGGACCCTGCCGCGCCAGCGCCGTTTGCGGGCTCGGCAGAGGTAGAGCTTCGTTCTTGCGCGGGTGACGCCGACGTAGAACAGCCGCCGTTCCTCGTCCGGGTCTTCCGGCCCGGCTCCTCCCCAGCTCAGGGGCAGCAGGCCGTCCTCGCAGCCGACGATGAAGACCACCGGGAACTCGAGGCCCTTGGCGGCGTGGAGGGTCAACAGCGAGACGCGGTCGGCTTGGGCGTCCCATGCGTCCACCTGGCTACCCAGGGACAGTTCGGACAGGAACCGGTCGAGGTCGTCGCCGCAGGCGTCGGCCAGAGGTTTCAGGAGCTCCAGGGCCTCCGCGGTTTCCTGCGCCGGGGGCTCGCTGCCGCGGCAGGCGGCTTCCAACCGTTGCCGCACGGCGCCGGTGCCGGGCGAGCGTTCCAGGGCCTCCATCAGCGCGGCCACGCCGGGATGGGCCGGCAGGGGGGCGTGGGAGCGCTGCTGGAAGGGCATGCCGGAGCGCTGCAGCGCCTCCACCACGGGGGCGGCCTGGGCTTCGGTGCGGTAGAGCACGGCGAAGTCCGAGAACGAGAAGTCGTGCCCCTGCCCCGCGGCGGTACGGCCGCTGTCGATGGAGAAGAAGCTGTGGCCGCCCAGGGTTTCCTCCAGCGACTGGACGATGAACTCGGCCTCGGCCCTTTCGCTCGGGGCCTCGTGGAGGGTGACCCGGTTGGGGGCGTCGTCGAGAACGGGGATCGGCAATCCGGCCGTGGTTGACGGTCCGATGACCTGGGACGAGAGGGTGACGATGTTGGCGTCGGAACGGTAGTTGCGGCCGAGGCGCACCACCTGTGCGCCGGGGAAGTCCTCCGCGAACCTCGCGAAGAAGCTCGGGTCGGCGCCCCGGAACCCGTAGATGGCCTGGTCGGGGTCGCCGATGGCGCAGATGTTGCCGTCGGGAGGCGCCAGCAGCCTGATGAGCCGGACCTGTTGCTCGTCCACGTCCTGGTACTCGTCGATGCAGACGTGCGGATACCGCTGCCGTGTCCGGTCGCGGATGCCGGGGTCGGCTTCCAGGGCGTCGGCGGCCCGGATCACCAGGTCGTCGAAGTCGCACCAGTTGCGGGCCTCCATCTGGCGCCGGTAGGCCTCCCATGACCGGGCGAGCTTTTCGTCGGCCGGCGGCGCGCTGGTCCTTTTGGCGTGGGAGATGGCTGACAGGCCGGCACGGGCCTGCCGCTCGGAGATCTCCAGGGCGTCCCGCAACAGCCGGAGCCGGTCCGCCTCCGGCGCCACCCGGAAGCCGCGCTGCAGCCCGGCGGCGTTCCAGTGCTCCCGAAGGATGCTCAGCCCCAGGGAATGGAAGGTGTGCAGCGGGATGTCCGCCCATGCGTCCGGCAGCAGCGCCCGCAGACGGTCCCGCATCTCGTCCGCCGCCCGGCGGGTGAAGGTCACGGCCAGACAGCCCGCCGCCTCGGCATGGTGGCTCGCGACCAGATGGGCGAGACGGTGAGTGAGGGTCCGGGTCTTCCCCGAGCCCGGTCCGGCCACGATGAGCAAGGGGCCGTCCACGATCTCCGCGGCCCGGCGCTGGTCGCCGTCGAGTCCGGCCAGGAGATCGCGTGAGGGCGCCACCGGCAGCGAAAGTTGCTCCGATGGTTGTTCTTCCCGCGCCGGGTGGGGCGTGGGCGCGGGATCCGGCGGGGCCGGTTCCGGGCCGGACTCTTCCCGAGGGGTGCGCGCCTGGCCGGGGCGCGGTCCGGCCGGTGGGGACCGAACCGCCCCGGCTGTCGCGATTGCCTCTCCGAAGAGCGAGGCCCCGCGGCTCCGGCCATCCAGCTCTCCGTCCCGGAACAGGCGGATGGTGCCGTAGACGCCGTCGTAGCCGGCTTCCCGGATCACCTCGCGCCGGCGCAGCCGCGCCACCGCCTCCGCCACCAGGGACGTCGCCGCCGGCTCGATGTCCTCCAGCGGCAGCGTGTTCAGAAGCTGGAGCTCGGGCCCCAGCCGGGCCAGCAGCCCTTCGTAGTCCTGGGCCACCCGCTTGCTCTTGGGGCCCACCCGGAGGATTTCGCCCAGGATCTCCGGCAGCGGGATCAGCCCTTGGGTGTCCCCCGCCGTGTCCGGCGGCGCCGCGTCCTGCGCCCGGTCGGCCAGATCCTCCACCCGGTGCATGACCCCGACGGTCAGGGGCTTGCCGCATGCCGGGCAGCGGCCGTCGCGCCGGCGGGTCTCGTCCGGTTCCAGGCGCACGTTGCAGTTGCGGTGGCCGTCCAGGTGGTACTTGCCCTCTTCGGGAAAGAACTCCAGCGTCCCGCCGTACCCCTCGCCCGTCTCCAGCGCCCGGCGGAGGGCGAAGTAGTCCATGTCGGTGTGGAACACGCACACCTCGCGGCCCAACTTCTCCGGCGAGTGGGCGTCGGAGTTGGACATGAGCCGGTAACGGTCCAGGGACGACACCCGCCAGTTCATGGGCGGGTCCGACGAGAGCCCGGTCTCCACCGCGAAGATGTGCGGTGACAGGTCCCCGTAACAGTGGTCCACCGCGTCGAAGCCGGACTTGGAGCCCAGCGCGGCGAACCACGGGGTCCACACGTGGGCCGGCACCAGGTACGAGCCGGGCCCCGACTCCAGCGTCATCTCCAGCAGGTGCCGGGAGTCCAGCCCCAGGATCGGCCGCCCGTCGGAGTGGAGGTTCCCGATCCTGGACAGGCAGGCCACCAGCCGGTCCGCCGAGTCGAAGTCCGGGCAGTAGACCAAGTGGTGTATCTTCCGGGTCTTCTCGCCCTTCTTGTAGATGGTCGAGATCTCCACCGACAGCATGAACCGCACCGGCGCGAGGCTGCCGGCGCAGGCCGGCGGGAGTTGTCCCTCGACGGCCCGCTCGAGGTCCGGGCGCAGCCGGAACAGCCCGGGTTCCGCGGGGACGAGCTGCTCCTTCAACTCGGCGCGCCACGCCGGATGGGTGAAATCGCCGGTGCCGACCACGCCGATGCCCTTCTTGCGCGCCCAGATGGCCAAGTGCTCCAGGTCGCAGTTCCGGCTGGTGGCGCGGGAGAACCGGGAGTGGACGTGCAGGTCGGCGTAGAAGGTCATGGGCGGCTACGGCGCCTCGGGCAGCCGCCGCCCCTGCCACGCCCGCTTGATCGGCGTCACCAGCGGCAGGCCCAGGGCCGCCAGGATGAGCAGGGTCAGCACCAGCGAGACGGGACGGGTGACGAAGATCAGGAACCCCGTGTCCGAGATCAGCAGCGTCTGGAACAGCGAGACCTCGGCGATCTCCCCCAGCACGTAGGCGAGGATGAAGGTGATGAAGGAGTAGCTGTACTTCTTCATGCCGTAGCCGATGAACCCGAACACCAGCACCGCGAACGCATCCAGCAGATTGTTCCGCAGCACGAAGGCGCCCACGAAGCTGATGACGAGGACGATGGGAATGATCAGCGACACCCGGATCCGCGTGATCTTGACCAGGTGGTTGGCGAAGATCAGGCCCAGGATGGAGGTCCACACGTTGGCGGCGATCAGCGCCAGCACCAGGGTGAAGACCGTGGCCTGGTGGGTGGTGAGAAGCTCCTTGCCCGGGTTCAGCCCGAGCAGCAGCAGCCCCACCAGCAGGATGGCGTGGGGCGCGCTGCCGGGGATGCCGAAGGCCACGGTGGGCAGCAGCGCGCCGCCGTCCTTGGCGTCGTTGGACGCCTCCGGCGCGAGCACGCCCTCGGGCGCCCCCTGGCCGAAGTTGGCGCGGTTGGGGGAGGTGGCCTGGGCCTGGGCATAGGCCAGGAAGGCCGCCACGTTGGCGCCGACGCCGGGGATGATGCCCACGACGCAGCCGATGACCGCGCTCCGGAGCAGCAGGAACGAATTGGCCAACACGAAGCGGATGCCGTCGAACACATCCCGGGCCGTGGGGCGCACCACCTCGGTCTGCTGCACCAGCTCCTCGCCCTTCACCGCCAGGAAGAACATCTCGGAGACCGCGAAGATGCCGATGGCGATGACCCCGGTGTGGACCCCGTCCCAGAGGTACAGGTAGCCGAAGGTGAACCTCTCGTCACCCGTGATGGGAGAGTATCCGATGAAGGCCACCAAGAACCCCAGCCCCGCGGCGATGAGCCCCTTGACCGGCTCCTTCTGGGTCAGCGACGCGATCAGGCTGATGCCCAGCAGAGCCATGAGAAAGAACTCCGGGGGGCCGAAGGAGAACACCACGGAGCGCACCACCGGCAGCAGCAGCAGAAAGATCAGGTAGCCGAACACCGAGCCCAGGGCCGACGCCGTGGCGGAGATGGCCAGGGCGTACCCGGCGCGTCCCTGCCGCGCCAGCGGGTGACCGTCGAAGACCGTGGCGATGTTGGCCACGGTGCCGGGAACGTTGAGAAGGATGGCGGAGACGGACCCGCCGAAGGTGATGCCGCCGATGGAGGCGGCGAAGACCATCATGGCCAGCGCCGGCTCCAGGGCCATGATGATGGGCAGCGACAGCGTCAGGATGACGATGCCGCCCAGGCCGGGGAGCGCTCCGAAGAGCATGCTCACCGTAGTGCCGAACAGCACCACGAGGACGTTGGGAAACCCGAATACGTTGACGAGCGCTACACCGATGGCCTCAATCACGGGTCGTTTCTTCCGGTGCGTAAAGGGCCGGCCCGGTTTCCTACTTCTTCTGCTGCGCCTTGTAGAGAGCGATCAGGTTCGCGTAGTCCTTGATCAGGTTGTTCACGAGCATGGCCGTCTCCTTGCCGGTGGCGGGAGAGTGGATGACCTGGGCCTTGCTCTCGAGCTCCGCCCTGGACTCGGTGATGACCTGGTGCACGGCGTTGCTCAGCACGTCCGCGACGGCCTGGGGCACCTTGGGCGGCGCGGCCACCAGGATGTACAGGATGCCGCCTGCCATGAGGTCCTTGCGGCCGAGGCTCTCGGCGGATGGCACGTCAGGGAAGAACGGATCCTTGTCCTTCTCGGAGGAGAGTTGCACCAGGCCCCGGACCTCTCCGGACTTGATGAAGGTGATCACGCCTCCGGTGGTCTTGATGGTGGTGTCCACGTCGCCGCGGGCTACCGCCACCACCAGCGAACGCCCGCTCTTGTACCCGGTGACGTCCTTCACCTGGATGCCCGTCTTGTCGATGATGTTGGCCAGCACGAAGGAGCCGGCCGAGGCGGGACCCACCGACGAGACCTTCAGCGGACGCTTCTTGCCTTCCGCGATCAGGGCGTCGAGCGATTCGATGGGGGAGTCCCCCTTCACGAACAGGAAACGGGGCGCCGTGGTGATCTTGGCCAGGTACGTGAACCTGGAAAGGTCGAAGCCCACGTCCCGGGTGGCGGACTGCGCCAGCCCGCCAGCCGGCAGCATGCTGCCGATGACGCTTCCGTCGGGCGGCGAGGTGAACAGCTTTTTCGTCCCCACGGTGCCGCCGGCCCCCGGCAGGCTCACCACCTTGACTTCCTTGACGCCGTTGCCTTCGAGCTTCTTCTGGAGCTTCGGCGCCAGCAACAGCGCCGACGTGCCGGTGCCGCCCCCGAGTCCGAAGGGGACGATCCAGGTGATCTTGGCCGGCAGCTTCTGGGCGCCGGCGTTGGAGCCCACCACCAGGCACAGGAGCATCGCGGCCGCGCCCGCGGCCGCGGCCCATATCCTGAAAGACTTCGGCAAACTCGTTCTTCTCCGCATGGCTCACCTCCGTGGCAAACTTGCCAAACCCGAGTCACTCGGCCGTGCGCGATACGCGCGTCTCACATCCCTGTCCGTGCACACCCGCGGGGTTATCACAGGAGCGCGGTGGTTTGCAATTTGAGATCAGTCGAGTCCCGAGCAGTCGAGCTGGATGTCCCAGAGGGGTCGCTGGTCGTCCCGGGTCGGGCAGAAGACGTCGACCTGGAGCAGGGTGGCGCATCCGGGGCAGACGTAGCCCAGCAGCACGCCGCGGTAGGGCTCCCCCGAGGGGACGCGTCCGCCCGCCACCTCTTCGAGGTCCATGGTGATCTCGACGGCGGCGTTCTTGTAGTTCTCGCCCCCGTCGCAGAACGCGTGGGCGCACTTCCGGCATCGCACCACCAGGCGGCCGGCGGTGCGGACGAGATCGAGGTACTCGTGGAGGTGCAGCAGGACGTCGCCGTCGGCGGCGTTGGCGCCTGTCGTGGCGGCGGGGCCGTCGGAGCCGCGGTTGCCCCCGTTTCGGGGCCCGTCGGGCCGGGACCCCCGTGCCAGACGCGCCGTACGAAGCTCCTCGCGCCGCCCGGCCGTGGCGGCGTCGTCCACGCCGCCGGCGCCGTCGAGCTTCACGCCGAAGATCCGGTCGGCCACGTCGGGACTCGTGCGGCCGGTCCGGACGTCCCGCTCCACGTGCGCGGGGTTCCGCTCCAGCGGGTCGCCGAAGCCGCCGCCGCTCTGGGTGACGTCGGTGATGAACGACAGCTCGGGGATGGGCACCCGCGGCCGGAAGCCCTCGGGCAGGTCCAGCCGGCACCAGTCGAGGCCCTCCAGCTCGTCGGCGCCGGTGGGGTAGGCGCCCTCGCGCAGGCGTTGCAACAGGTCCTCGGTGCGATAGAGCGCCCGGTTGCCGCCGAAGCCCGCGGGATAGCCGCCGAACAGGCCGAAGCCGTTGGGCACCGCGCCGTAGGGGCGGTAGTTGGCGGTCACGTCGGTGGAGCCGTAGACGAACAGCAGGCGCTCGCTGCCGTATCCGCCGCGATGCCTGCCGAAGCCGGAGCCGTCCTTCACATGCCTTCGCGCCAGGTAGATGAACGGGTACTGCATCTCGATGCGCTCGATGTCCGAGATGCCTCCGGAGGGGATGTTCATGTGGCCCCCGGTGTTCACGCCGTCCCGATCCGGCCTGGCGCCGAGGCCGCCGCCGTGCACGTCGTAGAGCCCCTGGGCGTTGGCCAGCCCCTCCCGGTTGTGGCCGCCGTACATGAACCCCGGGCCGCCGGAGTACCAGGCGCCGAACCAGCCGGCGTTGACGTCCTCCCGGCGGCCGGCGGCGTAGAGCATCTTGGCCAGGCATTCGCTGACCGCGGCCACGAACATGCCGCCGATCATGGGCGCCAGCCCGCAGGCCGCCGGGAAGGTGCAGTTCAGCACCGACCCCTCGGGCACCCTCATGCGGATCGGCGCCAGCTTGCCGTCGTTCCACGGAATGTCCCAGAAGAGCTGGTTGGTGAGCGCGATGTTGAGGTGCGCCACCGTGCTCGGAAGGGTCGAGTTGGTGTCTCCGGAGGTCTGGGGGCTGGTGCCGTCCAGGTCGATGTCCAGGCTGTCGCCCTCCTTGGTGACGGCGCAGATGACGGCGATGATGTCGGCGTCGGACTGGTCGGCCTCGCGCGCCGAATAGTAGACCCGGGAGCGCCACACCCCGTCCGGCAGCGACCGCAGCTTGGCCCGGGCCATCTCCTCGGCGTCCGCCAGCGTCTTCTCGCCCGCCGCCTCGATGAACTCGAGGCCGAACTTCTCCACCAGGCTCAGGTAACGGGAAGCGCACACGTTGTTGCCCGCGATCATGGCCTTGATGTCCAGCCCCACGTACTGGGGGTCCCGGCACTGCTCGGTCAGGGTGCGGAACACGTCCTCGCGGAACTCGCCCCGCTCCACCACCTTGACTCCCAGGATGCGGATGCCCTCGTGGAAGATTTCCAGCGCCGCGCCCCGCAGCACGCCGCCGGTGTCGGCGGTGTGGGTGCTGGTGGCGATCCAGGCGATGAGGCGCCCTTCCAGGAAGATGGGCTTGACCACCATCATGTCGTAGGTGTGGGACCCGGCCACGTAGGGATCGTTGAAGAAGAGCTGGTCGCCGTCGTGGAAACCCGGCGACTCGCCGTACCATTCGATGAGGTACTTGATGGCGTCCGAGGTGGCCGCCGCGAACCGCAGGTGGCCGGAGCAGGCCAGCACCATGGTGCCCTCGGCGTCGTAGAACGAGCTCATGACCTCGCCGCCCTGGGCCACGATGGGCGAGGCGGTGACGCGCTGGAGGGTGGAGCGCCCCTCCTCGCCCACCGCCCACAACCGATGGAGAAACATCTCGTAGCGGATCGGATCCACGTCCATGGCGAACCTCCGGCGGCAACCGGTCAGATGGTCTCGGCGACGTAGTAGTCGCCGATGCTGGGCTCGGTCTGCCAAGGGTCGATGGTCTGGCGGAACTTCACGTGGGTCGGCGTGCCGCGCCAGCGCTCGTGGTGCTCGCGGGTCGGCCAGTGGAGCAGGACCATGACCCTCGAGGGGTCCTCGTCGCTGCACATGATGAACCCGCCGTGGCACCCGGCCTCCTTGCTGGACTGGATGGCTTCCTTGTAGGCCTTGACGTACTCGCCTCGCTTTTCGGGATCCACCGTCTGAATCCTCACTTCGTAGATCATGGTGTCGCCTCCTTCGATGGTGTTGCCGGGCGTCCGGCCGATGGTGTTCCGGACCGCCGGCGCCACGTTGGCTTTCAGACGCGGTGCAATGATATAAGGACGCGGACCGTTTGTCTTGCGGAAAGGAGCCTTTTCCATGCGCATCGTCGATCTCAGCATGACCGTAGAGGAGTGCGACTCGGCTCCGTTCGCGCCCGACGAGACCTACTTCAAGATAAAGCCCATCATCAACTGGGAGGAGAAGGGGTTCGTCTCCAACCTGGTGGAACTGACCGTTCACGCGGGCACCCACATCGACTCCCCGCACCACTTCTTCCGCGACAAGCCGTCGGTGGAGCAGCTTCCGCTGGAGCCCCTCATTGGCACGGCGGTGGTGCTGGACCTGTCCTTCCGGTGCCAGCCCGGCGCGCGCATCACGCCCGAGGACATGGAGCGGGCCGAGGCGGCGCTGGCGGAGCAGGGGGTGAAGATCGAGTCCGGCGGCATCCTGCTGCTCCGCACCGACTGGCCCAAGGGGCACGGGACCACCGACCCGTCCTGGTGGAACGACTCGCCGTACCTTTCCCGTGAGGCGGCCCAGTGGGTCGTGGACAAGGAGCCCGCCGTCATCGGCTACGACTTCGCCCAGGAAGAGAAGGGCGCGGACTATCAGCATGCCGACGAGATTCTCACCAGCGGCATGACGGTCCACCGCATCATCCTGCCCAGGGTCACCTGCCAGATCGAGAACCTCATCAACCTGGACCAGATCGGCGCCTCGGCGAAGATCATAGCGCTCCCGGCGAAATGGAAGACCGAATCCGCCCCGGCCAGGGTGGTGGCGTTGCTGGACTGATGCCGGGAGCCGTCGCGCGGGTATTGGGGCGTGGGGGATGAAGGCCGTCCGGGTGCACGAGTTGGGCGGTCCGGAGGTGCTCCGCTACGAGGAGGTGGACACCCCCGAGCCCCTGGCGGACGAGGCGCTGGTGGAGGTGGCTGCCGCCGGGGTCAACTATCTGGACATCTACTACCGCTCCGGTTTCCACTGGGGCGGGCATCACGGGCGGCAGCTCCCCTACATCCCCGGCGCGGAGGGCGCCGGCACGGTGCGCGCGGTGGGGAGCGGCGTCTCCGAGGTCCGGGTCGGCGACCGGGTCGCCTATGGCATGTCCAACGGCCACGGGTCCTATGCGGAACTCGCGGCGGTGCCCGAGAGGCACCTTGTCCGGGTGCCCGAGGCCGTGGACCTTCAGACCGCGGCGGCGGCCATGCTCCAGGGCATGACCGCCCACTACCTCACCCGCGACACCTACCCCGTGGCGCCGGACGACGCCGTGCTCGTTCATGCTGCCGCCGGGGGGACGGGACTGCTGCTGGTGCAGATGGCCAAGATGCGGGGCGCGCGGGTATTCGGCACCGTGTCGACGCCCGGGAAGGCACGCATTGCCCGGGAGGCCGGCGCCGACGCGGTCATCGACTACACCGCGCAGGACTTCGCCGCCGAGGTGCGCCGGCATACCGGCGGCCGAGGCGTCAACGTGGTCTACGACTCGGTGGGAAAGAGCACCTTCGAGCAGAGCCTCGACGCGTTGGCGCCGCGCGGCCGCATGGTGGTCTTCGGCCAGTCCAGCGGCGCCGTGCCGCCCTTCGACACGGCGGTGCTCAACGCCAGGGGATCGCTCTCCCTCAGCCGCCCGAGCCTCACTCACCACACCACCGACCGCGCCGAGATCCTGGCCCGGGCCGGAGACGTGCTGGGATGGGTCGAGTCCGGAAAGCTCGCCGTACGCATCGGCGCCACGCTCCCCCTGTCCCAGGCTGCCGAGGCCCACCGCCTGCTGGCCTCCCGAGAGACTACCGGCAAGATCCTGCTGGTCACGTAGTCGTCGCTTGCCCCGGAAGTCGAGGGTGACTCGTGTGCGTCGGGGATGATGACGAGCCCAGGCGGCAGTGGGCACGCCCATTGCTGAAATCTGCACAAACCGTTATAGAATGTAAGGTCAATAAGACTCGTCAGGAGCAGGTTATGCGAGAGGAGTCCGTCGAGGTAGAGAGGAAGATTGCCAAGCGCGATCGGCGATTTTTTGTATTCGCACTGGTGGGCATGTGGCTCCAACTCATCGCTCTGGTGTTACTGGTGAAGCTTACCTTTTGTCCGTAGGCCGTTCTTGCGAAGCACGCCTACGAATGCAGGTCCTGCGAGAACCATTCGGTGGGCAACTCCCTTCCGAGCCCGCGCTCCTTCGCCAACTCGTAGATCCGCGCTCCAGCGGCGGCGAACTGGAGCCCCAGCCCCACGTAGTTGAGCATGCAGGTCACTTCGGACGGGCGCTCCCGTGACGCCGCCTTCCCGGCCATGATCTCTCCCAGCTCCGGCTTGAAGCTCCAGTCGGCTTCGGTGCCGCTCAACTCGTCCCGGCGGTAGTCGCCTTCACCGGCCTCCGGGATCCGTTCTTCCTCGCCGGGCAGCGTCACCAACCGGGCCGCCTCCCGGCTGGAAACCACCACCCGGTCGCAGCGAAGCAGCGCGTCCACGGTCATCTCGCTGGAGCGCACGGTGGCGACGTGCATGCCGTCCCGAATCCAGTCGGCCGGAAAGAAAGGCGCAAGGGCGTTCGTTGCCAGGAGAACGATGTCCGCGTCCCGGGCGGCTTCCTCGGCCACGTCCACCGCCGAAACCTCCGCATCCACCCGCCCGTTCATCTCGCCGGCGAAGCCCCGGCGGTGCTCCTCCGTGGGGCTGTAGACCCGCACCTCTCGGATGGGCATGGCCGAGCACATGGCCAGCAGGCCGAACCGGGCCTGCCAGCCGGAGCCGTAGAGCCCCAGCACCGACGATTCCGGCCGCGCCATGTACTTGGCGGACAAGGCGTTGGTGACGCCCACGCGGACGGCCTGGACCAGGCCGTCCGGGAAGATGGCCAGCAACTCGCCGGTGGCGGTGCTGAACAGGAACACCAGGCCCACGTACTTGCCGCCCGTGGCCAGCGGCACCTTGACCCGGCGCCTCTCGCCGTCCACTTCCGGCCACGTGACGATATCGGAGGTCAGCCGCGCCGCGGTCACGCCGAACCGCGGCATGGAGCCTCCCGCGAACTTGAGGCCGTGGTAGCTGCCCTCCAGGGGGCCGGGCACCAGCAGGTCCTGCCGCGGCAGGTTGGCGGCGGCGCCGTTGCCCAGGTCGATGAACGCCGGCTCCATCACCTTGAAGCACTCCTCCAGGGTGAAGCAACTCTCGATCTCCTCGTTGGTGAGGATCAGCGTCATCGTGCCCGTGTTTCGGCGCCCCCCCTTTGGGGGTCAACTCGGGGGTCCTTGCACGTCCTTGGCTTCGAGCATGTTTCCTCCCTGGGCCCGCTTGCGTGCCTTGGTCAGACCCGCATCAGGTCACGGGCCACGACGATCTCTCCGGAATAGTGCGCCGCCACCTCCGCCTTGAGCCGGTCCTCCTCCTTCTCGGACCACAGGTGGGTGAGCACAAGCTTCCCGGCGTTGGCTTCGGCCGCGATCTTCCCTACCTGGTTCGGCTTGGTATGGCGCACGCGGTTGGCCCACTCGGGATGAATGAACTCCGGGTGCCGGCCGGCGGGGGCGCCGTTCTGTTCCAGCTCCGGCGAGAAAAGGACCTCGTGAATGAGCAGGTCGCAGTCCCTGGCCAGCTCCACCAGGGCCGGGCACGGCCGGGTGTCGCCCGAGAATACGATGGACCGGTCTTGCGTGTCCACTCGGAAGCCAAGGCTGCCGGGTATGTGCACCACGCGCACCGCGTCGAGCTTCCATTCCGGCGTCTCCCACACCTGCCCTTCGTCGATCTCGCGGGTGGAAACCTCGAATTTCGAGTTGGTGCCGGTGGCCTTGCGGCCCTGGATGTCGATCTTGAAGGCTTCCAGGAGCCCTTCCACGAACGCCGCGGTCCCCGCCGGTCCGAACACTTCGACGCCCGTGCTGCGCCCGACCATCCAGCTCCCCAGCAGGAGGTCCGGAAGGCCGATGATGTGGTCGTAGTGGAGGTGGCTGAGAAACACCTGTTCCACCTGCGCCGGGTCGATGCCCGCCCGCACGAGTTGCGTGAGCGCGCCCCGGCCGCAGTCCAGCAGGATCGGTTTGCCGTCGATGACGATGGCGACGCAGGATCCCTGCCGGTTCGGGTTGGGTTCCGGGACTCCCGTCCCGATCATGATGACCTCGGTCATGACGGATCCTCCCAAGCACGGGTCGGCGGCCAGTCTATCCCGTTGATTCCCGGCGGTTCAAGGACTCGCCTCAAGGGTCACGCGACCGCCGGCTTCCTTCGCACCGGCAGCATGTGCTAACGAAAGTGGAATGGGACCTTCGAACAAGGGCAACGACGGCAAAGGGTCGGCAGTGGGCACGCCGGATCGCGGCCCCCTCGAGATGGCGCCGGAGGCCATGCTCGATCTCGCGCGCAAGGCCGCGGAGCTCCTGGTGGAGCGAATCAAGGGCCTGCCCGGGGACAACGCTTGGGACGGGGACTTCCAGCAGGCCCTCGACGCCAGGCTCAAGGAGGGTCCGCCCGAGGCCGGCCGGCCCGGCGCGGAGGTTATCGAACGGGCCGCGCGCGAGGTGCTCCCGTTCGCCACGCGCCTGGACCACCCGCGCTGCTTCGCGTTCATCCCGTCGTCGCCGACGTGGCCGAGCGTGCTGGCCGACTTCATGGCCGCCGGTTACAACTTCAACCAGTGCACCTGGCTGGTGGCGAGCGGTCCCAGCGAGGTCGAGCTGGTGGTCATCGACTGGTTGAAGCGCTGGATCGGCTACCCGGACAGCGCCGGAGGGCTCCTGACCAGCGGCGGCTCGGCGGCCAGCGTGGACGCCTTCGTCGCGGCACGGGAAGTCGCCGGCAACCCCGACGGCGCCACCGTCTACATGAGCGACCAGAGCCACAGCGCCCAGGTCCGCGCCGCCAGGATCACGGGCGTCAGGCGGGAGCACACGCGGCTGCTGCCGGCGGACGAGCGTTTCCGTCTCGACGTGGACGCGCTGGCTCGCGCCGTGGCCGAAGACCGAGCCGCCGGCCTGAATCCCGTCACGGTGTGCGCCAACGCCGGGGCCAGCAGCACCGGGGCCATCGATCCGCTCGAGGAGATCGCCGACTTCTGCGAGGCGGAGGGCATCTGGCTGCACGTCGACGGCGCCTACGGCGGTTTCGCGGTGGTGACGGAGCGGGGCAAGGAACTCTTGCGCGGCATCGAGCGCGCCGACTCGGTGAACCTGGACGGCCACAAGTGGTTCTTCCAGCCCTACGAGGTGGGCAGCCTGCTGGTGAAGGACGCCGCAACCCTCGAAAAGGCGTTCGAAGTGCACCACGATGTCCTCCAGGACACCATCTGGGGCGCCAACCATCCGAACTTTTCGGACCGCGGGCTGCAGTTGAGCCGCTCGGCACGGGCTCTCAAGATCTGGATGTCGGTGCAGACCTTCGGCATGGCCGCGTTCCGGCGGGCGGTGTCGCAGGGGATGGAGCTGGCCGTCCGGGCCGACGATTACGTGCGGGAGAGCTCCACGCTCGAGACGCTGAACCCGGCGTCGCTGGGGATCGTGTGCTTCCGGGTGAACCCCGCCGGCCGAAACCTCGACGAGGAGACGCTGGAGAAGGTCAACCGGAACGTGCTCGCGCGCGTTTTCTGGGAGGACCGCGCGCTCATCTCATCGACGACCTTGGCCGGGAAGTTTTCCCTCAGGCTTTGCATCATCAACCACAACACCACCTGGGACGACGTCCGCGAGACCCTGGAGGTCATCGAACGGTTCGGGGCCGAGGCGTTGTAGTCAACGCCTCTCTCCCCGGAACCCTCCCGTCGCGGCGAGCACCCCGGCCAGGCAGGCGCCGGCCACGTCCGTCCAGATGCCTTGGCTGACGCCGCTGGCCGGAAAGAACAGCAGCAACCCGGCGGCCATGAACAGGATCCGGTGGCCGGCGCCCAACGGTCTCGCGAAATAGCCCATGAAACCCGCGGAGACGAGCCACACGCCGATGACGGCGGTGGCCGAGGTGTGAAGGATCTCCAGCGCCGAACCCTCCATCAGCAATTCCGGCGCCAGCACGAACAGGAACGGGACGACGTAGGCGGTCCAGCCGAAGTGGACCGCGGCGAACCCCGTACGCATGAAGTCGGCGCCGGCCACGGTGGCCGCGGTGAATGCCGCCACCGCCACCGGCGGGGTGATCAGGGACAGCATGCCGAAGTAGAGGGCGAAGAGGTGCGCCGCCATGGGCGGGATGCCCACCTCGGTCATGGAGGGGGTCACCAGCGTCGCCAGCAGCAGGTACACGCCCAGGGTCGGCATGCCCATGCCGAGGACGATGGAGATGAGCGCGGCCAGCACCAGGATCATGGCGATCTGTCCGCCGGCCAGGTGGATGATGGCCTGGGTCAGGGCGAAGCCCAGGCCGGTGATGTTGAGGACGCCGATGATGATCCCGGCCATACAGCTTATCATCAGTAGCTGCACGCACAGGGCGCCGGTCTTGGCGAGGACGGTGAGGATGACCCACCAGCGCATCCGCTCGCCCTGGTAGCCGATGAACAGGCCGATGGGGACCAGGCTGCCGGCGGCCCACAGCGCCGAGGTCTCCGGCCGGAGGTTCAGATAGAAGAGGCACAGGATCACCACCGCGAACGGCGCCACGTAGGGCCAGCCGGCCCGGAACACCGGCCATCGCGGCGGGATCGAGGCTTCGTCCACCCGCGCGATGCCTTCCCTGGCGGCGTAGAGGTCCGCCTGGATGAACAGCGCCACGTAGTAGAGGACGGCCGGGATCAGCGCCGCCAGCACCACCTCCTGGTACGAGATCTGCAGGAATTCGGCCATGACGAAGGCGGCGGCGCCCATCATGGGGGGCATCAACTGGCCGCCGGTGGAAGCCACGGCCTCGATGGCCCCCGCGGTATGCGCCGGGTAGCCTCCCTTCTTCATCAGCGGGATGGTGATGACGCCGGTGGAGACGACGTTGGAGGTGGCGCTCCCCGAGATGGAGCCGAACAGCGACGAGGCGGTGACCGCGATCTTGGCCGAGCCGCCACGGTACCGCCCCATGAGTGCGGTGGAAATGTCGGTGAAGAACTTCGATCCGCCGGACAGGTCCAGCAGGTTGCCGAAGTAGATGAAGGCGATGACGATGGTGGTGGCCACGGTGAGCGGGATACCCACCAGCGAATTGGAGTCGAGGCTCAGGTAGATCACCAGCCGGTCGAAATCCACGTCGCGCCCCTGGAACTGGCCGGGGATGAAGTGGCTCACGAGCCCCAGGGCGAAGAACGACAGCAGGAAGATGAACAGCACGGGGCCGGCGGTGCGGCGCACCCCTTCGGCCACCAGCACCAGGATCACGGCGCCGCCCACCAGGGCATCGCGCGGGCGCGAGTAGAGTTCCTCGAAGATCCGTTCGTAGTGCCAGCTCAGGTAGAAGCACACGAGCACGCCGGCCGTTGCCGCCAGCGCGTCGAACCAGGGGACGCTCGGGCGTTTCGCCCCCGGCGTTGCCGGCTTGAGGACGTAGAGGGTGCCGAGGGCGAGGCCGAGCAACGCCAGCAGGCGCTGCTCGGCGAAGACCACGATGCCGACGGCCCGGTAGAGGTCCGCGGCCTCGGCCAGGGCCGCGGCCGTCAGCAGGCCGCCCAGAACGCGTCCGGCAACCCGCACCGTCCAGGACGCAACGGAGCCCTGGACCGCGTCTCCGTCACCGCCGGTCATGGCAAGGGTTCAATGCGTCGACGACTCGACCCGGCTAGAGCCCCTTCTCCTTGTAGAAGCGGGCGGCGCCGGGGTGGTAGGGGACGCCCAGGTCGACGTGCATCTTTGCGGGATTGAACTGCTTGAACATGCCGTGGGAGCCGATCAGCTTCTGCTTGTTGGCGTGGAGCGCCTTCACCACCTTGTACACGACGTCGTCGGGCGTCTTGGTGCTCGCGTTGACGACGAAGGACGCCTGGAACACGTGGGTGGGTTTCATGACACCGGGATAGAGCTTGGCCGGTTGCAGGGTCGCGATGCTGCCGGCCGGGACGATGCTCCGCAACGCCGCCAGCGCCTCCGGCGTGTTCTCCATGGACAGCACGCGGATGCCGCCCACCGCGGCGTGAGCCTGCCGGGTGATGCCCGAGGTCAGCGAGAAGTAGGCCGCGTCGTTCTTCCCCTCCATGAAGTCGCGCACGCCGCGCACCCCGTTGGGCACCGGCACGCCGACGACGTCCTTGTAGTTCAGCCCCACGGTGTTGAGAACCGACAGCGAGTTGAGGCCGACGATCTTCTGCTTGGTGTACTTGCTGGGAATCCGTTTGCCCTTGAGATCGCTCAGGGTCTTGATGTCCGAGTCGTTGCGTACGTAGAAGCCGCCGTAAAGTGGGAAGAGCACGGCCACGAGCCGTATGTTTTCCTGCTTCCGGCCCTTGAACATCTCCTTCCCCAGCACGGCGAAAGAGCTGGCGGCGACGTTGGAGATGGTGAAGTCCAGCTCGGCGTTGTTGGCCAGGGGCAGGGTCACCACCGGCCCGCCCTGGGGCACCACGCGCATGTTCACGCCGCCCGCCTCGATGGCCACCTTGGCCACGCCCGCTCCGGTGGCGTACGCCAGCGAACCTTGCGGGTTGGTGCCGATGCTCACGGTCTGCGCGTGAACGCCCTGGGCCAGAAAAACCGCCGCCAGCACGCCGATTACGAACTTTGTCATGGAGGTCCTCCTCTATCGACAGCCCGAGTTTGGTCCCTCCCTTCTCGTAGAAGGCAGGGGATTTGTCAAACGATGCCGGCGGGGCCAAGGCCATTGGACTTGCCTTGTGACCGCGGTTTCGTCTGTGGTAGACGGGGGTTCCGGCGCCCGCCACGCATGCGTGACCCGGAGGAGGTGGAACATGGACGAAACGCGCCCCGCGGACAACTGGCGCATCGGCAAGGACAACACGGCGCTGATCGTCGTGGACATGCAGAACATGTGGGTGGACCCCCGGGGCGCCCGCTACCTGCCGTCGTCGGAAGACATCATCCCGAAGATCCAGGAGCTGCTGGGGGTGTGCCGCTCGTCGGACGTGCCGGTGATCTATCTCTACACCACCAAGCGCAAGGACCTGGCGGACGTGGGCGTGTTCGCGGATCTCAAGCCCGTCACCCACCACACCGACGATCCGTGGACCAACATCGAGGGGGCCCCCGGCGCGGAGTTCCTGGAGACCGTGAAGCCCGAGGAGGAAGAGATCGCCATCAAGAAGTTCCGCTACAGCGGCTTCTACGGCACCAACCTGGAGAACGTGCTGCGGCGCCTGGGACGGGATACCATCGCCATCACCGGCGTGGCCACTAACGTGTGCTGCGACAGCACCGCCCGGGACGGCGCCATGCGCGACTTCAAGGTGCTTTTTCTCTCGGACGCCAATGCCTGCTTCTCCGACGAGGAGCAGGCGGCTACCCTCGAGAACTTCGACAAGCACTTCGGCGTGGTGATGGACTCTGCGACCTTCCTGGAGAAGCTCCAGCAGGCCTGACAGGCGCGGTTCCGGAGGGGACGGCACATGGCCGAGGCTCTCAGACTCTACGCCGGCACCCAGGCCGGCATGGTGATCCTGCGCGGGGTCGGGGACATCTGGACCTCCATGCGCGGGTCGAGGGAGTACCAGAGCTTCTTCCCGGACCAGGTGGTGGACTCGGTCTGGGGGTGCCGCACCACCCCTGAGGTGGTCTACGCGGGCGTGACCCGGGACGGCCTCTACCGCACCCGCGACCAGGGGCGCCATTGGCAGCGGGTACTCGAAGGCGACATCCGCTGGGTCACCGTGGACCCGGCCGAGGACCGGGTGGTGTACGCCGGCACCGAGCCGGTGATGCTCTTCCGCAGCGAGGACGGCGGCGATTCGTGGGGGGAGCTGGAAGGCCTGCGCGCGCTTCCGCCCGAGGTGCAGCACCACTGGTGGTTCCCGTACCCGCCGCACCACGGCCACGTGCGCCACATCTACATCGACCCGGACAACACCGACACCCTCTACCTGGCGCTGGAGCACGGCGGCATCGTGCGCAGCTTCGACCGGGGCGAAACGTGGGAGGATGTCAGCGGGGGCATCGAGTACCCGGACGTGCACATGATCGTCCGCTCGCCCGAAAAACCCGCCGCCTTCTTCACCGCCACCTCCCGCGGCTTCTTTCGCGGCGACCCTCCCGAGGCGGGCTGGCAGCGCGCCGAACGGGACATGGAGAGCGACTACTTCCATGACGTGGTGATGCTGCCGGGGGACCCGCCGGCGCTGTTCCTGGCGGGAGGACACGGATCGCCCCAGTACTGGGACCGCCCCACCGGCGCCGACGGCCGCATCTACCGCAGCGAGGATTCCGGCCGGAACTGGCGGCAGGTGGGCGCCGGGCTTCCGGTGACGCATCCCGGCATGTGCTGGCAACTGGCCCGCGACCCCTATGACGGCGACGCCATCCTGGCCGCCTTCGGCGACGTGGCCCGCGGGCACACCGCCGGCCCGCCGGGAGAAGGGGACATCTACCGCAGCGGCGACCGGGGCGACACCTGGGAGCGCGTCGGACGGCAGAAGCGGGGCAGCGCCTTCCTCGGCCTGCCCGCCATCCGCGTGCTCTGGGCCGCGGCCGAGGCTTAGGGCCCGCGGGCTTCATGTTTAGGCGGGAAGGAAGAACCTGAGGACGCCCAATGCGACCATCGCGGCCAATCCCATTCCAGCGATGATTCCACCCAGCCACCAAACCTTCAGTTTTTGAAGGTCTTCCTTGGTAGCCAGATACTTAAGGTGGGTCTCCAAACTGGAGATGCGGCCCTCAATGTTGTTGCCGCCGCCACCGCCACCCTTGCCGCCGCTCGCAGATTCGGGAGGATCAGGGACAGGCGTCAAATGAGGTTGTGCCGCGCTCACAGCTTTTTCTCCGCTTTCCTAAGCCATTCCCACAGAGTCCGCGACGTGTATCCCGAATAGGAAAACTCTTCCAACTTGATTACGAACCCTGAGGCTTCCTCGATTCGATCGTCACCCTTGATCCCGACAGAAGCCGCTACGGCTTCGGCAAGTAGGTCGGACTCCAGCAAGAAGAAGGTTGGGGTGTATTCGAGGTAGCCCGGAAATTTTCCAACTATCCGACGTGTCACGTCAGCATTGGGCTCGATCAATACGACAGCGAATACAGACATTGCAGGTTGTTGTTTGAAAAAGGGTCTATACCCTCAATGTAGTGCCTCACGGTCGGGACAATATCGTATTGCCCAATATACTATATACCATCGATACTATATACCATCGGCGGGTTGGGACATGATCTGAAGCCCCCCCAAGCAGTGGGAACTAACTTTTTCCCATTTCTTTTGTCAAGCAACCGCGCGAGAGACGTGACCGTCGAATCCCGCGTGTGCTACATTTTGAGTATCCGGTTCGCGGGGGACCGGGTGTGAACCATCCGGTTCTCCGAGAGGACGGTTTTGCGGCAGATTTTGAAATTGTCACTGACCCGGACTTGCAGGACGCACGCCACACGACGGAGTTTCGACCCCACCCGTTTGCAGGCCGGTCCGTGACATGAATCATGTCGGCGACAACGCGCCGCGCGTGGACGGACCGGCGAAGGTCACCGGCGCCGCCCAGTACACGGGCGACCTGGAGTTTCCGGGGCTCGTACACGTCAAGGCGCTGAGGAGCGTGCATCCCCACGCCCGGGTGGTTTCCGTGGACGCGAGCGCCGCCGAGGCCCTGCCCGGGGTGGTGGCGGTGCTCACCGGGGCGGACCTCCCGCCCGGCCATTCCCATTTCGGACCGGTGGTCAAGGACCAGCCCATCGTGGCGGTGGACCGTGTCCGCTACGCGGGCGAGGTGGTGGCCGCGGTGGCGGCCGAGGAACCGGACATCGCCGAGGAAGCCGTCGACCTCATCCGGGTGGAGTACGAGCCGCTGGCGCCGGTGCTGGACCCCATGGAAGCCATGGAGCCCGGCGCGCCGGTGCTCCATGAAACGCGGGTGCAGTCCGAGAGCCGCCTGGACAAGGGCCACTACCACTACGAGGACCGGGCCAACGTGCTTACCTCGTACAGCGTCGGGCGCGGCGACATGGAGGAGGGCTTCGCCGCCTCGGACCTGGTCTTCGAGGACGTTTACACCACCCCCAAGATCCAGCACGGCCACCTGGAGCCCCACGTGGTTACCGCCCTCTGGGATGCGGCGGGCAAGCTGACGATCTATTCCGCCACCCAGAACCCTTCGTCCATCCGGGTCCAGCTCGCCGAGCTGTTCGAGCTGCCGCAATCCATGGTGCGGGTGGTGGTGCCCTACGTCGGGGGCGGCTACGGCGGCAAGGTGCACCTGCGGCTGGAACCCCTGGCCGCGGCGCTGGCCCGCAAGGCGCGCCGCCCGGTGCAGTGGAAGCTCACGCGCGAGGAAGTGTTCCTCACCGGCCACTGCCACGCCTCGGTGGTGCGTATCAAGACCGGCGTGAAGCGCGACGGCACGATCCTGGCGCGGGAGGTGGAGGCCGTCTACGACACCGGCGCCTACGCCCTCACCGGGCCGTCCACCTCGCGCAACGGCGGCGAGGTGTCCGGCGGACCCTACCGCATTCCGCACCAGCGCCTGACCTCCTGGTGCGTCTACACCAACACCCCGCCCACCGGCCCCTACCGGGGCTTCGGCGTGCCCCAGGTGTGCTGGGCCTACGAGGCGCAGATGGACGACATGGCGCGGCGGCTGGAACTGGACCCGCTGGAGATGCGGCTGCGGAACCTGGTGCACGACGGCGACGTCTTCGTCACCGGCGATACCCTGGAGGCGGTGGGGCTGGAGGACTGCCTGCGGGCCGCCGCCGAGGCCGTGGAGTGGCAGGGCGGGGCGGAGCAGGCGCCCCGGCCGGCCGGACCGCTGGTGCGGGGCAAGGGCGTGGCGGTGATGATCAAGACCACCATGACCCCGTCCCATTCCTCCGCCAGCGTCCGGCTCAACGCCGACGGCTCGGCGACGCTGCTGGCCGGCAGCGTGGAGATCGGCCAAGGGGTCCAGACCAGTCTGGCGCAGATGGTGAGCGAGGTGCTGGGGCTGCCCCGGGAACGGGTCTCCGTCACCCTTCCCGATACCGACGTGACTCCCTTCGACCAGTCCACCAGCTCCAGCCGCACCGTCTTCAGCATGGGCAACGCCGCCGTCCGGGCCGCCGGGGAGGTGGCCGGCCAGCTACTGGAGATCGGCGCCGGGGAGCTCGAGGCCGATCCGGGCGACCTGGAGCTGCGGGACGGCTTCGTGCAGGTGGCCGGGGTACCCGAGCGGCGGCTCCCCATCAGCGACCTCTTCCGCGCCCGCTTCGGCGGCGTGGTGGGCAGCCTCTTCGGCAGCGCCGGCTTTCAGAGCCGGGGCGGCGTCGACCCCGCCACCGGCAAGGGAAAGGCTTCCGCCTTCTTCTTCCTGTCCGCGTGCGCCGCCGAGGTGGAGGTGGATACCGGGACCGGCAAGGTACGGGTGGTGCGGCTCGTGACCGCGGTGGACGCCGGCAAGGCCATCAACCCGCGCCAGTGTCATCTCCAGAACGAGGGCTCCATGCTCATGTCCCTGGGCTCGTCCCTGTTCGAGGAGATGGTCTTCGACAACGGGCAGCCCATCAACTGCACGTTCCTCAGCTACCTCCCCCCGTCCATGCAGGACCACCCCGATACCTTTACGTCCCTGCTGGTGGAGCACCCTCACCCCGACGGCCCCTTCGGCGCCAAGGGCATGGGCGAAGCCGCCCTCGGCCCGGTGGAACCCGCCATCGGCAACGCCGTGGCCAACGCCTTGGGCGGACTGCGGGTGAAGGATCTGCCGTTGAGACCGGAACGGGTGCTGGAGGTGCTGGGTCGCCCGGAGCCGTCACCCCGGAATTGATCCAGGGTCCAGGCAGCGCGGCAACGCCCGGTTTGGGACGAACGGCCGCCGACGATGGAAATGGCCGGTTGCGGTTCAATGTCTGGACCCCGGGTCAAGCCCGGGATGACGGAGGGGGTGGCATACTCTCGCGGTTGTCGTCCCGCCGGGTGAATCCCTCGAACAGTCCCTCCAAGCGGGCCATGCGTTCCCGGAGGTCGCCCATGTTTTCCTGGAGTTTGCCGATGTCCCGCTTCAACGAACGCAAGTCCGGCATAATCAGTGCGGCCAGGGAAACGCCGGTGCCGACGATGGCCAGGAGGATATAGACGTCATACGGAACGGCACTCATGGGCAATCTCCTTTCAGGACCGGCCGAACAGGAACGATTGTATCGGAATCGGCCGCCCAGTCAATCCAGCGCCCTCCAGGCCACCAGGCGGACGCGTTCCCAGGGAGTGGCGCCGGCGGGGTCGCGCTCCAGCAGGGCCTCGACCGAGGACCTGGCGTTCTCGCGCGGGCAGGGGTCGGCCGCGGGATAGCACGCGGACGATCGGAGGCGGATTCGGGCGGGAACGGCGCCGGTGACCGGAGCCGCCGTCACCGTGTAGCTGCCGTCGTGGAAAACGCGGGCGTTGAAAAGGGTGGCGGGTGCCAGGATGGCGGCGAAATCCTGCACGCCGTCCTCGTCGGAAACCTCATGCCGGCCGTGGGCGAGCCCGGCCTCGGCGGCGTAGAATACGGCCACGCTCTTGTAGTGGGCGCCCGCGATCCGCAGGTCGGTCAGGGCCGCGTTCATGGCGGCGGCCCCCACCACCGTCACCACTGCCACCAGCATGAGCACCGACGGAAGGACGACGCCCTCCTCGCCTCCGAGGCGAGCCCCGAGCCGCCGAGCCGCCGCGCCTGGAGCCTTCCTTCCCATCCCTAAGGAAGATCGGCAGCCGGCGCGGAAACCTTAGTGTCCTGTCCTTCAGAACTTTTCGACCCAGGGTCTCAGCTCGATCTGGGAGGCCCAGGCGCTACGGTGCTGGCGGTGGAGCTGCAGGTAGGTCTCCGCGATGCTGTCCGGGCTCAACCAGGTGTCCGCGCCGCGCCCGGGGTCCCGCTTGGGCGAGTCGATGCCGCCGTCGATGACGATCTGCGCCACGTGGATGTTCTGCGGTTGAAGCTCCCGCGCCATGCTCTGGGTCAGGCCGCTGAGGCCGAACTTGCCCATGGCGAAGGAGGCGGAGTTGGCGTAGCCCTTGACGCTCGCCGATGCGCCCGTGAACAGGATGGTGCCGCCGCCGGTCCGGAGCATGCTCCTGGCGGCGGCCTGGCCCACCAGGAAACCGCCGTAGCAGGTCACCATGATGGCGTCCCTGACGGCGCCGGAATCGAGCTCCGCGAGCGGTCCTCGCACGCGGGCGCTGGCATTGTAGACCACCACGTCGGGGTCTCCCAGGTCCTGCGCCACCCGGGCGAACAGGCCGTCCACTTCCTCGGGAACGACGGCATCGCACCGGTAGGTTCGGCAGCCGGTGCTGTCCGAAAGGGCCTGGAGCTTGTCCGGGTTGCGGGCCGCGATGGCCGCCTTCATGCCTTCCCGGGTGAACAGCCGCACGAGCGAAGCGCTCAGCCCCGGCCCTCCGCCCACCACCACTGCTACTTCCTGATTTGCCATGATCTGCCTCCTTTGCGATCCATGAGTGTCGTCTTCCGCAACGGGCTTCGCCGCTCAACCGTACAACAGGGCCTTGTCGCGTCCGGCGTCGTAGAGTTCGGTGCCGCCGCACGCCACGCGCACCACCTCGTCGAGGGTTGCGCCGCCGTCAATGGCTTGCCTCACGGCCGGGCGGCCGGTCAAGAGGTCGATGGCCGGGACGTCGGCCCGGAACTCGTAGGGCTCGGTTCGCCAGGCGAACGATTCCGGCCACAGCTTCCGCGCGGCCGTCAGCACGGCGAGGCCGGTGCGGTAGGGCTCGAAGGCCCGGCGGTCGGTAACGTGCAACTGCAGCGCGCCGCAGCGCCGGCCCTTGAACTTGTGGAACGCCGGCTCGATGACGCAGGGGCGGAACGCCACCCCGGCAAGGTCGTGGCGCCGCAGTTCCCCGGCCAGCGCCGGCGCATCGATGAAGGGCGCGCCGAACAGCTCGAAGGGACGCGTGGTGCCGCGTCCCTCGGACAGGTTGGTGCCTTCGAGCAGGCACATGCCCGGGTAGACCAGCGCGGTCTCCGGGGCCGGCATGTTGGGCGACGGCATCACCCACGGCAGGCCGCACTGGTCGTAGTGGGCGCTCCGGGACCATCCCTCGCACGCCACCACCTCCAGCTCGCAGCCGATGCCGAAGGTGTCGTTGTACAGCCGCGCCAGCTCTCCCAGCGTCATGCCGTGCCGCTGGGGCACCGGGTACAGGCCGCAGAAGTTCTCCAGCCCCTGTTCCAGGCCGCCGCCCTCCACCGCGGCGCCGCCGATGGGATTGGGCCGGTCAAGCACCACGACCTTGACCCGGCAGGACTTCGCCGCCCCCATGCACAGGGCCATGGTGGCGGCGTAGGTGTAGTACCGCGCCCCCACGTCCTGGATGTCGAACACGAGCACATCGAGGCCCGAAAGCTGTTCCGGCGTGGGCGTCACGGATTCGAAGGTGGCTCCGTAGAGGCTGACCGCCGGGAGGCCGGTTGCGGGGTCGGTATCGTCGCCCACCCCCACCATGTCCTGGGCCGACCCGCGCAGTCCGTGCTCGGGGCCGAAGAGACGGCGCAGGTCCACGTCCGGGTGCCGGTGCAAAAGGTCGGCGGCGTGGGTCAGTTTGCGGTCCACGGTGGTGGGGTTGGCCACTAGCCCGACGCGCGCCGCCCCGAGCCAGCGGCGCGGGTTGTGCAGGAGTCTCTCCAGTCCGGTTCGCACGCGGTCATTGTAGCGAAGCCGGCGGCGGCGGCCTAGCCCCCGCCCGCCTAGCCCCCGCCCGCCTAGCCCCCGCCCGCCCTGGAGTAGACCAGCAGCAGGGTGCCGGCGAAGGTGAAGGCGACGCCCACGCACACCCGCAGGTTCACGGTCTCCACGTCGCGCAGAAAGATGGCGGTGAGGACGACGGTCAGCACCGGGTTGGTGCTGATGAGCGGCTCAACGATGACGATGTCGCCGGCCGAGAGGGCGTAGAAGTTGGCCAGCATTCCGGTGGTGTTGCAGATCCCCGCGGCCACGAACCACCAGAACACCGAGCGGGACATGGGCAACACCTTGCGCGGGCCGCCCTGGCCGTAGATCATCGCGATCGCCAGCACCAGGCCCGTGGTGGCGTTCACGCACGAGGCCATGAGGGGCAGGTTCTCGATGAAGAAACCGAGCTTGCGGACGCTGGCGGAGAAGGAAAACGACAGCGCCCCCAGCAGCGGAAAGATCAGGTCGGCGCGGCGCCAATCGGCTTTTTCCTCGTGGGTGCGCGAGATGACGATGACGCCGCAGACGATCAGCACGGTGCCGAAGAACGCGCCCAGCGTCCAGTGCTCCCCGACCAGGATGACGGCCAGGATCGAGGCGAACATGGGCGTCGTGCTCACCACCGGGATGGAGCGCGCCACCCCCAGCCGGTCGATGGAGACATACACCAGCCAGCGGCCCAGGCCGGACGCGAACAGACCTCCCACCGCGAAGTACCAGATGGCGTGGGTCCAGAAGACGGCCAGGGGCAGGGTAAAGGCCGCCATGGACCAGAGCGTCAACGCCGAGATGACGATGGAGATGGCGAACCCCGCCAGCGGATTGGACTGGGCGAGCCCGCGGCGGATCAGGATGTGGGAGAACGCGAAGCCCAGCGACGCGATCAGGGCGTAGACTATGGCCATGTGAGATGGAGGAGACGGCCTGATGCGGTTTGCCCGCGCGCTTCCGGCCGCGAGGGCGTTCCGCTCGCGCGGTCAGGCCGGCGAACGGGTGTACGGGACACCTACTGTCCCGCCTCGTACCAGCGCGCGACGCGGATCCTGATGGCGCCGACGGGACAGTCCCATTCGCAGATGAAGCAGCCCTGGCAGTCTTCTTCGTACATGGCGAACGGGTAGCCGTCCTCGCCGATCCGGATCACGTCCGTCGGGCAGGCGTCGTCGCACGCCGTGCAGGAGATGCAGGCTTCCCTTGAGATCTCGACCTTCGGCAGATGCAGCTCTTCAGCCATGACAGCCTCTATTCTCCTTCCTCCACCGCCTGCCCTGCGACCTTGAAGAAGGGGTGCATGGCCTTCCCGGACCTCGGCCGGTAGTGCACGTAGAACTCGTCGCGCGGGACGGGCTCGTCCCAGATCTTGAGCGCGCCGTTTTCGATGATGGACTTGCTCAGCACCAGCCATTTCTCGTTGTCGGTCTCGGGATGGTCGCGGTTGATCACCGAGCCGCGGCTTTCCTGCCGGTGCAGCAGATAGTCCAGCACCGCGGTCAGCGCCTCGATGGAGTTCCGCAGCCCCAGCACCTTCACCAGGTCGTGGGGATCCCTGGCCATGACGTTGTCATAGGTGTCCAGGATGTCCATGAGCCCGCGCCGCACCCGGGTGATCTTCTCGTCGCTGAGGATGACTCCCAACTCGTGCAGCAGGTCCGCGGCCCTGCCGTGGACCTCGTTGAAATCGGTCCCGTCCGGCTTGAGGTACTGCGTGGTGCTCTTGGACAGCGACTCCACCTGCTGCGCGACAGCGCCCTTGAGGTCCGCGTTCCGGGCGTGGTCGGCGGCGTGCAGCCCGGCCCACCAGCCCAGCACCATGCACCAGGAGAGGTTGAGGTTCGGCGAGATGTTCATCCCGTCGCTGCTGGCGCCGGCCGCGAACAGCCCCGGCAGTGAAGTCCGGCACTCGTCGTCCACCACCGCGCCGCCGCCGTGGCTGGAGCCGTAGGTGGCCGCCAGCACCGGGAGATACGGGACCCGCTCCTTGCTGATCTCGTATCCGGCCGCCTCGAAGGTGTTCATGATGATGGGGATGACCTCGTACAGCAGCCGGATGTTCTCCGGCGGGAGCTTGGTGCAGTCCAGGTACACGGGTCCGTTGCCTTCCAGCATCTCCAGCGCCACCGCCTGTCCCAGCGACAGCCGGCGGGTGAACTCGGCCTCGGATTCCGAGAACCGTTTCATCACGTCCTCGCCCCGGTTGTTGAAGTAGCTGGTGCCCATGGTGGTGAAGTGCTCGATGCCCGGCGCGCACATGAACTCCATGGTCTGGAGGTACTTGCTGCCCACCGCCATGTTGCCCATCACGGCGCCCGCCCGGATCTGCATGGCGACGCCGTCGCTGGTGATGTTGAGGGGCATGCCGGCGAACCACTGGCCCGGCCGCTTGTAGCCGAAGTTGAATCCGCCCGCGCACATCACCACGGACCTGGCCTCGCACACGTGGACCTCGCGCTCGCGCCCGGAGACCCCCAGCGCGCCCACCACCCGGCCGCCGGTGGGATGCCGGCCGTCCGAGGTCAGCAGGTCCGTGACCGACACCCGGTTGAGCACCCGCACGCCGGCGCGCAGCGCCACACCCCGTATCACCTTCATCATGGCCGTGCCGCCGCCCACCAGCCCCGCGGCCAGGCCGCCGCTGGCCGCCGCCCCGGAGCCGCCCTTGCCGCGCCAGAGCTCGCCCCCCTCCTTGACGAACTTCACGCCCCAGCCGTCCAGGATCTTGAGCACGTCGTAGGTGGCGTGGATGGCCTCGATGGCCTTGGTCTGGTTGGTGAGCACGCCGCGGCCGCCGAGGTGGAGCATGATGTCGTCGCCGGGCATGTAGGTGATGTAGGCCCCCGACGCCAGCGCCGCGCAGCCGCTCCGTCCGAACACCGACTTGTCCACCAGCAGCACGTCCGCGCCCGCCTCCCGGGCGCGGATCGCCGCCATGGCGCCCGCCGCGCCGCCGCCGACGACCAGCACGTCGGCCTGGTGATGGATGGTCTTGTAGCTCATGATGGTCGGACCGTAGACCAAGTCACCGGTGCTGTCAAAGGACACGGGTGCTTGAGTCGGGACAAGGAGGGGGCGGCGCGACGATTCCGCTTGCGCGGCGCGGTCCGCAGGGTTTATGGAGGTGGGCGAAATCTCGCTTTCGGGAGACGCAAATGAGCGACGAAGGCTACGCGGACGTATACCAACGGGCGCTGAAGGACCCCGAGGGTTTCTGGGCCGAGGCCGCCGAGGACATTCACTGGGACCGGCGCTGGGACCGGGTGCTGGACGACTCGCGGCCGCCGTTCTACCGCTGGTTCGCCGGCGGTGCGCTCAACACCTGCTACAATGCCCTGGACGTGCACGTGGAGCAGGGCAACGGCCAGCGCCCGGCGCTGATCTACGACAGCCCGGTGACCGGCAGCGCCAAGGTCTTCACCTACGCGGAGCTCCGGGACGCGGTGGCGACCTTCGCCGGCGCGCTACGGAATCACGGCGTGGGCGTGGGCGACCGGGTGATCGTCTACATGCCCATGGTGCCGGAGGCCGTGGTGGCCATCCTGGCCTGCGCGCGTCTCGGCGCGGTCCACTCGGTGGTGTTCGGCGGCTTCGCCGCCAACGAGCTCGCCACCCGCATCGACGATGCCCTGCCCAAGGTCATCGTGAGCGCGAGCTGCGGCATCGAGGTCAACCGCGTGATCGAGTACAAGCCGCTGCTGGACGAGGCCGTCCGGCTGGCGCGGCACAAGCCCGGCGCCTGCGTGGTGCTGCAGAGGCCCCAGGCGCGGGCCGCCATGACCGCCGGCCGCGACGTGGACTGGAACGAGGCGGTGGCCGCCGCCGGCCCGGTTCCCTGCGTCTCCGTGGCCGCCACCGATCCGCTGTACATCCTCTACACCTCCGGCACCACGGGGCAGCCCAAGGGCATCGTGCGCGACAACGGCGGCCACGCCGTGGCCCTCAAGTGGAGCATGAAGAACGTCTACGACGTGGACGCGGGCGAGGTGTACTGGGCCGCCTCCGACGTCGGCTGGGTGGTGGGCCATTCCTACATCGTCTACGCGCCGCTGCTGAAGGGCTGCACCACCGTCCTCTACGAGGGCAAGCCCGTGGGCACGCCGGACCCCGGAGCCTTCTGGCGGGTCATCGACCAGCACGGCGTCAGCGTCCTGTTCACGGCGCCCACGGCCTTCCGGGCCATCAAGAAGGAGGATCCCGGGGGCGAGCACGTCAAGAAATACGACCTCAGCCGTTTCCGCGCGCTGTTCCTCGCCGGCGAGCGTTGCGACCCCGACACTCTTGAGTGGGCTCAGAAGATGCTGGGCGTCCCGGTCATCGACCACTGGTGGCAGACGGAGACCGGGTGGCCCATCGCGGCCAACTGCATGGGCATCGAGCCGTTCCCCGTAAAGCCCGGCTCGCCCACGCGGGCGGTGCCGGGCTATGATGTCCGGGTGCTGGACGACGCGGGCCGGGAGGTGCCGGCCGGCGAGATGGGCAGCATCACGGTCAAGCTGCCGATGCCGCCGGGCTGCCTGCCGACCCTGTGGAACAACGAGGAGGGCTACCGCAAGGCCTACCTCGAGCAGCATCCGGGCCACTACGTCACCTCGGACGGGGGCTACTGCGACGACGACGGCTACCTGTGGATCATGGGGCGCATCGACGACGTCATCAACGTCGCCGGCCACCGTCTTTCCACCGGCGCCATGGAGGAGGTGCTCGCCTCCCATCCCGCGGTGGCCGAATGCGCGGTGCTGGGCGTGGCGGATGCGCTCAAGGGGCAGTCGCCGCTGGGGCTGATCGTGGTGAAGGCGGGGGTGGAGACCGCGGAGAAGGATCTGGTGCCGGATCTGGTGGCCCTCGTGCGCGAGAAGATCGGCCCGGTGGCGGACTTCAAGCAGGCGCTGGTGGTGAAGCGCCTGCCCAAGACCCGGTCCGGCAAGATCCTCAGGGGCACGGTGCGCAGCATGGCGGACGGAACCCCCTACAAGGCCCCGGCCACCATCGACGACCCGGCCGTTCTGGACGAGATCGGAGAAGACCTGGGCCGTTTGGGCTACCCGAAGGCATAACGGCTCCTGGATCGGCCAGCACTAACGGAAGACGACGAGCTTCTTTCCGCTCGTGGCGCGGTCACGCGTCCTCGTAGTTACACTGTAGCGGAAACGCAATCCCTTGATCGAAGCGCGGGAGGTCATGTAGGTTGACGTCAGCCCGAGTGCCCCGGCGCTCGGTAAACGGTCAGGAAAGGAGACAGGCACATGCTCAAGATCGAAGGCGTTACGCATTGGTCGATCCCCGTGAACGACCTGGGCGAGGCGGAGAAGTTCTACGGCGACCTGCTGGGCCTCAAGTCCCTGGGGCGGCTCGCCAACGACGTCATGGCGTGCTTCAACGTGGGCGACCACAACATCCTCCTGTGCGAGCGCCGGGAGATCCCGGACAAGGCGGAGGACGACCGCGTCCACCACTCCTTCACGGTCAGCCCGGAGACCCTGAACGAGGCATGCAAGGTGTTCAAGGAGAAGAACGTGGCGGTGATGGAGCTCTACTACCGCAAGGGCGGCTATTTTCCGGGACGCGAGCTCTACTTCTCGGACCCCAGCGGCAACCGCCTCGAGCTCCGGGACCCGACCTGGAAGGACGGCATGCCCGAGCCCACTTTCGACGAGGTGGCCGCCTCGTAGGTTGAAACAAGGAGAAAACACCGATGACGCAGGTCCACCCCGACACGAGTTCCGACGATACCGTTGCTCCCGACCTGGAGGTCAAGGAGTACACCTACGATGACTGGATGGCCTCCATCGGCGTGCCGATCCATCGGGGCTACTTCATCGAGGACCTGCGTACGGTGGAGTTGGGCTGGTGGGAGGAGCGGGGGTGCGAGAGCGCCTTCATCCAGCTCGTGGGGCAGGAGGGGGTCACCTCCGCCATGGTGCAGGAGATCCCTCCGGGGGAGACGCTGCCGCCGCTGAAGTTCGCCCTCGACGAACTGGTCTACGTGCTCCAGGGCCAGGGCGTCACCACGGTGTGGCCGGGCGAGAATGGCGCCAAGACCAGCTTCGAGTGGCAGCCGCGCAGCCTGTTCCAGGTGCCGCACAACTACCACCACACCATGAGCAACATGCGCGGCGACCAGCCGGTCCGGCTCCTGCGCTACAGCTATCTCCCGCTGGCCATGTCGCTCAACACCGACCCGGCGTTCTTCTTCAACAATCACCACGAGGGCGAGGATTTCCTGTCCAACGGCGGCCAGCTCTACTCCGAGGCCAAGCTGGTGCGCGACGGCGACCCGACCCGGACCTGGGGCGGCCGCAGCGGCATCTTCTGGTACGGCAATTTCTTTCCGGACATGGGCTCCTGGAACAAGCTCAACCGCAGCAGCCGCCGGGGCGCGGGTGGCCACAGCGTGCTCATGACCTTCCCCAACTCCGAGATGTCCTGCCACATGTCGGTGTTCCCCTCCCGCACCTACAAGAAGGCCCACCGGCACGGCCCGGGCCGGGTCATCGTCATCCCCGCCGGGGAGGGCTACTCCATCCTGTGGGAGGAGGGGAAGGAGAAGGTGGTAGCGCCGTGGCACGAGGCCAGCATGTTCGTGCCTCCCGGCAAGTGGTTCCACCAGCACTTCAACGCCGGCGGCACGCCGGCCCGCTACCTGGCGCTCCATCCGCCCCGGCAGTTCCGCGGCCACGCCGAGAAGGTCGAGGACCGCGCCAGGGACCAGATCGAGTACGCGGACGAGGATCCGTCGATCCGCCAGCGCTTCGAGGGCGAGCTGGACAAGCGGCAGCTCACCAGCCTGATGCCGGACGAGGTCTACCGCGATCACGATTTCCAGTGGACCTACCGGGACGCCGAAGCGCAGGCGGCCGGGTAGCCGCGGCCCGTCACGAGTATCCGCCCGGCCATGCAGATCATCGATTCGCAGGTACACATCTGGGCCGCCGAGACCCCGGACAAGCCCTGGGACCGGGTGGACGCCGCCAAGCCCCACCGCCCCGAGCCCTTGGGGCATGACGAACTGCTGCGCGAAATGGACGGCGCCGGCGTTGCCCGGGCGGTGCTGGTGCCGCCCACCTGGGAAGCGGACCGGAACGACACGTCGCTGGAGGCCGCGCGCCTCCACCCGGACCGCTTCGCGGTCATGGGCCGGCTGACCCTGGACGCTCCCGAAAGCCGGGACCGCATGGCCGCCTGGAAGGAACAGCCCGGCATGCTGGGGATCCGCCTGACCTTCCATCGCGGCCGGTACCGGACCTGGCTCGAGGACGATACCATCGACTGGTTCTGGGAGGCGGCCGAGCGCCACGACGTCCCGGTCATGGCGCTGGCGCCCCACGCGCTGCCGCGCCTTGCCGAGGTGGCCGCGCGGCACCCCGGGCTGCGTCTGTGCATCGACCACATGGGGCTCAACTCGAGCCTCATCGGCAAGCCGCTCGCTCCCATCGTCGACGGGGTCGTCAAGCTCGCGGCCCTGCCCAACGTGGCGGTGAAGGCTTCCGCGCTGCCGTGCTACTCGACGGAGAGCTACCCCTATCCATCGCTCCACCCGCAGATCCGCCGGGTCGTGGACGCCTTCGGACCCAGGCGCGTGTTCTGGGGCACCGACCTGTCCCACCTCCCGTGTCCCTACCGGCAGGCGCTGACGCTCTTTACCGAGGAGATGGACAACCTGACCGCCGACGAGAAGGAGTGGATACTGGGGAGGGCGCTGGCGGAATGGCTGGACTGGCCGCTCCCCGAATCCGCCTAGGCGGCGAAGGACGCACCCATGGCGCGAGCCTACCGGCACGTTTCCGCGGACAGTCACTTCGAAGCCCCGCCCGACCTGTGGCGGCACCGCGTTCCCGAAGAGTACCGGGACAGGGCGTCCAGAAGGATACGGCTGCCCGACGGCCGTGACGCGCTGCAACGGGAGGGCCGGCCGCTGGTGTACGGCGGCACCAGCTACTATGCCGGCCGCCCGCCCGAAGAGTTCGATCCCACGGTCATCGATTTCGACAACACGCCGGGATGCGGCGGTCCGGAGCAGCGGCTGCGCGAGCAGGACCAGGACGGCGTCGACGCGGAAGTGCTGTTCGCCCTGGAGGTGCGCAGTCCCGCGATCCGGGACCGGGAGGTGTACGTCGGCATCATCCATCACTTCAACGAGTTCATGGCGGAGGAGTACTGCGCCGTCGATCCGGAGCGTCTGATCGGCGTGGGCATCCTGCCCAACCGCGGCGTCGAGGATGATATCGCGGAGATGGAGCACTGCAAGCGCCTCGGCCTCAAGGCGGTCTGGCTCAGCACCTATCCCGGCGGCAAGGGCTATCCTTCACCGGAGGACGACCGCTTCTGGGCCGCGGCCCTGGACCTCGACGTGCCGGTGGTGGTGCACACCTCCTTCACCACGAAGGTCGGCACCCGGGAGACGCCGCTGTTCCAGTACCCCCAGGAACCCCCGGGCGAGCGCCGGCCGCCCACGGACTTCGTCCAGCGCCTCGCGCGGCAGGGTCCGTACCACTCGGGCTCGGTGGAGGCCAGCCAGATGGTGGTGGCCGGGATCTTCGACCGGTTCCCGAAGCTGCGCATCTACTGGGCCGAGAACAACGTCGGCTGGCTGCCGTACTTCTACGAGCAGATGGACCACGAATACTCCGTCAACCGGTTCTGGGCCGAGCGGCAGATGGGGCTGCCGCGCCTGAAGCGGCTGCCCAGCGAGTACCTGCGCGAGCACGCCTACTGGGGTTTCTTCGAGGACCGCGTGGGCGTACGGCTGCGCCACGACGTGGGCGTGGACCGCATGATGTGGGGCAGCGACTTCCCCCACGTGGTCACGCGCTGGCCGCACTCCATGGATCTCCTGGACTCGCAGATGGAAGGCGTCCCCCCGGATGAGCGCCACCGCCTGGTGGCCGGAAACGCCATCGACTTCTTCCGGCTCGGATAGCCGCCCGCCGCCGTCCCGGACACGGGAACGTCGTGCAGATACGAGAATGTCGTGCGGACACCAAGAGGTCATCCCGAACGCCGCAAAACGGTCATCCGGGCCACGCAAAACGTCACCCCGGGCTTGACCCGGGGTCCAGGGGTGGGGTGGGAGGAGTGGTCGGGGCGACTGGATTTGAACCAGCGACTTCACGGACCCGAACCGTGCGCTCTACCAGGCTGAGCCACGCCCCGACTCTCGGCCCGGTGGAACGCGGGCCGTCGACAGGAAATCTAACACACGGCGGGTGAGACGTAAATCATGGATGCCAGCTACCCAGGCATACTCATCTCTCCGTCATTCCCGCGAAACAGGCTGTGTCAAGACCACCATTCGAGAGAGGTGACGGCCCCCCGAATCGTCATTCCCGCGAAAGCGGGAATCCAGGGGTGGCGAGGTGGGGAAACGCCGCTGTGTGCCGCTCCACCGCCCCTGGATTCCCGCTTTCGCGGGAATGACGGAGAGATGAGGAATGACCGAGGCAGGCGTAACGAATGACAGAGAGGAGGCGTAACGAGAGGAGGCGTAATTATTGAAGATCTCCGGTGGGCTCCCCACGGGGCGCCGTGTCATCGGATTGGACCGCGCCGCATCCGGGCGGCGAAGAAGCCGTCGGTGTCGTGGCGGTGGGGCAGGGCGGTGAAATAGCGTCCCGCGGTCATGACGCGGGCGGCGTCGGGAAGGTGAGCGGCGGCGTCCTCGACGGCGAACTCGGGACGGCGCTCGACGAACGCCTCCACCAGCGTTTCGTTCTCCACCCGCGAGAGCGTGCAGATGGCGTACACGAGCACTCCGCCGAGGCGCACACGGGAGGCGGCCTGTTCCAGAACGGCGGCCTGCAGCGCCGCCAGCCGCTCAAGGTCCTTTCGGGTGCGGCGCCAGCGGATCTCGGGGTGCGCCCGCAGCGTTCCCAGGCCGGAGCAGGGCGCGTCCACCAGCACGCGGTCGAAGCTTTCCGGCTCGCCCGGAAGGTCCCGGGCGGCGTCGCCGGCGCGGGCGCGGATGCAGCTCAGGCCCAGGCGGCGGGCGTTGTCCGCCAGCCTGCCGAGGCCGCGCTCCGACACGTCGCAGGCCAGCACCTCGCCGCGGTCGTCCATCAGCTCCGCCATGTGGGTGGTCTTGCCGCCGGGGGCGGCGCACGCGTCCAGCACCCGCATGCCGGGCTCCGGGGCCGCCAGCAAGCCCACCAGTTGGGAGGCCTCTCCCTGCACCTGGCACAGACCGTCGCGGAACTCGGCAAGGAGCGCCGGGGACGCGGCGCCGCGCACCCGGACGGCCAGCGGCGACCAGGCACCGGGCCGGGCGTCGACGCCGCGGTCGCGCAGCCGCCGCGCCAGCTCGTCCCGGCCGATCCTCCGCTGGTTGGCGCGCAGCACCAGCGGCGACTCCTCGTTGTTGGCTTCCATCAGCCGCCGGCTCTCGTCGGCGCCGAACTGCTCCCGCCACATGGCGGCGAGCCAGGGCGGGTGGGAGAGCAGCGCGGCCACGTCCTCCTTCTTCCCGGAGGCGGGGGCCGGCGACCAGGCCTCCCGTTCCCGGTCCGCGATCCGGCGCAGCACCGCGTTCACCAGCCGCGCCTTGCCCGGTCCGGCGCGTCTCCGGGCCAGCTCCACCAGCTCGTTGACGGTGGCGTAGGCGGGCACCCGGTCCAGGAAGAGCAGCTCGTAGCCCCCCAGGCGGAGCAGGTTGCGGACCAGGGGGTCCAACTCTTTCAAGGGTTTGCGGAGCAGGGCGCCCAGCACCCAGTCGATGCGGCCGCGCCAGCGCAGGGTGCCGTAGACCGCCTGGGTAAGCAGCGCGCCGTCCGCGGCCGGCAGGGCCGCCCGGTCCAGGCGCGCGCTCAGCAGGACGTCGGCGTAGGCCTGCCCGCGGTCGACGCGGTCCAGGATGGCCAGCGCCAGCTCACGCGGATTCTTGGTGTCCTGTCCCAAACCGCATCCCCTGCCGGAGCCCGGCGCCCCGGAGGAAGGCCTCCGCCGGCATCCGTTTCCGGCCTTCCGCCTGCACCTCGGTCAGCAGCAACGCGCCGTCGCCGGCGGCCACCCGGATGCCGTCCGGGCCGGCCTGCACCACCGTCCCCGGCGCTTCGGTGCCCGGAGCGGCGGTCCCGTCCGCCGGCCTCGCGCCATGGACCTTGATGCGTTTGCCCTGCCACCAGGTGAAGGCCGAGGGCCAGGGGGTGAAGGCCCGGACGCGCCGTTCGATCTCCGCCGCCGGGCGGCTCCAGTCGATGAGCCCGTCCTCTTTCCTGAGCATGGGCGCGAAGGTGGCGGCGGCGGGGTCCTGGGGCCGGGGCGTGAGCGACCCCCGCTCCAGGCCCGCCACGGTCTCCACCAGGAGCCGCGCGCCCAGGGGCACCAGCCGCGCCTCCAGCGTGGTCACGGTGTCGCCGGGTTCCATGACGACCTCTTCGGCCAGCAGCACCGGCCCCGCGTCCATCTCCGCCACCAGTCGCATGGTGGTCACTCCGGTGACGCGCTCACCCTGGAGGATGGCCCATTGCATGGGCGCGGCGCCCCGGTACTTGGGAAGCAGTGAATAGTGGACGTTGACGCAACCCAGGGGCGCCAGGTCCAGGATCGTCTGGGGCAGGATCCGTCCGTAGGCCACCACCGCCATGAGGTCCGGCCGCCAGCCGCGCAGCCGCTCCAGCAGGCCGGGGTCCTTCATCTTGAGCGGGGTCAGCACCGGAATCCCGTGGTCCTCCGCGACCCGGCGCACCGGCGAGGGCATGGTGGCCTGGCCCCGTCCCGAGGGGCGGTCCGGCTGGGTCACCACCCCCACCACCTGGTGCGGGCCGTCGAGCAGGGTCCGGAGCGAGGACGCCGCCGAGTGCGGCGTGCCCATGAAGACGATGCGCATGCAGGGGTCAGATGACGACGCCGCGGTTCTCCGGCATCTCCCTGCCCGTGCGGATGGACTTCCTGAGCTTCCGCACGTAGAGATCGCGCTTGAGGCGGCTGATGCGGTCGATGAAGAGCTTGCCGTCGAGGTGGTCGATCTCGTGCTGCAACGCCACCGCCAGGAACCCGTCCGCCTCGATGTCCACCTCGTCGCCGTTGTCGTCGTACCCGGATACCGCCACCCGCTCCGCGCGCTGCACCTCCGCGGTGAAGTCGACGACGCTGAGGCAGCCCTCCTCGAAGACCACCTCGCCCTCGGCTTCGTAAATCACCGGGTTGACCAGCTTGATGACGTCGTCGCCCGGGTTCTCGTGGTCCAGGTCCAGCACGATGATGCGCCGGGAGACCCCCACCTGGGGCGCCGCCAGCCCGATGCCCGGGGCCGCGTACATGGTCTCCAGCATGTTCTGCACGAGCTCGGCGGTCTCGCCGGTGATGGCCTCCACCGGCCGCGCGGGCGTGCGCAGGACCGGGTCCGGGAACTTGAGGATGTCGAGGATCATGTCGGGTCGGTGTCCTGGAAGTTTGGCCTGAAACTGTATCGTGGATTGAAGTATCGGGGACGCTCCCCCGATGGAAAATCATAACATGTTGTAAGGATCCACATCAACGTGGATCCGGGCCGCCCGGCCCCTGGGCATGAGCGCCACCGCGTGCCGGGCCGCGGCCAGGAGCGCCGGCCGGTTGGCTCCCTTGAGCAGGATCTGCCAGCGGTAGCGGTCGCGCAGCCGGGCGATGGGGGCGGGCGCGGGACCGAGTATCTCCACCGGCTCCCGTGCTTCCCTCCGGCGCAGGTCCCGGGCCAGGTCCCGGGCGCTCCGCGCCACCTTGTCGCCGTCGGCGCCGTCGATGCGCAGGTGCACCAGGTGCTGGAACGGCGGGTAGCCCAGCTCCCGCCGGAACTCCGTTTCGGTGGCGAAGAAGGCCGGGTAGTCGTGGCCCCTGGCGGGGTCGAAGCAGTAGTGGCCCGGCACCAGCGTCTGCACGATGACCCGGCCGGGCCGGAGCGCCCGCCCGGCCCGGCCGGCCACCTGGCTGATGATCTGGAAGGTCTTCTCCGCCGCCCGGAAGTCCGGCAGGTTGAGCGAGGAATCCGCCAGGATCACGCCCACCAGGGTCACGCCGCCCACGTCGTGGCCCTTGGCCACCATCTGGGTGCCCACCAGGATGTCCAGCTCCCCCTTTTCCCACGAACGGAAGATCCGTTCCTGGGCGCCCCGGGGGCCGGTGGTGTCCCGGTCCATGCGGCCGATGCGTGCCTTGGGCAGCAGCCGGCGCAACTCGTGCTCGACCCGCTCGGTGCCGAACCCTACCTCGCTCAGGGACAGGTTGCCGCAGCCGGGGCAGGCGTCGGGCTTGCGTTGGCGGAAATCGCAGTGGTGGCAGAAGGCGCTGTGGCGCCCGAGATGGTAGGTGAGGCTGATGCTGCAGCGCGGGCATTGGACCACGAAACCGCAGGACCAGCACTGGAGGAAGGAGGCGAAGCCGCGCCGGTTGAGGAAGATCAGGCTCTGGAGTCCCTGTTCGTGGTTCTCCCGGAGCGCGCGCAGCAGCGGCTCGGAGAAGAGCTTCTCGCCGGCCGCCTGACCGGGCCGGCTCTTGAGGTCCACGATCTCCACCGCGGGCATGGGCCGGGCCTCCACCCGCTCCGTCAGCTCCAGCATCCGGTACCGGCCGCTGCGGGCGTTGTGGTAGCTCTCCACCGAGGGGGTGGCGGAGCCCAGGATCACCGGGCAGCCGACGATGCGGCCGCGCACCACCGCCAGGTCGCGTCCGTGGTAGCGGACGCCTTCCTCCTGCTTGTAGCTGTAGTCGTGCTCCTCGTCCACGACGATGAGGCCCAGCGCCCGCGCCGGCGCGAAGACCGCGGAGCGGGCCCCCACCACCACCCGGGCCAGCCCCTGGGCGATGCGCCACCATTGGCGCCAGCGCTCGGCGCCGGTGAGGCGGCTGTGGAGCACGGCCACGTCGCCCGGGAAGCGCGCTTCCAGCCGGTCCAGCAACTGGGGCGTCAGCGCGATCTCCGGCACCAGGACCAGGCTCTGGAGGCCCCGGCGACGCACCCGCTCCATGGCCTGGAGGTAGACCTCGGTCTTGCCGCTGCCGGTGACCCCGTGCAGCAGCAGGGTCTCGAAGCCGCCGTCGCGCAGGCGCGGCTCCATGGACCCGAGCACCCGCTGCTGCTCCCGGGTGAGCACCGGCGCCGCGCCGGGCACGACCGTCCCCGCCACGCTCTCGGGCCGGGCCGCCTTCCGGCGCCGGGCCTCGCGCACGTGGCCCCGGAGCCGCTCTCCCAGGGTCACCGCACCGGCCGCGGCCAGCCGGTCCAGGGCGGCCTTGACCCCGCGGCGCGGGAACAGGCGGCCCAGCGCCGCCGGCGCCAGCGGCCCGCGCTTGCGGAGCGCGTCGAGGACCTCCCGGTCCAGGTCGCCGTGGAAGCTCTCCGGTTCGGCGGCGAAGGCCGCCACCACCCGGCTCTCGGTGCGCAGCAGCGGCGGCAGCGCCGTGGCCAGCATCTCGCCCAGGGACGCCACGTAGTAGTCCGCCGCCCAGCGGCACAGGTCCAGGAACGCCCGGTCGAACAGCACCTCGTCGTCCAGCGCCTCAAAGACCTCCTTGACCCCCGCCACCGGCGACTCCCGCTGAAACCCCACCACGACCCCGGTCACCCGCCGCCGGCCCAGCGGCACGAGCACGCGCATCCCGGCCTGGAGGCGGCCCGCCAGCCCCTCCGGCACCGCATAGGTCAACGGCTCCTGAAGCGGCGCCGGCACCGCCACCAGCGCGTATTTTCCCCTCGCGTTCATCTGTCCCGAATTAATCACGAGACCGGCCCGGAATGCCACGCCCCGCCAGGCGGACCCCGCCCCGCCCGCCGCCTCTGGACCCCGGCTCAAGGCCGGGGCAACCGTCCAGATACTGACGACCGCCGTGCGCATGACAGGGGACGGCAATGGGAGCGCCCGACCCCGGTCACCTGGCAAGCCGCTGCCGTCCGTGCGGGAGGCACGGCCCTGGGCGCGCAACCCCGCGACAACGCACGCTGTTTCGACTCCGCACCGCCGGCCGCTCACGATCTCCGTCCGCCTTGGCCGGCGCCCTCGCAAGCTGGCCCCGCATTTGCACCACACCTCCCCATGCTCGGCCTCACCTCACGACTCCCCTGGTCCCGCCGCGTGCTCCCCTGGTTCGCGCTGGACGTGGGCTCCAGCGCCGTCAAGATCGCGGAGGTGGCGGAGGGTGGGGGCGTGGTGCGCGCCGGTTCGCTGCCGGTGCCGCCGGGTGCGGTGGAGAACGGCTTCGTGCGCCGGCCGGAGGTGGTCGGAGACGCGGTCCGCGGGTTCGCCGGCCCCGCCCGGGGCCGGCCGCGCCGGGCGGTGGTGTCGGTGCCGGGCCGGGGAGTCATCATGAAGCGGTTGCGGATCGCACCCCCGCCCGTGGAAAAGCTCGACGAGGCCATCGAGTTCGAGGCCATGGACGCCATTCCCGAAGACCTCGACGCCGTGAACCTGGACTATCACGTCCTCGGCGCCTCGGAGGACGGCGGACTGGAGGTCCTGCTGATCGCCGCCCGGAAAACCCTGGTGGAAGGCTACATCACCCTTCTGGAGGCCGCCGGGCTCGTTCCGGCCCTGGTGGACGTGGACTACTTCGCGCTCCGGGCCGCCGTCGGCGCGCCCGGAGAGCAGTCCCCCGACGCCCTGATCCACGTGGGCGCCCGCTCCACCACCCTACATGTGCCGGCGGGTGAACCGCCGGGCCTGACCAACGAGTTGCCGTGGGGCGGGGAGCAGTCCACCGAGAGTCTGGCCGAGCGGTTGAGGGTGCCCCGCGACGAGGCCGAGGCGCTCAAGCGCGGCGACCCGCCGCCGGAGGTGACCGGCCTGTTGGAGTCCTGGTGCGACCGCTTCGCCGCGGATGTAGGCCGGGGCCTCGGTCTGCTGGGAGGGCTCGGAAACGGGACCGAGCCGCGCCGTATCGTGCTGAGCGGCGGCGGGGCGCTTCTCCCCGGCCTCGGTCCGAGCCTGGCGCGGTCACTGGACGCCGACGTGCGCGTGTACCGTCCGCCCTTCGCCGGCGAGGGCTTGTCCTCGCCGGAGGTCCGGCCGGCGGGTCCGGCGTTCGCGGTGGTGGCCGGACTCGCTGCCAGGAGCCCGTCCGAGTGAGCGGCCAGAGGGATGGCACCATTCAGCGAGGCACGGGATGACGCCATGCACATGATCCGGGTCAACCTGCTGCCCACCCGGGAGATCCGCGCCCTTCGGCGCAAGCGCCGTGCGCTCGTGTCGGGCGCCGCCGCCCTCCTGTTGGCCGCCGGTGCGCTGGCCGCCGGCAACCTCTCCCAGCACCGCCGGGGCAGCGCCCTGGAGTCCGACCTCGCGGCCCTGCGCCGGACAGTGGCGGCCATGCGCCTGGCGGCCAAGGACGTCAAGGCGCTGGACGAAACGGTGCGGCGGGCGCGTCTGAAGAACCGCGCCGTCACCGTCTGGCTGGATCGACGGTCGGAGCATCCGCGGGTGCTGCGCGGGCTCGCTGCGGCGGCCCCGGAAAAACTGTGGCTCACCCGCTACGCCGAGTCCGAGGACGCCACGATCCTGGAAGGAGAGGCCATGGACGACGAGTCCATCGCCCGTTTCCTGCGCGGCCTCTCCGGGACCTTCGCGACCCGGAACATCGTGGAGGCCGGCAAGGCGGCGGAGGGTGAGGGCCTGAGGCGTTTCGTCGTCCACGGGCGCAACGGGCTGCCTCCGAATGTCACGCCGCCTCCCACCTCTGGACCCCGGATCGAGCTTGCCCCGGGCTTGCCCCGGGGTCCGGGGTCGGGGTCCGGAGGGCGGCGTGGGGAACAACCACCGTAGAGCCGGTTCATGCGCCATTACCTCGACCTGCTGTTCGAACGCCCCCTGGCCCACCGCATCGTGTTCCTCCTGGGCACGGTGCTGTTGCTGGCGGCGCTGGACTACGCCTTGTTGTACCGCCCGCAGACCCGGAGCATGGCCCGGGCCGCGGCGCGGTTCGACCTTGCCCGGCTCGACGAGGCGCGGCTGCGCCGGGAACTGGCGCGGCTGCCGCAACTCCGCGAGGAGTTGGCCGGGTTGCGGCGCGAGTTGCGATCACGCCTGGCACGGACCGCCGAGCCGTCTTCCCTGCTGGAGAGCGTGACCGTGCGGGCGGCCGCGGCCGGGCTTGAGGTGGTCCGCCTGCACCCGGGCGCGGCCGTCGAAGGCGAGCACTTCACCGAGCACCCCATGCGGGTGGAACTCCAGGGAAGTTTCCACGATCTGCTGAAGTTCCTCGAGCGTTCCCCGGGACCCCGCCGTTCGACGAGCCCCGGGAACCTGGCCGTGGAGGCGGCCGGCGTCGAGGACGGGCGCGCCGTCCTCCGCATCACGCTGGACATGGCCACGTTGCGGATACGGGCCGTGGAAGAAGCCGGCGAGGCGGCAACGCCGGCGGACGAGGGCCACGCCGGCGGCATGGCGGACGTGGGGCCGTCCGTCCCGGAGCCCGCGGGGGCAGCCGTTGCGGAGGCAGCGTCCCCGGCGGAGCCGCTTCCGGCCGAAACGCTTCCACTGCCCCGACGGGATCCGTTCCAGCCCTACCACGTCCCGGCGCAGGCGGATCCGGACGGCCAGCCGGAGCCGGACGCGGTCCCGGTGCCGCCGCCGGAGCCCGATCTCGAGCCGCGATACCGGGCGGTGGGCATCGTCTGGCGGGAAGAGACCGGAGTGGCGCTGGTGAGGGATGGCGAGGGTTACGGCCACGTCGTCCAACCGGGCTCCCGGCTCGACGGCCGCCGCATCCGGGTCAGGGTCGTCACCCCCTGCGAGGTCATTCTGGAAACGGCTCGGACCGGCGTGGAACCCGTGGAGACCCGCCTGACCGTGCCGCGCTGCCATCCGGCCCCGGCGACGGACGAGCCGTCAGGCGGGTGACGGGCCGGAGTTGCGTCACACGCCGTTTGCGGACGGCATTGGACCTGCGTAAGGTGCACGTAACGGCGCCCTTGCCGGCGAAGGAGGAAGAGAATGGGCACGTTCACCGTATCGTTGCAGGTAGCCGATCCGGAAAACCGGCACCATCAAACCATTGAGGCGATGGTCGACTCGGGCGCGACCTATACACTGGTTCCCGCTTCGATCCTCGCCCGGCTGGGCGTGGTTCCACACGGCTCCCGGCGCTTCGTCCTCGCCGACGGCAGCCGCGTGGAACGGGGTTTCGGCAGTACCTGGATGCGCTTCGACGGCAGGGAGGAGATCTCTCCCGTGGTGTTCTGGGACGAAGACACCCGCCCCCTGTTGGGCGCGGTGACCCTGGAGATATTCGGCCTGGGCATCGATCCCGTGAACCGGAAGCTCATCGACGTGGATGCGTTCGCCATGCCGGCGGCCGCCCCGCGTACTCTCCATGGGGCGGCCATGAGCCTGTCCGGGTAACCGGAGATCTACCGAGCCTTCTACGCCCTCAGGTGCTCGTTGAACCAGTCCACCGACAGGTCCAGCAGGTGGGTCAGGTGCGGCTCCTTGTAGACCTCGTGGTGGTTGACGCCGGGGATCACCTCGTAGCGCTTGGGCTCGGGTGAGCAGTCGTAGAGGCTCAATTGCTCGTCGAGCGGAGTCAGGGTGTCCAGCTCGGCGGACACGTACAGGGCCGGGCTCGTCATCTCGTGGGCGATGGTCTCGGGCTTGTACTCGATGATGGCGTCGGCGCACTCCAGCGGCATCTCGACCTGGCCTCGCTCGGGGTTGGCCGCCACGGTTTCGTTCCAGAATTCCCATCCCTCGGGCGTGGTCTCCATGATGTGGTAGGGGTGCACGCGCCGGGACTGTCCGCTCAGGATCCGCCGGTCCCGGTCCTCCTCCAGTTCCTGCACGAACGCCTGCCACTCCCACTCCCGGCGCAGGCAACGGAGCCAGCGCTCGCCGTCGCCGACGCCCACGACGCTGACGATGCAACGGACGCGTTGGTCCACGGCGGCCGCGTAGGCGGCGTGGGCGCCGCCGAAGCTGGTGCCCCAGATGGCCAGCCGCCCGGGGTCCACCTCGTCGCGCACGCCCAGACAGGTGAGGCCGTTGCGGATGTCCTCGATCTGCTCCAGGGGGATCAGGCGGTGCCGCGGCCCCTCGCTCTCGCCGAAGCCGCGGTAGTCGAAGCGCAGGGTCACGTACCCCTCGGCGGCCAGGCGCGCGGCCACCGCGGGCATGAGGGACTCCTTGATGCCGGCGTAGCCCTGGCACAGGACGACCCCCGGGCGGGGTTGCGAGCGGTCGCGGGAATCGGGGACGGACAGCACGCCCGAGAGCGCGTAGCCGGGGCCGCTGTAGAAACGGATCTGCTCTTCCATGATGCCTCCTCGGTGGGGATCGCCGTCACCCGCGCCGCCGCCACCGGGTGGCGGCGACGTAGATGTGCTGCGTCCCCATGTTTACCACCACCACCCGGGCCAGATGAAACGCGATGACCGCGGGGACGCCGATCTGCAAGGCCTGGGCGGTGATGGCCATCTCCGCCAGCCCCCCGGGCGAGGTGGAGATGATCATGGTGGCGATGGGCAGCCGGAAGCCCCAGGCCAGGGCCACGGCCACCACCATGGAGGCCGCCAGCACGAAAAAGGAATTCAGCAGCGCGAACGGGATGAACAGCTTGTAGCGCGCGAAGAACGCCCGTTCGTAGCGCGCCCCGAGCACCAGGCCGAACATGAGCTGGGCGAAGTTGGTCATCCAGTCCGGCACCGCCGAGAGCTGCACCTCGCTCACGGTGAAGGCCGCGCCGAAGAAGATGGGCATGAGCAGGTAGCCGTTGTGCATGTGCAGGCGCTCGGAGATCTCCCCCAGCACGAACCCCGCCAGCAGCCAGGGCACCAGCACGGCCACGTCCAGCGGCACCGTGGGCTTGTAGTCGCCGGTCTCCAGCGGGATGCCGCCGTAGGTCAGGGCGAAGGGGATGACCAGCACCAGGATGGAGACGCGCAGGCTGTGGGCCACCGCCACCGGCGCGATCTGCGCGCCGTACCGGTGGGCCAGGTTGGCCATGGCCATGGCGCCGCCCGGGATGGACGCGAAGAACGTCGAACGGGTCTCGACCCCCGACACCCGGCTCAGGATCACCGCCCCCAGCGCTCCGATCAGGAAGGTCGACAGGGTGGACAGCACGATGGGCAGCCAGTAGGCGGCCAGCGCCGTCACCACCGGCGGGGTGAAGTAGAGGGCTATCCCCGAACCGAGCAGCACCTGGCCCATCTGCCGCGCATAGGGCGGCGAGTCCATGGCGACCCCCCGGAGGTTGAGGACGGCCACCGCCACCATGGGCCCGATCATCCACGGGATGGGCAGGTCGAGGGCGGCGCAGGCGTACCCCGCCGGGATGCCCGCCGCCAGGGCGGCGAGGATGGCGGGGATGCGCTCGCGGAGATCGGCCAGGCTCCGGCGCAGCTCCGCCACGGCCCGGGAACGGAGGCTCACGGACACCGTGTTCATGGACGCCGGCCGCGGTGCCGGGACGAGGCGCCCGTCATACGATGTTTCTTTCCCGGAAGGAACGGATCTCCTCGGGGCCGTAGCCCAGTTCCGTCAGGGTCTCCTCGTTGTGCTCGCCCAGCTTGGGAGGCTTGAGCCGGAGGGTGACGGGGGTGTCCAGCAGGTTCAGGCCGTTGCGCACCAGCTTGAAGGGGCCGAAGTCGGGATGGTCCACCTCCATCAGGCGGTCCAGGTGCTTGACCTGCGGATCCTCGAACACCTCGGCGAAGTTGTTGATGGGCGCGCAGGGCACGTCCCTGGCTTCCAGCTCCTTCAGCCAGTGGTCCCGGGGCTTCGATTGTACCACGGCGCCGAAGGTCTCGGAGATGAAGTCGTAGTTCTGCGCCCGGGCGGGGCGGTCCTTGGTGCGCTCGTCGGTCTGGAAGTCCGGCCGGCCCATGACCTCGGTGACGCCGATCCAGAACTTGGGCGGGTGCGAGAGGTGGATGACGAACGGTTTGCCGTCGCCCGCCACCAGCGCGTAGACGCCGGCGGTCTTGGTGCGGCTGCGCATGCTGTGCACCTGGCCGCTGAAGAGATACTGCGTGAGGCCGAGCCCCAGGAAACAGATGGTGGATTCCAGCAGCGACGTCTCCACCTTCTGGCCGGCGCCGGTGCGTTCCCGGGCGGTCAGCGCCGCCAGCACGCCGTAGCAGCCGAAGATGCCGCCGAGATGATCGGAGAAGGCCGCCCCCGGTCCGTGGGGATTGTCCAGCTCGGTGAGCACGCTCAGCAGCCCGCTCAGGGACTGGCCGATGGTGTCGTAGCCGGGCCGCTTCCGGTACGGCCCGTCCTGCCCGAAAGCGGAGATGGAGCAGTAGATGATGCGCGGGTTCGTCTCCCGCACCGCGTCGTAGCCGATGCCCAGGCGGTCCACCACGCCGGGCCGGAGGTTCTCGACGATCACGTCGGCGTCCCGGGCCAGCTTCAGGAACACCTCCTTGCCCTCCGGCGCCTTCATGTCCAGGGTGAGGCTCTTCTTGTTGCGGTTGAGGGCGCAGAAGCTCGGGCTGTAGTCCTTGGGCTCCTTGTCCCAGGTGCGGAACGGGTCTCCCTTGCCGGGGGTCTCGATCTTGGTGACGTCCGCCCCCAGGTCCGCCAGCAGCAGCGACGCGTAGGGGCCGGCGATGTAGTTGGTGATGTCGAGGATCTTGATGCCTTCCAGTGCTCCGGGCATGGGGCGGGACCTTTCCAGCGGTTTCGCTTCAGCGGGTGCGGTTGTATTCGTAGTCCTCGCGCTCGGTGGCGCCGGACCGAAGCTCCGGCAGGAGCGGCGGCCGGGTGGTGTTCACCTGCGCATGCACGTCCAGGGCGGCCTGGTCCACCCAGCGCTCCACCAGCACCAGCTTGTCCGGGTTCACGACGCTGCGGAACACCTCGAACTGCTCGCACCCCGGCTCCTTCATGACCTCCTCGCAGCGCCCCCGATACGCATCGGCAAGCTCCGCGCCCTTACCCTCGACCGCATTGATGGTGACCATGAGTCGCAGCGACATTTCGATTCCTCCCTGTAGGTGTGGATGGACCCGCGTTCCCCGCGGGGGTCTCGTGACGGGACTCTTCAAGTGTGTACCAGATTAGCCAAAGGGCCGCGATTGCATCGCACTGGATGCGCGTGCACCGCAGTTTGCGGAGCACCTTGTTTTGGTAGTCCGCGCAAACCCTGCCCGCGTCCGCCAAGAGTTTGGCAACCGTGTTGCGGGATACGTCCGCGACCCGCCGCGGAACTAACCGAGGGGAGGGTAGCTCTTAGAATGTCGCCGAGCCTGATGAGCCGCGTAGCCACCTAGTGTGTTAGGCAGCTAGCGCGGACCCGACTTGTTGAGGGTAATTGTCGGCCGGCAAGACGTGCGCCAAATCTTTGAACTCAACCCGTATGTAGCTCTCAGAATCCGCGCTCTCCCGCTGGATGTCCAGTTCGACTTTGCCCCTTCGGACTTCATCTACAGCCGAGAGCCACTCTCGCTCTCGCAAGATGTTAAGGTCGAAGAACATCTCTTTGACGGCCGCCTCGAATGCTGCCGAGGACTCTGACTCTTCAGCCAAGTCGATCAGCACGTTACGGAAGGATTGCCGATATGCCCTGAAAGCATCTGTCGGCTCATCACCGGTCGCCGCGAAACTCCCCGGCTGGACGCCATAGACCCAGTGCTCGTCGTCCTCGACGGCCGCTAGCACGCGCCCGTGCGAGAGCACGTCAGCGATGAAGCCCTTGCCGAAGACGCGATCATGATAAGTGAAAAAGAGTGGCAGTTGGTTCATAGTTTCCACCCCGTAAGTTCTTGGGCTCATGCGACGACGACACCACATATGGGCGGACTACTCTATATGTAGTATGTTTTTCTTGACAGAAGCCTTCCAAACCTCCATCTTGAAAGGTTTGTTGCCTTTTTCTACTAGATTACCATAGTGGGATCAAACTGAAACAGCAGGTGGAATACCCCGCCGACCCGCCCTCATCCCGATGCACCCCAGGTCAAGCTTGCCCCGGGCTTGACCTGGGGTCCAGGAGAGGTGTGGGGCGGGATCTTCTGCCGCCCGCCCCTCAAACCGGCTCCGGCATTTCCGCCAGCAGCCGCCCGTAGCCCGGAATCGGCTGGCGCACGCCCAGGCGCATCTGGGTCTCCCAGCAGCGCGCGGGCAGCGCGTGCACCACCGGCACGCCGAGGTCGGCTTCCAGCGGCTCGATGATGTCCAGGGTCTTCCAGGCCGACCCCAGCATGTACAGGCATTCGCCGGCCGGATGCCGGGCGAACATGTCGGTGAGCTGCCGCCGGATCTCCGAGGACGGCACCTTGGGCACGTCGGCGAAGGGCACGTCGATGCCCTCCATGCCCAGCACCTCGAAGCCGGCGTCGGCCAGATAGGCACGGAAGAGGGCGTTGAGCTCCTCGGGGAAGTAGCTGGCGCCCACGATCCGGCGCACCCCCAGGGTGCGGAACGCGCGCACGTGGTTCATGCCCGACGTGACCATGGGGACGCCGTAGCGGCTCTCCCAGGCGCGGATGGTCTCGCCCTCGCCCTCGTACCCCAGCAGCATGAACGGCGGCGCCCCGATGACCCGGATCAGGTCCGGTTTCAGGAGTGCCAGCTCGGCCGCCTTGGCCTCGTAGCCGGGCATGGACGCCCGGAACTCGGCCTGGTTGCCCTGGGTGAACTCCATGCTCAGGTGCACCAGCTCGATGCTGGCCGGCAGCTTCGGGTCCAGTTCCTTGTCCCCGAGCACGCCGGTACGGTTGGTAGGCCACACCGAGCCCACCAGGTATCGCGACTTGGATGGCGAGTTGTCCACTATCGTCCCTGCGCGGGCCGTCAGGCTCCCGCGGTTACTTCGCGGTGACGTGGACGCCGCCGAAGGGTTCGGGGCGGTTGCCGTAGAGAAGCAGGCGGCCGGTGCCCACGTTGGTGATCTGGTAGTAATCCTTGGCGGGGAAGAAGACCACCTCGCCCTGCTCGATGATGCGCTCACCCCCGTCGATGTCCTTGACGCTGGCCTTGCCTTCCACCACCAGAAAAGTCTCCGGCTCCGCGTGAAAGTGCATGTCCGTGTGGTCGCCGGGCTTGAAATGAAGCATCCAGGTGCAGGACTTCTCGGTTCCGAAGAGCCGCGTGAACCGCTGCCCGGTGTCGGCCTTCTCCGCAAGACTCGCAAATTCCATGGACGACCTCCTTGTTCGAGGGTTGCCGGTGTCGAGCCGGCATCCAAGCCATTAACACAAAGCGCCCGGGGTAGACAGCCGTGCGGCCGCCGCCGGCCCCTCCGGTTGCCTTGCCGCCCGGCGCCGTGATACGGGCGTTATCAAAATCCTCACGGACGGACAGGAGAAACACTATGCGCGGCGTGATGTTCAACGGAAACCGGGAGTGCGAGATACGCGAGTTCCCCGACCCCCATGCGGGACCCGGCCAGGCGGTGGTGAAGATCCGCGCCTCGGGCATGTGCGGCACCGACCTGCACCGCTACCGCGGCGACGTGGCCATCAACGCCATCACCGGCCACGAGCCCTGCGGCGTCATCCACGAGCTGGGCGCGGGCGCCCCGGCCGGCCTCAAGGTGGGCGACCGGGTGGTGGTGCACCACTACGAGGGCTGCGGCATCTGCGAGATCTGTTCCAAGGGCTTCGAGCAGGCCTGCCCCCACGGCCACGTGACCTTCGGCGGCGTGGACGCCCACGGCGCCAACGCGGACTACATCCTGGTACCGTCGCGTCTCCTGGTGCATCTGCCGGAAGAGCTTTCCTTCGAAGGCGGCGCGGCCATCTCCTGCGGCACCGGCACGGCCTGGAACGGCCTCAAGAAGATCAACGTGGCCGGCGGCGACGTGGTGGCCATCTTCGGACAGGGGCCGGTGGGGTTGAGCGGCACCATGTGCGCGAAGTACATGGGGGCCAACGTCATCGCCGTGGACGTGGTGCCCGAGCGGCTGGAGCTGGCCCGGGGCTACGGCGCCGACCACGTCGTCAACGCCTCCGACACCGACCCGGTGGAGGCCATCAAGGAGCTCACCGGCGGCCTGGGATCGACCGCGGCGCTGGAGACCTCCGGCAACCCCGAATGCCGCAGCCAGATCCTCAAGGCCATGCGCACCTTCGGGCGCTGCTGCTACGTGGGCATGGGCCCGCCGTCCACCATCAACTTCCGGGACGACGTCATTTTCAAGGTGGCCACCATCATCGGCTCCTGGACCTTCAACAAGTCCGAGCTCATCGAGATCTGCCGCTTCATGGTCGAGGAGAAGGTGCCCCTGGACGATCTCGTCACCCACCGTTTCGCCCTCGACGACGCCGTGGAAGCCTTCCGCGTCTTCGACGGCGCCACCACCGGCAAGTGCGTGTTCGTGCTGGACTGAGAGTGTTTTCACCCGGGATATATATAAGGTATATACCACCTTGTGTTTATCGAGCGAGTGGTCGCCGCGCTCCGGCGAGCCAGGGTCCATTTTGCCATCGCCGGCGGGCACGCGGTCGCATTGCACGGCGCGGTGCGAGGCACCCTGGACCTGGACTTGGTGCTCGCGTTGTCACGTGAGAATTTCAAGGCCGCGGAATCGGCGCTGAACCGCATGGGGTTGCAACCCCGCCTGCCGTTGAAGGCGGAGGAAGTGTTCGACTTCCGGGAAGAGTACATCCGCAACCGGAATCTGATCGCCTGGAGTTTCATCAATGCGGCGGACCCCACGGAGATGGTGGATATCATCATCACGGAAGATCTCGCGGCGATGCAGGTGGACATGCTGCCGATGGGGAGGCTCCGTTTGCCCGTGGTTGCGGTCCGCGACCTGATCCGAATGAAGGAGAAAAGCGGGCGGCCGCAGGACATCGAGGACATTCAGGCACTGAGGAGCATCGCCTCATGAGACCCGTGCAGCACTTCTCGAAGGAGTATCTGGAGCAGTGCAAGCAGATGAAACCCGCGGACATCCTGCGGTTTCTCGACGAGTTTCGCAGACTCTATTCGCCCGCGGCCCGCAAGGGAAGCAGGCTGATCAGCCTCAAGGTCCCCGAGAATCTGCTGGAAGCGTTCAAGGCCAAGGCGAGCCTGCACGAAGTGCCCTATCAGACACAGATCAAGAAGTTGATGATGGACTGGGTAACGGGGCAATCCACGGGCGTGGATGCTCCGAAGCGGGCGGGATCTCGCCGACGAGGCGCAGCGAGGAAGTCCTGAGTAACGCGGGCATAAAACGGCGGGGAACGCCGTGAACCCGTCAGGAGGATCACCATGCCCATATGGCAAGAGTTGAGTTGGCCGCGGATCGAGGAGTGCGCCGGGAAGGGGTGCGTGGTGATCATCCCCATCGGCGTCATCGAGCAGCACGGGCATCACCTGCCGCTGGACACGGACGCGTTCTTCGCCCAGGAGATGGCCCGGGCGGCGGCGCGGCGGGACCCGGAGATCCTGGTGGGGCCCACGGTGCCGTTCGGGTTCACGCCCAGCAACAAGAACTTTCCCGGCAGCATCAGCCTCACCGCCGGCACCTGGTCCGCGTTGATCCGCGAGATCGTCCGGTCGGTGCACCGGCACGGGTTCACCCGCATCGCGCTGTTCAACGGCCACGGCGGCCAGGTGGCGCTGTCGCGGGCGACGGTGTCGGCGCTTCAGGACGAGGAAGGGATCCGCGTGGTGGTGTTGAACTGGTTCGGACTGGTGAACGACGACATGGACCGGCTGTTCCCGGACGAGAACATGCCGGGCGGCCGCGTGGGCCACGCCGGCGCGGTGGAGACGTCCATCAACCAGTTCCTGCGCGGGGAGCTGGCCGCCCAGGGGAGCCTCGAAACCCACCTCGGCCCGCAGATGCCCGACTTCGTGCGCAGGGTAGGGGGCTATGTCCAGACGCCGCGCGAGGACCTGTCGCCCTCGGGCGTCATGGGCGACTCCACCCTCGCCACCCCCGAGAAGGGCGGCGAGCTGTTCGAGTTGTGCGTGGAACGGCTGTGCGAGTTCGCGCGGGAGTACCGGGAGTCCGAATAGGCGCCCCCGCCTCTCCTAACCAACCACCGACCGCGCCGCCTCCTCGATGCGGCCGGCGGTCGGGGTCACGTAGTCCTCCAACGGCACGGCGAAGGGTACGGGCACGTGGGGGATGGCGACGCGCTTGATGGGCGCCTTCAGGCTTTCGAAGGCCAGGTCCGCCATCAGCGCTGCCAGGCCGGCGGCGACGCCGCAGTTGTCGTGGCTTTCGTCGGTGACCACCAGCCGGCCGGTCTTCCCCACCGACGCCAGCAGCGTGCCGGTGTCCAGCGGCTCCAGGGTCCTCGGGTCCACCACCTCGGCCGATATGCCGTCCGCGGCCAAAGCTTCGGCGGCCTTCAGCGCACGGGGCACCTGGACGCCGGCGGCCACGATGGTGACGTCGCTGCCTTCCCGGGCCACCGCGGCCTGTCCGAACTCCGTCTCGTACTCCCCTTCCGGCACCGGTCCGCGCTCGCCCAGCAGCCGCTCGTGAGCGAAGAAGATGGTGGGGTCCTGGCTCTTCAACAGCGCCGTCCGCAACAGTCCCTTGGCGTCCGCCGGCGTGGCGGGCATGGCCACCTGCAGGCCCGGGGTGTTCCAGTACCAGGGCTGGGGGCTGCCGGAGTGCTGCACCCCGCCGCCGCCCCGGATGCCGTAGCGCATGAAGTAGGTCACCGGCACGTTGGTCCGGCCGCCGGAGTTGGAGTAGGCGACGGCCGCTTCGTTGTTGATCTGCGGAATGGCCTCGTAGGAAAACGTCGCGGTGCCGATGTCCACCAGCGGGCGCAACCCGGCCATGGCCGCCCCCGCGGCGATGCCGCAGTAGCCCAGCTCGGCGATGGGCGGCGCCTTGATGCGGTTGCCGTAGCGCTCGCGCACCGAGCGGAAGCGCGCCGCGGCGGGTCCCGAGCTCACCAGCCCGCCGCCGATCAGCACCACCCGCGAGTCCTTTTCCATGGCCTCGGCCAACGCCTCGACCAGAGCCTCCCCCAGGGTCATCTCTTTCGACATGGCTCCGTCATCCTTTCCCTGGATTCCGGGCTTGACCCCGGACCTTGATCCGGGGTCAAGCCCGGAAGGACGTGTTGGGGGGTCCTTTCGCGCGCCATGGCTAGTCGCCCCTTCCCGCGTATGCGTACTTGACGGCTTCCGCCGCCGCCGGCAGCGGGCTCGTCAGCGCGAATTCCGCCGCGGCGTCGGCCTCCCGGCGCACCTCCTCGTCCGCCCGCACCACCGCGTCCCGGTCGCAGTCCTCGCTGTCCGCAAGCTCCCGCGCGTAGGCGAGGATGCCGTCGCCCTCGGCGTACCAGGCGCGCACCTTCTCGGGCACCGGGCTCGGGTCCCAGGCCCAGTCGATGTCGGTGACTCCGGCCACCAGCTCGGGATGGGCGCCGTCGTTGCCCGGCCACGGGTGTGTGCTGGCCTCGACGAAGAACGGTCCCTCGCCGGCCCGGGTGCGCGCGACCAGCTCCCTGACCGTGCCGTACACCTGGCCGACGTCGCCGCCGTCCACCGTGGTGGTCTCGACGTTCAGTGCGCGCGGAATGTTGGCCAGGTCGTTGGCGCCTTCGTTGACCCGTCCGGCCCGCCGGTAGTTGTTCTCCATCAGGAAGATCAGCGGCAGCTCCCACAGCCTGGCCATGTTCAGGCTCTCGTAGAAGACGCCCTCGTCCATGGCGCCGTCGCCGAAGAAGGCCACCGTGACCGCGCCGGTCTCCTGCAACTGGGCGGCCAGCGCCGCCCCCGAGGCCAGCGCCGTGCTGCCGCCGACGATGGCGGAGGTGTGGGGCATGTTCAGGTCCGGCGCCGCCACGTGGAAGGTGCCGCCGCGCCCCAGGCAGTAGCCGGTCTCCCGGCCGATGATCTCCGCCAGCACCTTGCCCGGGTCCCCGCCCTTGGCGATGACGTGCCCGTGGTTCCGGTGGGTGCTGAAGACGTAGTCCTCGGGGGCCAGCGCGGCGCAGACGCCGACGCCGGTGGCCTCCTGGCCGATGTAGATGTGAAAGTGGCCCCGGATGAGGCCTTCGTGCTCCTCGTTGAACCGGACGACGTGCTCTTCCGCGCGCCGGATCATGAGCATCTTCCGCAGCAGCTCCAGCCGCTGTTCTCGTGGCATGTCGGGCAGCATTTCCCCTCCCGGTCGTTCCGCTCTCCCGCGGGGAGCGGTGGTCCACAGTTCGCAGGGGGAATCTACTCCGGTTGCCGGAGGAGGTAAAGGGACGGGACGGGCGGTGGAGGCGCGCCGCCTAGTGCTCCCTCAGCAGCCTTCCGTACCCTTCGATGCGGTCCTCGATCCCCAGGGTGCGCAGCGCCCACCACAGGATGGCCTGGCTGCCCTGCACGACGTTGACCCCGAGCTCCTGCTTACTCCGGTTGCCGGAGGAGGTAAAGGGACGGGACGGGCGGTGGAGGCGCGCCGCCTAGTGCTCCCTCAGCAGCCTTCCGTACCCTTCGATGCGGTCCTCGATCCCCAGGGTGCGCAGCGCCCACCACAGGATGGCCTGGCTGCCCTGCACGACGTTGACCCCGAGCTCCTGCTCCAGGGTCTCGATGACGGCGCCGGTGGCCCAGTGGGGGGAGCCCAGGTGGATGGTGTCGATGTCGGTGTGCTCCTGCTTGAGCTCCCGGGCCAGCCGCAGCGGCACCTCGGACGGGATCGCGCCCACCTCGATGAACGGCACGCCGGCGAACTTCTGGCCCGCCAGCGCGGTCTTGTCCGGGTCGGTGAAGCGCTCGTTGGGCAGGTGCTCGGTGCTTCCCGGCGCCGATGAGTAGGTGACCGACCCCACGACCTTCGCCCCCAGCACGGCGTCCGCCTGGTGGTAGGCGGTGGTGCTGTTGGTGACGGGGATGCCAGACTCGTCCCTCAGCGCCTGCATGGCGTCTTCGACCCGCTGGGCACCGCCGGAGTAGTTCACCGGGCCGCCGCCGAAGACGATGATGTCCACCCCGGCCCGGGCCATCTCCCGGGTGGCCCGCACGGCGTGGTTCCAACTCTCCTCGGCCTCCCCGGACTCGGCCGAGTGCCGCGCCACCATCAGGGTGGTCAGCGCCAGGGTGATGCCCGGGGGCGCCATCTTGTAGAACTCGTAGGGAAAGACCTCGGTGACGATGGGCGGCGACGTGTATCCGATGCGCGCGCGGCGGCCGTACATGGACATCCTCCTCTCGTGGCCGGAACCGGTTCGGACCTCCCCGCAAACCCGATCCGTGCCGGTCCGGACTTGAAGCCGACTCTACGTTGCCTCCCATACCGAAAGCAAGGACACTTGATTTGCTTGATTTGCAATTGGAATATATGGTTTTCTATTAAGGAAGCGGATTCCGGTGCCGATGGTTAGTAGGGAATGGTACATCGGTGGAGGACCGTGGCATGAGTGAATGGATCAAGTCTGTCGGCGCAAAGATTTCCCAGGAAGCGATCATGATCCTCGCCATCGGCCTGACCGTGTTCGTGAGCCTGTTCGCCGGGTGGAACAGTCTGGCCGGCCAGATGGAGGCGTTGCGCACGGCGATGCAGGAGGGCGACGCCCGGCTACTGGCGGCAATACAGGAGGGCGACGCCCGGTTGCGTCAGGAGCGGCGTGGGGACGTGGCAGGGTTACGGGGTGAAATAGGCGACCTGCGGGGTGAAATGGGCGACCTGCGTAGAGAACTGGGCGGCGAGATGGCGGAACTCCGCACCGAGGTCCGAGCCATGGGACAGAGAATAGATCGCATGGGACGGAGAATAGACCGTTTGACGGAAACCGTGATGCTGGTCGTGGCCGGGGTCAAGCGCGACCCGCAAGCGTCCGGTACCGGCGCTTCCGAAAAGCGGAAGTCGGAGACAAGGAACCCGTAGTCTTTGCGGTTCCCGGAGGCTCGGTTGCTTCCGGGAACCGTAAAGACATCCGTCCGATGGCGTCCTTCGAACCCTGCGAGAGCAGGGCGCGTCGGCGCTCCCCCGCCGCTACATGCCGGCCTTCACCTTGGCCGCCACGTCCGCCGACACCCATTTCGTCCACGTCTCGCCGCCGGTCTTTATGAAATGGTCCGCGGTTTCTTTCGCGTCAGCCTTCTTGTCGGCCTTCCATGCCAGCAGCTTGTTTACCACCGAGTTGGGCCACGACACGCTCGACACGAACTTGAACGCCTCGGGCTCCCTCTCCGCGAAATTGCCCACCACGTATGTCAGCACCGCGGATTTCGGGTACATGTTCGGCTTCGGGTCGGCACAGTCCTTGTCGGTGATGCACGCGTACGTCGCGGGGTCGTGCTTCATCCCGCCGAGCTTCACCATGGGGTATTTGCCCAGTACCGAGGTGGGCGCCCAGTAGTAGGTGAAGATGGGCTGCTTGCGCTCGTAGGCCTTGGCGATGGCTCCCGCCAGTCCGGCGCCGGATCCCGGATCGAACAGCGTGAACTTGGCCTTGTCGAGCCCGTAGGCCTTGAACAGGTTGGCGTTGATGATCTGGCAGGCCCATCCCGAGGGACAGCCGTAGAAGCGGCCCTTGCCGGGCTCTTCCTTGTCCGCGAACAGGTCCGGGCGCTTCATGACCGCCTGCAGCGTGGTGAGCTCCGGATTTGCCTTGACCACGTACTCGGGCACCCACCAGCCTTCCTCGCCGCCGTCGCTCAGGATCTCCCCGGCTTTTTTCAGCCGTCCTTCCTTCTCCGCCTTGGCCACCACTTCCTTGACCGAGTTGATCCAGATCTCCGGGGCGACGTCGGGCTCACCCTTCTCGGTCATGGACGTCACGGTCGGCACCGTGTCGCCCGGCACCAGCTCCACCTGACATCCGTAGCCCTTCGCCAGAATGATGGCCTCCACCTGCGCCGCCACAGCCGCCGAGTCCCAGTTCATCTCCGAGATCGTGACCTTGCCGCACTTCGCCTGCGCCGCCGCACCCAGGGCCAGCACCAGAAACGCGCCCGCCAGAACGCCCACTATTCGAGATTTCATACCATCCTCCTTAGCTATAGCCGTCCACGCGCCGGCCTCATGCCGGCGCCCAGGGAATTGTCCCATGTTCGCACGCGGGGATTATCCCCCAAGTAAGCGATAGCCGCAACCCTTTCGGGATCGGGAGCCGGACAGCGGATCAAGTCCGGGATGACGGTGCCAAACACCCGTGCCTCAGAATCTCCGCCGCCCGGCTGGGTGCGGCCGCGGGCAGTTCACCCTTCTTCCCGGGCGAATAGCCGACCTAATGTGGTCTCACCGCTTGCCGGTTCAATCTTCTCAACCGCCGATCCCGGACAATTCGTGAGTTCGCCCACCTTGACACGGCTTCCCGCGACGTACATGTCCACTCGAATGAACGAGAACGGCTTGGAAAGCCGGGCCGCCAGATCCAGCATCTTTTCCAGTTTCGCCGGCTTGGAGTGAGTGAAGGGCGTGCCGGGATAGTGAAGCGTCATCGGCAGCCGGTGCCAGCCGGTGTCGTAGAGGCTTCGGGTATGGCCCGCAAAGCGGCTGGAGTCCACCTGAATCAGCTTGGGCACACCCTGGAAACAGAATATCTTGTAGTCGTCGGGGACGGTTCGCCCGTCCTCCGAGAAGAACTCTTCAACGATGATCTTCGGGCGAAGTCCCTTGTAGTTTTGTTCCCGGGAGATCTTGTAATAGTCGAGGTCGAGCCACTGCTTCAGGCTCTCGCGGTCCACTACCTGGTCCGGCTCGAGGTGTACCGAGACCCGGCCGCTCAAGTGTGTCGGTTTCACGATACAGGGCAGCCGGTCCAGTCGCAGTTGGTCCACCGCGCTCTTGGCTCGCACGATCCCGTAGGTTTCGATGACATGTTTCGAACCGACGACGCTGTCAATGTAATACTTCGCGTACTCCTTGTCGGTGACGAAGATCCTGAGGGGATCTTTCAAGGTACCGTCCACCTTCAACCTGCAAAGGTGATCGTTGAAGTACTTCGGATTCGCCATGCGCGGCCAGCGGTGCTGTCGGCGCCGGAACTGCAACAACGCGTATAGCCGGTCGCCCCAGTCGTTCCGGGGAAACACGCTCCTGACTTTAGAGAGTAGGGAACGGGCCATGATGGCGGCGGCGAGATCAGGTCCAACTTGACGGTAATCGTGACAAGATCGTCAACTCGCCGTATTTCGGTATGCCGAGTACGGCGTCTCCAGGTATGGGGCTATTTCCCCGCCAGCAGCTTGGGCCAGTTGACGTCGCCCTTGGCGATGTTGCCAGGGATGTCCTGGGACCACTGCTCCCGCACTCCCAGGCTGTAGTTGAGGTACAGCTTGCCGTCCACGATGGTCCAGGCGTCCGGGTCGATGGAGGCGGTGCCGCCGTTGCTCACCGCCCAGGCGCAGTAGCCGCCGTACCGAGGCGCGTACTTCTCGGGGTCGCCTTCGAACAACGCCTTGTTCGCCGCGCTGGCGAAGGACCAGGTAGCCCCCTTCCACTTCACCCGGTGCGCCCGCTTTCCCGCCACCGGCTTGCCCTCGGTGTGGTAGGCCACCGGGTCGTACCCCCGGATGGCGCCGCCGAGATAAGTGGAGAACACCGGGTCGACGGCCCAGGCCGTGCCCGCCGGCGCAAGCAGGGCGGTGATGAAAAGCACGGGCACCACCGCCCGCCGGATTCGCTGTGTGCAACTCATGGATGCCTCCAGAAGACTCTCAAGTGATACGTTGATTCCAGCCGATTCCGGGCGGGTTTGCAACAATTCACGGGATTGGGTTCGTCAGAATACGTGATCCAAGGGTGTGTCGGCTCTATCCGTTCATTCTCCCGAAGCCGGCGGGCGGAAGTCCGGAATATCGACGGTCACGATGTTGCCGACCGCGTAGCTTCTGAGCCGTCTCCGGGCGTTGCGGCGGATCGAGGAACGCGGGCCCGGGGTCGAGCCCAGCGGTTTCATCCAGCGCAGCGATTTGGCCAGAAGCGAGTCCCCCCGCAGCTTCTGAAAAATCCGGCGTTTCAAGTCCGCCGCCGGAGACCTCGCGGCGCTTGAACTGCGTTGCATGAAACAGAGATGCAGACACCTCAAGTCCGCTTCTTCCCATGTCGTTGTGTTTCCGAGAAAGAGATGCCGGACAACGGGCTCCTTCGAGAAAATCACGTGTCCGTGAAGCCGCTCGACATCTTCGCTTTTCCATCCCCTGACCATTTTGAAGTTGTAGAGCTTCACCCCTTGGCTTGCCGGCGGCGCCAGATAGCCGTCCGCTGTCTGCGCCTCGAGATTCACGCTCACGCAGTTCAGGAAGTTGCCGCCCACGTTCCAGGCGTGGTCGAATTCTCCGTCCAACAGGCGTTTGCGTATGGCGACAAGACCGGAAGGGTCGAATACTTCGTCCCCGTCCACCCCAAAGATCCAGGTGTCCGTGCCGTAGTAGCGAGTCAGGGCTTTCTGGGAGTCTTGGGCGTTATCCCATCTTCTCAAGGAGATCTTGTCTGCCTTACCGGCGAGATGTTCGAGAATTTCCCAGGTATGGTCCGTGGAATGATTGTCCAGCACCATGATGTGGTCGCAGAAATCGAGGATGTTGTCGATGACCCATTGGATGTAAAGGTCTTCGTTCCTGACCAGAAGCAAACCGACAATCTGCGCCATCTCCCTCCCCAATCAAGGTTCCTTGTCAATGCTCATGTTTGCCGTCGTCTACGTCGCCGGACCCCCGGACAAGCGCCGAAATCAACTCCTCGTACGCGGCGACCGCCTGGTCCGCGGAGAAGCACGCGGCCCGTTGTTGCAACATGCGCCTTTCCGGCGGTTGGGCCAGGACCCGGAACATCGCCTCCGCCAACGCAACGTCGTCGCCCACCGGAACAAGCGGACCGAACTCCCCGCCCTGAAGGATTTCCGACGGACCCGCGGGACAGTCCGTGCTGACGCAGGGGCAACCGCACGCCAGCGCCTGCACCAGGACCCCGGGCAAGCCTTCGTGCAACGAGGATAGTACAAACAGCGATGCGTGGGACATGAAGGCGAACGGATTGCCGACCCATCCGGGGAGCGAGACCTGGTCGGCGAGATGGAGATCCTCGACGAGGTCTTCGAGATTCTTTCGCTTCTTGCCTTCCCCAAGGATGATCAGGCGGCAAGGGCGTCTTGCCGTGAGACGCGAAAAGGCCTTGATGAGAGTGGGATAGTCCTTTTGCGCGGTCAGTCGTCCGACCGCGAGGACGATGGGCGCGCCGCCGTCCAGAAACCAGGGATGTTTCGGAAGCTTGGTCCTCTCGTCGTGGAGGCGCGGCGTTACGACCGGGTTGTAAATGGTCGTGATGCGGCTGCTTGGGACGCCGATGGACGCTGCCAGACTCTCCGAAACGCCCTGAGATACCCCGACGAAGTGCATCGCCTCCCGGGTCAGGTGTCGATACCTGCGCCTGGTACGGAAACGGTCGTAGTGGACAAAGTTGCGCATGACGGGCACGACCGGCGGATGTTTGTCCAACAGGCGGCATGCCAGAAGAGTCGCGGCATTCGGACGGGAAAGGTTCGGCAAGACACAATCGGGCGTCTCACGATCCATGTAGGACGCTACGGCCCGTGCCTGGTACGCCAAAGTCGGGCCGGGCAGGCAAAGCGGATCCCAGTGGAGCGCCCTTGCCAGGCGCATCCAATCCAGCGGTTTCGGCGGCACCTGGAGCCGGACCATCCGGCTGCGCTTGTCGCGGCAGTCTTCCCCGCTACCGTCTCCCCCACGCTCCATGACAAAGAGACGCGCGTCCTTCGGAATCTCGCTGAAGTACTGAATGCTGGCCCGCAGCAGGACGATATCGACCCTGTGGCCACGGTCGATCAACCCACCGGCCAACGTGAGCACGGACCGTTCAGCGCCGCCGCCGCGAAGATCCGAAATGATCAGGCCGATATGCACCCGGTTCCCTTCGCCCCTCGTTCTCAAGCGTGGCCAACACCGGCAACGGTCGAAATCAACTTCTCGTAAGCGCGGACCGCGCTGTCGGCGGAGAAGTCCGCGGCCCGCTTTCGCAGCACGTCGGCGTCCGGGGGGCGGGCGAGGACTCGCTCCATCGCGTCCGCCAACGCAAGTTCGTCGCCCATCGGAACGAGCGGCCCGAGCTGCCCGTTCCGGAGAATCTCCGCGGGGCCGGATGGACAGTCTGTGCTGACGCAGGGACAACCGCACGCCATCGCTTCCACCAAAACGCCGGGCAATCCTTCATGTCTCGATGACATGACGAACAGGCGCGCCCGAGACATGTACGGGAAGGGATTCTCTACCCACCCGGGCAACGAGACCCGATCGCCGAGATCGAGTTTTCCGATGAGGTTTTCGATCTCGTTCCTCATCCGTCCTTCGCCAAGGACGATCAACCGGCACGGGCGCCTTGCCGTGAGATGGGAAAAAGCCTTGATGAGAGTGGGATAATCCTTCAGCCTTGCCAGCCGTCCCGCGGAAAGAATGACCGGCGGGCCGTCGTCGAAGAGCCACGGATGATCGGGGGGTTCCGCCATCTTGAATTCGAGGTCGGAGTCGACGATGGGATTGTATATGGTCGCGATCCCGTTGCGTGGAATCCCGGTAATGGCCGACAAGCGATCGGAGACGCCCTCGGATACCGCGATGAAATGCGCCGCGTACCCCGCCAGATGCCGGTACCTCCGTGTATGGCGGTAACGGTTGACGAAGCCGTGGACGACGGGCACCACCGGCGGAGGTTCCGCGAGGAAGCGACATGCCAAGAGGGCCGCGGCCTTCGCGCGCGACAGGCTCGGCAAGACACAATCCGGTTTCACGAGATCGATGTATGAGGCCACCGCGCGGGCCTGATGGAGCAGGGGTGGATCGAGGATACAGAGGGGGTCCCACCTGAGAGCATTGGCCATGCGCAACCAATCCGACCGCCGTGAACGCGTGGAAAGCTGCACGACGCGCGCAAGGACGGCAGCGGCGTTCTCTTCCGTGCCTTTGTCCGGTTGATTGCCCCAAGTGAACAGCCCCGCGTCGTCGGGAACCTCGGCGTGGGAACGGATCATGGGTTGGAACAAGACGAAATCGACCCGGTGACCGCGCTCGTTCAATCCTCGGGCCAGATGAAGCATCGACCGCGCCACCCCGCCGTCGCCAAGATCCGGAAGAATGAGGGCGATACGCATCCGAGGGTCAGATCCTGGACTATGGTTTGGGTCCCTACGGCCTCAGCCCGCACCCCTCGAACGCCTCCCGCGTGCGCTCCTTTTCCTCCTCGGTGAGCTGCCGGAACGGCGGCCGCACCGTCCCGCCGGTCTGGCCCAGGAGCTCCTGCCAGTATTTCTGGTGGGCATGGGGCTTGCCGCCGGGGCGGGAGTTGGCGAGCGCCTCCCGGACGGGGTTCAGGCTGTCCCGGACCTGACGCGCCTTGTCTCCCTGTCCGTCCAGGGCGAGCTGGGTGTACTCGTGCATGCGCCGGTCGTTCCGGGTCTGCAGCAGGTAGGGAGGCGAGGAGCAGAGGTAGAGCTGCCAGCCCAGCTCCACGATGTTGTCGAGCCACTCCTCTTCCGAGGCGGTGCTGACGATGAGCCGGTCCCCGGCCAGTTGCGTCAGCTCCGCGTACATGGGCCGGGGCACGGAGTACTTGATGGCGACGATGTTGGGCAGCTCCGCCACCCGTTCGCACAGCTCCGGGCTCATCAGGTAGCCCGAGTCCGGGTGGCTCCACATGGCGATGCCGATGTCCACCCGGTCGCACACCGCCTTGTAGTAGTGGTAGACGGCGTCGTCCCGGTCGGTGACGAAATGCAGCATGGGCGCGTGCACAACGATGTAGTCCGCGCCCACGGCCTCGGCGTGCCGCGCCAGCTCCACCACCGTGTCGAAGTTCTGGTCCGAGCACGACATGATGGTGCCGGCCTTGCCGGCGGTCTCTTCCACCGCGATCTCGAAGTTCCGCTTGCGCTCTGCCAGCGACATGGAGAAGAACTCCCCCTGCTTGCCGGCGATGAACAGCCCGGCGATCCCCAGGTCGTCGACCCAGTGCCGGATGTTCCGCCTGAGCCCCTCCTCGTTGAACGAGAAGTCCTCGTTGAAGGGGTTCATGGCCGCCGCCCAGACACCCTTCATGTGCTCCCGGGCATAGGCCTTGGCGTCGTGCTTCGAGTACTTCATGGTGGCTCCGTTCCGATGCCGGTTTGTAAAGGCTGTCACCGAGACAGGTATCTGAAATCAATGCCGAAATCAATGCGGAAACGCCACCGCCGGGATCCGGACGCCTCATGTATGATGATTGTATCGCCGTCACTTTTCGGCTATTTTTGACAGCATGTTGTACAGCCGGATCACACGGCTGCCGGCCCGCAGTTTCTTCCTGTTCGGCGTGCGCGGCGTCGGCAAGAGCTGGTGGGCACGCGCGACCCTGCCGGACGCGCCGCGCTTCGACCTGCTCGACGAAGCCCTGTTTCACGATCTCCTGGCCGACCCGTCGCTGTTCCGGGACCTGGTCTCCACCGCCGCGCCGGGCGACTGGGTCGTCATTGACGAGGTGCAGCGCGTTCCCGCGCTGCTGAACGAGGTTCACCGGCAGATCGAGGAACGCGGCCTGCGCTTCGCCCTGCTCGGCTCCAGTGCGCGAAAGCTCAAGACCGCCGGGACCAACCTGCTGGCCGGACGGGCCGTCCGCAAGTCCATGTATCCGCTGGTCCCGCGGGAGCTCGGCGCGGACTTCAACCTGGACGACGTGCTCATGTACGGCAGCCTCCCCGTGGTCTGGACCGCGGACAGCCGTCGCGAGGTTCTCGAAAGCTATACGCAGCTATACCTGCGGGAAGAGATCCGCGCGGAGGCCGTCGTCCGCAACCTGCCGGGCTTCGTTCGTTTCCTGCCGATTGCCGCTCTGCTGCACGGACAGGCCGTGAACGTGGCGGGCATCGCCCGGGACGCGGGCGTGGCACGCACCACGGTCGCCGGCTACCTGGACGTCCTCGAAGATACCCTGCTCACCTGGCGCCTGACCGCCTTCGAGGCCAGGCTGCGGGTACGCGAACGCCGCCGGCCCAAGCTCTACTGGGTGGACCCCGGCGTGGTGCGAGCCGTGAAACGCCAACTCGGGCCCGTGTCCGCGGAGGAACGCGGCGCCCTGTTCGAGGGCTGGATCCTCGGCCTGCTGCGTGCCCACGCCGAAGAGCGGCCGATGTTCGACAGCATCCACTACTGGGCTCCGGCGGAATCGGGCACCGAGGTCGACTTCCTGCTCCGCCGGGACGGCGAGCACCTCGCCATCGAAGCCAAGGCGGCAAGGCGGTACAACACCGCCTTGCTCAGGGGACTGCGCGCCATCGAGGACCTGCCGGGACTGGTCCGGCGCGTTCTGGTCCACGACGGCCGGCGCGCCTTCCGTACCGAGGACGGCATTGAGGTGTGGCCGGTGAAACGGTTTATCGAGGCGTTGCGGACGGACGGACTCTGGCCCTGAATCCGGACCGGTGACGGCCGGCCTACTTGCCCGCCAGCAGCTTGGGCCAGTTGACGTCGCCCTTGGCGATGTTGCCGGGGGTGTCCTGGGACCACTGCGTCCGCACGCCCAGGCTGTAGTTGAGGTAGAGCTTGCCGTCCACGACGCTCCAGGCGTCCGGGTCGACGGAGGCAGTGTAGCCGTTGCTCACCGCCCAGGCGCAGTAGCCGCCGTACCTGGGCGCGTACTTCTCCGGGTCGGCCTCGAACAGCGCCTTGTTCTCCGCGCTGGCGAAGGACCACGTGGCCCCCTTCCATTCCACCCGGTGGGCCCGCTTGCCGGCCACCGGCTTGCCCTCGGTGTGGTAGGCCACCGGGTCGTACCCGCGGATGGCGCCGCCGAGATAGGTTGAGAACACCGGGTCGACCGCCCAGGCCGTGCCCGCCGGCGCAAGCAGGGCAGCGATGAAGAGGACGGGCACGACCGCCCGCCGGATTCGCTGTGCGCAACTCATGGATGCCTCCCGAAGAACCAAAGGATGATAGTTTCATTTCAGCGGATTCCGGGCGGGTTTGCAATACGCGGCGGCGGGATGGGACCCCACGCCGCCCACCGCTTCTGGATCCCGGCCCCACCACCCCGTCTGGACCCCGGCTCAAGGCCGGGGTGACGGAGTCGTGTGCCGGAGTCCAGAGGCGGAGCGGGGCCGGCTGGCATCCACCCCCCGTCCCGTGTAGCATCGCCCCCCATGCCCGCCTCCCGCCGCGCCGTCGCCGCCTGGTGTCTCTACGACTTCGCCAACTCGGCGTTCACCACCCTGGTGGTGACCTTCATCTACGCGGCCTTCTTCACCAAGGTCATCGCTCCGGACGAGGTGACGGGGACATGGCTCTGGTCCCGGTGCGTCAGCGTCACGGCGGTGTCGGTGGCGCTGCTGTCGCCGTTCCTTGGCGCGCTGGCCGACCGGGGCGGCTACCGCAAGCGCTTCCTGGGCTTCTTCACCGCCGTGGCCGTGGCGGGCGCCGCCATGCTGTACACCGCCGCCCCCGGGCAGGTGGCGTGGGCGCTGTTCTGGTTCACCTTGGGGAACATCGCGTTCGAGATGGGCGGAGTGTTTTACAACGCCTTCCTGCCCGACGTGGCCCCAGCCGACCGCATCGGGCGGGTGTCGGGCTACGGCTGGGCCTTGGGCTACGTCGGCGGCCTGTCCGCCCTGGGACTGGCCTTGGTAGGCTTCGTGGACGCCGAGACCCCGTGGTTCGGGTTCTCGAAGGAGGGCTACCAGCACATCCGCGCCACCAACCTGCTGGTGGCCGTCTGGTTCGCCGTTTTCAGCCTGCCGCTGTTCTTCTGGGTGCGGGAGCGGTCCGCCCCGGCGGCCGTCGCGCGCGCGCCGCTGGCCGACTCCCTCCGCCAACTGGCTACCACCCTCCGCGAGATCCGCGGCTACCCCGACATCCTCCGTCTGCTGCTTGCGCGCCTCTTCTACGCCGACGGCCTCAACACGGTCTTCGCCTTCGGCGGCATCTACGCCGCCGGCACCTTCGGCTTCACCTTCCGGGAACTGCTGGTGTTCGGCCTGGTGCTCAACGTGGCCGCGGGCATCGGCGCCTTCGCCCTGGGGTTCGTGGACGACTGGCTGGGCGGCCGGCGCACCATCCAGATGAGCCTCGTGGGTTTCATCGTGGCCGTCTCCACAGCGCTCCTCGCCCGCAGCCGGGCGCTGTTCTGGGCCGCCGGCATCCTCATCGGCCTGTGCGGCGGCCCTAACCAGGCCGCCAGCCGCTCCCTCATGGGCCGCTTCGTGCCCCCCGGCAAGCGGAACGAGTTCTACGGCCTGTTCGCCTTCTCCGGCAAGGCCACCGCCTTCCTGGGGCCGTTTTTGCTGGGCGAGCTGACGCGGCTCTTCGCCTCCCAGCGCGCCGGCGTGGCCGTGGTGGTCGTGTTCTTCGCCGTCGGCCTCGCCCTGGTCCAGCGGGTGGACGAGACCCGGGGCAAGGAACGAGCCACCCACCCGTCATAGCGGGCCACCCACCCGTCACCCCGGACTTGATCCGGGGTCCAGGGGCTGGGGCCGAGGGGCAGGCGTTCGCGTCCGGACCGCTACCCCTGCCGCCGGCGGATGAGCACCAGCGCCGCCTGGATACGGCTCTCGGCGCCGAGCTTCTCGTAGATCCTGTTCAGGTGGTTCCTCACCGTGTGCTCGCTGATGAAGGTACGGTTGGCGATCTCCTTGTTGGGCAGCCCCTCGGCCACGAACTTCAGCACCTCCAGTTCCCGCCGGCTCAGGGTGTCGATACCGTCGGCCTCCCTCCTGGCCGGTTGGGCTTGGGCGTGGCGCGCGGCGATGGCCGTGAACTCGGCGGCCTGGGGCAGCCCCGGGTCGATCCAGATGCCGCCTTGGTGGACGGTCCGGATGGCCTGGAACAGGGTGGTGGGCGACACCCCCTTGAGCACGTAGCCCCGCGCCCCGGCCTTGGCCGTCTCCAGCACCGCGTCCTCGTCGTCGAACGCGGTGAGGATCACGGTGCGCGTCTCCGGGTGCCTTTCCCCGAGCTCCAGCAGCGTCTGCACTGCTTCCCCTCCGGGCATCCTGAGGTCCAGCAGCAGCACGTCCGCCCTGCCTTTGGCCACCGCCGGTTCCACATCCTCGGCCCGCTCCCCCTCGCCCGTCACCACCAGGTCTTTCTCCCGCGCGAGCAGGCGTTTCAATCCGGCGCGGAATAGTGTATGATCATCTGCAATCGCGACCTTTATCGAGTCCATGAAGGTTCTCCCGCAAGGTGTAACGCTCAATCGCGAGTTTCTACCCATTTTCGTCGAAATCTACAACCTATGAACTATTTTTTGAGTGGCGTGCGGGGCTTTTGGGTATAAAACAGTACATTGCGGCCATTGCGTCCCACCCACAGAATTAGTAGGACAATCGAGTGCGTGTGTAGTTGTTTTTTGGCAGACCATTTTTCACTCACAAGGAGGAGGACATGACCAACATCGCGAAGAGGGCATTAGGCTTAGCGAGTGCCCTGGTTTTTATGGGAGCGATGGCGCTCGTAGCGTCTCCGGTGCAGGCGGCTGACGTCGACACCCGGATCGCGGCCCTCGAGCGCGAGCTTGCCCAGTTGAAGCAGAGCCAGGATGTCGCCAACGAAGAGCGCGCCTTGGCGGCCGAGATGAAAGGGCCGTCGTTCAAGTATTCCGCGGGCAAGGGTCTCACCATCGCCGCCGCGGACAACAACTGGAGCATCACCTTCGGACAGCGTCTGCAGATCTATTCGAGCTACTGGCTGAGCAACGACGATCCCGCAGGCGGCTTCAACCACGGCGTGATCAGGATCCGGCGTTTCCGGCCTTCGATCAACGTCACCTCCCAGCAGGGTTTCTACGAAGTGAAGTGGACGTTCAGCGGGAAGGACACTGTCGCCTTCGACGGTGACATTTACCTGCACTTCGAAAAGATGAACCCGTACCTGCCGACGGTGGGTTATGGTTACAACCCGAGCTTCGGAGCCAACAAGGTGCAGGGCTATGGCCGCACCGAAGACTCTCCCATGATCAACGCTATGGCTATGGGCGGTTCGCAGGATCGCAGCCTCGTGCTGGCATGGAAGAAGCTCCCGAACATGGGCGCGGTCAAGGTGACCCACCTGGAGGTGGCCATCGGTTACGACCAGTTGGATGAGTACGGCCGTTCGCCTGGAATCGAATCGGACGGCAAGTCCATGGGTTTTGCCCTCGGCGTGAAGCCTCTCGCCGGCGCGGGTACCCAGGGCGGAATCAACGTCGGCAGCTTCGCTTACAACTTTGGTTATGAGCGGATGAGAGACAACTACGGTGGTGTGAGTGCGAGCAACATCTACGGTCCGACCACACAGGAGCGCATCAAGATTCTGGACGCTGGTTCAGTCACGGGCGACCATGACTACGCCGTACACGGTGTGCGTTGGGATCCCATGAAGTGGCTGGGCATCGGCATCAACTACGCCAACTACAAGGGGACCAACGAGGGTTCCGCCACCTCCGACATCAAGCTCAACGAGTTCCGGGCGGCTGCGATCATATGGCTGTGGGGCCCCAAGAACGGCGTCCTGAGCGGCAGCAAGAGCGAAGGCGGAATCTCCGTGTCGCCTCTGTACACCATCATCGATGCGAAGAAGATTGGCGGGGAGAAGGCTGACGCTGAGGCAAAGAACCACGGTCTCGCGGTTGTCTACAACGCGCCTGGTGGTTGGTTCCAGGTCCACGGCGTGTGGGATAACCTCGGTTGCGACGGCGTCGACTGTCCCGACATCAAGACCGCGGATGAGGGCAAGGACAGCGCCAGCGTTTTCACGTTGATCGCCGAATACCGGTTCTAGCGCTCGTCGCTGGATTAAAGGAAAGGGGTCGGCCCTCACGGGCCGGCCCCTTTTTTGTTTGAGGTCAAGGGGAGGAGACGCGTCGGCGGGTTGACCCCCTCCACGGTTGCGCTACTATGCCTATTGGTAGGCAATGCAGTGAGACTGCCGGGCAGGAACCTCCGAGTGGGTCGCGCCGGCTCGGAAGGAGGAACTTACCGATCTTTGGGGAAAGGAAAAGGACACATCGAGGTCACATCATGCTGGGGAAGAAGGGAAAATGGACGGTCATCGGACGGCTCCTTCTATGCGGGCTGGCGGTAATGGTGTTGTTTGGCTGTTGGCGGCCGGGCGGCATCGGCGTTGGCGGCAGGTACAACGACGCGCTTTTGGAAATGGGCAAGAATCGCAAGGGCGGTGAGGTGAACCGGGCCATCGTGAACCTCGAGTACGTAGTGCGCAAGGACCCGACGTACCGCGACAGCCTCACGCAGCTCGGCCGTGCCTACTATTATGCCGGCCGGTATCAGGCGGCCTTCGAGGTGTTGAAGCGGTCGCTGTCCGTGAACGACAAGGACGAGATCGCTTGGATCGTCATGGGGCTCACGCAGTTTCGACGGGGCGAAGACGAAAAGGCGTTGCAGAGCTACAAGGGCGGCCTGACGCTGCTTGCCAAGGCCACGCGCGAGGGTTACAAGGACTTCACTCTTGAGTTCTGGGACAACCGGGGCGTGGTGCGACGGTCCCTGCGCCGGAACATCTCGCTGGCTCGAAAAGGCGCCGTCGCGAAGCCCAGAATCCTCATAGCCGGTGAGGATCTTCTGCACCGCATCGACCGCGAGTTGTACGACGCCGAACAGGACCGCAGCAACGTCGAGTATCAGGACAGCCGGATGCGTGGCGACAGGGACAATAAGTAGCCGAATCACCGCGCGGTTGGGCTGGTGCCCCAGCGCCGCCGCTCGCGTCCCTGAGCATCCCCCGAAAAGTGGCCTGCATGGCTCCAGCGCACTAAAGAAACTTCTTGACCGGCCGATTCCTTACTTATACATTGAGAGTGAGGAATGGGACCATGGAGAGACTGAAGGAATATGCCGGCGTGATCGCTGCCGCGGTTACGGTGTTTGCGTCACTGGCGGCGTTGGGTTTGTGGGCCATCAATGCCCAGGTCACGCCTGAGATCAACCGGCTGGACGGACGGATCGACAACTTTCAGTCCCTGTACACGCAGATCATCGGGCGCCTCGATCGCATGGAGCGGCGTTTTGTAGGCGGGTTTGACCGCATCGATGGCCGCTTCAAACAAATCGATGATCGGTTCCAAACAATAGACGACCGGTTCCAGAAAGTAGATGACCGGTTCCAAAAAATGGATGATCGGTTCCAGAAAATAGATGAACGGTTCCAGAAAGTAGACGACCGGTTCCAGAAGGTAGACGACCGGTTCGGACAAATGGATGTCCGGTTTGTCCACCTGGAGAGTCGTATGAACCGGAGGTTCGATGACATGGCGGCCACCATGAATGCGATTCTGGCGAAGTTCCCTGCTCCGTCCGGTCAGGGCAACCAATAGACCCGCTCGTTCCTGGACGACCGAGCCCCATCCCGGAAGAAATGTCCGGGCCCTTCAGAATTTGAGCGGTTAGAGAAAATGTGGCCTCCAGGCACGGTCCCGGAGTCTCCGCTCCGTGTCCTGCAACCGCTCCGGCGTCCCCAGATCCTGCCATTCACCGTCGAAACGGAAACCGCACATCCGCTCGCCTCCCTTGAGCATCGCGGGATAAGTGGACCGCGTGATGCTGAACGGCCCGGCGCCGTCCATGTACCGGAAGATGTCCGGCTCCACTACGTGGACCCCGGTGAACATGTACTGTTCCAACACGCCTGACGGCTTCCGGGGCGCGTTGTGGTCCAGGAACCGCCCGATCATACCCTGGCCGTCCGTCCAGATGGCCCCGTGGGCCTCGGCCGCGGGGTCTTTTCGCAGCACCAGGGTAGCGGCGGCCCGCCGGTCCCGGTGAAACCGAAGCACCTCGTCCAGCCTGAGGTCGATGAGGACGTCGCTGTTGATCACCACGAAGGTGCCGCCGTCCAGGAACCGCCGCGCCCCCAGCAGGCCGCCGCCGGTGTCCATCAGCGTCTGTTCCCTGGAGTACGCGACCTCCACGCCGAATCGGGAGCCGTCTTCCAGGTAGTCCTCCACCCGATCCGCGAAGTGGTGCACGTTGACCACGATCTCGCGGATGCCGTAGTGGCGCAGCAGCAGCAGCGAATAGTCGATCATGGGCCGGCCGTTCACCGGCACCAGGCACTTGGGCAGGCGGTCGGTGAGGGGCCGGAGCCGGGTGCCGAGCCCGGCGGCGAACAGCATCGCCCTCATCGGATCTCCTCGAAGTGCTCCGCCAGCACCGTCCTCAGGCGCTCCAGCCCCGGCGCGCGCCGGAGGTTTCGTCCGATGCGCTCCAGGGTCGGCGGGATGTAGCGCTTGTAGCCCGGCTTGCCCTTCACCAGGTCCAGGTAGCGGAACCGCCCCACCACCTTTAGGTCCCGTTGCAGCGCCGACAGCAGGTAGGTTTCCCAAAACGCGTCGCGGTCCGGCCGGGGCTCCCCCAGGGCCTCGGTGCGCTCCATGTAGTAGTCCACCAGCCGCGCTTCCAGCGCCGGCGTCACCACCCGGTCGGTCTCCCGGTCGTTCAGTAGCGAGGCGAGGTCGTACGGGCCCGGCGCCAGCAGCGCGTCCTGGAAGTCGATGACCGCCACCGCGCCGTCATGCACCATGAGGTTCCAACTGTGGTAGTCCCGGTGGTTCAGCACCCGTGGCTGCCCGGCCAGGCGTTCGGCCATGCCCTCGAAGGCCACGTCCAGCATCTGCCGCTCCGCTGCCGGGAGGCTCCCCTTGTCCCCCCGCTCCAGCCCGTACTCCGTGAAATGGTCCAGCTCCCAGAGGTAGAGCCGCCGGTCGAAGGCCTGCCGGAACGCCATACAGCCGTCGTCCCGCGCCCGGGTGCCCTGCACCTGCAGCACCAGCAGTTCGTCGATGGCCTTCCGGTACCAGGCCGCCGCCTCCGCCTCCGGCGTCTCCCGCACCCGGTCCCACAAGCTCACGTCTCCCAGGTCCTCCAGCAGCATCAGCCCCTCGTCCACCCAGTGCCCGTACACCGCCGGCACCCGCACCCCCACGCCCCGCAGGAACCGGTGCACGTTCAGGAACGGCAGCTCCTCCGGCGGCTCGTCGAACACCGCCAGCTCCTCCGACGACACCGGAAGCCCCGCCTCGCTCCACTGCATCACCATCACCGATCCCGGCGCCCCCGCCCCCTCCAGCCACGCCCGAAAATAGCGCCGTGAAGACGCATCCCCCGCCAGTGCCTTCAGCCCCACCAATCGCGCGCCGGCCCCGAAGACCTCCACAACCCTCTTCGCAGCCCCCTCTTGGAGCCTCTCCATGGGACTCCTGTAGCGAATCACGATGGAGAATGGAACCCTTTCCCGAAGCAGTTGTTGGCGTTGAACCTGTGCCTGGAACATGGCATGTGAATTGCGATTGACCTACGCTGGAATCCTCAGTCGGATTGGAGGCGAAGTAGATCGCGAACCTCGGGTGCCTTTGGGGATACGTGCCGACTAAAGAACATAGCTTGTGTGACAGCGGCGGTCACGGCTCTCAAGTCCTGCTCGTCGTGGGGTTGACACAACACGGCACGGTAAGTGGTAAGTGTAATGTCTGGTCATGTGCCGTAGTGTTCCAAAGCGAGCAAGGGATTCACAATGAACGCTTCTCTTGATTTCCTATTCGTGACCCCCCATTCCTTTTCCCGTCACGTCCGGCGGTCAGCGTGTTGGCTGCTATCCTTGTTATGGTACAATAGGCGTGTGCTTTGGGCGCTACTGTCCTCGTGCTTCGTGTGGTTCTGGAGCCTTCTCACTGGCTGGAACTTGGTGACCGATGCAAACGAGAAGTACATTATTGACCTTGTTTCGGTAATCGTCTCTCGTCCTGAGCCTGATGCGATGACGTTGTTGGTGCTATCACTGCCGACTTACTTGGTTCCACTACTTGTGGGCTACATCTGTTATCAAGGCGCGAAAGTGCGGGCAAACCCCGACGGGCTGAAACTGGATGAGATGGTGACTACCTCTGCTCGGTTAACATTGTTTGTCGCTGTTTTGATACTCGTGGCAATAGGCCTTGTTCCGATCTTGCCGATGGTCGACAAGCTCGTGGGTACAGGTACATAGTCAGGGCCTACTTCCACTGGTCGATTTTGAGCGCAGGAGGATGACGATGGCCAAACTCGCGAAGCTTCTCGTAATGATCATGATCGTTGCGTCGACAACATTTACAGTTGTCGCGACGAATGGTCCGCCGGCGAGCGGTGAACCTCCCGAGAAACCGGAGTTCACTATCAATGCTACCAAGCAGTCTCCATGGCTACAAGTTTCCGCAGTGCCGCCCGGTTCCGAGTGCTCCAGCACACGTTATCGTAGCGCTGTCGAGTATGACCTATTGACACCTGCCAAGGCCGTCAAGTCATTAGCTGGCGCGCTCAGCAGTCTTCCGTCCACACCACGCAACGTCGTTCTCTACGCGTATCCACTGAGTGCGTTCAAGGAAGCAAGCAATGCGAAACGATTGATTTCCGCGATGGCGACTGCGTCAGACAGTGCTAAACAAATCGCTATTTTCAACAAGCCGAAGGACCCATCGGAGGACAAATTCGTGGCGATCCCTATACAGTGGGATGATGCCTTAGTCCGCTGTTTTGAGACTCGAGCCAATAGTTCCAAGACAGCCGGTCTAAACGATATCGCTTCCCTGGGCACCGTGATCACGTACGCAAATGACGTACTACCGGCCAAGGCCGCAGACATCACAAGCATACCAAGTACCGAGGCGACTAACCAACAAAGCCCGACGAAAACTGTTAAGGTACATGATCTCACGAAGTTCAAGACTCTAAAGGACAAGTGGAGTTCGCCAGAAGCCTATCTGGCCGTGGAGAAGCCCATTGCAGGTCTCACCGGTACGCGGAACATCATCACCACAAGATCGAACTGGGCGATTCAGGCTCGGAAGTAAGGGCCGCAGGAACCGGACTTGGCCGATGTCGGATTACCCTGGTGGGACTGGAGATCCGCGGTATCGCATGAAACCGGGCTAGGATTGCGGCCGAGCGGCCGACCTGTTCTCTTACCGGCGGGTCAGGCGCCAGACCTATCGCTGAACGGTACTTTCCCAGCGTAGTGTCCCGTCCTCCGGATTCGTTTGTCTCATACTCCCCTGTCGCTACGGTGAGATAGCCTCGGCGGAGTTGGTGTTGCGCCGTCGACATCTTGACTTGCATCCCCTTTCTCGCTCCGCGGAAATGTGTTAGCCCCCTCTCATGTCGTTCCGAGTGGGCATGGCGCAGATCAACCCCAGATTGGGGGACGTGGCCGCCAACATGGACCTCTACGAGGCCGGGGTGCGGGAGGCCGCCTCGCAAGACGCGGAGCTGGTGGTCTTCCCCGAGCTGAGCCTCACGGGTTACTTCCTGCGGGACATGGTTCCGGACGTGGCGGTGCGGCTGGAGAGCCCGGAGATGGAGCGGCTCAAGGCGTTGAGCCGGGAGGTGTCGCTGGTGGCGGGGCTCGTGCTGGAGAGCCCGGACCACCGGTTTTTCAACGCCGCGGTCTACCTGGAGGACGGCGAGGTCCGGCACGTCCACCGCAAGGTATATCTCCCCACCTACGGGATGTTCGACGAGCAGCGCTATTTTGCCCGGGGCGGCCGGATGCGGACGTTCGACACCCGACACGGCCGGCTGGCGCTGCTCATCTGCGAGGACCTCTGGCATCCGTCCACGGTCTACCTGGCCGCCCTGGACGGCGCCCTGACCGTCCTCTGTCCGTCGTCGAGCCCGCTGCGCGGCGTCACCGACGGCGCCGACCAGGACGACAACGCGCGCTACTGGGAGCTCATCACCCGGAGCTACGCCGAGACCTTCGGCATCTTCGTGGTGCACGCCAACCGGGTGGGCTTCGAGGACGGCGTGGGCTTCTGGGGCGGCTCCGGCATCCTCGACCCCTTCGGGCATACGGTGTGCAAGGCGGACTACTACGAGGAGGCCTTCCTGGCCGGGGAGATCTCCCACGAGGTGGCGCGCCGCAAACGCACCCGCGCGCCGCTGTTGCGCGACGAGGACGTGGACCTCACCATCCGGGAACTGGAACGCATCCGCCGCGACTGAGGAAGCAGAAGGGCGATGATTCCGACCAACGTGTCACTCCTGCGCCGGATCCTGGTGGCGTTCATCCGGAACGAGGTGCGCAAGGTAGGCCTCGAGCGGGTGGTGGTGGGCCTCTCCGGCGGGGTGGACTCCAGCCTGAGCGCCATGCTGGCGGCCGAGGCCCTGGGGCCGGAGCAGGTGCTGGGCGTCATGATGCCCTACCGGACCTCCAGCGCCGAGAGCCTGGAACACGGCCGGCTGGTGGTGGAGAAGAGCGGCATCCGCTCCGCCACGGTGGAGATCACCGCCCAGATCGACGCCTATTTCGAGGCTTTCCCGGACGCCGACCCCAAGCGCCGGGGCAACAAGATGGCCCGGGAGCGCATGACCATCCTCTACGACCACTCCGCCCGGTGGGACGCGCTGGTGGCCGGCACCAGCAACAAGACCGAGCTGCTGCTGGGCTACGGCACCCTGCATGGCGACATGGCCTCGGCCCTCAACCCCCTGGGGGACCTCTACAAGACCCAGGTATGGGCCCTGAGCGGGGCCGTCGGCGTCCCGGACGTGATCGTCGACAAGAAACCCTCCGCCGACCTCTGGGCTGGGCAGACCGACGAGGCCGAGCTGGGCTTCAGCTACCGCGAGGTCGACGAGCTGCTCTACCTCATGGTGGACCAGCGCTACGGCCGCCCCGACCTCGTCGCCGCCGGCTTCGCCCCCGACTTCGTCGACGACATCGCCCGCCGCATCCAGACCTCCCAGTTCAAGCGCCGCCTCCCCGTCATCGCCAAGGTCTCCCACCGCACCATCGACCGCGACTTCCGCTACTCCCGCGACTGGGGCAAGTAACGCCCCCGCTTCCAGGGTTTGGGCGGCAGGTCCGCCTTTTTTGAAAACGATAATTAAAGAATTGACCGGTCATGCCGAATTAACTAGTATAGACCACGGTCGTGCACGGCATTTGAGGACGGAACGTGACGGGTGAGATGATCGCAATCATCGGGGTCGGCATAGCCCTTGCCGTTTTCAACTGGCGGGTAATGGTCCGGCTCGAGACGCGTCTTGATGCCAGGATCGGCCGATTGGACGCGAGAATCGACCGCCTGGAAGCCAGGATCGATCGGCTGGAAGGCAGGCTGGACGGTTTGCAGAAGAAGCTTCACGACCTGGCGCGGGAGTTCTCCGAGTTGCGGGGAGAGATCCGAGCCAGCCGGGCTTGATGGCAGGACCCCCCTGGGTCGCGGGTCGCAACGGCCGCCCGCCTCTCACCGCCGCTTGGCAACCTCCAGTACCAACCTGTAAACGTCCCGTTTCACCAACGAAAACGTCTGCGCGATGAGCTTGGCCACGTCGTTGGCCGAGCGGCCGGCTTCCAGGAGCTTTCCGATCTCGGCCCGCAATGCCTCCTCGTCCACCCCCGGCGTCTCGCCGCGCCCCTCCACCACGATGACGAACTCCCCGCGCGCCGGCGTCTCTTCCAGTTCTCCCGCCAGTTGGGACAGCCTCCCCCGCAGCAGTTCCTCGTGCACCTTGGTCAGCTCCCGGCCCACCACCGCGACCCGGTCCCCCAACACCTCGCCCATGTCCGCCAGCGCCTCCCGGATCCGGTGCGGCGCCTCGTAGAACACCAGGGTGCGGTCGTCCCCCTGAAGCTGGCGCAGCGTTTCCCTTCGCCGGCCCTGCCGCGCCGGCAGGAATCCCTGGAACACGAACCGATCCGTGGCCAGCCCGCAGACGCTCAGCGCCGCCACGGCCGCCGACACCCCCGGCACCGGCGTCACCGCCACCCCCTTCTCCGCCGCCGCCCGGATCAGATGGTACCCCGGGTCCGAGATGGCAGGCGTGCCCGCGTCCGAAACCAGCGCGATGCTCTCGCCCGCCTCCAGCCGCCCCACCAGCGCATCCGCCTTGGTGCGCTCGTTGTTCTCGTGGTAGCTTGTAACCTGCGTACCGATGTCGTAGCGCGCCAACAACTTCCGGGTCTGCCGGGTATCCTCCGCCGCGATAAGATCCACCTCCCGCAGCACCCGCAACGCGCGCAGCGTGATGTCCTCCAGATTGCCGATGGGCGTCGCGACTACGTAGAGCATGTTCCGAACCGATCCGCGGTCACCCTCCGGGCTTGCCCCGGGGTCCAGTCGGCGAACTTGTCTCTCGCCGGGTCAGCCTCTATCCTCCAGCAAAGCCCTCAGCCCGTCCTCGTCAAGAACCCGGACCCCCAACTGCTCCGCCTTGGTGGCCTTGGACCCCGGGTCCGCGCCCACCACCACGTAGTCGGTCTTCCCGCTGACGCTCCCCGACACCCGCCCCCCCAGGGCGGTGATCATCTTCTGCGCCTCGCCGCGGGACATGGTCTCCAGGCTGCCCGTGAGCACGAAGCTCTTCCCGCTCAGGGCGCCCTCGGCCCGGGCCTCGGCCTTGAGCTGGAACCCGTGGTCCAGCAGCTTTTCGATGACCCGGCGGTTGCCCGCGTCCGCGAAGAATCCGGCGATGCTCTTGGCCACCTCCGGGCCGATGTCCCGGACCTCCGTGAGGGCCTCCTCGTCCGCGCCCATGATGCCGTTCAGGGTGCCGAAGTGCTCGGCCAGCACCTTGGCCGTGGCCTCCCCCACGTGCCGTATCCCCAGCGCGGTGACGAAGCGCGACAGCGTGGTGTCCTTGCGGCGGTGCAGTTCCCCCATCAGGTTCCGCGCCGACTTGGCCCCCATGCGCTCCAGCGACGCCAACGTCTCCTCGTCGAGCCCGAAGAGGTCGGCGCTGTCGGCCACGAGCTTCTTCTCCACCAACTGCTCGATGAGCTTCTCGCCCAGCCCCTCGATGTCCAGGGCGTGGCGCGAGCCGAAGAACTTGAGGCTCTCCTTCAGCTTGGCCGGGCACGACAGCCCCACGCACCGGTAGGCCGCCTCGCCTTCCTCGCGGTAGACCTGGGAGCCGCACATGGGGCATTGGGCCGGCATCTCGAAGGGCCGCTGGCTGCCGTCGCGCTCTTCCGTGAGCACCCGCACCACGTACGGGATCACGTCGCCGGCGCGCTCGATGACGATGGTGTCGCCGACGCGGATGTCCTTGCGCTGGATCTCGTCCATGTTGTGCAGCGACGCGTTCCGCACCGTGACCCCCGCCAACTGCACGGGCTCCAGGCTGGCCACCGGCGTGAGGGTGCCGGTGCGGCCCACCTGCGGCTGGATGTCGAGGATGCGGGTGGTGGACTGGCGCGGCTTGAACTTGTAGGCCATGGCCCAGCGCGGCGAGCGGGCGATCTGGCCCAGGCGCCGCTGCAGCTCCAGGCTGTTCACCTTCAGCACCACGCCGTCGATCTCGTAGGGCAGCGCGTCCCGTCGGCCTTCCATCTCCTCCTGGTAGGCGACGACCTCGTCCACGTTGCCGCACACCCGGGTCAGCGGCACCGGCTTGAGCCCCCAGTCCTGCAGCGCAGCCAGGAACTCCGCGTGGCCGGCGAACGGCGCCGGCTCCACCGCCCCCATGCCGTGGCAGAACAGGTCCAGCGGCCGGCTGGCGGTGATCTTGGAGTCCAGTTGCTTGAGCGCGCCGGCGGCGGCGTTGCGGGGGTTGGCGAATATGTACTCGCCGGCTTCCTCCCGTTGCCGGTTGAGGCGTTGGAAGCCCTCGGTGGGATAGAACACCTCGCCCCGCACCGCCAGGAGCCGCGGCACCTCCGTCCCGTCCCGGCGCAGCGACAGGGCCACCGAGCGGATGGTGCGGACGTTCTGGGTGATGTCCTCGCCGTCCACCCCGTCCCCCCGGGTGGAGGCCACCGCCAGCTCGCCCTCCTCGTACACCAACTCGACGCCGACGCCGTCGATCTTGGGCTCCACCACGTACTCCAGCGGGTCGGTGGTCTTGAGAAAGCGCTGGATGCGCTGCTCGAAATCCGCCAGCTCGTCCCGGTTCGTGATGTTGTCCAGCGACAGCATTGGCAAGGTGTGCCGCACGGTGGTGAACCTGTCCAGCGGCGGCCCCCCCACCTTGGCCGTGGGCGAGTTGGGCAAGGCCAGCTCCGGATGCTCCCGCTCCAGCCGGGACAGGCGCCGGAACAATTCGTCGTACTCGGAATCGGTAATCCGCGGGTCGTCCAGGACATAGTAGCGGTAGCCGTGCTCCGCCACCTTGTCGGTCAACTCCCGGATCTCCGCCTTCAACGCCTCCAGCGAATCGCTCACCGTCAAGCTCCTTCAACCCGTGCCACGGAATCCCTCATGATGTATGTCAGCCCGCGGCCCTGTCAACAAGCGGTGCTGCCGGCCCCGACCCCGCCCTCTGGACCCCGGATCAAGTCCGGGGTGACGTTTGAGGCGGGCCGGGGTGAGGATGCGGGAGGCAGGGCTCGTTGACCGGTCACGGCGCCTGTGATAGCAGTTTTATCGTTACGAATTGCAACGTTTCATGAGTACTGTCCGTCGGAAAAATACCATGCGGTCCCTTGGCTGGGGAATCGTTTTCGCATTGTTCCTGGCCGGTTGCGCTCCCGTGGAGCCGGTTCCCGAGGTCCCCTCCGGCCGGTTTGCGAATGAGGAAAAGGCCGCGGTCCCGGCCGATGCCGGGGCCATGTACCGCTTTCTGCGCGCCCGGTTGGACCTGATCGGAGGCGACTCGCAAGCGGCCCACCGGAATCTCGTGGCCGCCAGCCGGCAAGATCCGTCCAGCGCTTTCCTGCGCGCCCGGCTGGCCAAGTCGTGGCTTGCCCTGGGCGAGGCGGAGAAGGCGCTGGCGGCGGCGGAGGCCGCGGTGAGGCTCGACGGCGATGACCGGGACGGCCACCGGTTGCTGGCCGGGTTGTACGGCGCCGCCGGCAAGGTTTCGCAGGCCATTCCCCAGTACCGGAAGCTGCTGGAGTTGCATCCCGACGACGCCCAGACGCTCCTCTACCTGGGCGCCCTCCAGCTTGGCCAGGGGGAGCTCGGGCAGGCGCGCGGGCACCTGGAACGGTACGTCCGGCGCAATCCCGGATCGCCCCTGGGACACTACTACCTCGGCCGGGTCCTGGCCGAGGCCGGGGAGCTGGCCGGCGCCGAAGAGAGCTACGCGGCCGCGCTCAAACTCCACCCCTCGTCCGCCCCGGTGCTGACGGAGCTGGCGCTGGTCCGTGAGTTCCGCGGCAGGCGCAGCGCCGCGCTGGAAACCTACGAGAGCCTTCTCAAGATCGATCCGCGGAACGCGTGGGCCGTCCGGCGCGCCCGTTCCGGCCGGCGGGACCTCTCCGAAGCGCGCGCCGAGTTCGACCGCCTGCGCTCGGTGGAGGCGGCCCCCGGCGCCGTGCGGATGAAGGTCGGGCTCGTTCACTACGAGCTCGGCAGCCTCGAGAAGGCGGTGACGGAGTTCAGCCTCGCCCTGATGGAGCGGCCGGACGACCATCGCGCCCGTTTCTTCCTCGGCCTGACCTACGGCCGGCTGGAGGACGGCGAGCGGGCGGTGGCGCATTTTTCGCGCATCCCTCCGGAGAGTGAATTCTTCGTCGATTCGCGGGTGCAGATGGCCTCCGTCCACGAGCGGAAGGGACGGTTCGCCGATGCCGTGGCCGCCATCCGCGCCGCCCTGGACCGGGACGACCGGCGGCGCAAGGAGCTGTTCCGCTTCCTCGCGGAGGTGTACCGCGAGGCCGGGGACTTCCCCAACGCCATCGAGGCCATGCTCAAGGTCGTGGAGCTGGACCCCGAGAGCGACCGGGTCCACTTCGCGCTGGGCGCCCTCTACGACGAGAGCAAGGACAAGGACAAGACCATCGAGTACATGAAGAAGGCCATCGAGCTGAACCCGGACAACGCCGCCGCGCTGAATTATCTGGGGTACACCTACGCCGAACTGGGCGTCGAGCTCGACCGCGCGGAGCGGCTTATCATCCGGGCGCTGGAGATCACTCCCAACGACGGCTTCTATATCGACAGCCTGGGATGGGTCTATTACCGCCAGGGGGATTACCCGAAGGCCATCGAGCAGCTCGAGAAGGCGGTGCACCTGGTGGTGGACGACCCCGTCATCATCGAGCACCTGGGCGACGCGTACGTCAAGGTAGGCCAGGCGGACAAGGCCCTGCAAAGCTATCGCGACGCGCTCAAGGCGGCTACCGAGGAGGAGCAGTTGAAGCGGATCCGTTCGAAGATCCGCGAGCTCGAAGGGATTTGACCGGATGCGGAGGATGCGAGTCAGCCTGATGGCGGCGGTTCTTTGCGGCGGAAGCCTGCTGGCGGGGTGCACGGTCCAGGAGCCGGCGTCCGTGCCGGCGCCCGCGCCCCAGTTCCGACCCGACCCCCGTCTGGCTTCGCGGCTGGCCGAGCGCAACCAGTCGCTGCAATCGCTCCGGAGCCTGGCCCGGGTGAGCTACGGGGTGAGCCGGGAAAGGGGCGCGTTCGACGCCGCCGTGCTGGTGCGCAGGCCCCACAGGCTGCGGCTCGAGGCGTTCTCCGTGGTCGGCGCCGCGCTCATCGTTACGGTGGACGACGGCGAGGTCACCGGGTTCCTGCCGTCCCAGGCGCGCTACTACCGTGGCAGGACTTCCCGCGAGAACCTGTTCCGAGCCACCCAGATCCTGCTGGAGCTGGACGAGATGGTGGCCCTGCTGATGGGCCTTCCACCGGTGGACTCGGGCGTCGAGTCCGAGTGGGACGCGGAGGTGCGGGCGTTGCGGCGCACCCGGCCCGACGGCGGCGCCGACGTCCTCACCTTCGACCCGGAGGGCAAGGCGCCCACCGGCTGGCGGCGCGTCGGCTCCAACGGAGAACCTCTGTACGTCGCCACCTTCGAGGATTTCTCCGACACCCCGTTCGGGAGCTTTCCGCTGAAGATCACCCTGGAAACCCCGCCGCTCCAGCGCTTCTACCAGATCCGCTACGACAAGCCGGAACTGAACATCGCCCTGCCCGAATCCCACTTCGTCCAAAAGCTCCCCGCGGGCGTCGTGAGGGTACCGCTCCCGTCGCCGGCCGGTTGAACCGCGAGCCCGGGGCAAGCTCGACCCAGGGTCCGGAAAAGGGCTGAGCCGGCCTATGGGAAGAAGGCCAGCTTGACCAGCAGAGCGAGTATGGCCGGACCGAAGCTGAACACTCCCAGGTTCAGCACCGCGATTCTCTTGTCCAGCCTGGCGATGTCGCCCTTGATCTCGGTCCTGAGGTCAGCAATCTCCTGTCTGAGTTCGACCCCCAGGCCGACGGTCCGATCCGCGAGTTGCTGCCCGGTGGCCACGAGGTCTTCCCTGGTGGCGAGATGTTCCGTAAGGGGGATGGCGGCAGCCGCCGCCCGGGCCTTTCCCTCGGTGGCCCCGGCCTCGATCAGCGCGTCATACAATTCGGTAACGATCAAACCCATGCTTCAACCCGCCAGGTGCTCGCGGGCGGCCCGCGCCACTCACTCAAGATAACTGCAACAGTAAATGGAACGACTGTCAAGGAATAAATCGGCTCCCGGCGGCCATTCCTTAGCCCTCTTGGAAACTTTTCTGAGCGGGAGTCCTGGAGAGAACGCCGTGGCCGGCAGGCTAGTGTCCTGTCTCAGGTAATGGTTTACCGATCTGCTTGTCTTTCTTGTCGTCGGCTGCGTTGCTCTTCCTCGCGTGGTGCCCGCCACTGCTCGTCATCGCGCCTTGCCGACAACAAGAAATCCTGCGCACCTCGGTAAACAATTACCTGGGACAGGACACTAGCAGGAGGTCCGCGCCTCGATGTCGAAGGCGGCGGCTACGAGTTCCTGTGTGTATTCGTGCCGGGGCGTCTCGAAGATGGCGTCGGCCGGCCCCTGCTCCACCACGACGCCGTGGTGGACCACCAGCACGTGGTGGCTCATGGCGCGCACCACCTTGAGGTCGTGGCTGATGAACAGGTAGGCGCAGCGGTGCTGCTCCTGGAGCCTTCGGAGCAGGGCGACGATCTGCGCCTGCACCGACACGTCGAGGGCCGAGGTGGGCTCGTCCAGCACCACGAACCGCGGTTTCAGCACCATGGCCCGGGCGATGGCGATGCGCTGGCGCTGTCCGCCGGAGAACTCGTGGGGGTAGCGGTGGCGGGCCTCCGGTTCCAGCTCCACCTCCCGCAAAGCCTCCACGATGAGGCCGTCGCGCTCCTCGGCGGTGCGCCCGAGGCCGTGGACCACCAGGCCTTCCTCGATGATCTGCGCCACCGAAAGGCGCGGGTTGAGCGAGCCGTAGGGGTCCTGGAACACTACCTGCATGTCCCGCCGCAGCGGCCGCAGCGCCCGTGAGCGCAGGCCCTGGATCTCCCGGCCGTCGTAGCGGACCGATCCGCTGCTGCCCACGAGGCGCAGCAGCGCCATTCCCAGGGTGGTCTTGCCGGAGCCGCTCTCGCCCACCACGCCCACGGTGCGGCCCTCCCGGAGCTCCACCGAGATGCCGTCGACGGCCCGGACGTGGTCGACGGTGCGCCGCATGATGCCCGCCTTCACCGGATACCAGACCTTGAGGTCGTCGCACGCCATCAGCGGCTCCACCGCCGAGTCGGGCGCCCCCGGGCCGCCCTTGGGGGTGGCCGCCAGCAGGTGCCGGGTGTACGGATGCCGCGGCCGCTCCAGCACGTCGGCGGTGGCGCCCGCCTCCACGATCCTGCCCTGCTGCATGACGCACAGGCGATCCGCCAGCTTGCGCACGATGGCCATGTCGTGGGTGATGAACAGGATCGCCATGCCCAGCCGCTGCTTGAGGCTCATGAGCAGCGCCAGCAGTTGCGCCTGGATGGTCACGTCCAGGGCGGTGGTGGGCTCGTCCGCGATCAGCAGGTCCGGCTCGTTGGCCAAGGCCATGGCGATCATCACTCGCTGCCGCTGCCCGCCGGACAGCTCGTGCGGGTAGGCGCCGAGCCGGCGCTCCGGCTCCGCGATGCCCACCAGCCGCAACAGCTCCAGGGTGCGGGCGGCGGCGGCCGGCCCGTCGAGTCCCTTGTGCAGCTTCAGGGTCTCGCCGAGCTGGCGTTCGATGGTGTGCAGCGGGTTCAGCGACGTCATGGGCTCCTGGAAGATCATGGCGATGCGGTCGCCGCGGATGCCCTGGAGGGTGCGGGCGTCGGCGCCCAGCAGCTCCGTGCCCTGGAAGCGGATGCTGCCGCGGGGATGGCTGGCCGCGGGGTAGGGCAGGAGCTGCAGGATCGACAGCGCCGTGGCCGACTTGCCCGAGCCGCTTTCCCCCACCAGGGCCACGGTCTCGCCCCGGCGGATGGTGAGGGAGACCCCGTCCACGGCTTCCACCGCCGCCGGACCCGAGCCGAAGCGCACCGCCAGGTCCTCGATGGCCACCAGCGCCGTGCCGGCCTCCGTCCGCGCTCCCGCGGCGCCGGCCGCCGCTTCGGCCGGGGTACCGGCGGCGTCCGCTTCGCCGTAGGCGGCGGCCTCGGGGGCGAAGGTCTTGCGCGGGTCGAAGGCGTCGCGCACCGCCTCGCCGATGAACACCAGAAGGCTCAGCATCACGGCGATGACGAAGAACGCGGTGAACCCCAGCCACGGCGCCTGCAGGTTGTCCTTACCCTGTTTCAGCAGCTCGCCCAGGGATGCCGAGCCGGGCGGCAGGCCGAAGCCCAGGAAGTCCAGGGCGGTCAGCGTCACCACCGCGCCGCTGGTGATGAACGGCAGGAAGGTCAGCGCCGCCACCATGGCGTTGGGCAGCACGTGGCGGGCGATGATACGCGGGTTGCCCACCCCCAGGCCACGGGCCGCCCGCACGTAGTCGAGGTTCCGCGCGCGCAGGAACTCCGCCCGCACCACCCCCACCAGCGCCATCCAGCTAAAGAGCAGCATGAAGCACAGGAGCCACCAGAAGCTCGGGGTCACCACGCTGGCCAGGATGATGAGCAGGTAGAGGGTGGGCAGGCCGGACCACATCTCGATGAAGCGCTGGAACAGCAGGTCCAGCCAGCCGCCGAAGTACCCCTGCACCGCGCCCGCGGCGACCCCCACCACCGAGCTCACCAGGGTGAGGATCAGGCCGAACAGCACCGAGATGCGGAAGCCGTAGATCAACCGGGCGGTGACGTCCCGGGCCTGGTCGTCGGTGCCGAGCCAGTTCCGGAGGCTCGGCGGCGCCGGCGCCGGGGTCGGCAGGTCGTACACGATGCTGTCGTAGCTGTAGCGGATGGGCGGCCACAGGATCCAGCCGCGCTCCTCGATGAGTGCCCGGACCTCGGGGTCGCCGTAGTCCGCGTCGGTCTCCAGGAAACCGCCGAAATCCGTCTCCGGATAATCCACCAGCACCGGCGCGTAGAACCCGCCGTCGTAGCGCACCAGCAACGGCCGGTCGTTGGCAATGAACTCGGCGAACAGGCTCACCAGCAGCAACGCGCCGAAGATCCACAGCGACCAGTAGCCGCGCCGGTTGGCGCGGAAGTTCTGCAGGCGTCTTCGGTTGAGCGGCGTCATGCGGGCGGTTCCGGGGGTGCGGTCAGGTCTCCCGGCTCTCGAAGTCGATGCGCGGGTCCACCACCACGTAGGTGAGGTCCTCCACCAGCTTCATCGCCAGCCCCAGCAGGGTGAAGAAATAGAGGGTGCCGAACATCACCGGGTAGTCGCGGTTGATGGCCGCCTCGAACCCCAGCAGGCCGACGCCGTCCAGCGAGAAGATCACCTCGGTGAGCAGCGCGCCGGTGAACAGTATGCCGACGAAGGCGCCGGGAAAGCCGGCGATGACGATGAGCATGGCGTTGCGGAACACGTGGCGGTACAGCACCCGCCGCTCGCTCAGCCCCTTGGCCCGGGCGGTCATCACGTACTGCTGGTTGATCTGGTCCAGGAACGAGTTCTTGGTGAGCATGGTGAGGCCGGCGAAGCCGCCGATGACCATGGACGCCACCGGCAGGGTGATGTGCCAGAGGTAGTCGGTGACGCGCTGCCAGAAGCCCAGCTCGCTCCAGTTGTCCGACACCAGGCCGCGCAGCGGGAACCAGTCGAGGTAGCGGCCGCCGGCGAACAGCACGATCAGCAGGATGGCGAACAGGAAGCCCGGCACCGCGTTGCCCACGATCACCGCCCCGGAGCTCCAGATGTCGAAGCGCGAACCGTCCCGCACCGCCTTGGCCACCCCCAGCGGGATCGACACCAGGTACACCAGCAGGGTGGTCCACAGGCCCAGCGAGATGGACACCGGCAGCTTGTCCATCACCAGTTGCACCACCGAGCGGTCGCGGAAGAAGCTGTCGCCGAAGTCGAAGCGCAGGAAGTTGCCCATCATGAGCAGGAAACGCTCGTGAGCGGGCTTGTCGAAGCCGAACTGGCGCTCGATCTCCTTGATGAACTCGGGATCGATGCCGCGGGCGCCCCGGTACCGGCCGGCGGGGCTGCTGCCGGCGTCGCCGGACTGCTGCGCCGACGGCCCCGCCTCCCGCTGGTCGCCGCCGCCGCTGAACCGTTCGGTGGCCGACACGTCGGTCTGCTGGAGCTTCGCCAGGAGCTGCTCCACCGGCCCCCCCGGCGCCGAGTGGATGATCACGAAGTTCAGCACCATGATGCCGAACAGCGTCGGCACGATCAGCAGCAGCCGGCGGATGATGTACGCGAACATGAAATAGCTACGTCATTCCGGACCCGCCCCGCCCCTTACCCCCCTGACCGTTTCACCTCCAACGCCTCCACCTTCTTGGCGTCGACCCACCAGGTGTCGAACTGGACCCCCTGGGTGGGGGTGACCTCGGGGCGGCCGAAGCGGTCCCAGTAGACCAGGCGGTCGTAGGGGATATGCCACTGGGGGATTACCCAGTGGCCCCACTGGAGGACGCGGTCCAGGGCGCGCACGTGGTTCACCAGGCTCTTGCGGTCGGGTGCGTTGACCACGCCCTCGATGAGCGCGTCCACCGCCGGGTCCTTGATGCCCACGAGGTTCCGGCTGCCGGGGCGGTCGGCGAAGTCCGATCCCCAGAAGTCGCGTTGCTCGTTTCCGGGGGACAACGACTGTCCCCAGCTCCCGATGACCACGTCGAAGTCGAAGTCGTCCAGCCGGCGCCGGTACTGCGCGCTGTCCACGGTACGCACGCCGGCGGTGATTCCGAGCCGTTCAAGGTTCTTCTTGAAGGGAAGGACGATACGCTCGAACAGCGGGCTTACCAGCAGGATCTCGAACTCCATGGCCCGGCCGGTGGCCTTGTGGGTGAGCTTGCGGGTGGCCTTGTCGATGCCCCAGCCGGCTTCCCGCAGGAGCTTCGATCCCTGGCGGAGGTTGGCGCGGATGCGCCCCGAACCGTCGGTGGCCGGCGGATCGTAGGCCTTGGTGAAGACCTCCCCGGGCAACAGGCCCCGGTAGGGCTCCAGGATCGCCAGCTCCGCCGGGCTTGGCAGTCCGGCGGCCGCCAGCTCGGAGTTGTCGAAGTAGCTGCGGTTGCGTTTGTACTGGCCGTAGAACAGGGTCCGGTTGGACCACTCGAAGTCGAACGCGTACGCCAGCGCCTGCCGGACCTTGCGGTCCTGGAACAGCGGGCGGCGGGTGTTGAAGGCGAACGCCTGCATGCCGGTGGAGCGGTCGTGGGGGATCTCCTCCTTCCGGACCAGGCCCTGCTGCAGCGCCGGGAAGTCGTAGGAGGTGGCCCAGTTCTTGGAGCTGTTCTCGTACCGGAAGTCGTACTCCCCGGCCTTGAACGCCTCCACCGAGACGGTGCCGTCCCGGTAGTAGTCGTGGCGGATGCGGTCGAAGTTGTCGCGTCCCACGTTCACCGGGAGGTCCGTGCCCCAGTAGTCCTCCACCCGCTCGTACTCCACGTGCCGGCCCGGCTCGAAGCCGCCGATCCGGTACGGGCCGCTGCCCAGGGGCGGCTCCAGGGTCGTCTTGGTGAAGTCCCTCCCGGCCCAGTAGTGCTTCGGCAGCACCACGAGCTGGCCCAGGATCAGCGGCAGCTCGCGGTTGGTGCCGCCGCCGAAGGTGAATCGCACCGTCCTTTCGTCGAGCTTCTCGACCTTCTTCACGTCGCCGTAGTAGCCGCGGTAGAAGGGGACGGCCTTGGTGATCAGCGTCTCGAAGGTCCACGCCACGTCCTCCGCGGTCACCGCCTTGCCGTCGTGCCAGCGCGCCTCCGGGCGCAGCGTGAACTGCACCCAGGAGCGGTCCTCGGGCACGGTGATGCTCTCCGCCAGCAGCCCGTACTCGCTGAAGGGCTCGTCCGCGGACCCGGCCATGAGGGTCTCGTAGATGCGCCCGATGCCCGCCGCCGGGCTGCCCTTGACGATGAAGGGGTTGAAGCTGTCGAAGGTGCCGATGGCCTGGAGCCGCACCGTCCCGCCCTTGGGCGCCTTCGGGTTGACGTAGTCGAAGTGCTTGAAGTCGGGCGCGTACTTGAGGTCGCCGTGCATGGCGATGCCATGGCTGGGCCGGACCTCGTCGCTCGAGCTTCCGAAACCGGGCACAAGGACCAGGCCCAACGCCCACAACACCGCCGCCGTCACCCCACTCGATCGCATGGTACCTCCCCTCGCTCAGGCCGAAAACCGCCGCCGCGCCCGAGACGCCCGAGACATCGACATGCAACAAGTATGATTGCCGGGGCGCCCCATTGCAAGAACGGACGATCCAGGTGACGGAGAGGCGATCCGGGTCGGCGGAGGGGTCCGGCGCGCGGTCAGAGCAGTTCGACGTTGGCCCTCGGCACGGTGACGGTCTCGCCGTCGGGCAGCCTGGCTTCGAGGACGCGAGTGCGGGCGCCGGTTTCGATGGGACGGAGCTCGGGGGGCAACGCGACCACCTCGGCGGTGACGCCGAAGTGGGGGACCCGGATGATGCGGATGGGGGCGCCGATCCGCAGGCCGGTCTCCTCTCCCTGTTTTCCGCCGCCGGGCTCGACGTCGTCACGGGCGACGATGATTTCCGGGCGCACCGCTCCGGCCCGCACCTGGGTGGCGCCGTTGACGGAGGCGGCGCGGCCGTCGAGGCTCTGGAGCAGCGAGTGGGTGCGCTCGGCCAGGGGCAGCCAGCCGAAGCCCTCGGTGACGATGACGGTGAGGGGAACCGCCTCGTGGCCGGTCACGGCCATGCCGAGCTCGTACCCGAGGTAGGCGGTGAGGGCCTGGTCGTCGATGGATCCCACCACCATGGCGACGGCGCCCACTTCCGCGGCCCGCTCCAGGGCCTCCAGGGTCGGGCGGGTGCCTCCCACGAGCACCTGTCCGGCGGCGTCCTCGGGTATCTTCTTCGTACCCACCACCGTCCGGGGTCCGCCGTCCAGCATGCGGATGGTGCCGTAGCGTTCGCCGCCGACGCCGAAGATGCCCTGGATGAACGCGCCGCGGCTCTCGATGGTGACGGACTTGCCGGGGTCGATGCCCACCACCTTGCCGGGCACGTAGGCGCGCAGCTCGATGGCGTGGGGCGCCAGCCGCAGCCCCACGTGGCCGGTGCGCCGGGCGACGAACTCGACGGTGCCGTCCACGGGCGCGTGGAGGCGCGACCGGAACAGCCTGAACAGGCCCACGTGCTCGCACACGAGATCGCCCTCGGCCACCGCGTCGCCTTCGTCCACCTTGAGCCCCTTGACGGCCTCGAAGGGCTCGATGCCGAGGCTTTCGGGTATCCGCATGATGTGGACGTCGCCCGGCAGCTCGGTCCGGGCCACCACGGCGTGGGGCGTCACGGCGTCGCCCCGCCGGCACAGGATCTCCCCCGGCACCGGAAGCTCGCGGGTCTTCCGCACCACCGTGCCGGCCAGCACCTGAAGTCCGGGTGTGAGCGCCTGGGTCATGATCCGGCGAGCCCCAGCTCCTCCATCACGGCCTTGCGTTCCGCAACCCCCTGCTCCCGGGGCGCCGGGGTCTGCAGCGGGCGGTTGCGGCCGTCGAGGATCAGGCCGCAGACTCCGGTGGTGAACTCCCGCAGCAGGGCCACGCCCGGGCCGGCGCCCACGTCGACGTCCCTTGCCGCGGGCTCGATGATGATGCGGGCCGCGGTGCCGGCGTCGAGCGGGACGTGGCCGACGGCGCCGGCGGTGACGGCGCCGGCCCGGGCGCCGTCCACCGACACCTCCGCCAGCAGCGATCCCGCCCGCCGTTTCCGGGAGTAGACCGGCACGGCGGCGTGGGCCACGTTCACCAGGCAGTCGTGCAGGAATATCTCCCGGGCGGCCTCGGGATGGACGGATGCCAACACCCCCAGGTGGGGCATCATGAAGATGGAGTCCACCGCGATCTGGGTGAAGCCCTGGAGCTCGAAACCCTCCAGGATCATGAGCGCGGCCGCCATGCGGTGCGGCGCGTGGCTCAGCACGCCGCCGGAGCCGATGACCAGGTCGAGGCTCATCATGTCCACCAGGTCCGAGCGGGAGGCGGTCTGCGAGAAGATGTCGGCGATGCCGCGCTGCTGCTGCACGCCGCTGAGCCCCACCGCAAGCGAGCGGTGATGCACCAGCGCCAGCCGCAGCGCCTCGCGGCACACCGCCTGCTCCAGCCACAGGTCCTCCAGGGTCTGGGGAATGGAGGTGGGGCGGATCATCTTGTTGCGCAGCCGGTCCCGGAGTTCCGTGGCTTCCAGGCGGTAGGGCAGCCAGCGGCCGATGGACCCGGCGCCGGCCTCGATGAGCACGTTGGCCACGGAGTAGCTCATGCCCAGGTTGGCGCTCACCGTGCGGTTGAACACCGGCTCGCCGTCCCGGTTCTCGAAGACGCTGAAGACGTCGGTGGTGGCGCCGCCGATATCCACGCACAAGAGCGCCCGGCCGGTGCTCCCGGCGTAGCCGCGCACCATGTCCCCCACCGCCGCGGGGGTGGGCATCACCGGCGCCGGGGTCCACCGCAGCAGCTTGTCGTAGCCCGGCGAGTGGCTCATGACGTGGGTGAGGAAGAACTCGTGGATGGCCTCCCGGGCCGGGCCGAGGTTCTCGGCGTCGAGGGTCGGGCGCACGTTGTCCACCACCGCCACCTGGGCGGCCTTCTCGAGAATGCCCCGGACGTCGTCCACGGCGTGGCTGTTGCCGGCGTAGATCACCGGCAGCCGCAGCGAGTCGCCGAACCGCGGCCGGGGCGACGCCGCCACCAGGGTCTCCGCCATCTCCACCACGTGCTCCTGGGAGCCGCCGTCGACGCCGCCGGTGAGCAGCACGATGTCGGGCCGCAGGTGGCGCAGCCGCTGGATGCGTTGGTGGTCCTCGCGGCCGTCGTCCGCGGAGATGGCGTCCATGACGATGGCGCCGGCGCTCAAGGCCGCCCGCTCCGCCGACTCCGCGCTCATCCGACGCGCCACCCCGGCCACGGTCATCTGCAACCCGCCGCCGGCGGAGCTGGTGGAGAGGTAGAGGTCGATGCCTTGGGCGGGGTCCTCGCCCGACTCGACGAAGGGGGCGCCGTCCGGCGCCGCATCCGCCGCCAGGATCTGCCGGCCGCTGATCTCCTCCACCTCGGCGAAAGCATTCAGTGCCCCCGCCGTCACGTCGGCCACCGGCTGCTCCACGGTGGTGGGCGCCTCCCCGCGGTGGGTCTGGCGCCACCCCTCGGGGGTCTTCTCGAACAGCAGCGCCTTGGTGGTGGTGGAGCCGCAGTCGGTGACCAGCACGGTGCGGAGCGTGTCCGGCTCGGTTTTCACGTCACCAGCCCCGCGAGTGCTCCGTACCAGTCGATGAGCAGGAACTGCACCCGCTCCACCAGCAGCGCGGTGCGCGCCATGACCGTGGAGCCGAAGAAGGCCCCGAAGCACACCATCAGGAGCCACCGGCCGGAGAGCGAGATGCCGTTGGCCGCCCGGTTCCCGTGCCGGAACGAGAAGAAGAAATAGTACATGACCGCCAGCAGCGTGAAGATGAAGAACGCGTTCTCCAGGCTGCTCGCCAGGTTCAGGGCGCCGTCCTCGAACACCGCCAGGGGCCGGAAGCTGCTCGCCACCTGGGGCATGATCTGGTTGAAGAATCCCTTGAAGGCGAGCCCCCCGCTCATCCCCAGGGAGAAGCCGATCACGAGCTTGGCGAGCCAGGCGTACCGCCGCGAGTAGATGAAGTAGTAGAAGAGCCCGAACACCACGGGGAGGAGGTAGAGCAGCAGCCGGGGGTCGTACTCGTGGGAGAGGCTGCCGTCGGGGTAGGTGACGATGTCCAGGCCCAGCATGGGCACGGCGACCTTCGGCCACAGGAAGTTCTTGACGCCGAGGACCAGGCCGAAGCCGGCGGCGATGCCGATGAACAGGTGCTCGAACAGCCGGAAGAACGGGTTCTCCCTGATCAGGAAGCTGAAGATCGCCAGCGTCCCGATGCCCCCCACCAGGACCGTGGCGGTATGCCAGTCCAGCGCCGTCATGGTTCCGTGTCCTGTCTCGGGTCCTTGTCCCGTCCGTTCCCGGCGCCGCGCCGGGGCGCCGAAGGGCGCAGCAACCCGGCCAGGTTGCCCAGCACGATGAAGGCGATGACCACGAGCTGGGCCACCCCGAGCCCGGTGTTGAGCATCAGCGACTCGTCCACCGGACGCCGGGGATAGCGCCGGCGCAGCAGCTCGGAGTACCACGCGGCTCCCGCCAGGCCGCCCAGCAGTCCCTGGATCTGCCCCGAGTCGAGGTAGATGAACGCCTCGGGGATGGTGATGGAGGTGCAGCCGTGGCCGAACGCGGGCGTGTAGTCCTTGCTGGTGAAGTACTGGACGTAGTTGTCGAACACGCCCACCAGCCCGGTGAACTCGGCCAGGAAGGCGATCTGGCGCAAGGTGCGCAGTCCGCTGAACGCGGGCAGGTCGGAGATGCGGTTGCCGCGGACGTCCTTCTCGAACAGCTCGGCGAGGTTCTCCGACTTGGGGATCGCCTGGATGAGGACGCCCGCCCCCGGCCGGTAGCCCAGGTTGATCCAGTCGCGGCCGTATTCCCAGGTCTCGCCCGGGTGCTCGCGCTCGAGCTGCCGCGCTACCTCTTCCGGGATGGACTTGAGGAACGGCTCGGCCAGGTAGTAGAGCGAGAACAGGATCACCGGGATGCGCCGGCGCATCAGGTGCTCCACCACCGCCCGCGCCTGGGGCTGGTTCTCGCCCTTGGTGCCGGGGCCGAAGTCCAGGGCCACGAAGGCGTAGCGGCCGGGCTCGGCCTCGATGCCGTCCACCACCTCGAAGAACCGGTCCGCGCCGCTCATGCGCGCGGGCTCCACCGCGTACTGGGTGAGGATGGGCACGCTCAAGGCCAGAAAGACCAGCAGGTAGATCCAGCGGCGGTCCAGCCGGGCGAGGTTCACGTTACCCCCCCTCCCGGTCGAAGGACTCCGATTCGATGGAGAACCACATGCGAAACGCCATCACCAGCCCCGCCACCCCGGCGCCGAAGGTGATGGCCCGGAACGCCGCCGAGTTGGGCACCTCCAGGAGCCACAGCCTCACGTCCGGCAACCCGGACCAGATCCACACCCCGAAGGGGATCTGTCCGAGCATGACCAGGACGGCCGCGATCATCATCAGCGAGGACTCGGCGGAGCGCACGCGGAAGGCGCGGTAGGCCGCGGCCGCGATGTAGAACCCCAGCAGCGAGAACATGGCCGAACCCAGCGCAACGAACAGGCCTTCGAACAGCAGCCGGTAGACGTGCTTCGGGGTGGAGTGCTCGTACTCGAGGTTGCGCAGGTTGCGCCAGGATTCGGCGAGGCCCCGCAGGGCCCCCGCCACCGCCGCGTTGGCGGCCGGGTCCGGCGCCTCGCCGTCCGTCACCGCCAGCTCCGCCGCCGCGGCCCGCACCGCGGCAACGCCGTTGCCCGCGTCCGCCAGGTAGCCCCGCGCCAGCGTGTGGTCGATGCTGCCGCGCCCGAGCCGGTCGAGGTCCAGGGCGCCGCTCTCGTCCTCGATGTGCGTCAGCAGCCGGTCCGCCGCCTCCCGGAGCGCACGGTTGCGCGCGGCCGCGGGCAGCACTCCTTCCGCCCCATCCTCGTGATCCGACGTGATGCGTTCCGCGAAATCCGCCAGCCGGGAGATGCCCGCCACCTCTTCCGCCACCCGGCCCGTGCCGCGCCAGTCCTGGAGGGTCACCGCGATCATGACGGCGAGGCCGGTGAGCAGCGTCAGGCTGTAGACCCACCCCCTGCGCCGGAAGACGATCCTCGAGCCGTGCTGCATGAGCAGGTTGATGAGCCCGAGCCCCGCGGCCATGGCCGCCACGGTGATGAAGCCGTTGGAGATCTGGTCGTGGTAGGCGTCGACCTTCACCCCGAAGACCGTGCCCGGCAGCACGAACTCCAGGAAGAAATAGATGCCGCCCAGGAAGGTGACGAGCTTGATGAGACGCGACCGGAAGTTCATGACCCGAAGCCCCAGCCGAGATGCATGAGCGTGTCCAGGTTGGTGAGGCTCAAGTCGGGCCACACGGAGTTCAGCGTGGCGATGCCCACACCCGCCACGATCATGAGGAAGAGGAACAGCTTGGCCCGGTCCTGCCCGTAGAGGCTGCCGAGCTGGATCGGCTCACGGGTGAGGTAGGCGGAGGCGGCGAACAACTCCTCGCCGATGAGGGTGTAGTCGCAGGCGGCGATGAAGAACGCCACCTGCTCGGGACTCACCGAGGCGCCCACCTGCATGGCCCCCACCTGCTGCCCGGCCTCCGCCAGGATCAGCGATTCGGCCGCGAAGTGGCCGAAGAGAAAGGCGCCCGCCACGCGCTCCCGCTGCACCAGCCCGATGTAGCCGGCGGCGAAGGCGAACTGCTCCTCGGAAAGGAACACGATGTTTCGCGGGTCGAACTGGGCCGAGCGGCCCTCGGCGCGGTAGGCGTCGCGCAGCACGTCCTCGGCGATGGCCATGACCTCGGGGGTGTTCTGGGGCAGCAGCAGGCGCGAGCGGAACCGCGCGGCCTTGCGTCCGACGTAGTAGAGCACCCCCAGGCAGGCGTACAGCACCGGGCTGACATTGGTGATGCCGGTGCAGAAGGAGAGGGGCCGGCCCAGCTCTGCCGCCCGGCCGGCGGCTTCGTCGATGGCGTCCACCCCGGCCAGGCGCCGGACGTACAGGTCGTGACGGCGCCGCGCCACGCGGATGTAGAGGAGCACCGGCCCGATCATGAGCGCCATGACCACCAGCACCGCGGGGGTGGCGTTCTCGAACCCGGCCATCAGCCGTCATCGCCTTTCGCCGCCGGTACCGTGTCCTCCAGCTCCTCGATGCGGCGGATCAGCCGTTCGACGTTGTCGCGGGACCGCAGGAACGCCGGCAGTTCCCGCGCCCGCGCCCCGAACAGCGGCAGCAACATCGGCAGGCTCATGACCGCCGCGGCATGGAACAGCGACGTCAGCGGCTTGTGGGCTTCCAGGAAAAGGATCGCCGGCACCGTCATGCGCCGGGCGTGCACCGCCGAAGCGAGCTGCTCGATGAGCGCGTCCGTGTTTCCGGCGTGGCTGTGTTGAGGCGCTTCCATGGCATGTGGCAGCGTAAGACCCCGTCGTTGGCGTCTAACAGGATTCGTGCGGCCTATCAAGGAAGGAGGCAGGTGTGTTAGCGCAAAGCGATAATGTCCCCTTTTCAACAAAGCTAAGATGTCCCCATTAGGAGAAGGAAGGGGGGCAAGGGATTGGCGAATACAGGAGAGGGGCTGACGATGAAGGAAGTGGACCGTCTGGGAGTGATACGGGATGTCGTAGGGAAGCGACTGCGGCAACGGGAGGCAGGGGAGCGGATGGGGTTGTCGGTGCGGCAGGTGAAGCGGCTCTTGCGGCGGTACCGGGAGCAGGGGGCAAGGGGGCTGATTTCGGGGCACCGCGGGCGCAAGGCGAACAACGCCATCGCACCGGAGAAGCGGGCGGAGATGCTGGGGTTGGTGCGGGAGCGCTACGAGGACTTCTCACCGACCCTGGCAGCGGAGAAGCTCCGGGAGGTGCACGGCCATCGGATATCGGCGGAGACGGTGCGCAAGTGGATGATCGCAGAGGGGCTGTGGCGGTCGAGGAAGGGCCGGGAGATGCGGGTGCATCCGAGCCGTCCCCGGCGGGCGGCGCTGGGCGAGTTGGTGCAGATCGACGGTTCGCCGCACCGGTGGTTCGAGGACCGGGGGCCTTCCTGCACTCTGATCGTGTTCATCGACGACGCCACCAGCCGGCTCCTGGCCCTGCGGTTTGTCGAGGCCGAGACCACCGAAGCCTACATGAGCACCCTGCGCGGGTATCTGCATCAGCACGGCCGGCCGGCAGCCGTCTATTCGGACAAGCACAGCATCTTCCGGGTCAATCAAAAGGACCGCGAGGGTGAGCTGACTCAGTTCACCCGGGCGCTCAAGACCCTGGACATCCAGCCCATCCACGCCAACACCCCTCAAGCCAAGGGCCGCGTGGAACGGGCCAACGCAACCCTCCAGGACCGTCTGGTCAAGGAACTGCGCCTGAAGGGCATCGACTCCATCGACCAGGCCAATGCCTTCCTGCCCAAGTACATCGAAGACTACAATCGCCGCTTCGCCCTACCCCCGCACAACCCCCGCGATGCCCACCGCCCCGTGCTCCACGACGCCGCTGCCATAGACCTCATCCTGAGCTTCCACTCCACCCGCAAGCTCAGCCGCAACCTCACCCTGAGATACCACAACCATGAGTACCAGATCCTCAACCAGGGCAAGGGCTACCGCCTGCGCTCAAGCCCCGTCACCGTGTGCGAGCGCTTCGACGGCCGCGTCTCCCTGTTGTGCCAGGGCAAGACCCTCGACTACCGCATCCTTGCCCAAGGCCAGACGCCCATCCCCCTCGACGACGAAAAGAGCCTCCACCGCACCGTCGACACCGCCCGCGCGCTTCAGCGCAAACGCCCCAAGTACAAACCCTCCCCAGACCACCCCTGGAACCGCTGGAAACGCTCCCTCCCCCACACCCAGCCCCCAGCCGGTTGACCACACCCGCCCCGTCGCCAAGCCCCCCGGTCCTGTCCGGCTTGTCCCGACCCTGGCCGCCCCCCTCCGCGCACCTGCGCCAAGCCTGTGGACAATCGGCGGTGGCCGGCTGTGCCCCAGCCGACAACCCCCACCTACCCTTGACCGGACCGAAAAACACCGGCTGCGGTCCCCGCTACACCGTGAGTATACGCTGGCCAGTCAACCACTGGCCGCAAGCCCCTCCCGGCCATCGTTGCCCTTCAGCAGGTAAGCGCAGCGTGTCACCCGAAGGACCGTAGCGCAGCCGTGGAGGCGCGCAGTGCCTTGTCTCGTTGCCCGCTCCTGCTACCCCCTCCCGCCCCACCTAAAAGGGGACATCTCTGCTTTGCCTAAAGGGGACATCTTGGCGTTGGCTTGACAGGAAGGAGGCAGGTGTTCGCGGATAACGGAAAGGGGACACCGGACTTTGAAGAGTCCTGGACGCAGCCCGCATTTCGTTTGCACCCCCGCCGTTTTTTGGTACATTGCGCGCGTGCGGGTACGGTAGGGCCGGTTGGCAGGGAGTGGCCGCGGGGCATGGCGACACTGCTCGAAATCAGAAATCTTCACACCTCGTTCGTGACCACCGACGGCGAGTTGCCGGCGGTGGACGGACTCAACCTCACCATCGAGGCCGGCAAGACCCTCGGGCTGGTGGGCGAGTCGGGCTGCGGCAAGAGCGTCACGGCCCTCTCCATCATGCGGCTGATTCCGTCCCCGCCCGGAAAGGTGGCGGACGGCGAGATCCTCTACCGCGGGGAGGACCTCCTCAAGCTCCCGGACGAGTCCATGCGGCAGATCCGCGGCAACGAGATCTCCATGGTGTTCCAGGAGCCCATGACCTCCTTGAACCCGGTGTTCACGGTCGGGGACCAGATCATGGAAGCCATCCGGCTCCACCAGAAGGTGAACCGGCGGGAGGCCAAGGACAAGGCCGTGGAGATGCTCCGGCTGGTGAAGATCGGCGACCCCCACACGCGGGTCAACGACTACCCGCACCAGATGAGCGGCGGCATGCGCCAGCGCGTGATGATCGCCATGGCGCTTTCCTGCAACCCGAGCCTGCTCATCGCCGACGAGCCCACCACCGCCCTCGACGTGACCATTCAGGCCCAGATCCTGGAGCTTATGGGCGAGCTTCAGGACCAGCTCGGCATGGCCCTGCTGCTCATCACCCACGATCTCGGGGTGGTGGCCGAGCAGGCCGACGAGGTGGCCATCATGTACGCCGGCCGGATGGTGGAGCGGGCCAGACCCGAGGCGATCTTCAGCAAGCCCCTGCACCCGTACACCATCGGCCTGCTGAACTCGCTGCCCAGCGGCACCAGCAAGCGCCGCCTGGACGCCATCCCCGGCGTAGTGCCGAGTCCGTTGGACCTGCCCAGCGGGTGCCGCTTCCGTGACCGCTGTTTCAAGGCGTCCGGGATCTGCGAGGGCCATGAGCCCAGCCTGGAGGAAAAAGGGCGCAATCAATGGGTCGCGTGTTACCGGACCAATTGAAGGCGGCGCGCCGAGCGACAGGACACCCTATCCCATGAGCTTGCTGGAAATCAGGAACCTCAAGAAGTACTTCCCGGTGGAGGAAGGGCTGCTGGCCCGGCGCAAGGGCGACGTCAAGGCGGTGGACGGCGTCAGCCTGACCGTGGAGGACGGCGAGACCCTCGGCGTGGTGGGCGAATCCGGGTGCGGCAAGTCGACGCTGGGCCGGACCATCCTGCGCCTGATCGAGCCCACCGACGGCGAGATCCTGTTCGAGGACAAGGACATCATGAGGATCTCCAGCGCCGAGATGCGCGACCTGCGCCGGCGCATGCAGATCATCTTCCAGGACCCGTACGCCTCGCTGAACCCCCGCATGAGAGTCGGCGAGATCATCGGCGAGGGCCTCAAGATCCATCGCATGGCCTCGGGCGGCGACCGCAGGGAGCAGGTCATGGGGCTGCTCCAGAAGGTGGGTCTCCGGGAGGAGCACTACGACCGCTACCCGCACGAGTTCAGCGGCGGCCAGCGCCAGCGCATCGGCATCGCCCGGGCTCTGGCCGTGTCGCCGAAGTTCATCGTCGCGGACGAACCGGTGTCGTCCCTGGACGTGTCCATCCAGGCCCAGATCATCAACCTGCTGCAGGAGCTGCAGGAGAGCATGAGCCTCACGTTCTTCTTCATCTCCCACGACCTGCGGGTGGTGGAGCACGTGAGCCACCGGGTGGCCATCATGTATCTCGGCAAGGTCGTCGAGATCGCTCCCAGCAATGCCATCTACACCGATGCCCGGCACCCCTATACCCGCGCCCTGCTGTCGGCCGTGCCCATGCCCGACCCCAATCCCAAGAAGGACCGCATGGTGCTGGAAGGGGACGTGCCGAGCCCCGTCAACCCCCCGTCCGGGTGCAACTTTCACCCCAGGTGCCCCTTCCGCGAGCAGAAGTGCACCGAGGTGGAGCCGGAGCTGGAGTTCTCCCTCGGCGGCCACGGCACCGCCTGCCACGTCTTCGGCCACGGCAAACGCGCCTGGCCCAACCCCCCGCGGGAAACCTGAGCCGCCGACCCGTTCTTTGATTTCTCGCGGCCCGGTGTTACACTTCCCTCCGGCTGAAATCCACGGGCAGGCGGAGGCAACTCGGCTTGCCCGGAAATTTTTTCAGAGGTGGCAGTCAGATGGCAGACAACGACGGCCCCGTGCCGATGACGGCGCAGGGGCATCACCAATTGGTGGTGGATCTCCAGCGCCTCAAATCCGTTGAGCGTCCCAGGAACGTTCGGGACATCGAGGAAGCCCGGGCCCACGGCGACCTGTCGGAGAACGCGGAATTCCACGCGGCCAAGGAGCGCCAATCGCTGCTCGATGTCCAGATTCGCGAGATCGAGGACAAGATCGCTCGGGCTCAGGTCATCGACGTGTCCAGGTTGTCCGGCGACAAGATCGTGTTCGGCGCCACCGTCAAGCTGGTGGACGACGACACCGACGAGGACATCGTCTACAAGATCGTCGGCGAGCACGAGGCGGAGCCCAGAGAAGGAAGAATATCCCTGGGTTCCCCGGTGGCGCGGTCCCTGATCGGCCGCCGGGTGGGTGACCTGGTGGAAGTGCGCACGCCCGCGGGCGTACGGAACTTCGAGGTACTGGACGTCTCTTTCATCGAATAGCCTTGCCGTTCTCGCGGGGCTTATCCTTCTCTTGCCGGTCCACGCGCCGGCCGACGTTTCGATACGGGCGCAGCCCGGTTTCGGAGGCATCTTCCGGCTCGGCCAGCCCTTGCCGCTGCGCATCGAGCTGGTGAACTCCGGGGTGGCGGTCCGGGGCGTCCTGGAGGTGGTGGAAGCCCGGGGCGGCCCCACCCGGGGCATGGAGCCCTACTCGTTCATCCAGCGCCGGGACATCTTTCTGTCCACCCACGCCCGCAAGGTCGTCTTCGTCACCGTCGATCCCGACTCGGTGGCGCAGCCCCTGGTGCTGCGCTTCACGGGCGGCGGCCGGAGCCACGAAACCTCGGTCAGCCTGCGCGGGCGGTTCACCGGCCAGCCGCTGGTGCTGCTGCTCACCCGAAGCAACGTCGCCCCGGCCATCCCACTGGACTCCCAGACCCCCGTGCCCGTGGTTTCGCTTCCCCTGGGCGACCTTTCCGAGGACATCCGCGCCTACGGCGGGGTGTGGAGCGTCATGCTCTACGAGCAGTCCCTTCGGGGGCTGTCCCGGGGCCAGCGGCGCGCGCTGGAACACTGGCTCTCCGGCGGCGGGGTGCTGGTGGTGCTGGGCGGCGCCCACTACGCCCTGTATCGGGACAAGGCTACCGCCGGCTTGCTGCCGGCGGCGGTTCGCGGCCTGAAACGGCTGGACGCGTTGCCCGAGCTCACCGGCCGGTTCGGCGGCGTCCTGGAGGACGCGCTGGTGCAGGACGCCGTCCCGGGCGAGGACGGCCGGGTGCTCATGTCGGAGGGAGACACGCCGATCCTGGTGGAGCGGAGCCACGGCGAGGGCAGGGTGGTCTATCTGGCCCTGGACGTGGGCCGGCCGCCGGTGGCGGAATGGACGGGCCTGGCGCCGCTCTTCGGGGAGATCCTGGGCGCGGCCCCCGCCAGACCCTCGGACCCGTGGACCGCCTGGAACCAGGAAGTGTTCACGACGCTGCTCCGGGGCTTCGGTTTCTCCAGCCTGCGTTCGCCGATGTTGGCGCTGCTGCTGGCCCTCGGGCTCTACATCGGGTCGCTGCTGCTCTGGTTCCGCTACTGGCGGGGCGACGGACCGTCACGGTACCGGCTGGTGCTGGCCCCGGCGGCGCTGGTGCTGGCGTGCACCGCGGGCGGTTACTGGTACTTCGACCGGGGCGGCCACGTGCCGGACGGAATCCTGATCTCCTCCACGGTGGTGGACGGGACGCCCTGGTCGGACGTGGCGCCGGTGCACGCCAACGTGGGTCTTTTCGCAACCCGGCAAAAGGATTTCTCGTTCAGTCTCCGCCGCGACCTGACCCAGCTCGATCTGGTGCTGCCGCCCGGCGGCGACGCGAAGGCATCGCTGGTGCTGCAACAGGCACGGCCGCGCGACCGCATCCACGTGCCCCTTCCGGAATGGAACGCGGCGCTGTTCCGGCTTCGCGCGGTGCGCCCCTGGCCGGTGGCCATCGAGTGGGAGCACTCCCGCGGGACCTACCGCGTCGGCATCGCCAACCGCGGCTCCGGCAGGCTTACGGAATGCTGGCTCGTGATCGGCGGACAGGGCTACAAGCTCGGGGACGTGCCGCCGGGCGGCCTCCTGCGGCGCGAGCTGCCCGAGGCCGGGAGCGCCGGGGAAGGGGCCGAAGAGGCCCTGCAACCCGAGGACGTCCGGTTCGGTGAGGAGGTCCGCGAGGTCCTGCTGCGGCGCTCGGTGTTCCCGGACGGCCACGACGAGAACCCCGGGACGGCTTTCATCATCGGCTGGGTCCGGGACGAGGAGCCGGAGCTCCGGGTGGCGGATCCCCGGGTGACGGCGCACCACTTCAAGCTGTTCCGCGTCGCCATCCCGCTGGGCGGCGGCGAGGAGGACCTGTGAGACCCTGGGCCAATCCGGTCTTCCGGGAAGCGGCGGCGGTCTACTGGGAAGAGGGGCAGGCGTGCGTCACCTACCTGTTCTACGTGGCCATTCTGGGCGCGTTGCAGGTGCTGGCGCTGGTGCTACCCTCCGGCGAGGCGAGCTTCTGGATCGGACCCGCCTTCCTCTTCAAGTTCTCGAGCGTGGCGACGCTGCTGCTGATCGTCTACCTGACCCTGCGGTTCGCGGGCCTGGAGTTCCTGGCCTGGCGGTTCTCGCCGCTGCGGCATTGGCTGGAGGATGAGCGTCTCGGAGTCGCCGCCGTGGTATCCGGGCTGCTGGCCGTCCTGGCGGTCCACGGCCTGATCCTGCTCCTTCTCGCGGCGCCGCTGCTGGGCTGGTCCGGGGCCATCGCGCGCGCCCCCCTGCGCGACATCGGCACCACCCTTCCCATGCTGTTCCTGTACGGCGTGGGCTACGGCATCTGGGGCCTGGTGGGCCTGGCCTTCTGGGAGCGCAAGGCGGACAGCCGGCGGGTCTTCATCCGCTGGATCTTCGTCTGTTTCTTCCTGATCTCCGGGGCGTTCGGAGCATGGGCGCAAACATTGAATCCGGTGGCGTTTCTGCTCTATCATCTCGGCACCCTGGAGATGACCGCGCCGTGGGGGCCGGCATGGCCGCCGACGCTGGTTCATTGGACCTTCCAGGGCCTGGTGTTCGTCGTCGGGCTGGCGCTGCTGGCCCGGGGCCTGAGACGCGTCCAGAAAGGCTATTCGTGAGCGATCCGGAAGCGGTTCTGAAGGAGAAGCTGGCCGACCTGCGCCGCTGGGAGCGGCGCAAGCGGCGCGAGCGCCTGTTGCTGGAAAGCCTCTTCTACACCGCGTTGGCGGCGGCGGGGCTGGTGGCGGCGCGCGCCCTGCTGCCGGTGGACGCCGCGCTCCTGTGGCTGGCGCCGGCGGTCTTCACCGTGGCGGCGGTCGCGGTGTTCCTGCTGCGGCCCTGGCGCGAGCAGGCGTTTCTGCGCTCGCTCACGCAGGTGGACGACCGGCTGGAGCTTGACGAACGGGTGCTGACGGCATGGGACATCCTGTTCCGGCCCCGGGAGACGCCGGAGGGACGGGTCCCCCCGGAGGAGGCCCTGGTGGTGGGGGAGGCCGCGGAAAAGCTCGGGGTGGTGCCGCTCCGGCCGCTTTGCCGGCGGCGGTTCGCCTGGCACGCGGTGGCCGGGCCGGTGCTGGTGGTGCTGGCGGCGGCGGGGTTGTGGCTGCCTCCCGGCGGCGCCCCCCAGGCGGCGCCGGCGCCCGACAGGATGGCCCAGGCGCTGCAGGAGCACGCCCGGGAGCTGGACGCGCGGGCGCGGGAGCAGGACCTCGCCGAGAGCCGGCGCATGGCCGAGGCGTTGCGGGAAATGGCCGAACGGCAACTGGCCGAGGGCGGCCCGGAAGAGTCCCGCCTCGCGGCGTCGGTGGGAGCCATGGCGGACGTGCTCGAAGAGATGACCCGGTCGTGGCCCCAGGGGGCGGGACTGGAGTGGCCGGCCCTGTCCGACAAGGCCCTGGAGCAGTTGCGGGAGCATCTGCAGCGGTCGGACCTGCGGGACAACATGGACGGTTCGTCCGGGGGCCTGAGCCGGTCCGACCTGATGAACTCCCTGGGGCTGTCCTCCCTCGACCGGCGGCCGGAAGGCTCCACCGACATGAGCGCCGGGGAAGTGCAGCAGTTCCTCGACCGGCTGGAGCGGGAGGCCCGGCAGGAGCAGGACCGGCGCGCCCTGGGGGAGACGCGGCAGTTCCTCACCGAGCTGCTGCTGGACGATGCGCCCGATGAATCCGTCGCCGAATCGTCCCGGCCCGGCGATCCCGTGGAGCGGCCGGACGAGCCGCCGGCGGCGGGACGGCGGCCCGGGAACGAGCCCGGCGAGGGGCGGCAGGAGCCTTACGACCCGGCCTTCCAGGCCCGCGTCCGCACCCACCTGCAGGGGCTCCTGGGGAAGGGGCCGAGTCGGGGGTTCGGCTTCAGGGGCGAGGCCCGCGCGGGCGACGGCACCGTGGCGGAAGAGCCGGTGGTGGTGCGGTACCGGCGGCAGGTGGAGGCGGATCTCGCATCGGAGGAGATCCCGGCCGCCTTCAAGGAAACCATCAAGAACTATTTTCTGTCCCTGGGCGTGACCCGGCAAGAGCCATAGTGTCGTGTTGCCCATACAAGCTGACGAATCGGAACAGGAGTCAACGTGAACCTGGACGCTTCGACCGAAGGGGTTCGGCACCGCATGCTGAACGCGCAGCGCGCGTTCGAGGAAGTCAGGAGCGAGATGGGCAAGGCGGTGGTGGGCCACGAGGAGCTCATCGAGGGCATCTTCATCGCGCTGGTCTGCGGCGGCCACTGTCTGCTTGAGGGGGTGCCCGGCCTGGGCAAGACGCTGATGGTGCGCTCCCTCGGGGAGCTCATGGACCTGAGCTTCTCGCGCATCCAGTTCACTCCCGACCTGATGCCCGCGGATATCACCGGCACCAACGTGGTCAACGAGGACCCCTCGGGACGGAAGGTGTTCGAGTTCGAGGCCGGACCGGTGTTCGCCAACATCGTGCTGGCGGACGAGATCAACCGCGCCACCCCCAAGACCCAGTCGGCGCTGCTGGAGGCCATGCAGGACCAGAGCGTCACCGCCGGCGGCGCGCTGCACCCCATCTCCAGCCCGTTCATGGTCCTGGCCACCCAGAACCCCATCGAGATGGAGGGCACCTATCCGCTCCCGGAAGCCCAGGTGGACCGGTTCTTCTTCAAGCTCATCGTCCGCTACCCGTCGTACGACGAGATGGGGCGGATCGCGGAGCTGACCACCGCCGCGCCGTCCGGAGCCCTGGCCAAGGTGTTGGCGGCGGAGTCGGTGCTGGAGATGCGCGAGGCGGTGCGGGCGGTGCCCCTGGCCGGCCCGGTGCGGGACTACGCGGTGCGGCTGGTGATGGCGACCCACGCCGAGACCGAGCACGGCACCGAGCTGGCCCGCAAGTACGTGCAGTACGGCGCCAGCCCCCGGGGCCTGCAGGCGGTGATCCTGGCGGCCAAGGCCCGGGCGCTGCTTTCCGGCCGGCCCAACGTCTCGTTCGACGACATCCGCCGGGACCTGATGCCGAGCCTGCGGCACCGGCTGCTGCTCAACCTCGCCGCGGAGGCTTCCGGCATCGCCCCGGAAGCGGTGCTGGAAGAGGTGGTGGAACGGGTGCCGGAGGTGCCGTCCTGATGGCCGAGGCCGAGGCGCACCGCTTTCTGGAGCCCGATTTCCTGGCGCGGCTGGACAGGCTCCGGCTGGTGGCCAAGCGCATGAGCTGGGGCATGGCGCGGGGGGAGCATCCCACCGTCCGCAAGGGCTACAGCCTGGAGTTCTCCGACTACCGCAAGTACAGCCGCGGCGACGACCTGCGCTACGTGGACTGGAACGTCTACGGCCGGCTGGAACGGCTGCTGCTGAAGGTGTTCACCGCCGAGGAAGAGATCACCGTCTACCTCCTGCTGGACACCAGCCGGTCCATGGCCGAAGGCTCTCCGCCCAAGCTGGATTTCGCCAAGAGCGTGGCCGCGGCGCTGGGCTACATCGGCCTCAAGACCCACGACCGGGTGGGGGCGGCGGCCCTGGCGGAGGACGTGACCGCGCAGTTGCCGCCGGCCCGCGCCCGGCGCCAGATACTCGCCCTGTTCAATTTTCTCGAGACGCTGTCCTGCGCCGGCCGCACCGACCTGGAGACGTCGGTGAAGACCTTCACCCGGCACTACCCGCGGCCCGGCCTGGTGGTGCTGTTCAGCGACCTCCTGGACGCCACCGGTTGCGCCGCCGCGCTGGACGAGCTGGCGCGGAAGCGCCACGACGTGCTGCTGGTGCACGTGCTGGGCGACGGCGAGACGCGGCTGGACCCCGGCGGCGACGTGTCGCTGGTGGACGTGGAGACGGCCCGGGAGCGACGGGTCTTCCTCGACCGGGACCTGGCGGACCGGTTCCACCAAGAGGTGGAGGACTTCTTCGCCGGCGCCGAGCGGCTCTGCGAGAGCCGGGAGATGGACTACCGGCGCACCACCAGCAACGTCCCCTTCGACGACTTCGTCCTGAGCTACCTGACCCAGGACCGACGGCCCGGATAACGCCGTGCTGTGGCTCTTTCCCGCCGCTTTTCTCTTCCTGCTGGGAGCCGTCCCCCTCATCCTGCTGCTCAACAGCCTCAGGCCCCGGGGGCCGCGGGTCCCGGTCACGGCGCTCTTCCTGCTGGAGAAGGTGCTGCGGGAGCGGCCCATGGGCCGGCGCCTGGGCTGGCTGTGGCGTCGGAACCTGCCGCTCATCCTGCAGCTTTTGGCCGCCCTCGCGGTCATCGCCGCGCTGGCGGGGCCCGCGCTCCTGGGGGTGGGCGGCGCCGGCCGCGACCTGGTGGTGGTGATGGACCTGAGCGCCAGCATGAAGGCGGCGGGCGAGTCGGGCACCCGCTTCGACGCCGCCCGCGCCGAGCTGCTGGCGCGCATCGACGCGCTGGGCGCCAACGACCGCATGATGATCGTCGGCGCGGCGGCGCAGCCCGAGGTGGTCCAGCCCTTCACCCGGGACCGGGCCGGCCTCCGGCAGGCCGCCGAGGGGTTGTCCGCCACCGACGCCGAGGCGCCGGTCAGGGAGGCGGTGCTGCTGGCGCACACCTTCCTCAGGCGCCAGGGCCCGCACCGGGTGGTGGTGATCACCGACGGCGCCTTCAAGGGCATCGAGGAGCTGCCGCTGGCGGCGTCCTACCTGGAGTTGGTGCAGGTGGGCGGGGGCGCGGACAACGTGGGCATCCTGGGCTTCCAGTTCCGCCGCGTGGCCGGCGAGGCCGACGCGTACGAGGCCATGGTGGTGGTGCAGAACTTCACGGAGCGGCCGGTGCACGCGCCGCTGATCGTGACCGTGGCGGACCGGGTGGTGAGCCGGACGCTGCTGTCGCTGGAGCCGTTCGCCCGGGAGGTGCTGATCTACGGGGTGCCGGGCCCCTTGCGGGGACGCGCCACCGCGCTGCTGACCATCGACGACGATCTGCCCACCGACAACCGCGCCTTCCTGTCGTTCCCCGACGAGCGCCCCACCCGGGTGCTGTACGTGGGGCCGGGGAACCCGTTCCTGGAACGGCTGCTGCGGTACTTCCCCCAGGTCACCCTGGCCCGCATCGACCGCATCCCGGTGGACCGGGTCACCGAGCAGGTGGCGGCCTACGACGTGGTGATGCTCGACCGTGTGCCGGCGCCGCCGCTGGAGCGAGGCAACTTCATCCTCATCCGCACCGTGGCCGACGGGCTTTCCTTGAAGGTCGCCGGACGGACGCCGCGGCCGTCGCCGGTGTCCACCGTCGCCGGCCACCCGCTGACCCGGGGGGTGCGGCTGGACGGGCTCCACGTGCGCGACGCGCTGGATCTGGTTTCGGACGGCGCCGGCGTGTCGCTGGCCGAGTCCGCGCGCGGGCCGCTGATCCACGCGGTGGAGTCGGGAAACCTCAAGGCGCTGGTGTTCGCCTTCGACATCACCCAGTCGGACCTGCCGTTCCGGGTGTCGTTTCCGCTGTTGGTGCGCAACGCCTTTTCGTGGTTCCGCCCTGCGGCGCGCGAGTTCCCGGCCAGCCAGGTGGCGGCGGGCCTGCCGTTCGTGGCGGACGTGGGGGTGGACGAGGAGCGGCTGGTGTTCGTGAGCCCCGCCGGCGAGAGCAGCCCGGTGCGGATCCGGGAGCGCAGGGGGACCTACGCCGGCACCTCGGAGGTGGGCTTCTACCGGTTCCAGGGAAAGCGCGGGGAGGGCGAGTTCGCGGTGAACCTGTTCAGCGAGGAGGAGTCCCGCATCCGTCCCTCGTACCAGGCGGATCCGGCGGCCACGGTTGCGGCGGCGGAGCAGAGCGGCCCGGGCACCCGCCTCGACCTCTGGCCGGCGCTGCTGGCGGCGGCGCTGGCGCTGCTGCTGGCGGAGAGCGTCCTGGTCTGCCGGACCCGCCGGTCGCTCCTTCCCCTGTGGCTGCGCGTGCCGGCGGCGGCGGTGCTGGTGGTGGCCCTGGTGAACCCCCGGATCCTCGCCCAGGACCCCGAGCTCGACGTGGTGATGGCCGTGGACCTTTCCCACAGCGCCGGGGAGGAGGCGCGGCTCCGGGCCGCGGACGTGCTGGAGCGGGCCCGGGAGCTGGTGGGCCCCAGGGTGCGGCTGGGGCTGTTTTCCTTCGCGCGCCGGCCGCAGTGGGAGTTCGTGCCCACCCATGAGCCGCCGTTGAGCGAGTTGCCGCCGCCGCCGGAGCGCGACGCCACGGACTTGGGAGCGGCGCTTCAGGGCGCCCTGGGCGAGCTCAGCGAGGGGCGGGAGAGCCGCATCCTGCTCATATCCGACGCCAACGAGAACCGGGGCTCGGTGGAACGGGTGCTGCCCATGCTGCGCTCCCATGGGGTGGCGGTGTGGCCGTATTCCGTGAGCCTCGCCGAGGGGCGGAACGAGGTGTACCTGTCGGAGCTCAGCGTGCCTTCGGTGGTGGACAGCGGCGAGACCTTCGAGATCAAGGCCGCCCTCACCAGCACCCGGGCGTCCTCGGCGGGCGTGACCTTGCTGCGGGACGGGCGCGTCATCCGTTCCCTGCGCCGGGAGCTGGCACCCGGGGTCAACTGGCTGAGCTTCACCGACAGCGTGGAGCGGCGCGGCACCCATACGTACGAGCTGATGGTGGACGCGGAGGCGGACGTGCTGGCGGAGAACAACCTGCTGCAGGGCATCGTGAGCGTCAAGGGACCTTCCCGGGTCCTCTACCTCCACGGCGCCGACGCCGCCCGGCGGTTCATGGCCGAGGCCTTGCGGGTGCAGGGATACGAGGTGGCGGAGAAGCTTCCGGCGCGGGCCAACCTGACGCTGCCGGAACTCTCGGGTTTCGACCTGCTGATCCTGGACAACGTGCCGGCCTACCAGCTCTCGCAGGTGAAGATGGAGCGCATCGAGCGGTTCGTGCGCGACCTCGGGGGCGGCCTCATCGTGCTGGGCGGCACCCGGAGCTACGGCGCCGGCGGCTACTACCGGACGCCGCTGGAGCAGACGCTGCCGGTGGAGATGCGGCCGCCGGCGCGCATGGAGTTGCCCCACGTGGCGCTGCTCTTCGTGGTGGACAAGTCCGGGAGCATGGGCGGCGGCCCCTTCGGCACCACCAAGCTGGACCTGGCCAAGGCGGCCACCATGGCGTCGGCCGAGCTGCTGAACCCCGCCGACGAGGTGGCGATCCTGGCCTTCGACTCCAACTGGCAGTGGGTGGTGCCTTTCCGCGCGGCCGGCGGCGGCGACAGCATCGCCGAGGACGTCGCCGCCCTGAGCTCCGACGGCGGCACCGACCTCCGTAAGGCCATGGTGGAAGGGCGCCGGGTGCTGGCGGCGAAGGAGGCGGCCATCAAGCACGTGCTGGTGCTGTCCGACGGGCTCACCGAGAAGGAGGACCTGCTGGAGCAGGTGACCCGCATGGCGCAGGAGAAGATCAGCGTCTCCACCGTATCCATCGGCGGCGACGCCAACCGGCGCCTCATGACCCAGCTTGCCGGCAGCGGCAACGGCCGGAGCTACGCCGCCGTGGACCCGCGCACCATCCCGCAGATCTTCACCACCGAAACCCTGCTGATCTCGCGGGACCTGCTGGTGGAGAAGACCGTGACGCCTGCCGTGGCCGGGCCGGCGGGACCCATGCGCGGGCTTTCCGGCGGGCCGCTGCCGCGGATACTGGGCTACGTCCTGACCCACGTGAAGCCCGGAGCGGAGACCCACCTGCGGGCCGGCGAGGACCCGTTGCTGGTGTCGTGGCGCTACGGCCTGGGCCGGGTGTACGCGTTCACGTCCGACGTCACCGGCCGCTGGGGACGGCACTGGGTGCAGTGGCCCGAGTTTTCCAAGTGGGCCGCGCAGATGGCCCGGCTGGCGGTGAGGAGCGTCTCGGACCACCGGCTGCGGACCGACTTCGTGCGGGAAGGCGAGGTCATGAGCGCGGTGGTGGACCTCTTCTCCGCCTCGGGGCGGCCGGTGAACCACCTGAAGCTCCAGGGCCTGCTGACCCGGGCCGACGAGACCCTGCAGGAGGAGACCTTCCGGCAGGTGGCGCCCGGCCGCTACCGGACGCGCTTCGCCACCCCGCGCCGGGGCATCAACCTGCTCACGGTGAAGCAGCCGCCGGGCCCGTCCGGCGCCCCCGCCGTGGCCCTCACCGTCCCCTTCATCGTGCCCTTCTCGAAGGAGTACCGGGAGATGGACGCCAACACCGCGCTGCTGGAACGGCTGGCCCAACAGACCGGCGGCAAGCTGTTGCGTGACGGCACCCTCGCCGAGGACGTCGAGCGCCTCTTCACCGCCGACCCCGGCGCCGCCGGCGCCGCCCGTGGCATCTGGTGGACCCTGGCCGCCGCCGCCCTCGGCGTCTTCCTCCTGGACCTGGCGCTGCGCACCGTCATCCAGGTGCGCCGGGCGGGGTGACCTGCTCGCCGCCGCGGTCTCGGCAAGACCGTCGTCAAGTGTTTCTGGAGAGCTGAATTCGATTCAGCGAATCTTCACGGCAGGTTTTCGTCAACGGGGCGGTTTCACCTCAGCCGTTTCCCTCCCCGTAGCACGGGGAAGGATCGTCCCGTATCCCAACAACGCGCCTCCGGCCACCAGTTCGAAGTTGCTGCCTTCGGGCAACTGTTTCGTTCGCTCGGCATGGACCAGAAGTTCGATACGGACAAGGTTGTCACCCTCACCCTTTTGGCAGGCATCCATCAACAGGCTGGCTGGCGGTGTGTCCGTGCCCGTGAAGCGGGCCAGGCTGCTCACCGGCTTGCCCCGGCGCAGTACCGCCCGGGTCCGGTCGTCTGCGGGACGGAAGGTGGCGAACACCGCGTGTTGTCCGGGACGTCTCATCCTTCGTACCTCCGCATGTCCACGATCCGCAGCCGCCACAAGTCTTCGGAGTCAATGTACGCGGCATGTCCAATGCCGTCAAGATTTGCAAAGAGTCTGACCCTTTCGTCGACGTCGTCGTCCAGATCCAGAATGATTACTCGGCCTGGAAAACGCTCGTCGAGTGCTCGTCCCCACTGCCAGGCAGCCGCCTCGCTGCCGGCCAACCACTTGCCAGACCCACAGCTATTGCGCCCGGCTTTTAGCATCCCGCTATTTTTTATATCGTCCCATTCGGAGTCTTCGACGTACCTGTACCATCGCATCCTTCACTTCGGCGCAAATTCGGGCCATCACAAAGTCAACGCCGGTGACAATGCCCTGCGCACCGGGGTGAAGCGCCATCCCATTCCGGTCTGCACTCGTCAGGACTGCGGATTGACCTGCCCTCCGGCCGTGCCATAATGGTCCGATGACCGAAACCGAGTCCATGCGCGGGCAGGAGGAGGCGCCCGTCCCGGCGGATTTCCGGTCGGGTTTCGTCTCGATCCTGGGGCGGCCCAACGTGGGCAAGTCCACGCTGCTGAACCAGCTCCTGGGGGAGAAGATCGCCATCGTCTCGCCCAGGCCCCAGACCACCCGGAACCGGATCATGGGCATCAAGACCCTACCGGAGGGGCAGATCCTGTTGCTGGACACCCCGGGGATCCACCGGGCCCGGTCGCTTTTGAACCGGCGGATGGTGGACGTGGCCAAGCGCTCTCTCGTGGACGTGGAGGCGGTGGTGTGGGTGGTCGACGCCTCCAGCGGCCTTCGCGGGGATGACCAGGACATCGCCGGGATCCTTTCGAAGAGCCGGCACGAGACCCTGATCGCGCTCAACAAGATCGACGCGGTGTCCAAGGGACGGCTGCTGCCGGTGATGGCGCGGCTGGCGGAGATGTTGCCCGACAGGGAGATCGTGCCCATCAGCGCGCGGACGGGCGAGAACGTGGCGCTGCTGGTGGAAGGGACGCTGAAGCGGCTGCCGCCCGGACCCCGTTACTTCCCGGAGGACGAGCTTACCGACCAGACGGAGCGGTTCATCGCGGCCGAGATCGTCCGGGAGAAGGTGTTCCTGCGCACCCGCCAGGAGATCCCCTACGGCACCGCGGTCTCGGTGCGGAGCTTCGAGGAGAAGGACGGCGGCGCCCTGGTGGTCATCGCCGCCACCATCCACACGGAGCGGGAGGGCCACAAGCCGATCCTCATCGGCAAGCGCGGCGCGGCGCTGAAGGAGATCGGCCGCGAGGCGCGGGAGGATCTGGAACGCCTGCTCGGCTGCCGCGTCTACCTGGAGCTCGCGGTCAAGGCCACCCCGGGCTGGAGCCGGGACCCCCGCAGCCTGGAGGCTTTCGGCCTGTGACGGGATCTTGTCGAGACTCGTGAGGCAGGGACGTTCCGCGTGATTTGCGCCTACCCTCCATCATTCCCGCCTACCCTCCGTCATTCCCGCGAAAGCGGGAATCCAGAGGTTGGGAGGCGGGGCGGCCATAGCGCCAGACCCCTCTACCCCTCCTGGATTCCCGCTTTCGCGGGAATGACGGAGAGGGACGCGGGAATGACGGAGGGTAGGCGGGGAATCACGTAGTGAGGGGCCGAAACTACGTTTGCGGGCGTCGATGTCGTCTTCTTACGCATCTCCGAACATGAGCACTCCCGAAAACATGCCGGTGGTGGCCATCGTGGGCCGGCCCAACGTGGGCAAGTCGACGCTTTTCAACCGCCTGAGCCGGGCCCGGCGGGCCATCGTGGACGACCAGCCGGGGGTGACCCGCGACCGGAACTACAACCCGGTGGCGTGGCGCCGCCACCGCTTCATGCTGGTGGACACCGGCGGGCTGGAGCCGGACGAAACCGAGGGACTCAAGGGACGTATCCTGCGCCAAACCCTGACGGCGGTGGACGAGGCCGACGTCATCGTGTTCCTGCTGGACGGCCGCGCCGGGCCGACGCCGCTGGACACGGCCGCGGCGGAGCTCCTGCGGCAGGCGCCCAAGCCGGTGTTCTACGCGGTCAACAAGCTGGACACCGGCCCCAAGGAGAGCGACCTCTACGAGTTCTACCAGCTCGGCGTGGAACGGCTGTTCCCGCTCTCGGCGGAGCACGGGCTGGGGGTCGCGGACCTGATGCAGGAGGTGGTGGACGCCCTGCCCGGGGACCGGGAGGGGGCCGCCGAGGCCGACGAGCCCCTGGCCCTGGCGGTGGTGGGCCGGCCCAACGTCGGCAAGTCCACGCTGGTGAACCGGCTGCTGGGCTACGACCGCTCGCTGGTGGACTCCCAGCCCGGCACCACCCGGGACGCGCTCCAGGCCGCCTTCACCTGGCGCGGGAACCCCTGCCGGCTGACGGACACGGCCGGCATCCGGCGCAAGGCCCGGGTGGTGGAGCCGGTGGAACGCTACAGCGTGAGCCGGGCGTTGCGCTCGGTGGACGCCGGCGACGTGGTCATCCACCTGCTGGACGGTTCCGAGGGGGTCACCGACCAGGACGCGCAGGTCATGTCCTACGCCTTCCAGCGGGGCAAGGCCATGGTCCTGGGCATCAACAAGTGGGATCTGCTGGACACGGACCGCCTGAGCCTCCGCGTCTACCAGGATTTCTTGCACCGGCGTCTACCGTTTGCCGACCATGTGCCGATAGTCTCTGTATCGGCACTGGAGGGCTCGGGCATGACGAAGCTGATGGATACGGTGATACGGGTGGGCGGCGCCCAGCGCCGGTGGATCAAGACACCGGCGCTCAACCAGGCGCTGCGGCGGCTCACCGAGCGGCACGCCGCGCCGCAGTTCCGCGGGCGTCCGGTGAAGTTCTACTACGGCACCCAGACGGACGTGCAGCCGCCGACGTTCACGCTGTTCGTCAACCATCCCGAAGGCGTCGGCGCTGCCTACCGGCGCTACCTCGTCAAGGCGTTGCGCGCGGAGTTGGGCCTCGAGCATACGCCGTTGCGCCTGACCCTGCGGCCGCGGACGGGCCGGGGACACCACGGTGCCGGGTGACGGCCGGCGGGACCTGGCCTGGCTGGCCTTCGGCCGGGTCCCGGCGCTCGGGTGCACCGGCTTCCGGCGCATCGCGGAGTCCTTCCCGGACCCCGTCGACGCGTTCTTCAGCGGGCGCGGAGCGTTGCGGCAGGCTGGTCTGAGCCGCGCGGCGGTGGACGGGCTGCTGGGCTTTTCCGAATGGGACCGCCTGGCGGACGAGATGCGTGGGGTCCGGGAAGCGGGGGTCCGGCTGGTGCGCTACTCCGACGCGTCGTACCCCGAGCGCCTGCGCGCCATCCCCGACCCGCCTCCGGTGCTGTACGCCCGTGGGTCGCCGGAGGCGGCCGGGCGCGCCGCCGTGGGGGTGGTGGGGACCCGGGCGCCGAGCGCGTACGGCCGCGAGATGACCCGGCTCCTGTGCCGGGGGCTGGCGGCCGCGGGCATCGCCGTAATCAGCGGCATGGCCCGGGGCATCGACGGCGAGGCCCACGAGACGGCGCTGTCCGGCGGCGGCGGGACCGTGGCGGTGCTCGGATCGGGCGTGGACGTGCCCTATCCGCCGGAGCACCGCGATCTCTGCCGCCGCATCGAGGAGAACGGCGCCGTGCTCTCCGAGCACCGCCTGGGGACGCGTCCGCTGCCGCACCACTTCCCGGCCCGGAACCGCATCATCAGCGGACTCTCGCTGGGCGTGATGGTGGTGGAGGCTACCGAGCGGAGCGGCTCGCTGATCACCGCCCGGTTGGCGCTGGAGCAGGGCCGGGAGGTGTTCGCGGTGCCCGGTCCGGCGGGGGCCGGACGCAGCCGCGGACCCCACCGGCTGATCCGCGAGGGCGCCAAGCTGGTGGAGGACGTCGGCGACATCATCGAGGAGATCGCGCCGCAACTGGCGGCGGACCCGGCCTTCGCGCCGTCGCCGGACCCGGACGGCGCTTCCTCCGGAACGGTTCCCCCCGGCGGCGCCGCCGGAGCGATCCTGCGGGACCTGGAGGCGGGACCGCTGCAAATGGACGAGGTGATCCACCGGACGGGCCTTCCGCCGCACCGGGTCTGCGAGGTGCTGCTGGAAATGGAGTTGCAGGGTCTGCTCCGGCAGTTGCCAGGAAACAGATATGCGTTAAACTCTGCCGTAGCCGGCGGCGGGTGAACACGGCCGTTCGGAGGGCGGAATCCCGGCCGCCGGCGCCGTTTCCGGGTTCGAGATGAACGAAACGATGGAGCGTGTCAATGTGGTGGGGGGCGGCCTCGCGGGGTGCGAGGCCGCCTGGCAGCTTGCCAGACGGGGGGTGCCGGTGGACCTGTACGAGATGCGGCCGGTGACCCGGACCGCGGCGCACACCACCGGGCACCTGGCGGAGCTGGTGTGCAGCAACTCGTTCCGTTCGCAGTCGTTGACCACCGGGGCCGGGCTGCTGAAGGAAGAGATGCGGCGCATGGGCTCCCTGATCCTCACCCTCGGCGAGGCCCACCAGGTGCCGGCGGGATCCGCCCTGGCGGTGGACCGGGTGCGCTTCGCCGAGGCCGTTTCCGAGCACGTGTCTTCCCTGCCCGGCCTGCGCCTGATCCGCCGGGAGCTCGACGCCGTGCCGCCGGGGCCCACCATCATCGCCACCGGACCGCTCACCGCCGATTCCCTTTCGGAGCGCCTGCGGGAGCTTCTGGGGGCCGAGCATCTCTACTATTACGACGCCATCTCCCCGGTGCTCACCGCGGAGTCCGTGGATACGTCGGTGGCGTTCCGGGCGTCCCGTTACGACGAGAAGCCCGGCGACTACCTGAACCTGCCGTTGACCCGGGACGAGTACTACCGGCTGGTGGACGCGGTGGTGGCCGCGGAGAAGGTGCCGGTGCGAAGCTTCGAGCGTTTCTTCGAAGGGTGCCTTCCGGTGGAAGAGATGGCCCGGCGCGGGCGGGAGACGCTGGCGTTCGGTCCCATGAGGCCCACCGGGTTGGTGGATCCGGCTTCCGGCCAGCGACCCTACGCGGTGGTCCAGTTGCGGCAGGAAAACCGCGAGGGCACACTGTACAACCTCGTGGGTTTCCAGACCAAGATGACCTGGCCCGCGCAGAAGCGGGTGTTCTCGCTGATTCCGGGGCTGGCCGGCGCCGTGTTCGTGCGGTACGGCAGCCTGCACCGCAATACCTTCATCAACGCGCCGCGGCACCTGCTGCCGACGCTGCAGTGGCGCGGGGCGCCGCGGCTCTTCTTCGCCGGCCAGATCACCGGCGTCGAGGGATACATCGAGTCGGCCGCGTCGGGGCTTCTGGCGGGCGTCAACGCCGCCCGGCTGGCGGCCGGGACGACGCTGGTGACGCCGCCCGCCACCACCGCCCTGGGTTCGCTGCTCCGCTACATCTCCGATACCGGGCGGGAGGCCTTTCAGCCCATGAACGTCAACTTCGGCCTGTTCCCGAGTCTGCCGGGCAAGGTCAAGGGCCGGCGCAAGAAGGAGATCATGGCCGAACGGTCCCTCCGGGACCTGGACCGCTGGTGGCTGGAGACCGGCGAGGGCGCCGCCGCCGCGCGGGAAGCGTGAGGCCGATGGACGCCGCCGCCACCAGCCTCGTCACCCTCGAGGACGTCTGGAAGAGCCACGCGCCCGGCAGTCCGGCGGCGGTTTCCGGATTGAGCTTTGCCCTGGAGCGGAACGAGATTCTCGCGCTGCTGGGCCCCAGCGGCTCCGGCAAGACCACGACGCTACGCCTGATCGCGGGCTTCGACCGGCCCGATAGCGGCAGGATCCTGCTCAACGGAGCTCCGGTATCGGGCGAGGGCATGTGGATCGAGCCCGAGCAGAGGCGCATCGGCATGGTCTTCCAGGACTACGCGCTGTTTCCGCACCTGACGCTGCTGGGCAACGTCATGTTCGGGCTCCGGAACGGGTCCCGGCAGTCCCGGGCCGGTTCCGCCCGGGACGTGCTGAGGGTGGTGGGCATGGTGGAGCTGGCGCACCGCTATCCCCACGAGATCTCCGGCGGCCAGCAGCAGCGGGTGGCCCTGGCCCGGGCGCTGGCCCCGGCTCCCCTCGTGCTGCTTCTCGACGAGCCCTTCAGCAATCTCGACGTGGACATGAGAGCCGAGATGCGCGACGAACTGCTGCGGATCCTGCGGGCGTCGGAGACCAGCGCCGTCATGGTGACCCATGACCAGGAAGAGGCGCTGGCGGTGGCCGATCGGGTCGGGGTGCTGAACCAGGGGTGTCTCGAGCAGCTTTCCGGGCCGGAGGTGCTCTACCGCCGCCCGCGCACGCGCTTCGTCGCGGAGTTCGTGGGCCAGTCGGATTTCATTCCGGGGGTGGTGGGCGACGCCATCGAAACCGAGGTGGGGAGCTTCCCCAACGATGCGGGGTTGCCCGCCGGCGCCAGGGTCGACCTGGTGGTGCGGCCCGACGAGGTGGATTTCGAGCCCTCCGACGACGGCGACGGGGTGGTGTCGCACCGGCGGTTCCGGGGCGCCGAGAACCTCTACCACCTCACTCTGCGGTCCGGGGCGCGGCTCCGCAGCAGCCAGCCGTCCACCCGCGCCCTCGTGGCCGGAACCGGGGTCAAGGTCACGGTCCGGCCGGCCGAGCTCATCGTTTTTCCGTGCGCCGAGGAAGCCCGCGACGATCGGGAAGACAGCCTCCAGGCTCGGCGATGAGATTGCAGGTGCATTCAAAAGTCCTGTTTCCATTTCGTCATTCGTCTTGTTTCCTTTTCGTCATTCCCGCGAAAGCGGGAATCCAGGGGCGGGTTGGGGCCAAACGGGCGTTTCCCCGCCTCACCCCACCTGGATTCCCGCTTTCGCGGGAATGACGGAAGGGGAGCATCGGACTTTTGAAGAGCCTTGGATGAGATTGACATTCCACACCGGATCTGAAGAAATATGAACCCGTGGCGGCCACCATCGCGTTGGCGTGGTGGCCCTTTTGTCGTTAACGGGCTTGCGTGGGAAACGCGATCCGGGGAGTCTCGATGTCTCTGAGGAGTGACAAGATCTGGATGGACGGGGAACTGGTGGACTGGGATGACGCCCGGTTCCATGTCATGAGCCATGCGCTCCACTACGGCACCGCCTATTTCGAGGGGATTCGCTGCTATTCGCTGGAGGACGAGCGGTCGGCGGTCTTCCGGTTGGCCGAGCACGTCAAGCGCTTCCGGGATTCGGGACACATCCTCGGCACCCCCTTGCCGTACAGCATCGAGCAGATGACCGAGGCGATTCTGGAGGTGATCCGGGTCAACCGGCTGAAGGAGTGCTACATCCGGCCGCTGGCGTTCGTGGGCGACGGCGAGATGGGGCTGTACGCGCTCAACAACCCGGTGCGGGTGATCGTCGCGGCGTGGGCCTGGGGGGCGTACCTGGGGGACGAGGGTCTCAAGCGGGGCATCCGCGCCAAGGTGTCTTCCTACACACGGCATCACGTCAACGTGATGATGACCAACAGCAAGATCTCCGGCAACTACGTGAACTCGGTGCTGGCCAAGCACGAGGTGAAGCAGGCGGGCTACGACGAGGCCATCATGCTCGACCCCGAGGGATGCGTCTCGGAGGCCAGCGGCGAGAACCTCTTCATCGTGAAGGACGGAGAGTTGAGGACCGCGCCCGTGACTTCCATCCTCCCCGGCATCAACCGGGCCAGCGTCATCGAGCTGGCCCGCGCCAAGGGATACCGGGTCCACGAGGAGCGTTTCGCCCGGGACGCCCTCTACATCGCCGACGAGGCCTTCCTCACCGGCACCGCGGCCGAGGTGACTCCCATCCGGGAGGTGGACGACCGGGCCATCGGCGAGGGCAAGCCGGGGCCGGTGACCCTCGATCTGCAGCAGGCTTTCTTCGACGTCATCCGGGGGCGGGACGAGGGCTACCTTCACTGGTTGACGCTCGTTTAGGCCCTAGTGTCGTGTCTCACGTAAACGTTGACAAATCTGCTGGTCTTTTTCGTCGTCGGCTGCGTTGCTCTTCCTCGCGTGGTGGTGGCCACTGCTCGTCATCGCGCCTTGCCGACAACGAAAAATCCTGCGCATCTTTGTCGACGTTTACGTGAGACACGACACTAGCACCTCTGGTTCCAGCTCGGGACCGAGTACTTTTGCTCCACCAGCGACGCGATGGCGTCGGCCGGAACGTCGGCGCCTCCGGGCGCGGCGTCCCAGCAGCGCATCAGCAGCGCCTTGATGCGCGACGCGGGTTGCCGCAGGTTGGTGAGGAAGACGCGGTGCCCGCGCCCCCGGCGGTAGGCCGGGGTCCTGGGCGGATACGGCAGGATCTCTTCCATCAGCGGGATCGGGAAGTCCAGCAGGAAGGTGCCGTGGAACAGCAGGAAGCGGCGCCGCCGGCGTTGCGCGTTGCCGGAGAACTTCCGCTGACCCACCGCGAGATCGGTGGCCCCCTGGCGGCGGATCGGCAGGCCGGTGGCTTCCGCCAGCACCTGCCGGTGGCGCTGCATGATGAAGGCATTGGTGGAATCGATGAGCTCCAGCGGCCCCTCGCCGCGCAGGATGAGCGTGTAGCTCAGGCAGCCGGGCCCCTGCACCACGGTGCCGCCGCCGCTGCAGCGCCGCAGGACGGGAATGCCCCGGGCCGCGCACGCGGGCACGTCGACCTCGCGCTCCAGCCGGCTGGCGAGGCCAAGCACCACGAAGGGCTCCGGGGATTCCCAGAAGCGGAGGACCTCCCGGTCCTGCCTACGCTCGCACTCGTCCAGCAGCGCCTCGTCGCAGGCCAGGTTCGCTTCGGGGGTCGGTAGTGTCAGGTCGAGGCACTGCATGTTTCGCGGCAGGGCGGGCACCCTGCAATGGGCGGTTTTGGAACGGGTCCCCGCCCGGCCCGAAAAGGACTTGACAGGCGTGGGCGGCGGCGAATATGTTGCCCCCGCACGTGTTGCTTCCGCAGATCCTGGTATAATATCCCTGGAACGTCATGAGTGCCAAAGAGTCCATAACACCTGTCCGTTTCGCGACGGAAGAAGAGATCCGGGGCGGGGTGGAACCGGGCGGGGCGGGGAAGCCGGCCGTCGCCGGCGTGTCGCCGGACGACAGGCTGCTGAACTCCCTCGATTCCCTGCTCGGCGAGGTGGTCCGGAAGGGTCCGGAACAGACCGACGCGCTGCTGGCGCAACTGTTGGCGCGTATCCGCGACCGGCAACGCGCCCCCGCCGCCGGCCTGAACACGCCGTACGTCAACACCATTCCACCGGAGCAGGAGCCGCCGTACCCCGGCGACCGCCGCATCGAGCGGCAGGTGAAGAGCTACGTGCGCTGGAACGCCATGGCCATGGTGGTCAAGGCCAACCGCCTGCAGGCGGGCATCGGCGGCCATATCTCCACCTACGCTTCCGCGGCCAACCTCTACGAAATCGCCTTCAACCACTTCCTGCGCGGCGGTGACGACGGAGCGCCCGGCGACTTGGTCTATTTCCAGGGCCACGCGTCGCCGGGCAACTACGCCCGCGCCTACGTGGAGCACCGGCTGAGCCCGCGCAAGCTCCACCTCTTCAGGCAGGAGCTGGCCAAGGGAGGAGGACTGCCGTCCTATCCCCATCCGCACCTCATGCCCGACTTCTGGCAGTTTCCGTCGGTGTCCATGGGCCTGGCGCCCATCATGTCCATCTACCAGGCGCGTTTCGCCCGCTACCTGGGCGCCCGGGGGCTGCTGGCCCAGGAGCCGCGGGTGTGGTGTTTCCTGGGCGACGGCGAGAGCGACGAGCCGGAGTCCACCGGGGCGCTTTCCCTGGCCGCGCGGGAGAACCTCGACAACCTGGTCTGGGTGGTCAACTGCAACCTCCAGCGGCTCGACGGGCCGGTGCGCGGCAACGGCAAGATCATCCAGGAGTTGGAGGCCCTGTTCCGGGGCGCCGGCTGGAACGTCATCAAGGTGATCTGGGGCTCGGACTGGGACCCGCTGCTGGCCGCCGACGCCAAGGGGCTGCTGGCGGAACGCATGGAGACGGCGGTGGACGGGGACTACCAGAAGTATTCGGTGGCCCCGGGGAGCTATACGCGAAAGCACTTTTTCGGCACCGATCCCGAGCTGCTGGAGATGGTCAATCACCTGAGCGACGACGACATCCGCAAGCTGTCCCGGGGCGGGCACGACCCACAGAAGGTGTACGCGGCCTACAGCGCGGCGCTGCGCCACAAGGGCGCCCCCACGGTGATCCTGGCCAAGACGGTGAAGGGCTACGGCCTCGGCGAGGCGGGCGAGGGGCGCAACATCACCCACCAGCAGAAGGCCCTCAACGAGAAGGAGCTGCGCGACTTCCGCTCGCGTTTCGGCGTGCCGCTGCCGGACGAGGACGTGGTGGAGGCGCCGTTCTACCGGCCGCCGCCGGACAGCGAGGAGACGCGGTACCTGCTGGAGCGGCGCAAGAGCCTGGGGGGGTTTTTGCCCCGGCGCAAGGGGAAGTCCAAGGCGCTGGCGGTACCCGGGGAAGCGACCTACGAGGAGTTCCACAAGGGTTCCGCGGAGACCCGGGCCTCCACCACCATGGCCTTCGCCCGGTTGTTGAGCAAGCTGCTGCGGGACCCCGATATCGGCAAGAAGATCGTGCCCATCATTCCGGACGAGGCGCGGACCTTCGGCATGGACACGCTGTTCCGCCAAGTGGGGATCTATTCCTCCAAGGGGCAGCTCTACGAGCCCGTGGACCGGGAGACGCTGCTGTTCTACCAGGAGGCGCGGGACGGCCAGCTCCTCGAAGAGGGCATCAGCGAGGCCGGGGCCATGTCCTCCTTCATCGCCGCGGGGACGGCCCACGTCAACTACGGCACGCCGATGATCCCGTTCTACACGTTCTATTCCATGTTCGGCTTCCAGCGTATCGGCGATCTCATGTGGGCCGCCGCGGACAGCCGCGCCAAGGGTTTCCTGCTCGGGGCCACCGCCGGGCGCACCACCCTGAACGGAGAAGGACTGCAGCACGCGGACGGTCACAGCCACCTGCTGGCGAGCACGGTCCCCGCCCTGCTCACCTACGATCCGGCCCTTGCCTGCGAGATCGCGGTCATCGTCCGGGACGGCCTGCGGCGCATGTACCAGCGCGGCGAGGACCTCTTCTACTACCTCACGCTCTACAACGAGAACCACGAGATGCCGGCCATGCCCGCGGGGGTGGAGGAGGGCATCCTCAGGGGGCTGTACAGGTTCAGGAAAGCCGAGGCGAGGCACAAGCTTCGCGCCCACCTGTTCGGCAGCGGCCCGCTGCTGTTCGAGGCGCTGCGGGCGCAGGAGATCCTCGCGGAGCGCTACCATGTGGCGGCGGACGTCTGGAGCGCCACCAGCTACAACCTGTTGCGCCGGGAGGCCCAGGCGGTCCAGCGGTGGAACCTCCTGCATCCCGGAGAGAAGCCGCGGAAGTCGTACGTCGAGTCGCTGCTGGAGCCGGAGGACGGCGTCTTCGTGGCGGTGTCCGACTACATGAAGATCGTGCCGGACCAGATCGCGCCCTGGGTGCCGGGGGGGCTGGTGACGCTGGGGACGGACGGCTTCGGCCGCAGCGATACCCGGCAGCGGCTGCGCCGTTATTTCGAGGTGGATGCGGAGTCGGTGGTCATCGCGACGCTTCACGCCCTGTCCCGAAAGGGCCGGATCAGGAGTTCGACCGTGGCGCGGGCCATGCGCGAGCTCCACTACAATCCGGCCAAGCCTCATCCCGGAATGGCCATCTAGGCCGTCTGCACATCATGGACGTAACGCTTCCCAAACTCGCCGAAGGGGCGGACTCCGGCACCGTCGTCAACGTCCTGGTCTCGGAAGGAGACCGGGTCCAACTGGACCAGACCCTTCTGGAACTGGAGAACGAGAAGGCGGTGGCCCCCATCCCTTCCACCGCCGCCGGCAGGGTGGGCCGGATACACGTGCTGGTGGGGCAGGTGGTGTCGGTGGGCCAGGTGCTGGTGACCATCGACGAGGAGCGGGCTGCCGCCCCGGCCCCCGCGCCACCGCCGGCCGTGGAGCCGCCGCCGCCCGCGACGGAAGCGCCGGCCGAGGCGCCCTCCGCCCCCGTACCCGTATCCAGCAGCGGCGCGCCGCCGCCCGCCTCGCCCACGGTGCGGAAGATCGCGCGGGAGCTGGGCATCGACCTCACCCGGGTGAAGGGGAGCCAACGCGGCGGCCGCATCGTGATGGCGGACGTCCGAGGCTACATCCAGGGGCTTCAGCAACTCGCCCTCAAGCCCTCCGTCCCGCCGGCGGCGACCGCGGTCAACGTCTTCCAGACCCTGGACCTGGCCAAGTGGGGACCGAGCACGCGGGAGAGGATGTCGCCGCTCCGGCGCACCATCGCCCAGCGGATGACCGAGTCCTGGACCACCGTCCCCCACGTGACCCAGTTCGACGACGCGGACATCACCGGCCTGATGGAGCTCCGTAAGCGTTACGCCAAGGCCTACGAGAAGTCGGGGGCCCGGCTGACCGTCACCTCGTTCGCCATCATGGCCGCGGTGTCGGCGCTCGACAAGTACCCGGTCTTCAAGACCAGCATCGACTACGAGGCGTTGGAGATCGTCACCCGCGACTACGTCCACATCGGGGTGGCGGTGGACACCGAGGCGGGCCTGATCGCGCCGGTGATCCGCGACGTGGACAAGAAGAACGTGCTGGATCTGTCCAGGGAGCTGGACGAGATCGCGGAGCGGACCCGGGAACGCAAGCTGACCGCGGACGAGATGCAGGGGGCGACGTTCACCATCTCCAACCTCGGAAGCATCGGCGGCTCCTGGTTCACGCCCATCGTGAACAGCCCACAGGTGGCGGTTCTGGGCATGGGGCGGGGCGTCCTCCGGCCGGTGGTGCGGGACAGGAAGGTGACGCCGCGGATGGTGCTGCCGCTGGCGCTCTCCTACGACCACCGGGTGATCGACGGCGCCGACGGAGCGCGGTTCCTGCGCGAGATCGTGCGCTGCCTGGAAGACTTTCCCGAAGCGGACATCAGGTGGCCCGTCTCATGACGGGTGAGGCCACCGGACACGAGATCGGTTAGGAGACCCGTGGAACCCATCAAAACGGAAATCGTCGTGGTCGGCGCCGGGCCCGGCGGCTATGCCGCGGCCTTCTACGCTGCGGATCTGGGAAAACGCGTGCTGCTGGTGGAGCGGGACGAGCGGCTCGGGGGGGTCTGCCTCAACCGCGGCTGCATTCCCTCGAAGGCGCTCCTCCATGCCACCCAGGTCATCGACGAGGCGGCGCGGTCGGAAGCCCGCGGCGTTGCGTTCGGCAAGCCCAAGGTCAAGCTCGACAAGCTGCGCCAGTGGAAGGGGTCGGTCCTCGACAAGCTGGCCGGTGGGCTGGAGGGCCTGTGCTCCCGGCGGGGCGTCCGGCGTCTCCACGGGCGCGGGCACTTCGAGGACTCCCGGACCCTCCGGGTGGAGACCGCCGAAGGGCAGCAGTTCGTCAACTACGACCAGGCCATCATCGCGGTGGGCTCCAAGCCGGCCATGCCGGCGGCCTTCGATCTGGGGAACCGGCGGATCATGACCTCCACCGAGGCGCTGGAGCTGGCCGACGTGCCGGGCCGCCTGCTGGTGGTGGGGGGCGGGTACATCGGCATGGAGCTGGGCATGGTCTATGCTCGGCTGGGGAGCGAGATCGTCCTGGTGGAGGCGCTGAACCACCTGCTGTCCGGCGTGGACGCGGACCTCGTGCGGCCCGTGGCCAAGGCGGCCGAGTCGCTCTTCAAGGAGATCCGCCTCAAGACCAAGGTGCTGCGCATGGCCACCAGCGGGAGGAAGATCAAGGTGGCCATGGAGGCCAACGGCGCCGCCCGGGAAGAGAGCTACGACCGGGTCCTCGTCAGCGTCGGCCGGACCCCCAGCTACGAGGACCTGGGTCTCGAGAACACCGGGGTCCGGATCGGCGCCAACGGCTTCATCGAGTGCAACGAACAGCAGCAGACCGGCGATCCGGCCATCTACGCCATCGGCGACGCCAACGGCGGCGCCTTGCTGGCGCACCGGGCCACCAAGGAGGCGCGGGTGGCGGTGGAGGTCATCGCCGGCGAGGCCGGCACCATCGCCGACGTGGTGGTCCCGGCGGTGGTCTTCACCGAGCCGGAGGTCGCCTGGTGCGGGCTGACCGAACAGGAAGCCAAGGCCGGGAAGGTGGCGGTGGAGGTGGTGAAGTTTCCCTGGGGCGCCTCCGGGAGGGCGCTCACCCTCGACCGCCCGGAGGGCGTGACCAAGCTGATCCTCGAGCCCGGGACGGAGCGTATTCTGGGGGTGGGCATCACCGGCGCCGGCGCCGGTGAGTTGATCGGCGAGGGCGTGCTCGCCATCGAGATGGGGGCTACCGCGCGGGACCTCGCCGAGTCCGTCCATCCGCACCCGACGTTGTCCGAGACCCTCATGGAATGCGCCGAGGCGTTCTACGGCACGGCCACTCACACGCCGCCGCGAAAACGCGCCCGGAACAAGGGGAAAGAGGCCGTGGAAGGGGCTCCGGGCAGCGCGCGCGCTTGACTTGAAATAGGCTATTTGTTAGCCCGAAAATCAAGGCGTGTTGTGCTTGAAAGCGGTCCGAGAGACGCCAGCCGCGGGTGCGCGCAGACTAGTACGCAGACCAGTGTACTTACACTGGTATCTCCAGGAGGAAGTGAATGACCTACGTGATTGCCGAGCCCTGTGTCGACGTCAAGGACACGGCTTGCGTCGATGTTTGCCCTGTCGATTGCATCCACCCGACCAAGAACGACCCCGAGACATTCGAGAAGGAGAACATGCTCTATATCGATCCCGAGGAGTGCATCGACTGCGGCGCCTGCGAGCCGGTGTGCCCGGTGGAGGCCATCTTCGAGGAAGCGGCGGTTCCCGAGAAGTGGACGGAGTACACGCAGATCAACGCCGACTGGTTTCAGAAATAGCGGCTGGGCCGCCACGGGCGCCGACGGCGCCCGTGGCGGGACCGGCCCCCTCTCCGGCCCCCACGATCCCATCGTATCCGAAACCCTCGCAGAAACTGCGCACCAGCAGGGACTTCACCTCTTCCATCCCGATGGATTTCCCCGTCTCCCGCTCGATGGAGGTGACCTGCGCCCAGTCCAGGCCGCACGGGACGATCCTGTGGAAGTAGTCCAGATCGGGCGCCACGTTGACGGCGGCGCCATGGTAGGTGACGCCGCGTCTGACGGCGATGCCGATGGCGCAGATCTTCCGGTCTCCGATCCACACGCCGGTGAAGGGCGGGCGCCGCGCGCCTTCCAGGCCGAAACAGCCCAGCAGGTCGATGATGACCTGTTCGAGCCCGTGCAGGTAGCGGTGGACGGCGCGGCGTTGCCGGGACTTGAGGTCGACGATCGGGTAGGCCACGAGCTGCCCCGGGCCGTGGTAGGTCACGTCCCCGCCGCGGCTGGTGGCGCGCACCGGGACGTCGCCGGCGTCGAGTATGTGGGCACGGGCTTCCCTCCGGCCGGTGGTGATGACGTGCGGATGTTCCACCAGTATCAGGCAATCGTCCCCGGGCTCCCGAGTCTTCTCTTCGAGGACCCGTTCCTGAACGGCCAGCGCGGCCTCGTAGTCGAGACGGCGCAAGTCGATGACGCGCAGGGGGCTGGACATCCTGCTTGACGCATATCACATCCGAGATGAAAACAAAGTGCCAAGGCATCTGTGCCGCGGACGCTTCTTGACTCCCGGCGCCGCCCGCACTAGAAAAGGGCCAGAAGGGTCCGGGAACCGGAGTGAACGCGGTGACGGGAACCATCAGGAAGATACTCAAGGACAAGGGATTCGGCTTCATCGAGCCGGATGACGGCGACGACGACGTGTTCTTCCATCGCGGCAGCGGCGCACCCCGGGTCCAGTTCGAGGACTTCGGTGAAGGCGACAGCGTGCAGTTTCAGACCCGGGCGGGCGACAAGGGGCCCGTGGCCTTCGGCATGAAGCTCCGCTGAGCGACACGGGCGGCATGTCCGCATCGACGCCAAAGCAGGCCTTCCTGGAGCACCTCGAAGGCATCCGGAAACACTATCTCCCCGAAGTCCTGTTCCTCCTCGACGAAGTGCTCCGGGAGGCGGAACTCGGCGAGTCGGGGCTGGCCGAGATGTGCCGTTATCACTTCCGGACGGGCGGCAAGCGGCTGCGCGCCCTGCTGCCGCTGCTGGTGGCGGATTGTCTGGGGGAGGACCCCGCCAGGGCGGTGCCCATGGGCGCGGCCTGCGAGATGCTGCACAACGCGACGCTGGTCCACGACGACGTGCAGGACGGCGACGAGGCGCGCCGGGGGCAGGAGACGGTCTGGCATCGTTTCGGCGTCGCCCGGGCCATCAACCTCGGCGATGCCATGTTCTACTTCACGCTCTTGCTGGCGCAACGGTCGCCGGTGGCCGTCGAGCGGAGGGAGGCGCTGGCGCGGCGCATGCTGGTGGAGACCCTGAAGGTCATCGACGGGCAGGAACAGGAGTTCGCGCTGCGGGCCAGCGGCCGTCCCTCGTTGACGCGGTACTTCGACATGGTCGAAGCCAAGACCGCCCGGCTCTTCGTACTCGGCATGGCCGGCAGCGCCGAGATGTTCGGCCGGGAGGCGGGGATGCTGGAGGGGCTCACCGAAGCGGCGCGCCAGCTCGGCATCCTGTTCCAGATTCAGGACGACGTGCTGGACCTCTACGGCGACAAGGGCCGCGATCAGCGCGGCAGCGACATTGCCGAGGGCAAGCGCAGCATCCTGGCGGTCCATGCGTTGGAGAACGCGTCGGCGGAAGACACGCGTTGGCTGCTGGAGGTGCTGGACAAGGACCGGGCGGCCACCTCGGCCGGGGATGTCGACCGGGTCGCCGGACTGTTCGACCGGCTCGGCTCGCTGCCCTTCGCGGTGAGGGAGATGCACGACCGCAGGGAGGCGGCCCTGGCCGCCGTCGGGGCGTTGGAGCAGCCGCGCCTGTCCGCCATGATGGAGGGTATCGCGGAAACCGTGCTGGAGCCCATAAGGGATCTCGTGTAACGGCAGGGGCGTCTTGCCGGGGAGGTTGTCGCCGGCAGGGCGCGATGTCGCAGGGGCGGGTTTCAAACCCCGCCCGTGTCCGGCCCGCCGTCCCGTCCGGGGCAGGGCCGGCAACTCCAAAGGAGCGTGATCGCCGATGAAGATGTTTCTCGCCGGAGAGTGGGTCGATCGACCGAGGATGCAGGAGGTCGGCAACCCGTATGATGACTCCGTCATCGACAGCGTGCCGAAGGCCGGCCGCGACGATGTCGAGCGCGCGCTGGCGTTCGCCGAACGCGGCGCCGCGCTCATGGCCCGGATGACCGCTCACGAGCGGTGGCGGGTGCTCACCCGCGCGGCGGCCCTCATGGCCGAGCGCGTGGACGAGCTCGGCACGCTCATCTCGAGCGAAGAGGGAAAGGTCCTGGCCGAGGGGAAGGGCGAGGTGCGCCGGGCGGTGGAGACCCTGACCGCCTCTGCCGAAGAGGCCAAGCGGGTCCACGGCGAGACCGTGCCGGTGGACGCCGACCCGGCGGGAGCGGGCAAGCTGGCTTTCACGCTGCGGGTGCCCTGCGGCGTCGTGGTGGCCATCGGCCCGTTCAACTTTCCCCTGAACCTGCTCTGCCACAAGGTCGGTCCGGCCATTGCCGGGGGCAACTCGGTGATCGTCAAGCCGGCTTCGGACACCCCGCTGTCGGGCCTCAAGCTGACCGAGATCCTGCTGGAGGCCGGCGTTCCGCCCGAGGGCGTCCAGTGCCTGACCGGCTCGGGCGGCGAGATCGGCGATCCGCTGGTGTCCGACCCGCGGGTCCGCAAGATCACCTTCACCGGCAGCCGCGAGGTGGGAGAGAACATCTGCCGGATGGCCGGTATCAAGAAGGTCACCATGGAGCTGGGGTCCAACTGTCCGGTGATCGTGATGCCGGACGCGGATCTCGACAAGGTGGCCGCGGCGGTGGCCGCCACCGGCTACGCGAACTCGGGGCAGGTCTGCATCTCCACCCAGCGCGTGCTGGCCGACCGCCGCGTGTACGCGGACTTCCTGGGCGCGCTGGCTCCCAGGGTGGAGGCGCTGGCGACCGGCAGCCAGCTCGACGCCGCCACCCAGGTGGGGCCCATGATCAAGGAGAACGAAGCCGTCCGCGTCGAGCAGTGGGTGGACGAGGCCGTGGGCCAGGGCGCCCGGGTGCTGGCCGGCGGGTCCCGCAACGGCGCGGTCTACGCGCCCACGGTGGTGGCGGACGTCTCCCGCGACATGAAGATCTCGCGCGACGAGCTCTTCGGTCCGGCGGTGGGGGTGATGCCGTTCGAGTCCATCGACGAGGCCATCGAGCTCGCCAACGACACGGTCTTCGGCCTTTCCGCCGGGATCTTCACCGAGAACATCGGCTGGGCCATGAGGTTCGCCCGCGAGGTGGAGTCCGGCAACCTCCACGTGAACTGGGGGCCGCAGTGGCGGGCCGACGTGATGCCGTACGGCGGGCTCAAGGAGTCCGGTTTCGGCAAGGAGGGGCCGCGCTACGCCATCGAGGAGATGACCGAGCTCAAGACGGTCGTGTTTCATCTTTAGGGATGGGTCCCGGACCCGCCCGCGCCACGGATTTCCGCCGCCGGGAGGCCGACCAAAAATGCGCACAAACGGACGCGGGGATCGCGAGTTGCGCCCCCTCGACATCACGCCCGGTTTCATCAAGCACGCCGACGGCTCGGCCCTGATCGAGATGGGCGATACCCGGGTCATCTGCACCGCCACGCTGGAAGACCGCGTGCCGCCGTTCCTGCGCAAGACCGGCAGGGGCTGGATCACGGCGGAGTACGGCATGCTGCCGTCTTCGTCGCCCACCCGCATCCCCCGGGAATCCTCGCGCGGCAAGGTGGGCGGCCGCACCCACGAGATCCAGCGCCTGATCGGACGCAGCCTCCGGTCGGTGGCGAACCTGGACTGCCTCGGCGAACGGACCGTGTGGCTCGACTGCGACGTCATCCAGGCGGACGGCGGCACCCGGACCGCCTCCATCACCGGCGCCTACGTGGCCCTGCGTTGCGCCATGGAGAAGTGGGCGGCGGACAAGACCGTTCCGGACGGCCTGCTCGGGGACAGCGTCGCCGCGGTCAGCGTCGGGGTGGTGGAGGGACAGGCGGTGCTGGACCTCGACGCCGGCGAGGACAACCAAGCCCAGGTGGACATGAACTTCGTGATGACCGGCTCGGGCAAGTTCGTGGAGGTCCAGGGGACGGCGGAGAAGGAGCCTTTCGACGCGGCGCAGCTCCATCGGTTGATCGGCCTCGCCGGCGCCGGCATTCAACGGATCCTGGAGATCCAGCAACAGGTCCTGCGGGACCGGACAGGACACTAGTCTTGCTATCGGCGCCACATCAGGTAAACTTCAGACTCCGTGACGGGGCGTAGCGCAGCCAGGTAGCGCACCTGCCTTGGGAGCAGGGGGTCGGCCGTTCAAATCGGCTCGCCCCGACCACTCCGTGGCATGGCCCGTGAAGGCGGGTCGTGAAGGAGCCGGAGACGCCGGCATTCCGGGAACGGGCCTTGAGGAAACGGTTCGACGCGCCAGTAGCTCAGGTGGATAGAGCAACGGCCTTCTAAGCCGTGGGTCAGGGGTTCGAGTCCCTTCTGGCGCGCCAGTAACAGGTGCTTTGGTTACGGGTGTTCTGGTGAGTGTAGCTCAATTGGTTAGAGCACTGGACTGTGGCTCCAGGGGTTGAGGGTTCAAGTCCCTTCACTCACCCCAATCAAGCGTGTATGGGCCGCTAGCTCAGTTGGTAGAGCAGCTGACTCTTAATCAGCGGGTCCGGAGTTCGAGTCTCCGGCGGCCCACTCCCCCCCTTCTCAACAAGGCTCACGAAATCCCGGTGGTATCCCGCGGGCGGGAGTTATCTTGACTTGCGGTTCGAGGGGTTGCTACAGCACAGTCGTGGTCGGTGCTCCCTGGCAGGCCACCGGCACGCGAGAGTGGCGGAACTGGTAGACGCACTAGACTTAGGATCTAGCGGGCAACCGTGGGGGTTCGAGTCCCCCCTCTCGCACCATCACGGAAACGCCATCGGAATCACCGCGGGCTCGCCTTCCATCGGAAACACGGATACGGGAACCGGTGCGATCCGTGCGCGCGGGATTGGAAATACAATGGAGCGACAAGGGGCAGGACAGGCATGAAGTGTGAAGTCGAAGTGTTGACGCCGACGCAGAGGAAGCTTCGGCTGGAGGTGCCGGCCGACCGGGTCGGCAAGGCGTTCGCCCGCATCTACCGGCAGGTGGGACGGCAGGCGAAGGTGCGCGGTTTTCGCGCGGGCAAGATTCCGCAGCACATATTGCGCGGCCTCTACGGCACCGAGATCCAGGCCCAGGCCCTGTCCGAGCTGGTGGAGGAGTCGCTCGCCGGCGCCGTGAAGGAACAAGGGCTCGAGCCGGTGTCCGAGCCGCGGCTCGAGACCGGTGAGCTGGACGAGGGGTTGCCGTTCGCGTTCACCGCCGTCATCGAGGTGAAGCCCGACATCGAGCTCAAGAAGTATCACGCCGTGCCCGTCGAGCGCGTGCGCGCCGACGTGGAGGACGAGGACCTGGAGCGCGCCCTGAAGGAGCTCCAGGACCGGAACGCGCAACTGGAGCCGGTGGAGGGGCGTGACCGGGTGGAGGACGGCGACTACGTGTTCATCGACTTCTCGGGCTCGGTGGACGGCGAGGCGTTTCCGGGCGGCACGGCGGAGAGCTATCCGGTGGAGGTGGGCGCGGGCAAGGCTCTGCCGGAGTTCGAGCGGGGTCTGGTGGGAATGGAGCGCGGCGCGCCCGGGACCATCGCGGTGGCGTTTCCCGCGGAGATGGGTGACGAGCGCCTGGCCGGGAAGACGGCCGATTTCGAGGTGACCGTCAAGGAGATACGCAACAAGGTCCTGCCGGCCCTGGACGACGAGTTCGCGCGGGACTACGGCGAGTGCGAAACGCTCGAAGAGCTGCGCGAGAAGCTGCGCTCGGAGCTGCGGAGCGAGATCGAGGCGTTTCAGGACCGGCAGTTGAAGGATCGCATCGTGGAGCGTCTCATGGAGGAGCACGACTTCGAGGTTGCTCCGTCCATGGTCGATCGGGAGCTGTCGTACCTCGCGCGGCGCGCCGCGAGCCAGCGGGAGCTGTCCGCCCCGGATGCGCCGGCGCCCACCACCGACGAGCTCAGGGAAGAGCTCAGGCCGGAGGCGGAGCGCCGCGTCAAGATGATGCTGCTGATCGAGAGGATCGCCGCGGCGGAAGGGATCACGGCTTCCGAGGAGGAGGTGAACGGCCGCGTCGAGGCCGTGGCGCGGGCCAGCGGGGACCAGGCGGCGGCCGTACGCCGGCAGTACGGTCAGGATTGGGCGCGGGCGACGCTGCGTTCCCAACTGGTTTCCGAGAAGACGCTGGACTTCCTGCTGCGGGAGGCGGAGGTCACGGTGGTGGAGCCTCCGGAAAACGGTTGATGGCCCAAACAAAAGAGGATAGACTTTCCTGGTGGCGTCGCCACTCGGGTTGAGGCAACATGAACTTCATTCCTTTTGTCGTAGAGCAGACCGGTCGAGGGGAGCGCGCCTATGATATCTACTCCCGGCTCCTCAAGGACCGGATCGTTTTTCTGGGCAGCCCCGTCGTAGACGAGGTGGCCAACCTCATCACCGCGCAGTTGCTGTTCCTGGAGTCGGAGGACCCGGAGCGGGACATCTACTTCTACATCAACTCGCCGGGCGGCTCCGTGACCGCCGGTCTCGCCATCTACGACACCATCCAGTACATTCGCCCGCAGGTCTCCACGGTCTGTCTCGGTCAGGCGGCCAGCATGGGCGCCGTCCTGCTCGCCGCCGGAGAGCAGGGCAAGCGCTACGCGTTGCCGCATTCGCGCATCATGATCCATCAGCCCCTGGGCGGGTTCCAGGGGACCGCGGCCGACGTCGACATCCAGGCGCGCGAGATCCTGAGGATGCGGGAGGAGTTGGGCGCGATTCTCGTCAAGCATACCGGTCAGTCGCTGAAGCGGATCGAGCGGGACACGGACAGGGACCTGTTCATGACCGGACAGCAGGCGCTGGATTACGGATTGGTGGATGAAGTGATCACCAGCCGCCTGGACGTAACCACAAAGGGGTGAGGGGGAAACTTCGATGCCGAAGCATGGGGATGACCGGTCCGGCAGTCTTGTCTGTTCGTTCTGCGGCAAGAGCCAGGACGAGGTGCGCAAGCTCATCGCAGGCCCCACCGTCTACATCTGTGACGAGTGCATCGACCTGTGCAACGACATCATCGCGGAGGAGTGCGAGAACGACGACGCCATCGCCTCGTCGTCCGGGGTCCCGAAACCCGTGGAGATCAAGCGCGTGCTGGACCAGTACGTGGTGGGCCAGGATCCGGCCAAGAAGATCCTCGCGGTGGCCGTGCACAACCACTACAAGCGGATCGACAACCAGATGCTGACCGGGGACGTGGAGTTGCAGAAGAGCAACATCCTGCTGCTGGGCCCCACCGGCTCCGGCAAGACCCTGTTGGCGCAGACGCTGGCCCGGCTGCTGCAGGTCCCCTTCACCATCGCCGACGCCACCAGCCTGACGGAGGCGGGCTACGTGGGCGAGGACGTCGAGAACATCATCCTCAATCTGCTTCAGTCCGCGGACTACGACGTCGAGAAGGCGCAGCGGGGCATCGTCTACATCGACGAGATAGACAAGATCTCGCGCAAGTCCGAGAACCCCTCCATCACCAGGGACGTGTCCGGAGAAGGGGTGCAGCAGGCGCTGCTCAAGATCATCGAGGGCACCATGGCCAGCGTCCCTCCCAAGGGCGGCCGCAAGCACCCGCAGCAGGAGTTCCTGCAGGTGGACACCACCAACATCCTGTTCATCTGCGGCGGCGCGTTCGTCGGCATCGAGGATATCATCCGCAAGCGCACCGGCCGCAGGCGGCTGGGTTTCGGCAGCGTCGAGACGGACGTCGACGTCCGCCCGGATTCCCGCGTCGTGCACGACGTGCAGCCCGAGGACCTGCTCAAGTTCGGCCTGATCCCGGAGTTCGTGGGCCGGCTGCCGGTCATCGCGACGCTGGACGAGCTCAATGAAGAGGCGTTGGTGCAGATCCTGAGAGAGCCCAAGAACGCCCTCACCAAGCAATACTGCAAACTCTTCGAGATGGAGGGAGTGCACCTCAACTTTACAGACGAGGCGCTTTGGGCTATTGCACGGGAGGCGATGAAGCGGAAGTCGGGTGCCCGCGGGTTGAGAGCGATCATGGAGAACACCATGCTCGACGTGATGTACGAGATGCCCTCTCAACCCAACATCAAGGAGGTGGTCATCACGGAGGAGGTGATGGCCCGCAACGAACCTCCCATGGTCGTGTACTCGAAGGCGGCGGAGAGCGCGTGAGAGGGGTTACCGATGCTATTTCGCAGCGACAAGAAGGATGACGGCGGAGAGGGAGCCGACAACACGGTGCAGGCGCCGTTGCTGCCGCTCCGGGACATCATCGTCTTCCCGCACATGGTCGTGCCGCTGTTCGTGGGACGGCAGAAGTCGATCCGTGCGCTGGAGGAGGCGTCCCGTAACCAGACCTCCATTTTTCTGGCGTCCCAGAAGGATGCCAGGACCAACGAGCCCGGCGAGGACGACATCTACCCCATCGGCACGTTGGGCAACGTCGTGCAGATGCTGAAGTTGCCGGACGGGACCGTCAAGGTCCTGGTGGAGGGCAAGCGGCGAGGCAGGATCGCGCGATACCTCACCCATCCGGAGTTCTTCCTGGTGGAGGTGGAGGAGCTGGAAGACGTGGTGGAGCAGGGCACCGAGGTGGGCGCGGTGGTGCGCGAGGTCCACAGCGCCTTCGAGAACTACGTCAAGGTCAAGAAGAAGATCCCCCCGGAGATGGTCATGTCGGTGTCCTCCATCGAGGAACCCGGCAAGCTCGCGGATACCATCATCGGACATCTCGGAGTGAAGCTGGAGGAACGGCAGGTCCTGCTCGAAACCATCAACGCCACCGAACGTCTCGATAAGGTGCTGGGGCACATGCGGGCGGAGATCGAAATTCTCGAGGTGGAGCGGCGGATTCGTTCGCGCGTCAAGAAGCAGATGGAGCGTTCCCAGAAGGAATACTACCTGAACGAGCAGATGCGGGCGATCCAGAAGGAGCTCGGGGAGAAGGACGAGTTCAAGAACGAGATGCAGGAGATCGAGGAGAAGATCAAGCAGAAGAAGCTCTCGGCCGAGGCCAAGGAAAAGGTCGAGAAGGAGCTCAAGAAGCTCAAGATGATGTCGCCGATGTCGGCCGAGGCGACGGTGGTCCGCAACTACATCGACTGGATTCTCAGTCTGCCGTGGTACGACTACACCGAGGACAAGCTCGACATCGGCGAGGCCGAAAAGGTGCTGGAAGACGATCACTACGGGTTGGGGAAGGTCAAGGAGAGGATCCTCGAGTACCTCGCGGTCCAGAGTCTCGTCGGCAAGATCAAGGGCCCCATCCTGTGCCTGGTGGGACCGCCGGGGGTAGGCAAGACCTCCCTCGGGCGCTCCATCGCCCGCGCCACGGGGCGCGAGTTCGTCCGGGTGTCCCTCGGCGGCGTGCGCGACGAGGCGGAGATCCGCGGTCACCGGCGCACCTACATCGGCGCCCTGCCCGGGAAGATCATCCAATCCCTCAAGAAGGCCGGGTCCAGCAATCCGGTTTTCCTCATGGACGAGGTGGACAAGATGTCCATGGACTTTCGCGGCGACCCGTCGTCGGCGCTGCTGGAGGTGCTGGACCCGGAGCAGAACCAGGCATTCAACGATCACTACCTGGATCTCGATTACGATCTCTCGAAGGTGATGTTCATCACCACGGCGAATACGCTGGACGGCATCCCACGGCCGTTGCAGGACCGGATGGAGATCATACGGATCGCGGGCTACACGGAACTGGAGAAGCTGAACATCGCGAAGAAGTACCTCGTGGTGAAGCAGCTCGAGGCCAACGGGCTCAACGACGAGAACATCCTCCTGTCCGACAAGGCCATTCTGGGGCTGATCCGGCACTACACCAAGGAGGCGGGCGTCCGGAACCTGGAGCGAGAGATCGCCTCCATCTGCCGGAAGGTGGCCGTCGACGTGGTGAAGAACGACCGGGCGGCGAAGACGACCGTGGGCGGCAGGAACCTGCCGAAGTATCTCGGCCCCGCCAAGTTCCGGTACGGCATCGCCGAGGAAGCGCACAGGGTGGGCACCGCAACCGGATTGGCATGGACCGAGTTGGGCGGCGAGCTCTTGTCCACCGAGGTGTCCATCATGCCGGGCAAGGGCCAGTTGACCATCACCGGCAAGCTCGGGGACGTCATGCAGGAGTCGGCCCAGGCCGCCATGAGCTACGTGCGGTCGCGGGCGGTGGACCTGGGGCTGGAGAAGGACTTCTACCAGAAGAACGATATACACATCCACGTGCCCGAGGGGGCGATTCCCAAGGACGGCCCATCGGCCGGCATCACCATGGCGACGTCGCTGGTGTCGGCCCTGACCCGGATCCCCGTGTTCCACGACGTGGCGATGACCGGCGAGATCACGTTGCGGGGCAACGTGCTTCCCATCGGCGGCCTCAAGGAGAAGGTGCTCGCCGCGCACCGCGGCGGGATCAAGGCCGTCCTCATCCCCGAGGAGAACAAGAAGGACATCAACGAGATCCCGGCGGCGATCCTGAAGAGCGTGGAGATGATTCTGGTCGGGCACATGGACGACGTCCTCAAACGGGCTCTCGTGGTCAGCGATCCGGATGCGCTGTTCGCGCACCGGGACCTCGACGACCCGTCCGCCGACGCACCGGCCGGCTTCGACAAGAAGGACGCGGAACCCAGACCCAGTCTGCCCCAGTGACGGGTGCCCTGTCCCCAGTTTCTTCGGGCGGTTAGCTCAGTTGGGAGAGCATCGGCCTTACAAGCCGGGGGTCACAGGTTCAAGTCCTGTACCGCCCATTCGTTGCTCCAGGCGTGGTGTCGTACGGACGGAAGTGCGTGTGACGGCGCGCCGCGGTTGCAATCGTCGACGATAACCGTTATAGGTTCCGTTTGGTTCGGGGCCGTAGTTCAGCTGGTTAGAACGCCGGCCTGTCACGCCGGAGGTCGCGAGTTCGAGTCTCGTCGGCCCCGCCAACATTCATTGCGAGATGCGAACGGTTCAGATGACAAAAGAGGAGTCCCTGGCACAGCGCCGGTGGTACATCATCGACGCCGAGGACAAGATCCTCGGACGGATGGCCACCGAGATCGCCAGGGTCCTGCGCGGCAAGCACAAGCCGGCGTTCAGCCCGCACGTGGACGCGGGCGATTTCGTCATCGTCGTCAATGCCAAACGCGTCAAGCTGACCGGTACGAAAGACAGTGACAAGCGCTACTATCGCCATACCGGCTATCCCGGCGGGCTTCGGGTAGCGAGTCTTTCGGAGATGCGGGAGAAGAAACCCGAGCAGGTGGTGCGGCTGGCGGTGAAGGGCATGTTGCCGAAGAATCGCCTGGGACGCGGCCAGCTCGACAAGCTCAAGGTCTACGGCGGCCCCGAGCATCCGCATCAGGCCCAGGTGCCCGAACCGCTCGAGATGAGCGGATAGAGATCGACATCATGGCGGACGAGCCCATATACGCGACCGGCAGGCGCAAGACCTCGGTTGCGCGAATCTATCTGAAACGCGGCAGCGGCGACATCCGGATCAATCGCCGGATGCTGGAGGACTATTTCGGTCGTGAAACGGCCAGGATGGTGGTCCGGCAGCCCTTCCACGTGACCCGCACCCTGGGGGACTTCGACATCGTCGCCAACGTCAAGGGCGGCGGAATTTCGGGTCAGGCCGGCGCCATCCGGCACGGCATCACGCGGGCCCTGATGCAGGTCGATGAAGGGTTTCGCACCCCGCTCAAGAAGGCGGGCTACGTCACCCGAGACCCGCGCGCGGTGGAGAGGAAGAAATACGGCCGGCACAAGGCACGGAAGCGGCCGCAGTTCTCCAAGCGCTGATCGGCGGCCGGCACCCCTCCTGCTTCATTCCGAGCCTGTGTACAGATACAGGCTCAACAACCCCGTCAGAATGTTGGGCAACCACGCGGCAAGCCAGGGCTGCATCGCCCCGGCCTTGCCGAGCGACACGCAGAAGCCCAGCAGCACCCAGTAGGAAAATCCTATTGCGATGGTCAAGCCGAAGTTGAGGGCGAGGCCGCCCTTCCTCCCGGGCTTGACCGCGAACGCCACGGCCAGCAGTATGATCAGGGGCGTCACCAGCGGGATCGCCAGCTTGGTGTGCAGTTGGACCCTGTCGCGTACCGTGTCGATCCCCTTGCCGCGCAGGTCGGCGATTCGCCGCCGCAACTCGAAGTAGCTGAACTCGTCGGGCGAACGAGCGAAGATGCGGAAGTCCTCCGGCCGTTCGTCGAGCGGCAGGGTTGACCCGAGGGGCCGCCGGTGAAGGCTTTTCCCTTCGAGCAAGCGCCACTCCGTGCCGCCGTCGGGTACCCAGCGGCCGCCCCTCCAGGCCGCCGCCGGCGTCTCGATGAGCCCTTCCATCGTGAACTCTGGAGTGATCCGGTAGATGACCAGGCCGTGAAGCCTGTTGGCTTCCGTGTCGAAGTCGTCGGCCCGTATGAACGCGCCCCTGCTCCGCATCCAGATCTCCTTGTCGCCGAAGACCGATTGCCGTTTCTTCTTGTGCACCTCCACGTCGTAGATGTGCTTGGCCTGCCGCGTGGAGACGGGTACCGCGGTCTCGTTCCACAGAAACGTGGCGGCGCTCAGGCCGAGGGCCGCCAACAGGAACGGCAGCGTGAACCGGTGGAGGCTGATGCCGCAGGCGCCCATGGCCACCAGCTCGTTGCTCCGCGCCAGTGAGCCGAGGGTCAGGAAGGCGGCGAAGAGCGCGGCGAAGCCGATGACGCGGGAGATCATGAGCGGCAGGCGGTAGATGAAGAACCACACCGCTGTCGACAACGGGACCTCGCTCCCCATCAGGTTGTCGACGCGGTTGAAAACGTCGCTGGCGAGGTGCAACAGGAGCACCACCACCAGCGTTGCGCAGAACACGCGGAAGAACTGCCTCAGCAAGTAGCGGTCGAGGCTGCTTCCCGGGGGGGGCTGCAGCGGGGAGCCGATCATTTCGCCGCGGCCTCCCGGTCCGGGCGTCCTCGGCTCAGGGGCCGGATCCAGCTCCGGGGCTTCAGGTCCAGGGAAGACTCACGCAGGGTCCCGAGGAATAGGTAGAGGGAGATGAGTCCGACCACGATGTTGGGCAACCACAGCGCCAGCCAGGGCGGCAACTTGCCGTTCTCCCCCATGGCGGTTCCGACCGAGAGCAGGGCGTAGTAGGCGAACAGCCAGGCAACGCACGAGGCGACTCCCTGTGAACGGCCCCGCGCCGACGGGTTCCGCGCCAGCACGATGGCGATGCCCAGCAAGGCGAAGACCAGCGGCGCGAACGGGAGCGCGAATCTTCGGTGCAGCTCCAACCTTTCCGGTATGGCGCCGATCCCCTGCGCCGATTGGGACCGGATGGTCTCGCCCAGCCGTTGCAGGGGCATCTCCGCGGGGCTTCGCGGCCCGCGGTCGAGCGGCGACAGGATCCGGCCGAGATCGAGGTTCAGGTCGTAGACGTTGAACGACGTCTGGCTGAATCCGGCCCCGGAATCCCTTCGCTCATGTATCCTGCCGTCGAACAGCCGCAGCCCGATGGAGTTGGTCTCGTTGTCGGACAGTAGCAGGCCCACCCGCGCGATGATAAGATTCTCGGCGGCCTCCTCCCTCTGGTCGACGATCAAGACACCCTGGAAGGTGTTCCCCGGAGGAACGACCTTGTCGACATAGATCAGGACCTTGGGGAAAAGGTCGTTGAACACGTTCTCCTTGAGCAGCGATCCGGCCTGATTCCCGGCGACGGCGTAGAGTTCCCTCTTGACCGCCAGGTTGGCGGCCGGCCGCACGAAGATCGACAAGCCGAGGGTCAGCACCGATACCGCCACCGCCACCAGCGCCACCGGAACCAGAAAGTGGAACGGACCTACGCCGCAGGCCTTGAAGGCCAGCGTCTCACTGTCCCGCGAGAGGCGGCCGCAGCCGTAGAGAATCCCCAGCAGGAAGGCCATGGGGAGCGTCGTTTCCAGCAGCGTCGGCAGGATGAGCGCGAAGAGTTTGGCGATCTGGTCCAAGGGGGCGCCGCGGCTGACCACCAGCTCGATGAGCCGCACGATACGACCGGCGAGGAACACGAGGGTGAAGGCGAGAAGGCCGACCAGGAAAGGCGGGATGATCTGACCGGCTACATAGGCGCTCAAGGTCCGATGCACCCGGCAATGGTAGCTGTCTTTGATGAATTCCTCAATCCAGAGACCGGCGTTGATCTACGGCATCCACCCGGTGCTGGAGAAGCTGCGGACCGCGCCCGGCGACATCATTGAAGTCCTGCTGGCCAGCGGCCGGCGGGGCGCCGCGCTGCGCCGGGTCGAGCAGGCCGCCCGGCAGGAGCGTTGCCGGGTCTCCGAGATCGACGCCCGCGCCCTGAGCGCCCTCACCCAGGGGGGCCGGCATCAGGGAGTCGCCGCCCGCGCGGCGCCCTTCGCCTACGGCTCTTTCGACGGGCTGCTGACGGCGCCGGCCGCGGAGGCTCCCGACTGTGTCCTGTTCCTGGACGGAGTGGTGGACCCCCGGAACCTCGGCGGCATCCTGCGCACTTCCGAGGCCATGGGGGTCGGCCACGTCGTCATACCCAGGGACCGGGCCGCCGGGGTGACGGCGGCGGTGATCAAGGCCTCTTCGGGCGCCGCCCACCGCGTGGCGCTCTACCGGGTCCCCAATCTCTTTCGCGGCCTCTCGGCGCTCCGGGAAAGGGGCTACTGGGTGGTGGGGCTCGATGCCCGGGCGGAAAGCAGACTCTGCGACCGGGTCTATCCGGAAAGGCTGGCGGTCGTGCTGGGCGGGGAAGAGCGCGGCATCCGGCCGCTGATACGGCGCAACTGCGACTACCTGGTCTCCATCCCCATGCAAGGCCGGGTGGGTTCGTTGAACGTGGGGGTGGCCTGGGGCACCTTCGCCTACGAATTGGCGAGGCAGCGGCTCGCTGCCGTTCCGAGTCCGCCCCGTTGACATTTCCCATGACAAGTGCTTTATATCTCGTTTGGTGCGAGTTCACATTTGCCCTGTTTTGCGAAAGAGGGACAGGGCAAGTGTGGCTTTATTATCCGCTTCTTGTTTCGGGCGCGGTGACAACGGCTGCATCCGCTGGCGTAGCTCAACGGTAGAGCAGCTGATTTGTAATCAGCAGGTTGTAGGTTCAAATCCTATCGCCAGCTCCAAGTCAGCGATTTCATTGATCGGAGGGCTCTTTGCCGGGGCTTTCCGACTTGCGCGAGAACAGCGATGGACGAGTCAGGGAGAGGTTCCCGAGTGGACAAAGGGAGCAGACTGTAAATCTGCCGCCGATCGGCTTCGGAGGTTCGAATCCTCCCCTCTCCACCATCAGTTGAAAGACTCCGGGGCGACAGGAGTCGTTTTTTTGCGGGAATAGCTCAGTTGGCTAGAGCACGAGCCTTCCAAGCTCGGGGTCGCGGGTTCGAATCCCGTTTCCCGCTCCATAGCGAATCGGTGTGGATACCGGGGGCCTCGTACCCAGGACCCCGGCGCTGAACGAAGACGCCACACGAGAACCCGTGGAAAGCGGCCAGGCGGACCGGAGGCCGCGGCCGTGCGGGACCCCATGCCCAGGTAGCTCAGTCGGTAGAGCACGTCCTTGGTAAGGACGAGGTCGGCGGTTCAAGCCCGCTCCTGGGCTTTGCCTGTTTGTAAGACATTGAATCGGACCAGGTGATATCTACAGGAGGAGAAGATGAGCAAGGCAAAATTCGAGCGCACGAAACCACACCTCAACATTGGCACCATCGGCCACGTCGATCACGGCAAGACGACCTTGACGGCGGCCATCACGAAGGTGCTGGCGGAAAAGGGATCGGCGGATTTCGTGCCCTTCGACCAGATTGACAAGGCGCCCGAAGAGCGGGAGCGTGGAGTCACCATCAACATCGCCCACGTCGAGTACCAGACCGACAAGCGTCACTACGCCCACGTGGACTGCCCGGGACACGCGGACTACGTGAAGAACATGATCACCGGCGCCGCCCAGATGGACGGCGCGATCCTCGTGGTGTCGGCGGCGGACGGACCCATGCCGCAGACCCGTGAGCACATCCTGCTGGCGCGCCAGGTGGGCGTTCCCTCCATCGTGGTCTACCTCAACAAGGCGGACATGGTGGACGATCCCGAGCTGCTGGAGCTGGTGGAGCTGGAGGTGAGGGAACTGCTTTCGAAGTACCAGTTCCCGGGTGACGACATCCCGGTGGTCACCGGCAGCGCCCTGAAGGCCCTCGACGGCGAGGTGAGCGAACTGGGCACGGAGTCCGTGGTGAAGTTGATGGATGCGGTGGACGGCTACGTGCCCGATCCGCTCCGGGACGTGGACAAGCCTTTCATCATGCCGGTGGAGGACGTCTTCACCATCAGCGGCCGTGGCACCGTCGTGACCGGCCGGGTGGAGCGCGGCATCCTGCACGTGGGCGACGAGGTCGAGATCGTCGGCCTGAAGGAAACCCACAAGACGGTGGCGACCGGCGTCGAGATGTTCCGCAAGCTGCTCGACGAAGGGCAGGCGGGTGACAACATCGGCGTCCTCCTCAGGGGCGTCAAGCGTGACGAGGTGGAACGGGGCCAGGTGCTGGCCAAGCCCAAGACGGTTACCCCGCACACCAAGTTCAAGGCCGAGGCGTACATTCTGACCAAGGAAGAGGGCGGCCGGCACACACCGTTCTTCAACGGCTATCGCCCTCAGTTCTACTTCCGGACCACGGACGTCACCGGCGTGGCGACGCTGCCCGAGGGCACCGAGATGATCATGCCCGGCGACAACGTTCACATCGACGTCGATCTCATCACCCCCATCGCCATGGACGACGGCCTGCGCTTCGCCATCAGGGAAGGCGGCCGCACCGTGGGCGCCGGGGTCGTGACCGAGATCGTACAGTAGGCGGGGGGTGAGAGATGCGTGACCTGGTAGGGCTCGCCTGTGACCAGTGCAAGCGGAAGAACTACACCACGACCAAGAACAAGAAGAGAACCACCGACAAGCTCGAATTCAAGAAGTTCTGTGCGCATTGCCGGACCCACACGGCGCACAAGGAAATCCGGGTCTGAGGCAGCGGAACCGGGTCAGTAGCTCCAATTGGTAGAGCACCGGACTCCAAATCCGGCTGTTGCAGGTTCGAGTCCTGCCTGACCCGCCAGCTCATTGCCGGCGATGGAAAAACTCACTGATTCGTTCGCCTCCGTGGGGCGGCTCACCGACTTCGTCCGCGAAGCCTGGCAGGAGCTCAAGCGGGTACACTGGCCCACCCGGAGGGAGACCTACGCGGCAACGGGGGTCGTGGTGCTGGTGGTGATTTTCTTCGCCGTTTATCTTGGCCTGGTCGATTTCCTGCTTTCGTACGCGAGACAGTGGCTGTTGCGCTGAGGCAACCGGGTAACCCATGGAAAAGCACTGGTATGTCGTCCACACGTTCGCCGGGTTCGAACACAAGGCCAAGGCCGCTCTGGAGGAGGGGATCAAAGCCTCCAAGAGCAAGGTGGAGAATCATGTCAAGGACTTGAGGGCCGGGGACGATCCGGAGAAGCAGGACAAGATCAAGGCGTTGGAGGAGAAGCTTGACCGGTTCGGCGAGATCCTGGTGCCGGCGGAGAAGGTCGTAGAGCTGGTGAAGGGCAAGAAGCGGACGTCTTCGCGAAAGTTCTTCCCGGGCTACATCCTGGTCCACATGGCGATGGACGACGAGACCTGGCACATCGTCAAGTCCACGCCCAAGGTCACCGGGTTCGTGGGGGGCACCACGCAGCCGCCGTGGGTCAGTGAAGAGGAAGTGCGCGAGATCGCCCATCAGATGGAGGAGGGGGCGGTGCGGCCCCGGCCCCGGGTGGTGTTCACGGTGGGTGAGAGCGTGAAGGTCATCGACGGCCCCTTCTCGGAGTTCAACGGAGTGGTGGAGGAAGTGAAGGCCGACAAGGGCAAGCTGCGAGTGCTCATCAGCATCTTTGGCCGGGCGACCCCGGTGGAGCTGGACTTTATTCAGGTGGAGCGGAGTTAGACCATGGCCAAGAAAGTGATCGGCGAGATCAAGTTGCAAATACCGGCGGGGCAGGCGAATCCCAGCCCTCCGGTGGGACCGGCGTTGGGTCAGCGGGGCGTGAACATCATGGAGTTCTGCAAGGCCTTCAACGCGGCGACCCAGACGGAGCCGGGCATGATCATCCCCGTCGTCATCACCGTCTACGCCGACCGCACCTTCAGCTTCATCACCAAGACCCCTCCGGCGGCCGTGTTGCTGAAGAAGGCCGCGGGGCTCGAGAAGGGAGCCCCGGAGCCGGGCAAGGAAAGCAAGGGTCAGGTGACGAAGGCACAGGTTCAGGAGATCGCCCAGATCAAGATGCCCGATTTGACCAGCGCCAGCATCGAGGCCGCGGTCAAGACCGTCGAAGGCACCGCCAGGAGCCTCGGCCTCAAGGTTGTCTGATCGGGCCGGGGGCTGCCATGAGAGCGAAGGGCAAGAAGTACCGGGGCGTCGCGGAACAGGTGGACAAGACCCGGAAGTATCCCCTGGACGAGGGGATACGGATCGTCAAGGAGACGGCCACGGCCAGGTTTGACGAAACCGTCGAGTTGTCCGTCCGGCTCGGAGTCGATCCGCGCCGCGCGGACCAGAACATTCGCGGCGCGGTGGGCCTGCCCCACGGCCTCGGCAAGCCGGTCCGGGTGCTGGCGTTCGCCAAGGGCGAGAAGGAGAAGGAAGCCCAGGAGGCCGGCGCCGAGTTCGTCGGCAACGACGAGTTGATCAAGAAGATCACCGAGGGCTGGCTCGACTTCGACAAGGTGGTGGCCACCCCCGACATGATGGGCGCGGTCGGTCGCATCGGCAAGATCCTCGGGCCCCGCGGGCTGATGCCGAACCCGCGGTCCGGGACCGTGGCGGCGGAGATCGGCAAGGCGGTCACGGAGATCAAGGCAGGCCGGCTCGAGTACCGGGTCGACAAGGCGGGCATCGTACACCTGCCCATCGGCAAGGTGTCGTTCGAGGCCGATGCGCTGCTGGACAACGCCAGGGCGGTGGTGGGCGCCCTGCTGCGGGCCAAGCCCGCGGCGGCCAAGGGAACTTACATCAAGAGCGTGGCCGTGGCCGCGACCATGGGGCCGGGCGTCAGGATCGATCCGGCGGAAGTGCGCGTCATGGTGGTATAGCTTCGGATTGGATGGGAGACAGCGTGGATCGTCAGGAAAAAACGGCAGTCGTCGACGCTTTCCAGGACAAGTTCCGGACCGCCACCATGGCGGTGGTGACCGACTATCGGGGGCTGTCCGTCGACAAGATGACGCAGCTTCGCTGCGACGTCCGCGACGCGGCGGGCGAATACAAGATCGCCAAGAACAACCTGGTCCGGCTGGCCATCAGGGACACGGCCTATCAGGCCCTCGAGGACTTCCTGACCGGGCCCAACGGTTGGGTGTTCGCCTACGACGACCCCGTGGGCCTCTCCAAGGCGCTGGTCAAGTTCGCGGACCAGAATGACCGGTTGACCATCAAGGGAGCGGTGCTCGACGGAGCGTTGCTCCAGCCCGCGCAGGTCAAGGGACTGGCCACGCTGCCGAGCCTGCCGGAGTTGCAGGCGCAGTTGCTTTCGTTGATGCAGGCGCCGGCCGGCCGGTTGTTGCGCACGATCCAGGAACCGGGAAGCCAACTGGTACGTCTGCTCGACGCGCTCAGGGAGAGCAGAGAGTAGGGGCGGGTTTCGAATCCGCCCGTGTCCCCGGCCCCGGCGGGCAGGCACGAAGACAGCAAGGTTCGGGAAATCAAGGGAATCAAGACAGTCAAAGGGGGAGTTCCAATGGAAGTGAGTCGGGAGCAAGTCAAGGACTTCATCAAGAACATGTCTCTTCTGGAGGCGGCCGGCCTGGTCAAGGAGCTCGAGGAAGAGCTTGGGGTCAGCGCGGCGGCGCCCGTGGCCGTGGCGGCGGCGCCCGCGGCGGCCGAGGCGGCCGAGGAGAAGACCGAGTTCGACGCCGTGCTGACCGGCGCCGGCGAGAAGAAGATCCAGGTCATCAAGGTGGTGCGGGAGATCACCGGCCTGGGCCTGAAGGAGGCCAAGGATCTCGTGGACGGGGCCCCGAAGAACGTCAAGGAGGGAGTCTCGAAGGACGAGGCCGAGGAGATCAAGACGAAGATCGAGGAGGTCGGAGGGAGCGTCGAGGTCAAGTAGCGGAGCGAACGACGGCGACAGGCCGGCGGCGGCGCCGGGCGTTATTCTCAGGGTCGAGTGAAGGGGGAGCACATGCCGGTCCAGGTGGCCAACAATGTGAGACTGCGCCGGGATTTCGGGCGGATCAAGAAGATCATCGACCTGCCCTATCTCATCGAGATCCAGAAGAACTCTTACGACCTTTTCCTGCAGCAGGATGTCCCTGAAGACGAACGGCAGGACATCGGGCTGCAGGCGGTATTCAAGTCCGTTTTCCCCATCAGGGACTTCAACGACACGGCTTCGCTGGAGTATGTCAGCTACGCGTTGGGAGAGCCCAATTACGATGTCGACGAGTGCCATGAACGGGGCATGAACTTTGCGGCGCCGCTCAAGGTCACGGTCCAGCTCGTGCTTTGGGACGTCGACGCCCAGACCGGCTCGCGCAGCATCCGCAACGTGAAGGAACAGGAGGTCTACTTCGGCGAGGTGCCGTTGATGACCCGGAACGGCACCTTCATGATCAACGGCACCGAGCGGGTGATCGTGAGTCAGCTCCACCGCTCGCCCGGGGTGTTCTTCGAGCACGACAAGGGCAAGACCCACGCCAGCGGAAAGTTCCTGTACTCAGCCCGGGTCATCCCTTACCGCGGCTCGTGGCTGGATTTCGAGTTCGATCCGAAGGACATCCTGTTCGTTCGCATCGACCGGAGGCGGAAGTTCCACGTCACCGTGCTGTTGCGCGCCCTGGGGATGCAGCCCGAGGAGTTGCTGAACTATTTCTACAAGACCGACACGGTGGTGTGCGATATCGAGAAACCGATGCTCGAGGTCAAGCCCCGCCAGCTCATGGGCTTGAAGGCCACTCGCGACGTCAGGGATCCGGAAAGCAACAACCTCATCGTGCGGGAGGGACGCCGCTTCACGCGCTCGGTGCTGCGCCAGATGGATAGCGCCGGGATCCAGCGGATCCCCATCGCCTGGCAGGACGTCCTGGGCCGGGTGGCGGCCCATGACGTCGTCGATCCGGACTCGAACCAGGTCATCCTCGAGTGCAACGAGACCATCACCGAGGAGAAGCTGGACGACATCCGCGGCAGCCGGGTCAAGCAGTTGGACCTGTTCTTTCTGGATGACGCGGACGCCGGCCCCTACCTGCGGAACACGCTGCTGCAGGACAAGATGCAGTCCTGCGACGAGGCGCTGCTGGAGATATACCGGCGTCTGCGCCCCGGCGATCCGCCCACCATGGATACGGCCACCACCTTTTTCAACAACCTGTTCTTCAGCGCGGACCGCTACGATCTGTCGAGGGTCGGGCGGTTGAAGCTCAATCACCGGCTCAAGCTGGACGTACCCCTGGAGCACGGAGCGCTCCGTAAGGAGGACATCCTCGAGGTGGTGCGCTACCTCATCGAGCTACGCAACGGCAACGGCACCGTGGACGATATCGACCACCTGGGCAACCGCCGGGTGAGGCCCGTGGGCGAGTTGGTGGAGAACCATTTCCGTGTCGGCCTCGTGCGCATGGAACGAGCCATCAAGGAGAAGATGAGCCTCCAGGACATCGACACGCTGATGCCTCAGGAGCTGATCAACCACAAGCCGGTTTCCGCGGCCTTGAAGGAATTCTTCGGGTCGAGCCAGTTGTCGCAGTTTCTGGACCAGACCAATCCCCTGTCCGAGATCACCCACAAGCGCAGGCTCTCGGCCCTGGGCCCCGGCGGCCTGACCCGGGAGCGGGCGGGCTTCGAGGTGCGCGACGTCCACCCGACTCATTACGGCCGGGTCTGTCCCATCGAGACGCCCGAGGGTCCGAATATCGGCCTTATCGCCTCCTTGTCCACCTACGCGCGGGTCAACGAGTTCGGCTTCATCGAGACCCCCTATCGGGAGGTCGGGGACGGCAGGGTCACGGACCGGATCCACTATCTGTCCGCGCTGGAGGAGGAAGACCACGTCATCGCCCAGGCCAACGCCGCCCTCGACGACGAGGGCAGGTTCACGCAGGATCTCGTTTCCGCGCGCAAGGCCGGCGAGTTCGTGATGGCCCATCCGGAAGAAGTGAACTTCATGGACGTTTCGCCCAACCAACTGGTGAGCGTGGCGGCCTCGCTGATCCCCTTCCTGGAGAACGACGACGCCAACCGGGCGTTGATGGGCTCCAACATGCAACGCCAGGCCGTGCCCCTGCTCCGCACCGAGGCGCCCCTCGTGGGCACGGGGATGGAGCGGGTGGTGGCCCGGGATTCCGGCGCCACCGTGGTAGCGTCCCGGGGCGGCACCGTGGAGAGCGTGGACTCCACCCGCATCGTCATCAAGTCGGACGCGCCGTCCGCCGCCTACGCGGACACCGGCGTGGACATCTACAGCCTGGTCAAGTACCAGCGCTCCAACCAGAACACCTGCATCAACCAGCGCCCCATCGCCCGCGTCGGCGACTACGTCAACGAGGGCGAAGTGGTGGCGGACGGCCCCTCCACCGAGATCGGGGAGCTGGCGTTGGGCCGGAACCTGCTGGTGGCCCTGATGCCGTGGGGCGGCTACAACTTCGAAGACTCGATCCTCATCAGCGAGCGCGTGGTGAAGGAGGATATCTATACCTCGGTGCACATGGAGGAGTTCGAGTGCGTGTCCCGCGACACGAAGCTGGGCCCGGAAGAGATCACCCGCGACATACCCAACGCCGGCGACGAGGCGCTCAAGGACCTGGACGAGAGCGGCGTGATCCGCATCGGCGCCGAGGTCAAGCCCGGCGACGTGCTGGTGGGCAAGATCACCCCCAAGGGGGAGACGCAGCTTTCCCCGGAAGAGAAGCTGTTGCGGGCGATCTTCGGCGAGAAGGCCGGGGAGGTGCGGGATTCATCCCTCAAGGTGCCGCCGGGCGTCGAGGGTACCGTCATCAGCGTGAGAATCTTTTCGCGCAAGGGCCTGGACAAGGACGAGCGCACCAGACAGATCGAGGACCAGGAAGTGGCGCGCCTGAACAAGGATCAACACGACCAGATCCGCATTGTCCAGGACGGCGCCATGAAGCGTTTGAAGGAGCTGCTGCTGGGCCGCCACGCCGCTTCGCGGCTCACCGACGAGAACCGGAAGGTGCTGATCTCCAAAGGTGACGAGCTGACCGAAGAGCTGCTGGACGGCATTCCCCTCGCCTTCCTCGGAGATCTCAAGCTGGACGATCCGGCGCTGGAGGGCGAGGCGGGCCGCATCGTGGCCAGCACCTCCGCGCAGGTGGACTCCCTGAAGGTGCGCTTCCAGGACAAGATCAGCCGGTTGACCAGCGGCGACGAGTTGCCTCCGGGCATGATCAAGATGGTCAAGGTGCTGGTGGCCATCAAGCGCAAGCTCCAGGTCGGCGACAAGATGGCGGGGCGACACGGCAACAAGGGCGTCATCTCCTGCATCCTGCCGGAAGAGGACATGCCGTATCTGGAAGACGGGACGCCGGTGGACATGGTGCTCAATCCCCTGGGGGTTCCGTCCCGAATGAACGTGGGACAGATCCTGGAGGCCCACCTGGGTTGGGCCGCCCGCAGTCTCGGCCAGCAGATCCAGGTTCTGCTCGACCAGGACTCGTCGGAGGTCACCAGCCGGCTGAAGGACTACCTGGGCGAGGGCGAATCGGGCAAGGTCGGCCTCGACCGCCTGCCCGCCGGGTCCGTCCGCCGGTTGGCCGAGAAATACCGGCACGGCGTCCATCTGGCTTCGCCGGTGTTCGACGGCGCGCGGGAAAACGAGATCTTCAACCTGCTGAAGAAGGCGGACCTGCCGGTCACCGGACAGGTGACGCTTTACGACGGGCGTAGCGGCGAGCCTTTCGACGAGAAGGTGACCGTCGGCGTCATGTACATGATGAAGCTCCATCATCTGGTGGACGACAAGATTCACGCGCGGTCCACCGGACCCTACTCGCTGGTGACGCAGCAGCCGCTGGGCGGCAAGGCCCAGTTCGGCGGCCAGCGGCTGGGGGAGATGGAAGTGTGGGCGCTCGAGGCGTACGGGGCGGCGTATACGCTGCAGGAAATGCTGACGGTCAAGTCGGACGACGTGACCGGACGGACCCGTATGTACGAGGGCATTTTCAAGGGCGATCACTTTCTCGAGCCGGGATTGCCGGAGTCCTTCAACGTCATGGTCAAGGAACTGCAGAGCCTGTGCCTCGACCTGGAGTTGGTGGAATAGGAGGCGCCATGGAAGAGGTATACAGTCTTTTCGAGAAGCCCAAGAACCCGCTCAGCTTCCAGGGCATCAAGATCGCCCTGGCCTCTCCGGAGAAGATCCGCTCCTGGTCCCACGGCGAGGTGCGGAAGTCGGAGACCATCAACTACCGGACGTTCAAGCCCGAGCGGGATGGTCTGTTCTGCGCCAAGATCTTCGGTCCCACCAAGGACTACGAGTGCAACTGCGGCAAGTACAAGAGGATGCGTCATCGCGGCGTCGTGTGCGAGAAGTGCGGCGTCGAGGTCATCCAGTCGAAGGTGCGCCGTGAGCGGATGGGACACATCGAGCTTGCCACGCCGGTGGCGCACATCTGGTTCCTGAAGAGTCTCCCGAGCCGCATCGGCGCGTTGCTGGATCTGTCGCTGAAGGACCTGGAGAAGGTCCTGTATTTCGAATCCTACGTCGTCCTGGACCCGGGCGCCACCAAGCTCCAGTACAAGGAGCTCCTCACCGAGGCGCGCTACCGCAAGGCGCTGGAGGAGTACGGCACCGAGTTCAGGGCGCAGATGGGGGCCGAAGCGATTCGCGAGCTCCTGAGCCATATCGAGGTCGACAAGCTGTCCGAAGAGCTCCGGACCGAGCTGCGGGAGGCCAATTCCGAGGTCAAGAGGAAGAAGATCGCCAAGCGGCTGAAAGTGCTGAACGCGTTCCGAAGCTCCAGGAACCGCCCGGAATGGATGATTCTGGAAGTCATTCCCATTATCCCGCCGGACCTCCGTCCCCTGGTTCCGCTGGACGGAGGACGTTTCGCCACCTCCGACCTGAACGACCTCTATCGCCGGGTGATTAACCGGAACAACCGGCTCAAGCGCCTGATGGAGCTGAGTGCTCCGGACATCATCATCCGCAACGAGAAGCGGATGTTGCAGGAGGCGGCCGACGCGTTGTTCGACAACGGCCGGCGCGGCCGGGCCATTACCGGTCCCAACCGGCGGCCGCTCAAGTCGCTCAGCGACATGCTCAAGGGCAAGACCGGCCGGTTCCGCCAGAATCTGCTGGGCAAGCGCGTGGACTACTCGGGACGTTCCGTCATCGTGGTGGGCCCCGAGCTGCGGCTGCACCAATGCGGGCTGCCGAAGAAGATGGCCCTCGAGCTGTTCAAGCCCTTCATCTACAACAAGCTGGAGGAGCGGGGTTTCGTCACCACCATCAAGAGCGCCAAGAAGGCGGTGGAAAAGGAACGGCCCGAGGTCTGGGACATCCTCGACGACGTGATCAAGGAGCATCCGGTGCTGCTCAACCGGGCGCCGACGCTGCACCGGTTGGGAATCCAGGCGTTCGAGCCGGTCCTGATCGAGGGCAAGGCGATCCAGTTACATCCCCTGGTGTGCGCCGCCTACAACGCGGACTTCGACGGCGACCAGATGGCCGTGCACGTGCCGTTGTCGGTGGAAGCGCAGGTGGAGGCCCGGGCGCTGATGATGTCCACCAACAACATCCTCTCACCGGCCAACGGCAAGCCCATCATCGTGCCCTCCCAGGACATCGTCCTGGGGCTGTACTACCTCACCCGGGAGCGTCCCAACGTGAAGGGCGCGGGCAAGGAGCTGGCGAGCCCGGCGGAAGCCCGCATCGCATACGACCAGGGCGAGGTGGCTCTCCAGGCACGGATACGGGTCCGCGTCGACGGTGAAAAGTACGACTCCACCGTGGGACGGGTGCTGCTCTACGAGATCGTGCCGCCGCAGATCCCGTTCTCGGAAGTCAACCGTGTCATGAAGAAGAAGGAGCTGGGGAATCTCATCGACCTCAGCTACCGGCTCGCGGGCAACAAGGCGACGGTCATCTTCGCGGACAAGCTGAAGGACACGGGCTACAGCTACGCCACCAAGGCCGGAGCCTCCATCGCCCTCAAGGACATGGTGATACCGGCCAGCAAGGAGCGGTTGCTCAAGCAGGCCTACGGAAGCGTCCAGGAGATCGACGAGCAGTACAACAACGGCCTCATCACCGACGGCGAGCGCTACAACAAGGTGGTGGACATCTGGGCCGAGGTCACCGACCGGATATCGGACGAGATGCTGCGCGACCTGGGGACCGAGACCGTCACGGACGAGCAGGGCTACACCATGCGGGTCCCCAACTTCAACCCGATCTTCATGATGGCCGATTCGGGGGCCCGGGGCAGCGCGCAGCAGATCCGGCAGCTCGCCGGCATGCGCGGCCTGATGGCCAAACCGTCGGGGGAGATCATCGAGACGCCCATCACCGCCAACTTCCGGGAAGGGCTCACGGTCCTGCAGTACTTCATCTCCACCCACGGCGCCCGCAAGGGTCTGGCGGACACCGCCCTCAAGACGGCCAACTCCGGCTACCTGACCCGGCGGCTGGTGGACGTGGCCCAGGACGCCATCATCACCCAGGACGACTGCGGCACCCTGGACGGCATCGAGATGGCGCCGCTCATGGAAGGGGGCGAGGTCATCGAGCCCCTCGGCGACCGCGTGCTGGGCCGGGTGGCGCTGGAAGACATCAAGGATCCGTTCAGCGGCGAGGTCATCGTCAAGGCGAACCAGGAGATCGACGAGGGGCTGGTGCAACGGATAGAGGACGCCGGGCTGGAGCGTATCTGGATCCGCTCGGTGCTCACCTGCCAGTCCAAGAAGGGCGTGTGCGTGATGTGCTACGGGCGCGACCTGGCCCGGGGCGAGATGGTGAACTCCGGCGAGGCCATCGGGGTCATCGCGGCGCAGTCCATCGGCGAGCCCGGCACCCAGCTCACCATGCGGACGTTCCACATCGGCGGCACCGCAAGCCGGCGCGCCGAGCAGACCACCCTGGAGCCGCGCACGGACGGCTACGTCAAGCTCATCAACGTCAGCACCGTCACCAACCGGGAAGGCGAGCTGGTGGTGATGAACCGCAACGGCGAGCTGGCCGTCGTGGACTATCCGGAAGGCTCCGACCGGTCACGGGAAAGGGAGCGGGAGCGCTATCCGCTGGTGTACGGCGCCAAGCTCAAGAAGGAGGATGGGTCCGCGGTCAAGGCGGGTGAGCTGCTGGCGGAGTGGGACCCGTATACGATCCCCATCATCACCGAGATCGCCGGCTCCGTGAAGTTCGGCGACATCGTCGAGGCGACGACGATGGAGGAGAAGGTCGACGAACGGACCGGCCTTTCCACCAAGGTGATCATCGACTTCAAGAACATCGACAGGCGGCCGCGGCTCTCCATCAAGGACGACAGCGGCAAGACCGCCAGGCTCTCCAGCAACAGCGAAGCCCGGTACATGCTGCCCGTGGCCGCTCACATCAACGTCACCGAGCACCAGGAGGTGTCCGCCGGCGACGTGCTGGCCAAGATTCCGCGGGAGACCACCAAGACCAAGGACATCACCGGCGGGTTGCCGCGGGTGGCCGAGCTGTTCGAGGCCAGGAAGCCCAAGGAGTTCGCCGTCATCAGCGAGATCGACGGCGTGGTATCGTTCGGCCGCGACACCAAGGGCAAGCGCAAGGTGGTGGTGACTCCGGACGTCGGGGAGCCGCGCGAGTACCTGATCTCCAAGGGCAAGCACATCAGCGTGCACGAGGGCGACCGGGTCCGTGCCGGAGAGTCGCTGATGCAGGGCTCGTCCAATCCTCACGACATCCTCGGCATTCTGGGCGAGAAGGCCCTGGCCAAGTACCTGGTGGACGAGATTCAGGAAATCTACCGGCTCCAGGGCGTCCGCATCAACGACAAGCACATCGAGGTCATCGTCAAGCAGATGCTGCGGCGGGTACGCATCAAGGAGAGCGGCGACAGCGACTTCCTGATGGGCGACCAGGTGGAGAAGTGGCGGTTCGAGGAGGAGAATCAGCGGATGCTGGCCGACGGCGGCAAGCCGGCGGTGGCCGAGCCCCTTCTGCTTGGAATCACCAAGGCGTCGCTGTCCACCGGCAGCTTCATTTCCGCCGCTTCGTTCCAGGAGACCACCAAGGTTTTGACCGAGGCGGCCATCAACGGCAGGCTCGATCCGCTCAGCGGATTGAAGGAAAACGTCATCATGGGGAAGTTGATTCCCGCCGGCACGGGTCTGGCCGAATACAACGTCCTGGACGTCGAATGCGACGAGCAGCTCGGGGAGATCGACGTGTCCGAGGTGGAGGTGGCCTGACAGTTGACAGGCGACCAAAGTTCCGATAAAATCGGCGGTTTATTGCGAAAGCGGAAAGTATGCCTACAATCAATCAATTGGTCCGCAAGGGACGCGTCATCCAGCGGCAAAAGAACACCGCGCCGGCCTTGCAGGGCTGTCCGCAGAAGCGCGGCGTGTGCACCCGTGTGTACACCTCGACGCCGAAGAAGCCCAACTCCGCCCTCCGCAAGGTGGCCCGGGTCCGGCTGACCAACGGCGCGGAGGTGACGTCCTACATCCCCGGTATGGGGCACAATCTGCAGGAGCACTCCGTGGTGCTGATCCGCGGCGGCAGGGTGAAGGACCTGCCGGGTGTGCGGTACCACATCATCAGGGGCGCGCTGGACTCCATCGGTGTTCAGGAACGCCGCCAGGGCCGGTCGAAATACGGAGCGAAGAGGCCGAAGTAGGGACATGCCGCGCAAGGGTGAAATAAAGCGGATAGAGCTGCTGCCGGACCCGAAGTACGGGGACAAGCTGGTCACGAAGTTCATCAACAACATGATGAGCAGCGGCAAGAAGAGCACTGCCGAGGGCATCCTGTACCGATCGTTGGACATCATCGCGGACAAGACCAAAACCGAACCCCTCGGGGTCTTCAAGCGGGCGGTGGACAACACCAAGCCCATGGTGGAGGTCCGCTCCCGGCGGGTCGGCGGCGCCACCTACCAGGTGCCGGTGGAGGTGCGTCCGGACCGGCGGCTCTCCCTGAGCCTGCGCTGGTTGATCAGCGCGGCCAGGTCCAGAAGCGAGAAGGCCATGGACGAGAAGCTCGCCGGGGAGTTGATGGACGCTGCCAACCAGCGGGGCAACGCCGTCAAGAAGAAGGAAGACACTCACAGGATGGCCGAGGCCAACCGCGCCTTCGCCCATTACCGCTGGTAGTTGCCAATCAATCATTGTCCGATCAAGGAGGCGGTAGAACCGCCTCCTTTTTTTGCCGTCGTACGCACGCGATTACGAGAAATGAGCAGACAGATTCCACTAGACCGGACCCGCAACATCGGCATCATGGCCCACATCGATGCCGGCAAGACCACCACGACCGAGCGCGTGTTGTTCTACACCGGCATCAACTACAAGCTGGGCGAGGTGCACGACGGCACCGCCACCATGGACTGGATGGTCCAGGAGCAGGAGAGGGGGATCACCATCACCTCGGCGGCCACCACGTGCCATTGGCGCGACCACCGGATCAACATCATCGATACGCCCGGCCACGTGGACTTCACCATCGAGGTAGAGCGGTCGCTGCGGGTGTTGGACGGCGCCATCGGAGTGTTCTGCTCGGTCGGCGGCGTGGAGCCCCAGACCGAGACCGTATGGCGGCAGGCGGACAAGTACGGCGTGCCGAGGATCGCCTACATCAACAAGATGGACCGCGTCGGCGCCGACTTCTTCCGCGTGGTCGGGATGATCGAGGACCGGCTGGGGGCCAGGCCCTTGGTGATCCAGCTTCCGGTGGGATCGGAAGACCGCTTTCAGGGGGTGGTGGATCTGGTGCGGATGAAGGCGCTTCTGTGGGACAACGAGAATCTCGGCGCCAGCTTCCGGGAGGATTCGATACCCGCGGAGATGCAGGCTCAAGCGGACGAATATCGCGAGAACATGCTGGAAACGCTGGCCGATTGCGACGATGCCATCATGACCGCGTATCTCCAGGGCGACGCCATCTCCGAGGACCGGTTGATCCGGGCCATTCGGGCCGCCGGCCTGAAGCTGCAGCTCGTCCCCGTGCTTTGCGGCGCGGCGTTCCGGAACAAGGGCGTGCAGCCGTTGCTGGACGCGGTGGTCGACTACCTGCCTTCACCGTTGGACGTACCGCCGATCCACGGAACGGCGCCGGACACCAACGAAGAGGAGGTCCGCCCGACCTCCGACGATGCGCCGTTTTCGGCGTTGGCCTTCAAGATCATGGCCGATCCCTTCGTGGGGTCGTTGACGTTCTTCCGGGTGTATTCCGGAACGCGCAAGTCCGGCGCGTTCGTGTACAACGCCTCCACCGGCCGGCGGGAGCGTGTCGGCCGCATTCTCAAGATGCACGCCAACAAGCGGGAAGAGATCGACGAGGTCTGCGCCGGGGACATTGCCGCGGCCGTGGGCCTGCGCAGCGCCAAGACCGGCGACACCCTCTGTGACGAAGACAACCCCATCCTGCTCGAGGCCATCGACTTTCCGGAACCGGTCATCGCCATCGCCATCGAGCCCAAGTCCCGGGACGATCAGGAGAGGCTCGGGACCTCCCTGCAGAAGCTGGCCAAGGAGGATCCGTCCTTCCGGGTCACCGTCGATCAGGAGACCGGCCAGACGCTGATTTCGGGCATGGGGGAGCTCCACCTCGAGGTCATCGTCGACCGGCTGCTGCGCGAGTTCAAGGTGGACGCCAACGTCGGCAAGCCGCAGGTGGCGTACAAGGAGACCATACGCCGGACGGTGCAGCAGGAGGGCCGGTTCGTCAGGCAGTCGGGCGGCCGTGGACAGTACGGCCACGTCTTCCTGCGTCTGGAGCCTCAGCCCACCGGAAACGGGTTCGAGTTCGTCGACGCCACCAAGGGCGGCGTGATTCCGCAGGACTACGTGCCGGCGGTCAGGAACGGCGTCGAGCAGGCCATGACCAACGGCGGCCTGGTAGGGTATCCGGTGGTGGACGTAAAGGTTACGCTCCTGGACGGCAGCTACCATGACGTGGACTCCTCGGAGATGGCGTTCACCATCGCCGGTTCCATGGCCTTCAAGGAGGCCTTGGGAAAAGCCTCGCCGGTGTTGCTGGAGCCGGTGATGGACGTGGAGGTGGTGGTGCCGGAGGAGTTTATGGGCGACGTGATCGGGGACATCAGCTCCCGGCGCGGCAAGGTCCTGGGCATGAACTCCAAGGGCAACGCGCAGGTGGTGGAGTCCCGCGTGCCCTTGTCGCGGATGTTCGGCTACGCGACGGACCTGAGATCCAGGACTCAGGGCCGGGCGACGTACACCATGCAGTTCTCGCGCTACGAAGAAGTGCCGGAAACGGTGAAGGAAGACATGATGGGCCGGGAGGCGCGTGTCTGACCGCCCAGTCCGCTGAGCGTGATTCGATAGGGGTGAGGGTGTGAACGAGAAAATCCGCATTCGGCTCAAGGCCTACGACTACCGGGTCCTGGACCAGTCGGTGGGCGAGATCGTCGAGACCGTGAAGAGAACGGGCGGCCGGGTCGCCGGCCCCATCCCTCTCCCGACGCGCATCGAGCGGTTTACCGTGAACCGGTCGCCGCACGTGGACAAGAAGTCGCGGGAGCAGTTCGAGATCCGCACCCACAAGCGGCTGCTGGACATCCTCGAGCCGACCCAGCAGACCATCGACGCGTTGGGCAAGCTCGACTTGGCGGCCGGCGTGGACGTGGAAATCAAGCTTCAATAGGTTGGCGAGATGACAGGTCTCATCGGAAAGAAAATCGGCATGAGCCAGCTCTTCGACGACACCGGGAACGTGATTCCCGTGACGGTGGTGGAGACGGGCCCGTGCGTGGTGGTGCAGAAGAAGGACGAGGCGAAGGACGGGTACAACGCCCTGCAGTTGGGTTTCGGCACCCAGAAGAACCAGCGCGTGAACCGTCCTCTGCGAGGCCACATGGCCAAGGCGGAGAAGGGCTCCTTCCGTGTGCTCCGCGAGTTCCGGGTCGACGACGTCTCGGGCTACGAGGTGGGCCAGGAACTCACGGTGACGGACCTGGTCGCGGCCGGGGACCTGGTGGACGTCACCGGCACCTCCAAGGGCAGGGGCTTCGCCGGCGTCATGAAACGCTGGGACTTCCGCGGTTTCTCCCGCACCCACGGCACCCACGAGTATTTCCGGCACGGCGGCTCCATCGGGAACCGTTCCTATCCGGGCAAGGTGTTCAAGGGAAAGAGGATGGCCGGGCATTTGGGCAACGAGCGCGTGTCCATCCAGAACCTTCGCGTGGTGGAGGTCCGCCCCGAGGAGAACCTGCTGTTGGTCAAGGGCGCCATTCCGGGAGCCAACGGCGGGCTGGTCCTGGTCCGCAGGGCGGTCAAGGGGTAGGGCATGGAATTTCGCAGGATCGAGCCGGAGCTTCCGGACAGCATATTCGGCGTGGCGGTGCGGCCGCACCTGTTGCATCAGGCGGTGGTCATGCAGTTGAACAACCGGCGCGCCGGCACCGCGTCCACCAAGACCCGCGGCCTGGTCCGCGGCAGCGGCAGGAAACCGTGGCGCCAGAAGGGCTCGGGAAGGGCCCGCGCCGGCAGCGTCCGCTCTCCCATCTGGGTCGGCGGCGGGACCGTGTTCGGGCCCATGCCGAAGGACTATTCCTACCGGATTCCCAAGAAGGCCCGCCGTCAGGCGGTGCTGTCCGCGCTCAGCCTGAAGCGCCAGGAAGAAAAGCTCGTGGTGGTGGAGCCCGAGGACGTCACCGAGATCAAGACCCGCCTCATGGCCGAGGCCATTGCCGCGCTGGGGGTGGGGAAGTCGCTGTTCGTCATCGCCGACAGCGACGCGAACATCGAGTTGTCCGCGCGCAATCTGCCCGACGTGAAGGTGTTGCGGGTGGCCGGGTTGAACGTGTACGACCTGCTGCGGTTCGAATACCTGGTGCTGACCCGCGAAGCGCTGGCGAAGATAGAAGAGAGGTTCTCGCAATGAGGGGCGTTCGGGATACGGTTCTCGCTCCGCTGATTTCCGAGAAGGGTGCGATGCTGGCCGAGTCGTCGAACCAAGTGATCTTCAAGGTGCGTCCGGACGCCAACAAGATCGAGATCCGCAAAGAGGTGGAGACGCTGTTCAAGGTCACGGTGCTCGACGTCCGCACCGCGCGCTACCTGGGCAAGATGCGCCGGGTGGGCAGGAACACCGGACGGTTGCCGCTGTGGAAGAAGGCGATCGTCACCTTGAAGGAAGGTGACCGCATCGACTTCTTCGGTGTGGGTTAGAAGGACAAGGGTTGTAGGCCATGTCGATCAAGAACCGCCGCCCGACTTCTCCGGGGCGCCGTTTTTCCACGGGCTTCGGGTTCGACGAGATCACCAGCGACTCGCCGCACCGGCCGTTGCTGCGCCCGCTCAAGGGGCACGGCGGACGGAACAACCGGGGCCGGATCACCAAGGACCACCGCGGAGGCGGGCACAAGCGGCGCTACCGCTTCATCGACTTCAAGCGCGACAAGAAGGGGGTCGCCGGCCGGGTCGAGACCATCGAGTACGATCCGAACCGGTCCGCCCGGGTGGCGCTCATCTGCTATCTCGACGGCGAGCGGCGTTACATCCTGGCCCCCGACAAGCTGAGGGTGGGCAGCCGGATCATATCCGGCGATCAGGATATCGACATTCAGCCGGGCAACTCCCTGCCGCTGGGGCACATCCCCACCGGGACGCTGGTGCATAACATCGAGCTCAAGGCCGGCAAGGGCGGCCAGATCGTCCGGAGCGCGGGGGCATCCGCCCAGGTGATGGCGAAAGAGGGCTCCTACACCCTTCTCAAGCTGCCGTCCGGGGAGCTGCGCAACGTCCGCTCCGAGTGTCGCGCCACCATCGGCGAAGTGGGAAACAGCGACTACGAGAACGTGACCTACGGCAAGGCGGGGCGGTCCCGATGGATGGGCCGCCGGCCGGTGACCCGGGGCATGGCCAAGAATCCCGTCGACCATCCGCACGGGGGCGGCGAAGGCCGGTCCAAGGGCAATCATCCGCAGACGCCCTGGGGCAAGCCCACCAAGGGGTACCGGACACGGGGCGTCAAGCCTTCGGACAAGTACATCGTGAAGCGCAGGAAGGGAAGATAGACATGGCTCGTTCGATCAAGAAGGGTCCTTTCGTGGACGACCACCTGATGCGCAAGATCGACGAGATGAATCGGTCGCAGGTCAGGCGGGTCCTCAAGACGTGGTCCCGGCGCTCGACCATCACCCCGGACATGATCGGTCACACCATTGCGGTCCACAACGGGCGGAAATTCCTTCCGGTGTTCGTCACCGAGAACATGGTGGGCCACAAGCTGGGGGAGTTCTCGCCCACGCGCACGTTCCACGGCCACGCGGGCGACCGCAGGGGAGACGCCAGGGGCGTGAGGAGATAGGCTATGGAGGCGCGTGCTGTTACGAGGTTCGCTCGAGTCTCGCCCCGCAAGATGAGACTCGTGGTGGACCAGGTAAGGGGCCGCTCGGTAGGGGAGGCGCTGACGATCCTCAAGTTCGTGCCGAAGGGCTGCGCCGGCATCGTGTCCAAGACGTTGCGGTCGGCGGTGGCCAACGCCGAGAACACGCAGAGCGTCGACGTAGACCTGTTGTACGTCAAATGGGCCGAGGTGGGTCAGGCCGGGATGTGGAAACGGTTCATGCCGCGCGGAATGGGCCGCGCCAACCGGATCCGTAAACGCTTGAGCCACCTGACCGTAGTGGTCGACGAAAGAGCGTAGTGTCCTGTCCTGTTCATTCGCATGATAAGATGCGGAGGATTTTTCGTCGTCGGCAAGGCGCGATGACGAGCAGTGGCGGGCACCACGCGAGTAAGAGCAACGCAGCCGACGGGGAAAAAGACCCGCATATTGTTGTGCGAATGAACAGGACAGGACACTAAGATGGGACAGAAGACGCACCCGAAGGTTTTCCGCATGCGGGTCATCGAGACCTGGGACTCCAAGTGGTACGCGGGCCACGACTACCCGGAATTGCTACACGAGGATCTCAAGATCAAGAGCTTTCTCAAGGGGCGCCTGCATCATGCGGGCATCTCCAAGATCGAGATCGAACGGGCCACCAACAAGGCCAAGATCAATATCCACACCGCCCGTCCGGGCATCGTCATCGGCAAGAAGGGCGCCGAGATCGAGAAGCTCAAGGAAGAGCTGGGGAAGCTGTCGCCGCGGGAGGTCTTCATCAACATCCACGAGGTCCGGCGGCCCGACCTGGACGCCCAGTTGGTGGCCGAGAACGTCGCCCTGCAGCTCGAACGCCGGGTGGCCTTCCGCCGCGCCATGAAGGAAAGCGTTTCCCGTGCGTTGCGCATGGGCGCCCAGGGCATCCGTATCCAGTGCGGCGGCCGGTTGGGCGGGCAGGAAATCGCCCGCACGGAATGGTACCGGGAAGGACGCGTTCCGCTGCACACGCTGCGGGCGGACGTAAGCTACGGGCTGGCGGAGGCCAAGACCACCTACGGCGTCATCGGCGTCAAGGCCTGGATCTTCCGGGGCGAGATTCTGACCAGACAGGAAGAGCAGCAGAAGGCCTCTCTGGGGCTATAGGGCTCGTTGCCTTGGCTTAGCCGGAGCGAATCATGCTTGAACCGAGAAGGATCAGATACCGCAAGGTACAGAAGGGTCGAAGGGGCGGATTTGCCCAGCGAGGCTCCAGTCTTTCCTTCGGCGACTACGGGCTGAAGTCCGTGGACCGCGGGTACGTCACGGCGCGTCAGATCGAGGCCGCCCGAATCGCCTTGACGCGCTACCTGAAACGGCATGGGAAGGTCTGGATCCGGGTTTTCCCGGACAAGCCCATCACCCGCAAGCCTGCCGAGGTGCGCATGGGCAAGGGCAAGGGTCCGTTGCACGCATGGGTCGCCGTGATCAAGCCGGGAAAGCTGTTGTTCGAGATGGAAGGGGTCCAGCGGGAAGCCGCGAAGGAAGCGTTCCGGCTTGCTTCGCGGAAGCTCGGTCTGGCCACCGTGTTCGTAGAGCGGTAGACGGGGTCCACGATGCACGCGAAGGAATTGCGAGACCTGAGCTCCGACGAGCTGCGCCAGAAGCGCACGGAGTGCAAGGAGGAGATCTTTCACCTGAGGTTGCGGCGCGCCACCGGGCAGTTGGAGAGCCCCATGAAGCTGCGGCAGTCGCGGCGCGATCTGGCCCGGGTGGAGACGGTGCTCGCGGAACGCCGGCCCCCGGCAAACGAAGAAGGCGATCATGAGTGAGCGTGGTGTCACCAAGCAGCGTGAAGGGGTCGTCAGGACCGACCGGATGGAGAAGACCGTCGTGGTCGAGTTGGAGCGGACGGTCCTTCATGCGCGTTACAAGAAATATCTGAAACGCCGGACCCGGGTGAAGGCCCACGACGAAGGCAACCAGTGCCGGGTGGGGGACCGGGTCGTGATCGTCGAATGCCGGCCGCTGAGCCGGGAGAAGCGATGGCGCGTGAGCCGGGTCCTGAATCGTCCCGCCGCGGGCGAGGCTGCCGCGGCGCCTGAGAGCGCAGGGGTTTAGGCGATGATACAAGTGGGGACGGTGCTGGACGTGGCGGACAATTCGGGTGCGCGAAGGGTCCAGTGCATCAAGGTGCTCGGCGGGACGAGGCGGAAGTACGCCAGCGTCGGCGACGTCATCGTCGTCTCGGTCAAGGAGGCCATGCCCAATTCCAAGGTGCCGAAGGGCAACGTGGTCAGGGCGGTGGTGGTGCGGACCGCCAAGGAGCTCAGCCGCGTGGACGGTTCCTACATCCGCTTCGACAACAACTCGGCGGTCCTGATCGACAACCAGAAGGAGCCGGTGGGCACGCGAATCTTCGGTCCCGTGGCACGGGAGCTCAGGGCGAAGCGTTTCATGAAGATCGTTTCGCTGGCGCCGGAGGTGCTATGAGCCTGTTCGTCCGCAAAGATGACAACGTGATGGTCGTGGCCGGGAGGGAGCGGGGGAAGACCGGCAAGATCATCAAGGTGCTGCCGAAGAAGAGCCGCGTCTTCATCGAACGGGTGAATCTCGTCAAGCGCCATTCCAAACCCCGCAGCGCGCAGCAGCCTGGCGGCATCGTGGAGAAGGAAGCCTCGATCCACGTCTCGAACGTCATGATCATGTGCGACCCGTGCAATGCCCCGGTCCGGGTGGGATACAAGGTCCTCGCGGACGGTGAGAAGATACGCGTCTGCCGGCGCTGCGGCGAGGGCCTGGGTTAGCGCCGCGTCGCGGGCCCGTGGAATGGATCGAACGATGATAAGGCTCGAACAGAAATACAATGAGGCCATCGTGCCGGCCATGATGGCCGACTTCGGCTATCGCAACAGGCTCCAGGTGCCGCGTCTGAAGAACGTCGCCATCAACGTCTGCATCGGGGAAGCGGTGCAGAACGCCAAGCTGCTGGACTCGGCGGTGGCGGAGCTGGCGGCCATCAGCGGCCAGCGTCCGGTGGTGACCCGGGCTCGGAAGGATATCTCCAACTTCAAGCTGCGCCGCGGCAACCCCATCGGATGCATGGTGACGTTGCGCCGTCAGCGGATGTACGAGTTCCTGGATCGCCTGATACAGGTGGCCCTCCCCCAGGTGAGGGACTTCAAGGGCATCCCGGCGCGGTCCTTCGACGGCTGCGGCAATTACTCGTTGGGGATTCGCGAGCAGAGCATCTTCCCGGAAGTGAGACCGGAGTCGGTGGAGCGGGCGCACGGCCTGACGGTGTCCATCGTGACCACCGCGCGCACCGACGAGGAGGGCAGGGCCTTGTTGAAGCATCTCGGACTGCCGTTCGCCGGCGACGGGGGTACCACAAGTGGCTAAGAAGTGTCTTCGCATCAAGTCGGCGAGAACGCCGAAATTCAAGGTTCGTCAGTACAACCGCTGCCCGCTTTGCGGCAGGGCCAGGGCGTTTTACCGACGTTTCCGGATGTGCCGGATCTGCCTTCGGCTGTACGCCCGCCGGGGAGAGATTCCCGGGGTCATCAAGGCAAGCTGGTAGGAGGCGCAGTCTCGAATGAGCATGACCGATCCAATTGCGGACTTGCTGACGCGGATGCGGAACGGCGGGATGGCGAAGCACGAAACCGTCGACGTCCCGTGGTCCCGTCTCAAGGAAAGCATCGTGAAGGTGCTGGTGGAGGAAGGGTACGTGCGACAGGTCCGGCGTATCCAGGTCGACGGCCAGATCCAGGATACCCTCCGGATCCACCTCAAGTACGACCGGGAACACCGGCCGGTGATGAGCGAGTTGAAACGGGTGAGCCGGCCGGGCCGGCGCGTGTATCTGGGCTACAAGGACATCCATCCGGTCCGCAAGGGTCTGGGCACCCACATCCTGTCCACGCCCAAGGGGATCGTGGTGGATCGGGAGGCGGTAAAGGCCAAGGTCGGCGGCGAGTTGCTTTGTTCCGTCAGCTAGTGCGCTTGAATACCAGGAGTGCTCCGTGTCGCGTGTAGGAAAAATGCCGATTGTCGTGCCCGGAACGGTCAAGATCGATTTCGAGGGCGCCGAAGTACGGATGCAGGGTCCCAAGGGCGCGCTGACCCACCGCGTGCCGGAGGGCATCACGGTGGACGTGGACGGCGACCGGCTGCACGTTCGCCGGAACGACGAGACCAAGGCCCTCAGAGCACGGCACGGGCTTACCCGGAAGTTGCTTGCCAACATGGTCGAGGGGGTCAGCGAGGGTTTCAGGAAAGTGCTGGAGATCAACGGCGTCGGCTACCGGGCCGAGTTCAAGGACGGGTCTCTGCACCTGGCGCTGGGGTTCTCGCATCCCATCGTCTACCCCCTGCCCGCCGGCGTGTCCGCCTCGGTGGAACGGCAGACCGTGATCACCCTCGAGTGTCATGACAAGCAGGTGCTGGGCCAGACGGCGGCCGAGGTGCGGCGGTTCCGTCCTCCCGAGCCGTACAAGGGCAAGGGCATACGGTATCAGGGCGAGCTCGTCCAGCGGAAGGCCGGCAAGGCCATGGGCGGGGCGGCAGGTTGAACCAAACGAATCGGGTGGCGTCATGTTGACGAGCAAGAAGGTCGTGAGCCGCAAGCGGCGGCAACGGAGCGTGCGCAAGCGAGTCACGGGAAGCGACACGTGTCCCAGGCTGTGCGTGTACCGGAGCTCCAGGCATATCTACGCGCAGGTCATTTCCGACGAGAGCGGGGTCACGCTGGCGAGCGCTTCGACGCTGACGAGCCCGGCCGCGGGCTCCGACGAGGGCAAGGGGGTCGACGCGGCCAGAGATGTCGGCCGGCGGATCGCGGAACGGTGCGGCGAGAAGCAGATTTCCCGGGTGGTGTTCGACCGGAACGGTTTTCTCTTTCATGGACGGGTAAAGGCGCTGGCCGAGGCGGCACGAGAGGCCGGCCTCGTTTTCTGATCCGGGGGTTGCTTTGGAACGAGTCGATGCGCAGGGCTTGGAGCTGAAGGAGAAGGTTATCCACATCAGCCGCGTGGCCAAGGTGGTCAAGGGCGGACGGAGGTTCAGCTTCAACGCGCTGGTGGTGGTGGGTGACGAAGCCTCGGTGGTGGGATACGGCCTGGGCAAGGCCAACGAGGTGCCCGAGGCCATCCGCAAGGGAGTCGAGCACGCGAAGAAGACGCTGCTTCGGGTGCCGCTGGTGGATGACAGCATCCCGTACGAGGTCACCGGGCGCTTCGGCGCCGGGCACGTGCTGCTGAAGCCCGCCGCCCCCGGTACCGGCGTGATCGCCGGCGCGGGAGTACGGGCGGTGGTGGAAGCGGCCGGCATCCCCAACGTCTTGAGCAAATGCATCGGCTCCAACAATCCGCACAACCTCGTGAAGGCGACCTTCGAGGCCCTCAAGAACCTGAAGTCGCCGGAAGAAGTGTCGGACTTGAGAGGGAAGCCGCTGGCGGAGATTCGATAGGCGTCCCGTTGCGACAGGACACCGAAAAGGAGCCGTTCATGGATCTGCGTGAGTTACGCCCCGCGAAGGGCACCCGGCACGCCAGGAAGCGCGTGGGCAGGGGCATGGGCTCCGGCACCGGCAAGACCTGCGGCCGCGGACACAAGGGCCAGGGCTCCCGCTCCGGCGGCGGTGTCAGGCCGGGCTTCGAGGGCGGCCAGATGCCGCTCACGAGGCGCGTGCCCAAGCGCGGTTTCCACAATCCTTTCAGGACCAGCTTCACCCCGGTCAACCTCGACGGGCTCGGCCGGTTCGACGCGGGCCAGGAGGTTTCGCCCGAGTCGTTGCGGGCGGCGGGGCTGGCCGGCAAGGGCCTGGTGAAGATCCTGGGCCGCGGAGAGTTGTCCAGGCCGCTGACGGTGAAGGCCCATGGCTTTTCCCGCAGCGCCGTCGAGAAGATCGAAGCCGCCGGAGGCACGGTAGAAGTCCTTTCCCATGCTTGAAGGTTTCCAGAGCGCTGGCCGCATACCGGAGCTCAGGCGGCGTATCCTGTTCACCCTGGCGATGCTCGCGGTCTACCGCGTAGGCGTCGCCATACCGACACCGGGTATCGACCGCGACGGGCTGGCGGCGTTCTTCGCCCAGGTCGAGGGCACCATCTTCGGCCTCTTCAACCTGTTTTCGGGCGGAGCGCTGGAGCAGTTCTCGGTCTTCTCGCTGGGCATCATGCCCTACATCAGCGCGTCGATCATCCTGCAGCTCCTGACCGTGGTCTTTCCCTATCTGGAACGGCTGTCGAAGGAGGGCGACGTCGGGCGCAAGAAGATCACGCAGTACACGCGCTACGGCACCATCGTGCTTTCGGTCATCCAGGGCATGATGATCAGCATTGGCCTCGAAGGCACCCGGGGTCCCAACGGCGAGGCCATCGTGCTGGACCCGGGCTGGAATTTCCGCCTCATGACGGTGTTGACGTTGACCTCGGGAACCGCCTTCATCATGTGGCTCGGCGAGCAGGTTACGGAGCGGGGGATCGGCAACGGCATTTCGTTGATCATTTTCGCCGGCATCGTCGCGGCCCTCCCGTCGGCCATCACTTCGACGTTCCAGTTCGTGCGCGAGGGCGAGCTGAGCATCTTCTTCGTGATCATTCTGGTGCTCTTCGTGGTGCTGGTGGTGGGCGTCATCATCTTCATGGAACGGGGACAACGGCGGATCCCGGTGCAGTACGCCAAGCGCGTGGTGGGACGGAGGATGTACGGCGGACAAACGTCCCATCTGCCCCTCAAGATCAACACCTCCGGCGTGATTCCGGTGATCTTCGCGTCGTCGGTGCTCATCTTTCCGGCCACCGTCGCCCAGTTCGTCCAGAACCCCTGGGCGCAGACTCTGGCGGGCTCCATGGCGCCGGGACAGTGGCTGCACGACCTGCTCTACGTCGGCCTGATCATGTTCTTCTGCTACTTCTACACCGCGGTGGTGTTCAACCCGGTGGACGTAGCCGAGAACATGCGGAAGTACGGCGGTTACGTGCCGGGAATCCGTCCGGGCAAGCGGACCGCGGAGTTCATCGACCGGGTGTTGTCGCGGATCACGCTGGGAGGCGCCGTCTACCTGTCGCTGGTGGCCTTGCTGCCCACCATCCTGATCTCGCAGTTCAACGTGCCGTTCTTCTTCGGCGGAACCGCGCTGCTGATCGTGGTGGGGGTCGCGTTGGACACGGTCTCGCAGATGGAGACCCACATGATCTCGAGGAACTACGAGGGATTCATGAGGCGGGGGCGCATCCGTGGCCGGAGGGGTTGAGGAACGCCGGAGACGCCGCCGGCCGAGGTGACCCTCGAATGATTTATCTCAAGTCCCGTGCCGAGATAGACACCATGCGCCGGGCCAGCGTCATCGTGGCGGAGGTCCTTCAGGCGCTCAAGGAGGTGGTGAAGCCGGGCATGACCACCCTGGAGCTGGACGAGCTGGCGGAGCGGATGACGTACGAGAAGGGGGCCAAGCCGGCGTTCAAGGGCTATGCCGTTGCCGGCAGGGTGTTCGAGCACAGCCTGTGCACGTCGGTCAACGAGGAAATCGTCCACGGGATTCCTTCGGACCGTGTGCTCGAGGAAGGGGACATCCTGGGGATGGACTTCGGCGTGGTGTACGACGGTTTCTACGGCGACTCGGCGGTGACGGTGGGCCTGGGCCGGGTGAGCGCCGAGGCCGAACGCCTCATGCGAGTGACCGAGACGGCGCTGAACGCGGGCATCGAGATGCTGCGCGAGGGCAACCGCCTGGGAGACCTGGGCAACGCCATACAGGAGATCGCGGAGCGTTCGGGTTATTCGGTGGTCCGGGAATTCGTGGGACACGGCATCGGCAGGAAGCTGCACGAGGAACCACCGGTGCCCAACTACGGCGACGCGGGCAAGGGAGCCCGCCTGCGGGCGGGCATGGTCCTGGCGGTGGAGCCCATGGTCAACGCCGGGAAGAAGGAAATCAGCATCCTGGACGACGGCTGGACCGCCATCACCCGGGACCGGAGTCTCGCGGCCCACTTCGAGCACTCCATCGCCGTTACCGAGAACGGGCCTTACGTGTTGAGCCGTCTGTAGCGTTCCGCGTGGACAAAGAGGTCGGATGTGAAAGTAAGAGCGTCGGTCAAGAAGATCTGCAACAAGTGCAAAATCGTTCGCAGGAACAGGGTCGTGCGGGTCATCTGCGTCACCCGCAAGCACGCCCAGCGGCAAGGCTAAGGGCCAGGCTGACTCGGAAAGGATAACTCATGGCACGTATTGCTGGGGTGGATCTGCCCAAGAACAAGCAGATGGAAGTGGCGTTGACCTACATCTACGGCATCGGCGCGACCACGTCCCGGAACATCCTCAAGGAAGCCGGGATATCTTTTCAGCTCAAGTCCGACGACTTGTCCGACGATCAGGTCGTCGTGATACGGCGGATCATCGACCAGGAAATGAAGGTCGAGGGCGACCTGCGGCGCGACGTCACCATGGACATCAAGCGCCACATGGACATCGGCTCCTATCGGGGCCTCAGGCACCGGCGCGGGCTGCCCGTCAGGGGACAGCGCACGCATACCAACGGGCGTACCCGGATGGGCCCCCGGCGGACCATCGCCGGAAAGAGGAAGCCGCCGTCGAAGGGTTAGGCCCAAAACAGAACAGGAGCATCCATGGCTCAGGCCGCGAAAAAAGCGCGTGACGCGAGGGCGCCGAGGAAACGGCGCGGACGGAAGAACATCGCCGAGGGGGTGGCGCACATCCATTCCACCTTCAACAATACGATCATCACGATCTCGGACCCGCAGGGGAACGTGGTGGCATGGTCGAGCGCCGGCGCCATCGGCTTCAAGGGATCCCGCAAGGGCACGCCTTTCGCGGCGCAGCAGGCGGCGGACAACGTGGCGCGCAAGGCCATGGACCACGGCATGCACTCGATACAGGTTTACGTGCGCGGACCGGGTTCGGCCAGGGAGTCGGCCCTGAGGTCGCTTCAGTCGGCAGGGTTGAACATCAGCCTGATCAAGGACGTGACGCCCATTCCCCATAACGGCTGCAGACCGCCCAAACGCAGGCGCGTCTGAGAGGAGATAGTCAGATGGCCAGGTATCATGGTCCGGTTTGCCGGCTCTGCCGGCGAGAGAATTTGAAACTGTTTCTCAAGGGCGATCGGTGTTATACGGACAAGTGCGCCATCGAGCGGCGCAACTACCCCCCGGGTCAACACGGCCAGCGACGCCTCAAGTTCTCCGAGTACAGCCTCCAGTTGCGGGAGAAGCAGAAGGTCAAGCGCATGTACGGGCTGCTCGAGAAACAGTTCAGGAGCAGCTTCGAGACGGCGGAGAAGGCCCGCGGCATCACCGGCGAGAATCTGCTGGTGATTCTGGAGCGACGGCTCGACAACGTCGTGTACCGGCTCGGTTTCGCCTGTTCCAGAGGGGATGCCCGGCTGCTGGTACGGCACGGCCACGTTGTGGTCAACGGCCGGCGCGTGACGATCCCCTCGTATCGCGTGGGAGTCGGAGACGTGGTGGCGGTGGCGGAGAAGAGCCGCAAGTCGGAGCGGGTCATCACCGCCATGGAAGGAGCCCAGCGGCGCGGCGTGCCCGACTGGATCGAGTTGAACCAGGAGAGCTTTTCCGGGACCGTCAGGGTGCTGCCGAGCCGCGGTGACATCACCACGCCCATCAACGAGAAGCTCATCGTCGAGTTGTATTCCAAGTAGCCCTTCACGGGGTTGGAGATCCCATGCAGAAGCATTGGAGCGAACTGATCAAACCGGACGCCATCGAGGTCGACGAGAAGAGTCTGACCCCGACCTATGGCAAGTTCGTCGGAGAGCCTTTCGAGAGGGGTTTCGGCCAGACCATCGGCAACAGTCTGCGGCGCATCCTGCTGTCGTCGCTCAGGGGCGCGGCCATTACCTCGGTCCAGTTGGAAGACGCCCTGCATGAGTTCTCCACCATCCCGGGCGCCACGGAGGACGTGACCGACATCATCCTGAACCTGAAGGAGGTGCGGGTGAAGCTTCACGACTCCGAGCGGGAGGTCGTCCGCATCGAATCGTCGGGCCCGGAAGAGGTGCTGGCCAAGGACATCGTCTGCGGGCCGCAGGTGGAGATCCTCAATCCCGAGCACCACATCGCTTCGCTTTCGAAGGAGGGACGGCTGAACGCCACGATGGTGGTGCGGATGGGCCAGGGATACGTGCCGGCGGAACGCAACCGGGAAGAGGAGCAGCCCGTCGACACGATCTTCATGGACGCGGTCTTCTCTCCCATCCGCAAGGTGAACTTCACCGTGACCAACGCCCGGGTCGGCCAGCGCACGGACTATGATCGTCTGGTGCTCGAGGTCTGGACGGACGGGAGCGAGAAGCCCGAGGATGCGCTGGCCCACGCGGCCCGGATCCTGCAGGACCAGGTCGACATCTTCATCAACTTCCAGGAAGGGCCGCAGCTTTCGGAGAACGGATCGGATGCCGAAGCCGTCCCGCTCAACGAGAATCTCTTCCGCGCGGTCGAGGACATGGAGTTCTCGGTCAGGGCACAGAACTGCCTGCAGAACGCCAATCTCAAGTACATTGGCGAACTGGTGCAGAAGACCGAGCAGGACATGCTCAAGACCAAGAACTTCGGACGCAAGTCATTGAACGAGATCAAGGAGCTGCTCAACGAACTGGGATTGGAGCTGGGCATGAAACTGGACCACTTCCCAAGCCGCGAAGAGCTCGAGAGCCGGAAGCAGGCGGAGCAGAAGGAGACAGCGTAGGTCATGCGGCACCTGAAGAAAGGCAGAAAGCTGAATCGCAGTCCCAGCCACCGGCTGGCCATGTTGCGCAACATGACCACGTCGCTGCTGCGCCACGATCGCATCACCACCACCGATGCCAAGGCGAAGGAGTTGCGGCGTTGGGCGGACTGGCTCATCACCCTCGGAAAGGACGGCAGCCTGCATGCACGCCGCCGGGCGCTGGCCTTCGTGCAGGACAAGGCCGTGGTCGCGCGGTTGTTCAACGATCTCGGGCCGCGTTTCCAGGGTCGCAATGGCGGCTATACCAGGATCGTCAAGGTGGGACGTCGGCGCGGCGATGCGGCGCCGCTATCCGTCATCGAGCTGATACCGTCCGAGACCGGGGAAGAGGCGGCGGCGGGCAACGCCCCGGCGAACCGGCCGGCCCCGACTGCCGAGGCCTGAGCCGGGCTCCGCCGTTCGTCACGCCGCCCTGTTGCCGCAACGGAGTCCGGGACACCGCCCGGGCCGTTTCCCGCGCTGGTGACGGCACGGGATCGATTGGCGTATATGCTCAACCATCGAAAGTCGACCGCGGGCGGCCACGTCTATTTCAGCCGCCCCCAGCTCGTCACCGTTACCGTCCTCTTCTGCATCGCGTCCGTCGTCATCTTCTTCCTGGGCATCCTCATCGGGCAGAGCATCGAGGAACGGAAGATCCTGCAGCGGCAGGAGGAAGTGGCCAGGGTCCCGGTCGACTCCAAGGCGAAGAAGGACGACGATCTCACGTTCTACGATACCTTGACGAAGCCCGCGCCGCCGTCGGACGCCCAGCCCGCGCCGAAGGCGGCAACCCCTCCGTCCCAGCCTCCATGGGTCGTGCAGATCGCCGCCCATCGAACCCGCGCCACCGCCGACAGCATGGCGGCGGAGCTCAGGAAGCGCGGACATCAGGCCTACGTCACATCCGGCGATCTCAGCGGGAGTAAGTTCTACCGGGTCCGGGTAGGACGGTACGGCACCCGCCGGGAAGCCCTGGCCGCCCTCCAGCGACTCAAGACCGAGAACTACAAGAACGCGATGATCACGAGGAGCCAATGAACATCCAGCAAGCCATAGCGAAGTTGGTGGGTGGCGCGAACCTCACCGAGCAGCAGATGGTGGACGTCATGAACCAGGTCATGACGGGGGAGGCCACCCCGATCCAGGTGGGCGCGTTCCTGACGGCGTTGCGAATCCAGGGCGAGACCGTGGAGGAAGTGACCGGCGCGGCCCGGGTCATGCGGGAGAAGGCGCTGCACGTGGACGCGGGCGACGGTTGCGTGCTGGATACCTGCGGCACCGGGGGCGACGGCAAGAACACGTTCAACATCTCCACCACGGTGGCCTTCGTGGTGGCCGCCGCCGGCATCACGGTGGCCAAGCACGGCAATCGGGCGGTCTCCAGCGGCTCGGGCAGCGCGGACGTCCTGGGCGCCCTGGGCGTCAACATCGACGTGCCCAAGGAGATGGTGGAGCGGTGTCTGCGGGAAGTCGGCATCGGCTTTCTGTTCGCGCCGGCGATGCACGGGGCCATGAAGTATGCCGCGGCTCCGCGCCGGGAGGTGGGGATCCGGACCATCTTCAATCTCCTGGGCCCCCTGACCAACCCCGCCGGGGCGAGCCGTCAGCTCATGGGCATCTACGACGGCACGCTCATCGAGATGGTCGCGCAGGTCCTCGGGAACCTCGGCAGCGAGAGGGCCATGGTGGTCCACGGCGAGGAAGGCCTCGACGAGATCTCCCTCGGAGGCCCCACCGCGGTGGCCGAGTGGAAGGACGGCGCGGTCGCCCGCTACACCCTCGACCCCGAGGACTTCGGTTTCGAGAGGCAACCGGCCTCGCTGCTGACGGCGGAGGATCCGGCGGAATGCGCCGCCATCGTGACGGCCGTCCTGAAGGGAGAACCGGGTCCCGCCCTGGACGTGGTCCTGCTCAACAGCGGCGCGGCGCTCTGCGTCGGCGGACGGGCCGAAAGCATCGCCGACGGCATCGGCTTGGCGCGGGAGCGCATCGATTCCGGGGCCGCTCAGGGGAAGCTCGAGCACCTGATCCGGCTCACCCATGAGTCATGATGGCGGTGTCCCGGTGACCAACGACATCCTCGACCGGATCGTGGCCCACGTGCGCGGGCAGCTCGATTCCCGCCGGCGGGAGCATCCGGTGGAGTCGCTGAAGGACAGTCCGCTGTACCAACGGAACCCCCGGGGGTTTCTTGAATCCTTGTCGAGGCCGGGGCGCCACGTCATTGCCGAGGTCAAGCGCGCGTCGCCCTCCCAGGGCGTGATCCGCCAGGATTTCGACCCGGTGGGCATCGCCTCCGGCTACCAGGCCAACGGCGCCGCCGCCCTCTCCGTGGTCACCGAGGAACGCTTCTTCGACGGCTCCCTCCGCTATCTGTCCGACATCCACGCGACGGTCTCCCTGCCCCTTCTCAGGAAGGATTTCGTCGTCGACCCCTACCAGCTCGCGGAAGCCCGGAGCTTCGGCGCCGACGCCGTACTGCTCATCGCGGCGATCCTGGACGAAGGCGAGCTGGCGGCGCTCCACGCCGAGGCCCGCGCGCTTTCCCTGGACGTGCTGGTGGAGGTACACTCGGAGCCGGAGCTGGAGGCGGCGCTCGGAATCGGAGTGAGCATGGTCGGCATCAACAACCGCGACTTGCGGACCTTCCGGGTGGACCTCGGGGTCGCCGAAGCACTGTTGCCCCGGATCCCGTCCCATGTGCTGGCGGTGTGCGAGAGCGGCATCAAGGACGTCGGCCACGTGGAACGGCTCGAGGCCTCCGGCGCCCGGGTCTTTCTGGTGGGCGAAACGCTCATGCGCGCCGGCGACCCCGGCGCCAGGCTGGCCGAGCTGCTGGGGGCGGCCGGCGCGGCCCGACACCATGGTCAAGGTTAAGATCTGCGGCGTCACCAGCGCCGACGACGCGTTGAGGGCGGTGGAGTACGGCGCCGACGCGCTGGGATTCAACTTCTACCCGCCCAGCCCGAGGTACATTGCGCCCGAGCAGGCGGCGCGGATACTCGGGGAGCTGCCCGCCGGGCTGTGCACCGCCGGGCTCTTCGTCAACGAGACCCGGCAACACGTGAAGTCGGTGCTCCGGACATGCCGCTCCGGGGGAAGCGCCGGGCTCACTGCCGTGCAGTTCCACGGCGATGAGGCCCGGGACTATTGCGCCCGCTGGCCGCTCAAGGTCATCAAGGCGTTCCGGGTGCGCGATGAGGAGACCCTCGGGGAGATCGGGGAGTATCCGGTGGACTATTACCTCCTGGACTCCTGGAGCCCCGGGTACGGCGGGTCGGGAGCCACATTCGCCTGGGAGTGGCTGACCGTCCCCATGGCCCGCCCCGTGATCCTCGCCGGCGGTCTCGACATCGGCAACGTGAGCGAGGCGGTGCGTGAGTTGAAGCCCTTCGGCGTGGACGTCTGCTCGGGGGTCGAGGCGGCGCCGGGCCGCAAGGATCATCAGCGAATGAGAGACTTCATCGCGGCGGCCAAGGCGGAATGACCGGCCTTGGGATGCGGCGTTTCCGGGTGTCGTGACTTCCTATCAGAAGAGCCTCGATTATATCTACAACCTCCGCGGCGCCGAGATCGATCTCCGGCTCGAGCGGGTGGCGCGGGCGTTGTCGTTGTTCGACGACCCACAGCACCGGTTCAAGGTCTGTCATGTGGCCGGAACCAACGGCAAGGGTTCCACGGCGGCCATGGTCCATTCGGTGTTGTCCGTGGCGGGCTATCGCGCGGGACTCTACACCTCGCCGCACCTGTCCGCCTTCACCGAGAGGATCCGTGTGGGCAGGCGGCGCATCACCCAGGCCGCGGTCGCCGCCCTGGTCGGGGAGATCGCCGAGCGTACGCGGCGGGCGGCGGTCTGTCTCACGTTCTTCGAGTTCGCCACCGTGATGGCGTTCCTCCACTTCGCCAGGGAGGGGGTGGAGGCCGCGGTGGTGGAGGTGGGCCTCGGGGGAAGGCTCGACGCCACCAACGTGGTGCGGCCGGACGTCACCGTCATCACCACCATCTCCCGGGACCACGAGCGTTTCCTCGGCAGCCGCATCGGCTCCATTGCCCGGGAAAAGGCCGGCATCGTCAAACTGGGGGTTCCGCTGGTGTGCGGCGCCCTGCCTCCGGCGGCGAAGCGGGTCGTGAACGGAGTGGCCCGCGCCGCCGGCGTGGCGGTGCGTCATTGGGCCAGGGACTTCTCCGTCACCTCCCGCGGCCATCGCTCGTTCGACTATCACGGACCCGAATGGTCGTTGCAGGGTCTCGACCTGGGGTTGCCCGGGGAGTATCAAAGACACAATGCGGGAGTCGCCCTGGCCTCCCTGGAGGCCCTGGACCCGGCGCTGCCCGTCCGGGAGAAATCCATCCGAGCGGGGCTGGCGGCGGTGGCCTGGCCGGGCCGGTTCGAGAGGGTGTCCGGGCGCCCCGCGGTCATACTGGACGGCGCGCACAATCGCGCCGCCGCGGAAGCGCTCGCCGCCGAGATCCGCGGGCTCCCCGGCGGCGGGAAGGTCCGGTTGCTGTTCGGCAGCATGGCGGACAAGGACTGGCCGGCAATGCTGGCCGCGCTGTGCGGGGTTTCCAGAGAGGTGGTGTTGACACGGGTTCCGTCCGAGCGAGGGGCCGACCCTCGATCGCTTCTTTCGGCCGTGCCCGCGGGGCTTCCGGCAACCACGGCGGACGATCCGGTTGTCGCCATTTCGCGGCTCGCGGCGGACCGGCGCGGACGGGACGTCCCCATTCTCGTGGCCGGTTCCCTCTATCTCGTGGGCGCGGTCCGCGGCAAGGCCCTTGAACTGGCGGCGCAATCGCGATAGCGCAGTGAGCATGGCGGCCCAGGCATGTTTCGATCGAAACCAGACATCCGGAACCTGACGTCGCTGCTGCTGACAGGCTGCCTGCTGTGGCCTGTCGCCACGGCCCAGGCCCAATCCGACGGCGACGCGGAACCGGTCGAGGTATTGGCCGGCGACTCCATCGAGGTGAGCGAGCAGGGCGACGCCGTGAAGGTCCGGGGCAACGTGGAGATACGGCGGGGACAGACCGTCTTCGGCGCCGACGCCGTGGACGTCCGCCGGTCGGCCCAGACACTGCGCGCCGAGGGTTCGGTATTTCTCCGAGATCCGCGCTACCGGCTGACGGCGTCTCGGCTCGAGATGAACCTGAAAGACGAGACCGCCACGATTCTCGACGGCGACGTGTTCATCGAGGAAGGCCACATCAGCTTCAGCGGAAGCCGGCTGCAGAAATTCCCCGGCCAGGTCTACGAGGTCCAGGACGGGCTTTTCACCACCTGCCTCTGCGACACCGGCGCGCCTCCGTGGCGCATCGGCGCCCGGGAGCTCCGGCTTCGCCGGGAAGGCGAAGTGGTGGCGGACGACGCCACCTTCTACGTCTACGACGTCCCCGTTCTTTACGTGCCCTACGTCTACTTCCCCCATCTCTCGCAACGCACCACCGGGCTGCTCTTCCCGTCCTTCGGCTGGTCGGACGAGAACGGCATGCTGTACCGGCAGCCTTTCTTCTGGGCGCTGGACAAGAGCAACGACGCCACGCTCAATTTCGCGGTGGAGTCCAAGACGCGCCTCGGCGTGGCCGGACAATACCGCACCGTGCCCAACCGCGCGGCCCACGGCCGCCTGGATGTGGCCTACTTCAGCGAGCGGATGCGCGATACCCGGGTGGTGGCGGACAAGCATATCGCGGATCCCGAGATTCCCGAGGACCGTTGGAGCGTCCTGCTGACGCACCGCCATCGCGGTGCATGGACCACGTTCAGCGACGTGGCGCTCTACAGCGACAGCCTGGTGACGCGCGAGTTGCTGGAATTTACCGACCTGGGCTCCGATGCGAGGCGGCTTGCCCGCACCGGCCGCTACAGCGCGTCGCGCCTCGGATTCTATCGCCATGAGTCGGGGATGACCCTCCAGGGGTTGCTGGACTACCAGCAGGGCCTGGTCCAGCCCCAGAGGCACACGCTTCACCGGGTCCCCCACCTCTCCTTCAGCGGCAACCGCCCGCTCGACCGCCGGCTCGGCTTCGGCTGGCACGCGCAACTCACGAATTTCGTGCGCGAGAAGCACGCAGACGGCCTGAGGGTGGATATCAGGCCGCAGTTGACCTGGCCAGTGACTCTCGGCCGTCACTTCAGGTTCGCCACCAGCGTCGCCCTGCGCGAGACCCTGTACCGCCTCGACGCCGTCGAGGGCCGGTTCGACGCCGAGCAGGGCGCCTTCACCGGCAAGTTCCCGCGCAACAGTTCCCGGGAGCTGTTCGAAGTCCGCGGGAGCCTGGCCACCTCGCTGAGCCGCGTCTACGAGTGGAACGAAGGCGCGTGGAGCCGGATACGGCACGTGGTGGAGCCGGCGGTGGAGTACCTGTTCATCCCGCATACGGACCAGAGCAGGCTCCCGATCTGGGACGGCATCGACCGGATCAATCGCCGCAACGTGCTCACGGCCTCGTTGACCAACCGTTTCTGGGGAGTGTCCGGGGGCGCCGCCGCCGGCGAACCCGTGACGGTGCGCCGGCTGGCCGTCGCCCGGGTGGCCACGAGCTTCGACATCGACCGGTCGCGCGAGGGGCGGGACGACCTCTCCGACGTGGACGTCGGCGTGCGCTTCCGTCCCGCCCGGAACCTCGACGTCGATGCCGGCGTGGGCCTGGACCCGGGGCCGTGGAACCTCCGTCAAGCCGTGGCGGGGTTCTCCGTGTCCGGGGACGCGCCCGTCGAGACGAGGGTCGCCGACCGGGATTTCGCGCGCCCCAACCGCCTCTCGCTGCGGTACCGCCATATACGGCACAATCCGCTTGCGCCGCTCGCGACGAATGCCAACCTCCACCCGGCCGCCGTCGGCTGCCCCCCGGGGGACAGCGGATGCGAGCAACGGGATCCTTTGAACGGCGTGCAGGCCGACGCCCTGTTGCGCGTGAGTGACCAGGTCCTGTGGCTCTACGACGGCAACTACGATGCCGAAGCCGGCCGGATGACGCGCAACCGGGGGAGCATCAAGTATCTCTCCAAGTGCGAGTGCTGGACCTTCATGGTCTCCGTCGACCGGCGGACCAACCCGAATCGCACGCTCTTCTCCGTAAAGTTCAATCTGCTCGGCCTGGGTTCCTAGTGTCCTGTCCCACGTAAATGTTGACAAATCTGCTGGTCTTTTTCGTCGTCGGCTGCGTTGCTCTTCCTCGCGTGGTAACCGCCACTGCTCGTCATCGCGCCTTGCCGACAACGAAAAATCCGGCGCATCTTTGTCAACATTTACGTGGGACAGGACACTAGGAATCGTCCGGTCCGTCAGGAACCGGGCCCCGCCATCTCGCGATCACGGACCAGGCCGGAGCCGGTCCGGAATTTGCGTTTCCGACAGGGTATGAATGCAAACGCCCTGAGGGTTGCCGCCTGGTTCATCGTGGGCCTCCATCTCTGTCCAGCTCCGGTCGTGGGCCAGGACGCCTCCTTGCCCGGGCCCGTCTCGGGAAGCGCGGCCGTTTCGTCCGGGAGTTCCCACGGGCGTGCCGGCACGGTGACCCTGAACTTCGACGGCGCCGACCTGCCGGAGGTCATCCACGTCCTGGCGCGGCACTTGCGGCTCAACTACACCATCGACGAGGACGTCGGCGGCACGGTCACGCTGTTCAGCGGCCATCCGGTACGGCGGGACGACCTGCTGCCGATCTTCCACGAGCTCCTCCGAATCCATGACGCCGTGGCGGTCAAGCGGGGGGACCTGTACCGCATCACTTCCATCGCCAAGGGATCCGGGCTCGCCCGTCCGGCCGCGGCGGAGGGCCCCGGGTTCGCCATGCACGTCCTTCCCGTACGGTTTCTCCCGGTGAGCGCCATGAAGCGGTTGCTGACGCCGTTCATGGGCGAGGGAGGGTCGATTCTCGAGCACGTGCGCGGCAACTATCTGGTACTTGTCGATCTGCCGTCAAACATCCGACGGCTGGCGGAAATAAGGGACCTCATCGACGTCCGGGTCTTTGCCGGGACCCGCATGGAACTCTACCGGCCCAGGGCGGCGTCGGCGAGGGACCTTGCGCAGGAGATGTCGGCGGCCATGAAGCTCTTCGCGGCTTCCGCGACGCAGGACGACCACTTCGCCGCCCGGTTCCTGCCGCTGCCGCGGATCAACCAACTCCTGGTCATCGCCTACAGCGAGGCCGCGTGGCAGTACGTGAAGCGCTGGATCGCGCGTATCGACGTCGTCGCCGATACGCCGGGACGGAAGATTTTCATCCGGCCGGTGGAGAACGGCAAGGCGACGGAGCTGGCGCGGGTGCTCGGCCGGCTCTACGGCTCCGGCCCCTCGTCCACCCGCGATCCGCGGCCGCGCCGGGAGGGCCTCGCGGCCGCCGGTCTCCTGGGCGCCGGAACAAGGGAAGGCGACCGTCAGGGACCGACGCGCTTCACCGAAGGTCCGGACGGCGACGGAGGTCTCCGGGCGGCCGCGCCCCCGGGCCGGACGCCGCCGTTGCCGTCGCCGTCCGCCGCCAGGGAAGGGGTACGGGTGGTTGCGGAGCCGGCCACGAACTCGCTGGTCATTCTCGCGACGCCGCGGGAATACCGCGCCATCGAGGAGGTGCTCGGGAGGCTGGACCTGATTCCGCGCCAGGTGCTCATGGAGGTGCTGGTGGCGGAGGTGACGCTCTCCGACGACTTCGAGTTCGGCGTGGAATACGCGCTTTCGAAAGGGGGTTTCGAGCCCTCGGCCGCGGGAGACGGGGCCCCGGCCAACCCGCAAGGCAGCGCCGGCTTCCGGGCGTTGGAGTCGGGATTCACGTCCATTGTCGAAGCGGGAAGGGAGTTTCGGGTGTTCGTCAACGCGCTGATGCAGGACGCCCGGGTCAAGGTGCTGTCATCGCCCCATCTGCTGGCCGTGGACAACCGGCCCGCGCGCATCCGCGTCGGCAGCGAGCAGCCCGTGGCCACCGGGATGGTGGTCTCGCAAGAGGCCCAGGCCACCACCACGACCATCCAGTTCAAGAACGTCGGCCGGATCCTCACCATCGTGCCCCAGGTGAATTCCGAGGGCCTCGTCCACTTGCAGGTCCGGGTGGAGGTCAGTGACGTGGGCGAACGGGTGGTGGTGGGGAGGCAATCCTTCGACGCCTTCAACGTCCGCGACGCGGAGACCACCGCCGTGCTTCAGGACGGCCAGACCCTGGTCATCGGCGGCATCATCACGGACAACCGCCGGCGCACCCGGATCGGCATCCCCCTGCTCATGGAGCTGCCGGTCCTGGGGCAGCTCTTCCGCACCGACCTCGAACGGTCCGAACGGACGGAGCTGGTCATACTGATCACGCCCCGCGTGATCCGCAACCGGAGGGAAGGCGAGCGCGTAACGGCGCGCTTCCTGGACCGGGTCCGGGCCGTCCGGCGGGAGTTGGAAGCCCGCCGTCCGCCGGCGGTTCCGCCGGGAACCGGCCCGCCGTCGAGCCAGCACTAGCGCGTGCGCTTCTTCAGCTCCTCCCAGGACTTCAGCCGCTCCCGGATCGTCCGCTCATAGCCTTCGTCGCTTGGCTCGTAGTAGCGGCGTCCCTCCAGCTCCGGCGGCAGGTGATGCTGGTCCGTGACGTGGCCCGGAGCGTCGTGGGGGTAGCGGTAGTCGGCGCCGTAGCCCAGGGATTTCATCAGGCTGGTGGGCGCGTTTCGGAGATGGAGGGGAGTGGGCAGGGCGCCGTGTTCGCGCACGTCCCGGGTGGCCTCCAGCAGCGCCCGGTAGGATGCGTTGGACTTGGGCGCGGTGGCCAGGTAGACGGCCGTCTGGCTCATGGGAATCCGCCCCTCCGGCAGCCCCACGAAGTGGAACGCGTCCCTGGCGGCCACGGCCACCTGCAACGCCCGCGGGTCGGCGTTGCCGATGTCCTCGGCGGCGAAGATGACCATCCGGCGGGCGATGAAGAGCGGGTCCTCCCCGGCCTCGATCATCCGCACCATCCAGTACACCGCGGCGTCGGGGTCGCTGCCCCGGAGGCTCTTGATGAACGCGGAGACAAGGTTGTAGTGCTCCTCGCCGGACTTGTCGTAGCGGAGCGGCCCGAGCTGCAGGGCCTGTTCGACGTGGGGCAGTTCGATGCGGCCGGCGTCGGGGTCGTTGTGCGCGAGCGTGACCGCTCCCTCCAGGCCGTTGAGCGCCACCCGGGCGTCCCCCTGGGCCCGCTGGACCAGCACGGTCCGGGCCTCCGGCGCCATCTCCAGGGCGGGGTCCCAGAGTCCTCGTCCGCGTTCCGCCAACGCCCGGTCGACCACCCGCGTGAGGGTCTCCTCGGTCAGCGGGTGCATCACGCACACCCGGCAACGGGAGAGCAGCGGGGAGATCAGCTCGAAGGACGGGTTCTCGGTGGTGGCGCCGACGAGGGTCAGTAGTCCCGCTTCGACATGGGGGAGAAAGGTGTCCTGCTGGGATTTGTTGAAGTGGTGGATCTCGTCCACCAGGAGCACCACCGGAACGGCGCTCCGTTGCAGCCGCCGGGCGTCCGGGAGGATGTTCTTGAGCTCCCGGGTGCCGGAGCTGACCGCGGAGAACTGGATGCAGTGGGCCTGGCAGGCATCCGCCAGGAGCCGGGCCAGGGTCGTCTTGCCGCATCCCGGCGGGCCCCAGAGGATGATGGACTGGAGGCGCCCGGCGTCGGCCATGCCCCGCAGGAGCTTGCCGGGGCCCAGGAGATGCTCCTGCCCCAGCACGTCGTCCAGGCGGGACGGCCGCATCCGCTCCGCCAGGGGCGTGTTCTTCCCGGCGCTGCGGGAACTCGCGGAGTCGAACAGTTCCACGGCATCGTCAGCGCGACGCCCGCGGCCTGCGATCCTCTTCCAGACGGGCGCGCTTGCCCGAGAGGTTTCTGAGATAGTACAGCTTGGCTCTGCGCACCCGGCCCTGGGTGACGATCTCGACCTTCTCGATGCGCGGCGAGTGGAGCGGAAAGATGCGTTCCACGCCCACCCCGTAAGACGTCTTGCGGACCATGAACGTCTCGCGGTTGCCGCTTCCGGAGATTGCGATCACCACGCCTTCGAAGACCTGGATACGTTCCTTCTCGCCTTCCACGATGCGTACATGGACACGGACCCGCTGCCCGGGCTTGAGCGCGGGCGCTTCCCGCGTCTGCTCCTGTTCGATTCGGTCAATGACGTTCATTCGGCACTCCCTTCAAACAACCGTCCCAGTATACGATCCAGCATGATGGCGGACGCAGCTCGCACGGAAAGATGATTGTATTCGTCCTTGCCCGCGATGGGCTCCAGCACCAAGTCCGAGCGGGCGAAGACGGAGTCCGCCAGGCCCCAACCCGTGCCCAGCAGGATCATGCAGGGGACATCGTCTCTTATTAGCATTTCCCGCATTTTTCCAAAAGTTGTCAGCGCCCGGCCCGGCACGGAACGGGCCGACGTCGCCACCAGCCGGGGGGCGGTGCCGCGTTCCCGCTCCACGCCGGCCGCCGCTTCGTCCAGCGTGTCGCAAAGCCGCACCCGGGAAAGGGCTTCCCTGCGCGTGCCGCTGTAGGCGCCGCCGTAGCCCCGCTCCCAGTGATCGATGATCCTGGCCGCCAGCTTTTGCAGGGTCTTCACCGGGTTGACGACGTAGAAACCCGCGACCCCGTAGGTGCGGCAGGTGCGGGCGATGTCGTGTATGTCGAGATTGGTGATGGACGAGGTGACGGTGTCGCCGCGGCGGTCGGATACGGGGTAGTGCAGCAGCGCCACGTAGACGTCCGCCCGCGTCCCGGCGGCCTCGCCGCCGGCCTTGGCCAGCAGGTCGGGCCGCCGCAGCAGGGTGGTCTCGACGCTCATCCTGTGGCGCCACCGGCGGATCTCCTCGTGGTCGCCCGACAGCAGCACCTCCGGCACCTTCATGCCCCGGTACTCCGCCGGCCGGGTGTATTGCGGATATTCCAGCAGCCCCGCCGTGAACGACTCTTCCCGGGTCGACTGCTCGTTCCCCAGGACCCCCGGCACCAGCCGGGCCACCGTGTCGATGACCGCGAGAGCCGGTATCTCGCCGCCGCTCAGCGTATAGTCCCCGATGGACAGCGTGTCGTCGACATGGTCCATGACCCGCTCGTCGACCCCTTCGTAGCGGCCGCAGACCAGCACGATTTCCTTGTGCGCCAACGTCGCCGCGGCGGTCTCCTGGTCGAAGACCCTGCCGCGGGGCGACAGCAGCACCACCCGCGGGTCCTGGAGACGGCGCCGGCAGTCCTCGATGGCCTCGATGAGCGGCTCCGGCTTCAGCACCATGCCCTGGCCGCCGCCGTAGGGATAGTCGTCGGTGGTACGGTGCCGGTCCGCGGCATACCGCCGCAGGTCCACCAGGTCGATGGACAGGAGCTTCTTCTCCCGCGCCCGCTTGAGGATGCTGTGGGCCAGCGGCGACTCGAAGATCTCCGGAAACAGGGTGATGACCGAGAAATGCATGACAGGCGCGTTGCCGGCTTTCGCCTCGTTTCGGGCACGTCCGGGTCTGAACCCCGGCCCTACAGTTCCAGCAGCCCGTCGGGCGCGTCGACGGTGACGGTCCTGTTCACCACGTCGATCTGCCGGATGAATTCCTTGACCGCCGGGATCAGGTGCTCCTTCGCGGGGCCGGCCACCACCAGCAGGTCGCCGCCCTCCCTGGGCCAGATCCGGGTCACGGTGCCGATCCGCCCGCCTCCGGCGTCCACGACCTCGAAACCCACCACCTCTTCGTAGTAGTACTCGGCCGCGCCCAGGGGCGCGAGGACGTCCCGCCGCACCCACAACCGGCAGCCCACCAGGTCCCGGGCCGCGTCCATGTCGTCGACGCCCCGGAGCTTCAGAAGGACGGCCCCCCGGTGGGGCTTGGCCCCGTCGACGCGGAGCGTGAGCCGGGTTTCGCCGCGGACCAGATCTACCTCCGTGGTCGAATAGAGCGCGCGGCCTTGGGGGTTGTACAATCGGAGCCGAAGCCAGCCGGCGACGCCGTGCGTGCCGGTGATGTCGCCCAGGGCGATCTGGTTGCTGGACAATGGAAGGGAGGGGTCGGCTATTCTTCGTCGACGATTTCCAGAACGACCTTCCGGTCGGTCTTGGCGGCGGCGGCGTTCAGGATCGTCCGCAAGGACTTGGCGGTGCGCCCCTGCCTGCCGATGACCCGGCCTAGATCTTCCCTGGCCACCTTCAGTTCCAACACCGAGGCGTCGTCTTCCCGCGTTTCGGTCACCTCGACGGCGTCGGGCTCGTTGACGATGGACTGCGCCAGATACTGCACCAGTTGCTTCAAGAAACCTGTCTCCTGGCTGCCCGGTCCGGCCGCTGCGGCAGACCCGGGACGCCGCGGGCGGGTTTGAACCCCGCCCCTACGCCGGCGTGGCGGCGGCGGCTTCCTTCGCGGCCCTCTTGATGAGGCTGCGTACGGTCTGGGTCGGCTGCGCCCCCTGCTTCAGCCATCCGTCGACCTTGGCCTGGTCGAGTTTCAGCGCGGCGGAGGGAGTGGTGGGGTCGTAGGTGCCCACCTGCTCGATGAACCTGCCGTCACGGGGCGTGCGGGCATCCGCCACCACGATACGGTAGTACGGCCGCTTCTTGGCGCCGTGTCGGCTGAGTCTGATCTTCACGCTCATAGGGGAGTCTCTTTTCTCTTTGTTTTCTCAAGTTTTAGCTCATTGAAACGGCGTTGACAAACGGCCCAGCATGCCGCGCCGCTTGCCCCCCGGCTTCTTCATCCGCTGCATCATCTTCTTCATCTCCATGAACTGTTTCATGAGACGGTTGACGTCGGTGACGGTGGTGCCGCTGCCGTCGGCGATGCGCCGCCGCCGGCTGCCGTTCAGCAGCGCCGGGTTGCGCCGTTCCTTGAGCGTCATGGAGTCGATGATGGCCTCGACGCGCTTGATCTCCTTTTCCGCGTTGGACATGTCCACCTGCTGGCTCAACTTCCGTCCCCCGGGCACCATGTCCAGCAGGCCGCCGATGGAGCCCATCTTCTTGATGGCCTGCATCTGCGTCTGGAAGTCCTCCAGCGTGAACTCCCCCTTGCGCATCCGTTGCTCGAGCTTCGGCGCGGCCTTCCTGTCCACCGCCTGCTCCGCCTTCTCGATCAGCGACAGCATGTCGCCCATGCCGAGGATGCGCGACGCCATCCGGTCCGGGAAGAAGGGCTCGAGGGCGTCCGCCTTCTCGCCGACGCCGACGTAGAGCATCGGCTTGCCCACCACCGCGCGCACGGAGAGCGCGGCCCCGCCCCGGGCGTCGCCGTCCAGCTTGGTCAGGATCACGCCGTTGAGGTCCAGCACCTCGTTGAAGCCTTGCGCCTGGTTGACGGCGTCCTGGCCGATCATGGCGTCCAGGGTCAGGAGGGTGTTGCGGGGCTCCAGCGCCGAGCGGATCGCCACCAGCTCCTGCATCATTGCCTCGTCGATTTGCAGCCGTCCCGCGGTGTCCACGATCAGCACGTCGCAGAGGCGCTGGTCCGCCTTGGCGAGGGCGGCGCGGCATATCTCCACCGGCGCCGTGCTGTCGCCGGAGTCGTGCACCGGGAGGCCGTGCTCGTCACACAGCGTGCGCAGTTGTTCCCTGGCCGCCGGCCGGTAGACGTCCGCGGAAACGAGATAGGGCGTCCGTTTCTGCTGCTTCTTCAGGTGCAGCGCCAGCTTGACGGCCGTGGTGGTCTTGCCCGATCCCTGAAGCCCCACCAGCATGAGCACCACCGGTTGCCGCCCCTTGAGATCGAGCCCGGCGGCCTCCCCGCCCAGGATCTCCACCAGCTCTTCCCTGACGATCTTGACGAGCTGCTGGTCCGGCGTGAGGCTCTGGAGCACGTCCTGGCCCATGGACTTGGCCTGGACCGACTCGATGAAGCCCTTCACCACCTTGAAGTTGACGTCCGCCTCGAGCAGCGCCATACGCACTTCGCGCAGCGACTCCGCCACGTTGGACTCGGTGATCCTGCCGTGGCCCCGCAGCCGCTTGAAGGTCTGCTCCAGCTTGTCGGTGAGGTTTTCGAACATTGGGAATGAGGCCGTTTGCTGACGAGCCGGCAGGGGAAGCCGGAAAATCAGGGATGGTAATATAGTCCCCCCTTGGCAATAAAGCAAAAAGGGCCTGGAGCATCTCTCGCGAGACGCCCCAGGCCCTGGGTTCAGCCGGTACGGCGTGTTACATCATGCCGCCCATTCCACCCATGCCGCCCATTCCACCCATGCCGCCGCCCGGAGGCATCGGGGGCATGGCAGGCTTGTCGTCGGGCTTCTCCGCCACCATGGCCTCGGTGGTCAGCAACAGGCTGGCGATGGACGAGGCGTTCTGCAGCGCCGTCCGCACCACCTTGGTGGGGTCGATGATGCCCGCCTTCAACAGGTCCTCGTAGGTCTCGGTGGCCGCGTTGAGGCCGATGTTGCCCTTGCTCCCCCGGACCTGCTGCAGCGCGATGGAGCCGTCGATGCCGGCGTTGGTGGCGATCCGCCGAAGCGGCTCTTCCAGACACCGCTTGACGATGTTGACGCCCACCTGCTCGTCATCGGAGACTTCGAGCTTCTCCAGCGCGGGAACGGAGCGAAGCAGCGCCACGCCGCCGCCCGGCACGATGCCTTCCTCGACGGCCGCCCGCGTCGCGTGCAGGGCGTCCTCCACCCGGGCCTTCTTCTCCTTCATCTCGACCTCGGTGGCCGCGCCGACGTTGATGACGGCAACGCCGCCCACCAGCTTGGCCAGACGCTCCTGGAGCTTCTCGCGGTCGTAGTCCGACGTGGTCTCCTCGATCTGCGCCCGGATCTGCTTGATCCGGCCCTCGATGTCGGCCTTCTCGCCGGCGCCGTCCACGATGGTGGAGTTTTCCTTGTCCACCACCATCCGCTTGGCTTGGCCGAGATCCTGCAGCGAAACGTTCTCGAGCTTGATGCCGAGCTCCTCGGCGATGAGCTTGCCGCCGGTGAGGACGGCGATGTCTTCGAGCATGGCCTTCCTGCGGTCACCGAAGCCCGGCGCCTTCACCGCCACGCAGTGGAGCGTGCCGCGGATCTTGTTGACCACCAGGGTGGCCAGGGCCTCGCCCTCGACGTCCTCCGCCAGGATGACGAAAGGCTTGCCGGTCTTGGCGATCTGCTCGAGCACCGGCAGCAGGTCCTTCATGTTGGAGAGCTTCTTCTCGTGGATCAGCAGGTAACAGTCGTCCAGCACGCACTCCATGCGCTCCGGATCGGTGACGAAGTAGGGAGACAGGTAGCCGCGGTCGAATTGCATGCCCTCCACTACTTCCAGGGAGGTTTCGAGGCCCTTGGCCTCCTCCACGGTGATGACGCCTTCCTTGCCGACCTTGTTCATGGCCTCGGCGATGACCTCGCCGATGGTGGGGTCGTTGTTGGCCGCGATGGTGCCTACCTGGGCGATCTCCTTGGGGTCCTTGGTGTCCTTGGACATGCCCTTGAGGGACTCGGTGACCGCTTCCACGGCCCGCTCGATGCCCCGCTTCAGGGTCATGGGATCGTGTCCGGCCACGACCATCTTCAGCCCCTCGGCGAAGATCTGGCGCGCCAGCACGGTGGCGGTGGTGGTGCCGTCGCCGGCGATGTCGGACGTTTTGCTGGCGACCTCCTTGACCATCTGGGCGCCCATGTTCTCGAACCTGTCCTCCAGCTCCACTTCCTTGGCGACGGTGACGCCGTCCTTGGTGACGTTGGGAGCGCCGAAGGATTTGTCGATGACGACGTTCCGGCCCTTGGGTCCGAGAGTCACGGTGACCGCGTCAGCCAGAATATTGACGCCGCGGACGATGGACTCCCGAGCATCCTGCTCGAACTTGACGATTTTCGCTGCCATTGGGTCCTCCTTGAGAAGCGTGGGGGTTTATTTTTCGACGATGCCGAGGATGTCGTCCTCGCGCATGATGATGTGCTCTTCGCCGTCCAGGGTGATCTCGGAGCCGGCGTACTTGCCGAACAACACCCGGTCCTTGACTTTCACGTCCAGCGGGGTGACCTTGCCGTCGTCGTTGGCCTTGCCCTTGCCCACCGCGACGACCTCGCCCTCCTGCGGCTTCTCCTTGGCGGTATCGGGGATGATGATCCCGCCCGCGGTCTTTTCCTCTTCCTCGATCCGCTTGACGATGACCCGGTCCTGTAAGGGCCTGATGTTCATGTTCTCTCCTCCTTTTCCAAGTTCGCCGTAAAACGTATTTCGGTTAGACCGATAGACGTGCACTATGAGATGTGGCGGTAAATCTAAGCACGGTCCCGGCGCTGTCAAGGGGTGTGGACAACTTTTGTCGGAAATCTGCCGGCGGGACGGGGCCGGTAACGTGGAGAACCAGCCCTCAACGTTTGCCGTGTCACCGAAATCTTGACAGAATGGCGGCTAACACCCTGTAAACACGTGATGAACCTCCTCAAACCGCCGCCCTTGAGGCCCGGAGACACCATCGGGGTCATCGCCCCGGCCGGAGCCGTGTACGAGGATCTCCTGGCCAAGGGCGTCCGTGCCCTGGAGGCGCGCGGGTTCCGCGTGGTGCTGGCCGAGGGAATCCTCGCGCGCAAGGGGTACCTCGCCGGCAGCGAGCAGCAGCGCGCGGAAACGCTGGAGCGCTTCTTCCTGCGGGACGACATCGCCGCCATCTTCTGTGCCCGCGGCGGTTTCGGCTCGATACAGCTCCTGCCCGCCCTCGACCCCGATCTCGTCCGCGCCCATCCCAAGATCTTCGTCGGCTTCAGCGACGTCACCGCCCTGCTCAACTGGATGTCGCAGCGTTGCGGAGTCGTGGCCTTCCACGGGCCCATGGTCGCGGTGGAGTTCGCCGGGGAGCTCGAAGGGGGCGTGAGCAGCGGTTTCTGGGACGCCCTCACGGGCAAGCGCCGGCTCTGGCAGATCAAGGGTTCCGGCGTGCTCCGCGGCGGCGCCCCCGTCCGTGGAGCGTTGGCCGGCGGCTGCCTGTCGGTGCTGGTGACCACCCTCGGGACCCCCTACGAGATCGACACCGCGGGAAAGATCGTCTTTCTGGAGGACGTGGGCGAGCGCCCCTACCGCATCGAACGGATGCTGACCCACCTGCGCATGGCGGGGAAGCTGGACGGCATCGCCGGCGTGGTGACCGGCGCCTTCAACGACTGCGAGACCGGCGCCGTGCGGGACGTCACGGAGGTTCTGGCCGACGTCTTCGCCGACGCGCCCTATCCGGTGGTGACGGGGCTGCCCTGCGGCCACGCCACCCCGAACACCCTGCTTCCCATCGGGCTCAACGCCGAGCTGGACGGGCGCAACGGCGTGCTGATGCTGGTGGAGCCGGCCACCCGGGCGGCGTGCTGATGCGCGCCCTCGACGAGACCTGCCGCCGCGGCGTTGCCGAAGGGGCTTTTCCCGGCGCCGTGGTGCTGGCGGGCGACGGCGAGGGCGTCCTCTTGCATCGCGCCTACGGCCACCGGGCGCTGGCGCCCGAGCGGCTTCCCATGATGCCCGACACCGTGTTCGACATGAGCTCCCTCACCAAGCCCATGGCCACCGCCACCGCCATGATGCTTTTGGTGCGGGACGGGCGCCTGGAGTTGGACGACGCGGTGTGCACGGTCATCCCCGAGTTCGGCCGCGGAGCTCGGGCCGCGGTCACGTTCCGCCAGCTTCTGAACCACACCTCCGGCCTTCCGGCCTGGAAGCCGTACTACGAATCCGTCATGCACAGGGGAGAGGCTCTGGCGGAACCGGGTACGGAGTTGCATGCCTCGGGTCCCGCTCTTCGTCATTCCCGCGAAAGCGGGAATCCAGGTGAGGTCGGGGCGGGGTATCATGACCGCCACACCCGGCCACCCCTGGATTCCCGCTTTCGCGGGAATGACGAAGAGGGACGCGGGCATGACAAGGAGCGACGCGGGAATGACGAGGAGGTTGCACGCCGCATTCTCCAACAAGTCCATGACGAGGAGCTGGAGGCGCCGCCAGGCGAGAAGGCCGTCTACAGCGACTTGGGCTTCATCCTCCTGGGCGAGGCCGTCGAGAGGCTGAGCGGCAGGCCGCTGGACCGGTTCTGCGAGGACGAGATCTTCGAGCCGATGGGTCTGTCGTCCACGTTCTTCGCGGACCTGGGCCGGTGTTCTCCCGATCCTTTGCCGGTTCCCGTTGAGGCCATCGCCGCCACCGAGGACTGCCCCTGGCGCGGCAAGATCCTCCGCGGCGAAGTCCACGACGACAACGCCCACGCCATGGGCGGGGTCGCCGGGCATGCCGGCGTGTTCTCGTCGGCGCCGGACCTTCACCGTTTCATCCGCTTCCTCGGACGTTGCCGCTACGGCGCGGAGCCCGGGTTCCTCCCCGCCTCGGTGGTGCGCGATTTCCTGGAGGCGGAACGGACGCTGCCCGGACAGACCCATGTGCTGGGCTGGGATACGCCTTCGCCCGCGGGGTCGTCCAGCGGCCGGCACTTCTCCGCCCGCACCGTGGGCCACCTGGGCTTCACCGGCACCTCCATCTGGTGGGACCTGGAGCGGGACGTCCACGTCGTCTTCCTCACCAACCGCGTGCACCCGTCCCGGGACAGCGGCGCCATCCGGGGGTTCCGCCCGCTGGTGCACGACGCGGTGATGGAGGGCCTGTCTTCATGATTCCGGACCTGAGACCCGGCGCCCACGTCCATTTCGTCGCCGTCTGCGGCGTCGGCACGGGTTCCCTGGCCGGCCTGCTGCGGCAGCAGGGGTACCGGGTCACCGGTTCGGACGAGAACGTCTACCCGCCCATGAGCACCTTCCTGGAAGAAACCGGCATCGACATCCTGCCCGGTTTCAGCGAGGCCCACCTCGGCGAGGGGCCGGACCTGGTGGTCATCGGCAATGCCGTGTCCCGGGGGAACCCGGAGGCGGAGGCGGTGCTGCGGCGCGGCATCCCCTACGTGTCGCTGCCCCAGGCCCTGGGCCGGTTCCTCATCGACGGCAAGCACTCGGTGGTGGTGGCCGGTACCCACGGCAAGACCACCACCACGTCGCTGATGTCCTGGGTGCTGGTGGCCGCCGGGCTGGACCCGAGCTTCTTCATCGGCGGCATCCCGGTGAACTTCGGCAGCGGGTTCCGCTCCGGCGGGGGCGCGTGGGTGGTCATGGAGGGCGACGAATACGACAGCGCCTTCTTCGACAAGGGGCCGAAGTTCCTGCACTACCAGCCGGAGCGGGTCATCCTCACGAGCCTGGAGTTCGACCATGCCGACATCTACCGGGACCTGGAACACGTGAAGGACGCCTTCCGGCGCCTGGTGGAGATCATCGCGCCCGAAGGCGGACTGCTGGTGTGCGACGAGGCCGTCCATGCCCGGGATATACTCGGTGCCGCCGCCTGTCCGGTGCTGTCCTACGGCATCGGCGGGTCGGCGGACTGGCAGGCCCTCGACGTCCGGGCCGCCGGAGGCCGGATGACATTCAGTCCCTGCCGCAACGGCGCCGCCGAGGGCACGGTGGAGGTGCCGTTGATCGGCCGCCACAATGCCAGGAACGCGCTGGCGGTCTACGCCACCGCCAGGGAGATCGGGTTGAGCCCCTCCGTGGTCCGCTCCGCCATGGCGACCTTCCGCGGCGTCCGGCGGAGGCAGGAGATCGCCGGCGAGGCGGCGGGCGTGCTCGTCATCGACGACTTCGCGCACCACCCCACCGCGGTGGCGGACACCATCGCCGCGGTGCGGGAGGCTTGGCCCGGGCGGCGGCTATGGGCCGTCTTCGAGCCCCGCAGCCAGACCAGCCGCCGGCGGGTCTTCCTCACGGAGTTCGCCCGGGCCCTGGCGCGGGCCGACCGGGTCGTGCTCCCCGACCTTTACCACCCGGAAAAGATCCCCGAAGAGGAGCGCCTCTCCCCCGCGGAGCTGGTGGACTGCATCAACCGGCACCGGGGGGATCGGGCCGCGTGCTATCTCGCCGGGGTGGACGAAATCGCCCGGATGGTGGTCCGGGACGCGGTGGCGGGGGACGTCGTGCTGGTGATGTCCAACGGCAGCTTCGGCGGCCTGCCGCGCAAGATCGTGTCCGGTCTCGGGCGGCGGGAATCTTGACTTGGCCCCAACCGTTGACTAGACTCCAAACCGTGGAAAGTGACGTGAACAAACTTCGCTTGACGGAAGCCGCCATCGCCCACGTCAAGAAGATCCGCCAGCGGGAGAAGATCGCCGGCCGGGGGCTGCGGGTGTCCGTGATGCCGGGAGGTTGTTCCGGCTATTCCTACAAGCTGGACTTCGACGACGGCCCCAAGGCCGAGGACGTGGTGCTCGACATGGACGGCCTGCAGGTCTACGTGGAGACGGCCATCCTGCAGCAGCTCGATGGGACGGTCATCGACTACGTGAGCGAGCTCCAGGGTGCCAGCTTTCGCTTCTCCAATCCCAATGCCACGGGCACCTGCGGGTGCGGCACCTCCTTTTCGGCCTGACGGCCGGCCGCATCCCCATCAACCGGAACCAACTCCATCTCCGAGGTCGTTGTCTTGAAAGCGGTCCAGTTTTACGAGTACGGCGGGGCCGACAAGCTCCGCTACGAGGAGGCTCCCGATCCGCTGCTGCGTTCGCCGCGAGACGTGGTCGTGCGCCTCGAGGCGGCTTCCCTGAACCACATCGACCTGTGGAACCGCAAGGGCCTCACCGGCATGAAGGTGGAGTTCCCGCACATCCTCGGCGCCGACGGCGCGGGCGTGGTGGAGGAGGTGGGGAGCGAGGTGACCCACCTGAAGAAGGGCGACGCGGTGTGTCTGTATCCGCCGGTGGGTTGCGGCGCCTGCGAGTTCTGCCGCACCAGCCGCGACTACATGTGCGTGCGGCTGCGGGTCCTGGGCGAGGGCATGAAAGGGTCGTACGCCGAGTACGTGGCGATTCCGGCCGCCAACTGCTTCGCCATCCCCGAGGGTTACGGCTTCGAGGAGGCGGCGGCGTTTCCGCTGGTGTTCATCACGGTCTGGCGCATGCTGGTGACCAACGCGAGGCTCGCGCCCGGGGAGACGGTGCTGATCCTGGGCATCGGCGGCGGCGTGGCCATGGCGGCGCTGCAGATCGCCAAGGCCATGAACGCCTGGGTGGCGGTGACCTCGAGCAGCGGCGAGAAGCTCGACCGGGCACGGGAGCTGGGCGCCGACCACGGGTTGAACTACCGGGAGTGCGACTTCCCCCGTGAGATACGCAACCTCACCGGCAAGCGGGGAGTGGACGTGGTGGTGGACTGCGTGGGGGGCGAGAGCTGGGCCAAGAGCCTCGCGGCGCTGGTGAAGGGCGGGCGGCTCGTCACCTGCGGCGCCACCACCGGCGCCACGCCGCCGACGGACATCCGGCGGATCTTCTGGAACCACCTCAGTATCTTCGGGTCGACCCTGGGCAGCCGGGAGGAGTTCGAGCAGGTGTTGCGGTTCGTGGAGACGGCGGGGGTCAGGCCGGTGCTCGACAAGAGCTTTCCGCTGGCCGAGGCGGCGGCGGCCCAGACCAGGCTGGAGACCGGGCAGCAGTTCGGCAAGATCACCCTGGTCCCGGGCTGAATCGTCGGCGGAGGGTCCTTTGCAGCCGGCGAGGCGCAACGAGTCGTAGGGGCGGGTTTCCAACCCGCCCGCGTGGCGGCGCCACGCCCGGAGGAACCACCCGCGGCATGCGCATCATCGGAGGGACAGCGCGGGGAAGACGCATCAAGGCACCCAAGGGGAGCACCATCCGGCCGACGGCCGACCGGGTCCGGGAGGCCTTGTTCAACATCCTCCCCCGGGATTTCTCCGGCAGGCAAGTGCTGGACCTCTTCGCCGGCACCGGGAGCCTATCGCTCGAGGCCCTGAGCCGTGGGGCGGCGTCGGCGCTGCTGGTGGACCAATCGCCGGAAGCGGCGGGCCTGATTCGCGGGAACCTCGAGACGCTCGGCTTCATGGACCGGGCGCGGATCTGGTCGACACCCGTGGGCAAGGCTCTGAGCCGGCTGGCGGAGGAGGGCGCGGCGTACGACGCGATATTTCTGGATCCTCCCTACGATGGCGGCTGGGTGAACAGGACGATGTCCATGATTTCCAGGGCGGGAATACTCAACGTGGGAGGCGCCGCCGTGGCGGAGCACAGCGCGCGGGAAAGGGTCGACGAGGAATACGGCGGGCTGGTGCGCCGTGATTGCCGGAGGTACGGCGGCACGGTGCTATCCTTCTTCGAATTGAGCAACTGAGGCGGTCTTTACATGGCGGAAATCAGCACTGCGGTCTATCCCGGGTCCTTCGACCCCATCACCAACGGCCACGTGGATCTGGTGCAAAGGACGCTCCGCATCTTCGACCAGGTGATCATCGCCATCGCGTACAACCAGGAGAAGGGGGGCGCCCTCTTCTCGGTGGAAGAACGCATGGCCACGGTGCGAAGGGTCTTCGAGTCCGAGGAGCGGGTGCGCGTCGACAGCTTCCAGGGCCTGCTGGTGGACTATGCGGAGGCGGTGTCGGCCAAGGTGGTGATCCGGGGGCTGCGGGCGGTGTCGGATTTCGAGTACGAGTTCCAGATGGCGACCATGAACCGCCGGCTCAAGCCGAATATCGAGACCTTCTTCATGATGACCAGCGAATCGTCCTTCTACATCAGCTCCAGGCTGGTCAAGGAGGTGTGCGGGCTGGGCGGCGACGTGGCCGCGTTCGTCCCGGAAGTCGTGCTCGAACAGCTTCGGGAGAAGTTCCCCCGGCCGTAACACGCCCCGTTTCCCGGCTCCGGTTGACAGCGGCACACCGACGGGCTACAACCATCCTGCGGGGTGGAGCAGCCCGGTAGCTCGCAAGGCTCATAACCTTGAGGTCGGTGGTTCAAATCCACCCCCCGCAACCACTGAGACCGACATTCCCGATGCGGGAGGGTCGGTCTTTTTTATTCCGTCCATGGTTCTGGTCCATTCAAGGATGGTGCCTAGTGAGGTGGTCCTGGAAAATCGGACAGGTTGCTAAGGTGTATTCCACCGACTGAAGGAGGGATACGCAATGAGTACACGACGAAGGTTCAGCGGGGACTTCAAGGCGAAGGTGGCGCTGGAGGCGCTGCGCGGAGACAAGACGATCGAGGAGATTGCGGCGCGACACAAGGTCCATCCGAACCAGGTGAGTGCCTGGAAGCAACGTGCGGTGGAGGGGATGAAGGAGGTTTTCACGAAGGGTGCGGAGCGGGCACGAGGGGACCACGAGGGGGAGATTCGGGACCTGCACGCGAAGATCGGGGAGTTGACGGTGGAGCGGGATGTTTTGGCACGAGGGCTCAAGTGGTGAGCCGGGAGAAGCGCCGGGCGATGACCGAGCCCGGCCATCCCAAGCTCAGCTTGAGCCGACAATGCCGGTTGCTTCGAGTGAGTCGATCCTCGGTGTATCATAGGCCCAAGGGCGAGAGTGCGGAGAATCTGGCGCTGATGCGCCGGATCGATGAGCTGTTCCTGGAGTACCCCTTCTACGGCAGCCGCCAGATGGTCCGCCATCTGTGGCGGGAGCGAGTCCGAGTGGGTCGTCACCGGGTGCGGCGTCTGATGCGCCTGATGGGGCTCCAGGCCATCTACCAGGCGCCGCGGACCACCCGACCGCACCCCGAGCACCGCGTTTACCCCTACCTTCTCAAGGGTGTCGCCATCGAACGACCCAATCACGCGTGGACGGCGGACATCACCTACATCCCCGTCCAGAAGGGCTTCCTGTACCTGGTGGCGGTGATGGACTGGGCCACCCGCCGGGTGCTCTCCTGGAGCCTGTCGAACACCCTCGATGCCCGCTTCTGTGTCGAGGCCCTCACCGAGGCTCTGGAACGCTACGGTCCTCCCGAGATCTTCAACACCGACCAGGGCAGCCAGTTCACCAGCCTGGAGTTCACCTCCGTGCTCAAAGACGCCGGTATTGCCATCTCCATGGATGGCAGGGGCCGGTGCATGGACAACATCTTCATTGAGCGCCTGTGGCGCTCCCTGAAATACGAGGCCGTCTACCTGCACGAACTCTCCGACGGCTTCGCGGCCCAGCGGGTCATCGCCCGGTGGGTGGCCTTCTACAACACCCAAAGGCCTCATTCTGCCCTCGCCGGCTCCACCCCACAGGAGGCCTACGAACGAGGACTCCAGAGACAGGCCGGGCCTCACACCCCGCCCGCCCCTCTGCCAGTTCCATCGAAACACGAAGACGTGCTAAACAGGACCCTGGCGGCATGATCCACTACCGGAATACACCTTATCTCGGCCGCCATCCTGTCCTACAAACCAGGACCACCTCAGTTCGCGGGTTCAGCAACACTCACTCACGTCCTCCATGCGCCGGGTTCTTCACTACCGCCTCCACCCCCTCCGCGCCAACACCTCGGGTGGTGACGATATCCGCTTGTGTGTCTTTCTCGGTGATACCTCCCGACCGCAAGTAACTGCTCCATAGGATCTTCGCAGTGCAGGGGATGAAGAATGAAGCGGCGAGGTGGCGGAGACGGCATAACCATTTTGGCAAGTTCGGAAAGGACGGGTACGATGAGAGATGACACAGTCCAAGAAATCCTGAAGATTCTGGTCGACGGCCTGACCAAACCCGCGATTCGGGAGACAACCGCCATTCCATGGGCTTGCCCAGTACCGTTTTTTGGAAACCTGGATGCGTCCCGTGTTGCAACGGTTGGAATCAACCCTAGCGATCGTGAGTTCGTGGACGACAAGAACAAACGTGAGCTGAAGGAACCGAATCGGCGGTTTCATACTTTGGCATCACTCGGATTGCGAACCTGGGAAGACGTGACGACACACCACGTTGCCCAAATCTACGAAGCGTGTCAGCGCTACTTTCTCCCGGAATCCAATTCATACGACAACTGGTTTCGCGTGCTCGACGACGTGCTCAAGGGCGCAGGTGCGTCCTTCTACCCTGGAGGTGGCCCATCCTCGGCTGACATTGACACGGCGTGTCATCTTGACCTGATTCCATACGCAACGACGAAAAAGTGGTCCAAACTCACCCGACAGCAGCAACGCACGCTCTTTGAGTTTGTTCCTGATCTCCTCGGTCGCCTCGTTCGGGATTCCCCCGTTCGAGTCTTGATTCTCAACGGGAACGCAGTTGTCAAGAAGTTTGAAAAAGGCACTGGCCTTCAGTTTAAGTGCCAGGAGATGCCAAATTGGTCCCTCTACTATAGGACAGGACCTCGACCGGGTTATGCGTACCGGGACGTTGTCGACACGCTGTTCGGAGTCGAACTCGGCAAAGCGGTTACGGTCCTTGGATACAATCACAATCTCCAGGGCACACCGGGGGTAGGGTCCGACATGACGGACTCAATCCGCAACTGGATCTCTCTTGAGTGCAACTAAAGTCACTCCCGGAGATTGTGTGATTGTGGTTGTGTCCGTGGACGGGGAGGAACCACACGGAGAAGAGCTACTGTCAAATCTGGTGTATGGCGGGGCTGAATCAGGCGGCTTTCCTACGGGTCTCCCTTTCATCGATGCCATCGACGAACTTCACCTTCGCGAGCAGGTCGGCGAGCTGACCGAACCCGCGGAGCCGCCGCCAGCGCTTCTGAGCGCTCATGGCGAGTTGATGCACGAGGCTCAGGGCGGTCTTGACGCTGAGGCAATTCCGGGTCTTCACGGTTCGTAGCCGGATGGTGGCGAAGGTGGACTCGATGGGGTTGGTGGTGCGCAGATGCTGCCAGTGAGCGGCGGGGAAGTCATAGAAGGTGAGCAAGGCGTCGCGGTCGCGGCTCAGGCAGTCGGCGGCTTTGGGGTACTTGGCTTCGAAGGTGCTACAGAAGCGCTCCAGGGCCTGCTCGGCGCTCTTGCGGGTATCGGCCATCCAGATGTCGTGGATCATCGACTTGGCCTGCGACTGGAGGCGCTTGGGCAGCTTGTCCAGGACATTGGCGGTCTTGTGGACCCAGCAGCGCTGCGTGCGGGTTTCGGGATAGACCTCGGCCAGGGCCGTCCACAACCCCAGCGCTCCGTCCCCCACCGCCAGCTTCGGCGCCTTGACTCCTCGGTCTCTGAGGCTCAAGAGCACCGCTTTCCAACTCTCCGCCGACTCCCGAAACCCCGCATCCAGGGCCAGAAAGTGCTTGCGCCCGTGGATGTCGCAGCCCACCACCACCAGGATACAACGCCGTTCTTCCTGCCGGATGTTCACGTAGATCCCGTCTGCCCACACGTACACGAACTCGTGCCCGTGCCACTCCCGCTCCTGCCACTCCCCATACTCCTCCTCCCACACCCGCTTCATCCGCGTGACCGCCCCAGGCGACAGCCCCTTCACCTCTCCCCCGAACAGCGCCCCCAGCGCTTCCCCAAAGTCGTTCGTCGACACCCCCTTCAGGTACAGCCACGGCACCACCGCCTCCACACGCCGCGCCTTCCTCAAGTACGGCGGCAACAACTCCGAGCGAAAACACCGCCCCGCCCCCGCCCGGTCCCGTGTCTTCGGCACCCGTACCTTCACCGGCCCCAACCCCGTCAACACCTCCCGCTCCGGCTGGTGCCCGTTCCGTACCACCGCCCGTCTCCCCATCCCGTCCCGCTCCAACTCATACCCTCCCAAAAAGCTCTCCAACTCCGCCTCCACCGCCGCCCGGATCATCGCTTGTGCCCCCTCTCGCAGCATCTCGCTCAACTCATCCCGAAATTCTGCTGGACTCCGATCCTCTTCTCTCCTATCCTTCCCCATGGTGGCGCTTCTCCTTTCCCGCTGAAACGTTGCTCTTCCAAGCCCCATTTCAGCAGAGTTGCGCCGCCTCCTTCAACCTTGCTCGTACACCACTTTTGAGTGTAGCTCCACGGAGAATCTCAATCTCTCGAACGCGGTCGCCGCGAGCGCCGCGCCCTCAGTGACAGATGTAACCGATCGTGGTTCGGGCCATGTCTCGAACTGTGCATGAGCACCTCTGACGGTAGTGGGCGGCGGGTTTGGGGAAGGCAGTAGGTGAAGCTGGAGGGCTCCGCGCTTCGCTTGGCACCGTACGCATGATCGGCATCAGCGCTGCCCAAGTCAGTTTCGCCAAGACCTCCAGGCTCCACCCCGACTCTGTCTCCTGCAACGCCTAAGCCCGGTTACAAAGCCGTGGACCAACATGCGATTCGGCGGCTTCGCCAGTGGCTCTGTCGGAAACACCAAGTGAGGTACGAATCCAACGCCAGTCGCGATACCGACTCTGAACCCTCTCCCGTTGCCAGATGCATTTCCGCGAAGTACAGCGGCGTGGCTTCGATCAAGTCTCCGAACCTGTCACGGAATCATGGACGCGCATAACCGGGAAGCCAACTCCTTGTTGAGGCGCACGGAATCAGTATCACCGGGATCGTACTGGCTGATGGATTTGGCGCAATACACCCAGTAGCGTGCAGGAACGCCACACGCACGCAGCTCCTGCCTAGCCGCGCTCACAAAATCCTGGTCAGCCATCATCCGGTTGGGGGACAGGTTGTCGATTTGCCTCACTATGCCCGCAGACGTGAGGATATTGATGGCGCATTCCGCCGCATCGGAGGCGACCGTCGTGCTAGGGATGCCGAATGCGGTGGCCAGAACAAGGGCCAAGGCAGCAGATGTTTGCGCGGTTGCGGTTGTCACCATCTCATTTGTCTTTCCGTCGCTCGCGGTCACCGTGTAGCCGTTTCTGAGGTAACCGACTGACTGTCAAAAAGCAAATCGTGACTCGCTTGTGTCGATATCAAGGGTGCTCCCCCATAACGCCAGCAATTCTGCTCGCAATGCGGTTGGCGGCGGACTTGACCGGGTCGTTGGCGAGATGGGCGTAACGGGCGGTGGTCTGGACCTTGTTGTGGCCCAGCAGCTTGCCGATCATCGGGAGGCCCTCGCCCACCAGCAACCCGCCGCTGGCGAAACTGTGACGAAGATCATGGATGCGCAGGTTCCCGATTCCGGCCCGTTTCACGATGCGCTGCCACGGGCCGTGCAGGAAGGCGAGATGGGCGCTGCGCTTCTGGCCCGGGAACACCCAAGAACTGTCTTCACTTCGTTGGATGCCGCGCAGCACGGCGATGGCGGGCTCGCCGAGATGCACGATCCTGGCGCCGGTCTTGGAGTCCGGCAGCCGAAGCTCCCCCCGCTCCAGGTCAACGTATTCCCACCGGAGTTGCAGGATTTCTCCGCTGCGGCACCCGGTCAGCATCAGGAGCCGCATGGCGGCGATGGCAACGGGCGAAGCGAACCCCTCGCGTTCCGCGTCCCGGAGCGTTGCGCCCAGGCGGCGGTACTCATCGTCCGAAAGGAACCGCTCCCGCTTGTGTTCTGGGTACTTCTTGACATACCTGCACGGGTTGACTCCCTCGGGGCGCATCTCCCAGACCTCGGCCAAAGTGAGCATACGGGAGAGGACGCCGAGGGTGCGGTTGGCGTGGCCGGACACGGAGCGCATGTCGTGATGGAGGGCCGCTACGTCGGCCCTGCCGATATCGGCGACGCGCCGTTTAGCAAGTCGGGGAAGGATGCGCTTGTCGATGATCTTTCGATAGAGTGCGGCAGTGCCTGGTCTCAGATGACCGGGAGCATACTCGTCCATGAAGCGCCGAGCGAGCTCGGCCATGGTGGCGCCGCCCGCCTTGCGGGGCGTCTTCCCTTCAAGGTTGCGCCCGGTCCTGGCGAGGGTGATGATCTCGGCGGCGCGCGCCCGGGCGGCCGCCGGGGTGATGGGACCATGGGGTCCGATGGTCGCCTTGACGGCCCGTCCCTCGTGGCGGTACTTGATGATGTAGACTTTCCTACCGGTGGGGTGGACGCGAACACCGAAGCCCTTGATGTCGTCGTCCCAGACAACGCGCTCGCGTTCCGCGGGTTTGAATGCGTCGACGGCTCGCTTGGTGATTTTGGGCATGGTTGATGCCTCCTTTTGAATCTCGATTCGGGTACCGTTTAGGTACCTACAGGGAGCGAATCAGAGGATATTCTAGCCCATCCGTGACGCGACGTAAAGACCTTAACGTACTGAAAATATGTCGATTTGTCTGCATTTGGCATCTCATGTCGCAGGTAAAATAATAGTATGTCGGTGTCCTTGGTCGCCCTGAAATCGAGACCGGCTGCGTTGAACAGCAGGTCGCAGGCAGCACCGCCGATGATCGCGTATTGATCCTTGTGCGCTACGAAATACTCGCGGAACTTCTCTATTCCAGCTACCACGCCATTCCCTCCAACAATCGTTCCGCAGCCATGGAGACACGCTCATCACGGTGGTTCCGGAACTGCGTGTAGAGCGACAGTGGGTCCACGGTGTGCCCGTCGGAAAGGTCGGCGGGGTCGTAGGCCCAAGTTTCGACGATGTGGGCGGCCTGTTCCGGATCGGTCTCTCCGAGTCCGTAGGTTCGCGCGAGCGCCTTCCAATCGCTGGCCATGACCGCGAACGTGTCCCGTGGCGGCGGGGACAAATCCGTCAGGTCCGAAAGCGCGCTCTCACCCGCGTGTTTCAGCGGTGCGGCGATGTGACCGTCCCGGATGAACTTTCTGGCGCGTACCGGGCTGCGCAGCAGATCGCATGCGACATCGAACAGTTGGCGCCCTTCGGTCTTGAACCGGATATGCCGTTCCTTGCCGCGCCTTTCAGCATGCGCAAGGCCGGTACCGACCAGACAATCGAACGCACGTCCGATCGACATGGCCGAGTAGCGCAGTTGCATGGCTATGAGAGACGGGGATGTCGCCGCTTGGTCGGGTCGCAGGAGGTGAAGGAACAATACAGCCTGAGCGGCCGGCGAGAGGACACTAGGTCGCGGCCCCTTGTACGTGTGGAAACGTTCGCGCAAGTCTATGGCGAGGTCGGGGATATAGAGCTGCCTGCCCGGCACGACAAACGGGACGCCTCGTTTAATGAGGCGCGAGCGGTTGTATGCGCTCAGCGACGGAGCGACGAAGACGACGACTGCGTCAACGGCATGGCGGACCAAGGCAAGGTGCTTTGCAATGTTGGCTGGCGTGGCGGTGTTGTCCTTGGCGGCCAGAAACACGAGGCGTCTTCCTGCTATTTGGCCCTCGTGAAGGCTGTACATCCGAGACAGAAAGGAGGGGATGCCCAACGCCTGTTCAAGCGGGTCCGTCCGGGCGGGCTTCTGAAGCGTGTCTTCGAGATACCGCTCCAAATCCTTGGTGATTGACCTTTCAGTCGTGACGTGCCATCTCTCTAACATCACAGTGCACGATAACAGTAGTGTAGTTAGTGTGCAAGACTACCGTTATCAATATGCTGGACAACAAGTTACTGGCTACTGGTAATCGGGTAGCGGGGGACCCACTGGCTCAGATCGAGACTACGAGCAAATGTCGGTCTCGGTGGTTGCGCACCCCCTGCAACCACTCAACTCCCCAGAAACATTGCAGGTTCTGGGGAGTTTTTTTTGGCGTGCATCGCCTCCTGTTCTTTTCGATCATACTGTGCTGGCTGTTCGGCAGGTGGGTGCTGGTGCCCGTACGCGCGTTGACCAGTCGCGCACAACGAATGGAACAGGGCCACATCGCCGGCAGGATCGAGCTTTCGTCGAAAGGCGAGTTGGCCGAACTTACCGCCGCTCTCGATCGGACACGCAATGTGGCCACCAAGATGGCGGACAGTCTGCAACGGACGGCGTCGGCAAGGCGTGATGACGAGCAGCGAGTTAACCGGACAGGACACCAGGGGCAGTCCAGGCGTGCCGAACGGCCGGTCCGGGAATGGCTGCGATGATCAGAATACTACCGGAAATCAAAAGGCTCTCCTGCATTGTCCGCTTGGTGGCGGTGACAGCAGCGCTCACCTTGCCCCTCGGCGCCTGCAGCGGTTTGGCGGTGAAGGAACAACGCAAGGGCCAACTCGGGGCCGCGGAACAGCGGCAATTGAACGACAGTCCGGGAGTGGAGTCGGCATCGGCCGAGGCCGGGCGGCCTGAGGCAGCGGAACGGCTGTATACGCAACTCTCCCGCCATTTTCCGAGCGCGTCGGAGCCCGGGCTCGGGCGCGCCTACCTGGCGTTGGAGGCGGGTGATTTCACCCTGGCCGAAAAGCTTTTCACCGAGGCGGACGAGAGGTCCGTGACCCCGGCTGCCAAGGTCGAGGCGCTGATCGGCGCCGGCCGGGCGAGTCTTGGAAAGGGAGACACGGCCGGGGCGAAGAGCTATTTTCTCGCCGCTTCCGAACCGGCAAAGGGCACGCCGGCTGAAGCCTGGGTGGCCAACGGCCTTGGCGTGGCGGCCGCCATCGAAGGCGACCATGCAATGGCGCGGACGCACTACGAGGAGGCCCTGAAGCTGGCGCCGGAGCATCCGATGATCACAGCGAGCCTGGTGCGAGCGCTGGCCCGATCGGGCTCGGGGAAAGAAGCCAGGCAACTCTACGCCAAGTACCCCGCTTCCCGTTGGTTGGAGGGCGACGGGGCAGCCCTTTCCCGTTTGCTGGACGAGCAGAAGGTCGCGGATGCGCCCTCGGGGGCCAACGCACCGATTCTTTCCCGTTTGCTGGACGAACAGAAAGTCGCGGACGCTCCGCTTCACACCGAGCCCACGCCGCCGCACGGGGGCACGAAGCCGGCTCGCAAGGCGCCTGAAGCTGAAGCGGCCGCGGCGCCTTCGGGCGCCAAGGTGCAGCTTTACTCCTCGCGCTCGCGCGACCGGGCGCTGGCCGCCTGGAGCCGGCTCTCCTCCGAGGAAAAGGAGTTGTTGGGCTCCCTGACTCACCGTGTGGTGAAGGCCGAGATTCCCAAGAAAGGGGTGTTCTACCGCCTCTGGGCGGGCCCCTTGGCGGACAAGGCGGCGGCCAGACGCTTGTGCGAGCTCTTGAAAGGCCGCGGCCGGGACTGCTTCGTCCCGGCAGGAAAATGGTAAGGAGTCCCGGGAGATGGCGCCGCCGGTTGACGACTACCGCTCCCGTCATCTACCTTCATTCCATGAGAGTACACGAACGCATGCTCACTCCCGAACGGGACGGCATCTACGGTTATCTGGCCGCTCCGGAGCGTGGCACGCCGGGTCCGGCCCTGCTAATGACCCATCAGAACACCGGGCTCACCGACTACCTCAAGGTCGAGGCGCTGAAGTTCGCCCATCTCGGGTACACCGTGGTGGTGCCCGAGTTGTACTCGCTGCTCGGCTATCCCGACGTCACCCATATCCACACCGGCCGGCAGATCCAGGCGCGCACCAAGGATGGGGATTTCGTGCGGGTTATCCGGCAGGGCTGGGACTACCTCACTTCCCGGAACGACGTGGACGCCGGCCGGGTCGCCGTGTCCGGCTACTGCATGGGCGGACGCATCGCCATCCACTTCGTCGCCGCCACACCCGAGGTCCGGGCCTTCGTCGGCTACTACCCCACGGTCCGCGAAGAGCCCACCACCGAAATCCGCCCGGTCCACCCGTACGACGCCGCCCGCAAGATCCAGTGTCCGTCCATCGTCCTGTACGGCGTCGACGACCGCATCTCCACCGTGCCCATCCAGCAAAAGGTGTGGGAGAGTTTCCTCGCCAACGGGCAGCCGCTGGAATGGCATTTCTTTCCCTTCGGCGGCCACGGCTTCGTGGACCCCGGCACCGAGGGCTATCATCCGCACACGGCCAAGCTTGCCTGGCCGCTGGTGGTGGACTTCATGGACCGGGAGCTCGACAACGAGCGCGACGGGCTGACGTTCTCCGAGAACTGAACCTCGGGCTTCCTGCTTCCTAATGTCGTGTCCCACGTAATTCTTTACCGATCTGCTTGTCTTTCTTGTCGTCGGCTGCGTTGCTCTTCCTCGCGTGGTGACCGCCACTGCTCGTCATCGCGCCTTGCCGACAACAAGAAATCCTGCGCATCTCGGTAAAGTATTACGTGGGACACGACACTAACGGCCATGCGGCACCTCCGGACCGGACTCACGATCTTCGACGAAGTCCGGGCGACGCCGGGCTATACGATCTTCAGCCCGCTTGGCCGGAAAGCCACCCATTTGATCGACATGCACGGCCGGGTCGTGCACGAATGGCGTCTGCCGGGCTTTGCGGGAATCTATGCCCACCTTCTGCCCAACGGCAATCTGCTGGCGGCGGTTCAGACCACCGACGGTCCGCGCAACATGCGCGGCAAGGGCGGCCACATCCTGGAACTCGACTGGGACGGCAATACGGTTTGGGAGCACGTGGACCCCTGCCACCACCATGACCAACGCCGTTGCGCCAACGGCAATACCGTCTACGCTTCCTGGAAGCTGCTGTCCGACGAACAGGCGCGGCGGGTGGAGGGCGGGCGCGAGGGCACCGAGCATGCCGACGGCATCTACGGCGATGTGCTCCGCGAGATCGACCGGGAAGGCAACCCGGTCTGGGAATGGGAAGCCGCTTCGTCGGAAGAGATGTATCGTTACCCCCTCAACCCCGTCGTCGCGCGCGTCGAGTTCAGCCACGCCAACTCGGTCTGGCCGCTCGACAACGGCGACCTGCTGGTAAACTTCCGGTACAACCACCTGATGGCCATCATCGACCGGGAGACCAAGACGTTCAAATGGGAATTCTGTGACGGGTCCTTCGGCCAGCAGCACAACGTGCACATGCTCGAAAACGGCAACCTGCTGTTCTTCGCCAACGGCGCCGACGTGCTTTACGGCGGACCGGGCGCGGGGTCGCGCGTGATCGAGCTGGAACCCGGCGCCAAAGAGATCGTCTGGGAGTACATCTCGCCCTACTTCTCCGAAGACCATCCGAGCTACAAGGGCGGCAACTACGTCTTTCGCGCCTACCGCTACGGCGCCGATTCGCCGGAGATCGCCGGACGGCTCGGACGGTGAGGGGTGTGCCACCGAATCGTCATTCCCGCACCCCCTTCCGTCATTCCCGCGAAAGCGGGAATCCAGGGGCGGTGGAGGGACGGGGTCAAAGCTTGGCGAGACGGTCGCGCCGCACCCGCTCGGCCTTGGAAAGTCGCCGCGGGTTGCCTTTCTTTCGGTTGGTCGGGCCGCGCGGGGGCGCCTCGAAACCGTCGTCGTCCCCGCCGACGTCAGGCCCGGCCGGCTCCGCCCGCATCTTCGCGAGGAACTCGCCGACGTACACGGCCACGGCGCCGCTGCTCTCCACGCTGCGGCGCAGGTCCCGGTCGGAGGTCACCACGGTGCAGGTGGCGCCGATCTCCCGGGCCAGCCGTTCGATGACCGCATCGGCTTTCTCGCCGTGACGGGAGAACACCACCGTCACCGCCCCCACCTGCTGCCGTGTCTCGTCGGTCCGGCCGTTCCGCCACCCGTCGAAGACGGTGGTCAGCGAATGGCCCGTGCGTTCCTGGTATGCCGTGACCTCCTTGACGAGGCCGGCCCGTTTCTGCTCCAGGTCGCCGCGCAGGCCCTGTTCACTGCCGATGACATTGTAGCCGTCGACGACGATATGGAACGGCATGGATGGATTCTCCGTAAGAGTTGGACGTAGAATCCTGAAATATAACGGTTTCCGCCAACCGGCGCGAACCGGAGGATGCCGCCGGATGTGGGCGAACCGAAGGTTTCTCCCGGGGTCCCGGGAGCCGGGGGATTTCACTCGCCCCAGGGAAATGTTGTAAGCTCGCTTCTACCAACACTGTCCCGGCTCGGAGCCCGCGCGGAGGAACCGCCGGGCAGCCCGAACCGCCAACCCCGCAAAGTAGAAAGCGAGTCAGCAACAATGTTCAACAAGGCTCAACGCATCCAGGAGTTGCCGCCGTATCTGTTCGCGGAGATCGACCGGAAGAAACGGGCCGCGCAGGCCAAGGGCGTGGACCTGATCGACCTGGGCATCGGGGATCCCGACATTCCCACGCCCGGAAGGATCATAGAGAGACTGACCGAGACCGCGACCAAACCCGCCAACCACCGCTATCCCAGCAGCTCCGGCATGATGGCGTTCCGCCAGGCGGTGGCCGACTGGTACGGACGGCGCTTCGGCGTGACGCTGGATGCGGCCACCGAGGTGGTTTCGCTCATCGGCTCCAAGGAAGGCGTGGCCAACATGGCGGTGGCCTACGTGGACCCCGGCGACGTGGTGCTGGTGCCCACCCCCGCCTATCCGGTGTACGCCATCGGGACTCGCTTCAACGGCGGCGACGTCCATTTCCTTCCCTTGACGCGCGAGAACGGTTTCCTGCCCGACCTCTCCAGCATACCCGCGGACGTACTCGAGCGGGCCAAGATGCTCTGGATCAACTACCCCAACAACCCCACGGGCGCGGTGGCGGACGAGAGCTTCTTCAAGGAGGCGGTGGAGTTCGCTCACCGGCACGGCATCATCCTGTGCCACGACGCCGCCTACACGGAACTCGGCTTCGACGGCTACAGGGCGCCGAGCATCCTGCAGGTGGACGGAGCCAGGGAAGTCGCCATCGAGTTCCATTCGCTGTCCAAGACCTTCAACATGACCGGCTGGCGCATCGGCATGGCCGTGGGCAGCGCGGAGCTGGTGGGGACCCTGGGGCAGGTGAAGTCCAACGTCGACTCGGGGGTCTTCCAGCCGGTGCAGGAAGCGGCCATCCTCGCCCTGGAGCACGCGGAGGAATTTCTGGAGCCCATCCGTGAAGTGTACCAGGAAAGGCGCGACACGGTGGTGGACGGCCTCCGCCGCGCCGGCTTCGAGCTGCCCGCACTCCAGGCCACGTTTTACGTCTGGCTGCCCGTGCCCGGGGGGTGGACGTCCGCGGACTTCACCGCCCGGCTCCTGGACGAGGCCGGCATCGTCACCACTCCCGGCAACGGCTTCGGCGACCCCGGCGAGGGTTTCATCCGGCTGACCCTGTGCTCCCCGGCCGACCGCCTGAAGGAAGCCGTAGAGCGTCTCGGGAAGGTCAGCCTGTAGCGGGGCCGTGCGGCATCGCGCCTACATCGGGGTGGGTTCGAACCAGGGGAACAAGGAGGAGAACTGCCGCCGGGCCGTCAGGGAGATCGGGCGGATGCCGCGGACCAAGGTGCGGCAGGTCTCGACCTGGTTCGCCACCGAACCCTGGGGCGCGGCCGGCACGGAATGGTACGTCAACGGAGTCGCGGCGGTTGAAACCGGCCTGGACCCCGGGATCCTCCTGAAGCACTGTCAGGCCGTCGAACGAGAAATGGGCCGCCGCCCCAGCCCGGTGCGCTGGGCGGACCGGGTCATTGATCTGGACATCCTGTTCTTCGATGATATGGTCTTGGAAGGACCCGGGTTGGTCATTCCGCACCCGGAGCTTCACCGTCGCCGGTTCGTGCTGGCTCCGCTGTGCGAGATCGCGCCGGACCTGAGGCATCCGCTCCTGGGCAGCGGCGTACGGGAAATGCTCGACCAGGTGGAAGACAACGGCCGGGTCCGGGAAATGGCCTCCCCGTGAGGCGAGTCGACCGCGAGTGTCATTGACGGTGCCACTGCCATGTTCCTCAGGTTTCTGATACTGGGCTTGCTGGCCTATCTGTTCCTGGTGCTGATCTACTCGAGCATCAAGCGCAAGGGCAAGGGGAGTGCCGCCGACCCGTCCCAAGGCGAATCCATGGTGCTCGATCCCCACTGCAAGAGCTACGTCCCCAAGAACGAAGCCTACCAGTCCCACGGCCACTTCTTCTGCAGCGAAGAGTGCGCCCAGGCGCACGCGGCCCAGCAGGCGTAGAGGCGGGTTCCATACCCGTCGGCGGCCGACGCGAGCACACCGCGCTACAGGTAGCAGTCCAGAAAGTCCTTCAGCAGGGTCTTGCCGGTCTCGGCGAGGATCGATTCGGGGTGGAACTGGACGCCTTCCACCGGGTGGCGGTTGTGGCGCACGCCCATGACCGCGCCGTCCCGGGTGCGGGCGCTGACGCCGAGCTCGTCGGGCAGGCTGTCCGGATCGAGCACCAGGGAATGGTAGCGCATGGCCGGGAAGGGGTTCTCCTGGGAGCGGTAGATGGTCCGGGAGTCGTGCAGCACCTCCGACATCTTCCCGTGCATGATCTCGTTCGCCCGCACCACCCGCGCGCCGTAGGCGGCGCCGATGCATTGATGGCCCAGGCACACGCCCAGGATGGGGGTCCGCTCGCCGAACCGCCGGATCACCTCGCACGAGACGCCGGCCTCGTTGGGGGTACAGGGACCCGGTGACACGACGATGGCGTCCGGCCGGAGCGCCTCGACCCCGTCCGCGTCGATGCGGTCGTTGAGGGCCACCCGGACCTCCGCCCCGAGCTCGGCCAGGTAGTGGTAGAGGTTGTAGGTGAACGAGTCGTAGTTGTCGATGAGCAGGATCACGCTACCGCTCTTTTCTCCAGGACTCGGCCAGCTCGATGGCCTTGAGCATGCCGCGGGCCTTGTTGAGGGTCTCTTCGTACTCCGTGGCGGGATCGGAGTCCGCCACGATGCCGGCGCCCGCCTGAATGACCGCGGTGCCGTTGTGGACGGTGATGGTGCGGATGGCGATGCAGGTGTCCAGGTTGTTGCTGAAGCTCAGGTAGCCCACCGCGCCGGCGTACAGCCCCCGCCTCTGCGGCTCCAGCTCGCTGATGATCTGCATGGCCCGGACCTTGGGCGCCCCGGATACCGTCCCCGCGGGGAAGCATGAGCCGAACAGGTCCAGCGGGGTCTTTCCCCGGGCCAGTTCCGCCTTGATGTTGGAGACGATGTGCATGACGTGGGAATAGCGCTCGACGGTCATGAGCTGGTCCACTTCCACCGAGCCCACCTCCGCCACCCGCCCCACGTCGTTCCGCCCGAGGTCCACCAGCATGATGTGCTCGGCCCGCTCCTTGGGGTCGGCCAAGAGGTCCTCCTCCAGGTCCTGTTCTTCCCGCGCGTCCCGGCCCCGGGGCCGGGTGCCGGCGATGGGGCGAAGCTCGATGTTCCGCCCGGTGAGGCGGACGAGAATCTCCGGGGACGAGCCGATGATCTTCAGGTCGTCGAGCTCGAGAAAGAACATGTACGGAGACGGATTGGTGAAGCGCAGGGCGCGGTAGATCTCGAACGGCTCGACCCGCGTGCGGGCCTCCAGCCGCTGGGACAACACCACCTGGATGACGTCGCCCGCGGCGATGTACTCCTTGCCCTTGCGCACCATGCCGTGGAACACCTGTGGCGCGACATTGGACCGGTACTTGACGCTCGATCCGGAACCGGTGAGACTCCGGGCCTCCAGGGTCTTGGGCGATTTCCGCAGGGACGAGCGCAGGTTCTCGATGCGGGAGACGGCGTCGCCGTAGAGCACGCGCAGGCGCGCCCCATTCTCGATGGGGACGTTGTCGATGATCGTGATGGTGTGCTTGAGGTTGTCGAAGCTCACCAGCGTGCGCACCAGCAGGAAATAGATGTCCGGGAAACGGCTGGCCCGCTCAGCCGGGTTGGCAACGCCGTGCAGCATCTCCACCGCGTCGTACGCCACGTAGCCCAGGGCGCCGCCGGTGAAGGGGAGATCCGGCACGGCGGCGGCCGGCCGGTACCCGTCGAGGATCTCGGTCATCGCCGCCAACGGGTCGTCGCAGGTCCGCGACTCCTTCTTCCGGCCCCGGGTGATCTCGACCTCGCGGCCCCAGGCCTTGAAGACCAGCTCCGGCGCGGTGCCCAGGAACGAATACCGCGCCCAGCGCTCGCTGCCTTCCACGCTTTCCAGCAGGAAGGAATGGCGGCTCTTCTTGAGGCGGCTGTAGAAGGACACCGGGGTCTCCAGGTCCATGAGGATTTCCTCGTAGACCGGAACCACGTTTCCCTGTCTGGCGAGTTCCACGAACTCGCGGTACGAAGGTTGGATCATCGACGGTGTGGTGGAGGGTGTTGAGTGCCTAAAGAAACAGGTTCAATCTCTGGGAGTGCATTCTAACCGAAATGCACTCCCAGTGCGAATGTCCCGGTCCGTCGCCGTCGATCGTCAGGACCGGAATCGGTGTCAGGGAGGACGAAGGGTGCGCCGATTTCTTCTGTTGGGCTGTGCTTTCCTGCTTTCCGCCCAGGTTGCCTGCAACGGCAAGCCGGCGGTGGTCTTCGAAGGCCCAAGCGGAATCAAGGCCGGCTTCCGGGTGGAGGTGGCGGACACCGCCGAGAAGCGGCGCCTGGGGCTGATGTATCGGAACGATCTGGGGACGGACGAGGGGATGCTGTTCGTGTTCCCGAAAGAGAGGGATCAGTCGTTCTGGATGAAGAACACCCCGCTGTCCCTGGACATCATCTTCATGGACGCGCGCCGGCGGGTGGTGGGGATCATCCACGATACCGTGCCGTTCTCCACCCGTTCCGTGAGCGTCGGCGTTCCAAGTCAATACGTGCTGGAGGTCCGGGCCGGGCTGGCACGCCGAAACCGCATCGTCGCGGGCGACGTTGCCCGCTTCGAGGGCGTCAGATCTCCCTGAAGAAGTAGGGCCGGATGGGCTGCAGGCGCTCCTCGTAGGTATCCGGATTGAGCAGCCAGAGGGTGGCCGCGATGCTGCTCAGGAGCGAGTTGCCGTCCTGGGACGTGAAGCACATGCCCACTACCTCGCGGTCTCCCCGCAGCGCCAGGCTTTGGGTGACGATGGCGGTGTGGTTCAGGATGCGCCCGAACAGGCCGTGGTCCCGCCCGAACGAGAACACCGATGCCGAGGACTTCTTGTTGGTCACGGCGATGCGGCGGTTCGCCCGGATCCGCTGCATGAGCTGCTCCATGGCGATGGCGCGCTTCAGGATCAGGTTGAAGTGGATGGTGTGCATGTACTGGGTGTTGATCTTGAGAGCGGACGAGTAGATGTCGAGGTCCAGTCCCAGGGACTTGAACAGGTGGTAGGCGTCGCGCCCCTGGTGGGTGCCGAACCGTTCGTCGTCGTGCCGTCCCACCTCGGGCGCCGGAATGAAGTCGCCTTCCTGGCTGATGTCGTTGGCCCGCCGCATGCAGACGAACCGCCCGGCCTCGAGGTTGTCTTCCTTCTCCGGCCCCAGGGCGAGGGTGTCGATGAGCACCGCCAGGTTGTGGGTGTTGCAGCTCACCACCTGGATGAAGCGGTCCTCCTCCCTTCGGAGCGCCGCGTCGTTGATGCCCCGGGCATACATCTTGCCGAAACCGAACTCGCTGCCCTGGGCGATGAACCCCTTGCCGTTCTTCCCGGCGTAGTGCTGGTAGCGCTTTTCCTTGTTCTTGTTGCCGACGGGGGTGCAGTCGATGACCACGGAGGCCCGCTCGATGGCGGCGGCCGAATCGAAGGCCGGGTTCATGCCGAGCTTGGCGAACTCCTCCCAATGGTCCTTCTCGACGCTCAGTCGGGCGCCCTTGCCCTGAAGCGCGGTGATCTTGGAGCGGTCGGTGAGCCGGGGGGTCTGCTTGTTGAACGTCACCTCGTCGATGCCGAAGGCTTCCCGGAAGCTCGCCAGGATGCCGATGAGCGGCTCGCCTATGGTCCCCGTACCGACAACGTGAACGATCTTCTGATCCATCGGTTCAACTCCTCGAAGCTGCCGCCGGCGGCATCGTGACACGTCCTTCCATGTTTGACTTGGAGTGGTACACTGATCGTGTGGCCATGGCAGGAGCAGCCGCCTGAAGGGTTTCCTTCATAGCATACAAGCCGGCCTCATGTAAGGAAAGGGGGGCGTTTTGGACAAGAGCCATGCCGACCGGCCCGCGTTCTCGGCGGCGGCGTTCTTCGACGAGCAGTTCGGCGTCACCGCACGGGATCTGGACAGGGTCCTGGGCCGCGCCATGGCCGCGCGGGCGGACTACGCCGACCTCTATTTCGAGTACCGGACCAACGACCAGGTGCACCTCGAAGAAGGTCTGGTGAAGCATGCGTCGGTGTCCGCCGCCAACGGCGTGGGCGCGCGGGTGCTGTCCGAGGACAAGACCGGATACGCGTTCACCGACGACGTGACCATCAAGAACCTGGATTCGGCGGTGCGCACTGCCAACGTCATCGCCGGCGACCGGGGTTCGGACCTGCCGGCGCGGGTTCCCACCCCGGCCGGCCCCCGGCACGACCTCTATCCGGTGGCCGGGTCCTTCCCCGATGTTCCCCTGGAACGCAAGATCGCCCTGTTGCAGGATCTGGACCGGTTCGCAAGAAGGGCCGACCCGCGGGTCAAGGGGGTGTTCGCTTCCCTCTTGCTGGAGAACAAGATCGTCCTCGTCGCGTCGTCCCAGGGCTGGGCGCTCGGGGACTTCCAGCCCCTGGTCCGTTGCAACGTCCGCTGCATCGTCGAGGATGGGGGCAAGCGGCAGGCCGGCTACTTCGGATGGGGCGGCCGCATGACCCTCGACGACTGCACCGATGCCGAGCGGTGCGAGGCCCATGCCCGGGAGGCGGTGCGCCGGGCGCTGGTGAACCTCGAGGCGGTGGCGGCGCCGGCGGGCCCCATGGACGTGGTCCTCGGGCCGGGCTGGCCCGGCATCCTGCTCCACGAGGCCATCGGGCACGGGCTCGAAGCCGACTTCAACCGCCGCGGGACCTCGGCCTTTTCGGACCGCATCGGCGAGCGCGTGGCCACGGAGCTGTGCACGGTGGTGGACGACGGCACCATCCCCTGGCGGCGGGGTTCCCTCAACGTGGACGACGAGGGCACGCCCACCCAGCGCACGGTGCTGATCGAAGACGGCATCCTGCGCGGCTACATGCACGACCGGTTGAATGCCTCGCTCCTGGGCATGGAGCTCACCGGCAACGGCCGCCGCGAGAGCTACGCCCACGTGCCCATGCCTCGCATGACCAACACCTTCATGCTGGCCGGGGACGAGGACCCGCAGGACATCATCCGCTCCGTGAAGGACGGCCTCTACGCGGTCTCCTTCGGCGGCGGACAGGTGGACATCACCAGCGGCAAGTTCGTCTTCTCCGCCAACGAGGCGTACCGGATCGAGGGCGGCCGGGTCACGCATCCGGTGCGGGACGCCACCCTCATCGGCAACGGCCCCGACGTGCTCACGCGGGTGAGCCGGGTGGGGTCGGACCTTGCCCTGGACGACGGCATCGGCACCTGCGGCAAGGACGGCCAGGGCGTGCCCGTGGGGGTCGGACTGCCCACGATCCGGGTGGACCAGCTCGTGGTGGGCGGCACCAGCGTGCGCGGCCCCGGTTCTTTCCAGGGTTGAGGCGGCGATGGAGCGATTGACGCCGGATAGGGAACTCGCCGCCGGCCTGCTGGCCCGGGCCAGGGAGAAGGGCGCTTCCCAGGGAGACGTGACCATGGTGGAGCACGAGGGCGTCGGGGTGAAGGTGCGTCTCGGGAAAGTGGAAACCGTCAGCCAGGCCCACGAGACCCGGCTGGGGCTGCGGCTGTTCTTCGGCCGGAGTTCGGCCGCCACCTCCACCTCCGACTTGTCGAGGGCTTCCCTGGACCGATTGCTGGACCAGACCTGCGCCATGGCCCAGGCCACGGCCAAGGATGAGTTCGGCGGCCTGCCCGAACCCGGGGAGCTGGCCGCCGAGGTGCCCGAGCTGGACCTGCTGGATGAGGAGGCCCGGGGTCTGCCCGTCGAGCGCGGCATCGATGCCGCCCGCGTGGCGGAGGAGCACGCGCTGCAATACGATGCGCGGATTACCAACTCCGAGGGCGCGGAGTTCGGCAACTCTTTCAACCGGGTCATCCATGCCAATTCGGAGGGCTTTACCGGGGAATATGCCACCTCCGCCTTCCATCTGTCGGTGGCCCCGGTGGCCGCGTCCAACGGTTCCATGGAGCGCGCCCACTGGTTCTCGGCGGCGCGACGCCATGACGCGCTGGATGCTCCGGAAGCGGTGGGGCGCGAGGCCGGCCGCCGCGTGATCCGCCGGCTGGGCGCCCGCAAGGTGCGGACCCGTGAGGTGCCGGTGGTATTCGATGCGGCCATTGCCGGCACCCTGGTCAGGCACCTGGGCCAGGCCGTTTCCGGTTACGCCCTCTACCAGCGCGCGTCGTTCCTGTGCGACCGCCTCGGACAACGGGTGGCTTCGGACCTCGTCCGCATCGTCGACGACGGCACGATTCCCTCGGCCCTGGGGTCCCGGCCCTTCGATTCGGAGGGTGTCGGCGTCCGGCCCAAGGACGTGGTCGAGGCGGGCGTCCTGAAGAGTTACCTGCTGGACGCCTACAGCGCGCGCAAGCTCGGCGCAAAGTCCACCGGCAACGCGAGCCGGGGCGTGGGCCAGGCCTCCGGCGTCTCGCCCATGAACCTCTATCTCATCCCCGGCGAGCACACCCCCGGGGACATCATCGGTTCGGTGGAGGACGGCTTCTACGTCACCGAGCTGATGGGTTTCGGCGTCAATCTCGTGACCGGCGACTATTCGAGGGGCGCGTCCGGGCTCTGGATCGAGAAGGGCGAACTGGCCTACCCGGTATCCGAGCTCACCATCGCCGGCAACCTGAACGACATGCTCAACCAGGTCGAGATGGTCGGCAACGACCTCCGCCCGCAGAGTCCGGTGGCGGCTCCCACGGTAAAGATCGCCCGCATGACCGTGGCCGGGGAGTAAGTCGGCAGCCCATGTTTGTTGATGATATGATCATCGAATTGACATGATCTAGGTTTGTTGTCAGAATTGCGGCATGTTGCGCCGCCACTTGACCGAAGCGCTGAAGGCCGCGGCCGAATCCTATCCCGTGGTGACGCTCACGGGTCCCCGACAATCCGGAAAGACGACGCTGGTCCAGGCGCTGTTCGCCGATCATCGCTACGTCTCGCTCGAGGCGCCGGACGTTCGGGCTCGAGCCATCGAAGACCCGCGCAGCCTCTTGGCCCAAGCTGACAAGCTGATCCTGGACGAGGTCCAACGCGCGCCCGAGTTGCTCTCATACATTCAGGGGTTGGTGGACGCCGAACCCCGCCCCGGTCGTTTCATTCTCACCGGTTCCCAAAACCTGCTGTTGATGGAAGCAGTGTCCCAGACCTTGGCAGGACGCACGGCGTTTCTCCGCCTGTACCCGCTGTCCCTTGCGGAGTTGTTGGATCGGGAGCCTCTTGATCCGCTGAATCTCGACCGCCCCCACGGTTCTCCGGCCGTACCGGCCAGCTTTCCCCCGGGCAGGGAGCTTTGGGCCATGCTGGTAGAGGGCTTCTATCCGCGCATTCACGACCGACATATTCCCGCGAGCGAGTGGTTGGCGGACTATTTTCGTGCCTATGTGGAACGGGATGTCCGTGAGGTCATGCAGATCTCGAATGCCAGGGCCTTCGAGCGGTTCGTCCGGCTGGCGGCCGCGCATACGGCAACGGAATTCAACCTCGCTTCATTGGCCAGCGACGTCGGCATCACGCAACAGACCGCCAGGCGTTGGCTCACGGCTCTGGAAATCGGATATCTGGCCACGACGCTCCCGCCGCACCACGCGAACTACCGCAAGCGCCTGCGCAAGCGCCCGCGTCTCCACTTCCTCGACACCGGGCTGGTTTGCTATCTGCTCGACATCCGTGACGCCGCGACGTTGGAACGCCACCCGTTGCGCGGTGCCGTGTTCGAATCATTCGTGGTGTCGGAACTGATCAAGAGCTTCGCCGCCATGCGCCGCGACCCGCGTCTCTACTTCTGGAGAGATGCTACAGGGCACGAGATCGACGTCTTGATAGACGCGGATGGGCGACTTGTTCCGGTGGAGGTGAAGTCCGGCCAGACGGTTGCTGGCGACGCCGTCGATACCCTCGCTTGGTGGACCTCTATCCCTTCCAATCCGAACCGGGGAGGCGTCCTGGTCCACGCCGGAGAGGAGAGCTTCGACTTCAAGGGGTTCAGGGTGCTCCCGTGGTTCCTGCGGTGACCATCACATCAAAGACCCTCACGTTCTGTCGCCTTTCCATCAACTGAAGGGCACTTACCTGTCGTAAACTTAAATTCGGCTGGATACTTTCAGTTTCGGACTGCACTTTGCGTCATTTTACCCTATGGTGGTGCAAGGCATCAGGAGCTGGATCACTGTGTTCGAGCGACTCATCGAGAAACCCCTGGAATCGCGCAAGAGCTTTTTCCTCTTCGGCCCCAGAGGCACGGGCAAGACCACATGGTTGAAGCACTGGCTACCCGAGGCGCTTTTCGTCAACCTGCTCCAGTCGGAGTACTACAATCGTCTGTCCGCGAATCACGGGCACCTGCGGCAACTCATTCCCTCGGACCACCCCGGCTGGACCGTCATCGACGAGGTCCAGCGCATACCCGCGCTGCTGAATGAGATCCATGACCTGATCGAAGCCCGCGGACTGGTATGACTGGTATTTGTCCTGACCGGGTCCAGTGCCAGGACCCTTCGGCGAAGCGGGGTCAAGGATTATCCTCCGGCCAAGTGTTTCGTCTTCTACGGTGGACCGAGTCCTGTCTACATGGATGACGTCACCGTTCTGCCCATCGAGCACGCCTTGAGTAATCTTCACCGCATCCTGGGTAACGGTGAGTAGCCCCTGCCCCGAGGTCCGGGGTCCTGCCAGGCTGATTACAATCTAGTGGAGGAAGCGGAGCAGCGGGAAAACACCGACCACGAGGAGCAAGCCGATGGCCGTCGCCGCCCTCAGGTGGCGCTCGATGAGCGCGCGCGCCGCCGGGCCGAAGTACCAGAGGAGCGTGGCTTCGACGTAGAATCGGAAGCCACGGGAGAGCAGGGATGCGAGGATGAAGACGCCGACGTCGAGCCGGGCAGCGCCATATGCGACGGCAACCAGCTTGTAGGGCAGCGGGCTGAGGGCGCCGGCAACCACGATCCAGGCCCCCCACTCCCGCCGGTAAGCCTCGAACACCTCGAGCTTCCCCCCAGACCCCCACAGAGCGAGCAGAGGCTCGCCCACCGCTTCGTAGAGAAAGTACCCGATGGCGTATCCCGCCAGGCCTCCCGCCGTGGAGGACAGGGTGGAGACGCTCGCGAACAGCAGCGCCTTGGCGCGCCGGGCCAGCACCATCGGGATGAGAAGCAGATCCGGCGGCACCGGCAGGACGATACTCTGCAGAAAGCACACCCCGGCCAGCGCCCAGACCGCATGTCGCGTCCCGGCGCTGCGCAGCGTCCAGTTGTAGAGGCGTTGGAGGGTGCCGGAGTCGTCCCCTGCCGCGGTAGAGTCCGTCACGTGTCGCTTATCGGATCGTACGTCCTTTAGAGCACCTTGTACCCCTTGCCCAGCACCACCCGCATCAGCGCGTCGACGCTGGTGACCTCGGGGTCGAACTCGATGACGGCGACCTTTCGCTCCACCGAGAAATCCACCTCGGTGACGCCGGGAGAGCTGTTGAATGCTTCGGTCAGCTCCGGTACGGCGGTGTCGGTCAGCTCTTCGATGGAGATGATGGCGGTTTTCGTGTTCATGGCGTGACGGTTTCGGCGCCGGCCCTGGTGGCCTGACCTTGCTCCAGTAGTCGTTTGATTTCCCGGCCGGCGCGCTCGGCGTCGGGCGGCGGCACGAACATCTCGAAGGCGGCGAAGAGCCTGCGCTCCTCGCTCCGGATGTGCTGCTCAAGGAGGTCTCCGAAGTCGAACAGCGACTTCCGCAGTCCTCCGGGCTCCCCCAGCCGGGCCGCCAGCCTGTGAAATTCCCGGTGCTCGCGTTCGAGCTGCGCCACCAGCTCCCGGCATTCCTCGTAGGCCGCCATCAGCGGAAAGAGGACAGTCTCTTCGGCCTCGAAGTGCGGCGTCAGGTTCTTGTTGAAGAAGCGCGACACTTCCGCCGCGCAGGCTTCGAGGGCCGCGGGGTCGCCGGGGTTGAGTTGCCCCAGGGCGTGCTTGCGGCAGCGCAACGCCAGCGCCAGCCCGTGGTGGTGGTCGTGGGACAGCGGTATCAGAGAGGGGTGTCGTTTGGCCATGGAGACCTGCGCAAATTGACGGTGTCGGGTCGATGGGCTACCCTTCGCGTCACAAACATCCTGGAGGTTGATATATGGCAGACGACATGATCGTCAAACGCGAAGTCGTGATGGAGGCCGACGCCGAGATGCTGGAGCGGCAGCAGAAGCGTGGCGAGGCCCGGGGCTTCACCGTGATGTGCGACGAGGGCGGGCGCATCGGCGGCGACAACACGGCGCCTCCGCCCATGGCGTATTTCGCGCTTTCCATCGGATTCTGACTGCTCACCCAGCTTTCCCGGTACGGGGAAATGATGAAGGTGAAGATCGACAAGGCGCGCGTGCACGTGACCGCGCGCTTCAGGAACGAGGGCTCGGTGCTGCGGGAAACGGTGCAGGCCGAGGGCGTCGGCGTGGAGACGAAGCTCGACGTGGAGTCCGACGAGCCGCCGGAGCGCGTGGCCGCGGTGATCCGCAACTCGGAGCAGGGTTGCTACATCATGCAGACGGTCATGAAGCCCACGCCGGTGGAGACACGGGTGACGCTCAACGGGGCCGACTTCGACACGAGCCGGAAAGAGGAGTAGACGCGGTGAGCGCGGGAGAAACGGAATCGCTGGTCTTCAACGTCGACCAGTCCGAGTTCGAGGCGCGGGTGCTGGAGCGCTCCAGGGAAACGCCGGTGGTGGTGGATTTCTGGGCGCCGTGGTGCGGACCGTGCCGGGTCCTGGGGCCGGTGCTGGAACGGGTGACGGAGGAGTACGGCGGCAAGCTGCTGCTGGCCAAGGTCAACGTGGACGAGAACCAGGAGCTGGCGGCCGGCTTCGGCATCCAGGGGATCCCGGCGGTCAAGGTGTTCAAGGACGGCGCCCTGGCCACGGAATTCACCGGCGCGCTTCCCGAGCCCGCTGTGCGCGAGGCGCTCGCCCAGGTCGTGCCCTCGCGCCAGGACGAGCTGGTGGTGGAGGCGGACCGGTTGTGGTCCGCGGGCGAGGCCGGGAAGGCGTTGGAGATCTACGGGCAGGTCGTAGAGGAATCGCCGCACCACCCGGGGGCGCTCCTGGGACTGGGGCGAGGGCTGCTGGATACGGAAGCGGAGCGCGCTCTGTCCTTTCTGGAAAGGGTCCCTCTCGGCGAGCCGGAACGGAACGAGGCCGACCGGCTGATCGCCCGTCACAAGCTCAGCGAGGGCGACGGCGCCGACGTGGAGTCGCTGCGCCAGGAGCTCGAGGCGGCGCCGGACCGCATCGACGTGCGGTTCCGGCTGGCGCAGGCGCTGGCGGCGGAAGAACGCTACGAGGCCGCCCTCAAGGAGTTCCTGGCGGTGCTGAAGCAGGACCGCGCCTTCGAGGACGACGGCGCCCGCAAGGCCATGGTGCAGATCTTCGAAGTCCTGGGGCGCAGCGAGTTGGCGGACCGGTTCCGGTCCGAGATGGCCAAGGTGCTGTTCAGCTAGCGGCCGCCTCCGTCGACGCCACCGCGGTGGCATCCAGCCGCGCCCGCAGCCGGGGGTAGAACCGCAAGGGGTTCTCGAACAGGATCTTGTGCTTCAGTTCGTCGCTCATGTCCTCGCGGCCCATGAGGTGCGGGATGTCCTCGCTGAAGTCCCTTTGGTCCCGTTCGTGGGGATAGTCCGAGGCCCAGAGGAGGGTATGTTCCGGCACCAGCCGGGCGGTTTCGGGCAGCAGCGTCTCCTCCACCTCCGCCGCGAAGTAGATGTTGCCTTCCCGGAAATACTCGCTGGGCTTGCGCTTGCAGTTGGGCGAGTACTGCCCCTTCCGTTCGTACTCCTCGTCCAGGCGGTCCATCAGGTAGGGGACCCAGCCCGCGCCGCATTCCAGCACGCCGAACCGCAGCCTGGGGAACAGCTCGAACACGCCTTCACAGATCATCGCCACGATTTGCCGGAACTGCGCGAACGGATGCTCCAGGGTGTGGGCCACCATGAAGTTCCGGGTGTCGTCGATCCCCAGGTCCGGAAAGCTCATGCCGCCGTGGGGCGACACCGGCACGTCCAGCCTCTGCGCCTCCTCCCACAACGGGTGGAACTCGGGTCCGCTGAAGAGCTTCCCGCCCGGGGTGGCGGAAGGCAGCACCGCGCCCACCATCCCCAGCTCCTCGACGCTGCGGCGAAGTTCCTTGACCGCCTCGTCGATGTCCTGGACGGGCAGCAGCGCCACGCCCACCAAGCGCGGGCTCACGCGCATGAACCGGTCGTGCAGCCAGTCGTTGTAGGCCCGGGCCATGGTGATGGCCCATTCGTGGTCCCGGATGGCCGCGTGGGTCAGCCCCTGGGTCGGGTACAGCACCGTCAGCTCGATGCCGTTCTTGTCCAGGAAGTCGAGCCAATGTTGGGCGTTGGGTCCGGTGCCGGCGCCGACCCAGCCGCCCGGCTGCCTCAGCGAGCGAAGGTAGCCGTCCATGGTGAGCCCCGGCCAGAAGCCGTAGGACCGATGCCATTCCAGTCCCGCGTAGGGCCCCCCGATGTAGTCGCGAAGCTCGTCGTCGAGCTCCATCACGTGCCCGTCGGCGTCGATAATGCGTTGTTGGGACATGGCTTCTTCCTCTCGTTCAAAAAACCTTCAATGGCGTAGATACTAACCCGGAACCCACGACCGGGCAAGCCGGAAGGGCGCGCTGTTAGCGCAAAGCGATAATGTCCCCTTTTGAACAAAGCTAAGATGTCCCCATTAGGAGAAGGAAGGGGGGCAAGGGATTGGCGAATACAGGAGAGGGGCTGACGATGAAGGAAGTGGACCGTCTGGGAGTGATACGGGATGTCGTAGGGAAGCGACTGCGGCAACGGGAGGCAGGGGAGCGGATGGGGTTGTCGGTGCGGCAGGTGAAGCGGCTCTTGCGGCGGTACCGGGAGCAGGGGGCGAAGGGGCTGATTTCGGGGCACCGTGGGCGCAAGGCGAACAACGCCATCGCACCGGAGAAGCGGGCGGAGATGCTGGGGTTGGTGCGGGAGCGCTACGAGGACTTCTCACCGACCCTGGCAGCGGAGAAGCTCCGGGAGGTGCACGGCCATCGGATATCGGCGGAGACGGTGCGCAAGTGGATGATCGCAGAGGGGCTGTGGCGGTCGAGGAAGGGCCGGGAGATGCGGGTGCATCCGAGCCGTCCCCGGCGGGCGGCGCTGGGCGAGTTGGTGCAGATCGACGGTTCGCCGCACCCGTGGTTCGAGGACCGGGGGCCTTCCTGCACTCTGATCGTGTTCATCGACGACGCCACCAGCCGGCTCCTGGCCCTGCGGTTTGTCGAGGCCGAGACCACCGAAGCCTACATGAGCACCCTGCGCGGGTATCTGCATCAGCACGGCCGGCCGGCAGCCGTCTATTCGGACAAGCACAGCATCTTCCGGGTCAATCAAAAGGACCGCGAGGGTGAGCTGACTCAGTTCACCCGGGCGCTCAAGACCCTGGACATCCAGCCCATCCACGCCAACACCCCTCAGGCCAAGGGCCGCGTGGAACGGGCCAACGCAACCCTCCAGGACCGTCTGGTCAAGGAACTGCGCCTGAAGGGCATCGACTCCATCGACCAGGCCAATGCCTTCCTGCCCAAGTACATCGAAGACTACAATCGCCGCTTCGCCCTACCCCCGCACAACCCCCGCGACGCCCACCGCCCCGTGCTCCACGACGCCGCTGCCATAGACCTCATCCTGAGCTTCCACTCCACCCGCAAGCTCAGCCGCAACCTCACCCTGAGATACCAGAACCATGAGTACCAGATCCTCAACCAGGGCAAGGGCTACCGCCTGCGCTCCAATCCCGTCACCGTGTGCGAGCGCTTCGACGGCCGCGTCTCCCTGTTGTGCCAGGGCAAGACCCTCGACTACCGCATCCTTGCCCAAGGCCAGACGCCCATCCCCCTCGACGACGAGAAGAGCCTCCACCGCACCGTCGACACCGCCCGCGCGCTTCAGCGCAAACGCCCCAAGTACAAACCCTCCCCAGACCACCCCTGGAACCGCTGGAAACGCTCCCTCCCCCACACCCAGCCCCCAGCCGGTTGACCACACCCGCCCCGTCGCCAAGCCCCCCGGTCCTGTCCGGCTTGTCCCGACCCTGGCCGCCCCCCTCCGCGCACCTGCGCCAAGCCTGTGGACAATCGGCGGTGGCCGGCTGTGCCCCAGCCGACAACCCCCACCTACCCTTGACCGGACCGAAAAACACCGGCTGCGGTCCCCGCTACACCGTGAGTATACGCTGGCCAGTCAACCACTGGCCGCAAGCCCATCCCGGCCATCGTTGCCCTTCAGCAGGTAAGCGCAGCGTGTCACCCGAAGGACCGTAGCGCAGCCGTGGAGGCGCGCAGTGCCTTGTCTCGTTGCCCGCTCCTGCTACCCCCTCCCGCCACACCTAAAAGGGGACATCTCTGCTTTGCCTAAAGGGGACATCTTGGCGTTGGCTTGACAGCCGGAAGGGCGCGCGCGGCGGGCGGGTCCGGTCGCCTGTGGCCGGGCGCGGTCTTGTCTGGTATCCATGGTGCGTTGGCGCAAGACAGCCTGTACGTTCCAGGGAGGAGGTGCGCGTGATGTCGAAACTGCGAATGTTCACGGTGACGGCGGCGGCGTTGCTGGCATTGGCCACCGCGGCGGCCGCGCAACGCGGCACCGACGGCGAGCTCAGGATGCTCTACTGGCAGGCGCCTTCGATCCTGAACCCGTTCCTCTCCGGGGGAACCAAGGACATCCACGCCGCGGCGTTCGTCATCGAGCCGCTGGCGCGCTACGACGACAACGCCAACATGGTTCCGGCGCTGGCGGCGGAGATCCCCACCGTGGAGAACGGCGGCGTCGCGGCGGACCTCAAGTCGGTCACCTGGAAGCTCCGGAAGGGCGTGACGTGGTCCGACGGTACCCCGTTCACCGCCGCCGACGTCGCCTTCACCGCCGCCTACTGCATGCATCCGGACGGGGGCTGCAATGCCGCCCCCCGGTTCCGGGACGTGGCCGCGGTGGAGGCGGTGGACGACCACACGGTACGGATCTCCTTCAAGGTCCCGATGCCCTTCCCCTACGGGCCGTTCGTGGGCTCCACTTGCCCGGTGATCCAGAAGAAGCAGTTCGACGGCTGCCAGGGAGCGAAGGCCCCGGAGTGCACGAAGCAGAACTTCGGTCCCATCGGCACCGGCCCCTTCAAGGTGAAGGAGCTCCGGCCCAACGACGTGGTGCGCTACGAGATGAACGAGCGGTACCGCAACCCGGACCAGCCGGCATTCTCCTCGGTGCTGGTGAAGGGCGGCGGCGACGCCGTGTCGGCGGCACGGGCGGTGCTGGAAACCGGCGAGTTCGATTACGCCTGGAACCTCCAGGTGGAGCCCGAGATCCTCGCCGCCATGGAGAAGAAGGGCAAGGGCAAGGTGGTGTCGGCCTTCGGCACCCTGGTGGAGCGGCTGATCGTGCAGCTCTCCAACCCCGATCCCGCGCTGGGCGACAAGCGGTCCACCTACCAGGACGGCAAGAACCCCCACCCCTTTCTCTCGGACCCGGCGGTGCGGCGGGCGCTTTCCCTGGCCATCGACCGCAGGATCCTGGTGGAGGCGGGCTACGGCCAGGCCGGCCGGGTGACCTGCAACGTCCTGCCGGCGCCGCCGGTGTACGCCTCCACGGCCAACGACTGGTGCAAGACTCCGGACGTCGCCGCAGCCAACAGGCTGCTCGACGAGGCCGGCTGGGCGCGCGGACCGGACGGCATCCGCGCCAGGGACGGGGTACGCCTTTCGATCCTCTACCAGACCTCCACCAACTCCGTGCGCCAGGGCGCCCAGGCGTTGATCAAGCAGATGTGGCGGCAGATCGGCGTCGAAACCGAGCTCAAGAACATCAGCGCGTCGGTGTTCTTCGGCAGCGACCCGGCGAGCCCGGACACCTACCAGAAGTTCTACGCGGACATCCAGATGTACGCCAACCAGTTCAACGGCACCGATCCACAGGCCTACATGCAGGGCTGGCTGTGCAAGGAGATCCCCGGGCCCGACAACCAGTGGATCGGCAACAACATGCCGCGCTACTGCGATCCGGAATACGAAAAGCTCGCGGCGCAGTTGGCCAAGACCGCGGGCATCGAGAAGCGCGCGGCCATCGCCAGGCGCCTGAACGACATGCTGATGGACTACGGCGCGTTGATCCCGCTGGTCCACCGCGGCGAGGTGGGCGCGCACGCGCTGTCCCTGGGCGGGGTGCGGATCAACGCCTGGGACGCGTTGCAGTGGAACATCCAGGAGTGGCACCGGCGGAAGTAGGGAGCCCGCACGAGTGAGCGCCCATGTCACGTTATGTGGCCAGACGCCTGCTTTTCGCGGTCCCGACGCTCCTGGTCATCAGCTTTATCGTTTTCGCGCTGCTGGACCTTGCCCCCAGTGACCCCACGGCCCAGCTTCCGTTGACCATCCCGCCCGAGACCCGGCAGGCCATCCGGGAGAGCCTGGGTCTCGGGCAGCCGTTCCACATCCGCTACCTCAAGTGGCTGGACCAGTTCCTGGTGAACGAGCCCCTCAACCTGCTGGAGCGGATGTGGGGCATCGAGATCGGCGACTCGGCGGGGAGACTGCGGGTGCGTTCCTGGTCCACGCGCGCGCCGGTGGTGGACCTGATCGCGTCGCGGCTGCCGCAGACCCTGACCGTCGTCGGCATCTCCTACATCGTCGCGATCTTCATCGCGGTGCCGGTGGGCGTCTACTCCGCCTACCGGCAGTATTCGGTCTTCGACCAGGCGGGCACCTTCATCACCATGGTGGGGTTCTCGGTGCCTACCTTCTTCACCGGAACCGTCCTCATCGTGATCTTCAGCGTGGGACTCGACTGGTTCCCGTCCATCTATGACACCACCCACCGGGTGACGGACCTGGAGAGCCTTCTCGTCCAGATCCGCCAGATGGTGATGCCGGTGATGGTCCTCGGGCTCTTTAACGCGGCGCAGCTCAGCCGCTTCACCCGCTCCGCCGTGCTCGAGAACCTGAACCAGGACTACGTGCGCACCGCCCGCGCCAAGGGCCTGACCGAGCCCAAGGTCCTCCTGCTCCACGTGCTGCGCAACAGCCTGATCCCGGTGGTCACCGTGGTCTCCCTCGGCGTGCCGGCGACCTTCGCGGGGGCCATCATCACCGAGCAGATATTCCGCATCAACGGCGTCGGCCAGTTGCTCATCGGCGCCATCGAGAGCGGCGACATCCCCACCGTCCAGACCGTCACCTTCATCTTCGCGGTGCTTATCGTGGCGTTCAATCTCGTGGCGGACGTCCTCTACGGCGTGCTGGATCCGAGGATTCGATATGACTGACGCCAGTGCGGGGACGCCGGAGAGCCGCTCGCCGCCGCCGGGGGTCTGGCGCGAGTTCCGCCGGCACAAGGGAGCGGTGGCCGGCGCCGCCGTGTTCTCGCTGACAGCGCTGGCGGTGCTGTTGGGGTCGACGATCTACGGGGTCGATCCGCAGTATCTCGACTATGCGGCCCGGAACCAGGGCATGTCGCCGGCTCATCCCATGGGGACCGACAATCTCGGCCGGGACATGCTGGCCCGGATGTTGGCCGGCGGGCGGATATCGCTGGCCGTGGGGACCGCCGCCATGGTCCTGTCGCTGACCCTGGGGACCTTCGTCGGCGTCGTGGCGGGGTTCTTTCGGCGGCTGGACGGACCGCTCATGCGGTTCACCGACCTCTTCCTGGCGCTCCCCGTATTGCCGTTGCTGTTGGTGGGCATCATGCTCTTCCGGGATCCGCTGCGCGCCGCGCTGGGCCCGGAGGCCGGGATCTTCACCCTGATCGTGGCGGTCATCGGCATGACCAACTGGATGCAGGCGGCACGGGTGGTTCGCGGGGAGGTGCTGGCAGTCAAGGAGCGGGAGTTCGTGCTCGCCGCCCAAAGCGTTGGCGCGGGGCCGCGGCGCATCATCCTGACGCATGTCCTGCCCAACGCCATGAACCCCATCACGGTGGCTGCCACCCTGGGCATCGCCAACGCCATCATCATCGAAAGCTCTCTCAGCTTCCTCGGTCTGGGCTTTCCGCCCGATTTCCCCACTTGGGGCCGACTGCTCTTCGACGGGGTTCCGTTCCTGGAAATCACTCCCGCCCGGGTGCTCTGGCCGGGCTTGGCCATTTCCCTTACTGTATTGAGCGTGAACTACTTGGGGGACGGACTGCGCGACGCGCTGGACCCGCGCGTCAGGCGGCACTGAGGATGCGCGGTACGATATGAGCTACGAATTCGATCTCGGCTCATACGCCCGGCCGGTCAGGACCAAGAATCCCGACGCGCAACACTGGTTCGACCGCGGCCTTCTCTGGCTCTACGGCTTCAACCGCGAGGAGGCGGTGGCCTGTTTCCGGGAGGCGCGGCGCGCCGACCCGGACTGCGCCATGGCCTGCTGGGGCGAGGCCTTCGCCGCCGGGCCGTTCATCAACCTGTCCTGGCAGCGGCAGAGCGAGGCGGAATGCCGCGACGCGCTCGCCACGTGCTTTGCGGCCACCGAGGCGGCCATGGCGCGGCGGCAAGGCGCCGCCCCCGTCGAGCGCGCTCTGATAGAGGCTCTGCCGGCACGTTACCAGGGCAGCGCGGTGGTTCCGGCCGAGGAGTTTTCGGCGTGGGACGATGCCTTCGCGGCGGCCATGCGTAGGGTGTACGGCCGGTTCCCGGAAGACCCGGACGTGGCCGCCCTCTTCGCCGAGGCTCTCATCACCCGTACCCCGTGGCAGCTCTGGGACCTCGACACCGGCGAGCCGGCGGACGGCGCCGACACGCTCGAAGCCAGGGCCGTGCTGGAGGCGGGGATGCAGCCGTTGCGCGACCGGGGCCAGCCGGCCCATCCGGGCCTGCTGCACATGTACATCCACGTGATGGAGATGTCGCGGACGCCCGAGCACGCCCTCGCCGCGGCCGACCAACTGCGCCGCCTGAGTCCCGACAGCGGCCACCTGAACCATATGCCCACGCATATCTACTTCCAGTGCGGCGGCTATGCGGATGGGCTGGAGGTGAGCCGGACGGCGGTGGCGGCCGACGAAAAGTACGCTCGCATGGCGGGGCCGTTCAACTTCTACACCACCGCCCGCTGCCACCACCTCCACGCCATGATGAACGCCGGGATGCTGCTGGGGGACTACCGGGGTGCCGACGAGGCGGCGTGGAAAATCACTGAGGCCGTAACGCCGGAGCTGCTCCGCCAGGACCGGCCGACCCTGGTCCAGACCCTGGACTACTTCCGCTCCGGAACCATCCACGTGCCGGTGCGGTTCGGGCGCTGGCGCGAGATCGCGGTCGCCCCCATGCCCCCTCATCCCGAGCTCTACGTGATCACGACCCTCATGGCCCACTACGCCAAGGGGGTGGCGCAAGCGGCCCTCGGCAACTTCGAGGCGGCCGACCGGGAACGCTCGCGCTTCGATGCCGGCTGCGCCGCCCTGCCCGAGGACCGCATCTACGCCAACGACACCGCGCTCAACGTCATGCCCGTGGCCCGGGAAATGCTCTACGGCGAGATGGCCTACCACCAGGGAGACCACGAGGCCGGCTTCGCCAACCTGCGGGAGGCTGTCCGTCTCAACGACCGCCTGCGCTACAGCGAGCCCTGGCCGTGGATGCATCCGCCCCGCCACGCCTTGGGTGCACTCCTCCTGGAGCAGGGGCGGGTGGAGGAGGCCGAGCAGGTCTACCGGGCCGACCTCGGCCGCGACGATACCGTCAGGCGCTGTCTGCAGAACCGCGAGAACGTCTGGAGCCTGCACGGCTACCACGAGTGCCTGCAACGCCTGGGCCGGGACCGGCAGGCGGCAACCCTCGCGCCTACGCTGGCCGAGGCCCTTGCCCGGAGTGACGTGGAGATCGCTTCGTCCTGTCATTGCCGGATGCAGCCGGCGGACGGGAGCGCTTGAACAGGAAATGGCGCAAACCCCTGAATCGTCATTCCCGCGAAAGCGGGAATGACGATTCAGGGCGTGGGTGCCCGTTCTCATCCAACTGGAGTTTTGCCACGGCCTGTTCCGCAGGAATGACGTTCCGGGACGTTAGTACCTCACGAGGCTAGGACGCTGGCCTGGCCTGCGAGCGAACCCCGGTTTCGTCATCCAGGGCATACCAGAATCGGCCGCCGTTCAAGGCCAGACACGCCGGACGAAAAGAGACGGGAATGCGCTCCACGACCTGTTCGCGCGCCGGGTCGTAGCGGAGAAAGGCGTAGGCCGCCTGGCGCTCATCGCTCCAGTCGCCGAGGGGTCCGGGGTCGCATTCCACGCACCAGAATTCGTCGCCGTGCGAGGTGGGGCTCAGGACTTGGTGGTCCATGCGGATGGTCCACAGGTTGCGGCCCTTCTCCGGGTCCAGGCAGAAGAGCTTGCGGTTGCGCCGGTGACTCAGCCACAGCTTGCCGTTCACGACCGTGACGCCGGAGGCCGCGCCGTCCGGGCAGTCGAAACGGCGCAACAACCGGTTCGTTTCGGGAGACCAAAGCAGCAGTTGCTGCCCCAGCCGGCCGCCGCCGGCGATGAGCCACACGCCTTCGCCGGACGGACACGCGTGCCGGACCCCCGGTAGCGATAGGACCTGGTCGCATGATTCGTGTACGGGATCGTACACCACCACCATGGACTTGTCGGCGCACGCGAGCCACAAGTGGTCCTGGTGCCACTGCATGCTCGTAACAGTAAGGGATCGAATGTCGATCATGCGTGTGGGCAACGCGTAACGGGTACCTCCTGCCTCCAGATAGTTCCGAGACACGCCGTGGTCCACGTGCGCCGTTTATCCTGAATAATGGTTGGCGATTGACCCATCCGTCCGTTCCGGGGCGTTCATGAACGGCGGCGTTGGTGGGTTCCCGCCTCTGACAAGTGAACGGATTTCTTCCAAATCCGCAACGAAGACGGCGGCACTCACGCGACAGTAACGCCAGCAACTGAACTCGGAAGCCCAGCGCATCGCATCGAGCGCACGTTCTGCCTCGTCTGCGTATCGGGTCGCTTCGCTCCGGTCGCCGGTAGCCCAGTAGGCGATTGCCATGCACTGGAAGTAGTTGGGGCTCTTGTCCGAAGTCACTTCCGCCTCGTCCAGTTCAACTACGTGTGAGAATGCCGCTTTCGTTATCTCCCCGGTGTTGCCCCATGATGCCATCCCAAAATTGAAAGCGTCTTGGATGGTCATATCCTTGATCGACTTGTCATGACCTTCAAGCATTCTCATGGCATTGGAGAATTCGCCGGTTCCGATATGGCACAGGATCAACTGTAGCCGTGCATGCTCGCGCCGGGTCGGCGATAGTTCTGCGCTATCGATGAGCCGTTCCCAAATCGGGATGGCGATGCGCATGGTCCCGAAAGAACGGTCCAGACCGTCCGCAAGCCACATCTGGTCGTGCGGTTCCAGCGATGTCACCGCGCCGGCGTTGGCGACTCGTTCCGGTGCTTGTGACCTTATCCGTGATATGGCCTCCCGTACGATGGGGGGAGGAAGTTGATGGGATTGCAGCACTTCCAGGGCGTCCTGCTCCGCGCCGGCGTTGTCGTTACATTGCGCGCGACTCCGCGACCGTTGCAGAAATACTTCCGGCTCGGCATATCCTGCTTCGATTGCGCGTGACGCGAGCGCGCCGGCCAATTCTGTTTCACCGTCGCGTTCGCGGAGCCCCGCAAGCCGGTACAGGACCTCGCCGTCGGTCGGATGCGCCTTCTCGATCTTATCGAGCATCGCCTCTCTTGCCTGTATGGACTCGCCCCGGATTCGCAGTCTGGCCGTGGCTCGGTGTATGTAGTCCAATGCCCCGTCACGGTCGTTCGAGTTGCGTCGGGAGATCTCGCGGACCAACTCTACGTACTCCTGCGCGAGGCGGCTTCTTGGGCGGTCCTTTGTGAACACGACCTGGTTCAGCAACGAGAGGCTGTCGTACCTGTGAATCATCAATGGCTCACGCCGGAAGCGAAGTTGGTTTTGGAACGCCTTGATCTTATCGTCGAGAATCCTGTCCTCGTCGTCCAGGTCCGGGACGTTCGACATGACGAAGTGGAGTTCGATGTTCTTGTTGCGCGGTTCCTCGGCTTCGCTTCTTATTTCCCGGACCACCCGTGTCAGCCCACGCAGGTTCTGTGCGTTGGGAAAGAACAGGATTACGACCGCGTCTGGAAGCTGGCGGGTGCAAATGCCGCCGATGTCGGTATGTCCGGTGCGCGAGTCGATCAGCACGTAGTCGGGGTTGATGGCTTGTCTCCATTGCTCCTTGAGATCCTCGAACAGCAGGTAGCCGTCGCGTTCCGCATAGAGCGCGCCCCAGTCGATCTGATTGAGTCGTTGCGCGTATGTTGCGTGCCGGCCGGACGGCATGATCCACAATCTGCCTCCGGCGTCACCGAAATCGGCGGGCGTCTCACTAACAAAACGAGCGGCGTCTGGGGCCTGACCCGAAACCAGGTATTCGCTGACGAAGTCAACCATTCCTGGAACCGGATCCCGTGGTGTGGTGACGTCGAAGGTATCAAGTCCGGGAGCTTCCAGGTCGAAATCCACGACAAGCACGGCGCGTCCCCGGTTGGCCAGTTCCACGGCTACGTTCACCAAGGCCATGGAGCGACCGACGCCACCCTTGAAGGAGTAGAAGGAGGTTGAGTACATGGCGTCAGGCCACCTTACGCAACTTGAAGGTCTTCTGGTCGTGGCGCAACTTGCCGGAGACCTTCAACGTCCGAAACCGTCGTTCGCCAGTGATCGGCGTCGCTTCCGTCGCAGACTTGCCTGGCTTGATGATATCCATGAGGCGTTCCAGCGTTCCTGGCAATGCTAGTAGCCGGAGGTACCTGTCGTATGCGTGGGTCTGGATGTTGATGCCCTTTTCCCATCGATTCAGCGACGCTTCTCCCAGGCCCGTAACTTCGGCAAACTTGGCCCGCGTCATCCCGTGGTCCTCCCTGATGCGGCGGATCTCATGCGGGGCGAGCACGCCAAAGTGTTTGCAGACCGCTTCGTGCTCCAGGTCCTCGGCAACCTCGTCCAGATACTCGTAGTCGCAGGGCGCGCAGCGGCGCACGGGCAGCTCCACGGTCAATTCAATCGCTGACGCCCCTGTCCCATAGTCGAAAGTATGGCAGTGCATCGTGGTGGTCACCGTGTCTCTGCCGCACAATGGACACTGAAGATTGCGTTGGCTGGCTTCTCTCGGCGTCGTCTTCGCCAAATCCATTCCGGGTTCCCTCAGTCGTTCGGTTCCGAATAGTGAAAGCTTCGTCCAATGATCCGCCCGGAACCCAGTTGAAGTTTGATGTAGAGTTGGGGTTGCCTAGGTTCCAGATCGACCAACATGACGTAGCCCGTTGCTCCGGGCGGTTTGTCCAATCTGATTTCTTCCAGGGGATGACCCTCCTCAATCTTGGAGGCAATCAGGTCCCATGCGGCCGAGTCTGAAAAGTGCGTGTCCAGCAATCCGTTCGGGTTGCGCACCTGTCGAGGTCGCCAGTCCGTTGGGTGAATGGGGGTGAAGTCTTTGCGACGAGCGTCCTTTCGCTTGGCGAGCACGACCAACTGATGTCGTGTTGCCTCGTCTACAGGCAAAGTCCGCTCCGGGAGGTCGCAAGCGATTCATTCATGGAAATCATATGATTGCACTTGGTCGTTGTCAAGGGTCATAGCCTATCATTTGATTGTCTTTATGTCTGGTCGGCAACATGTCGTCTCTTTGCCGTCCACGTTGATGTCGTATCTCTTGAGGGTTGTGCATTCATCAAGTCTTCCACGTTCGGTTGGTCGTGCCAAGCCGGGAAAGTCCCGGGTTCACCTGCTCGTTGTCTTCTCGCTCTCGCGGGGCCGCGACGAGATGGAAACGGAATTCTCTGCTCGTCTGTCGCCAAAGATTTGACTCGTGACGAGGGTTGCGTTATCAACTGGCGCATTCGCGTTGGACGAGGGTTGAGAAGTCAGCCTTGGTCGCGTCGTCGTTCCATACAACCTACGCCATGTACCCCGCCGCGTTCGATTACACCGTCGCCGAATCCTTGGACCACGCCATCGAACTCCTGTGGCGTTCGGGGGAGGGGGGCAAGCTGTTGTCCGGCGGGCAGAGTCTCGTGCCGCTGATGAAGCTGCGGCTGGTGCAGCCGACCCACGTCATCGACATAGGGCGCGTCGGCGGGTTGTCGGACGTGCGCGTCGACGACGCGGCCGGGGTGGTGCGCATCGGCGCGCTGGCCACCCACGCGCAGGTGGGCGTCTCCGCGGTCGTCCGGGAGAAGCTGCCGCTGATGACGGAAGCGGCGGGGGTCATCGGTGACGCGCAGGTGAGGGGCTGGGGGACCTTGGGTGGGGCGTTGGCGGAGGCGGACCCGGCGGGGGACTGGGGTCCGGTGGTTCAGGCGTTGGAGGGTCAGGTGGAGTGCACCGGGCCGTCGGGCGTCCGGATGGTGGATGCGGCGGCGTTCTTCGTGGACGCCTATACGACGGTGCTGGCGGACGACGAGGTGGTTACCGAGCTTCACGTGCCCGTGCCGTCAGGCGGAAGCGCGGGGGCCTATCTCAAGATGGAGCGCCGGGCCGGGGATTTCGCGGTGGCCAGCGTGGCGGTGCAGTTCGAGCTGGACGGCGCGGGGAACTGCACGAAGGCCGGCGTGGCGTTGGGGGCGGCGGGTCTGACGCCCATCAAGGCGGGCGCGGCCGAGGAAGCCCTGCGCGGGCAAACGTTGTCTCCGGAGGTGGTGGAGGCCGCGGCCGAGCGAGTCATGGAAGCGGCGAGCCCGCTGGCGGATGTGCGCGGGTCGAGCGACTACAAGCGCGCGGTGTGCGGGGCGTTGTTCAAGAAGGCCGTGGACGTCGCGCTGCGACGCCGTCAGGGCGAGAACGTGAAGGGCGGTCATGTCCGTTAGAGGGAGAAGCCGCATGGCCGTTGGCCACGGAACCGGGGCCGGCCGTGCAGGGTATTTCCATGTCCGATAAGGCGAAGATCCGTATCACCATCAACGGCGTCACGCACGAGGGCGAGGCTCCGCCGCGCAGGCTGCTGGTGGACTATATCCGCGACGTGGTGGGCCTCAAGGGCACGCGTTACGGCTGCGACACCAGCAACTGCGGCTCGTGCACCATCGTCATGGACGGCAGGAGCGCCAAGTCGTGCACCTTCCTGGCGGTGCAGGCCGACGGGCGCGAGGTGACCACCATCGAGGGGCTCGCCGAGGGGAGCGAGTTGAATCCGCTGCAGGCGGCCTTTCAGGAGGCGCACGCGCTCCAGTGCGGCTTCTGTACCTCGGGCATGGTCATGTCGGCGCACGCCCTGCTGGCGCACAATCCTGCCCCTTCGGTGGACGAGATACGCGAGGGGATCATCGGCAACCTGTGCCGTTGCACCGGCTACGTGCCCGTGATCGAGGCGGTGCGGTTGGCGGCGCGCCGGCTGGATCCCAAGGGAGGGACCTCATGAGCGTCGCTCCGCGCCCGCCCCTGGTGGGCACTCCGGTCCCGCGCAAGGAAGACCCGGACATTCTCCGAGGCCAGGCGCGCTACACCTTCGACATCGACCTGCCGGACATGCTGCACGTGGCGGTGTACCGGAGTCCTGCGGCCCACGCGCGGATCCGGAAGGTGGACCTGTCCAAGGCGTTGAAACTGCCCGGCGTGGTGACCGGCTTGACCGGCGAGGAGGTGCGGCAGCTCGGCTACGTCAACCCGCTGTCGCCGTTCCCGTTCCAGAGCCGGGATCCCTTCAAGCGCGGCAACCCCACCATCAAGTTCTTCGATCACTACTGCCTCGCCTACGACAAGGTGCGGTTCGTGGGCGAACCCGTGGCCGCGGTGGTGGCCACGGACCGGTACGTCGCCGAGGACGCGCTGGATCTCATAGAGGTTGAGCTCGATCCGCTGCCGCCGGTGGTGGACTCCGAAGCGGCCCTGGAGCCCGGCTCCGAACGCCTCTACGAGGACTGGGACGACAACGTCATGCTGACGTTCCGGGTCTCCGGCGGCGACGTCGAGGCCGCCTTTGGCGAGGCGGACGTCGTCGTCCGGGAAACCATCCACAGCGGCCGTTTTACCGGCACCCCCATCGAGACCCGCGCGGTGGTGGCCGACTACGACGCCAGCGGCAAGACGCTGAACCTCTGGACCACCACCCAGATCGGCCACGCCATCGGCACGCTGGTCGAGAACACCATCGGGCTCACGGGCCTGAAGGTCCACGTGAATTTCCGGCGTATCGGCGGCGGCTACGGACAGAAGTGGGCGTTCTATCCGGAAGAGATACTGGTGCCGCTGCTGTCCATTCTCGTGAATCGGCCCATGAAGTGGGTGGAGACCCGGCGCGAGCACATGACCGGCACCATCCATGCCCGCGAGCAGACCCATCACATCGAGGCGGCGGTGCGCCGGGACGGCACCATCCTGGGCGTCAGGGACCGCATCGTGGCCAACATCGGGGCGGCCTATCCCACCGGCGGGCTGGCGTCCATCGTCACCACCGGCATGTTCGTGCCCGGCGCCTACCGGATCGCCAACTACGAGGGGCAGGTGCAGGGGGTGGTGACCAACAAGACCCCCTACGGCGCGCACCGGGGCTTCGGGAAGTCGGAAGCCTGCTTCGTCATCGAGCGGATGGTGGACCGGATCGCCGCGCACCTTGACCTGGACCCGGTGGACGTGCGCCGGCGGAACTTCATCCCGCCGGACGCCTTCCCCTACCGCTCCGTCACCGGGCCGCGGTACGACAGCGGCCGGTACGCGGAGGCGCTGGACAAGGCGCTGGAACTGCTGGACCGGGACCATTGGCGCAACGTGCAAAAGGAGGCCGCGGCCGAGGGGCGCTACCTGGGTATCGGCACCTGCCTGGTCATCGAGCCGTCGAGCTCCACGCGCATGGGTTCCTACAACGCCGGCTATTACAGCGTGCGCATGCGCATGGACCCCAACGGCAAGGTCTACGTGTTTCCCGGCGGCAGCGACGAGGGCCAGGGCCACGCCACCTCCATCTCCCAGCTCGTGGGCGATGAGCTGCAGGTGTCGTTCGACGACGTCATGGTGGTGGAAGGGGACAGCCTGGCCTGCCCCTACGGCTCGGGCTCCTACTCCAGCCGCTTCTCGGTGGTGGGCACCACCGCCGTGACCATGGCGGCGCGGGCGCTCCGGGACAAGCTGACCCAGATCGCATCGGTGATGCTGCGGCACCCTCCCGGCGGCCTCGAGTACGCCGACGGCAAAGTGTCGGTGGAAGGGCGCCCGGAGCAGGCGGTATCCGTCTCGGAGGTCGCGCGCGTGGCGTACTTCTATCCGTTCCAGCTACCCGAGGGCATGGACCCGGGGCTGGAGTTGCTGTACCACTTCCGCGATCCCAACATCGAGTTCGAGGCCGACGAGCGCGGCCGCGTGGCCATGTTCAGCAGCTTCCCCTACGACGCCGAGGCGGCGGTGGTGGAGGTGGAGGCGGATACGGGCCTGCTCAGGATCCTCAAGTTCGTCTCGGTCCACGACTGCGGCAACATGCTCAACCCGCTCATCGTCAGGGGCCAGCACGTGGGCGCCCTGGCCCACGGCTTCGGCGGAGCCCTCTACGAGGAGCTGCCCTACTCGGAGGAAGGCCAGCCCATGGCGGCGACCTTCAAGGACTATTTCCTGCCCACGGCCATGGAAATGCCCGAGATGGTGCTGGAGCACATCGAGACCCCCAACCCGTTCACCCCCGGCGGCTTCAAGGGCGCCGGCGAGACCGGCACCGTGGGGCCGCCGGCGGTGCTGGCCAACGCGGTGGAGGATGCGCTCAAGCCCCTGGGCATCGCCATCCGGCGGCTGCCGCTGACGCCCAACTATCTGTGGTCGCTCATCCAGGAGGCCAGGAGAAGCCGGTCGTAGGAAAGGAAAACGCCCCATGTCCGACAAGGTCCTTCTGGAAAAGACGGGCGACACCGCCACGCTGACCCTGAACCGCCCGGAGGAAGGGAACGCGGTCGACCTCGAGCTGATGCTGGCGTTGACCGAGCGGTTGGAGGAGGCCGCGGCCGGCAAGGATCTCCGGGTGCTGGTCATCGAGGGCAGGGGAGACCACTTCTGCTCCGGGCGCCAGCCCGACGTCCCCAGGCCCGAGAACGCCGCCCGGTTCGCTCAGGCCCTGGGCCGCATCGTCCGGGTCAACAAGCTGCTTCAGTCGTTTCCGGGGATCAGCCTCGCCGTGGTCCGGGGAAAGGCCTTCGGCTTCGGCTGCGGACTGGCGGTCCAGAGCGACGTGACCCTGGCCGCCGAGGACGCAAGGTTCGCGTTCCCGGAGATCAACGCCGGGTTCCCGCCCACCATCGTGATGTCCTACCTGAGCCGGTGGATCCACCGGAAGAAGGCCCTGGAGCTGGTGATGACCGGAGGCGAGCTCGGCGCGGTGGAGGCGGAGCGCCAGGGTCTGGTGAACCGGGTGGTGCCGCCGGACCGGCTGGCGGACGAGAAGAAGCGCTGGCTGGAGACGCTGGCGGCCAGGGACCTGGAGGGGCTGCAGGCGACCAAGGCGTTTTTCAGGGACACCGCCGAGTGGTCCACCGACGCGGCGGCGCAGTACGGGGTCACCCGGTTGGCGAACTTCCTGGCGAGCCGGGACGGGAAATAGCGGTCAGCGCTTGATGTCTATCCTGCGCCCGTAGCTGACCTCGCCCTTGTCTATCCTGAGGGAGAATCCGCACTCAGGGTTGGTGCAGACCCACGCCTTGTACATGACCGAAGCACCGTCCTGACCGTAATCCGACAGCGGGATCAACGTGCCATTGTCGCATTTCTGACATTTCGGCAACTCCATCTCCACTCCTCCTTTGCAGCGGGAAACGGTCATGCAGATCCGCGCCAAAGCCGTCCTTGCCCGCCTGTTTCCGGCCGCGACCCGGCCCGTCGAAGGTTGCGCCGCACATTATAGAAAATCGGCCTCGAAAGCAAGTTTATAAGGGTTGCCGCCAGGTGCATTCAAAAGTCCTGTTTCCTTTTCGTCATTCGTCCTGTTTTCTTTCGTCATTCCCGCGAAAGCGGGAATCCAGGGGCGGGGTGGGGCCAAACGGGCGTTTCCCCGCCTCACCCCACCTGGATTCCCGCTTTCGCGGGAATGACGAAAGGGGAACATTGGACTCTTGAAGAGCCCTGGGGTTGCCGCCGACTTTGATTTGACAGCCTCGACGGGCCGGGGATATGATGACTTCGGGCTCCTCGGTACCGGCCGCCGTCGTGCGAGGCGTCCCCTCCGTTGCGTATATCGCATCCAATCTCATGTCGGTTGTGGCCATTATACCGGCGCGTTACGGATCCACACGGTTTCCCGGGAAGCCGCTGGCCAGGATCGGTGCGAAACCGATGATCCAGCACGTCTACGAGAGCACCGCCACGGCGGATCTCGTGCGCCGGACGGTGGTGGCCACCGACGACCCGCGTATCCTGGACGTGGTGCGGGCCTTCGGCGGCGAGGCGGTGATGACCTCCGGGGATCACCTGAGCGGCACGGACCGGCTGGCCGAGGTGGCCGGCGGCCTCGATGCCCAATGGATCGTCAACGTCCAGGGGGATTTGCCGTTCATCCGGACCGAGACCATCCGCGCGAGCGTCGACTGCCTGATGCGGGACCCGGCCGTTCCCATGGCCACGGCGCGCACCCCCATCGCGTCGGAGGAGGAGTTTCTCAACCCGAACGTGGTGAAGGTGGTGACGGACCGAGAGGGCTTCGCCTGCTATTTCTCGCGCGCGCCCATACCGTTTCACCGTGAGCCGGCGGCGGCGCCGGTACAGTGGGGTCATCGCCACCTGGGCATCTACGTGTACCGGCGGGACTTCCTGTTGCGCATCGCCGCCATGCCCGCCGTGGCGTTGGAGCTCACCGAGGGATTGGAGCAGTTGCGGGCGCTGCACCACGGTTTCCGTATCCGGGTCGCCGACGTGACGGAAACGGGAGTGGAAGTGGACACGCCGGAGGACCTGAAGAGGGCGGAGGCGTACTGGAACCGGCTCCAGCCGAGGAAACGCTATGGCTAACTTGCGGCAGAAGTTCATTTTCGTCACCGGCGGAGTCATGTCGTCCCTCGGCAAGGGGCTGGCGGCGGCGTCCATCGGCGCCCTGCTGGAGAGCCGCGGCCTCAAGGTGACGCTGCTGAAGATGGACCCCTACATCAACGTCGATCCGGGCACCATGAGCCCGTATCAGCACGGCGAGGTGTTCGTCACCGACGACGGCGCGGAGACGGACCTGGATCTGGGACACTACGAGCGCTACGTGTCCTCCACCACGGGACGGGCCAACAACTTCACCACCGGCCAGGTGTACGACACCGTCATCACCAAGGAGCGCCGCGGCGACTACCTGGGCGGCACGGTCCAGGTCATCCCCCACATCACCGACGAGATCAAGCGCCGGATCGTGGCCGCGGCCGAGGACTACGACATCGCCATCTGCGAAGTGGGCGGCACCGTCGGCGACATCGAGGGACTTCCTTTCCTGGAGGCCGTACGGCAGTTCGGCCGCGACTACGGCCGGGAGAACGTGATCTACGTGCACCTCACCTACGTGCCGTACATCGCGCCGGGGGGCGAGCTCAAGACCAAGCCCACCCAGCACAGCGTGAAGGAGCTCACCGGCCTGGGGATCCAGCCCGACTTCCTGCTGTGCCGCACCGACCGCCTGCTCAGCCGGAGCCTCAAGTCCAAGATCGCCAGCTTCTGCAACGTGGACGAGAATTCGGTGATCACCGCCAAGGACGTGGAGTGGATCTACGAGGTGCCGCTGGTGCTCCACCATGAGGGCCTGGACGACCGCATCGTCGAGCGGTTGCAGATGTGGACGGGGGCTCCCAACCTGCGCAAGTGGCAGAAGACGGTGCACATCCTCAAGACCGCCGGGGAGTCGGTGCGGATCGCGGTGGTGGGGAAGTACATGGAGCTCAAGGAGTCGTACAAGAGCCTGCTGGAGGCCTTGGTCCACGGCGGCATCGCCAACGGGGTGCACGTCGAGCTCGATTGCATCGACGCGGAGAAGATGGAGAAGCAGGACGTCCAGAAGCTCCTGGAGAGCGTCCAGGGCATCCTGATACCCGGCGGGTTCGGAGACCGCGGCACCGAGGGCAAGGTCCGCGCGGTGCGCTACGCGCGCGAGAACAAGGTGCCCTTCTTCGGGATCTGTCTCGGGATGCAGATCGCGGTGGCCGAGTTCGGCCGCAACGTCTGCGCGCTGAAGGCCGCCAATTCGGTGGAGTTCGACCCCGGGACGAAGCACCCGGTGATCCACTTGATGGACGAGCAGAAGGACCTGGACCGGATGGGCGGGACCATGCGCCTGGGGGCCTATCCGTGCGTGCTGGCTTCCGATTCCCTGTCCGCCAGGATGTACCGGAAGAAACGGATCTCGGAGCGCCACCGGCATCGCTACGAGTTCAACAACCAGTACCGCGAGCTGATGCAGGAGAAGGGACTGAGGATCAGCGGCCTCTCTCCCGACGGCAACCTGGTGGAGGTCGTCGAGTTGAAGGACCACCCCTGGTTCGTGGGCTGCCAGTTCCACCCGGAGTTCAAGTCCCGTCCGACGGATTGCCACCCGCTGTTCAAGGGCTTCATCCGGGCCGCCTTGCAGCGGCGTTCGTCCGTCAAGGAAGTCCCGCGCATGCGCATCGTCGCGGACTCGTCGAGGCCATGACCGCCAGCGAGGTACCCATCGGCGACATCCGGGTCGGGGGCGGCCGGCCGCTGGCCCTGATCGCCGGTTCGTGCGTCATCGAGAATCGGGACTCGGCGCTCCGGCATGCCGGGTACCTGCAGGAGTTGACCCGGCGCCTCGGCATCCCGTTCGTCTACAAGTCATCCTACGACAAGGCCAACCGCACGTCCGTGGAATCCTTCCGGGGTCCGGGCCTCGACGAAGGGTTGCGCATTCTCGAGGAAGTGAAACGGGAGATCGGCGTGCCGGTGCTGACCGACGTGCACGAGCCGGAGCAGATCGCGCCGGCGTGCGAGGTCGTGGACGTGGCCCAGATTCCGGCCTTTCTCTGCCGGCAGACGGACTTCGTCGCGGCGGTCGCCAGGGCCGCCAAGGTGGTGAACGTGAAGAAGGGCCAGTTTCTGGCTCCCTGGGACATCCGGAACGTTGCGGCCAAGGTGGTGGCGGCTGGCAACAGCAACCTGCTGCTGACCGAACGCGGGGTCTCTTTCGGCTACAACAATCTGGTGTCGGACATGCGCTCCCTCGTCATCATGCGGGAGACCGGCTTCCCGGTGGTTTTCGACGCAACCCACAGCCTGCAGCTTCCCGGCGGACTGGGGCAGGCGTCGGGCGGCGACCGGCAATACATCGCGCCGCTGGCGCGGGCGGGCGCGGCGGTGGGCGTGGACGGGCTGTTCATGGAAGTTCACGAGGATCCGGACCGGGCCCTGAGCGACGGACCCACCTCCTTCCCCCTGGACGCCTTGGGCGAGCTGCTGCGTACGGTCAAGGACATCGACGAGCGGGTCAAGGACCACGGAGGCGGATGACATGGGCGGGGCGGCGGACGCGATTCGCAAGGCGCGGGAGGTGCTGGACATCGAGGTCCGCGGGATCGTCGCGGCCAGGGACCGGGTGGGCGACGCATTCGTCCGCGCCGTGGACATCCTTCATGACTGCACCGGCAAGGTCATCGTCACCGGCGTCGGCAAGTCCGGGCTCATCTGTCACAAGATCGCGGCCACGCTGGCCAGCACCGGCACGCCCTCGTTTTTCCTCCACGCGGCGGAAGCGAGCCACGGCGACCTGGGCATGATCATGCGGGACGACGTGGTCCTGGCGGTGTCCAACAGCGGCGAGTCCGAAGAGGTGCTGAAGATGCTCCCCGTCATCAAGCGCTGGGGACTCAGGCTCATCGCCATGACCGGGAACCGACAATCGGCCCTGGGCCTTTCCGCGGACGTGGTCCTCGACGTCGGAGTGCCCGCGGAAGCCTGTCCCCTGGGCCTGTCGCCCACGGCGAGCACCACGGCTGCGCTGGCCATGGGGGACGCCATCGCCGTGGTGCTGCTGGAGCGCCGGGGATTCAAGGCCGAGGACTTCCTGCTCCGGCATCCCGGCGGCGCGCTGGGTCGGAGGCTGCTGGTCCGCACCGGCGACCTGATGCATCGCGGCGAGGAAATCCCGCTGGTGTCCGAGGACACGCCGCTCAAGGACGTCCTCCTGGAGATCACTTCGAAGCGGCTCGGCGTGACCGGCGTGGTGGATGGGGAGTCGGCGCTGGTCGGCATCATCACCGACGGAGACCTGCGGCGCTGTCTCGCCCGGAGCCAGGACAAGGCGGATATCCTGGACTGCCGGGCCGCCGAGATCATGACCCGGGACCCCAAGACCATCGGCGGCGATGCGCTGGCCGAGGCAGCCGTGGCGCTGATGGAACGGTTCTCGATCACGTCTCTCTTCATCAAGGCCGGAGACTCGGAGCGGCCAGAGGGGATCATCCACCTCCATGACCTGCTCAAAGCCGGCATCGTCTGAGCCTGCCGCGCAACCGGCGGCCGAAGAGCTGCGGCGGAAAGTCCAGGCCGTCAGGCTGCTGCTGCTGGACGTCGACGGCGTACTGACGGACGGCGGCATCGTCATCGACGAACGGGGCGAGGAAGTCACCCGTTTCGACGTTCAGGACGGGCACGGCATCAAGCTGCTCCAACAGGCCGGCATCAAGGTCGGGCTGCTGACCGGCCGGGCCTCGCGGGCGGTGACGGTGCGCGCCGAGCGCCTGTCCATCGGCATCGTGTACCAGAACGTGGCTGACAAGCTGCGCGGTTACGAAAGGGTCAAGGCGGAGGCCGGACTGACCGACGCCGAGATCGCCTACGTCGGCGACGACATGCAGGATCTGCCCGTGATTCGCAGGGTGGCGTTCGCCGTGGCGGTGAAGAACGCCTGGGGCGGCTTGAAAGGGCACGCGGACTACGTCACCATCCGTCGAGGCGGGTATGGCGCGGTGCGCGAGGTGGCCGAGCTGCTGCTGCGGCTTACCGGCAGGTGGGACGCGCTGTTGAAGGAATACGACCGTTGACACCAACGTGCCGGCGAGGACCGCGGATGGACCCCGGGCGTTAAGCAAAATTCATGCCCGTTGCTTTACACGCAAAGACGGACTTGTTATCCACAGAATGGATATCCATGCGGTCCAAACGGTCACTGATTTTGCTGGTTATGGCCGCGGGAGTGGTTTTCGTGGGGTACGAGGTCGTGCAACACCTGCGGGAGCAGGCTCTCCGAGCCCCGGGAGCGCTGTTGCGGCTCACCCCGGGCGCGGCGGTTCAGGTCAAGAACTTTCACCGGAGCATGATCGAGGACGGCCGGAAGACCTGGGAACTGGAGGGAACCGAGGCCACCTACTTCAAGGGCGAGGAAAGGGCGGTCATACGGCGGCCGCGCCTGATATTCCACCGGGAAGACGGCGGGAGGCTGGAAGTCACGAGCCGGCAAGGGAACGTCTTTCTGCCCGGCGGTCAGCTCCAACGGGCGGTCCTGGAAGGCCCGGTGGAGATGACCTATCAGGCGGCGCGGTTCCGCACCGACAAGCTCATCTACCTCCATGCCGAGAACCGGGTGGTGTGCCCCGGGAGGGTCTGGGGAGTGGTGGACGGCGCCGAGTTCGAGGGCGAGAACATGACCTATTCGCTGACCCACGAAACGGTGGAGCTTCGCGGCTCCGTGAAGACCACGCTTCATCCGGGGAGCCTGGGGCGCGCCAAGGCCTCCGGGTGAACCGAGACAGGACGCGAGCCCATGAGACGAGACGTTGCCCGGGGCGGGACATGGGGACTTCACTGGCTGGTGTGGCTGTGCCTTGCGGCATCGTTGCCGCTGCAGGGTACGGTCTCCGTGGTCCGAGCGGCCGAAGACGGGAAGCAGGGCACAGGCGGTCTTTTCGCGGACAAGGACACGCCGCTGGTCATCACCGCGGACACCATGGAGCTCCAGCGCAGGCAGAACATCATCGTGTACCGGGGCAACGTCCTGGTGGAGCGGGAGGACGTGAGGATCGCCAGCGACGTCCTGTCGGCGCGGTACGATCCCGAGGAAGGGGTGGTCAAGACCGTCGTCGCCGAGGGGAAGGTCCGGGTGAGCCACTCGGGACGGGAGATGACCGGCGACAAGGCCGTGTTCGACGGTCTGAAGGAGACCATCACCGTGTCCGGCAACACCATCGTGCGCGAGGGGAAGAACAGCATCTCGGGCGACCGCATCACGATCTACATCAACGAAGACCGCAGCGTGGTGGAGAACACGGGGGGACGCGTCAAGGCGGTGATCTTCCCGGGACAACTGAAGCGTCGAACCGAATAGGCCGCGCGGGTTGTGTCGGATGAGCCTGCTCAACGCGGACGGAATCGTAAAGGCCTACCAGGGCCGTCGTGTCGTTGACCAAGTTTCGCTGGAAGTCCGGGGCGGAGAGGTGGTGGGTCTCCTGGGTCCCAACGGAGCGGGCAAGACGACCCTGTTTCACATCCTCATCGGTCTGGTGCGGGCCGACGGCGGGACGGTCGCGCTCAACGGCGCGGACCTTACCGCCGCTCCCATCTACCGGCGGGCGCGGGCGGGGATCAGCTACCTCCCACAGGAATCCTCGGTGTTCCGGGGGCTGACCGTGAAGCAGAACCTGCTGGCCATCCTCGAGACCCTGGGGATCGGCAGGGACGAGGAGGAGGAGAGGAGCCGGCGGCTCATGCAGATGTTCGGCCTCGTCCATCTGGCCGGGCAGAAGGCGTATACGCTCTCCGGAGGCGAACGGCGGCGCGTGGAGATCGCCCGCGCGCTGATCCTGTCGCCTTTTTTCGTGCTGCTCGACGAACCCTTCACGGGCGTCGACCCCATCGCCCTGGGGGAAATCAAGACCGTCGTTCAGCGGCTGACCAAGGTCGGAATCGGGGTGTTGATAACCGACCACAACGTCAGGGAGACCCTGGAGATCTGCACCCGCGCCTACATCCTGAGCCAGGGGGTGGTGCTGGCGGAGGGAACGCCGGACGATATCGCCACCAGCGACAAGGCGCGCGAGGTCTACCTGGGCGAGGGTTTCAGACTGTAGGACACCAGCCTCAGGTCAGGCAGGACGCCCCGATGGCACTCGAAATCAAGCTCTCCCAGAAACTCATGCCGCAACTGGTGATGACGCCCCAGTTGCAGCAAGCCATCAAGCTCCTCCAGTTGTCCCATCTCGATCTCCAGGAACGAATCGCCCAGGAGTTGGAGGAGAACCCCGCCCTGGAGGATTCGCGCGACGAGGACGACGGCGGCCCGGAGACGGTCCGGGAGCCCGAAGCGGCTCGGGAAATGCTGGTGGCCGACCGCATGGCGGAGTGGCAGGACTATCTGGGCACCAACTCGCGTCACGACATGGCGAGTCCCGAGGTGGTGCGGGAGGAGGAGGATTTCCCCTCCCTGGAGAACACGGTGACCCGCCGGGAGACGCTTCAGGAGCACCTGCTGTGGCAGCTCCGCATGGCCGGGCTCGATCCGTCCGTCGAGGACGTCGGGACGGTCATCATCGGCAACCTCGACGAACGCGGCTACCTGGAGATGTCCCTGGAGGAGGTCGGCGCGCTGGCCCATGCCCTGCCCGACACGGTGGAGGAGGTCCTGAGCCGCATCCAGCTCTTCGATCCCGTGGGCATCGCCGCGCGGGACCTGCGCGAGTGCCTGCTGGTGCAGCTTCGGAATGCCGGACTGGAGGATAGCGTCGCCGCCGGCATGGTGGCCCATCACCTCCACGAACTGGAGTACAAGCAATATGACCGGATCGCCCAGAGCCTGAACGCCAGCCTTGCGGAGGTCCTCGAAGCGGCCCATCTCATTGCCTGCCTGGAGCCCAAGCCGGCCCGCGGCTTCGACGACGACGAGGTCCGCACCATCGTCCCGGACGTGGTGGTGCAGAAGGTGGCGGGGGAGTACGCCATCTTCCTGAACGACGACGGCGTCCCGCCTCTGCGCGTGAGCGGGCTGGTGCGGCGTCTGGCCGGCGAGGGGGGAGAAGAGGTCCGCAAGGCGAGGGAGTACCTGGAGACCAAGATCCGGGCCGCCACCTGGTTGATCAAGAGCATCCACTGGCGGCAGCAGACCCTCTATAGGGTCAGCGAGAGTATCTTCAGTTTTCAGCGGGAGTTCCTCGAGCACGGCGTCACCCGACTGAAACCCTTGGTGCTGCGCGAGGTGGCGGCGGAAATCGGCATGCACCCCTCCACGGTGAGCCGGGCCACGTCCAACAAGTACGCCCATACGCCGCAGGGCGTGTTCGAGTTGAAGTTCTTCTTTCAGAGCGGGATTCCCCGCAACGACGGCGCCACGGTGATGTCTTCGGAATCGGTGCGGGACAGGATACGGAAGTTGGTGGAGACCGAGAATCCCGGCAAGCCGCTGAGCGATCAGGAGATCGCGGGTGAGTTGCAGGGCCTGGGCATCGACATCGCGCGCCGGACGGTCGCCAAGTACCGCGAGCAGCTCGGCATTCTCCCGTCGTCCCGGCGACGGGAGCCGTTCGCCCAGTATCGGGCCGCTCAGGAGTGAGGCGTTGCAGGCTTCCTGCCGTGCGCGGACATGAGAAGCCGGGCTGCCGCGGGCAGCCGTCCACAAAGGGGGTAGGGGTTGCGAATCACGGACGTTCTGGATCCTGAAGCGGTCATCCCGAGCCTCGAGGCGCGAGAGAAGTTCGCCGTCCTCGAGGAGATCGTGACGCGTGTATCGAGCCACTTCGGTTTTGAGGATTCCCGGCGCCTGCTGGAGGTGGTCCACGCCCGGGAACGGATATGCAGCACCGCCATCGGCGAGGGCGTCGCCATCCCCCACGGCAAGCTGCCCGGGCTGAAGCGGGTGTGCATCGCCTTCGCCCGCAGCCGGGAGGGTGTCGATTTCGACGCTCAGGACGGCACGCCCACGCATCTCTTCTTCCTCCTGGTGGCGCCGGAGGGCTCCACTTCCGAGCATCTGAGCGCGCTGGCCCGCGTGTCCCGGCTGGTGAAGGACCCCTCGCTGAGGGAGCACCTCATGCAAGTCCAGACTCCCGAAGAGGTGGTGAGTCTGATCGAGGAGAAGGAGAGAGACCTCTGAATCGTGATGTGTCCGCGTGAAGCGCATGCGTGGTCAGCTTGACATCGTCGTCATCACCGGCATGTCGGGTTCCGGCAAGAACGCCGCCATGCGGGTCCTCGAGGACAACAGCTTCTTCTGCATCGACAACCTGCCGGTGCTGCTGATTCCCAGGTTCATCGACCTGTGCCAGGGCTACCGTGAAGGAATCGAACGGGTCGCCTTCGGCATCGACCTGCGCGGCGCGCGGTTCATGGAGGGCTGGCACGAGGTGCTGGAGGACACCCGCGCCGCCGGCCACCGCGTGGAGGTGGTCTTCCTGGACGCCAGCGACGAGCTGCTGTTGCGCCGGTTCAACGAGACCCGCCGGCCGCATCCGCTGCAGGGCGGCGGGTCGGTCCAGGAAGGGGTCGCGCGGGAGCGGACGGCGTTGACCGGGATGCGGGATTCCGCGGACCGCGTCATCGACACCACCCATCTGAACGTCCACGATCTGAAGCAGGTGATCGAGGAGTCGTGTGTCCGGGCGCTGGGCAAGCGGCAGATGTCGGTTTTCTTCGTGTCCTTCGGCTACAGGTACGGTATTCCCACCGAAGCGGACGTGGTTATCGACGTGAGGTTCCTTCCCAATCCATTTTTTGTTAGTGGGTTGGAGGCCAAGAGCGGATTGGCTCCGGAAGTTCGCGAATTCGTGCTCAACCGGACGGAAACCCGCGCGTTCGTGGAACGGATGAGCGCGTTGCTGGAATTCACGCTGCCCAACTATGAACGTGAGGGCAAGAGCAACCTGACCGTGGCCTTCGGTTGTACCGGCGGGAGGCACCGGTCGGTGGTTCTGGCCGCCGAGTTCGCGAGGCGTCTGGAGGGGACTCCGTGGCGCATCCAGTTGCGGCACCGGGACGTTGACAGATGATTCATGCACCGCGTTAGGAAGAAGCTCGAGATAAGGAACCGGCTCGGGATGCACGCCCGAGCCTCCGCGTTGCTGGTCCAGACCGTCAATCGGTTCTCCTCGGAGGTGAAGATCTCCAAGGACGACACCGTCGTGAACGCGCGAAGCATCATGGGCGTCCTGACGCTGGGGGCGGCCAAGGGGAGCAAGATCCGCGTCGAAACCAAGGGGGAGGACGCCCAGGAAGCGATGCTTGCCATCGAGGAGCTCATCGAGGACAAGTTCCGCGAGAGCGACTGAAGAAAGGATAGAACAGGAATCATCCATGACGAACAAAGACTTTGTTTTCACCTCGGAGTCGGTCTCGGAGGGGCATCCCGACAAGATGTGCGACCAGATCTCGGACGCGGTGCTCGACGCCCATCTGGCGCTGGACCCGGACAGCCGCGTCGCGTGCGAGACTCTGGTCAAGAACGATCTGATCGTGATCGCGGGGGAGATTACCAGCAAGGGCAAGGTGGACTACGAGAGCGTGGCGCGCCGGGTGGCCCTCGACATCGGTTACGACGATCCCGCCAAGGGTTTCGACGGCAACGACTGCGAGATCCTCGTAAGGCTGGTGAGCCAGTCGCCGAACATCTCCCAAGGGGTCACGGAGGGCCAAGGCCTCCACAAGGAGCAGGGCGCGGGCGACCAGGGGATGATGTTCGGTTACGCGTGTGACGAGACCGACGAGCTCATGCCGCTGCCCATCAAGCTCGCCCACGATCTCGTGTCCGATCTGGCCGACATCAGGAAATCCGGGAAGGTTCCGCTCGCGAAGTTGTTGCGCCCGGATTCGAAGTCCCAGGTCAGCGTCCAGTACCAGGACGGCCGGCCGCAGCGGGTCAGCAACGTGGTGGTTTCGACCCAGCACAGCCCTGACATATCCCACGATGACCTCGAAAGGGAGATCATCAACAGTGTCATCAGGGAAGTGGTGCCGGCCCGGTACCTCGACGGCGACACGGAGTTTCTCGTCAATCCCACCGGCAGCTTCGAGATCGGCGGCCCCCAGGCCGATGCCGGCCTCACCGGCCGCAAGATCATCGTGGACACCTACGGCGGCATGGGGCGTCACGGTGGCGGCGCATTCTCGGGCAAGGACCCTTCCAAGGTGGACCGGAGCGGGGCGTACGTGGCCCGCTACGTGGCCAAGAACATCGTGGCCGCGGGACTGGCCCGGCGTTGCGAGATACAGCTCGCCTACGTCATCGGCGTCGCGGAGCCGGTGTCCATCGCCGTCGATACCTTCGGCACCAGCAGGTTGTCGGACGCGGAGATCGTGAAGCTGGTGCGAAAGAACTTCGATCTCACTCCCAAGGGAATCATCGACGCCCTGAACCTGCGAGCGCCCATCTACCAGAAATCCGCTGCCTACGGTCATTTCGGCCGCAAGCCGGAGAGCGGTCTCTTCACCTGGGAGAGCACCGATCGGGCCGCGAGCCTGAGCAGCGGACTCAAGGGCTAGGACCAAACCCACATTTGCAACCCTTCCGGTGGTGACGGCTGCACGGCGGTGTGTAAGCGGGCCGGCGGAGATGGAGAGGAACATGGCGAAATCGAAATTCGACATTGCCGACGCACGCTTGGCGGCGGACGGCTGGAAGCGAGTGCTCTGGGCGGATCAGGAGATGCCGGTGCTGCGCGACGTGCGCGCCCGCTTCCAGAAGGAGAAGCCGTTCAAGGGCCTGCGGTTTTCCGCCTGCCTGCACGTGACCGCGGAGACCGCCAACCTCGCGCGCACCCTGAAAGCGGGCGGCGCCGACGTGGTGCTGTGCGCGTCGAACCCGCTGTCGACACAGGACGACGTGGCGGCGGCGCTGGTGAAGAAGGAAGGCATGTCCGTATACGCGGTGCGCGGCGAGGACCACAAGACCTACTACCGGCATCTGCGGGCGGCACTGGATCACCGGCCCGTCATCACCATGGACGACGGCGCGGACCTGGTGTCCATGCTGCATCAGGACTACGCCAATCTGGCATCCGGGATGGTGGCCTCCATGGAGGAGACCACCACCGGGGTCATCCGGCTGCGGGCCCTGGAGGCCGACAAGGCGCTGAAGATCCCCATCATCGCGGTCAACGACGCCGCCACCAAGCATCTCTTCGACAACCGCTACGGCACCGGCCAGTCCACCATCGACGGCATCATCCGGGCCACCGACGTGCTGCTGGCCGGCAAACGGGTGGTGGTGGCCGGTTACGGCTGGTGCGGCCGGGGCGTGGCCTCGCGCGCCCGGGGCATGGGCGCCAAGGTGGCGGTCACCGAGGTGGACCCCGTGCGCGCCCTGGAAGCCTCCATGGACGGCTTCGACGTCATGCCCATGAAGGACGCCGCCAAGGTCGGCGACCTCTTCATCACCCTCACCGGCGACATGCACGTCATCGGCAAGGAACACCTGAAGGCCATGAAGGACGGCGCCATCATCTGCAACTCGGGCCACTTCGACATCGAGATCGACATCAAGGCCCTCACCGCCATGGCCACGAAGCGGGAGAAGAACGTGCGCAACCACGTGGACTCCTACACCCTGCCCGGCGGCAAGCGCCTCTTCCTCCTCGGCGAAGGCCGCCTCGTGAACCTGGCCGCCGCCGAAGGCCATCCCGCCTCGGTCATGGACATGAGCTTCGCCACCCAGGCCCTCGCCTCCGAGTGGGCCGTCCAGAACCGCGACAACCTCTCCCCCCAGGTCTACGACGTCCCCCAGTCCCTGGAAGAGTGGGTCGCCAGCATCAAGCTCGGCACCATGGGCATCCAGATGGACAAGCTCACCCGCGAGCAGAAGAAGTACCTGTCGTCGTGGGAAATGGGGACCTGAGGATTCCCGGCGAGGGTTGCCTTTTCTAAATCGTCATCCCGGACTTGATCCGGGATCCAGAGGAACGGCTGAGCCGGAGACCCGACCGCCGACCGCGAGGAACGGAACCCACGGCTACGCGTCGTCGTAGATTCTTTCCATAGTTATCAGAAATTGATAACCTGTGGATGATGACAGTGCCTGGCCGTGACTACGCGCTCGACACGCTCCTTGAGCTGCACGGGCAGACGCTGTTCTTGGATGATATCGGGCATTGGGTAAAGTTCGTCGTGGTGCGAACGGACGTGACTCCGGAACGACCGCACGGACTCAGCTATTCGCTGACGCTGCACGCCCCGGACAGGACACCAGGTTGGTCGGTTTCGACAACGCGCACCCTGTGAGGGAAAGAAGGGGACCCGGAACGCGGAAACGCGGTGAAAGCGACCACACGCATCGACTGCGGGCAACTCGGCCCTACGACTACAAGAATGCCGTAACGCTACTCGAAGATTTCTGGGACGAGGTGGATCGGATACTGAACGAAAGAGGATCGAGCCCATGAAGACATTGAAGATCGGAATTGCCGGATACGATCAGATGAAAGTGCGCACGATGGCAATAGCTCGTGGTGAGTACAGGCCCACCAAAGGCGAACCCAAAGTGTGGTTCACGTCGGTCGAAAGCTTCGCGAAGGTACTCTCTCAACGCAATCGAGAGCTCTTGGCATTGATTGCTCAGGAGAAGCCGGATTCGTTGACGGAGTTGGCGACACTCGCGGGGCGAAACAAGTCCAACCTGTCGCGTACCTTGAAGACGATGTCGCGGTACGGCCTCGTGGAATTGAGGGAGGGACAGCGCGGTACGTTGATCCCGCGGGTCCGCTACGATCGGGTGAGGCTCGACGTTTCGTTTGCGGCGACCACGTAGCAGGTGACGACCCGCTGGTTATCGACAAGCTCTGGTGTTCCGGTCCGAGGATAGTGAGACTGCGGATGTCGATTTCGTTCAGGACCACCTCACCCTCCACACGGCCCTTCCTGTATAGCCGCGGGTTTTGTCGCAACCGGGACACCTTGGTCTCGATGTCGTCCTTGAGAACTTGCGCGGCTGCGGGATTGTCATCCGGGATGTAGTCAACAATGGCCATGAGGTCGGTGACCGCTGTGGCCTTCCATTCAAGGTCGCGCACGACGCTTTCTGTCAATCAGCTCCTGTGACTTGTTCATCACACAAGCCGGACGAATAGCTCGTTGGCGAGCAGCAGTCCCCGTTGCGTAAAGTGCAGGCGCTGGCCATTGTCGACGAGCAGCCCCTCGGACAACCATTCCGCTATTTCGGCGAAGGCATCCTCGGGCTTCGTCCCGAATCGCCGCCCAAACCCCTCCACCGACACCCCTGCGATCATTCTCAACCCAGTGAACAGGGTTTCCGCCATGGCCTGCCGCAACTCCGGGCGCTCGCTCTCGGTGACCGCGTGGCCGGCCTCACCCGTAAGGCGCATGTAGCCTGCCGGCAACCGCTCGTTCTGCCACCGTTCCCCCAGGGGGTCCTCCGGCCGGCGGTGGTGGCTGTGGGCACCGGCGCCGATGCCGAGGTAGTCGCCGCCTTCCCAGTAGTTGACGTTGTGGCGCGACTCGAGGCCGGGGCGGGCGTAGTTGGAGATCTCGTAGCGCTCCAGGCCGGCGTCGGCCAGGGTATGCTGGACGCGGGCGGCCATCTCGATCTCCAGCTCTTCGTCCAGGGGTTTCAGCAGGCCCTGGCGGTAGCGGGCGTGGAAGGGCGTGCCTTCCTCGATGGTGAGGTTGTAGGCGGAAAGGTGCGGCGGCTCGTTCTCCAGGGCCCGTGAAAGGTCGTGGCTTACGCCCTCCACGGTCTGTCCGGGAATGCCGTAGATCAGGTCCAGGCTGAAGTTGTCGAAGCCCGCCTCCCGGACGCTCTTGAGGGCCTGGCGGGTTTCCCCGGCGCTGTGGACCCGGCCCAGGAACTGCAACAGTTTGGGGTCGAAGCTCTGCGCTCCGATGCTGATGCGGTTGACGCCGCAACTCCGATAGTCCCGGAAGCGGCCGGCATCCACCACGCCGGGGTTCGCCTCCAGGGTGATTTCCATTCGCTCGTCGAAGCCGAAGAGTCTGGCGGCTTCGTCGAGCACGGCGCCGATGCTGGCTCCCTGGAAGGTCGAAGGGGTGCCGCCGCCGAAAAAGACGGTCTTGATGGAGCGGCCCGTCCAGGCCTCTCGCTCGGAATGGTGGCGAAGTTCCTGGAGGAGCGCCCCGGTATACTCCTCCTCGGGTATGCGCGCGGCCACGTGCGAGTTGAAGTCGCAGTAGGGGCACTTGCTGACGCAGTAGGGGATGTGGACGTAGAGGGAAAAAGCCCCCGCTTGAGGGTTTGAGTCGTGCTTCGTGTGCTGCGTCGGGCCGTGCGGAATCAAGGCTTGATGTCCTGCAGGAACCAGTCGCTTGCCACTTCCTTGCCCAACCCCATCTTCTCGGCGGCCTTGAGGATGCAATGCCCCATGGCGGCGAACTGGACGCCGATGCCGATGTTGTTGAGGAAGAAGGTGATCTGGCCGGCGCCGGTGCGCCCGGTGGCGCGGCCGGACAGGAAGTCCGAGATCTCCGGGTAGACGCTCCAGTCCCTCGGCTTTTCCTGGCGGATTCCCGGCAGGTGGTCGATGCCGGGGGGCAGGTGGTGCCGGATGCCGCCCATCTGGGTGTGGATGCCGGTGATGTCCGCCTTGGCGAAGACGGTGTCGTCGTGTTCGAACTCGCGGATGGCGTTGTAGTGCACGCCGGGCTCCAGCATGTCGCCGGCGATGATGGGGGACGAGGTGCTGGTGGCGGTGCAGATGATGTCGCATCCGGCGATGGCCGCGGCGACGCTGCCCGTGGGCTCCACCTCGACGCCGTCGGCTCCCATCTCCTCGGCGAAGGCCTGCCGGTGCTCGGGCCGGGGACTGTACACCTTGACCGTCTTGATGGGGAGCACGTGGGTCAGCAGGCGGAAATGGGCGCGGGCCTGCCCGCCGGTGCCGATGAGGCCCAGCCGGGCGGCCTCCGGCCGGCACAGCGCCTGGGCGCCCAGGGCGCTGGTGATGGCCACCCGGGTCTGCTGGATGACGCCGTCCGGCAGGATACCCATCAGTTCGCCGTTCTCCAGGCTGTACAACTGGACGAGTCCCAGGAACAGCCCCTTGCCGGCCAGCGGCAGCTTTTCCAGCCGAATCGAGCCGTTGTAGGTTTCTTCCCGGACCACGTCCGAGGTCACCCGCAGGGCCAGGGTGCCGAACCGCTCCACCGCGCCTTCCACGGACTTGAAGCTATAGGAGGCGTCGGCCATGGAGTGGTGCGTGTAGATGTGGGTGGTGGGGCGGTTCACCGACCGCCCGTCCGGGAGGTCCCGGTACGCGGTGGCCATGGCCTCCAGGCATTCGTCGATGTTCATGGCCTGACGCACGTCGTCGTTGTTCAGTATCCGTGTCATGGGGTTCCTTGTGAGAGCATCATCCGGCGGCGCCCGCCGTTGCCGCGTCCCTGCCAGGTCCCGCGGCCCGGATGGCCCGGATCCGCTCGGCCGTGGCCGGATGCGAGTCATGGTAGGCGGAGTACCACGGATGGGGCGTCGGATTGCTCAGGTTGTTGACGGTCAGCGCCACCAGGGCCTCTTCCAGGGGCCTGCCGTCCTCCAGCAGCCGAACCGCGAAGCCGTCGGCCTCGTATTCGTGCCGCCGCGAAATCTGGTTCATAAACGGCGACAGCCAGAATGTAAACGGCCCGGAGATCAGTGAGAAGATGACCAACGCCGTGTGGTGGGCCGGCCGGTCCAGTCCGAAGGTCCGGAACAGGGGCGGATGGTCCAGCAGCAGGCTCAGCACCCAAAGCCCGGCCAGGGTGAAGACGGCGCTCAGCGCGAGGCCCTTGAGCACGTGGCGCATCTTGTAGTGTCCCATCTCGTGGGCCAGCACGGAGAGGAGCTGCGGGCGGTCCAGTTGCCGCAGCAGCGTGTCGAACAGGACGATGCGCTTGGCCTTGCCCAAGCCGGTGAAGTAGGCGTTGGAATGGCCGGACCGCTTGGAGCCGTCCATGGTGTAGATGCCGCTGGTCCGGAGCCCCACCCGTTGCGCCAGCCCCGCGATGGCGTCCCGCAGCGAGTCGTCCGCCACCGGCGTGAACCGGTTGAACAGCGGCGCGATCAGGGTGGGATAGATGACCAGCATCAGGCCCTGGAACGCGAACACGAAACCGAAGACGTACACCCACCACCAGGCGCCGGTGGCCTTCATGAGCCACAGCACGCCGTAGAGGAACGGCGCCCCGATCACAACCGCCAGGACCGTCCCCTTGAGCCGGTCCATGACGAAGGTCCGCACGTCCGTCTTGTTGAAGCCGAAGCGTTCCTCGAGCACGAAGGTGGAGTAGACTCCGAGGGGCAGGGACATGACGGTGAAGACGCCGCCGACGGCGAGGCAGAACAGGATGCCGGCGGCCTCCGGCACGGGCAGGAAGGCCCCCGCGGCGCGGGCGAGCCCGTCCACCCACGGCAGCACGCCGCCGAACAGCACCAGCAGCGTCAGTCCGGTACCGTACACCGCCGACCAGCGCGCGAAACGGCCCCGGGCCAGGGCATAACCCACTGATTTCTCGTGGGTTTCGGGGCTGATGCCGGCGGCGAACCCGTCCGGCAGCCGGCCCTGCCGCCACTGCCGCTCCAGATGCCGCATGTTGGCTTCGTTGAGCAGGGATTCGACGATCAGTTCCGCGGACAGAAAGCCCAGGAACAAGCAGGCGATGACCATTTCCATGAGAAATTGCGTAAGACGAACGCTGTGGTTATCATAGTGTAGGACTGGTGTCCTGTCGGGTCAATTCGCGTGCCAATATCGCGTGCCGATTCCACGTGCTGGTTCACGCGCCGGCCGACCCGACAGGACACTAATTCGATTTGTAGCCGAGGCAACGGTTCGTTCCGCCTTGCCCCGCGCCCTGGAGGTTCCCCATGCTGTCCAACAAGGTAAGCGAGATCATGACGACCGCCGTCATCACGGCCGAGCCGTCAAGCACCATCCGGGATGTCACCCGGCTCATGGTGGATCGCCGGGTGGGCCGGGTGGTCATCACCGAGAACGACGCCCCGGCCGGTATCTTCACCGAGACGGACATCCTGAGGCGGGTCATGAACCGCATACTGGACGTGCACAAGACGTCCATACGCCGGGTCATGACCACCCCGGTCCAGGGAGTTCCCGAGGGGACCTCCATCGTCGAGGTGCTGGGGCGGATGTACAAGGGGCGTTACCGCCACCTGGTGGTCTACGGCGACAACCGGCGCATGGTCGGCCTTGTCTCCATGCGGCGGATACTCAACCTGGTGGTGGAGCTGGGCGCGAACCTGCGGGACTCGCGAACCGTGGGGGAGGTCGTCTCCGGCGGCGTCCCCACCGTGGATGGCGCCATGCCGGTGACCCAGGTCATCGACAAGATGGTGAGGGAGCAGACGGGCTGCGTCATGGTTTCCGTCGACGGCGGTACCGCCGGCATCTTCACCGAGCGGGACGTGCTGACGCGGATCGCCCTGGAAGACCGGGACATGGGCCAGATCCCGGTGTCCGAGGTCATGACTCCCGATCCCGTGGTCACCAGCGGATCGACGCCGGTCCAGGACGTGTTGGCGGCCATGCGCGACAACGGTTTTCGGCACATGCCCGTGGCCGGCGACGGCGACGAGCTGGCGGGCATCGTCTCGGTGGGAGACGTGCTGCAATACGCCCAGGCCCTCGACATCGACGACGTCGTACGCAAGGCCTGGAAGGAGATCGAGGAGTTCTGGGAATCGGAGGAGAACTACACGCCGGGGTAGAGCCGGGCGGAAACGGCCGCAATCGTGCGGAATTCAATGTCAAAAAGGGGTTAACAAAAGGGGTTAAGTCCTTGTTTCGGTTACGTTCTGTTGGTACACTAGCCAGCCAGCACCCTTCGCCCCACAACAATGGAGAACGACATGCCCGTTGTCAACGATCTCAGCATTAGCGTCGCTACTGCCAACGGTTCAGGAAGTGCGTCTTCCAACAATATCCTGTTCAAGTCCATCTTCAAGATGGGCATCCCCTGCTCCTCCAAGAACATGTTTCCGTCCAACATCCAGGGGCTGCCGACCTGGTACCAGATCCGGGCCAACGGCGACGGCTACCTGGGACGGAAGGACGTCATCGACGTCATGGTGATGTTCAACGACGATACCGCGGACAAGGACATCTACCGGGTCCGGGACGGCGGCCTGATCCTTTACGACGACACCAAGCCGTTGCCGGACAACCTGAAACGCGATGGGGTCCAGTATCTCGGCGTCCCGGCCAATGGGCTGGTCCAGAAACACGTCGAAGCCGGCCCGTTGCGCGCCAAGCAGCGCAACATGCTGTATGTCGGCGCCCTGGCCTATCTGTTCGGCATCGACATGGACACGATTCGCGAGGTGCTGAGCGACACCTTCGGCAACAAGCCCGCGGTCATCGAGTCCAACCTGCTCTGTATCGAGCTCGGCTACAACCACATGCGGGACAACGGCCTGAGCCAGTCCATCTCCATGCTGGAGAAGATCCCCAACGGCAACGACGGCAAGATCGTCACCGAGGGCAACACCGCCTGTGCGCTGGGCGCCATCTACGGCGGGGTCACGTTCTGCGCCTGGTATCCCATCACCCCGTCAAGCTCCCTGGCCGAGGCCCTGGAGCGCTACCTGCCGCGGCTGCGCAAGGACAAGGACGGCAAGAACACCTACGCGGTGATCCAGGCCGAGGACGAGATCGCCGCCACCAACATGGTGGCGGGCGCGGGATGGATGGGCGCCCGGGCCATGACGTCGACCTCGGGACCGGGCCTGTCGCTCATGAACGAGACCCTCGGCCTCCAGTACTTCGCGGAGATCCCCGGCGTCTACTTCATCATCCAGCGCGGCGGCCCCTCCACCGGGCTCCCGACCCGCACCCAGCAGGCCGACATCCAGCTCATGCACGTGGCCTCCCACGGCGACACCCGGCATATCATCCTGATCCCCCACGACATGAAGTCCTGCTTCGACCTGGGGCGCAAGAGCTTCGACATGGCCGACCGGTTCCAGACCCCGGTCTTCGTCATGATGGATCTCGACCTCGGCATGAACCTCTGGGGCTCGGACCCGCTGGAGCTGGTTCAGGAGCCGTTCGACCGGGGCAAGGTTCTCAACGCCGATGACCTCGAAAAGCAGGGAAGTTTCGCGCGCTACCGCGACGTGGACGGCGACGGCGTGCCGCAGAGGACCCTGCCGGGCACCAGGCATCCCATGGCGGCCTACTTTGCCCGGGGCTCGGGCCATGACGACCAGGCGCGCTACTCCGAGGACGAGGCCGACTACAAGGAGACGCTGGACCGCCTCCGGCGCAAGCACGACACCGCACGATCGTATGTCCCCAAGCCTTTGATCGAGTCCCAGCCGGACGTAAACACCGGCGTGATCTGCTTCGGGTCGAGCTACGAGGCGGTGCGGGAGGCCCGGGACCGCCTCCGGGCCGCGGGCGTGGAGACCGACCACCTGCTGCTGAGAGCGCTGCCCCTGACCCATGAGGTCAGGGAGTTCGTGGCCTCCCACGAGGTGGTCTACCTGATGGAGCAGAATCGCGACGGGCAGATGGCGGCGATCTTCAAGGATGCGTATCCCGAGTTCGCCACCCGGATCGTCAGCATCCTCATTTACGACGGGCTCCCCGCCACCGCGGGCGAGATCGTGCGGCAGGTCGAGCAGCATCGCGAAGCCGTAGCCAACGGAATCGAAACGAAGGTAGATGAATCATGGCAAAAACAAATCGCGTCGATCTAACGGAAAAAGACTACAAGGGGGCGGAATCGACCATGTGCCGCGGCTGCGGCCATGACGCGATCTCGGCGTCCATCATGCGGGCGTTCTTCGCCAGCAGCGTCGACCCGCGCCAGGTCATCAAGATGAGCGGCATCGGCTGCTCCTCCAAGACCCCCAACTACTTCATGAACCAGGCCTTCGGCATCAACGCGGTGCACGGGCGGATGGCGTCGGTTGCCACCGGGGCCAACGTCGGCAACCACGAAATGATTCCCCTGGGCATTTCCGGGGACGGTGACACCTCGGCCATCGGGCTCGGCAACTTCTGCCACATGATGCGCCGCAACGTGAACATCACCTACGTCATCGAGAACAACGGCGTGTACGGGCTCACCAAGGGGCAGTTCTCCGCCACCGCGGACGAGGGCACGGTGATGAAGGGCGGGAAGATCAACGACATGCCCGCCATCGACCTGTGCGAGCTGGCCATCACCCTGGGCGCCACCTACGTGGGCCGGAGCTTTTCCGGCGACCGGAAGCAGCTTGCGCCGCTGATCCAGGGCGCCGTGGCCCACAAGGGGACCGCCATCCTGGACGTGCTCAGCCCCTGCGTCACTTTCAACGACCACTCCGGCTCCACCAAGAGCCTCAAGTACATCCGGGAGCACCTGGACCCGCTTCATGACATCGACTTCATTCCGCCCTACGAGAACATCGAGGTGGACTACGAGGAGGGAACCGATCAGGAGGTGACCATGCACGACGGCTCAAGGATCACGCTGCACAAGCTCGGGCACAACTACGATCCCACCAGCCGGATGCAGGCGGTGACCGCGCTTCACGCCGCGGTGGCCGAGCACAAGTTCCTGACCGGCCTCATCTATCTCAACGAAGAGCGGGCGGAGTTCATCGACGACCTCAACCTCTGCGACACGCCGCTGGCGTTTCTGGACCAGGACGCGGTGCAGCCGCCGCCGGGCTCGCTGGATGACATCAACGCCGAGCTCATGAAATAGCCCGGTTCGCGGGCCACGAGAAGATGAGCGAAGCCAGCGAAGTCCTGATCCTCCACACGTCCGACCTGCATCTGGGCGCCGACAGCATCCTGACGGACGATGTATCCGGCAACGTGCCGGTGCTCCAGCAGGTCCTTGCCACGGCCCGGGTCCAGCAGGCCGACCTCGTCATTCTCGCGGGAGATACCTTCGACCACAACCGTCAGGGCGGCACGTTCCTGGAGGAGGTTTCGGGTGTCATGGCGGACGCCGGGCTTCCCATCGTCATCCTTCCGGGCAACCACGATCCCCTCACCCCCGATTCGGTCTACCGAAGGTCGGAGTTCGCCGACGCCGGCAACGTACACGTGCTGGGCCTGACCACGGAACGTGGCGACTTCCCGGAGCTGGACCTGGAGGTCTGGGGCCGCCCCCATGTGGACTACCTGGACATGATGCCGTTGCCCGAGCCCCCGGAGCGGCGCACCCGCTGGCAGTTGGCCGTCGCCCACGGCCACTACGTGGAAGCCGAGCCCGAGTCGACGGTGCTGCTGGGCTCGTGGCTGATCCGCCAGGAGAACCTCACCACCAGCGGCGCCGACTACGTGGCCCTGGGCCACTGGAACCGCGCCGTCCAGGTGGGCGACCGACAGATCCCCGCCTACTACTCCGGCTCCCCCAGCTACGCCGGCACCGTCAACGCCATCCGGCTCCACAGCGACGGCCGCGTCGTGGTAACCCAGATCCCGGTGTGACCGGACCCCACTCATCCGTCATTCAGACGTGATGGCTGCCCGGTGTTGCCCTGGGCACACCCTCCACCCCCTGGACCCCGGGGCGGCGGATTGGCCGTTTCGGCCCTTGGTACTTCAGTGATGGTGCGAGTGCTTCTTCTGCAGCCCGCCGTGCCCCATGCGCAGGATGTCTTCCCGGGTGACGCGGGTTCCCGCCAGGAGCTTGGGCAGCATGAAATCGAAGGCGGTGACCGGGTCGTGGAGGACACACCCGGACAGGCCGAGGACCGGTATGTCTCCCAGGTAGCTCATGAGGAACATGGAACCGGGGAGCACCGGGAAGCCGTGTGAGACGACGTCCGCGCCGCTGCGGCGGATGCCTTCGGGAGTGAGGTCGTCCGGGTCCACGGACATGCCGCCGCTCACCAGGATGATCTCCGCGCCCTTGGCGGCGAAGTCCTTGATGTGGCCGGCGATGACGTCGGGATCGTCCGGGGCCAGGGTGGCCGGCTCCAGGGTCGAGCCCATGCCCTCCACCTTCTCCCGCACCCTCGGCTCGAAGCCGTCCGTGATCCGGCCGGTGAAGACCTCGCTGCCTGTCACCAGCAGGAAGACCTTCTTCGCGGGCATGGCCCTCACCGATACGATGGCGGCGTCCTTGCACAAGGCTTCCGCCTGTGCCACCAGCTCCTCCTTCACCATGATCGGGATGGTGCGGGTGCCGCCCACCACGGTGCCTTCCCGGACGAACCCGCCGGAGGGAAGGGTGGCGAGGATGAGTTCTCCCAGCTCGTTGAAGCGGAACAGCAGCTCATCGTCCACTTCCAGCATGCCGTCTCTTGCCGCCACCAGGTTGACCCGGCCCTCGCTCGGGTCGGTGAGCGTCAGGCCCTTTCCGGCGGCGGCCCGCGCCAGCCGTTCGGCGGCATCCTCTTCGTGCAGCTCGTCCGTCCCGAGCTCCATGATGTAGATGTGGGCCTTGCCCACGTCCAGCAGCCGCGGCACGTCCTCATCGGCGATGAGGTGTCCGCGCTTGAACCGGGGGCCCTTGTGGCCGCCGGGTATGATCTCGGTGATGTCGTGGGCCAACCGCAGGCCCACCGCCTCTTCAACCGGAATGACCTTGAGCATTGGCAATCTCTCCCTGACGTCGCGTTTTTACGCGTGACCCGAATCCGTCACTCCCGCGAAGGCGGGAATCCAGGTGGGGTCGCGTGGGGGCTAGTCCCGTATATCCTGAGTGAACCATTCCCTGGGGATCTCCCGGCCGGCGCCCAGCTCCCGCGCCTTCCGCACCACGTACCCGGCCACGGACGCGAACTGGAGCCCCTGGGTGCCGTCGTTCAGGAACAGCGTCACGTCCGAGTCCTTCTTCCGCCCCTCGGCCGTGCCGCCCATGAGATCCGTCAGCAGGGGGTGCCGGCCGGCGAAGAGATCGACTCCCGGCGAGACGATGCGCTCCGTCTCGTCGTCGGTGCCGGCCACGTAGGAGGCATATCCGGCGATGCGCCGCATGCCCTCGTCTAGTGTGCCGATGGTACCGCGCCCGAGCTTCACGATGACGTCGCAGCGGTCGAGGATGCCGGGCTCCCATTCGTTGCTGCGGACGCAGGTGACGAAGGCGCCGTCCTCCACCCAGCCGGAGTCCTCCACCACCACCCGGACCGAGTCGGTGCAGGTGGCCACCATGTCCGAGCCCCGGACCACCTCCTCCACGCCCTCGCGGGCGGTCACCGGCACGCCCAGCATTTCGCTCATCCTGCGCGCGTAGGCCTCGCGATTGGCCGAAGTGGGGCTGTAGACCTTGACCTCCCGCAGCTTCCGCACCTCCGCGAAGGCCCGCAGGTAGGTCTCCGCCATGCCGCCGGAGCCGAGCATGCCCACCACTGCCGCGTCGTCCCGGGCCAGATACCGGGCCGCCAGGCCGGCGCAGGCGCCCACCCGCATGTGCTGTATGATGCCGTCGTTGATGATCGCCAGGGGCTCGGCGTTCCGCGCCGAGAACACCAGCACCAGCCCGCAGTAGGTGCCGGGCTCCATGCAGTACTTCTCGACGGTGCGGCCCTCCGGCCACTCCAGCATGTCCGACTTCATGCGGATGGCGAAGACCCCGAAGGAGCGCGACGCCCCCTCCATGGTCCCCCAGCGGTACATGCGTTCCGGTTCTTCCTGCGGCACGTAGAGGTCGATGCGGGGCCGGTAGACCGCCCGTTGCGCCAGCAGGTCCCGGTAGCCGGTTTCCAGGGCGTCGATGCACCCCTTCATGTCGAGGATTTCGTCGACGGTTTCATTGTTGATGAGCAGCATAGGTATTCCTGCGAAGAGTGTTCCTGCGAAGAGGCTTGAACCGGGGACGGACGGAGACACGAGAAGAGAACGCCGGCCACGCGGGCCGCGTCAACCCCCCAGCGTAATCATCTCGATCTTGTCGTGCTGTCCGGGGTCGTAGCCTTCGGGAGACCGGATGGCTTCGAGCCGTTCGGCCGAAAAGCGGTCCTTGCGGCCGGTCCAGATGGCCTCCAGCCACTGCCGGAGCTCGTCGTCGCCGGCGCCGCTCCGGAGCCGGGCCTTGAGGTCGTGCCCGGTGCGGGAGAAGAGGCAGGTGACCAGGCGGCCGTCCGCCGTGAGGCGGCCGCGGCTGCAGGTGCCGCAGAACGGCTCGGTGACGGACGCCACGACCCCCACGGTGCCCTTGCCGTCGCGGAAGGCGTAGTCCACCGCCGGAGCGTTGCCGTCGGCCCTGCCCACCGGATCCAGCGGATAGCGCGCGCCGATCCGCTGCACGATCTCGGCCTTCGGCACGGTCCGCTCCAGCCGCCAGGCGTTGGCTGTCCCCACGTCCATGTATTCGATGAACCGCACCACGAAACCGTGGGTCCGTCCGAATTCCACCAGCGGGAGGATGTCTTCCTCGTTGACGCCGCGCTCGATGACCGCGTTGATCTTGATGGGGTCCAGTCCGGCCTCCCGGGCGGCGAACAGCCCCTTCAGGACGTCGTCCAGGTCCCCCCGTTTGGTGACCTGCCGGAACCGTTCCGGGTCGAGGCTGTCGATGCTGACGTTGATGCGTCCCAGCCCGGCCGATCGCAACGCCCCGGCCATGCCCCCCAGGCGCGTGCCGTTGGTGGTGAGGGCGACGTCGTCGATGCCCGGGATGCCCGCGAGTTGGCGTACCAGATCCGGCAGGTCGCGCCGCAGCAGGGGCTCGCCCCCGGTCAGCCGGATCTTCCGCACTCCCAGGGGCACGGCCAGCCGCACCACCCGGCCGATTTCCTCGTAGGTCAGTATCTCCCGCTTGTCGATCCAGTCGTAGTGGTCGAATGGCATGCAGTACGTGCAGCGGAAGTTGCACCGGTCCGTCACGGATATCCGCAGGTCACGCAACGGGCGATGGAGTTGATCGGTCAACACGACGAAATCAATATGGAATCTGTGGCTCCTCAAGTCAAGGAACCGAGCCTGCGGCGCTATATCAGCGAGACAACGAACTCTGTGTGCTCGGCGGCATCGGGTGCGGGTGAACTCCAGGCTCATTGCCCCGTTGGAAAGACTTTTGATTGCGTGACGGCCTATCGGTCGGTATGATCAAATCGGCTGGCGCAGTTTCGGGCTTCGCGTTTAGACGGTCCTTAACCGGCGCTTCGGGTGATGGAATACCGGCATGCGGAAAGCAGGACTAGTTCGGGTTGTCGAATCCGGGACTTTCGAGTGGCCGTGGCCCACTGCTCGAGGTCTGGTTGTCGTCAAGGGCGCTTCCGGAGGCGGAGGTGGTGGCGGCGGTGCGTTTTGCATAGAAGGACTCAACCTTTACGGTAGTAGGGGTGGCCGTGGCGGTGGTGGTGGCCAAGCAACGACGGTCACGATCGGACAGGAGATCTATCAGGCAGCCGGCGGGAATGGTGGTGGAGGCGGCGGTGGCGGTGGATTTGTTGACCGTCAGCCGAAGAACGGGGGAAACGGCTTAGGGTGCCACTATGGTGACGGTGGCGAAGGTGGCCAAGGAGCCGTGGTGCCCGTGAATCCTGGACGAACTGTGTCAAATGGTGGAAACGGGGGCAAAGGGTTTCCGGGAGAGACCCTTTTGGTGGAACTTGGAGACCTGTCGGCTGGCGATTCTTTGCAGGTTACGGTTGGCCACGGCGGTGGTGGCGGTGATGGCGGTGAAGGTTATGAGCGAGGAGTCATGGGAGGTAGCGGGATGGGCGGTTCCGTGATTTTCATCCCGATATTCGAGGAACGAGGAGACGGGTCGTGAACGCCATGTATGGAGAGGCAGGCGCTACGGGTCATGATAGCTTGCCGAAGGACTTGATGTGGCGGCATACCGAGGCAGTTGATCGTGACCCCTACGGGCAGTTACCAGAGTGTGTTCCACATGACTGGCGCGACGCTTATACCGAGATTGAACGCAAGGCTCGTGGCGAAGAAACCCACAGGTTGACTGGCCCGATCCAATTCGTCTGGAAACTGTTGGAAACCTGGCGTCTGGGAAGCAGCGACGCGGTCGGCCTACTGGGCTTCGATTCTGCTGACGCCGACCATGTTACCGCTGTCCTTGGCGGTTACGAGCAGTTCCGCGGACGAGATGTCAAAGACAGGATTTCGCACTTGTTCTTTATCCGTAAGACCCTATGGTCCCTCTTCCGAGACTCGGAGACGGAAAACGACTGGTTGCGGGAACCACATTCCATGCTGGACGATAGGACGCCGCTGTCGTTGCTGTTGGGCGGCTCGATGGAGGATCTTCTGTTGGCAAGGGACTATATTGATTTGGCCGCGGGAAGGTAAGTTGTGCTTGAGGAATTGTCCAGCCAAAAGAGTCGCCGTCAAGTATTCCGTTTTGCAGATTTCTCAACGAACGAGGATTTTGTGGCCCATCTTCGGTTTGACCAGCGAAGCGGTAATGAACTGTTGGTCTGGCTGGCCGACAGCGGTTACGGCGCGCAATTCGATGAATTGCTCGACGGGCCTTTCCGGCGAAAGCGAAAATTGGAGACACGCTTTTCGGACGGTTCTTTTCCAGTATTCTACAGTTCGTTGGACGCCGCGACCGCCCAAGCCGAAATAAGATATTGGTTCTTGCGTTCCAGCGGAATGCCGCGGGTACCTCAAACCAGGTATTATTGGCAGTTTAGTTGTACATTCGATGGCGTTGAGAAAGATCTTCGGCACAAGCTTCAGGAATGGCCTGACTTGGTCCACGACAGCGATTACTCTTTCTGTAATCAACTTGGGGCCGAGGCGAGACGTTTGGAAATCGATGGGCTGGTGACGTGGTCGGCGCGGCGAAAGGAAGGGGTTAATCTACCGGTGTTTGCCCGTCGCGCGGTGAGCGATGCTCGGTTGGGGAGTCTCGTGGCAATAACATACGATCCGGACACGGGCAACGTTTCTGTTCAGCGTGTTGACGAACAAGCGGCGAATTAAACGTTCGAATCATCACTGCTTCCAGAGAGGAGTCACCAATGGGCAATACATGGGACGATATTCTGACCGATCGTGACAAGGAAGTGTTCGCACTGTCGGGCTACGGCGCCAAGGCGGGGTTCGGCCAAAGGCCGGCCGTGCTCATCATCGACGTGAACTACAACTTCGTCGGCGACCGGCGGGAGTCCATCCTGGAGTCGGTCAAGCGCTTCCGCAACAGTTGCGGCGAGGAGGGGTGGGTCGGCGTGGACCACATCGTCACGTTGCTGGAGGAAGCCAGGAAGAAGAACCTGCCGATCTTCTTCACCACCGGCCACGGCGAGGAGCAGTCCGTCGCCTTCGGCCGCTGGCACGGCAAGAACTCGCGCGGCACCGAGGATTTCGAAGATCTGGCGAAAAAGGGCAACGAGATCGTCGCCGAGATCGCTCCCCAGAAGGGCGAGGTGGTGGTTCGCAAGCAGAAGCCCAGCGCCTTCTTCGGCACCCCGCTCACCAGCATGCTGAACGAGGTGCACGCCGACTCTCTGCTGGTGGCCGGCACCACGACCAGCGGCTGCGTCCGGGCCTCGGTCATCGACGCGTTCTCGTACAACTACGGCGTCAGCGTGGTGGAGGAGTGCACCTTTGACCGCGGCCAGTCGTCCCACAAGATCAACCTCTTCGACATGAACATGAAGTACGCGGACGTGGTGTCGCTGGAGGAGACCGTCGACTACATCCGGGGCCTGGCGGACAATCTGTACGCACCGGCGCTGTAGGAAGGCGGCAACCATGGCCGGTACCGGCACCCGGGTGTAGGGGCGGGTTTCGAACCCGCCCTGCCCGCTTCAAGCGGGCAGGGCGCGCCACTGTATCCGATGGACGAATTCGCACGGCACATCGACGGCTTCGGCGACTACCTGCGGGATCAGGCGCGGTTCTCCCCCCATTCGGTGAAGGGTTACCTCACCGACGTGGAGGGGTTGCGCCGGTATCTGGAGGAGAACGGGCTCGACCTGGGCAGCCCCGGAACGTCCGCGCTGCAAGCCGTGGACACGCACTGGATCCGGGGCTACCTCAAGACGCTCCACGACAGCCGCAAGAAGAGCACCATCGGCCGGAAGCTGGCCGCCCTGAAGGGGTTCTTCCGCTATCTTCTGCGGGAAGGCGTCATCCACCGGGATCCGCTGGTGGGTTTCTCGACGCCGAAGCAGGAATCCCCGCTTGTGGCCTTCCTTTCGGTCGATGAGGCGTTCCGGGTGCTGGGTTGCCTGCCGGAAGACGGTATTCTTCCGGCCCGCGATCGGGCCGTCATGGAGGTGCTTTACTCGTCCGGCGTCCGGGTCAGCGAGCTCGTTGGCCTCGACTGGCGCGACGTGGACTTCTCCCTGGGCGTGCTCAGGGTCCTCGGCAAGGGGTCCAAGGAGCGTATCGTGCCCGTGGGAGAGGTTGCGCTGGCCGCGTTGCGGGGCTACGCGGACCACCAGCGGAGCCGTTGGAGTCGGGCGGCGCGGGGCCAGGAGCCGGTGTTCCTGAACCACCACGGCAACCGCATCACCACCCGCAGCGTCGCCCGGATCGTGGAGAAGTATCTGCGCCTCGCCAGAATTCCCGTGCGCATGGGGCCCCACGGCCTGCGGCACACCTTCGCCACCCACCTGCTGAACGCGGGCGCGGACCTGCGCTCGATCCAGGAACTGCTGGGCCACGTGAGCCTGTCCACCACCCAGCGCTACACCCACGTCAACCTCGACCAGCTCACCGCCGTCTACGACCGCGCCCATCCCCGGGCCTGAAGGCCCGCCACGAGGCCCGCACATGACGTCCGTGCCGCCCCCGAATCCCGTTTCCGGGCGGCGAGGGCCTGCGAAGTCCGCGTTTTCGTGTTACAGTTGACGGTTTGTTTGCGGGGCGACGGGCGTGCCGTTGATCCGGTCCGGACAGTCCTCGCGGAGCGATTCGATTGACGACGTTTCACGGAACCACCATTCTCGCGGTACGGCATGAGGGCCGGATCGTGGTCGCCGGCGACGGCCAGGTGAGCCTCGGCGACACCGCCCTCAAGCACACCGCCCGCAAGGTCCGGAAGCTCTACGGCGACAAGGTGATCGCGGGGTTCGCCGGAGCCACCGCGGATGCGTTCACGCTGTTCGAGAAGTTCGAGGGCAAACTTGAGAAGCACGGCGGGGTGTTCAAGCGGGCGGCGGTGGAGCTGGCCAAGGAGTGGCGCACCGACCAAGTGCTCAGGCGGCTGGAAGCGCTGATGATCGTCGCCGATGTAGAGGACTGCCTGGTGGTGTCGGGCAACGGCGACGTGGTGGAGCCGGACGACGGCGTCATCGCCATCGGCTCGGGCGGCAACTATGCGCTGGCGGCCGCGCGTGCTCTGGTGCGGCACAGTCCGCTCGATGCCCGCGCCATCGCCGAGGAAGCCATGAAGGTGGCCGCGGCCATCTGCGTCTATACGAACGACAAGCTGACCATCGAGGAGCTGCCCTGATCCCGCGCGGGTATCACGCGCCCGACGGGCGCGTGCCGGCGGCCTCTCACGACGAATGACATGAAGGATGAAAGCCGACAGATGAGCGTCCGGACGTCGGACGGACAGTCTCTGACCCCCGTCATGACGCCCCGCGAGATCGTCTCGGAGCTGGACCGCTACATCGTGGGGCAGCGCGACGCCAAGCGGGCCGTGGCCGTGGCCGTGCGCAACCGGTGGCGGCGGCAGCTCGTGCCCGAGGAGTTGCGGGACGAGATCGCGCCCAAGAACATCATCATGATCGGCCCCACCGGGGTGGGAAAGACCGAGATCTCCCGCAGGCTGGCCAAGCTGGCCCAGGCGCCCTTCATCAAGGTGGAGGCGTCCAAGTTCACCGAGGTGGGTTACGTCGGAAGGGACGTGGAATCCATCATCCGGGACCTCATGGATCAGGCCGTCAAGCTGGTCCGGGAGGAGGAGCAGGAGAAGGTCCAGGTCAAGGCCAGGGACTTGGCGGAAGAGCGGGTCCTGGACCTGCTGTTGCCGGAGCCGCAGGCCCCGGACAACGGCGGCGAGGAGGGGTTCCGGCCGTCGCCGGACACCCGGGAGAAGCTCCGCAGGATGCTCCGGGCCGGGAAGCTGGACGATCGCGACGTGGACGTCGAGCTGACCCAGAACATGACGCCGATGATCGAGGTGCTGACCCCGCAGGGGATGGAGGAAATGGAGTCGAACATCAAGGAGATGTTCTCCAACCTGCTTCCCAAGCAGTCCAAGCGAAAGACCGTGAAGATACCCGAGGCATTGAAGCTGCTGACCCAGGAGGAAGCAGCCAGGCTCGTGGACATGGATACGGTGGTGGGCGAGGCCACCCGGCGGGTGGAGCAATCGGGGATCGTGTTCATCGACGAGATCGACAAGATCGCCGGGCGGGAATCGCTCCACGGCCCCGACGTGTCCCGGGAAGGGGTCCAGCGGGACCTCCTGCCCATCGTCGAGGGCTCGACGGTGAGCTCGAAGTACGGCCTGGTGAGGACCGACCACATCCTCTTCATCGCCTCCGGCGCCTTCCACAACTCCAAGCCGTCGGACCTGATCCCGGAGTTCCAGGGAAGGTTTCCGATCCGGGTGGAGCTCAGCTCGCTGGACAAGAACGACTTCGTGCGCATCCTGACCGAGCCCAAGAACGCGTTGATCCGCCAGTACATGGCGTTGCTCGAGACCGAGAAGATCCGGCTGCTCTTTCAGGAGGACGCCATCGAGGAGATCGCCCGCATCAGCGCCGAAGCCAACGAGAAGATGGAGAACATCGGCGCCCGCAGGCTGCACACGATCCTGGAGAAGCTCCTGGACGAGGTCTCCTTCACCGCGCCGGAGATGCCCGGCCGGGAAGTCCGCATCGACGCCGGGTACGTGAGCGAGCGCCTGGACGCCATTCTGAAGAACGAGGACCTGTCCCGGTACATCTTGTAGCCCCGGTTGCGGAGTAGCCTTAAGTGGATGATTTCATAGGCAAGGCGGAAGTCCTGCTGGAAGCGCTTCCGTTCATCAAGCGTTTTTTCGGCAAGACGTTCGTGGTCAAGTACGGCGGCGCGGCCATGGTGGACGAGGCCCTCAAGCAGAGCTTCGCCCAGGACGTCGTGCTGCTCAAGTATGTGGGCATCAACGTGGTGGTGGTGCACGGCGGCGGTCCCCAGATCAACGAGACGCTGGGGAAGATGGGCATCGAGAGCCGCTACGTGCGCGGCATGCGGGTCACCGATTCGGAGACCATCGACATCATCGAGATGGTGCTGGTGGGCAAGGTCAACAAGGAGATCGTCGCGCTCGTCAACCAGCACGGCGCCGCCGCCGTGGGCCTCAGCGGCAAGGACGGCCAGCTCATCCTGGCGCGCAAGATGAACGTGGCCGTGCCGGGCGACGGGGAGAGCACGGAGATCATCGACATCGGCATGGTGGGGGAGATCGTCCGGGTGGACCCCACGGTGATCCGCTCCCTGGACGGCAAGTTCATCCCGGTCATCGCGCCGGTGGGCGTGGGCGAGAGCGGAGAGACCTACAACATCAATGCCGACCTGGTGGCGGGGAGGGTAGCCGCCGCCCTCGGAGCGGAGAAACTCATCCTGCTCACCGACGTGGAAGGGGTGCGGGACCGCGAGGGGGGGCTGATCAGCACCCTCACCATCTCCCAGTCCGCCGATCTCATCGAACGGGACGTGATCTCCTCGGGCATGATCCCCAAGGTCGAGTGCTGCGTGGACGCCCTCAACGGGGGCGTGGTCAAGACCCACATCATCGACGGCCGGGACCGGCACGCCGTCCTGCTGGAGATCTTCACCGAACGGGGCGTGGGGACCGAGGTGGTCCGAGATTCGTAGGGCGGGTTACAGCCCCGCCCGTGCCCGATGGATGCATCATGTCGAACCTTGAAGCACAACAGTTGACCGAAGCACACGTGATGAACACCTACGCGCGCTTCCCCATCGCGCTGGTGAGGGGGGAAGGGACGCGGGTGTGGGACGCGGACGGCAAGGCCTACCTGGACTTCGTCGCCGGCATCGCCGTCAACAGCCTCGGCCACTGCCACCCGGCCGTGGCCAAGGCCGTGTCCGAGCAGGTGCGGAGCCTGATCCACGTCTCCAACCTCTACCACATCGAGCCCCAGGCCAGACTGGCGCAAGCGCTCTGCGATCATTCCTTCGCCGACCGGGTGTTCTTCTGCAACAGCGGCGCCGAGGCCAACGAGGCCGCCATCAAGCTGGCGCGGCGCTACGGTTCCGAGCAGGCCGGGGGACGGAGCGAGGTCATCACCGCCCTCAATTCGTTCCACGGGCGCACCCTGGCCACGCTGACGGCCACCGGCCAGGAGAAGATCCGGCTCGGCTACGATCCGCTGCCGCCGGGGTTCCGCTACGTCCCGTTCAACGACCTCGACGCGGCTGAGGATGCCGTGGACGAGCGCACCGCGGCGATCCTGGTGGAGCCCATCCAGGGCGAGGGCGGCGTGGTGGTGCCGGACGCGTCCTACATGCGCGGCTTGCGGCAGCTCTGCGACGACAAGGGCCTGCTGCTCATCTTCGACGAGGTCCAGGTGGGCATGGGGCGCACCGGCCGGCTCTTCGGCTACGAGCACTTCGGCGTCGAGCCCGACGTCATGACCCTGGCCAAGGCCTTGGGCGGCGGCCTTCCCCTGGGCGCCATGCTGGCGCGGGAGGAGGTGGCCAAGAGCTTTCCGCCGGGCTCCCACGCCTCCACTTTCGGCGGCAATCCGGTGGTGTGCCGGGCCGGGCTGGCGGTGATGGAGACGATCCTGGAGGCCGGCCTGATGGAGCACTGCGAAGAGGTCGGCGGCCTGTTGCGCCAGGGGCTGGAGGCGCTGGCGGGGCGCTTCGGCTTCATCCGGGAGGTGCGCGGCAAGGGGCTCCTCCTGGGTATGGAAATGGACCGCGAGTGCGGGCCCCTGGTCCAGGAATGCATGAAGGAAGGCCTGCTGGTGGTGCTGGCGGGCGCCAACGTGCTCCGCATGGTGCCGCCGTTGACCATCGAGAAGGCCGAGGTGGACGAGGCGCTGGAGATTCTGGAGCGGGTGCTGGAACGGGCGTGACGGCGATGAAGAAGCGGGACGTATTGACGTTGCGGGACCTCGCCCGGGCGGACCTGGACGAGGTGCTCTCCCTGGCCGCCGCCCTCAAGCGGGAGCGCGCGGAAGGGCATCTGCGGCCGCTCCTGGCCGGGAAGAAGCTGGCGCTGGTGTTCCAGAAGCCCAGCCTCAGGACCCGGGCCACCTTCGACATCGGCATGACCGAGCTGGGGGGCAGCGCGCTGTTCCTGGGGCCGGACGAGGTGCAGCTCGGCGAGCGGGAGACTCCGGCCGACTGCGTGCGGGTGTTGAGCCGCCTGGTGGACATCCTCGCGGTGCGGACCTTCTCCCAGGACATCGTGGCGGAGATGGCGGCTTTCGGCTCGGTGCCGGTGATCAACGCGCTGTCGGACCTGTACCACCCGTGCCAGGTGCTGGCGGACCTCCTCACCTTGAAAGAGTGCAAGGGCCGGATCGAAGGGCTCCACGTGGTGTTCGTGGGGGACGGCAACAACGTGGTGCATTCCTGGCTGCTGGCGGCGGAAGAGCTGCCGTTCCGGTTTACGCTGGCCTGCCCCGAGGGTTTCGAGCCCGACAGGGAGATTTTCGATTCGGCGGTGGCCGCGGGCGCGGAGGTGGCGGTCACCCACGATCCGGCGGCGGCCGTGAGCGGCGCCGACGCCATCTATACCGACGTGTGGGCGAGCATGGGCCAGGAAGCGGAAGCCGGCGACCGGAAACGAGCCTTCGCCGCCTTCCAGGTCAACGGAGAGCTGGTGGCCCGGGCCAGGGACGACGTGGCGGTGATGCACTGCCTGCCGGCGCACCGCGGCGAGGAGATCACCGACGAGGTCATCGAAGGCCGCCATTCGGTGGTGTTCGACCAGGCCGAGAACCGCCTTCACGCCCAGAAGGCGCTGATGGTCTGGTGCCTGGCCGCGGGAACGTAATTTGAACCATCGACGGGGAGTTTCATGAAACCGAACAAGGTCGTGCTGGCGTACTCGGGCGGTCTCGACACGTCCGTGTGCCTGCGCTGGGTGAAGGAGACCTACGACTGCGAGGTCATCGCCTACTGCGCCGACGTGGGACAGGAAGAGGATCTGGAGGAGGTGCGGCGCAAGGCGCTGGCCACCGGCGCCGGCAAGGTGGTGGTGGACGATCTCAGGGAGGCCTTCGTCCGCGACTACGTGTTCCCCATGCTGCGGGGCAACGCGGTCTACGAAGGCTCCTACCTGCTGGGCACCTCCATCGCCCGGCCCCTCATCGCCCGGCGGCAGCTAGAGGTGGCCATCGAGGAAGACGCCGAGGCGGTGTCCCACGGCGCCACCGGCAAGGGCAACGACCAGGTGCGGTTCGAGCTGACCTACTATGCCCTCAAGCCCGACATCCAGGTCATCGCGCCCTGGCGGGAGTGGGACCTCAACTCCCGCACCGCGCTGATCGACTACGCCCGCCAATACGATATTCCCGTGCCGGTGACCAAGGACAAGCCCTACAGCATGGACCGCAACCTGTTCCACATCAGCTACGAGGGCGGCGTGCTGGAGGATCCCTGGCAGGAACCGCCGGCGGACATGTTCCTGTGGACCTCGGCGCCGGAGGACGCGCCGGACGAGCCGCGGTACATCGAGCTGGAGTTCGCCGCCGGCGACCCGGTGGCGCTGGACGGACGGCGCCTGGACCCGGCGGCGATGCTGGCGGCGCTCAACGCCCTCGGGGCGCGCCACGGCATCGGCCGGGTGGACATGGTGGAGAACCGCTACGCCGGCATGAAGTCACGGGGCATCTACGAGACCCCGGGCGGGACGATCCTGCACGCGGCCCGCAGGGCGGTGGAGCACCTCACCCTGGACCGCGAGGTGATGCAGCTCCGGGATTCGCTGATTCCCCGGTACGCCCAGATGATCTACAACGGCTACTGGTTCGCGCCGGAGCGGCAGATCCTGCAGCAGGCCCTGGACGCGACCCAGGAACGGGTCACGGGCACGGTGCGGCTGAAGCTCTACAAGGGCTCCGCCTCGGTGGCCGGAAGGAAGTCGCCTGTGTCGCTGTACGACCCCGTGACCGCTACCTTCGAGAAGGACGAGAGCTACAACCAGGCGGATGCCGAGGGTTTCATCAAGCTGAACGCCTTGCGGCTCAAGATGGGCGGGCGGGTGGCCGGCGCGTAACCGAACATGGCCAGGAAGAAACAGCTATGGGGCGGCCGGTTCGCCGGCTCCACCGCGGATTCCGTGGTGGCCTTCACCGCATCCATCGACGTGGACCGGCGCCTCTACCGGCACGACATCGACGGCAGCGTCGCCCATGCTCGCATGCTCGGCAAGCAGGGCATCATCCCCGCCGGCGACGCCCGCAAGATCGTCGCGGGATTGCGGGCGGTCCGGAAAGAGATCGAGAGCGGGGTGTTCCCCTACAGCGTCGCCGACGAAGACATCCACATGAACATCGAGCGGCGGCTCACCGAGAAGGTCGGCGCCGTGGGCGAGAAACTGCACACCGCCCGGAGCCGCAACGACCAAGTCAGCCTGGACATGCGCCTCTACCTGCGAGAGGCCCTCGACGGCATCCTGGGGGACCTTGAAGCCCTGCAAAAGGCCCTCGGAGGTGCGGCCCGCAGGAACGAGGGCGTGCTCATGCCCGGCTACACCCACCTCCAGCGGGCCCAGCCGGTGCTGTTCGCGCACCACCTGCTGGCCTACGTGGAGATGTTCGAGCGGGACAAGAGCCGCTACCGCCACTGCCGGACGGAGACCGACGTCTTGCCCCTGGGCTCCGGGGCGCTGGCGGGCACGAGCTTCCCCATCGACCGGGCCTACGTGGCCGGGCTGCTGGGTTTCCCGCGCCTCTCGGAGAACAGCATCGACGCCGTCAGCGACCGGGATTTCGTGCTGGAGTTCCTGTCGGCGTCCGCCATCCTGTTCGTCCATCTGAGCCGCATGGCGGACGAGCTGATCCTCTGGTCCAGCGAGGAGTTCGGCTTCGTCGAATTGCCGGACGCCTATTGCACCGGCAGCTCGATGATGCCGCAGAAGAAGAACCCCGACGTGGCCGAGCTGATCCGCGGCAAGACCGGCCGGGTGTACGGCCACCTCAACGCGCTGCTGACCATCATGAAGGGGCTGCCGCTGGCCTACAACCGTGACCTCCAGGAAGACAAGGAGCCTCTGTTCGACACCGTCGACACGGTGTCGGCGTGCCTGCTCATGGCCCGGGAGCTGCTGAACGGCCTGCAGGTGCGGAGCGAGCGGATGCTGGCCGCGGCGGAGGAAGGTTTCATGAACGCCACCGACCTGGCGGACTACCTGGTGGGCCGGGGCCTCAGCTTCCGCGCCGCCCACGACGTGGTGGGCCGGTTGGTACGTCACTGCGTCGACACCGGGCAAGAGCTGCAGGAACTGTCCCTGGACGAGCTCCGGGGCCACTGTCCGGACATCGGCGCGGACGTCTACAAGATCCTGACCGTCCGGGCCGGCGTCGAGCGCCGGCGCGCCCCCGGCGGCACCGCCTCCGCCAACGTGCGCCGGCGCCTGAAGAAACTGGGGGTATGATGGCAACCAAAACCGTCATTCCCGCGAAAGCATGTCCCGGACGCCGATCCGGGACGGGAATCCAGAGGTGGCGGAGGGGCGTTGCGGCAGGGCGGCTCTGTCTGTTGCTCCTGCTCGCGGCGGTGCTCGCCGGCGGTTGCGGCAAGAGGGGCGCACCCCGGGCGCCCGAGCTGGTGATGCCCGTGGCCATCGGCGACCTGAAGCTCGTGCTGGAGGACCGCAGCATCCGCCTGGGCTGGTCGCATCCCCGCAAGGCTCTCGACGGCCGGCCGCTCACGGACCTGGAGGCGTTCGTGGTGTACCGCAAGAGCACCGCGGCGGGCTGTCCGGACTGCCGCGCCGCCTATAGCGAGCGGGCGGTCATCAACGTGGAAGACGAGGGCCGCTTCTTCAAGCAGTCCGATTACGGGTTTACGGACACCGATCTCCGTACCGGCACGGTGTACCGGTATCGGGTCCGGGTCCGGTTGTCCGACGGCTCCCTCAGCAGGCCGTCCAATGAGGTCAGCATCGTATGGCGCCAACGGTAGAGGATCGCTTCACGCACAGGAACGACACGCTGTACTGCGAAGACGTCCCGGTCAGGGACATCGTCGACGCGGTGGGGACGCCGGTGTACGTGTACAGCCTTGCCCGGTTGCGTGACGCCTTCCGGGGCTTCGACCGGGCTTTCGCCGGAAGCCGGCATCTCGTGTGCTTCTCGGTCAAGGCCAACTCCAACCTCGCGGTGCTGCGCGCCTTCGTGAACGAGGGCTCGGGCTTCGACATCGTTTCCGGCGGCGAGCTCTTCCGGGTGCTCAAGGCCGGCGCCGACCCGCGCAAGGTGGTCTTCTCGGGCGTGGGCAAGACGCGGGACGAGATGGAGTGCGCGCTGCGCTCCGGCATCCTGATGTTCAACGTCGAGTCGGAGCAGGAGATGGAGGCGCTGAACCAGGTGGCGGGGAGCATGGGCGTGACGGCGCCGGTGAGCTTCCGCATCAATCCCGACGTCGACCCGCAGACGCATCCGTACATCGCCACCGGCATGAAGAAGAGCAAGTTCGGCATCGGCATCGACCCCGCGGCCGAGGCCTACCGCCGCGCCATCGCCCTGCCCCATGTCGAAGTGGTGGGGGTGGACTGCCACATCGGCTCCCAGCTCACCTCGACGTCGCCCTTCGCGGCCGCCGCGGAGCGTGTCCGGGCCTTCATCGAGGTGCTCCGGCGGGAAGGGGCGGACATCCGATACGTGGACCTGGGCGGCGGCCTCGGCATCCGCTACGACGACGAGGAGCCGCCGGATGCGGGCGACTACGCCAAGGCGCTCATGGAAGGGGTCCGGGGCCTGGACGTGACCCTGGTGCTGGAGCCGGGCCGCTGGATGGTGGGCAACGCCGGCATCCTGGTCACCCGGGTGCTCTACCTCAAGCGCACCGAGGCCAAGAACTTCGTGGTGGTGGACGGTGCCATGAACGATCTCGTCCGGCCCTCTCTCTACGGCGCGTTCCAGGGTCTGCGGCCGGTGGACCGGCGCGAGGCCGAGCCCATGACCGCGGACGTGGTCGGCCCCATCTGCGAGAGCGGCGACTTCCTCGCCCAGGACCGCCGGATCGAGACGCCGGCCCAAGGAGATCTCATGGCGGTGATGAGCGCGGGCGCGTACGGCTTTACCATGGCGTCCAACTACAACACCCGGCCCAGGGCCGCGGAGGTGCTGGTGGACGGCAAGGAGTTCGCCGTGGTCCGGGAACGAGAGACCCTCGAAGGGCTCGTGGCCGGCGAGAAGATCCCGGCCACGCTGTAAGCCGGCGCCGAACCGATGGCCTGCCGGCCCGAAACGACAGGGGCGCGGAGGAGTCCATGAGCGAGATCACGTTTACCAAGATGCACGGCTGCGGCAACGACTTCGTGGTGCTGGACTGCATGGAGGCGCAGCCCGCGGGTCTGGCCGATGTCGCCAGGAACCTGTGCCACCGCCGTTTCGGCGTGGGCGCGGATCAACTGCTCACCATCAAGCCGTCGGATTCGGCGGACTTCCGGATGGAGATCTACAACGCCGACGGCGGCGAGGTGGAGATGTGCGGCAACGGCATCCGCTGCTTTGCCAGGTACGTGTACGAGCACGGCCTGACCGGGAAGCGGGAGATCGAGGTGGAGACCCTCGCCGGCATCATCCGGCCGCGGCTCAGGGGCGACCGGGTCGAGGTGGACATGGGCCGGCCCGTGCTCGAAGGGCGGGACATCCCGGCGGACGCCGACGGCCGCATCGTCAACCGGCCCCTCACCGTCGGCGGCGTCGAGTATTCGGTCACCTGCGTGTCCATGGGCAATCCCCATTGCGTGCTCTACGTCGACGACGTGGACGCGCTGGACCTGTCCCGCCTGGGCCCTTGCTTCGAGAACCACGCCTTCTTCCCCAACCGGGTCAACACCGAGTTCGTCCAGGTCCTGGGGCCGGGCGAGGTGCGGATGCGGGTATGGGAGCGCGGCGCCGGCGAGACCTGGGCCTGCGGCACCGGCGCCAGCGCCGTGGGCGTGGCCGGCGCCTTGACCGAAAGGACCGGGAAGAAGATAACGGTACACGTCATCGGCGGCGACCTGGACATCCACTGGGTCGACGACGGCCGGGTCTACATGACCGGGCCGGCGCAGGAGGTTTTCCAGGGCAGCGTCCGCGTCTGACCGGCACGACCCCGAATCGTCACTGGGAAGTGGTGTTTTGACACAGCCTGTGTCGCCGGATTGACGGTTGTGGAGTCTCGCTGGGCATTCGTATCTGTTTGTAGGAGGGTGACATGTTTACCGGATCGATGACCGCCATGGTGACGCCGTTCAAGGACGGCGGCGTGGACTACGCCTCGCTGGAGGCGCTGGTGGAGTTCCAGATCGAGCAGGGCACCCACGGGCTGGTGCCGTGCGGCTCCACCGGAGAGTCGGCCACTCTTGACCACGACGAGCACCACGCGGTCATCGACGCGGTGGTAAAAGCGGCAAGGCAGCGGGTCCCGGTCATTGCCGGCACCGGCTCCAACTCCACCCGCGAGGCCATGGAACTCACCCGGGCGGCGGAGAAGTCGGGCGCCGACGGCGCGTTGCTGATCTCGCCCTACTACAACAAACCTACCCAGGAAGGCATCTATCACCACTACCGGGCGGTGGCCGAGCACGTGGGCATCCCGCTGATCGTCTACAACATCCCCGGCCGCACGGCCTCGAAGATGGAACCCGAGACCCTGGCCCGGCTTGCCGAGATCGGCAACATCGCCGGCGTGAAGGAGGCCACGGGCTCGGTGGACCAGGCCATCGACGTCATCCGGCTCTGCGGCGACTCGCTGGCGGTGTATTCCGGCGAGGACTCGCTGGTCTACTCGCTCATGACCCTGGGCGGCAAGGGCGTCATCACCACCACCGGCAACGTGGCGCCGCGGGCCATGGCCGACCTCACCGAAGCCTGTCTGCGGGACGATTGGGCCACCGGCCGCCGGATCCAGTTCGAGCTGATGCCCCTGATCCGCTGCCTCTTCAGCGAGACCAACCCCATCCCGGTGAAGGCCGGTTTGGCCGCCATGGGCAGGTGCGGCCCGGAGATTCGCCTGCCGCTGACTCCCATGACGGAGCCGAACCTGAAGCGGCTGAAGGGCGCCATGGTGGATTACGGCCTGATTGACGCATGAGCGAGCTGGGCCTCATCGTTTGTGGACCGGGAGGAAGGATGGGCGGCGTGCTGGTCCGCCTGATCCAGGAGACTCCGGGCGTCACCCTCGCGGGGGCCTGCGACCGGCCCGGCAGCCCGCGGCTGGGACAGGACGCCGGGGAGGTGGCCGGCGCCGGCCGTCTGGGCGTCGAGATCGGCGACGGCATCGAGCCGTCGGCGGGAGAAGGGCGCGTCGTCGTCGACATGACCACGCCCGAGGCTTCCGTCGCCCACATGAAGGCCGCGGCCAAGACCGCCACCCCCATCGTCATCGGCACCACGGGATTCAATGCCAGGCAGCTCAGGCAGATACGCGCCTTGGCGGCCGGGACGGCTACCGTCCTCGCTCCCAACATGAGCCTCGGGGTGAACCTGCTGCTGGGCCTGGTGGGCCAGGTGGCGCGCAGCCTGGGCGACGCCTACGACGTGGAGATCGTGGAGGCACACCACCGGTTCAAGAAGGACGCGCCCAGCGGCACGGCGCTGGCCCTGGCCCGGGCCGCGGGCGACGCCCTGGGACGCAGGCTGGAACGGGTGGGCGTGGAGGGCCGTAGCGGGATTGGCGAGCGAAAGAAGACCGACATCGGCCTCCTTTCCGTCAGGGCCGGGGACATCGCGGGCGAGCACACCGTGATGTTCGGCGGCATCGGCGAGCGCATCGAGCTGGTCCACCGCGCCCACGGCCGCGAAGCTTTCGGGCGCGGCGCCATCCGGGCGGCCCAGTGGGTGGTGGGAAAGAAAAACGGCCTTTACGGCATGCAGGACGTGTTGGGACTTGCATACGAGCGGGTGTGAATCTCGCTTTACATCCAGGATACCATGAAAATCATATATGTTATGTGCTATTTTCATGGTATCCTGGCGTCATGTTGATTCGCCGTAGGTCTTTCGAGGCGATCCGTACCGCGCTGGAGCGCGCATCGGTCGTGGTGCTGGCGGGCCCTCGCCAGTGTGGGAAGACGACGCTGGCACGTCAGTTCCTCGACCCCGATTCAGTCAATTACTTCGACCTGGAGTCTCCGGCCAGCCTGGGCCGGCTCGACGAGCCCATGACGGCCCTGGAACCGTTGCGCGGCTTGATCGTCATCGACGAGGTGCAACTCAGGCCGGAGTTGTTTCCCGCATTGCGCGTGTTGGTGGATCGGACTCCATCGCCGGTCAGATTCCTGGTCCTGGGGAGCGCATCCGGAGGGCTACTTCGCCAGACGTTCGAAAGCCTTGCCGGCCGCACGGAGCGGGTGCTCATCGGCGGCTTCATGGCAAATGAAGCGGCGCACCATTCAAGTGACGCTCTCGCCAGGCTGTGGCGTCGCGGCGGGTTGCCCCGGTCCTTTCTCGCCGAGCGCGAGCAGGACAGCGTGGCATGGCGCCGTGAGTACATCCAGACTCTTCTGGAGAGGGACTTTCCCCAATGGGGCGTCAGCGCGCCGGCTGTCGCCATGGGGCGTTTCTGGGCCATGCTGGCTCATTACCACGGTCAGACCTGGAACGCCGCGGAACCGGCCCGTGCGCTGGGGGTCCGCCCCGCCGTTGTGGCGCGTTACCTCGATGCGCTTACAGATGCCATGATGGTGCGCCAGTTGCGGCCCTGGTTTGCCAACATCAGAAAGCGTCAGGTGAAGGCGCCGAAAATCTATATTCGCGACTCCGGTCTTCTGCACCAGTTGCTCGGCATTACGACCGAGAAAGCCCTGCTCACCCACCCGCGGATGGGCGCGTCGTGGGCAGGTTTCGTCATCGAGCAGGTGTTGTCGACGGAGGCTCACGACGAGGCGTTCTTCTGGGCGACTCACCAGGGGGCGGAGATCGACTTGGTCCTTCGGCGGGGTGATACCCTCTACGGCATCGAGTGCAAGTTCGCCGACGCGCCCAGGGTGACCCCATCGATCCGAAACGCGCTGACGGACATCGGATTGACGCGGGTGGCGATATTGTATCCCGGCACCCGGCGGTTTCCGCTCTCCGACCGGGTCGAGGCGGTGCCGTTGGAGGCGTTGAGTCGCGGCGACCCGGTGTTCACCGGGAATTGAGGGCCGGAGGGTGACTTGGGAAGATCCGGGAAAGAAAAACGGCCTTTACGGCATGCAGCACGTGCTGGGACGGGCGGTTACCGGCTCCCTTTGAATTCTTTCCGCCCTGCACGTTGATCAATGTCCGGTTTTCGGGCCCCCAGGGGCCCCGCATTTCAGTCGACACTCCCCGTGTTGCCATCATCGGGCGTGAGCGTTGCAGGCGTAAACGCATCGAAGATGCCGGTAAAGCGTCCTACCGAGCCGTCGGCCTCGGCGAAATGAACATCGGTCGAGCCGACCACGCGGCGGGGGCGGCCGTCGACATCCGGCTTGTTCGAGAACTGACCGCGCCATGTGCCCGCGGAGCGCGTGATGGTGCGTTCCGGGTGCGTGACGGTGATCGCGGTTTCCTCGAAAGCACCAGTTGCGTCGAAGGAAGCGGCGAAGCGCAGGTCGTAGTCGGCCGGCGACGCGGCGGGGTCGGGAGTCCGCCAGTTCAAGATCGGATAGAGGTGGCGACCGGGGTCGACCCCGATCGGCCTGAGACACCCGAGGCAGCCGGTGAGGCGGTTCTGGTCGAAGTCGGCGGTCAACAACATGCTTCCCTCGAATTCAGTGTTGACGGAGGTATCGGCCAATTCGCCCCAGGCGCGGCCGTACTCGTACGTGTACAGGCCGCCGGCACCACCGACGTAGTTGGCCGTGCCGGTCACCGGGAGGTCGGGCGGTGTAGCCGGATCGAGTTCCGGGCCATCGATAAAGACCCCGCGTGTGGCCTCTTCGAAATCCCAAATGCGTGCGTCAGGTGGGTAGACGAGCCACCATCCGGCGGTGAGATAGTCGGTGGGATCCGCGTCGTTCCATGAGGCGAGGGCGTAGAGCAGGATCCTGCCGTCGTAATGATTTTCCGAGAGCAACCATTCGCGGCTGGAGTGGTTGGGTTGCAGGGGCCGGGGGAGGTACCTCCCCCACGACGCATCCTGGTGCCGGAGGGTATCGAGCGTGCGGGTACGGCCGTCGTGGTAGCGCACGTCGACACTGAGGACGTTGTCGACGAAGGTCGTCCGCGTGCGAAACGGTTGAGGTTCGGGCGTGAGCGTCGGGATTGAAATCGGGGGAGAAGGCGGATCGATACTCCCCCCGCCCGCACAGCCCGCCGTCAACGAAAAAACGAGAACCGCTAGCGCTACGCGTATCATACCGGTACTTTTAGGGAGTTTGCTGGCGGGTGTCAAACGGCAAGCGGCGCACGGCTGCGGAATGCATCGAGAATTCGTGCGCGCGCGGTTGGTTTTCGGGCCATCAGGTTGACATCCGGAATCCCATATATTAATCACTTTTTCTATTCTCAGTGGCTTCAGAATCTCCAAAATCCGACTCTGAGTCGACGGAAGCGGAAGTCGAACGGTTGGCCGAGCGTATCGGCCGGTTGATCCGTACCGTCGAGCCCGAGAAGCGGGAGGATCTGAAGGAACTCGCCTTCTCGCTGGTGCGTGAGGAGCTGATCCGGGGCGAGGAGCCACGGCAGGCAGCGAGCGGGTCCGCCCCGGCGCCGATGAATCCTCTGGGCGCGGGCGTGTTGTTTTTCGTGTTGGGGGCGGGCCTTTCATTCGTGTTCGGGCCTGTCGGTCTGGCGCTGATGGCCGGGGGCCTGTTCTTCATCGTGTGGGGCGCCGTGATAAGCTGGTTCAAGAAGAAGTAGGGACGCGATGGCTACCAACGAAAAACGGGAAATAAAGCGAGGCATCTGGAGCCGCCGGGATTTCTTCGGCCGTCTTGGCTGGCTGGGGTTCGGGGCGTTCTCCCTGGTCTCCCTCTTCGGCTTCATGCGGTCGGCGTTTCCGCGGGTGCTCTTCAAGCCGCCCTCCACGTTCAAGGCCGGCTTTCCGTCCGACTACGCCATCGGCGAGGTGAGCGAAAAGTTCAAGAAGGACTTCCGCGTATGGATCGTGCGGGAGGATGTGGGTTTCTACGCGGTCTCCTCCGAGTGTACCCACCTCGGGTGCACGCCGCGCTGGCTCTCCGCCGAGAGCAAGTTCAAGTGCCCCTGCCACGGCAGCGGCTTCTTCAAGTCGGGCCTGAACTTCGAGGGGCCGGCGCCCCGGCCGCTGGACCGCTTCGAGATCGCCGTGGCGGAAGACGGCCAGCTCGTGGTGGACAAGGCCAGGAAGTTCCGCATGGCGCCGGGCGGGGAACCGGATGAGCAGCATCCCAACAGCATCCTCAAGGTTTGAGACGGACCATGATCAACCTGGAACAGATCAAGAAGGATATCGTCGAGAGTCAGGTCTGGAAGTCGATCTTCCGGCACGGCTATGAGGACACGCCGCGCAACCGCGTGCTCATGGTCACGGGCAACGTGTGGATGCACCTGCATCCCGCCAAGGTCCGCAGGCACGCGGTGCGCATGCGCTTCACCTGGTGCATGGGGGGTCTTACCTTCCTCATGTTCCTGCTCACGGTGGTCACCGGCATCTACCTGATGTTCTACTACCGGCCAGTGCCGCAGTACGCCTACGCGGACATGAAGTACCTGGAGTTCGACATGCCCTTCGGCATGCTGATGCGGAACATGCACCGCTGGGCGGCCCATGCCATGGTCATCTTCGTGTGGCTGCACATGTTCCGGGTCTTCCTCACGGGCTCCTACAAGCCGCCGCGGGAGTTCAACTGGATCGTCGGCGTGCTGCTGCTGGTGCTGACCCTGCTGCTGAGCTTTACCGGCTACCTGCTGCCGTGGGACCAACTCGCCATCTGGGCCGTCACCGTGGGCTCCAACATGGCCCGGGCCACGCCCCTGCTGGGGCATGAGGGACCCTTCGCGGAGTTCGTCGGCGCCAATCCGATATACGACGCGCGAGCGTTCCTGTTCGGCGGCGGCGACATCGGTCCGCACACGCTGCTGCGGTTCTACATTCTCCACTGCATCTTTATCCCGCTGGTGGCCAGCCTGCTCATGGCCGTGCATTTCTGGCGCATCCGCCGGGACGGCTTCTCCGGCCCTCCGCTCTAGGTGCGTCGGCACGGGTTCATTGCAAGTGTCCTGTCTCACACATACCGCTATGAAGATGCGAGGGCATTTTGGTCGTCGGCAAGGCGCGATGACGAGCAGTGGCGGGCACCACGCGAGGAAGAGCAACGCGGCCGACGGCCAAAAGGACCCGCAGATTCATAGCGGTATGTGCGAGACAGGACGCTAGGGGAAAGGGTGCCATCGTATGGCTGAGGCCGAGGAAAGAAGCCGGACGATCGTCGTCGACGACAAGATTCACACGTGGCCGCATCTGGTGCGTGGCGAGTTCCTGGTGACCATCTTCGTGATGGTGGCCATGACGCTGTGGTCGCTTTTGGTCGACGCGCCGCTGGAGGAGCCCGCCAACCCCGCCCGCACCCCCAACCCCTCCAAGGCGCCGTGGTATTTCCTCGGGTTGCAGGAGATGCTGGTTTACTTCGATCCGTGGTACGCCGGGGTGGTGCTGCCGACCTTCATCATCATCGGCCTCATGGTGATCCCCTTCATCGACATCAACGTCAAGGGCAACGGCTACTACACGTTCAAGGAACGCAAGTGGGAGCTCCTGACCTTCTTCATCGGCTTCCACGTCCTCTGGGTGGTCACGATCATCATCGGGACGTTCTTCCGCGGGCCGGGGTGGAACCTGTTCTGGCCTTGGCAGCGGTGGGATCCCCACAAGGTGGTGGCCCTCACCAACGTGGATCTGCCCTACCTGGTGGGCCTGCGGGACTACTGGGTCCAGGCGGGCTTCGGACTCTTCCTGGTGCTGCTCTACTTCGTGGTCTCGACGTGGCTGTTCTACAAGTGGGTCATCTGGATCAAGGGCAAGGAGTTCATGGTCCGGTGGGGCGCCGTCCGCTTCGCCATCACGTCCTTTCTGTTCATCACCATGATGGCGCTTCCGGTCAAGATGTTCCTGCGGCTGGTGTTCAACATCAAGTACATCATGGTCACCCCGTGGCTTAATATCTGATGTTCTATGTAGCCAAGCTCGTCCAGGCCCTGGGCCTTGCCGCCGTGGGTTTCACGTTGTTCGTGGGCATCTTCCAGGGCATTGCCATGGCCGAGGAGATCATCATGACCCTCATCGGCGTGGCGGTGTTCTCGCTGGGGCGCCTGTTGGAGAGCAAGGCGGCTTGACGCGACGGTAAGGTAGAGATTCTCTGCGTGCTGTAAGGGAGAATGAATGGCGGTTCGTGGCGTAGATCCCAACGAAGAAAAGAAATCCTACGGGACGGTCTTTTTCGTAGGCTCCATCCTGCTGGTGGTGGTGTCCTTGTGGGCGGTGTTCGACGACAACATCACCAGGCGGGTGTGGAAGATACACCAGACGGAGTTCATTCGCACGGACTACGAGCGCGCGGCCGTGGCGTTGGCCAAGGAGCAGGAGCGGCTGAACGCGGATCCGAAGTACGCGGAGTTGGTGAAGCAACGAGCCGCCGAGGTTGAGAGCCTCGAGAGCGGCGTGAAGGGCGCCCGGCTCGCGGAGCTCAGGGAGCTGCAGCAGCGGGTCGAGGTCGAGTACTTCGACGCGGACCAGGAGGTCAAGTTCGTCAAGAGCGAGCTGGACGAAGCCTGGTACGAGTTCGACCACGCCGTCCAGTTGGGACAGGACGCGGGCCCGTACCGCAGGCACATCCAGGAACTGCTAGCCCAGCAACGCGCGCTCGAGCCGGCCCTGGAAGCCGCGCGGAAGAAACGCGCCGACGTCAAGACGGAGATCGGGGAAGTCCAGGGCGGCGTCAAGAAGATCGATGACCAGCTCTACGAGCTGGAGGGCGACAAGCGGAAGTGGCAGCGGCAGATGGACAACGCCACCGTCACCGTCGGCCCCGAGGGCTTCCCGCAGTTCACCCTCTACAAGGTCCCCAAGATCGAGCAGGTGGTGCTCAAGGACTTCGACCGCAACAACTTCGACCAGCAGGTGGACCGGGTGGACCGCTGCCAGTCCTGCCATATCGCCATCAACCGGGCCGGCTTCGACGACCTGCCGCAGCCCCTCACGACCCATCCGAAACGTACGGTGTTCCTCAGCGATACCGCCCATCCGCCGCGCTTTTTCGGCTGCACCACTTGCCACGAAGGGCAGGGAGAGGCGGTCAACAGCCTGGCACAGGCCCACGGCAACGTGAAGTTCTGGGAGCATCCGCTGTTCGAGGGCAACGACGTGCAGGCCAACTGCGTTACCTGCCATCTCAACGTCGCCGGCCTCGAGGGCGCCGGGGTGGTGGCACGGGGGCAGCGGGTCTTCGAGCAGGTTGGATGCACCGGCTGTCACCTTGTGGAAGGTTACGGCGACATTCCCAAGGTCGGCCCCAGCCTCAGAAAGGTCCGCGCCAAGGTGGATCCCGCCTGGATGGTGCAATGGATCCTGAACCCGCGCGAGTTCCGGCCCGATACCCGCATGCCGCATTTCTATTTCAAGGAAGACGAGGCGCTGGCGGCGGCATCCTACCTGTGGGCGGCGTCCAGGAAGGAAGCCGAGGAGTGGCTCGAGCAGTCTCCCATGCCCGAAGGGTACCGGCCGGGCGACCCGGCCATGGTGGAAAAGGGCAAGGAGCTGGCCCGCTCGGTGGGGTGCCTGGGGTGCCACGGCCTGGCCGAGGGTGAGTTCACCACCCGCGTCGCGGGCAAGGATCTGGTGCCGAACCTGAAGGACATCGCCGCCAAGGCGAACCCTCGCTGGACCTACAACTGGCTGCGGAATCCCAAGGGCTACAACCCGGACACCCGGATGCCGAGCCTGAGGCTGACCGAAGACGAGGCGCTGGCGCTCACCGCCTACCTGATGACGCTGGGCACGAAGCCCGAGCCCACCCCCGAGGTGGCGGCCCGCCTGGAGCAGCCCGCCAACATCGCCAAGGGGGAGAAGCTGGTGCGGAAGTACGGCTGCGCCGGCTGCCACGACATCCCGGGGATGGAGAAGGAGTCCCGGATCGGCGTCGAGCTGACGACTTTCGGCTCCAAGCCGCTGGAGGAGCTGTTCTTCGGCAACGACACCAGCATCAAGCACACCTGGAAGGACTGGACCTTCAACAAGATCGACAATCCGCGGGTGTACGCCACCGAGCGGGTCGAGCAGTTGATGCCCCACTTCGACCTGCCCGAGGAAGACATCAAGGCCCTGCGGGTGCTGCTGCACGGTTTCGTGGAGCGGAAAGTGCCCGTGGCCTTCAAGGCGGATCATTCCAAGCGGGCGCGGCAGATCTCCGCCGGACGGCGCATGGTCCAAGAGTACAACTGCGTCGGCTGCCATGTCATCGACGGCGAGGGTGGCTACATCGGCAAGTACTACGAAGAGAATCCCACCCTGGCGCCGCCGCCGCTCAACGGCGAGGGGGAGAAGGTCCAGGCCAACTGGCTGTTCGGCTTCCTGCAGAACCCGGAGAATCCCATCCGGCCGTGGCTCAAGGTCCGCATGCCCACCTTCGGCTTCGACGGCCCCCGCGCGGACACGTTCGTGAACTATTTCGTGGGGCTTTCCGAGGTGGAAATCCCTACGTCCACGTTGACGAGGCACAGGTGCCCACGGGTTATCTGAAGGCCGGTGCGACGTTGTTCTCCGACGACTACTTCGAATGCGGAAGCTGCCACGTGCGGGGCGACAAGAAGCCCGACGGGCCGGTGGAGGACTGGGCGCCGGACCTGAACCTGGCGCGCCAGCGGCTGAATCCGGACTGGGTCGAGAAGTGGATCCTGGACCCCCAGAAGCTCCAGCCGGGAACCAAGATGCCGTCCTTCTACCCGGGCGGACCGGAGGACATTCTCGACGGGGACGAGAAGAAACAGATCGAGGCGTTGACCGACTACATCATGACGCTCGGCTTGAAGCCCGCCGCCACGGCCAAGGCCGAAGGAGAAGCTGCGGAGCCGGGCAAGGAAAGTGTTGAGGAAGCCAACAAACAGGGCTAACCTGAAACCAGAACCCATACGAAAAGAGGAGAGATCGCCATGAACCGCAGGTTTTCATCACTCGTCGTACCGGCGCTCATAATGACCGTCACGCTGGCATTTGGCGCCTATCAGGGGGCCGTAGCCGCCGGCGGAACCATCTCAGGCGCCGTCATGTTCAAGGGCGACGTCCCGAAGCCGAAAAAGCTCAAGGTCACCAAGGACAAGAAGCGCTGTGACAACTCGCCCAAATTCGACGAGTCCCTGGTGGTCAAGGACGGCAAGCTGGCCAACGTGGTGGTGTACATCTCCGAGGTCAAGGGCGGCAAGAAGCTGGAGAAGAAGGCGGTCACCCTGGACCAGAACGGTTGTGTCTATCAACCGCATGTCCTGGCCGTCGCCGCCGGCGCCGACGTCACCATCCTCAACCCGGACAAGGTGCTGCACAACATCCACACCTACAGCAAGGTCAACAAGCCCATGAACCGGGCGCAGCCCAAGTTCAAGAAGAAGCTGAAGGTGAAGTTCGACAAGCCGGAGATCATGGAGGTCAAGTGCGACGTCCACGGCTGGATGAGCGGCTGGATCTTCGTGGCCGGCAATCCCTACTACAGCGTCACCGCCGAGGACGGCGCGTTCAGCCTCACCGACGTGCCCGCCGGCAAATACCAGGTACAGATCTGGCACGAGAAGCTCGGCACGCAGACCAAGGAAGTCGAGGTCAAGGACGGGGAGACCGCCAAGCTCGACGTCGAGTTCGCCGGCTGATCCCGAGAGCCGTTTGAAGTCAAAACGCCATGCCGACGTTGTCGCCGGCATGGCGTTCTTGTTTCGGAAACGTCATTCCCGCACCACCCTCCACCCTCCACCAATCCCGTACCCTCTTCGTCATTTCGGCACCCCCTCCGTCATTCCCGCGAAAGCGGGAATCCAGGGGCGGGGAGGAGGAGGGTGGCTACATCCCCACCCGGCTCTTGAAGAAGTTCCAGGCGCGTTCCATGTCCGGCGGCGGCAGGGCCTCCTTCTGCCGGGAGCCCGCGGCTTCCCGTGGAAGGAGACGCGGCGTGCCTATCTGCATGGCGCCATGGAGCACATGCGCCGCTTCCTCCAGGTAGATGGCCATCATCACCGCCTCCGGTATGGTCCTCCCCACCGTGGCCTGGCCGTTCCCCTGCAACAGCACGGCGGCCGCATCGCCCAGCGCCGCAGCCGCGCCTTCGCCCAGCTCGCGGGTGGAGATGAGGTCGATGGTCCTGAATACCGGCACGCCGCCGCTGAAGAAGCTGCCGTGGTTGTGTACCGCCTCCAGAGGAGTGTCCGTCACCGAGAACATGTTGGCGGTTCTTGCGTGAATCCGCGTGATGGCGTTGACGTCGCGCCGGGCGTTGAAGATGGCCGTGTGGAGCGCGGTCTCGAAGGATGGCGCCGCCGGCGCCTCCAGCACCTCCCCCTGTAGATTGACCACCACCAGTTGTCCGGGTTCCACCAGTTCCAGGGCGACCCGCGGCGTGATCACGAACAGGTCCGAGTCCGGAATCCGCGCGCTCACGTGTCCGAATCCCTGCACCAGTCCCTCACGGCTCAGGACCCTGGCGGCCGCGATGATGTCCTCGTTGAGCTGTTCGATTCCGTCCGGCATGTTGCTTCCTTTCGATGGGGTGAACGTCGCAGGATACAAGTGCGGGGAAGCGGCGATGACGCGTCAGGCGCGTATCTCGCGCCTCTGCTCGGTGATGGCGAATTGCAGCTTCTTGCTGGGCTTCATCGAGGGAAGGGGATTGAACCGGAACTTGAAGTTCGCGGGGGCCACCTCGACCGTGAAGTAGTGGGCCAGCATCAGCACGTTGATAGCCAATTGCAGTTCCAGCCACCGGGAGCCGAGGCACGTGTGCGTGCCCAGCCCGTACGGGGCGTACCCGGGACTGTGGTGCTCGTTGCGCGAAGGCAGGTAGCGGTCGATATCGAACGTGAAGGGGTCCGGGAAAACGTCGCTCATGTAATGCGCGGCGGTCTGCGCGATGAAGATCTGCGACCCCACCGGCAGTTCGTAGTCCTCCACCACGCACGTATTCATGACGTTTCGCATGGACATGGGGACGATCGGATACATGCGCAGGCACTCCAGGAGGAAACGATGAGTCACGTCGATGGCGGATGGGGCGAAGGCCTCACTATCCGGATCGCCGCCATCGAACAGGGCGTCGGCTTCACTCCGGATCCTGCCGTGGATCTCGGGCCGTGACGCCATGGCGTAGACCGCGAAGCTGAACGCATCGCCCAGGTACACGCTGGCGATCAGTGCAGCGGAAAGGGCGAAACGCAGGTTCGACTCCGGGACGAACTGTGGATCGCTCGCGTGCAGGCTCAGCAGGTCATCCGCAAGATCCCGGGCGGAATCGGCCCGCTGGGCGGAGGTATGGATGCTCTGGACCCGTGCCAGCAACGTGTCGACGGCTTTCGCCCGGCGTCTCATTCCTGGCGTATGCAGCATGAACTTGGGCAGGGCCTTAATGATGTGAGTGGTCAGCGCGCGTTCCTTGTACGTCATTATATCGTCGAGGATGTCCTGCGAATCGACGCCTACGAAGAGTGGTGAGAGTTGCGCGTTGATCATTCGCCGGCACAGGCTCGTTGCGGGGAAGGCGTCTCCAACTGCCCAGTTCGCCATGAATTTCCGCGCATGGCGGTAGAGTTGGTCCAGTTGTCCTTCCAGTCGTCCGCGGGAATACGCTGGCGACAGGGATCTGCGAAGCCGGAAGTGGTCGGCGCCGTCCAGGGAAGGCAACACTCCGTTTGCGCCATAGATCTTCTCGAAGTCGGAAAAGTAGTCCTTGGCTCTCAGGTACATGCGCCCGCGCTTCTGAGTCCAGTGATTCGTCTCGGGCCCTGCGAGGAAGATCATGGGTTTCCTGAAAGGCGGGCGGAGCTTGAACACCGGGCCGTACTCGTTTGCAAGGTCCGCAAAGAGCGCGGGAAGGTTGCCCTTGCGAACATGTGGATTGAGCAGCACTTTACGCAAAGGGACGGCCGGGATCTTCTTGGTCAGGGCGGAACGGCGAAGCAACGGGCCGGCAAGGTTGTGGGCCACCGCCTCGGCGATGGAACGGCCGATCAATTCCAGTTGGCAGACGAGCTGGATACGCTTCTCTGCCTCGCCATCGGGTTGGAATATGAAACGCAGGACATCGCAGGTATTGAGGAGGCCCACGATGATGATGTCTCTCGGGGTGGGAATCTCGTTGTGGAAAATAACTTTCGTGATGCGCGACGTGACGAACTCCACCGCGGTGCCTTCTCCGTTTCCGACGGTCGGGTCGGTCTGACCGAAGGTTCGAGACAACGTCCAGAATTCGCCCTCGTGATGCTCCAGGATTTTCATGTCGACAAGACGGTCCAGCGTCAGGTCAACGATCGCGTCCGCGCGAGGTGCGAACCTTTCGATCCAGTACCGCGCGTTCCGTCGAACCGGTTCTTCGGCGATCTCCTTGAGGATCGGGTCGAGGGCGGGGTCGCCCACTTCGGTCCGGTCCAGGAGGATCATGGACTCCATGTCGGTATCGATGCGGGATACGAGCGACAGCTCCGCGAGCACCGCGCCGATGACGGCGCAGTTCAGGTCCCAGCCGGGTACCTGGTGAAAGTAGCCGGACTCGCTGTTGAGGAGCATCAGCAGCAGTTCTTCGGGCAAACTGAGTTGCCGGGTCGCCACGCCGGCTGCCGAGTGGGCCATCGTCACCCCTCCTGACGCGAATGTCCTTATCAAACTTGTTATCAATCTAGCACAGGGGTCGCGACAGGGGTACGAATTCACTCAGATGAGAACGAATGCCCCCTTGCTTTCCCCGTTTCCCGAGGGTGGTACTTCGTGGCAACCCGTCAACCCCCAGACCGACGAAGTTGGGCCAAGGCCCGCGCGTGGGAGCCTGTCCGAGAAACCAGGAATCCGAGGCAGGAGAGGGCAAACCGTCATGCAATTCGGCAAACTGTCAAACGCGCTCAAGGAGGCGTACCACGGGTCGAACGTGAGCCGTCGCGTGCAACACTTCGACGGCTGGATCGACCGGGCGACGCTGGAGGCCGCGAGGGGGTACGACCATACCGAAACGGTGAAGGACTACTACGACCTCTGCAGCGAGTTCATGGTGTGGGGTTGGAGCGAATCCCTGCACTTTGCGCCGCTGACACCGCAGGAGAGCCTGGAGGACTCCATTGTCCGGCATCAGCGGTTGATGATCGCCAAGCTGGAGTTGCGAGAGAGCATGACCGTGGTCGACGTCGGTTGCGGGATCGGCGGCCCGATGCGCCGGGTCGTCAATGAGTCCAGCGCCAGGGTTGTGGGGATCAACAACAATGCGATCCAGTTGGAGAAGGCGAAAACGTTGAACCGCGAGGCGGGGCTCGACGGCAGGGTCGATTACGTGACGTGCAGTTTCATGGACATGGGAGTGATCGAAGACAACACATTTGACCGGGGCTATGCCATCGAGTCAACATGCCATGCGCCGGACAAGCGACGAGCGTTCGAGGAAATATTCCGCATCCTGACCCCCGGAGCGCTGTTCTGGGGGCAGGAAATGTGTCTGACGGACAAGTTCGATCCAAACGACAGCCGCCATCAAGCCGTCAAGCGGGACCTCATGCGCGGCATTGCGCTGCAGGACATCGCGACCATGACGGAAGTGAATCAGGCCCTGGAAGCGGCGGGATTCCAGGTCATCGAGGGGATGGACCGGGACGTCAAGGAGGGGCCGTCCACGCCATGGTACCGACCCATGGAGGGTCGGCATGGACTCCTGGGCAACGCCTTGCGCAGGATTCCATGGGGCCGCAAGGCGCTAATCGCGGGCTTGAAACTCTCCGAGGCGCTACGGCTGTTTCCCAAGGGCTCCACGGAAGTCGTCCGGCTCCTGGACCGGACCGCGGACGCCTACGTCGCGGGCGGCAAGGCGGGCATTTTCACGCCGTTGTACTGTTTCCTGGCTCGCAAGCCGCTATAGGCCACTGGATCAGGTATTCCGGTCGATGGCCATCAGCAGGGGCGGAAGGAACAGCAGATCGAGGACCAGCGCGAAGCCGAGGGTGAGCGCAACCAGCAGGCCGAGCATCCAACTGATGGCGAATCCCGACGTGGCGAACACCAGGAAGCCCAGCACCAGCATCATGGTCGTGGTGAAACACGCACCACCCACCGAATTGAAGGCGTAGCGCACCGCCTCGGGCGAGGGAAGGCTCTCGCGACGCGCCTTCAGATACTTGGCCATGATGTGAATCGTATCGTCGACGACGGTGCCGAAGGCGATGGCGGTGACGAGAGATCCGGCCGGCCCCACCTCGCTGTACAGATAGCCCCACACGCCGAACGCCATGGCCGATGGGATGAGGTTGGGCACGAGGCTGATGAGGCCGAAGCGCACGCTTCTGAAAATCGCGATCAGGATCAGCGAAATGACGATCATGCCGGTGACCGTCCCCCACAACATGCTCAGGGTATTCCGTATGGCCAGATGGGCGAAGACGAGGCTGTACCCCGATGCCTCGTTCGCCAGGTCGGGCGCGTTGCCGCGGAGCCAATCCTGACCGCGCACTTCGAGCGCGCGCAGTTCCTCGGATTTCAGTCTGCGGAGCGTGACGGTCATGCGCGTCGCGGACTTGGCGATGTTGATACGGTTGTTGAGGTCCATGCCGAAGGGAACCGAAAGCTCGTAGAGCAGCAGATACTGCGCGGCCAGCTGGGGGTCTTCGGGCAGCCGGTAAAAGGCCGGGTCGTCGCCGTGCATGTTCTTGTTGAGGCGCTTCATGATGTCCGAGAACACCTGGACATGCGCCGTTTCCGGCTGGGCGCGGTACCATTCGGCGAAAGCGTCGACCTTGCGCAGATAGGCGGGATCGGTGATGCCGCCGTCACGCCCGGCGTTCAGGCTGTATTCCAGGGTCTCCACGCCGCTCAGGTTCTCGATGACGAAGTCCGTATCGCGCCGGAACTCGTAACGCTTGTCCAGATGAGTGGTCCAGTTGTCCGTCAGCTCGACGCGGGGCACGCCGGCCACCAGGGCGACCGCCACGGCGGCCACGGACCAGAGCAGGAGCGTGCGGCGCGCCACCACGAAAGCGCCGAGGCGATCGAAGAATGCGGAAGCCCCGGCGCGTGCGGCGCGCGCGCGCAGCGGCAGTACCGACAGCAACGCCGGCAGCAGCGTCATGGAATACACGTAGGCCACCAGCATGCCGGCGGCCACCAGGTTGCCCAGGATCCGAAACGGCGGCGAGTCCGAGGCGTTCATGCTGAGGAACCCGATCATCGTCGTGGCCGTCGTGAGGAACACCGGCCAGGCATTGTCCCGCAGCGATTCGGCGATGGCCGCGTCCCGGTCCAGGCCTTGGCTCATGCCGGAGTTGATGGTCCCGATGATGTGGACCGAGTCGCAGATGGCGAGGGTCATGATGATAAGGGGAATGCCGGAGTTGGCGGCGTTGAGCACCAGCCCGGTCCAGCCGATGACGCCCATGGTCGAGGCGATGACGAAAATGAGCAGAATGACGATGCCCATCGTGCCGAACAGGGAGCGCAGAAGAAAGGCGCCGACGGCCACGATGACGAGGAAGGCGGCGGGCGCGAGAATCCCCATATCGTCCTGGGCCGCCTCGGTCAGGACCTGGTTCACGAAGACATTGCCGGTAACGTGATAGGCGATATCCGGATGGGTTGCCCGGGCCCTGTCCAGGAGGCCGCGGAGATAGTGGTAAGTCTGGATCTCGGCGGCGTCCGAATGCTCGGGCAGGGTGAAGCTGATCACCAGTCCGGCAACGCGCCCGTCGCGGGAGACGAGACGGCCCGCGACGCTGGGCTCGGCTAGCGCAATCTTCCTGATCCGCGCCAGGTCTTCATCGCTGAGCGATTCGGCGCCGTCCACGAGCCGTTCGACGTTCAGGTCGTCCTCCACCGACTCGCTGTGGTTGTAGTTGGTGAGGGAATCGACCCGGCTGGACCAGGGCACCTCCCACGCGGCCTCGGTCAGTTCCTCGATGGCGCCGAGGGCCTCCCGGGTGAAGACCGAGCCCCCCTCGGGCGCCACCGCGATCAACGCCGCATTGGTGGCCGTATAGGTATCTTCCAGGGCGTCGTACGCACCCAGTTGAGGATTGTCCTCGTCCAGCATGTCGCGCCAGTCATTGGAGATGTGGAGGAACTGGAGACCGGCCGTCAGAAACAGCATGACGGCCACGGACGACGCCAGGACCAGCCATCGGCGGCGCAACATGAACTCAATGTAGCGGTCCAGAAAGGCGGCGTGCATGATGGTCTACTCAATAGTTGGAAAGCATTGCCACGGTCAACGGAAGCGGACACCGACGGGAACGACACGGACCGTTCCTTGCCCCACGACAACAAATGCGTTAGGGGATTCAACGCGTGACGCACGACAAGGAGGACGGCCATGAATTCCAGGACACCGAAAGCCCGGCCTCGAATGCACCAAACCGTGAATTCCGGGAAAGGTCGGGGGTGAACCGGTGAGCGTCGATCAAAAGAGCCGCAGGATGTCGGGAGGTCACGCGGTCGCGTGGTCGCTACGCAACGAAGGGGTGCGCCACGCCTTCTCCGTGCCGGGCGAGAGCTACATCGCCCTGCTGGACGGGTTGAGGGACGTACCCGAGATCACCCTTATCACCAACCGGCACGAGGGCAGCGCCTGCCTCATGGCCGAGGCCTACGGCAAGACCACCCGCACGCCGGGCGTGTGCATGGTCACGCGCGGCCCCGGCGCCACCAACGCCAGCATCGGGGTGCACCTCGCCAGGTACGACTCGACCCCGTTGATCCTGCTCATAGGGCAGGTGGCGCGGGCGCACCGGGGCCGGGAGTCCGGCCAGGAGATCGACTACACACATTTCTTCGGCAGCATCGCCAAGTGGGTCATCGAGATCAACGACCCGCGGGAGGTGCCGCGCGTCATGGCCCGGGCCTTCCACGTGGCGCGGTCGGGCCGTCCGGGGCCGGTGGTGGTCTCGCTCCCCAGGGACATGCTGGAGGAGGAAGCGGACATCACCATGGTGGAGCCGTATCCCGCGGTGCGTCCCAGCCCCGACCCGGAGCTGGTCCGGGACATGGTGGAACGGGTCAACCGGGCGGAGAAGCCGGTGTTGCTGGCGGGTTCGGGCACCCAATATGCCCGCGCCCACGAGGATCTCGTGGCCTTCGCCGAGAAGTTCCAACTGCCGGTGCTGAGCGCGTTCAAGCGCCAGGACGCGTTCCCGAACACGCATCCCCACTACGCGGGGAATCTCGGCAGCCGCAACAATCACGCCAGGCAGATCGTGAAGGACGAAGCCGACCTCTTGGTGATTGTCGGCTGTCGGTTCAATCAGCAGGTTTCCAGCGGCTACACCCTGCCCCATCCGGGGCTCGCGACCATTCAGATCGACGCCGACGCCGGCAATATAGGGCAGAACTTCCGTCCGGACCTGGCCTTGGTCGCGGATCCGAGGCAGGCACTGGCGGCGGCACTGGAGCACGACAGTCCGGGTCCCAACGAGGCCCGAGCCGCCTGGATCGCCGACTACCACGCCCGGCAGCGACGCTACGCTACTCCCCCCGAGCGCCCCACCGGCGCGGTCTCCATGGAGCGGGTCATGGCGGAGATCAAGGCCACCGTCCCGCCGGATACCATCCACACCCACGACGCGGGGAGTTTCGGCGGCTGGGTGCAGCGCTACCTCGAGTTCGACCACGCCGATTCCTACATCGTCCCCAACCTGGGCAGCATGGGCACGGGGGTCCCCGGCGCGGTGGCCGCCAGGCTGGCCCATCCGGAGCGGACCGTCATCGCCCACGTGGGCGACGGCGGCTTTCTGATGACTGGACAGGAGATCGCCACCGCCCGCCAGTACGGCGTGAAGATCATCGTGATGGTGTACGCCAACGGCTCCTACGGCACCATCCGCATGGACCAGGAGGCCCAGTATCCCGGCCGGAACTACGGCACGGATCTGGTCAATCCCGACTTCGCCGCCCTGGCAAACGGCTACGGCGCCCTGGGCATCAAGGTCAGCCGCGACGACGAGTTCCTGCCGGCGCTGAGGCAGGCCCTGGGAGCAACCGGCCCCGCCCTCATCGAGGTGCTCACGGACCTGGAGTACGTTTCGCCCACCACGACGCTTACCGAGGCCGCCGCTTCGCGGAGTGTGTCGGCGACATAGGCGCCTGCCCGAGCAGTCAGATTACTCTCGGTTCAACTCGGCGATGTAGTCCCGCAGACCCGCCTCGAGCTTGTACTCCGGCGCGTAGCCCAGCTCGTTGCCTGCCCGGGTGATGTCCATCCGGGGCCGCGCCGGCGTGAGGGTGCCCCGGATGAGGCGGATGTCGGGGAAGATGGCGTGGAGCGCCGCCTCGACGTCTTCCACGGTGGTGAGGGTGCCGCTGCCCAGGTTGTAGACGTCGTGGGACAACGGGGCGGTGTGCACGGCCCGGGCGATGCCGTCGGCCAGGTCCTTGACGTAGACGAAGTCCACGGTCTCGTATGCGTTCAGCACCGCGTCCTCCCCGGCCATGGCCGCCCAGACCGCCGCCTGCACCGCCACCCCCGGGCCTCCGGCCACCGCCCGGTACCCGTACACCCCTGCGAAGCGCAACATGACCAACTCGAAGGCCTGTCGGGCCGCATAGGTCCTGAGCACGTGCTCGCACGCCACCTTCGAGGCGTTGTACACTCGGCCGCGGCCGTCCTGGGGCGAGTCTTCCCGGAGCAGTTCGCCGGCATCGGCGTCCTGATACACCGCCTGGGTGCTGGCGTGAACCAGCCGGCGCACTCCGGCGAGCCGCACCGCTTCCGCGACGTTCAGCGTAGCCACCAGGTTGACCTGGAAGCCGGTGTAGAGGTTGGGGATGTTGTTCTCGCCGACGGACGCGGCCAGATGGATGACGACCTCGGGCTTTGCCGTCAGGAAGGCGTCCATCAGGGCCGCCAGGTCGCAGATGTCGCCGCGGATCAGCGGCAGGTCCTTGCCGGTGACGTGGCGGACGTAGTCCGGCTTCGCCACCACGTCGAAAAAAGTGACCTCGTCTCCCTTCGAGCTCAACTCCGCGGCCACATGGGAGCCGATCAATCCGGCCCCGGTGATCAACACGCGCATGATTCCTCCTTTTGTCGGGTTTGTCGGTTTCATGCGGCAGGCAACGAAACCCCGCAAACGTCATTCCCGCTTTCGCGGGAATGACGTTTGCCGATGCATTGAGCGCCAAGTCTGGACGAATCTATACCACAACCGGACGGAAGGTCCATTTGTCCCAGGTGCATTCAAAAGTCCTGTTTCCTTTCCGTCATTCGTCCTGTTTTCTTTTCGTCATTTGTATGTTGAGAGAACCTCTCAGATCGGCCAATTTGAGGGGTAGGCATGCGGGGCGGGTCGCACGTCATAGGGTGAGGACCCTAGGGGTTCTGCACCGGGCGGGAGTAGGACACCCCGCATGCCAGTTGTCGCTCCGAACAGATACAGGGGGGTAGAGCCCCGCATAAGCAAGTGTGGAGGACAGCGTCATCCTGGCAGAAGAGGAGGGGATCATGAAGGTATACGCAGGGATAGATGTAGGCAAGCGGGAGTTGGTGGTGAGTGTGCTGGGCAAGGGGGTACGGCGGTACAGGAACGAGGCGGGGGGAATCGGGGAGATGCGGAAGTGGCTGAGGACGGAGGGGGTGACGCATGTGGTGTGTGAGGCTACAGGGGGCTACGAGCGGGGAGTGGCGCGGGGGTTAGCGGGGAGCGGGGTGGCGGTTCACAAGGCGCATCCGCCACGGGTACGCGGGTTTGCGCAGGCGCTGGGGCGTGGGGCGAAGACCGATCCTATGGACGCGGAGGTGCTAGCGCACTACGGGGCGATGATGCAGGTGGAGGGGGAGGAGGAGGAGGAGGAGGAGGGGGACAGTGCCAGTGAGGAGCTACGGGAGGTGTTGGGGCGGCGGCGGCAGTTGGTGGAGCAGCGAGTGCAGGAACTCAATCGGTTGGAGAAGGGGCCTGGGAAGGCGAGCAAGCAGTCCGGTGAGCGCCATGTGGCATGGCTGGACAAGGAGATCGCACGGCTGGACAAGGCCCTCCAAGCGCTGTGGCGGCGTCACCCAGGGTTGAGTGAACGGGTAGCCCTGTATCAGAGCGTGAAGGGCGTGGGAGAGCTCACCGCGGCAACCTTGCTCGGGTACTTGCCCGAACTGGGCCAAGGGTGCGGCAAGGGCTTGACCTCCTTGGCAGGCTTGGCACCCTGGTCTCACGACAGCGGCCAGCGTCAAGGCTACCGCGCCATCCGTGGAGGCCGTGGCACGGTCCGTCGGGCCTTGTACATGGCCGCCCTGTCAGCCACACGGTGCAACCCCGAACTGGGTGGTTTCTATCGTCGGTTGCGGCGCCGCGGCAAGCCCGCAAAGGTGGCCCTGGTGGCCGTGATGCGAAAGCTCTTGTTGCAACTCCATGCCATCGCACGCCGCGGCACCCCGTGGTGTTCGACCCTCGACTCTGAACCCGCTTAGCCCTTGTTTTCCATCACAGATACTCCCGCGAAAGCGGGAATCCAGGGGCGGGGTGGGGCCAAACGGGCGTTTCCCCGCCTCACCCCACCTGGATTCCCGCCCCCGATCGGGGTCGAGGGCATGCTTTCGCGGGAATGACCAAAGGGAAGCATCGGACTTTTGAAGAGCCCTGCCATTTGTCCCCCCTGGCGGGTGATACGGCTTTTCAATACATGCCAACCCTGCTACCCGTGACAGGTGATCGCACCGGGTTCAGCACACCGCGTACATGCACCGGGCCGGATCTACTACGGCTGGTACATCGTCGCCGTCGGATTCATCGCCAACGTCGCCTCCTCGTTCTCCCTCGCCAGCACCCTGGCCCTTTTTCTCAAACCCATGACCCATGACCTGGGGATTTCCCGCGGCGTATTCTCGCTGCTGCGCTCGGGCGAGGGTCTCATCGGCGCCTCCATGGCGCCATTTGTGGGCGCGCTGGTGGACCGGCACGGCAGCCGCTGGCTCGTGACCGCCGGAGCGATGGTGGCGGCAGTGGGCTATCTGCTCCTGAGCCAGGTCGATTTCTTCTGGCAGTTCGTTCTGGTGCGCTGGACTCTGGTGACGGTGGGCGACGGCCTGCTGGGTTACCTGGTGATCAACGTCATGATCGCCCGGTGGTTCGTCCGCAAGCGCGGCCGTGCCATGGCCTTCTCCAGCATGGGCATAGGCTTCGCAAAGATCGTAATGCCGTTTGTCGTGGCCCCGCTCCTGGTGTGGCTCGGCTGGCGCCACACCTGGGGGCTGTTCGGGGTGCTGACGGTGGCGTTGCTGGTGGCTCCGGCGCTGCTGTATATCCGGCGCTCGCCCGAGGACATGGGCCTCCATCCCGACGGTCTGGAACCGGAAGTTTCCCGGGAGCCGAAGTCGCAGCGCGTTCAGCCCAACGCCGCAAGCGAGGCCCGCATCTGGAGCCGGCGGGCAGGGCTGCGCACCCGTGCCTTCTGGCTCATCGTAGCCGTCTTCGGCGTGTCCGCCGTCGGCGTCACCGGCCTCAACCTGCACGTGTTCGCGTACGTCACCGACCTCGGGTATTCGGAGTTGCGCGCCGCCGGCGTCATGAGCGTCATCGCCTCCACCCAGCTCGGCTCGCCCCTGGTGTGGGGACTGGTCGCGGAACGCGTGGACGTGCGCTGGGCCACCCTGGCGAAGTTCCTGATCCAGTCCACCGGCCTGACCCTTGCCATTACGTCGGATTCGCTCGATCGGGTGTACGTCGGCTTCTTCTTTTACGGGATCGGGCTCGGTGGTAACATGGTCCTGCCCGACCTTATGTGGGCGCGGTTCTTCGGACGCCTGTCCATGGGCACGATGCGCGGTCTCGGCTTGCTCCTGATCCACGGGTTCGCGGCGCTGGGGCCGCCGTTCTTCGGCTTTATGTTCGACTGGCTCGGCAGCTATACGGTTTCCTTCGCCCTCTTCGCCGTGACCCTGGTGATGTCCGGTTTCCTGAGCCTGCTCATTACCGCACCCGCCGGGACGGACGCCGCCTAGCCTTTGTCGCGAGGAGCTTCCCCGATGGTCATCGACGTTCACACCCACATCGTGCCCGAACACTTCCCTCCGGTGGGCAATCGCGCCGCGGGCAACCGCTGGCCCTCCATGGACCACACCGGGCCGGACACGGCCAACGTCATGATCGCGGGCCGGAATTTCCGCACGGTGCTGGACCGCTGCTGGTCCGTGCCCCGGCGCCTGCGGGAGATGGCTGAGCCGGACTACGCGGTGGACCGCCAGGTGCTGTCGCCCATGCCGGAGCTTCTGGCCTACCGTCTGGAGCCTCGGGACGGACTCGACCTCGCGCGTTATCTGAACGAGGTCGAGATGCGCATGGTGGACCAGACGCCGGACCGTTTCTACGCCCTGGGCTCGGTGCCGCTGCAGGACGTGGACCTCGCCGCCGCGGAGCTGCGGCGGATCAAGTCCCTGGGCCTCCACGGCGTCGAGCTGCTGAGCAACGTCAACGGCAAGAGCCTCGGCGAGCCCGAGTTCCTGCCCTTCTTCAAGGCCGCCGAGGATCTGGACGTGCCCATCTTCGTGCACGCCCAGCACGTCACCTTCATGGACCGGGTGACGGGTCCGCCGTTCATCGAGAACATCGTGGCGTTCCCTCTGGAGGGCGCGCTGGGCATCGCCAGCATGGTAACCGGCGGGCTCATGGAAGCCTGCCCGGGGCTGCGGCTCTGTTTCAGCCACGGCGGCGGCACCTTTACCCAGCTCCTGCCGCGCCTGGAGAACGCCTGGCACAACAATCCCCGATTCCACGCGCTCGTGCCCCGGAAACCCTCCGACTACGCCCGCATGTTCTTCTACGACGACGTGTTCTTCGACAACCGCACGGTCCGCTATCTCATCGACACCGTCGGGGCGAGCCAGGTGGTCATCGGCTCGGACTACCCGTTCATGTTCCGGGAACAGTCGCCGGACGACGAGTTCAACGATCTGAACCTCACCGCCGAGGAGCGCGAGTGGGTGTCGTCCGCCAACTGCCTGCGTTTCCTGGGGCTCTAGTCTCGGTGCGCCGGCCTCCCGATGGAGTTGCCGGTCCGGTCACAGGGGGCTGAGATGGACTATCTCGTTCGAGGCAAATTCATCGTCACCATGCAACCCCGGTACGGCACCCAGGGGGTGATCCGCAACGGGGCGGTGGCGGTGTCGGGTCGCGATGTGGTCGAGGTGGGGCCGTACCGCGACCTCAGGCCGGCGTACCCCAACGCCACCGTGGTGGGATCGTCGCGGTACTGGGTGGTTCCGGGCTTCGTCAACGCGCACCAGCACGGCAAGGGGCTCACGGACTTTCAACTCGGGGGCCTGGACGACTGCTTCGAGATCTCGCGGTTCGCGGGCGACGCCCGGGCCGGCCTCGACCCCTACCTGGACGTGCTCTATGCCTGCAAGACCATGATCGAGTCGGGCATCACCACATGCCTGCACTACAACTCCAGCAGCTCGCCGGACACCTACGAGGCCCACGTAGACGAACGGCTCCGCGCCTACCGCGATGCCGGCATGCGGGTGTCCTTCGGCCTCGACATCCGCAACCGCAACCATATCGTGTACGGCGACGACGAGTTCCTGGCGTCGCTGCCGCCGCCGCTGCGGGAACAGGCGGTGGCGCGCTACGGCAAGTCCCGGACCGCGGCGCCGGACGACTATTTCCGGGTGGCGCGCCGGCTCGCCGGCGAAATCGGCGACGGCCGGGCACGACTGTTCCTCACCCCGGCCGGGCCCCAATGGTGCACGGAGGAGTTGTTGCGCGCCATTCGCCGCGAGGCCACCGGGCACGGCCTGGGCATCCAGATCCACGTGCTGGAGACCAGGTACCAGCGGTCGTATTTCCTGCGGGAGTACGGCAAGAGCGCGGTGAAGTGGCTGGCGGATCTGGACTTTCTGGCGCCGGACGTGAGCTTGGCCCACGGCGTGTGGCTCAGCCGCGAGGACATCGGCATCACCGCCGCGAAGGGCGCCGCGGTGGTGCACAACCCGAGCTCCAATCTGCGCCTGCGCAGCGGCATCGCCCCGCTGATGCACTTCCATGCCGGCGGTGTACGGCTGGGCATGGGGCTCGACAGCAGCCCGCTGAACGACCGGCCGGACATGCTCCAGGAGATGCGCCTGGCCGCCAACCTCCAGCGGGTTCCGGGCGCGGGCCCCGGGCTGATGCCGCTGGCCGAGATCTTCCGGGCTGCGACCTCGGGCGGCGCGGACATCCTGGGCTGGGGCGCGAGTTGCGGCGCCCTGGAGCCGGGAAGGCGGGCGGACTTGGTGCTGGTGGACTCGCGGCCCATGGTGGAGCCGTATCTCGCGAGGCATCAAACGCCGGTGGACGCGCTGATCTACCGCGGCGGGGTGGGGGCCGTGGACACCGTGATGGTGGACGGCGAGATCCTTTACCGCGGCGGCAAGCACGTGCGCCTCGACGAGAAGGCTTTGTTGAAGGCGGTGAAGGACAAGATCGCGCCGCCGTCCCGAAAGCGGGCCGGCGGGGTCGACGCGCGGCTGCTCCCGCGGGTGAGGGATTTCCTCGAATCGCACGAAGAGCATCCGCCGGAGCCGTTCTACAAGTTCAACGACGCCGGTTGAGTGCCGGGTCCCGCGTCATGCTTGACGGCGACAATCGCCGGGCGCTATGTCGTGGATGACCACGGAGGAACAGGACCATGATCAAGGGCATCGTCATTCCGGTGATCACCCCGTTCGAGCACGACGGAACGGTGGACGAGCCGATGCTCCGGAAGCTCGTGGACTTCTACGTCGGCGCCGGGGTCCAGGGCCTCTTCATGCTGGGTTCCTCGGGGCAGGGGCCGGCCATGTCCATGGCCGAGCGCAAGCGCACCGCGGAGATCGCCCTCGACCAGAACGCCGGGCGCGCGCCCCTCATCGTGCACGTGGGGACCGCGGACGCCGAGAGCACGGTGGAGCTGGCGCGCCACGCCGAGGAGCGCGGCGCCGACGGCATCGGCGTCATCCCGCCGTACTACTACTCCGACCACTCGGAGTACGAGATCATGGCCCATTTCCGGGCGGTGGCCGGCGCCGTGCCGCTTCCCATCTTCATTTACGAGAACCCCAAGTATTCCGGCATTTCCATCGCGCCGCCCTTCGCCCAACGCATGAAGGAGGAGATCCCCACCATCCGCGGCATCAAGGTGGCCTACGGAGCCGGCGCCATGCTGGACTACGTGCGGCTGTTCCCGCCGGACGTGTCGGTGTTCACCGGCAACGCGGACATCTTCGGACTGGTGCCGTTCGGGGTGGCCGGCATGATCAATCCGCCCACGAGCTGCCTTCCCGAATTGTGCGTGGAGCTGTGGCGCGCCCTGGAGCGGGAGGACTACGGGCAGGCGGTGCAACTGCAGCGCCGGGTCAACGACGTCACCGCGGTCATCATCGGACAGATCAAGCGCCACGGCCGGGCCGTGGTGGCCGAGATGTACCGGATGCGCGGATTCGACATCAAGCGTTTCCCCAAGTGGGAGACCAAACCGTTGCCGCCGGAGGCGCGGGACTCGGTGCACCGGGAGCTGAGCCGCGGCGGCCTTCTGGATTGATGCCCGCGTCCGTGTTCGAACCGGTCTGAGGTCGTCCCGTGGAACCCTTCCGAAGCACCAACAAGGACATCCCGCGCGTGGGGCGCGGCACGCCGGGCGGGGAGTGGCTGCGGCGCTACTGGCTCGCGGTGGGCACAGAGGCGGAGCTTCGCGACGTCCCCCATGCGGTGCGCATCCTGGGCGAGGACCTGGTGCTTTTCCGTGACGGCCAGGCCCGGTTGGGCCTCATCGGCCAGAGCTGCTCTCACCGCGGCTCGTCCCTGGAATACGGCGACATCGAAGACCGCGGCATCCGCTGCCCGTACCACGGCTGGCTCTACGACGTGGCGGGCAACTGCCTGGAGCAGCCGTCCGAGCCGCCGGAGACCGCCTTCTGCGCCAAGGTGAAGCATCCGGCCTACCCGGTGCGGAGCCTGGGAGGCTTGATCTTCGCCTACATGGGCCCCGACTCCGCCAATCCGCCGCCGCTCCCCAACTACTCCCCACTCGTGGACCACGGCGGTCAGCGGTTGGTGGAGAGCACCCGGTACTTCGACTACAACTGGTTCAACTTCTACGAGAACAGCGCCGACCCCTGCCACGTGTGGATTCTCCACAGCCGCAGCGCCTACGGCGAGCAGACCTGGGGCGGCGAGTTCTTCAGCGCCAAGAGCCCGCCAGCCTACGAGCCGGTGGATACCCCCTACGGCATGAAGATGGTCATGTCCAAGCCGGGTCGGGTGGAAGGCACCGAGTTCGTCGACGAAATGAGCCTGGGGCTGCCGAGCATCCTGCAGGTGGGCGACACGGAGTTCGTGCACGCCCGGGTGGAGCCGGAGGTGCTGGAGAAGGTGGGCTCCAACTACGAGCACTTCATGTTCCTCACCCCCAACGACGACGACCACTTCATGCTGTTCACCGTGGACTACTACACCGGCCCGGACCCGGACATCTTCGAGAGGCTGGCGCGGATGCGGAAGCGGGAGGCTCCCAAGGGTGAGGTGAAGCCCTACGACCACCGGCCGCTCATGCCCTTCCGCGGCAACATCCGCCAGGAGGACATCGTCACCCAAGGGACCCAACGGCTGCTGGGCGAGCGCGAAGAGCGGCTCGGCAACTCCGACCGCGGCATCATCATGCTGCGCCGCATGATCCGCGACGCCATCGACGCGGTGGCGGCGGGCCGGGAGCCCAAGGCGCTGAGGCTGGAGGAGAACGCCGAGGGTCTGGTGAAGCTGGACTCGTTCGTGGGGGTACGGCCCAGTGTCGCGTCCCGTAAATAACTAGCCTATTCGACGAGTGCTCTACGCTTGATAACCTATTTAGTTACAAGGGATTTTGTCAGTTGGCCTTTATGCCACTTATTTGCAGGACAGCACACTAGATGCCCAGGGTCGTAGTGACCGGCGGCAGCGGCCGCCTCGGACAACACACCATCAGCCATTTGCTGGAGCACGGCTACGAGGTCCTGAGCCTGGACGTCGCGCCGCCGCCCGCGAGGCTGTGCGACTCCTGGCTCTGCGACCTGCGCCGCTCGGGCGATCTCTACGAGGCGTTCAGGGGCGCCGACGCGGTGATCCACCTGGGCGCCTACCAGGCCCCCAACCTGGCGCCCGACAGCGAGACCTTCGGCAACAACGTCACCGCCGCCTACAACGTGCTCAAGGCCGCCGTGGACCTGGGCGTGCCGCGCGTGGTATGCGCTTCGAGCATCGCCGCCTACGGCTTCCTCTACGCCCCCAGGATCTGGGAACCCGACTACCTGCCCCTGGACGAGGCCTACCCGTGCCGGCCCCAGGACCCTTATGCCCTTTCCAAGGTGTTCGGGGAGCAACTTGCCGACTCCTGCACGCGGTACAGCGACGTCACCGTGGTCAGCCTCCGGTTCAGCGGCGTGAACTTCGACCCGACCTACGGCACGCTGCCGGAGCGCTGGGCCGACCCGCAGGCGAGGATGGGAACGTTCTGGAGCTACGTGGACGCGCGGGATGCCGCCGTGGCCTGTCGGCTGGCGTTGGAGGCGCCTCTTTCAGGACACGAGGTCTTCAACATCGCCGCGCCCACGAGCCGTTATCCGGATCCCACGGACGAGTTGGTCCGGAGATACATCCCCGGCACCCAAATAAAGGAAGGCTATTCAGGCCACTGGGGGGGCCTCGACGTCACCAAGGCGGGGAAGGTGCTCGGTTTCACGGCCGCTCACGTCTGGCGGGACTACCTCAACCCGGACGGTTCCCCGACAACGTGATTTCAGGCCAGCGCCACAACGTCTACTTCCACCAGCGCCCCTTTCGGTAGCCCCGCCACCGCCACCGTGGTGCGGGCGGGCTTGGCGGACCCCAGGTACCCTTCGTAGATGGTGTTGACGGCGGCGAAGTTGGCCATGTCGGTGAGGTAGATGGTGGTCTTGACGACCTGGCCCCACGAGGCGCCGGCCGCTTCCAGGACCGCGGTGACGTTGTCGAGCACCCGGCGCGCCTGTTCTTCCACGCCCCCCGCCACGAGCTCGCCGCTTCCCGGCTCCAGCCCGATCTGCCCCGCGGTGTAGACGAAGCCGTTGGCCTTGATCGCCTGCTCGTACGGGCCGATGGCGTCGGGCGCCTTGTTGGTATGAATCACTTGCATGGACATGGTCTCTCCTTGGCGTTTGTTGGAACTACCGGAAATCTACTAGAAACAGGTAGGCGACGTTAGACTTTGAACGGAACGTTTGACCCATGCGATTGATCACCGCCCACAAGATACTCATCGGGACGTCCGTCGTCTTCTTCATCTTCTTCAGCGGGTGGGAGCTGACGAACTACTTCGGCGCCGGGGAGGGATGGGCGCTGGCCCGGAGCGTGCTGTACCTCGGCGTCGCCGTGGGCTTCGCGGTCTACTTCAGGTCCCTCAAGAACAAGGTGCTGTGAGATGGTCCCGGACCCCGACTCCTTCATCGTTCCGGTGACCGAAGAAGACATCCGCCGGGAACGCCGCAAGGCCCGGGAGCTCCGCAACAGCCAATGGTGGAAGAACCGGACGAGCAGGGGTGTGTGCGCCCACTGCGGCGAACGGTTCCCGCCTCGCGATCTGACGATGGATCATCTCGTGCCCGTCATCCGCGGCGGCAAGAGCACCAGGGGCAACGTGGTCCCCAGTTGCAAACCCTGCAACACGGGCAGGAAACACAGCCTGCCGTTCTGAACGACCAGGCTACTTGGGCGCGTAGTCGCTGCGTAGCAGCAACATCTGCACTTTCGCGTTCAACCCGTAGTTCGTCAGGTCCTCGAACACGGCGCGTACCTTCTTGTCCGCCCAGTATCTTCCCGCGTCCTCGATGCTGTCGAACTCGAACTCGACGACGCGGTGCGGAGACTCGCCGTAGTAGTCATCGTAGGAAGTGATGCGTCTGACTTCAGCGGGGGCCTTGAGGTCTTCGGCCACGCTTCGCACCCAGGCGATATACCGGTCCTTGCCGTCCACGGGATAGTCCACCGAGACAACGTATTTGACCGCCGGCCGGCCCTTCATGGCCTCCTGGCCGTGGACCTTCGACGTATCGGGGAACAACTGGGTGGCGAACAGGCTCAGGGCGAGCAGTCCGGCCGCGGCCATGGCGGCCCTCGGAGTCCATAGGGTTATCACGAGACGTTCTCCTTTTCTTCATGTGTTGCAAGACGGTGTTCGGAACGGGTGCACACGGAAAATGAGAGCATTCTTTCCGTCGCCGGTCTACCCCGCGGCACGGAGACGGCACGGATAGGACCGGTGCGGCACCGAGCCGGTGATGGGGTCGATGACGTCGTTGTCGATGACGAGATTGATGTTGGCGCCCTCGGCGCTGAAGGGGTCATAGCCTGGCAGGCCGAGGTCGGGGCAGCCCTGCCACCAGCCGTGCATGACCCGCACGACCTTGCGGGGCAACTCGGGGTTCAGTTGCGCCTTCATGGTGACGGCGGCGACCTTCGTCTCCACCCGTACCGGCGCCCGCGGCAGGATGCCGAGGTCGGTGGCATCCTCGGGATGGATCTCCACCAGCGGCTCCGGCGTCTTGGCCCGCAGCGACGGCACCGACCGGTGCTGTCCGTGGCAGAAGTTGATGGCCTTGGCGGTGGTCAGGGTGAGCGGAAAGTCCCGCACGACGTCCGCGCCGAAACCGGCTTCGCTCGGGTTATGGTCCGGCAACGGCGCATAGCCCTGTTCCTGAAACGGGAGGGAGTAGATCTCCACCAGGCCGGAGCGGGTGTCGAATCCTTTCTCCCGGTACTTCCGGAAGCGCGTTTCCCGGGGCACGGACAAACCGCCGGGGCAATCCTTCAAGTCGGCCACGGTGACGCCGGCGGGCTCCAGCATGTAGTCCAGCGCCGCCTCGCGGTCGCCGTGCCAGAACTGCTCGTCGAAGCCCATCCTTCCCGCCAGGTCGAAGAGGATGTCGGCGTCGGAGCGGGACTCGAACTGCGGTTCCACCACCGGCGCCCGGTACTGCAGCCAGGTGCTGGTGGCGGCCCCCTGGTCGAAGGAGCCCTTCACGTGCCAGTCCTCCCATGACGTCGCCGCGGGCAGCAGGAAGTCGGCGTAGCGTCCGGCCGGTGTCTCGTAGAAGTCGGTCTGCACGTACAGGTCCAGTTGCCGCAGGGCGCGCCGCCCGCGGAGCGTGTCGCCGTTGGCCATGATGATATCGCCGCCGAAGCTCAGGAAACCCTTGACCGGGTAGGGCTTGCCTTCCAGCACCGCGCGATACACCTCGTAGGCCTGCACCCGGCCGGTGGCCACGGGCCCCAGGGGCCGGGCGTCGAGTCCGAGCCGCTTGCGCGCCTGTCCCTTGGCGAGAAACCCTCGCCCGTCCATGCCGTTGACCGGCGTCTTGGCGAACCGCACGTTGCCGCCGGGCCGGTCGAGGTTGCCGGTGAGGCTGTAGAACAGGCACACCGCGCGGTTGGTCTGCATGGCGTTGGCATGCTGCTCCAGGCCGTTGTAGCTGTAGTAACAGGCTGGCGGGGTGGTGCAGAACAGGCGCACCGCGCGTCGCGCCAGGTCCGGATCGATGCCGGTGGCGTCCGCAGTGGCCTCGGGCGTGTATCGGCTCAAATGCCGCTTCAGCAACTCGAAGACCGGGGTGACGCGCTCGGCCGCGCCATTGGCGAGCCGCACCTCGCGGGTGCCTTCCAGGGTCGGATTCGAAACCGCGCACGGGCTTGCGGGGTCGTGGAAGACGAGTTCATTTTCCAGCGCATCCCAAACCCCGTAACGGTCCGGCGACCCGTCGTTGCGCATCACATCTTGGGTCAGCATCTCTCCCGAACGGTCCCGCACCAACATCCCGGCATTGGTCCACCCGCGGAGGAAGTCCTCGTCGTAGAGCTTCTCGCCGATCATCACGTTGAGGAAGCTCAGCGCCAGGAGCCCGTCGGTCCCCGGACGGATCTTGAGCCAGAGGTCCGCTTTCCGCGTGAGCGGAATGGCCCGCGGGTCGATCACGATGAGCCGCGCCCCGCGCTTGCGGGCGGCGGAGATGCGGATGGCCTGGGTGGGCCAGGAGGCGTTGGGGTTGTGCCCCCACAGCAGGATGCAGGCGGTGTTCTCGAAGTCCGGATTCGGAATGCCGGTCCCATAGGTGTAACGGGAGCCGTTGTCCTTGTGCCAACTGCAGATGTGGCCCGTGGAGACCGTATTGGGGCTGCCGAACAGGCTGGCGAAGCGGATCAGCCACGGCTCGTACTCCGCAGAGGCGCTGCCCCCCGACGCCCCCCGGTAGAAGGCCACCGACTCCGCGCCGTGACGCTCCCGCAATTCCGCCAGCCGCCGCGCGATCTCGTCCATGGCCTCGTCCCAGCCCACCCGCTCCCAGCCGGGATCGGGATCGCTCTTGGGTGTCGTGCGCCGTAGCGGATAGCGCAGCCGCTCCGGGTCGTACACCAGCTCCGGCGCCGCCTGCCCCTTGATGCAGATGCCCCGGTTGGGATGGTCGGCGTCCGGCTCCAGCCGGACGAAGCGCCCGTCCTCCACCGTCGCCACCACCCCGCAGCGGGACTTGCTCATGGCACAGTAGGTGCGGATTTTCTCGGTCATGCCGGCATGCTACCAGATCACGACTCCGGCTTCGACACGTCGATGACGCAGACGGATATCTTGCGGCGCTCCTCGGGAGACAGGTCGGCCGCGGCGAGGAGTTGGTCGCGGAGGGTGTCGGGGGTTTGCGGTGACGGGCCGGTTGGTGGCCGCTTGCATCGGTCGGGGCCGAACCAGAACACGAGATAGATGCCGTAGCCGTCGGAGTTAGGATCGCGCGTGTACTTGGCGATCAACTGATCGCGGATGGCCTTCCACAGATCGTCGTGCGTGCTCTTCTTGATCTCGATCGGCACGTTGAAGCCGTCGGATGAGACGCGGATGTCCGCTCTCTTGTCGTCGGCGTAAGTTCCTTCGGGCTGAGCCTCGACGCCCTTCGGTGCCAATCTTTGTCTCATGTCGGACAGCAGTGTATCTCGACAGGCGTCTTCGTGCCTGGAGTCCTGGGCCCGCTTGTTTGAGTCCAAATTCCAATACTGTCGCCAGTCCGAGGTGTTCCCGTCGCGTATCTCGCCAGCCAAATCGACCAGGACATCCACCGTGAGCGCTGCCAAGTCGGTTGGACTTGCAGGGCGGCGGTTATCAAGGGTTTCCACTACCTGTTGGACCGTCGGGTAGCGGAAGTTGGCTTCGCGGCGAACGTCGCGCTGCCTGCCGGCCGCGTCTTGCAGTCTGAGGCGCCATGGTTTCAACGAACGGTTCTCGGACAGGCGTTGAAGTGCGTCCGTGGCGTCGTGGGACGGTTTTGTAGCAAGCGCCTTGAGGAGCGAATCAACGATCCGGCCCTTGTACTCGGGATTCCTTGCCACGCTGCCCCCTGCTTCGGAATCGTCGTCGGCCCAACCAATCGGCCGGTAGGAGTTGCCAAGGGATTCGATGAGCATCTCCAGCGCGACGACGTCGAGCGCCTCGATGGACATCATGTCGCAATCGCAAAGGAATTCCGCAACGCGCTTTACACGCCGTTCGTTGCTACGCCCGGTGAGCTTTTCTCGCAACCGGTCTGTGAAGAGAGCCGGCTTCGTCAGCAGGCCGGCACAGATCCAGTAAATCTGTTGTGCCGAGTCCATGCTACGACGGGCCAACTTGTCCTCTACGATTCGCAGTAACTCGCGGCGGTCGACACGACGCCGGGCTGCATGGAGCAACATTTTCAGCACGTGTCGTTGCTCTACCTTGTGACGAGTCGGGAACGATTTGAGCAGGGGCACCACTGCAAGGTCGGCAACCCGTTGGTAGTCTTGATCGTGCACCACTTCGTAAAGACCCAGAGCTGAACTCGACCCCCGGTGCAGATCGGCATGCACGGAACGGATCAGGACATCGGCTACCAACTCCGGGCGAGCCTGTAGCACCGGCCGGAACCATTTCGGTTCTTGGTTCCAGAGGTCGGGCGCATTGAATCGAAGAGCCAGCGCCCGCCGCATGCCCTGCTCATCGAGCGGTGCCGTGCCGGGACAGGGCGAGGAACTCTCGATGAGTCCCACCAGAACCGGCAGCATCAGTGAATGTTGTTTGCCTTCGTCCCTCAGACGGAAGATTGTGGCCACGTCAGGCAAATCCGCCCTTGTTGTCGATGCCCGTATAGCGTCGATCACGATGTCCACCAAGGTGTCGTCACCCAGCAGGTTTCGGAGCCGGGAGTGTCCGTCGGCTCCTTCTACGTCCCCGAACCAGCCGAGGTACGTAGCCGCCAACTGGTGCAAGAGGGCAGGAGCCGCTTGGTTCTCACCCAGGGCGGTTCGTTGATCGTTAACCAGTTGGCACCATTCTGTCCGTTGCTGTCGGGCTTCGGCTTCACGCTGCCTCTTCCGTTCGGCCGACCGGGAAGTGAACTCCGCAATGTCTTGTGCTTTCTGTTGCTGTCGCTTCCGGTAGCTGGCCAACAAGTCCGGGTCGTACTCCAGGCGTTTCTCCGCGACCTCGTCAGACGTGTTTCCGGTATGCACTGCGCCGGCAGCCTTTTCCAGGAAGAACTCGGTTGCTGCCACCGTGTTGGTTTCCGTCTTGGCGGCTTCCCTAAGACACCATGCCTCGAAGTCCGACGGCTCCGCCGCGGAGAACAGGCGTCTGTACACCTGGAGGTGCAACTCCGACGAGTCCGAAAAACGGTCCGCCGCCAAGCGCACCACTGCCTTGTAGGACGATGGATGTTCGCTGAGCCATGCACGAATGGTGGCTCTCGCGTCGTGGCTGGCTTCCTTGGCTGCAAGGCCGAGCCAGACAAACAGCCTTTCGTGACAAACCTTGGACGAGCGCTTGAGATAAGCCGCGAGGACCCTGGCCGGGATCGTCCGTAGCCAGTAGGACAAAGGCTGGTGGCCTCGGGTTTTCTCCAGGCCCTCGAATCGCTCGACCAACGAATCCAGGACTCCGGCAAGTTGGTTGGGGTCCGTGGACTGCTCGATAACATCGTAGCCCCAGAACGCAGCGTACCGTGCAAACACCGCACTCGTTCGCTCGCGCAAGTATCGTCCAACCTCGGAAGGGGGGACCATCTCCGGGTACAGTTTACTCAGAAGGAGGCCGAGCAGGTCATCTAGTGGGTCCGGCACGACCTCTTCGTAAACTTCGGCCAACAAGGTCTTCAAGTGACCCTGGGTGTCTTCTTCGTCGCGGGACTGCCGTACATACGCTTCGAATGCTGCGTCCCTGATGGCAGGCCAACACCCGCCGTCTCTAACGACATCCAGCAAGAGGGGGATGACGCCGGGAACAACGGCATTGCGCTTGAGGGACCTGAGGACGGCCAGAGCTACCGTTTGCTTTCCTTGGCTTCCCGCCCTGCTTGTCAAAATCTCCCTGAATGTCTCCTCCATTTCCGGTGTGGCGAGGTCTTGCCAACGCGAATCCAGTTCATGCAATGCGCCAAACACCTGGGGGTCTCGCTCCGCGTCATGTTCCAGACAGCGTAGTAAGTAACGTTTCTCGCCCACGGTGAAATCTCTGACGTCACCATACAGGACCGTGCCCAGCGGATCCCGCTCCATGATCTCACCGCGGACCGCCTTGCAATGCGCGGCGAACCACGCGCTTAACCCACGCATTGCTGATATGGGACGGCCGTCGTCGCCGGTGAGAAGGGCAAGAACCCGTCGCACCGAAAGGGTGTCGTCAACCAGAGCCGACAGGTATCGGCCGGCAAGAAACTCGGCGATGTGCCGGTGGATCGGCGTGGCCAGCCCGTCGGTGACATTGAACACCCCCGTGCGTCGCAGTGCCGCGAGCAAGATTTCCTGCCCTGGTTCCGGAATGCCGCGCAGGTCGATGTAGTCGTCGACGTCGTCCGTCCTGATGGGCAGACGATACCCTGCTTGGCCTGACAACAGTTGCACCGCGCAAAGCCGTCCCACGGTCCGGAGCATTTCCGAGTCGGAACGTTGTGGAGCGACCTGGAGATGTTCCTTGTTGGCTTCGCGGACGAGGGTCAGGCATGCGGCCTCGAACGTCTCCGTTCGCGTCGTCGGCCATTTGCCGGCGGCAACGGCGGCCGCCAACAACTTCAGGGTGTGTGGGTTCGAGAGCAGCGTCCCGAGTCCGCGGCCTCTCGCTTCGTTAACGAAGTGATCGATATCTTCCACACCTTCACAGTCCAGTATGTCGCGGATGTTCGTCTCTGAAAGAGGGTCCAGACGCAGGACTTTGACAGCCCCGTCCGGCGAGACCGATTCAAGCCGCGTTCGGTCCGGTGCGCCGAACCAGTCTGCTTCACGACACGAGAGCCGGAACCGTGGTTGACCCAAGGCGTCCAGCTTCCCCCGGATCTCAGTTAGTGGCGTGCGCCGGTCGGGCGCTGTAACGCGCATCTCGTCGAGTCCGTCGATGAACAGGGTATTGGCTTGGTCCCAGCGCTTTGCGTTGAGGTCGATGAAATCGCGAACGTCGCAATAGCCTCCGGCTTCAGCCTCCTGCTCGAAGGATTCCGTCTTGCCGGCGCCGGGCGCTCCAAGCAGCACATAGGCCCCGCAATCGCGGAACGCCGCCAAGGGCCGCGATTCGGCGCCACGGACTTCTCCATTCCCGTCGAGCACTTCGGTGCAGGTGCGTTCAACCGGCTTGTCCATCACGTCTTGAACCAGTCATCTGCCGGAACCGACAGAAACTCCTCCAGCGCCATGCCATCGCCGCCTACCACCACGGCTTGCACCGGGTGGAACCGTTCCCGAAACTCGGTCAGCCCTCGGCGGTCAGCCTGATCCTTGTGGCTCTTCACCTCGAAGGCTACCAAGCGGGGTCCCCGTTGAAGCACGAAGTCGACTTCTGATCCGTCTTGACGCCAGTACCAAAGACGGCTCGGTCCCGTGGCCGTGTTCCACAAGTGTGCGCCAACCGCACTCTCGACCAAACGGCCCCAGAATGTCCGGTCCGCCTGTGCCTGCTCGAAGGTGTAACCGGAGAAAGCCGACATCAATCCGGTGTTGAGGACGTTCAGTTTCGGGCTCGATGCCCGTCGGCGATAGATCCCGCCGGTGTAGTTTCTCAGGCCCGCCAACAGCCCGACTCTCTCAAGGAGGTCCAGATAGCGGGCCAGAGTCGTGGTGTTGCCGGCGTCCTGGAGTTGGCCGAGCATCTTGGTGTAGGACAGGATTTGCCCGGAGGATGTGGCGCCCACCTCGAACAACTGCTTCAGCAACGCGGGCTTGTCCACGCGTTGCATGGCGAGGATGTCGCGCTCGATGTTGGGCTCCACCAATGCTCGAAATATGTAGTCGTGCCAACGAACGTGATCATCGACATACGCCAACGCGCCAGGATAACCGCCGAAGTAAACGTACTCCGACACGGTCAGGCCGAACGCTTGAGACATTTCGGCGAAGGACCAGTGTTTGAGGCCGATCATCTCGAAGCGTCCGGCCAGGCTTTCCGTCAGACCTCGCTGCATCAAGAGTGGTGAGGAGCCCGACAGTATTACGTGGAGGCGTCGCCGTTCGTAACGATCGGCGTCCCAGAGCCCCTTAACCGCTTCCGACCATCCAGGGATTTTCTGAATCTCGTCAAGGGCAAGCACGCAACCCTCCTCGGACAAGTCGGCGAGTGAACGGGCACGTTGCCAGACATCGACAAGCCACGTGGTATCGGGTTCCCTCGGTACGGCAACCGGAGTGGCGGCGGATGTCGTGCCGAGTAGTTCCGTGAACGGCTGCAATGGTTGTGGATCGGGTTGGTCGACGCGAACCAGGAGCAATTCCCGGTCCAGTGCTTCCTTCGCCTGCTCGATGAGCGTGGTCTTGCCGACCTGCCGTGGCCCGGCGACAAAGATCAAAGTTCGGGGAGTCTCGTCAAGACGTTCGAGGAGGGTGCCGAGTTGTTTGCGCTCGTAGAGGGCCATAGAGACAGATTACGCTCTTGAGTAATTTTACTCAAGAGCGTAATCATGTCGTCCTGGGGAATCAAAATCGTCGGCAGCGCTACCCCCCGAACGTCCCCCGGTAATCCTCCCACGCCTTCGGCCCCGCCCGGTCGAAGACCTTCTCGCGGAGGCCGCCGGCGTACTGGGCGGGGATGAAGTTGATCTTCTCGGTGAGGGAGGGCTTCAGGCGCACGCCCTGGGCGCGCAGCTTGTCGGCCATGATGAGGTTCTCCAGCACCACCCGGATCTCGTCGTGGTCGGTCCACATGGCCTTGTAGACGATGCGGCCCTCCTTGCTGACGATGTAGATCATGTTCGGGAGGACACCGTAGAGTTGATGGACGGTACCCTCCAGGTCATCCACCAGCAGGGGGTTCTCGATGCCGTCCTGGTCCCTGCACTGGCGCGCGTATTCCAGTTTCTGCTCGAAGTCCTTGTGCGGACCGTAGTGCTCCCCGGGATGGGGCTCGCGTACGTAGATGGTGAGGAACTCGAAGCCTTGGCCGCGGTAATTCCCGTACATTTCGTTGAGGGGCGAGACCTCGCCCACGAAGGGCGGTCAGGTGATGCTGCCGAACTCCAGCAGCACGTGCTTGCTGCCCTTGAACCCGGAAAGCCTGACCGTATCGCCGTCGAGGGTCGGGAGGGCGAAGTCGGGGGCTTCCTCTCCGGCCCGCAGGCGGGCGGCGAACTGCCCGGCCATGGCCGAGCTTTCCGACCGGCTGAACGTCTCGTAGTTGTAGTCGCTGACGGATTGACTCATCTTCCGACTCCTTTGTCTCTGTGGGGCTGTGTGCAGCCCGTCCGAATTGCCACGATTCTACTACCGAACCACGAGAAAACGGAAACACGGCGCCGTTACCTGCGCGCGTCCGCCTCCAGCGCTTCCACGAGCGCCCGCATGTCCGCGGGCATGGGCGCCGTCCATTCCAGAGGCTCGCCCGTTTCCGGGTGGCTCAGTCCGAGCCGCTCCGCGTGAAGGGCCTGCCGCCGGAAGCTTCGCATCAATTCCGTCAGCTCCGGCCCGCGAGCCTTGGCGACGGGGCCGCTGCGTCCACCGTACACCGGGTCGCCGACCACGGGGTGTCCGATGTGGGCCATGTGCACGCGGATCTGGTGGGTTCGGCCGGACTCGAGCCGCACCCCCAACAGGGTGTGGCTCGGGTAGGCCGCTTTCACGCTGTAATGGCTTGTGGCCTCCCGGCCGCGCTGTTGTACCGACATGCGGGTGCGGTGTACCGGGTGCCGGCCGATGGGCGCCGCGATGGAGCCGCCGGCGCGGACCACCCCGCTCACCAGCGCCAGGTATTCCCGCCTGATGCGCCGCGCCTGGAGTTCCCGCACCAGGCGCAGGCGCACCGCATCGGTCTTGGCCACCACCAGCAGACCCGATGTGTCCTTGTCGAGCCGGTGCACGATGCCGGCGCGCGGAACGGTCTCGAGGGTGGGGGCGTGGTGCATGACGGCGTTGAGCAGCGTGTTCTCGAAATTGCCCGCCCCGGGGTGAACCACCATCCCGGACGGCTTGTTGATCACAAGCAACGCGTTGTCCTCGTGGACGATCTTCAGGGGAATGGGTTGAGGCTTCCAGGAAACCTCCGTGGGTTGCGTCAGCTCCATCTCGATGCGGGCTCCGGCCGCGACCTTGTCCGAGCACTCCGGGATGCGGTCGTCGAGGCGGACGTGTCCGTCCCGGACGAGCCGCTGAAGGCGAGAGCGCGAGTGGTCGGGCAGGAGCGCCGCCAGGGCCGCATCCACCCGCTTGCCGTGGAGAGTTTGGGGAACGGTCAGACGGACGATCCCGGAGACCGGGTCTTGAGTCGTCATGTTCATTGGACCGAGGGCTGTAGCCGATCCGTCGAAGGCGGTCGGGACCGAGTTCAAAGCTTGTTCCTTTCCCCTGGCGATTGCAACGGACCACGTTCCCTGACCGACGCCGCCTCGACATTGACGGCCGCGCGGCCGGGCCGTAGACTCTGGCGATGGACCTGCGAACCTACATCGACTCCGTCAAACGCCTCGCCCCCGAGCGCCTGATGGAGGTCACGGACAAGCACGACATCAACCTGGAAGTCTGCGCCATGATCGCAGACCTGGAGAAGCGGAAGCGGGAACCGCTGGTGCTCTTCTCCAACCTCGACAACCTGAGCGGCGAGCCCTCGGAGTTCCCGCTCCTGATGAACGTGTTCGCGTCCCGCGCCGCCTGCGCCGTGGCCCTGGGCCTGCCGCCCGAGCAGGCCGGCCGGGAGCTGATGATCGAGTTCCAGGCCCGTGAAGCGAGGCGGGAGAAGCCCGTCGTCGTGGGTGCCGCCGACGCGCCGGTGAAGCAGGTCAGGATGGACCCCAACCTCTATTTTCTGCCGGTGTTGACGCATCATGTCGCCGACCTGGGGCCTTACCTGACCATGACGTGGTGCGCCCGGGACCCGGACACCGGGGTCTACAACTCCTCTTTCCACCGCTGCTACGTGCGCGACCCCAACCACTTGGTGATGTTCTTCGAGCGCCGGCACCTCTGGGACTACTTCATGCGCGCGGAAGAGCGCGGCGAAGCGTTGCCGGTGGCCTGTGTCGTCGGGCACCACCCGGCCTACTACCTCGGCAACTGCATCCTCAACGGCATTGCCGAGGACGAGTACGAGAGCATCGGAGGACTCATGGGCGAGCCGCTGCGGCTGGTGCCGTCCGAGACCTTCGGCGACGAATTGATGGTGCCCGCGGACGCGGAGATGGTCATCGAGGGCCGGGTGCTGCCGCACCAGCGGGAAGTGGAAGGACCCTTCGGCGACTTCACGGGCCTGTACGGCGGCGCCGGGGAATCGCCGGTGGTGGAAATCACCGCCATCACCCATCGCCGGGACGCCTGGTGCATGGACATTCTGGCGGGGCACCGGGACCACCGCCTGCTGGGCGCGGTCCCCAAGGAAGGCAGCATCTACCGCAAGGTCCAGGCGGTGGTGCCTACGGTGCGCTCGGTCTGCCTGCCGTTGAGCGGCGCCGGCCGGTTCCATTGCTACATCAGCATCGACAAGCGCTGCGAGGGTGAGGCCAAGCTCGCGGCCATGGCCGCGTTTACCGGCACGGAGTTGCTCAAGCACGTTATCGTGGTGGACGCGGACATCGACGTGTACGACGAGGAAGAGGTGTTGTGGGCGGTGGCCACCCGGGTGGACGCGGCCGCCGACATTTCCATCATCGACCGGGTCAAGGGCAGCCGCCTCGATCCCGTGCACCCGGGTCAGGACTGGGGCTCGAAGCTCATCATCGACGCCTGCCGCAACGAGGACATCGAGTTCCCCGACCGCATCGCCGCCGCGGAGTACCGGCCCGGGCCATCTCGCGGGGGGAATGGTTCATGAGCGGTGTGCGGCCACAGACAGGGCAGGGAGCCGGCGGACCGCGGGTCGGGGTCACGCAGACGTCCTGTGCCCGAAGCGGCCAGGATTGGCGCATCGTCTGGCGCATCGACAACCTGACCTCCTCCGGGATGCGGTTGCTGGACGCCCGCTTCCCGCATGGGAAGTTTCTCAGCGGCCTCATGGAGCTTGGCCCTGTCCGCGTGGCGCCGTCGGACAGCACGCATCTGGAGGCCGTGGTAGCCTGCAACGGCGGGGACGGCGACGTGGTGGAGAATGCGTTCCTGATCACGACGGCGGAATGGCAAGGAGCGGCTTGGCGGATACTGGCGCGCATGACCGTGCGCTTCGCAGAAGACGGGTCGCCCAAGACCGAGACCGAGTTGGTGACGGTTCAACGAGTGGGGTTCTCAGAGCCCGAGAGTCAACAGAATGCCTCGAATGTCTGACGGTTGACGTGGAACGGGACTGAGTGCGACGTTCAGCGGTTTGGAGGGGAAAGCATGACGGAACGAGAGCAGTACATATTCAAGCGCATGGGCGGCTGATACGGCAATTGAGGCCTCGGCTTCGAAGAGACCGCGGGTATGGTCTCCAACACATTGGGCATGGAACTCGACGACCTCGTCGCGACGCTGAAACGCGTGGGTGAGACCTGCGGCGACGACCCCGAGTACCAGAAGTTGCGCGCGCCGCTGCCGGACGACTGGCCGCTCTAGGAGTCTGTCCGAGAACTTGAACGGCGTCCTTCGACTTCGCGAGGTTTCGTGTCGCTAGTGCCGGCTCGGTCAGTTCCACCGCAGATAGCTCCCACGGCCCGCACTGCTGCGGCTCCGAGCGTCAGTATCGCCGAGTCACGGTCCATCATCACCTGCCCCCTCCCGGGTAATCACCATAACCAGTTCCGGCTGCGGTAGGGGAAGCCTGTGCGTAGAAGGGTTCAGGATCACGCGTGGCGCTTTCAGCGTAACCATTTGTTTGGCGGTTGTTTGATGGGGAAGCCGAGAAACCCTTCTGTGCGCGGGTGCCGTTCTGCTAACTCATTGTAATTGCAAAATTTTCTCAGCCTCTATTTGTTTGATGGTTGTTTGATGGGAGACGCTGTTTGCAATGGATTCAAGACGCTATGATGTTCGGGACATTGTCTGCACTTATGGCCCGCTTGGAGAAGCTCCGTTGTTGAGTTCCCTCCCCGTTTGATAGTGGGCAGGTAGCCATCCGCTGCGGGAGTTGCGGCATGAACGGTCAGCGTTCTTCCGAATACCTTGAAGGACTTCTCCACGAGCTTCGTGCCTTGCCGCACGAGACTGAGTGGCTGGAATTCAAGGAGAACAAAGCAGACCCCCAGGAAATCGGCGAATACATCTCCGCGCTCGCCAATTCTGCCGCGCTTGAGGGAAAGGCCGCAGCGTATCTGGTCTGGGGAGTACGCGATGGCGACCATGCCGTCATCGGAACTACCTTCGAACCCCAAGTGGCCAGGAAGGGGAATGAGGAACTGGAGAATTGGCTGTTACGGCTGCTCGATCCCAAAATAGATTTTCATTTCCACCGACTGGCAACCGAGGCGGGGCCGGTCGTAATCACAGAAATTGCCCGCGCCACCCAGCATCCGGTTCGCTTCGCCGGCCAAGAGTACATTCGCGTCGGCAGCTACAAGAAAAACCTCAAGGACTATCCCGAAAAGGAGGCTGCCCTCTGGCGCATCTTCGACCGAACGCCGTTCGAAGACGGTGTCGCATTCGAGCGAGCGACCGAGGAGGATGTCGTTCGTCTCCTGGATTGGCAGGCTTACTTCGACCTGCTGAATCAGCCACAGCCGGGGACCCGGAACGGCGTCCTCCAAACTCTGTCCAGTGATGATTTGATCCGGCGGTCCGAGGCCGGAGGATGGGACGTCACCAATCTCGGCGCGGTCCTCTTTGGCAAGCGCCTGGAGGATTTCGGTTCCCTGCGCCGGAAGGCTGTCCGCGTGATTCACTACAGCGGGAGCGGTCGCTTGAATGCCTTGAAGGAACGCGAAGACACGAAAGGTTACGCCTGCGGGTTTGAGGCCCTGAACGCCTACGTCCACGCTCTCCTGCCGGAGAACGAGGTGATCGAACAGGCCCTGCGTCGCACGGTTCCGATGTTTCCCATGGCGGCTGTGCGTGAATTGTTGGCTAACGCGCTCATTCATCAGGACTTGTCCATCCCCGGTGCCGGGCCGATGGTGGAGATATTCGACAAACGCATGGAGATATCAAACCCCGGGGCGCCGCTCATCCACATCGAGCGGTTCGTCGATGCGCCACCCAAGTCCCGGAACGACAAACTGGCGTCACTCATGCGCCGACTCAACATCTGCGAGGAACGGGGCAGCGGCATCGACAAGGTTGTCCTGCAAGTCGAAATGTTCCAGCTTCCCGCGCCACTGTTCGAGCGACCGGGAGAGGCGACACGAGCTACGCTATTTGCCCACAAGTCCCTCAAGGAGATGGGGCGCCAAGAACGGCTCCGCGCCTCCTACTTCCATGCGTGCCTGAACTATGTTCTGGGTAAACCCGTCACCAACTCCTCGATTCGCCAGCGTTTTGGAATTGCTGGACACAACGCTTCCACAGCATCGCGATTGCTGAACGAGGCCGTTGATGCAGGGGTCCTTGCTGTCGAAGCGAGCGGTGGCACGAGGAACCGCCGTTACGTACCGTATTGGGCGGTGCAGGCAAGTGAAGGTCCACTAGCCTAACAGGGATATGGCCCATCCGGGGCAACGCGGGTACGGAACGGCCGTTCGATATGACTCGGGCGTTCGGCACGGTGGGAGAGCAAGGCTGAACGCATGTCGTGAGCAATGGCTTGTGCCGTGAATAGAGATGCGCGTGCTACCTGGATCTCCGCTTCGGTCTTGGCCCAAGCGCGGTTCTCGAGCCATTGCGCCGCAAGCCTGGTAAGGAGTCGGTTGGCGGTCGTGTCAAGTTCCCCGGCCGCTTTTTCAAGCCGCTCCCAGAGTTTTTCGTCGATTCGAATGTGCTTGTTGATGGTGACGGCCACGGCTTTTCGCCTCCCCTTGCATCGGCTGGGGACCTTGGCGAGTTTCGGTCCCTGACCCAGGCTCAGGACGCTACCTGGGCCCGCCGCGCGTTGGGCAGGCCGGCCCCGGCCTGGCGCTCATCGAAGGGCCGGACGCCGGGCCAGAAGTCCCGCTGCCCGGTCATGGCCTGGACGTGGCCGTCCCACTCGAGCGTGAACGCGGTGATGCCGAGCTTCACGGCGCGCCTGATCCTTTCGCGGGTTTCCGCGTCGTCGGCGGCCCGGCGAAGGGTGTCGATCTGCCTGGAGCCGTGGCCCACGTCCTGCTCCGCGTGAATGCGGTACGTTTCCACCTGCCGTTCCGAGAAGCCGTAGTGTCCCACCAGTTCCTTGTAGGCCCGCGCGGCCGCGCCGTCAGGCCCGCCGTGCTGGCTCTCCACGAAGGCGAGCATGGCGACGCCTTCGAGCGCGGACCTGCGCTGGCAGCAGCCGATGATCATCTCGATGGCCGCCAGGGTGCCCGGCGTGGGCTCGGCGTTGTCGGCTGCCTCGCGCGAAATGCCGGCTTCCTCCAGGAACTGGTACATGATGTCCACGTGGCTGCGCTCACCCGACAGCTCTTCCAGGAAGTTCTCCAGCACCACGTCCGCCAGCCCCTGTTCCCGGTTCGCCACCGCGTTGACCGCCATGTACCCGAAGTAGATGGGGTTGGTGCGCACGCGGAGATAGTGCTGCACCTCCCCCAGGACGACCTGTTCGCGGGTCCACCGGTGGTCGACGATGCCCTTGAACCAGGGATGTTCCACCATTGGCACCTGGTTTGCGTAATCCCACAACTCGTCGATGAATTGATCCGGTGACGTCACGGCAGCACCTCCTTGGCGGGATTGATCCGACCCATGTAAACGAGCATACTCGTAACAGGGGGCCAAACCAATACCGGCAGCGACTGTCACCGTGGACGCGGAGGATGGTGGCTGCCGAAGAAGCCGAAGACGGCCCAACGCGCGGGAGTAGGGACATGCCTTGGTGGGGCTGGTTGAGTCTGGGGATCGTCTTGATGGGCGTGGAGCTGACGGCTGTCGACGCCGCGTTCTACCTCATCTTCGTCGGAGCCGCCGCGGTCCTGGTCGGGGTCGCCGGACTGGCGGGAGTGGATCTGCCTCTTTGGGGTCAGTTGTTGGGGTTCGCGGTCCTGGCGGTGGCGTCCATGGTATGGTTCCGGGGGAAGCTCTACGACCGGATCCGCGGCGGTCTGCCGGGTTTCGAGTACACGGTGGCGGGCCGGATCGTATCGGTGGGTGAAGACGTGCCTCTCGGCGCACAGACCCGGGTCAGCTTCCAAGGCACGCAGTGGACCGCGGTCAACGTGGGCCCGGCGCCGATCACGGCGGGGGCCCAGGCGCGGGTGGTCGGAAGAGACAGCCTGAATCTGTCCATCGAGGGGCTGCCGGGAGACAGGGTGAACGAACCCGAGGAAGGAAAGTAAATGGAAGCCAATCTCGGTTTTTTGATTACGACGGGCTTTATCGCCCTCGTGGTGCTCGTGGTGCTGATCAAGACGGCGGTGGTGGTGCCTCAGCAGAACGCCTACGTCATCGAAAATCTCGGCAAGTTCTCGCGAACACTCAACCCGGGATTCAACATCCTGGTGCCGTTCCTGGAGCGTGTCGCCTACCGCCACAGCCTCAAGGAGCACGCCCTGGATATCGAGGAGCAGATCTGCATCACCTCGGACAACGTTCAGGTAGGGGTGGACGGCGTTCTCTACATGCAGGTGGTGGACCCGGCCAGAGCGTCCTACGGCATTGGCAACTACATCTTCGCCATCTCCCAGCTCGCCCAGACCACGCTCCGCAGCGAGATCGGCAAGATCGAGCTGGACAAGACCTTCGAGGAGCGGGGGCACATCAACCTGAGGGTGGTCGAGGAGCTCGACAAAGCGTCGGATCCCTGGGGCGTGAAGGTCCTCCGTTACGAAATCAAGAACATCAACCCACCGTCGGACGTGCTCTCCGCCATGGAGAAGCAGATGCGCGCGGAGCGCGAGAAGCGCGCCACCGTGCTGTCGTCCGAGGGCGAACGGGACGCCAAGATCAACGAGGCCGAGGGCGAGAAGCAGCAGGTCATCAAGGCTTCGGAGGCGGCCAAGCAGCGGCAGATCAACGAGGCCGAAGGCGAGGCCGCGGCCATCATGGCGGTGGCCGCCGCTACCGCCGAGGGCCTCAAGAAGGTCGCGGAAGCTCTCGAGTCGGAGGGGGGCGACAAGGCTATGCAACTCCGGGTGGCGGAGAACTACCTGGAACGTTTCGGCAACCTCGCCAAGGAGGGCAACACCCTCATCGTCCCGGCGAATCTGAGCGACATCACGTCCATGATCAGCGCCGCCACCACGGTCCTCGGCCACACCTCGAGGGGAGGCAACCAGACTCCGGGTCAGAACGCGTAGCACGGAGACGAGAGTCCGAGCGCCGTGCCGAGACCCTCTCTGGAAGACCCCAAGGTCGTCGCGCTGCTGGCGGGGTTGGTGCGCACGTTCCGGGCGGGAGACATCGAGATGCGCTTCGATGAAACGGACCGCGCGACCCTCGACCTGCTCTGCGGCGAGGGTCTCGTGGACCTCTCCAACGACGGCTTTCGCCTGACCGAAACCGGGGGATCCTACGCGGTGCGTTCGCAGGTGCCGCCCGTGACGCCCAAGGGAATTCTGTTTCTGGAGCGTCTCCCCATCGACGAATTCACAGACCGGCCGGGGCTGTTCCGCTTTCTCGGTTGGCTGTGACGGCGTCCGCTCCCGCATGAAAAGGAACACACTATGGATGGGCTTGCAGACAAGGTCTCGGCATTCGTTGCCGGCAGCGACTACGACGGGCTGCCGCCGGAGGTGGTCGCTGCCGCCAAGGCGGCGTTCCTGGACTGCGTCGGGGTGGCGCTGGCGGGCTCCGACGAGGAGAGCGCACGCATTTGCGGTGCGCTGGCGCAGCAGGAATCCCGGGCCGCCGAGGCCACGGTCATAGGCCAGAGATTCCGGACCTCGGCCACGCTGGCGGCGCTGTGCAACGGCACCTCGGCCCATGCCCTGGACTACGACCACAGCTATCTCATGGGCCAACCCACCGCCGGCCTGATCCCGACGGTGCTGACCATGGGGGAAGCGACGGGCGCGAGCGGCAGGGACGTCCTCGCGGCTTATGTGGCGGGCTTCGAAGTGGTGTCGCGGCTGGCGCGCTCCATGCCGCAGCTCTCCACTCACGGCCACTGGCACGCGACATCGAGCTTCGGAACGGTAGGCGCGGCGGCCTGCTGTGCCAGGCTCGCGGGTCTGGACGCCGGCGCCACACGCCATGCTCTTGGCATCGCCGCTTCCATGGCATCGGGGATGGTGTGGAACTTCGCCACCATGACCAAACCGCTCCACTCGGGGCTGGCGGCTCAGAACGGCGTGATGGCGGCGCGCCTGGCCGGGCAGGGGTTCACCTCCAGTCCGGCGGCGCTGGAGGAGGGGAAGGGGCTGTTCGACTGTTTCGCCCCCGGGCTCGACTGCGACGTCACACCTTTCGAGAGTCTTGGCCGTACCTTCGACCTCATCGGCATCGGCATCAGCGTCAAGCCGTACCCCTGCGGCGGTCTGACCCACTCGGCCGTGGACGCCGTGCTGGAGTTGCGCCAGGAAGGTCTACGGCCGGATCGGGTGGATTCCATCCGGGTGGGCGTAACCTCACAGGTCTTCGACCGGATCATGAACGCGCTGCCGGCCAACGGCATCGAGTCCAAGTTCAGCATACCGTATATCCTGGCAAGGGCGCTGGCGGACGGGTCGCTAGTGCTGGATACCTTCACGGACGAGGCCGCGGCGGACCCCGCGATCCGGCGCGTTGCGGCAAGCATCGTCATGGAGCTGGATAACGGCCTCGTGGAAACCGCCGACGGCGCCCGTCCCGCCGACGTGACGGTCCGTCTCAAGGATGGGAGCGAGTTGCGTCGCCGGGTGGATCACCCACGGGGCAGGCCCGAAAAGCCCCTGACCCCGGCGGAACTGCGAGACAAGTTCGATGCCTGCGCGGGCCGGGCGCTGGATCCGGAGCGGGTCGGGCAAGTCGCCGAGCTCATCAACGGCCTGGAGGGCCTGGCGAATATCGGCGGGCTTTGCGACTTGTTGGGCGGGTCGAAGTGACCGGTCGGGAACCGCTCAGTTGATGACCGACAGCGCGGTGGCTTCGAGCGCCGTGACCACCATGGCCTCCCGGTCCAGCATGGCCTGGATGTCGGGAACCACTTCGTTCTTCCAGTAGTCGCTCTCGGCGATGGTCTTGGCGAAGGCTTCCTTCTGCTCCTGGCTGTCGAAGCGGCGCAGCCAGACGTAGGTGTCGTCATCGTCCCGGCCGGTAAAGCTCCCGGAGACGACCACGCCATTGGAGGCGTGGAACGGGATGATCTTCTCTTCCATGGTCTTGACCCAGGCGTCGCGTTGGCCCGGTTTGGTCTTGTACTGGCGCAACTCGAAAAACATGAGCTTCTCCCTTGATGGTGTTTTCTGTCCGGGTGGGTGAACGACCTTACTTGCCGTCGCCGGATCCGTTCTCTTCCTCGGTTTCCGGAACCCATCCTTCGCCGAATTCCTCGGCCTCCTGGACGCCTTCCGCCCGCCACTCGTCGATGAGCTGCCGCACGGGAATCTTGCGCCGCATGAGCCCCTTCATGAGGTCCTTGTACATGGGCGCGACCGGGGTCTGGGCGTTGATCGGGCAGACCGTGAGGCAGACCTTGCAGCCTTCGTATTGCTCGAAGAAGGGGCGGCATGTGGGCGTGTCCACGTGCCAACGCACGGTGCCGAACACCTCCTGTTTCTCGGGAATGATGGAGTCGCCGGGGCAGAAATTCGTGCACGCGTTGCAGCGCAGGCAGAAGTCGTCGAAGCCGAAATTCGCGGGCTGCGCCTCGGGAATCAACGGCATCTCGGTGGTCACCGCGCCCAGCCGCACGCTGGGGCCGAACTTCTTGGTGATGAGGGAGCCGTGGCGCCCCAGCTCGCCGAGGCCGGCCTTCCAGGCCACCGGAATGAAGAGAATGTCGCCCTCGTTGGGATAGCCCACCGCGTGGTAGCCGTAGGCGCGGATGTACTGCGCCAGACGGACCGTAACATCGGACAGCAGGTAGTAGACCTTGTGCACCTCAGTCTGGGCCAGGGGGCCCAGACGCTTCATCTCCTCGAAGCTCATGTGAATGGCAAAGGAGATGGCCACCTTGTGCCCCTCGGGCGGCTTGGTGCCGCGCACGAAGTCGAACTCGTCGATGGGCGCGACGCCGACGAGGTCGGCGCCCATGTCCAGCGCCACCTTTTTCATGGTGCGGGTGACCCCGGCCCAGTCCTCCGTCTGCAACCGGTCGGGGCTCACCGGACCGTCGTGCAGGTTGCGGCGGTCGTGGTCCTCCCGCATGAACATGTACCTGCGCGTCAGCGGGTGACGCTGGGCCTTTCTGGCCTGCCCCACCTTCCTGTCCGGGAACGGCCACTGCTTGACGGGCTGTTCCCGACGCTCCGTGAATATGATGCCGCTGGGCTCCATGGGCTGCTCCTCTCTTGAGGGAGGCTTCCGCGAAACCGGGATTCCCCAGGTTCACGACAGCACGGATCTTATCAGACGCGCCAAACGGATGCCATGATCGGGCGGCGTCCCCGTGCCAGGACGTCACGCGCGTCCCTTCGTCCCCGGCATCCGTCATGCCCGTTCTCTCCATCATGCCCCTTCTCTCGGTTATGCCCCTTTTCTCCATTATGCCCATTCTCTCCGTCATGCCCGGTTTCTCCGTCATTCCCGCGAAAGCGGGAATCCAGGGGTGGCTCAAAGCCGGCTCTTGTGTTGCCTGTTCGCCTCCTTTACGGTTCCGGAGAGTAACGCGCGCATTGAACAGTCTGGAGGAAACCCATCATGCAGATGACCGCCGGACATGCCGTGGCCGAAGTGCTGGCACAACTCGGCGTCCGCAAGGTAATGGGCGTCGTCGGCTCGTGCATGCTCGAGATCCTCGACGGCATGTACGGCCGGGAGGACATCCAGTTCCTCTCCACCCGTCACGAACAGGCCGCCGCGCTCATGGCCGACGGCTTCGCCCGCATCGCCGGCAGGCCCGGCGTGTGCATCGCCACCAACGGTCCCGGCGCCACCAATCTCCTGACCGGGGTGGCCAACGCCTTTCACGCCCAGAGCCCCGTGCTGGTCATCACCGGCGCGCCCATGATGAAGGACATGTTCCGGGATTCCAGCCAGGAGATCGACCAGCAGGCCATGTTCCGGCCGGTGGTGAAGTGGTCGGTGCAGGTGCGCAAGCCGGAGTTGGCGGCGGCACTGACCTGGGAGGCATACCGGCGTACCATGACGGGAGTCCCCGGCCCCGTGCATCTGGACCTTCCTCGGGACGTGTTGAACGAGACCGTGGAGGCTCCGGATATGGGCCGGCTGATTCGGGGCGAGGTGGCCGCGCCGGCTCCCGAGGCAGAGGCAGTGGCGGCGGCCGTCCGTCTGCTGGACAAGGCGCGCCGCCCGGTGCTATTGGCCGGCGGCGGCGTGTTGTGGTCCGAGGCCGCCGGCGAGCTCGTCACGTTGTCGAAGCGCCTCGATGCTCCGGTCATGTCCTCCACCGGCAGGGACGACGTGGTGCCGCACTCATACCCGCTGTACGTCGGCACCATCGGCCGGGGAGCCCTGCCCGAGGCACAGGCGTTCTTCAAGGAAGCGGACCTGGTGTTGGCCGTGGGGACCAGTCTGGGTCACACGACCACGTTCTGGCGTCCGGATTTCTTCGCTCCGAAGACCAAACTGATCCACATCGCCCAGGACCGGAACAACATCGGCCGGGTCTATCCGGCGGAGGTCGGTATCAACGCGGACGCGCGCGCCGCACTCAAGGTATTGCTGCGGTCGATAAAGCGGAAGGGAGCCAGCCGGCCGGGCTGGCTGAAGAAGGCCGCCAGGGTGCGGTCCGCGCAGGAACGGCACCGGAGCGAGGCCGCGGGCTACAACGGCAATCCCATCGATCCCCGCCGTGCCCATGCGGCCCTGCGTAAAGTGCTGCCGCGGGACGCCATCGTCACCATCGATGCCGGCGTCGGCCCCGGCTACGTCTACGAGTACCAGACCTTCGAACGCTCCCGGAGCCTGCTGGCCCCGCAGGGACTCGCCGCCATCGGCATCGGTTATCCCGTGGGCCTGGGCGCCAAGCTCGCCGCGCCCCAACGCCCGGTGGTCACCATCAGCGGCGACGGTTCCTTCCTCTACAACGGCGCCGAGCTGGAGACCGCCGTGCGCGAAGGCATTCCCACCACCTGCATCATCCTCAACAACTTCAACTACGGTTCCGAACGCGCCTACCAGAAGTTCTACTACGACGAGCGCTACATCGGCGACGCCATCGGCAACCCGCCCTTCGACGAGTATGCCAGGCTGTTCGGCGCCGCGGGGTTGAGGGCCACCGAACCCGGCGAGATGGAGGATGTCTTCTCCGAGGCGCTACGCGTGGGCAAGACCCAGCCCGTCCTGGTGGACGTCCTGTGCACGCCGGACGTGTTTCCGGAACCCCGCCGGAAGGAGACGGTGAAAGCGGACCGGCTCTCTCAAGCCAAACGGTCATGAGTTCGCAACCGCCTCCTGAAGGTGGGTCGGCGGACTGCGTTCAGCCGTGGGGCTTCAGGCGGTGATGTCGAAGTGGAGCAGCGTGGCAGGCGTCTTGTAGTAGGCTTCCCGGCAATCCGCCTCCGAGGCGTACGAGCCGCCGGGCTGCATCCGCCGCGCGCGCACGGCGACCCTGAGCGGCGCGATGTCGAAGGGGTAGGGGTCCATCTTCACGGACCCGTCGGTGTTTGGCGTGATGCGGAGCTCGACGCCGCCGTCGGGCGAGTAACCGGCGGGGACGGGTGCGATGCATTCTTCCTTGAACCCGCCGTCGCCGTAGCCGTCGCAACAGAAATAGAGCGACAGCAGGTCGAATAGCTGGAGCATGCGGTAATTGATCCACAACTCGTCTTCGAACCCCGCGTTTCCGGCGGCAAGAGCGGCCTTGTCCTGTTGTTGCTGGTCTTCGAGTTCGCCGAGCACGGTCTGGACGCCGCTGCTGAGGTCCCTGATTCTCGGCTTCGGACGGGTCAGGACGTCGTAGCGCCCGCGCCACAGGCCGGTGCGGTGCATTGAGACGAGCAGGCCGGCGTAGAGGTCGTGGCTGCGGACCCAGTCCACGTTTCGCCGGTAGGCCTTCAGTTCCGTGTCCTCGAACCCGGGAATCCTCTCGCGGTGCCCGTAGGGACGGCCTTTCTCGACGTCCATCCGAGGCACTCCTTCCCACTCGCGGTAGCCGCTGTCGTGGTACGTAGTGGCCAAAACCAGGGTGTCGTAGGGCCGGAGCCGGGCGAACCGATCATTGCCCCAGTGGACCGCGAACTGTGCCGACAACTCAGCGTGCTCTTCCTGTGTGCTCACGTAGGTTGAACCGTCACCTGTTTCACGAATGACCATGGGCGTCCCTCCCTTGTTCCCGAAATCTCTACTCTCATCTCAAATTCCTTCTCGACGCGTCAAGGGCGGTTGTTTCGGGGTTCACCCTGTTCTATCTTCTCTATCCCCCGGCCGCCTTCAACCGCCGCAAAGGGTCCCCGGTCTCCATGGTCGATTACGTTTTCCAAGAACTCGCCGGCACGCCATCGAAGCTGCCCCGGAAAGACGGTGCCGGCGTCCTGGACGCCCTGCGAGCCGCGGGGTTCCACCTCCCCGATTACGGGGGCGGCTCCATCGTGAACCTGCTCTCGTCCATCATCCATGCCTCGGGCGGGACCTCACCCCACCGGAGGCTCAGGGGAGCTGCCCCAGGGCGTTTCGACGGTATCCCGCGAATCGTCTACCTGGTGCTCGACGGGGTGGGCTACAATCAACTGACCCGGTTTCTGGCCTCCGGGGGCGGCGGCCGTTTCTTTTCCCGTCATCCATTCGAGCGCATCACCACGGTTTTTCCCACCACCACCGCCGCGGCGGTGACGACGCTTTCGACCGGCGCGACCCCGGTCGAACATGGGGTCCTGAGCTGGCACCTGCACCTCCCCGACCTGGGCCTCATCGGGGCGGTCTTGCCGGGGATGACGCTCACGGGGACCCCCATGGCGGGGGACGGCTTCAATCTCAGGCGCTACCTCGGCCTGCCGTCGTATCTCTCGTCGGTGCGCAGACACAAACGGCTGCTGTCCTTCGGCAACCTGGGCCGGAGCGCCTATTCCAACGCCGGTACCCGCTGGAGCGGATACGGCGCCTACAAGACCCTCACGGGAATGGAGCGGCAGACCGCGCGTTTTGCCCGCGAGCGCGGACGCGGCGTCGCCTATGTCTACTGGCCGCTTTACGACACCCTCTGTCACCGCAAGGGCGTTCAGGCCAGGGAAACGAGGCTTCATCTGGCCGAGATCGATGCGTCCCTCGGCCGCCTCGCGAGCCGGCTTGCCGGCACCGGAACGCTTCTCCTGGTAACCGCGGATCACGGGGTGGTGGACGCGCCGCCGCCCAGGCGCATCGATCCGGCCGCTGTCCCGGGTTTGCTCGACTGCCTCACGCTGCTTCCCGCCGGGGACGGCCGGCAGGTGTCGTGCTTCGTCCGCCCGGGACGGGTGGAGCGTTTTCACGACGTCGTGGCGCAGCATCTGGCGGACGTGTGTGTTTGCATCGCCGGGGAGGAACTCCTGGGTAGCGGACTCCTCGGACCCGGCCGGCGGCACTCCTCTCTGCGGGGCCGTCTCGGCGACTATGTTCTACTGGCCCGCGACGACTACGCCTTTCGCGTGAGCGCTTCCCTGACCAAGGCCCGGGTCCACAAAGGCAACCACGGCGGGCTTTCGGCCGACGAGGTGTACGTGCCGCTCTACGCTCTGCGCTTGTGACGGGGAGACCTGTTCATGAAGCTGCAAGAACTGGCCGACCTCTCTACCCAAGTCACCGTGCGCGCCCTCGACGGCGCGGCCATTGGCGAACAGGGCCGGTCGAGGTCCCGTTGTTCAGTCGCCGCGAAACCGCCGCAGCACGTTGTCGACCATGCGCGAGATGTTGTTGTGGAAGTCGTTGTGGGGGAGGCTGCCGCAGAACGTGATCGAGCCCACCGAGAACACCGCGCCGCCGTTGGGCGTCTCGAAGAACACGATCTCGGAGCGGAGGAGATTCCGCACGAGATGGGGACGTCTGCGGTAAAGGGCCACGATCTCCTCCGGGACCAGGGTGAAGCTGTCGTCCGGCTCCGCCGAGCGGGCGAGCACGAGGGCGTGGGGCGGAGATCCCAGGTTCGTGTCCAGCCGGTCGAGTTCGAAGCCGGCCGCGCCCCCGCCGCTCAGTCCGAAGTCGCCGAGGACCTGGTCCTCGATACCCTCGAAGATCCAGGCGGCGCGGGATTCGTGGGAAGCGGGCAGGCGTCGGTAACAGGTGCCGCGAAAGTCGCCCTGTGATATGAACCCCACTCCCGCCAAGCCCTGGGGAGCGCGGCCGCTGCTCCGCCACAGTCCGCCGTAGGCGCCGTCGAAGGCGTTGTAGTACTCCCCGGGCTCCGCCGCCCAGGCGCGGATCCCGGTCTCGCCCCGGCGGATCTCCACCGCGCCGGGGAACTCCGGACTGACCGCGACGCGCCAGTAGAAACCGTTGCCGCCCAGGTACATCAGCCGCCCTCCCTGCCCGGTGTAGTCCGTCAGGGCGTCGAGCGAGCGCGGCGTCTGGTACTCGGGGTGCGTGGTCGTCATCACCACCTTGTACGGCGCGATGGCGTCGACGCCCTCGGCGTCGAGGTCCTCGTCGGTGATGACGTCGAAATCGTGGCCCAGCGCCTCCAGCCACGCCAGCAGGTGGGTGTCGGCGGGGAAATGGCGCAGCCCGGAACCGGCTTTGGGATCCGCGTAGGACAAGTAGCCGGAGCGCTGGTTCAGGATGGGACGGAGCCGCGACGAATAGCTCACCCCGCTGCCGTCGCGGTGGTAGTTGTAGGTGGAAATGCCGTACTCGGGATGGTCGTCCGGCGTCCAGGGGCTCGCCCCCCAGCGCGCCACGTGCTCGCGGTAGGCGTCGTTGGCCCTGTCGCGGACGGAGTTGGCATAGACGATGTAGGTGAAGACGGGGATGAGCACGCAGGCCCTCGACCGGGGCCGTCCCGGCGCGGCGCGCACGAAGAAGGGCACCATGTCCTCGTCCTCGCCCGCGCGCAGGCGCACCGCGTAGACGCCGCTCTTGAAGTCTTCGGGCACCTCGAAGCTGAAGTCGGTCTCCCAGCCGCAGTCGTAGAGGTCGTCGTCGTGAAAGTGGATGGCGCCGTAGTGCTCCGGGGCGTGGCGCCAGCACATCTCCTCGCCGGTCCAGCGCGAGCCTTTCATGGCGCGGGTCGGCAGGTTGACGGTCTCGCCGTGCATCGCGTCCGGGCCGGTGTCGATGATGCACGCCGACGACATGTCGCGGGAGAAGTCCCACGCCGCGACGACTTCGTCGCCGGAGCCGGGAGCCTCGCCCGCGGCGCGGAACGCCGCGTCCGGATCCAGCGCGGCCGCCAGCACCCGCGGCGCTTCGAGCTTCCCGTTGTAGTGGTCGCAAGGGAGCGAGCCCGCCCGCGCCGCGAACAGAAGATCGCCGCTCCCCGCGCAGCTTCCTCCGAACGCGGCGTCAGCGACGACAACGCCCGAGTCGTCCACCATCATCGCCGGCGCGAATGGCTGCTGGCCGAGCGCCAGCTCCCCCCTGTCCGCGTCGTAGCTGAGGAAGACCCGGTACCAGGCCCGGGCGCGCAGCGCCTTGCCGACGCTTGCGCTGCTCGTGGCGGCGCCGTCGCTCACGGTACCCGCGAGCGAGCCCTCCTCGTCGATCTCCAGGGTGAAGCCCGCGCCGGTGGCCGCATCGACCCGCGACACGAGGCCCTGCCGTCCGGGAAGGCCCGGAAGGGTGGGCCAGATGATGGCTGTCACCGTGAAGCTCCGAAGGGCGTCCAGGGGCGCCGCGCTGGCGACCCGGGCATACGAGCCGCTGTGGATCGGCTGCACCCGGGACGGGTAGCGCCCGGCAAAGGCGGCGTCGACGGCTTGCTCGCGCATGCCGGGCCCGTCCGGGTTGGGGTCGCCGCTGATGACCCGCACCAAGCGCGCCTCGTAGTCCTCGGACGCGGCCGAGCTCACCTTGAACGCGATGGTCTGGCCGGGGGCTACCGAATAGCGGTCGGCATAACCGGTGATGGGAAGCATATCGGGTCCTCTCTGGTTGCGGCGGTCCTGGCTTGCGGGACAGGATGGCGGCGAAGTCAAGGCGCGCTCCGGGGTAAAGGATCATGCCGCCATGGCCCGGTTTAACACGTTTTGGCGTTCCGAAGGAGCGGGAAAGGACGGCCGGGCGGGGTGAGCGGGAGAGGACAACGCCGCCTTGCTGTCCGGCCTATAGGCCTGAAAAGGCCTTCATCGTCTGTTCCGCAAGGACTCGTCCCATTTGTTCAAGAGTCGGCCATGGCGCGTTCGTAAGGCTCTCCGCGAAAGATCTTGCCGATCCTCTGCGGCAAATGTTCCGCGAGCCTGGGCCGCCGTCGAATCACCGCCATAGATCGTCTCGACAACGAGCAATGCCTCGTCGAGCGTCTTGGCCGCCGGATCCTTGTGTCCCAGCTCCATCAACGCCAACGCCGCACGGGCGGAGTTCAAGACCTTGTTGCGTTCCCCCTCCTGTCGTATTTTCGAGTACAGCCCGTGAACCTTCGCCGGTATGCCCCGCAAATCATCTACGGCGGCCGCTTCCGATGGAGGAGATGTCGTTGATGACATCGATGATATCGGCCCGTCACAGCCGGCCAGCGCAACCAGGGCAGCGCCAAGCATGACGAGCGAATGGAGTTCGTTCGCGGTATTCATTGCGACTCCTTCTTCGAACTGCGTGTGGATGACGTTCGCGCCCTACCTGTAGATCACGTCCTGCTGCCCGGCCTTTTTGAACTGGTATTACTGGTATTGATTGGCCCACACGTTGAGTCCGCTCTCCAGGTCCGTCATCCGAAAAACGATCTGCATGTAACACTCCTGCGCGCCGCTCTGGGTGCGCGCGTCCAGTGAAGTGATGACTCCGTTGAGGCGATAGTCGGCGCCGGCCACGGCTTCCGTCAGGCCGGTGGTTCCGATGTCGGTCATGCCCGCCCTTCTCGAAAGTATGCAGTTTTCGATTGCCAAAGTGTGCAGTTTTCGGTTGCCATTGACATGAGACTCGAAGCCCGGCCCATGTTCATCCCGAAGACACTCTTTCGTCGATGGACGAAGGTGTCGCTCGTTCGGGACTTTCGTCTCAACGAACCGCTGTCCGAACGTGCTTGGCACGCGGTTTCCGCAAGCCGGTGCACCCCGCCGTCAGAACCGCCAGCTTGCCTGCAGGTTGACGCGTTGCTCGGCATCAGCGTGCACTCTCATGATCCGCTCGCCATGGAACTCGATGTTCGCCCGGCGTCTGGATGCCAATGCGCAAGCCTGCACGCACGCGACGACTTTCGTCGCCAAACCATTGCAGCTCCGCGAAAGGCGCTGCCGTACCCGCGAAGGGCAACACGGGCAACCGGTATTCCACGCGCGCGTCAAAACGCAAACTCGGCCTGCCATCACGAGGAGCGGGCAAGTTTGGTATGTTGGGACATGGCACACATTTCAGGCGATGATAGATTGGATGCCTTTGTCGATGGGCTTCACCTTGAGCGGGCTGGTTTCGAGCGGGTACAGGCCAACAGGACGGGCCGGCCAGGCTACGACCCGGCGGACCTCCTGAAGCTGCACCTCTACGGGTACGTGAGCCGCATCCGTTCGAGCCGGCGCCTGGAGGCCAAGACCCACCGCGGCACACGCATCAAGGCAGTGAACAACGTAAACCGCAACTTTACGCGGGCCAAGCTCGAAAGAGAGTTGAAGAGTGCCGAGGAGCGCCTGGAACGTTACTTGCGGCAGATGGACGAGGCGGACGCGGACGATGCCGGCGGCGGCCCGGTGGTGGATCTGGAAGGGAAGATCGCAGGCTCCGTGAACGCCGCGCGACCTTGAGGGAGTACCGGGACAAGCTGGAGGAAAGCAGCCGTGGAAAGCTGTCGACCCGGACTTGCGCGCGATGAGGAGTGGCAAGGGCCCGTTGGTGGGCTACAGCGTGCAGATCGCGGTGGATGTGAAGCACAGCCTGATCACCGAACAGCAGCTCTACAGCAACCTGAACGACTTCGGTTTGCTGGCGCAGACGGCGGTGACCGCGCGCGAGAACCTCGCAGTGGACAAGATCGACGCCGTGGCCGACAAGGGGTACTACAGCGTCACCCCCTAGGCGTTCCGCCGTCCCTGATACATGCTTGCCGGAACACCGCGTCCGAGACGTTGCCACCGTAGCTAACGGCTGTTCTACCCGGTGCCGTCTGGGTGCAGCTTCGGCCCGGAGGACAGACACGGCCATCACGGTAATTTGCACATCGGGCAATGAAATTACTGCGGTCAACAACATCGGAAATGTGATATTCGACACATATATTTCCTAAACTACAGGTAAACCAAGGGCCTCCTTCTGATGGTTGCCGTGGTTGATCTTCTTCCACTTCCGTGGTGTCACCTATGACATCTTCAAGGGATGGGGAACTACTACACGAGGTCAGCGACAGCGCGAAAAGCAAGAGCAGGCTGCATATCGCTTTGGTGCTCATGTTCTTTCCTCCAAGACTGAAAGTAGGCGGTGGTGCTCACCACCTATCGGTGGAAGCCCACCTTCAAGGGAATTAACCGTAGCAGCTGGCGATATCACCCTTTCTACGGTGCGAAGCTGCTCTACATTTCCGACCGGCCGCCAAATGTCCGAAGTTGATGAACTGGCCACCCCAAGAACGCCTAGCCCTTCCCACCGAGGAACCGGCTTCGGTACTCCGCCTAGCGGCATGGTTAGTTGAACATGGACATTAGTCGCATCTCCCTCGAACCCGGATTCAAGCCCCGCTCGAAAACTCAGCCAAGGATGGGGGCGCAAGCCCAAGTTCACGCGACCATGAAGGTCCCTTTTCGCGTCATTCCAGCGGCTCAATGCCGTGTCTAGGGACAGTGTTGACGTGATCCCAAGACTGGCGCTGATTTCTGTTCCCCCGAGCGGCCGTTCCTCATGTCCTGGCCGACCCTGCACCCACCCGGAAGCCGGCACATAGTGCTGAATCCGACCGTTGCCGTAGCGTCCGGCGTAGTCCAAGCTCATTACCGTTCGCCGGTGTTTGCGTTCCAGGTTTTCTTGATAGAGGGCCGAGAAACCGAGAATGCTTGTTGAGTCCGGCGGTACAAAGCGATATGTGACGCCTTGGCGAATGTCATTGCGGTTGAGCCCTGCGTTATCCTGCCAGCGCGTAATTCCTTGCTGAAGGAACAATGCGGTCCACCCGAGTCCTGCCCCTCCTGCGCTGGAGGCGAAGTTTAGCGGGAAAACCGCATCCAGGTTCCGCGTTGGCCCCGCGCTGGAGGTTGGAGACCATGAGAGCCGGTGGACGAAGCGGAAGTTCTCACCTACCAGTGCTTGCCCCTGCCTTTCTATCAGGTGCGCGGCATAGTCGGTGACCGCTTCATCAAGACTGTATCTGAGACAAAGCAACCCCTCTTGTGACCCGACACCAAGCGCTTGACCGCATTCTATCGGCGGCTCCCATCCCCGGAAACTCTCCGCCCGTGCGACGTTGTAACCGAGACCCAAAATCAGCACGAGCAGCACAAGACCCTTCGTTCGCTTCATGGGTTGATCTCCTTCGCTATGTAACTTCCTGGTGACTTGCCTCTTCTTTCACCGCATGGGCCGTCCTGCGGCCGGCGATCGCCCGTTGACTCATGTGAAGATCCTTGCCATGGCCGGTTCTGCGGCCCAAACCGTTGCCGAGAAAATACACGTCGCACACATCCTGTCACCGCAAACGTCCAGCCCGAGTCCGAGCAGCGCGACCCCTTGGCCGGGCTGCTCGGACTCGGGCCGCATCAGGTTTCGATGCTCCCGCATCCTGTAGCTGTTGCCGCGGATGTTGACTAGCTCGGCGGCCCTCATGACACGGCCTCCGCGTAGACGCTGAGCGGGCGGCGCTCGACGTCCACGGTGACGGGCATGGGGCGCCGGGCCGGTTGCGGAGCCCTGCGGATTCGCGCCTTCCGCCGATGTCTTCGCGGCCGTTCCCATGAATCTGCCAATCTCCATTCAAGCCTCCTTTTCAACTGCTTCGGTCTGGCCTGTGGCGTCTCCACGGTCGGAGTCGCCCGCTCCATCGCCTGCCGGCGCTCCGATCACGACAGACAGAGAAACTCCTTGTCCATCCACTACAATCGCCGGCCCTCTGTCGTCGCCCCCAATATTGGGGGCATCGGGACCGGACGGTGTGGTGATTGCGGGTAACGCGACCCTTGCGCGCCGGCGGAACGGGGAACGAGGCGCTGCCCGATCCCGCGTCTTTCCGGCTACTCGGAAACGATTCTCCAGGTGCCGTCGGACTGCCGGCAGGCGGTGCCGTAAGCCTGTTGAGTCCGGCCGCCGACCCTGATGATCTGGGTGAACTGGCGGCAATACGCGCCGTCATCGCGTCGATGTGATCGCCCGGGGGGTCACGCTCCCCCCCCCCCCCCCCGTTTCCGGAATCGGGATTCCTCCAGGTGGTGGTGGCGCCGGCGGGCGTCGAGTCCAGCGACCTCTGCGTGGTTCGCTCAGCGGCCATCCGGTCAGCGCGGTCGAGGGACCGGCCGATGTCGCTCCCGGCCAGCGTGCCGAGCAGGGTCCCGATGGCGGTGGTCACGAGCTTGCCGCAGCCCTTGCCGAACTGCGCGCCGGCCAAACCGCCAGAGGCCGCGCCCACCACGGTTCCGACGGTTTCCTTCGGCCCGGGCCCGTAGCTGCATCCGGCAAGCGTGAGTACGGCGATGGTCAGAGCGACCGGTGTGACTCGAATGGAATGCATGGGGCGCCTCACTTTGTTAACCGCAGTGGCAGCGTCAGCGTTCCGGCCATCAGAACCATCTTCACCAGGTCCGCTTGACGCCGGAGATCGGGCTTCGTGTAGATACGCTTGATGGTCGGGGGTTCATTGCGACGATCCGGCCTCGTTTGTCCATGCATTTGACGCCCATCCCCGCGTCGCGATACGGATCGACGATTATCGAACGCAAGGCTTCGACGTTGGCGGGTACGCTACGAGCCCGCTCACGTTGGCGCGCCGCGGAAGCCACCGGACCTCCGCTACTCATCCAGTGAGTCTAATCGTGCGGCGATCTGACTTCACCTCAAAAAAGGGGGATTATCACTGCGGGGAAGGGAACAGGCGCTCCTGCGGAAGCGACGGAGTTGGAACGCGAAAGGTCAGGCGCCGCCGGCCACGCCGCCAGCCGCCGACAGCCGCCGACAGGACGATTCTGACGAGGTCGGCTTGTCGCGTGATGTCGAGTTTGGCGTGGATGCGTTTGACGGTCCAGCGGACCGTGCTTTCGGCGCGATGGGTGGCGGCGGCGATATCGCGGACCGACAGGCCTTCGGCCAAGGCGGCGGCGATTTCGCTTTCCGCCCTCGTGAGTCCAAGCACGGCGGCGACTCGTTCGGGGTCGAGTCGGGAACCAACAGCAGGGTCAACGATCAGGACAACCGTGGCCACCTTCGCGAGCCCGAGCCCCGCGGGTTCCGCATCGTGTGACGGCACCGGACAGATGTGCAGCGCATAACGCCCTTCCGGCCATCGGCGAACCGCCATGGAACCGCTGAGCCCCTGGCCGCCGTACCTTGGAAGGGCCGCGGCCAGCAGCTTCTGCAGGCGTGCGTGGTCCGTCGTCAACCGGGCGGAAAGCTCGCGGCCACGCGCCCGCAACCCGTCGGCCCGGCGCAGGATCGCATCAGCCGATGCGTTGGCAGCGACGATCCTTCCACGTCGGTCCAGTTGAAGGACTCCGAGGCCGGTATGGTCGAGCAGGCCGGCAAGGGTGACGCGCATGGCGTTGGAGTCGGCCACAACCTGTCGCACACGCACGAACTGACGGATGTGCGGCATGAGGTGGTCCAGTAGGGTGAGCTGGGCACTGTTCCACGTCCGCCGGTCCTGTGTCGGGTCCGCCAGCACCCATAGGATGTTCAGCCCGTTGGCGCCATCCATCCGCACGTCCAGGCCGTTCTGCGCCTCTCCCCGAACCAGCATCTCGTTGAATCCGAACGATGTCTTGAGTTCGGTTTCCGTATACTGGCTCCGGACCGGGACCGGACGACCGTGAGGGAGGTCGTAGAGACGCGGGATACGCACGTCTTGCGCCGCAACTTCGACAAACCACTCCTCCAGTTCCTCGCGTCTCTCGCCGCCATAGACGAGCTTCTGGAAGAGGAAATCGAAGCCTTTCGCCACCACCAGATGGCTGCCCCTCATGCCAACCGCTTGATCGATCAGGGCGGCGGTGGGCGGCCACAGGCTGTCGTCGAGCATCGTCTCGTAGAGCGACGCAACGATCCGGTTGAACTGTTCCTGCTTATCCATGAAGAAGCACCGTCGAACCGTCGAGTTGTGCGTTCTTTTGCCGTCCATTATACCGATACCGTCGAGAGACCTGTCAACCGTCCAACCGTGTAGACCAGGACATGTTTTCGTTGACCAATATTCTATTTTCATATCAATGAGGGACGGGAATGAGCGATTCCACTACCTTTCCGAGCTTTATGGGCGGCCGGGTGGCAGTCAAAGTGGGAGACATAGCCCAGGAGGCGGTGGACGCGGTGGTGAACGCGGCCAACGGCACGCTGTTGGGCGGCGGCGGCGTGGACGGGGCAATCCACCGGGCGGGCGGTCCGGCCATCCTGGAGGAGTGCAAGGACATCCGGAGCACGCGTTACCCCGACGGTCTTCCCACCGGCGGGGCCGTGCTGACCACGGCCGGCAGGATGCCCGCGCGTCACGTCATCCACACCGTGGGTCCCGTGTACGGCAGCGGCGGTGCGGACAAGGCGGAGAAGCTCGCCGACTGTTACCGCAACTCCCTCGCCCTCGCCGCCGAGGCGGGCCTCGCCACGGTGGCCTTCCCGGCCATCTCCACCGGCATCTTCGGATATCCCATGGACGAGGCGGCCGCGGTTTCGTCCCGGGCCATCGAGCAGGCCCTCCGTTCGAACCCCTCCATCCGGGAAGTCCGGCTGGTGTTCTTCCTGCCCCGGGACGCGGAGGTGTTCGTGAGCCACCAGGCTTTCGACACATGCCACCCGTACACCGACGGAGACTCGACACCATGAAGATCACAGCCATCAAGACCCGGCGACTCTCGAACATTCCCCTCGATCTGCCCTTCCACGACCGCCGGACCGCCTCCGTGGACCTGGTGTGGGTGGAGACCGACCAGGGCCTCACCGGCACCGCCGAGGTCGGCCACGGACCCGGGTCGGCCATTCTGCGGTTCGTCGAGTCGGACCTGACGCCCTTCCTGCTGGGCCGGGACCCCCTGGAGAACGAGCGCCTGATGCACGAGATGCGCTGGCGTTTCAACCCGCGGGCCGAGCCCGGGGTGTGGAACGCCGCGGTGAGCGCCATCGACATCGCGCTGTGGGACATCCGGGGCAAGCTCTACGAGTTGCCGGTGTGGCGCCTCCTGGGAGGGGCGCAGCCGTCCGTGCCCTGCTACTTCACCTTCGGGGTCCGGAGCTACGGCCGGGACGCCTTGGTGGAGGCGGCCCGTCATTGGGTGGAGCGCGGCCACAGGCGCCTCAAGCTGATGGTGGGACGGGTCAACATCCGCGGCGAGATCGACATGCGCGGCGCCAGCGGGGCGCATCGCGAGGACGACCCGTCGGAGGACGAGCGCCGGGTGCGGGCGGTGCGGGAAGCGGTGGGGGACGAGGTGGAGTTGATGGTGGACGCCGCGTGTCTCTTGCGCTACGACGCGGCGCTCCGGTGGTGCAAGCGGCTGGAGCCCTACAACCTGATGTGGTTCGAGGAGCCCCTCCTGCGGAACGACCCGGCCAGGCTGGCGGCGTTGCGGCGCCATACCTCCATTCCCATTGCCGCCGGCCAATGGGAGGACTTCTACGGGCTGGCGGGCCTCGCGCGGGCCGAGGCCGTGGACTTCCTCAACATACAGGTCGGCTCCGTGGGCGGCTTCACCATGGGCATGAAGGCCGCGGCGGTGGCGCAGGCCTTCGACCTGCCCATCGGCAACGGCGCCTACTACGACATGAACCTGCACGCGGCCGTGCCCAACGGCTGGCGCACCGAGTTCCACGTGAACGACTGGCACATGGCCAGATCCCTCTACAAGGACCCGCCCGAGCCGGAGGACGGCTGGGTGACGCTGCCGGAGACCCCCGGACACGGCATGGTCCTGAACGACGACGCGGTGCGGGAATACGCAATCGACTGACGCCCTCGGGAGCCGAACGCGAGAGGGAGTCGCGGTGCACGGGGGGGCTTGAATCCCGGCTCGGCAAGCGGGCGTCCGGCCCAGGGAGGAATCGTCATGCCACAACTCGAAGGCAAGGTAGCACTGGTGACGGGATTCGGCTCGGGGCTGGGGCGGGCCATCGCGGCGGCCTTCGCCCGGGAAGGCTGCGCGGTGGCGGGGACCTCCACCACCGCGAGCAAGGGCGAAGAGACCCTGGGGTTCATTCTCGCCGAGGGCGGCGTCGCCATGTTCACACCCGCGGACGTCCGCAATCACGACGAGATGAGAGAAGTCGTGGCGGCCGCGGTGGAGCGCTACGGCGGCCTGGACATCGCGGTCCACAGCGCCGGCGTCCGCACCAATGGCGCGGTGACGGAGATCACCGAGGAGGACTGGGACAGGACCCTGGACACCAATTTGAAGGGGGTCTTCAACGTCTGCCGCCACGCCATCCCCGAGATGGCCAGGCGCGGCGGCGGCGTCATCATCAACATCGCCGCCCGCTCCGGGATGATGGGCCAGGCGGGGCGCGCCGCCTACTGCGCGTCCAAGGGCGGCATGGTCCGGTTGACCGAGGCCATGGCCGAGGACCACGCCCGCCAGAACATCCGGGTCAACTGCATCTGCCCCGGCCCCAACCGCACTCCCATGGTGGACACGTCAACGCCGGAGAAGCTGGCCCGCTATGCCGACCGGGTGCCGCTGGGCCGCATCGGAGAGCCCGAGGACGTGGCCCGGGCGGCCCTGTACCTGGCGTCGGACGCGGCCTCCCACGTCACCGCCGCCATCCTGCCGGTGGACGGCGGCATGCGTCTCACCGGCGCGTGATTCCGGGCAAAAAGAACCCCTTCAGAGGCCGTATTCCGAGAACCAGAACGGCCCTGAATGTCAAGCGGAAACCCCCGATAATTGGGTTGACCCCTCACCGGGGATGTTCTAAGACAGCTACTTCGAAAACGCACAGGAAGAGGAACGACGTATGACGGCAGACACTTTGACCGTGACGGATAACCGGACGGGGACATCCTACGAGATCCCCATCGAGAACGGCGCCATCAATGCCGCTCAACTTCGCCAGATCAAGGCCTCGGAGGGCGATTTCGGTCTGATGAGCTACGACCCGGGCTTTCTGAACACGGCCTCATGCCACAGCCGCATCACGTTCATCGACGGCGACGTCGGCATCCTGCGCTACCGCGGCTACCCCATCGAGCAGTTGGCGGAGGAAAGCACCTACCTGGAGACCACCTACCTGATCTTCCATGGCGAACTGCCCACGGCCGCCGAGTTGGACGACTGGAGCTGGAACATCAACCACCACACGCTGCTCCACGAGAACATCAAGAAGTTCATCGACGGCTTCAAGTACGACGCGCACCCCATGGGAATGCTGATCAGCTCCATCGCAGCGCTGTCGACCTTCTATCCGGACGCCAAGCAGATGTTCGATCCGGAGTCCCGGCGCAGGCAGATCTTCCGCCTGATGGGCAAGATTCCCACCCTGGCGGCGTTCGTCTATCGCCACAGCATGGGGCTTCCCTACGCCTATCCGGACAACGACTTGAGCTACACCGGCAACTTCCTCAACATGCTCTACAAGATGACGGAGCTCAAGTATTCGCCGGACCCGGTGCTGGAAAAGGCACTGGACGTGCTCTTCATTCTGCACGCGGACCACGAGCAGAACTGCAGCACCAACGCCATGCGGAGCATCAGCAGCTCCCAGGCCGATCCGTACTCCGCCCTGGCGGGCGCCGCCGCTGCGCTGTACGGGCCGCTTCACGGCGGCGCCAACGAGATGGTGCTGCGCATGCTGGCGGAGATCGGTTCCACGGACAAGGTCCCGGAGTTCATCAAGGGAGTGAAGGCGGGCGAAGGGCGGCTCATGGGCTTCGGGCACCGGGTCTACAAGAACTACGATCCCCGGGCCAAGGTCATCAAGAGGATCGCCGACCAGGTGTTCGAGATCACCGGCCGGAACCCGTTGCTGGACATCGCCCTTGAGCTCGAGCGCATCGCCCTGGAAGACGACTACTTCATCCAGCGGAAGCTCTACCCCAACGTCGACTTCTACTCCGGGCTCATCTACCAGTCCATGGGACTGCCCGTGAGCATGTTCCCGGTGCTCTTCGCCATCGCCAGGACCTCCGGCTGGCTCGCCCAGTGGATCGAGATGCTGGAGGACCCCGAGCAGAAGCTTGCCCGCCCGCGCCAGCTCTATCTCGGCTCGGATGTCCGCGACTACGTGCCCATGGGCCGCCGTCAGGCGGCGTAGGCGTTCCGCCGCGAACGGGTTCGACAAAACCGACACCGAGACTTCACCCCGACGTCACAACCCGTACACAGGGGGCTGATTTCATACAGGCTGCACCTCCCGAAGGTGCCGAGCACGAGCTTATTTGCGCCCCGTCATCAGAAAGTGTAAGGGAGACCCGGAAAGGACATTTGACATGAGAAAATTGCTCACTACAGCCGGCGTTCTGGCGGCAATGCTCGCCCTCGGAGGCCCTTCCTGGGCGGTATCGGGCAAGTTGGTGCTCTACACGAGCCAGCCGAACCGGGACGCGCAGCAGACGGTCGATGCCTTCAAGGCCCAACACGCCGGCGTCGAGGTCCAGTGGATTCGTGACGGAACCACCAAGGTCATGGCCAAGCTTCGAGCCGAGTTCGCGGCCGGGAGCCCACAGCCGGACGTCTTGCTCATCGCCGATACGGTCACCATGGAGGGCTTGCGGCGCGAGGGCCGTCTGATGGCCCATGCCGAGGCCCCGGTCAATGCCTATGATCCCGCCCTCTATGACAAGGAGAAACACTACTTCTCCACAAAGCTCATCACCACCGGCATCGTCTACAACACCAAGGCCCCGATGAAGCCCTCGTCATGGAAGGATCTCGTCGACGCCAAGGCCAAGGGCCTCGTTGCCATGCCGAGCCCGCTGACCTCGGGCGCGGCGCTGATCCACCTCGCCACGCTGACGGCTCATCCCGAACTGGGCTGGTCCTACTACGGCAAGCTCGCGGCCAACGGTGTCAATCCCAAGGGTGGCAACGGCGGCACGTTCCGCGCGGTGGCCGGCGGCGAGAAACTGTACGGAATGGTTGTCGACTTTTTGCCAATCCGGGAGAAGGCCAAGGGATCGCCGGTCAATTTCGTCTTTCCGGAGGAAGGAGTGAGCGCGGTCACCGAGCCCGTCGCGATCCTGAGCACCGCGAAGAACCCCGAGGCGGCCAAGGCCTTCGTCGACTTCCTGCTGTCGCGCAAGGGCCAGGAGCTTGCGGCGAGTCAGGGGTATCTCCCCGCCCATCCGGAAGTGTCGCCGCCGCACGGCTTTCCCCCGCGCAGCCGGATCAAGCTGATGAGCTTCGATGCCGGCAAGGCGCTCACCGAGGCCGACACCAACAAGAAGCGTTTCAGCGAGGTCTTCGGGAACTAGTTCACCGGCCAGGGATTGTCGCTTGACCCGATTCCGGGGACGGTTTCAACGGGGCGGCGAACACGTGTTGTTCGCCGCCCTTGTTCTGTTCGTCGGCGTGCTGAGCGTGTTGCCCATGGGGCGGCTTCTGCTGGAAGGCATCGCCCCGGGCGGCGCGTTCGATACCGCGGTCCTTGAAGAAGTACTGTCGGCGCGTTCGACGTGGCGGACCACGGGGCGCACCCTGTTCACGGCCGGCCTGGGCACCATCGTCGCCACCGCTCTGGGCACGGCGTTTGCGCTGGCCGTGGCGCTCACCGACGTGCGCGCGAAAGGGGCTCTCGTCTTTTGCTTCATGTTGCCCTTGATGATCCCGCCCCAGATCACCGCGCTCAGTTGGATACAGCTTTTCGGTCCTTCGAGCCCGCTTCTCAACGCACTCGGCCTCGCGCCGCCGCCGGGCACGCCGCATCCCATGTATTCGCGCGAGGGCATCGCCCTGCTGCTCGGCATCCAGCACTCCGCGCTGGTGTTCCTGGCCATGCGGGCCGGCTTGCGTGGCCTGCCGCGGGAGATCGTCGAGGCCGCCCGCGCCTCCGGCGCCGGCATCGCCAGGGTGCTGCGCGATGTGGTGATTCCCGTGATGACGCCGGCGCTGGTGGCGGGTGCGGCGCTTGCGTTCGTGTCGGCGGTGGGCAACTTCGGCATTCCGGCGCTGCTCGGCATTCCGGCCCGCTACACCGTGCTCCCGACGCTCATTTATCAGCGGTTGTCGAGCTTCGGACCCACCATCATCTCCGAGGTCGCGGTGTTGTCGATCATCGTGGGTCTGATCGCGTTTTCGGGCGTTCTGCTCCAGGGCTGGATGTTGCGACGGCGCGACTACCGGACCATCGGACCGGCGTCTCAGCCCCTCGACTTCAGGCTCGGGAGGTTGCGGCCGTTCGTCGAGGCGGCAAGCTGGCTCGTGATCTTCTTCATTCTGGTGGCGCCCCTGACGGCGTTGATCTCAACCTCGCTGGTGCCCGCCTATGGCGTGACGCTGGGACCCGGCACGGCGACCCTGGACAACTATGTCGAGGTGATTGCGCGGCAGGACGCGACGATTCGTGCCTTTCGCAACAGCTTTTTCCTGGCGGGCGGGGCGTCCGTGACGCTGGTCGGCGTCTCGCTGGTGTTGGCCTACTTCATGACCCGACGACGCAGCCGCATCCTCGGTGCCCTGAACCTGGCGGCGGAGCTTCCCTACGCGCTTCCGGGGGTCGTCCTCGCCATCGCCGCCATTCTGATCTTCCTGAAGCCTCTGCCGCTGCTCGGCTTCAGCATCTACAACACGGTGTGGATCATTTTCGCGGCGTACCTGGCGCGTTTCCTGACGTTGAGTCTAAGGCCGGTGATCAGCGGCTACCACCAACTCGACCCCACCCTCGAGGAAGCGGCGCAGATGGCGGGGGCCACCCTGATGTACCGGCTCGGTACGGTGATGATGCCGCTGCTCGCGCCGATTGCCGTGGCGGGGGGGATCGTCGTGTTTCTGACCGCGTTCAACGAACTGACCGTATCGGCTCTGCTGTGGTCGTCGGGCGCGGAGACGCTTGGCGTCATCGTCTTCAACCTCGACGACGGCGGCTTCACGACGCTGGCGGCCGCGGTCGCGGTGGTCACGGTGCTGGTCGTGCTGCTGTTGATGCTGGCGACGCAGGTGATTGCACGGCGGCTGCCCCGCGGCGTCCTGCCATGGGAGGGCTAGGCTAGTGCACCCGATTGGTGAACGATTGCCCGGGACAGGACACTAGACCGACGGGATGACCCATGCGTCATCGACGGCGATACGCAGCGTCTCGCCGATGGCCGGCGGCCGTCGCAGCCACAGCCGTACCGGTACCCTGGCATGGTCGGCGGTTGCCTCGACGGCATAGATGCCGCCGCGATAGCTTGTGCGCCGTACGGTGGCGGCAAAGCCGTGACCCTCATCGGGGCGCAGGGCCTCGGGGCGAAGACAGAGCCGCACCGGCCCCTGCGTGGCGCCGCTGCCGGCCCTTACGGTGCACTCATGGCCGAACACCATGGCCCGGCCATGGCCCTCTACCGGTGTCTCCGTCAGGGTCGCCTCGACGATGACCCCTTCGCCGATGAAGTTTCCTACCATCGGCGTTTCGGGTTCGTCGTAGAGTGTTTCGGGCGCCGCCGTCTGTTCGATGCGGCCGTCCGACATGACCGCGATGCGGTCGGCCATCGCCATTGCCTCGGCCTGATCGTGGGTGATGTAGACGATGGTCGTGCGGGTCTTGCGGTGCAGGTCGACGAACTCGTCCTGCATCGCGGCCCGCAGATGGACGTCAAGATTCGCCAGGGGTTCGTCGAACAGGAGGATCCTCGGTTTCATGACCAGACATCGAGCCAGCGCTACGCGCTGGCGCTGGCCACCGGAAAGGTCCGCCGGACGGCGCGCCGGAAAGCTCTCCAGCCCGACGGTCGCGAGGGCGTCGAGGACCGGCCCGTGACGGTCCCTGGCGCTGATGCCGGCGACCCGCAACGGGTAGCCGACGTTGTCAGCCACGCTCATGTGCGGCCACAGCGCGTAGGACTGGAAGACGATCCCGACGCGCCGCTGTTCCGGCGGCACGTGAACGCCAGGGCCCGACATCACCGTCTGGTCAAACAGGATGCGGCCCGACGTGGGGCGCTCAAAGCCGGCAATGAGACGCAAGATCGTCGTCTTGCCGCAGCCGGAAGGGCCCAGCAAGGCCAGGAACTCGCCGTCCTTGACCGTGAGCGTGACGCCATCGACGGCTCTGATCGTATCGAAGTCCTTTGATAGTCGTTTTAGAGTCAATTGCGCCATCGGTGTGCTACCCGGACACCAGGATATGGGAGATGACGCGCAAGTTCCAACCACAGGCTCATCGACACTGGACCCTCCGCGGTCATTTTGTTAGAGGTACACACGTCCCGTCCGGTACCCCTGAACTCTTGAAGATGCGGATTCCGCCATGGCTAATGACCACGTGACCGTGGGGTTGATCCAGTCCAGGGCGGCTCCGGACCCGGACCGCAACCTCGCCGCCACCGCGCGGCGCATCCGGCTCGCCGCCCGGGCCGGCGCCGGCATCGTCTGTGTCCAGGAGCTGTTCCGCTCCCGGTATTTCCCGCAGTCCGAGGAGACGGAGGCCTTTTCCCTGGCGGAACCCGTCCCCGGTCCCACCACCGAGCGTTTCTGTCCCTTGGCGCGGGAGCTGGAGGTCGTGATCGTGGCTTCCGTGTTCGAGGCCCGGGCGCGGGGCGTTTATCATAACACCGCGGTGGTCATCGACGCGGACGGAACGATCCTGGGCAAGTACCGCAAGATGCACATACCGGACGACCCCGGTTTCTACGAGAAGTTCTATTTCACCCCCGGCGATCTGGGGTTCCGGACCTTCCGCACCCGCTACGCCCATGTGGGCGTGCTGATCTGCTGGGACCAGTGGTTTCCGGAAGCGGCGCGGCTGGCGGCCCTGGGCGGCGCCGAGATCATCTTCTACCCCACCGCCATCGGCTGGGGCGCCGGCGAGACCCGGGCCTCGCGCCAGGCCCAGCTCGAAGCCTGGGAACTGGTGCAGCGCTCCCACGCGATCACCAACGGCGTCTACGTGGCCGCGGTCAACCGTGTGGGCCGGGAGGACACGATCGCCTTCTGGGGCAACTCCTTTGCCGCCGACCCGTCCGGCCGGGTGCTGGCGCGCGCCGGCAGGAACCGGCCCGAAACCCTGCTGGTGGAATGCGACCTGGGCGCCGTGGTGGAAGCCCGCCACAACTGGCCGTTTCTCCGGGACCGGCGCATCGACGCCTACCGCGGCCTCACCCGGCAACTGCTGGACTGACTCGTGAGACGCGAGGCGGCGGATCCCCGGGCGGCGGTTTACCGGATGCCGGCGGAGTGGGAGCCCCACGCCGCCACGTGGCTCGCGTGGCCCCACAACCAGGACACTTGGCCGCACGACCTCGACCGCGTGCGGCAGACCTGGGTCGAGATGATCCGGGCGCTGACCGGCGGCGAGCGGGTCCGTCTGCTGGTCGACGACGCTCTTTCCGAAACCTCGGCGTCGGCACGTCTCCGGCGCGCCGGCGTCGATACGCGCCGGGTCCTGTTTCATCGCATCCCCACCGTCGACGTGTGGATACGGGACTACGGGCCGACCTTCATTACCGCGGCGGGCGGGTCCGAGGCCCTGGTGGACTGGCGCTTCAACGCCTGGGGGTTGAAGTACCCGGACTACGTGGCGGACGACGCCGTGCCGCCCCGGATCAACGAGGCCCTGGGCCTGCGGGCGTTCGCTCCGGGAATCGTGCTGGAGGGAGGCTCCATCGACGTCGATGGAGCCGGCCTCTGCCTCGTCACCGAGGAGTGCCTTCTGAACCCCAACCGCAACCCCGGCCGGACAAGGGAGGACATCGAGGCGGTGCTGCGCTCCACCCTCGGGGTCCGGCGCGTCCTGTGGCTCCCGGCCGGCATGGTGGGGGACGATACCGACGGACACATCGACAACCTGGCGCGCTTCGTGAGCACCGATACCGTCGTCTGCGTGGTGGAAGACGACCCCCAGGACGCGAACCACCGCGCGCTGCAAGAGAATTTCCGCTGTTTGGCGTCCGCCGAGGATCTGCGCGGGCGCCCGCTCCGGGTGGTGCCGCTGCCGCAACCCGATCCGGTGACGGCGGACGGCTCGCGGCTGCCCGCGAGCTACGCGAATTTCTACATGGCCAACGGGGTGGTGCTGGTGCCGTTCTACGGCGGACCCAGGGATCGGGTCGCCCTGGACACGCTGACGCCGCTGTTTCCGGGCCGCCGGGTGACCGGCATCGACGCCCGGGTGCTGATCCTCGGACTCGGAGGCATACACTGCGTCACACAGCAGCAGCCCGCGACTTGACAGGCCGCACGTGTGTTTCTAGTGTGGTTTCCCTGTGTCATGGCGCGCGTCGTAGAGATCGGCAAGGTCCGCCAGCAGCAACGCCGGCGGCTCGAGCGGGACGTCACCGAGCAATGCATCGAGGTGCTGGAGTGGAATCTCCAGAACAGCCTGGATCGCTATTTCCTCGCGCCCCGCGAGGAGCGCCTGGACCGGGCCACCAAGATACGAAGGCTCAGCGAGGTCCTGGAGTACAGCTTGCGGCTGACGTGATGGGGCCGCCGCGGCAGGCGGGCGCCCGGGCTCACCAGATCATGCGCGCGACCCGGTAGTGGGCCTGGACGTACTCCTTGGCTCGGGATTCGGCGGCCTCGGCCGTCTCGCCGCTGAAACGGAGGGGCGCCCCGGCGCGCGCCAGCACCAGACAGGCATCCGCCAGCGCGACGCCGCCGATGAGGACGAGGTAGGCCGACCACGAGTCGCCGTCTTCGACCGATCGGATCTCGGCCCTGACGACGCCGTCGATGGAAGGAACGTGGATGTCGAGTTTCATGCGGCGTCAGTCTGGCGTCCGGGGGGCGTCAAGTCAAGGCGCTCCCGTCGCCGGGTGACGCGGGGAGAGGCAGGCACCGTGCCGACGCAACCCAGCAAAGAGATCGAGACCATTCCCAACCCGCGGCGGGACCGGGACTACGAAGTGGCCATGGAATGCCCGGAGTTCACCTGCGTGTGCCCCAAGACCGGACAACCGGACTTCGCCGCCATCCGGATCCGCTACGTTCCCGGTCCACGGTGCATCGAGCTCCTGTCCCTCAAGCTCTATCTCTGGTCGTTCCGTGACGAAGGCGCCTTTCACGAGGACGTGGTCAACCGGATCCTCGACGACTTGGTGGCGGCCTGTTCGCCCAAGTACATGAAGGTGGTCGGCGACTTCAACGTCCGGGGCGGCATCCACACGGTGGTGACCGCGGAACACGGTACGGTGCCCGCCGGAGCCGGCGGCGAGGGGTGAACCATGGCGGACGTCACGGACAGCATTCGCAAGCTCCCGCCCCAGAACCTGGAAGCGGAGGCATCGATCCTCGGCGGCGTGCTGCTGGACAACGAGGCCATCAACACGGTCGTCGAGCTGGTCAAGTCCGACGACCTCTACCGGGAGTCGCACCGCAAGATCTACCGGGCCATGGTGGACCTCTGGGACCGCAATGAGCCGGTGGACCTCATCACCCTGAGCGACCAGCTCAAGGCCAGGGGAGAGCTGGAGGACGTGGGCGGCTCCGCCTATCTGGCGGAGCTCGCGAGCCAAGTCCCCACCGCCGCCAACATCGCCTACTACGCGCGCATCGTCAGGGAGAAGGCCATTCTCCGCCACCTCATCCGGACCTCCACCGACATCGCCACCCGCGGGATGGAGGAACGGGGCGACGTGGACGACTTCCTCGACGACGCGGAGCGCGCCATCTTCGACATCTCGGAAGACCGCGTCCGCGCGTCTTTCGTGAGGGTCGGCGACGTCATGACCGACACCATCAAGAAGGTCGACGAGCTCTACCACCGCAAGGAGATGGTCACCGGCGTGCCCACGGGCTATCGCGACCTCGATCGCCTCACCGCGGGGTTCCAACCCTCGGACCTGCTCATCGTCGCCGGGCGGCCGGGCATGGGGAAGACCGCGTTCGCGCTCAACATCGCCGTCAACGCGGCCTTGCAGGGCATCGGCGTGGCCATCTTTTCCCTCGAGATGGCGATGGAGCAGCTCGTCCTGCGGATGTTGTGCTCGGAAGCCCGGGTGGACCACTCCCGGCTCCGCACCGGCTATCTCCGGGAGCACGAGTTCCCCGCGCTGGTGAAGACGGCCGGGCAGTTGGGGGACGCGCCGGTCTACATCGACGACACCCCCGCCATTACGGTGCTGGAGGTGCGCGCCAAGACCCGGCGGCTGTTGCGCGACCGGACCCGGAAGATCGGACTGGTGATCGTCGACTACCTGCAGCTCATGCGCGGACACCGGGACTCGCCCAACCGCGAGCAGGAAATCTCCGAGATCTCACGCTCCCTCAAGGCCCTCGCCAAGGAGCTGAGGGTTCCGGTGGTCGCCCTGTCGCAGCTCAACCGGCGAGTGGAGGAACGAGGCGACAAACATCCCCAGATGGCGGACCTGCGCGAGTCCGGCGCCATCGAGCAGGACGCCGACGTGATCATGTTCGTGTACAGGGACGAGGCGTACGACGCCAACAAGAACCCGGGCGTCGCCGAGATCAACATCGCCAAGCAGCGCAACGGGCCCGTGGACACCATCAGGATGACCTTCCTGAAGGAATACACCCGGTTCGAAGACTATACCGGGCGAGACGACGAAGGCTACCCGGGTGCGGAGGGGTACGAGAGCTCCTAGGGCGATCGGTCGAGAACGCTTCGCACCCGCGCCTCCACGTCGTCGCTCCGGGTCAGGTAGCTGATCATGGCGGCGGCGTCGGCGCCGCTCTCCCATGTCCGCGCGACGTTTTCCGCGGTGATGCCGCCGATGGCGACGATGGGGATCGCCACCCGCCGGCGCACGGATTCGAGCATCGAGAGTCCCCGGGAGGCGTAGCCGGTTTCCTTGGTGCGGGTGGGGAACATGGGGCCGAAACCGATGTAGTCCGCTCCGCCCCGCTCCGCCGTTTCCGCCTGCTCGAGGCTGTGGGTGGAGATGCCGATGAGCTTGTTCCCCACCAGGGGCCGCGCGGCCTCCAGCGGCAGGTCCTCCTGCCCCAGGTGCACCCCGTCGGCCCGGGCGGCCAGGGCGATGTCCACCCGGTCGTTGACGATGAAGAGACAACCCGCGCGGGCTGTCTGCTCCCGCGCCGTCAGGGCCATGCGCAGGAACTCGTGCGCCGGCCGGTCCTTCACCCTCAACTGGAGCACCGCGACGCCTCCGGCCAGCATGGCGTCGACCACCGAGTCCAACGGACGCCCGCCGGTCTGCGCGCTGTCCACGATGGCGTACAACCGCGACGGCAGACAGCTCATGGCTCCCGCTTCACGGTGATGCGGAGGTCGGTGATCTTCTTGCGCAGCGTGTTGCGATTGATGCCGAGGAGTTGAGCGGCGCGGATCTGGTTGCCGCGGGTGGCCTGCAGGCTCAACTCGATGAGGGGCCGTTCCACCCGTTCCATGATTACGGAATGGAGATTCTCCACCTGGACTCCACGGGTGCGCCGGAAGTAGTCCTCGAGCTTCCCCCGCACCACATCCTCCAGCGACAGGCTGTCATAGTCGCTCGACGGCGGCGGCTCCGGGCTCGACAGGGCGAAGTCCCTTGCCGACAGGACCGGCCCCGGGGACAGCACCGCCGCGCGGATGATGGCGTTCTCCAGCTCCCGCACGTTGCCGGGCCAGTCGTATTGCTGGAGATCCTTCAATGCATCCGGTGACACCCCGGATACCTGCGTCCCCATGTCACCGTTGACCTTGGCGATGAAGAAGTCGATCAACGCCGGCAGGTCGGAGCGGCGGTCCCTCAGGGGCGGGATCTGCACCGGTATGACATTGATGCGGAAATAGAGATCGTCCCGGAAACGGCTGTCATGGACCGCTTTCTCCAGATCCTGGTTGGTCGCCGCCAGCAGCCGGGCATCGGACCGGAGCATGTCCTTTCCGCCCACCCGGCGGTAGGAGCCGTCCTGCAGCACCCGCAGCAGCTTGGTCTGAAGCTCCAGCGGGAGCTCGCCGATCTCGTCCAGGAACAAGGTCCCCCCCTGGGCCAGCTCGAAGGTGCCGAGGTGCCGTTCCAGGGCGCCGGTGAACGCGCCCTTCTCATGGCCGAACAGCTCGGACTCGAGCAGGTCCCGGGGAATGGCGGCGCAGTTGACCGGCAGGAAGGGTTTGTCCCAGCGTGCGGAGTTGTAGTGAATCGTCTTGGCCACCAGCTCCTTGCCGGTTCCGCTCTCTCCCTGGATCAGGATCGTGGTGTCGGTTCCCGCGACCTGTCCGATGGTCTTGAAGACCTGTTGCATGGCCGCGCTGGTGCCGATCATGTCGACCCCGGGCTCGTACTTCTTCTTGACCTCTTTCTTGAGGTCGCTGAGCTCCCGGACGAGCTGGCGCCGGTCCAGGGCCCTTTCCACCACCACCATCAAGACGTCGAGGTCGAAGGGCTTGGTGAGGTAATCGAAGGCGCCGGCCTTCATGGCGTCGATGGCGTTGCGCATGGTGTTCTGCGCGGTCATGACGATGAACGGCGTTTGCAGGCCGGATTCCTTGGCGAAGTCCAGGAGCGCCAGCCCCTCGATGTCGGGGAGTCCGATGTCCAGCAGTACGGCGTCGAAGCCCGGCCGCGGCCCGGCGGTGACGGCGGTCCCGGACTCCTCCATGAGCTGCCGCGCTTCCGCTCCCGTGGCGGCGGCGGCCACCCAGTATCCCTGGCCTTCCAGGGCCTTCCGCAGCACGCGGCTCAGGGACTCGTCGTCTTCCACCAGCAGGATACGGCCTTGTTCCATGTCGCCTAACCCTGTTGGGCGGGCAGGGAGACCCTGAACACCGACCCCTCGCCCAGGCGGCTTTCCACTCCCAGCCGGCCCCCGTGTTCCTTGACGGTGCGGTCGCAGATGGCGAGGCCGAGGCCGGTCCCGCGACGCTTCCGGGTGAAAAAGGGCGAGAAGATGTCGGGAAGGTCTTCCTCGTCGATGCCCGTGCCGTCGTCACGGATGTCCACCGTGACGAACTTGGTGGCATTGGAGCCATCCGTGCGCAAGGAGAAGTCCGTCTCGATGTGGGTGGCCACGGTCATGTACGTGGGCCGGGCCTGCAGCGCGTTCTCCACCAGGTTCAGGAAGACCTGGATCAGCCGGCCCCGGTCGCCCATGATGGACGGCAGGCTGGGGTCGAAGGAGCGCCGGATGCGCACCTTGGCGGCGGCGGCGGTGTGGACCTCCAGGCCCAGTACGTGCTCCAGCAACTCGTGCACGTTCAGCGGCTCCACGTGGAGCCCCACCGGACGCGCCAGGTCCAGAAGCTGGTCCAGGAGTTGATTCACGCGGTCCACTTCCCGGATCATGATGTCGGTGTTTTCCAGCAGCGAGGGGTCGTGAGCCACCTCGGCGCGAATGAGCTGGGCCGCTCCCTTGATGCCCCCCAGGGGATTCTTGATCTCGTGGGCGAGCCCCGCCGCCAGCTTGCCCAGAAGCGCCAGCCGGTCGGATCGCCGCAGGTCCTCCTCCATGGCCTGCCGCAGGGTCCGGTCCCGCAGCAGCAGCACGCTTCCGGCGACCCCTCCGTCCTGGTCCCGGAGGGGCGAGACCAGGGCGCTCACGGGCACGCGTTGCCCCCGCCGTCGGGCGAAATCGGTCTCCGCGTGGCTGGTGCCCTCTTCGGGCCCGAGACTCTTGTCGACCAGGGCCTGCAGCCAGCGGTTGGCGTGAAAAAGGTCGCCGGAAGTCCGGGTCAGCATGGTCCGCGCGGACAGCCCGGTCAGGGTTTCGGCGGCCTGGTTCACGAAAGCGACGCGGCGGGAGCTGTCCAGCACCACGACGGCCTCCTCCAGGCTGGTGAGGACGTCCTGCCAGGAGACCGTCGCCGGGACGTCGCCGGAATGCGGTGTGGCGGGCATGGGCTGGGAGTTGAGCATGGACGGTTTCAGGGACAGGATGATAACGAGTTCGCCCTTGGGGGGCAACCGTTGGCCGGGCCTTTCGCCGGACGTTCCGGTACCCGCGGCGAACTTGCATTCGGGGCCGTCAATGTGTAAAAGAGTACATCAGTGGGCAGCTTGCCCGCTTTTTTATTTGAGGTGTCGATGGCGACAAGCGAGACACTGGATCGTCTCTGGGAGATCGTTGATCCGTTGGCCGCCGGTGTGGAGTTGGAGGTAGTGGACATCGAGCTCCGGCACGAGGGAAGATCGGGCCGCGTGTTGCGCATATATCTGGACAAGGTCGAAAAACAGGAAGAGCTCGACGCCCCGGGCCTCGACGAGCTGAGCCGGGTCAGCCGGGAGTTGAGCGACATTCTGGATGTGCACGACGTCGTCGAGGGTGCCTACACCCTGGAGGTGTCCTCTCCGGGTGTCAACCGTCCGCTCAGGAAACCGGAGCACTTCGCCCGGTTCGTCGGTCAAAGGGTCCGGGTTCGTACCGGCGAGATGATCAACGGCCGGAAAAACTTCCTCGGACCTCTCCACGGAGCCGCCGGGGACGGCGTCGTGGTGGTGCAGGACGGGTGTGAAGTGTTCATCCCGTTCGGCGTCATCGTCAAGGCCAACGTCGAGTACGAGTGGGCGTCGCCCTGATCCGGGGTTGGGGGAAAAAAGATGCAACAGGACCTTAATCGGGTCATCGAGCAGGTGACCAAGGAAAAGGGTATCGACAGGGAGATCCTGGTCGAGGCCATCGAGTCCGCCATGGTATCGGCGGCCAAGAAGACGTTCGGCGCGGAGAGGAGCTTCGAGGCGCAGTACAATCCCGAAATCGGGGAGATCGAGCTGTTCGAGGCCAAGGTGGTGGTGGACGACGTCGCGGACCCCGACACCGAGATCGATCTGGAGGACGCGCGGGAGACCCTGGACCCGGACGTGGAGCTGGGCGACGAGTTGCTCATGAAGATGGACTCCTCGGTGTTCGGCCGGATCGCGGCGCAGGCGGCCAAGCAGAACATCGTGCAGCGGGTGCGGGACGTCGAGCGCGAGATCATCTTCAACGAGTTCAAGGACCGTCAGGGCGAGCTGGTGCACGGCATCGTCCAACGCTTCGAGAAGAACAACATCATCGTCAACCTGGGGCGGACCAACGCGATCCTGCCGGAGAAGGAACAGGTGCCGCGGGAACGGTACCGGCAAGGCGACCGGATCCGGGCCTATATCGTGACCGTGGAGATGACCAGCCGGGGACCCCAGATCGTGTTGTCCCGGACCCACCCGGGGATGCTGATCAAGCTGTTCGAGCAGGAGGTCCCCGAGATCTACGAAGGGATCGTCGAGGTCAAGGGCGCCGCCCGCGAGCCCGGCGGCCGCGCCAAGATCGCCGTGACCTCCAACGACGCCGACGTGGATCCCGTGGGCGCGTGCGTGGGCATGAAGGGGACCCGGGTCCAGTCCGTGGTGCAGGAATTGCGCGGCGAGAAGATCGACATCGTCCACTGGATACCGGAGCAGGCCGAGTACGTCTGCCGGGCGCTGGCGCCGGCCAAGGTCACGAAGATCCTGCTGGACGACGATGCGCACAGCATGGAGGTCATCGTGCCGGATGAGCAGCTCTCGCTGGCCATCGGACGAAAGGGACAGAACGTCAGGCTGGCCTCGCGCCTCACCGGTTGGGGCATCGACGCCCGCAGCGAGTCCGAAGCCGAAGAGGAAAGCCGGCAGGCAAGGCAGTCGCTGGCCGCGGTCCCGGGCGTCAGCGAGGTGATGGCCGAGCTGCTCTATCAGTCGGGGTTCAAGTCGGCGGAAGATCTGTCCGAGGCCGAGGCGTCGACCATCAACGAGATCACCGGGATCGAGCTCGAGAAGGCTGCCGTCATTCTGGAAGCGAGCACCAGGCACGTGGAGGAGGAGCGCGAACGGTTGGCGCTTGAGGCGGAGCAGGCGGAGGCGGACGCAGCGGCCCAAGCGGCGGAAGCCGAGGCGGAGGGAGACGCGGGCGACGCCGGCGGAGCGGTGAGCGAGGCAGCGGATGCGGCGTCCGAGGGTGAGGAACCGGCGGCCGAGCCGGTGCCGGCGGCCGGCAAAGCCGTGGAGGAGCCTGCCACCGCGGAAGGTGAGGGGGAAGCGGAGTCGACTCCCCAGCAAGGGGCGTGAAGCCGGGGAATGAGCGGCCGTTCGCCTTTACGGACCTGCATGGGTTGCGGTCAACGTGACCAGAAGGCCGTTCTGCGGCGAGTAGCGATCACGGAGGAAGGCTTGCAGCTCGAAGAGCACGACGGACGAGGAGGCTATCTTCATGACAGCGAGGATTGCTGGCGAGCTTTCCTGAAGAGGAAGAGCCTGTACCGGGCCTTTCGTCGCGATCTGCCCCGCAAGGATCGCGAGGATCTGTTGCTAAAGCTTCGTGCTCAACGGAGTGGGAAATGACCAAAGTGAGAGTGCATCAACTGGCCAAACAGCTCGACATCGAGCCCAAGGATCTCATCGCGCAACTCGAGAAGCTCCGGATCCGTGGCAAGAAGCCGCAGAGCTCCCTCGACGACTCGGATATCGAGGCGGTCAAGGCGGCGGTCGCCGCCATGGAGAAGCCGAAGGTGACGGTTGGCGAGGAAAAGGTCGTCGTCGATCGCACGATCACCGCCGAAGACGAGGAAATGGGCGAGGTGCAGGCGCACGAGAAGGTGGTGGAGCGGCGCGTCCGCACCAACGTCATCCGGCGCCGCAGGAGCACGGTCGAGTTGGTCACCCGCAAGCCCATTCACCCCGTGGTGCCGGAGGAACCGGAGGCCCAGGAGGCCGCCGCTGGCGAAACCGCGCCCCAGGAAGGCGCGCCCGTCGAGGTGCCGGCTCAGGAAACCGCGGTCGAGGAGATCGCGGCGCAGGAAGCCGAAGCCGCCCCACCCGCGCCCGAGAGCCCGGAGATCGAGCCGGCGGCGGCCGCCTCGGTGGAAACGCAGCCGGCGGAGCCGGGAGCCCCTAGTCCGCCCGAGGCGCCCGAGCCGGCGGAGACCCGCCTGGACGACGCGGCCACGGTACCGGCGGCAGGATCCGAGCCGGCGCCGGACGGAGCTGCCGCGGAAGCCGCCAACGGCGCGGCCGCCGATCAGGCGGCGCGGCCCGCCGGTCCGCGAATCCTCGGGCGCATCGATCTGAACCGGAAACCCGCACCCGCGCCGGCAAAGGCCGGCGCCCCCAAGGCCCCGGCCGCCGGAGAACGGGTGGCGCGCGACGGCGCCCAGCCGGCCGAAGCCGACGGACAGGACAAGTCCGGAAAAGGGACCAAGGGAAAGAAGCGGGTCATCCGGAAACAGGAGGTCATCGAGCTCAAGGAACGCGAGTTCCGCTCTCCGCGCGGCCGGGTGCTGCGGAAAAAGCGCGCCTTGCCCGGCAAGGAACAGAAGAAGACCGAGATCACGGTGCCCAAGGCCAGCAAGCGGATGGTGCGGATGGCGGAGGTCATCACCGTGGGCGACATGGCCAAGTCCATGGGCATCAAGGCGGGCGAGGTCATCAAGAAGCTCATGGGCCTCGGCATGATGGCCACCATCAACCAAGTGCTGGATTTCGACACCGCGACCTTGGTGGCCAACGAGTTCGATTACCAGGTGGAGGACGTGGCCTTCGACGTCGAAACCGCGCTCCAGGATCAACACGAGGTCGTCGATCCGGAGGAGGCCCTGGAACCGAGGCCCCCGGTCGTCACCATCATGGGACACGTGGACCACGGCAAGACGTCGCTGCTGGACGCCATCCGCAGCACCAACGTCACCGACGCGGAGGCGGGCGGCATCACCCAGCATATCGGCGCCTACCACGTCGGGCTCGACGGGCGCGGTGTGACCTTCCTCGATACCCCGGGGCATGAAGCCTTCACGGCCATGCGCGCCAGGGGCGCGAAGGTCACCGACATCGTGGTCCTGGTGGTGGCCGCGGACGACGGCGTGATGCCGCAGACCGTCGAGGCCGTGGACCACGCCCGGGCGGCGGAGGTCCCGATCATCGTGGCCGTGAACAAGATCGACCGTCCTGACGCGGATCCGGAGCGGGTCCAGCGCGGCTTGTCCGACCACGGCTTGGTGCCCGAGGCGTGGGGCGGCGACACGATCTTCGTTCCGGTGTCGGCCGTAACCCACGAGGGTCTGCCCAACCTGATGGAGATGCTGTTGCTTCAGGCGGACCTGCTGGAGTTCAAGGCGAACCCCAACAAGCTGGCCCGCGGCGTGGTGGTGGAGGCCAAGCTGGAACGGGGCCGCGGTCCGGTTTCCACCGTGCTGGTGCAGGAGGGAACGTTGAAGGTGGGCGATCCCCTGTTCGCCGGCCCTCATCACGGCCGCGTAAGGGCGATGATCGACGATCAGGGCCGCAAGGTCGACCAGGCGACGCCGTCCATACCCGTGGAGATCCTCGGGCTACAGGGGGCGCCGCAGGCCGGCGAAGCGTTCTCGGCGCTGACCGACGAGGGAACGGCAAGGCAGTTCGCCGAGTTCCGCGAGACCCAGCAGCGGGAGGCGGAGCTGGCCAAGACCAGCAAGGTGTCCCTGGAAGAGTTCTACGACCAGATCAAGGCCAACGAAGTCAAGGAGTTGCGCGTGGTCGTCAAGGGGGACGTGCATGGCTCCGTGGAGGCCCTGAACGAGGCCGTGACCCGGATCTCCACCGAGGAGGTGAAGATCCGGGTGATCCACGGCTCGGTGGGCGGCATTACCGAGAGCGACGTGTTGTTGGCCAGCGCGTCCAACGCCATCGTCATCGGCTTCAACGTCCGTCCCGAGCCCAAGGCCACGAGCCTGGCGATGCAGCAGGGCGTGGACGTGCGCCTCTACACCATCATCTACGAGGTGATCGACGACATCCGCTCCGCCATGGAAGGGATGCTGGAGCCCGTTTTCCGCGAGGAGTTCCACGCACGCATCCAGGTCCGCGAGGTCTTCAACATCCGCGGCGTGGGCACCATCGCAGGCTGCTCGGTCACCGACGGCAAGATACTGCGTTCGAGCATGGTACGCCTCCTGCGGGACCAGGTGGTGGTGCACGAGGGCAAGCTCGCCAGCCTGAAGCGGTTCAAGGACGACGTGCGCGAGGTGGGCACCGGCTACGAGTGCGGCATCGCCATCGACGGGTATCAGGACGTCAAGGTAGGTGATGTCATCGAGGGTTTCGAGAAGGTCCCCATCACGCGTGCACAGGCGCGCATGGACGGCGGCGCGGCGCAGCTCTCGGCGGACCGGTAGCGCTTCCTTCGACACCGCGCCGCTTCGGCGTAGTCGAAGGAAGTCGAAGGGCGCGCGGCCATCGCGACAGGCATGATTGTCGGCGTTCTCAAGATCGCGTTGATCCTGCCGGATAATCACTCCCTCAAGGGGAAAAGATCGGTCCTGCGCAGGATCCAATCCCGGGTTTCCAACAAGTTCAACATCTCGGTAACGGAGTGCGGCGACCAGGACCTGTGGCAGCGGTCGATGCTGGGGTTCGCGGCCGCTGGCAGCAACGCCAGGGTCGTCGAGGCCACGCTCCGGCAGGTGATCGAGTTCGTGGACCGGCTGGGATTGGCCGAGCTGGGCGAGTCGGACATCCGGATCCTGCACGAATAGGCTCCGCTTTCGCGCCCGGTACGATGGATACATGAGGAATCGTCAGAAAACAGACATCTCGCGTTCGCAGCGGGTCGGCGACTTGTTGATCGAGTTCGTCTCCCGTCTGTTGGCGCGCTCGCTCGATGATCCGCGCCTCCGTTCGGTGACGCTGACGGGAGTGGACGTCAGGCCCGACCTCAAGCACGCCAGCATCTACTTCACGGTGCGGGACGGCGTATCGGGCAAGGACGATGCGCTGGCGGGTCTGCGCGGGGCCACGGGCTTCATCCGCGGCCGGGTCGCCGCGGAGCTCGAGCTGCGCTACGTCCCCGCCATCGAGTTCGTCCACGACGAGGCTCCCGACCAGGCCCGGCGTATCGAAGACCTCCTCAGGTCGGTCCGGCCGAAGGCGTGAGGCGGGTGATGCACCTCACAAGGAGCGGCATCCTGCTGGTGGACAAGCCGGAGGGTCCGTCCTCGGCGCGTGTGGTCGCCGCCGTGAAGGGGGTCATCGGAGCCCGGAAGGTCGGACATCTCGGGACCCTGGATCCGTTCGCCTCCGGTCTGCTGTCGCTGGCGGTGAACGAGGGCACCAAGGTCGCGCAACACTTCCTGGACGCCGACAAGGGATACACCGGGGCGATCACGCTGGGAACGGAGACGGACACGCAGGACCGCACCGGGACCGTGGTGTCCCGGTGCGATGCGCCCCTCCTCGGCGCGGCGGACCTCGACGCCCTGCGCCGCGAGTTCAGCGGTTGCCTGAATCAGGTGCCGCCCATGTACTCTGCGCTGAAGCAGGAAGGCACCCGGCTCTACGAGCTGGCCCGCAAGGGCATGGAGGTGGGCCGGGAGTCCCGCCCCATCCGGGTGGATCTGGTCCGCCTGGAGCAGGTGAGCCGCCACGAGCTGGAGTTCGAAATGACCTGTTCCAAGGGGACTTACGTGAGGACCCTGGCGGCGGACATAGGCACGTTCCTGGGCTGCGGGGCGCACCTGAGCCGGCTCCGCAGAGTGGCGTCGGGTCCCTTCGGGATCGCCGACGCCGTGACCCTCGAGGACCTTCGGGCGGCCCCGGACGTGCCGCTGATGTCGTTGAACCGGGCGTTGGGACATCTCCAAAGCGCGGTCTTCGCCCCCGAGGCGGTGGAGCGGCTGCGGCGGGGTATCCAGGGTTCCCTGGCCGGCGTCGCGGAGCCCGTGGCCGGCGAGACCACCCGGCGGGTGGTGGACCGGGACGGGGAACTGGTGGCCCTCATAGGCTGGGAGAAGCTCCTGAGGGCGTGGCAGCTCCTCCGGGTCCTGAACCCTTCCCGGTGATCGTGATGCGACGTGCCGGCAGCTTTACACGGACGCGGCCGGTATGCTAGAAACCATTTGAAATACAAGAAAAAGGGAGAAAGAAAAGGGTACAGATGGAATTAGCTCGGGAGCAGACCAGCGAGACGATCAGGAACTTCAGACTCCACGATACCGACACCGGGTCGCCTGAGGTGCAGGTTGCCATTCACAGCCACCGCATCGCCTACCTGACAGAGCATCTGAGGACTCACAAGAAGGACCATCACACGCGGATGGGCCTGCTCAGGCTCGTCGGCAAGAGACGGCGGCTTCTGGACTACCTCAAGAAGACGGACGTCCAGAGGTACCAGACCTTGATCCAGCGGCTGGGTATCCGCCGATAGATACCCGGCCGCTGGTGTCCCTTCCCGCGTTCTTCTCTTCAGCCCCCAACTACCCTTGAGGGGATACATATGCACACAAAGATCGAGTTGGATTATTGCGGCCGGCCTCTATGCATCGACCTGGGCAAGGTCGCCGGGCAGGCCGACGGCGCCGCCTTGGTGGGCTTCGGCGAGACCGTCGTGCTGGCCACCGCGGTGGCTTCCAGGGACGTCCGGGAAGACATCGACTTCTTTCCGCTGACCGTCGACTACCAGGAAAAGACGTTCGCCGCGGGCCGCATCCCCGGCGGGTTCTTCAAGCGTGAAGGCCGCCCTTCGGAGAAAGAGATCCTCAACTGCCGGCTGATCGACCGCTCCATCCGTCCGCTGTTCGCCGGCGGGCTCAAGGCCGAGACGCAGGTCATCGTCACCGTGCTCTCCGCCGATGGCGAGAACGACACCGACGCGGTGTCCATGCTCGCCGCCTCGGTGGCGCTGGTGATATCCGACATCCCGTTCCAGGGGCCGCTGGCGGGGATTCGCGTGGGCAGGATCAACGGCGAGTGGGTCATGAATCCGCTCGTGAGCGAGATTGCCCGGTGCGACGTCAACATCTTCCTCTCGGGCACCCGGGACGGCATCGTCATGGTGGAAGGCGGCGCATCGATGGTCCCCGAAGAGGACGTGCTCGACGCGCTGTTCCAGGGGCACCGGGCCATCCAGCCGCTCATCGACCTGCAGCAGAAGCTCCAGGAGCAGCTCGGCAAGCCCAAGCGGGTGCCGCCTCCGGAGCAGAAGGACGAGGCGCTGACCGCCTGGGTGAAGAACCTCGCCGAGGAGAAGGTCAAGCAGGCGGTGTGCATCGCCGACAAGAAGCAGCGCAACGCCGGCATCGACGAGGTGGGAAACGAGGTCATGACCACGGGTTCGGAGGAGTTCCCCGGACGCGAGAAGGAGCTCAAGGGCGCTTTCCGCGACGTGGAGAAGTTCCAGCTCCGGGACCTGGTGCTGCAGCAGCGCAAGCGCATCGACGGACGCGGCCTCAAGGATGTGCGCCCCATCACCTGTGAGGTGGGCCTGCTGCCGCGTACCCACGGGTCGGCGATCTTCACCCGGGGCGAGACCCAGGCGCTGGTGGTGGCCACCCTCGGCACGGCCCAGGACGCCCAGCGCGTCGACGCACTCACCGGCGAGCAGTTCAAGAAGTTCATGCTGCACTACAACTTCCCTCCCTTCAGCACCGGCGAGGTCAAGTTCCTCCGCAGCCCGGGCCGGCGGGAGATCGGCCACGGGGCGCTGGCCGAGCGGGCGCTGGCGGCGGTGCTGCCCGCGGGGGACGATTTCCCTTACACCCTGCGCGTGGTTTCGGAGATCCTGGCATCCAACGGATCATCGTCCATGGCCAGCGTCTGTGGCGGCTCCCTGTCGCTGATGGATGCCGGCGTTCCCCTCAAGGCGCCGGTGGCGGGCATCGCCATGGGCCTGATCATGGATGGCGACGAGGTGCGAGTGCTGACCGACATCCTCGGCGACGAGGATCACCTGGGCGACATGGACTTCAAGGTGGCCGGGACCCGCGACGGGGTCACCGCGCTGCAGATGGACATCAAGATAAGCGGCGTTACCCGGGAGATCATGACGGAAGCCCTGTACCAGGCCCGGGAAGGCCGGCTGCATATCCTGGAGATCATGGACGGCACCCTGGCGAGGAACCGCGAGGAGGTCTCCCAGCATGCGCCGCGGATCACTACCATCAAGGTCCGACCGGAGAAGATCCGCGACATCATCGGACCGGGAGGCAAGGTCATCCGCGGCATCGTCGAGGCCACCGGCACCAAGATCGACGTGCAGGACGACGGCACCGTCACGGTGGCGGCCGTCGACGAGGCCGGCAGCCGTCAGGCGCTGGACATGATCGAGGGCATCGTCGCCGAGGTGGAGATCGGCAGGATCTACAAGGGCACGGTCCGGCGCGTGATGGATTTCGGCGCGTTCGTCGAGATCCTTCCGGGCACGGACGGACTGGTCCACATTTCGCAGATCGCCGACGACCACGTCCGCCACGTGAGGGACGTGCTCAACGAGGGCGACGAGTTGATGGTGAAGGTCCTGGACGTCGACCGGCAGGGAAAGATCAGGCTCAGCCGCAAAGAGGCCCTCAAGGAAGAGCAGGCATCCTGACGGGTTCGCCTTCCCCACGATGTTCGAAAAGACTCTGCTGGACAACGGCGTCCGAATCCTGACGGAACAGCGCTCCGGTACCCGGGCGGTGAGCCTCGGCATCTGGGTGGAGAACGGCTCTCGTCACGAGGAACGCCGGCAGGGCGGGCTGTCACATTTCCTCGAGCACCTGCTCTTCAAAGGGACGGAGAAACGTAGCCCGCAACGGATCGCCGAGGAGATGGATTCCGTCGGGGGCTTCATCAACGCCTTCACCGGCAAGGAATCCACCTGCTACTACGCCAAGGTGCTCGACGAGCACCTCCCGCTGGCCGTCGACGTCCTCAAGGACATCTTCCTCAACTCGGTGTTCGACCCGGACGAGATCGAGCGCGAACGCACCGTGATCCTCCAGGAGATCGCCTCGGCGGACGAAAACCCCGAGGACTTCGTCCACGACCTCTTCAGCCGCGACTATTTCGGCGATCATCCGCTCGGGCGGCCGGTCTGCGGCGAGGCGGATACGGTCTCCGGGTTCGCCCGGGACGACCTGATGGGGTTCATGGCCGACCGCTATCTCCCGGGCCGGGTCATCATTGCCGGCGCCGGCAATCTGACCCATGCCGGGATGGTGGACGCCGTGGTGGAAGAATTCGGCGTTCTGCCTTCCCGTCCGTTGGGGAATGCCGTCACGCCGCCGGCGGTCGGCCGCGGCGTGTCCGTCCATCACCGGGATCTCGGACAGGTGCACATCTGCCTGGGCGTGCCGGCGCTGGCTTACGGCGACCCCCGGCACTACGCGGCGCACGTGCTCAACACGCTGCTGGGCGGAGGCATGAGCTCGCGGCTCTTCCAGGAGATACGGGAGCGGCGGGGCAAGGCCTACTCGGTCTATTCCTTTCTGTCGGCGTACCGCGACGTGGGCTACCTCGGCGTCTACGTCGGCACCAAGGCGGAATGGACCCGGGAGGTCGTCGAACTCGCCGTCGAGGAGATGGTCAAGATCGCCGAGGGGAAGGTGAGCGGGGAAGAGATCGACCGGGCCCGGAACCAGCTCGTGGGCAACACGCTGCTGGGTCTGGAGTCCGCCGATTCGTGGATGAGCCACATGACCCGCGGCGAGATGCACCACGGCAGGCAGATCCCGGTGGAAGAGATCGCCCAGGGTGTCCGTGACGTCACCCTCGACGCCGTCACGGCCCTGGCCCGCGAATTCTTCCAGCCCGAAGCCATGACCGCAACTCTGCTGGGCGACCTCGAGGGGCATAGCGTCGAGGGTCTGCCGTTCGGCACGGCCGCCCCGCAAGCGGCTGCCGGCGTCAACCACTGAGACAACGCCTCTCCTGTCGGAAGAGGTGACCGCAGGCCGGGTAGGGGAGCTCCCGCGATCCGGCCGGTCCGAGCCCATGGCCGAAGTCAAGGTCCAGATCAAACGGGTGCGCCACGTTCCACTGCCCCGGTACATGACCCAGGGGTCCGCGGGCATGGACCTGGCGGCCGCCGTGGAAGCCCCGGTGGTTCTGGCGCCGCTGGAGCGACGGCTGATACCCGCCGGATTCGCGCTGGCGTTGCCCGCGGGTTACGAAGCCCAGATCCGGCCCCGGAGCGGCCTCGCGCTCAAACAGGGCGTGACCCTGGTGAACAGCCCCGGCACCATCGACTCGGACTACCGCGGCGAGGTGCAACTGGCTATGATCAACCTGGGCTCGGAACCGGTGACCATCCGTCACGGCGACCGGATCGCCCAGATGGTGGTGCAGCGCGTTCCCCGGGTGCGCTGGGAGGAAGTGGACGAGCTTCCGGCCTCGGCGCGGGAAGCCGGAGGCTTCGGGCATACGGGCGCGGCACAGGCGAAGGACGCTGCCGCCGACGATGACTCGGCGGCGTCATGACATTGGAAAACGCGTGAGATGATCGACCGCTACACACGCCCCGAGATGGCGCGGATCTGGTCCGAGGAGAACCGCTTCGACAAGTGGCTGGAGATCGAGATTCTCGCCACCGAGGCCTTGGCCGGCATGGGCAAGGTGCCGGAGGACGCGCCTGCGCGCATCCGGCAAAACGCCCGCGTCGACGTGTCTCGTATCCGCGAGATCGAGCGGGAGGTCCACCACGAGGTCATCGCGTTCCTGCGCTGCCTGGCCGAGTCCATCGGCGACGATGCCCGTTTCGTGCACGTGGGCATGACCTCCTCGGACGTCATGGACACCGGGTTCTCGTTGCAGCTCAAGGACGCCAGCGAGCTTCTGCTGAACTCGGTGCGGGAGTTTCTCTCGGTGCTGCGGGAGCAGGCGTTCCGCTACAAGGACACGCCGATGATGGGCCGCACCCACGGGATCCATGCCGAGCCCATCACCTTCGGCCTCAAGATGGCGCTGTGGCACGCGGAGATGCGCCGGAACCTGTCGCGGCTGGAGGGCGCCGCCGGCGAGATCGGCTGCGGCATCATCTCCGGCGCCGTGGGCACCTACGCGCAGGTCCCGCCGGAGGTGGAGGCCTACGTGTGCAAGGCCGCCGGCATCACCCCGGATCCGGTGTCGAACCAGATCGTGCAGCGCGACCGCCACGCCTACTTCTTCAGCGTCCTGGCCGTGCTGGCCAGCTCCATCGAGAAGTTCGCGGTGGAGATCCGCCACCTCCAGCGCACCGAGGTGCTGGAAGCCGAGGAGCCGTTCGCGGCCACGCAGATGGGTTCGTCGGCCATGCCGCACAAGCGCAACCCGATCCTCACGGAGAACGTCTGCGGTCTGGCGCGGCTGGTGCGCTCCTACTCGGTTTCGGCGCTGGAGAACGTGGCCCTCTGGCACGAGCGGGACATCAGCCACTCGTCGGTGGAACGGGTCATCGGTCCGGACGCCACCATCCTGGTGCACTTCATGCTTCACCGGATGACCCACGTGATCCGGAACCTCTGCGTCTACCCGGAGAACATGGAGCGGAACCTGGCGCTGAGCGGCGGCGCGGTGTTCTCCCAGGGCGTGCTCCTGCGGCTGGTGGAGAAGGGGCTGGCCCGGGACGAGGCCTACAAGATCGTCCAGCGGCACGGTCTGGTGGCCGCCAAGGAGGGGAAGGACCTCAAGCAGCAGCTCCTGGAAGACCCGACGGTGATGGAGCACATGACGGCGACAGAGATCGACGACATCTGGGACCTCAAGGATTGTCTCAAGCACGTGGAAACGATTTTCGGGAGGGTGTTCGGCGAAACTTGAAGCGGCAGCTTCGCCGGAACGGATTCAATACAGGGCCGCACGCGCACGAGGAGAAAGATGGAAAAGCGCGAGTTCATGTACGAGGGCAAGGCGAAGAAACTCTATGCCACCGACGATCCGGCCAAGATGATCCAGTTCTTCAAGGACGACGCCAGCGCCTTCAACAAGAAGAAGCTCGGCACCGTCATGTCCAAGGGGATCGTCAACAACGCCATCTCCGAGGTGCTGTTCAAGCACCTGGAGGACAACGGCGTGCCGACGCACTTCCTGGAGCGTCTCGACGAACGGGAGATGCTGGTGTGGAAGCTGGACATGCTGCCCATCGAGGTGATCATCCGGAACATCGTGGCCGGCAGCATGGCCAAGCGCCTGGGCCTGGAGGAGGGGCAGTCGCTGTCCACCACCATCCTCGAGTTCTGCTACAAATGCGACGAGCTCGATGACCCGATCATCAACGACTACCACATCCTCGCGCTGGGCTACGCCACCGCCGAGGAGCTGGCGGAGATCAAGCGTCTCACCTTCCGCATCAACGAGGTGATGACGGCGTTCTTCGACGAGCGGGACCTGATCCTGGTGGACTTCAAGCTCGAGTTCGGCAAACGCGAAGGCCAGGTCGTCCTCGCCGACGAGATATGTCCCGACACCTGCCGCTTCTGGCAGAAGGGCTCCCTGGAGAAGATGGACAAGGACCGCTTCCGGCGCGACCTGGGCGGCGTGGAGGAAGCGTACCAAGAGGTCTGCCGCCGGGTGACCGGCGCGTAAGGCTGTTCCTTGCTCGTCAAAGTCTTCGTGACCCTCAAGGAGGGAGTCCTGGACCCCCAGGGCAAGGCGGTCCAGAACTCCCTCCACAGTCTCGGCTTCGGCGCGGTGCAGGACGTGCGCGTGGGCAAGTATCTGGAGCTTCACCTGGACGTGCCCGCGGCCGAGGACGCGGAGCAGCAGGCCCGGCGCATGTGCGAGAAGCTCCTGGCCAACCCCGTCATCGAAGACTACCGCTTCGAGATCGCGGACCCCGCGGAATAGCCGGCATGCGTTGGGGGGTGGCAGTCTTTCCCGGCTCCTGCGACGACGAGGACGTCGTCCATTGCCTGCGCCACGTGCTCGGGCAGGACGTCCGCACCCTCTGGCACAAGGACCGCTTCGACGGCGGCTGCGACGGCGTGGTCCTCCCCGGCGGCTTCTCCTACGGCGACTACCTGCGGGCCGGGGCCATGGCCCGCTTCTCGCCGGTGATGCAGGGCATCGTCGAGTTCGCCCGGGCCGGCGGACTTGTCCTCGGCATCTGCAACGGCTTCCAGATCCTGTGCGAGTCCGGCCTGCTGCCTGGCGCCTTGACCCGCAACGCCTCCCTGCGCTTCGTATGCCGGCGGGTGTTCCTGCGGGTGGAGGACAACCGCTCCCCGTTCACCCGTCTGGTGCGGCCCGGCGAACTGCTGGAGATGCCGGTGAAGCACGGCGAGGGCCGCTACCATGCCGATGGCCCGACCCTCATGGACCTCAACGACAACGGACAGGTGCTGCTGCGCTACGCGGATGCGGCGGGCGAGGTCTCGGAGGAGGCCAACCCCAACGGTTCGGTGGACGGCATCGCCGGCATCTGCAACCGCGAGCGCAACGTGTTCGGCCTCATGCCCCATCCCGAGGACGCCGCCGAAGCCGTGCTCGGGGGAGAGAGCGGCCTCAAGATCTTCTCGTCCATGGTGGCCGAGTTCCAGCGCGGGAGCGGCGCGTGAGCCGTCCTGACGATGCGCCCGTGATCCTCGAGGCGGTCCGGGCCCACGGCCTGACCGACGGGGAGTACGACGAGATCCGCCGGCTGCTGGGCCGGGAGCCCAACCTGACGGAGCTGGGTGTATTCTCGGTCATGTGGTCGGAGCACTGCAGCTACAAGAGCTCCCGCAAGCACCTCGGGCAGTTCCCCACCCAGGGCCCCCGGGTGATCCACGGCCCCGGCGAGAACGCCGGCGTCATGGACATCGGCGACGGCTTGGCCGTGGTGTTCAAGATCGAGAGCCACAACCACCCCTCCTTCATCGAGCCGTACCAGGGCGCGGCCACCGGCGTGGGCGGCATCCTGCGGGACGTCTTCACCATGGGCGCGCGCCCCATTGCCAGTCTCAACTCGCTCCGGTTCGGCGACGTCCGTCATCCCAAGACCCCGTACCTGGTGAACGGGGTGGTGGGCGGCATCGGCGGCTACGGCAACTGCATCGGCGTGCCCACCGTGGGCGGCGACGTCTACTTCGACGAGTGCTACGACGCCAACATCCTGGTGAACGCCTTCACCCTGGGCCTGGTGGAGCGGGACCGGATCTTCACCGGCAAGGCCCGGGGCAGCGGCAACTCGGTGATGTACGTCGGCTCCAAGACCGGCCGCGACGGAGTCCACGGCGCCACCATGGCCTCGGAGTCCTTCTCCGATGACTCCGAGCAGCGCCGGCCCACGGTTCAGGTGGGCGACCCCTTCACCGAGAAGCTGCTGCTCGAAGCCTGCCTCGAGCTCATGAAGACCGACGCCATCGTGGGCATCCAGGACATGGGAGCCGCGGGCCTGACGAGCTCCGCGGTGGAGATGGCCGGCCGGGCGGGCTCGGGCGTCGAGCTGGAGGTCTCCAACGTCCCGCTCCGGGAGCAGGGCATGACCCCCTACGAGATCCTGCTGTCGGAGTCCCAGGAGCGCATGCTGCTGGTGGCCCGACCGGAGTCGGTGGAGCAGGTGCAGGCCATCTTCGAGCGCTGGGACCTGGATGCGGTGGTCGTGGGCCGGGTCATCGACGAGCCGTTGTTCCGGGTGCTGTCGGAAGGCCGCGAGGTGGCCTCCATCCCGGTTGCCGCGTTGACCGACGCCGCGCCTGCGTACGACCGGCCCGCGGCGCGGCCCGCCGGTCAAGATGATCTGCAGCGCCTGGATGTCGACGAGCTGCCCCGACCCGAAAGCATGAACCGGGTGCTGGAGCAGCTCCTGGAATCCCCCAACATCGCGTCGCGGGAATGGGTCTACCGGCAGTACGACCATTACGTGCGCAGCAACACGGTGGTGGCGCCCGGCGCCGACGCCGCGGTGGTGCGCATCAAGGGCACCTCCAAGGGGCTGGCCGTGACCGTGGACTGCAACGGCCGGCACTGCTACCTGGACCCCCACACCGGCGGCATGGCGGCGGTGGCCGAGGCGGCCCGGAACCTGGCCTGTGTCGGCGCCACGCCGCTGGGGCTCACCGACTGTCTCAACTTCGGCAACCCGGAGAAGAAAGACGTCATGTGGCAGTTCTCCCAGGCCATCCTCGGCATGCGCGAGGCCTGCCTGGCACTGGAGGTCCCGGTGGTGAGCGGCAACGTCAGCTTCTACAACGAGACCGAGGGGGTATCCATCCATCCCACGCCCACGGTGGCCATGGTGGGCCTGCTGGAGGATGTCGAGCGCGTCGCCACGCCGTGGTTCAAGGAAGAAGGAGACCTGGTGGTGCTGCTGGGCGCGGACCGCGGCGAGCTGGGCGGCAGCGAGTACCTCAAGGTGGTCCACGATCGAGTGGGCGGGATGCCGCCGCCGGTGGATCTCGCGCTGGAGCGGGGCGTCCAGCGGACCTGCCGCACGGCCGTGGAGGCGGGTCTATTGTCGTCGGCCCACGACGTCTCCGAGGGCGGCTTGGCCGTGGCCCTGGCCGAGGCGTGCTTCGGCGATCCGGGCGTCGGGGCGGTCATCGAGCTGGAGCCGGATGGCCGTCCGGATGCCTTGCTTTTCGGCGAGGCGCACTCGCGAATCGTGGTATCCTTGAAGGAGAAGGATTACGGCCGGCTGCGGGATCTGGCGGCGAAAGAGAACGTCCCGGCGACGGTCATCGGCCGCGTCGGCGGGTCCCGGCTCGTCATCGGCGACTTGGTGCGGGCGCGGGTGGATCAGCTCAGGAATCTCTGGTCGACGGCGTTGGAGCGGTGTGTTAAGTGAACGAAGTGTTCCTTGACAAGGACGTCATGTTCGACAAGTTCCATGAAGAATGCGCCGTGGTGGGGGTTCAGAACCACCCCGAAGCCGCCAACATGGTGTACCTGGGGCTCTATGCCCTGCAGCACCGAGGCCAGGAGTCCTCCGGCATCGTTTCCTCCCACGCCGGTTCGCTCATCTCGCACCGCCAGATGGGCCTTGTGGCGGACATCTTCAAGGAAGACATCATCAAGAACTTGCAGGGCGCCACGGCCATCGGGCACAACCGCTATTCCACCAGCGGCCAGACCGACATCAAGAACGCGCAGCCGTTCGTGGTCGAGTACGCAAACGGACCCATCGCGGTCTCCCACAACGGTAACCTGATCAACGCCAACCAGCTACGGCAGGACCTCGAGGCGGCCGGCTCCATCTTCCAGTCCACCTCGGACACCGAGGTCATCATCCACCTCATCGCCACCTCGAAGGAGACCACCCTGACGGCCCGGGTGATCGACGCGCTCCGCCAGGTCAAGGGCTCCTACTCGCTCGTGTTCCTCACCGCCGACACCATGATCGCCGCCCGGGATCCGGTGGGTTTCCGGCCGCTGATCCTGGGCCGTTTCCCGCGAGCCGACAGGTCCGATTCGTACGTGGTGGCGTCGGAGACCTGCGTGCTCGATCTCATTGAGGCCGAGTACGTGCGCGAGGTGGAGCCCGGAGAGGTGCTGGTGTTCGGCCCCGGCGGCATAGAGTCCCTCAAACCCTTCCCGAAGACCCCGCCCGCCCGCTGCATCTTCGAGTCCATCTACTTTTCCCGGCCCGACAGCAACGTCTTCGGCCACAGCGTCTACCAGTACCGCAAGGAGCTGGGCCGCCAGCTTGCCCGGGAAAGCCACGTCGACGCCGACCTCGTGACCCCCGTGCCCGACTCGGGCGTCCCGGCCGCCATCGGCTACGCCGAGCAGTCCGGCATCCCCCTGGACCTGGCCTTGATCCGCAACCACTACGTCGGCCGCACCTTCATCGAGCCGCAGCAGCACATCCGGAACTTCGGCGTCAAGATCAAGCTCAACGCCATGCGCGAGGTATTGCAGGGCAAGCGCGTGGTGGTGGTGGACGACTCCATCGTCCGCGGCACCACCAGCCAGAAGATCATCCGCATGCTGCGCGAGGCCGGGGCCACCGAGGTCCACGTCCGCATCAGCTCACCCCCCACCATCAGCCCCTGCTACTACGGCATCGACACCCCCACCCACAAGGAGCTCATCGCCTCCGTCCACTCCGTCGAAGGTATCCGCGCCTTCATCGGCGCCGACTCCCTCGCCTACCTAAGCCGCGAAGGCCTCTACACCTTTTTCAAGGGCGACACCACCGGCTACTGCGACGCCTGCTTCACGGCGAACTACCCCGTGCTGGCGGACGACAACGGCAAGACCCCGCAGTTGCATCTGTTCGAGGCGGTGAGCCGGCGGTAGGGGCTACGTCATGCTCGGCACCCACATGAGTTCTGTGGGACGCAAGTCGTTGGGGCATATCGAGTACGACGTTGGCACCGCCGCTTCATGAGCGTTATTCCTTTTCCTGGCCACGGCCTTTCAACCGTTCCCGTAGGCTGCATAGCTTCAACTGGAAAAGGAACGGCCTCTTCGGAATGAAAGGAGGAGCGCAACTATGAATGTTTCGAGGCTCAGTTTTTACGACAAAGAAGACCGTCCATGGCCTGGTGCTCGTCTGACGAGCGCCGCGATCATCGGGCATACGACACAGACTGGGGCCCGTATCTGGATACGTGTATGGGAGCCTGGAGACTACTGTCTCGTCCTTTCGAAGACGAAGATCGACGTGGGGAAACAGCCGTGCCTGGTCGGAGGGAAAGTCGAACTGTTTTCAACCGTTGGAAAGCCAGAGATTCTGGACGCTCACGTGGTCAAGAAGAGTATCAACTTCGACACCGACAACACCGCAGTGTTCGATGTCCAGTGTCTGGCACCCGGCACCCGTTACTACTACGCCGTGTTCGCCGTAAAAACGAAACGGCGCGAGCGGTGGGAAATCGGCCGGGATCACACGCACAGCTTCCGGACACAGAGAAAAGACAGTGCGGCGGTGACGTTCGGCCTTTTCAGTTACCACATGCCGTTCAAGGGAGAGAGTGTTCTCAACCAGGATATGTGGCGAAGCTTTGGTGAGTTAGCCACGGACATGGACGCGGACTTCGTGGTGGGTTGCGGAGACCAAGTGTATGCGGACGGTGACGACGGTGTCAGCATATGGGAATGGTTGAAGAGGAACAAGAAGGCAGTGAGCAACGTGAGTCCAGAATCGGAACAGATCGAGATCATGAAATCTTGGTACCGGGACATTTACAGGGGGTACTGGGGTAACCGGGCTCTGCGGCACGTCTTTCGCAGTTTCCCCACGTACATGATATGGGACGACCACGAAATCATGGACGGATGGGGGTCCTACACGGACACGGAACTGTCCAACATGCTCGATACGCTATGGGAATGGGAAGATCCCGAACTGAATCTGCCGTTGGCGAGGAAAATGTTTGAAGCGGCCAAGGCCGTGTACCACGAATACGTGCATTCCCATAACCCGCTGACGCAGGAAGATCAGTGGGACTATGGCTTCCGCTGGTCGGATTTGTCTTTCTTCGTTTTCGATGTGCGCGGCACGCGTGATTTCAATCGACCGGAGAAGAAAATCCTGGGACCTGACCAGGGACACCGCTTCGATAACTGGCTCAGGTGCGCTGCCTCGCAAAACGCCGCCGCGCTCTTCATCGTATCTCCGGTCCCGATCGTTCACTTAAGTGATTTCATCGTCAACACGCTGGACATTCCGGCTTTCGGTCTTGCAGACGACCTCCGTGACGAGTGGGAGCATGAAAGCAACCACGAGGAGCGTAACTCCGTCCTTTCGAAGGTCTTCGAATTCTCCGACAAGTACAAGAAGCCGGTCGTATTCCTGAGTGGCAACGTTCACATCGGGGCGGCGTTCAAGCTGGCATGCAAGGAGAAACCAGGCGCGAAGGTGTTCCAACTAACTTCGAGTGCGATCACCTACTGCAAGGCACCGGGCAAGCTCCTCAAGCTGGTCGTCCGAAAACGAGGTGAAGTGAAGGGATGCAAGGAACGAACCACTTTCACGCGTCTGCAAGTCTTCGAGGACAACAACTTCGGGTTTGTCCACAGGACCGGAAAAGACAAAAGCCTGAAACTGTCCTGGGATCTCTACGGGAGCTACTGTCAAATCTGGTGTATGGCGGGGCTGAATCAGGCGGCTTTCCTACGGGTCTCCCTTTCATCGATGCCATCGACGAACTTCACCTTCGCGAGCAGGTCGGCGAGCTGACCGAACCCGCGGAGCCGCCGCCAGCGCTTCTGAGCGCTCATGGCGAGTTGATGCACGAGGCTCAGGGCGGTCTTGACGCTGAGGCAATTCCGGGTCTTCACGGTTCGTAGCCGGATGGTGGCGAAGGTGGACTCGATGGGGTTGGTGGTGCGCAGATGCTGCCAGTGAGCGGCGGGGAAGTCATAGAAGGTGAGCAAGGCGTCGCGGTCGCGGCTCAGGCAGTCGGCGGCTTTGGGGTACTTGGCTTCGAAGGTGCTACAGAAGCGCTCCAGGGCCTGCTCGGCGCTCTTGCGGGTATCGGCCATCCAGATGTCGTGGATCATCGACTTGGCCTGCGACTGGAGGCGCTTGGGCAGCTTGTCCAGGACATTGGCGGTCTTGTGGACCCAGCAGCGCTGCGTGCGGGTTTCGGGATAGACCTCGGCCAGGGCCGTCCACAACCCCAGCGCTCCGTCCCCCACCGCCAGCTTCGGCGCCTTGACTCCTCGGTCTCTGAGGCTCAAGAGCACCGCTTTCCAACTCTCCGCCGACTCCCGAAACCCCGCATCCAGGGCCAGAAAGTGCTTGCGCCCGTGGATGTCGCAGCCCACCACCACCAGGATACAACGCCGTTCTTCCTGCCGGATGTTCACGTAGATCCCGTCTGCCCACACGTACACGAACTCGTGCCCGTGCCACTCCCGCTCCTGCCACTCCCCATACTCCTCCTCCCACACCCGCTTCATCCGCGTGACCGCCCCAGGCGACAGCCCCTTCACCTCTCCCCCGAACAGCGCCCCCAGCGCTTCCCCAAAGTCGTTCGTCGACACCCCCTTCAGGTACAGCCACGGCACCACCGCCTCCACACGCCGCGCCTTCCTCAAGTACGGCGGCAACAACTCCGAGCGAAAACACCGCCCCGCCCCCGCCCGGTCCCGTGTCTTCGGCACCCGTACCTTCACCGGCCCCAACCCCGTCAACACCTCCCGCTCCGGCTGGTGCCCGTTCCGTACCACCGCCCGTCTCCCCATCCCGTCCCGCTCCAACTCATACCCTCCCAAAAAGCTCTCCAACTCCGCCTCCACCGCCGCCCGGATCATCGCTTGTGCCCCCTCTCGCAGCATCTCGCTCAACTCATCCCGAAATTCTGCTGGACTCCGATCCTCTTCTCTCCTATCCTTCCCCATGGTGGCGCTTCTCCTTTCCCGCTGAAACGTTGCTCTTCCAAGCCCCATTTCAGCAGAGTTGCGCCGCCTCCTTCAACCTTGCTCGTACACCACTTTTGAGTGTAGCTCTCTCTACGGTAGTACCGGGAGAGCGGATGAAGTCGTGCGACTCAAGCGAATACGGTTGATCTGATGCTCGGACGCCGACAATACTTGCTCTGTAAAGATAATGGGCAGCCGTCTCAGACAGCAACTTTGTTTTCGCGGCTGTCGGTTCGCGATCAGGAAATCCCCAAGGACCTGGAAATCCACATGATCGCGGACAACTACTGCACACACAAACATGCCCACGTCCGTGCGTGGATGCAGAAACACCCGCGTTTCCGCATGCATTTTGCGCCCACGTCGAGTTCCTGATTGAATCTGGTGGAACGGTTCTTCGGACCCGTGATGTCGTGCGCGAAGGAAGCCTTCGCAGTGTCCGGCAGTTGGTCAACGACATCGAGTCCTATCTTGTTGACAGAAACGAATATCCCAAACTCTACAAATGGAAGGCCGCTGGCAGCGACACACTGGTCAAGATTCACCTCGCCAAGTCAATTGGCATTCATGCCACATATTTGCAGGACACGACACTAGGTGGGGGCGCTGCCATGATCGATTCTCTGTGGTGTGACGAAGGAATGTCGAAAGAGGCCGCGACGACAAGACCCGGAACGAGGCCCAACTCAGGTTCTCGCATCCGTGACGGATTCAATTTTCTGCGTGTACACGTTGGACTCGCTTGCCGTCATCAACAGGCATTCGCGCGCGCGTGTCATCGCGACATATAGTTCGCGGGTTTCCTCGGCGACGACGTTCTCCGGCTCGGCCCGTAGGTGCCCCAAGCCGACGAGAACCACGCGCGAAAACTCCAACCCCTTGCTACTCTGTTGTGTCAGAAGCACCACCTGATCGGCCTGGGGATTGAAGCCCTTCTTCCTTGCAGCCGTGTCGAGCAACTGGAAGGGGATTTTTCGCTGCCGGAACTCCTCCGCACAAGATTTGCCCATCCAGCGCGCATCGTAAATGATCGCCACCTCCCGCCACGGCACCCCGTCGTCGTGCCACTTTGCAACGCAGTTGGCAGCGAAACTGGCTTCTTCTTCGAACGAACCCAATCGCTTGAATAGTGGCGAGGGGCCGTCCACCCCTGCAGCTTGCGGAGTGACCAACGGCACTCGATCGTCTTCGGAGTTCTTTTCCCGAAGCAACTCCTTCGCGAACTCGTAGGCAAAGTTCAGGATTTGGCGTGTGTTGCGGTAGTCGAGACTGAGAATCTTCGTGCGGCCGCGCCCCTGCACACCCACGCTCGACAGGGAGAAACCCAGGCCGCTTCGACGGTAGATGGACTGGGCGTCATCGTACAACAGCAACAGCGAGTTCGTGTTCCTGTCGATCATCTGGACGACGAGTCGTAGCCAGTCTTCTTCGAAATCGTGGCCCTCGTCAATCAATAACGCGCCGTATTGCTGGAGCGGGATCTGTCCCTTCTCGACGCCGGCGATCACGCTGTCCACCTGCCGTTCCCAGACCGGCTTTTCGCCTTCAGCGACATCCACTTGATGGGTTCTCAGTTGTTCTCCGCACCACTCGTGAAAATGGTGGACATGCACGTTGTCGGCGATGCCCTTGCTGCGCATGTGACTCCTGAGCTTCGCTGCCAGGGTGATGTTGAAACATAGGACGAGAACCGGCTTGTTGAGCAATTCCTCCAGAACCTCGGCGCGGAATTCCAGAATCAGGGTTTTCCCGGAACCCGCCACACCGTGAATGACGCGATGCCCGGCGCCGAGGCCGCGGGCCAGTTGTTCCTGATGGATGTCCATCACCTTGACGGCATCCGGGACGGAGACCCGTCCGGGCGCCTTCTGCTGCGGGAAGAGCTCCAGGTTGTCGATGCGGATTTCCGGGTACAGGTGCCAGCGGATGCGGTTCAGATCGCGCAGGGTCAGCGGCTGTTTGAATCGGTACTCGAACATGCCCTGAAGGCGTTCCTGGAACTCGTCCGGGTCGGTTTCCTCCAGCATCTCGTCCCTGCAGATCAGCAGGCGACTTGGTAGCAGCCGTTCGGATACGTCATCCGGCGCCACAGACTGGATCTGCTTGCGGGTGATGTTCGTCAGTACCGCGCCATACCCATAAGGGCAGATCAATTTCCCCTTGTGCTGGCCTTGTTCCTCCTGCAACTTCGAATCGCGTTGGAGCATGTCGATGGCCTGAAAGGCACCTTCGCGCGCCTGTTTGACGGGATTGGCCGTGGCTTTCAAGCCGCTGGCGGTCGCCAGTTCAACGCTGTCGTGGTCCATGCGGCTAATCGAGCTCAGCTTCCAGTCCTTGACCTCCAGGAACAGCAAGCCGCACAGGGGATGCACGAGGATGAAGTCTGGATAACGCCGCCGCTTTCCCACCGGTACGTTGTAGAAGCACAGCCAGTCGTCGTCGAGCAGAGACTCCAAGCGATGCGCGAGGCGCTGTTCGCCGGGGGTAGCTTTCGCGTTGCCCAGTCTTAGATTTGGGACAATGATTGCCATGGAATGGAGTTACTTCGCTTTGGTGGACAGTTCAAGGCTCTCGCCATCACCGCTGAGTTAGTTGGCTAGGCCCTGAGCGAGTTTTTGAACAGGGCTTGGGCCGGTGGGCATGTAAACGTTGGTCGCGGCCGGTAGTCGAGCCGTTCAATCTTCATTCTGCGTGCGCAGGTCGTCAAGTCGGGTCAGTATATAGGGCGCATTCTTCGCTTGGCAGAGTGGTCGCAGCTCGGTTGCCACGGTGTCCCAAGCGAGCCGGTCACCGATGCGAAGTATGATGCCCTCAATGTCGCTCCAGTCGCGGGGACGGTCGGCAAATGCCTTTAGGATGACCATGTCTTCTGCGGAGCAGGTGTTCAAGCGTGCTTCCGGCAGGAACTGATGGAATGTAGCGCGCTCAATCACCCGCTCCTCGAATGGTAGCGCGCCAAGCGAGATGTCGATGGGGATGCCCCGCTCCGACTGAAGCAGCAGGGTCCGGCTCCTGCGAGCGAAATCGGCAGCGTCGGGAAGGCGCCCGGGAAACGCGCTGCAGAGTTCTTCGATGTACGGCGCTTCCTGGCCGAAGCCGGTGAGAATGGTAACGTCAACGTCCGCGGTGAGCCGGGGCTCGCCCCAGCGCTGTAACGCGATGCCGCCGATGAAACAGAATCGCCACCCGCGGACCTGACAGAAGGATTGGACCTCACTTGCCAGGAGGAACAGATCGCGCATCTCGTATCTTGGCGAAAATCGCCTGTTGTTTCACGAGCCCGGATGTGGTTCTGGTCTGAGTTGACAGCGCGGCCTCGAAGGCACCGTTCATGGCCTCGATATGCTCGGCCACGTTGACGTTGCGGAGGTCTTTGCGTCGCAGTTCCTCGAATTTGACGGAAGCCAGTCGCCACCTTTCGACAAACGCGCGTAGGTCTCTTTCTTGATCGTCGGACATGCTTCCTTGAGACATTCTACGTCTCCGGTTCCGATTCAACAACCGGTTCCGATGTACGATACAACTACGGGACCGGATTAACTCGAACCGGCGTTCTGTTTGCCGCGCAGCTCTCCGGTCGCATCTGGATCCAGCATGATCTTGCCGCTGTGAGCACGCACCGCGATCCCGTAGTCACTCCCCGCCCGCTCCACCGACACATACCCCTGCCGTACGTCTTCCACCACGTCTTCCGGGCTTCGCTCGAAGGCCGCCCCAACCCCGCCCCCGCCCGGCCGCTCCACCCGCAACACGTCGCCGGTCTTCAGCCGCTGGTCGCCGAACCGTGACGGCATGCTCCGCTCGTCGTCGCCGCCCGGGTTGATGATGCAGCCGCCGGTGCCGCCGGGGTGGCCGCCGTCGATGCCTTGGGGGGCGAGGGCGTGCTTGTCGGTGCGCATGGAGAAGCGGACCTCGTCCTGGAGGATGCGGTACTCGCGGACGAAGCCGAGGCCGCCGCGGTGGCGGCCGGCGCCGCCGGAGTCGGGCAGAAGCTCGAAGCGTTCCACCCGGGTGGGGAACTCGGACTCGATGATCTCCACCGGGGCGATCTTGCCGTTGCTGAGGTGGAAGGAGGTGGCGGAGGCGCCGTCTTTGCCGTTCCTGCCGCCGACGCCGCCGGCGAAGATTTCGTACTGGACGTAGCTCCGCTTGCCGTCACGGGCGCGGCCGCCGAGGGCGATGGCGCCGCTGCCGGAGCCTTCGGCGATGGTCTTGTCCGGGACGAGGGTGCTCATGGCCTGGAGTACGGCCTCGGCCACCACCAGGGCGGTGGGCATGTAGGCGTTCACCGCGGCGGGGTAGTCGGGGCAGACTACGGTGCCTTGGCGGAAGCGGGTCTCCACCACACGCGCCAGTCCCTGGTTGATGGGCAGGAAGGGGTCGATGAGTGCGATGAGGCAATAGTAGCAGCAGGCGCGGACCAGGGGAGGGCGGATGTTGGCCGGGCCGGTGGTCTGAGGGCTGCATTCCGAGAAATCGAACAGGATGCGGTCGCCGGTTTTCTCGACCGTGACCCGGATGCGCACCGGCTTGTCCAGGTCGATGCCGTCGTTGTCGACGCAGGCCTCGCCCTGGTAGCGGCCGTCGGGCCAGGATGCGATGACCTGCCGGAGCCGCCGTTCGGCGTGTCCCGCCAGCTCTTCGGTGGAGGCCACCACCGTATCCTTGCCGTACTTGTCCAACAACTCCGCCAGCCGCCGTTCGCCCAGCCTGTTGGCCCCCACCTGGCCGCGGATGTCGCCCACCACCACCTCGGGTGTGCGGCTGTTGGCGTGGATGAACCACTCCAGCTCGCGCACCGGGCGGCCCTCGTCCATGAATTTCACCGCCGGCAGGTGCAGGCCTTCCTGAAAGATCTCCCGGGCGGTGCCCGATCCGCTGCCGGGCACGGTGCCGCCGATGTCGCTCTTGTGGGCCATGCTGGCGCAGAAGCCCACCCACTCGCCCCGGTAGAACACGGGGGTCAGCACGCCCATGTCCGGAGCGTGGGGGCTCCCGCCGCGGTAGGGGTGGTTGACGATGTAGGCGTCGCCCTCCCGCAGCTCATCCGGGGGAAACCGCTCCAGTAGCCCTTCGGTGCAGGCGGGGAACGCTCCCATGTGGAGCGGTAGCACCACGTGTTGGGCGATGACCTCGGCCTTGGTGTTCAGGATCGCGCAACTGGCGTCGTGGGATTCCCGGATAATGGTGGAGAAGCCGGTGCGGAAGAGCGAGGTCTGCATCTCCTGGACGATGCCGTCCAGGGCGGCGCGGATGACCTGGACGGTGATGGGGTCGGTGGTCATGTCCGCCCTCCAACCGTCACTTCCGCGCCCGTTCCCGCCGCACGGTCGCCGTCCGCGCTTCGTCCAGCACGAAACCACCGCCCACCTCCTGTACCGCGACGCCGTACACCTCCAGGGCATTCTCCGCCGACACGTAGCCGTTCTTCACGTCCCGCACCACCGCCTCGGCATCGCGTTCCAGGGGCGCGCCGAGGCCGCCGCCTCCGGGGGTTTCCAGGCGGAACACGTCGGCCTTGCGCACGGCGACGTCGGAGCACCGGGAGGGGATCTCCCGTTCTTCCTGCGCGCCGGGGTTGAGGATGCCCTTGCCGGTGCGGCCGTTGCCGCCGCCTTCGACGCCCTTGGGCGCCACCACGTGCTTGGTGGAGCGGAGCGAGAAGCGGCCCTCGGGGTTGAGGAACTCGTACTCCCGGACGAAGCCCAGGCCGCCGCGGAACCGGCCGGCGCCGCCGGAGTCCCGCACCAGCTCGAAGCGCCGCAGCCGGGTGGAGAACTCCGACTCGATGATCTCGATGGGTGCGATGCGGGCGTTGGACTGGTTGACGTTGGTGCCGGAGACGCCGTCCTTGCCGGTGCGGGCGCCGGAGCCGCCGCCGAAGATCTCGTACTGGACGTAGCTCCGGCCGGTCTTCTCGTTCCTGCCGCCGATGATGATGGAGCGGCTGGCGCAGCCGTCGGCGATCTTCTTGACCGGAGTGAGCCGGCTCAGGGCTTCGAAAAGGGCCTCCACCAAGGCGTGGACCGTGGGGTTGTAGGTGTTCACCGGCGCCGGGAAGCGGGGGTTGAGCACGCTCCCCTCGGGGCAGTTGACCTCCACCACCCGGGCCAGCCCCTGGTTGGTGGGGAGGGCGGGGTCGGTGAGGGCCGTGAGGCAGTAGGAGCACGCCGCCCGCACCACCGACGGCCGGATGTTGGCCGGGCCGCGGGTCTGGTCGGCGCTGCCGGTGAAGTCGAACAGCAGCCGGTCGCCCTTCTTGTCGATGCGCACCCGGATGCGCACCGGCTTGTCCAGGTCGATGCCGTCGCTGTCCAGGAAGCGCTCGCCCTCGGCGCTGCTGTCCGGCCAGGTCGATATCTCCTTGCGCACCCGCTCCTCGGTGAGCTGGAACAGGCGGTCGTAGCAGGCCAGCACGGTCTCCCGGCCGTACTTGGCCATCATCTCGCCGAAGCGCCGTTCGCCCAGGCGCGCCGCCCCCACCTGGCCGCGGATGTCCCCCACCACCAGCTCCGGGGTGCGGCTGTTGCAGCCGATGATCTCCTCGATGTCCTTGCTGGTCTTGAAGCGGTCGATGTACTTCACCGGCGGCACCTGGAGCCCCTCCTGGTACACCTCCCGGGCCTGGCTCCAGCAGCTCCCGGGCACCGGCCCGCCGATGTCGCTCTTGTGGGCCATGGTGGCGGAGAAGCCCACCCACTCGCCGTCGAAGAAGATCGGCGTCATCACGCACATGTCCGGGGCGTGGGGACTGCCGCCCAAGTAGGGGTGGTTGGTGATGTAGGCGTCGCCCTCGTGGATCTCCTCCGGCGGATAGTTCCGCAGCACCCCTTGGGCGCAGGCCGGGAACGCGCCCATGTGGAGCGGCAGCACCACGTGCTGCGCCGCCACCTCGCCGTCGCGGGTGAGCAGCGCGCAACTGGCGTCCTGGGACTCGCGGATGATGGTGGAGAAGCCGGTGCGGAAGAGCGAGTTCTGCATCTCCTGCACGATGCCGGCCAGCCGCGCCTGGATCACCTGCAAGGTGATGGGATCGGCGGAAGCGGCGGTGTCCGTGTTGGATTCCGGATGTGCCATGGTTTCCCCGTTACCCTTTCGCCGTGATGATCAGGTTCTTGTAGTCGTCCACCCGCGCATGCTGTTCCGGATGAATGACGGTGGTGGTGTCCATCTGTTCCACCACCGCCGGGCCGGCCAACTCGTGCCCGGGCTCCAGGCGGTCCCGGTCGTAGATGGGCGTATCCTGGAAGCCCAGGTCCCGGCCGAAGAAGAGCCGGCGCTCACCGGTGCGGGCGTCGTCCACGCTTGCCCCGGTGGCCTGGAACGGCGACAGCCGGGTCTGCGGCACGCGCCCCTCGGACACCAGCCGCACGCTCACCAACTCCACCGGTTCGGATTCGGCCTTGTGGCCGTGGGCCTGCTCGTGGACCTCGTGGAAGCGCTGCTGCGCCAGCTCCATGTCCTCGGGGCCGAGCGGTGGGGCAGGGCATGGGACCGTCAACTCGTAGCCCTGCCCGGCGTAGCGCAGGTCCAGGTAGGGCGTCAGCACGATCTCCTCGTCCGAAAACCCCTCTCCGGACAGCTCCTCGCGGGCCTGGCCCACGAGTTGGTCGAACAAGGTGTTGACGTCGTCCGGCTCAAGCTCCTGCATCGGCGCCAGCTTGGAGCGCACGTGGTCGTGCTTCACGTCCGACATGAGCAGCCCCAGGGCGGAATGGACCCCCGGCGTGAGCGGCACCAGCAGCGTCGGGATGCCCAGGTCCAGCGCCAGCCGGCCCGCGTGCATGGGTCCGGCGCCGCCGAAGGCCACCAGGGTGAACTCCCGGATGTCGTAGCCGCGCTGGGACGACACCGCCTTGATGGCCTCTTCCATCTTGACGTTGATGATCCGGAGAACGCCGTCCGCCGCCTCGTGCAGGCTCAGGCCCAGCGGTTTGGCAATTTTCTCCTCCACCAGCGATTCCGCCTTGGCCTTGTCGAGGGTGAGTCGCCCGCCGAGGAAGTGGTCGGGGTCCAGCACCCCCAGAATGACGTTGGCGTCGGTGACGGTGGCGTTCTCGCCGCCCCGGTCGTAGCAGATGGGGCCGGGGTCGGCGCCGGCGCTGTCGGGTCCCACCTGGAGCGCCCCCACCGAGTCGATGCGGGCGATGGTGCCGCCGCCCGCGCTCACGGTGTGGATGTCGAGCATGGGCAAACTGATGGGCCGCTGGCTGATGCGGCCCTGGGTGGTGACCACCGGGTGGCCCTGGTGGATCAGCGCCACGTCGCAACTGGTGCCGCCCATGTCGAAGGTGATGATGTTGTCGATGCCGACCTTGCCGCTGGCTCCCAGGGACGAGATCACCCCGCCCGCCGGCCCGGAGAGCACCGTGGCCACGGGAATCCGGGCCGAGGTCCTGAAGGTCGACACGCCGCCGTTGGACTGCATGATGTAGAGTTGGGGGGTGGCCACTCCCAGCTCCCGCAGACGCGTCTCCAGCGCGTTCAGGTAGCGGCTCATCACCGGCGCGATGTAGGCGTTGATGACCGTGGTGCTCATCCGGTAGAACTCCCGGATCTGCGGCAGCACCTCGCAGGAGAGCGACAGGCTCGCCTCCGGGAACTCCTCGGCCATGATCTTCTTGACCGCCAGTTCGTGTTCCAGGTTCAGGAAGGAGAACAGGAAGCATACGGCTACGGACTCGACGCCCTTGGCCTTGAGCCGGCGGACGGCTTCCGCCGCCTGCTCCGGATACACCGGCGTCAGCGCGTTGCCCTGAAAATCCACCCGCTCCCGGACCTCCTCGGTCGTGTACGGGGAGGCCAGCAGCCGGGGTTTCTCGAAGAAGAGGTCGTAGGTGACCGGACCGTAGCCCCGGCTCTGCTCCATGACCTCGTAGATGCCGCGGAAACCCTCGGTCACCAGCAGTCCGGTGACCGCTCCCTTCTCCTCCAGCAGGGCGTTGGTGCCCACGGTGGTGCCGTGGGAGAAGAAGCTGACGTCCCCGGCCGGGACGCCTTGGTCGAGCAGTTCCTGGACGCCGTTGAGCACCGCCTGGAACGGTTCCCTGGGGGTCGAGGGTACCTTGGTGATGCCGATCTCGCCGCTGTCCTCGTTGAAGAAAACGAAGTCGGAGAAGGTCCCTCCGGTGTCCACCGCTACTCGATATCGCGCCATCGGAGTTGCGTTAACACGATTTGTCAGGGGGTACAAATCGGGCCGGGGAAGGCCCGGAGCGGCCGTTCCGGGGGCGGGTTTCGGCGCCGTGCGGGCCGCTTGACACTGGCCTCGGTTTCCCGATAGAGCAGTGCCATAATCGTTTCGCGGCCGTGCCGGCCCCCCGCCTGTTGCGGGCCACCGGCTGGGCCTGAGAGGAGCACTCATGATCGAAGGGTTGCAGGGCAAGGTGGTGATCGTCACGGGCGGCGGGCACGGCATCGGCAAGGCCTACGCCGAGGGGTTTACCAAGTCCGGTTCCAGAGTGGTGGTGGCGGACATCGACGGCGACGCGGCGGATAAGGTGGCGGCGGACCTCGGGAAGCTGAGCGAGGCCGGTTCCCTGGGAGTGACGGTGGACGTGTCCGACGAAGAGTCCGCCAACCAGATGGTCGCCAAGACCGTCGAGCGTTTCGGCCGGGTGGATGTGCTCATCAACAACGCGTCGATCTTCGCCACCATTCCCATGAGCCGCGGCCGCATCGAGGAGATCAGCATCGAGGAATGGGACAAGCTCATGTCCGTGAACCTCAAGGGCGTGTTCCTGTGTTGCCGCGCGGTGCTGCCGCAGATGCGCCAGCAGAAATCGGGCAAGATCGTCAACATCGCTTCCGGCACCGCCCTCTACGGCCCTCCGGGACGCATCCACTACGTGGCCTCCAAGGCCGGGGTGATGGGATTCAGCCGCACCCTGGCGCGCGAGGTGGGTGAGGACAACATCCAGGTCAACATCCTCTGCCCGGGTTCGACCCTGTCCGAGGAGAATCCCACCGAGGAGATCCTCAAGATGCGCCAGAGCAACATCGGCACGCGCGCCCTGAAGCGGGTGCAGGTGCCCCAGGACCTCGTCGGCGGCGTGCTGTTCATGTCCTCGCCGCTGGCGGATTTCATGACCGGCCAGACCCTGGTGGTGGATGGGGGTCAGAACATGCACTGACGGGTCACGGTCCTGACCCCTGTACTTTCGAGGAGTTACGGGAAAACACGCCGATACGATCCGCCGGCTCGCCGGCTTGCTGGGTGCCGCCTCGGTCCTTACGGATGCGGATGAGACGGACCCGTATTCCTGGGATGCGCTGAGCCGGAGCCGCATTCATCCCCGTCATCCCATCGTCCCCGTTCATCCCCTGTGCGTCTGCACCCCGGCCTCCACGGCCGAGGTGCAGACGGTCGTGGGCGTGGCCAACGAGGCCCGCCTGCCGCTGGTGCCCTACGGCGGAGGGTCGGGGCTCATGGGGGCGGCGGCGTCGCTGACCCCGGGCATCGTCGTGGACCTGAGGCGGCTGAACGCCGTGCCGGAGGTCGACGCAACCGCATTCACGGCCCGTGTCCAGGCCGGGGTGGTGCTGGAGGACCTCGATTTCCGGCTCCGGGAGTCTGGCCTCATGCTGGGCCACGACCCCTGGACGTTGCCGGTGGCCACGGTGGGCGGGGCGGTTTCCACCAACAGCCTCGGCTATCGCGGCGGCAAGTACGGCTCCATGGGGAGCCAGGTGCTGGGGGTGGAGGCGGTGCTGCCCCAGGGACAGCTCTGCCGTACCCGTCCGGTCGCCAAGAGCTCCACGGGAATCGATCTCAACCACCTGTTCATCGGCGGCGAGGGCTGCTTCGGGATCCTTACGGAAGTGACCTTGCGGGTGTTTCCTGTTCCCGAGGCGAGGTCGCTCCATGCCTTCCGTTTCGAGTCCTTCACACGGGGTTTCGAGGCCGTCCAGGAGTTCTTTGCCGCCGGCTTGAGGCCGATCCTGCTGGATTACGGCGACGAGACGGAGGATCCGGAAGGACCGTCGATCCTCTACCTCGGGTTCGAGGGGAAGGCGGCGCTGGTCGCCGCGGAGGAAGGTGTGGCGCTGGCCGCGTGCCTGGACCGCGGGGGCGAGCGGCTGGACGACGAGAAGGCTCGCCGGTTTTGGGAGGAACGCCACGCCGCCGCCCGGCGGTTCGCCGACGACCGAAGCGAACGGCGGCGCCGGAGCGCGGCCGGAGTGCATCAGGACTGGATACACGTGGCCCTGCCCGCATCCAGCGTGCTCGCCTTCCGGCGGGAGGCCGTCGCCCTGGCCGCCGCGCGTGGAGTGCGTTTCCGGGAGAGCGGGCTCTGGACCCGTCCCGAGCTCTTCTCGCTGCGGCTGTCCAAGGAGGGCGGCGAGCCGGCCCGGACCGAGCTCGGCGACGCGATCCTGGCTCTCCTTCGAAGCGTTCACGGGTTCGGCGGATCGGTGGAGTACTGCCACGGGGTGGGGGTCAAGCTCGCGCCGCTCATGGCGGGCGAGCACGGCGACAGCCTGGAGCTCATGCGTTCGGTGAAACGCTGTCTGGACCCCAACGGCATCATGAACCCCGGCAAGCTGGGCCTCTGACGGCCGCGGGGAATCCAGTCTCCGCCGGCCTTTGACAAATACATGGAATATTCGATAGGATATGCTCAAAGCATGAGACAGAAGGCCGATCGAACACGACAAGACAGCCTGGATCCGTATGGAAAGAACTGCACCCGCTGAGGTGCGGTTCTTTTTTTTCAGGCGTCCCACGACTGGAGGGTAGCTGTGTTGCGCGAGCAGTTGGAAACATTGGCTGTGCTTCAAGGAATCGATCTGGAGGTGAAGAAGCACAAGGACGCGCAATCGGAACGGCTCAAGGAAATCGAACGGCGCGAGGGCGAAATTGCCCGTCTGGCGGCGGAGGTGAAGACGCTGAGGGATGCGTGGGAGGAAAGGGACGGAGTTCGGAAGGGCAAGGAACAGACGATCCACGATGCCAGCCGAAAGGCCACCGAGAAGCGCATGCGCATGAACCAGATCAAGAATATCAAGGAGTTGCAGGCGCTGCAGCGCGAGATCGGGGCGATCAAGGAGTCCAACTCCATCGTCGAGGAGGAGCTGATCGAGGTCATGACCGACCTGGAGGGGCAGGAGGAGATCCTGAAGCAGAAAGAGGAAGAGCTCACCGGCCTCCGGGATGACTGGAACGGGAAGAGGGAGTCCCTGGAGGCGGAGGTCGGCGCCATCGAGGAGAAGATCGCGCAGACGCGCGACGCGCGCGAAGCGACCGCGTCGCGTCTCGACGACGATCTCATGGGCAAGTACGAGATGCTTTTCGACCGGCGCGGCGGCACCGCGGTGGTCGCCGTGTCGTCGGCCATTTGCCAGGCCTGTTACATGAACATCCCGCCGCAGCTATGGAACGACGTGCTGCGCAACGAGCGCGTCAATCTCTGTCCGAGTTGCCAGCGCATTCTCTTCTACAACCCGCCGGCCCCTGAACAGGGGGGGCAGCCGTAGCTGCCGGTCGCAACGGGGTTCCCAGGGGTTGCAACCTCGCCCCATAACCGGGAAACTGAGTCTCGGGGACAGCGGATCAGACGGTCGCTTCCGCGGCAACGCGGAGGAGGAAAGTCCGGACTCCACAGGACAGGGTGGCCGTTAACGGCGGCCTCGAGCGATCGGGGGAAAGTGCCACAGAAAACACACCGCCCGGCGGGCTCCGGGTCGAACCGGGCCCTCGGGTAAGGTTGAAAAGGCGAGGTAAGAGCTCACCGGTCCGTCAGTGATGGCGGATGCATGGTAAACCCCACCCGGAGCAAGACCAAATAGGAGGGTCGGGTCGTCCGCCCGAAAACCCTCGGGTAAGGTCGCTGGACCCCGTGGGCAACCACGGGGCAAGATGAATGACCGTCCCGCCTCCTTTTGAGAGGCGTTACAGAATCCGGCTTAACGATCCGCTGTCCCCCACCCCCCGTCGGCCAATGGCTGGACCACACGACGTTCCGGACGTGGCCGGAATCCTCCTCATAACCCATATCTTGTAGTCCGTGCGCGCGGTAGACCCTGCATGCACCCAGATGTAGGGCAAAACGGCGATTTTTCGGGAAATTCGCCCGGCTCCTCGTCTCAGGAAATATGATGTTTTTGTGTTGACACGGGCGAGGTGGTCTGACTATATTCCCGTCAGGTGGGATAAAGTGGGATAAAATCCCATACGGTGTCAGACATGTTTCGCGGCAGATACGAGCATACGATCGATACCAAGGGGCGCTTGAGCATTCCAGCCAAGTATCGCGAAGTCCTCCTGGGCAAAGGTGACGATCGGCTCATTATCACAAATTTCGTCGTCAGCTCCAAGCGGTGCCTCGATGTCTATCCGCTGGACGAGTGGCTCGCCCTGGAGGAGGCGGTCCGCGGCAAGCCCAAGTTCGACGCCCGGATGGTGCGTTTTCAGACCTACTATCTCGGCGGAGCGACGGAGTGCGCGGCGGACACCCACGGCCGTATCCTCATCCCGCCCACCCTGCGCAAGTACGCGGATCTCAAGCGCGACGTCATGCTGGTGGCGGCCAGCGAGAAGTTTCGCATCTGGGACAGGGACGCCTGGGACAAGGTGTTCACGGAGGCCGAAGAGCAACTCATGGAAGATCCGGATTCCTTCACCGACCTGGGCTTGTAGGCCCCGGGAAAGGCCCCGAAAGAAAGGAGCGCGATCCATGATCGGACTCGACAGGAAGCCTATTCAGGACATCGCGGTGATCGACGTCAACGGCGATATCGATCTCCGGGAAATGGTGCGGATCAAGGACATGATCGGAGGCCTGATCGAGAAGGAGCGTCTCAAGGTCGTTCTGAATCTGAAGGCGGTGGACCATATCAACTACCTGAGCATCGGGGTGTTGCTGGACCGCCTGAACCTGCTGCGCGAGATGAACGGCGACCTGAAGCTCTCGGGCATGAGCCCCTACCTGAAGGATATCTTCCGGGTGGTGGGCATGGACAGGGCGTTCGAGTTCTACGCCTCGCTGGACGAGGCCATCGAGAGTTTCGACGACGATTGGGAGGGCACGGCTACCTGTCACTGAGCGATGGTCCCATGAGCTACGCACACCAGCCCGTCATGCTTCGCGAGGTTCTCGAGATTCTCGCGCCCGCGCCGGCGCGACGGTATCTCGATGCGACCGTGGGAGGGGGCGGGCACGCGCGGGAAATACTCGGCGGTTCGTCACCGGACGGGGTGCTCCTGGGCCTCGATTGGGACGATCAGGCCATCGACGCGGCGGGGCGCGCCTTGGCCCGTTTCGGGGACAGGGTCATTCTTCGCCGGTCGGGGTTCACCGGCGCGCGGGAGGTGCTGGAGGAGATGGGATGGTCGGGCGTCGACGGCATGTTGCTGGATCTGGGACTGTCCTCTCATCAGGTGGACACGCCGGAGCGCGGGTTCAGCTTCGTCAACGACGCCGCCCTCGACATGCGCATGGACCGCCGCCGTCCGGTGGACGCGCGCGAACTGATCAACACACTGCCGGTGGCGGACCTCGAGAGGCTCATCCGGGAGTTCGGCGAAGAGCCGCAGGCCCGGCGCATCGCGCGGGCCATCGACGCCCGGCGGCGCCATCGGCCCATCGATTCGACCCAAATGCTGGCGGAGACCGTGGCCCGGGCGGCGGGCGGCACCGGACGACGCCGGCCCCGCGGCTCCCGGACGCCAGCGACCCATCCGGCCACCCGGACGTTTCAGGCGGTTCGCATCGCGGTCAATCGGGAGCTGGAAAACCTTGAGGGCTTTCTCGAGTCGGCATACGAGCTGCTGCGCGCGGGCGGGCGCCTGGTGATCCTGTCGTTCCACTCGCTGGAGGACCGGCTGGTCAAGCGCGCGTTCCGGAAATGGGGCCTGGACTGCGTCTGCCCGCCGCGTCTGCCGGCGTGCGCCTGCGGCTGGAACCGGAAGACCACGGCCCTTACCCGCAAGCCGCGGGTGCCCACCAGCGAGGAGGTCCGGGCCAACCCCCGCGCCCGCTCCGCCAAGCTCCGGGCAGTGGAAAGGATCGCGTCATGAGTCTACGGAGACGGGTCCTCGGCCGGCAGGAACCGGTGGACAACGGGCCGGCGGACCTGCGCCGCAACGTGTTCTTCCCGGTCTTGCTGAGCTGTCTCCTGGTGGCGTTGGCCCTGCTGCTGGTGTGGCAGCGTCTGCGGGTGGTGCAACTGGGTTACGTGCTTTCCACGGCCTCCAAGCTGGAGCGCCGGCTGGAGCAGGAGAATCGCGAGCTGCGGGTCGAGCTGGCGACGCTGACCGCGCGCGAGCGCGTCGAGACCATGGCACGGAAGCGGCTGGGGCTCAGAGACCCCCACGCGAAACAGGTGGTGTTGTTGCCGTGAACAGGAAGACGGAACAGGACTCTCCCGACCGGCTGCGATTCCGGCTCCGGTTGACCGGCGGCGTGCTCCTGGCGCTGCTGTTGGCAGTGGCGGGCCGGGCCGTTCAGCTCCAGGCCTTCGACGGCGCGCGGCTGGCGCGGCTGGGCGAGCGGCAGCACCTTCAGGAAGCGATCTTCGTGCCGAAACGCGGCTCCATCCTGAGCCGCAACGGCGATCCGCTGGCCATCAGCGTCGATGCCCAGTCGGTCTACGTCAGACCGCGGCGGCTGCGCTCGTCCGGGGAGATCGCTCCGAAGGTCGCCCGCGCCCTGGGCATGAAGACCCGGGAGGTGGAGCGCCGGTTCGCGTCCAAAAAGCCCTTCGTGTGGCTCAAGCGTCAGGTGACGCCGCGTGAAGCCAAACGGATCAAGGCGCTGAAGGCGGAAGGCGTCGGGCTGTATCACGAGACCCGGCGCTACTACCCCAAGGGCCATCTGGCCGGCCAGACCCTGGGTCTGGTGGGGCGGGACGCTCAGGGGTTGGAAGGAATCGAGCGCAGCTACGACCGCTACATCCGCGGCGAGCCCGGCTCGTCGGTGGTGGGGCGGGATGCGCTGGGCCGGCGCGTGCTGTTGACCGGCCTGGACGATCACAAGATTCCGCCCGGGGGGAACGTCCATCTGACCCTGGATACGACACTGCAACACTTGGCCGAGAAGCACCTGGAAGCCACCGTCAAGCGGTTCCGCGCCAAGGGCGGCACGGTGGTGATGGCGGACCCGTTCACGGGCGCGATCCTGGCCTTGGCCAGCTACCCGTTCTTCGACCCCAACCAGTTCCACTCCCAGCACCGGGACCGCTGGCGCATCCGCGCCGTCACCGACACCTACGAGCCGGGCTCGGTCTTCAAGGCGGTGCTGGCCGCGGCCGCCCTGGAGGAGGGCGTGGTGGGCCGGGAGGATCTGATCTTCTGCGAGTTCGGCCGCTACCGGTACGGCGGACGGTTCATCCACGACTTCAAGGAACACGGCTGGCTGTCCTTCGCCAAGGTGCTCCAGCTTTCCAGCAACATCGGCTCGACCAAGGTGGCGCACAAGCTCGGCCGGGACCGGTACCACCGTTACATCCAGCGCTTCGGCTTCGGCCAGAAGACCAACGTCGATCTTCCCGGAGAGGTGCCCGGCACGGTGCGGCCGCCCCAAACCTGGTACGGCAGCGATCTGGCGGCGGCCTCCTTCGGCCAGTCCGTTTCCGTGACCCCTCTGCAGATGGTCATGGCGTTCTCCGCCATCGCCAACGGCGGCCTGCTCATGAAACCCTACGTCGTGGAGCGGGTGACGGGCGAGAAGGGCAGGGTGCTGCTGGATCGCAGGCCGGAGATGGTGCGGCGGGTGGCTTCCCGGGCCACCGCGCGCACGGTGGCGGGGATTCTGAAGGGTGTCGTGGCGGAAGGCGGCACCGGCACGCGGGCCGCGCTGGCGGGGTTCGAGGCGGCCGGCAAGACCGGCACGTCCCAGAAGGCCGACGAGGTCAAGGGCGGCTACTCGAAGACCAAGCGAGTGGCCTCCTTCGTCGGTTTCGTGCCCGCGGACGAGCCGCGTTTCGTTCTGCTGACCCTGGTGGACGAGCCCACGGTCAACGTATACGGCGGCGTGGTGGCGGCGCCCCTGTTCCGCCGCATCGCCGGCCCCGCCCTGCACGCCTTGGGAGCGACCCCAAGCCGGCGCCTGTTGCCGGCGGTCAACCCGGGCCGGGAAAGCGGCGTCATCCGGGTATCCCGGACCGCTCCGCGGGGTCGCAGGGCGGACCGCGCCGGCGGCCGGCCGGACCTCGTGGGATTGAGCATGCGCGAGGCCGTGGCCGAGGCCAAGAAGCGCAGGCTCTCGGTGGTCCTCCGGGGCCATGGCTATGTGGTGAGCCAGCGCGTGGAGGGCGCCGGCGGCCGGCTGGCCCTGACGTTGAAGGAATGACCACGATGCTGCTCCGGGAGTTGCTGCATACGCCGGACATCCGGGACGAGAAGGGGTCCATGGACCGCCCCATCCAGGGACTCGCGTGCGACTCGCGCCGGGTCCGGGACGGGTACGTCTTCTTCGCCCTTTCCGGACAGCTCGCCGACGGGCATGACTTCGTCGGGGATGCGGTGACCCGGGGCGCCGCGGCGGTGGTGCTCCAGCGGCCGGTGCCGGTGCCGCCGCCCGCCGCCTGCATCCGGGTGCCGGACACGCGCCGGGCCATGGCCCGGGCGGCGGCGGCGTTCTATGGACATCCGAGCCGCGGCCTGGTGTTGGTAGGGGTTACCGGAACCAACGGCAAGACCACGGTCACGTATCTGCTCGAGGCGATCCTCGGCGCCGGCGGCGACGGGTGCGGTGTGATCGGCACCATCAGCCAACGCTACGCCGGATGGCAGCGTCCTTCTCCCCTCACCACGCCGGAGTCCATCGACATCGAGGATCTCCTGTCCGACATGCTGCGCGCGGAGGTGAGGTTCGTTGCCATGGAGGTGTCCTCCCACGCCCTGGACCTGCGCCGGGTTGACGGACTGGACTTCGACGCCGCCGTGTTCACCAATCTCTCGCGGGATCACCTGGACTATCACCGCGACATGGAGAGCTACTTTCTCAGCAAGGCGCGGCTGTTCACGGATTGCCTGCCGGCCAGCACCAAGGACCGGCGGGTGGCCGTCATCAACGCGGACGACCCGCGGGGCCGGGAATTGAGCCGCTTGGCGGGAGACGCCGGGCTGGCGACGCTGACCTACGGCCGGTCGCCGCGCTGGGACATCCATCCGCTGGACGTCGAAAGCGGCCTCGACGGCTTGAGAGGGACCCTCGCGTGCGGGCGCCGGCGAATCGAGTTCGAATCGGCGCTCATCGGCGAGGTGAACCTGGAGAACATCCTGGCGGCCGCGGGAACGGCCTGGGCGCTCGGCCTCGACCCGCGCGCCATCGCCGACGGCATCGCCAGGCTCCACCGCGTGCCGGGCCGGCTGGAGCCGGTTCCCAACGATCTGCACAGGACCCTGGTGGTGGACTACGCCCATACGCCGGATGCGCTGGCCAAGGCCATCCGTACCCTGCGGCTCCTCACCCGGGCGAGGCTGATCACGGTGTTCGGTTGCGGCGGCGACCGGGACGCCGGCAAGCGCCCGCTCATGGGTGAGATCGCCGCGTCTACCAGCGACTGCGTCGTGCTGACGTCCGACAACCCGCGCGGCGAGGAGCCCATGGCCATCATCCGCGACATCGAGGAGGGGGTCCGCAAGCGCGGCATGAGGCGGCTCCAGGAGGGAGATGCCGCCGGGCAGACCGGATATTGGGTCGAGCCCGACCGCCGTTGCGCCATCCGCCTGGGTGTTTCGCTGGCGTCCCCGGGCGATGTCGTGCTGGTGGCGGGCAAGGGTCACGAGGACTACCAGATCCAGGGAGACCGGCGGCTGCGTTTCGACGACCGGCAGGTGTTGCGGGAAGAAGCCGGCGTCCTGGCCGTTACAGCCACCAGGACAGCCGAGTGAAGCGGCCATGGAATGGGACCTGGAAGAGCTGGCGCGGGCCGCCGGGGGGACCGTCATTCAACGAGGTGCCGTGAGCAGGTTCCGGGACATCGGCACGGATTCACGCCGGGTGGAGAAGGACGGCGTGTTCGTGGCGCTCCGCGGAGAGTCGCGGGACGGGCACGCGTTCGTGCCCGAGGCCGTGCGTCGAGGCGGCTCGTGTCTGGTGGTGGAGCGGAACGTGGGCGGGTCCAAGGGCGCGTCGGTCATTCGCGTACGCGACACCCTGCGGGCTCTCGGCGACATCGCCCGCTTCCACCGGCAGAAGCTCGCTCCCCGGGTCCTGGCCGTCACCGGCTCCAACGGGAAGACCACCACCAAGGAAATGCTCTTCTCCATTCTGCAACGCGCGCGCACGGCGGACGGTCCGTTGCGGGGCAAGGTGCTCAAGACCGAGGGCAACTACAACAACCTGGTGGGTTTGCCGCTGACGTTGCTGCGTCTGCGGGGCAACCACCGCGTGGCCGTGGTGGAGCTCGGCACCAACCGGCCCGGAGAGATCCGGCGTCTCACCGCCATCGCCGATCCGGACGTGGCCCTCATCACGTCGGTGGGGCCGGCCCATCTGTCGGGCCTGGGAACGCTCGCCGGGGTGGCGCGGGAGAAGGGCGCGATCTTCCGGGGATTGAACCCCCGGGGCACGGCCGTGGTGAACCTGGACGACAGCCGGGTGGTGCGCCAGAGCCGGCGCTTCACGGGCCGCGTGGTGACCTACGGCGCGGGCGGGTTCGTCCGCGGCGAGGACGCGGAGATGCTGGCCGGCGGCCGGCCGCGGTTCAACCTGCGCGTGGGTCGCTTGCGGGAGCCGGTGCGGCTGCGCCTGTGCGGCGCCCACAACGTCGGAAACGCGGTGGGCGCCGCGGCCATGGCTCACGCCTTCGGAGCGGGCTTGGCGGCGATCCTGCAGGGCCTCGAGGCGGTCCGGCCGGCGCCCATGCGCATGCAGGTGGAACGCTGGGCCGGCATCGGCATCATCAACGATGCCTACAACGCCAATCCCGCGTCCATGGAAGCGGCGCTGGCGGCGCTGGCGGCGATTCCCGGACGGGGACGCAGGATCGCCGTGCTGGGGGACATGCTGGAAATGGGCATGGACGAGGCTGCGTGCCATCGCGAAACCGGAGCGGCCGCGCACGGTTGCGGCCTGGACGCCCTCTATGTCCTGGGCCGCTTCGCCCGGGACGTCCGGCAGGGGGCCCTGGAGGCCGGCATGGCCCGGACCGCCGTCAGGGTGGCCCGCAGCCACCGTACGCTCGGGACGGCGTTGCGGACCGATCTCCACAAGGGCGACTGGGTCCTGCTCAAGGGTTCCCGCGGCGCGGCCATGGAAAAGGTGCTGGCGGCGATGAAGGACGAAGGAGCGTAGCGAGGTGCTGTATCTGTTGCTGTTTCCGCTGCACGTCACGTTTCCGGTCTTCAACGTGTTCCGTTACATCACGTTTCGCGCCGCCCTGGCGGCGCTCGTGACGTTGCTGCTTTCGTTCGTCATCGGCCCTTACCTGATCCGGTCGCTCAGGAAGTCGCAGATCGGGCAGTTCATCCGTGACGACGGTCCGGACCGCCATGCCGGCAAGGCCGGCACCCCCACCATGGGGGGCACCCTGATCGTGCTGTCGCTGGTGCTGTCCACGGTCCTGGTGGGGGACATCGCCAACGTGTACGTGCTGGTGGCCCTGGCCGTCACCGTGGCGTTCGCCGCCATCGGCTTCATCGACGACTGCCTCAAGGTCCGGCGCCAGAGCAGCCACGGGCTGAACATGTGGAGCAAGCTCGTGCCGCAGATGGCGGTGGCGGCGGCGGCTGCCGTGGTGCTGGTGATGCAGCCGGATTTCAGCAGCACGGTGGCGATTCCCTTTCTCAAGAACGTCCGTCCGGACTTCGGGTTCTGGTACGTCCCCTTCGCGGTGCTGGTCGTGGTGGGAGCCTCCAATGCCGTGAACCTGACCGATGGGTTGGACGGCCTGGCCATCGGTCCGGTGATGACCGCGGCGGCCACCTATGCCCTGATCGTGTACCTCGCGGGTCACGTGAAGTTCGCCGAGTACCTGCAGATCCCTTACGTGTCGCGGGTGGGCGAGCTGTCGGTGTTCTGCGCGGCGGTGGTGGCCGCGGGTCTGGGTTTTCTCTGGTTCAATACCTATCCGGCCCAGATCTTCATGGGCGACGTCGGCAGCCTGGGGCTGGGGGCCGCGCTGGGGATCGTCGCGGTCATCAGCAAGAACGAGATTCTGCTGGTGGTGGTGGGAGGCATCTTCGTGGTGGAGGCCGTGTCGGTGATCGTCCAGGTGGCGTCCTTCAAGCTGCGTGGAAAGCGCGTGTTCCGCATGGCGCCGATCCACCACCACTATGAGCTCAAGGGTTGGCCGGAGCCGCAGATCATCGTGCGGTTCTGGATCGTGTCGATCATTTGCGCGCTGGTGGCGTTGAGCACGCTGAAGTTGCGATGAGGGTTTCGGGAGCGAGTGTCACGGCGGCGGCGCGAAGCGCGGAGCCGGCAACCAACGGAAAGCCGGAGATGGATCTCCGAGACCAAAGGATCATGGTGTTGGGACTGGCCCGCACGGGATTGGCCGTGGCGCGGTTTCTCGCCGCCCGGGGCGCCCATGTGGTGGCCGTCGATGCCCGTGAGGAAGACCGGATGGGACCGGCCCGGAGCGAGCTGTCACGGCTGCCGGCCACGTGCCATTTCGGGCCTGAGCAGCCGGACTGGCTCGACGGCGTGGATGCGGTGGTCCCCAGCCCGGGCGTGCCCCGGGACAATCCCCTGCTGGCGGACTCCGTCCGGCGAGGCATCGAGGTGCTGAGCGAGATCGAGCTGGCGGCGCGTTTCGGCAGCGCGCCCATGGTCGCGGTTACCGGCACCAACGGGAAGACCACCACCACCCGGCTGCTGGCCGGGATCCTCGAGGCGGCGGGGCTGCGCGTGTTCGCCGGCGGCAACATCGGTAGCCCGCTGATCGAGTACGTGGACGGCGACTGGGACTGGGGGGTGGTGGAGGTGAGCAGCTTTCAGCTCGAGTGGGTGCGGGATTTCCGGCCCCGGGTGGCGCTGTTCCTGAACCTCAGCGAGGACCATCTGGACCGCTACGACGGACTGTCGAGCTATGGCGCCGCCAAGGCCAGGATCTTCTCGGCCCAACGTGCCGGCGACGTCGCGGTGTTGAACCGCGACGACCCGTGGGTCTGGGGGTTGCGCGCCGGACTGGGTTCCCGGGTGGTCTCTTTCGGGTGGGCGGAAGCCGAGCCGGGCGCCTTCGTGGCCGGAGACGACATCGTCTGGCGCGGCAACGGAGCCGAAGAGCGGTTCCCGCTCCGGGACATCCGCCTGCGCGGGGTCCACAACGTCGAGAACGTCATGGCCGCCGTCTGCGCCGCCAGGGCCGTGGGCGTGGACGCGCGCCACATCCGGAAGGCGGCGCGGCGGTTCCCGGGCATCGAGCACCGGCTCGAGTTCGTGCGGGAGCTGGACGGCGCGCGCTACTACAACGACTCCAAGGGCACCAATGTCGGCGCGGTCCGGAAGTCCCTGGCCAGCTTCGACGAGCCCGTGGTGCTCATCGCCGGCGGCGTCCACAAGGGCGGCAGCTACCGGGTCCTCGAGCCGCTGGTGCGGGAGCGGGTCCGGAAGCTGATCCTGCTGGGTGCGTCCCGCGACCTCATGAAGGAGGAGCTGGGCGCTTCCGCGGACACCGTGGTGGTCGAGGACTACCGCGAGGCGGTGCGGCAGGCCCGGGCCGCGGCCCGGCCGGGAGACGTCGTGCTGTTGTCGCCGGCGTGCTCGAGCTTCGACATGTTCGAGAACTATGCCGAGCGGGGGCGCGTATTCAAGGAGCTGGTGCAGGCTCTATGAGCGAGATACGCAACATGGACCGCTGGATGCTGCTGAGCCTGGTGGTGCTGCTCGCCATCGGCATCACCATGGTGCTGAACACCAGCTACCTCTTCTCCCAGGAACGGTTCGGCGACGGCACCTACCTCTTCCGCAAGCAACTGGCCGCCGTCGGCCTCGGTCTCGTGGGACTCTCCGTGGCCGTGCTGCTGCCGCCGTCGGCCTACCGCCGTCTCACCGGGCCGCTGCTGGTGGTGACCCTCATCGCCATGGTGCTGGTGCTGGTCCCCGGCATCGGCGTCACCCGCGGCGGCGCCCATCGCTGGCTGGGCGTGCCGCCGTTCGTCTTCCAGCCGTCGGAGGTCGCCAAGGTGACCTTCGTGCTCTACCTTGCGTACACCCTCTCCAGAAAGGTCGGCCGGCTGGAACGGTTCGTCCCCGGCATGCTCCCGCCCGTGCTGGTGGCGGGCGCGTTCGTGGCCCTGCTGCTGGCGGAGCCGGACTTCGGCTCCGCGTTCATTCTGGCCGTCATCGCCATGGCCATGCTGTTCGTGGCCGGCGGCCGTATCCGCCACCTCGCCGCCGTGGCGCTGGCGGCGCTGCCGGTGGGAGCGTTCTTCATCCTGTCGGCGGACTACCGGGTGAAGCGGCTGCTGGCCTTCATGGACCCATGGAGCGATTCCGCCGACAGCGGCTTCCAGATCATTCAGTCCTTCATCGCCTTCGGCTCCGGTCAGCTATGGGGCCGGGGCTTGGGACAGAGCCGGCAGAAGCTCCACTACCTCCCGGAAGCCCACACGGATTTCATCTACTCGGTGATCGGCGAGGAACTCGGGCTGTGGGGCGCGCTGCTGGTCCTGGGGCTCTTCGGCATCCTGCTCTTTCGCGGCTTGCGGCTGGCCATCGACAGCGAGGACCCCTTCACGCGGCTGATGGTGTTCGGCCTCACCATGCTCCTGGCGCTCCAGGCGTTGGTGCACATGAGCGTGGTCATGGGCCTGGTGCCCACCAAGGGGCTGGTGCTGCCGTTCGTCAGCTACGGCGGCTCCGCCATGGTGGTGCACCTGACGGTGACGGGGATGCTTCTGAGCGCTTCCTGGCGGAGGGCACGGGAATGAGGTTGATCGTGGCCGGCGGCGGCACAGGCGGCCATCTCTTTCCCGGCCTCGCGATAGCGCGGGAGTTTCGCCGGCGGAACGGCGACATGCGCATCCTCTTCGTCGGCAGCCGTTGGGGCATCGAGAGCCGGGTCATTCCGGAGACGGAGTTTCCCATCGAGCTGTTGCCGATACGAGGGCTCAAGGGACGAGGTCTGAGGGGACTGCTGGAAGGACTTTACGGAATCCCGGTGAGCCTGTGTCGCTCGCGGGCCATCATCCGGGGCTTCGATCCCCAGTGCATCATCGGCCTTGGCGGTTACGCCTCCGGGCCGCTGCTGCTGGCGGGGGCGTCGCAACGGATTCGCTGCGCGATCCTGGAGCAGAACCTGCGCCCCGGCTTCACCAACCGCATTCTCGGGCGGCTGGTGGACCGGATCTTCACCAGCTTCCGCGAAAGCGTCGGGTATTTCCCGCGGGCCAAGGTGGTGCTGACCGGAACCCCGGTGCGGTGGCGGACGCTGCCCGACGCGGACCGGGAGGAGGGCTTCCATCTCCTCGTCTTCGGCGGCAGCGCCGGCGCCCGCCGGATCAACGAGATGGTGCTCGCGGCGTTGGCGCGCCTCGGCGAAGCGGCGGCCGGCTTTCGGGTGACGCATCAGACCGGACGCGCGGACGAGGAGTCGGTGAGGGAGGGCTACGCGTCGCTGCCGTGCGAGGCAAAGGTGCTGCCTTTCATCCACCGCATGGACCGCGCCTACGCCTCGGCCGATCTGGTGATTTGCCGGGCCGGGGCCTCCACGCTGTCGGAGCTCACGGTGTTCGGCAAGCCGTCGGTGCTGGTGCCGTACCCGTACGCCGCCCACGACCATCAACGGCTCAACGCGCTGGCCTTGAAGGAGGCCGGCGCCGCCGAAATGATCGCGGAACCGGAGCTGACGCCCGCGGGCCTGGCCGAGACCATCCGCGCGCTCCATGGCGACGCCGCGCGGCGGGCGGCCATGGGCCGGGCCGCGGCCGCGCTCGGCCGCGGAGATGCGGCCGAGCGCATTGTGGACGAGTGTCATGCCCTCGTCCCGGGGTGGTCATGACGGCTCCCTTCGAGAGGCGCCACCGGGTGCACTTCGTCGGCATCGGCGGCGTGGGCATGAACGGAATCGCGGAGGTGCTGTTGAACCTGGGCTACGAAATAAGCGGCTCGGACCTCCAGGAGAGCGAGGCCACACGGCGGCTGCGTTCCCTGGGCGCGGAGGTCCGCATCGGCCACGATGCCGCCAACCTGGCGGAGGCGCTCTCGGTGGTGGTGATCTCGGCCGCGGTGAAGTTCTCCAACCCCGAGGTGGTGGCGGCCAAGGAGCGGCAGATTCCGGTGATTCCGAGGGCCGAGATGCTCGCCGAGCTCATGCGCATGAAATACGGCATCGCGGTGGCCGGGAGCCACGGGAAGACCACCACCACGTCGATGATCGGCCACGTGCTGACGGAAGCGCGGATGGGTCCGACGCTGGTCATCGGCGGACGGGTGCGGTCGTTGGCCGGCAACGCACAGATGGGCACGGGCGACATCCTGGTGGCCGAGGCCGACGAGAGCGACGGCACGTTCCTGCTGCTCTCGCCCGCGGTGGCGGTGGTGACCAACATCGACCGGGAACACATCGACTACTACGGCGCCACGGAAGCCCTGGCCGACGCGTTTCTGGAATTCATCAACAAGGTGCCGTTCTACGGCGTCGCGGTGCTGTGCCTCGACCACCCGACGGTGCGCGGCCTGCTGCCGCGGGTGCGGAAGCGCGTGGTCACCTACGGCCTGTCCGCCGATGCCGACTTCACCGCCGAAGGGGTCCGGACCCGTGGGATGGAGTCCACGTTCGCGGTCCTGTATCGCGGCCGCGCGCTCGGCACGGTGGCGCTGCCCATGCCCGGGAGACACAGCGTGGCCAATGCCCTGGCGGCCATCGCCGTGGCCGCGGAGCTCGGCATCGACTTTGCCGTCGCCGCGGCGGCGTTGGGCGCGTTCGCCGGCATCCATCGCCGGTCGGAGATCAAGGGAGAGGTCGCCGGGGTGCTGGTGATGGATGACTACGGACACCATCCCACGGAGATCGAGGCGACCCTGCGCGCCATCATCGAGGGTTGGGACCGGCCCCTGACGGTGGTGTTCCAGCCCCACCGCTACAGCCGGACGAAGGACCTCTTCGAGGATTTCGTTTCCGCGTTCGACCGCGCCCACCGGCTGATCCTCACGGACATCTACGCCGCGGGCGAGGATCCGGCGCCGGGGACCAGCGCGGAGGAGTTGTACCGGGCCATCCGGCGGCGGGGCCACATGGACGTGGAGTTCATCGCGGACAAGGACGACGTGGCCTTCCGGCTGCTGCCCAGGCTGGCGGACGGGGACATGGTCCTGACCCTGGGAGCCGGGGACATCCACAAGGTAGGGGAGGCGCTGATTGATTCCTTGCGGGAACAGAGGCCATGACCACGGACCCGTTTGCCAGGGACCTGGGCCGCATCGCCGGCGTGGCGGTCAAGGTGGGCGAGCCGTTGGCTCGTTACACCTCCTTCAAGGTCGGCGGTCCGGCGGACTACTTCCTGGAGGCGCGCACGAGCCCGGGGCTGACCGCCTGCCTGAAGGTCGTGGAGCGCCACGGCGTGCCGGTGCTGCTGCTGGGCAACGGCAGCAACCTGCTGGTGAGCGATCTCGGCGTGCGCGGCGCCGTGCTGCGATTGCGGGGGGAGTTTCGCAGGGCGCGTTGGCATGGGGCGGGAGCCGATGTCGGCGCCGCCTACGCGGTGAGCCGGCTGGTGCGGGAGACGGTGCGCCGCGGGCTGGGCGGATTGGAGTTCGCCGAGGGCATTCCCGGCAGCGTCGGCGGCTCGCTGGCGATGAACGCCGGGGCCTACGGATCGGAAATGGAGCGGGTGGTGACCAGGGTTGACGCGGTAACGGCCGCGGGCGAGGCGTTGGCGCTCGGCCGCGAGGATCTGCAGTTCGCCTACCGCGAGGCGCGGCTCCCGTCCGGGGCCATCGTGACCCGGGTGGGCATGGCCCTGACGCCGGAAACGGCGGCGGCGGTGGACGCCCGCATGCGGGCCATCATGGCGCGGCGGCGGGAAAGCCAGCCGTCGGGCCGCCCCAATTTCGGGTCGGTGTTTCGCAATCCGCCGGGCGACCACGCCGGCCGGCTGATCGAGGCCTCCGGGTTGAAGGGTCTCCGGGTGGGCGGCGCCGAGATCTCGCGACGGCACGCGAACTTCATTCTCAATCTCGGCGGCGCCCGCGCCCAGGATGTGAGGGGGCTCATCGAACGGGTGTGCAGCGAGGTGGAGCGCCGGTTTTCGGTGACGCTGCAGGCCGAGGTCCGTCTCGCCGGGGAGTGGCCGCAATGAGCGTGGCGTCGGGAACCCACCGATCCCGGCGCGTCGGCGTCCTGTACGGCGGCCCTTCCGCGGAAAGGGACGTGTCGCTGGTGTCCGGCAAGGAGGTGGCCGGGGCGTTGCAACGAAAGGGCTATCGGAGGGTGTCGCTCATCGACGCCGGCGCGGATCTGGCCGCGCGGCTCCGCAAACGGCGGATCGACGTGGTCTTCAACGCGCTTCACGGAAAGATCGGCGAGGACGGTTGCGTGCAGGGACTGCTGGAGGTCATGGGGATTCCCTACACCGGCTCGGGCGTCACTGCTTCGGCGCTGTGCATGGACAAGGTGCTGGCCAAGCAGGTGCTCGTGCGGAACCGCATTCCCACGCCTTCGTACCAGGTGGTGAGCGCGGACGAAACGGCGGTTCCGAGGCTGCCCTTGCCGGTGGTGGTGAAGCCTCGATCCGAAGGGTCCAGCATCGGAGTCGTCATCGTGCGCCGGCAAAGGGACATGGCTCGGGCGGTCCGCGAGGCATGCCGGTTCGGCCGGGACGCGCTGGTGGAGAAATACGTGCCGGGCAAGGAGGTCACCGTGGGGCTCCTGAACGGCGAGGCTCTGGGCGTCACCGAAATCAGGCCGGCGAAGGGCTTCTACGATTTCAAGGCCAAGTACACTTCCGGCATGGCCACGCACGTTTTTCCGGCCCCTTTGCCCGGTCCCGTGTACCGCAGGGCCCTGGCGCTGGCGGCGCGGGTCTGCCGGACGCTGGGCTGTCAAGGAGCGCCGCGCGTGGACTTTCGCATCTCGCCGGAGCGGCGGCTGTACGTGCTCGAGGTCAATACGCTGCCGGGGATGACGCCCCTGAGTCTCCTGCCGGAGATCGCCGCCGGGGTCGGCATCGGCTTCGAGGACCTGGTCGAGCGGATACTCGACGGCGCCGCGCTGAAAAACCGCGTGGCGGGTCTGGCGGCCTCGTCGCCACGGGGGGGAGCCAATGCGTAGTCCGCGGGTCCGGCCCAGGAAGCGGTTGCGCAGCCGCGCGGGAATGACGGGCACGGCCGTCTGCGCGCTGGTGCTGCTCGGGTGGCTGTTCTACCCCGGCTATTTCGCGGACCTACACCGCCGAGGCTGGCGGGCGGCGGAGCAGGCGGCGGGCGGGTTTCGGGCGGCGGCCCGGGCGACCTCGAGCTTCATCCTGGCGCACCCCTACTTCGCCGTCCGGGAAGTGAAGATCCTGGGGGCGGAGAAGATCAAGGGCGCCGATATCGTGGTGAGGTCGGGGCTGGGACCCAACACGCGAATCTGGAACATCGATCCCGCCGAGGTCGAGGAAAGGGTACGGCAACACCCTTGGGTGAAGCGGGTCCTGATACGGCGGGAACTGCCGGCGCGGCTGGTGATCCGCATCGAGGAATGGGAGGCCGGAGGCATCGTCGCCCTGGACAAGCTCTACTACGTCGCCGAGGACGGGGTGGTCTTCAAGGCCCTGGGCGAAGAGGACTCCGTGGACTTCCCCTTCATCACCGGCCTTCGCGCTGCCGGGCTCTCGCCGCGGGACCCCGGCACGCGGAAGAAGGTGGCCGAGGCCCTGTCCTTCGGACGGACGGTGGAGAGCACCACGCTGGATCTGTCCGAGATACGCTTTCAGTCCGGCGGGGGCATCGTCCTCTATCCCGTATCCTACCCGGTGCCGTTCCACGTGGGCTGGGGAGACTGGGAAGCGAAGCTGGAGCGGTTGCAGTGGTTCGTGCGGGAGTTTCCCGGGCAGGGGGCCCGTTTCGAGGCCGTCGACGTGAGTTTCAAGGGGCAGGTGGTCGCGCGTCCGCGGGGAAGGGCGTGATCCGATGGACGGGACACTAATGGCCTGTAACGTCCGGATTGGTTTCCGTTTGGACGTTACAGGCCACTAAGAAGGGGCACCACAAGGCATGGCCAAGAAGACGAACGTTGTTGTCGGACTCGACGTCGGCACCCACAAGGTCTGCGCGGTGGTGGGAGAGCAGACCGACCAGGGCCCGGAGGTGGTGGGCGTTGGCATTCACCCGTCCCGGGGGTTGAGGAAGGGCGTGGTGATCAACATCGAGGCCACCATGGAATCCATCAGGAAGGCGGTGGAGGAGGCCGAGCTCATGGCCGGCTGCGAGATCAACACGGTCTTCGCCGGCATCGCCGGCAGTCATATCGAGGGTTTCAACAGCCAGGGCGTCGTTGCGGTCAAGAACAAGGAGGTGACCGATGACGACGTCGAGCGGGTCATCGACGCGGCCAAGGCCGTGCCCATCTCCCTGGACCGGGAAGTCCTCCACGTGCTGCCGCAGGAATTCGCCATCGACGGACAGCGGGGCATCCAGGAGCCCCGGGGCATGTCCGGCGTCCGGCTCGAGGCCAGTGTCCACATCGTAACCGGCGGCGTGACCGCGGCCCAGAACATCGTCAAGTGCTGCAATCGAACGGGCCTCAACGTCGCCGACTTCGTGCTCGAGCCGCTGGCCTCCGCCGACGCCACCCTGACCCAGGAAGAGAAGGAACTCGGGGTAGCGTTGGTGGACATGGGCGGAGGGACCACGGACATCGCGCTGTTCCACGGTGGCTCGGTGAAGCATACGGCGGTGTTGGCCGTGGGGGGCAGTCACCTGACCGGCGACATCGCCGCCGGACTGCATGCGCCGATGGCGGCCGCGGAGCAGTTGAAGCAGCGTTACGGTTGCGTGGAAGCCGAGGCGGCCCACCGCAACCAGATGCTCGAGGTGCCCAGCGTGGGAGGACGGCGGCCGCGGTCGGTGTCGCGGCAGATCCTGTGCGAGATCATCGAGCCCCGTCTGGAGGAGGTCTTCCAGTTGGTGCGGCGGGAGATCGGCAGGTCCGGCTACGAGGACCATCTGGTCTCGGGCATCGTCATGACCGGCGGCTCCACGCTGCTGCCGGGAATGATCGAGATGGCGGAGAGAATCTTCAACGTGCCGGTGCGTCAAGGCGTGCCCGCCAACGTCACCGGGCTCGTGGACGTGGTGTCCAGCCCGGTCTACGCCACCGGCACGGGGTTGCTGATGTACGGCCTCGGCAAGCAGGAGAGAAATCATTTCCGCTTCCGGGACAACGACCACCTGTTGCTCAAGGTCCGGGGCCGGATGACGGAATGGTTGAGGGAGTTTTTCTAGCCGGGGATTGGGCGGAGGCGGGCGGCCCGATGGTGTCCGGCTGTTCGCTCGAGACGAAACGACAGAACGTCATACACGAGGAAAAGGAGGAGGGTTATGTTTGAGATGGTGGAACCGATCAATTCCGGAGCCCGGATCAAGGCCATCGGCGTCGGCGGGGGCGGCGGCAATGCCGTCAACACGATGATCGAGGAGGGGCTCAAGGGCGTGGACTTCATCGTTGCCAATACCGACAGCCAGGCGCTGGACGCGAACCGGGCGGAGATAAAGGTCCAGATCGGCGATTCCCTGACCAAGGGACTCGGAGCCGGAGCCAACCCGGAGGTGGGCCGCCGCGCGGCGATGGAGGACAAGGAGCGTATCCGCGAGTATCTCACGGGCGCGGACATGATCTTCATCACGGCGGGCATGGGCGGCGGCACCGGCACCGGGGGCGCGCCGATCATCGCCAGCGTGGCGAAAGAGCTCGGAGCGCTGACGGTGGGCGTGGTCACCAAGCCCTTCATCTTCGAGGGGAAGCGCCGGATGCAGCAGGCCGAGGAAGGCATCCGGGATCTCAAGGACAAGGTGGATACCCTGGTGGTCATCCCGAACCAGCGGCTCCTCAGCATCGCGGGCAAGTCCACCACGCTGCTGGAAACCTTCAAGGTCGCGGACAGCGTGGTGACGCAGGCGGTCCGGGGCATCGCGGACCTGATCGTGACTCCGGGGCTCATCAATCTCGACTTCGCCGACGTCCGCACGGTCATGAAGGAGATGGGATTCGCGCTCATGGGCGCGGCCTCCGCGGCGGGCGAGAACCGGGCGGTGGAGGCGGCGCAGCAGGCCATCTCCAGTCCGCTTCTGGAGGACATTTCCATCAACGGCGCCCGCGGCGTGTTGATCAACGTCACCGGCGGGGCGGACATGAGCCTGTTCGAGGTCAACGAGGCGGCGACCCTGATCCAGGGCGAGGCCCACGAGGACGCCACCATCATCTTCGGCGCGGTCATCGACGAGGAGCTCGAGGACGAGTTGCGGATCACCGTCATCGCCACGGGGTTCGGCGACGGTCAGGCGCGGTTCATGCCGGAGCCGGCGGCGGCGACGGCCGAGCCGCGGAAGCCCGCGGCCCAAAGACAGGGGTCGCTGGGGCTGGGGTCCAAGGACAAAGCGGACAAGAAGGTCATCCACCTCGGGACGCTCGTGGACGACGAGTTCGATGGTCCGGCCTGGCAGCACGACGACCAGGAGAAGGACGCCGGCGCCTCGCAACCTTACGACCTCAAGGAGGATGAGGTGAGCGAGGACGACTTCGATATCCCGACGTTCCTGCGCAAACGAATGGACTAGGCTGCGTGCCGCCGGGGGAGAGCCTGAAGGCTATCCCCCGTGTCTCCCCCGCTGCAACAGCAGCGGGAGGGCGCCCCATACGCCGAGGAACAGGCCGGCCAGGGTCCAGCCGATCTGATCACGGCCGCTCTGGCGGGCGATGACGAAGCATAGAACCGCGTCGCAGAGGTGGATCGCGGCCAGCGTCACGACCAACCGGTCGACCTCCAGGTCGGGCGCGATGAGATAGACGCCCGACACGTATCCGAGCAGTTCGATGAGATCCGTCATTTTCCCGGAGAGAAGCGGGCCGAGGGGGCACGTTGGCGTCTGGCCCTTGATCCCTGACCCCTTGACCCTTCTTCTCAGGGTACTATATTTGAGCACGACCGAAAGATAAACGGATATGGCCGTAAGAACCATCGAGTGGCGCGGCGGCGAGTTGCTGCTTATCGACCAGCGGCGCCTGCCCCGCAAAGAGGTGTACCGGGTCTGCCGCAACTACCGGCAGGTGGCCCAGGCCATCCGCACCATGGTGGTCCGGGGCGCCCCCGCCATCGGCGTCACCGCGGCCATGGGGGTCGTCCTGGGCGCGCGCCGCGTCAGGAGCCGGAAGGCGATGGGACCGGCCATGGAGCACGTGTTCCGCACCCTGGCGGAAACCCGGCCCACGGCGGTCAATCTTCACTGGGCGCTGGCCCGGATGCGGCAAACCTACGAGGAACACCGGGACGGCGACCTGGAGTTGCTCAAGCAACGGCTCGAGGAAGCGGCTTTGGCCATGTACGAGGAAGACATCACCGCCAACCGCAGCCTCGGCTCGCTGGGCGCTGGGCTCCTGAAGGGCTCCCGGCGGATCCTCACCCACTGCAACGCCGGCGCATTGGCCACCGCGGGCTACGGCACCGCACTGGGGGTGATCCGGGCCATGAAGGAATCGGGCGCGGCCATCGAAGAAGTGTTCGTCGATGAAACCCGGCCCTTTCTCCAGGGCGCCCGGCTCACGGCCTGGGAGTTGTGCAAGGAGGACATCCCCACCACGCTCATCACCGACAACATGATGGGCTACGTGATGCAGCAAAACCGCGTCGACGCGGTGGTGGTGGGCGCCGACCGCGTCGCCGCCAACGGCGACGTGGCCAACAAGATCGGCACCTACACGGTGGCGGTGCTGGCGCGGGAGCACGGCGTTCCGTTCTACGTGGCGTGCCCCACCTCCACGGTGGACCTCACCTGTCCGTCCGGAGCCCACATACCCATCGAGCAGAGGAGCGAAGACGAGGTCACCCACATCGCCGGCAGCCGCATCGCGCCGCACGGGGTAAAGACTCTCAATCCGGCATTCGACGTGACCGATCATTCACTGGTCTCGGCCATTATCACGGAGAAGGCGGTGGTCACCGCGCCCTACGAGCAGAATCTCCGCGAGGTCTGCGAGGGGTAGCCGCGCACCCGCCGGCGTTCCCGAGAATCCCGTCCATGGCCGTGATAGAGCGACAAGACGAACTCGAAGCCTTCTTCCACGAAGCCGGAAAGCCTCGCGAGCAGTGGCGCGTGGGCACCGAGTACGAGAAGGTCGGCATCGAGCGGGACACGGCCAGGGCGTTGTCGTATTCCGGGCCGCGCGGCGTCCGGGTCATTCTCGAAGGCCTGGTGAGCGACTACGGCTGGGAGCCGCAAGAGGAAGAGGGGTTCCTCATCGGCCTGAAACGCGGCAACCACGCGGTCACGCTGGAGCCCGGCGGCCAGATCGAGCTGAGCGGCGAACCCTGCGACGACATTCACTGCAGCAACGTCGAGTTCTCCCAGCACATCCGCGAGCTCATCGACGTTGCCGGCCGGTTCGACGTGGTATTTCTCGGGCTGGGGATACAGCCCTTCAGCCGCGCGGACGAGATCGAGTGGCTGCCCAAGCGGCGCTATCGCATCATGGGGCCGTACATGGCCAAGGTGGGGACCCTGGGCCAACGCATGATGAAACAGACCGCCACGGTGCAGGCGAACATCGACTACGGTGACGAACGGGACGCCATGGCCAAGCTTCGGACGGCCATGGGTCTGGCGCCGATCATCGGCGCGGCCTTCGCCAACTCTCCCATCTCGGACGGGAGGCCCAACGGCTTCAAGAGCTACCGGGGCCACATCTGGACCCGCACCGATCCGGATCGGTGCGGCCTGCTGGAATTCTGTTTCTCTCTCGACGCGACCTTCCACCACTACGTGGAGTACGCCCTCGATGTGCCCATGTACCTCATCTCCCGGGAAGGGAACTACGTGGACATGACCGGGATCCCGTTCCGCCGCTTTCTGGAGCGGGGCCATCAGGGTCACCACGCCACCATGGCGGACTGGCAGCTTCATCTGACCACGCTGTTTCCGGAGGTCCGGCTGAAGCACTACATGGAGTTCCGCTCCGCCGACAGCCAGTCACCGGAGCTGATGCCGGCGCTGCCGGCGCTCATCAAGGGCATCTTCTATGACAACGACTGCCTCGCGGCGGCGTGGGACCTGGTGAAGGGGTGGTCCTTCGACGAGCGGATGACCGCATATCACGACTCCCATCGGAACGGCCCGGCCGCGCGGTTTCGCCGGTATTCACTCGGCGACCTGGCGAAGGAAATGGTCGACATCGCCTGGGAAGGCCTGACGCGCCAACACGCGCTCAACAAGCGCGGCGAGGACGAGACCATCCACCTGAAGCCGTTGCGCGACCTGGTCCACCAGGGTCTGTGTCCCGCCGACCTCGTGCTCTCCAAGTGGCGCGGCGAGTTCCGCCAGGACCTCCGGGCGCTCATAGAGGACAGCTCCTACAAGTTGCCGTGAGGCTGGACTTTCGGCCCGCTTCGCGCTAGTATGCCGTTCATCTTTCCGGAAAAGCTCCGGAGCGGCCAGGCTGAGCCGGCCGACTCCACGCATGGAGAACCGGAAAGACGCAGGAAAAAAGTGATTTCCCGCTTGGATCCGGGAGAGCCGGACCGAGACGGATGAGACATTCTGGCGCCTATCGTCTCCAACGGTAGCGGGATGGCCTTCCGGATCGATCCGGGAGGCTTTTTTGTTGGGGCTTTGCTTGAGGAGGGTTGCCGAATGGGACGGAAGATAACGGTGCCGGAAGTCCGGGGCATGAAGGAAAAGGGCGAGAAAATCGTTTGCCTCACGGCCTATGACTACTGTTTCGCCCGCATTCTGGACGAGGCCGGCATCGATCTCATGCTGGTCGGCGATTCGCTGGGCTCGGTGATCCAGGGACACGACAGCACGCTGCCGGTCACCGTGGACGATGTCATCTACCACACCCGGGCGGTGATCCGGGGCCGGCGGCGCGCCCTGGTGGTGTCGGACATGCCGTTCATGACTTTCCAGCTCGGGGTGGACGAAGCCAAGCGTAACGCCGGCAGGCTCGTCCAGGAAGGGGGCGCGGAGTCCGTCAAGCTGGAAGGCGGCGTCACCCAGGCCGCCACCATCGAGGCGCTGGTGAAGATGGGCGTGCCGGTCATGGGCCACGTGGGCCTCACCCCCCAGTCGGTGCATCAGTTCGGCGGCTACCGGATCCAGGGGCGCGGCGAAGCCGACGCGCGCGCCATACTCGACGACGCCATGGCGGTGGAGCAGGCGGGGGCATTCGCGGTGGTGCTGGAGGGCATCCCGGTGCAACTGGCCAGGGAGATCACGCAGCGTCTGTCCATTCCCACCATCGGCATCGGCGCGGGCATGCATTGCGACGGGCAGATCCTGGTGGTCCACGACATGCTGGGCCTGTTCGACGACTTCACGCCCAAATTCGTCAAGCGATACGCCAACCTCAAGGACACCATCGGCGGCGCGGTGCAGAGCTACATGGAAGAGGTGCGGACGGAGGCCTTCCCGGCGGAGGAGCATACCTTCCACTGACGCCGGCCCGGGGGTTCCCACCGTATTGAATCTCGGTGATGGCGGCGTTACCCAGCATCCGCGGCATCCGGGAGATGCAGGCATGGAGCGACCATGCCCGTCGCGAGGGGAAGCGCATCGTGCTGGTGCCCACCATGGGGTTCCTGCATGAAGGCCATTTGAGCCTCGTGCGGGAGGCGGGGAAGCACGGCGATTGCCGCGTGGTGTCCATCTTCACCAATCCCGCCCAGTTCGCTCCGTCCGAGGACTTCGACAGCTACCCGCGGGACCTGGAGCGGGACGTCCGGTTGCTGACCGAGGAACGGGTGGACCTGCTGTTCAACCCCGCTGCCGAAGACATCTACCCCGCCGGGTATCAGACCTACGTGGACGTAGAGGAGGTGAGCCGCCCGCTGTGCGGAGCCCACCGTCCGGGCCATTTTCGCGGCGTGGCCACGGTGGTGCTGAAGCTCTTCAATATCGCACGCCCCCACGTGGCCTTGTTCGGGCTCAAGGACTATCAGCAGGTCCGGGTGATCCGGCGAATGACGGAGGACCTGAACGTGGATGTGGACATCGTCGAGTGCCCCACCGTGCGGGAGCCCGACGGTGTAGCCATGAGCTCGCGCAATCGCTACCTCGGGCCGGCCGAACGCGAGGCGGCGCGTTGCCTTCAAAGCGCCTTGGGTAAGGCGGAAGCGCTGGTGCGCGGTGGCGAAACCGCGGCCCGAAGGATACGGGAGGTCGTGGTGGAGGAGATTACCCGTCAGCCGTTGGCGCGGCTCGAGTACGCGGACCTGTGCGATCCCAGGGAGCTGCACCCGGTGGAAGAGGTCGACGGCCCGACGCTGCTGGCTCTGTGCGCATGGGTGGGCAACGCCCGCCTGATCGACAATCGGATCCTGGGAGGCGACGAACCGTAAGCGGGACGCCGCGCTCACGGGCTCCGACACGCAAGGAAACGGATACCGTCCCATGACCTCGACCAAGGAAACAGCCCAAAAGGCCGTCACCGTCAACCGGCGGGCGCACCGGGAGTACTTCATCGACGAGTCCTTCGAGGCCGGCATGGTGCTGCTGGGCAGCGAGGTCAAGTCGCTGCGGGACGGGCGCGCGAATCTGGCCGACAGCTACGCGCGTGTCGACAAGGGCCAGGTGGTGCTGGTCAACTCGCACATCAGTCCGTATCCCGCGGCCAACATGTTCAACCACGAGCCCACCCGGCCGCGGAAGCTGCTGCTGCACAAGCGCGAGATTTCGAGGCTCATGGGAAAAGTCAAGGAACGCGGCTTGACCCTGATTCCATTGAAGCTATACTTCAAGGATGGGCGCGCCAAGGTGGAGCTTGGGCTGGCCCGCGGCAAGAAGCTCTACGACAAGCGCGCCACGGTCAAGGAAAAGATGGTCCGGCGGGAGATGGAACGCTCCATGAAGAGCCGCAGAAGTTGACCGGCCGGACCGGGCTCATCTATTGGGGGCGATATGGGTTCGACGGGGGTGGGAAGTCAAAGTGGCATGCCGGGGTCCTGCTGCCCCGTTAAAAAAGCAGGACTGCAAGTAACTGCAGACAATAACGAATACGCCCTGGCTGCTTAGACAGCCAGCGTCTTGCCGGCCTTCTCCCGCGGGGTCGGACAAGGCGTCATTCAGCGGGATGGACCGATTCTCCTGCCGGAGGGGTTGAGGTCGAGATCCAAACCGGCTGGCCGCGCCAGACCCTGTCGTCGGGGGCTTGAGCGGCGAGACTCAAACGGCGACTAAGCATGTAGTCACTTCTGGCGGAAAGCCTTCGGACGGGGGTTCGATTCCCCCCGCCTCCACCAACCCTCATTCTGCCGCGTGATGGCGACGCAATTGTTGCGCAGATTCGGCTCCATTGACGGCAGCGATGCGGAACATCCGGGACTTTGAAGATTTCGGCCTCAATGAGGTCGATCTGCGGGCGGCGGCATGAGCGGCACCACCGAAGCCTTTGCGCGCGTCAAGATCGACGCTCTGCTCAAGGACGCGGGCTGGAACCTCACCGACGGTTCAAGCGTCCTTTTCGAGCACGCGTTGCCGGACGACACGCAGGCCGACTACGTCCTCTGCGACCGGCAGGGCCGGCCGATGGCCGTGCTTGAGGCCAAACGCGCGAGCATCGATCCCGTCGCGGCGCAGGACCAGGGCCGGCACTACGCGAGACAGCTCGGGGTACCGTTCGTCTTTCTGTCGAACGGTGAGGAAGTACGGTTCCTCGACCGCGAGGCCGACGCCCACGCGCGGGCGATTGCCGCGTTTTTTTCGCAGGACGATCTGGAACGGAGGATCGCCGCGCGTGGGATTCGCCGCGACCTGTCGACGGTCGCAATCGACCGGAAGATCGTCGACCGCGACTACCAGATCGAGTGCGTCGAGGCGCTGTCCGCCGAAGTCACGCGCGGGCGGCGCAAGTTGCTGGTCGAGATGGCCACCGGGACCGGCAAGACCCGAACGGCGGCGGCCTTCATCGAGCGGCTGTTCGAGGCGGGCATCGTCACCCGCGTTCTGTTCCTCGTGGATCGGATCGCGCTGGCGGGTCAGGCCGAAGATGCGTTCACCGACCATCTCCGGGACTATCCTTGTCAAGTGCTGCGTCCCGGCCGCGGCTTCGACCGCGCCAAGCGCATCACGATTGCCACGCTCCAGACCATGATTGCCGAGTACCGTACGCTCTCGCCGGGCTACTTCGACCTCGTGATCACCGACGAATGCCATCGCTCGATATATGGCAGGTGGAGCGGTGTGCTGCGGCACTTCGACAGCATCCAGCTCGGTCTCACGGCGACTCCCTGCACCGCGAACCCGGAAGCGGTGCTCGATCCCGAGGACGGGCTGTTCGTGCGCGACACGTTGCGGTTCTTCGAACTTGCGGAACCCACCTTCTGCTACACGTTGCGCCAAGCCATCGATGAGGGCCATCTCGTGCCCTACCGCATCTACAAGGCAATGACGGTGAAGACCGCCGCCGGGGATGGGTTCGAGGTCACGCGCGGAGAACTCGATTGGAGCGCGATGGATCAACGGACGCGCAGCGAGTTCGAGGAACTCTTCGACTCTTCGGACGCGATCACGGTGGACCCGAGTGCCCTGGAGCGCAAGTTCACGATTCCCGAACGCAACCGCGCCATGGTGCGCGAGTTTCGCGACGCGCACGAGAAAGGCTTCATGGGCCGGGACGGTGTCAGGCGATGGCCCGCATGGGGCAAGACCATCGTCTTTGCGGTGACCCGGCGTCATGCTGAGATACTGGCAGAGATGTTCGACGACCACTTTGCGGACCTGAAGCCCCACCCTGCCACGCGCTACGCCGACTTCGTGGTGAGCGATGTCGGCGGCGGCCCCGCTCCCGACACGAGCGCAATAGTCAAGCGTTTCAAGGAGGAGGACTATCCGAAGATACTGGTCAGCGTAAACATGCTGGATACCGGTTTCGATTGCCCGGAAGTCGTCAATCTGGTGATGGCACGGTTCACTCGAAGCGCGATCCTCTACCGACAGATGCGCGGGCGCGGCACGCGCAAGGCGCCGCACATCGAGAAGGCCCGGTTCACGATCTTCGATTTCGTCGGCGTGACGGACTTCCACGGCGACGACGAGGTGGACGTCGAGGGCGGCTGGGTTCGCGAGGGCGGTAATCCTCCCGGCCCCGGCAAGCCGCGCATGTTGCTGACCCTCGATGTTGACGACCACATCGACCCGGAGAGCCGGGATTGGCTCACGCTGGACGAAATCGGACGCATCGTGCGCACGCCGGAGCACGAGGCGCGCGCCGCCGAGATCGGTCTCCGCGTCGAAGCATGGCGCAGCGAGCAGGGTTTCACCGCTGAACAGGCTCGCTGGGCGGGGCTCATCGGGAGCCGGGTCAAGGCCGACGCCATGAACATCGAAGCCTTCGGGGACTACGATTTCGACGAGCACCCCTTTGCCGCCCTGGGCGGCTACGAGCAGGCCCGGCGGGTGTTCGGCGGGGAGCAGTCGCTCGGTCGGCTGATTGCGGGGTTGAACGTCGCGGTGTTCGGACAACGGCCAGCGCCGGACGATCCCGCAAGCGCCCGCGCGGGGGAGCGATAGCGGCATGCCCATGACCTCCGAGCTGCGGCGCGGCATTGATCGCATCCGCGACTATCTCTTCGGCGGCGGCTACCCGAACCCGGCCCAGAACGCCGAACAGCTAAGCTTCCTGATCTACTTCTACATGTACGAGGCCGCGGACGCCGCCAAGGTACGCGCGGCGCAACGGCCGGGCGCCGCCCCGTACGCCAGCGCCTTCGAAGGCGAATGGCACCTGCGCGATCCGCGCAACGCCCGCGAACCCGGCGCGGTGACGGTGCCGCGCGAACTTCTCCGCTGGTCGTCCTGGGCGCATGCACTGAACGGCGAACGGCTGGTGAACTGGGTGCGGGAGGAGGTCTTTCCGTTCCACGCCGAACTCGCTGCGAACGGCGTCACGGACTTCATGGACGGCGCCCGGCTGGTGATCGACGAGCCGACCGTCCTCACCCAGGTTGTCAGCCAGTTGAACGACCTGCATCTCGACCGGGTGGACGCGGACACCAAGGGCGATCTTTTCGAACACGTACTCCGCCAGATCCGGCAGGCGGGCGAACTGGGCCAGTTCCGGACGCCCCGCCACGTGATCCGCGCTCTGGTGCGACTGGTGGGTCCCCGGCTCGGCGAGACGATCTACGACCCGGCGGCCGGGACGGCGGGCTTCCTGGTCGCCGCGTGGGACCACATCCGGCTCGCCAACTCCTCGCCCGCCGGAATCGAGGAGATCGACGCGGAAGGCAAGACCGTCCGGCGCGGCCTCGGCGATACCCTGAGCCGCGATGCGGTGAGAAAGTTGCGGGAGGCTACTTTCTACGGCACTGACGTGGACCCGCAGATGGTCCGTCTCGCAACCATGAACCTGACCCTCCGCGGTCTCGACCGGGTCCGCATCCTGCGCCGGGACGCGCTCACTCGTTCCCTCGACCGAGCGGCCAAGGCGGAACTTGGTTTCCCTGCGCACGGTTTCGACGTCATTCTCGCCAATCCGCCGTTTTCCGGGCGGCTGGACAAGGACCGCATCGTCGAAGACGTGAAGATCGGGCGCACGGGACAGACCGAGCTCCTGTTCCTGCAGTACATGCTCAACCATCTGAGGGACGGAGGGCGTTGCGGTGTCGTGGTGCCCGAAGGCGTGCTGTTCGGCTCCACGGGAGCGCACAGAGAACTGCGCCGTAGACTGGTCGAAAACAACACGGTCGACGCGGTGCTGTCGCTGCCAAGCGGCGTCTTCAACCCCTACTCCGGCGTCAAGACCTCGGTGCTGGTGTTCCGCAAGGGCGGCGCGACCGGACGGGTGATGTTCCTGCACACTGACAACGACGGCTTCAAGCTCGACGCCAACCATGACCAGCCGATAGACGAGGACGATCTTCCCTATCTGATGGAGGTGTTCCATGAGCGGGAGACGCGATGGGCGTCATGGCGCGACCGTGATCTGGACGCGGACTGGACCGAGAACTGGTGGTTCGCCGAGGCTGAGGCCATCCGCGCCGCCGATTTCAACCTCAGCGCCAACCGGCACCGGCCGCCGAACCGGGCGAAGGTCGAGCACCGCGATCCGCTAGAGATTCTGGAGGAGTTGCGGGCGATCGAGACGGAGCTTCTGGGCGAGATCGACGAATTGACGGATGCGGTGCGGGGGGCAGTCGCAGAATGAGTGCTTTCGTGGAGAAACCTCTGGCGGAACTTTGCACCATTGTCGGCGGTGGGACCCCAAGACGGAGTAACGCTGTTTACTTTGACGGCACTATACCGTGGGCCACACCGACGGATGTAACCGCACTGGATTCACTCTTTATCGAGCGAACGAAGGAGGCGATTACAGAGATTGCTTTGAACGAAAGTAGCGCGCGTCTGGTACCAGCCGGGACTGTCTTGATGACGAGCAGGGCCACTATCGGCTACACGGCGATCGCTACCCGGCCGATGGCGACGAACCAGGGCTTTGCTAACTTGATCTGCGGTGACCGGATTGTGCCTGAATATCTCGCTTATTGGCTTCGTGACCAGCGCGAGCGCCTGATTCAACTTGCCGGAGGTACCACATTTAGAGAACTCCCGAAATCCACGCTGAAGAAGGTTTGCATGCCCGTCCCGCCGGTCGACGAGCAGCGGCGGATCGTCGGCATCCTGAACCGGGCGGCGAAGATCGAGCGGTTGCGTAAGCGGGCGCAGGAACGGTTGCGGGAATTCATTCCGGCGTTGTTTATCAAGATGTTTGGGGATCCGGTTCAGAACCCTTATGGCCACCATCAGCAAACGTTGTCCGAATGCGCCAACTTCATTTCGGGAGGGACTCCTAGCAAGAAGAACGGACCATACTGGGATGGCGAAACACCATGGATATCGCCAAAGGATATGAAGGTCGATCTGATCTCCGATTCGGAAGACCACGTTTCGAATTTGGCATTCGCCGACACAAGCCTTAAGGCGGTGCCAGCGAACACGTCCATCATTGTCGTGCGCGGCATGATCCTTTCTCACACAGTGCCGATCGCCCTCACGGCGCGAACGGTGGCGATTAACCAGGACATGAAGGCAATAGATTTCGATCGTGCGATAGATCCAGTATTTGGGTTCTGGTGTCTCAAAGCCCTCCAGCAACGGATATTGGACGATGTGGACACCGCAGCCCATGGTACGAAACGGATCGAGATGACACGGCTTGGCGCTATACCGATGCACATCCCCAGCGGCGACCAACAGCGTCGATACGTGCAACTCGTCGAAAGGGCACAGTCTACGGCCGCCGTCGCAGGGTCTGGCTCCAGGATTGCCTCGGAGGTAAGCGCCGCCCTTGTGGCCCGCCTGTTGGGAGACGCCGCATGACTGACGTCGTGAACAGCAAGCAGCGAAGCGATATGATGGCTGGAATTCGGGCGCGCGATACCGGTCCCGAACTGGCTGTCCGCCGGGTCGCCCATCGGATGGGATTGCGTTTTCGTATTCACCGCAAGGACCTTCCAGGTCGGCCGGACTTGGTGTTCCCGAAACGCCGGTTGGCGGTATTCGTCCACGGATGCTTCTGGCATCGGCATCCAGGGTGCAGATATGCTTATACACCCAAATCGCGCGTCGCGTTCTGGACGGCGAAGTTCGCGGCTAACGTCGCTCGCGACGCGCGTCAGGAAGAAGCCTTGAAGGCGCTCGGCTGGCGAGTTCTCGTCATATGGGAGTGCGAAACCAGAGACCAAGCCGCCGTCGAGCACAGACTGACTGCGCTCATCGGGATGGAAGGGCAGAGGCCGCCGCGGCAGAGCCGTCGATCCGTCACAGCGCGGCCGTCATTGCCCGCTAGCGTGCGATGATACGAGCTTTCGACATGTTCTGCGGCGCGGGCGGCAGCAGTGCCGGGGCGCGGGCGGTTGGGGTGGAAATCGTCGCAGGCGTCGATATGTGCGCCATCGCGGCCCGGACCTTCGCCGCCAACTTTCCGGGGGCTCGAGTCATCACGAAACGTCTCGAAGATGTTTATCTTGGTTCCCTGAAGGCGGAAATTGGTGAAATCGACCTTTTGCTCGCCTCACCCGAATGTACCAACCATACCTGCGCGAAAGGTGCTGCACCGCGGGACGAGGGAAGCCGTGCTACCGCCATGCTGGTCGTCCACTACGCCCGGACATTGCATCCCCGATGGCTGGTCCTGGAAAACGTGATTCACATGCGGCCGTGGTCGCGCTATGGCGAACTGAAACGCGAACTCACCGATCTAGGCTACAAGCTGCATGAACATGTCCTGGACTCGGCCGATTTCGGTGTGGCGCAGCGGCGGCGGCGGTTGTTTCTTGTCGGTGATTTGGTACGGGCGCCGGCTTCGACCATACGAAAGCGCCCTGGTCGCAGAAAGTCGGCCCGCTCCGTGCTGGACCCGCCCAGTGCATGGAGGATGTCTCCCTTGATTCACGAACGGCGCGCGGCGGCCACTCTGGAAAGGGCGCAGCGCGGATTCCGAGCGCTCGGACCGAAAGCCAGCTTCCTGCTCGTCTATTACGGAAGCGACGGTGCCGGGGGTTGGCAGCCACTGGACCACCCCTTGCGCACAATCACGACCTTGGACCGTTTTGCCCTGGTCCAGCATGATGGAAGCGAACCGAGACTGCGGATGCTCCAAGTCCCGGAGTTGAAACGAGCCATGGGCTTCGACGAGGACTTCAGGCTGCCCGTTGGCACCCGCCGGGACCGCATCCGGCTGCTCGGCAACGGAGTCTGTCCGCCGGCCATGAAGGCGGTGGTGGAGTCCTTGGTCACATTTTCTTGATTTCGGGGTTTCCTGCTCGATGCTTTGGTGGACTTGCAAGCCCGAAACGCCGTTTGTGCTACGAACGGAATGAGATGATTCCGGGACGGGCGCCGTAGCCGTGAAGGTGATAGATCAGGTCATTGAGAACTTGTTCGCGCAGACGAAAGAGTGGCGCGGCCTGTATCGCCTTCCCCTTGGGCAATGACACCTGAAATCGAGCGCTCACATGCAGATAGATGGCTTCGTTCTGTAGCTTGAAGCACGGACTGCGCCAAAGTGCAGCGGGGGGAGTACCCGTCCTTGCTCGTGACTCCGACAGGCGCAAGCCAAGATGGAAGGGCAGCGGGCCGGGTTGTGTCTGCGCATAATCGCAGGCTGCCTGCGTCTGGATCAGAACCCAACAAAACGGATCGTTGCTGTCTTCGGATCGTTTCCGCCAGAACTGCCTTTCCGCTGCCTCATCGGCAGTGAGATCGAATGTCTTCACAAACGCTTCTCCGAGAAACTCCTCCGGCAAAGCGATCACGGTGCCGCGCCTGCCTCCACCGTCATCGGGAGCCGAAGGCGCTATATGAAGCAGACGGTTAAGTTCCGCGGCTTCGTCCTGGAACAGTCCACGTTCGGCATCCGCTTGGCCAAGCGCGCTGTGCCACAGGCCATGGTCCGCAACTCGCGAACGCATGGATGCAATGCGGTCCCCGAGGATCGGTAGAAGCGCATCGTTCACGGCCCGAAACCGGTCTTCTTCGACATGGTCTTTGCCGACCGCCGCCACGGCCAGACTTGCGAGGAGCCTTCCGACTTCCTGACTCGTCCCTGTGTCTCCCGCAGCCGACTCCGCCATCTCGGTGATGGACGAAACCGTATCGGCGGCCGCGCCCAACACCCGTTCTTCCCAGTTGAGCAGCGCTCCGATCTGCGGCTGTTCCGCAACGATCTGTCCGATGGCTTCGACAAGTTTCCCGGGATCCTTCACCTTGCCTTGGGAGTCAAGGTGGTCTTTCTTGTCGAGCGCTTGCACCGTAAACGGTTTCGCCACGTTCTGAAGACGCTGGACAAGGAAATCTTGCAGCGCGGCGGCTTGGTCCGGGTACATGGTCCACAGAACAATGAAATAAGGGCCGGACGGCTGGATCGTGTCTTCGATAAGGCCGCCAATCATGCCGAAGTCCTGGGCATGATTTCCTGGAGAGCCGCTGCTGAGGTGAAGGTCGGCAAAGATTACTCGGACGTGAGAACACTGCGTGGCGGCCGCTTCACCGGTGAAGTGAACAGGCAGACAGGCCGCGCCATACGAGTTGAGCCCTTGCACCAATCCTTCGAGGTGTTCCGGTTCATCGTCAATCGCGATGACTCTCGGTGCCGGTAGCCTCATTGCACTTCCTTGAATATCAGAGCGACGACGGCGCCGTCGAACTCTTCGGGAAGCTCGACCTCTCCCGGCTGGGGGAACGCGAGTTGCCCGCCGTTCAGTTCCATCGCCAGATTTGCATAGTAGAGGCCGAGGCCCATCCCTTCGGGCTTGCGAGTGAAGAACGGCCGCACAAGATTCTCGGCATCGTCTCCCTGGAAACCGATACCGTTGTCGGCGACGACGATGGCCGGTCCTGCCTCGAAATCACGCGATACGCCGATGTAGAGCTTCCGTCCTGGTGAATCGTTGGGCTCTGGAACGTCCGGCCACCTTACTCGGAGCCAGTAGAGAGCGTTATCCACGAGATTGTTCAACGCTCCCACAACCAGACCGAATGTAAACCGGGAGTTGAATCCCTCGTCAGCGCCCTCCAGCGACGGACATGTGAGTTGGATGAAATGATGTCGGAAGCGCAGCATGTTGAACCGTCGCGCGGCATCCAGGAGCTTCCTTCCGCTGTGCTGCTGTTTGCTGTCCCGTCTGAGCAATGTGGCGAATCCGTCGAGAAGGCGCATGAGATCACGGGCCTGCAGAGCGGCATTCTCCAAATCCGCACCCTCAGAAATGACTTGGTGAAGCGCCCGTACGCCTCGCTCTACCTCATGAAAAACGACAGCCAGATTCAAACCGGACATACCGGCTGTGAGCAGCGTCTCCTGCATGCTGCGATAGTCCTGTTCGATCTTTACAACATAGCTCTCGAACCGTTCCTGTACCCCTTGTCGCGTGAGTTCACTCCGCAGTGCCTGAATCGGTTTCTCGATCCTTACCGTCACGGGATCGTCCGGTTTATCCGTTAATTGTCTGATGCGTTCCTTGTCGAACTGACGTTCAGTCTCAAGGGTGGCAAGCGCCCCGAGAACGATGCGACGTAACTCCTGACAGGGTTCGTTTTCCACGAAACCCTCCCGATTGGTTTTTTCGACAAGACCCGTTGATTCCTTGAGAGACAGGTGGATCGCCCCCAGAATAATGTTGCGGCTGATCCGGCGCGTGGGCACGTTCACGCGGCGCAAGTCCAAGCCAAGCCAGTCATCTCCGAGTTCGCCGTAGTTGTATACACGTATGCCGTCCCGGTAGACCCGTACTCCTCCCGTTTCGTCGAGGTAGGACTCCAGCAGTCGGATATCGGGCACTCGCCGACGCACCTCCCGGTCCCGGTCGTATACGTAGAACTCTCCGGTGACGGGACCGATGCCCTTGAAGACCGTTGCGTCGGCAACAACTTTTTTTTCCATCCGATCGTCGCCTGAACGTGACGGAAGCTTCAACCGGTCGCCGGACTTCTTGACGACTCTACTGTCGAGATTGAAGCCCGGCACCTGACGGAATTCGTAAGTCCAGTCGAAGGCGTCGTTGCAGGCTCGAAAGGAGAACTTCCAGATGGCACGACCAAGGATCTCGTTGATGTCCGGCAGATCATCGATCCAACCCTCATGTCCGGGGACAAGTAACTTCGCCTCGAATCCTCCTGGTTCCTCGAACGGTGAGCAGATGGAGGTGATCTGATTGTGCAGACGCCTTACTTCACCACGTGACCAACCGGCCGTTCGCAGTTGCCGGACTTCGATCCGCGTTCCTGTCCGTCCGTCGGAGAATGTCTCAGGGCGGCGGACCCGTATGGTCACAGGCGCTTCATCCAGATAGGGCCGGGCGATCAATTCGTTCCAGTCAATGTCCACCACGCACTCATCTGCGTTTAGAGCACGCGTCACGAGGGTGATGCGATTTCCGAGCTTGTGAACCGCGAATCTACCCAGACCCTTTTCTCCAAGCGGGAGGCGGTTATGTTTGACTGTCCGTCGGTCGGACAGGCGTTGCTGCTGGCGGTGATCGTCGCCCGGCGCCAGCCAGACAGACCGGAGCATATCGAGCGTCATACCCTCGCCGTCATCCGTAATGGCGATAACGGGCTCCGGTGCCGAGACGAGATCGAGGCGGACGACGGCTTCATTCGCATCCGCGTCGTAAGCGTTCTTGACCAATTCGAAGACCGCCAAGCGGGCGCTGCCGATCAACTCGTCGCCAAGTAGTTGCAGCACCCTTGCCCGTGGCCGGAATGGCTGGTGGATTTCGTTCGGCGCGCGTTCACTCAAAGGTGCGTCCTCTGAATCCGTGTCCGGTTGATCTCACCCGTGCCCGGGGATGCCTTCGTAGGCGTGCTCGCCCCACAACTCCTTGACTCTCCGGTTCCGGCCGCAACTGAAGCGGTAGTAGCGGTACCGGACAGGATTGTTCTTGTAGTAGTCCTGGTGGTAGTCTTCCGCGGCGTAAAACGGCCCGGCGGCCAGGATGGGGGTCACGATCGGTTTGTCGACGAGCGTTTGCGCCGCCTTCTTGGAAGCCTCGGCCAGGGCGCGCTCCTTCTCGTTGGCGACGAACACCGCCGTGGCGTAGGACTGGCCGCGGTCGCAGAACTGCCCGCCGCCGTCGGTGGGGTCGACCGAGCGCCAGAAGGCGGCCAGCAGCATCTCGTAACCGACCCTGGCCGGATCGTAGGTGATCTCCACCGCTTCGTAGTGCCCGGTGCCTCCGGCCGTTACCTGCCGGTAGGTCGGGTCGTCGGTCTTGCCGCCGGTATAGCCGGAAATCGTCGACACGACGCCGGGCACCTTGTCGAAATCCGACTCGACGCACCAGAAGCAGCCGCCGGCGAAGACCGCCTTCTTGAGCTCCTGGGCGCTTGCGCCGTTGGCGAACAGCAAGAGCGCCGCGGCAACCGTGAACAGGATCCGTTTCATAACGCGCCTCCGTGTGGCCCGGCCCCGGCCGGAGCCCTGACGACATTCATTTCCAACAACGAGTGTCCAGCGTCTCAAATCAAGACGGGACGTTCAAATCAGCGATCTCGACTGGCACCCGTCCACGTTGATGCAGGCCCCGGAGATCCAGTTGGCCCGGTCCGAGGCCAGGAAGACCACCACGTCGGCCACCTCCCGCGGGGTGCCGAAGCGGCCCGAGGGAAGCTCGCGCTCGACGAACCCGGCGATTCCCTCGGGGTCTTCTCTCTGACGCCGCTCCCATGAGCCGCCGGGGAACAGGATGGAGCCGGGGGCGACGCTGTTGACACGGACGCCGAGGGGCGCGAGCTCGCGGGCCATCTCCTTGGACAGGCTGATCATGGCCGCCTTGGCGGCATTGTAGGTCATGGGACCGCCCCACTCGCGGCCGTAGATGGAGGCGATGTTGATGACGCAGCCCCGTTTGCGGTCCTGCATGGACGGCACCACCAGCCGGCAGAGGTCCAGGGCGGAGAAGAAATTGAGGGAAAAGCCCCGGCGCCAGTCGTCGACCGAGGCGGACAGGTTCCCGCCCGGGCGGGAACCGCCGACGTTGTTTACCAGCACATCGACGGCGCCGAACCGTTCACGGGTCTCGTCGAACCAGCGGCGCGCGGCGCTCTCGTCGGTGACGTCCAGGGCCGACGCGACCACCGCCGCGTCCTGTCCGCCAAGCTCACGAACGGTCTCGTCGAGATCGTCCCGGCCCCGGGCGCAAAGGCTGAGCCGGCAGCCTTCCCCGGCGAGCCCCGATGCGATGGCCCGGCCGATGCCCCGGCTCGCGCCGGTGATCATGGCCACCCTTCCGTTCAGTCCGAGGTCCATCCCTGCTCCATGCGATATCTCTGTTGCTCCATGTCCTTCCTGTCGTGGCGGTCCGTTGCGCGGCCCTCACGAGGCTAGGTGGGATGCGTCGCGTTCGCGGGGGCTCCGCAAGCCCATCCAGCTCCACTGGTCCGGATGGCGGCGCACCATGTCCTCGATCTTCTGAACGAACAGGCGGGCATTGGTGCTGAGATCGGCCTTCCTGTCGCCGGTCCGAACGAACCGGATCTCGGGCTCGACGTGAAGCGTCAGCCGGTCTTGCCGGTCGCGGATCATGAACACCGGAAGCACGGCGGCGCCGGTGCGCTGTGCGATGGTGATGGGGCCCCGGGGCGCCGGCACCCGGCGCCCGAGGAATTCCACCTCGACCCCGTGGCTCTTGAGCTCGTCCGGGATCAGCAACACGATTTCGTTGTGCCGGAGCGCGTCGATGGCCCGCGAGACCGACTCGCGCCTGGGACGGGCGGGGATGACATTAACGCCGGCCCGGGCGCAGTACTCGTTTTGTAGCGCGGCCAGGCGTGTTTCCGCCGCCAGCTTGACCACCGCGCTGAAGGCGTAGCCTTGGGCGACGAGCCGCGGTCCGATGATCCCGAAATTCCCGAAGTGGGCGCTCAGGGCCAGCACGCCCTTCTTCCGGGCCAGCGCCTCGCGCAGGCGTTCCTCCCCCTTGATCTCGATGCGCGCGCACAGTTCGTCGTCGTCCGTGTACAGCGTCGTGATGGTCTCGAGGACCCCTTGGGTGATGTTTTTCCAGGCCTGGCGCGCAAGGGCGCGGCGCTCCCGCTCGGTGCGCAGCTCCTCGCCCATGGTGTGCGCCAGGGTGTCGTGCATCCGCTTCCGGTATCGCCACAGCAGCCGGAAGCTCACCCGTTCGGTAAGGCTGGCAATGTAACGCGGCGCGGACGCCGGCAGCCAGCGGAAGCTTGCAATCAGCGCTCTGATGAAATATTCGCCGGCGCGATAGCGGAGACGGTAGCGCACGCGGCGTTTTTCACGACGCGTGTCCAGGGGCGCCTCCCTTCGTTCCCACCCGGCCCAATGCCGACAGACCCTGGAGCCGGCGGACGATGCCGGGGATACGCTCCGCCGCGAAGTCAACCTCCTCCGCCGTGTTGTAGCGGCTGAGACTGAAGCGCACGGCTCCCTGCAGCCACTGTGGCGGCACCTTCATGGCCCGCAGGACGTGAGACGGCTCCACCGAGCCCGCGGTGCACGCGGAACCCGTGGACGCGCAGATTCCGAACTCGTCCAGCAGCACCAGAATCGATTCCCCCTCCAGGTATTCGAAGGCGATGTTGAGCGTGTTCGGCAGACGCGCCGCCTTGCCGCCGTTGATTCGGGCGCCCGGGCAGGAGGACACGAGGGCGCCTTCCAGTTGATCCCGGAGCGCGGCCAACGGTCCGGCTTCCGCGGGGACGTCCGCGGCGGTCAGCTCCGCGGCCTCGCCCATGCCCACGATGCCCGCGACGTTCTCGGTCCCCGCCCGGCGGTTGCGTTCCTGGTGCCCGCCGACGATGAAGGGCCGCAACGTGATCCCCCTTCGGACGTACAGCGCTCCCACGCCCTTGGGGCCGTGGAACTTGTGGGCGGAGATGGTCAGGAGGTCGATGGGGCCGTCCTTCACGTCGAGCGCGATCTTGCCCGGCACCTGCACCGCGTCCACGTGGAAGGGGATGCCCCTGGCCTTGACGATCTCGCCGGCCTCGCGCACCGGAAAGACAACGCCGGTCTCGTTGTTGGCGTACATGATCGAGACCAGGGCCGTGTCGTCCGACAGCGAGTCCCGAAGCTCGTCCAGGTCCAGCCGGCCGTCCTCGTCCACCCCGAGCCAGGTGACCCGGTAGCCCCTCTTCTCGAGATGCTGGCCGAGCCCCAGCACCGCCGGATGCTCCACGGCCGTGGTGATGAAGTGGCGTTTTTGCGGCACGCCGTCGAGGATTCCGCGGATGGCGGCGTTGTCTCCCTCCGAGCCGCAGCTCGTGAACATCACCTCCACCTCGTCGCCGGCTCCCAGCAGCCCCGCCACCTGTGTCCGGGCGCGGTCCAGCGCCCGGCCCACCCGGCTGCCGAAGCTGTGGATGCTCGACGGGTTGCCGTACAGTTCGGTGAGGTAGGGCGCCATGGCCTCGAAGACCGGCGGCGCGATGCGCGTGGTGGCGTTATTGTCGAAATAGATGACGTCGGACATGGCGTGTCATCGGCAGGAGTCGGTGAGCTGTCGCACGCTCTCGCGTTCAGACCACGAACGAGGCGCCGCACCCGCAACTGCGTTTGACGTTGGGGTTCTGGAACACGAAGGCCGCCTCCATGAGGGTTTCCCTGTAGTCGAGTTCGGTGCCCGCCAGGTAGAGCAGGCTCTTCAGGTCCACGATCACCTTGGCGCCGCCCTGATCGAACACGCGGTCCGTGGGTTTCGGGTCGTCGAGATCCATCTTGTACTGCAGCCCGGAACAGCCGCCGCCCACCACCTTGAGGCGCAGCCCGGTGAGGTCCCTCTCGTCCTCGTCGAGCAGCTCCCTGATCCGGCCGGCCGCCTGTTCCGTTATCTGGACCCCTATCGCCATTTTCCCCTTCCTTTGCCGCTACTTTCCGGTGGACGCCGCCGCCGGCCTGCCCGCCGCCTCCCGTTTGGCGTAGAGCGGCGAGAGCCCGCGCAGCCGCGTGACTTCCTCCTCCACCCGGCGCACCACGTAGTCCACCTCTTCCTCGGTGTTGAACCGGCCCAGACCGAACCGGATCGAGCCATGGGCCAGATCCTCCCGGATCCCCATGGCCTTGAGCACGTGAGACGGCTCCAGCGCGGCGGACGTGCAGGTGGAGCCGGAGGAAACCGCTACGTCGTTGAGGCCCATGATCAACGACTCGCCTTCCACGTAGCCGAAAGCCACGTTCAGATTGCCGCACAGGCGTTCCGTGGGATGGCCGTTCAGGTGGGTCTCGTCGAGCCGCGAGAAAAGGCCGGCTTCCAGCCGGTCGCGCAGCCGCGTGATATGCGGCAGTTCCATGGCCATTTGCTCGCGGGCGATGGCACACGCCTTGCCGAATCCCACGATGCCGGGCACGTTCAGCGTCCCGGACCGTATGCCGCCCTCGTGGCCGCCGCCGTGGATGGTCGGGTTCAGGCGCACCGCCGGCTTCCTGGCGCTCACGTACAGTGCGCCGATCCCCTTGGGGCCGTGGAGCTTGTGGGCCGTCATCGAGAGCAGGTGGATCCGGCACGCGGCCACGTCGATGGGCATCTTGCCCACGGCCTGGGTGGCGTCGGTGTGGAACAGTATCCCGTGCTCCTCGGCGATGCGGCCGATCTCCTCCAACGGCTGGACGGTGCCCACCTCGTTGTTGGCCGCCATGATCGAGATGAGCAGCGTCTTATCGTCGATGGCGGCCCGCAGCCTGTCGAGATCCACGGTGCCGTGGGAGTCCACCGGCAGGTAGGTGACCCGGTAGCCGTGCCGTTCGAGGAACTTGCAACAGTCCAGGACGGCCTTGTGCTCCGCCGCGCAGGTGACGATGTGGTCCCCGCGGTCCCGGTAGAGTTCCGCCACCCCCTTGATGGCCAGGTTGTCGGACTCCGTCGCCCCGCTGGTGAAGATGATCTCCTTGGGCGCCGCGCCGATGAGGCTGCCGACGTTCTTCCGCGCCTCGTACACCGCCGCATCCGCCTCCCAGCCGAACGCGTGCTTGCTCGCGGAGTTGCCGAACCGTTCCGTAAAGAACGGCAGCATGGCATCGACCACCTGGGGGTCGACCGGGGTGGTGGCATGGTTGTCGAAATAGACGGGGAGCTTCATGGAACACACCTTGAGAACCCTTCATTTAGGCCCGAAGCCTCGTGAATGTCAAGAAACGGCCGGTATGGGACACGACACTAGCACATTTCCTTCAGGTATCGGCCGGTGGCCGACTCGGGAACCCGCATGATCTCCTCGGGGGTGCCGGCGGCGACCACGTGACCGCCGTTGTCGCCGCCCTCGGGCCCCAGGTCCACGATGTAGTCGGCGCACCGGAGGAAGTCCGGGTTGTGCTCGATGGCGATGACGGTATGGCCGGATTCCACCAGCCGGTCCAGAATCTCCACGAGCCTCCACACCTCCTCGAAGTGGAGTCCGGTGGTGGGTTCGTCGAACAGGTAAAGCGCCGTGCCGCCGGAGCGCTTGCCCAGCTCCCGGGCCAGCTTGACACGCTGTGCTTCCCCGCCGGAAAGGGTGTTGGCCGGCTGCCCCAGCCTGAGATAGCCCAGCCCCACCTGCCGCATGCTTTCCAGCCGTCGCTGCAACAGCGGGATGTTGCCGAGGAAGGTCAGTGCTTCGGTGACCGTGAAATCCAGGACGTCGGCGATGCTGGCGCCCTTGTAGCGGATCTCCAGGGTTTCCCGGTTGTAACGGCGGCCGCGGCAGACGTCGCAGGTGACCGATACGTCCGGGAGGAACTGCATCGCGATGTCCACGGTTCCGGCCCCGAGGCAGGCCTCGCACCGTCCGCCGGCGGCATTGTGGGAGAAGCGGCCGGCAGTGTAGCCACGCAGGCGGGCCTCGGGGAGACGCGCGAAAAGGTTGCGCAGGGGGTCGAAAAGTCCGCCGTAGGTGGCCGGCGTGGAGCGGCTGCTGCGGCCGATGGAGGCCTGGTCCACGTGCAGGACCCGGTCGAAGCGGTCCAGGCCGGCGACCTCCGCCACGCCGCGCCCGCGCGCGGCCCCTGGATTCCCGCTTTCGCGGGAATGACGGGAGGAGACGCGGGAATGACGGAGGGGGCCGCCCCCGCGCTGGCGCGCGGCGCCGTACAGGGTGTCCACCACCAGGCTGCTCTTGCCCGAGCCGGACACGCCGGTGACGCAGGTCATGAGCCCCACCGGGAAGTCCACCTGTATGTTCTTGAGGTTGTGACGGCGCACGTTCCGGAGGGAGAGGACGCCGGACCGTCTGCGCGCCGTCCGTCCGGCCGGCGGCATGGCGGCCGACAGGCAGGCGCCGGTACGGGAAGCGGGGTTCCGGAGCAGGTCCTCGACGCTCCCGGCGGCCAGCACCTCTCCGCCCTCGGCGCCCGCTCCCGGACCCATGTCGATGACGTGGTCCGCGGCGGTGATGACGTCCCGGTCATGCTCCACCACCAGCACCGTGTTGCCCGCGTCCTTGATCTCCCGGAGGATGCCGAGGAGCCGCGCGGTGTCCCGCGGGTGGAGCCCCACCGTCGGTTCGTCGAGCACGTAGATGACGCCCGACAGGCGGGCGCCGATGTGGGCGGCAAGCCGGATCCTCTGGCACTCGCCTCCCGAGAGGCTGTCCGAGGGGCGGTCCAGCGACAGGTACCCCAGCTCCAGCTTCAGCAGGGTGTCGGCGCGCTCCCGTATCTCCCGCAGGATGTTGCCGGCTACCTCGGCTCCGCGCGGGTCGAGATCGATGTCTTCGATGAAACGCCGGAAGCGGTCCAGGGGCAGGGCCGACGCCTCGGCGATGTTCAGGCCGTTGATCCGCACCTGGAGGCTTTCGCCGCGGAGCCGCGCTCCGCCGCACTCCGGGCACGCCCGTTTCCCCGCCGCCGCATCGTCCCGTGGCCGCCCCCTTGCGCGGGTGCCGAGGCCGTGACAGGCGGGGCAGGCACCGTGCGGGCTGTTGAAGGAGAACAACTGCGGCGTGGGCTCGGGAAACGGCCCGCCGCAGTCAAGGCAGGCGGACCGCTGCGTGTAGCGGCGGGACTCTCCGGCCGGGAAGTCGTGACGGTCGATCTTCACCAACCCGTCTCCGTGCTCCAGGGCCACCTCGATGGAGTCCGCCAGGCGCTTGGCCACGCCGTCGCGGACCGCCAGCCGGTCCACCACCAGATCCGCTCCTCCGGACGGCGGCACGGCGGCCAGGCCGTCCAGCTCCACGATCTCCCCCTCTACCTTGACCCGGACGAACCCGGACCGGATCACGGTCTCGATCCGCCGCCGGAATTCGTCTGGGTCCCCGTGCGGCAGCGGCGCCAGCACCTGGACGCGGGTGCCGGCCGGGAGCGTCAACACGTCGTCCACCATCTGCTGCACCGTGTGGACCGTGATGGCGCCGCCGCAGCGCGGACAGTGAGGCCGCCCCACGTGGGTGAACAGCAGCCGCAGGTGGTCGTGGGTCTCGGTCAGCGTCCCCACCGTGGAGCGGGGATTCTCGTGAAAGCGGCGCTGGGGCACCGCAATGGCCGGGGACAGCCCCGAGATGGAGTCCACGTCCGCTCGCGCCAGCGGGTTCAGGAGTTGGCGCGCATAGGTGGACAGGGACTGCATGTAGTGCCGCTGCCCCTCGGCGTAGACGGTGTCGAAGGCCAGCGAGGACTTGCCCGAGCCCGAAACTCCGGTGACGACCACCAGCCGGCCGCGGGGGATCTCGACGTCGACGTTCTTGAGGTTGTGGACGCGGGCGCCCTTGACGACGATGTTCATGCCCCTCCGTCATTCCCGCGAAAGCCCGGCGGCGAGCAGGATGGCCTGCTTCATGCTGCGGGCGTCGGCCACCCCCCGGCCGGCGATGTCGTAGGCGGTGCCGTGGTCCACGGAGGTCCTGATGAGCGGAAGCCCGAGGGTCAGGTTGACGCCGTCGGTGAAGTGCAGCAGCTTGAAGGGTCCCAGGCCCTGGTCGTGGTACATGCAGATCGCCGCGTCGAACTCTCCTCCCGCGGCCCTGTGGAAGAGGCTGTCCGCGGGGACGGGCCCGGTAACGCGCATGCCCCGGCCCGAGCAGTCCCGAACGGCGGGCCGGATCACCTTGCGCTCTTCCTGGCCGAACATGCCGTCTTCCCCGCCGTGGGGATTCAGGGCGGCTACCGCCAAACGGGGCTCCGCCACGCCGAACCATTGCCGCAGGGACCGGTGGGTCAGCTCGATGGTGCTGCGGACACGCTTGCGGGTCAAGGCCGCGGACACTTCCGTCAGCGGCAGATGCACCGTCACCAGAACCACCTTGAGACGTTTTCCGAAGAGCATCATGCGGACTTCCCGGGTGCGGGTGAGTTCCGCCAGCAACTCGGTGTGGCCGGGATATGCGTGGCCGGCATCGTTGAGCGCCTTCTTGCTGATGGGAGCCGTGGCCATGGCGTCGGCCTCGCCGGCGCCAATGAGCTCCACCGCCCGCACGATATAGCGGTAGGATGCCTCGCCGCCGCCGGCGGTGGGCTTTCCGGGGCGGGACCGGGCGGTCGCGAGGCTTGTGACGGGTTCCACCGTGACGGGCGCGCCGGCGGGAACCTCCTGTCCAGGCTCCCGGGTGGGCCAACGGGGGGCGCCGGCGCGCGCCAGCAGCGAGGGGTCTCCCACGATCAGCAGACGGCAGGCGCGCCGCACGCTGGCGTGGCGTGCCGCCTTGATCACCACCTCCGGCCCGATGCCCGAGGGATCACCCATGGTCACGGCGACGACGGGTCTGGACATGTCGATATGGGTTGCGCCGCGGACGGGGCGGGCGCCGTGAACCGGACCGCTACGGGGCAGCGTCGGCGCCGCGGCCCGTTTCCAGCTCCGGCCGTTCGTCAGGAAAAGGCTCGTCGAGAGGCACGGTTTCGTCGTCACCCGCTTCCGTGGTGAAAAACGGGACGCCGAAGAACTTGACGACCTTCCGGTCGCCTTCCACGGCTTCCTCGTCATAGATATACGTAAACGGATTGAGGTAGTCCCAGAAACCCTTCTCTTCCTCGCCGGCGGTGGCCGAGGCCATCAGATTGCCTACCGTGCCCCTCTTGACCTCCTGCGCCTCGAACGCGTAGCCGTCGAGCTTGACCTGTACGCGATGCTTCTTGCGCAAGTCGGTCTTGAGCCACTTGGCGAATCTCTCATCCAGCGTCTTCCGGTAAAGCTCTTCGCGAATCTGTTCCGAAACCGCGGTGAAAGGCAGCCGCTGCCCGCCCTGGCGGTCTTCCACCTTCACCAGGTGGTACCCCAGGCTCGTGCGGACGGGTTGGCTGATGGTTCCCTTGTCCAGAACGATGGCCACGCGTGCCAGGGAGTCGGGCAGACTGTCGGGTTGGAGCCAACCGATGTCGCCGCCTTCACTGGCCCCGGCGCCTTGCGAATGCGCACGCGCCAACGCGGCGAAGTCGGCTCCATCCAACGCCTCCTGCCGCAGCTCCCTGACCCGCCCAAGCACCGTCTGGGCCCGGTCGGACGGCGCGCCTTCCTCCACCTCCAGCATGATATGGCGGAGATGCACCTTCATGTCGGTTACGAAACGGTGCGGGTTGGCGTCGTAGTAGCGTTGCGCGTCCCCCGGCGTGATGTGAACCTTCTGCCGGACGTTGCGGTCGATGATCTCGCCCCGTTCCAGCTCGTCGCGGATCTGTTCCCGGTACTGCGGCATCTCCTTGCCGTCCCGTTTGAGCGCGGCGGTCATCTGGGCGAGCGTGAGGTTGTTCCTTTCCCGGATCTTCGTGATGTACGCGTCGATGTCGGCGTCCCGCACCTGGATGCCGGTGCCTCTGACTTCCGCCTTGATGAGCTGGGCGTTGATGAATTCCTCCACCAGCCTCTTGGGTACGCGGCCGGCGGTCAGTTCGTCGAGCCGTACGTCCTGCCCCAGCCGGGTCTGCGTGAACTTGCGCAGATCCGAGTAGGTGTGGGGAACGCCGTTGACCACCACGACGATCTTCTCCACGACCGCGCCGAAGGCCGCCGCCGGGGCCGCCAGCGCCAGCGCCAGCGCCGCTGCCGCGCGCCGGCTCGAGGTCCGTCTGCAAAGGCTCTTCATGGTACCGTTCCTCGTCGTCATCGAGTCATACGTTACAGGCCGCTAGTGGAACATACCGTCCCGGCAGACCTCGTGCAATAACTCGCAGGCCTCGTCGATGATGGCCGGCCAGCCAAACTGTCCGGGGGCGTACGAGAGACGCCCGTTCGGCGAGAACCGGAAACCCCGTCGATCCTCTTCGGCGAGCCGGAGCAGCCGGTCCACGTTCAGGGAGGAGCCGGCGTGGAAGGTGAGGGACAGGCGGCCGTCCTGGTAGATGATCTGGGTCGCCAAGGCGCCGATGAGCGCGCGCCGGAGCTCCATGACCCGGAACAGGTTCTCCACCACCTCCGGGCAACTGCCGTAACGGTCGCGGATTTCGTCCCGGATCTCCGCCAGTTGCCCGGCGTCCTCCAGGTTGGCCAGCCGCTTGTAGAACAGCAAGCGTTGGTTGGCGCTGGGTATGTAGTCGTCGGGAAAGTAGGCCGGAATGCCGAGGCGGATCTCCGGCTCCACCGCGACCCGGCGCTCTTCTCCCTTGAGCTCGTGAATGGTCTCCTCCATCATCTGGGTGTAGAGTTCGAAGCCCACCGCGGCGATCTGGCCGGACTGTTCCCGGCCGAGCAGGTTGCCGGCTCCGCGAATCTCCAGGTCATGCAGCGCCAGCTTGAAGCCGCTGCCCAGCTCGTCCAGCTCCTGCAGCGCCCGCAGCCGCTTTTCCGCGTCCTTGGTCACGGCGCCGCTGCCGGGAAGCAGCAGGTAGGCGTAGGCGCGGCGCGACGAACGGCCCACCCGGCCCCGCAACTGGTAGAGCTGGGCCAGGCCGAACCGGTCCGCCCGGTTGATGATGATGGTGTTGGCGTTGGGATAGTCCAGGCCGGATTCGATGATGGCGGAGCATACCAGCACCTGAGCCTCGTTCTCCTGGAACAGCCCCATGTTCTTCTTGATCTCCGCGGGAGTCATCTGCCCGTGGGCCACGGCGACCCTGGCCTCGGGCACCAGATCCATGATCTTCTGGCCTACGCGCTGGATGCTCTCCACCCGGTTGTGCAGGAAGAACACCTGCCCCTCGCGGTTGATCTCCCGCAGGATGGCGTCGCGGATGACTCCCTCGTCGTAGCGCGTCACGTAGGTCCGGACGGCGAGCCGGTTGGGGGGCGGCGTCTCGATGACGCTCAGGTCGCGGATGCCCACCAGCGACATGTGCAGGGTCCTGGGAATGGGAGTGGCGGTGAGGCTCATGACGTCCACGGTGTAGCGGAGCTTCTTGAGCTTCTCCTTGTGGCCCACGCCGAAGCGGTGTTCCTCGTCCACCACCACCAGTCCCAGGTTCTTGAAGGCCACGTCGCTCTGCAGCAGGCGGTGGGTGCCGATGACGATGTCGATGAGCCCGGCGCCCAGGTCCTTGAGCGACTGCTGCACGGTCTTGCCGGTGACGAAGCGGCTGAGGCTCTCCACCCGCACCGGGTAGGGCTCGAAGCGGCCGCGGAAGGTCTCCAGGTGCTGCTGCGCCAGGATGGTGGTGGGGGCGAGCACGGCCACCTGCTTGCCGTCCATCACCGCCATGAAGGCCGCGCGCATGGCCACCTCGGTCTTGCCGTAGCCCACGTCGCCGCAGATCAGCCGGTCCATGGGCTTCCCCAGGGTCATGTCCTGGAGGGTGGCGGCGATGGCCTGCTCCTGGTCCGGCGTCTCCTCGTACTCGAAGGCGGCCTCGAACTCCCGGTACGCCTGGTCGGGGGCCGGAAACGTGTGGCCCTCGTGCACCTCCCGGGTGGCATAGACCCGCAGCAGTTCCTTGGCCATGGCCACGATGGCCTTGCGCGTCCGGGCCTTGAGCTTGAGCCACGAGGTGCCGCCCAGCCGGTCCAGCACCGGAGCGGCGCCGTCCGCGCCGATGAACTTCTGCACCAGGTTGATGCGGTCGATGGGCAGATAGAGGCGGTCGCCGCCCTGGTACTCCAGGTGCAGGAACTCGCCTTCGGTGCCCGCCACCTTGAGGTACTTGAGCCCGCGGTAGATGCCGATGCCCTGGTCGAGGTGCACCACCACGTCGTCCTGGCGCAGCTCGCTCAGGCTGGTGATGAAGTGGCTCGGGGTCTCCCGCTTGCGCACCGGGAGGTCCCGCTTGCGGCGGCCCCACAACTCCTCCAGGGTGATGATGATGAGCCGCTCGTCCGGGATGCGCACTCCCTGGGTCAAGCTCCCGAGCAGTATCTCGGGGCCGTTGGCGGGGCCCGCCGCGGCCTCTGGGAAGGGCCGCTCGGATACGGGCAGATCCACGTCGTAGTAGGCCAGCAGTTGCCGGAGCCGTTGCGCGTCACCCGCATGGCCGCCGACGAACAGCACCCGCTGGTCCCGCCAGCGTTCGAGATGCTCCACCAGCGGCGCCAGGGACCGTTCCGATCCCTGCTGGGTGGTGAGCTCGCTGTGCAGGTCGGTGTTGGTGTAGGACCGCACCGACAGGGTCGAGGAGGGGTCGTCGGGCGATGCCAGGACGTCCAGGCTCTCGCTGTGGATCTGCCGGTAGGCCGCGGACTCCTCGCGCCAGCCGTCAGGGTCAAGATACAGGGCTTCGGCGCGGGGATGGAAACGGCCCTCCTCCGCCGCCTTGGACGCCCTTTGGGCCACCAGCTTCTCGAACCGCTCCAGCTCCTCCTCCACCCGCGCCGGCTGGTCCCACCACAGGATGCCGCGCCGGGGGAGATGGGCCAGCAGCGACGGCAGCGGACGGTCGTGGAAGTAGGGCGCCAGGAACTCCATCCCCGCGAACCGGACGCCCTCGCGCACCGACTCCAGCAGCGCCCGTTTGTCCTTGCGGGTGAAGCCCAGCTCGTCCGCCCGCTCCTCGATCCGGAGCAGCGTGTCCCGGCTCGTTTGCGGCCCCGGCGCGAACTCCTTCATGGGCAGCAGCACCAGCTCGCCGTGCCGCGACCGTGAGCGCTGGGTGCGGGGGTCGAACTCGCGTATGGAATCGATGCGGTCGTCGCTGAACTCCATCCGGACGGGCCGCTCGTAGCCCGGAGGAAACAGGTCCACGATGCCGCCGCGCACGCTGAAGTCGCCTCGTTCCTCCACCAGCGGCGCGCGGGCGAGGCCCAGGTCGGCGAGCCGCCACAGCAGTTCTTCCCGGTCCACCTCCTGGCCTTCGATGAAGTGCGCGCTACGGAAGCTCTCCCTGGGCACCACGCGCTGCATCACCGCCGCCGGCGTCGTCACCAGCAACGGCGCGGACTGTTGCCCGAGCCGGTGGAGGCCCTCCATGCGCGCGGCCATCTGGTCCGGATGAGGAGACAGGCTCTCGAAGGGCAGGATGTCCCAGCCCGGGAACAGGTGCAGCCGCCGCTCGAGCGGCGGGGAGCCGGACTCTTCGCCGAGGAAGAAGGAGAGATCGAGAAACAGGCGTTCCGCTTCCTTCACCGTGGGCGCCAGCACCACCAGCGGAACGTCGAGCTGCCGGGCCGCCAGGAATACGGCGTAGGCCTTGGCGCTGCCCTGAAGGCCGGAAATACGTTTTTCTCCGCGCCACTCATGGGTCAGGAGCCGCGAGATGTCGTCGTTGAGTGAAAGGGATGCCACCGGGCCGGTTACCTTACAGGGAACGGTCGTGGAGTGTAGCCGAAGGGAGGCGGCCGCCGCAACGGGAGGGCCTCCAGACCCTGGACGTGCTTGGTATTGGACGGTAAGTTGACGCGGATGGAACGAAATGTTGTTGATCCGAAATGCTTCAATCCGCACGCCGCACTGCCCTATGAACTGCGGACCGACGATTTTCGTCTCGCGATTCAGGATGTTTACGATTTTTTCTACGACGTGAATCGGCACCTTACGTCGAAAGGACTCCAACGGCTGGATGACATGCTTCGTCCTGCCATCATGTCAGGTGTCTTGTCCGACATGCTGACCTCCAGTCTCGCCAGTCACGCCCGAGTGCTTGTCGAGAACCGCTATTTCAACGGTCACCCGGACCTCGTCGTTCAGGGAATTTATCCCAACAATGCCGTGAAGGCGGCAGAGGAAGGCGTAGAGATAAAGACCACTCGAAAGAAGGGCGGCGCCGTGGATACCCATGGCGCACGGGACCAATGGATGTGCGTCTTCGTATACGAAGTCGATCAGAAAACAGAGCCAGCCTCAGATCGGAGACCGATGACGTTCAGCGAAGTGTATCTCGGGAACGTAACGACGGACGATTTTCGCAGGAACCCAAGAGGTGAGCTTGGAACCAGGACGGCCACGCTCCATGCTGAAGGGATCAGGAAGCTGCGGGAACACTGGATTTACAGGATTTAGCGCCGGGCTGCTTCGTATTTTGTCAATTCCGGAATGGACTCGACGGCCATCGAGAAATAGTGGAAGTCTTTCTCGACGCCGATGCTCTCGTATGACACAGCGTTACACGCGGCAAGCGTAGACCCCGATCCGGCAAATGGGTCCAGCACCTTGCCCTCGCCAAGGGGCAGAACTCCCCTCACGATCTGCCGGAGAAACGCCTGCGGTTTCAGACTCGGGTGCGGGGCGATCCGACGCTCGGCACTTCGGGTTGGAGCCGAAGAAATGACATCTCCAAAGGGCTTTCCGGGTTCCGGGCGACGAAAACCGCCGGTTTTCCACTTCCGCAGGTTGTCCTGCACCCGTCCTTCCAGTTGTTTCCTGAATACAAGCCAAGGTTCCCACATCGAGCGCGGCATTACACTGACTTCATGAAATTCTTCATGTGCGCCTTTCGGACGGTCGCCGCCACGCATCGTCATGGTGAGGCGCACTATTTCGCCGCGACGTTCCAGTCCGGCTTCGGATAAAGCCTTGGCAACGATGTGCGAGACCAGAGGGTTTGACGCCATGATGACATTCGCTCCCGGGACCAGCACCGGTACGAGCCTCCGCGCCCAGGAGACAAAGAAATCCAGAAGATCGGCTAGTTGAACCGTGTCCAGCGTGGTGAAGCGGGGAAGCGGAGAGCGTTGGTGCCCATCGAACGATGGCGGGAGGCGCCATACGCCGCCCTTCCCGGCGCGAAGTTTGCGCTGCTGGTCTTGCGAATATTCGTGCAGCCCATAAGGAGGATCGGCAACCACCGCGTGAATCGAGTTGGGCGGCTGTCGGTCCAACCACACAAAACAATCGTCGTGGTGGAGTTCCGACAACTGAAACGAAAAACTGTCTTCTCTCGTCTCGAGTTCCGGAAAGGATTTCTGGCGCGGGCTTGAAGGGAGATCTTTCGCACGATACGCGCCGCGTGTCTCTCGGACGAAGAGGTTCGGAGTGTTTAGCCTGAGATATGAACGCACGGAAGACGGGGGCGCGTCTCTGACCTGCTTTCGAACCTCCGCTACTATCGTCGCGACACTCAGGGACGCAGGCGCCCCGGACAGTACGCCAAGGATCGCGTCGCGTATCCGGCCTGGCGGGTTCTTTTTATTCGGCGACATGGAGACAACATAGACGTCTGGACGTCTTGAGTCAAGGCTTGGCAAGGTCTTCCCTTGGCATCCGCCGGAGTTCTGATGGTTCCCTGGACTTCCGCGGCGCCGGTACGATAGAGTGTCAGTCTCCGCTTACCACACTCCCACGGAAAAGGACCCATCATGGCAAAGAGGAACCCGAGGCTCACGAGCGCGGCGCCGGCGATACCGGAGCGGGGCTATCCGGATCTCCACGAGCACCTCCAGCGGCTGGACGACGCCGGCCTGCTGATCCGGGTGGAGCGCCCGGTGGACAAGGACCGGGACATGCATCCGCTGGTGCGGTGGCAGTTCAGGGGAGGCATCAAGGAAAGGGACCGCAAGGCGTTCCTGTTCGAGCAGCCGGTGGATGCCAAGGGGAAGCGGTACGAAATCCCGGTGGCCATCGGCGTGCTGGCGGCCAACCGGCGCATCTATCGCATCGGCCTCGGGTGCGACGAGGACACGGACATCAACGCCTTGTGGGCGGAAGCGAAGACGAACCCGGTGCCCCAGGTGGAGATCCCTTCGTCGGCCGCGCCGGTGCACGAGGTGGTCATCTCCGGAACGCGGCTCAAGAGCCGGGGCAAGGGCATGGACGGCATCCCGGTTCCCATATCCACCCCGGGCTGGGACAACGCGCCCTACGTGAGCGCCGCTCATTTCGTCTCCCGCGATCCCGAAAGCGGAGTGCACAACATCGGCACCTACCGGGCCATGATCAAGGCGCGGGACCGGGTCGGCTGCAACCCGTCCATCGAGCTGGGGCAGGGGATCTACCGGCATTGGCTGAAGTACCGGCAACGGGGCGAGAAGATGCCGGTGGCGCTGAGCATCGGCGGCGTGCCCGCCATCTCCTACGTGGCCGCGCAGAAGCTCGCCTACGACCTCGACGAGTTTTCGGTGGCGGGGGGGCTCGTCAAGGCGCCCATCCGCGTGACCGAGGCCCGCACCGTGCCGGTGATGGTGCCGGCGGACGCGGAGATCATCGTCGAGGGCTTCGTCAACACCGAGTGGCTGGAGCCCGAGGCGCCGTTCGGCGAGTCCCACGGCCATGTGAACCCCAAGGAGTACAATCCGTTCATGGAGGTGACCTGCATCACCCGCCGCCGGGACGCCGTCCTCTGCTCCATCATCAGCCAGGTCACGCCGTCGGAGTCCAGCGTCATCAAGAAGATGGCCTACGAGCCCCTGTACCTGGAGCATCTTCGGGACGGCATCGGGGTGAAGAGCGTCGTGCGGGTGATGCTCCACGAGCCCTTGACCGCCACCCAGAAGCTCACGGTGATCCAGATGCGCAAGCCCAGTCCCGCGGAGGTGTGGCGGGCGCTCATGGGGGCGGTGGCCTTCCGTCCCTCCATGTCCAAGATCGTCATCGCGGTGGACGAGGACATCGACCCGGACAACCTCGATGCCGTGTTCTGGGCCATGGGGTACCGTTCCAAGCCGCACCGGGACGTCCAGATCATGCACGGCATGGACGTGGGCCACGCCCCCCGGCACGACGCCCGCGGCTCCGCCGACGACTCGTGCCTGCTTTGGGACGCCACCCTGAAGGAGAAGCTGCCGCCCATTTCGCTCCCCACCCGGGAGTACATGGAGAGGGGCCGGAAGCTCTGGGAAGAGCTGGGGCTGCCGGAGCTGGAGCCGCAATCGCCGTGGTTCGGCTACTCGCTGGGAGACTGGAACGAGGAGCTGGAGCAGGAGGCCGCACTGGCCACCCGCGGCGAGTACTGGAAGACCGGCACGAAGATCGCCCGCCAGCGCCGCTCCACCAAGGACATCCTGCCCAACGAGTCCTTCTACGGAGAGGAAGACGAGGACTGACCGGTCGGCGCGGCCCCACCCCGCCTGGATTCCCGCTTTCGCGGGAATGACGGAGTGGGTCCGGGAACGACGAATTCGGTAGGGACCGAAGGGAATACGGTAAGGATCGAAAGGACCAGGTCCCATGGACTACAAGACCCTCAAGTGGGCCGTGTACGACAATCCGTCGCGGCCGGGCGAGCCCTGCATCGGCGTCGTCACCCTGAGCCGTCCGGACCAGCTCAACGCGGTGGACCCGCTGATGCGTCTGGAACTCGATGCCCTGTGCAACGAGATCGCCCGCAACTCGGTCCTCAAGGTGGTGATCCTCACGGGCGAGGGCCGCGGCTTCTGCGCCGGCGGGGACCTCACCTCGGAGGGCGCGGTGCTGGGCGCCTTCGAGGGATCGAGCGGTATCGAGGGCCCCTACAAGGAGATGGCGGAGTACTTCCTGAACGATCTCCGGCACCGGGTGCTGCAGAGCGCCATGCGCAAGCTGGAGGACCTGCCGCAGCCCACCATCGCGGCGGTGAACGGTCCGGCCGTGGGCGTGGGGCTGGAGATGACCACGCTGTGCGACATGCGGCTTGCGTCGGACCGGGCGCGCTTCGGCGAGGTGGCGGTGCCCGCGGGTTTCGTTCCCGAGAGCGGCGGCTCGCGCAACCTGCCCAAGCTCGTGGGCATCGGACGGGCCATGCGCCTGATCCTCACCGGTGAGATCATCGACGCCGGGGAGGCGCTGCGCATCGGGTTGGTGGACGAGGTGGTTCCGCACGAAGAGCTGATGGAGCAGGCGTTCGCCCTGGCCGGCAGCATCGCGGCCAATCCGTACTTGTCCGTGCGCCACGCCAAGCGGCTGGTGAAGATGTACTGGAACTGGAACCGGACCGACGAGGGCTACCGCCAGGAGCTGGAGTCGGTGCTCGAGATCACCCGCACCAAGGACTGCCAGGAAGGCATGCGGGCCTTCAAGGAGAAGCGGCCGCCCCATTACACCTACCCCTACGACGCCGGCTGGCCGTTCCCGGACAAGGACCCGGCCAAGAAGGACGACGGAGAACAGGGGTGAGGGCCGCCGGATAACCGCAACAGGACCATGCCGGAACCCTCCCGCCCGTGGCCGGGCTATCGAGAGATCCCCCCGCGACTCAACATCGCCGACGAAGTGCTGGAGCGCCCCGCCGCCGCGGGCCGCGGCGACCGGGCGGCTATGCTCTGGCGCGGCGGTTCCATCAGCTACCGGGAGCTTCGCGGCAAGGTGGACGGCTTTGCCCGTGGCCTGAAGGAGCTGGGGGTCTCGCCGGGCGATCCGGTGCTGGTGCAGATGCCCAACTCGGTGGAGTTCGCCACGGCCTTCCTGGCGGCGGTGAAGCTCGGCGCGCTGCCCGTGGTGGTCAACTCCCTGCTGGGGGTGCGGGAAGTCCGGGCCATCCTGGAGCAGACCGCGCCCCGGCTGGCCGTGGCCGAGGGCTCCCGGGCGGAAGTCCTGCGCGGGCTTCGCGGGACGGCCGGTGTGCGGACCCTGGTGTGCGCGGGCGCGTCGCGGAGCGACGAAGTGCCCTTCGAGTCCCTCATCCGCGAGTCTTCCGACGCCATCCCCACGAGAGATACCTCGGCCCATGAGCCGGCCTTCATGGTATGCACGTCCGGCACCACCGGCCGGCCCAAGTGTATCGTCCACGCGCATCGATGGATCGTCGCCCTGGGGGACCTGAACCGCTACCGTCTTCCGCCGGAGCCCGTGGACGTGGTGATGGCCACCGGCGAGTGGAGCTTCATCAGCGCCCTGGGCCACAACCTGCTCTTCCCGCTCCGGAACGGGGTGGCCTGCGCGGTGCTTTCCGGCCGCGCCACGCCCGAGAACGTGCTGGAGCACGTGGCAGACCTGGGCGTGACGCTGCTCCATTCCGTGGCCACGGTCTACCGGCGGATGCTTGCCACGGAAGGCATGGAGGACGCGTACGACATCCACACGCTCCGGGGCGCGCACTCCACCGGAGAGGCGCTTCGCGAAGCCACCTATCGCCAGTGGAAGTCGCGTTTCGGCTGCGAGATGTACGAGCACTACGGCGTGTCCGAGTACCAGCTCGTGGTGGGGCAGGGCGCCCGGCATCCGGTGAAACCGGGCTCGGTGGGGGTGCCGGCGCCGGACGTGGGCATCGACATCGTCGACGACGACGGCCGGGGCGTGCCGGCCGGGTCGGTGGGACGCACGGTGATCTCCGCCGACGATCCCGGACTCTTCCTCGAATACCACGGCGACCCCGGCCGGACCGAGGTGGCCCGCCGGGACGGTGTCTACGACACCGGCGACCTGGCGTACAGGGACCAGGAGGGTTATTTCTTCATTGCCGGGCGCAGCGACGACTGCTTCAAGACCCGCGGCCTGTTCCTGGTGCCCACGGAGGTGGAGAACGCGCTCCAGCGCCGTCCCGCGGTGGCCGAGGCCGTGGTGGTGCCCGAGCCCGATCCGGAGATCGGCAACCGCGTGCTGGCGGTGGTGGTGCCGGCGGCGGGCCACGATCCCTCGGCCGAGCTGGCCGAGGCGCTGCGCGACAGCCTCAGGCAGGAGCTCGCGCACTACAAGGTCCCGTACCGGATCGAGTTTGCCGAGACGATTCCCAAGAGCCCCGTGGGCAAGATCCTGCGGAGCGAAGTGGCCTCGGGACGGGAGCGTCGATCGCCGTAGCCGTGACCGGTTCATGCAGTTGGGAGGCCCATCCTTCGGATGACCACGGTTTATGTTCCAGGGCATCCACACCAGACTTCGACGGGCCGGGGGGTCGTTTGCCTACCGGGAGTTCCGGCTTTTCTACGTCGCGGTGGTGAGCGCCTCCATGGGCAACCAGATCCAGCGGGTCGTGGACCTCTGGGTCGTGTACGAGATGACCGGCTCCACGGCGTACCTGGCGCTCACCGGCCTGGCCCGCGGCATTCCCATCATCGTCTTCTCCCTGTGGGGCGGACTCATCGCCGATCGCGTCGACCGCAAGAGCTTCATCATGTTGATGCAGCTCGGCAGCGCGGCGGCGAACCTGTTGCTGGCCGCGCTGATCGTCGCCGGGGCGGTCCGGTTGTGGCACATCCTGCTGATCTCCATGGTAAGCTCGTCTTTCGTGGCCATCAGCGCCCCGGCCCGTACCGCCATCACGCCCGCGCTGGTGCCGCGAAACCTTCTCGTCAACGCCTTCGCCTTCACCTCCACGGCGTGGAAGCTGGCGCAGATCATCGGCCCGGCGATCGCGGGCCCCATGATCGCCATTGCCGGCAGCGGCGTCACCTACGGATTCAACGGTTGCGTCTATCTCGTGAGCGCCGCGGTGCTCCTGTTCATGAGCTACCGGTCGGCTCCCGCCGTCGCCGGCCAGTCCGCGTTCAAGAGTCTCGTGGAGGCGCTGTCGTTCGTCAAGCGGGAATCGATCATCGCGGTGCTGGTGTCCATGGACGTGGTGGCCGTCTTCTTCGGCGCCTACAGGATACTCCTGCCGGTGATCGCGGCGGAGTTCGGCATGGGCGCGGCGGGTTTCGGTCTGTTCTCGTCGGCGCCCGCGGCGGGAGCGCTCCTCGGCGCGGCAGCGATCATGGCGTGCGGGGACATGCGCTACAAGGGCCTGGTGGTGGCGGGAGGCATCCTCGGCTACGCTGCCTGCCTCACGGGTCTGGCGCTGTCGCCGTGGTTTCTCATGTCCCTGGCCGTGGCGACGCTGCTGGGCGTCTTCGACGCCGTCCAGACCATTCCGCGCAACGCCGTGATCCAGTTGGTGACTCCGGACGCGCTGCGGGGCCGCGTTTCGAGCTTCACGCGCATGCTGAGCGTCGGCATGCCCGGTCTCGGCGAGGCGCAGATGGGCGTGGTGGCCGCCGTCCTGGGCGCGTCGTCGACGCTGCTCCTGGCCGCCGCGGTGTGCGCCGGCGCCACCCTGGGCATGCTCGGCTGGCGCCGCGACCTGCGCGGGGCAGACCTGGAGAACTCTTCGCGGCTTGACTCCGCGCCCGCCGGTCAATAAGAGAACAGATTGGTGGCCCGACACCAGCACGGACTCTGCGAAAGGCCGTTTGGCCGTTGAGGACAAGGGAGGTTCACGACATGGCAGACCTGTCGCACCAAATGATTCACGAAGCAGCCGGCGAGTTGCTTGGGGAACTGGCGAACGAATCCGGGCGCCCGGTGTCCTGGGCGGTGCTCAACGCCCACCGGGAGCTCTTGCACTACACGCGCATGGATGGCGCGCCCTACCGTTCCAGCGTCCTTTCCCACAACAAGGGATACTCCGCGGTGTGGTTCGGCCGGGACTCGGTGGAGATCGAGAAGATGGTAGGCAGCCGCGGCATCGCCGCCTACGGCGACGCGAACCTGACGTCCATCGGCGGCGGCGTGCTGATCAAGGACAAGGACGGCGCCGTGGCGGGCGCCATCGGAGTGAGCGGACGCACCATGGAGGAGGACATCGAGGTGGCGGTGCGGCTGGTGGACAAGATCAAGGCAAAGGCGGGCCTGTGAGGCCGCGGGAGCCAAAGGAGGGAACTCCAATGAAGATGTTTCGTTCCATGATCCTGGGCATGGCGGCGCTGCTCCTGGCGGCGGGGCTCGCCGGCGCGGCGGACGCGCCGTTCTACAAGGGCAAGACCATCCGCATCGTCGTGGGCTACAGCCCGGGCGGCGGATTCGACACGTTCTCCCGGCTCCTGGGCAGGTTCCTCAGCAAGAACGTGCCGGGGAATCCCTCGGTTATCGTGGTCAACATGCCGGGCGCGAGCAGCATGGCCGCGGCGAACCGGGTCTACGCCATGCAGCCGGGCAACGGCCTCACCATAGCGGTGTTCAACGCCGGCACGCTGCTCCAGGCGGTGAACCGGGACCCGAGCGTCAAATTCGACCCGCGGAAGTACATCTGGCTCGGCGATCCCGCCATCGGAAGCCTTCCCGAGGTGCTCTGGGTCCGCAGCGACCTCCCCGTCAAGACGTTCGACGATTTCAGGAACTCGAAGAAGACCCTGCACTCGGGCTCCACGGGCGTCGGCTCCGCGTCCACCGCGGCCACGCAGTTCCTGCGCTATCTGGGTTATCCCATCAAGGCGATCATGGGCTATCGCGGCACGGCCAACGTCATGGCCGCCATGGAACGAAAGGAGCTGGATGCCCGGGTCATGTCTCAGGCCACCATGCAGGGCAACTACCGGCGCTATATCGAAAGCGGCTTGGTGCGTCCGATCCTGGCTCTCGGTGACGAGCCGCGGGTCAAGCCCATCCCGGGCATCGCCACGATCAAGGACCTGAATCTCAATGCCGAGCAGCAAGAGATCGCCGACTTCCTGATCGGTACCTGGAAGCTGCTGCGGCTGTTCGGCCTGCCTCCGGGCACGCCGCCCGACCGCGTGGCGACGCTGCGCAAGGCTTTCATGGATACGCTCAACAGCCCCGAACTGCTCGAGCAGGCCAAGCGCCAGAAGCTCATCGTCTCTCCGGCCTCCCCGGAATCCGTGGAGAAGACCGTCGCCGGGCTCTACTCGGCATCGCCGGAGCTTCTCGCCAAGTACGACGAGATCGTCAGGGGGAAGGCGAAGTAGGTCCCGAGTTCCAACGGATGGTTCGGTTCCGTTCCAACTCGGCGCCTCGCGGGCTGGACGGAAGCGAAGTCAGTATGTCAGGAGCGGCGTTTCCGCAACATCGTGCCGCCTCCGGGTCATCCCGCCAGGCCGCGTTCCATGATGTAGCGGGCGGTGGCGCGGAGGCTCTCGGCTGCGGGGATGAAGTCCATGTCCAGGAGTTCCCGGGCCCGGGTATGGGCCAGTTCCTGCCTCCGGCCGAGGAGTGGGACGATGGACTGGATTTGCCGGTCGAACAGTCCCACCAGCCGGATCACCCAATCCGGTGCGGTCCGCAAGGCGATCCTCCGCCGGGGATAGGCGTCCTTCAGCGTACGCGCCATCTCGGTGAGCCACATGAAATCGGCGGCGCCGATGATGCGTTTGCCCACGGTACGCGGCTCCGTGACGGCGCGGACGTGCATCCGCGCCACGTCCTCGACGTCGACGATGGACAGGCCCACGTTGGGCAGCAGCGGATCCTTGCCCCGGAGCAGCCGTTCGATGACGCGCAGCGACGTGCCGTAGTGGTCGTCGAGAGGGGACCCGAGGATGAGGCAGGGATTGATGACGGTGAGCTCCATGCCCGGGGCGCTGTTCTCGACGAAGCCCCACGCGGCGCGCTCGGCCAGGGTCTTCGATTTCAGGTAGGGCGTGATCCTGGACCACGACGGATCGCTCCAGTCCTCTTCGTCGAAGCGCTCCTTGCGGAGTCCGGGGGGTACGTTGGTGACGGCGGCGGACGAGGAGGTCAGCACGACGCGCCGGATGCCGGCCGCGTGGGCCGCCCGCAGCGCCCTCAGGGTGCCGTTGACGGCGGGCCTGACCAACTCATTCTCGTCCCGCGGCTGGACCATGGGCAGGGGCGACGCCGTGTGCATGAGGACGTCCGCTCCGGACATGGCGTCGAGCCAGCCGTCGTCGCTGTCGAGGTCCAGGGTGACGAAGGCCAGCCGTTCGTCGAGTTCGTCGCCCGGGCCGAGATGAGGCCGGACGGCGTCCCGCACTTCTTCGCGGCGTGAATCCGATCGCAGCGACCCGACCACCCGGTAGCCCTCGCGCAACAGCTCCAGGACGATGTGCTTGGCGACGAATCCGGTCACGCCGGTGACCAGGACGGTCTTCGTTCCCGTCATCGATCGGTTCCGCGCCACGGCCCCGCGTCCTCAGGTCTGGTACAGCCCGTCGATGAACCCGCTGTCGTCGATCTTTCGCAGGTAGTGGTAGTCCCACAGCGACATGGGCTCGACCTGCGCCGCCGCCGGGTCCTTGCGCTTGGCCAGCTCGTACACGTTGCCCACGGCCTCGAAGGAAGCGTAGGGCTTGGGGCTCAGGATTTTCGAGATGCTCTCCCACAGGCGCGTGGCCGCCTCGATGTCGAGCTCGCCCTCGTTCCGATACCTTTCGCGGATGATCTTGATGGACTCCTCGCGGTGGGTCTTGAAATAGGCGATGCCCTGGCAGGTTCCCTTGAGGAAGCGCTCGACGATGTCGGGGTTGCGGTCCACGAACTTCCGTCCGCTGGACATGGTGGTGAACCAGACCATGGGAAGGGGGCTCAGGGGGATGACCCTCAGGCCCGCGCGCTGGGCGAAGAGGTCCGCCGGCGGGTTGACCAGCGCCGCATCCGCCTTGCCGTCCCGCACGGCCTCCCATGTGTTGCCGCCGCGAATTCTTTCGAGCTTCACCTCACCCCGGTCTTCGTCCAGTCCGTTCTGCTTGAGGAAGAGCCAGTTGTTGAGACCCGGGTGGTTCCCCCGTGTGGCCACCACCTTCTCCTTCAGATCGGACAGCCGTTCGATGCCGGAGTCCGCCCTTACGACGAGGCGGTGGTCCAGGAAGCTGACGGTCTGGCCCAGGTAGAGCCACTGGTCGCCGCGGGTTCGCGCCGCGTACGTGGAGACGTGATTGCCGCCGACGAACTCGACGCTGCCGTCGGCCACCTGCTTGTGGGCGTCCTCGGAGCTGATGTAGGCGTCGTACTCGACGTCCAGATCGTGCCGCTCCCATGAACCCGACTCGGCCGCAACGTGCAGGAAAGCCAGATGGCTGCTGGACCGGTAGGGGAAATGTATCTTGTCCATGGGTTCTCCCTTGGATTCCGTGATGCCGTTTTCGTGACTGAACGCATGCCCTACTCATCCTACACGAGCATGGTGGCCTCCGCGAGTACCGGAAATGGGTTGAACGAGAGGCCGAAAGGGGGGTAAATGGCAGGACACCGTCCGGAACTTGATGGCGTAACGCTGGCGACAGCATGAACGCCCGGAGGAACGATGAACAGAATCAGCACCGTTGTTTGCGTCATGGCCGCGGCCGCATTGTGCCTGGCCGGCACCGTGCAGGCGGCTCCGGATTATGCGGGCAAGACGCTGCGGCTCATCGTCGGCACATCGCCCGGGGGCGGATACGACACCTACGCCCGGGCCATCGCGCGCCACATGCCCAGGCACCTGCCGGGGAAGCCGAACATCATCGTCCAGAACATGCCGGGAGCGGGCAGCCTCATCGCCGCCAACTACCTGTACAACGTGGCCAAGCCCGACGGGCTGACCTTCGCCATGCTCATCAGCGGCCTCGTGATGGAGCAGGCCATGGGCACCGAGGGGATCAAGTTCGACGCCGGCAAGTTCCAGTGGATCGGGGCTCCCAGCGTGGGCATGCCGGTGTGCGCGTTCATGGGCTTCAGCGGCGTCAAGACCCTCCAGGACCTGGTGAAGTCGAAGAAGCCGATCACCATGGGGGCGGCGGGCAGCAGCACCCGCGAGCAGCCCAGGATACTGAAGCAGTTGATTGGCGCCAACGTGAAGCTGGTGCCGGGCTACCAGGGTACCGCGGGCATTCGCGCGGCCATGACCCGGCGGGAGGTGGACGGCGCCTGCTGGCAGTGGGTGTCCATGAAGATCACCGCCCGGGACATGCTCAACGCCAAGGGGGACGGCCGGCTGATACCGGTGCTCATACAGGGCGATTCCAAGGATCCCCAGGTGAAGGGCCTTCCGAAGTATACGGACTTCATCAAGTCGCCGGAGGACATGGAGGCGTTCAATGCGTGGATGGCCCAGTACCGCTTCTTCCGTCCGTTCGCCGCGCCGCCCAAGGCTCCCGCCGACGGCGTCGACGCCCTGCGCCGGGCCTTCAAGGCGACGATGGAAGACCCGGAGTTCCTGGCCCTCGCCAAGAAGACGAGGATGGTCATCGACCACGTCGCGGCGGCGGACGTCGCGGCCCAGGTGAAGACGGTGCTGTCCACGTCGCCCGCGGTGAAGGTCAAGCTCAGGAACATCATCGGGAACTGAGCCACTGTTGGCGGGTAACGTCATACACGAGAAGGAGAAGGCGCATGGCCAAGCCCAGGATACGACACATCGCCATCAATACGCACGACCGTGACAAGATGGCGGACTACTACAAGGAGCACTTCGGGCTGGAGGAGAAGTCGCGCGGTCCCAACGGGACCATCTATCTGTCGGACGGTTTCGTGGACGTGGCGCTCATCAGCAGTCCGAATCTGCCCTACGGCATCCATCACTTCGGCTTCGTGGTGGACAGCGTCAAGGCCATCGAGGAGTCCGTGCAGAAGACCGCCAACGCCAACACCTACGGCGCCATCGCGGAGAGCTGGATCACCGATCCGGAGGAGAACCGGGTGGACGTGTCCGAGCACGGTTGGCCCGTTTGACCCGTCTGGGGCCGCAGTCCGGGGGTGAGCCACGGGATGTAGGGGCAGGTCCCAAACCCGCCCGTGCCGCGGGTCCCGTGGCGGCGGCCAAGTCCGAGCGGAGGTTCTCATGAGCGAGTGGTCCAAGGCACGTGTTGTCGTCGACGAGATGGTGAACCGTCATTTCGAGAGCGCCGAGTACCGGCGCATCTTCAACGTCCGCCTCACGCCGGCGCGCCAGGCGATCCTGGACCTGCACTATCCCCACTATATCAAGAGCCGGCGCGACTGCTGGGCGGCGGCGTCGGCCAAGGCGCCGCTGGACGTCAAGCGCGCCATCTGGGAGCACGAGAAGGACGAGCTGATCTTCGACGAGCGGCTGGGCGCCGCCCACCTCACCGACGACGACATGGCCGGAGCCACCGACGAGGCCAACCTGCTGCCGGGGGCGCGTGCGGCGTTCTGGGCGTGGTTCCACCTGTGCACGACGCGCTCGTGGATCGAGAGCCTGATGATCAACCACACCACCGAACGCAAGAACAACAACGAGATCGTCGAGGGCGGCGGCTTCACGCACCGCATGGCCATGAAGAAGGCCCGGGAGATCGCCGGCTCGGTGGAGAAGCTCGACGCCAACACCCAGCTCCACATGACCGCGGACATCGGCCACTCCGACATGTTCGATCCGGTGTTGGAGAAGTACGTGCGCGACCCGGATACGGCGGCGGCCGTGATCCGCGCGTCACGGGACTGTCTGGCCCTGGACCGGGCCTACCGGGGGACGCTGGGGTCCGCGATGATGGAGGTGTCGGAGGACCGGGCGGCGTGATGGGCACGGTGATGGGCCGAAACGGCATGGTCGCCTGCAGCCAGCGCCTGGCTTCGCTGGTGGGCGTTCAGGTGCTGTCCGAGGGCGGCAATGCCGTGGACGCCGCGGTCGCCACCGCCGCCATGCTCGGCGTGCTCGAACCCATGTCCATCGGCATCGGCGGCGACGCCTTCGCGCTGCTCTACGTGGCCGGGACCGGTGAGATGAAGGCACTGGACGCCAGCGGGCGGTCGCCCTACGGGGTCGATGCCGAGTCCTTCAGGGTCCGGGGCCTTCGCGAGGTCCCCCAGACCGGCATTCATTCCGTGACGGTCCCGGGCGCCGTGCACTGCTGGGAGACGCTTGTCCGGGAACATGGGACACGCCCCCTCGCGGACCTTGTCGACCCGGCTGTCCGCTATGCCGAAGAAGGCTTTCCGGTCAGCGGGTTCACCAGCCACGAATGGCGCAATCTCGAGGACAAGCTGAGGAAGAACGAGGAAGCCGCGGCGGGATATCTCGTCGACGGCCGGGCGCCGGGGCCGGGCGAGGTGTTCCGGCAGCCGGACCTGGCCCGGACCCTGCGCGGCATCGCCGAGGGGGGCGCGGATTTCTTCTACCGCGGCGAGGTGGCGGAGAAGCTGGTGCGTTGCTCGCGGAAGCTCGGCGGCGCCTTCGCCATGCGCGATCTCGAGGACCACGCTTCGGAATGGGTCGATCCCATCCGCTGCTCCTATCGCGGCCATGATGTGTACCAGTTGCCGCCCGCCACCCAGGGGTTCGTGGCCCTGGAGATGCTCAAGATCCTCGAAGGCTACGACCTTCGGGCCCTGGAGCACAACGGCGTCGACTACCTGCACCTGTTCATCGAAGCCAAGAAGCACGCCTTCGCCGACCGCGAGTTGTACCTCGCCGACCGCGGGAGCATGAACGTGAGCTTCGAGGACCTCGTTTCCGAGGCGCGTGTCGCCGCCATGCGAAACGGCCTGGCCACGGCCCGGGCGGCGGTGGACGTGGCCGCCGCGCCGGTTCCGGGGGACACCGAATACATCGCGGTTGCCGACGGCCGGGGCAACCGGGTCTCTTTCATCCAGAGCCTGTTCATGGGTTTCGGCTCGGGGGTGGCGGTGGAGGATACGGGCATGATCCTTCAGAACCGGGGGCACATGTTCAGTCTGGAACCCGGGCATCCCAACTGCCTTGCGCCGCACAAGCGCCCCAGTCATACCCTGATGCCCGGAATGGTATGCAAGGAGGGGAAGCCCGTGCTGGTGGTGGGCCTCAAGGGCGGCCACGTGCAGGCACAGGTCCAGAGCCAGATCATCGCCAACGTGGTGGATTTCGGCATGACGGCACAGGAAGCCCTGGCCGCGCCCCGGTTCAATCATCTGTCGGGAGTGGAGGTGTCGCTGGAACCGGAGTTCTCCGGCGAGACCGTGAGCGGACTGGAGGCCCGGGGGCACCGCGTGGTCTCCGGATCGCCCGAGAGCTTCGGCGGCGCCAACGCCATCGCCGTCGACCCGGAGAGCGGCGTCCTCATGGGCGCGTCGGACCCGCGCAAGGACGGCTGCGCCATCGGTTTCTGAGATTCATCAAGGGGGAGGATCGGAATGAACGTCAAGGAATGGCGCAAGGCGATCGGCGACATGGTCCGGGAGCACATGTCGTCCGACACCCTGACCCGGTACTATGCCATCAGGCAGACGCCTTTGCGGGCGCAGGTGGTCATCCGGGAGCTCGCCCACTTCGTGCGGCACCGCCGCGACTGCTGGGCCCACGTCTCGGGCAACTGCCCGGAGTGGTCGGTGAAGCAGAAGATCCTCCAGCACGAGTACGGCGAGGTGATCAAGGACGAGTACTCCGAGCACGGGCACATCAACCTGATCCTCAAGCAGGGCAGGTCGGTGGGCCTTGGCGTGGACGATATCCTGCAAGCGGAACCCATACCCACCACCCGCGCGACCCTCTACGGCTGGGCGTGGATCACCCGTGAGAAGCCCTGGCTGGAGGGGTTGGCGGCGCTGACGGTGACGGAGTGGTGCAACGACGACCGGCTGCTGATGGACCAGGGCGGCGGCAACTCCACCCGCATGGCCCGGCGCTGGATGGAGGACATGGGCATCAAGATGAAGGACATGCCCAACTTCGAGGTCCACTCCCAGGCGGATGAGGAGCACAGCGACATGTTCCTGGACGATCTGTCCAGGCACGCCACCGGCCGGTTGCAGGAGCAGGCGCTGCAGGCCGTCAAGGAGTCCCTGGAGCTTTTGACCATCTATCGCGCCGGCATCGCGGACGCCATGGAGAGCATTCCGGCGGAAGACTAGTGTCGTGTCCCACGTAAATGTTGACAAAGATGCGTCGGATTTTTCGTTGTCGGCAAGGCGCGATGACGAGCAGTGGCGGTTACCACGCGAGGAAGAGCAACGCAGCCGACGACGAAAAAGACCAGCAGATTTGTCAACATTTACGTGGGACACGACACTAGAGAGGGCGGTGCCATGAGCGAGTGGGCGAAATATGACGAGATGCTGAACCAGCTCACCCGGGACACCTTCGTGGCGCCGGACGTGAAGCGCTTCTACGAGGTGCCGTTGACCGTTCCCCGGGCACAGGTCATCGCACGGCAGTTCGGGCTCTTCGTGCGGGGCAGGCGGTCGGCGTGGGCTTACCTCATCGCGCGTTGCCCGCATATGGAGATCAAGAAGGAGCTGCTGGAGCACGAGACCGAGGAGATGCTGTTCGATCCCCGGTGCGGCTCCGACCACTACACCCTGTGGGTGCGGCACGGCGAGGCCGTGGGACTTACCGCGGACCAGGTGGACAACGCGCAGCCGCTGCCTTCCACCCGGGCGGCGATTTGCGGCTGGAGTTGGCTGGCGTTCAACTTGGGGTGGCTCGAGGGCCTCGGCGGTGTTGCGGTGTTGGAACGGGTCAACCTGGATCCGATCGTCCCCGGCGGCGCGCACCAGACCCGCGCCCAGAAGCGTTGGATGCGGGACCTGGGCCTGACCGAGGAGCAGCTTCCGAACTTCAAGCTCCACCGTGAAGCCGACACCGACCACAAGGGCCAGACCATGAGGCTGCTGGCCGACCACGCCACGACCGACGTCCAGTGGGAGGGCATCCTGGATGCCTCGCGGCAGTCGCTGGAGTTCTGGCAGGTGTTTCTCGGCGGCGTAGCGCGGGCGATGGAGTCCATCGACTGATTGGCTAACGCGTGCGTCCCGGCCGGAGCGCGCACGCCCTGACGGGAAAGGGTAACCAATGGCACGGCTGAGGCATATCGCGATCGCGACCAAGGATCCGGAAAAGACCGCGGCGTTCTATCAGAAGGTCTTCGGTCTCAAGTTCGTCAAGCAGGTACCGGATTCGCCCCGTGGCGGGGGCGTGTTCCTGTCCGACGGGCATATCAATTTCGCCTTCCTGAACTATCCTTCCGACGAGGCCGCCGATATGGTGGGCGGGGCCAGCTACGAGGGGCTCCATCACATGGGTTTTCAGGTGGACGACCTCGAAGAGGCCAAGGGGCGGCTTGCCGGGACGGAGGCGGAACTGCTCGGGGATGCGGTGGGCTCGCATCACAGCTTCTACTTCGAGCAGAAGGTGCGGGGTCCCCATGGCGTGATCATGGACATGTCCACCAGCGGCTGGGATCTCGAGCCGCCGGAAGCCGCCCCCGCCAAGAAGAAGGCCTGACGGTGCCCGCCGCCAGGCGCCTGGTACAGACTAGACGCCGGTGGCACTCAAGGCGTCCGCCACCGTCTGCATCGCTTCCTCGGTGAGATCCTCGGAGGGCCAGCGCGGGTAGCGCCTGATCTTGAAGCCTCGGCCGCGCATGGCCTCGCGATGGGCGCCGCGGCCGAAGCGCTGACCCAGCCGGCCGATGGTCCGGCCGAAGTCATCCGCTTTCTTCTGCAACGGAATCGCCTGTTCGTAGTCCTTCCTCTCCAGGGCCTCCCACAGGGCCGCGCAGATTTCCGGAATGGCGCTGGTCAAGGGCGGGATGGCGCCGCTCAGTCCGTGGGGCGTGGCCGGCAGGAGGTCGATGCTGTTCCCCGACATGACCGCGAAGTCCTCGGGCATGGCTTCCAGGTACCCCAGCAGAGGCCCCTGGGCGTAGTAGCTGGCCTTCATGCCGCAGAGGGAGGGGACCTCCTTCTGCAGCGCCTTGGCCGTCGGCGGGGTAAAGGCCCATCCGGAGTACTTGACGTTGTCGTACAGAAACAGGGGGGTGCCGTTGACCGCCTCCGCCACCGCCTTGTAGTGCGCGGTGATTTCCCACGGAGTGTGGTCGGTAAAGTAGTACGGCGGCACCACCGCCACCGCATCCACCCCGAGGCCTTGGGAATGTTGAGCCAGCCTGCAGGTGGTCTGCACGTCCGCGGCGCCCACGTGCATGATCACCGGGAGCCGTCCCCGCACGCGTTCCACGACGAACTCCGCCGTGGCCACGCGTTGTTCGGTGGTCATGACCGGCCCCATGCCGGTGGAGCCCAGCACGAAGAGCCCGTGCACGCCGGCGTTGATATGGAACTCCAGCATCTCGGCGAGGACGTCGGAGTCCACCTCGCCGTCGTCGTCGAAGGTGGTCAGGGTCGGGATGAAGATGCCGCGGAATAGGGGTTTCATGAAGGCCTCCCTGTCAGGTTTGCGGCCCGCGCGGGCGGGCCCGTGCCCGGATCGGTGTCTGGGCTCCGGAATCAAGAGGGGCATGCTGCCAAAGCCGGAAGCATGCCCCTCTCTTCATTTGCGGGAACCTGTCCCGCTATGCGGGAGCCTGTCCCGCTACTTCACCCTGATGTCCATGCCGTAGATGCGGGAATCGGCCGGGGGCTGATAGTCGATACCGTTCGCCATGCCCCACAGGAACTCGTGCCGCCACTGGAAGCAGGCCGGCGCCATGTCGGTGATCAACTCCATGGCTTCGGAGAGGTACTCGTTCCGTTTCTCCGGATCGAACTCCTGTTGTTCCTTGTCAAGGGCTGCGTCGATGTCCGGATGGGAGAAGCCGATCCGCGGCGAGCCGCCCTTTCTGAAGTACTGGTGGAACGCCGAGCTCGGATCGAGAACGCCGCCGCGGCCCATGTAGAAGAACGGCACCTTGCCCTTCTGGACGTTGGCCCAGAGGGTGGGCCACTCCGGCGTCCGCAGCTTGGCCTTGAAGCCCGCCGCGTTGAGCATCGGGATCATGGCCTCGGTCACCTGCTTGTCCAGGATGTAGCGGCCGACAGGGGTCTGCAGCTCCACCTCGACGCCTTCATGCCCGGCCTTCTTCAGCAGCTCACGCGCCTTCTCGGGGTCATAGGTGTAACGGGCTTTCAGGTTCGGGTTGTATCCCAACTGGCCGGGGCCCAGGGGCCCGTCCAGCCGTTTCGCCTGCCCCTGCAGCAGGGTCTTGATGATCTTGTCCCGGTCGATGGCGTAACATACTGCTTGGCGCACTTCCTTCTTGTCGAAGGGCGGCTTGGGCTGCATGCCCAGGAACATGATCACGAGGGATTGAATCTTCACGATCTTGTGTTTCGCAGAGCCCTCCACCGTCTTCATCATATGCGGCGGGATGAGCTGCGCGACCTGCACCTCGTTGTTCATGAGGGCCGCCACCCGCTGTTCGGCCTCGCGCATGACGCGGAAGACGACCTCGTCCGGCGCGTCGGGATTCCTCGACATGGCCGGGTGATCGGGCCGTTTCCGGATGACCATGCGCTGTCCCTGCACCAGCTCCACCAGCTCGTAGGGGCCGCCGCCCAAGTGGTGTTTCCGGTCGGCCACCGCCGGGCCGTACTTGTCGAAGACCGCCTTGCTGGTGATGATCAGGCCGTCACAGAGGAAGTCCAGCAGCGGCGCGGTGGGCTTGTGGGTGGTGACCTGCACGCTGAAGTCGCTGAGCGCCTTGACCTCCTTGACCGGACGGGCCACGGATGCCTTCTGCTTGCTCTGGGGATCGTTGAAGATGCGCCAGATGGAGTGAACGATGTCGTGGGCCGTCACCGGGCTGCCGTCGTTGAACGTGTAGCGCTGGTCCAGCTCGAATACCCAGGTGTTGGGATCCACAACCTTCCAGCTCTTGGCCAGCCGGGGCTCCCATTTGCCGTCGTTCCAGTTGTACTTGCACAGGGGGCCGGCCAGCTCGGTGTAGATGCCGTAGAGCAGCGCCACGCTGTCGCCGTAGGGGTTGTGGGTCTCCATGGTCTCGGTGGCGCCGATGGTGACCCGGGTCTTCTTCTGCGCCAACGACACCGTGGCGGTGAGGCACAGGGCCAAGGCCGCGACGAACAGCGCCAGGATAGTGGTCCGTAAACGATTTCGCATAACTGTCTCCCTTCCGGTGATTGAGGATAGACGTTCGACTTTCTTTGATTTCGCGCTTCTACCAACGCGCCGTGGAGTTGTCAACCGCCCCGATGCCTCAAATTCGCGTTCGGCGACCGCGTGCGCCGGCGCGGCGGACCCTTTCAAAGCAGTGCGGCGGCCAAGCCCCCGGCCACCACCACGCCGGTGGCAAGCCAGCGGAACGCCGCCACCGAAACGCGCGCCCGGAGCCATCCTCCCGTGAAGTAGCCGAGGGCGACGCCGGGGAGGCCGTAGAGCACCAACCGCCAGGTGGCGGGCGTCAACAGGTCCATTTCCCAGTAGAAGGGTAGTGACAGGGCGGAGATGATCAGGAAGTAGGCGATCAGGGTGGCGCGGAAGCGGGCCGGGTCCCAGCGCTGCTTGAGTCCCAGCAGCACCAGCGGCGGGCCGGAAACGGAGGTGCTGGCGGCCAGGAAGCCGGCGATCAGCCCGGCGCCCGCGCAGGGCGTGAACTCCCGCGCGAAGGGCGGGCCCGGCTTCACTTGCAACAGCAGCGCCAGGGCGATCATCAGCCAGCCGATGCCCCGCTGCAGGGTGACCGTGTCCAGGTCCCTCAGCATCATGGCGCCCAAGGGGACCATCAGGGCGGAGCTCACCACGAGGATGGCGAGACGCCGCCGGTCCACGTCCCGGCGGAGCTGGATGATCTGGGCCAGTCCCAGGGGCAGGTAGAGGAGGACGATGCCGGGCACCACCACGGTGGCGGGCAGGGCCACCACCAGCGGCGGTACCGAGAGGATCATCATGCCGGCCCCGGTGATGCCCTGGAGGCTCGCGGCCGAGAGCACCACGGCGAAAGCGTAGAGTCCCGTTTCCCAGCCCATCCCGGTGTCCCGTCCGCCGTCAGCCGGCGAAGTATCCCAAATGGCGGAGCCAGACGAAATGAAGCGGCAGCGTCACCATCCAGGCCAGCAGGGTCAGGGCCAGCAGCAGCCGGGTGGCCTGGCCGGTGCCCATTCCGGCCATCCGCGAGGCCACCACCATGGGCGGCAGCTCATAGGGGAAGGGCACCATGGACCAGTTGACGGTCTGCGCCAGCAGCACCGTGGCGATGGGCCAGCCGCTGACGGCGCTGATGTCCCTGGCCAGGGTCGCGGCGATGACCGGCTCGCCCGGTACCGTGGTGGCCATGCTGATGATCATGCCCACGGCGCTCAGGGCGGCGAGATTGGAGAGGTCGTGGCCGGGCTGCATGGGGAGTCTCCCCAGAAGCCATCCGGCCAGCAGATCTCCCAGTCCGCTATGCACGACCACCGATCCCATGCCGATGATGCCGCATATGAAGAGCCACGGACCGAGGTTGACCTTGCCCGTCAGGGAGGTGGGAGGGATGCAGCCGACGCGCGGCAGCAGACAGAGGATTCCCGCTCCCAGCGCGACCCAGGCGGGGGACGTCCGGTGCCACTGGTCCGTCAGCCAGAGCGCCAGGGCCGCGACAAGAATCAGCACCAGGTTGCGTTCGGCCGCCGTCCACGGCGCGCTTGCCGCGGGCGCGGAAGCCGGTTCGAGCTCGTCCGGAAAAAGGGCCGCGAGCAGAATGGGGAGCATCACGAGATTGACGATGCTGATGACCGGGAAATTCAACAGGAAATACTCGCCGTAGGTGATCTCGATTCCGTGAAGGCTCTCGGCTGCGCCCAGGAGCACGACGTTGGGCACCGCCGCCGTCAGGATGCCGAAGCTCGGGAAGATGCTGCCGGCCGCCACCGCCAGCGTGATGCCGGTACGGCCGTTGGTGCCCGGGCCGAACCCCAGCCGTTCGCCCATGCTCAGGAAGATCGGCAGCATGACGAGCACCCGGCCCATGTTGGAGGGCATGATGAAGCCCATGAGGGCGGCGGTGAGGACGATGCGCCAGAGGAATCCCCGGTACGACCTGCCGAAGTAGGCCACCGCGACGGTGGCGATGCGGGTGCCGAGGCCGGTGGTCTGGACCGAGGCGGCCACGATGAGCCCGCCGAACACGAGCCATGCCGCTGTCGAGTAGAAGCCGGTGAAGACCACCTCGGGCGGGGCGCCGGTCAGGGTCACGGCGAGGAAGCAGAAAATCACGGCGGTGAGGTACTCGGGTACCACTGCCGTGGCCCAGAGGCCGATGCACAGTATGACGACGCCGGCGGTGGGGAGGATCCCGGGGGACAGTCCCTCGGGTGTCGGCGCGAAGGCCAGGGCCAGGCCCGCCACGCAGCCGGCGGACGCCACCAGCCGGTGGGGAGCTAATGGACGCGACACGATACGAGCGTCATTCGGCGTCGGGTTGCCGTTCCGGAGCCTGGTCCGCGAAGGCGGACAGACGCATGCAGTTCCCGTAGATCCGGGCCAGGGTCGGGTAGCGGTCCATGTCCACGTCGAAGCGCTGCGAGTTGACGACCTGCGGCACGAGGCAGACATCGGCCAGGGTCGGCCGGTCGCCGAAGCAGTGGTCGCCGGTGCGCGGATCGTCCTGCAGCATGGCTTCCATGGCGGCGAAGCCGAGGTCGATCCAACCGCGCGCCCAAGAGGCCCGGGCCGCGTCGGCCAGGCCGAGGTCCTTCTCCAGGTATTGCAGGACCCGGAGGTTGTTGATCGGGTGGATGTCGCAGGCGACGATCTGGGCCAGTGCCCGCACCCACGCCCGGTCCGCCGGCGCCGCGGGCAGAAGGGGAGGCTCGGCAACCCTTTCCTCCAGGTACTCGATGATGGCCAGGGACTGGGCAATGACCGTGCCGCCGTCCTCGAGGGCCGGGACCAAGCCTTGGGGGTTGAGATCCAGGAACCCCGCCGCCCGCTGCTCGTTCCGGCGCAGATGGACCGGCTGGAGATCGTAGTCCAGGCCCTTGAGCGAGAGCGCGATGCGCACCCGGAACGACGCGGAGCTTCTGAAGTAGCCGTAGAGTTTCATGAGTCCTCCGATACCGGCGGATGTCGGTGCCGCGCCGGATGTCTCCCGTTTGTCAATGTGCAATAATTTATCGCATCGATTCAATCAAGAATACGAATTTGACGTCATGTCAGGGACGTAAAAGCCATTGTACGGGAGTCGCGCCGCATGTTCGCATCGAGTCACGGAAACCCGGCAGACGCCGGGTGGCCGGAGGATCGGATCCGGCGTTGACGCGGGACAATGATTGTCCCATAGTCCGGGCGAGAGCGAGCGCAAGCCGGCGGTTCGGTGAGGAGATCCGATGAAAACCATTGATGTCGTTGACGCGGATTCGCACGTGATGGAGGTCCCGGGGACGTGGGACCATCTGGACCGGGAGTTTCGGGACAGAAGGCCGGTGGTGGTGCAGGGAGAGGGCTTGGCCACCAATTCCCACATCGACGCCTGGTGGCTCATCGACGGCCAGATCCATCCGCGGTTGTGGGGGACGGGCACGACGTTCAGCGGCACCCCGCTGGAGATGAAGTTCGCCCGGAACAAGATATTCGACATCGGCAGCCAGGGCATGACCGATATCGACGCCCGCATCAAGGACCTGGACGCCTTCGGCATCGACATCCAGGTGATCTACTCGTCCATTCTCTTCCACCGGCTCACGGAAGACGCCAGGTTCGAGGCCGCCTTGATGCGGAGCTACAACACCTGGATCGCGCAGCGGTGCGGGGAGCGGCCCGACCGCCTGAAGTGGGCGGCGGTCATCCCCATGCGGGACCGTGACGCCTGCGTGGCCGAGGTGCGCCGCGCCCGGGAGATGGGCGCGGTGGGGCTGATGATCGGCGGCACCGCCGGCCAGCGGCTGTTGCACCACCCGGACCTGTCGCCATTCTACGCGGCGGCCTGCGACGTGGACCTTCCGGTGTGCATCCATACGGGTTGGAGCGCCCCCGGCCTCACCCAGACCTGCGAGGACCCCTACGCGTCCTTGATCCTGAGCTTCACGCTGCCGGTGCTCATGGGCTTTTTCAGCATCGTGGGCGGTGGCGTGCTCGACCGCTTTCCGAAGCTTCGGGTGGCCTTTCTGGAGGCGGGTTCCGAATGGATCCCTTACATGGTCGGGCGCATGGACCACTACCATCCGGTGGTGGCGATGCTGGGGAACCGCTCGAACAAACCGCCCAGCGAGTATCTCAAGGAAGGGCGGGTGTACGTGACCTGTGAGGCGGAGGAGCCTTTCCTGCCCCAGGTCATCGATCTGGTGGGGGAAGACCAGATTCTCATCGAGGGCGACATCCCGCATGCCGAGGCCCGCGAGACCGGAATCGAGGAACTCCGGGAGCGCACCGACATATCCGAGGCGGTCAAGCAGAAGATCCTGCGCGAGAACGGCCTGGCCTTCTACAGACTCTGAGCCTGGGTTCAATCCCGCTTGATGACGCCGCTCGAGGTGAAGCCGCCGTCCACCGGCAGCGTGACGCCGGTGATGTAGCCGGACTCCGGCAAGGCCAGAAACACCGCGGCGTGCGCCACCTCTTCCGGAAGGCCGTAGCGGCGCATGGGAATGGCGCGGTCATACGCCCGGCGGGTTTCCTCGTCGTGCATTTTCCGGGTCAGGGCGGTGTCGACCGGGCCCGGCGCCAGGGCGTTGACCGTCACCCCGGTCCCGGCCCACTCCAGGGCCATCACACGGGTCATGGTGATCACGCCGCCCTTCGAAGCGCCGTAAGCGGTCCGTCCGGTACCTCCCCGCATGCCGGATATGGAGGCCATCGCCACGATCCGGCCGTACCCGGCCTCGACCATGACCCGGCCGGCGGCCTGCATGACCAGAAAACTGCCTGTAAGGTTGATGGCGATGGTCCGGTCCCATTCCTCGCGGGTGGTTTCCAACGCGTGCTTTTCGATTCCGATCCCGGCGAACGGCATCAGGATTTCCAACGACCCGAAACGGCCCGTCGCGGCGGCAATCAGGGCATCCACGTCGCTGCCCCGGGTGACGTCCGTCTTGACGAACAGCGCGCCGGCGCCACTTGCCGTCAGCTCGTCCGCCGCCCGTACACCCGCGTCCTCGTTGATGTCGGCGATGACGACGTTGGCGCCGGCATCGGCCAGCCCGTGGCTGGTGGCGAGGCCGATGCCGTTGGCGCCGCCGGTGACGATGGCGGTGTGTCCCTTCAGAGAAAACATGCGCGCTCCTTTGTTCCCGGTGCTTACCGGATGACGTCCAGGCCGCGCCCCACCACGGCGAAGGCGTCAATGGCGCGGTCCAGGACCTCGATGGTGTGGGCCGCCGACATCTGGGCACGGATCCGGTCCTGCCCTCGCGGCACCACCGGGAAGGAGAACGCGGTCGCCAGCACGCCCCTTTCCCTCACCGCGTCGGCGAAGGCCTGCGCCAGCTTCGGGTCGCGCAGCATCAGCGGAACGATGGGGTGCTCGCCCGGAAGGATCTCGAACCCGAGGGCGGTCATTTTCGAGCGGAAGTGGCTGGCGTTGCGCCACAGGCGGTCGCGCGGTTCGGTGGAGCCCGTCAACAGGTCCAGCGCGCTCAGGCTCGTTTGCGCGATCACCGGGGCGAGGGTGTTGGAGAAAAGGTAGGGACGCGCACGCTGACGCAGCCACTCGACGACCTCGCCGCGGCTCGAGACATACCCGCCGGCGGCGCCGCCCAGCGCCTTGCCCAGGGTCCCGGTGAGAATGTCCACGCGCCCGGCGACGCCGCAGTGCTCGGGGGTGCCGCGGCCGGTGGCGCCGACGAAACCCACGGCGTGGCTGTCGTCGACCATGACCATGGCGTCGTATCGTCCGGCCAGGTCGCAGATGGCCGGCAGGTCGGCGATGGTGCCGTCCATGGAGAACACGCCGTCGGTGGCGATCAGACGATAGCGGGCGTCCCGCGCCTCCGCGAGCCGCGCTTCCAGGTCCGCCATGTCGTTGTTGGCGTAGCGGAACCGTTGCGCCTTGCACAGGCGTACGCCGTCGATGATGGAGGCGTGGTTCAGCGCATCCGAGATGACCGCGTCCTCGGGGCCCAGGAGGCTCTCGAACAGACCCGTGTTGGCGTCGAAGCAACTGGGGAAGAGGATCGTGTCCTCCGTGCCCAGGAAACCGCTCAGTCGTTCTTCCAGCCGCTTGTGGGGAAGCTGGGTGCCGCAGATGAACCGGACCGATGACATGCCGAATCCGTACTCGCGCAACGCCTCCCTGGCGGCCTCGATCAGCCGGGGATGATTGGAGAGTCCCAGGTAGTTGTTGGCGCACAGATTGATGCAGCCCGCGCCGGTCTCCAGGGTGATCTCCCCCTGTTGCGGCGAGGCGAGGACCTGCTCCTGCTTGAACAGGCCCTCGGCCTTGAGGGTTTCGATTCGTGCGGCGAGATCGTTGACGAACGCGTGCGTCACGACCCGCTCCGCGCGACCTCTTCCCAGACGTACAACGGCTCGATCTCTCCCGCTTCGATCTCGCGCATGCGCTCCTCGCTCAACGGGTAGTTGAACTGGGCGTTGCGAAACCGCACGCGCGCGTCGCCGTGACGCTTGACGTACCCCTTGATCCGCTCCAGGTCTTCCTCGGTCAACTCCAGCTCGTGGAACCGTTCCAACTGGTCGGCGCCGTGCCGCAGCTCGTCGTCCAGGACCACTTTCATGGCTTCGGCCAGCCGGCGTTCGAACTCGCCGCCCCCGATCCGGCTGCATGCGAAGAACGTGCCCGACCCGCCGCCCTCCAGCACCCCTTCGTCCCCGACCAGGGCCGCCCAGGGCGCCCCCTCCGCCGCCAGCTCGTCCTCGATGGCCTTCTTCTCGCGGGACAGTTGGACGCTGGCGTCGTTTTCCGGGAGGGTCGGGTCGGGATTGAAGATGTCGTAACGGCGCAGCTCGCCGATGAAGGGAGGCTCGCCCATGAGCCAGGCCAGCACGTCGTGGCACATGACGTAATGGTTGGTTTCCTCGTGGAGCTTCTCCAGGGTCTCCAGGTAGGTGTGCCGATCGACGGTGACGCCCAGCCCGGCCAATTGGTTGGCCAGCAGGCCGCCCAACTGGAACACCCGGGTCAGCTCCCGTCCGGTCTGCTGCATGAGAAACCGGATGTGGTCTTCCCTGGGCCGCGGCCGGCTGAAGTAGGTCGCGGCCACCTCCGCCTCCCCGGCCGCGCACTTCCCCAACAGTACGCCGACCTCCCGCGCCGCCTTCTCGCCGATGGTCTCTTGTGAATCCGCCACTGTAGCGCCTCCCGTGAATCGCGGCAGGCCGTGCCCTCGGGGCGCGCACCCGTCATGCGATGCCGCGGCCGGTTCCGTCCGTGCGACCGCCCGTCAGAGGCCGTAGAACTGCTTCGGGTTGTCCGTCAGTATCTTCTCTATGACGCCGGCCGGGACGTCGTCGCGCGCCCGCATCACGTCCACCATGCGCGGCTCGTGGGCGGGGTCGGTATGGCCGTAGTCCGAGCCGATGAGGAGGTTGTCCTCGCCGGTGTAGTTGAGCAGGTAGGGCAGGTCCTCGTCCGCCTCGCAGGCTACGTAGATGCGGTAGTCGCGGAACATCTCCACGTTGGTCTCGTGCTTCCAGCGGGGACGCTGGATGGCCTTCCGGCCGCCGGCGACCGCGGCCCGGGATTCCCGCCGGAGCAGGTGCAGCAGATAGGGGATCCAGCTCGCCTTGGCCTCGATGAAACCGAACCGCAGGCCGGGATATCGCGCCGGCAGGTGGTTGGCGACGATGTCCCTGAACGCGAACAGGGGCAGCACCACCTGGTTCGCAAACACGGAGCTGACCGCCAGGTCGAAGAGATTGAGCAACGTGCGGGAGCCGGACCCGGTGTGTATGCAGATGGGCAGGTCGAGCTTCTCGGCCTCCTCGTAGATGGGGTAGAAGTAGGGCTCCGCGATACTGCGGTCACTTTCGAGCCCGCGCAGGGTGACTCCCACCGCCCCGTTGGCCTTGCCCTTTCTCATTTCCTCCAGGGAGGCTTCCATGGAATGCAGCGGCGGCACCACCACCCAGCGTAACCGCCCCTTGGACTTGGCCCAGACGTCCCCGAGCCAGTCGTTGTACGCGCCGCACAACGCGACCTCCAAAACCGGGTCGTCGGTGAGGTAGACCAGGAACAGGGTCGGGTAGATGACCTGGACGTCCACGCCCAGCTTGTCCATGTCCGCCAGACGCGCCGGCACGTCGGTGATCTCCCGGCACGCGGTGAGCACGTCCTTGCGCCGGACCTGGCCCTTGGAGCGCGAAGGCGTCACCAGCCGGAAGCCGCCCCTGCCGGCGGGCTTGGGAAAGAGGTTGCCGTCGATCAGCCACAGGACGTTGATGTCCGCGTAGAGCGTATCGTCCGGCACCTCGGTCATCACGGGCCGGCGGGGATGCATGGAAGGCTCCATGAGCTCCCACATCCCCTCCGACTCGGAAATGTGCGTGTCTGCGTCGATGACTCCCGGCATGGAACCCCCGTTCGTTGCCCGTGCACGGCCGGCGCGGGCGCTTGTCCGCGTAATCGACGTCGTTACTTCTTGAGCGCCTTGCGGATGGCGTCCGCCTCCCGGTTCACCATCCCCTTGAGGTTGTCGTACGTCGCGCGCGCAGCGGCCGCGTCGCCCGGGTTGATGGCGGTGCCGCTGGACTTGGCCCAGTTCCGGTAATCCGGGTCGTCCATGGCCTTGACCACGATCTCCTCCAGCTTCCTGGCCCGGTCCCGCGGCACCCCTGGAGGAATGGCAATGAGCCGGACGATCTCGTTGACGTGGTCGATACCCGATTCCTTGGCCGTGGGCGTATCCGGGCACGCCCATGAGCGCTTGGACCCGAGATGGACGATGCAGCGAAGGTTCCCGTCGCGGGCCAAGGGCCCGACGGTGGAGTGTTCACTGGGATTGAGCCAAGTGATGAAATCGCCGCGCATCAGCCCGGGGACACTGTCGCCGGTGCCGCGGTAGCCGGTCACCAACTCGAACTTGAGGCCCAGGGCCCGGGCCGCGAGGAAGCTGGGCAGCCAGCGTCCGGAGCCGATGCCCTCCGACCCCCAGGTCAGGCGGCCGGCTTTCTTGAGGTCGTCCAGGGTCTTGTGCGGCGACTTCCCGCTGACGAAGATGGTGTAGGGCTCGTTGCCCATGCGCGCGATGTACTCGAATCTCTCAAGGTCGTAGAGGGTCTTCCCGGCGCCGGCCTGGATCTGCGCCGTCACCAGGCCGAGCATGTCCAGCACGCCCACCGTGTAGCCGTCGGGCTTCGCCCGGTAGAGGCTTACGGCGCCACGCCGCCCGCCGGCGCCGGTCACGTTCTTCACGATAACGCTGCTGCCCTTGGGCAACTGCTTGTTGATGCTGCGCGCCAGGGCGCGGCTCATGGCGTCATAGCCGCCGCCCGGCGGGAACTGCACGATCCAGTTGAGATTCCTTTCGGGGAACTCGGCCTGGACCGGCGCCGCCATGGCGATTGCCACGAGCAGGGTCAACAGGATCGTCGCCGTGCGAATGATTGATTGCATCATCAGTACCTCCCGGTGCTGCGAGTCTTGTTCCAGAAGCGGCGATGTCACCGCGACCAACATCGCCCGCGGTCTCTCACGCCTCCGCCTTGACGTTCAGTTCCATCACGCCGATCTTCTCGATCTCTCCCCTCAACTTGTCGCCGTCCAGCAGCGTATGAACTCCGGCCGGCGTGCCGGTGGTGATGAGGTCGCCGGGCCTGAGGGTCACCACGTTGGAGAGAAAGCGGATGTGGTCCCGCACGCCGCAGATCATGTCGCTGGTGTGGGAGGTCATCACCTGCTCGCCGTTGTGCCACGCTCTGAGGTAGAGATCCTGCGGCTCCGGGATCTCGTCCCTGGTGACGATCCAGGGCCCCTGCGGACTGAAGGTGTCGAACCCCTTGCGGATGTTGCGCGTGTTCTGCTTGCCCCGGCCCCAGGGGTCCCGCTGGCTGATGTCCCAGCAGATGGTGTAGCCGAAGACGTAGTCCAGGGCCTCCTCTTCGGTCACCTTGCGGGCGGTCTTGCCGATGACCACGCACAGCTCGCACTCGAAGTCCACGTCGTGGGAGACCTTGGGGATGATCACCGTGCCGTCCGGGCCGATGATGGACGACACCGGCTTCAGGAAGTCCTGGGACATGTGGTCGTCCTTGTCCGGCAGCTCCTGGTGGCCGCCGCCCATGCGCGTCTCCATCTCCTTGCGGTGGTCCATGTAGTTGGCGGCAGCGGCCCACAGCGAGGTGGGGTTGTCAACGGGCGCCCGGAGCGTCACCTGCGCCAGCGGCACCGAGTCGCCGGACCGTATGCATTCATCGACGCAGGACTGGGCGTCCGGGTTGCCGGTCATCGCCTCGATGACCTGGACCATGGTGTAGTCGGCCTTCAGGATCCCGGCGGCGACCATTGCCGCCCCGATGGGATAGACCTTGTCGTCCACCACCGCCCCCGCCTGCCTCGCGTCATACGTGCAAATCTTCATGCAAACTCCTTCACTCCTTGGTAGTGTTGCCGCCGGGTTGCGGCGTTGCTGCCTTATACCACAACGCACGAGGAGTGGGACAGGGCGCGCCAGCTCCGGCAGGGTTGTGATAAGGTTGATTCCCAACGTTCGACAGGCACCGTCACGGAGGTTGAGCATGAAGACGCGGATCCGGCACATCGCCCTCAATACGGAGAACTGGGACCGGATGGCCCGGTTCTACCAGACCATCTTCGGCATGAAGAAGATCACCACCGGCATGACCGACGAGAAGGGGAACTACAACCCCAACCGCGGCCACATCAGCGACGGCGTCATCGGCTTCGCCATGCTGCAGAAGCATCCCGGGAACCAGTCCGGACTCGACCACTTCGGCTTCGAGGTGGAGGAGATACCCTTGGTGCTGGAGCGCATGCGCAACGACTACCCGGAACTGCTGGTGGCCAAGAGCCTTCCCCACGTGCCGTTCTCGGTTTCGCGCGGCACCGACCCCTGCGGTACGCAGTACGATATCTCGCAAAAAGGCGTGGCCAAGGTCCGTGAAGGTTATCTGGAAGACGGCTGGGACCAGCCGCGCCAGATCAGCCACATCTCCATCCGCTCGAAGCAGCCGGAACGGGTGGCGGATTTCTACCACAAGGTCTTCGAGCTCGACGTCGGCGAGACACCCGGTCCCGACGGCAGCTTCCGCGTCACCGACGGCAAGGTGCAGTTGCTGGTGCGTCCCTGCGACAACTCCCTCTACCGCGGCATGCGAGAGGGACTCGACCACATCGGTTTCGTGGTGGAAGACCTGGAGCGTACGCGCAAGGAAATCGAGGAGTTGAGCGACGCCGCCCCCGAATCCGCCCCCGCCAACCTGGACGCCGGCCGCTTCGGTCCCATGACCCGCGCGGATCTGGAAGGCTGCGTTATCGGACAGCACGCCATGGCGGACCCGGACGGGGTCCTGCTGGATCTTGTCGAACAGTAGGGAACCGGATCCGACGCGGGCAACGCACAGGGAAGCACCGCGCCGGGTCCGGGGGTCAAGGGGAGGCGCTGGATCTAGTGGCCCGCGGTCTTTTTCATGATGCCCACGAAGGCCACCTTGGTCGGCTTGCCGGCGATCTTCCAGCTTTGGACGACCTTGAGGTTCTGGTCGTCCAGTCGCAGCACCTTGCCGCCCACGGAGTCGGTGATGAAGACGGCTCCGGGAATGGTGGTGACATGGGGGCGCGCCCAGAAGCCCGTCTCTACCGGGCTACCCAGGAAATCGCGCGCCGAGGCCAACAGGTCGAGCTTGCGGGTGTCGTACTTCCGCAACTCGCCGTCGCTCATCACGACCAGCAGTGCCTTGCCGTCGTGGCTTACGGCGGCGTTGATGGGCTTTGCGGCGTCCGAAGCGGAGACCAACTGCTTCATGACGCCCTTCTTGGCATCCACGGCGTACACGCCAGCCGCGGAACCGAGAGGGAAGAAGTGATCCAGACCGGTGTAACCCCAGATCGCGGTCAGGCGGAGATCCTTGGATACACCCTCCGGAAACGGGATGAACCTCCCCTTGTACTTGCCATGGTCCGCTTCCAGGGTGATGACGCCGCCCCTGCACGCGAAGGCCGCCACATGGCCGTTTCCGGCGTCGCCGTGCAGATCCTTGCAGCCCTCCTGGCGATGCAGCACCTTCCCCGACAGGTCGACGATTTCGGCGCCGATGGGGAGACGGTAGTCCTTGGGGTTGGCGGCAAAGTCCGGGTGCGGGATGGTGACTGCGAACAGGTCATGTGCCAATGGCACCGCCCCGCCGTGGTGGGGACCCGCGTTGAGCTTGGGCGGTTTGTAGTTGGCTCGCTTCTTCCCAAGTTCGTCCTCGTTGAGCAGCACCACGTCGCCGGTTCCGTCGTAGAATATGGCGGACCACTTGCCACTGACATACAAGTGCACCGGGCGTTCGCCGGTCAGGTCCACGTCCACTGGCTTGACCGGCCCGACCACCTGGTCGAAGTGGTCGCCGTGGCTTTCCAGGTAGATGCCGCCGTCGAATACGTGAACTTTGTTGGCGTCGGTGGAGACCGCGAAGGCGAAGCGCCCGCTCTTCGTGGCGTAGATGCGGCCGGCCGGGGATCCCATGTCGAAGGCGTCCTGCTTCACATCGCCCTTTTTCAGGTCGATGATCGACATCATGCCGGTCTCGCCGTCGCCCACCAGCAGGCGGCCCGTGACGGAAGTTGGGCTCGCGGTGGCCGCGTGGACGGCGAACAACAAAGCCACCGAGGCAGTCAGGGTTGCGAGTAGCTTCAGCTTCTTGATTCTCATTGGTACATGCGCTCCTTTCAAGCGACTAAATTGATGATGATATTTTGTTATCACTTTCTGACGCTTGTCAAACCCGCGCGCCTGTCGGTCAATTCATGCTGCTTTGCAGCGCCTTTCCGAAGCCGCGGGCGTTGAACTGCAGCAGCTTCTCGTAGCTGTCTCGCGCCGCATCGCCGGGATCGCCCAGCGGATCCACCATTACGGTCCGGCCACCGAACTCCTTGCTGATGGTCTGGGCCACGCGGGGACTCAGTTGCGGCTCCACCAGCATGGCCCCGAGCCCCTCGGCGCGGGCGTCGCGCACGAGCTTGGCCACTTCCTTGGGCGTGGGCTCCTCGCCGGCGAATTCCTGGACCACCGCCACCTCCTCCAACCCGTAGCGCTCGGCAAAGTAGACCCAGGCGTCGTGGAAGGCGATGTACTTGCGCACCTTCGCCTTGGCCAGCTCCGACCGGACCCGCTGGTCCAGGGCGGTCAGCCTCCGGTGGAAGTCCTGGCGGCGCTTCTCGTAGTAGTCCTTGCCGGCCGGGTCCGCTGCGATCAACCGTTGCGTCACCGCCGGAACCACGGCGTCCCTGACACGGATCGGGTCCAGCCAGAAGTGCGGATCGAATGCCCCGTGTTCCTCGCCGCTCTCTTGGGCGACCTTCTCTTCACCATGGCCGTGATGCTCATCCTTCCTGGCGACCTTCTCTTCATCATGGCCGTGATGCTCGTCCTTCATGGCCGCCTTCTCTTCGCCGTGGTGATGGTGGTGGTGTTCTGCTGCTTCCAAGAGGTTCAGGTTCGGCGTGTCTATCAGCGTCACGACCTCGATGCCCTTGGGGGCCGCCGCCAGCAACTTCTCCGACCAGGCATCCAACCCACCGCCGATGCTGACGAAGTACCGCGCCCGGGCGAGTTTTCGGATGTCGCTGGGCACGGGCTCGAACGTATGGGGGCTCGCCCCGGGCGGCACCAACGCGGTCACGTTGACTCGCTCCCCTCCCACCTCCTCGAAGATATACGCCGCCGGAATCACGCTGGTGACGACGTTGACCGACTGCGCCCAGGCGAAGGCCGAAAACACGCTGATCCAAAAGCCCGCCGCGATGGCGAGAAACAGGCTACCCGATCGCTTCATTGCAAGGTCCTCCTGATCTTGAAATATAATGAGAATATATTATCAATAATGAATCTTGTCAAACACCCCCTTGCCATTTCGTTGGTGGCCTCATGGGCCCGTCGACCAGACACGGGAGGCCTCTTCACCGGACCACGCACAGGTTGACCTTGCGCCGTGTGCCCGGTGCCGTTCGTTACTGTATTGAGCTGAAGATTCCAGCGGCGAGCAGACACGACAGGGTCGAGCGCTTCTGGCGGCGTCGACGGTCTCCGCTGGCGGTGTTCACGGTCTGCCGAACCGCCAGACGCGTTGAACAGGATCTCGGGGCATCCTGTCCGGCGAGTGTCAGCCGGTGCCCGCGACTGTCAAGAATGGCTGATGGGTTCGGGGTAGTGGCCGGGTTCCATGCAAAGCCGGTCCTTCATCGCCCCGGCTCCTACGCCGCGCTGCTCAGGAACTCCGCCAGGCGCTCCCCGATGACGTAGACGGTGGAGTTGGTGTTGGCGCGTACCACCTCGGGCATGACCGAGGCGTCCGCCACCCACAGGTTGTCAAGCCCGTGGACCCGCAGCCGTTGGTCCACCACCGCGGCGGGGTCGCCGGCCGGTCCCATCTTGCAGGTGCCGCAGGGGTGCTGATAGCTGTCGTAGGTCGAGCGGGCGAAGGTCGCCCAGTCCTCGTCCGGGCCGGGGTTGCGCAACTCGCCGTAGAACTCCCGCATGGGTGCGGTGCGGGCCAAGTCGCGGATGAACTCCATGGCGGCGACCATCTTCTTCGCGTCCGCGGGATGCTCCAGCATCCCGGTCTCGATGGCCGGGAAGTCCCTGGGGTCGGTGCTGTTGAGGCGGATCCGCCCGGGCGCCTCTTGCTCCAGCAGTTGCGCGGAGAGGGGGAGCAGGGAGCCGACGCCCTGGATGTTCGTGGGCGGACGCAGGGTGACGCTGAAGTCGCCGTGGTCCAGGCCGGCGGAGCTCCGGGCCATGAGCCGCAGCCTCGGCAGGGTCCAGTCCACCTCGAATTCCCTGGCGGCCGCGAACGTCATGTGGATGTGGGCATGGTCCTGGAAGTTCCTTCCCACGCCGTCGAGCGCATGGGTGACCTCAATGCCGAGGGCCTCCAGCTCCGCGGCCGGGCCGATGCCCGACAGGAGCAGGAGCTGCGGGCTGCGGTAGGCGCCCGCCGCCAGCACTACCTGCCCGGCGGTGTCCGTGTGGACTTCGCCGTCCCTTTCGTAGCGCACCCCGTCCACCCGGCTGCCCGACAGGGTCAGCCCCAGCACCGGCGCTTCCGCCTTGATGGTGAGGTTCGGACGCCCGCGCGCCGGGTCGAGATAGCTCACCACCACGGATTGGCGGACGTCGCCCTTGATGTTGCAGACCCCGGGGCCCACGCCCACGGGATCCGGGAGGTTGGTGTCGGGCAGGCGCGGGATGCCCAGCTCGGCGGCGCCGTCGACATAGGCCCGGATCACCGGAGACAGGTCCGAGTCCAGGCGGAAAGGGCGCTTGACGTAGACCGGTCCGGCGTGGCCGTGTTCGGGATCGTCGGGGAAGTCCTGGTCCGCTTCGATCCGTTTCAGCGCCTCATGGACCGTTTCCCACGACCAGTCGGGATTGCCGGCCGCCACCCACCGCTCCATGTCGTAGCGGAGCGGCCACACCCAGCCCATGGCGTTGACCGACGAGCCCCCGCCCATGATCCTCCCGGCCATGGGGTAGAACAGGCTTCCGTCGATGGGCCGCTCGACGGGCAGCGTGTCGATGTAGGGACTCTCGAACCAGAGCCGGTCCTTGCCGCTGGCCAGCCGGACGGTGTCCGGCGTTGGCCGCGGATCCGCGGCGGCCTCCAGCAACAGCACCTTGCGGCGCGGGTCCTCGCTCAGCCGGGCCGCGGCCACGCAGCCCCCGGAGCCGCCGCCGATGATGATGACGTCGTAGTGATCGGACATGGGTTCCTCCTCGTGGGACGGCCTTCACCTGAGGTTGGTTCATTCGTTCGCGGCTCCGCTTCAGCAGTTCCGACGCCGACCCGTCGGCCGGATTGCTCTACCAGCTTGCCACGCACGGCGAGGTCCAACACCAAGCGGCACAAGGGGCTGACAGCGCTCGGCGCCTCGGCCACTCGTTCGTAGACCGCCGGCAGACATTCGGCGTTCATTCGTCCGGTGGTCCCAGATCGACAAGCAGTGCTTGGACTATCCGGCGCAGCTCGGGCAGATGGTTCTCGGCAATATCCCAGACACGCTCGGGCATCACGCTGGCATAGCCATGGATCAACAGGTTTCGGAAGTCTATGATCCGTCGGTGACGGGGTATCCGTTCGGCAAGATCAGGTCGGATCTTGTGCAGGCGGTTCAACGCCTCGCCGATGATCTCGAACTTGCGTTCGACCGCTGCCTGCGTCAGCGCATCGCCAGCGTAGACGCCGCGGTCCATGCCTTCGATGAACCGCTCGATATCCGCCCCGGCTTGATCGATATCCGACAGCAGGACGCGAGGATCAGCCAGCATAGACGAGTTCGCGCGACCGTTCGATGGCCGCACGCAGATACGGGTTGTGGACCGTGCCGGACTCGACAAGATCAACCGGGCGGCCCAAGGTGTGGCGCAGGGCCTCGGCTAGGTCGAAGAACTGGTCGAAGGGCGCCAACACGCCGTCGGAATTGAACTCCACGAGGAAGTCGGCGTCGCTGGACTGTGGATCGAAGTCCGTGCCGCGCGCCGCGGATCCGAACACCTCCAGCCGCGCTACGCCGTAGCGCCGGCAGAGTTCCGCCAAGTCTTCCTTCTTGTCAGCGATTGCGGCGTGCATGCCCGGCCCTCCCGCGGCGGGGGAAGACGATTCCAGTCCTCAACGACATCGTCGCAACGCCCCCGCCAGAACTTGTTTCAACTGATCGCGTACGGCCGCTACTTCGGCTCGGCGCTGTCCAGTTGGAAACCCAAGTGAATACGATGAACCCTTCACGATTTTGTACACTACTCCCTACATCAACTGAGGGAAGCACGGCAATGGGAAGACAGAAGGCTACCGGGCAAGGCATCCACGAGGTGCGGTCGGTATTCTTGGGCGGCCAAAGCCAGCGCAGGATGTAGGGCTCGATCTTGGCGAGCACTCCCGGCAGCGTGTGCTTTAGCTCTGGTGCCTTGTGGCCTACCGGCCGCCCGCCGCCCCACCCAGCCACTTCGCCTCTCCCGTCATTCCCGCGAAAGCGGGAATCCAGGAGGGCGAGGCGGGGAGACGCCGCTGTACCGCCCCACCACCGTCCCTGGATTCCCGCTTTCGCGGGAATGACGGAGGAGGGTTGTCGTTGCTTGTCCGACGATACGGAGGCGGACGCTAACCCCGCTCGGTATTCTCCTTCGGTGTGGCGCTACGGGCGAGGGCGCTTGCATCCTCCAACTCAGCCACCGTTCGGCAGGCGCGGATCATCTCCCCTGTCGCCGCCGTCCCCAGCAGCGGATCGGCCAGGCCGTGGACCTTCGCGTCCATGTCCTCGTCGGACAGCGGGCATTCGAGGCTTCCCGAGGCCTGTTCGACCGCCTCCTCGACGGTGCGGCCGTCCTTCAGGCGTATCGTAACCACGGCGCCCGCTTCACGGATGTGGTCGTCCACCACCGCGGACACGCGGTCGCGCACCGCCGTGACCCGTGGATCCTGCACCACCTCGTCGGTGAACTCGGCTACACCCGCTCGTCCTAGCACGAGGGCGGCCCCCACCGCGTGGTACACGCTGAATTTTCCCTGGAGCCCGGTCTGCGGGGTCTTGTTTCCGGTGAGCTCCTGCACCAACGGATGGACCCGCAGTTCCACGGCCTCGATGTCTTCGCCCGTGAGCCCGTGCTCCTGCTTCAGCCGGATGCAGCCGTCGAGGCTCGGATGGATCACCACGCCGCAGGGGTAGGGCTTGTAGGTGTTGAGCAGGATCTCGTAGCTTTGGCCGAGGCCGTCGCAGATGGCGGCGAAATCCTGTTTCGTGGACAGCACCCGGGTGAAGCCACGGGGCGCTTCGAGGGCCCGCTCGGAGCCAGTCAATCCCTCGGCGGCGAGCAGGGCGGCGGCCAGGCCGTTCTGGGCCGCCCGTCCGATGAGGAAGGGCTTCAACATGGTGCCGAACATCTCCCGCAGTCCGGCGGCCTGGGTGGCGGCTCCCGCCAGCGCCCAGCACATGCGCTGCACGTCCAGTCCCAGCAGGCGCCCCGCGGCAGCCGCGGCGCCGAACACCCCGGCGGTGCCGGTGATGTGCCAGCCCGTGTCGTAGTGGTCCGGGTAGACGGCGTTGCCGATGCGGCACTCCACCTCGACTCCGAGGATCAGCGCGTGAAGAAAGTCCCGGCCGGAGACGGGACGGTGCTCGGCCAGCGGCACCAGTGCCGACGCCACCGGCCCGGCCGGATGGATGATGGTCCGCAGGTGGGTGTCGTCGAAGTCGAACACGTGGGAGCTGAGGCCGTTGAGCAATGACGCGTGCAGCACGTCCGCCCGTTCCGTCCGGCCCAGCACCGAGGCCTGCGGCTCCCCTATGAAGGGGCCCAGCGCCCGCAACGTGATGTCCACGGATTCGTGGCCCGATCCCCCCACCGCGCAGCCCATCCAGTTGAGCAGGGTGCGCGCGGCCTCGTCGCGCACGGCATCGGGCACGGATGAGAAGTCCGATTCGCAGACCCACTCCGCGAGACGTTTGGTGACCTCCGTATCCACAGTGCTCATGGGATGGACTCCATTGCCGGGAAGGACCGGTGACTTGACAACCTGCCGTGGTGTCTACAATGTTGGACCGATCAATGTACCGTGAATCGACGGAGGTGAGAAATGGACTGTGTAGACGCTGACGGCCACGTGGAAGAGTGCCTGGAGACTTTCGACGACAAGTACCTGGACCCCAGGTTCCGCGGCCAGCGGCCCCGGGTGGTGGGGGTGGACGGCATGGCCTACTGGATGATCGACGAGCAGCTCTTCCCCCGCCGGGTGGGCCGGGGCTGCAACAACCTCGGAACGCCCCTGACCATCAACGGCGAGCTGGCGAAACACTCGGTGGGCAAGGTGGACAGCGTCGGCAGCCAGGAGCTGACCAACATCCCCGAGCGGCTGGCGATCATGGACGAGGAGGAGATCGCCGTGCAGGTGGTGTACACGACGCTCTTTCTCGCCTATCCGCTTACCGACAACGTTCCCCTCGCCACCGCGCTGTGCGACTCGTACAACCGTTGGCTGGGAGACCGGCTGGGCGGCAACGACCGCATCAAGTGGTCCGCGGTGGTGAACCTCGACGACGTGGACGGCGCCGTGCGCTCGGTGAACGAGGCGGCGAGCCTCGGAGCCGTGTCCGTCATGGTGCTGGGGACCGCGGGAGACCGTCTGCTGGACGACGACGCGCTGCTGCCGTTCTATGAAGCCGTGGAGGGAAACAACCTGGCGCTGGGGGTCCACGTGGGCTGGTCCTGCCCGTCGGTGAACAACCTCTATTCCCACATCTATCCGTCCGGTGTCATCGCCTTCCACATGCCGGTGCTGATGGCGTGCACCTCGCTCATCGCCGGCGGCGTCCTCGACCGGCATCCGGACATGCGGGTGGTGTTCCTGGAGGCCGGGTGCATGTGGGTGCCGTTCATGCTCGACCGGCTGAAGCACCGCTACGAGAACCAGGGAGAGCTGCTGCTCAAGTTCATCCCCGAGTGCGTCCCCAAGCAAGCTTTGCCGGCCATGGACTACGTCGAGAAGGGGAACCTCTTCTTCAGCGCCGAGATCGAGGATTCGCTGTTGCCGCACGTGATGGCCGAGGTGGGGCAGGGGCAGATCGTCATGGGCACCGACATGCCCCACGGCGACCGGGAACGCTTTGCCGCGCGGATGCTGCGGGAGCGCACCGACATCTCCGATGCCGCCAAGGACGCCATCCTGGACGCCAACCCCAGGCGGCTCTACGGACTGTAGCCTCCGACACGAATGCCGCCTGCTCCGCGCTTGAGGCGGAGCAGGCGGTCGAGCATTGATTTCCAGGAGACCTCCATGGCACTGAAACCGCCCCCCGGCGCCACCTACGGCTGGCGCGCCCGCATCGGGTTCGTGACTCCCAGCCCGGGCCACGAGAACAACGGCTACGAGTTCTATCTCATGGCGCCGGACGGCGTCACCATCGTGATGACGTCGCTCCACGTCACCCAGTTGACCCAGCAGCAGTACGACGACGCGGTGGGCCGCATGGACGTGGCCGTTGGGGAGCTGGAGGACCGGCGGGTGGACTCCATCATCCAGGCCGGGGTGCCGCTGGTGGTGACCCGGGGATGGGGTTTCGAGGAGAAGCTGCTGGCCGAGGTGGCGGGCCACACCGACATTCCCTTTGCCACGGACATCGGCGCCTGCATCAGCGCCATGAATACCCTGGACATGAAGCGCGTGGTGATGCTGACCCCCTTCGACGAGTCCATGGACCGGCAGCTCGCCGATTACGTGGGCCACGCCGGCATCGAGGTGGCGGGCCGGCGGTCGCTGTGGCCGTCCGACGAGGCCGGCATGTCACGCCGCTACGGCGTCTCCACCCTGCCCCTGGCGGAAGTCTACCATGCCGCCAAGGATCTCTACCTTTCCACCCCGGCCGCCGACGGCATCTGGATCACCGGCGCCCTCATGCCCAGCGTCGCCATCATCGACAGCCTGGAGCGGGACCTCGGCGTCCCGGTGGTCACCAGCATGCAGGCCATGATGTGGGCCGGTCTGGGCCTGGCCCATGTGTACGCGGACGTGGAAGGATACGGCCAACTGTTCGATTACACGTACGGCGCCGACCCCGCTGGCGATGACGTATGGGAGGCGGAAGAGTAGCTCTCCGGGTTGCCGTGCCTGCATGCACAACCGGCGAGTGGCGTGCTGTTCATGAACGGTGGGTCACATGTCGAGCTTGGTTCACTATGGGCGCCGGCGTCAGACGGCAACGCCGGGCTGGAACAACTCCCTCACGATGGTCGTCGTCCCGTCCTCCATTCCGTTCGCGCGCAGGCAGGCGGACCAGGAATCGAGGTAGTCGGAGAAAGTCGCATCCGACCGTGGGTCCCAGTGGTTCAGCCAGCCGCAGTCACGCCAGAGCGAAGGGTCATCCCTGAACCGATCCAGCAGAGAAACGGCCACCACGCCGTTGAGTTCCCTACGATACGGGTCAGCTCTCAGATCTCCAATGTTTCCGGCGAACCACTCCGGAAGGGTGCCGCTGAGAACCGCGCGGTGCGTTGCCTCGATTTGTTCGGCATAGGCCCGGTGGTTTGGCGCAAAACCGGAGGCGCCGAAGATGTCGGGTGGCGGGTCCTCGACCCAGACCGTTGCCAGCCGGTGCAGCACGAAGAGAGAAGCCATTTCGCACAGGCTTTCCTCGAACCAGTTGTGCTTGTGTTCCTTGTAGCGGTCGAAATGGGTCATGACGTGACTGAGTTCGTGCGAGAATTGATAGACGTACTGGCACCAATACCGGTCCCGTGCGCTTAGGCGTATTTCGTAGGGTCTCTTGCCGTAGAGCGTACGTGGGTCCTGATCCCATCGGGCTACCCGTACAGGAGCGTCGGGCGGTGTCCCGAACACGTCGATCAGGATGGCGTAGGCAGATTCGAGCACGGCAAGCACAGCCAAGAGGCTCGTCGCCCCCCAGTTGTCGTTGGCCACTGTCAAGCGCCGCTCCCCGTCCAGTGCGCTCGTCGCCATGGGCTGGATCATCGGTATCCTCCCGCGATCTGGTCGGCCACCGTCCAATCCCCGTTCACACCGCGCGCGTCATCGCTGAGCGCGCGCCGGAAGTCGCTCAGGTGGGTCCGTCTGGGCGGCGCGGACAGGACACCGGCGGCGGATCGGGTCCTCGGATTCCGGTGGGTGCGGAAATGACAGAGGTACGGAGAACGCTGACGCAGGGACGTGTCCCGCCGAGATGTTGGATGGTGTCGGGCCGATGCCTACGCCAACCGCGGCACCACCTTCTCGGTGAGCAGCCGGATGGAGTCGATGACCTGCTCGTGGGGGATCTGGCCGCCGTGGTTCATGTCCAGGATCAGGCCGGTGAGGCCCATGCGCTCCCGGAATTCCTCGATGCGGTCCACCACCGACTCGGGTGAGCCGAACACCACGCGGGTGCGCAGGAACTCGTCGTAGTCGCTCAGGTACCGTTCGGCCTGGGCCACGCGGTCGGCGGCGTTCATGGCGGTAGCTTCGGCGATGACCCGGTGGAGGTCGTGAACCACGCTGGCCCTGGGGATTTCCCGCGCCTGCTCCTCCGACCCGGCCACGAAGATGGGCACGCGTACGTGAATCTCCGGCGGTTCGGCATGGCCCGCGGCCTGCCATTCGTCGCGGTAGATCTGCAGGCGGTCCTCGTAGTAGTCGCCCATGAACCACAGCACCACGTTGAATCCGCTGCGGGCCGTGTGCGCGAAGCCCTCGGGCGTGCGCACGGCCATGTAGATGGGGGGATAGGGTTGCTGGAGCGGCCGCGGCGAGATGCTGACGTCGTGGTAGGAGTAGTAGTCTCCTTCGAAGGAGAACGTTTCCTGGGTGAAGGCGCGCAAGACGATCTCGAACGACTCGGTGAAACGGGCCGTGCTTTCCGAGTAGGGGATGTTGAAGCCGTCGTAGAACTTGGGAATGCTGCTGCGGCCGACACCGAAGTCGAACCTTCCGTGGCTCATGTGGTCGATGGAGGCCACCTCTTCCGCGATGCGCAACGGATTGCCCAGCGGCAGCACCTGCACCGCCGTGCCGATGCGGACGCGCTTGGTGCGCGCGGCGATGGCCCCGGCCACCATCATGGACGCGGAGAGCACCGAGGCCTTGGGCCGGAAATGATGCTCGACGATCCAGATGGAATCCAGCCCCATGGATTCGGCGGCATCCACCTGATCGAACAACTCGTCGAAAGCGAGAGTCTGCGTCCGCCCCTCGCGTACATGGCAATCGACCAACAAACCGAACTTCATCCAGTCATCCCCGTTGCGCGGCGCGACGTATCCCTTGCACGTTCGCGCCGTTGTCCGTTGTCTACCCGCGCGGACCGACACGGGGGCGGGCATGGAACCCGCCCCCGTGCGCCGGCCGCAAGGCTCTTTTCGCGTTGTGTGTGCCCGGCCGTGCCGGGACAGGCCCTTGGGCTTATGCTGCCTGCAGGTCCTTGTAGTGGAAGTCCTTGGAGACGGGCGCGAGTCCGCTGGCGATGACGGACCAGCTATCCCCGCCATCGTCACTGGAATAGACCTCGCCGCTGGTGGTGGCGGCGAAGACCGAAACCGAATCGCCCGCCGCTTCCAGGCACAGCGCTTCGATGCTCGCCTGCAGGCGGTCCGGGAGTCCGTTGCGCAGGATCTCCCAGGTTTGCCCGCCGTCCAGGCTGCGCGAGATGCGCGCGCCGGCGAAGTGGGTCCTTTGCCACTGGCCCGGGTTGTACTGCGCCGCGCTCAGGAACATCATGTCGGGATTCAGCGGATTGAGCACGCATCCGTCCGGATAGTCGCCGTTCTCGCACGGCCGCACGAGCCGTTCCTCGAAGTTCTTTCCGCCGTCCGCCGAGACGTACAACCCGCGTCCGGTCACTTCGTACAGGCGATCGGAGTCCTGCGGGTGGATCACCAGCCTGTGGGCGTCCTCGTAGATCCCGAGAAGCTCCTCGAAGGACTCGCCGCGATCCCGGCTCCTGAGGAGGCCGCCCACCTCCACGCTCACGTACACGGTGTCGGGGTCGTGCGGATCGAAGTTGATGTGCTTGGCGTGGGCTATGTGCGGCGGCACGGGGAACTTCCAGTTGGGCACGCTGGGCACCGACCGCAGCGCCGTCAGTTCGGTCCAGTGCTCGCCCAGGTCGTCGCTGCAGAACAGGTGGGCGGGCTCGGTGCCGGCGTAAAGCCGGGTGCGGCCGTTGCTGCGCGACGAATTGATGCTGTAGACGTCCAGCTCGGTCAGCCCGTTCTCGCGCGCCTCCCAGGTGGCGCCGTGGTCGCCGCTTACGTGCAGCCCCGCGTGAAACGCCCCGACGAAGAACAGGCCGCTCTCCGGTTCCTGGTGGATGGCGCTGATGTGCTTGTCCTCCAGCATGTGGCGGGCGACGCGCCAGCCGCCGGAGTCGCGTTCCAGCACTGCGATGCCTTTGTGCGTCCCCACCCAGAGTTCGTCGGAGCGGGAGGAAGACGAATACATGGTGGTTCCGCCGTGGGACAGTGCGATGCTCATGGCTGTGCCTCCTTCGAGAGATGGGCCCCGGTCGCGCGCGGGGACGGTCGTTGCCGGTGGCGGCAACCCGTGTGCGGAAGCGCCACGGACGGCGCCAAACCGCCCCGCCTATGCAAGGCGGTACACCTTCGCTATGGTGGTGTCAAGCTTTGCCGGCGGAGCCGGCATGCGGGAAGACGACGCTTCACCCCTGGATTCCGCTGTCGCGGGAATGACGTACTCGGGGCGTTGGTGCCTCGCGGGAGAACGGCAGGAGACCGGATGCAAGTCACACGGTTACGGGTGCTCTACGGGGTTCTCGGCGAGGGGAGTGAAAGCGTGGCGCGCGACCCCACCGGGTATCTGGGAATCGAGCAGGGCATCTACCGGCGGCACGGGCTGGAGCTGTCCTGGGACCACGTGCAGGGCACGGACGAGCGCAATCAGGCGCTGGCGGACGGCGACGCCGATCTGTCCCTAGTCATCGGGCGGGCGTCGCTCCAGCATTTCCTGCGCACCGGGGCCACGCGGCTCGTCGGCTCGTGCATGAACAGCAGCCCCTACGTGCTCATGGCCCCGGCCGGGACACGCGAGCTTGCGGATCTCGATGGCAAGGTGCTGGCATGCCGCCGCGTTATCGCCGAGACGGCGCCGCTGGCGGAGACGTTCCGCGGCCTGGCCCGCCTCGAATTGGGAACGGACCTCGGCCTTGACACGGTGGATACCGATCAGCACGCGCTGGATCGGCTCACCGACGGGTCCGCGGGTGCGTCGCTGTTGCCGCGGCCCTTCGACTTCGTCGCGCGGGAACGGGGCTTCCTGCCGCTCGCCGGCTGGCCGGTGGTGGCGGATGATCCCATGCCCATCACCCTCGAAACGATGGCGGCGCGGCTGGGCGAGAGAGGCGGCCCTATCGCGGCGTTCCTGGCCGCGCACCGGGAGGCGATCCGCTACCTGCAGGGGCATCGGAGCGAGACCCTGGCGATGCTCGGCCGGGTGTTCGGCTATGCGCCCGATCTTGCGGCCGTGCTCTACGATAAGTACCTCGTGTTGTTGGACCCGCGACTGACCGTCGACCTGCCGCAAGTGGAGAAACTCCTGCGCCTGACCGCGCCCAGCGCGGGCGTCGGCGTGTCCGAGCTGGCGTCGCGCTGGCTCGCGCCGGGAGCGGCAAGCCCCGAGGCGCCGGGCGCCGGTTCCCGAGCGCCCGACACGGCATGAAGAACCGTCGCCACGCCGCACGGGCCGGACCCCGTCGGGGCCGCCGCCCTTGCCGGAAACTGTCCCGCCGGCAGCCACGGGTGCTGACACGCCTGTTCGGATTTCAATGCCGGTTCCCGCCGAAGCCATAGCCCTGATGGCGGCCTTCGCGTACGCGTCGGTCTCGGTTTCCTCGCGGCTGGGGCTGCAATATTCTACGCCGCTCACCGCCACCTGCGTTGCCATGGCCGTGCGCATGACGCTGCTGTGGTGCGGGGTCGCCGTCATGGGCGGTGTGCCCGCGGTGGCCGGGCTTGCGGTTCTGTTGTTCGTGCTGCTGGGCGTGATGCAGGCCGTGACGAGCTATCTGAGCTTCACCGGCGTCGCCCGCATCGGCGCGTCGCGCAGCCAGCCGCTGCGTACCACCTATCCGCTCTGGAGCGCGGTCTGGTCCGTGGCACTCCTGGGCGAAAGCCTGACGCCGGGACTCATGACCGGAACCGTGCTGGTGGTGGCGGGCACCGTGTTGATCTCCTGGAGTCCCGACCGCGCCGCCGATCGACGGCAGGGCGCGGGAGGCTCGCGGCCGGTCGCCGGAGCCGCGGTTCCCCGCCAACGCTGGTGGTACATCATCTTTCCCTTGAGCGCGGCGTTCCTGGCCGGAATCGCGTTCCCCGTGCGCCGCTATGCCCTCGATATCTCGAACCAGCCGCTGTTCTTCGCCGCGGTGCTGGCCACCGTGGCGGCGGTTTGCCTGGCCATCTCCCTGTCCTCCGGCGGCATCCGGGGGCGGTTCTCCTGGGACCGGCGCGCGCTGCTTCCGTTCGTGGTAGCGGGGGCCTTCGAGACGGTGGCCTCGCTGTTCTCGCTCATCGCCGTCAGCATGGGCCAGGTGGTGGCGGTGGCTCCGCTGGTGGCCACCTCGCCGCTCTGGACCCAGGTGCTGGCCCTGCTGTTCCTGCGCGGCGTGGAACGACTCAACGTCAGGTCGGTCGCCGGCACCGTCGCGGTGGTGGCCGGCACCGTTACGATCATCGCGGCCCGTTGAGTGTGCCGCCGGTAACACTTCGCCATGATCCCCGAACTCGTCGCCGTCGTTTCCGCCGCCATGTATGCCGTGAGCTTCATCGTCGCGCGCCGGGGCCTGCGCTACTCCACCCCGGCCACCGTGACGACCTTCTCCATGGTGTTCCAGGCCGGGATCTTCAGCGCGGCGGTGGCGATTCGGGGCGGGATTCCCGACTTCAGTTGGTACGCGGTGGCGCTGATGGTCGCCGCCGGCAGCCTGCAGCCCTTCGTGCGCCAGTTGACCTATCGGGGCATGCAGACCATCGGCGCCGCCCGGAGCGGCTCGCTCCGGGCCACCCACCCTTTCTGGGCGGGCCTCATCGCGATTTCACTGTTGGGGGAAGAATTGACGTTGCCCGTCTTCCTCGGCAACGTGACGGTGGTCGGCGGTATCGCGGCCATTTCCCGGGAGAGCGCCAGGGCGGCCGACGACAAGGCGGACAGCCCCGGGTGGTATGTCCTGGTGCCCCTGGCCGCCGCGGTCATGGCGGGAATCGCCTTCCCCCTGCGGCGGGCGGCGCTGACCCTGACCCCGGAGCCGGTCTTCTTCACCGCCGTCACCGGCACGGTGGGCCTGACCTTGCTGGGCATCACCCAGGCCGTACCGGGCCTGGCGCAACGCTACGTCTGGGACCGGCGGGCGTTCTGGCCCTTTGTCGCGGCAGGGCTCTTCGAAGGCGTCTCCGCCGGCGGCATCCTCTACGCCCTCAACGCCGGCGAGGTCATCGTCATCGCCCCCATCACCGCCACCCTGCCCATGTGGATCCTGCTGGGCACGGTCATCTTCCTCCGGGACATGGAACGGGTAACCCGCGGCACCGTGCTCGGGACGGTGCTGGTGGTCATGGGGATCATCCTGGTGTCCGTTGCGCGTTGAGACGCGGCAAGCATGATCGACGCTCAGCCCCATCCGCTCCGCTGCCTCCCGTTGCCGCACTCCCTTGCGCGCCACCTCCCGGATCACTCCCAGCCGGTCCACTTCTCGCATCGTCAGCCACTCTCCTGTATTCGCCAATTCCTTGTCCCCCTTCCTTCTCCTAAAGGGGACATTATCGCTTTGCGCTAACACGATGTTCTTGTCCCGCACCGGTGGGGTTGCTATGATCGGACCATGGCCGAGGCCATCGCATTCGACACTCATCGCTTCGTCAAGCGCCTGACCGAGAGCGGCTTCACCGAGAAGCAGGCCGAGACGCTGGCCGAAGAGCATGTCGCCCTGTTGAATTCCAACCTCGCCACCAAAGCCGATGTCGAAGCGTTGCGGCAGGAGACCAAGACCGGCATCGAAACTCTGCGGCAGGAGACCAGGGCCGGCATCGAAGCGTTGCGGCAGGAAACCAAGACCGGCATCGAAACTCTGCGGCAGGAGACCAAGGCCGATATCGCCAGGGTTGAGGCCGGCATTGAAACTCTGCGGCAGGAGACCAGGGCCGGCATCGAGGCGGTGAAGGCCGACCTTGTGAAATGGCTGTTCGGTGCGCTGATCGCCCAGGGCGGCCTGATCGTCGCCCTCGTCAAACTTCTGTAGCCCGGCGCATCGTCCCACTCATCAAGGTTCGAGATCCCGGGCCGCGACACGTCTATGATGCGTTGATGCGGGATGCCTTGATCGCATCAGTTGCCATCGTCAACGGGTTGGCCGTCGTAGCCGGCGACCTCCGAGACTTCCGGCAAACGACCGTGTCCATCCTGAATCCCTTCAATGACCCGCCGACGCTCCAGGAGTCAGGACCATCTTGCTAAGCGACCACCGGGTAGAAAGGTCGTCCCCAGTATTCAAGCGGGTTGTCCAACATCACGTCGACGAACACGGGAATGAGGAAGGCGAGTATAGCGGTACCGTCGCGTACCTGAGCCCGGTTGATACTGCCGCCCCAGGTAGCGCCTCCATGCACGAGTTGGTTGCGGAGAACAGAGAGTCGATCGAAGACCATATCCAGGACGAACTCCGTGTTCTGTTGTGAGATGGCTTGGTGGAACCGGCGCTTGGCATTGTCGAGCCGATCCTGCCAATCTTCCGTGCCCGTGATCCCGTTATGGTGCTGCCAGAATGGCCCGAACACGTACTGGTTCTCCATGAGTAGCCGTATGGGACCAGAGAAGTTCTCCCAAATCGCCCGGTAGATCCGTTGTCTGCTGTCGAGGGACACCGCCTTTTGAAAGAAACAGGCGCGGAACTTCTGTTCAGTGGATGCGGGCTCCCGAAACACACTCTCGTCAGCGTAGGCAGCATTGAAGGCAATCCAAAAGAAGATGAAGCGGGCGTCGTCGTCCACTGCTCGCTCCGCCCGTTCGATCCAACTGATCGATCTATGGACGCGAAGGCGCAACGAATTTGGGACCTCGGCGCTCAATCGCTGTTCTTTGGCTCGGAGAGTCTCGTGGTTCAGGGAAGGCTGCATGGGCCGTGCTCATGTTCCGTCACCGCTGAGCCGGGCGGTGCGCACAGTAATCGTTTTCCAGAGCGGTCCGGCAGTTCCGGAAGTCGACGAGTACCCGGACACGGTGGCGTTGGATATGTGCCGGATGTTCGTCAGGCATAGGAGTCCCCAAAAACTACAGGGACGCACAAGGCGTCCCTGTGACCGTTGACTCCAAGGTCTCCGGCTGGCTGATCGGATATCCGTGGCATGACGCGAAGAGGGTACAGTCCGTCTGGCTGACAGCGGCCGTCTGCTATGACGCGACGGACCTCGGCCTTGCGTCGGATCTCAGGGATGAGTCGGATATCCTGGCCATCCCGGCACTCAACAAGGACATCAAGACGGCGTGCGCCGTTTGCCCAAATGACAGCGGGGAATTGAAACCCAATCCCGCATGTCGGCCTATGGTTCACGGCCGCGCCAGCTCGAAGTCGATCTCCCCCTGGAAGAGCTTTACCCGCGCTACCTTCACGGTGACCGGGTCGCCCATGCGGAAGCTCCGGCCGTGGTTCTGGCCCTTGATGAGGTGGGCGGTCTCGTAGTAGCGGTAGAAGTCGTCCTCCAGGGACTTGAGGCTTACCAGTCCTTCCACGAACCAGCGGTCCAACTCGACGAAGAAGCCGAAGTTGGTCAGGTCGGTGATGACGCCGGCGTGTTCCTGGCCGATCTTGTCGGTCATGAACTGGGCCTTCTTGAGGTCCACCATCTCGCGCTCGGCGTCCATGGCCAGGCGCTCGCGCCGGGAGCCGTGGTCGGCGGCCTCCCTCAGGTAGGCGTCGAGATCCTCCCGCGTCCCGGAATCGAGCTTCGGGCCGGCGGTGGCGCGGTCCAGGAGCCGGTGGACCATGAGGTCGGGATAGCGGCGGATGGGGGAGGTGAAATGCAGGTAGGCGTCGGACGCCAGGCCGAAGTGGCCGGTGTTCTCCCGGTCGTAACAGGCTTGCTTCATGGAGCGCAGCAGCATGCGGTTCAGCACCCGTTCCTCGGGCTTGCCACGGCAAGCTTCCAGGGTGCGCTGGAGCTCGCGGGACGATATCTTCTCCTCGCTCCGGTGGAGCCGGTACCCCAGGGTCGAGAGGAACGGGCCGATGGCGTCCAGGGTGCCCTCGTCGGGTCCTTCGTGCACGCGGTACACGCACGGGAACTTGCGCTTCCGCAGGTAGCCGGCCACGGCTTCGTTGGCCGCGATCATGAACTCCTCGATCATGCGGTGCGCGATGGTGCGTTGAGTGCGCCGGATGTCGATGGGCATGTTGTCCTCGCCCAGCACGATCTCCGTCTCCGGCAACTCGAAGTCGAGGCTGCCTCGGGCGCGCCGCCGGTCCATGAGGAGGCGCGTCAGTTCCTCCATGGCGCGGAGGGAGTCGATCAGCTCCGGGTACTTCCCGATGACGGCGGCGTCCCGGTCCACCAGCATGCGGCCCACCTCGGTGTAGGTGAGCCGGGCGGCGCTGTGGATCACGGACCGGAAGATCTCCACCCGCTCGACTTCGCCCCGGCGGTCGATCTCCAGGAGCGCCGTGCGCGTGAGCCGGTCCACGCCCGGCTTGAGGCTGCAGATGCCCGTGGACAGTGCCGGCGGCAGCATGGGCAGGGCCCGGTCCGGGAAGTACACGCTGGTGCCGCGTTCGTAGGCCTCGACGTCCAGGGCGGAGTCCCGCGGCACGTAATGGGCCACGTCGGCGATGGAGACGTAGAGCGCGTAGCCTCCGGCGGTCGTTCGCTCCAGGCCGACGGCGTCGTCGAAGTCGCGGGCGGTTTCGCCGTCGATGGTGATGGTGGTGAGCGGCCGCAGGTCCCGCCGTCCGGTGAGGCCGGCGGGGTCGACGCCGGCGCCGTGGCGCTCCGCCTCTTGCCGGGCCTTCTCCGAGAAATCCTCGGGCCAGCCGTAGCGGAAGACCACCGCCTGCGCCTGCACCTCGGGGTCGTCAGGTGAGCCCAGCAGCCGCTCGAGCCGGGCCTCGGGAGCCGTATAGCCGCCGCCGTAGCGGGTCATCTCCACCGCCGCCACCTGACCGGGGAGTGCCGCTCCCGCGCCCGCCAGCGGAATGGCGGGCGCCACGCGCGGGTCCATGGGCACCAGCAGGGTGCGCTCCCCGTCGGTCTGGACCACCCCCACGAGACGGCGCTGTCCCCGTTCCAGCACTTCCACGACGTGCCCCTGGCTGTCGCCGTGCCGCTTCTTCTCCGGGCGCACCAGCACCCGGTCGCCGTGCATGACCCGCCGCATCTCCCTGCGGCTTAGATAGATGTCGTCCATCCCCTTCTGATCGGGGAGCACGAAACCGAAGCCGTCAGCATGTCCCTGGACCACGCCGGACACGACACTGGCGGCCTTGGCCAGGGAGTAGTGGTTCTTGTGGAGGCGGATCACCTTGCGCTCGTGGATCAGTTCCTTGAGCGCCTCCACGACCGTCTCCCTGGCCGGTTTGCCGAAGCCTTTCCGTATCTCCTTGAGGCTGAAGCGGTGCCCCGGCCGGGAGAGCATGATCGAAAGGATCCGAGGCTTGAGGTTGGAGGGGTCGTTCAATTACGTTTCTTCGCCGCCGGCCCGCCCGGGGACGGCGAGTTCGCCGAGAAGCCAGTCGCCGCCCAGACCGGCGGGCCGGGGTACCTCCTTCAGGTCCACTTCGCCGGCCAGGGCAGCCAGCACCTCGCGGGCCAGGGTCAGGGAGTCTTCCAGCACCAGCAGGACGATGACCGCTTCCTCGGAGTCCACGGTGCGGAGGATGCCGAGCAGCTCGTAGGACTCCACGATGAACTTGATGTACGCGATGTCCTGCCGGCGTACCTGCAGATAGATCTCGTGGAGGTCCATGGGCCGGAAGAAGGGGTTGCCGGTGCGGTGGCGCGAACGAGGCTCGGAGGGCCCCAAGGCGGTCAGCGCAGCATCTCCCGGAAGCCCCGTTCCAATCGCTTCCACAGGTTGAACCCGCTGTCGGGGTCGCGCCTCGGCGGCCTCTCTTCGGCAAGCTTGTCGTACATGTAACGGGTGAGTTGCACGACGTTGGGTCGAATGGTCACGTCGGGGATGTGTCCGGCCAGCCGGAAAGGCACGCTGATGCTGTCGGTGTCGAACAGGTAGCGGACGTTGCGGTAGCGTCCGCTCAGGTCACGGGAGAATTCGGACGAGAGGACAAGGGTCGCCTGCAGATCCACGTCGCCGTCAGCGTCCGCCCAGCCTTTTCCGACGATGCTGTACTCGTCGGCGATCAGCCGCAGATCGTGGCTCCGGAGCCGGCCTTCGTCGACGGTGAACGTGCCCTCGGCCCTGTTGAAGGAAGCCCGGTCGTCCCGGACCAGGGAAATGAAAGCGGGTCCGGCGGCATCGATGCGGTCGATGCCTTCCACGGCATCCATGCCCTCGAGCACCCGGCGGACAGGATTGAAGTTGGCCACGCCCCCCTTGTCCAGGCTGAAACGGCCCCTTCCGCTGAGGTTGCGGATCGCGGACACCCAGTCCTTTCCGGAACTCCTGAACCGGCCCTCCAGGTCCAGGCTCCCGTTGACAGCCTCTGCCGGCCCGAGCGGGAGCTGGGCAAGAAGGTCCGCCAGTTCCAGGGATTCCACCGCGGGGTTCAGCTCGATCTCGAAGCCCTTGCCGTCGCGGCTCGTGAACGCGCCGCCGCCGCGGACCCTGCCGCCCAGCGCTTCAACGTCCAGCTCGTCGACCCTCACGCTGGCCCCGCTCCAACGCACGACCCCGCGAAGGTTGCGGTATGGGACCTCCTTCAGGCGCCCGTTGCTGGAGGCGAGATGGCCCTCGACCGCCAGCACGCCCTCGGTGAACCCCGCGGACCCTTCGCTCACCAGGTTGCTCAAGGAATCCGCCCGGTACGCCGCGTCTCCGGTGACGTCGGCGAGGTTCAACACGTTGGACTGCGCGCTGTAGTGAAGGGTGGGGCGGTTCAGGTCCGCCAGCAGCCCACGCAGCCGCAGGTCCGACAACCCCGACCTCAACTGGATGTTTCGGATCTCGATGTCCCGGCCGCGGAACTCTAGCTCCCCCTGAAGCCCCTGGATCGTCCTGTGCTTCCCCGGCGGGCCGATCACGTTGATGTCGGCCAACCGGAGGCTGCCCGTGATCGTCGGCGGCTCGTTCCGTGGAGCCGACTTCTGCCGCAAGGAAAAGTCGGCGTTCACGGTGCCGTCGAGCTTGTAGCCTGTTGCCGCGGGCACCAGATCCTGCCATCCCGCCAGCGGCAGGTCGGCTGTCTTCACCTGCAGCCGCACCACCTGTTCCGGGTGCTGGTGGATGGAACCGGAGAACGCCACCGTTCCGGTGTGAAGCCGGGCCTCGGACGGGCCGATGAGGAGTCGGTTCTTGCGTACCCGCATGGCCATGGCCAGCCGGGCCGTAACGCCGGGCGCCTTTTGAAGCCATTTGCCGTACTGGATCGCATTGGCGTCCGCCGCCACCGAGGTGTGAATCTTCAGGTCGTCGAGCTTTCCCTCGACGACGTTGGCAAGGTTCAGGGGTTTGTGCACTGTCAGCGCCGCCGGCAACACCCGGTCCACCCAGGGAATCTGCCTGAGCTGCTCCAGCGTCACCGGGCCCAGTTGCAACTCCGCCTTGATGCGCCCCTCGTTCCACGACGCCGCCTCGGAAAAGTCCAGTTCGCCCTCGAACGCTGCGTTGTCGTCGCCGGCGCCGAACAGGGCGCCGGTGACCCGCATCCGCGACAGCCGCGGCCTGGCCAGACGGCCGGACACACGCGTGCTCACGGTGAGCGGCGTGGAGGGACGGAGGTAGCCGGGGAGGTGGTTCTCCAGTAACTTCCATCCACGGGCGGCGAACACCTTGGGCAGGGATTCCGCGCGCAGCTCCAGATCCACTGGGTTCTCGCCCCACTTCGACAGCGGCCGCGACGTGCCCACGGTACCCGTCACCGAGAACGGCTGCCCGCCGTCCGGGGTGAGAGTCCCGGAAAGATCCACGTCGACGCTCCGTCCGGCCGACCACGAGAACGCCATGTCGAGATGGTGGATGCGTAACTCTTCGGGTTTGTCCGCCGATCGGTCGATGAAATAGAGCTTTCCACCGGTGGCGCTCACCGTGGTGTGGACCGATCGGAAGTCCGAGTTCAGCGGCTGCGCCGGCGTGAAGATATTGACGTCGCCGTACTCGTTACGGATGACCTGGATCTCGGGCTGGTTGAGGATGATGTGGGAGACGGTGGGGTTGCCGGTGAAAAGCGACAGCCACCCCAGGGAAATGGTGGTCTGGGTTGCATGGATCAGCGGGGTGGCCGCGAACCGGGGGTCGTCGGCGACGCGCAGGTCGGTCACCGTGATGCCGAGGCTCCCCGGGTGTCGGAGAAAATTCAGGTGGACGGTGTCGAAGGTTACCGCTCGGCCGATGGCTTCCGCCATCTGCCGGCGTATGGCCTCCTTGCGGTTCTCCAGTAGCGCTTCCAGTCCCACCACCGCCGCCACCGCCAGCACCGCCGTGAGCGACAGGAAAACCAGGAGCCTGGATACCTTGCTTTTCATTCCTCGAGGTCTTCCCGCCTACCTCCTGAAAGAACCCCTGTTCCACTCAAGGAGCGGGCGCATTACAGACCACAATATATAGGACTCAGTGCTTTGTCGCCAATACATATGTTGTGTTCAATCGCCTAATGCACCGGGCCTGGCCGGCTAGTCGGCTCGTTCCACCACGGTTGCGATGCCCTGTCCCACGCCGATGCACATGGTGGCCATGCCGTAGCGGCTGCCGCGCCGTTTCATTTCATGGATCAACGTTGTCATGATCCTGGCCCCGCTGCAACCCAAAGGGTGTCCCAGGGCGATGGCGCCGCCGTTGACGTTGACCTTGTCCGGATCCAGATCGAGTTCCCTGACGCATGCCAGCGACTGGGAGGCGAAGGCCTCGTTGATCTCCACCAGATCCAACTGGTCCGCGGTCAGTCCCGCCCGATCGAGCGCCTTGCGGCTGGCCGGTATGGGTCCGATGCCCATGAAGGCGGGATCCACTCCGGCCACCGCCGAAGCGACGATCCGGACCATGGGTTTCAGCTTCAACGCCTCCGCCTTCTCGCGGGAGGCGACGACCAGCGCGGCGGCGCCGTCGGACAACGGTGACGAGTTGCCCGCCGTGACCGTGCCGTTCCTGACGAAAGCCGGCCTCAAGGCGGCGAGCTGTTCCAGGCTGGTATCCGGCCGGGGACCTTCATCGCGGCCGTGTACGACCGGGTCGCCACGCCGCTGGGGCACCGGCACGGGAACGATCTCGTCGTCCAGGCGTCCCGCCTCCTGGGCCGCCACCGCGTTGCGATGGCTCTTGAGCCCGAAGGCATCCTGCTGCTCGCGGGTTACCGAGTACTTCTCCGCCACGTTCTCCGCGGTCTCGCCCAGGCTCACGAGCGGATACAGCTCACCCATGCGAGGGTTCGGGAAACGCCATCCGAGCACGCTGTCGTAGACCGTGACGTCGCCGCGGGCGAACGGGGCGGCCCCTTTGGGCATGACGAGTGGGGCGCGGGTCATCAACTCGACGCCGCCCGCCACGAACAGGTCGCCTTCCTCGGCCCCGACCGCCCGTCCCGCCTGGTTGACCGCTTCCAGCCCGGAACCGCAGAGGCGGTTCACGGTGGCGCCGGGCACCGAGTCCGGAATGCCCGCCAGCAGGGAGGCGTTGCGGCCGACGTTGCGGCAGTCCTCTCCGGCCTGATTCGTGCAACCGAGGATCACGTCCTCGATGGCCCCTTTGTCGATGCCGTTCCGGGCGATGAGCCTGGCGATGACGTGGGCTGCCAGATCATCCGGTCGGATGTCCTTGAGAATCCCTCCGTAGCGTCCCATGGGGGTGCGGGCTGCGTCGACGATGACGGCTTCGGGCATGATGCGCCTTTCCTGTAGCGGCGTAGCCGCCGCGTTTCAGGCTCAATCTTCCAATATCACGGGACCCTGGTCAAGGGCCGGCATCGGCCTCTTCCCCGTGGTCGTAGAACCCTCGTCCCGCGGTCTCGCCGAGACGTCCGGCCGCCACCAGCTTCCTCAACAGGGGCGCGGGCCGGTAACGGTCGTCGCCGGTCTCTTCCTGGAGTCCTTCGATGACCGCCAGCACCTCCTCCAGGCCGATCTCGTCGGCCCAGCGGAGCGGTCCCTGGGGGTAGTTGGTTCCCAGCCTGAGCGCGATGTCGATCTCCTCGGCGGTGGCGATGCCCTCGTCCAGGCTGCGGGCGGCTTCGTTGACGATGAGGCTCAGGATTCGCGGGAACACGAGACCGGGGGCATCCTTGACCTCGGCGCTCTGCTTGCCCACGCTCCGGACCAGCGATTCCGCCGCCCGGAAGGCTTCGTCGGCCGTGTCGAGTCCGCGTGCGAGCTCGATGACGTTTCGCTGCGCCAGGGGGTGGAAGGTGGCGAAACCGACGACCCGCTCCGGCCGGCTGCTCCAACAGGCGATGGCGTTGGCGGACCAGCGGAGGCACGAGCTCAGCACCACCGCGGCCCCCGGCGCCGCGGCGTCGATCTCTTCCAGCAGCCGCCGCTTGTCCTCCCGCCCGTGGACCAGCGTGTCCACCACCATGTCGGTTGCCGGATCCACCTCGGCGGCGTGCGCGTATCGAGTCGCCGTCAGGCCGTTGTCGCCGGCGAGCCGTTGCCAGTCATCCGCCACACGGTTGGTTCCGAGGATCGCGACGCTACCTGGACTCATAGTCGTAGAAGCCTTTCCCGGTCTTCCGTCCCAGGTGTCCGGCGAGATACAGCTTCTGCTGCAATGGACTCGGCCGGAAGCGGGGGTCCTCGAAAAACGCCCGGTAAAGGGTCTCGGTGGCGGTGAAGTTGATGTCGATGCCGATGAGGTCCTGAAGCTCGAAGGGGCCCATGCGAAAGCCGCCGGATTCCCGCATGATCCGGTCCACCGTCCCCACGTCGACGCCGCCGTCGCTCAATATCCGGAGGGCTTCGTTGTAGAACGGCCTGGCGATGCGGTTGACGATGAACCCGGGCGTGTCCTTGGCGCGGACCGGCGTCTTTCCGAACCTCCTGGCGATGTCCGCCGCCTTGGCCACCGTGGCGGCGCTGGTCAGCTCGCCCTGCACCACCTCCACCAGCTTCATGAGCGGTGCGGGGTTGAAGAAGTGCATGCCCAGGACCCGGGAGGCGTCCTTGACCGCGCCGCCGATGGCCGTCACCGAAAGCGAGGAGGTGTTGGTGGCCATGAGGGTTTCCGCGGCGCAGGCGGCGTCCAGCTTCTGGAAAAGCTCCCGCTTGACCGGGAGATTCTCCGTGGCCGCTTCGATGACGAGGGCGGCGTCGGCAAGGTCGTCCAGGTCCAGGGAGCCATCGAGTCGGGACAGGATGCGCCGCTCCTCGTTTTCGTCGATGTTGCCCTTCTCCCGGCTGCGTCCGATGAACCCCCGGATCCTTGCCAGTCCGTGGTCGAGGAAGTCCTGGGAGATATCGTACACCACCGCCTCGAAGCCGCCCTGAACGGCCACTTGGGCGATGCCGGCGCCCATGGTGCCGGCGCCGATCACCCCGATCTTGTTCTCGTTGACCATGATCGATTTTCCGGAGAGCCCGCGGGTGCCTTCGGAACCCTACTCCCCCTTGAACGCCGGGGCCCGCTTCTCCGTGAAAGCGCGGACCCCCTCGTCGTAGTCGGCGGTGCGGCCGGCGATCTCCTGGGTGCAGGCCTCGTATTCGAGCTGCGCTTCGAGCTCGGCGTACATGGACCGGTTGAGCGTCCTCTTGATCAGGCCCGCGCTGCGAGGTCCGCGCGCCAGTCTCTCCGCCATGGCCCGGGTTTCCGTCGCCAGTTCGGTCGATGGAACGACCTTGGTCACCAGCCCGTAGCGGAGCGCTTCCTCGGCGCCCAGGGGCTCTCCCAGCAGGAACAGCTCGGTGGCCTTGCCGAGCCCGATGAGCCGCGGCATGAAGTAGCTTCCGCCGCAGTCCGGTCCGAGACCCACGCGCACGAAGGCCTCGATGAAACGCGCGTTGTCCGAGGCGATACGCAGGTCGCAGGCCAGGGTCAGGTTGCACCCCGCCCCCGCCGCCACGCCATTCACGGCGCAGAGCACGATCTTCTCGGTGCGGCGGATGGCGAGGATGATGGGGTTGTAGCGCGACCTCAGGGATTCCCCCAGTGAGCCCTTCCGGTCCGGCGAGCGCTCCTTGAGATCCTGGCCGGCACAGAAGGCCCGGTCGCCGGCGCCCGTGAGGACGAAGCAACGGACCGCCTTGTCCCGGCTGCCGTCCTTGAGGGCATCCAGAAGCTCCCGGTTCATCTGCGCGGTGAACGCGTTGAGCGCCTCGGGCCGGTTCAGGGTGATGGTGGCGACCCCGTCCCGCTTTTCATAGAGAATGGTCTCGTAGTTCATTTTCCCTTGAACTCGGCCTTGCGCTTGTCGACGAACGCCTGCATGCCTTCTCTCCGGTCCTCCGAAGCGAACAGCATGCAGAAGGACTTGCGTTCGAAGGCCAGCCCCTCGTCCAGAGGCGCATTGGCGGCCTTGAGTATGGCTTCCTTGGCCAAACGGATGGCGAGGGGCGGCTTGGCGGCGATGGTCCGGGCCATGGCCTTGGCCTCGTCAAGCAGCACTTCCACCGGCACGACCTTGTTCACCAGGCCGCACCGCGCCGCTTCCGCCGCGTCCATGAACCGGCCGGTGAGCACCAGCTCCATGGCCTTGTGCTTGCCCACGAGACGGGTCAGCCGCTGGGTCCCCCCGGAGCCCGGTATGGTGCCCAGGTTGACCTCGGGCTGGCCGAACACGGCGGATTCCGAAGCGATGACGATGTCGCAACTCATGGCCAGCTCGCAGCCGCCTCCCAGCGCGAAGCCGCTCACCGCCGCGATCACCGGTTTCGAAAGGTGGTTGATGCGGTCCCTGAAGGCCAGCCGGTCATGCCCTGTTCCGGCGAACGGGGTGGCGTCCACCATCTCGTTGATGTCGGCGCCGGCGGCGAAGGCGCGTTCGCCGCCGGTGATGATGAAAACCCGCACGGAGTCATCCGCGTCGAGTTCTTCGAGGGCCAGGCACAGGTCCTTGCATAGCCCGAACGACAGGGCGTTGAGCTGCTTCGGGCGGTTCAGCGTGGCAATCGCCACATCCCCGTCGCGCTCGATGACGATGTTTTCGAATTCCATATAACGGGGGAGCTATACACCATGAGGTATGGGGATTCAACGTAGCGGTTTCGTTGACTTCGAGGCCCCCGTCTGACAAGATCCGTGCCGATGCCCAACGATTCGGGGTCGTCCACCGCCCACCACGACGAAAAGCTGCAGCAGATCCTCGAGCACGCCGCAACGATATTCGCGGAGAAGGGATTCGACGGGACCTCCATCCGCGAGATCAGCCGCGCCACGGGCATGAGCCTCGCCGGTCTTTACTACTACTTCCGCACCAAGGAAGAGCTTCTCTGTCTGATACAGGAACGCTGCCTCGTGACCCTGCTCGAAAACGGGCGCAGGATCCAGGAGTCCGGGAAGGCTCCGCGAGAGAAGATCGCGCTTTTCGTCCACAACCACCTCGGTTTTTTCCTGCACAACATGAACGAGATGAAGGTCATGTCGCGGGAGGACACCGCGCTGACGGCGGACTACGCGAAGCGGATCCTGGATCTCAAGCGGCGGTACGTCAAGGTCCTGGTGGATCTGGTGGAGGAGCTTCAGCAGCGGCAGGGGATCCAAGGGTTGAACGTGCGGGTGGCGGCGCTGGCGCTGTTCGGCATGATGAACTGGATCTACACCTGGTACAATCCCAGCCGGGACCCGTCGCTCCGGCCCCTCATCGAGCAGATGCTGCGCATCTTCTTTTCCGGGGTCCTCGGTGGAGAGGTGAAGGATGCCGGGGTCGAAGACCAGGTGCTCAAGTCATTTCTGCCGGACGGCAAGAGCTTCGGGCTCTGGCCGGGGTCGTGAGGCAGCCGGGCGGGGAGGGCGCGGCACACACCCACGACCCTACGCGGCGGCGCTGGGACGCTTGCTGACCCGCTGATACCACTCGACGGCGTGGCGGTGACCGGGCGGCAGGCTCATCTTGATCCAGCCCGCGAAGTCCACCGCCACCTGTGCCGTGATGTCGGCGATGGTGTAGCGCTCGCCGGCGACAAAGGGATGATGGGCGAGCTGCTCGTCGAGGACGGTGAAGAACCGTTCCACCCGCCCGCGCCCCCGTGTCGCCAGCTCCGGGATCTGCTCGACGTTGCCCGGTCCGGTCAGCGCCCGCCCGGCAAGCCCCCTGGCCTGGTTGCGGAAGGCTTCGGTCACGGCCAGGAAGCCGTCGATCTCGAAGCGGTGCTCCCACATGGCCACCACGGCCCGGTCACGCGCGTCCACGCCCATCAGGGGCGGCTCGGGACGGGCGTCCTCCAGGTACCGGCACACCGCCACCGCCTCGCTGATGGCGGTACCGTCGTCGAGCTCCAGCACCGGCACCGTGCACCAGGGGTTGAGGCTGCGGAAGGGTTCGGTGAGGTGCTCGCCCTTGCGCAGGTCCACCTGCACCGTGGGGATGTCCAGGCCCTTCTCGGCGATGAAGATGCGCACCCGGCGCGGGCTCGGCGCCGTGCTGCAGTCGTAGAACTTCATCCTGCGCTCCTGACCGGAATTCCGTACTGGTGAAGCGTGGTCTCCAGGGTCGGACGGCCCAGCCGGAGCCGTCCGTCGTTCAGCAGGTACGAAAACAGGTAGCCGACTCCGAGCATCAGGATCCCGATGAGGAAGCAGTACATGACGGCCCGGTCCGGGTACGAGTCCTTCAGGTATCCCACGTAGAGCGGGCCGCAGATGCCCGCGGCGGCCCATGCGGTGAGCACCACGCCATACATCTTCGCCATCTTCTCCGCGCCGAAAACGTCCAGGATGTAGGGCGGCATGGTGGCGAAACCGCCTCCGAAACAGAGCAGCACATAACACACCAGCACGGAGAAGACCCACGGGTTTTCCTCGGTCATGAGCACCCCGAACACGACCATCTGGCTGGCCAGGAGGATTCGGAACACCTTGACCCGGCCGATGCGGTCCGACAGCAGGCCCCAGAACAACCGCCCCACGCCGTTGCAGACCGAGCTGGCGGCGATCAGCGTGGCGCCGTACTCGGCCAACACCGCGGGTTCCACCGTGGGATCGGCCAGTCCCCACACCTCCTGCAGCAGCTCCGACTGAAAGCTGATGACGGAGATGCCGGCGGCGATGTTGAAGAAGAAAACGGTCCACATGATGACGAACTGGCTGGAGGTGAGGTAGGGCAGCGTGGTGTCCGGCTCCGCGGCGTCGGGGTGTGCCCCGGAGCCGCTTGGAGCCTTCACCGGCGTCCCGGGATCGCTCAAGGCCAGGCTGCAGGGGATCAGGATCCCGGCGAATGCGATGCCGAGCCAGAGGAAGACCAGGGCCAGGTCGCCCTCGGTGCGCACCACCAGAAAAGGGGCCAGCCCCTTGCTCAGGAGCAGCGCCCCCACTCCGAAGCCCATGACGACGATGCCGGTGACCAGGCCCTTCTTGTCGGGGAACCACTTGGCCACGGTGGCCACCGGGGTCACGTAGCCGAGCCCGATGCCCGCCCCGCCGACGACGCCGTACCCGACGTAGAAGAGCGGCAGGGACTCCAGCCACAGCGCCGCGCTGGCGATCACGTAACCGCCCGAGAACATCAGGCTGCCGGTGAGAGCGAGCCGCCGGGGTCCCAGCCGTCCCAGCGCCGAGCCCGCCCACGCCGCGGAGGTGCCGAGAGAGAAGATTGCGATGCTGAAGGCCCAGGCCGTCTCCGTGTGGGTCCAGCCGGACTGGTGCACCAGCATGGTCTGGAAGAAGCTCCAGGCATAGACGGTCCCGAAGCATATCTGCAGCATGGTGCAGAAGAACGCGATGCCGATCCTTCGAACGCCCACCTCGGGAACCTCCGGGACCAAGTCCGTTTCGGACGGCTAACGAGCACCCTCGGCCGCCGGCGGAGGCGGCTCGTCGGGTGCGGTCTTGCGTTGCGCCACGTGAAGGAGCAGCCGCGCCAGCTCTCCGGCCTCGTCGTCGCGGGCGAGGATTCGTTCGTCCCGCGCGTCGTCCGGTTCCTCCTGCCGGGCAAGCTTTACGGCGAAAGCGAGCAGATCCCCCAACGGCCTGGCGGCGAGGTTGACGAACCAGATCGAGCCCAGGACTCCCACCAACAGCAGGATGGAGATGAGGTAGACCTGCCGGCCGATGGCCCGCTGGATCTTCAGGCCGATGACGTCGAGATCCATGCCCACGTGCACGGTGCCGGCGAAACCCGCCAGGATCGGGCTGCCGACCTCCACGAACTCGCCCATCCCCGGCAGCGTCCGCTTGACCGCGGCGGTTTCGAACGGGTCGCTGTTGCGGATCGCTTCGGGGATGCCGGGAACGAAAGTGTGCGCCAGATACTCGCCGTTGTCGCTGGTGATGTAGACGTAGCGGATGCCCTGGATCTCCACGAACTGGTCGATGAGCGACTGGAGCGTGGCCAGGTTGCGGTTCAGCAGGATGTCGACGCTGGCGTCGGCGATGGTCTTGGCGATGTTCCGGCTGTTGCTCTCGTACTCCGTCGACAGTTGCGTCTGCACGGTGTAGATGGTCAGCGCCGAAGTGGACAGCACGATCAGGCCGAACAGCGCGAAGATGCCGAACTGGGTCTTCTGGAACAGCTTTCGTATTTTCATGGTTACCCGATCATGGTTACCCGAACTTGGCTTCCCAGTCGTCCAGGGTGACGAACCGGCCGTCCTCGACGACTGTGTAGTAGACCTTCTGCAATCCCTGCCTGCGATCCGGTCCGAAGGATACCGCCTCGCCGATTCCCAGGTCGAAGTCGCGCACGGAGAAGACCGCTTCCTCCAGTCCGGTCCTGTCCGGCTTGCCCTTCAGCCGCCGGAGGATCTCCACCATCAATTTGGCGTCCAGGAACCCCTCCAGGCTCACGAAGCTGTGCGGAAACGGTGTGTATGCCTCCTTTACCAGTTCCGCGGGTACCTGTGGGTCGTAGCGCGCCATCAACTCGCGGTACTCCTTGACAGCCGGGATCGAGGTGTCCTCGTAGCTGGGCACCACCTGCGAGTTCACCAGGTACCGGGCGTAGGCATCGGGGTCGTCCTGCCCTTGCGACAGCAGGTTGAGCAGGTTCTCGCTCCCGACGAAGGAGAGGTTGGCGATGGGGACCCGCAGGCCCTGGTCCACGGCGTCGCGGGCGAAGCCGGCGCAGGCGGCGTAGGCGCCGACGCAGATCACGGCGTCGGGAGAGGCCTTCTTCAGGATCTCCACCTGGGCCCGGAAGCTGCCCGTGAACCGCGATCCACGGCGGTACGTGGCCTCGCCGACCATCTCGACGCCGTGCCTGGCCAGGGCCGCTCGCACTCCCGCCCAGCCGCTGCGGCCGTACGCGTCGGCCTGGTAGAACATGGCGATGCGTTGCCGGCCGATGCGCATGAAGTTGTTCACCAGGCCGGCGGTCTCCTGGCGGTAGGAAGCCCGGAGGTTGAAGGCGAAGTCGCCGTAAGGCGGCTCCCGCTGGGGCTGGGCGCCGGTGAAGGGGAAAAACAGGTAGACCCGCTGGGCCTGGAACTTCTTCAACATCGGCAGCACCCGGGTGACGGTGGGGGTGCCCACGTAGCCGAAGAGCAGGAAGACCTGGTCCTCCAGCATCAGCTTGACGGTGTTCTCGACGCAGGGGTCCGGCTGGTAGCCGTCGTCGTAGAGCTTCAGGATGACCTTGCGGCCGTTGATGCCGCCGTTCTCGTTGACGTGGTTGAAGTAGGACCTGGCGCCGCGGTAGAGCTCGGTGCCGAGGCCGCGGGAGGGGCCGGAGAAGGCGGCGGACACTCCCAGCACGATCTCGCCGTCAGGTCCGATTCCTCGGACGGCGGCTGCATCGGCCGGGTTCAGGGAGTGGAGCCAAGGCGGGGCCAGGATCGCGGCCAGCCCGGCGCGGACCACCGTCCGGCGCGTCAAACGCGCGCCCGCACCCTGCTGCACCCGCTTGCCTCCAGGGGTACGACTCTGCGTGCTCACAAACGGCCTCGCTTTCCTGATGTTCGATGTGACAGGGGACTCGCCGTCCGTGTGGGGACCAACCACCGCAGGTTAACGGCTATCTTCGTTTGAATCAATGGTCGCCCGCGGGGGTTCCCCGACGTGGTTTCGACCACGCGGTGCATCCGCGTGGCGGTAACCGCGGGCGCCCTACGTTCCACGCCGGAAAGACCGCAGCAACTCGATGGTTTCCCGGTCCTCCTTTAAATCCTTGCCCTTGGGGGTTTCGAGGCACATGGGGAGGCCGAAGAAACGCTTGTCGTTCACCAGCAGGCGGAACGGTTCGAGATCGATGTGTCCCTTGCCCAGGATCTCGTGACGGTCCACCCGGCAGTCGAGCTCCTTTTTCGAATCGTTCAGGTGGAACGCGGCCAGGAGCTTGACCCCGATGGTCTCGTCGAACTCGGTGAACGTCCTTTCATAGCCGTCCCGTGTGCGGATGTCGTAGCCGGCGGCGAACGCGTGTTGGGTGTCGAAGCACACGTTGAGCCGGTCGCTCTCCTTCACGCCGTCGATGATGTTGCGGATGTGTTCGAAGCGGTAGCCCAGGTTGGTGCCCTGCCCGGCGGTGATCTCCAGCGCGACGCGCACCTTGAAGCCCGCGCAGCGCCGGTGGATGGCGTCCAGGGAGCGCGCGATGGTACGCAGGCCCGTGCGCTCGCCCGCGCCGGTATGGGCGCCCGGATGGGCGATGAGGCAAGGGATGGCGAGAGCCTCGCACCGTTCCATCTCGTCCACGAAGGCCGCCACGGACTTCTGCCGCAGCTCCCGGTCGGGGGCGCCCAGGTTCAGCAGGTAGGAGTCGTGGGCCACCACCGTGTGGATGCCGCTGGCCTTCTGGGTGTCCTTGAAGGTGCGGACGTCGTCCTCGCTCAGGGGCTTTGCGGCCCACTGCCGCGAGGATTTGGTAAAGATCTGGACGGCCTCGCAACCCACGCTGTCGCCCGCGTGGAGCGCATTGTGCACCCCGCCCGCGATGGACATGTGGGCGCCCAGAAGGGGACGGTCTCCCGGTTTCCTCTTGCGCGGCGTGGACGCCATGGCTGCGTTTGTAGCACAAAAACGCCGCCTACATCACCCTGAGGCGGGTCGGAATGTTGCCACGCGGGCCGGATTGCAGTATTTCAAGACGACGCCGAACAAGGAGGCTCATCATGGCGAACTGGCTGCTCAAGACCGAACCCAGCGTTTATTCCTTTGCCGACCTGCAACGGGACAAGAGCACCATCTGGGACGGTATCAAGAACAATCTGGCTCTCAAGCACCTCAAGACGGTGAAGAAGGGCGACCGCTGCATCGTCTATCACACCGGCGGAGAGCGGGTCTGCGTCGGTCTCGGCACCGCCACCACCGGCGCCTATGCCGATCCCGAGAAGGACGATCCCAGGCTGCTGGTGTTCGACATCAAGGTCGGCAAGGCGTTGAAGCGCGGGGTGTCGCTGGCCGAAATGAAGCTCAACCCCAAGCTGGAAGGTTTCGACCTGTTCCGGCTGGGCCGGCTTTCCTTCGTCCCGGTGAGCGACGCTCACTACGACGTCATCATGGAGATGGCCAAGGGCTGAAGGCCGCCCGGCGCACCTGCCACCAAGCCCCGGACGACGACAGGAGGGAATCCATGAAGAAGGCAGACTTCCGTCAGTTCTATCGCGACGCCCACGCGGTCGAGTGCCTCAGCGAACGGGAGAAGATCTTTCTCGGCCTCGCCGTGGCCATGACCCGGAACTGCGATCCCTGAGTGGACCGCCGCCTTGCGGACGCAAGGAAAGCAGACATTCCCGAGGAACATCTCGACGCCGCGGTGGACGTCATCGCCGCCGTCGACGCCGGCATCCTGCAGTCCCTCAACCAGCGCATCAAGCAGCGGCAGAAGGAACGGGAGTGACCCGTTCCGCTTGCCGCGGTGTTGTTGAAACCCGCCCGTCCAGGTGGTAAACGTCAAGGTCTGTCCTGGCGTGGTCGCATAGCTCAGTCGGCTAGAGCGCTTGCCTCACATGCAAGAGGCCGCAGGTTCGAGTCCTGCTGCGACCACCATTTCTTTCCAACCATGACACAGGGAACGAGACCGGCGAATCTGGCAAACCTTGACCAGACTTCCAGTGGAAATTTGGAGGAAACGGTATGGGCACGGATCTCAAGATGTTTCTGCTGACCGCCGATAATCTGGTCCGGTGCCACTGGGACGGCCGCTCCAGGCAGGTGGAGGTGCGGGACCGAGTGCTGGAGGGCGAGGTGCTGCGGGAAGTGGCCCGGGACGCCGGGGATCCCAACCGGCTGTACGCCGCTACCAGCACGGAGCTGCACGTGAGCGAGGACGGCGGAGAGAGCTGGAAGTGGATTCCTTCCGGCGGACTCGACTACCGGGACATCTGGACCATGCAGTCTCACCCCACGCGGCCCGAGGAGATATACGTGGGCACGCTGCCGGCTGCGGTGTACGCGAGCGAGGACGGCGGACGGTCGTTTCGCGAGCTGACCGCCTTCCGGAAGCTCGAGGACTACGCCCGCTGGACGTTCCCGCCGCCGCCCCACACGCCGCACATCCGCTGCATCGTACTGGACAGCCGGGTGCCGGACGAGATCGTGGTGGGAGTGGAGGAGGGCGGCGTGGTGCGAAGCCGCGACAGGGGCGAGACCTGGGAGGACATCAGCGGACCGTCGAGCGAGGCGTCCTATCCGGAGTACAACGACCCGTCGGGGCGGCTGCCGTACCAGATGGGCGTTCACGAGGACGGACGGGTTTACCGCGATGTGCACTGGGTGAGGCGGGATCCCGCCAGCCTCGATACGCTGTACGCCACCACCGGCATCGGCACCTACCGCACCGACGACGGCGGCGCATCCTGGCGCAAGCTGGAATACGACATGGGACGTTCCTACGCCATTCCGTTCGACATCCATCCCACCGTCCCGGAACGTATTTTCCTGGGCGCCGCGGAGAACGGCCCCACTTCCTGGAAGGGTTACCGCACGGTGCGTCCGGGTCCGTACAACACCATTCGCTTCAGCCGCGACACCTCGGAGGAACTGGGCGGCGCCAAGTCCGCCATCCTTCGCAGCGACGACCGTGGGGCGACGTGGCGCCGGCTGGAAGGGGGGTTGCCGCAGGGACACGCGCACATGACGAGTTGCGTGGCGGTTCATCCCGACGATCCCGATACCGTGGTCATCGGCTATACCGATGGGTCGGTGTACGCCAGCCATGACGCGGGCGAGGTGTGGGAGAGGTTGGGAGTGCCCGAGTCCAGGCTCTACGGAGTGCGGCTGCTGTCCGGTTCCTGAGCTGTCTCCGGCGTACCGGACGGGGCCGGCCTGTCCGGTACGCCGGTCCGTTCAACTCGAAGAGAGCGTGTGGGTGACGGTTATCCGCTCGGCCCGGTAGAACTCGCTCAGAAAGTCGTCCGGATCGCCGTAGCGCCGGTTGGGTACCAACCGCGCCGGGAAGCTGAACACCAACGGATCCACCGCGAACGGGTACGGGTCGACGATGGCGCGGTGCTCGGCTACCGTGTCGATGTGCAGGTGTACGGGCTCGGCGCCTTTCTTGCGGGGAACGTCCACATCGCCAAGGGTGTCGCTGGGCCCGAGCTTCCGCTTCTTGCTGTTCAGGGGATAGCGGTTGCAGACGTACTGGGCGAGCTGATCGAAGACCTCGATGTACTCGTAGTTGGTCCAGATCTGTTCCTCGGAGGCGTAATCCCTGAACTCTTCGGTTTCGCCCAGTTCCACGGCCAGCCGTTTCCTCAACTGTTCCTGGTGGTCGACATAGGCGCGCACCCGCGGGTCGGCGGTGCGATCCGGCGGATGGGTGTACTTGCCGTAGCCCGCGTTCATCAGCGCCACTCCGTGCATGGCGATCAGCATGGCCGCGTAGGGGTCGCGCTGGAGCACGTTGTCCACCGCGTTCTTGTAGAAGTCCAGCCGGAGCTGACCGAGGAACTTGAAGCTGCCGTCGTGGTAGTCCATGGGGAGGTTCTCGTCGTTCAGCGTGGACGGCTTCATCTCCCATTCCCACCAGCCGTGATCGTGTTCCTGGGCCGCCAGCACCACCGAGGCGTACGGCTCCGGGCGGTCGAACTCCTCGTTGCCCCAGTGGGCGGCGAAGAAGCCCGCCACCCGCGAGTGGTCGAACTGCAGCGCCAGCATCAACTGCGAATCGTTGTAAGGATTGACCATCATGGCGAATCTTCTCCTGGGTCCGTCCGGCGCCTGCGGCCCGCGTGGTCCGGCTAGTTCTTCTTGAGCGCGTCCAGCATGGGCTGACGGTACTTGCTGTACAGGTCCACGAACACCTTCATGTCGCTGGCTGCCTTGGTGCCGTCTCCCGGCACCAGCGGGATGCCGAACGAGGCCGCCCAATCCTTGTACGGTTTGCTGTTCATGGTCTTCAACAGGATGTCCTCCCACGTTTTATGGAGGTCCTTGGGCAGTCCCGGAGGCCCGACCATGGCGCGAAACACCTTCACGATAAGGTTCTTGTAACCCAACTCGATGGCCGTGGGCGTATCCGGGGCGTTCTTGGCACGGGATTCTCCCAGGTTGACGATGGGCACGATTTCGCCCGACCGGAGGAAGGGCAGCGTGGAGGGGTGGTCGATGGGTTGCGTGAACACGTCGAAGTCGCCGCGAAGCAGGCCCGGCAGCGTCTCGCCGGTACCGCCGTAGCCCGCCACCACGTCGAACGGGATCTTGAGCTCGTTGGCGGCCAGAAACGCGTGGACCCAGCGCGCGATGCCGATGCCTTCCACTCCCCAGGTCACCCGCTTGGCCTTCTGCAGGTCCTCGACGGTGCGGTAGGGCGATTCGCGGCGGACCAGCAACGCCTCCGCTTCCTGCGAGCTGACCACCGCGAGCCAGGTGAACTTGTCGATGTCATAACCGACGTTGCTCCGGATCATCTGGGTCCCCAGCATCCCGTCGGCGTAGATGTGTCCGATGGTGTAGCCGTTGGGCTTGGCGCGGTACATGGCGACGGTCCCGGTGATGCCGCCGGCGCCCACGACGTTCTTGACGATGACGTCGACGTTCTTCGGTATGAAGGGTTTCATGTAGCGGCCCAGGGCCCTGGCGATGGCATCGAAACCGCCTCCGGGCGAAGCGTGCACGAGAATCGTGATGTCCCGGTTGGGAAAATCGGCATGAACGGTGTTGGCGAATACGATGAGGCCGAAGGCGGCGATAACGGCGGCAAAGGTCCTTTTCATGTCACCCTCCAATACTGCGGTTGTGCGGTCGATGCGAAACGGCCCGCATTATAGGGTCGGGCCAACGAAAGTGTCAACGACGCCAACGCCTCCTCAGGCATGTTGAAATAACCGCCCGAAACACCGTTGACCCGAGTGGTTTCGATGCTTACCTTTTCCTTGTGACAGGAGCTCCAAGACACTGACGAAAGGCATTGCAGCAAAGGGTTTCACGCAAGGAGGCAAGGACCATGTTGGGACATGAAGTGACAAGGTGGCAGCCGTTCGCATTGGGCACACACCGTGACCTGGATGCCGTGCTCGACCGATTCCTGGGGCGCCGCGAGCCGGACGCCGGTTGGACGCCTGCGATGGACGCATACGCCAGAGACGGCCACTACGTCTTCCGGGTGGATCTGCCCGGAGTCGACCCCAAGGATCTCGACATCAAGGTGGAAGGAAGGCTGTTGACCATCAAGGGCGAGCGGAAGACCGAGGAGAAGGATCACTACTACAGGGAAACCTCCCACGGCAGGTTCGAGCGCAGAGTGCGGTTGCCCAACGGCATCGACACCGACAAGATCGAGGCCCGGTACAAGAACGGCGTGGCCGAGGTTCGGGTGCCGTTGCCCGCCAAGGCGGTGGGACGCAAGGTCCCCATCCAGAGCGAAGGGGCCGAGGCGGAGGGCGTCGAAGCCAACGCCGGGTGAGCGGCCGGCTCCCATGGACGATACAGTGCAGACACGGCAAGGGGGTCTCTCGGAAAGAGAGGCCCCTTTTGCTTTCTCAGACTTCGACGATGGGCTGGCCGATGATCCAGAGGCTGAAGACGGTGTAGCCGACCATGAGGATCAGCATGGGGAGCTGCGGCGCAAGCGGCGGTCTGCCGGCCTGGCCGCGGTGCGCCGCCCGATGGGCAAGCCACACGGCGATGACATGGCCCGCCACGATGACGAAGAGCGAGAACAGCCACAGGAACCGGGCGTCCACCACGGTCGGGTCCGGCGTTACGCCGGCCGTGCCGAAGAGGTCCCAGCCCACCCCGAAGGGGTCCGAGATGTGGCCGTAGAGGAGCTGTCCCTCGATCACCAACAGCAGCAGGTAGTGCGCCAGATGATAGGCGATGGCGATGGGAACCAGCGTCAACACGTACGAGGAGGCCACCTCGGCCGCGCTGCGGCGCGTGCCGTCCTGGCGGCTCTCCAGCGCCGCCGTGAGTCCGCAGGTCCCGAGGAACAGGGCCACGAAGCAGAGCGGCGCCAGCACCAGCCCCGCGGTGTAGACCAGGGTGCGCGTGCCGGTGTGGCCCAGGAGATGGGTCCAGCCGAGATCGTACAACGCGTGTGAGGCTGCGGAATACAACCGCGCCCACACCGGCGTGTGGAGAAAGCCGTCGAAGCTCACCGTGGCCAGCAGCGTCACCACCAGCACCATCATGGAGACCGAGGTCTTCCCGCCGTCCGCCAACCCGGAGCCGTAGTGGCGCAGCAGCAGCCTTCCGTCGGGGGTCCGGGCCAGGGGAGCGAAACGGCCGAACAGACCGAAGACGATGGAGAAGGTCTCACCGCACTTCAGCCACGGCTCGACGCCGTACCTCGTCATCCCGGCCCAGGTGACGGCGCTGTATACCAGGATGGCGCACGCGAGGCTGGCGGGTGCGGTGTTGTCCGGCCATACCAGCTCGGCCCAGGCGAAGCACAGGTAGAGGAGCACCGCCGGCCAAACGCCCAACCATGAAGGGATCGGCCGGACGGTGCCTCCCAAGCCCCCCGGAAACAGCGCCGGCACCGCCGCCCAAGGGTTGATGGCCGGCCAGACGTTTCCCGCCAGGGCGCACACGAAACCGAGGCCGACCCACCAGGCCACCCACACGAAAGCGGGCAGGATGTTCGCCAAAGGCTCTTCCTGCGTGCCCAGCAGTCCGGCGGCGATCAGGAAGACGAACACGGCCACGGAGAGGACGGCGAGTATCCTCCCTGGTCGTTCATGGGTGATGAGCCGCCCGGTCCACGTCCGGGAGATGTCGAGGTTTCAGGGAGGTGCCGGAGCGGCCTCCTTGCGAAGGGTCACCAGCAGCACGAAGGTCAGGGCGACCACCAGGCCCGCCCCCGCGAGATAGTACCAGAGCGGCACCGGCAGGTCGTAGCGCTGGACGATGGCGTGGGCCCATGCGCCCTCCGGGCTCATGGACAGGGTGCCCAGGCCCGCGAGGAGGGCCCAGGCGGCCTTGCCCACGGTGGGGATACGCGTCTGCTGCCTCATCGGCTCGTTCATGGCTGCGTTCGATGAGACCGCACCCTTCAGGCGATCCGTAGGCTATCGGCCAACGGGTCGCCGGCGCCGCTGCTCACCGGCACTGCATGTTGGTCCGCACCACTTGGTGATGCGTCGTGCCGCTGCTGCCGCCGCGCCGGATGCCGCCGCCGGGCAGGTGGATCCAACCGTCCAGGTAGACCAGCCCGGTGACGCCGTGGACCGGGATGGGCATGTCCGGGAGGCGCGTCCAGGTATCGGTCTTGGGATTGTAGACCTCGTGGTGCGGGAACACGCCGCTGGGGCCTGCCGACGGATGCTCGCCGCCGAAGGTGTGGAAGCAGCCCTCCACGGCAATGCCGTTGAGGCCGCCGCGGGCTCCCGGCATGGGCCGCCGCGCGCTCCACTGATTGGTGGCGGGGTCATAGACCTCGAGAGCCGGCGTGATCTCGCTGCGGAAACCGCCGCCGAACCGCCCCCCGGCCACGTAGAGCTTGCCGTCGATGGCGGCGGCGGCAATGTGGTTGCGCTGGGTGGGCAGGTCGGGCAGCGTCGTCCATTTGTCCGCCTTGGGATCGTAGACGGCGAAGTCGTGGCCCCTCGGCGGACGTCCTCCGGCGACGTAGAGCTTGCCGTCAAGAGCCACGGCGGAGGCGTGGTTGATGGTGGTGGGGTAGGGCGTCGTGAGACTCCACGTATCCGTCTTGACGTCGTAGACCTGCACGGTGTCGACGCTCTTCCGGGTGGAAGGGTAGCCGCCCACGACGTAGATCTTGCCGTCGAGGTATGCCACCGCCATTTCGGAGTTGGGCTCCACCAGCTCTCCGCGTTTGCCCCACTCGGCCATCGGTTTGGGATCGGCGGCCAGCGCCATGGGCGTGGCCAACGCGGCCACTCCCAAGAGCACGGCCACGGCACCGAGTTTCGAGTAAGGGTTCTGTCTTTTCCTGCTCGACATCTTGAGCCTCCCTTCGGGTCAGCCAAACCGATTGCCACCACGCCCTCTAATTAGACGATACACGGTTCCCGGGCGTATGTACGACAGCGGTCTTGATTGACAAACGAGGCCAAAGACAATAGAGCGAAATTCATATGCGAACCAGTTGATTCCAAACCCGGAACCAGGAGGTATGAACCATGGGTAGCGCAACTTGTGTGGATACGGATGGGCATGTTCTCGAACGGCCGGCGGATATTCGCAAATACCTCGACGCACCATGGAATGAACGCTCGACCCCGCTGTGGCCCGGAGACCAGCCCTGGGACCCGAACCTGTTCAACGGCTTCAAGATGTCGGTGAACTGGGAGGGCTTGTCCCCCGAGGAGCAGGTGCGGCGCTGGCACACGCTCATGGACAAGCAGGACATGGAGGTGGCCATCTGCTTCCCCACGGGCTCGGGCAACATCGCCAAGAACCAGGAAGTGCCGTTCCAGGTGGCCGTTACCAAGGCCGCCAACACCCACTTCGCCAAGGAGTACAACGCGCTGTCGAACCGCCTGAGCTGCGTGGGCGTGCTGCCCATGAGGGCGCCGGACGAGGCCGCCAAGGAACTCCGCCGCGCGGTCAACGAGCTCGGCCTCAAGGGCTTCGAGATCCTGCCCACGGGCCTGCCTATCGCCCTCGGTGAGACCTACTACGATCCCATCTACAAGGCCGCCGAAGAAGAGGGCGTGGTGCTCGGCGTCCACGGCACCCGCAACACCTCACGGGAGCTCGGCGCTTCCATCCTCAGCACCTTTGCCGAGGTCCACTCCTACGCCTTCACCGCCGGCATCCTGCTGCAGTTCACCAGCATGGTCTGCCAGGGCATCACGGAACGGTTCCCGAAGCTCAAGATCGCCTTCCTCGAGATCGGCGCCACCTGGCTTCCCTACTACATGGACCGGCTCGACGAGCACTGGGAGAAGCGGGGCGCCCACGAGATGCCGCTGCTGAAACGGAAGCCCAGCGACGTCGTGCGGGAGTCCAACCTGTACTTCAGCCTGGAGTCCGGCGAGTCCCAGTTGGCCGCCACCGTGGACTACATGGGCAGCGACCATTTCGTCTACGCCTCCGACATCCCGCACTGGGACAACGAGTTCCCCGAGAACCTGCACCATCTCAGGAACCACCCGGACCTGTCGGACGAAGTGAAGGAGAAAATCCTCCGCAAGAACGCCCAGCGGCTGTTCGACTTGAACTAGCGCGGGACAGTGTTGGATGAGGTTGTTCCCATAGGGGCGACCGGCGGTCGCCCCTATGACTGCTGGAAAACCACTCATCCTCTATGCGGCCAGAGGCACAAGGACTCTCGCATGCCCGCGATATCCATGTTCTACGGCATCATTGTCTACATGTATTTCCTCGACAATCGGGGACACAACAGGCCCCACGTACACGCCAAATATCAGGGACAGGAAGTCGTCGTGGCGATACCGGACGGAGACGTTCTGGAGGGTGAGTTTCCGAATCCAAAGATGAAGTTGCTACAGGCATGGATCGAGCTGCACAAGGACGAGCTCGAAGCCAACTGGGAGCTTGCCTCGTCAGGGCAGCAACCCTACAAGATCGACCCTTTGAGGTAATGGCTGTGAACCCCAGAGTATCGGAAGTCACGGTGCTGGAACGGAAGCGACTGAGGCTGCGTTTTGAAAACGGCGAACAGGGGATCTACGATTGCTCAGGTTTGCTGGACTTCGGGGTGTTTCACGAACTCCGGGACGAAGAATACTTTCGGCAGGCCAGGGTTTTGGACGGGACCGTTGTCTGGCCCAACGACCAGGACATTTGCCCCGATACGCTCTACATGGAGTCAGTAAAGGTGGCGCTTGTAGCTGATTGACTCGGTCACCTTAACTTGTCTGGAGAGAAGTGCCGCTAAGGCTAGGTGACGGTCGCTCTACTTCGTCAATTCTGGTCTAGTCTTCAACCAGCATCAATCGTTAGTTCAACACAACACGGTTACACCGTGGCTCTTGCCGCTGCGAGAGTTTCGGGCATTCCGGTTGGACAGCGTTGCGGAAAGCCGTTTCTCAGAAATGCCGGAAATGGGAGGAGGGGAGTTGCAAGTCGACGGAGTTTGTGAATCGGATGCACCGTACGTCCACAAGAATTGGGACGCACTAAAACGGAACCAGCCTTTGCTCGGCATGGACGACCGACAGCCCCGGCCTTTCGACGTGATCCCGTACTGCTCAGGGGTGATCGAGGACCAGTATTGCCGAACCTCTCCGAGCGTCGGTCACTGGACGATCTGAAGCCGATCACAACTCTGCCGAGACTCGCGGGTCCCGATGCGATGGCGCTAGTACGCACGGCGCGTATGTACCAAGACGCCCTTTGGATCGCAGAGCCCGAGCCATCGTTAGCCTGGGTCATGCTGGTGTCTGCGGTTGAAACTGCGGCGCATCACTGGCGTTCGACAGAAGATACGGCCGTTGAAAGGTTAAAGGAGGCGAAACCAGAGCTATTCGAAATCTTGAAACGCACTGGTATTGGGGACCTCCCCGAACAAGTAGCGGAATGTATTGCGGATTCGATCGGGGCAACCAGGAAATTCATTGATTTCAGCATGACGTTTCTTCCCGGACCACCATCGTTGCGGCCCGAGTCGCCTAGGCACTGTTGGGACACGGCGGCGTTACGGAAGACAATGCGGATCATATACGGTTACAGGTCTGACGCATTGCACAGTGGCCGTCCTTTCCCAGCGCCGATGTGCGAACCGCCCCGTCTAGAAGTTCCAGAAGAAGTGCCCCTGGGGTTAGCCTCGCTTAGAAACGATTCGATCTGGTTCAGGAAAGACACTCCTCTGATGCTCCACGTTTTCGAGTACATAGTTAGACACTCGTTGTTGAAGTGGTGGAACTCCATGGTCGCCCAACCATGATGGCGCGACCCCTTACTCTTTTGGACGAGTTCCGTTCAAGAAACTCGGCTAGGCTGAGCGCCGGGTCCCGCCCCCCAGAGCGATGCAACTCGATCAGTAATTGAACATCTTCTTCAGCACTGCCTTGTTCGCCGCCGGGATGTCTATCATCTTCACCACCAGCGCCTGCAGGTCCTTGCCGTGGAGCGGGTTGATCTGGATGCGCGCTTTCTTGGCGTCCGCGAGGAACGCCGGATCCTTCATCACGTTGGCGAACGCTTGGCGCATGGTCGCCACCCGTTCGGGAGGCACTCCGGGAGGCAGGGTCCAGGGACGTCCGACGGAAAGCTGCTCGTTGTAGACATCGAGGACGGCCTTCTTGTCCGCCTTGGCGAGGTCGGAGGCCAAGGGCACATCCTGGAGGGCAGGGTGCTTCTCACGGCCGACCTGCAGCAGGATCCGGATGAACTTCTTTTCGAACCAGCGGGCCCTGAGCGCCGACAGGGAGGCGTAGCCCCAGCCGCACATGCCGGCCACTTCGCCCTTCTCCACCGCCAGGGCGGCGGCGCCGAGGCCGCGGTAGCCCGAGGTGACCTCGAGTTTGGTCCCCACCACGCTGTTGAGCATCAGGGGCACGATGTAGATGTCGGAGCGCGGTTGCGTCGCGGACATCTTCACGGGCTTGGCCGCTTCCATCAGGTCCTTGACGGTCTTGTAGGGGCTGTCCGCCCGCACGAAGCACGACGCGGTCTCCTGCACCGGGGTGCCCACCCAGTTGAACTTGGCCGGATCGAACTTGGCCTGGGGGACCCCCAACGCCTGGGTCAGCGGCAGGGTGCGGTGGATCGCCCCCAGGGTAAGGCCGTCGCGCTTGGCGATGTTGTAGAGCCAGTTGGCGGCCACCATGCCCGATGCGCCGGGCTGGTTCTTCACCACGATCCTCGGGTTGCCGGGAATGTGTTTGCCGATGTGCCGCGCGGCGGTGCGCGGATAGAGGTCATAGGATGTGCCCGCGTCGGCGGACACCACGATGACGACCTGTTTGCCTTTGTAGACCGACTCGTCGGCGCTCGCGGCCTGCACGAGACACCCGAGCACGACCAGTGCCGCCAGGACGTTGCGAAGAATGGCCATACGTTGTCCTCCTTGTGGTTCATCGTACGTCATGGCCCCCCACTATGTGAGTTGTCCCGCGTTTGTCAAGCCGCACCGGCCGCGGTCTGGGGTGCCACGCCCCCGTAATCCGTGGGTTTTGTGTGGATGTGCGAATTGTGGCAATGTCGGCGGTGCCTGCCGCGTGCCGCAAAGACGCCGTGCATCGCGGCGCTGCTTGTCCGGCAGGCAGGGTCGGGAGGACCCGGGGATGCTTGTGCGGTACGTCGCCATGCGCCTTGTGCAACTGGTGCCGATGGCGCTGGTGGTCACCATGGTGGTCTTCTTCGTCATGAGGATCATCCCGGGGGACCCGGTGCTGGTGATGATGGGCGCGGTGGAAGGGGCGCCGATCTCCCAGGAGGTCTACGATGCCCTGCTCCTGCGGCTGGGACTGGACCAGCCGCTCATCGTCCAGTACGTCGACTGGCTCTGGGACATGCTGCGGGGGGACCTGGGCGACTCCACCACCTACCGGACGCCGGCGCTGGCGGTCATCCTGCAACGCCTGGTTCCCACGGCGTACCTGATGGTCGGCGGCGTGATCATGGCGGTGGCCATCGCCGTACCCGGCGGCGTGCTGGCCGCCATCCACAACAACACCAAATGGGACCACCTGGCCACGGGTTTCGTGATCTTCGGCATCACCGTGCCGACCTTCTGGCTCGCGCTGGTGGCCATCCTGGTCTTCGCGGTCTATCTCGGCTGGCTGCCCGCCATCGGCTATGCGCCGCCGCAAGAGGACTTCGTGCGGTTCCTCCAGCACCTCATCCTGCCCATGACCGTGGTGGCCCTGAACGTCGCCGCCACGGTGCTGCGGTTCCAGCGTCAGGACTTCCTCGAACAGATGAACCTGGACTACGTGCGCACGGCCCGGGCCAAGGGGTTGAGCGAGCGGCTGGTGCTGTGGAAACACGTCCTGCGCAACTCGCTCATGACCACGGTGACGGTGGTGGGCCTGCAGATGGCCTACCTGAGCGGACTGGTCACCGTGGTCGAGAATGTCTTCAACTATCCCGGGATCGGTTTCCTGCTGTTGAACTCCATTCACACGCGGGACTTCGTCGTGGTCCAGGGAGTGGTGCTGTTCATGGTGTTTCTCGCCATCAGCGTCAACCTGGTGGTGGACATCCTCTACGCGGTGCTGGACCCGCGGGTGCGCTACCGGTAACGGAGAACGTTGGTGGAAGGTCACGTCCCATATGCTCCGACGGCATCCCCGTCCCCGCGCCTGTCGCGTGTGCCGCGCCGCGCCATTGCCGCGTTCCTCAACGACGCGCGCGCCCTGGTGGGGGTCACCCTGCTCCTGCTCTACGTTCTGATCGCCCTGGTGGGGTCCAACTTCTCTCCCTACGATACCACCTCGCCCAACATCGCCATCCGCATGCAGGGTCCGACCTGGGCGCACCCCTTCGGCACCGACCGCATCGGCAGGGACGTCGCCACCCGTATCATCGCGGGCTCCCGGGTGAGCCTGCAGGTGGCCACGGGCGCGGTGATCGTGGCGCTGCTGCTGGGCGCGCCGCTGGGCGCCCTGGCGAGCTACGCCGGCGGCACCTTCGATGCGCTGGTGCAGCGGGTGATGGAGGGCATCATGGCCTTCCCGTCGCTGGTTTTGGCGCTGGCGCTGGTGGCACTGGCCGGGCCCAGCGTCGCCATGCTGTGGTTCGCCATCGCCTTCAGCTCCGTCCCGCGCTACGCGCGCATCGTCCGGAGCGGCGTGCTGACCCACAAGGAACGCGAGTATGTCGAGGCCGCCCGGGCCATGGGGCAGCGGCCCATGGGCGTCCTGGTGAAGCAGATCCTGCCCAACATCATGGCGCCCATCGCGGTGCAGACCACCCTGGACTTCGCCCGCGCCATCGGCGTGGAGGCGGCCCTCAGCTACCTGGGCCTGGGTCTGTCGGTGCCGTACATCAGTTGGGGCCTGATGGTCCGGGAGGCCCAGGACTTTCTCGAGGTGGCGCCGTGGCTGGCGGTGTTCCCGGGGATCGCCCTGGCCGGCGTCATCCTGGGCTTCACCCTGCTCGGCGACAGCCTGCGGGATCGCATGGACCCGCGCACGCGCCTGCCCTTGAACCGGCGGGGACAGTAGCCCGCCGGCGGTCCTGCCCACCGCGCGGCGCAAGTTGACACTCATCCGGCGGCGGTGCTAGCGTCGCGGCCGGGTTATCATCCGGTTGAGCCCTGTGAACAATCCGAGAGGAGGAGATCACGATGAAAGGCAGCACCCTGAAACGTAGCGTGCGCGGTTCATTGGCGGGCGTGGCATTCCTGCTGGCCGGCTGGGTCGCTCCCGGCGGCGGTTCGCCTGCATTATCCACGGCCGAGGCCGCGGACAAGCCCCGGATCGGGGGGACGTTGAAGTTGGGCAACGCCAAGGGGATCGGCACTCCCATCCCGTTCGTGGCCTTCACCTCCATCCCCGAGTACATCAAGAACAACATGTACGAACCGCTGGTCATGTATGACCAGAAGGGCGACATCCACCCGTGGCTGGCGGAAAGCTGGTCGCCCAACGCCGATTCCAGCGAGTGGACGTTCAATGTCCGCAAGGGGGTCAAGTTCCACAATGGCAAGGAACTGACCGCCGAGGATGTGGTCTGGTCCGCCAGACACATCATGGACCCCGCCAACGGCGCGGCCGGCCAAGGGCAACTGGCCGACAACGTCGCCGACGTCACGGCCGTGGACAAGTACACCGTGAAGTTCAAGTCGCCCGGGCCGCGCGGCCTCCTGCCGGAGATTCTTGCCAATACGTCAACCCTTCATATTGCCCCGGCCGGGTCGCTGGCCAAGGGACAGCAGAAGATGAAGGGAGGCGCGCCGCCTTCTGGCACCGGCCCGTTCAAGTTCAAGTCCTGGACCCCCGGGCAAGAGTTGCACGTGGTCCGTCATGACGACTACTGGGGCGGGGCCGCCTACCTGGACGGCGTCCGCTTCATCGTGATCCGCCAAAAGGCGGCCCGTGCCGCCGCGGTCCAGGCCGGCGACGTCCATCTGACCGAGCGCCTGGGGCCGACCTTCGTGCAGCGCATCGACAGCAAGCGCATCAAGGGCCTGCACTACATGCCCATTGGCGCCGCCGGGCTCAGGATTCTTACCTTCAACACCACGTCGGCGCCGGTATCCGACCCGCGCGTGCGCCGGGCCATAGCGCTCTCGCTGGACAAGGCCGCAATCCTCGACGAGGCCACGTTCGGACTCGGCGTCCCGGTGCTGACCTGGGGCGTGCCGAACACCGACTGGGAGACGTCCCTCGGCTTCCAGTGGAAGCGGAACGTCGCCGAGGCCAAACGCTTGCTCAAGGAGGCCGGGTATTCGGGCCAGCCCATCACCCTGGGAGCCACCCGCGGCCAGGGCGATCCCTGGACCGAGCCCATCCTGCGGCAGGCGGCCGAGGCGGGCATCAAGTTCTCGCTCCAGAACCTGGGCGGAGCCGATCTCATCAAGAAGACCATCGCCGGTGAGCTTCACGTCTCCGTCTACGGGGCAGGCGGGACAGGCGAGCCGCTGGTGGCCAATGTCCAGCACCTCGGCTGCACCGAGGGCAAGGCCGGCGTTAGCAACGTCACCAACTACTGTACTCCCGAGCTGGAAAAGCTCGTGACCCAGTACATGGAAGAGTCGGACCGGGCCAAGCGCCTGGCCATCTGGAACAAATTCGCGCGGACGTACTTCGTCGACGAGGTCATCCACTACATCATCGGGTGGTCCAACATCCGGAACTATGTCTGGCGCGACGAGGTGAAGAACTGGGAGCGGGGACCCACGCAGGAATACTGGCACGCCAAGGGCGGCCTGTGGCGGACCTGGCTGGAACCGAAAAAGTAACGGTTTGAATTCTCTCCGGCCGGCGGGGTCTGCCCGTATCGCACGACAGATCCCGCCGGGTCCGATGATCTGCATGGGTTCTCCATCCGGAACGTCCAGGGTCTTTCCCGCGGCCCGTACCATGCAAGTGGCGCCGATTGACAGGCGTTATGGGGCCAGAGTAGATTCGCCTCGTTGGAGGTTCAAGGCCCATGGCAACGCTCAAGATGAAATACGGCGTCGTCTCCGCGGACGATCACATCCAGGAGGCTCCCGATGTATGGACCAACAGGATGTCCAAGGCGAAGTTCGGCGACGACATCCCGCACATCGTGGAGTTGCCGGACGGCACACAGACCTGGTCGCTGGGCAGCAACGCCAAAGGGTTCGGCGGGCTCGCCCGGGTCTCGGGCGTCAACCCCAACGTGAAGAGGTGGGAGGACGTCCCTCGTTCCACGTACATGGTTTCGGAGCGCCTCAAGGTCCTGGACCAGGAAGAGCTGGACGCCTCGGTGCTCTTTCCCAACATCATCGGCATCACCAACCAGAACTTCCAGAAGGAAGGCAGCGAGGCCTTCCGGCTGGCCTGCATCCAGGCCTACAACGACTGGCTCATCGACGAGTGGCAGGAGATCACACCCCGGTTCATCGCCCAGTGCGTCACCCCCATGTGGGACGTGGACCTGTGCGTGGCCGAGATCCATCGGGCGGTGAAGCGCGGACACAAGGCGCTGGTGTGGCACGGCGCCCCCCACATCCTGGGACTCAAGCACTTCAACGATCCCTACTGGTACCCGGTCTACCAGGCTTGCTGCGACCTGGACGTGCCCATCTGCCTGCACTCCACCGCGCTGCCCGCCCTTCCGCCCTGGGAGTCCCTGGAGAAAAGCGCGCAGTTTGCCCTGGGCGTGTCCATGACCTTCGTGAGCCACATGGAGATCGTCTCGAACATCCTCTATTCGGACGTGTTCGAGAAATTCCCGAGGCTCAAGACCATCAGCGTGGAGAGCGGCGTGGGCTGGCTGCCCTACCTGCTGGAAGAGCTGGACCACGAGTTCGAGGAGCGCAAGGTTGCGGAGAACTCCACGCTCACGCGCAAGCCCAGCGAAGTCTTCCAGACCAACATGTGGGCCACCTTCTGGCACGAGCGCCACGGCATCCGAAGTCGCGACGAGATCGGCGTGGACAAGATCATGTACTCGGTGGACTACCCCCACGGCACCACCACGTGGCCCAAGTCGGTGTGGTGCCGGACCCACTCGCTGCAGGACGTCACGTCGGCGGACGAGCGCAAGAAGATCCTGATGGACAACGCCATCGGGCTCTACAAGCTCGACGTGGACGAGTCCGAAATCGCCCAGCTCCTTTACGAGCCCGGCCCCATCACGGTCGGACCTCGGCCCGAGGCCGCATAGGCCGGACCACGGAAACGAGAGCGGGCTACTCCGCGTACTCGGGGTCGCCGTAGGTCATCAGCTCGATGAGATTGTCGTCGGGGTCGCGGAAGTACAGGCTGGTGCCGACGCCTTGGGAACCGGTGCGGGCCACCGGTCCCGAGATCACGTCGACTCCCGCCTGTTGAAGGAAGTCCCCGGCTTCCTGCACGGTTCCTTCCCAGCGCAGGCAGAGGTCCGCGCTTCCGGTGGCGTAGTTGGGCGCGTGCGTGGGGCTCTCCGTGGTGTAGCGGTCCACCACGTACAGATTCAGCTTCTGCGTCTCGCTTATGCGGATGATGGGACGCTTGCCGCGCCCGCCGGGGCGCTCCTGCCAGCCGGCATCCAGCCCCAGCTTGCGATAGAAGGCGAAGGTCTCTTCCAGGTCCTTGACGACCAGCACCCAATGATCAATGGCTGCGATTCCCATGGTCTGTCCTCATCGGTTGGGTTACGTTAGTGTACGTCAATGCTTCCGCGGCCCGTGACGCAGGACCCTAGTGTCGTGTCCCACGTAAATGTTGACAAATCTGCTGGTCTTTTTCGTCGTCGGCTGCGTTGCTCTTCCTCGCGTGGTAACCGCCACTGCTCGTCATCGCGCCTTGCCGACAACGAAAAATCCTGCGCATCTTTGTCAACATTTACGTGAGACACGACACTAGTGTAGATCGCACCGGGATTTCAAGGGAAGAGAACCCATGTGGGAAGCGGCCCTCAGCGCGGTAGAGAACATCTTCGGTTGTCCGTGTGTCGCTGAAGTGATCCCCCGGAGCCTGGCCTTCCTGGTCCTCGGCGTCGTCATGGGCCTGTCACTGGGCGCCATCCCCGGCCTGGGCGGGCTCGTGGGCCTCGCCATCCTGCTGCCGTTCACTCTCGACCTGGACACTCTGAGCGCTTTCGCGGTGATGATCGGGCTCATCTCGGTGACCACCACCTCGGACACCATCCCGTCGGTGCTGTTCGGGGTGCCGGGCACCGCGGCGTCCCAGGCCACCATCCTGGACGGCCATCCCATGGCCAAGAAAGGCGAGGCGGGCCGGGCCTTCGGCGCCGCCTACATGGCTTCCATGATGGGCGGTCTCTTCGGCGCGCTGATCCTCGCCGTCTCCATCCCCGTGCTCCGTCCCATCGTGCTCGCGTTCAGCGCTCCGGAGTTCTTCATGATGGGGATGCTGGGCATTTCCATGGTGGCGGTGCTGAGCGGCGGCGCTCCCCTCAAGGGGCTGGTGGTGGGCGCGCTGGGACTCATGGTGGGCATGGTGGGGATGGACTACCAAGTGGGGGAGATGCGCTGGACCTTCGGCCAGCTCTACCTCTGGGAAGGGGTGCCGCTGGTGCCCGTGGCCCTGGGCATCTTCGCCATACCGGAGATGGCCGACTTGGTGATCCGGGGCACCCGCATCGCCGACGTGCCCAAGGACGCATTGAGAGGCGTCACCGTGGGCATCCGTGACGCCTTCCGTCATTGGTTCCTGGTGTTGCGCTCCAGCGCCGTGGGCGTGTGGGTGGGCGCCACCCCGGGCCTGGGCGGCGCCGTGGTGGACTGGTTCGCCTACGGCCACGCGGTGCAGACGGAGCGCGGCGCCCGGGAGTCCTTCGGCACCGGCGACGTGCGCGGCGTCATCGCGCCGGAGAGCGCCAACAACGCCAAGGAGGGCGGCTCGCTGATTCCGACGCTGGCCTTCGGCGTGCCCGGCAGCGCCGCCATGGCGATCCTCCTCGGGGTGTTCCTGATCCAGGGCATCAGCCCGGGCCCGGACATGCTCACCAAGCACCTGGACGTCACCTACACCATGGTATGGAGCATCGCCATCGCCAACATCTTCGGCACCGGCCTGTGCCTGCTCCTTACCAACCACCTGGCCCGGCTGGCCAACGTCCGCGTGCACCTGCTGGCGCCCCTGGTGATCGTGGTGGTGTTCCTGGCCGCGTTCCAGGCCAAGCGGCATTTCGGCGATCTGTTCCTGCTGTTGTCGTTCGGGGTCCTGGGATGGCTCATGAAGCGCTTCGGCTGGCCCCGGCCGCCCCTCATCCTGGGCCTGGTGCTGAGCAGCGTGCTGGAGAACTACTTCTTCATCGCCGCCAGCCACTACGGGGTGAGTTGGCTCTGGCGCCCCATCGTCCTCGTCATCGGCGCCCTCATCGTCACCAGCCTGGTGTACGGTCAACGGTGGACCCGGACGGGCATGGCGCCGGACGAGCCTGCCCCCAAGGCTTCGGGGTTCCGGTTCCATCTCGGCGTGCCGGCGCTGTTCACCCTGGCCATCCTCCTGCTGGTCCTTGCCGGTGTCGTCACCGCCCGCGGATGGCCCGCCCAGGCCCGTCTCTTTCCCCTGGTGGTAGGGTTGGCGGCGGCGGGAATGTGCGCGGCGCAACTTTTCCTGGATCTGTTCCGGGTACCCGGGAAGGGCGCGGGCCGCATCATGGACCTCGAAGCGGAGACCGGCGTTCCGGGGCGTGTCGTCGCCCGTCGCGCCGCCGACATCTTCGGCTGGATTCTGGGGCTCCTGACGTCCATCTGGGTCATCGGCTTCCTGCTGACCGTGCCGCTCTTCATGTGGCTGTACCTGGCGCTACGGGGCCGGGCCGGGTGGCGGCTCTGCCTCGGCTACACCGCCTTGGCGCTGGCGGTTTTGCTGGGGGTGTTCCACTACACCCTTCACATCCCCTGGCCCCAGGGCGTGGTGGCCGGCCCGCAGGAGGCCTTGCTGCAGTGGTTGGGCGGGTAGCAGCGCGCGTTCACCGCGCCTGGCTGGCGATGAATCCCCGCAGCACCTCGTTGAACTCCCTGGGGTGCTCGCGAAAGGAGAAGTGGCCGGCCTCGTTGATGATGTGCATCCGTGAGCGGCGCTCGCGCATGCACAGGGTCTCGAACAGCCGCATTCCCTGAGACAGGGTGGCGGTGGGGTCGTTGAAACCCCACACCAGCAGGGTGGGCTTCTGCATCCCCCGGTCGCGGATCCAGCTCAGGGTCTCTTCCTTCTGCGTCGAGTGCCGGGTCAGGAACAGGCTCTTGCGCAGACCCTGGGTGTTCATCTTCTCCACGCTCTCCCGGTACTTCGGCAGTTGCCCGATCTCGGTCACCGCGTCCAGCCAGTCGTCGGTGACGTGGGCGCCGCTGTAGGAGTAGCGCTCCAGCACCCATCGCTGGCTTTCCCGTGACAGCCTCGGCTCCGGAGTGTCGGCGAAGACGATGTGGTTCCGCCCGAAGCCCGGAGCCAGGGTGTTGGTGTCCACCGGAATGCAGGACTTCACCAGGTCGGGCCGTTCCAGGGTCATGCGCGCCGCCACGTAGGCGCCGCGGGAGTGGCCCACGACATGCACCCCGCCAAGTCCCAGGGATTCGAGAAAACCGATGGCGTGGCGGATGGTCGCGGCCATGGTGTAGTCGGCGTCGCTGGGCGGGTTGTCCGTCAGGCCCTGTCCGAGCTTGTCCACGGCGTAGACGTGGAACCACCGGGCCAGGGCGTCGAAATTGAGCGCCCAGTCCAGGCTGCAGTCGGCCGCGTCATTGGACCCGAATACGCCGCCGTGAATCAGAACGACGTTCTCACCGCTGCCCTTTTCGAAGTAGCGTGTGCGGATGCCGTCCACGTCCACGAATTTCTCGTCTGCGGATTTCACCGAGGGTTCCTCCTGCATGCGATGAAACGGTCTTCATGGCGCTTCCCGGCTCAGCCCGGCGGCGGGTGGGGCTCCGGGCGCACGGTGGCAACGCAGGCCGTTCTTGGTTAACTACTGTCCTGTGCATGATAGGCCCATGAGAAACGTCGACGCAAGGAAAGATCGATGATCACCGCACACCAAAAGATCTGCGAAGTCCTCGCGGAGGCCGAGATCGACTTCGTCTTCGGTATTCCCGGCGGAAGCGCCATGCGCATCTTCGATTCACTGGCCGGCCATGCGGGGCGGGTCCGACCTATCCTGGTGCGGCACGAGCAGTCGGCCTCGGTGATGGCGGACGTCTACGGCCGTCTCACCGGCAAGCCGGGTGTCGTCCTCGGCCAGGGGGCGTTTATCGGCACCAACGCCGTGTTCGGTACCCTGGAGGCGCAGCTCGCGGGTTCGCCCATGGTGGTGCTGGCCGATACCACGGAAGGCGGCGACTTCTCCCTCAACCCCCGCAACGCCAGCGGCTGGGGCCACTACGGGGCGTTCGACCTGAGGAAGCTGCTGGAGGGGATCACCAAGTTCTCGGTCCTCGCGGCCACCCCGAAAGAAGCGGTGCTGGGCCTGCAGATGGCCATCAAGCACGCCGTCACCGGACGGCCGGGACCCACCGCGGTGGTGATGCGCCAGGCCGCCATCGCGGGTGAGCTGGACCCGGACAAGCCGCCGCGGGTTCACCCGACCCGGCACTGGCTCCGGAAGTCCCCGGCCATGCCCGCCGTGGAGGAACTGGTGGCGGCCATCGAGCTGCTGGAGGCCGCGCAACGGCCCGTCATCATAGCCGGGAACGGGGTCCACGCGGCGAAGGCGTACGACGAGTTGGCGGCCATCGCCGAGTTGCTGGGGAGCCCGGTCGCCACCACCTACAACGGCAAGAGCGCGTTCCGGGAGGACCATCCGCTGGCCCTCGGCATGATGGGCCGTTACGGACAGCCGGTGGCCAACAGCGTCATACGGGAAGCGGATACGATTCTGGTGGCGGGGTCCCGTCTGGCCCCCAACGATACCAACAGCGAGCGGCTCATCGACCCCGGCAGACAGAAGCTGATCCAGATCGACATCGAACCGCGGAACGCCGGCTGGTCCTATCCGGTGGAGGTTTCCCTCATCGGCGACGCGAAGGCGGTATTGAAGCAGCTTTTGCAGATGGGCGGGGAAGGGTTACAGCGAAAGGACCGTCAGGCGCCGCCGGCGCAACTCGAGCAACGCAAGCGCGCGGAGAAGTTCTTCGACAGTCCGGCACTCCACTCCGATGCCGTCCCGATCATGCCACAGCGGCTGGTCAACGACCTCAACGAGGCCCTGGACCCGGAGACCATCGTCACCCTCGACGCCGGCAGCAACCGGGTCTGGATGGCCCACTACTTCAAGACCCGGGCCCCCGGGACCCTCTTCGTGCCCGGGGGCCTTGCGGGCATGGGCTGGGGCGCGCCGGCCGCGGTGGGGGCCAAGTTCGTTTACCCGGACCGTCCCGTGGTGAGCGTGAGCGGCGACGGGGGTTTCTCCATGTCGGTGCACGTCATCGCCACCGCCGTGCAGTATGAGCTGCCCGTGGTCTTCGTGGTCATGAACAATTCGGCTCTGAGCATGATCGCCACCGGAGACCTCGGCGGCGATTCACCCGCCGCCTTCAATGACACCGACTTCGCCGCCATCGCCCGGGGCTTCGGCGCCGAGGGCTTGCGTGTCCGGAACCCCGCGGAGATTGCAGACGCGGTCCGGGAGGCGTTGAAGAGGGGTCGGCCTGCCGTCATTGACGTGATCACCGACGGCGCGGAGGGCCTCAAAAGCGTCAGCAGCGGTGCGACGGTGGGCTGAAGGTACATAAAGAGTGTCGTACGGAAAATCGTAAGCGTTACGGCTGGGGCACGTTTGACTTTCAGAGAGAATCGGGGGTGAAGGCTCAGGGGAGGAGTTCGTCGATGCGGCCCCAGGCAGTGGCGCCTTCGTCGTGACCGGCGAACAAGGCGTTCTTGCGGTTCAGGGCAACCGGACGGATGAGGTTCTCGACGCAGTTGGTGTCCATCTCGACGCGTCCGTCCTCGATGGCGTAGAACTCGGCGATGCGCCGCAGCCCTTCGGCTGCGATCCCGGACCGGTTGCTGTCGAAGGTCTCGGCCAGCTAGTCGACGATCGTGACCAGGGTTCGGCAAAACTGTGCAAACGACGCGCCGCCATAGTAAGATGCTGTATTCCAGCAATGGCCGGCCGGTTTGAACGAGGCGCTGTAGCCATTGCGGGTGAGATGGTTGGTCCAATTGGTCAGGGCTGAGCTGGGCTGCCGCGTGAGTATGTCGTCGCCGGCCGGTTTCTTCGGATAGACCTTGCCGTCGATAACGACAACGAATGTCCTGCCGACGGCGTGCGAGCCGCAAATTTCCACCTGGAAGCAGTTGTTTTGGCCGAGGCTGGCATCTCCGAGCTTGATAGAGCTGTTGCTGTAGGGTCCGGCGGTTGCCACCAAATCGGCGTCGCCACTGCAACTACCCCGACCGAGCCTTGCCGTTCCGCCATTGGCGATTCGGACGCGAAGCCCGGATCTGACTGCCGAGTGGATCTCCGAGGGCGGGCTCGGTATGTTGATGCATATTTGGCCGGTAGCTGCGCTTGCGGTCGTGGTAGCAGCCGGCGGCTCACCGATAATGCCCCTCACCTGAGCCGCAGCTTCCGACCCCCCCCCCCCGCAAAAAACAGCAGGGCGGCGGCGAGTGCGTACGCCTGCCGTTTGCAGCGACCGGCAACCGGGTCCGTCATGCCCTCGCGCGAACTCCTTCCCGACACCCTCGCGTCCAGCACCGTATCGATCATGTTCATCATCTCCTCCGAATCTGCCGGCCGGCGTGTATAAGATAACTCCCAAAACCAGACATCGTCCCGATTTCGCGCTATATTCTACCGTACCCGACCGGCAACTTGCAAGCGCAAAAACTGCCTCCCATCCCCCTCACGCCGCCGCCACAGCATCCGTCATCACCCCCAACAAAGTAAGGTGGGGCGTTCGGACCGCTTACGGAAAATTTGCTCCAGCACCAGAAATAAATCTGTTGCAACACGGGGAAAACTGATATCATATATGGTATGAGTGATTTCCGGTTCAATATACCCTCCACCAGTTCGTTGATCGCCTTCGAGGCCACGGCGCGGCTCGGCGGCGTAATACGGGCGTCCGACGAATTGAACACCTCCCAGTCGGCGATCAGCCGTCATATCCGCAATCTGGAAACGGTGGTCGGCGAGAAGTTGTTCCGACGCGAGGGCCGAGGCGTGGTGCTCACGGCAAGCGGCCAGGAGTACTATGCCGCCGTCAAGTCGTCGCTGGATGGCCTGCATGCCGCCGCCCACGGGCTCGGTGGTAAACCCGCCAACCTGATCATCGCCTGCACCCAGGAGGTCTCCCACTTCCTGTTGATGCCGTTCTTTTCGGAGTTCAGGCGGTCTCTCGAGAAGGACGTCGCCCTACGCGTGCTGACATGCGACTACGACATGGTCGATTCGCTCCTGCCCGCGGGGGTCGACATCGTTTTCGAACACTCGGCCGCACCCACCGATTCAAGCGCGGTCAAGGTTCTCGACGAAGAGGTCGTCCCGGTGGCGTCGCCCGCCTTCCTGAAGCGGTTCGAGCGGGTGCTTGCCAGGAATCCTCGACGCTGGTCCGAGGTAGCCCGGTTGGCCCTGGCCCCGCGCGACCCGAGTTGGGCCACTTGGACGACATGGTTCCGTGCCCACGACTGCGACCCTCCGAAAGCGCCGGAAGAATCATTCGAGAACTATCTCTTGCTGCTGGAGGCGGCGGTCAATGGCGAGGGCATGGCCCTGGGCTGGAATGGCTTTATGAACGGCTACCTCGCGTCCGGACGCCTGGTCAGACTCAGGGACGATTGGTTGCGTTCACAGATCAGCCTGTATGCCGTCCTGACCGAGACTGGATACAACAACCGAAATGCGGCCCAGTTCCTGAAGACGCTGGCGGTGCTGAGCGAGGAACTGGCGGGAACCAGACAGGCATCCCCGCAGCGACAACCCACTCGCGGACACGGGCCGTTTGTCACCCACTTGTGAGGACCGGACGCCGGGCGGCCGGAACAGATACCCGACGAAGGCTCCCCTCTTCCGTTAACCGGACTGTTCCTGGCGGGCGGCGGTAAAGAAGCGCCGCAGGACCTGGCTCAGGTTGAAGGCGTCTGCCGCGCCCGCCAGCTCCCGGACCGAGTGCATGGCCCACTGGGCCACGCCCACGTCCACGGTGCGGACGCCGGTCTCGGCCGCGGCCAGGGGGCCGATGGTGCTTCCGCAGGCCATATCGCTGCGTACCACGAAGGTCTGGACCGGCACTCCCTCGTCGGCCGCCAGCCGCCGGAAGACCGCGGCGGTCTCGCTGTTGCTGGCATAGCGCTGGTTGGCGTTGATCTTGATGACCGGGCCGCCGTTCAGCAGCGGACCGTGGTTGCCGTCGTGCCGGTCGGCGAAGTTGGGGTGGACGCCGTGGGCGTTGTCCACCGAAATCAGCATCGACCGGGAGAGGGCCCGGTTGCGGTCCTCCGGCGCCGGCAGCAGGCGTTCCAGCGTCTGGCTCAGCATGGGCCCCCTGGCTCCCGAGGCGGTGGTGCTGCCCACCTCCTCGTGATCGTTGCAGACCAGCAGCGCCCCGGCGTCGCCTTCCGCATTCAGCAACGCGCGCAGCCCCACGAAGCAGCTCAGCAGGTTGTCGAGCCGCGCCGACGCGATGAACTCCCGCGCCAGGCCCACCAGGGCCGGTGGTTGGGTGTCGTAGAGCACCAGCTCGTGGTCCAGCACCGGGCCGACTTTCGCGCCGGCGTCCACCTCGAGCCGCTGACGCAGCAGGGTCTTGAGGTCGAAACCCTTGCCCTGACGGCCCAGAACGGGCGGCAGGTAAGTCTGCGCATTGATGGCGCGGTTCTCGTTGGCCTCCCGGTCCAGATGAATGGCCAGACTCGGGATCACGGCCACGGGTTGCTCGAAGTCGACGAGCCGGTGCGCGATGAGCCCGTCGCGGTCGAGATAGCTCACCCGTCCCGCCATGGACAGGTCGCGGTCGAACCAGGGATTCAGCAGCGCTCCGCCGTAGACCTCGACGCCCAACTGGAGGTAACCGTTCCGGTGAGACTCGGGTTGCGGCTTGACCTTGAGGCACGGTGAATCGGTGTGGGCGCCCACCATGCGAAACCCGCTCTCGGGCAGGGTGGCGCGAGCGGGCACGGTCCAGGCGATGATGGACGAGTCGTTGCGGGTGGTGAAGTAGCGTCCGCCGGGCTCCAACCGCCACGCGTCGGCTTCGGGCCGGGGCTGGAAGCCGGCGTCCGCCAGCTTCCGCGCCATCTCGCGGACCGCGTGAAACGGTGTGGGCGACGCGGCCAGAAAATCCATCAGTTCATGGTTGAAGCTTAGTTGGCTCATGGTCGCTCCGGCGTCCGGCGAGCGCGGATGTTCCGGCGTGGCGCTCAGGAAAGTCGGTATTCTCTCTCCGGGTTGGTCACGGCAATCGTCTGGATGGATTGTCGATCCAGGCCGGCCCTTTCGAGACTGCCCATGGGGTCCGGGTCGCCCGGCGGGAAGGGCGCGTCGCCGCCGAGCAGGATGCGTTCGATGCCCACCAGGTCCCTGAGAAACAGCAGCGCTTCGCGGCTGTGCAGGATGCTGTCGTAGAGAAAGCGGCGCAGGTAGGCGCTGGGCGCGTGCGCCGCCCGGTCCCCGGTGACGTTCCCGTCCGCGGCGTCGTGCATGCGGTCGAACCGGCCGATGAGATAGGGCAGGTTCCCGCCCCCGTGGGACAGCAGGAGGCGCAGTTTCGGGAAGCGGTCCAGGGTGCCGCTCAGGATCATGGAGCCCACCGCCAGGGTGGTGTCCATGGTGTAGGCGCAGGTCTGGTTGAGGCTGAACTTCTCCGCCCGGGGCAACGGCTGGGGCAGGGAAGGGTGCACGAACACCGGCACGTCCAGGGTCTCGCAGGCGCTCCAGAACTCGTCCAACGGGACTTCGCCCAGGTTCCTGCCGTCGACGTTGGCGGTGACGATCACGCCCACCGCGCCGTCGTCCATGCAGCGCTCGAGCTCCCGCGCCGCCGCCGCGGCGTCGACCAGCGGCGCGGAGGCCATCCAGGAGAACCGCTCCGGACGCGCCGCGCACAGCTCGGCGATGCCGTCGTTCAGGATGCGGTGCCACGTACCGCAGCGGGCGCCGTCGAGGCCGTAGCCGAAGATGTCGGTCCATACCGAGAGGATCTGCCGTCCCACCCGTTGCCCGTCCATCTCCGCAAGCCGTGCGTCCAGGTCCAGCAGGCCGGGAAGGAAGGGACGCACCTCCAGGCCGTGGTCGAACCGGCAGCAACGGGCGCCGGCAGCCCTTTCCACCAGCGTGATGCCGAGTTCCCGGCCCCTCGCCGCCAGGGTGTCCAGGACCGCCGGCGGGACGAAATGCGCGTGGACGTCAACGGCGGTCACGGGAACGGTCCATCAGGGCCTTTTCCTGGCCCCCGTCGATCTCGATCATGGTGCCGTTGACGAAGTGCATCAGCGGTGACGCCAGCATGACCACGAGGTTGGCCACCTCGTCGGTTTCGGCAATGCGTCCCAGGGGGATGGATCGGGGTGCCAACTGGTCGGCCATCTCGTACGGGAGGTCCATGTCCCGGGACATGGCCTCCACCAGGCCGGCCCAGCGTTCGGTGCGGACCGGACCCGGATTCACCGCCGCGAAACTGATGCCGTGCTTGCCGTACTGCCCGGCCAGGGACTTGGTCAGGTTCTGCCCGGCCGCGTTGGCCGCCCCCGGCGCTACCTCCCAGTAGGAAGTCTTGACGCCGTCGTTGCCGATGAGGTTCACCACGCGCCCGCCCCCCTGCTCGCGCATGATGGGGAGCGCATAGCGCATGCAGCGGACGTACCCCATGAACTTGAGCTGCAGCGCCAGCGCCCAGTCGTCCTCGGTCAGGTTTTCGATGACGCCGCCCGGCGCCGCGCCCGCGTTGTTCACCAGGATGTCGATGCGCCCCAGCGCCTCGGCCGCGGCCTGGATGAACCGGCGGGCGTCCTCGTCCCGGGTCAGGTCCGCGGTGATGGGCACGATCTTCCGGCCGGTGGCGCCGGCCGCCGCCGCGGCCGTCTCTTCCAGCGGCCCCGCCCGCCGCGCGCACAGGGCCACGTCCACGCCTTCCCGCGCCAATGCCTCCACGATGGCCTTGCCGATGCCCTCGCTGCCGCCGGTGACGACCGCCGTCTTGCCCTGAAGCTCCAGGTCCATGTGCCTTCTCCCGTCAGTCCGCCTTGCCCGTCGTGCCGGGCCGGTCCTTCTCCGCCGCGAACAGACCGCCATGCGCCTCGCGCAAGGCCGCCTTGGCTACCTTGCCGAGCTCGTTGCGCGGGATCGAGTCCACAGCGATGATTCGTTTGGGCACCTTGTACGGCGCCAACTCCGTCTTGAGATAGCCGATGCACGCGCTTTCGTCGAACGACGCGGGAGCCGGGGACTCCACCACCGCCACCACGGCTTCCCCGAAATACGGGTGCGGCACGCCGAAGACGGCGGCGCCGGCGACGCCGGCGACGCCGGCGGCCCGGTCCAGGGCGTCCTCCACCTCCTTGGGGTATACGTTCAGGCCGCCGGAGATCACCACGTCGGTTTCGCGTCCCAGGATGCGGATGCACCCCTCATCGTCGATCTCCGCCACGTCCCCGGTGACGAACCAGCCGTCGTCGGTGAACGCATGTTCCTCGGGCCGGTTCCAGTAGCCGGCGCAGACGTTGTGGCCGCGGGTCTCCAGCACGCCGGCGTCGGCGGATTCGAAGCGCCCGTTCTCGTTGGCCACCCGCACGCGCACGCCGGGCAGCGGCCAGCCCACCCAGCCGCGCCGGCCGGCGGTGCCGGGCGGGATGGCCGTGATGATGGCGGCTTCGGTGGAGCCGTAGCGCTCGATGATCTCCATGCCCGTCACCTGCCGGAACCGGTGCGCGATGTCCGGCGGCAACGGCGCCGAGCCGGAGATGGCCAGGCGGAACGCGCCCGTCACCGCCTGGCCCAGACCGGGCTCCTCCAACAGCCGCGCGTAGTGCGTCGGCACCCCCATCATGACGGTGCAGCGGGGCAACTCCCGGAGCACCGCTTCCGCCTCGAAGCGGGGAATGAAACAGATGGCGCCGCCCGCCGTCAGCATGACGTTGATGGCGGTGAGGAGTCCATGGGCGTGATAGGCCGGCAGTGCGTGCAAGAGGACGTCCTGGCCGCCCAATCGCCACACCTCCGCCAACGCCCTGGCGCTGGCGGCCAGGTTCCCGTGGGTGATGAGAGCGCCCTTGGGCCGGCCCGTGGTCCCGGACGTGTAGAGCAACGCCGCCGGCGTGTCATCGGGCAACTCCACAGCCTCGGCTCCGGTGCCGGATGCGCGGGTGAGGTCGGCAAAGGAGCCACGGCTGCCGCGGAGCCCCTCGATCCGGAAACCGTGCCGTGCAGCCGTGGCCCCGAACGTCCCCGTTTCGTCGGGGTCGCAGACGAACAGAGCGGGTCGAGCGTCCGCCAGCAGAGCCTCCACCTCCCGCGACGTGTAGGCGGTGTTCATGGGATGGAGGATGGCTCCTGTCTTGAAACAGGCATGGGCGAGGAATACGGCCTCGACGCATTTTCCGACTCTGACCGAGACCCGGTCCCCCGCCTTGACGCCGCAGGCCGTCAGGGCGGCGGCGGCCTTGTCGACGGCCGTCAAGACCTCGCCCGTGGCGAGGGAAGGGCCATCCGGTACCACGAATGCCGGATCGGTGCTCGCACGGTGGCCGTACAGGGCGTGAATGAGATTGCCGCTCGTCATGATCGGCCCTCTAAAGAAAACAATTGACCGACCGATTTACAATCAGTAGATTCTACTCGAACGAAGGGACGTGTCATGGAGGCATTGAAAGAATACGCAGGGGTGGTGACGGCCCTGGTTACGGTGATGGCGGCCCTCGGTGCACTGGGTTTGTGGGCCATCAATGCCCAGGTCACCCCCGAGATCAACCGGCTGGAAGGACGGATCGACGGCAACCAGTTGCTGCTTAGACAGATCGACCGCAAGATTGACGCCAATTTCGAAAGCCTGAATGCGAGGTTCGAAGGCATTGATGCGAAGTTTGCGGTGATCGATGCGAAGTTCGAGGCGATCGACGAGAGGTTTGAGGCCATCGACAAGAGGTTCGAAGCGATCGACGACAGGTTCCAGGCCATCGATGCTCGGTTTGAGCGCATCGACGGCGAGTTGAAGATCATCCGCAACGACATCAAGACAATCCTCTTGAGACTTCCAAACAAGGCGGCGGCTCCATAGGCTGGTCAGCGGCCCCGGAACTCGGGCTTGCGCTTCTCCTCGAACGCCGACAGGCCCTCGGCATAGTCCGCGCTGGCGTCCGCGTCGAGGGCCGGCCGGCGGAGCGCTTCGCCGCCGCCGTCCTCTCCCAGCGCCAGGGCGTGCAGCGCACCCTTGGCCGCGGCCACGGTCAACGGCGCGTTTCCGGCCATGGCGCGGGCCAGGCGTCGGCCTTCCGCGATCGCGGTCCCGGGCTTGACCAGGCGATGCACGACCCCCTGGGCGTGGGCCTGGCGCGCCTCGCACCGCTGGGCGCCCAAGAGCAGCCCGCGGGCCGCGGAGTCCCCGAACACCCGCGCGAAGCGGGCGATGCCGCGGGGATCGTAGCCGAGTCCCAGGCGTGCCGCCGGCACCATGAAGTAGGCGTCATCCGCGGCGATGCGGAGGTCGCAACCGCAGGCCAGCGATGCGCCGGCGCCGACGCACGGGCCGGCGATACAGGCCACGGTCGGTTGCGGCACCGCCTCCAGCGCCCGCAGGGCGCTCTCCACAAGGTCGTCGTAGGCACGGGTGGCGCCCGGCGCCCGCAGGCTGGCGAACTCCCGGATATCGGCGCCCGACGAGAAAACCGTGTCGTCGCCGGCCAGCAGGACCACCCGGGTGTCGCGATCGTGGGCGACGCGCCTGGCGAAGCGCCGCAGCTCGGTCCACATGGCCGAGGAAAGTGCGTTGCGGCTGTCGCCGCTGCAAAGACGCAGCTCGGCAACGCCCCCGGCCGTGGAGAGCCGCATCGCTCCCGCGGCCAACATCTCGTCGCTCACGTCTCCCTCCGATGCGCCATCCAGGCGCCGTCGGCGACGGCGCGGAACAGGTCCGCCAGCGCCGTGTTGACGCCCGCGGGTTCTTCCAGCGTCAGCGTATGGCCCGAGCGCGGGACCACCACCAGCGCGGCCATGGGCGCGGCGCGCTTGAGAAACAGGCTGCCGTCCAGGCAAGGGTCGTCCTCGTCGCCCACGAGGACCAGCAACGGGACTTCGAGGCGCGACAATTGCGTCTCCATGTCCCACAGGGTGGGCCGCCGGCCCTGGACCTGCGACATGGTGAGGGCCAGTCCCGTGGCGGAATGGTCGGCCAGGGTCTTTTCGAACTCGGCGAAGCCGCGGGGATCCTTGGCTTCGAACGGTTTGCGCATGGGGTACCGGGCGTACTTGGCCGCCGCCTCCGCCAAGGGCTCCTCCCGGAACATGCGCGCGATGTCCGCGCACATGGCCGCCCGTTCCTCCCTTTCGTCCGGGTTCGAGCCCCAGCCGCAGCCGATGGCGGCCACGGACAGGCACCGTCCGGGGTGGTGGATGGCCACGTGGAGCGCGGTATAGGCGCCCATGGAGTGCCCGACGATGTGCGCCTTCTCCAGGCCGAGGCCGTCGAGCACCGCCACGACGTCGTCCCGGGCGATGTCCTGGCCGTAGGCCTGGGGCGACTCGGGCACGTCGGACGGCAGGTAGCCGCGGGCGTCGAAGGCGACGCAGCGGTTGGAGCGCGAGAAGAAACGCACCTGGGGCTCGAAGCTCCGGTGGTCGCCGGCGAACTCGTGAACGAACACGATGGGGACGCCCCGCCCCGACTCTTCATAGTAGAGACGGGTGCCGTCGGGCGCGGTGATGGTCGGCAAGGATGTCCTCCGGTTGTCTTCCGCCCTGGCTTCTACCCCAACTCCTTCCGGTGCAGGCTCAGCAGCACCGCCGAGCCCGCCGACACGCCCACGGCCACCAGGGAATACAGCACCGCCAGGATGACGTCGGCGCCCGACGGCGGCGGGTTGTTGGTCCAGTACAGGAGCAGGTTCACCACGACGTAGAGGGCGTAGGCGTGGGCCATGCCGATGACCATGCGTTTCATGCGCCAAAGGCCCAGGCCGTAAACTACCATGTAGAGGCCGAACACGACGCTCCACAACACCGCGTCACCGCCCGTCAAGCGGCTTCCGAACAGGACGAAACCGCTGTGCTCGCTCAGTTGAAGCGGTTTGGAGAAGTTCGAGACCGCCAGCAGCCAGAAGCAGATGGCGAGTCCGCGGAAGATTCGGGCGGTTCGTGGTTCCACCATGGTTCTACTCCTCGAAGGGACAGGACACTAGCAACCCGCCCCGTCGGGTGCCAGGATCGACCGCGCGGGGGCGTGGCGGTCACATCTCGCGCAGCACCGTGGCCGGCGGCGTATGGACGAGCCCGCGAGTGCCGAGGTAGCCGACGGCCGTGACCACCAGCATGCCGAACAGCGGCCCCACGGCCCAGAGGCGAGGGTGCCATCGGGTCGGGAGCCCGAAGACCTGGCTGTTGAGGATGAAGGTCGTGATCTCCGCGCCGATGACGGCGACGGCGCCCGCGAATACCCCGAGGGCCGCGAACTCGATCACCAGCGCGCCGGTGATGCGCCGGCGAGTCCCGCCCAGGGCGCGCAGCAGCGCCAGCTCCTTCAGCCGTGAGTCCCGGCTCGACTGGATGGACGCGATCAACACCAGCACCCCCGCGCACAGCACGAGCGCCAGCATCAGCTCCACGGCCTGGGCGACCCGCGCGATGATGCGGCGCAGGTGCGCGATGATCTGGTCGACGTCGATGACCGAGACGGTGGGGTAGCGCAGGAGCAGGTCGTTGAGGAACGGCTTCCGGTCCGGCGCCAGGTAGAAGCTCGTCATGTAGGTGGCGGGCTGGCCTTCGAGCGCTCCCGGCGACAGGATGATGAAAAAGTTCGGCTGCAGGCTGTCCCACTGGACCCGCCGGGTATTGGTGACGGTGGCCGTGAACGGCAGCCCGCCGACGTCGAGGGTCAGGGAGTCGCCCACCGCCAGTCCAAGGGAGGCGGCGTATTCCTCCTCCAGCGAGGCCGACGGCGCGGCTCCGTCGGACCACCACGTGCCGTCCACCACCACGTTGTGGTCGGGCACGTCCGCCAGGAACGTCAGGTTGCGTTCGCGCCGGATTCCCGGACGGCCCCGGCCTCCGCGTTCGCGCCTCTCGTCCGTGGGACCGCCTCGCCGGCGCTCCCACGCGTCGGCGGCGACGCCGTTCACCGCGGTGATCCGTCCGCGGATCATCGGGAACAGCCCGCCGTCGTAGCCGGTGCGGGCCGCCAGCATGGCTTGCACGGGACCCGCCTCGGCCGGCGCCACGTTCATCACGAAGTGGTTGGGGGCGTGTTCCGGAATCCGCGCCCGCCATTCGTCGATCAGCGCCGTGCGCACCAGCAACATGATGAGCAACAGCATGATGGCGGTGCCGAAAATCACCACCTGCGCGATGTTCTCGCGATGGCGGCGATGCAGGCCGGCCAGGGCCAGCCGCCAGACGCTGCCGGCTTGCATGCCCACGGCACGTCCGCCCCGCAACAGGAGCAGGGCGAGACCGGTGAATACGCCCACCGTCACCACGGTCCCCGCCAGCGCCCAGGCCGTGAGGGAGGCATTGCCGCTATACCAGACCAGGAGTCCCACGCCGCCGGCCGCGGCGAAGCCATAGGTCCTGGCCGTGGCCGCGTCCGGCGCCAGGTCCCGGCGGATGACGCGCATGGGCGAAACCCCGCGCAAGCTCAGCAGCGGCGGCAGGCCGAACGCCAGCACGCATATGAAGCCGGTCAAAAGACCCATCCACACCGGCCAGGGTCCCGGCACCGGCAACGACACCGGGAGAAAGCCCTGGAGCGCGCCGATGATGCCGAGGTGAGCCAGGGCGCCGAAGGCCAGACCGGCCAGGGCGCCGCCGGTGCCGATGATCAGGAGTATGAGCGTATAGCCCCTCTGGATCTCCCCGGGAGTGGCCCCCAGGGTCTTCAGCGCCGCCACATGATCGTAGTGTCTTCGTGCGTAGCGCTGGGCACTCAGCGCCACGGCGACCCCCGCCAGCAGCACCGTCAGCAGGCCGCCCAGCAGCAGGAAGCTCTCCGAGCGCTCCAGGGCGTTGCGGACACGGGCGTTGGCGCCGCGGACGTCGCGCCACCGGTAGCCCGGCGCCAGTTCGTCGCGGATGGCGTCGTGGAGGGAGCGCAGCCCATTGTCGGGGCCTGCCAACTGAAGGCGGTAGCGGATCCGGCTGCCGGGCTGGATCACCCGGGTGGCCGGCACGTCCTCCGCGCGCATCAAGAGGCGTGGCGCGAACTCCAGGAAGCCGCCGCCGCGGTCCGGTTCCGACGCCAGCACGGCGGCCACGGTGAACTGTGCGTAGCCGACGGACACGGCATCTCCCACCTTGACGCCCAGCGCCGGAAACAGGCGCGACTCCAGCCAAACCTCGCCTCGGGCGGGCAGACCGTCGGTGCGCCGGCCGCCGGCGAACGGCTCATCGGTTACCCGCAGCGTGCCGCGCAGGGGATAGCCCTCGGTCACCGCCTTGACGCTGGCCAACAGGCTGCGCTCCGAGCCGGCCGCGAACACCATGGACGGAAAACGGACCAGGTCCGCCAGCGCAAGCCCGCGCGCGGCCGCGAGCTCGCGGAAACGTTGAGGGATCTCCCGCGAGGAATCGATGACGCGGTCGGCCCCCAACAACGCCGCCGACTCGGCCACCAGCGCCCGCTGCAGGCGGTCGACGAACAGGCTGACGGCGGTGACCGCACCCACCGCCAGGACCAGCGCGGCCAACAACAGGCGCAGCTCCCCGGCCCGCCAATCGCGCGCCGCGAGCCGTAGCGCCAGCGAGAGGGTCACGGCGCGGGCTCCCGTTCGGGGCGCACGCGGCCGGCGTCCAGGGTGACGACGTCGGCGCAGCGGCTGGCCAGCGCGGCGTCGTGGGTGACCAGGACCAGGGTGGTCCCGACTTCGCGGTTCAGGGCGAACAGAAGGTCGGCGATCCTGGCGCCGGTGGCGGTATCGAGGTTGCCGGTGGGCTCGTCCACGAACAGCACCTTGGGGCCGGACGCGAACGCGCGCGCGATGGCCACGCGCTGCTGCTCCCCGCCCGACAATTGGCGTGGGTAGTGGGTGGTCCTCGCGGACAGGCCCACCCGTTCCAGGAAGTCCCGGGCGTCTTCGCGCGCATGCCGTTCGCCGCGCAACTCCAGCGGCAGCATCACGTTCTCCAGCGCGGTCAGGCTGTCGATGAGTTGAAAGGACTGGAACACGAACCCCACGGAGCGAGCGCGCACGCGGGCCCGCTGCTCTTCGTCGAGGGCGGTGATCTCGTCGCCGTCGAGCCACACGCCGCCGCTGGTGGGAAGATCGAGGCCCGCGAGTATGCTCAGCAGGGTGGTCTTGCCGGAGCCGGATTCACCCACCACCGCCACCTGCGCGCCGGCATCGACGGCGAGATCGATGCCGTCCAGGATGGTCAGCTCGCCCTCGGCGGTGGGCACCCGCTTGACCACGGCTCTGGCTCGCAATATGCATTCCGGCATGAGGCTGCGTCCCGACATGAATCGTTTCCCGATTAGACGGCCGTGGGTTTCCCTGAAGGCGTTGTTGCGGGGTTTGCTGCTCTTGGCCGCCCTCGCTGCGTTCGGCGAGGCGCCGGCGGCGGATGCCGGCAAGACCGTGCTGGTCATGGGAAACAGTATCAGCGCCGCGTACGGACTTCAAACACAGGCCGGCGAGCCCGGCTGGGTGCAACTGCTGCGCCGGCGTCTCGGAACGCGCCATCGCGTGGTCAACGCCAGCATCAGCGGCGACACCACCGTGGGCGGGCTGGCCCGCCTGCCCAAGACAATGGCGGTCCACAAACCCGATATCGTCATCATCGAGTTGGGCGGCAACGACGGCCTGCGCGGCTACCCGGTGCCCTCCATCCGCGCCAACCTCCTGGCCATGACCGAGGCTGTCCTCGCCGCCGGCGCAAAACCGTTGTTGGCCGGCATGCAGATGCCGCCCAATCTGGGGCCGCGCTACACGGAAGCGTTCCGCGGGATGTACCCGGACGTAGCCGCCGAAACCGGCGCCGCGCTGGTGCCGTTCCTGCTCGAAGGGGTCGCCACCAACGAGGAGATGATGCAGCGGGACGGCATCCATCCCAGCGCCCGGGCGCAGTCGCTGCTGCTGGACAACGTCTGGCCCGTACTGGAGCCGCTGTTGGAGGCGGATTGAGGGGTCAAATGCCATGACCGGCCTACGCGTGCGAAATGCAACCTTGGCAGACGTAGAGCGTATCGCAGCGTTCCAGCAGGCGATGGCACTGGAGACGGAAGGCAAAACGCTGGATGCGACGACGCTTCGGCAGGGCATAGCGGGTGTGTTCGATGCGCCGCGGAAGGGCTTCTACCTGGTGGCCGTTGCCGACGCCGCGGAAGGAGGCACCGCCCCGGTCGTGGGAAGCCTGCTCATCACCTGTGAGTGGAGCGATTGGCGCAACGCCACCTTCTGGTGGATCCAGAGCGTTTATGTCGATGCCGGCTGGCGGCGTCGGGGCGTATATCGCGCAATGTACGGCCATGTGCTGAGCCTTGCGGGCGCCCGCGGCGACGTCTGCGGCATACGGCTCTACGTGGAGCGCACCAACGCCATCGCCCAACGGGCCTATGACAGCCTGGGCATGCACAAGTCGCACTACGACCTGTACGAGATAGACTTCACGTCATGAGCGGAGGTGCTGATTGCTGTTTGCCAGCGAGAAAAGCCGCCGGGCCGTTTCGGCTTCGGGTATGGACATCTTCCCATCCCACGCCAGTTCGGCCAGCAGCCTTCCGGTGAGGGGGCCGAACTTGAACCCGTGGCCCGAGAAGCCGGCGCCGATGGCGATGCGCGGGTTCTCGGGATGCAGGTCGATGATGAAGTCCTCGTTGGGCGAAACCGTGTAGAGGCAATGCTCGGCGCCGGCCAGGGTCCATCCGGTGGAAGAGAAGAACCCCGAGATGAAGCGGTTCAGATCGTCGATCTTGTCTTCCTGGATGCTATCCGGCGGGGCGTCGGGATCGTCATCCGTTCCGTATCTGACATGACGTGCCACCTTGACGCCGGCGCGGCCGAATTCCGGCATGCCGTAGAACACGTCGTTCTCTTCCGCCATATACATCCACACCGGAAACCGGCCGGGTTGGTAGGCATCCGGACTTCCGTCGGGGGTGAAGTAACCTACCGTCTGACGGGTCACCGCAAGCCTGGACGCGAGGAACGGCAGCAGGTCCCGGGCCCACGCGCCCGCCGCCACCACCAGGCGCTCGGCCTTGAGGGCCCCCGCGCCTGTCGTCACCGTTATGGGGTCGGTGAACGGCTCGATCTCGCGGACGACGGTGTTCTCGAGCAACCGCACGTCGTTGTCCCGGGCCAGCGCGGCCAGCGATTCGATGGTTTCCTTGGCGGAGACGATGGCCGAGGTCTTGTCGAGCAGGACGGTTTCGACGCCCTCGAAGGTGAACTGGGGATACAGCCCCCGCGCCTCGTCCGGCGTGATGGCTTCCACATCCACGCCATCCTGCTGCACCGCCTGAATGTACTTGTTGAAGTATTCGCAAGGGGGGCCGATGAAAAGCCCCCGGTTCGGGTACAGCAGGCGTCTGCCGGCGTCCTTTTCGAGCCGGGGCCACTCTTCCGCGTGCACCCATTGCATGAGGCGGACGTACTCCGGCACGCCGTAGGCGCTACGGGTGATGCGGGCCGCACCGTGCGAGCTGCCGCGATCGTGTCCGATGGAGAACCGCTCGACCAGTCCCAGCCGCTTGGCGCCGAGGCGGGCGAGGTGGTAGAGCGCGGAAAGACCGTTGATTCCGCCGCCGATGACGAGGGCATCGAAGGTGTCAGCAAGCATTCGACCGTCGCTTTCGCAAATGACTGCGGTGGTCGTCTGAGCTACGGCTTCTCAATGCAAGAGACGAGGTCCGCATCATACGGCGACGCTGGCTTGGGCGCGACGGATGAGATCCAGGACGGCCTCCCTGCCCGCCGAACTGGACCGCGCCACGTCAAACGGCGTCTCGCCTTTGAACAAGGAATGTGGCCGGTACAGGAACGACCGAACGGCGTTCCGGTCGCCGCGATAGGCATGGCTGACCTCGTTGACGACGCGTCCCAACGCATGAATTCCTGCCGGCCCGCGTTGAGATTCCATCAGCGTCTCCCCTGAATGGTTGGTCACAAGAGAACCATATGGCCATCGCCGACCAGGATCAAGTGTAGTCCCGGCGAGTAGTGTTCCCGCAGGGGTCCTGACCCCGTCTCCGGGCTTGCTCTTGCGGCAATGTACTATATATGGTACACGCCTGAAATGGTGCCTCGGAAGAGCATTGTCGCTCGATTCCACCGTGAGGTCAGTGGGCGGGAACCAAAAAGACCCAGAAAACACCGCTTAGAGAGTTGAAGCTCGCGGAGCGTCGAATGAAGGAGCACAACCATGGCCGATGACAGGAAGGCGCCAGTTGGATCTACGCTTGAGAGCCTGCTGCGGGAAGACGGCACCTACGAAGAGGTGAAGAACGATGCGATCAAAGCCGTCCTCGCCTACAAGCTGACGGAAGCAATGAAGGCACAGAAGCTCTCCAAGGCGCGTATGGCCGAGCGTATGGAAACGAGCCGTTCGCAACTTGATCGTCTCCTGGACCCAGAGAATGAAGGCGTGACCCTCCATGCGTTGCGACGAGCCGCAGCCGCCGTGGGGATGCGTCTCGAACTCGAACTCTGTCAGGCCTAGTCCCGGAGACGCTTCTGCCGCCAGGCCTCAGGATGCCAACGCGGCCACCGGCTCGTTGGTGGCGGGGTCGACTTCGTAGGGTCCGGGCAGGCCCAGCTCCTTGGCGATCTCCCGCATGGCGGGCAGGACCTCCTCCCCCATGAGCTTGAGGGTGCGCATCTGCGACTCGTGGTCCATGGCGCCGTCGCCGGTGCGGAAGATAATGATGCCGGGGCGCAGGTAGTCCATGATGTAGCGGATGTCCTCTACGCACTGCTCGGGGGTGCCCACGATCATGCCCCTGGTAGCGACCTGGTCTTCGAAGGAGGCCAGGGCGCCGGCCCGTGTCTTCCCCGTGGCGTCGGGCGCCACCATCTGCCGGCGCAGGGCCACGGCCTTCCGGCTGTTCAGCCCCGGAGGGCTCATGATCCACGGGATGGGCCTCTGGACGCCCGGGTCGAAGGGGCTCCGGACCCCCTGGGTCAGGGTGCGTCCCACCTCCATGGCCCTGGCCTTCGTCTCCTCCACGTGCACGAAGAACATGTAGCCCATGTGCTGGGGGCCAGCCGCGTAGCCTTCCTCCTCCGCCGTCTCGTAGTAGACCTTGAACATCTCGCGGGTGAGCTCGAGCTGCGTCGAGAGCATGACGTAGGGATAGCGGTGCCGGGCGCACCACTCCACGGTCTCCCGGCTGGAGGTGCCGGGCACCCAGATGGGCGGGTGAGGCTTCTGATACGGGACTGCCCAGGGGTTCACATACCGGTAGTGGAAGTGCTTGCCCTCCCAGCGAAAGGGGCCGGGGGTGGTCCAGGTCTTGATGAGGAAGTCGTGGGCCTCCTCGAAGCGTTCGCGGTTGTAGTGGGGCGGGATGTTGTGGCTGATGCTCTCGCCGCCGGAGCCGCGCACGATTCCCGGGATCAGCCGTCCTCGGGAGATGACGTCGACCATGGCCAGTTGCTCGGCCAGCCACAGCGGGTCATCGTGGATGGGCAGAATGTTGCCGAGCAGCAGGATCTTCACTTTGCTGGTGATGCGGGCGAGGATCGAAGCCTGCACGTTGGCGACGCCGTTCATGCAGAAGGGCGCGCTGTGGTGCTCGTTGACCATCAACCCGTCGAAGCCCACCTCCTCGGCGTAGACCTTCTCGTCGAGGTAGCGGTTGTACAGGTTGGCGGCGCGCTTGGGGTCGTACTCCGCATTGCTGACCTTGTGGATGCCGGTGCCCCATTCCTCGGGCCAGTTGTCGACCTGCCAGGGCTCTTCGGTGAAGTGGCCGATGAACATGTGTTACCTCCCGGCCTGCAGCAGGGCCGCTATGAAGCCATGGCCGCCAGCGGCTCGTTGGTCCTCGGGTCGATATCGTAAGGACCGGGGAGGCCAAGCTCGTCGGCGATCTCCCGAAGCTTGGGCATGACCTCCTCGCCCATGAGCTTGAGGGTTCGCATCTGCGACTCGTGGTCCATGGCGCCGTCGCCGGTGCGGAAGATGATGGTTCCCGGCCGCAGTTGTTCCATGATGTAGCGCACCTTGGGGATGACGCTGTCGGGGGTGCCGACGACCATGCCGTGGGTGGCTACCTGGTCCTCGAAGGTCGCCCTGGCTCCCGCGCGGGTGCGCCCGGACGAGTCCGCGGCCGTCATCTTGCGCCGGAGCGCCCGGGCGCTGCGCGTGGCGATTCCCGGGGGCCCCGCGATATAGGGCCGCGGCCTTTGCGCGCCGGGATCGTAGGGGCTGCGTACGCCCTGGGTCAGGGTCCGGCCCACCTCCATGGCCCGTTTTTCCGTTTCCTCCACGTGGAAGAAGAACATGAAGCCGAGATGCTGGGGCCCGGCTTCGTAGCCCTCTTCCCGGGCGATGTCATGGTAGATCTTGTACATCTGCTGGGTCAGGTCGATCTGGCTGGCCAGCATGATGTAGGGATAACGATGGCGGGCCGCCCACTCCACGGTCTCCCTGCTGGAAGTGCCGGGCACCCAGATGGGCGGATAGGGCTTCTGCAACGGCACCGCCCAGGGGTTCACGTACCGGTAGTGGAAGTGCTTGCCCTCCCAGCGGAACGGGCCGGGGGTGGTCCATGTCTTGACGAGGAAGTCGTGGGCCTCTTCGAAACGCTCGCGGTTGAAGTGCGGGGGCACGTTGTGCGTCAGGCTCTCGCTGCCGCCGCCGCGTACCACGCCGGGGATCAGGCGGCCCTTGGAAATCACGTCGATCATCGCGATCTGCTCGGCCAGCCAGAGGGGGTCGTCGTGGATGGGCAGGATGTTGCCGAGGATCAGGATCTTGGCCTTGTGGGTGATACGGGCGAGAATGGAGGAGGTCACGTTGGCCACGCTGTTCATGCAGAACGGGGCGCTGTGGTGCTCGTTGACCATGATCCCGTCGAAGCCCATCTCCTCGGCGTAGACCTTTTCGTCCAGGTAGCGGTTGTAGAGGCCGGAAGCACGAAGCGGGTCGTACTCGCTGTTGCTCACCTCCATGACGCCGGACCCCCAGGCCGCGGGCCAGTCCTCCTTCTGCCACGGTTGCTCCGTAAAATGGCCTATGAACATCGTTATCAACCTCCCAGAAATTCAAGGACCGCCCTGGTGAACTCTTCCGGTTTCTCCATCTCCGGCATGTGCCCGCAGTCCTCGAGGACGGCGGCCTGCGCACCCGGTATTCCCTGCTTGTAGAGTTCGCAACTGCTGATGGGGACAATGCCGTCCTGCCTACCCCATACGAGCAGGGTCGGGGTCGCGATGGCCGGGAGGAGGTCCGGCAACGTGATGCTGTGCATGTAGGGACGCCAGGTGTAGCGGATGGCCGCCTCCCGGTTGTTCTCGACCTGGTCGGCCTCGTCCGGAGTCCAGTCCTTGCCGTAGTACTTCAGGTATTCGGCCGCTTCGTGGTCGTTGAACGACTGTTGGAACGCCTCCTTGGCCGAGTGCAGGAAGTAGTCCCAGATCTCCCCCTCCCGAGGCTTGATGCCGCCCGCCCCCACCAGGACCATTTTCGAGAAGATGTGGCTGTTGGCGGCGGCAAGCTCGGCGGCGATCCAGCCTCCCAGGGAAAAGCCGATGACGTTGAGCGGAGTCGACAGGCCGTAGTCCCGCACGAACCAGCTTACCCAGGCGGACAGGTCCCGCACCGACATCAGCCAATCCGGAAATGACGAGGTGCCGAAACCGGGCAGCGAGGGAACACAGACCGAGTAGCGCTCGGCCAGAAGCTGGTGGTTCTCCAGCCAGTCCGGCACGCCCAACTCACCGTGGAGGATCAGCAGCGGTTCTCCGGAGCCGCCCCGCCGCAACTGCAGCGATGTTCCGGCTATATCGAGGGTCTCTTCGATGAAGGCGGGCGTGGTCGTCACTGGCTCCTCCGGTCTTGCGTTTCAGGATGGGTATCGGACTGCGAGCAGCATAGACTAAGAGCGCCGGGAACGTCAATGTGACTCCTTGGGGCTCCTGACCGGTATGAATAGGGAGTCTTGACAGGTCTTACACCATCGCTAGTGTCGTGTCCCACGTAAATGTTGACAAAGATGCGCAGGATTTTTCGTTGTCGGCAAGCCACCCGGTGAATCGTCTCACGCCGTCCGCTTGCCTTCCAGAAAGCAGCTCAGCACGAGTCCCGCCACCGCCGCCGCCAACCCCACCAGAAAGGCCCACCATAGCGCGTTGACCAGAGCGCCGATGAGGGTGGGCATGAGGTCGGCGGGTATCTGCGCGCGGGTGGCGGGCTCGAGCAGGTTCTGCGGATTGAGGAGCTTCTGAAGGACCGGCGCCGGCACCGATGCCTTCAGGTCCGCGGCGATGACGGTGAAGGTGGCGTTCATGCGTTGCAGCAGGATGCTGCCCATGATGCTCAGGATGAGGGCGCCGCCGATGGTGCGGAACAGCATCACCGTGGAGGTGGCGACTCCGAGATGATTGAATGGCACGGCGCCCTGGGCGGCCACCAGCGCCGTGACGTTGGTCATCCCCATGCCGGTGCCGGCCGCGCTGGTCGCGATCAGCATGACGATCATGCCGCCGGCCTCTTCCAGCACCATGAACGGGATGTAACCCGTGACCATCAGGGCCATCCCCGTGGCGCAGACGTTGCGGTACCCCCAGACGGGAGCGACCCGGCCGGCGGTAAGGCTTCCGGCGGTCCACCCCACGCTCAAGGGCAGGAGCGTGAGGCCGGCTTGCGTGGCGCTGCCGCCCAGGGCGCCCTGGACGTACAGCGGCAGGAAGCCGATGAAGCCGAAGATGCCCATGGCCGCCAGGAGGCTGAGATAGGTGGGCCGGCTGTAGCTGGGCATGCGGAACAGCGCCATGGGCAGCAGCGGGTCCCTGGCCTTGCCTTCGATGGTGATGAAGAGTGCGAGCAGGACCATGACTCCCACCACCACGGCGATGGACTCCGCGGTGACGAGATCGACCTGGTTGGCGGCTACCAGAAGGCCGTAAAACAACAACATCAGCGTGGAGAGGAGGATCGCGGCGCCCGCCAGATCCAGCGACCGGCGCGCGCCTTCGGTGCGCTGCTCGCGGAAACCTGCGATGATGAGCCCGGCGGCCGTGACTCCGAGGGGGAGGTTGATCCAGAAAATCCAGCGCCAGTCCCAGTACTCGGCGATGAACCCGCCGCCGGCCGGGCCGAGCACGGAGGCGACGCCCCAGACGCTGGCGATGAGTCCCTGCATCCGCGCGCGCTGTTCGGCGGGGAAGACCACCCCCACGATGATGAACGCGAGGGCGTACACCGCTCCGCCGCCCATTCCCTGCACGGCGCGGAACACGATGAGCTGGGTCATGCTTTGGGCCGCCCCACAGGCGACGGAGCCCACCACGAAGGTCCCGATGGCGAGGAGTATCAGGGTACGCCGGCTGTAGATGTCCGAGAGCTTGCCGAAGATCGGCGTGGCCAGCGCCGAGGTGAGCATGTAGACGGAGAAGACCCAACTGTAGAGGTCGAGGCCGCCGAGTTGGGAAACCACCGTGGGCATGGCGCTGCTCACGATGGTGGCGTCGATGGCGAATAGGAAGACCGCCACCATCACCCCGGCGACGGCGACGGGGGCTCTGTTGGATGCGGGGGCGGTGTGCTGGGATGCGCTACTCACCGCGGGCATAAGCCAGGATGGCGTCGAAGATGGGCGTGTACCCGGTGCAGCGGCAGAGATTGCCGTCCAGTCCCTTCTTGACTTCGTCGAGGGTCGGCGAGGGGTTCTGCTCCAGCAGGGCCTGGGCGGCCATGAGCATTCCCGGCCCGCAATAGCCGCACTGGACGGCGCCGTGCTCCAGAAACAATCGCTGGAGCCGGTCGAGTTCCATGCCGTCGCCGCATCCCTCCACCGTGGCGATCTCTTTCCCCTCGCAGCGAGCGGCCAGCACAACGCAACTGTGGACGGCCATGCCGTCGATGCGAACCGTGCAGCAGCCGCAGTGGCTGGTCTCGCAGCCCCGCTTGGCGCCGGTCATGGCCAAACGCCCACGCAGCACGTCCAGCAGGAGCGCCGTGTCCGGGGACTCCACCCGGATTTCCTCGCCGTTGACCTTGAGATCAAGCAGCGCCATGACCGTTCTCCTCGATCTGTTTCGCCGCCTGGAGGAGCGCCCGCCGGACGAATACCGACACCATCTTGCGGCGGTACCCGGCGCCGGCGTGGGGGTCGGAAGGGGGGTCCACTTCCGTGGCCGCCGTCTCTCCCGCCGCCCGGGCGGTTTCCGCGTCCAGCACCGCGCCCTTGAGTGCCGCCTCGGTCCGGGCGGCCCGGAGTGGAACCGGCGCCGCTCCACCGATGCCGATACGCACCTCGGCCACGCCGCCGGCCTGTTTGCCGTCCGGCACCACCACGGCCGCGACGCCCACCATCGCCAGGTCCTCGGGGCTGATGGCGTGCTTCAGGTACACTCCGGTCGAACTCGCGGGTGGATGCTCGACGTCGATACGGCACAGGATCTCGTCCGGCTCCAGCACGGTTTCGAAGTATCCCGTGAAGAGGTCGGTCAGCGGGACTTCACGGATGTCGGTGCGCCGCCGCAACACGGCCCGGGCGTTCAGCGCCAGCAGTGCGGGAGGCAAGTCGGCGCCGGGCTCGTTATGGCACACGTTGCCGCCGATGGTGCCGAGGTTGCGCACGGCCGTGGAACTGACCTGCCGCGCCGCCAGGGGTAGCACGCCGGCCGCTTCGCCCAGGACCGGCGACGCGATCAACTGCCGGCAGGTGTTCATGGCGCCGATGGAGATGCCGGTGGAACTCACCTCGACGCCGCGAAGCGCTTCGATGAGCTCGAGGTCGATCAAGGCACGGGGGTATACCAGCCGGTTGCGCATCATCACCAGCAGCGACTGCCCGCCGGCGATGGGCAGGGCGTCGTGCGTGTATTCCTCGCGCGCAGCCAGCGCATCGTCCAGGTTGGCCGGGCGGATCAGCTTACATTCCATCAGCGGTCTCTCGACGTGCAGCGAGCGTCGGCCCCTCCCCACCTGGATTCCCGCTTCCGCGGGAATGACGGACCAGGGGCGCCGGCTTTTGTCTCGTACCGGTTGCGGCCGGAGGTGGGGTTGCAACAACCTTCATCCGTCTTTCCGTTGACTCTCCACGGCCTCCAGCACCCGTTCGGGATGCAGCGGCAGTTCCTTCAGCCTGACGCCGAGGACTTCGTGGATGGCGTTGCCGATGGCGGGCGCGATGCCCACGATGGCCAGCTCGCCGATTCCCTTGGCGCCGAACGGCCCCTCCGGCAGCGGCACCTCCACGGCAATGGGCTTGATCTCCGGGATCTCCTGGCTCGAAGGGATCTTGTAGTCCATGAACGACGGGTTGACGATCCGGCCCTGGTCGAACTGGAGCCGTTCGTGCAGGGCGTACCCCAGCCCCATGACCACGCCGCCGATGATCTGGCCGTCGACGCTCACGGGGTTCAGGCTCTTGCCCACGTCGTGGGCGGAGGCGATGCGGCGGACCCGGACGATGCCGGTCTCCGCGTCGATCTCCGCCTCCACGGCCTGGGCCGCGTACTTCCAGCCGGGCACGTACTCCTTGCGCTGGGCCTTGTGGGGCAGCGTCGGGTAGTCTCCCTTGCCGCCGTAGGATCCCCGCCCGAGGATCGGCCGCTCGCTGGTGTGGGCCCGTTCGAGGACGTCGCGGAACGCCAGCGAGACTTCGGGATGGGCGGTGGACACCACGCGCTCTTCCGCCACCGCCAAGTCGCCTTGTGGAACTTCCACCATCCGGGAAGCCATCTCCAGAAGCTGGTTCCTCGCATCCTCGGCCGCGAGCTTCACCGCCATGCCGGTGTAGAAGGTCACCCGACTGGAGAAGGTGCCCCGGTCGTAGGGGGTCGTGCCCGTGTCCGCGCTGGCGATGCCCACGGCCTCCACCGGCAACCCCAACACCTCGGCGGCGATCTGGCACATGACCACGGACATGCCCTGGCCGATCTCGGAGGCGCCCACCAGCACCTGGGCGCTGCCGTCCTCGTTGAACTGGACGTAGGCGCTGGAGATGCTCGAATGAGTAGTGGGGGATTTGGCGATGACCGCGAGGCCCCGGCCCACGTTGGCGGGCCTGGGCTCGCCCCAGCCTATTTCCTTGGCCACGCTCTCGAGACACTGCCTGAGGCCGATGCTCTGCACCACGTCGTCGATGGAGTTGATGTCGCCTTCCTCGAGGATGTTCCTGAGCCGCAGCTCCAGCGGATCCATGCCCAGGCGCTCGGCGATCATGTCCATCTGCGACTCGATGGCGAAGGCGCCCTCGGGCACCCCCAGACCGCGCAACTGGGTGCCGCGCATCTTGTTGGTGTAGACGAGGGTGGACGAAATTCGCAGGTCGTGGACGCGGTAGGGGCCGTTGCCGTCCTTCATGGCGCGGTTGCTGGGGGGCAGCCCCTCGGCGTGGGCGCCGGTGTCCCACAGAAAGTCGATGTCCCGGGCCGTCAGGGTGCCGTCCTTCGTGACCCCGGTCTTGACCGTCACGGTGGCGGGAGTGGAGCCGGCCGCGGCGGTGAACTCCTCAGCCCGGGTCATGACGATCTTCACCGGCTTGCGGCTATGCATGGACAGCGCCACCGCCACGGGCTCCAGCCGCGGCTCGATCTTGCCGCCGAAGCCGCCGCCCACCTTGGTGTTGATCACCCGCATGCGGCTTTCCGGAACGGCGAACAGCCCGGCCAGCAGGGTCCGGAGCTGGAACACTTCCTGGCTGCAGGTCCACACCGTCACCGCGTTGCCCCGGGCCGCGGCCAGGGTGGCGTGGGGCTCCATGTAGCCGTGATGGATCTGGCTGGCGTGGAACGTGTCCTCGAACACGTAGTCCGCCCTTGCCATCGCGGCGTCCACGTCGCCGCGATGGTGCGAAGCCTGGTGGATGATGTTGGTCCCGTGGACGGGGTTCCACGAGGCCAGGTACACCGAACGGGCCGGCCCCAGCTCCTCGTGGACCAGGGGCGCGCCGTCCCGCGCGGCCTCCGCGGCGGTGAAGACCGCCGGCAGCTCCTCGTAGTCCACGTCGATGAGGGAAAGCGCCTCCAGCGCCCGTTCCTCGTCCGGCGCCGCGGCCGCGGCCACGGGCTCGCCGACGTAGCGCACCTTGTCCACCGCGAAGATCTGCTCGTCCTCGATGGCGTAGCCGTAGCGCCGGTCCGGCACGTCCCGCGCGGTGATCACGGTGACGCCCGGGAGCGCCCGGGCCTTCTCCACGTCGATGGACCGGATCCTCGCATGCGGCACCGGACTCCGGAGGATCTTGCCCCACAGCATCCCGGGCTGGCTCACGTCCGGACCGTACAACGCCTGCCCCGAGATCATCTCGGCACCGTCCGGGCGCACCACCGGTGTGCCGATTACGCGATAGTCTTCAGCCATGTCGTCCGCTCCGTCCGACCAATACAGCCCATACGGGGGAGGGGGTCAACCATTGCGCGGTTCGACGGCCCGGCGCTTGGCCGTGTCAGATGTCGCAGAGATCGGGCCATCGCTTGCGGATGCGCTCCTTCAGCGCGGCGCCGGCCTCCACGACCTTGGGAAACGTGTCCCGCTGGTTCCAGGGGCGGCAGGCGTCGATGAGCATCCTCTTGTTGAGGTTCCTGCGGTCGTCGGGATAGGCCATGGGATCCAGGGGGCTGCTCCAGCAATTGCGGACGATGTCGAGATCCAGGTCGGGGTCCAGGCGCGTGCACATGGCCCACAACACCGCGTCGGCGTCGGTGGGGTCGATGTCGTCGTCGACGATGACGATCATCTTGTTGAGGTAGGAGCCCGCGTAGGAACCCGCGGCGGCCATGGCCGCCTGTTTCGAGTGGCCTTGGTACATCTGGCCGATGGCGATGGTGATGAACATCTGGCTGCCGCAGCCCTCGTTTCTCGACTCCCACGCGGGATCAGAAGCGGCGCGGTACCGCCCGTGGCGTTGACCCGTCGTCCTGTTCCGGTGGAGCCGGCAGAGAGGCAGGCGAGCTGCGGCGCTGAGGTCAGCATTTCCTCTTCGTGGGCCTCGGCAGGGGTGGAGGCCGCCAAGGCGGAGTGGCGGGACGTCACGCTTTGACGACCCTCACACTAGGTGCTATAGTTATCATGATGAGGGGCCTTCGTGAGGTCTGGGATTGCGCACATTCAAGACGAAGGTGTTCGCCCGCTTTGCTGACCGTGAGGGAATGGATGATGCGGCCTTGCGCGACGCTGTCCGCCGAGCCAGGCGGGGTCTGGTCGATGCTGATCTCGGAGGAGGAGTCATCAAACAGCGCATTGCCCGCAAGGGTCAAGGCAGGTCTGGCGGGTTCCGTTCGATCATACTGTTCCGGAAGGGCGAGCTTGCGTTCTTTGTCTACGGGTTCGCCAAGAGCGACCGGCAGAATCTCCGCCGGGATGAATTGGAGGCTTTCCGACTGCTGGCAGGTGAAATGCTCAAGCTGGACGAGTTGGGCCTTCATGCAGCACTCACGAATGGAAGCATCATCGAGGTGACTAACGATGGCTAAGCAGTACAAGAGCACGGCCCTCGCCGCCGCGCACGAGACGGCGCTGGGTTTGGCGGAGGCCGGTGTCCTGCCGAAGCAAACCATGAAGGCCTTCGATGAGATGTGCCTTACGCCGGTCGAGGAGATGACGGCCGAAGAGATTCGCGAAATACGGATTCGTGAGAACACGAGCCAGGCGGTCTTCGCTAGGCACCTCAACGTGACCACGAGTTTGGTAAGCCAGTGGGAGCGGGGAGAGAAGCGGCCCAGGGGCGCCTCGTTGAAGCTGTTGACGTTGGTCGCAAAGAATGGCCTGAGTGCAGTCGCCTGACGGTCTCCAACTTCGGCCGAAATCAGCCGTAGACCGGCGACGGAGGATTTGCGGAGGTGTCTGGCAGGACCAGCGCTAAAACCGCAAGTTTCAAACCCGCCCGCCTGATTCCGTAACCGTTATGCGCTATAACTCCGGCCAGTTTGTGATGCGATTGCAAATCGGCCGATGTATTACCCGCGCACTCTTGAATCGTACTGGCTGGTCAGCTCGCTGACCTAGTCGCCAAAGGCAGTTCGTCGAGGGCATTGATGAAAGGGAAGTCCGGAGGAAGGCCGCCTGGCTCAATTCGGCCATACACCAGACTTGACGGTAGCTCCAGAAGACGACAATGTGCTCCTTGACAAGTAAGGTAAGTAGTATAAATTTCTGACAGAACGTAAAGAGGCGTCGAAGCGCACGGGACGTAGTCCAATGACTGGAATGGCCGACAAGATCATACAGAGGGTGTCCGTCCACGATAGCGGAAAGTGGGTGTGCACACCGAAGGACTTCATGGACCTCGGCAGCCGCGAGGCCGTTGATCAGGCCCTGTCGCGTCTCGTCAAGGCGGACCGGCTTCGCAGGGTGGGCCACGGCCTGTACGACATGCCCAGGATCAGCAACGTGCTCAACCGTCCCGCGCCCGTAGACCTGGATGCCGCCATTGCAGCGCTGGCACGACGGGACGGTGTGCGGATCATGCCGGATGGCTTGGTGGCCGCGAATCAGTTGGGCCTCACTAACGCAGTGCCCGCGAAGGTCAGTTACGTGACGGACGGCCACTCCAGGACGCTCAAGATCGACGGAAGAACCGTCCGGTTCCGGCATGCGGGTCCCAGCGTCATGCTGTGGGCGGGAAGACCGGCCGCGCCGGTGGTTCAAGCGCTGCGTTGGCTGGGCCCCCGCGCGGCTGCGGATGGAAAGATCCTTTCGACGCTGAATCGTCATCTTCCCGATGACGTGAAGCTCGACCTGTTACACAACAGCCGCAATCTGCCCGGCTGGGCATTGCCGCTGGCGCGCAGTATAGCGAGCGATCAGGTCTTGCCGTATGACCAGAGGCTTTGAATCGTTCCTCGTCCTGCCGGAGCAGGACAGACGGGATGTTTTCGAAGCGGCGGCGGCCCGCCTCGACACGTTGCCGGGCTACGTGGAAAAGGACTTCTGGGTTTGCCTTGTTCTCGACGCGCTATTCGACCGGCGGCCCGAGGGGCATCCCAGGCTGCTCTTCAAGGGCGGGACGTCCTTGTCCAAGGCCTTCGGACTCATTGAGCGCTTTTCCGAGGACATCGATCTCGTGGTGTTCCGCGACAGTCTCGGGTTCGAAGGCGAGCGCGACCCGACCTTAGCGGAGGGCCTGTCAAACAATGGGGCTCTGAGGACCGCTCTGGCAAGTCAGATCGACAAACTCGCAACCGACTGTCGAATCGTTCCGGATGAGAGTCATGTCGACGGACAGACGCTGTTCATCGAGTATCCCACCCTCTTTCCAAGCGGCGAGGTCACCTATGTGGCCCCGCGCGTGAAGATTGAGGCGGGCGCGAAGTCGGCGCTCGGCCCAAGCAGGGAATGCACGGTCATTCCCTATATCGCCAACGAACTCCCAAGCTGGTCCTTCGCATCGGGGGGGCTTCGCGTGATCGCCCCTGAGCGGACCTATTGGGAGAAGCTGCTGATCCTGCATGGCGCTCACTGCGGATACCGGGATACCGGGCGCCTGCCGGCGGACAAGGACCGCATCTCGCGTCATTACTACGATGTCGCGGTAATCACGGCGACGGAGGTCGGCCAGTCGGCACTGGTCGACACGGATCTGCTGGACGCGGTTCGGAACCACAACCTCGTCGCCTTCCGGCAGGCCTGGAAGCGGTTCGAGGAAGCCGTTCCCGGATCGGTGAGGCTGGTCCCGCAAGCGGAACTGCGCGCGGTGATAGAGCAAGATTACCGAGCCATGCAGGGCATGATCCTTGGCGACGGCCCGGACTTCCTATGGGTCATGGATCAGCTTCGACATGCCGAAGCTGCAATAAACGGAACCTGAACGTGGCCACAGCGAGTCTTCGAATTCGATTCACCAGGGTGGTGCATCACTCTTGACCGGGTCCTGTGAGCTCTACGGCGGCTGGACATACCGGTGGGCGAGGGGACGGTGGTGTGTCTCAGTGATCAGCCGGTCAACTTGGATGACTACGTCAATGCCGTCCCGGTCGGCCTGGTGTAACGGGTGTCGTGTTCGCGTTTGCTTACTTCCTGGGCATTGAAGCGGCTTCGCGATACTCATGCTCCGCGGCCTGGAGGCGGGCGGCGATCTCCGGCGTGAGTTTGTGCGCAGCCCTTTCGCTTCTCGCCCGCTCGACTTTTTCGGCGAGTTCTCCGGCCTGACGGCCCAACGCCGCCTCGTCGATGCGAGGGCTCTCGCTGTTCTCCAACACGACGTCGCCCCCCACGAGCATGGTGTCGACGCTGCTGCCGTTCTCCGAATATACGAGAGCCTGCGCCAGGTCGGCGGCCGGCCACATCCGCGTGCCCGGTTTCAGGATGCAGATGTCGGCGAGATGGTCCGGCGCGATCCTGCCGGCACGGAGGCCGAGGGCTTGGGCGCCGCCGGTGGTGGCCATGGCCAGGCATTCCGTTGCGGTGATCCAGGTATTGAAGTCGGGTTCGCTGCAGCGCCGCATCACGGCCGCCATCTTCATCTGGTCGAACATGGAGTAGCCGTCGCTCGTGTCTCCGCCGTCGGAGCCCAGCGCCACGGTGATGCCGCGGTCCAGCATCTCGCGGATGCGCGCGAGGCCGCTGCCCAGCTTGGCATTGCTGCACGGGTTGTGGACTACTGCCGGTTGTTTCTCCTTGAGGACGTCGAGCTCCCGGTCGGTGAGGTGCACGGCGTGGGCCAGGGAGGTGTCGGACCTGAGGAGGCCGAGCCGTACCGCCCGTTCGACGGTCGTTTCACCGGTGCCGGTACGCTGCATGGCTTCCGCCCGGGTCTCCAGGAAATGGGTGTGCATGAGCAGATCTCTTTCCTCGGCCATGGCCAGACACCGGCTGAGGAAATCGTCCGTGCAGGTGTGCGGCGAGCTGGGCGCGACCACGCCCTTGACGGTGGCGGGTCCGGCGGCGATCAGGTCCAGGGCCTGGTCCAGGCGGTCGAGTTCTTCGCGGGCCGCGGCGGGCATCTTGTGCGCCGGGACCACGCGATGCCAGCCCGCGTCGGCTACCGAGGGTGCGATGAAGGTGCGGACGCCTATCCGTTCCGCGGCGTCGATGCATGCCCGGATCTCCTGCAGGTCGATGGCGCCGCGCCGCGAGAGGTGATGAAGCACGGTGGTGGTGCCGTGCTTCAGGTTCTCCAGCAGGGCGATGTGGTTGGCCGCCAGCAGGTCGTCGTAACCGGGGTAGAGGATGTCCTCGATGGCACGTCTTTCCGGGAACCACAGCTCGAAGGGCACCCGGTCCCGGAGGCTCCGCTGCAAGGCCTCGGTATGGTGGCAATGGGCGTTGATCAGACCGGGCATCACCACCTTGTCGCGGGCGTCGATGACCTGCGCCTCGTTGGAGGTTTCCGGTAGCGCGGCCGGCATGGGCTCGACGCTCTCGATGAGCCCTCCGCGGATACGGATCAACCGATCCTTGAGCACCGGCTCCGCCGCGGAGGCCAGCACCGTTCCCGCCAGGATGATCTTGGCGTCGTTCATGGGCTCTTCTCCCTTGTGATGGACCGCCGCCGGCAGCCGTCAGGTTGGGTAGACTCTGATCAATTGCGCCAGGAACTCCGGGCAACAATGTAGAGGGCTTGGTACAAGTGGGTGTCGATGCTGATGAAGCGGCCCGTACCTGGAGACGGGAACCCCATGATCAACGTCGAGGGCTGCTCGTAGAATTCCGCATATTGTTCAAGAGCAGCGAAGACACCGTGCGAGAAGTCGCCGCATCACGCGGGATCGAAACTGATCCGAAGCTTGGTCCCCGTGGCGCGAGCGATCCTCTCCAGCGTCCGTGTGGACGGATGGATGCGGCCGCTCTCCAGGCGGGCTACGACCGATTGTGTCGTCTCCATGCGTTCGGCCAACTCCGCCTGCGTCAGTGCGGCACGCGTGCGGGCCTCGATCAGCATGTGCGACAACGCGAATTCCGGCTCAAGACGATCATAGGCTTCCCGGTACTCCGGGTCTTTGCTCCATTCCCGATGCAATTCCGATACCTTGGTCATGGCGATATCTCCCCGGCGCGCCTGAGCGCCAATGCAATCTCCCGTTGCGGTGTCCGTCGCGTCTTATTGAGGAACACGCGCACCACAACCACCCGCCTATCCCTGGCGGTGACATAGAGCGTTCGCGATGTGCCTGCACGGCCGCTCATGCGCATTTCCCAGAGCGGCCCGGTGAAGTGTCTGTATGGGGCGCGTCCATGCGTTCGAGACCGACCGCGGCGATCGACTGACATATGCGGGCGAAGCGTCCCCGCATATCGTGCGGCAATGCGCGCAGCTCCGCGTCCACGGTTTCGTTGAGGGATTCGACGGTCCATTCCATGTTCCATCATTGTATCGCATATTTGCTATGAAAGCCATCCGCCGCCGGCACCATTTGGGCAGGCTCCGGCCCAGGTCGACGAACCCGCCCGGGTTGCAGGGGCGGTGCCGCGCCGTGTGGGGGTGTTCCGATTGATCGGAGTTCCCTCGGGTTGGATTTCGGTCGAATATCGCGGAGACTGTGCCCTTTGACCCAAGGCTGTCGGGAGCAATCATGAGTGAATCGTTCGATCTTTCGATCCGGAGGGCGCGGCTGCGGCGCAGGCCGGACACGTTTTACGACATCACCGTCCGCGGGGGACGGATCGAGGCTATCGAGGCTGCGTCGCGGGTCAAGGATGCCTACAGCCAGGACTGGATCGTCGAGAATGCCCGCCGGGCGCTTCGGGCCGTGGCGATCCATGGCAACACCCACATCCGGGCATTCGCCGACGTGGATACCAAGGCGCGTCTCGAGGGCGTCAAGGCGTTGCTCCAGGTCAAGGAAGAGTTCCGCGGCGTGGTGGAGTTGCAGGTGGTGGCGTTTCCCCAGGACGGGGTCGTGCGCGAACCGGGAGCGGCCGACTTGGTGCGGGAGGCGGTGGCTTTGGGCGCGGACGTGGTGGGAGGCATTCCGTGGATCGAGTACACCGATGACGGGGCCCGGGAGCACGTGCGCCGGATGTTCGACATCGCCGTGGCCAACGACAGGCCGGTTTCCATGCTGGTGGACGACGCCGGCGACCCGGGTCTGCGGACCCTGGAGACGATGGCGGTGAGCGCCATCGAGGCAGGCTGGCAGGGACGGGTCCTGGCTCATCACGCCCGCGCCATGGCGCTCTATCCCGAGCCCTATTTCCAGAAGCTGGCGGCGCTCCTGCGGCAGGCCGACATGCCCGTGGTCACCGACCCCCACACCGGACCGCTCCACGCCCGGGTGCGCGAGCTTCTGGCCGCCGGCGTCCGCGTCTGCCTGGGGCAGGACGACATCTCCGACGCCTACTACCCCTTCGGCCGCAACAGCATGCTGGAAGTGGCCTTTCTGGTCGCCCACCTGCTGTGGATGACCACCGAGGAAGACATTGAGCGCCTCTACGACATGATCACCGTGGACGCCGCCCGCGCCATGGGCCTCGACACCTTTGGCCTGGAGGTGGGCGCCCCGGCGGACATGGTGGTGCTCGAGGCGCCGTCCGTCCTGGAGGCCCTGCGCGAGCACCGGGCTCCGGCGCACGTCATCCGCGACGGAAGGGTGGTGGATGTCGATGCGTTGCAGGCTCGGGGGTAGACCGGCCCTGTGCGACTATCTTGAGGTTGTTTGCGGCCTTTCGGTTACCGCCTGTCTTGGCGGCGGTATGCTTTCAACAATATCGCCGGCAGGCGCTTCAAGTCCTCGTTGCGGGGATCGACTTCGAAGCCGCCGGACTCCAGTGCAGTGACACCAAGCAAGGGTTCGGCGTTCTCGTCGCCGTAAACGATGGTGCCGCCCACGACTTCTCCCTTGAATTCAAGGTCTGCAGTCGTGATGTCGAAGGCTACCTTCTTCCCATCGGCGAGGACATATTCCCGGTGGCCCTTGGGCCTGAGGCCGATAGCCTCAAGTTGCCCCCGTGGGACGAGCGAGTCGAATGCGCCCGTATCGACGAGGAACTTTCCGGTCCAGCTTCGCCGGGGGTCCGCGGGATTTCGGATAGTGACGTCAACGTAGGTGGCGCCCATTCATGAATCTCCTTCCGGCAGCACCTCAAGAGCCGAGCCGTCGGCCCGTTGATGCGGACTCGCATGTGCGCTTTCAAGGCGCTGTTCTATATTTATAGGTTAGACCCGGGCTCGTTTGAAGTCCAATCCAGGCGTAACGGTTTGATGGTTCGGCGTCGGGTTGTGCGTCGCGTCTCCATCTCATTACCCCTCATGGGGATCGGGAACCTTTGGACCCAAGATGTAGTCCTTCACCGCCTTACGCTCATTACCCCTCATGGGGATCGGGAACCTGGTCCTGGGACGATGCCCGCCTCCTGGTCGCCGACGCTCATTACCCCTCATGGGGATCGGGAACCTGGAAGCTCCCGTGCGGGATGTGTGACTCCTGCCTCTCATTACCCCTCATGGGGATCGGGAACCTGGGCGTCTGCGACGGGGACGCCGTGGCGGCCGTGCGCTCATTACCCCTCATGGGGATCGGGAACTCGAAACCCCGACGAGGTTATCGACGTCCTGACTCGGCTCATTACCCCTCATGGGGATCGGGAACATGACCGCCACCAGGTACAGGGTCGCGGCCGCCACACTCATTACCCCTCATGGGGATCGGGAACATGATCGAAACGGACGCCGGCCCGACCGAGCGCAACTCATTACCCCTCATGGGGATCGGGAACGATCCCGGTACTCGGCGACTGTCCAATCAGCTTCAGCTCATTACCCCTCATGGGGATCGGGAACGAGGTAGTGCGACGCGGTGGAATCGCAGTGGAGGTACTCATTACCCCTCATGGGGATCGGGAACCGGCCTGGACGTGGAGCGCATCAACACGGGGGCCAAGTCTCATTACCCCTCATGGGGATCGGGAACGCGAGCCTGCACGTGTCCGTGTCGTGGCGGTTCAAGCTCATTACCCCTCATGGGGATCGGGAACGGGATCTTCGACTGGATCAAGGACGCGTGGAACGACTCATTACCCCTCATGGGGATCGGGAACGCTCCGCCGCTACCTCCCGACCCCCGGCCGGAACGTACCACTCATTACCCCTCATGGGGATCGGGAACTGGGGCGTGTCGAGGAACAGTTAGGCACGGTGGGGCTCATTACCCCTCATGGGGATCGGGAACGTCCAGTACCGCACCCCTCAGCCGCAGCCCGACACACCTCATTACCCCTCATGGGGATCGGGAACTGGACAGGTACAGCGACCTTCACAAGTTGGCGCTGGACTCATTACCCCTCATGGGGATCGGGAACCTACCTACCGCCCCTCCCCCGCCAAAAACAGCCTCACTCATTACCCCTCATGGGGATCGGGAACCCGACAACGGCCCATTGCGAATCGAGTCGAGGCCGCTCTCATTACCCCTCATGGGGATCGGGAACCGGAGCCATGCGGGCGCGTGGTACGTGGCGATCTGGTCTCATTACCCCTCATGGGGATCGGGAACGTGCAAGAGACCAATGCGGAAGTCCTGGACTCACCAACTCATTACCCCTCATGGGGATCGGGAACCCACGCACGATCTTCACGAGCGGCGGGACGGACCCCGCTCATTACCCCTCATGGGGATCGGGAACCGGAGCCATGCGGGCGCGTGGTACGTGGCGATCTGGTCTCATTACCCCTCATGGGGATCGGGAACGTGCAAGAGACCAATGCGGAAGTCCTGGACTCACCAACTCATTACCCCTCATGGGGATCGGGAACTTCGCAAATTGGCTTTTCGCCACCAGCGAATATAGTACTCATTACCCCTCATGGGGATCGGGAACGGAGTTGGTGCCGTCCACCTGCTCGGTGGCCTTGTGCTCATTACCCCTCATGGGGATCGGGAACCACCCGTAGCCCGGCGCCGATTCCGGCGCGGCAGATACTCATTACCCCTCATGGGGATCGGGAACTCGGAATCAGCAACGATGAGACCGTAGCCAACCAGGCTCATTACCCCTCATGGGGATCGGGAACTCGACAGACGGCAACGTGACCACGCCACAACCAGCTCATTACCCCTCATGGGGATCGGGAACTCCATACAGCCGTCCGCGCAGCTGTCGCAGTAACATCTCATTACCCCTCATGGGGATCGGGAACCCGGGCACCGCCCTCGATGGACTGGACGGGGTCAAAGCCTCATTACCCCTCATGGGGATCGGGAACTAGCGCGCCGACACGAAACCACGGAGGGACACACCATCTCATTACCCCTCATGGGGATCGGGAACCAAAGAAGACCTCAAAGGACGACCAGCGCGGATCGTATGTCTCATTACCCCTCATGGGGATCGGGAACTCCACATCCGCCACGCCATGCCGCAATCCGACGACGTCTCATTACCCCTCATGGGGATCGGGAACCTCATACTCACCGCCCTCCGATCCACGACACCGCCACCTCATTACCCCTCATGGGGATCGGGAACCCGACGATACGGAGCAGTGCAGGTCGGATCACAATCTCTCATTACCCCTCATGGGGATCGGGAACTTGGGAGTCGGCGAGTAGTCCAGCTCGCGGAGACGCTCATTACCCCTCATGGGGATCGGGAACTGAGTCTGCCCCTGCGCCTGCGCCTCCAACGACCGCTGGTCTCATTACCCCTCATGGGGATCGGGAACTGTACTACGGGAGCCACGAGACCGAGGTCATTAGCCACTCATTACCCCTCATGGGGATCGGGAACGCACAGGCCGCCACAGACCTGGCGGCGGCGGATAGGCTCTCATTACCCCTCATGGGGATCGGGAACTTGTAGACAACGCCGCCAACCAATGTCCCATCGAGCAACTCATTACCCCTCATGGGGATCGGGAACCGCTGACGAGCTCGACATGATCCGGGGCACCTCCGTGCTCATTACCCCTCATGGGGATCGGGAACGCCCTAATCGACGTTGACGTGCGGGAACGTGAGCATCTCATTACCCCTCATGGGGATCGGGAACTCGGGCAGGTCCACCTCCAGCAGCGTGCCGATCTGAGCTCATTACCCCTCATGGGGATCGGGAACCATCACCCTGGGCTCCTTGCGCGCCTTCATTCGGGCCTCATTACCCCTCATGGGGATCGGGAACAGCCTCTCCCATTGCGACCTTCGCCGCGTCAATCAGGTCTCATTACCCCTCATGGGGATCGGGAACCGCGGGAGGGGCCAGCATGGGGCTAGTGGTTCATCCTCTCATTACCCCTCATGGGGATCGGGAACGTGGGTTTTCCGGACTGCCCCGTGGTGCTCCACTGGTCTACTCATTACCCCTCATGGGGATCGGGAACTCAACTGCCTGAGGCGCTCAAACCGCAGGCGGAGGAATGCTCATTACCCCTCATGGGGATCGGGAACGGCCGCCCGGATGTACACTCACATCACCATCCCCAACTCATTACCCCTCATGGGGATCGGGAACCGGGGTCTAACGCCCAGGCGTCGGCGTGTTTCAACCTCATTACCCCTCATGGGGATCGGGAACCAGATTGAACGGCGGTTTCCACCGAGCTCAGATCCACTCATTACCCCTCATGGGGATCGGGAACGAGGAGCGGGCCGCACTCCGCAAGCTCCTCAAGGGTCTCATTACCCCTCATGGGGATCGGGAACCCTTCTCAATCCGCCTGTTTCGTCTCCTGGCCGCTCCAGAAACGACCCGGAATACCACCTCAGACCCAAAAAATGCGCCTGGAGCCCCTTCTGTGGACAGTTTTGCTTTCAGGCGCAAACACGGCCTTCAAAGAACGGACCAATCCTTGCCGTGCCAGTCGTCCTCGGCCTGACGCATTGGACCACCCAACTCCTCCTTGCTAAGTCTCTGCACCACTATGTTGTGGCGATTCTTGCAAACGAGCTTCAGTACCCTGTCTTGAGGTCCAATCTTTTCCGAGATTCTTGCCACCAACTTGATTAACTCGGACTCCGGCAGATCGCCCATGAACACCGACGCCTGTTCATGGACGAGATACTCTTTGAGCAATTTCTTGAAAATCTCAGTTCTCTTTGCAGGAACGTCATATGACATCATCACAAACATCGTCAGCCTCGCCAAACAAACGGTTTGAACTGGCCCACCCCGAGGGCCTCCCTTTCCAATGCCAAGCACTGTCGATGTATCGCTTGGCGAAGCGTGCAATCGCCGGTCCGTTCCTCGATACGAGACCAGAAATGCTGTGTCGCCTTGATGCGCCCCCGCTCGCTTAGCAGGCATACGCGGGGTTTGCTGTCAAACCACGATCCGCTGACATAATCGCGCCGAAACAGGGACAAGAGCAGAGCATCCGACAACACCGGCCTGAAGGGCTCGGCCATGTCGATCGAAAGGGACCGGCGCCCCGTACCGGGCGCATGGAGAAAGGAAATGCTTCTGTCGAGGTGGGTCTTCGCGAGTTCGTTGGCGCAGGCCGAGTAGAGTAGCGCGTTGAAGAAGGACATCAGACAGTTCACGGGGTCTGGGGGTGGCCGTCGGATCCTACGTTTCAGTGTCGCATTCGGGGATATCCGTTCGAATGCGTCGTGGAGGAATGCTCGTGCTTGGCCCTCGGCGCCCATCAGAGCTTCGATGTGGTTCGCCTTGTCGATCAAGTGGGTCGAGTTGTCCAGGCCGTCCAGCGATGGTTCGAGGCCCTCCGTACCGTTGCGGCGGTATCGCAGCAGCAACCCCCGCATCGAATTGGTCTGTGCGCTGACGATCGCCTTGGCGATCCTCAATCGCGCAGCCACGTTCAAAAACAGTTCGGCCTGTCCAACACGTACCCGACCGGACGGGGTCTCCTCCTCGGGTTCGAAAGCACCCATGTACCTGCCGCTTCCGTCAAGCACGGTGAATCGGATGCCTCGCCTGCCCATGTCCTTGAGCAACTGAATGGAGATCGAACCATTGCCCATGCAGAGGACATGCTTGACTCCGTTCAGCGGGATCGACTTTCGTCCCGCGTCGGAGGTGACGACGAGCGCGTTCTCGTGCCGGTTCAATCGCGCATCCCTAGGTATGATGACCGTGTCCATGTCACTCATCCTCCCAGCAAATGGCGTTGCAACTGCAGGCATTGCAGAGCGAAATACGCTTGGCAGCGGGAGGCGCGCCCGCCGCCAAGCGTGGACTCTCTAGTGCGTCTCGAATTAGCTGGTCCAGCACGTCGTCGGTGAGATCGTAGGTCGCCGTCTTGCGTGAGCCATACACCTGAACTTCCGCACGCCAGACCTCACCGGTGGCGCCGGTCATGAAAGCCGCATAGAACAGCGCCTGACGTGAGACCGCCTCGCGAGCGCGTGAACTTCCTTTCCGTTCGATCACCACGCGCCGCTCGAAATCGATGGCGTCAGGGGCGATGCCGAGCCCCTTGGGGACGTCGCCCGGACGTTTCTCGGTCTGGTGCAGCGCAAGGCCCCGGCGCACGCGCGCATGCTGCACGGCGTGCGTCGCCCCCATGAGATGCAGCCACGCGCGCCGGCGGCACAGGGCGACGTGTTGAAAGTAGAGGCCATGCAGGCCGTACTCCTCGACCAGTTCACGTAAACAGAGCGCTTTCTCCAGCATCCTCGAAGTCCTCATCCAGCGGCGGCCGCCCCAGCTTCTCGACCAGGGCCGTCGCGGCGCCCATAATCCTCACGCGTGGATCGGTTGTAGAGTCGCCGGGTGCGGGAATAAATTTTCTGAACTGGTGGTGCCATTCCTCGACCAGACGTCGGTTGAGATGTTCGGTGCCCCTCTCCCGTTCCAGAACTGAGAGCGAGAAATCGCCCTCGCCGATCGGTGACGGAACGTAAAGAGTCAGTCGCATCGCCTCGCGGCGGGCGGTCGGCTCGGTGATCTCCTGGTCGAGGGAGCGCGAAATCAGTCGGATCACCTGTTCCCCATCCTCCTCGGTGCACACCACGGGGATGTTGGTGGCGCGGCGCAGGAAGGACTCGGTAACCGTGTGGCGCGTGCCATCGGGATCGACCACCGCCACGGTTGCGCCGATGTCGCGGTAGGTGAGCGCCCCGGCGAGCAGTGCGTTCACCCAGCGCTTGTGCGGTTGCGCCCAAGGCGGTTGGTTGGGATTGACCGTATCGACAGAGAGAATCTCGCCGATCTTTGCCTCGACGAACTTCACGACACCGGGAGCGATCTGGCGCAGGCGCGCGTCGGCCCCGTGCTGGACCTTCATCCTTGTGCGCCGGATGGCGACCACGAACAGGGCCGCCCAGAACATGCCGCGCCACGACGCCCGGCGAAAGAACGGCACGTCCCCCTCGGCGACGGTTGCTGCCTCCTTGCGCGTGGGCTCCAGACCGCGGCGCACGTCGTGCAGGAGCTCGCCCACGAAGGTGGCAACGTCCATCTCGTCGTGTTGCTCGATGACCGATGCAATGCGCCGCTTCCACGGCGTGCGGCTGCGGTCCCGCTTCGACAGCGAAACGATCACTTGCCCGTCGACCGCCCCGCGCGCCGCACGTCCGACGCGCTGCACGAAGCCGGCGAGATCATAGCCGGGCTCCGTGAACATGAGTGAGCTGCGGAAGGTGACGCCAACCTCCACGGACGAGGTGCATAGGAGCACGTCGTACTTCCGCGGGTCCGCGTACCGGCGACCACGATGCGGCTCGCCCGGCTTGCGTGCCGAGTCGTCGATGGAGTTGATCGCCAGGATGCGGTCTCCGGAGACCCCGATGGCCTGCAGCAATCTCCGCACGATCGCGGCGTCCTGCTTCAGTTGTCTGAGGCGGTCGTAGATCACGATCACGGTGTCTCCCGATTCCATCGACGCGCGAATCGCGTCGGTGCTACGTTCGATCGACTCCAGGATGGAACACTCCCGCAACGTCACCGCGACGTTGCCGTGGATCGGCCGATTGCCCGGCGCGTGGCCGTCGATCACTTTCTCGGCAATCAGCTCCAGATCGTCCGTGCCCACACCCATGTGCGCGAGAACGGCGGTTACATCGATCGGCGTGGCCGACAACAGGGAGACCTTCGCGCGTCGCTCGGTGACCGCCAGCCGTGAAAACAGGCAAGCCAAGCCGAACGACCGATCATCGATGGTGTGGAACTCGTCGAACACGATGTGATCGAACGTGCGCACGTAGAGGAACGGATTGACGGCGCTCGCGCCGGTGACGCGGATCCCCGAAATCATCTGCACCGCCACTTCCGGGATGGCGAAGATGACCCGTCCGCCGACATTCGCGCCGTCGCCGAGAAGTTGTCGCACCCGGGTTGTCGCAAGCCGCTCGCTTCCGTCAGCCGCCTGATTGCCGGACCACTCGATCATCTGCTCCGCAACCCTGGCGCTGGCGGCGGCATACGGCATACCGCCACGGCGGAGATGCTCACGCGCCTGCTCGCGGGCGTCATCGATCAGATTCTGCAGCAGCCGTTTGGTCGGCACGATGAACAGCACGTGCGCGCCCTTGTCGAGCACGGCCCGCATGAAGGCGTAGGACTTGCCCGAGCCGGTCGGCGCCGACACCAGCCGGACCAGCTTGTCGGAGCGCAGCAGACGTTCCTGCATCGGTGACAGACCGCTCGGGAGCGTCGGCACCGAGTGAGCGCGGATGATCATGTTCCCGCGCTACGACCAACCGGCCGTGATCCGCAACGCCTCATCGGCGTCGAGCGGACGGCTGGGTTGGATGTTGTGCAGTCGGTACGGCCCCGCCGGCAACTTGATGTCGGGATCGAACAGCCGCGCCGTGTGGAGGTTCAGGCACAGATCAGGGGGCTGCGGACAACGTTCCAATAGCCCAACCCCGTTGCGCCCCAACCCAAGCCGGACCACGAGGTGGTCCACCGGCTGGCCGTAGGTCTCGCGCGCGAAGCGCAGCGGGTCCGCGTGCAGGAAGCAGCCGCTGAACATGGCGCCGGTAGCAACCTCCTGGATGTGGTAGTAGTCCTTGATGTTGCCCGAGTTGCGTGCGTCGTGGACGCTTTTCGGCATGCCGCACTCAACGTCAAGGTTGAGACGGCGAGCCAGCGGCCGGTTGAGGCTGTTGTCATGCCCCTGGAACAGCGTCGTCTTGAAGGGAATGGCCGCCAAGTGCCGCCGGTAGTCGGGTGCCGTCGGCAGACAGGGCGAGCGCGGCATCATGCCGAGCGCCGCCGCCACTGCAAACGCCATTGCTGTGTCGGTCACCACGTCGTTGAGTGTTGCGGTCCCCGAAGGCACGGCCAGTCCATGCCACGCCCAAGGCGACAGCGCGGTAAGTCGAAACGGAAAGACGCCGTCCGCCATCGGTCACGTCTTTCTCGGGCTGAAGTACTGCTCGAACAGATCGGCAACCTGCGTCGCGCCTTCTTCGTAGCGGTTTCTCAGGTCAGGATCGTCCTGCTCGAACGCCGCCACGAGTTGCCGCTGGTAGGCTGTCGCCTGCTCGGTGCCAGTGTGGGTCTGATAGTGCCCCGCCATCGTCGTGACGATGTGCGCCGCAAGCTCGGTTACGGAGTTGGTTTCCGGCAGTTCCCGTAGCAACTCATACGGCGAGGCCAACGGCGTCTCCAGGCGCGCCGCAAAGACGCCGGCGATATGGGTGCGTACGTTGACCCCGGTTACCGAAGTCTGGCCGCCGTAGGACCCCGCGAGGCCGAGGCTCAATAGCAGGTGATCGAACGCCAACGGCGGAAGCTGACGCCCGTTGATGGTCAACACCTGCACCAGCAGCGTACCGGGCAGCACGAAGTGGCGCGTGAACAGGTTTTCGGTGTTCTTCTTGTCCTCCGCGTCCCACAGCGTCCCGGTTTCGTCGCCGCGGTGGTGGAAGCTCTCGCTCACGGCATCGCGGTACGGCACCGTGCTCAGTGCGTCCGAGTACTGCACCGCCGCCTTCACCGGGAGCACACGGGTTCCCCACATTGCAGAGTCGCCGAACACCAGCGTGTTCAGGTCGAAGGCGTCTCGCACCGGCATCCCCTCGCCGACCGCGGTGCGGTTCTGCGGCAGCCGCCCGCCGACGTTCCAGGCTCGTAACACCAACAGCCCGCGGCCGCGCTCGCCGAACTTGAACTTGCTCGGCGTCGCCCGCACCCGACGCACGCCGCCACGGTCCTCGATATCGGTAATCTCCTCTTCCGCGTTGCGGAATACCGCCGGCGCCGTGATCTCCCGGATCAAGACAATGGCCACGTGCCCGGCGTTGCGGCGCGCTGGCATGATGTAGATATCCTTGCCGTTGGCGGCAACTACCTCTTCGATCAGCTCGCGGTCGTTGAGGTAGGGCAGAAAGTTGTCAATCATTGGGTCCTCCTTTGGCTTGGTCGTCGGCCAATCTCAGTTCTGGATCCCATCTTTCGAGGGGTCGTCGGGAGTAGATTCAGGGATGCCCCGCTCCCGGTACGCTTCGAGCAGTGCAAAGCGATAGATCGCGGCAGCCCGGCGTTGCTCCTGCGACGTGGGCTCCTTCGAGCGAAAGACTCCTGTCCACACCTGGTCGACAAAGTGCCGCGCGAAGTCGATGCATGCTTCATCGAGTGCGGCTCCGTCGCGATGCTTGGGTGAAGCGTCACTTCTATCGCCGCGTGTTAGCCGCTCGTGCAGCGTAGCGGCAAGTCCAAGAATGAGTGCGTCGGTATCTAGGCTCGTCGAGCGCGCCGCGCCGGGAAAGAAATCCAACGATGTCTTCCAGCAGAGAAGCTGCTTGTTGACCGCAGCGCCGATGCCAATGCGCCTCTGGATGCGCGTCGCCAGCCATGCCAGCCGAATCAGCGGGTCCGAATTGTTCTTCAGGTTCACGGGTTCACCTCCGTTGTCGTTGAGCAGTGTGAGCGCCTGCTCACGGGTCCCCTCTCGTACGAGCAACCACGCATGCCTCTTGTTCGTGTCGATGTCCCAGCGATCGACCGACAGCGCCCACGCTACGCAGAGCGCACCCAGCCTGGCGACGGGCTCGGGATCCGCAAGCTGCTTCGCCCACTCGATGCCTAGGCCGGGTGCGGCGGAGATGTTCTCAAAGACTTGCAGCTTGCGCAGGGCGTCGGATATCTCCTCGATGCGGAGCGAGTCCCCTCCAAGCAGTCGCTCCAACCACGGGGGCAGCGCGTCCATGTGGAAAATGGCGGGGTGCCGGCGCGGCGCTCCCCGGAAGATGTGGATGGGTCGGCCAACGCGGCGCACCGCCATGAGGATCATGCGCAGCTTGGCGACGAGATCGGTGTCCTTGGCGGGCAACTCTTCCAGCCGCGCCAAGCGGATGCGCCGGGTCTGACAATCGAGTCCGTTGTAGACAGCGGCGCCCTTCTTGATGTCGAGCCGATTGAGGTCGTTCAGGCTCATCGACATTTCGCCCGCCTGGCGCCCGAACGCCAGTCCCCCGAACAGTCCGGTGGAGACCGGCGACGAGATGAGCGGAGGCAGTTTGCCGCTGCCCTTGAACTCCTCCTGCGCCCGTTGGCGCAATTGCAGCTCCGCCAGGCACACCGGACACAGATGGGTGTCGCTGGACGGCGAAGCGAGATGGTCGTTGCGACCGTCGCGGCCTGAGAATGCCGACGCCTTGATGCCGTGCGCGCGGGATGCGGTTTCGACCTTGCGGGTGGCGGCAACCGGTTCGTTGCACAGGATGCAGTGCTTGTCCGCACGGCCGTCCCGCGCCGCTGGCTGGCCACCGTCGAGATACGCGGCGAAGCGCTGCCGCAACGCGCCTATCATTTCGCTGGCGTCGTCTTCGATCTGATCGATAATTCCCGCGCGGGTGTCGTTGCCCTCTAGCCACAGTCCGACCAGCCCGTCACGACCGACGATGCGGTCCAGCAACTTCTGGCCCTCGTCCGGGTCGGCATCCGCTGCGCGCCACACCTCGGCAATCGCCCACAGGGCCACAACCACGCGGCGCGTGCGCCCATCGAGTGCGGGCACGGTTGCAATCATCGGTGGCGGCTCGGCGCCGTGCGCACGCATCAGGTCCGACAGTTCCTGTTCGCGGGTGTCGGCGTTGGGTGCCGCGTTCTTGCGCTTGGCGTCGGTATGGTTCAGCACGGCGACCAGTAGACAGAGCACATGTGCCGGCTCCAAATCCAGTTCGCCGGTCTCGCCGCCGGGATGGTCGAGCGCGGGCTTGACGGTGGCCCCTGCGCCCTCAGCCGGGGGGCTCCACGAGGTAGCCATTCCGGTAGTATCGAACAGATCGTCGATCTCCGGCTGATGTGCAATGGCAAACGCCCGGGGCAGGGCGAACAGGTTTGCGAATCGGCGCCAGTCGCCGGTACGCTGCATCAGGTCACGGCACGTCTGCCATGACGCGGCCCCACCGGTGAACTTGCATGCGAGCTTGTTGTTGATCGAGATGTCGAGGCCGAAGGGAAGCTCGCCCAGAAAACGGTCGAGGGCACGTTCCTCGATTCCGGCTGCATGCTCGTGCGGAATCACGCACAACAGCCGCCCGTCGTGAACGATCTCGATCAGCGGCAGCCGTCCGGCAATCTCGCTGCACGCCGCCGAGAGCGCGCGCTGGAAACGGTCGAGCAGGAAGACGTGCAGATGGTCATGTATCTCGATCTTTTGCCACCGCTTCAGCGTCGCGTTCCGCAGCACCGGCCAGTGATCGGGATCGCGCAGTGAGGCGACTGCCCCATCGACTCCGGCGTTGGCTGCGCTGCTGGTGAAGATCCCCTCCAGCTTGTCGGCCAGTTCCACGTACCGGCTGGTCGCCGCGATGCGGCGGTCGTAATCGGACGCCACGGGGCTTCGCGCCGCCTGTGTGCCTTCGACCTCTTCGACGTAATTGCGCATCGCGGACGGTGAGATCCGCACGCTGTGGTTACGCAGGAATTCGTCGATCCCGTAGCGGCGCATCCGTTCGGCCACGGCATCCAACGCGATTGGGGCGCCTCGCGGCAGTTCCAAGTCCTTGTCGATATCATGCAGGAACGCGATGCAGACCAGCGCGTGCGCAAGGCGTTCGATCTCGGCCAGGTCGGCATCGGTGGACCATGGCCCCGGGGCGTCGGCCAGCCAGAACATGAGCGCGCCGCGCGCCACCGATAACAGGTGATCCAGCAGGCTGACGTTGTCGTTCGCGGCCCAATTCGCCGCAAGTCCAGGTTCCTTCGACCACCCGCCTTTGCCGCTGATGGTTACGAGACGTACCGGGCGGCCGTCGATTTTCCCCGAGGAAGGTTTGGCTGCCGACCCGACCCGATCCGATCCGATGTGAGGGATGAGGCACTCGTCGATGAAGGCGCCATAGACCTTTACCGCCGTGCTGTGCGCGAAGCGATGTCGTGAGTCACTCATCTGGCGTTCCCAGCATACCCAATGCACCCGAACCCGTAGCGGTTCTTTTCGCCGATCCCGAGCGTCCAGGCCGAGCGGAGGTCTTCGAGGCTGCCACTGAGGACCAACGGAGACATCATCCCGATAACAAACGCCGGCCTTGCCCCAGGAACGGCCCTTGTCCGCACCAGCGTCGAGTGGCGCGGGTTGGCACGCAGATATAACCGGTCCGGCTGGACATCCAAGCGGACTTCCCGGCCCGTAATACGTGAAAGGCGAGAGTTGACCGCCTCACCGAGGTGAGGTCCGATTTCGGAGAGGTCCGCATGCCAACGCCCCTTTTGGCCACGTACCGATAGAGCCAACGGCGACAGCATAATGGCCGGCAGCGTTGCCGCCACCCCCGGCTCGTCCGCGACGGGCAACTCTTCCATGGACTTATCCCACGCCGAAAGGTCCAAGATATCACCATTGGTCGAGGTCTTCCGGACCATCTGGGGATCCAGTCGCCGGATTATTGGATCGAGAGGCTCTGTCTCGGCCCCGACTAAGACGGACCTCAGGAGGAAGCCCTTGGGTGTCGCCGTCCCGACCGCCCCAAACGACCAGTTGGCGGCATCAGGCCCAACGACCTGTGCGCCTTTGGCGCCACACGTCGTTAAACCGTTGACGAGCGCCGCATGCAAGCTGTCCAGAAAGTGGAACCTTGCGCATTCACCCCTCGGAGCCGAAAGTCTGATCCTCATAGAGTGCCTCCAGTACTTGGGAAGATCTTATCCCAATTAAACTTAACTTTAACCTTGCAAATTTTGCAGGTATAGAAAACCCATGGAAGACATGGTGCTTCAGGTCTCTCGTCGCTTCGCGGAAACCATGCTGTACTGGAAGGGACACCTGCGCGCGGTGGAGGTTCAACGATTTCTTGGTGTATCCGAACGCACGGCTCGAACCTTGATTTCACGCTGGCGAGACCAGGGACTCCTGCCTCCTTACAGGAACTATGCCGAGCGGCGCTTGGTTCCCCCGGAAAATTTTGATCCTGGTCCGCGAGTTAGTGACCCAACTCTCACTTACTCGTTGCTGCTCGTCGCCGAAGACTTGCCTGGGAATCCCTTTTCGTCCCTTGACCTCCCAGGTGGCGGGCACGACCTGTCACTGACGGCCAAGATCGCCAGCGGGCCAAGCCGAGAAATAGTTGCCGCCTGCCTTGAAGGCGTGCCTCTGACGTTGATTTATGCTGCCAAGTCCGGAATTGAAGAGTTTACTTTTTCGCCTGCAGCGCTGGTTCGTTCCCGAGGGCGATATCATCTGCGAGGCTACAGAGCAGACGGCTGTGACGCTCGTCGGAACCCATTGGCGGATCGCTATGTGGATATTGTTCCCGCGCGCGCCATTGAGGCATCACGCGCAACGAGTGCGACTTTCGTGGGACTTGATGGCGATGATGATTGGCATACCATTGAGGAGAGCCGGTTCAGTTTTTCGCCGGAGCTCTCCGACGAGGAGAGACTCTGCTATGAGCACGAGTACGGCATCGCGGACACCGGGTTTCTCCTTGTGAAACAAAGGCGGGCGCTGATGACGTACGTGAGGCAGGAGTTGTTGGAGCGTCGATGTTGGCGCCGTGACGGCACTTCAGTGCCAATCTGGTGCGACCGATTGTGAAATCTAAGGGCGATGAGCAACGTGTACGGATCGAAAGGCTGACGGACATTCAAGCATGCACCCTCACACCTCAAGGGACGAACTTCTTCAACAAGACCGCCGGCAACCGCTTCAGCTCCTCATTGCGTGGATCGACCTCGAAGCCGCCGGATTCCAAGGCAGTGACGCCAAGCAGCGGCTCCGCGCCGTCGTCCCCATACACGATGGTGCCGCCGACGACTTCTCCCTTGAATTCGATCTCGGCGATGGTGATGTCGAAGGCGGCGGGCTTGCCGTCCGCCAGGACGTAGTCACGATGGCCCCTGGGTTGCAGTCCGATTTCTTCGAGGCGCCTCCGTGGGACGAGCGAATCAAAAGCGCCGGTATCGACGAGGAATTTCCCGGTCCAGCTCCGCCGCGGATCGGCGGGATTGCGGATGGTGACATCGACGTAGGTGACACCCATTCACGGTTCTCCTTTTGCGATTCCTTTACGGGCAGACGGCCCCTGACTCGTTCATCCGTAAGCGGATGTGCCTCCGAACCGACCCTTTACAGGTTAGACCTGGAGCGGTCCGAAGTCCAATCCGGGAATGGGGCGGCCGGGGGCTCTGGACCCTGACAGGGTTCTGTGCCCGAGGTGGTGCCCCTGACACCACCTTTGCCTGGGAATGCTTGACACCTGTCACGGAGGAGTCCTATGTAGAAGCCCACGCCGGTCATCGACGCAGATGCGTTTCGCCCGCGAGAACGGCGCCTGCGGTTGGATGAAGAAGGGACTGGGGAGGTTCAAACCGTGCCGATTCTGCAACGCGATGACGTAGATCTCTATTATGAGGTGGCCGGCGAGGGTCGTCCCTTCGTCTTCATCAGCGAGACCGCCTGCGACGGCGAGGTGTGGAAGATGTACCCGGTGCCCGAGTTTTCCCGGGACCACCAGTGCATCACCTTCGACTACCGGGGCACCGGCCGTTCCGGCAAGCCGTCCATCCCCTACACCACCGACATGTTCGCCGCCGACGCGGCCGCCATCATGGACCACGTGGGCGCCAGGGACGCCGTGGTCTGCGGCCACTCCATGGGCGGCCGGGTGGCGCAGCTCCTGGCCCTGGACCATCCGGGAAAGGTGAGCAGGCTGATCCTGGCGTCCAGCGGCGCTTCCTTTCCGAACACCAAGGGGATTCCGCTCAAGCTCGCTACGCAGATGGTGGAGATGGGCTACGAGCGCTACGTGAGCGAAAGCTCCGTGGCGGTGGGCTTCACCGAGGACTTCGCCAAACAGCACCCGGAACGCATCCAGGCCTACCTGGACGTGCGCATGGCCAACCCGTGCCCGCCGGAGTTCTACCTGCGCCACGTCATCGCCCGCCAGGGACACGACACCAGCCACCGGCTCAAGGACATCACGGTGCCGACGCTGGTCCTGGTGGGGGAGGACGACCGCAGCGTCACCAGCGACATGGACCACCGGACCTCCGCCGACATCCTGGCCGACGGCATCCCCGGCGCCCGCCTGGTGATCCTTCCCGGCGAGCGGCACAGCTATTTCTTCGCCAACCCGGATGCGTCCTTCAGGGCCATCCGGGACTTCCTGTAGAACGAGCTGTTTCCACCACTCCAACCATCCAGGAGGAGCCTCATGGCGGAATTCACCGTAGCGCAGTTCGAGGACGTGTCCAGAGGCCTGCAGGAGGGCCAGTTTGCCATCGGCGAAAGGAAAAAAGGCCGCGAGGGGAAACCGTAGCCCGGCGCGGACCGGCTCTATTCCCTCGGCGGGAACTCGAAGGTGACCTTGCCGGCGTCGTCGGTGGTGAGCCAGGCGGCGAACGAGCGGCCGGATTTGGAGGAGACGAAGTTCGGCAGGAGGTCGGTCTTGCCCTCGGCCAGGAGCTTGGCCATCTGGCCGCGCTCCAGCGGCTGTTCCAGGATCACCTGGCCGGCCTTGAAGCGGCACGGTTTCTTCTCCGCCTGGAACTTCTCGCACACGTACTGCGAGTCCCACTCGAACACCCGGGCGCCGCAGCGGGGGCACTTGCCCAGCGGCTCCTGACCCGAGAAGTCCGCCTTCACCGCCGCTGGCTTGTCGCGGGCGGCCGCCGCCTTTTTTCTGGCGGCGGGCCTGGGCTCGAACTCGAAACCCACCTTCCCCTCCTGCATCACCAGGAACGCCTTGAAGCGGCGGCCGGTGCGGGACGACACGAAGCCCGGCAACAGGTCGGTCTTGCCCTCGCTCAACAGCTTGACCATCTGTTCCCGCGGCACCTCTTGCCGGAGGATGATCCTGCCGGAGCTGAACTCGCACGCGCGCGCGTCGCCCACGGCCTTCTCGCACACGTAGCGCATGGGCAGCTCGAACACGTTCCCGGCACAACGGGGGCACTGGCCCAGGGGTTCCTGGCCGGTGAAGCTGGCGCCGGGCTCGGCTTCGCCGTCGCCGTTGCCGGACTCGTTGCCGAAGTCGAAGGCGATCCTGTACTCGGGCGACAGCTTCAGCACGGCGGCGAACGGCCGTCCCTGGCGGCTGCGGAATCCTTGCAGCGGACCAAGCTGCCCCTTCTCGATCAGCGTCGCGATCTCCTCCGCGCTGAGCAGCCGTCCCGCCAGGATCTTGGGCAGGCTTACGTCGCAGTTCACGCACTGATAGTTCCGGTACCGTTCGTGCACCTCACCCTTGCACTTGGGACACGGCGCCGAGAGGGAGCCGAAGTCGCCGGGGATGGTGTCGTGCTCGTATTGCCGCGCCCGGTCCACGATCTGCCGGGTCATCAGGGCGATCTCGCCCATGAACTCGTCACGGCTCTTCTTGCCCCCCTGCATCTGGAAGAGCTGGTATTCCCAGTTGCCGGTGAGCTCGGGCCGGGTGAGCTCCCGGACTCCCAGGCCGTTGAGCAGCTCCATGAGCATGAAGGCCTTGGAAGTGGCGTGAAGCTCCTTGCCCTCCCGAATGATGTAGTCCTCGCCCAGCAGTCCCTCGATGATCGACGCCCGTGTGGCGGAGGTGCCGAGCCCCTTGCCCGCCATGGCCGCGCGCAGGTCCTCGTCGGTCACCAGCCGGCCCGCTCCTTCCATGGCGCCCAGCAGCGTGGCTTCGGTGAACCGCGCCGGCGGCCGGGTCTGGTTCGGCTTGACCTCGACGTCGCCGGTTTCGATCGGGACGGGGTCCGGCACGGAGGCCGCGGTGGATTCGAGCGCGTCCGGCGCCGGGGGCTTCAGGGGCGCCAGGGTCTCGTCGCCCTGCTTGTCCCTGCCGTGGACCTCCAGCCAGCCCGCCTTGACCATGACCTTGCCCACGGTCTTGAAGGGCTCGTCTTCCACCCGGGTGACGCGGGTCGTCTCCAGGAACTCGGCGGCCGGGTAGAAGATCGCCAGGAAGCGTCGGGCCACCAGGTCGTAGATCCTCTGCTCGATGTCGTTGAGGCGCTTGGGCGCCTCGGTGGTGGGGATGATGGCGAAGTGGTCCGACACCTTGGCGTCGTTGAAGATGCGCTTGTCGGGCCTGACCCAGCCGTTCTCCAGGATGGCGCCGGCGAACCGGGCGTAGTCCGTGCCCTTGAGCATCCCGAGGGAGTCCTTGACCGTGTTCAGATAGTCCTCCGGCAGGGCTCGCGAATCCGTGCGCGGGTAGGTCAGCACCTTGTGGCGTTCGTACAACGCCTGGGCGATCTGCACGGTGCGGTTGGCGCTCAGGCCGAAGCGGGCGTTGGCCTCCCGCTGCAGGCTCGTGAGGTCGAACAGGGGCGGCGGCGCCTGACGGGTGGGCTTGCTCTCCTCGGTGGCGGTGCCGGCCTTGCCCAGGCACTTCTCGCGGATGGCCTCGGCCCTGGCCTCCTCCCAGATCCGCTCGGCGCGGGCGTTGGGCTCGTTGTCCTTCTTCCGGAACCGCTCGTCGAACCAGCGCCCCTGGTACTCCCCCCCCTCCGACCGGAACGTCGCGGTCACTTCCCAGTAGGGCTCGGGCTTGAAGTCCCGGATGGCGGCCTCGCGCTCCGCCACGATGGCCAGGGTCGGCGTCTGCACCCGGCCCACGGTGGTCTTGTAGAACCCGCCGGGCTTGGAGTTGAACGCGGTCATGGCCCGGGTGCCGTTGATGCCCACCAGCCAGTCCGCCTCGGAGCGGCTGAGGGCGGCATCGGCCAACGGTTGCATCTCCTCGTCCTCGCGCAGCTTGACGAAGCCGTTGCGGATGGAGTCGGGCGTCATGGACTGGAGCCACAGCCGCTTGATGGGCTGCTTGGCCTTGGCGTGGCGGACGATGTTGCGGAAGATGAGCTCGCCTTCACGTCCGGCGTCACAGGCGTTCACCAGGGCATCCACGTCCTTGCGCTTGATGAGCTTGACCAGCGTCTTGAGCCTGGAGGCGGTTTTCTGGATCGGCTTGAGGTCGAAGTAGGGCGGTATCACCGGCAGATTGGCGAAGCTCCACTTGCCCCGCTTGGCCTCGACTCCCTCCGGCGGAGTCTGCTCCAGCAGGTGCCCGACGGCCGATGACAGCAGGTACTCGTCGCTCTCGTAGTAGTCCTGGTGCCGTTTGAAGCCGCCCAGGGCCCTGGCCACGTCCGCGGCCACCGACGGCTTCTCCGCGATGATCAGTGCCTTACCCATGTTGATGTCTCGACTCGGTGGAAATCCGCAAGGCCACGCCGTCCGCTCCCTCCATGCGGCCAGCGTAGCGTGTGAGCGTGTGAACAGTGCATATGTCTAAATAGAGGATACCTGTCAAGACGCCGGGGGCAAGCCGTTCGCGGTGCGGGGTCAATCCATGTAATAAGGGGACAGTTGATCCCGCGGAGAAGTGAGGGGCCGAAATCCCGGCCGCTCGAGGAGGAGAGAACCCATGCCCAACGTCAAACTGTCCACTGGCGTCGACCTCTATTACGAGACCCACGGACAGGGCGAGGCCCTGATCTTCGTGCCTTCCACCGCCTATTCGGGCGAGGTCTGGAAGCCCTCGCAGATGCCGCTGGCGGACTCCCTGAACGTCATCTTTCACGATCCGCGAGGTTGCGGGCGCTCGGTGGCGCAGCAGAGCGTCTACACCATCGAGCTCATGGCCATGGACATCGTCGCGCTGATGGACCATATCGGTTGCGCTTCGGCCCACTTCATCGGCCACTCCATGGGCGGCCGCATCGCGTTGTCCCTGGCGCAGAACTTCCCCGGCCGCATCAAGAGCCTGATCATGGCGGCCGCGGGCTCCGGCACCGCAGGCCGGACCGGGCCGGACTGCGTTCCGGGCCTGCCGCACCAACTCGTCTACGAGCTGGTGGAGATGGGCTTCGAGAAGTTCGTCCGCGACGAGATCGTGGACTCCGACACTTTCTTCACCGCGGACTACCGGGCCGGCCATGGCGACGAGGTGGAGGCTTTCTACAAGCTCGCCTGGGAGACCCACGCCAAGCTGCCGGAGTTCGTCCATCTGGTCATGGCGCGCCACAGCTTCGAGGGCACCCACCGTCTGCAGGACGTCCAGTGCCCGACCATGGTGCTCATCGGCGACGGCGACACCGTGGGGAGCAACCACGTGGCCCAGGCCCAGGTGCTGGCGGACCGCATCCCCGGCGCCGAGCTGAAGGTCCTGGAGGGACAGACCCACGGGTTCTTCTGGCAGGACCCGGAACTCACCAACGACGTGATCCTGTCCTGGGTGCAGCGCCACGGTTGACGGCGCCGCCGGTCACGCCCCATCGGTAACGACTCCGAGCCGGACCACCGAACCTTCATGCCGGATCAGGCTGCCAGGCCGAGTTTCTGGACGCGCACGTTCATTCTGCTGAGCGCGTCCCAGTTCCTGGCCTACGGGCATCACGCGGTGCTGACGCCCACGTTGCCCCTGTACCTGGACCACCTGGGCAGCTCGCCCTTCATGGTGGGGCTGCTGCTGGCGTGCTTCAGCGCCACCAGCGTGGTGATCCGCCCGCTGGTGGGCACCTGGGTGGATTCCGGGGGAGAGCTCCGGGTGCTCAGCGTGAGCTGCATCGGTCTTTGCCTGACCGTGACGATCTTCGTCGTCCCCAACGTCGAAGGCGCCTTCACGGCCAACATCCTCCGGGGCTTCTGCTGGGCCGGGATCAACACCAGCGGCTACGCGTTGCTGGCGGCGGTGGTGCCCACGGACCGGCGCGGTGAAGCCAGCGGCTATTACTCCGGCATACAGAGCAGCGCCGGGCTGTTTTTCCCTCCGGCGGCGTTGTGGATCATCGGCCTTCCCTCGGGCGGGTATGGCGCGGTGTTCGCGCTGTCGAGCGTCGTTGCGCTCCTCGCCGCCGCGCTGGCCCAGGTATGCGGCCGGGGAATCCGGCGGGTGCCCGCGCCCCTCGCCCCGTCACCTGTTCCGTCTCCGGCTCCAGCCCGTAGCCGGACGGTCCGCGAACGCCTGCGGACCTACGGACGCACCTACTTCGACCGGGGAATCCTTTTCACGGCCTTGCTGCTCTTCTGCATGAACCTGCCCTGGTCGGGTCTCAACTCCTTCATCGTCCTCTACGCCCGGGAGGTGGGCATCGAGAGCCTCGGCTGGTACTTCGCCGCTATCGGACTCGCCAGCCTGGTGGGCCGGCCCCTTCTCGGCCGGGTGTCGGACCGGATCGGCCGCGCCCCCGCGGTGGCGGGGTCGTACGTGCTGGAGATCGCCGGTATTGCCCTGGTGCTGCTGGCCGGCGACGTCATCGTCATGATGATCGCCGGGGCGTTGTATTTCTTCGGCTACGCCCTGGGCGTTTCCACCACGCTGGCCCTGGCCATGGAGCGGGGCGACCCCAAGCGCCGCGGCGTCACCATGGCGACGTTCTCCATGGCATTCCCGCTGGGGTCGGGGTTGGGATCGGCGGTATCCGGCGGCGTCATTGCCTTGGCCGGCTATCGCGGCATGTACATGAGCCTGATCGGGGTGCTGGGGTTGGGACTGCTGCTGTCCCTGTTCAATCGGGCGGGCCTGAGCGCGCCCGCGCCCCCGGCCGCGTGACCCGAAGGGTTTTTTCAACGACGCGGGCTTGTGTTAGTTTGTCGGCTGGTTTATGAGGGCTAGTCTGTTCGACGAACAATAACACGGCGAAGGAGGTTTCCATGTTTTTTGAGGTGTTAAAGAGAAAGAGCCGGTCGCTCCGGTTCCTCGGCGGCGTCTTCGGCGCGGTGGTGGCGGTGTCGCTGCTGGTCCCCTCCGGTGCGTGGGCGCAGCGCTCGGACGCGGAGTTGAAAAAGGTCTTCGAGTCCAAGCCGGTGAACATCATCGTCGGCTCGGCTCCGGGCGGCGGCTACGACACTTTCTCCCGGCTGGTGGCCCGATTCGTGGGCAAGTTTCTGCCGGGCGACCCGTCCTTCATCGTCCGCAACGTCCCCGGAGCCGGCCAGCTCCGCGGTCTGCGCCGGGCCATGAAGGCCAAGCCGGACGGCATGACCCTGGGTCTGCTGCATCCCCGGTTCGTCCAGCGGGAGCTGGCGGGCAAGGACGTGCCCGACTTCGACCTCAAGACCGTGCGCGTGCTGGGAAGCCCCAGCGCGGGCGAGGTTCCCCGCCTCTGGTGCGTGCGGCGCAGCATCGGCACGACCTATGGGGATCTGGTCAAGCGCGGCAAGCCCGTGACCAACGGCGGCAACGCCCCGGGCGCGGCCTTCGGCATCGGACCGCAGTTCGTGATGGAGATGGGCGGTCCGGTCAAGATGGTCTACGGCTACGGCGGCACCTCGGAGATCATGGCGGCCTTCGACCGGGACGAGGTGGAAGGCGTCGACCGTTGCGTCGAGGAGAACGTGCCGCGGCTGTTCCCGAAATGGGTCACCGACAAGAAGGTGGCGCCCATCTTCTGGTGGGAGAAGGAGCCTTCCAAGGACTGGATCGGCAAGCTCGGCGCCACCAAGGTGCCGCACCTGTTCGACGTGGTGAAGTCCACCAAGGAGCAGCAGAACGCTTTTCTCGTGGCCCAGCGGTTCAACACGTTCAGCCGGATCTACGTGCTCCAGCCCAAGGTGCCGGATGACATGTACAACGCGTGGAGGAACGCCTTCGAGGCGACCACCAAGGACGCCGGTTTCCTGAAGGCCGCGGGGGTCGCCGGCTACGAGGTCGCCCTCGGCACGGCGGACGACTTCAACGACGGACTCAAGCGCTACCAGTCGCTGACGCCCGACGGCGAGAAGCTCCTCAAGAGGCTCATGGGCATCAAGTAGAAGCTGGCATCGGGTATCGCCCGGTTCGGGCCATGAAAGAAAACGGCCATCCGCCACTCGGCGGATGGCCGTTTCATTTTCGTCCACCCCTTCGGTCAACCCCAGAACAGCCTGAGAAGCGGCGGGTCGTGCCAGGTGGCGTTCAGGAACCGGTCGTAGACTCCCACGATCAGGGCCAGGAACAGCAGCCCCAGGATCGTGGACCAGATCCAACCGGCGCGGCCGTAGACCTTTACGTAGAAGAAGACTCCAAGGGGGATGGCGATGTGGAACCCCACCAGCCAGATGGCGGCGTAAAGGCCCACGATGTAGAGACAGATGCGGGCGAAACGCATGCGTTCGCCCCGGGGATCTTCGCCGGTGCGAAAGCCCAGGTCCATGATCTGTTCGGCCGAGGTCTCGCGGGTGCTGCGGAGCAGGCTGACCAGGCGCGCGACCCAGAACGGCGTGCCCATCACGATGGCGATACGCGGCATCAGCGCCGACCCCTCGGGCCAGGAGAAGGATTCGATGAACATGTAGAGGAAGAGCGCGCCGACGATGGTCAGCAGGACGATCTCCCCCACCACCTCGACGGAGAAGCCGCGCCGCGCCGTCCCCGCCGGATCGTTGCCCGGGCTCATGTTGCCGCCTCCGTCCATCAGTCGTCATCCAGTCCGGGTGCCCGGCTTTCGCCCGTGGACTCTTGCGCCGCCCTCTTGGCCCCCTGTTGCATGCGCAGGCTCACCACCATCACCGCGATCATGACCACGACGATGGACAGGAACTGCGGGCGCGAGAACATGGACCAGCCGTAGGTGTTGGCCGAAAGCCACAGGTACTTCTCCACGATGTCCGCCAGCACCACGGCGATGAGGATCGGCGGGCGCGGCCAGCCGTAGCGCTTCATGAACAGGCCCAGCACGCCGAAGGCCAGCACCAGGCCGAGGTCCTCCATGGAATAGGTGGCCTGGAAGGCGGCCAGGGTCACCAAGCCGATGATGATGGGCGCGAGAATGTTGGGGGAGATGGCCGCGACGCGGGTCAGGGTGGGCGCGAAATAAAGCATGATGGGCACGACGATGACGTTGCCCAGCACGATGGTGTAGACCAGGCTGATGGTCAGGTCGAGGTTCTCGGTCAGCATCGCCGGACCCGGCTGCACCCCCGACAGCACCAGGATCGCCAGCAGGATGGCCATGCCGCCGCTGCCCGGTATCCCGAACACCACCGTGGGAATCAGCACGCCTCCGTCCACCGAGTTGTTGGCCGAGTCCGCGGCGATGACGCCGCGCACGTCGCCCGTGCCGAAGGTCTCCATGGCGCCCTTCTCGGTATGGCGCGCCTGGGCGTAGGCGATCCAGTGAGCGCCGGAGGAGCCGATGCCCGGCATCATCCCCACGAAGGTGCCGATGAGAGAGGAGCGCACCAGCAGCCACTTGTTGTTGAGGGCCTCCTTCATGCCCTTGTAGACGTCCTTGTCCGCCTCCTTCAGCATGGTCTCCAGGCGTTCGCGGGCGATGGGCGTGTTGGACACCACCAGGTCCACCACCTCGGGCAGGGCGAACAGGCCGATGACCACCGGGGCCAGGGGGATGCCGTCCCAGAGGTAGTCGATGCCGAAGGTGGTGCGGGTGTTGCCGCCGATGACGGAGAAGCCGATCATGGAGATGGCGAGCCCGAAGCAGGCCGTCAGCATGCCCTTGACGAAGGCGCCGGAGCTGACGATGGCCACGCACATGAGGCCCAGCAGTGACAGCAGGAAGAATTCGGCGGCGCCGAACAGCCTCAGCAGCTCACGGGAGATGGGCAGTGCCAGCAGGAGCGCCAACGCGCCGATGATGCCGCCCACCAGCGTGCACATGTAGCTGGCGCCCAGGGCCACGCCCGCCAGTCCCTTGCGGGCCAGCGGGTAGCCGTCGAGGATCGTCGCCTGGGCCGAACGGGCGCCGGGAATGCCCATGAGGATGGAGGGAACCGGCTCGGTGATGTCGCTGGCCGCCAGGAAGAAGACCACCGCGGTCACCGTGATCCACGGGTCCACGTACCCGGCGAACCCCAGCAGCACCACGGCGACGGGCAGGTTCCCTCCGGGCATCAGGCCCGACACGAGCGCGATGGGCAACATCAGCAGTATCACCAGCATCGGCCCGAGGGAAAAGAGCTTCTCCGCCGCCTCTATGGAAGCTTCCCACATGTGATCCTCATGGACTCTCGTTCCGGCAGTCCCGGAGTGTCTGAAATGCGAAGTGCTGACTTGCCATGACCGGCGTGTCGTGTCAACTTCTGCGCGGCCCGACTTTTCGTCATTCCGGGCTTGACCCGGAATCCGCGAGGGGCGGGGTGGCGGCCCTACGCCGTCCAGATCTCATAACAGGTTGCCGCGCAGGCCCTGGACAGGAACAGGCCGCCGCCCAGGTTCACGAAGTGCCTGTCGAGGCGCTTCCGGTACCACTTCCCCTTGCGCAGGTAGACGTCGGCGTCGGTGCGCTCGGGGATCGTGTTCTCGCTGGCGTCGCGGCGGGTGAGCACCTCCAGGTAGAGGGCCTGCGAGCACAGTTCGGCGATGTTGTCGATGGCGGCCTTGCACTCCGTGTCGTTCAGGTACTGGAGCACGCCCTGGCACACCACCAGGTCGAACGGCTCCGCGGACTTGTAGCCGACGATAGAGCCCTTCTCCCATGAGAACTCTCCGCAAAGATACTCGCTCGTCTCCAGCCCGTGGTACCGTACTGCCGGGCGTAGGTCCTTGAGCGCGGTCCGCCAGTGTCCGAGGCCGCAGCCGGCGTCCAGCACGGTCTTCACCTCGATCTCCAGGTAATCGAGGTAGGCGAGGACGAAGCGGACGATGACCGGGGTATATTCCGTCATGGACGTCCGCGTCTCGTCGTCGCGGTACCACCGGTCGTAGTACGCGCGGTCGAACTTGAACTTCTTCATGGTCTCCACGAAGCGGCCGTCGCGGAGTCACCGTCCGCGGTCCGACGCTCGCTTTTTCCCCGCATCCGGGATAGGCCCTGGAAAGAGATGTCCTTCGAGCTGCTCGCCCTCCTCACCGCGTTTTCCTACGCCACGTCGAACATCGCGGCCCGGTGGGGACTCCGGTATTCGACTCCCAACACCGCCGTGCTCTTCTCGCTGACCGTGCACGCAGTGGGGCTGTCGTCGGTGGTCCTCTTCACCGAGGGCATCCCCTCGGTTCCCCGCGCGGCGCTGTATCTCGTAGTCGTCACCGGCGTGCTGCAGACGGTGCTGCGGTCGTGCCACTACCTGGCCATCTCCAAGGTGGGTGTATCCCGGGCCGTCACGCTGCGCAATACGCATCCCATGCTTACCGTGCTGATCGGCGTCACCGTGCTGGGGGAGCAGACCAATGCCCTGAATCTGGCGGGGGTGGTGCTGATCGTCGGCGGCACCGCGCTCACCTCGTGGCGAATGGACGAGCAGATCCCCGACTTCCGTCGCTGGTACCTGGTGCTGCCGGTGGCCACCTCCGTGATGACCTCCACGGTGCACCCGATCCGGCGATACGCCATGCTCCTGGCCGACGAGCCGCTGTTCTTCGCGGCGCTGGTAGGGATCGTCTCGTTGGGCTGCTTCATGACCTACCTGGCGCTGCCGCTGCCCCGGGACCCTATCGTGTGGCACAGGAAGGCGCTACTCCCCTTCGCCATCTCCGGAGTCGGCGAGACCATGGCGATCCTGCTGCTGTTCTTCGCGCTGGCCTCGGGCCCGACCGTGATCGTCTCTCCCATCACCGCCACTTCGCCGGTATGGACCGTGCTGATGGCCAGCATCATTCTGCGCCGTATCGAGAACACCACCCCGGCGGTGGTCTCCGGCACGTTGCTGGTGGTGTCGGGCGCCATCTGCGTCACCCTCGGCAGGCACTGGTAGGCGGTCCCGTCGCCGCCCGCGGGGATTTCTGTTAGTTCTTTTCGTTGAAGTCTTCCGCGCCCCGTCCGGCCACCGCTCGTCCATGAAGAAGCTCCTCGTCTGCCAACACGTACCCTTCGAGATCCTGGGCACGCTGAACCCCATGCTTCGGGACGCCGGTTTCAGGATGCGCTACGTGAACTTCGGCCGCCATCCCGACGCCCGTCCCGGGCTCGACGGCTACAGCGGACTGGTGATTCTTGGCGGTCCCATGAGCGCCTACGAGGTGGAACACGGGCATTTGGCGACGGAGGTGGAGCTGATCCGCGAGGCGCTCGACAGGGATCTGCCGGTGTTGGGGATCTGCCTCGGCGCCCAACTCATCGCCAAGGCGCTCGGCGCCCGCGTCAAGCCCAACAGGAAGCCCGAGATCGGCTGGTACGGTGTTTCGGTGACCGAGGAGGGCGGGGAAGACCCGCTGTTCTCCGGCTTCAAGGAGACCGAGACGCTGTTTCAGTGGCACGCGGACACGTTCCACATGCCCAGGAAGGCGGTGCGTCTGGCGACGTCGCCCGGCTGCCGCAACCAGGCGTTCCGTTTCGGCGACAGGGTCTATGGATTCCAGTTTCACCTGGAAGTGGACGAGCCGTTGATCGAACGCTGGCTCAACGTTCCGTTGCACAAGGCCGAGATCAAGAGCCTCGGGCCGCACATCACCGCGGAGCGGATCCGGCGGGAAACCCCGGTCCACCTCCGGCGGCTCCGGTATCTGAGCGGGCAGGCCTTCGGCGGATTCATCCGCCTCCTCGGCGCGCCCCGCCGGGCGGTGGTGCTGGCCTCGCGTTGACTCGCTCCGGAAACAACCGCGTCGGTCACCCGGCCCTCAGATGTCCGGTCTTGCTGTAGAAGATGCAGCCGTCGCGGCTGCGCGGCGCATGGGAGCTGCCTGGAGGGTTTCGCAGCCAGGTTCCCTTGGGATAGACGCCCTCGTCGTCCTCGAGAACGCCTTCGAGCACACAGATCTCCTCGCCCGTGGGATGAGGGTGCCGTTCCAGAAGTGCCCCCGGCTCCAGTTTCACGAGGGCGACGAACTCTCTCTCCGCGTCGTGGAGCGGCATCACCAGATGTCCTCGTTCGCCGCCCGGAGCCCACGACGCGCCGGCGGTATCGATCCGTACGAACCGATGGTCCTCCGGGGCCATCTGACGGAGCTTCACGAACAGGGTGCAGCCGCCGCGGCTGTGGGGCCGGTGACTGGAGCCCGGCGGGTTCCTCACGTAGGTTCTGGCCGGGTAGTCCCCGTGCTCGTCGGAGAACACGCCCTCCAGCACCAGGAACTCCTCGCCGAGCCCGTGGGTGTGCTCCGAGAAGGCGCTGCCGGGGGCGTAGCGGACGATGCTGGTGGCCCGCGCCACCTCCTCGCCGTCCCGCTCCAGCATGCGCCGCCGGACCCCGGGCAGCGGGGAGTCCATCCAGGGCATCTCCTCCGTGTCGATGACCACGCGCCGGGATATGTCCGTGTTCAAGAGCATGCGGCCGGTCTCCGCGGGGACGGCTGCTGGTTGACCCGCCCCGCCGGGTCATATTAACTTTCGTGGCTCGTACACACAACGACGGCACGTCGGGACCACGCGACGGCACAGGAGGAATCCAATGGCCAGAGCCAAGGTGTTCATATTCGCTCCCAACGACGAAAAGGGCGACTCCCACAGGAAGCTCGAGGATAACGGCTGCGAGCTGGTCCTGGGCAAGGCCGGTTGGCACAACCCCCAGGGGGACAACGAGGCCGAGATGGTTTCCATGGCCCAGGGCGCCCATGCGCTGGTGGGGACCTCCATCCGAAGCTCCCCCATCAGCCAGGAGATCATGAAGGCCTCGAAGGACCTCCGGGTGGTGGCCAAGTACACCATCGGCGTGGACGACGTGGACGTGGATGCGGCCACGGAGATGGGCATCATGGTGTGCCACGCGCCCACGGAGTCCAATTGGGGCGGGGTCGCCGAGGGCACCATCACCGGCATGCTGACCATGCTCAAGCGCACGCGCGAGCGTGACCGTCACCTGAAGAGCGGCGGCGAGTGGCGCGACCTGAGCCACCAGGGAACCTACGTAGGGTCCCGCGAGATGGACGGCTACCCCGGCATCGTGCTGGGCATCGTCGGGTTGGGGCGCATCGGCACCCGCGTGGCCAAGCTCATGAAGCCTTGGGGCATGCGCATGATCGCCTGCGATCCCTACGTGCCCGACGAGAAGTTCGCGGAGGCGGGCGTCGAGAAGGTCGACCTGGCGACGCTGCTGCGGGAATCCGACGTGGTGACCCTGCACGTGGTCCTTACCAAGGAGACCCGCCACATGATGGGAATGGCGCAATTCTCGCAAATGAAGAAGGACGCCATCTTCATCAACACCTCCCGCGGCTACTGCGTCAACGAGCCGGAGCTCACCGAGGCGCTGGAGAACGACGTCATCTCGGGCGCGGTCCTCGACGTGTTCGAGGACGAGCCCCTGTCCATGGACAGCCCGCTCCGGAAGCTCGGCGACAAGGTGATCATGTCGCCCCACATGGTCTCTTCCAACAAGGGCAGCGGCCTCCACCCCGGCGTGGTCTGGGCGACCAGCTCGGTCCTCACCGCGCTCCGCGGCGAGGTCCCCGACAACGTCTACAACAAGGAGGTCATCGAGCAGTGGAAGAGCCGCTTCGGCGGCAAGAGCCTGCTCTGACCCATGCCCGGCGCGCTTCCCGAAACCGAGCTGCAGAGGCTCCACGCCTGGTGGCGCGCCGCCGACCGCCCTTCTGCGGGCAGATGGGCAGATCCATCTCCTTGACAACCCCCTGCTGAAGGAGCCGCGGGCCACCGCCCACATCAAGCCGCGGCTCCTCGGCCACCGGGGCGCGCCGTCGGGACTTGATGGCCGTGGTCCCGCGTGATCTGCAAATCTTCGCACGCCGGTGCTATGCTGTTACCGCTCCGGCGCCCAGCGCACACATGGGGGGCGACCGGCCGGCGGCCCCCGCGGATTCCGGCGCGAACGATTGGATCGTTCCGGCCCGCTTTCCGGGAGAACGGGCAAAACGAAGCCAGCCCATGGGAACTCAGGACGTAGAACGCGAAGAGGACGCCGCCGAGCTGCGCTCCTTCATCTCGTACCTGCTGCGGGACGTGCAGGCGCTTGAGCGCATGCTGGCCCAAGGCATGATCGAGTCCGGGGTGCACCGCATCGGCGCGGAGCAGGAGCTGTTCCTGGTGGATGCGGCCCGACGGCCGGCGATGCTGGCCATGGAGTTGCTGGAGCGGGTGGCGGACTCCCACTACACCACCGAGTTGGGGCTCTTCAACCTGGAGATCAACCTCGATCCGCTGGAATTCGGCGGCGACTGCCTGAGCCGGCTCGAGGAGCAGTTGCAATCCACGTTGCAGCGGCTGAGAGAGGCCGCGCATGAGCGCGGCGCCGAGGTGGTGCTGGTCGGTATCCTCCCGACCTTGCGCAAGTCCGACCTCGCGCTGGCCCACATGGCCCCGCGACCGCGCTATCGGGCACTCAACGAGGTGCTCACCCAACTCCGCGGCGGCGACTACGAGTTCCGGCTCAAGGGGGCCGATGAGCTGGACATCCGGCACGACTCGGTGATGCTGGAATCCGGCTGCACCAGCTTCCAGGTGCACTACCAGGTGGAGCCGGCGGAGTTCGCCCAGTGCTACAACCTCGCGCAGCTCGTGACCGCCCCGCTGCTGGCGGCGGCGGCCAACTCGCCGCTCCTGTTCGGACGCCGGCTGTGGCGCGAGACGCGCATCCCGCTGTTCCAGCAGTCCATCGACACGCGCCGGGCGGGCCATCACATGCGCGAGCGCGCGGCACGGGTGAGCTTCGGGCAGAACTGGGTGCGCGAGTCCATCCTGGAGCTGATCCGGGAGGACCTGGCGCGCTTCCGGGTGCTGCTGGGGGCGTCCCTGGAGGAGGACTCCCTGGAGGTGCTGGCGCGCGGCGGGCTGCCGACGTTGCCGGCCCTGCGCACCCACAACGGCACGGTCTACCGCTGGAACCGCGCCTGTTTCGGCGTCGGCGAGGGCAGGGCGCATATCCGCATCGAGAACCGGGTGCTGCCCTCGGGCCCCACGGTCCTGGACGAGGTGGCCAACGCCGCCTTCTTCCTGGGCATGCTCCGGGGCGGACAGGAAGCGTACGGCGACATCGGCGCCTCCATGCCCTTCCACGACGCCGAGGCCAATTTCCTGGCCGCGGCGCAGCGCGGGCTCCGCGCCCAGTTCACCTGGGTGGACGGCACGACGGCGCCGGCCGACGAGCTCATCCGCCGGGAGCTGCTGCCGCTGGCGTGGCAGGGGCTGCGCTCGGCCGGCCTCGACTCCGCGGACGTGGACCGCTACCTGGGGGTCATCGAGCAGCGCGTGGCGTCGCGCCAGAACGGGGCGTCGTGGCTGCTGCGTTCCCTCGCCGACATGCAGGGCGCGGACACGCAGGATGCCCTGTTGAGCGCGCTTACGGCGGCCACCGCCACGCGGCAATGGGAGGGAAAGCCGGTGCACGAATGGCCATTGGCTAAAGTCGAGGAGGGCCGCGGCGGAAAGCCCCATGCCCTGCGCATCGAGGAGTTCATGACCACGGACCTCATTACGGTCCACCCCGACGAACCGATGGATCTGGTGATCAGGCTCATGGACTGGCGACGGATTCGCCATGTGCCGGTGGAGGATGAGGAGGGCAAGGTGGCCGGTCTGCTCTCGTGCTTCGAGGCCCTGCGGCAGTGGGGCCCGGCCGCGCCCGACGCGGACGGTGAACCGGTGCCGGTGCGGGAGGTCATGCAGCCGGATCCGGTGACCATCGCTCCGGAGGCCACGGTCACGGAGGCGGTGGCCCGGATGCGGGAGGCAAGGAGCGACTACCTGCTGGTGGTCAAGGAGGAACGGCTGGTGGGGATCGTGACCGAGAGCGACATCCTCCAGCTTACGGCGCGCCTGCTGGAGCAGCTTGCCGGCGAGGACGGTGCGGATGGCGGCTGATCCCCCCGGCGCCGGGCGCATCTTCCCGCGGGTCCTGGGCAGCTACGGCGGCGATACCCCCGGCCCCCTCGTGATCGGGATCGGCGGCGTGCACGGCAACGAACCGGCGGGCGCGCTGGCGCTCCAACAGGCGCTGGAGGCCCTGCGCGCCGCCGAGGTGCCGTTCCGGGGTTCCTTCATCGGGTTTGCCGGCAACCGGGCCGCCCTGGCCCGCGGCTGCCGTTACATCGACGAGGACTTCAATCGCGCGTGGTCGCGCGAACGCGTCATCCGGCTGAGGGGCCGCCGCGCAACCCCGGACGCCACCTCCGAGGAGCTCGAGCAGCGCGACCTTCTGGCGTCCCTGGACGCGGAGCTGGGGCGGCGGCGGGGACCGGTGGTGTGCCTGGATCTGCACACCACCTCGGCCGCGGGCACCCCGTTCGTGGTCATCGGCGACACCCTGCTGAATCGCCGGTTCGCCTTCCGCCTCCGCGCGCCGGTGGTCCTCGGCCTTGAAGAACGCCTGGAGAGTACCATCCTGAACCATCTGGGCGAGGAGGGGCACGTGGCCGTGGGCTTCGAAGGAGGACAGAACGATTCGCCGTCGGCGGTGGCCATCCACATGGAGGCCATCCGGACGGTGCTGGCGACCGCCGGCTGCATCCGCACCGAAGACCTGCCGCTGCCGGCCAACGGCGGCGCAAACGCGGACTCGGACGCGCCTTCGCCGGTGGTCGAGGTCCGCTATCATCATGTGATCCGGAAACACGACGAATTCGTCATGGAGCCCGGGTTCACGAACTTCCAGCCCGTGGAGCGCGGCCAGGTCCTGGCCCGCGATCGCCGGGGACCGATCCGCGCCGGCGAATCCGGGCAGATCCTCATGCCGCTCTACCAGGGACAAGGGACCGACGGCTTCTTCCTGGTGAGACGGGTCCGGCCGTTCTGGCTGCGGCTGGCCAGTTGGCTGCGCCGCCTGCGCATCGAGCGCCTGCTGCCGGCGTTGCCGGGGATACGGAGATACCAGGGCACGCCGGGAACCCTCGTCGTGGACCCGCGCGTCGCCCGGTGGTTCGTGGTCGAGCTGTTCCACTTGCTGGGTTTTCGCAAGCGGCTGTCCCGGGAAGGCAAGCTGATCGTAAGCCGGCGCTGGCACGAGTCCCGCGCTTTTGAAGAACTGCAGGGTCAGCCGTGAGAGAAGGACCCTGGACCGCCAGCTCCGGCCCGTGCCCGCCGCCGGGGGCGCACGGCGTTCCGGGCACCTCCGAAAATTCCGGAAACGCTTGAATCCGGCGTACAGTTGCAATAGGTAAGGGTGTCCGGCCCGGTGGCCGGTGGAACGGTCGGAAAAGAAACGTGGGGCACAAGAAATCAGTCGCGGCGGCCATGGCCTTGGCGCTAGGGACGAGTATTATCCTTATCGCCTGGACCGCGGCCGCGCAATCCCGTTCGGGAGCCAAGACGGCGTCTCTACGGCCGCCGGCCGTCCCAGCGCGCCCGCAGACCGAACTGCCGAAGCTCCTGTCCAAGCGCGATGCCGCCTTCTACGGGAGCGTGTTCGCGCTGCAGAGGGAAGGGCGTTGGGACGAGGCCGACTCCCTCATCAAGCGGATCCGGAATCGTCTCCTCATGGGCCACGTCCGGTTTCAGCGCTTGATGCACCCCACCCTTTACCGCTCCTCGTACGGGGAACTGTGGACCTGGATGGAGCAGTACGCCGACCATCCCGGCGCACGGCGGATCTTCCGTCTGGCGAAGCGGCGTCAACCCAAGGGCTGGAAATCGCCGCGACCTCCGGCCCGGGGCGTGCTCGTATCCGAAGTCAAGTCCGACCCGGTGCCGGCGGTGTCGCAGCCGCGCAGGAACGGCCGGCGGCCGGGGCCGCCGGATCCGGAGGGTCGGCCCGGGGCGCGGTCGCCGAAGGTGCGCGAGACCCAGCAGCGGGTCCGGGCGTTGGTGTCGGAAGGCCACGTGACCGAGGCGCTTGCGTTCCTGGAAGGACAGCGTCTGGACGCGACGAGCTTCGATGAAAGCCTTGCCTGGATCGCCAAGGGCTACTTCTTCTGGAACGAGGACCGGAAGGCGCTGAAGACGGCCACCCGGGCGGTGGCGCGGTCCGGCCAGCGAGTCCCCCTGGGATACTGGTGGGGCGGACTGGCCGCGTGGCGCCTGGGCGAGTATCTCGAGGCGGCGAAGTACTTCCGGGTGCTGGCGGAATCGAAATCGGTGACGCCCTGGCTGGTATCGGCGGGCGGCTACTGGGCCAGCCGCGCCTACCGGGCCGCCGGCGAATCCCGGCGGGCGGCGCCGATGTTGCGCGCGGCCGCGCGGCATCCGCGTACGTTCTACGGACTTCTGGCCATCACCGCTCTGGGCAAGCAGCCGGCCTTCGATTTCGGCATGCGCCGGCTGAGCGCCTCCGACCTCGAAGCCCTGATGGCGATGAAGCCGGTGCGCCGTGCATTGGCCCTGAGCCACGTGGGCGAACACGTCAGGGCGGGGGCCGAGCTCCGCCGGTTTGCCCACCGTCTGTCCCCCCGCCTGGCCCTGGTGATGCTGTCGCTGGCCTCCGAGTCGGGACTGGCGGACCTGTCCTACCGCACCGCCGAGAGCTTGCTGTTGCGGACCGGCATCCCGGTGGACTCCGCGCTCTACCCGCTGCCCATATGGGAACCCGACGGCGGGTATACCCTGGACCGCGCCGTCCTGTTCGCGGTGATGCGGCAGGAGTCCAAGTTTCGGGCCGACGCCCGAAGCTCCAGCGGCGCCTGGGGGCTGATGCAACTCATGCCCCGGACCGCGGGCGTCATGGCGGGACGGCGCTATCGGGGGGCGCACCGCCACGAACTGATGGACCCGGTGCTCAACGTCACCCTGGGCCAGAAGTATCTGCGCTACCTGCTGTCGCGGGAGGGCATCGACGGCAACATCTTCTACGCGTTGTCGGCGTACAACAGCGGCCCCGCGAGACTCAGGGAATGGCAGCGCAAGGTCGACTACCGCAACGATCCGCTGCTGTTCATCGAAAGCATCCCCAGCAGGGAAACCCGCATCTTCATCGAGCGGGTGCTGACCAACCTGTGGATCTACCGGATGCGGTTCGGACAGCCCATCCGTTCTCTCGAGACCATCGTGTCGGGCGGCTGGCCCCGGTACGTTCCGATGGACCCCGCCCGCCCGCCCGCGCGATCCTGACCAAGTTGTTCTTGCCGCGGCGCAGGTCGTCAGCGGTTGCAGTTGGCCACCCGGTGCGATAGTGCTAGTGTCCTGTCCGGTTAATTCACATCATAAGATGCGCCGGATTTTTTGTTGTCGGCAAGGCGCGATGACGAGCAGTGGCGGTTACCACGCGAGGAAGAGCAACGCAGCCGACGGCGAAAAAGACAAGCAGATTATGGTGTGAATTAACCGGACAGGACACTAGGCGCATCTGACGGCCAACTTCGTGAGCTTCACACAGGAGGGCATGATGAAGACGCACCGAACCATCCGCGGGATCACGTTTGTCGCTGCCGCTGCCGCCCTGATCTTCGCCGGCTCCCTGGCGGGAGCGGCGGACTTCTACGCCGGCAAGACCATCACCATCGTTTGCCCCTATTCCACGGGCGGCACCTACGACCGCATGTCGCGGCTGGCGGCAAAGTTCCTGCCCAGGCATATTCCGGGCAACCCGGCCGCCATCGTGCACAACCGCCCCGGCGCCGGCGGCCTCATCGGATTGCGGTCCGTTTACAAGGCCGAGCCCGACGGCCTGTCGCTGATCCACTTCACCAGTCCCATGGTGGTGCGGAGCCTCACCGGCGGCATCGAGGACATCGACTTCAAGAAGCTGACATGGCTCGGCAGCGTGGGCGGCGCCCACTACATCTTCGCGCTCCGGTCGAACCGGCCCGAACGCACCATCGAGGACTTCCAGACCACCAAGACGCCCATCCGTGTCGGCGCGTCGGGACCGAGCTCGCTGCTCACCCAGGCGCCCAAGTTCCTGCAACGGGCCGGCAAGTTCAACATCCGGCTGGTGCCGGGCTACAAGGGCTACAACCCCATGGCGCTGGCCATGAAGCAGGACGAGGTGGACGCCGTGTCGACGGCCGGGTCCGCCGTCATGGTCAATTCCGCGACCCGGGAGATGCACAAGGACGGCACCATCAAGCTGGTGTTGTCCATGGGGGGCGCTCCGCCTCCGGACCCCCTCAAGGCGGAGGTCGCCGCGCTACCGAAGTTCGTCGACGGCATCGGCGATCCCAAGGACCGTGATGCCTGGGTGGCGTTCTCCGGGCTCCTGAGCGCCAGCCGCCCGTTCGGGGCGACGCCGGGACTGCCGGCGGACCGCGCCGCCATCCTCAAGAAGGCCATGGCGGACATGATGGCCGATCCCGAGTTCAGGAAAACCGCCACCGACCAAGGATTCGTGCTGAACACGCTGAATGCCCAGGAGGCGGAGAAGCTGATCCTGTCGGTCTTCAACCTCCCCGCGGACATACAGGATCGGTTGAAGACGCTGTTGAAATAGTTCCGTCGAAATGAGCGTCCCGCGTCCGTAACGCGGGGCGCTCCCGCGCAATGGCTTTCGAGGCCTTCTTCGAGGCCCTCGCCATCACCTTCACCCTGCCGGTGCTCGGCGGGATCCTGCTGGGGTTGCTGCTGGGCCTGGTCTTCGGCGCGGTGCCGGGCCTGAATGCGGTCCTCGGCATCGTGCTGCTGCTCCCGTTCGTCTGGAGCCTGTCGCCGTTCGTGGCGTTTGCCATCATGCTCTCGCTGGTGTCGGCGGTGCATACATCCAACACCTTCCCCGCGTTCTTCTTCAACGTACCGGGCAGCCCCAGCGCGGCCGCCACCATCCTGGACGGTTACCCCATGGCGCGCAACGGCGACGCCGCCCGCGGCCTGACCGCGGCCTTCATGGTCTCCGCCGTGGGCGGCATCATCGGCGCGCTGGTGCTCCTGGTCGCGCTGCCGGCGCTGCAGCCGGTGGTACTGGCCTTCGCGGCTCCGGAACGTTTCATGCTGGTGGTGCTGGGCATCCTCATGATCAGCTTCCTGAGCGGGGCGAAGCCGGTGAAGGGGCTGATGGCGGGGGCCCTGGGCCTGTGGCTCGGCACCGTCGGCCAGGATCCGCAACTGGGGGTGGCGCGGTTCACCTTCGGCTCGGACTACCTGCTCGACGGAATCCAGACCGTGCCCATCATCATGGGTCTGTTCGCGTTGCCCGAGGTGGTGTCCCTGGCCATAAGGGGGCGTATCGCCGAACGCACGCACGTGGACATGAGCGAGGGTTTCCGGCCCGGCCTCCGGGCCTGCATCGCCAACCGCTGGCTGATGGTGCGGAGCGCGGTGGTGGGGGTGGTGGGCGGCGCCATCCCGGGCATCGGCGGCACGGCCGCGGCCTTCTACGCCTACGGCATGGCGGTCCAGGGGGCGGAAGGGGCCGAGCGCGAACGGTTCGGCAAGGGCGAGATCAAGGGCGTCATCGCGCCCGAGAGCGCCAACAACGCCTCGGCGGGCGGCGAACTGGTGCCGCTGCTGGCGTTCGGGGTGCCCGGCGGGGCGACGTCGGCCATCCTGCTGGCGGCGTTCCTGATCCTGGGCGTCAATCCTGGCCCCGAGATGCTGGGGGAGAAGCTGTCCCTCAGCTTTTCCATGGTGATCGTGCTGGTGCTGTCCAACCTGTTGGCCACCGCCGTGTGCATCGCCATCACCCGGCCGGCCGCGCGCATCGCCTTCCTCAAGAGCAACCTGCTGATCCCGGCGCTGCTGCTGTTCGTGCTGTTCGGTTCTTATGTCGCCTATCCCCACCCGTACACGCTCGTCCTCACCCTGTTGTTCGGCGTGCTGGGCTACCTGATGATGCGGTTCGACTGGGCCCGGGCGCCGCTGCTGGTGGGTTTCATCCTGGGTCCGCTGGCCGAGAACAATCTGGCCATCTCGCTCGCGAGCTACGGCGTGGCGTTCCTCACCCGGCCGATCCCGCTGGTCTGCATCGGCGTGATGATGCTTGTGGTTTTCGTCTCGGTACGCCGGAGGGGGCACTGATGGGCCGCGAGATCGTCCTGGGCGGCATCGTCGCCGCGTTGTTTGCCGGCGTCGTCCTGACCACGCTGCAGTGGGAGCCGGAAACCGCCACGTTTCCGCTGCTTATCGGCGTCGTCGGACTGGGGCTGGCGGTGTGGGCCCTGGTGGGCGATGTGCTGCGCTGGAGGTCGACGGCCGCCGGGGCTGACGGGGCGAGCGCCGAGGACAACGCCCGGGCCCGCGCCGCGTTCGCCTGGATCGGCGTGTTCTTCGCGCTGGTCCTGCTGATGGGCTTCCGGTGGGGGCTGCCCCTGGCGGTGTTGGGGTATTACCGGCTGGAAGCGCGGGTCGGCTGGGCTGCCGCGGCGGGCGCCGCGGTCGTGTGCGCGGCGTTGCTGCACGTCGCCGTGGTCTACCTTTACCTCCCGCTGTACCGGGGCCTGTTGCTGCTTTGGTGACCCCGTGTTGTCCCGGATGGACGGACGGGACACCAGGGTCCGCGGCCTTCGGTCAGATGCCGTAGAGCCGTTTCGGATTGGCGTTGAGGATTTTCTCCCTGGCCGATTCGCCGATGTCCTCCCGTCCGCGGAACTCCCGCACCGCGAACCGGTCCCGGTCGCCGTGGGGCATGTCCGAGCCGAAGACGATGCGGTCCTCGCCGACGAGGTCCAGCACCTGCGGCAGCAGCGGGTCTTCCACCTCGGTGCTGAGGAAGAGGTTGCCGCGGCTCATGTACTCCGCGGGGGATACGGCGGCCCGGGGCGCGGCCTCGGGTATGGACTTGCCGAAGTGGTTGGTGAAGGCGAAGCGGTGCTCCAGCCGGTCCATGAGGAAGTGGACCCAGAGGCAGCCGGCTTCCAGGAACGCCACCCGCAGGGTCGGGAAGCGGTCCAGGACGCCGCCGGTGATCATGGCCGTGAACCCCATGAGCAAAGGCACCAGGAACGGAATGATGGTGCCGGGGTAGAGGTGGTCGTACATGTTGCTGAGGGGTGGGCAGGACCAACCCACGTGGACGGCCAGCGTCAGGTCCTCCTCCGACAGGGCTTCGTAGAACGGGAAGAGGCTCGGGTGGTCCAGGGTGCGCTCGCCCACGGTGCCGAGGATCATCACCGCCACCGCCCCCAGGCGCTTGGCCTCGCGCACCTGCTCCACGGAGGCGGCAACGTTGTTCAGATCCACCACCGCGGCCCAGTGGAGTTGGTCGGTGGAGCCGGTGGCGTCCGCGAGCCAGCGGTTGTAGGAGCCGCACAGGGCCGCGCCGAGGCCCGGGTCGTCCACCAGCGGATGGACCAGGAAGAAGCTCGGATAGACGACCTGCACTCCCAGGTCCTCGTCGGCCATGTCCTTGAGGCGGGCCTCCGGATGGCTGATCTCGATGCTCTCGATGCTTTCCGGCTTGGAAGCGGTATAGAAGGAACGCTGGCCCTCGTAGTGGGCCGGCGTTCCCATGTTGTGGCAGCCGCGTCCGAACAGGCGGGGGTAGATCCGGTCCTCCACGCGCCAGTAAAGCCGCCCCTCGGAGTTCACCACCTGGGGCCGGCGTTTCCGGTAGGCCGGGTCCAGGTAGGCATCCGCAAAGGTGGCCGGAGACTCTTCCACGTGCGCGTCGGCGTCGATTACGATCATCGGAGGGTCCTCCCTTTTCAAACGGGCCGTGCCCGTGCGCGATCCGAAGTTCCGATGGGACGACCGCAGCCATACCGCAATTGTCCGGATGGAGGCAAGACGGCGGACAGTGCCAGGAGGCGACCATGCCGATTCTTTTGACCAACAGCGACGTCAAGGAGCTGATCTCGCCGGAAACGGCGGTGGAGGCGATGAGGGAGACCTATCGCGGCCTGGCCGCGGGCACGGCGGTCACCCGCACGCGGAGCCAGACCTTCGCCGAGACCTCCGAGCCGGGCACCTTCGTGGAGTTGCGGACCATGGACGGCATCGTGCCCGCCCTGGGCTCGGTGGGCATGCGGATCCTTCCGGACCTGCACCGCTGGCCGCGCATCGGCGAGAACCAGCGGTACGACAAGGTGCCCAAGAAGAACGGCAAGTTCCTCGCCTTCGACCTGATCTTCGACCTGGACACCGCCGATCTCCAGGCGGTGGTGCAGGATGCGTATTTGCAGAAACTGCGCATCGCCGGCACGCACGGAGTCGCCGCCGAATGCTTGGCCCCGGCGGACGCGTCCCGCGTCGGCGTCATCGGTTCGGGCTGGCTTGCCGAGGGTGTGCTGATGGGCCTCGGAGTGGTCCGCACGCTGAAGTCCATCAAGGTGTTCAGCCCCACCCGGGCGAATCGGGAACGTTTCGCCGAGAACGCGAGGCAAAACCTTCACCTCGACGCCGAAGCCGTAGACAATCCGGTGGCGGCCGCGCGAGGCGTCCACATCGTCGTCGTCTGCACCAACACCATCGATCCGGTGTTCTTCGGGGAGTGGCTCGGTCCGGGAGTGCATCTGGACGCCATTTCCGGACGCGATATCGACGAGGCCTGCTTCACCCGCGCGGACCACACGGTGCTGAGCATGCGCGAGGGCCGCTGCAACGAGGGACTGAACTTCGCGCCCCCGGTCCTACGGGAAACGCTGGCGCCGCGTTTCGCCCCGTTCGAGAAGAACGTCCCTTGGGACGACTACGCCGAGCTGGGCGAGGTAATAACCGGGCAGGCGCGTTCCCGCGAAAACGATCGGGAGATCACGTTCTTCTGCAACAACGTGGGTTTCGGCGCCCAGTTCGCGGCGCTGGGGGGCAGAGCCGTGGCGCTTGCCCGGGAGCGGGGCCTGGGCAAGGAGTTCTCCATCGACGACTGGTACAAGGACGAACGGTAGGGGCGGGTTTGCCCCCCTACGGGTGCACGTCCTGGGTGAACCATTCCGTGGGCATGGTGCGGCCGACGCCCTTGTCGACGGCCTCCCGGTACACCCGCTGGGCCACGGCGGCGAATTGGAGGCCCTGGCCGACGTTGTTGACGAAGGCCGTGGTCTCTTCCGCGGACCGGCGTCCCTCGACCGCGCCGATGATGGCCCGGGGCAGCTCTTCCAAACGTTCCCAGAGCGGCGTGGTACGCTCGGCCCACCAGCCTCCAGTCCCCTCCGGCGTGTCCACCGACTCCGTGCGGTAGACCTGAGGCCGGATGTTGGCGGGATTCCTCGAGAACAGGAAGACCCGGTCCACGGCGTCCAGGAAATCGTAGTCCATCTCCTGCACCTTGACGGCGCTGTAGTGGACGCCGGGGCGCAGCCAGCGCTGTTGGTGGACGGGCTCCATGGAGTTGGTCCCGGTCACCACCAGATCCGCCCCCTCCACCGCTTCGTCCGCCGACTCCACCGGGACGAGTCGGGCCTCCACGCGCGGGGCCAGCTCCCGGCAGAAGCGTTCCCGGTTCGCGGGGTTGGTGCTGTACACCTTGACGTCGGTGACGGGCCGCACCGCGCAGTGCGCCATCAACTGCCCGCCGGCCTGCCATCCGGTGCCGAGCAGCGCCATCACCGAGGCGTCCTCCCGGGCCAGGTAGCGGGCGGCCAGGCCGTTGGCCGCACCCACCCGCATGCGCGAGATGTACCCGTCCGGGCAGATCATCACCGGCGCCCCGGTCTCCATGCTGAACAGCAGCATCAGGCCGTTCCAGCGGCCGTCCGCGGAGGGCAGCCGGTCGCGCCGGACGTTGCCCGAGACCTCGGGCCAGATCAGCACGTCGCTGTTGATGCGCAACGCGGCCATGCCCTCGTCGGGCCACAGACCGCTCATGGCCTTGAGGCTGTAAACACCCTTGGTCTCGCCGACGGCCGTGGGCGCCAGCGTGTCCACCCGCGGGCTGTTGACCGCTTCCCCGGCCTCCAGCGACCGCTGTGACCGCTCGACGCACTCCAGCGCCATATCCATGGTGAGTATCCGGTCGATCTCTTCATTGCTCAGCAGCAGTGTCATGGTAGACCTCCGGGGACGACGGCCCGCACACGGCGTGTGTTGACGCGTCCCGGATTTTCGGCAATATTTTCAACTCTGGCCAGGTAGCTCAGTCGGTAGAGCAGAGGACTGAAAATCCTCGTGTCGGCAGTTCGATTCTGTCCCTGGCCACTTCCCCCACCCTTCAGAGCGTGGCCTCCAGTTCCTTGAACTGTTGGGCCAGCGCATCCACCTCGTCCTTGGCCTGCTTCCGGTACTCGATGACCTTGCTCAACTCTTCGACGGTGGGCAGCGTCAACTGCCGGTGCGCAACGCCGCTGTGAGGGCGATTGTGGACATGGTAGTTGCCGTCGTCGCCGTAGTGGCCGGTCTCCTTCTCGCTCAGCAGGCTGATGGCCACGTTGAGGTTGCCGACCATCTTCTTCGCTTCGCTGTCCAGGACGGAAAGGCGTTGTTTGGCTGCCAGGAGACGTAGGTAGTCGGCGCCTATCTTCTCTTCGACTTTACCCATTGGACCTCCTCCCGTGCGGAGCATGTCGGTGCTTGCCGAGGACGGTTTCCTCGTCCGCCCCTACCGATACCCCGAAACGCCGTCCCGGGCAAATCCGCGCGGCGACGGGTCCGGCAGCACCCCGATGCCGTCCCGGAGCCCGTCGAAGGCTCGCCAAGTTATTCCTTGACAGCTTTCCGGCAAGGGTACTAGTCTGGCCCGGCATCGGAGACCACGGGCGACGAAAGGGAGGATGAATCCATGAGAAGGGCACTTGGCTGTATCGTTGCGTTTTTCACCTTGGGTCTTTTCATCGCGACGGCCGCACCGGCCGCCGAGCCCGAGCTGGTGCTCAAGGGCGCCACCGCGTGGGCGAAACACAACGACTTCAACAACGGTTTCTGGCAGTTTCAGAAAGAGGTCGTGAAGAGGTCCGGCGGCAAGATGCGGGTGGACTGGAAGGGCGGCCCCGAGATCTCGTCGCCGTTCGAGATGCTGGGTCTGGTGCAGCGGGGCACGCTGGACATATTGAACGGCGCCGGCGCCTACGATTCGGCCAAGATCCCGGAAGGGGTCTTTCTCGAGTATTTCGTCGGCAAGACCGCCGAGCTTCGAGAGGCCGGAGTCACGAAGTACTTCGACGGCATCGTCCAGAAGCGGGCGGGCGTGAAGTTCCTGGGGCTCACCTCGGGGCCGGTGGGCTTCGCCATTTTCACCAAGAAGCCGGTGAAGAGCCTCGCCGACTTCAAGGGCAAGAAGATGCGCAGCACGCCGACCTATCTGCCGCTGGGGCAGGCCCTGGGCGCCACCATGATCACGGTGAAATGGCCGGAAGTCTACAACGCCCTGGAGCGCGGGGTGGTGGACGGGTACTTCTCCCCGGTCATCGGCACCCTCGGAAACAAGCTCTACGAGCAGGTCTGCTGCATGCTCAAGCCGTACTTCTGGACGGTACGCACCTGGCTGTACATGGGCCTGGAACCCTGGAAGAAGCTTACCCCGGCGCAGCAGAAGGTCATTACGGACTCCATCGTCGCGGTGGAGAAGTGGACGCCGGGATACTTCCAGGGGCTCATCGACAAGGAGCTCGATGCGCTGGTGAACAAGCACGGCATGAAGATCGTCGAGCTCAAGGGCGACGAGGCCAAGCAATTCCGCACCATGGCGTACGAGTCCTCCTGGAAGAAGTACCTGCCCAACTCGCCGGAGTACGGCAAGCAGATCCGGGAGCTGGCGCGCGGCCTGGAAGACAAGTAGGGCGAAAGCACTACGGCACGGGGCGCTTCTTCACGCCCTCAGGCGGTGAAAGACCCGCCGGGCCGTCCGCGGACGGCCCGGCGGGAGATCAAACCTCATCATGCTGCAACTCGGGCAGACTCTGGAGCGAGCCTGGGACTCGCTGCTGAACGGCTTCGCCTACGTGGCGGGGCTTTTGGTGGTGACGGTGACCTTCTCGGTGCTCTACGAGGTGGTGGCGCGTTACTTCTTCAACAACCCCACCATCTGGGCGGTGGACCTCACCGAATACTCGCTGGTCTATATTACCATGCTGGGAGCGCCCTGGGTGCTGCGCGACCACGCGCACACGCGCGTGGAGATCGTGGTGGAAAGGCTCGGGCCGAGGACGCGGCTGATCCTGGCCATCCTGGTGCCGCTGGTGGCGGCGGTGGGCGCGGTGGTGCTGGCGTGGGAAGGCGCCTGGGAGACCTGGGATTCCTATTTGGGCGGCCATGCGGAGTTGAAGGCGTGGCGGGTGCCGCGCTGGCCGCTGATCCTTCCCATCTTCATCGGCGGCTTCCTGCTGGTCATCGAGTTCCTGCGCCAGGCGTGGCACAACGTCGGGGTGCTGCGCCGCGGCGGACCGATACCGGACGAACCAGGTCCCGTGGGCCAGGATTCCCTCTGAGCACGAGATGGAGTGGTACGAAGTCCTGGCCCTGATGCTCGGCGTGCTGATGGTCCTGTTCGTGGCCGGCACGCCGGTGGCGTTCGCTTTTCTCCTGATCAACATCGGCGGTTTCTTCCTGTTCATGGGGGGCTTCCCGGCGCTGCGGCTCATGGCCACCAGCGCCTTCGCCACCCTGGCGAGCTTCGTGCTGGCGCCGGTGGTGCTCTTCATACTCATGGGCGAGATCATGTTCCGATCGGGGCTTGCGGTGCGCACCCTCGACGCCCTGGACAAGTGGATCGGCGGCATACCCGGGCGGCTCAGCCTTCTGGCGGTGAGCGGCGGCACGCTGTTCTCCACCCTCAGCGGTTCCAGCATGGCCACCACCGCCATGCTGGGGACGACGCTGGTGCCGGAGATGCGGCGCCGGGGTTACAGCTACCTGATGTCCGTGGGCCCCATATCGGCCGCCGGCGGCCTCGCGGCCATCGTCCCGCCCACGGCCATGGGGGTTCTGCTGGGCAGCCTCGCGGAGATTTCCATCGGCAAGCTCCTGATCGCCGGCATCGGCCCGGGTCTCTTCATGGCCGGCCTCTACGCGGCCTACATCGTCATCCGGGCCAAGCTGCGTCCCGCGTCCGCGCCCATCTACGACGTCGCGCACGTGTCCACCCGCGAGAAGCTCGTGAGTCTGCTGCATCTGGCGCCCCTGAGCCTCATCGTGTTCATGGTGCTGGGGGTCATCTTCCTCGGCGTGGCCACGCCCACGGAGGCGGCGGCCTTGGGGGTGCTGAGCACCGCCCTGGTGGCCGCCATGTACCGCAGCCTGACGTACAAGGTGTTGGTGCAGGCGGTGATGAGCACTGTGCGGGTCTCGGTCGTGGTGCTCATGATCATCCTGGCGTCCAATGCCTTCAGCCAGGTGCTGGCGTTCACCGGAGCCAGCCGGGGTCTCGTGGAGCTGGTGTCGGGCCTCCCGGCATCGCCGGTGGTGATCCTCGTGCTCATGATGCTGATCGTGCTCGTGCTGGGCATGTTCGTGGACCAGATCTCCATCATGATGATCACCGTGCCCATCTACTTCCCGCTGGCCGCGCAGCTCGGGTTCGATCCCATCTGGTTCGGGATCCTGATGCTGCTGAACATGGAAGTGGCCAACACCACGCCGCCCTTCGGCCTCCAGTTGTTCGTTCTCAAGGGCGTGGTCCCGGATGCTTCCATGATTGAGATCTACAAGAGCTGCTTTCCCTTCGTGCTCCTCGACATGTTGAATCTGGGGGTGATGATCGCCTTTCCCGCCCTGGTGCTGACCCTGCCCCGGCTCATGCTGAGTTGACACCCGTGCATGAGTGGAACAAGTTGGACGAAGGTTTGATCCGCGCCGCTCAAGGGCTTTGATGTCATCCACGAACCATCCCATGCTGGACGCCGCCAGGGCGCTGGCCCCGACGATCCGGTCCTGCGCCGAGCGGATCGAGTCGGAGCGCGAGCTGCCGCGGGCGCTCTTCGACGAGCTGGCGGACGCCGGGCTGTTCAAGCTTGCCCTGCCACGGTCCCTGGACGGCGTCGAAATCGACCTGCCGTTCTATATCGAGGTCCTGGGGGAGCTCGGCCAGGCCGACGCCAGCACCGCGTGGATCGTCAACCAGTGTTCGATCTTCGCCACTTACGCGGCGCGCATGCCTCATGAGATCGCCCGGGAGATCTGGACGGATACGCCGCGCTGCGTGGTGGCCAACACCGCCATGCCCACGTCGGAGGCAGCGCCGGTGCCGGGCGGGTACCGCGTCACCGGGCGTCATCGTTTCAGCTCCGGTTGCCGGCACGCGTCATGGTTCGCCGCCCGTGCGTGGATCCCGGACAACGGCGAGCCGGTGCAGAAGTTCCTGTTCGTGCCCGCAGGCGAGGTGGAGGTGCTGGATACCTGGAAGGTCCGCGGCATGCGCGGCACCGGCACCAACGACTTCGCGGTGGACGGCGCCTTCGTTCCGGCCGAGCGCACGGTGCGCCAGCGCGGCGCCCTGGTGGTGGAGCCCGGTCCCCTCTACCGGCTCTCCACCGTCCTGCTGTTCGCCTGCGGTGACGCCGCCCTTGCCCTGGGGGCGGCCCGGTCGTGCCTGGACGCGTTCATGGAGCTGGCTGTAGGGAGTCAGTAAAAAGGAGAAATCGGGACGGGCCGGGATGAGGTGGTATGAGGTGGGACAAACAGCACTAATATTCAGGACTTACCGACCGGTTCCTCCATCTGGACGGCCCGCCAACAATAAATGATAAATTCGGGCTCACCTTGTTGATAACGGCCCGTTTCGGGGCTTTTTTCGGGGCTTTTTTCGGGGCTTTTTTCGGGGCTTTTTTCGGGGCTTTTTTCGGGGCTTTTTCCGGGGCTCGCACGCTCGCGGGCAATGACAGCCGCGCTGTTTTCGGCGGTGCCGCCGCCCGACCCGTCGCGGCGCATCAAGCGCGGCCGGGATCCACGTGAACCTCGGGTTGGTTAGATTGCGTAGACTCGGACTTCCGTATTCGCCGGCAGCGACGTACCCGTGCCGCTGATGCGCAGCCCATCGTAGCTCTGGTTCCGGTAGTGCTCCATGTTCGTCTCCAACCTCTGATTGTTCGAGACGTACAAATCGTGAACTGTGTGGACGTCGTTAGCGTCGTCGCTCGCCCCGCCGATGGGGATCGTGAAACGGTGCCTAACGTCATCGCCGACCCGTAGTTCCACCCGGAAGTTCGTGAACCGCTCGGGCAGGACCTTCGGAATCCGAAGCTCACGCGCGGGGTGCGGCTGGTCGCCGCCGACGGTCACGCCAAGGCCACCGGATGCCGTCCAGATGAGGTTGATGTCCACCGAAGGTGTCAGCGTCCCGGCTGACGTGGGCAGGGTGTTCGTCGTGCCGATCAGGACCGGGCTGCGGTCGTTCAGCGACCGTATCTGTTCCAACAGGGACCCGGGACGCGAGAAGAACAGGGCGTATTGCCCGTTGTCGCTCTCGATGCCGGATGCCGACGCCGGCGTGACGGCCCGGAACTGGGTGGCGGCGGCGTTCCATACGCGGATGCGATGATCGGCGCCGAGGGCGACCAACTCCATCCACAACGGCGAATAGGCGATGGACTGGACGGTGCTGCCGTCTGTCAACGCACCGGCATTGACCTTGGTCGCCGGGCCGCCGGCCTTCGGGATGCGCAGCATGTCGTGTGAGGCCGTGGCATCCGGCCCCGCGTGCGTCCGCGTGACATAGACGTACTGGTCGTCGACGGCGATGTTGCGCCAAGCGTTCAGCCCCGATGCGAGAACCTCACGGGCGATCCGCCGCGTCAGTCCGCCGGTCGTCAGGCTGATCCGCCATACCTCGGCGCTGATGACGGCGCTGTTGGGGTCCTGAGAGACGGTGGTGGTGTCCTCGACGAAGAACGTAACGTAAGCGTCGCCGCCTTCGTCGATAGAGATTCCATACATCTCGATGCGCGAAGCGGCGTTAAGCTGGCTGGCCGCATCAAAATCAACGACGTTGCCGACGCGCCTGACGCGGCCTGTATCTGGATCGAAGGTGTAGAGCCGTCCAGTGCCGTCCAGCACCCGCGTCGTCAGGTAGGCGAGGCCTGTGGTCGGATCGACGGCCACGCCCTCCAGATCGCCAGGCGGCGTCTGCGACCTGTCCCGAGGGGTGATGAGCGCGGTCTCGTTATTCAGCCGGTAGTCGGGCCATTGGTACTCACCGAGGAAGGGTCCCAAGGCGCGCAGGTGCGCCGTGTCCAGTTGGGCCTCCAGGACCTTGAAAAACGCTTCGCGCTTCTCCGACAGGTCGCCGTCCCAGCGCGGCACATGCTCCTCGCTCAGCGCCTGCACGGTAATAACATCGCCGACGTGCAAGTCGATGAGACTGTGCGGCTGGGTATCGGAGATAGCGGGCCAGCGCACTGTTCGGTCGGGGGGCGCATCGGGAATGTTGTTGACGGCTGCGCGGACAGCGGCGGGGGCATCCCGCAGGCTGCCCAGCACCAGATCGAGCCGCAGTCTGCCACCTGGAGAACGGATCTGGAGTTTGATCCGCGACCAGGTGGTGTCATTGCGAGCGACCCAGACCAACCCGACGTTGTCCACGCTGGCCGCGACAGTATAAGAGCCGCCGAAGGAGTTGCTGCCGGTCGCGTTCAGTCCATCGGTATAGCTGGTGAGCGCGTCGCCGGCCGGCACGATGACGATCCGCCCGTAGTTGGCGCCCTGCGGGTCGGTCACATCCTCCCACTCCACAGCGTCGTCGAATGCGATGGCGGAGGTCTTGTCCTCCAATGAAGCAAAACGCGCCTCAACGTGCGGATCGCCAGCCTCCAGCGCCGCCACCCGGCGCCGCGCATCAACCAGGCCGTTCAGTATTTCGACAGCATTCTCGCGGTTAGACTCCGCCACCTCCGTGTTCTTGGCAATGTCGGGATTCACGCGCTCGGACCAGCCCTTGCCCGACAGCCCCGACACCCGATGGTCTTCATCCGCCGTTTGGGCCGCGTACAAGGCTACGTCGAACTCGTCGGTCCCGACCAATATCGCCCGCGCCTTCGTTGCCTCGGCGTCGGTCGTGTAGTCGCGAAACGAACGGGAGAACTCGGCGTACCGCCCGAGGCGTCCGGCAAGCGTCCAGCCGCGCACCCAGCGCAGCCCGATTGACGCGGAAGACTGCCCCTCCGTCAGGACCATCCGAAGCTCGTCTCTTGCTACCGAGCCCCGCGCCCGGCCGTAGGCATCGTCCTGGACCCACGCCACCAACTCGACGTTGCCCGGAGTGTACTCACGCCAAAACACCGCCCGCACGATGGAGCCGGGGTTGTGCTCGAACTGCCCGCCTACGACCAGACCGGAGTTCGACGGGAAACCCGGCAGGATGATGCCGTGGGCCATCCCGTCCGAGAGCGTGATAGCCGTGGGAGTCCCCGACACGACATTCGCAGCCGCCTCGGTCAACTCGTAGTGCAGACCCCCGGCGATGATGTACTGCCCGACGCGATACGGTGCGGGAGCGGGCAGGGAATCGAACGCGAGCACATCGTTGACGGGGCGGACGTGGGACTGCGCCGCCAGCTCGAACGTGATGGTGTCATCCGACGCGCCGGACAGGCCAATCCCCGATCCGCTGGTCTCCGACTCCAGCCGGTAGTAATCAAACGCGGCGTTGTCGGGCGACCCCACGACCTCCCGACCCCATTCCTCCCCGGAACCGGGACGGGTGGAGCGAACCGCGCCCCCGCGGCGCACCACAACCCTGACCCTGCCCGTAGGATCCACGCCCTTCGGAGTCCGCAACCACACGACCGGGGAAACGGACCCGCTATAGGTGTACGTATCGTTCGCTGGTCCGAAGTCGAAGTCGGAAGGACGGGCCTCGCCTACGTACTGCGCATACCCGGACTGCACGTCGTTCGCGTCGAACGCGCCCCAGGCAGCCTCGACCTCGGTCTCAAGGGCCGCCAGCTTCTCGGCGTTGTGCTGTGCCAGCGTTCGGACCGCCGAGGCATCCTGGACGTGCTTCTTCCGCCAGTCGTCCGCGGAGTTATCCTCCCCGCCGGGGACAGCCTCGGTCATGCGAATCTTCTCGCCGCGGGCGACGGGAACCCGCGCGTTGGACGTGTCCACGGGCAGGAACTGAGTGTTCGTGTCGGTAACGGGTTTGAGGTTGGCCATCAAGTCACCACGACCGTGACGCCGTTGGCGTTTTCGTCCACCGCCGCAGCGTCTGTCAGCAGGTACACAAAGTAGTCCACACTATTGTCTGTCAAGGCGAACCGGGCAGCCAGGGCGTGGTCATTGTTGATGCCGCCAAGGGTGATGTGGTTTATCTGAGCCAGAGACTGCGGGACAATCCAGCCGAGCAGATACTCCATGTTATCGTCCGGGACACCGCTCGTCATCCACGACCGGATGACCGTTGCGCCCGTCTGAATAACGACGGAATTCGCAATCAGATTCGCTGCCGTCGGCCGCGCACCGCCGATCCGGGAGGGCACGCGGATGTAGCGCACCATCGCGGCCTGAGCCGTGACCCTGCGGTCCTGGTGAGTGACAGGATCGTCGGCCACAGTCTGCCCGGCGCCGTAAACCTCGTACCTCACGGTGTAGCTCTCTCCCGCGGCCAGATTGATCGTCCCGGGCAGCGTGATCGATCCCGCGGCCGCGTGGTACTCTGCCGCCGCGAAGGTCTTCAGGACCGTTACCGCCTGGCCGGGCGCGGTTCCCGCGAAGCCCACCAGCCGCGCCGCTGCTATTTGATCCGAATGGGCAGCGGAGACCGAGTAGGCGAACTCGTCGCCGCCGATATCCCCTGCCGCGGGCGTCAAGTCTCCGCGCAAGTCGAACTCGGTGATGTACGGCTGCGCCTGCACGGGGACGGCCACGCCGTGCGCGATCTGGTAACTGCGCGTCTGGATGCTATGCCAGGTCAGGGAATTCAGCGTGAACGGGTCGTAGTTGCCGCTGCCGTCAACGCCCCTCAAGGTCAGGATGTACCCGATCTCCACCGGTCCGAGCAGGTCGGCCTCGGTGATCTCCACATCGTCAGAGCCGTCAGAATTGCCGTCGGGCGGCCGGTAAGGGCCGATGCGTACAGAACTGACACTGTCTAGTCCATGCAAGCGGAACGCCGTATCCGTGTTCTTCGTCCACGGTATGATCGCTCGGCGGATGTGCCGTATCGACTTGCCGTTGAACGCATGGACCGTCGTCAGATCGATAGCCAGATTGCGGATCGCGCCCGTGCCGCCACCCGACCAATTGCCGTTGATGGCCAAAGAGCCGAACCACTCGGTTGAGAAATCGATATCGGGATAGATTCGGCCGGGGATGGATCGCTCATGCAGGAGCACGAAGGACAACCCGGCGTCCGTAACCGATTGCGGCGTGGTGATGTCGTCTGGGGTCGTGAGCGCCGGCCGCACGTAGAAGATGTAGCCGTCCTGGGTTGGGCTGTTGGGAGTGGGCGCGGCAGCGTCGGTGAGCTCCCACAGCATCGCGAAATTGGTCGCTGCCCACTCACCATCATCGTTCCGTAGGAGGAGGTTGCCCGCGGCGGTCTTGGCAGCGAGCAGGGTTGTACCACCCACTCCCTCGTCGGCGACCGTAGTACCGCCCGTGCTATCGCCCACCTCGGCAACCGGGAGAGACTTGATGACGTTGCCCAGCAAAGGCTTGATGACCGGGGAGTATGTGCTCCATGAGGCGGCCAGCAGGTACACGTCCGCGTCCCTCGGAGAGGCGGGCAGCGCTATCCCGGTGTCGAGAAAATTGCCCGCATTGTCAGCTGCCGGGGACCACGGATCGCCGAACCGCGCCAAACCGTAGCCGATCGGCAGGGTGACCTCGAGCGGGTTCTGACCATTCTCCCGCGTCGCCTCAAGCACCCCGCCGTTGACGCTTATGCCTGTCAGCAGGTCCGCGATCTGAGTGTCCCTGGTGACCGTGGCCGGGATCTTGGAATCGGGGATGGGCGCCGCGCTCCCCGTGCGGAACACCGCGGGCACGCCGGCTACGACCGCCTCGTCGGCCGCCTGGCGCACTCGCAGCGCGGACCAGAATCGAGCGATGAGACTCGTGCCGGCCTGAGCTTCATCAACCGCGACCAGCGGACGCCAGGCGGCCAACAGGCGCGTGATGAGCGTCGCCGACCATGCGCCGAACGTCGTTCCAGCCGCGTCGGAGGATTCCTGCTCCGTGATGCGCCGGACGCCGCCTAGACGCGTCTCCGAGGCCTCCGGCAGAATGTACCCCGACCCGTCGCCAGGCGTGTCGCCGATCCTGAGCTTGCGGTGCACGATCGCAAGCTCCTCCGCGCTCAGATCGTCCACGAGATTGCCCATTGTCGAGAGCATGTAGGATCCCTGCGGATCTCCGAGCTCGGACAGCCGTGCGTCCGCAGCGGGCATCTCGATTTCGCGTTCGTATGTACCGGCGGAGGTGGAGAGGACAACGCGGTATTTGCCGACGCGGGAGCTGGGCAGGAGATCGAACGTCGCCACGCCGTCCGCGTCAGTGAACTTCCGCTGCGCGGCCGGTAGTAGCGTTTCGGGCCCGGAGCCCAGCGGGTAGATCAGCCGGCGATCGACAAGACTTACCTCGACCTCGGTACGCTCCGGGCTGCGGCCTTCAACCGTGGTGAGGTCTACTGTGAGGACGTGGTGCTGGATGGCCATCTGCGGTCAACCGAGAACATCGTCCGGGAGGGCGACGGTGTCGAGGCTCCGCGGGGTGATGTCCTTAAGGGAATCGGGAAGGACGGCGCGGGGATCCAGATCGTCACCCGCCCGGTGGTTGACGGCGAGAATCAAAAGAAACTCCTCGGGAGTGTGGGCGGGATCGTCGAGCTTGGTGACGCCGCCCTTCACAGCGATGAGCCGGGCCTCGAAAAAGCTGGGAATAAGAGGCACCAGACTGTGTTCTCCTTCGACGGTGCCGGCTTCATCGTCCCAGATTATAGGCCTGAGTTCACCGCCAGCGGCCCAGTCCGGATATTGGATCTCGTGGATCATATGATATCCCCTTACTGCCCCTGATTGTCCTTGTCAAGGATGTCGGCGAACACTCGGAGGCAGTGCCAGGCCTCCTGGTCATTGAAGTCGAACCTGAGCACGGCCACGGGCGTGCGCGTGCTCGAGTCAAGAATCGTCACATCGACGGGGTCCACAATAGGGATGCTTCCAATGATGGGCAACGTCATCTCGTCTCCGGCGGGTCATGTCGGAACAGGACGCCCACGACCAGGTCGAGCATTTCAGGGTCTTTGGCCAGTAACTCAGTGAGGTCCGGGAAACGGAGCGAGAATGTACCGGGGCGGTTGACCTGGTAGACGTACTGGAAAGCCATGGTGATCACCTCGAGAGCGCCGGACGGATACTCCCTGCCCTGATACTTGTTGACGTACCGGTCTATCCGGCCCATCTCGCCAGGGTGGATGGCGACAAGTCTTTCGCCGGCGGTTCTGCGCCGGTGGAGGTCCTGAAACTGGCCGGAGCCAAGACGCCCCACTCCATGCAGGCCCTGCTGCGCGACCAGCCGGCGGTGCAGGCGACGGTGGGACAGGCCCTGGCCGCCCTTGCGGCTGGTCGGGTTTATCTGCGTGACGCCGTCCGCGCACTGTGGGACGAAGCCACTTCGGAGGGGCCGCTCACCCTGGACCGGCGGGTGGCGTTGCGACTGGCGACGACCCATTGCATTCGGGTCGCGGTGCACGTGGTGGAGCAGCTCTACAACGCCTCCGGCACCACCGTCATCTACGAAGGCAACATCATCCAGCGCCACTTCCAGGACCTGCACGTGATCAGCCAGCATGCGCAGGCGCGCCAGATCGCCTACGAGTTGGCCGGGAAGCACGCTCTGGGTCTGGAGATCGAAACCACCCGCATTTGACGGACGGGCTCAGGGACACGTCATGGCGAGCCGCCTCGCCGCGCTCGTCCCCGTTATACCGGATGGATAACGCGCCGCGGGGTCCTAGTGTCCTGTCCCACGTAATTCTTCACCAATCTGCTGGTCTTTCTCGTCGTCGGCTGCGTTGCTCTTCCTCGCGTGGTGCCCGCCACTGCTCGTCATCGCGCCTTGCCGACAACAAGAAATCCTGCGCATCTTGGTGAAGAATTACGTGGGACAGGACACTACAACCGCCACAGCCGCTTGGGATTGTCGTTCAGGATCTTGCGCTTGGACTCCTCGTCGATGTCCGTCCGCTGCCGCATCACGCGCAGGGCGTCCATCTGACTGGAGCCGTCGTAGTGGCCGTAGTCGCTGCCGATGACGAGGTTGTCCGGCCCGCAAGGGTGGGTGTAGGCCAGCTCGTCGTCGTTCTGGCAGGTGACGAAGATGTTGAACTCCTTGAGCACGTCGTCGGGCAGGGGGGTGCCGCGCTGCAGGCTGCGGCGCTTCGCCTCATGGAGCATCCAGGGTAGCCACATGGAGCCGGCCTCGATGAAGGCCCAACGGAGATCGGGGTACTTGAGCGGAAGCCGGCTCTCGATCAGGCCTTCGCACGAGCCCGCGGTCAACAGGCGGAAACGCATGAGGCCGAAGGCGGCGGGATCGTACGCCGGCCGGGTGATGTCGATGATGTCCTGGTTGCCGTTGCCGATGTGCGTGGCGACGACCATGTCGAGGCGCTGGGCCTCCTCGTAGAGCGGGTGGAAGTACGGGTCGATGGGGAGGCGCCGCCCCAGGATCGGCGGGATGGCGATTCCCACCGCGCCGTGGTCGCGCGCCCAGTTGAGGAGCTCCAGCGATGCGTCCATGCTCATGAGCGGCAGCACCGTGCACCACCTCAGACGCCCCTTGGCCCTTTCCCACATGTCCCCCACCCAGCGGTTCCAGCTCTTGCACAGCGCCAGCTCCACCTCGGGGCGATCGGTGGTGGGCACCGTCCACAGGGTGTGGAACAGCACCTGAGTGTCGATGCCCAGGCGGTCCATGTGCCGGAGGCGCCGTCCCACGTCGTCCTCGCGGGAACCGATGGGGGTCACGAGGTCCCGGCCCTGCTCGCGGGACCGCTCGGCCATCTCTTCCTCGGTGAGGGTAATGAACCGGAAGCCCCGGGCCTGTCCGTTGATGATCCACCACTGGAAGTGGGGGTCGGTGGGATGCGCCGCCAATACCGGGCGGTACTTCTCGTCCTCCGGATCCATGAACTCCCAGGTCCGTTCCGTCTCCACCACGTGGGCGTCGGAGTCGATGAGCGCGTAGTCCGCGTCCGGGGCGGCGATGGGCCGAGCGTTGATGGCCATCGGATCCTCCTCCCGTCGGGCAATGAACCGCGGCTCGCTACAGCGCCACGGCCGATTCGTAGGGCTCGTCGAGGGGCGTGTCGGCGCCGAAGAGGTTACGGGTCGCGATCCAACGGTGCGTCTTCTCGTACACTTCCCGGGTGTAGGGCTCGAAGACCATGCGCTCGCCGACCCCCATCGCGTTGACGTCCACCATCTCGTGGTAGCGTTCGGGGATCTCCTTCAGGAGATAGTGGCGGAAGCGCTCCGGCTCCATGTCGATGTCGCGTTGCGCGCGTTGCAGCGCGTTGAAGTACTTCTTCGTGTCCCCTTCGTCGGTGTCCGGCTCCAGCAGGAAGCCGATCATGAACGTGGTATCGACGATCTTTCGGAAACCCTGCTGTTCCAGCACGTACATGGGCGCGCCGAAGACGTTGCCCGCCGGTACATCGCGTTCCAGCAACCGCGCCATGCGGTCCAGCGGCCGGCCGGCGAACTGCAGCTTCACCTCGGAGGAGTCGAGGATCGCCTCCAGCGCCTGCAGCGCCGAGAAGTGGCTCCCGGAGTGATAGCCCACCGCGATCTCGACGTTGGCCAGGTCCCGGGGCTTGCGGATGTCGGACTCCGGCGGCACGAAGATGCCCGAGGGCGTCACCGAGTAGGCGTGTCCCCACATGCGGCCGTGCTGCCCGGTGGCGGCCACGTTGACCATCCAGTGACAGGCCGAGCTCACGTCGCAGGCCCGTCCTTCCTTCATGTCCTCGAGGGCGCCGTGACGGACTTCCTTGGGCTTCTCGGACTGCTGCGAAACGATGCCGAAGACGAAATCGTAGTCCAGCCCTTCGTCCGTGAAATACCCGAGTTCATGCGCCACCCATTCCTGGAGCCTGCCGTGCGGCTGTATGCGAAACTTTGCCATGGGTTCCGTTCCTTCCGAGCGTGAATTCCCGACCGGCGTCGATGGTTCAACGTTACTGGAAGGACGGTGGTGCGTCAACGGCGGGATCGTCGCCGCACCATGAAGGGGGGGCTTCCCGCTACGGCGCGGGAAGCCCATATCTCCGCCAAGCCGGGGCAGGCCTCGACTCAGCGGCTCTCTTTCACCACCTCCACGGGCGCGGAACCGCCTTGCCCGCCGCCCATGGTTTCCGGGGGCGAGGCCACGAAGGTCTGGTCCGCGTTCACGAGCCCGGGGGTGGCCTGGCCGGGTCCGTGCCAGGCGAAATCGGCGAGCGTGTTGCCCGAGCCCCGGAGCTGGAGCGAATGCCCGGCCTCGGTGTTGTTGGATTCCCGCACGCCCATGTCCGTGGCCGCCAGGCCCTCGGCCGGTCCCGAAGCGGCGGTGAAGCCGCCCTCGTAGCTCAGGAACTGAACGACTTCGTTGGTGGAGTTGACCAGCGCGATGCCGTCAGGCGAGCCGTTCTCGATGCGATTGATGGGGAACGACAACGTGCCGTAGCCTCCCTGCTGGTCGGGAAAGGACCCCTCCAGCGAAACGGTCCGGTACGGCCTTCCGTTCTTGCCGTTGTAGAGAACGAGGCTCCATCCCTTCAGGTCGGTGCCCGCGGGCCCGGCGACCTCGAGTCCCTCGTCCGTGTCCGTGCCGCGGTTGTCGTAGTGGACCTCGTTGATGAATACGTTCTGTCCCCACGCGGGAAAGCCCCCGCCCAGGATCATACCGAAGACCGCGGCGGACAACAGCCCGCGCCAGCCGACTCTCATACCTTTGCGCATGTTGACACCTCCTTTGCGCAAGAATGTTTGGGTCATGCCGGGTCCAAGGAATCCCGGCGCCTGTATAAGAAGATCGACGGAACGATCCGAAACTTTAGGGCTGGTCCGCCGGATCCCGGCGGGGACGGGAGGGGGATCGCCGAAGGCTCAGTTCATCAGCCCCGGCAGCCACAGCACCAGCGCCGGGAAGACGATCATCAGGGCCATCACCAGGAGGTTCAGCCCGACGAACGGCAGCGCCGCGCGGTAGATGTCGCCCATGGTGGTGCCGGGCGATGCGATGCCCTTCATGACGAACAGCGACAGCCCGAAGGGCGGCGAGATGGTGGCCAGCTCCAGGTTCAGGAGCATGATGGCGCCGAACCATACCGGGTCCCACCCCAGGGCGTTGACGATGGGCATGTAGATGGGGATGGTCACCAGCACGATGGAGGTCTGCTCGATGAACATGCCCAGGAACACCAGCACCACCTGCATGAGGATCAGGATGAGTATGGGGTGCACCGGCAGGCCCACGACGAGATTGGTGATCCCGGCGGTGACGCCGGTGAAGGCCAGGACCTGGCTGAAGGCGGCGGAGCCGGTGAGGATGATCAGCACCATCACCGCAATGGAGGTGGTGGTGCCCACCGCCTCCTTGGTGACGCTCCAGGTGAGCTTGCCGTAGGCCATGGCCAGAAGAAAGCAGAAGAGAGCGCCCACGGCGGCGGCTTCGGTGGGGGTGGCCACGCCGAAGAAGATGGTCCCGATGACGATGACGATGACGGACACCAGCGGCACGACGTAGCGGAACGTGTCCGCGATGCGCCGTCCCAACGGCGTGGGGGCCACGTCATAGGCCGGCGCCAGCGAGGGCTGAAGGGTGCAGCGGATGATGATGTAGGCGGCGTAGACGCCGGCCAGCAGCAGGCCGGGTATGATGATTCCCACCAGCAGCTTGCCCACCGAGATCTTGCCCAGGCTCGCCAGGATGACGCCCAGGGCGGTGGGCGGGATCATGATGGCCAGGCTGCCGCTGGCCAGGATGGGGCCGTAGGACATGGACTTGCTGTAGCCGCGTTTCTCCATGTCGGGCACCAGGGTGGAGCCCAGCATGGCGACGCTGCCCATGGCCACCCCGGTCAGGGTGGCGAACAGCGCGCCGGCGCCCACGGCGAGCAGGGACAGCCGGCCGGCGATGCGTCCCAGCCACTCGTCCAGGACGTCGATCATCTTGTAGGCCACGCCGGAGTGGAACATGACCGCGCCCATGAGGATGAACATGGGCACCGGCACCAGCACGAAGGTGGAGATGGAGCTGTCGATGCTGAGGACGAGCTGTTGCAGGCCGATGGCGCCGCCCCAGAAGACGTAGACCCCGACGATGTTCACCAGCGTGAAGGCGAAGGCCACGGGCAGCCCGGTCAGCAGCAGCACGGTCAGGCCGCCGAAGAAGAACAGCATGTAGGCCCACCACTCCACCGCAGCTCACCTTACTCGCGGGTTGCGGCGGGCCCGGGCGCCCGGTCATCGAGGGCGCGCCGGGCCCGCCTCATGAACTGGAGAGAGAGAAGGAAGGCGCCCAGCGGAATGACGCCGAGATTGATTACCCGGGGTATCTCGATCTCGGCCGGAATCAGGATGCCCCGCTGCCAGGAAGTGACCGCTTCGACGCTCCCGTAGAAGGTCACCACCAGGCAGATCAACGCGCCGAGGCAGGAGTTGACGCAGGTCATCCACCGGCGGGACTGCGGCCCGAGCCGGGTGACCAGCAGGTCGATGGTGACGTGCTCCTCCCGCCGGAGCACCCAGGCGGCGCCCAGGAAGGCGATGTAGACGAGGAGGGTGCCGCTGATCTGGTCGACCCCCATCAGGCCCTCCCGGAGACCGTACCGGAAGATGACCTTGATGGAGATCAGGAGCATGACGGCCACCAGGAGGGCGCCCGCGAGCGCCGCGCCGGCGTCCAGGAGCCAGTCGAAGACGCGGATGATTTTCTTGCCGGCCGTCATGCAGGGGTGTGAGTTCTCAGTTGTATCCCATCAGCTTCCTGGCCTTGGCGTAGTCGTCCGCGCCCATCACGGTCTTGAAGTGTGCCCACAGGGCTTCGTTGGAGGTCTTGGCCCAGTTCTTGGCCTCGGCGTCCGAGAACTGGATGACCTTCATGCCGGCCTTCTTCATGGTGGCAAGCTGAAAGCCCTGGTGCGCGGACATCCACCCGCGGGACCACTGCTGGATCACGCCGACGGAGTCCAGCATGATCTGCTGCACGTCCCTGGGCAGGCTGTTCCACTTCTTCAGGTTCACCGCGATGCCGATGCCATCCCGATACAGCGGGTGGCCGATGAGGTACTTGGTCACCTTGTGCCACCCGAAGCTGGTGAAGCCGTCGTAGTAGGGCCAGGTGAAGCCCTCAACGGTGCCCCTCTCCAGGGCGAGATAGATCTCCGACGGCGGCAGGGTTACGGGCTCCGCCCCCATGGCCTTGACGAAGAAGCGCGTGAGCGGCGGCACCCGCACCTTCATGCCCTTGAGGTCGGCAGAACTCGAAACCTCCTTCTGGGTGGACATGAAGTGGTTGCCGGTGTTCCGGTCGCCGGAGAAGGCGCCCAGGTAGCGGACGCCTTTCTTCTCGTACATCCGCACCATGAAGTCGTGCAGCGGGTGGCCGGGCCCGCCGTCGGTGGGCTCCATGGACGAGAGCTCGGTGATGTACCCGGGCTTGACCACGCCCGCCCAGTAGTTCAGGGCGCCGTACCAGACGTCGAACACGCCCCGCACCAGCGCTTCGGGCTGGTCGAAGGTGGGGACCACTTCCCGCGCCCCCTTGAAGTTGATCACCACCTTGCCGTTGGCGCGCCGGTTCACCTCTTCCATGTAGCGGATGCCGACGTCCGCCGCGGAGGAGACCACCGGCGGCCAGGAGCCGACCATGTTGAGCTTCATCTGGGCGGAGGCGTACTCGACCCCGCTCCAGAACACGGCCAAGGCCGCCACAAGCAATACTCCGATCAAGCCGGTTGTTCTTCTCATCTTCCTTCCTCCCGTCAGGGCACCCTGCGGGGCGCCGCAACATTGAAAATTCAGCGAACTTGCCTGTTTCCGCGGAGGCCCGGCCCGATTAGACGCCTTTTGCCCGAAGGCTGTCAACACGTTTCAGGAGGCGGGCGGGGGCCAGGTCCCGGACCCGGAAACTCAGGCGCGGAACATGGCGGGCACGTAGCGCGGCACCCCGATGGCGTCCATGAAGCGCTGCTTGATCATCGGGGGGTTCATGGGGAACGCGGGCTTTACAGGCGGCACGTCGGGCTCCGTGGCCAGCACCAGGAGCGAAGGACCGTCCTCCGCCAGGGCGGACGGCAGGCGCGTCCGGAAGGTTTCCAGCGAACCGACGCTCTCTGCTCTTCCGATGTCGGCGGAGCGGGCCAGGTCCGCCAGGTCCAGCCCGGTGTTGGTGAGCGGCTGGCCGCCCGACGCCGCGTGGATGTTGTTGTTCACCAGCAGCACGGTGAGGTTCCGGGGAGCCACGGACCCCACCGTGATCAGGGTCCCCAGATGCATCATCAGGCCGCCGTCGCCTTCCACCGCCACCACCCGCTTGTGCGGCTGGCACACGGCCAGCCCCAGGGCCAGCGGCAAGGCCAGCCCCATGGCGTCTTCCAGGTAGAAGTTCTCCGGGCGGTCGCAGACATTGGACCACACGTAGGAGGCATTGCCCAGGGAGGTCACCACCAGGGTCTCGGCCGACACGCAGCCGGCGAGCACGCGGTAGTAGGCTTCCCGCGTCGGCCTCGATTCGCTCACCAGCGGATGTCCTCGCCGTCCAGCAACAGCACGAAGGGCGCCGACCCCTCTTCCGCGAAGGTCGCCGCCCGTTCCACCTGCGCGCCGATGGGCAGGTCGGGTTCGGCCACGGCATAGGAGAGTCCGTAGGCCCGGAGCACCGGCTCCGTCGCCCGCCCCTTGGGGATGTGATAGAAGACCGGGTCCCGCGCCGACCCGCGGTACGAGGCCAGGATCAGGATGGGAAACTGGTAGCGCTGGGCCAGACACACCATCCCCGCGCCCGTGGTCAGGAGCCCGACGTTCTGGATCAGCAGCACCGTGCGCGCGCCGCCCAGCCGGGCGCCGCAGGAGATGGAGAGGGCCTCTTCTTCGTGGGTGGCGCGGATCAGGGTCATGTCCGGGTCTTCGTCGACCTTCTCCATGAACACTCCGATCCAACTGTCGGGAACCGAGACCACGACGCTGACGCCGGCCCGCTTCAGGGCGGCCAGCAACTCGCTCGGGCGGTGAGTGGTGCTTTCCTCGCTCATGGAATCCGTTCCGCGACGGGTCGGAGCGGATCATATCCAAGGCGCCTACGGATCACAAGACGGAACTGGTATGAAGGCGGATGAAGAAACTGTCCCGAGACCCGCCATGCGTATATTCGCCATATCCGACGTGCACGCGGACTACCCGCAGAACATGGCCTTGATACAAGCGTTTCACGCCGAGGACCACCAGGATGACACGTTGCTGCTGGCGGGAGACGTGACCGACGACCTCGCCAGGCTGACCCGGGTTCTCCGAGGCCTCCGCGAACGGTTTGCCCACGTCTTCTTCGTGCCTGGAAACCACGAGCTCTGGCTGCGCCGCGACGAGCAGGGAGACTCCGTGGCCAAGTTCGGGAAGATCATGCGGCTGTGTGCCGGCCTCGACGTTGCCACGAGTCCCGCCAAGGTGACCTGCGGCCCCGGCGATCCCGGAGCGTGGGTGGTGCCGCTGTTCTCGTGGTACGTGAAACCCGAGCAGGGCGGCGACACGCTGTACGTCCCCAGGGAAGGGGACGATCCGGGCCTCTCCATGTGGGCCGATGAAGTCCTGACCCGGTGGCCGGAACGGCTCTCGGTGGCGGACCACTTTCTCGACATGAACGAGCCTCACCTCGGTCGCGAGTACGACGCCCCGGTGCTGTCGTTCAGCCACTTCCTGCCCAGGCGGGAAGTGATGTTCCGCTCGCCGGCCGCGCCGCCTCCACGCGCCGGCCGCGCCGTCCGGTTCAACTTCAGCCGGGTCGCCGGCAGCACGCGGATAGAGGCCCAGCTCCGCGCGCTGGGCTCGGTCGTCCACGTCCACGGCCACCAGCACCGCAACCGCGACCGGCTCATCGCCGGCGTGCGCTACGTTTCAAACTGTCTGGGCTATCCGCCGGAGCGGGCGCGCGGCGAGATCGGGGAATCGTGCGGCAGGCTCAAGCTGGTCTGGGACACCGCAAGGTCTCGGCGGTTGTTATCCTGAACCTATCGAAGCGTTTGGTCGCTTGACGGCTCTTTCTGTAAATCCTGACAACTCAATCAGAAAAATGCCGCTATGGTTATTCTCGCGGCACGCAGTATCCATCAAGTCGTCACCCGCGTCGATAGTTCGTCAAGTCTCACAGTACCGGACCGGGCTCTGCCCTCCCAGATATTTGGCAGGCACCTGTTTCCCTACGTAGAGGTTCCACACCGCAGCTTCGGCCCGTTCGCCAACGAATCCGTAACGTCCGGGCATGTCGTTCGTTCGGCGTCCGGGCGCGTCATTCTTCGGCGGAAAGTTCTCGACGGTGGCCGGTAGCCACTGGGTCGGGCGGAAGGCGCCTTTTACGCTGCCCCTCACGTGCGCCAACACGAGCTTGTACCGCCTGATCCTATCGACATTCACTACCCAGGCATACCGAACTGCCTCATAAACGTTGCACCCTTCATAAAAGCTGCGGGCGATTGAGAGGAGGACGACTGGTTCCCTGATTTCGATGTAACCAGACTCGTGCCCAACGGTTTGCTGATCGCTTGGACGCACCCTCGGATCGACAGCCCCGCTCTCCATGGCGTTGCTGGTTGCCAAAGGGCGATTCTCCTGTGCTTGTGGGTCGAAACGACTGCGCAACATCTCCGTCTTGAGCATTTCAAGTTCTGTGGCCTGCGGCGCGGACACCGCGGTGAGCAGGCGACTGGCGGAGTCCAGGATCCGGTACACATCGTCCTGGGAAAGACTCTCTTGGTGTGCCCATTTGTTGCGCCAGTCTCGGAGTTCGTGAACCAGAGTACGACTAGTCCTATCCAGGCTGTTTTGAAAAACCAGTTGCCAGTTGCCGAGTATCGACTTGAACAGGTCGGCTACATCTCGCCGGGTCACGGGCCTGTGGTCTGTGGGGGCACTATCGTTTACGTCGTGTTTCCCGTACAACTCGCGCGCGACAAACGGTGCAAGACCATCTCGGAGCAGTTCCAACGCCTTGCCGACTAGTTCCCTATTCGCCATTGCCATTGGTCACCTCTAGTGGATAATCCCGCCGCCTTCCACCACCAACAACTGCCCGGTCATGAAGTCGCTGTCGGAGCTGGCAAGAAACAGCGCGGTGCCGGTGACGTCCTCGGGCACCTCGACCCGCTTGAAGGCCCGGCGGCCGGCGCTGTCGGACCGGCGTTTGCGGATCTCGTCGGTGATCACGTCCTCGCTCATGGTGGAGCCGGGGGTCATGCAGTTCACGTTGATGTTCCAGTCGCCGAGCTGCCGGGCCATGACCCGGGTCAGGCCGACCACGCCGCCCTTGGAGCTGGTGTAGTGGGGCATATTGCTGGTGCCGTTCAGGAAGGTACCCGACGCGATGGTGATGATCTTGCCGGACTTCTGCTCCTTCATGACCGGGATGACGGCGCGGCAGCACATGAAGACGCCCTTGAGGTTCACCTCCATGACCCGGTCCCACTCGTCCAGCGGGCAGTCCTCCACCCGGCCCATCCACATCTTCTGGGTCACGTAGATGGCGGCGTTGTTGAGCAGCACGTCGATGCGGCCGAACCGGTCGAGGGTTTCGGCCACGAGTCCCTCGATGCTGTCGTATCGGGTCACGTCGGTGGAACGCGCCCACCCCGTCCGACCCGCCCGATTCAGCTCTTCGGCCACGGCTTCGCCCGCGGCGCCGTCGATGTCGGCGATGACGACCCGGGCTCCCTCCTCCGCGAACCGCTTCGCGTAAGCCTTGCCGAGTCCGTGTCCGCCGCCGGTGATGATGGTGACCTTGTCCTTGAGTCGCATGGATGCCCTCCTGGTTCGGATGGCGGCGAGTATAGCACACTGGACGGGCAACCCCCGGCGGGGTTGTCCGCCGATTGATCTATCCTTCCCTGTAGGCGTAAAAAGGTGACGACGGGGCGGCAATGCGCATTCGGCATACAGGAGGTTCACCGTGCAGTTCGTTCGTTTGTTCACCGGGGACGACGGCCAGTCCCATTTCGAGGATATGGATGCCAGCGCGGAAGGCGGTTACTTCTTCGAGACCCTGCCGGTCACCGGCCTGGTGTTGAAGAACGATCCGGCGAGCCATCTGGGAGACTTTCACACCGCGCCGCGGCGGCAGTACTGCATCACCCTCGCGGGTTCCGCCGAGATCCGGGTGGGGGACGGGACCTCGCGGACCTTCGTGGCGGGCGACGTTTTCCTCGCCGAGGACGTCACCGGGCAGGGCCACACATTGGTGCCGAACAACTGGGCCAGGGCATTCGTTCACATCGACTGAGGAAACGGTAAAGAGAATACGGGTCACGGGGGCTCCAAGACTCCCCCGTTACCGCAAGGAAAGGAGACGAACATGAGCAGTGACGAAACAACCCCGGTCAAGGTCAAGAAGATCGGACACGTGGTGTTCAACGTGAGCGACCTGGAGCGCAGCACGAAGTTCTGGACGGAGATCATGGGCTTCCAAGTGTCCGACATCAACGAGCGCGGCATGATCTTTCTTCGCAACGCGTCGGACCACCATACCGTTGCGCTGTTCCCGTCCAAGTCCAACAAGGGCCAGCCCGAGCCGGACCAGGTGGCGTTCAACCACTTCGCCCTGGAGGTGGGAAGCGTCACCGAGCTGTTCAAGATCCGCGACTTCCTGAAGGCCAAGGGCGTGCCCATCGTGTACGAAGGCCGCCGGGGCCCCGGCTGCAACCCGGGCGTGGAGTTCACCGACCCCGACGGCTTCCAGATCGAGCTCTACGCCTCCATGGATCAGATCGGCTGGGAAGGCGAGAGCCGGCCGGCCGAGCAGTGGTCCCGCGCCACCACCCTGGAGGAAGTGCTGGAGAAGCCGATCCCGGGCGTCAGCTACGAGTAGTTTCACATCACGGCGGAGGGAGGGCAGGTACACGGCCCTCCCTCCGCTCCATCCAACGAATCGCTGAAGGGCAGAGGCACGATGGCGGTGGACGTGATCATGCCGGCCATGGGAGCGACCCAGGAGACGGGCCGCCTGGTGCGCTGGTTCAAGCAGGAAGGGGACTCCGTCACCAAGGGCGAGATGCTGATGGAGGTGGAGACGGACAAGTCCGTGGTGGAGGTGGAGGCGCCCGCTTCCGGGATCCTGGCCCAAGTCACAGCGGCGCCGGATGACGACATCCCCGTGGGACAGACCATCGCGCTGATCATGGAGCCGGGCAAGGCGGGTTCCGCGTCGGGGAAATCCGTGAGCCCGGCGCGTCGACGCAAGCGCAACGGTCCCGCGTCAACGCGGAAGCCAACGAAGGCCCCGGCGGCTGTCGCGGCATCGCCCGCGGCCAGCCGCCGAACCGGGCGGACTCTCGCATCTCCGGCGGCCAAACGGCTGGCGAAAGAGCAGGGCCTCGACCTCGCGAGTCTGACGGGCACGGGACCGGAGGGCGCGGTGGTGGCGCGTGACGTGCCTTCCATGGCCCCGGGCGCCGCGGAAGCCGGCGCCGGGCGTTCCGTCCCTCTCAGCCGCATGCGCCGTCTGATCGGCGAACGCATGACGTCGAGCAAGCAGACGGCGCCGCACTTCTACCTGGACATGGAAGTGGACATGACCGGCGTCGAGGCCCGGCGCGGGGCGTTGAAGCAGCAGGGGACCCAGCCCGTGCCGTCCGTCAATGACTTCATCCTGGAGGCCGTGGGCCGGGCGCTGGCGGAATCACCGGCCATGAACGCGTCGTGGACGGACAAGGGAATCGAACAGCACGGCGAAGTGAACCTCGGCATGGCCGTTGCCGTGGACGACGGCCTCGTGGTCCCCGTGATCCGAAATGCCGACAAGGTTCCCCTGGAGGAGCTGGCGCTACGCAGCCGTGAGCTGGCCGCCCAGGCCCAGAACCGCAAGCTGATGCCGACGGATTACCAGGGCGGCACGTTCACGGTATCCAACCTCGGCATGTTCGGCGTCGACAGCTTCACCGCCATCATCAACCCGCCCCAATGCGCCATCCTGGCCGTTGGTCGTGTCGCGCGCCGCGTGGTCCCCCGCGGCGACGATATCGCCATCCGTTCCATGATGACCATGACCCTGTCCGCCGACCACCGCGTCGTGGACGGCGCCATCGGCGCCCGGTTCCTGCAACGGGTCAAGCAGCACCTGGAGGCCCGCTAGAAGAGTTGATTTCTCTGAAATTGGCGCTCAGGCCCCGAACCCGTCATTCCCGCGGAAGCGGGAATCCAGGGGCGGGGGTGGGGCGGCACAGTGGAGTTCCCTCCGCATCGCCCCTCCTGGATTCCCGCTTTCGCGGGAATGACGGAGAGGGTGCGGGAATGACGATTCGAGGGGTCGTTGCCTCTCTCGGATGGTGTTTGGGCACAACTTGTTTTGCGGGAATGACGATTGCGGGCGTAGGTGTCCGTTTTCGTACGAGCGCACCGCCCGGTCAAAACGTCACATCTCCGGCCAGCTCTCCATCGGCTCCGTGGACTTCACCAAATGCATGCCGGCGGCCGCGGCTTCGTCCAGGGTCTGCTCGGCGGCTTCGGTGAAGTCGGCGGCGATGGCGCCGTCCTCGCTCCGGACCACCACCGAGGACATGCAGTCGGTCATGAGGTAGACCTTGCGCGCCAGCGACGGGTCTTCCCGGCGTATCTCTTCCAGCAGGTCCTGCACGGTGCTCCTGACGCAGTGGCTGGCGGCCTGTCCGGCGACGATCAGGGCGTCCGTCTCCACCAGCGTCTTGTAGAAACGGACGTTCCTCTCCGCCAGGACGCCGCCGTCCCAGGTGGTCAGCACCTCGGGGCGCAGCACGGAATAGTTCTCCGTCAGGTTGTGGGAGCCTTTGATCTCGGTCCAGGACTGCGTCAACCGGGCGAGAGAGTGCAGCGTTCTGGCCTCGTCCACCACCCCCGTGACGGTGTGGCCCGGGCTGCCCAACAGGCAGTGCGGGGGCCACAGGTAGAGCGTGTAGCGTCCGCCGGCCGCCAGCTCCCGGTTGTAGAAGCGGCACTGCTCCACCAGCCAGTCGTAGCCCTTGTCGGTGACCCAGGAGGTCATGGCGGGGTTGGGGACGACATTCCCGCTGAGGACGTTACCCAGCGGGTCGATGTTGATCAACTGCCTGGCGTCGCGTTTGTCGACCGTGATGAGGGTATGGGGCGAAAGGGGTTCCCCGTGGGAGTCCACCCAGAACCATGGAAAGAAGATCTGGAAGTTGTTGTGGCTGTCCAGGGTGCAGCGGATGTGGGTGATCCGCGCCAGGTTGCGATAGATGAACTCCGCGATGCGCCGGGTGTCCTCCACCGCCCCCTGTCCGCTCCGCCCGCCGACGTACAACGTGCCCTCGGGGTGGCAGAAGTCGCGCTGCACGTCGATCAGGAGAAGATCGATCCTCCTGGCGTCCGCTGCCGCTGGCGCGATCTTGAACTCATGCCGGAACCGGCCTGCTTCGTTGAAGACGGCCATGCGGTCCGGCGTGTATGAAAAGTCACCGGCATGGCCGGCGTCGTGGAAGGCGGGCGTTTCCCTGATCTCGGGGAACTGCATGGCCACTCCCGGCTACAGGAGCTTCACCAACGCAGCGACCACCCCGACTGCCACCACCACCATCGATCCGAGACGTATGGTCAGCCGCAGTTCCAACTCCTTCAAGTCCTGCTTCGTGGCGAGCTTTTCGTCGATGAGCGCTGCCTGCGACCGTGCCAGCACCTCCGCCTGCTCTTCCGGCATGCCGGCGCCGGTCAACTCTTTCACGAAGGCGTGTGTGTCGAACGTGACGGTGCCCATGGTGCGATTCTAGCTTGCGTGCAGGGCAAAGTCCATGCGGTCCCAGCCGTCGCTGGCATGAATCGTTGTTTCCATGACCGCGTCGCCCCGGTTGCCCGTTGACGGGCGGTGACATAGAACGAAAATTATGGCAGTCCGCTGGCTTGAGCTTTCCGTCCAGGCCCGAGGCCCGGTGCAGGATACGATTTCCAACTTCCTGGTGGAGAACGGCTCCACCGGCGTCGTCTGCGGCGAGCGTTCCCTGCGCGCGTTCTTCCCGGAGGCCACGGACGATGCCGTCCTCAGGCCCGTGGTCCGGCGCTATCTGCGCGGTCTCCGGGACATCTTCCCCGACGGTTTCGTGGGCCGCACCCGCTGGCGGGTCATCGCCGAGCGGAACTGGCACGACGGCTGGCGCGACCGCTTCAAGCCGCAGAGGATCGGCAAGCGGTTCCTGGTGACGCCGCCGTGGACGCGCCCGGAGAAAACCCGCCGCAACGTCATCGTCATCGAGCCCGCCATGGCCTTCGGCACCGGCACCCATGAAACCACCCGGTCCTGTCTCGAGTTCATCGACGAGCTTTGCGCCGAGGCGGTGCCGGTCAAGGCCCTGGACGTGGGCACGGGGTCCGGGGTTCTCGCCATCGGCATGGCCCGGCTCGGGGTGCGCGACGTGCTGGCGTTGGACAACGATCCCGTGGCGCTTGAAGCGGCGCGGGCAAACCTCACGCTCAACGGTCTCGACCGCGCGGTCACGCTGAGTGGCACCAGTGTCGGCCGGGTGCGGCGCCTATTCCCGCTGGTGGTGGCCAACATCATCCTGGAGACCCTCGTGGAGTTGGCCGGCCCCCTGAGCCGGCGGGTGAGTGCCAAGGGCGCGTTGATCCTGTCCGGGCTGCTGCACGACCACGTGCCGGCCGTGGTGCAACGCTTTCCGGGTTTCCGTCTGGAGCAACACAGACAACGCAAGGAGTGGAGCACATTGCTGCTCCGGAGGAAGTCATGAGCCTGGATTCCGGCTTGCGCCGGAATGACGGCCTCGGTTGGAGCACGCTGTTGCCCCGGAGAGAGTCATGAGCCTGCCACGCTTCCTGATACCGCCGGATGCGGTGCGCGACGGCGCCGCCACGGTGGGAGGTCAGGAGCTTGCGCACATGCGCAAGGTGCTGCGTTTGCGCCCCGGCGCCCGGGTGCTTTTGTGGGACGGCGAGGGGACCGAGCACGAAGCCCTGATCCGCGACTATGATGGTGGAGTTGCGGTCATGACCGTGGTACGGTCCTATCGCCCGGAGCGGGAGTCCCCCCTGGCCGTCACCTTGGCCCAGGCCGTGGGCAAGGGCGACAAGATGGATTGGATCGTGGAGAAGTCCACGGAGCTGGGGGTGGCATGTGTGGCGCCTTTCTTTTCGTCGCACACCGTGCCGCGGTTCGCCGGCGACAAAGGCGCGCGGCGCCGCGAGCGCTGGGAGAAGATCGCCACCGCCGCGGCGAGGCAATCCGGACGCACCCGGGTTCCGGAGATTCGCGAGCCCGACGGGTGCGATGCGGTGCTCGCGCGAGACTGGCAGTGCGATGCCCGGCTGCTTTTCTGGGAAGACCCTTCGGGCAGGGGGCTCGCGTCGCTCAGGGAAGAGCTCGGCAGTCTGCGTTCCGTGCTGGTGATGGTGGGTCCGGAGGGGGGATTCAGCGAGGAGGAGGCGGCGAGCGCCGCGGCCCAGGGGTTTCACGTCGTCGGGCTCGGGCGGCGCATCCTGCGCACGGAAACCGCGGCCGTGGCCGCCGTCTGCGCCGTACAGCTACTGTGGGGGGACCTGGGTTGAGGCGGCGGAATATCAGAATGTCTTTTGACAGGGAGGTTCGTCATGGACAAACACACCGAGGAAACCCTGAAGCGGTTGCTGGGCCGGGCCGGCCTTGAGATGGCCGACAGCGATCGCGCGCGCTTCATCCCGATGCTGGAGACCTACATGGAGAGCCTGGACAAACTCCACTCCATCAACTTGGCCGGCGAACAGGTCGGCGGGGTCTTCCGGCCCGAGACGGACGAGGACCGGTAGGGCGGTTTTCAAACCCGCCCGCGCACCCGCTGGCGGATGATTCGCGAACAGCGAGGAACGGACATGTCGGATTTGTGTTTTTCCAGCATCGACAGCATGGCTCCGCGCTTGCAGAAGGGCGAGGTTTCCCCGGTGGAGTTGACGCAAGCCTGCCTCGACCGGATCCACGCCCTTGACGGGGACCTGCGCGCCTACGTGAACCTCATGGAGGAAGGCGCGCTGGCGGAGGCCCGGACGGCGGAGCAGGAGATTCGGAACGGCCGCTACCGGGGACCGCTCCACGGCATTCCGGTCGCCGTCAAGGACCAGTACGACGTCGAGGGCGCTCTCTCCATGGTGCGCATCCCGCGGCCGGCCGGCCCGGGGGAAGACTGCACCGCGGTGCGCCGCCTGCGCGATGCCGGGGCGGTGATGCTCGGAAAGCTCAACATGAGCGGACTCCCCGGAGGCATCAAGGGCGCCCGCAACCCCTGGAATCTCGACCACGTGCCCGGGGGTTCCAGCACCGGCTCGGGCACCGGCATCGCGGCCGGACTGTGCATGGGCTCCATGGGCGAGGACACCGCGGGCTCCATCCGGAACCCCGCGTCCTTCTGCGGCATATCCGGCCTGAAGCCCACCTACGGGCGGGTCAGCCGGTTCGGTCTGGCGCCGTTGGGGTGGTCGCTGGACACCGCCGGACCCATGACGCGGGTGGTGGAAGATCTCGCGCACATGCTCCAGGTGCTGGCCGGTTTCGATCCGAGGGACCCCACCTCGAGCCAGGTGGAGGTCTCCGACTACAGCGCGGATCTGAAGGCCGGGGTTTCGGGCATGGTCATCGGCGTGCCGCGGGACTACTTCGGCCTCATCGACACCGACCCCGAGGTATTGGCCCTTCTGGACGAGGCGCTGGCGGTCTTCGAGTCCCTGGGCGCCAAGGTCCGGGACGTGACGGTGCCGAGCATGGAGTACGCCACCATCGCCAACGGCCTCATCTACTCGTGCGAGTTCTACAACATCTGCCGGGCCGACATGGACGCGGCCATGGCCGGGGAGGCCTCGGAATCCCGCCGGGCGCGGCTGTTCATCGGCGCGGTGTCCACCTGCGGCGACTACATCCAGGCCCAGCGGATGCGGAGCCGGCTCCGGCGGGAGTTCAACGCGGCGTTCCGCGAGGTGAACGTCCTGGCCCTGCCCACCAATCCGACCACGGCCCCGCCGGCCGCGGAGCTGGACGGCCTGGACGCGGTGAACAAGATGCTCCGCCCGGACTACCCCTCGCCCGCCAACCTCGCGGGCGTCCCGGCGCTGGCCATCCCGTCGGGCTTCAGCTCCAAGGGCCTGCCGGTGGGCATGCAGTTCTGGAGCAAGGCCTTCGCCGAGTCCACGCTGCTGCGGGTGGGCTACGCCTACCAGCAGCACGCCCGCTGGTTCGAGCGCCGGCCGCCGATGTAGGGGCGGGTTTCAAGCCCGACCGTGCCCCGCACCCGTGTAGAGCCCACGGAGGGAAGGAGGGGATCCGCCATGCTCACCGTCGACGCCGATGCCCACGTGCTGGAGAATCCGCACACCTGGGACTTCCTGGAAGAGTCCGAAGAGGGTTTCCGGCCCGAGATCATCGTGTCGGAGCGGCGGTACACCAAGGCCGAAATGCGCGACAAGTGGGACCGGATGCCCAATCGGGGGACCGAGTACTGGTTCGTGGACGGCCGGCTGCAGCCCAAGAACCACAACGTCGGGCTGGACACCACGCCGGAAACCCGGGAGATGCGCGACGTGGAGGCCCGGCTCCGGCACATGGACGAGCTGGAGGTGGACGTCCAGGTGCTCTACCCGACCCTGTTCCTCCGCCCGGTGACCATGAAGCCGGCGGTGGAGCTGGCGTTGTGCAAGACCTACAACCGGTGGCTTGCCGGGCTCTGCGAAGGAACCAAGGGGCGCCTGCGCTGGATCGCGTTGCTGCCGTTCCTGACCATGGACAAGGCCCTGGCCGAGTTGGCCCGGGCACGGGACGCGGGCGCCTGCGGCTTCATGATGCGCGGGCTGGAAGGCGAGAAGCAGCTCACCGACCCGTATTTCTTCCCTCTCTACGAGGAAGCCGCGCGGCTCGACCTGCCGGCTTGTGTCCACTCCGGCATCGCCAGCTTCACCTACCAGGACATGTTTCCGGCGACGGCCGGGTTCCGCCGCTTCAAGCTGGCGGTGGTGGGGGACTTCCATTCGCTCATCATGGAGGGCATCCCGGCGAAGTTTCCCGGCCTCCGGTTCGGCTTCATCGAGGTCAGCGCCCAGTGGCTGCCCTACGTCATCCACGACCTCAAGCGGCTGTCCGAGCGGCAGGGGATGGAGTTCCCGGAGGACGTGCTGCGGGAGAACCGGGTGTGGGTGGCCTGTCAGACCGACGACGACCTCGCCACCATCCTGCGCTACGGCGGCGAGGACAACCTCGTCATCGGTACGGACTACGGCCACGCCGACCGCTCCGCGGAGATCGAGGCTCTGCGCGTGCTCAGGAACAAGGGCGAGGTGGCGCCCCACATCGTCGACAAGATTCTCGGACAGAACGCCAAGACGCTCTATGGTCTATAGCCGCCGCCTGGCATGGCGGCCGGAGGTGCCCGAATGGTCGAGAAGGACCTGGCGACCCTGACCATCAGCGACGTCGCCCCGAAGATCCGCGACGGCGAGGTTTCGCCGGTGGCGTTGACGGAACTCTACCTGGAGCGGATCGAACGCCTGAACCCGCTGCTGAGCGCCTATCTCACGCCCACTCCGGAGGGCGCCCTGGAGGAGGCGGCCGCGGCCGAGAAGGAGATCCGCTCCGGAAGTTACCGCGGCCCGCTCCACGGCATCCCGGTCTCCATCAAGGACAACTTCGCAACCCGTGGGGTGCGGACCACCGCCGGCGCCAAGGCGTTGTCGGACTGGGTCCCGGATTTCGACGCCACGGTGGTGACCCGGCTTAGAGAGGCGGGGGCCATAAGCCTGGGCAAGACCAACATGCATGAGTGGGCCAAGGGCAGCCACGGCGTGAATCCCTTTTACGGCACCCCCTGCAACCCCTGGGACCGCGACCGGATTCCGGGTGGCTCCAGCAGCGGATCGGCGGTGGCCGTGGCCGCGGGCATGTGCATGGCCACCGTCGGCACCGACGCGGCGGGCTCGGTCAGAAACCCCGCTTCGCTATGCGGCGTCGTCGGCCTCAAACCCACCTACGGGCGGGTCAGCGTTCACGGCGGCGTGCCGGGCACCGGCGGCTACTCCACCAACCACTTCGGCCCGCTGACCCGCTCCGTGGCGGACTGCGCGGCGATGATGCAGGTCATCGCGGGGCACGATCCGCGGGACCCGCTGAGTTCGCGCGAGCCGGTGCCGGACTACGCCGCGAGCCTGGGGTCCTCCGTCGAGGGCATGCGCGCGGGCATCGTCAAGGGGTACTTCGAGAGGTTCGCGTCGAAAGAGGTCATGCAGGCGCTCTCCGACGCCCTGGAGCTTCTCCGTTCCCTGGGGATGGCGGTGGAGGAAGTCACGGTTCCGCACATGGACCTGGTCCCGGCGGTGCAACTCTGCGCCAGCCGGGTCGAGAGCACCGCGGATGCCGAGTACTACCTGCGGAACCACGCCAGGGACTACAGTCCGAGCATGCTGTCCACCCAGATCCAGGCGCTGACGGTCTCCGGCGGAATGTACAACCAGTCCCAGCGCATCCGCCGGCTCATCTGCGACGGCTTCGACGAGGCGCTGGACCGGGTGGACGTCATCCTCTCTCCCACCTCGCCGGTGCCGGCGCTGTCCATCGACGAGTCCATGAGCGGTTCGGTGATGGTGGACGGCCGCAAGCAGCCGCTCCAGGGTCCGGACGGGAATTTCTTGACACTGTGCACCATCCCTCATAACGTCAGCGGGCTGCCGTCGCTGAGCATCAACTGCGGCTTCTCGGCCAGCGGGTTGCCCATCGGCATGCAGATCGCGGCGGGCGCGTTCCGCGAGGATACCGTGCTCAAGGTGGCCCATGCCTACGAGCAGGCGTCGCCCTGGACCGGGAAGGCGCCGCCGCTGCCCTGACCGCCACGACAACTCAAGGCGGAACCGTGCCAGTTTGAAAGGAGACGGACATGAACGGCTTCATCGACGCGGATACTCACATCGTCGAATCGGCGGATATCTGGGAATACATGGACAAGGACATGTACGACCGCCGGCCGATCCTGTTGCAGGCGCCCACCGACACCGAGTACCAGAGCTCCAACGCCTTCTGGCTCATCGACGGGCAGATCTTTCCCAAGTCCGTGGGCAAGGGCAGCGCCCGGCTCAGCACCCCGGCCGAACAGGAGCGGCAGTGGACCCGGCAGGACATCGACCTGGCGATCCGCCAGTTGACCGATCCGCGGGCCCGGGTGGAGGCTCTGGACAAGCGCGGCGCGGACGCCGAGGTGATCTACTCGACGCTGTGGGGCGTCCGCCTCACCGAGGACGTGGACCTGGACGTGGCGCTGTGTGCCGCCTACAACCGCTGGATGGGCGAGGTCTGGGCCCAGGGGGACAACCGGCTCCGCTGGACCGCGGTGTTCCCGCTGACCTCCATCGAGGAATCCATCAAGCAGTTGCACTACGCCAAGGAGCACGGCGCCGTGGGCGTGAACATGCGCGGCATCGAAGGCGACCGTTCATTGGCCGAGCCCTACTTCTTTCCGCTCTACGAGGAGGCCGCCCGCCTGGACTTCCCCATCTGTATCCACATCGGCGCGGGCTCGCCGGCCATCACCAGCGTGTTCGATGTGAGGGTGAGCCACACGCTGCCGCATCTGCGCATGCTGCCGCTCATCGCCTTCCGGGACCTGGTGGCCAACCACATCCCCGAGCAGTTCCCCGGCCTCCGGTTCGGCTTCGTCGAAGCCAGCGCCTCCTGGGTGCCGTACCTGCTGCACCAGCTCCGGCGCACCATCAAGACCGGCGACGTCCCCATCGGCCCCGAGCTGTTCGAGAAGTGCCGCCTGTGGGTGGTGTGCGAGGTGGACGAAGACCTGCCCATGCTGCTCAACTACATCCACGAGGACCACATCATGATCGGCTCGGACTACGGCCACCTCGACCAGTCCTTCGAGGACAACGTGGCCGCCAAGCTGCGCGCCCGCGACGACATCCCGGCCCGTGTGGTGGAGAAGATCCTCGACGACAACGCGCGAGCGTTCTACGGTATGTAGCGCGGCGGCCGCTGGCTACGTATCCAGCACCGTGGGGTGGAACATGTCCTCGGGACGGAACCGGTCCCGGGTGAGACCCTGCCGTTGCGCGTACTCCAGCATCTTGTCGACCTCGGCCCGTGTCTCCCTGAATCCCCAACGGTAGGGGTCCTCGCCGGCCGCGGCCCGCTCCTCCTCCCAAAGGGCTCGGTACCAGAGGCCCGTCTGGTGCACGCGCTGCCACTCCAGCCACTGGTAGCAGCGCTGTTTCGACTCCTGCCAGGCGTCGAACAGGCTCCGGGCCACCCAGGGATGACGGTCCAGCACCGAGTTTCGGATCAGCAGCGTGTGCTGGATCGGGAAGAAGCCGGTCCGGCGATAGTACTCGCGTTCCCGTTGCGCGTAGTCCGGAAACAGGAAATCCACTCGCGGACGGTCCTCGGGGGCCAGGGTGGCGGTGGTGATCATGGCGTCGAGCTCGCCGGCCAGAAGCAGCTCCCGCACCTTCCCGTATCCTTCCACCACCTCCAGCTTGAGCCAGTCCGGCTGCGCCCACTCGTGGGGGTTCTCCGGAGGCCGTCCGGCCACCCAGTTGATGGATCTCAGGTCGACGCCGTGCTCCTCCTCCAGGATTCCCCGGGCCCACAGGGCGGTGGTGGTGAACCAGCTCTGGATGCCCACGCGTTTGCCGTTCAGGTCGGCGGGCTCGGCGATGCCGGCGCCGGTGTTCACGTAGATGTAGGAGTGCCGGAACATGCGTTTCACGAAGACCGGGATGGCGGTGAAGCCCAGGGTCTTGAAGGGCAGGTCCACGATGTAGCGGCCGGTGAAGAACTCGGCCACGTCGAAGCTCCCCTCGTGGCCGCCGAAGTGCCGGTCCACGTCGTCGGCTTCCACGTGCACGCGCAAGTCGATGCCCTCCGGCTTGACCGCCCCCTCGATCAGCGCCCGTGCGCGGTCGTAGGGGGCGCAGATCATGTTCAGTTCCAGCGGCATGGGACTATCCTGATACCGCGCGCCGGACATGTCCGGCAAGTGTCCGGAAGGCTGGCAGGAGCGCAGGCAAGGTCCGGCGCTGCTCACCGGCAGGATGCCCGGCAGTCGACATGACCCGCCGCCGGTTGATTCCGCCGGACGGTTGATCCACACTTCGGCCCGAAGGGAGGACCACCGCATGGATCACCCCGCACTCAGGATCAAGGCCACGGGCATCGACCACGTGGTGGTGCACGTGGAGGACGTGACGCGGGCAAGACGTTTCTACGTGGACCTGCTCGGCATGGAGGTGGCCCACGAGCATGCCGGCCGCGTTTTCCTCCGTTGCGGACAGCAGCAACTGGCGCTGTTCGAACGGCCCGGTCCGGGGGCGGAATCCACCAACCGCGACCTGAACCACATCGCGCTGCAGGTGGAGTCCGGTAGCTACGAAGAGGTGAAGGAGTCCCTTGAGGCGTCGGGCATCGAGGTGACCGGGCGTCGGGGAGACCCGCGGTGCATCTATTTCCAGGACCCGGACGGCCATCAGCTCCAGATCCTGGCGCCTCGGAGATGATCCCTTACATCACGAGAAACCCGCGGGAGCGGCAATGATGCAGTACCGGATGCTTGGCAAGACGGGCCTCCGAGTCTCCGAGATCGGATTCGGCTGCGGCAACGTGGGCGGCCTGATGACCCGGGACGGCCATGACGAGCAGGTCGCCGCGGTTCGGCGCGCCCTGGACCTGGGCATCAACTACTTCGACACCGCCAGAGCGTACGGGGAGGGCAGGTCGGAGACGAACCTGGGGCGTGTGCTGGAAGAGGTCGGGAAAGAGGTGGTCCTTTCCACCAAGGTGCGGCTGGAAGCCGATGCCCTGGAAAACATCGCCGCGGCCACCGTCTCCCACGCGGAGCGGGGCCTCGCGCGATTGGGCCGCGACTCCGTGGACCTGATGCAGCTCCACACCCGGCTCGTCAACAAGCGGGAGGCCGGGCGCTTCGGCATGACCCCGGACGAGGTGCTGGGGCCGGGGGGCGTCATCGAGGGGTTCCGGCGGCTGCGTGACCAGGGCCGGGCGGGGTTCTTCGGGTTCACGGGCCTGGGCGACGTCGAGGCCATCGCCGCGCTGGTGGACAGCGGCGAGTTCGATTCCTTCCAGGCCTACTACAACCTCCTCAACCCCAGCGCGGGCCAGGCCGTGCCCCAGGGTTTCAGCGCCCTGGACTACGGACGCGTCATCGACCGGGCCGCGGCCAAGGGCATGGGGGTCGTGGTGATCCGGGTGCTGGCCGCCGGGGTGCTCAGCCCGACGCCGGAGTCGGGCGGCGGCACCAGCCGGGAGCCGCTATCCGCGGGTTCCGACTACGAGCGCGACGTCACCCGCGCTCACAAGCTCGCCTTCCTCAAGGACCAGGGGCTGGAGTCCCTTCCCCGGGCCGCCATCCGCTTCGCCCTCATGAAGCCGGAGGTCAGCACGGTCCTCGTAGGGTTCTCCAACAACGTGCAGATCGACGAGGCCGCGGCGTGCACGGGCGCCGGCCCCCTGCCGGAGACCGCCATGGCGGCGCTGCGTGGGATCTGGGACAGCGATTTCGGCAGCCTGTAGGGGCGGGTTCCAAGCCCGCCCGCGCGGGCCGGCTTGGTCAGCGGCCCTGGGCGATCTGCTGCACGTGCTCCCGCACCACCTCCTTCGGGCACAGGGCGATGAACCCCTTCGCCCCCAGGAAGATCAACAACAGATCGTCGAAGTGTCCCAGGGCCGGGAGCAGGTCGGGCAGGAGGTCCGCCGGAAGGATCAGGTAGGCGAACACGCTCAACGCCAGCAGCTTGGGTTTGAACCCGACGCGCGGGTCCTTGAACAGGCGCCAGAACAGCCGGAGGAAGCTGGGCAGGTGCCGCACCAGCCCCAGCAGCCGGCGCGGACCGAGGCGCAGGAGGTAGAAGAGTGAGCTGAACCGGATCATGGCGCCTCGGGTGACCGGCTGGTTTCCGCCGCCCGCGCCGCCCCGGCGCGGCGGAACAGGGTGCCGCGGTCGCCTCCCAGCAGCGCGGTCCCTTCCGCCATGGCCACCGCGGTCAGCCGTTCGGGGGTGCCCAGGCGCGTCCTTCGCCACCGCGCGCCGTCCCAGCCGAAAACGGCGCCGGCCTCTCCGACGGCCCAGCACTCGGTGCGGGAAGCGCACGCCACGGCTCTCAAGCGGAAGAGGGATCCCGGCACGTCGACCCGCTTCCAGGCCGCGCCGTCATAGGCGAACAGGGCGCCGTGGTCTCCCACCGCCCAGCCCCAGTCATTGCCGACGAGCGCCAGGTCGTACATGCGCGGGACGTCGGTCACCTCGGCCTTCCGCCACTCCCTGCCGTCCCAGCGGGCGAAGAAGCCGTCTCCCACCATCCAGCCGGAGTCCCGCGACGAGAACCGCATGGCGTGGATGCGTTCCTGGTCCACCGGGCTCCGGGCGTTCCGCCACTTCCGGCCGTCCCACTCGATCAGCCGTCCGTCCCGGGTGCCTGCGAAGCAGCGGTCCGGCGCCGCGCAGCCCGCGCCCCACAACCGTCCCTCCGCGGGCTTGCGCCGGGACAGGGGATTTTCCACCCGGGTCCACGCCTTGCCGTCGTAGTGCAGCGAAAGGGCGTCGTCGCCGAACACCCAGACGTCGTCGGAGCCGTTCACCACGAACTTCCTCGGACTCACCTTGGCCGGGTGGTCCACGGGTTCGAGGCGCTCGCCGTCCCAGTGGAGCAGGCGCCCGTCACCGGCGCCGAGGTAGGCGTTGTTGCGGCCGAGGAGGGCGATGGCGTTGACGCCCGGGGGCGGCTTCCGCTTGGCGGCGGGAGCGCTCCAGGGAACTTGTTCCCAGCCGGCGCCCCATGCGGCGGTGGCGAGACAGCCGGCGAGCAGCAGCGCGGCGCTGAATGTCGACGTCAGCATGCTCTCAGCCGGAGCCGGCGCCCCAGATTTCGAGCAGCTCACGGGAGTCCACCACGTCCGCGAACCGCTCCATGCGCTTCAGCGCCTCGTGGTGCGCGCCCTCCCGGTTGGTGCCCACGCAGTCCCGGACCACGACCATGGAACAGCCCCGGTAGTATCCGTCCCGGACGCTGCCCTCGACGCCCGCGTCCGTGCGGCATCCGACCACGACCACGGTGTCGCGGTTCCAGTTGCCCAGCAACTGCTCGAACTCGGTTCCGAGGAAGATGGTGGGGCGGTGCTTCTCGATGAGGACGTCGTCGTCGGCCGGCTTGAAGGGCTCGATGAGCTGCCAGCCGAAGCTGCCGCGGGTACGGCGCGGGCCGAGCCGGCTCGGATGGTCGATCCCCTGGTCCTTCATGGCGCGGCGGATCATGGCCGGCGCCTCGTCGCGCCAGGGGTAGGGCGTGGCGAAGGCGTAGACGACCCGGACGCCGGCGCTCTTGGCGGCGGCAATGAGGGGAGGCGTCGCGCGCAGGAACTCGTCCTTGTTGAACGAGCTGCCGGCTTGGTCGTTCTGCATGTCCCACACCAGCAGCACGGTCCGTCGGGGGTCGGCGACCTCCGCGAGGGTCATGGGGATGCTTCTGCCCTCGAAATCGATCATGGCGTGAATGACGTTACGTAAAGGGGTCCGGCCGGGACAGTGGCAGAGGATAGCTTCGGGCCGGTTCGGTGTCAACGACACCCGCCGCGCATTCCCCGCTGGACCGGACGGGAAGGCCGGCGGGCCCCTTTGCAGGGCACGTGTTTCCGCGTTTTTGACAACCTTCGGGGTTCGCGCTACTTGTACGTTTCGACGTCTTTGTCTCTTTGGGGGAATACGATGGATTCTGGCGACGGTGTACAGGCTTCGGTGCGTATCAGCGGCGGCAAGGGCTCCGACCGGGCGGACATCTCGTTTCGCGCCAGGGATCCGGTGACGGTGGTCATCTTCGGCGCCTCCGGCGACCTGAGCAAGCGCAAGCTGATCCCCGCGCTGTATCACCTCGAGCAGGAAGGCTATCTGCCGGAGCGCTACGCCGTGGTGGGCTTCTCCCGCACCGAGATGACCGACGAGGCCTACCGGGAACGCATGGTCGGCGAGATGCGCGAGGACCTCACGGACGTGGATGCCGAGAGTCCCCTGTTCAAGGCGCTCCACTACCAGCCGGGGAACAACACCGACGTCGAGTCGTTCGAGAAGCTCAAGGCGAGGCTGGATGCCCTGGACGCCGAGCGGGACCTTCCCGGGAACCGGCTCTTCTACCTCTCGGTGGCCCCGGAGTTCTTCACGCCCATCATCCGGAACCTTGCTGCCGCCGGGTTGATCCGGCGCCCGGAAGAGGATCGATGGTCCCACGTCATCATCGAGAAGCCGTTCGGGCACGACCTCGAGAGCGCCCGGGCGATGAACGAAGAGGTGACCGGCATCCTCGACGAGAGCCAGATCTATCGCATCGACCACTACCTGGGAAAGGAAACGGTCCAGAACATCCTGAGCTTCCGTTTCGGCAATGCCATCTTCGAGCCCCTGTTCAACCAGAAGTACGTGGAGAACGTGCAGATCACGGTGGCCGAGACCCTGGGCATGGAGGGCCGCCGGGGGGCCTTCTACGACAAGGCCGGGGCGCTGCGGGACGTCGTCCAGAACCACATGCTCCAGTTGTTGTGCCTCATCGCCATGGAGCCGCCGGCGGCGGTGGAGCCCGTGTCCATCCGTGACGAGAAGGTCAAGCTGCTGCGGGCGCTGGAGCCCTACGCCACGCCGGAAGAGGTGGCCGCGAACACGGTGCGCGGCCAGTACGGCTTCGGCGAGCTCAGGGGCGAGGTGGTGAAGGGCTTCCGGCAGGAGGAAGGGGTGGACGAGTTGTCGGTCACGGAGAGCTACGTGGCGCTGCGGGCCAGGATCGACAACTGGCGCTGGGCCGGGGTCCCGTTCCTGCTGCGCACGGGCAAGCGCCTGCGCAACCGGCTGTCGGAGATCGCGGTGCAGTTCCGGCATCCGCCGTTGCGCCTGTTCCACGACTCGGGGACGGCGGACGGGCTCGCCATGGCCGCCGCCAGCGCCAACGTGCTGATCCTGCGGATCCAGCCCAAGGAAGGCATCAGCCTGTCCTTCGCTTGCAAGCGTCCCGGGATGCAGATCAACCTGGCGAAAGTGAACATGGATTTCGAGTACGAGGCCTTCGAGCAGCGCTCTCCCGAAGCCTACGAACGCCTGCTGCTGGACGCCATGCGCGGCGACGCCTCGCTGTTCACCCGTTCCGACGAGGTGGACTACGCGTGGCGCTTCACCGACTCGATCCTGTCGGGTTGGGACAAGTTGCCGGCGCCCCGGTTCCCCAACTACTACCCCTTCACCGACGGCCCCGACGAGGCGGACGGGCTGCTGGCGGACAGCAGCACGGGCTGGCGCCAGTTGAGCCAGATGGGCATCGCGGAGGTCGGCCGGTGAAGGCCGGTCACCGCTGATGTCGACGCAAGGACTGACGGACGTGCTGTCGCGGTTCCGTGACGGCACCTTCGAGGTCGACGGCTCCAGGGTCCACTACCTGGAGTACGGCGACCCGAGCCAGGAGACCTATGTCTTCATCCACGGCAACCGGGACCATTGCCACAGTTGGGACTTCCTGCTGGAGTCCTTCGACAAGGCGGGTTTCACCCTGCCGCACGTGGTGTCCCTCGACCTCCGCGGTCACGGCGACAGCGGCTGGGTCGGCCGGGAGCGGGGTTACCGGCACGAGGATTTCGTGCTGGACGTGGTGGGTCTGCTGCGGCACCTGAAGAAGGATGCCGTGACGCTGGTGGCCCATTCCCTGGGCGGCAGCATGGCGGTGGTGTTCGCCGGCGCCCTGCCGGAGAAGGTCAAGCGGCTGGCCATCATCGAGGCCGCCGGCCCCTACGGCCGGACCGAACAGGAGGCCCCGGAGCTGTTCGGGCGCTGGACCAGGGACGACGGTTCCGACACGATCCTTACCTACTATGCCACCGTCGGCCAGGCCGCCGACGCCATCGTGAGGCGTTTCCCGCTGGTCCCCAACCGGGCGGCCGTGCACATGGCGCGCCACGGCACCCGGATGACGCCCCACGGACTGGTGTGGAAATACGATCCGCGGGCTCGCAACCCGTCGTATTCGTCGTTCTCCGAGACCCAGGTCAAGGCCTTTATCGAACGCATTGACTGCCCGACGCTGCTGGTCTTCGGGTCGGACTCGGGCTACAAGGAGTCGCCCCGCTACAACCGGGTCGAACACTTCAGGAACAAGACGCTGGTGGAGATGCCCGGCACCGGGCATCACATACAGCAGGAAAAGCCCGACGAGCTGGCCGCGGTGCTGATCCCGTTCCTGAGCAACCACAGTTGACCGCCGAGCGGAGGAACCCTTCATGGATTTCGCACTACCCGAAGAACTGCAGATACTGCAGGACACGGTCCGGAAGTTCGTCGACCGGGATCTCATTCCGGTGGAGATGGAGTGCCGGGACGGCGTCACCCTCAAGCCCGAATACCGCGAGCGGTTCGAGGCCAAGGCCCGGGAGATGGGGCTGTGGATGTTGGACGTCCCGGAGGAATTCGGCGGCGCCGGCCTGAGCCTGACGGCGCAGGTCATCATCTGGGCCGAGGTGGCCCGCTCGGTGGCCATCCCTTCCCGCGGCCGCAGCATCTTCGGCCCGGAAGTGCGGCCGGTGCTCTACGCCATGAACGAAGAGCAGAAGGACCGCTATCTCTACCCGCTGCTCCGGGACGAGAAGCGCGCCTGCTTCGCCCAGACCGAGCCGGACGCCGGCTCCGACCCCGGCTCCATGCGCACCCGGGCCGTGCGCGACGGCGACGAGTACGTGATCAACGGCGTCAAGCGCTTCATCACCGAGGCGGACGAGGCCGATTTCGCCCAGGTGATGGTGGCCACCGATCCCGAGAAGGGCTCCCACGGCGGCATCTCCTGCATCCTGGTGGACATGGACAACCCGGGGGTCAAGATCACCGCCAAGTACAAGACCATGATGGGCTACGAGCCGTGCGAGATCGTGTTCGACAACTGCCGGGTTCCGGCGGCGAACATGATCGGCGAGGAAGGCGAGGGCTTCAAGCTGGGACAGAAATGGCTCGGCATCGGCCGGCTCAAGCACGGAGGGCGCGCCATCGGGGTGGCCCGCCGCGCCATCGAAATGGGCGCCGCGTACGCCAAGCAGCGGGTCACCTTCGGCAAGCCGCTGGCCGATCGGCAGGCCATCTCGTTCAAGCTGGCGGATTCCTATACGGAGCTGCACGCGGCCACGCTCATGGTCTACCACGCGGCCTGGAAGTACGACCAGGGCGAGGACATGCGCAACGAAGGGTACATGGTCAAGGTGTTCGCCGACGAGATGTCCTTCCGGGTGGTGGACCGGGTGCTGCAGATCCACGGCGGCGTCGGGCTGACCACGGACCTCCCCATCGAGCTGTGGTTCCGCGACCAGCGCAGTCGGCTCATCACCGAGGGCGCGTCCGAGGTCATGCGCATGGTCATCGCGCGCCACGTGCTGCGGGAGTTCGGCAACTAGCGGGGGCGGGTTTCCCGCTCGCCCGAAGGGGCAAACCGGTGTGCCGAGGTTTGGCGATGCACCGGCTTCATGCTATAAAGTGCGGATTCAGTTGAGGTTTGCGATGAAAGCCGAAATTCACCCCGAATACCAGCTCGTGAACGTGGTATGCGCCTGCGGCCACTCCTTTGAGGTACGGTCCACCGCCAAGGCGATCCATACCGAGATCTGCGCCAACTGCCATCCCTTCTATACCGGCAAGCAGAAGCTCCTCGACACCGCCGGCCGGGTCGAGAAGTTCAAGAGGAGATACGGTATCAAGGACTGAGGGACGTTCCTGACCGGCTCTTAACGGCAAAGGGGCAAAGGGTGGCGCGAATTCCCTTTGCCCCTTTGCTTTTTGTCGGAGAACCAACCGTGGGCATGCTCGAGAAAATGGCCGAGGTCGAGAGCCGTTACGACGAGCTGGAGGACCTGCTGGCGGACCCCAGGCTGGTGGAAGACCGCAAGGCGTACTCCAGGGTCGCCAAGGAACGGTCGGATCTGGCCGAGATGGTGGCGTGCTACCGCGAGTTGCGCAGGCTCGACCAGGAGGCCCGGGACAACCGCGAGCTGCTGGAGGACGGGGACCCGGAGATCCAGGAACTGGCCGCCGAGGAGCTGACGGCGCTCAAGGAGAGACAGGAGGCGCTGGCGCAGCAGCTCAGGATACTGCTTCTGCCGAGGGACCCCAACGACGGAAAGAACGTCCTGCTCGAGATCCGCGCCGGCACGGGCGGGGAGGAGGCGTCGCTCTTCAGCGCCGACCTCTTCCGCATGTACGGCCGCTATGCGGAGACCAGGGGCTGGAAGGTCGAGGTGCTGAGCTCCAACCCCACCGGCCTGGGCGGGTTCAAGGAGATCATCGCGCTCATCGAGGGACAGGGTGCCTACAGCCAGCTCAAGTTCGAGGGCGGCGTGCACAGGGTCCAGCGGGTCCCGGTGACCGAGACCTCGGGACGAATCCATACGTCGGCGGTGACCGTGGCGGTGCTCCCGGAAGCCGACGACGTGGACGTCGACATCGATCCCAGGGAGCTGCGCATCGACGTCTTCCGCTCCTCGGGTCCCGGCGGGCAGAGCGTCAACACCACGGACTCCGCGGTGCGGATCACCCATGTGCCCACGGGCATCGTGGTCTCGTGCCAGGACGAGAAGTCGCAGCACAAGAACAAGGCCAAGGGCCTCAAGATCCTGCGCGCCCGTCTGCTGGAGAAGAACCAGGAGGCGCAGCGCTCGGAGATCGCGGCCTCGCGGAAGCTCATGGTGGGCAGCGGCGACCGCAGCGAGCGGATCCGCACCTACAACTTCCCCCAGGGGCGCGTGACCGACCACCGTATCAACCTGACCCTGTACAAGCTGGACCAGGTCATGGACGGCGGCGTCAAGGACCTGATCGACGGCCTGATCACCTTCCACCAGGCCGAAGCGCTCCAGGCCACGGCTTGATCCGGTGGGACCGCAGGCGACAGGGAACGTCGCGGACGCGTTGCGGCGCGCGGTCGCCCGGCTCCGGCAGGCCGGCATGGGCACGCCGAAACTCGATGCCGAGGTCTTGTTGATGAAGTCCCTCGGGTGGTCAAGGGAGGATCTCTACCGGAACCCGGAGGGCGCGTTGCAGGACGTTCAGGCCCAGGGGTTCGAGGAACTGGTGTCCCGGCGGGTCCGGGCCGAGCCCGTGGCCTACGTGACCGGATCGCAGGAGTTCTGGTCTCTGGACTTCCGGGTGACGCCGGATGTGCTGATTCCCCGGCCGGAGACCGAGCACCTGGTGGAGACCGTGCTGGAGTTCCTGGCTTCGCGCCGCGGCCCGTGCCGCATCCTGGAGATCGGCACGGGCAGCGGCGCGGTGGCGGTCTCCCTGGCGAAGGAAAACCCGCGGGTGGAGGTGTGGGCCACCGACGTATCCACGCCGGCCCTGGATGTGGCCCGGGAGAACGCGGCCCGGCACGGCCTCGGCGATCGGATTCGTTGGCGCCGGGGGGACCTGTTCGCGCCGGTGCAGGGGCTTTCCGGGTGGTTCGACGTGCTGCTGTCGAATCCGCCCTATGTCCCCAGCGGCGAGATCGCCGGGCTGCAGCGCGACGTGCGGGACTGGGAGCCGGTCGTGGCGCTGGACGGCGGCGGCGACGGCATGGACTTCTGCCGGAGGCTCGTCCGCGGCGGAGTCCGCCACCTCCGGGCGGGGGGCATGCTGGCCGTGGAGGTGGGGGCGGAGCAGGGCGCCGACGTCTCTGGGCTGTTTCAGGCGCAGGAGAAGCTCCACCGGGTCGGGGTGCGGCGGGACTACGCCGGGCTTCCGCGGGTGGTGACAGCGGAACGGATGCCGGGCGTCTGACACGAACACGGAGTCGAGGGATTGGACAGCATCATCATCAACGGCGGGACGGTTCTCGATGGGTCGGTGGCCCTCGGCGGATCCAAGAACGCGGCGCTCCCGGTGATCGTCTCGTCGCTTCTGACCGCGGACAAGTGCTGCTACGGCCGGGTGCCCGCGCTTCGCGACGTCGGCACGACCCTGCGGCTGCTGTCGCGCCTGGGGGTGACCATCGAGAAGGACGTGGTGGCCGGCGGCCCCCTGGAGCTTACCGCGGACAAGGTCCGGGAACTGGAGGCGCCCTACGACCTGGTGAAGACCATGCGGGCCTCCTTCCTGGTGCTGGGGCCGTTGCTGGCGCGGTTCGGCGAGGCACGGGTATCGACCCCCGGCGGCTGCGCCATCGGCACCCGGCCGGTGGACCTGCACCTCCAGGGAATGGAGCGCATGGGCGCGTGCATCCGCCAGGACCACGGCTACATCGAGGCCCGGGCGCGGGAGCTCAAGGGAGCGGTCATCGATCTCGGGTTCCCTTCCGTGGGCGCCACCGAGAACCTCATGATGGCCGCCACCCTGGCCCGCGGCGAGACGGTGATCCGCAACGCCGCCCGGGAGCCGGAGATCGCCGAGCTCGCCGGCGTGTTGACGAAGATGGGCGCCAGGGTGAGCGGCGCCGGCGGCGACGTGATCCGCATTGAGGGCGTCCGCGAGCTCCACGGCGTGTCCCACGAGATGAGCCCGGACCGGATCGAGGCGGGCACGTTCATGGTGGGGGCGGCGCTCACCGGCGGCAACGTCCTGGTCGAGGACGCCCGCGCCGACCACCTCGAGGCCTTCACCGCCAAGCTGCGGGAGACCGGCGCGCGGGTGGCGGCGGAGCCGGCGGGGGTCCGAGTCACCGGCAACGGAAGGGCGCACGGCACCGATGTGGCCACGCGGCCGTATCCGGGCTTTCCCACCGACCTGCAGGCGCAGATGATGGTGCTGATGGCCGTCTCGGACGGAACCAGCGTGATCACCGAGAACATCTTCGACAACCGCTTCATGCACGTCCAGGAGCTCAACCGGATGGGCGCCCGGATCGCCCTCGACGGCATCCAGGCCACGGTCCGGGGCGTGGCGGAGCTTTCCGGCGCGCCGGTGATGGCCACGGACCTGCGAGCGAGCGTGTCGCTGGTGCTGGCGGGCCTGGTGGCCGGGGGCGTGACCGAGGTGTCGCGGGTGTACCACCTGGACCGGGGCTACGAGGACATCGAGGGCAAGCTCGCGCGTCTGGGCGCGGACGTGCGGAGGGTGAGCCGTGACGATTGACATCGTGAAGACCACGGATTCCGGTTTCGGCAAGAGGCTGGACCGGATCCTCCAGCGGCGCGGGGAGATCGAACGCGACGTGGAGGCGCGGGTGGCGGAGATCATCGAGACCGTCCGCCGGCACGGGGACAAGGCCCTGGTGCGGTACGCCAAGGCATTCGACGGGATCACCCTCAAGCGCTCCGAGATCGAGGTGTCGGCGGACGAGATGGACCGGGCCTGCGCAACCGTTTCCCGGCAGGACCTGCGCTGGCTGCGGCTGGCGGCGACGCGCATCAAGCGGTTCCACCGCCGCCAGTTGGAGAAGAGCTGGCGCTTCCGCGACCCGCTGGGGCTAGAGCTGGGGCAGCGCATCAGCCCGGTGGAACGGGCCGGCGCCTATGTGCCCGGCGGCAAGGCCGCCTATCCGTCCACCGTGCTGATGACCGTGATCCCGGCGGTGGCGGCGGGAGTCACGGAGGTGTCGGTCGCGACTCCGGTCCAGGAAGAGGCCGCGCTGGTGCTGGCGGCGGCACGCATCGCCGGGGCTCACCGGGTTTTCCGCGTGGGGGGCGCCCAGGCGGTGGCCGCGCTGGCCTACGGCACCGAGACCGTTCCGCGGGTGGACAAGATCGTGGGTCCGGGAAACGTGTACGTGGCGGCGGCCAAGCGGCTCGTGTTCGGCCAGGTGGACATCGATTCCATCGCCGGCCCCAGCGAGGTGCTGCTGCTGGTGGACGGATCGGCGGACCCGCACTACGTGGCCGCGGACATGCTGTCCCAGGCGGAGCACGACGAGCTGGCGGCGGCCGTGTGCGTCACGCCCTCCATGGCCATGGCCCGCAAGGTCCAGGCGGCCATCGCGGAGCAGCTCAAGAGCACCCGGCGGCAAGCCATCACCCTCGGGGCGCTTCGGCGCTTCGGCGCCATCATGGTGTCGCGCTCGCTGAAGGAGGCGGTGGACATCACCAACGCCATCGCTCCCGAGCACGTCCAGATCATGGTGCGGAAGCCGGAGAAGTGCGTCGACGCGGTGCGCAACGCCGGCGCGATCTTCGTCGGGGCCTACGCCACGCCGCCCCTCAGCGACTACGTGGCCGGTCCCAACCACGTGCTTCCCACGGGCGGCAGCGCGCGCTTCTTCTCGCCCCTGGGGGCCTACGATTTCGTCAAGCGGACCAGCATCGTGCGCGCGGAAGCCAGGGGCCTGGCGGCGCTGGCCCCGGCCGTCATCCACTTGGCGCGCCGGGAGGGGTTGCACGAGCACGCCCGGGCCGTGGAAGCGCGGAACCCGGCTGATTGAGCGCCGGACGCAGTTCAGGAGAGTAAAGATGGGCAGAACGGCAACGGTTCACCGCAAGACCAGGGAGACGGACATCACCACCGTCGTCGACATCGACGGCAAGGGCGCGGCCCATGTGGGGACGGGCATCCCGTTCTTCGACCACATGCTGGAGATATTCAGCCGTCACGGCCTGTTCGACGTCTCGATCAAGGCGGTGGGAGACCTCGAAGTGGACTACCACCACACGGTGGAGGACGTGGGACTCACCCTGGGGCAGGCGTTCAAGGACGCTCTTGGGGACAAGCACGGCATTCGCCGGTTCGGCGAGGCCACGGTGCCGCTGGACGAGGCCCTAGCGCGGGTGGTGGTGGACCTGAGCGGCCGGCCCTATATGGCCTACCGGGTCAAGATCCGGGGCGGCCGGGTGGGGACCTTCGACACCGACCTGCCGCACGAGTTCTACCAGGCCTTCGTCAACCAGCTCGGCATGAACCTGCACATGGATGTCCAGCACGGCGAGAACCCGCACCACGTCATCGAGGCGTGCTTCAAGGGATTCGCCAGGGCCATGGACCGGGCCACGGGGTTGGACGAGCGGATTGAGGGGGTGCTTTCGACGAAAGGGAGTCTGTGATCGTGGGCCGCGGCAGCGGGGGATCCGTTTTGCCGGGGCCGAGCCGGGTGGGCGGCGTCCCGGAAATCAGGCGACGGTTCTGCCGGGGTCGGGCTGTTCTGCTTCGCGCGAAACAGGTGGTGGATTGGGGTCACGGATCACGTCCGCCGGCCGTCGACAGATTTCCGGGACGCCGCCCACCCGGCTCTCTCAGCACACCTGTGATTCTGCGGAAGCGTTCCAGGCCGTCGGAGGAGTTATAGTGATCGCCGTCGTCGACTACGGCATGGGTAACCTCAGGAGCGTGCAGAAGGGGCTCGAGCGGGTGGGCTTCGAGGCCGACGTCACCCGGGACCCCGGTCGCATCGCCGACGCCCGGGGGGTCGTGCTTCCCGGGGTGGGGGCGTTTCATACCTGCATGGAAAACCTCCAGCGCTTCGGCCTGGTGGACGTCATCCGGGACGTGGTGCGCCGGAAGCGGCCGTTTCTGGGGATCTGCCTGGGGCTGCAACTTCTTTTCGAGGAGAGCGAGGAGTTCGGCTCGCCGGACGGCCTGGGGCTGGTGCCGGGGAAGGTCCTCGGCTTCTCCGCCGCCGACGATCTCAAGGTGCCGCACATGGGCTGGAACGCCATCGAGATCCGAAAGCCCACGCGCTTCCTGGAAGGTATCGAAAACGGCGCTCAGGTCTACTTCGTGCACTCGTTCTACGCGGCGCCCGCCGACGAGTCGGCGGTGGCCACGGTCACCTCCCACGGGACGCCGTTCGTTTCCAGCATCGCTAACGACCACCTGTTCGCGTGCCAGTTCCATCCCGAGAAGAGCCAGGCCATCGGGCTGCGCATCCTCGAGAACTTCGGGCGCTTTGCCGAGAACGGGGCCGCGGCCTGACTCATGCCCGGTTTCCCGGTACAGGCCGCTCAATTGTTTTCGCCGACATGCTGATCATACCCGCCATCGACATCAAGGACGGCCGCTGCGTGCGCCTGTACCAGGGTGACATGGAGCGGGAGACCGTGTACTACCAGCGGCCCTTGGACGCCGCCCGGCACCTGGTGGAAGAGGGCGCCCGGATCATCCACGTGGTGGACCTCAACGGCGCGGTGGAAGGCCGTCCGGTCCACCTGCCGGAGCTTGCCGCCATCTGCGCCGAATCCGGGGTGGCGGTGGAGGTGGGCGGCGGACTGCGGACCCTCGACGCGGTGGAGCAGGCCATGGCCGCGGGCGTGGAGCGCGTGGTGATCGGCACCAAGGCGTACGAGGACCAGGATTTTCTGCGGGCGGCATGCGAGCGGTTCCCCGGCCGGGTGGTGGTGGGCATCGACGCGCGGGCCGGGAAGGTGGCGGTCCGGGGCTGGCGCGACGACACGGCCATGGACGCGGTGGAGCTGGCGCGCCGGTGCGAGGACGACGGCGCCGCCCGGATCATCTACACCGACATCAGCCGCGACGGCACGGGCTCGGGAGCCAACGCGGAGCAGACCGTCCGGCTGGCCCGGGCGGTGGGTGTCCCGATCATCGCGTCCGGCGGGGTCGGTTCTCTGGACGACATCCGCACCCTGGCGGCTCTGGCGGACGAGGGTATCGAAGGGGTCATCGTGGGCAGAGCGCTTTACAACGGAGCCTTTTCACTTGCCGAAGCCATGGTGGCGGGAGGGGCCGATGCTCACTAAGCGCATCATCCCCTGTCTCGACGTGGATGCCGGCCGGGTCGTGAAAGGGATACGCTTCGTGGAGATCCGCGACGCCGGGGACCCGGTGGAGGTGGCCCGGGCCTACGACGCGGCCGGAGCCGACGAGCTCTGCTTCCTGGACATCACCGCCTCCCACGAGCAGCGCGGCATCATCCTGGACGTGGTGGCGCGCACCGCGGACGAGATCTTCATGCCCCTGACCGTGGGCGGCGGCATCCGGGAGAACGCCGACATCCGCCGGCTGCTCAAGGCCGGCGCCGACAAGGTTTCCATCAACACCGCGGCCGTGGCCCGTCCCGAGTTCGTGCGGGAAGCGGCCGAGACCTTCGGCAGCCAGTGCATCGTCGTGGCCATCGACGCCAAGCAGGTGGAGGACCACTGGGAGGTGTTCACCCACGGCGGCCGCAAGCCCACCGGCATCGACGCCTGCGACTGGGCCGAACGCATGGCCGAATACGGCGCCGGCGAGATCCTCCTCACCAGCATGGACCGCGACGGCACCAAGGACGGCTACGATCTGCCCCTCACACGCGCCATCTCCGACCGCGTCACCATCCCGGTCATCGCCTCCGGCGGCGTCGGCGGCCCGGAGCACCTCCGCGAGGGCTTCGCCGAAGGCCACGCCAGCGCCGCCCTGGCCGCGTCCATCTTCCACTACGGCGAGTACACGATAGACGAGTGCAAGCGCTATCTGGAGGAGCGGGGGATCCCGGTGCGGCCGGTCCAGGCCTGAACGGCAGGTCCGGGGTGACGGAGTGGGATTGCCGGGGCGACGGAGTAGTGCTCCGGGGTGGCGGAGCAGAATCCTCGAGTGGCGGTCGGGGCGACGAGTAGTGAGCTGGGATGAAGGGTTGGGGCACCGATGGGTCAGTCGCCGATTCCCAGCTCGGTGAGGTATCGCTCCGCGTCGATGGCGGCCATGCAACCGCTTCCCGCCGCGGTGACGGCTTGGCGGTAGGTGCGGTCCTGGACGTCGCCGCAGGCGAAGACCCCTTCCAGGGTGGTCCTGGTGCCGTCGTGGGTCTTGATGTAGCCCAGCTCGTCCATCTCCAGGACGCCCTCGAAGAGTTGCGAGTTGGGCTGATGGCCGATGGCGATGAAGACGCCGTCGCAGGCGAAGCTCTCGTCCTTGCCGGTCTTGACGTTCCGGAGCGTGACGCCGTTGACGCCTCCGTCCTGCGCGTCACCGTGGATGTCCTCCACCGTGGTGTCCCAGATGAACTCGATCTTGGGGTTGGCCCGGGCGCGGTCCTGCATGATCTTGGACGCCCGGAGCTGGTCCCGGCGGTGCACGATGGAGACCTTGCTGGCGAACTTGGTGAGGAACGTGGCTTCCTCGATGGCGGTGTCGCCGCCGCCTACCACGATGAGCTCCTTGTCCTTGAAGAAGAAGCCGTCGCAGGTGGCGCAGGCGGAGACCCCGTGCCCCATCAAGCGGTTTTCGGCTTCGAGTCCCAGCAGCTTGGCCGTGGCGCCGGTGGCGACGATCAGGGCGTCGCACGTGTAGCGGTCCTTGCCGGCCTGTAGCGTGATGGGCCGCGTGCCGAGTTCCACGGCGGAAACATCCCCGAAAATGATCCTGGTGCCGAAGCGTTCCGCCTGTTTGCGGAACTGGTCCATCATGTCCGGGCCCATGATGCCGTCCGGGAAGCCGGGGTAGTTCTCGACGTCGGTGGTGATGGTGAGCTGGCCCCCGGGCTGGGAGCCTTCCACCACCAGGGGCTCGAGGTTGGCGCGGGCGGTGTAGAGGGCGGCGGTGAGCCCGGCGGCCCCCGAACCGAGGATGATGACGCGGTAGTGGGTCTGGTCTGCCATGGCTTCGTTTTTAGCATACGGACGGTTTCCCTTGTAGGTCGGGACAGCCGCGCCCGCTTGCTTTCGCGGCCCCGGGCGATACACTGAGCGCCGGGCGGTTCGGAGGATTCGTGATGGCCAAGTTGTCCCATGTCGATGAGCATGGGCGGGTGCGGATGGTGGACGTTACCGGCAAGGACGTTACCCGGCGGGTTGCCGTGGCCCGGGGCGTGGTGACCATGCGGGCGGAGACCCTGGCGGCCATCGCCGAGGGGCAGATCCCCAAGGGCGATGTCCTCACGGTGGCGCGCATCGCCGGCATCATGGCCGCCAAGAAGACCTCCGAGATCATCCCCATGTGCCACCCCCTCAACATCAGCGGCGTGGAGGTCCATCTCACCCCCCGAGAGGACCCGCCGTCCGTCGAGATCGAGGCCACCGTCCGGATCGCCGGCCAGACCGGCGTGGAGATGGAGGCCCTCACCGCGGTCTCGGTGGCGGGCCTCACCGTCTACGACATGTGCAAGGCCGTGGACCGGGATATGACCGTCGGCGAGGTTTCCCTGGTGCACAAGAGCGGCGGCAAGAGCGGGACCTTCGAAAGACACTAGCCTCATCCCACCCGCGGGGCTTCCCCGCAATCGAGCCCTAAAGTTCCTCCGGGAAGTGCCGAACTTATTCCTAGGCACTTGTTCCCAGAAACCCGGGCTCACCATGACGCGAATCAACCAATGGCCGGTGGAAGACCGTCCGCGGGAGAAGCTTCTCGAGAGGGGGGCGGAGCACCTCACGGAAACGGAGCTGCTGGCGATCCTGCTGGGCACCGGCAGCGCCGGAGAGCACCAGAGCGCACTGGATCACGCCAGGGCGCTGTTGATGCAATTCGACGGCCTGAGCGGCATCGATGACGCCTCCGTCGCGGAGTTGACGGGGCTCAAGGGGCTGGGCCGGGCCAAGGCCGCCCGCATCAAGGCGTGCCTGGAGCTGGGCCGGCGCCGGGAGGATCTCCGCTGCGAGGCCGGCCAGTTGCTGAGCTCGCCGGAGGAGGTCTTCCGCCATTTTCGGCCTCGCTGCATCAACGCCAAGCGGGAGTCCTTCTACGTCGTCCTGCTCACCAACCGGAACCGCAAGATCCGGGACGTCAAGATCTCCGAGGGATCGCTGACGGCGTCCGTGGTCCATCCCAGGGAGGTCTTCAACCCGGTCATCCGGGAGTCCGCCGCCGGCGTCATCTTCGTCCACAACCACCCCAGCGGCGATCCTTCGCCGAGCCGCGAGGACGTGGACATCACCCACCGCCTCAGGCAGGTGGGGGAGGTGCTGGGCGTGAGGGTCCACGATCACGTGGTGGTGGGACACGACCGCTTCTTCAGCTTCAACCGGGAAGGGCTTTTGTGAGTCACTCGAGATGCCGTGAAGACACTACTCAACGCCGCTGACGATGGTGTCCTCCAGTACAACACAACCCGGAGGCGAGGAGGGGAATCCCCTCGTCGCGCTTTCTGGCTACACTGGCGGTCTTGTCTCTCGACACGGGACAAGAAATTCAGTATGATGACGATAAGTGTCGCTTGTCCTGCTAGGAATGACAGTCATGTCTGAGCATATCCGCGCCCTTCGAATCAAACGCAAATTGCGCCAACGCGATCTATGTGCTGAAGTCGGCGTCACCGATCATCAGATGAGAAAGTGGGAACGTGGCCTCGCGCTTCCGCCTCCAGAGGTCATCGGAGTTTTGGCTAGGTTGTTTGGTGTCTCTGCAAGCGAACTGGGGCAGGCGCAGAGATCGTTTGCTGCTACTGTAGCGCCTGGGGAAGGGTACACGACTGCGAAGGCTGACTATTCGGGGATCGAGAAACCCCTTGTTGGGTTACCTTCCGGTCGGCTGAGGGTGCTCGACCTATTTTGCGGTGCGGGGGGCCTGTCGTTTGGCTTCGAACTCACTGGCCGTTTTTCAACCGCGGCGGGTCTGGATCTGTTGCGGGACAGGATTGCGACTTTCCGTGCAAACCACCCACACGCAATTGGTTTTGTAGGGGATATACGAAGGTTCACTGTCAAACAGTTGGCATCCGTCGTAGAAGGTATTGATGTGGTTGTGGGGGGGCCCCCATGCCAGGGCTTCTCTTCCATTCGCCCTTTTCGGACTCTAACCGAAGGAGACAAGCGGAACACCTTGATTGAGCATTTCTTGATGTGGGTTTCTGCTATAAGGCCGCGCTGGTTTGTCTTCGAAAATGTCGTGGGTGTCTTGACCCACCACCAAGGAAGATTGCTTCGGAGCCTGCTGGACGGGTTCGACGCTTGTGGTTACATAGTCTCTTGGCGGATAGTAAATGCTGCGCTTTACGGAGTTCCACAGAACCGTGAGCGATTGGTCATCATAGGCAATAGAGTCGGAGCGTCGTTTCCGTGGCCGACCCCTTCGCACCGGAATGGTTACAAGAGTATGGCTGGTGCCCGGTCTGAGGTAATTCGCACCGATCCTCTATTTTCCCATCATCTTCCTAGAGCGATCACTGTGGGCGAAGCCATCAGCGACTTACCAAACCTTACGGCGGGACAGTCCTCCAGTAGCTATAAGGCCCCTCCCCAAAATGACTTTCAGAAGTGGTCTCGCGCTGGGTCTAAGACACTCACACTGCATGAAGCGACGCGGCATTCCCGACGGATGCTTGAAGTCATAAGTTACGCTGGGCCGAATATCGCCTCTATACCGGAAGACCTAATAACAAGTGGTTTCAGTTCATGCTACAGCAGATTGGATGCAGAAAGTCCCAGCACTACACTCACGGTGAACTTCGTTCATCCTGCATCAAATAGGTGTATCCACCCTTTGCAAGACCGAGCACTAACGCCAAGAGAAGGCGCAAGAATACAGTCGTTTCCCGATACATTCGAATTTTGTGGCACGCGAGCTCAAATTGTGAAGCAGATCGGGAATGCGGTACCGCCTCTTCTAGCATGTGTACTTGGTAGAGCCCTTGCAAGTGCGGATGCGAGGCTCACGGTAGACGGCGAGAGTGACCAGGCCGCACAATCTTTGATGCCTGCAACATAGTGAGCGCACGGGCAACAGGACCCGTGGGCGTATAAGGACACTTAGCCAGATCTACGAACACTGGAGCAAGTGCCGTCATTCCGTCAGCATTGATCACGGCGGTCTTCCCGGAGTCCCCCGGAGTGTTGCTGAAGTTAAAGTGATGTCCTTCCAATCGACCGAGCCGCACTTCCCATATCCAGACAACATCACCGCGGGTAGCCTTACCTCTTGTATAACGCCCATTCTCATTTGCCAGGACGTAGCGTACCGTGAGATATGGTCCTGGCTTGATCAGGTGTCCCTTGGGTTTGTTGTTTTCCAACGCGACTTTGATCTCAATGTCGTGCCCGCCGGGACGGGCTGCTAAGAGATCTGGGAAGGTATGTGGCATGTTTGCTTTGAAGGCACCGTTCGAAGCGTTGCTTACGCCACGACGAAAAAGATTTCCAACTATAGCGGAAAGGTTGGCTAACTCAATCATCGATGCGAGGCGCTCGTTGCCCGCCTCAACCAGTGTTTTGTCTATTTGATCGAGAACACCGTGCGTGTATTGGATAGACTCGAGAATAATTTGAGGGCTTAGATCAAACTGGCCCAAGAGGTCGTATTCGATCACGCTGCCGTGGGTGGCGGGTTCAACAATCATTTTCACTGTTTTCAGTCAATAGCCCCGTCGTGGATGTCAATGCCGGTCACCAAAGTGCTTAAAGACACTTCGAGAGCTACAGCTAGTGCCGCAAGATTGATGAGACTGATATTCCTCTCGCCCCGTTCAACCCCGCCGATGTAGGTTCGGTGGAGTCCGGCGACATCGGCCAACTTTTCCTGTGAAATGCCTCGGTTGTGGCGTAGGTCTCGTACCCTAGTACCAAACTGCGTGAGGATGGGACTCGACATAAGCTGGAGAATTCCTGAGTGATGACGATACGTCTACAGACTATCAGTAGCGGCCCCGAGGGGGTGGACCAACGTGGTTGTTAGAAAGATGTGGATTCAGGTTCGGAAAGGCTCAGAACCGACACCCTTTGGTGGTCTTACTCGATCACAGTTGATGGCAAGAGTGCGCAGTAGAGGCAACAAGACCACAGAAGAGAAGACGGTCGCACTGCTTCGTAAACATGGACTTATCGGTTGGAGACGACATCAAGCTCTGCTTGGCCGACCTGATTTCGTCTGGCGCCGCGAACGGGTTGTGCTCTTTGTGGATGGCTGTTTCTGGCATGGTCATGATTGTGGCCGGAACCTCACTCCACGGACAAACGCAGAGTTTTGGCGAAGGAAGGTTGAAAACAATCGGGTTCGCGATCGAAAAATCACTCGGGAACTGAGATGTAAGGGTTGGTTTGTATTAAGAATCTGGGAGTGCCGGCTTCGTGGTCAACCAGAGGAATGCATTAGAAGATTGAAGGGCGCACTGAAGGGGCAAGGCGCCATCACCAGAAATTTGGATGTGTGACCTGATTGCGGGGTTGCTGCAACATGGATGACCCATCGGTTCCGGGTGGACTTTATCGTTTGCGGCGCGATCCGGGAGACTTACGTCGGTCCCGGGAAGATGTAAAGGCTACAGACTTGTCCCGCCGCCTTGCCCACCTAACCTATCTGTAGTCGTGCGGCCTCTTCGCGTTGCTGTCGCTCGCATGGGCATCAGATAGAAGTGTGACTTGACCCCCCGCCGCGCCAGGGAGTACGTTATCCCGAATCGCGCATTCAGGGGGTTCAAGCAACATGTCTCAGGTCAAGCATTACACCACCGATATCGCCATCGTCGGCTCCGGCGGGGCGGGAATGGCGGCGGGCATCGAAGCCCGTGACGCCGGCGCAAGCGCCATCGCCTTCGAGAAGGCGCCGGATCTGGGCGGCGCCGCCATCATCTCCGGCGGTGGCTGCCTCATCGTGGGCACGCCGATCCAGAAGGCCAACGGCATCATCGACACGCCGGACCTGGCCTTCAACGACTGGATCAGGTGGGGCGGTCCTTCGGTGGACGAGGTCTGGGCGCGCTACTACATCGAGCATTCGCTCCACGACCTTTACTTCTGGGCCGAGCGCATGGGCGTCCAGTGGGTGGACATGAAGCAGCAGGAGGGCAACACGGTGCTGCGCTGGACCCGGGCCCAGAACAGCGGGCTTGGCCTGATGACGCATCTCATCGCGGCGTTCCGGGAGCGCGGCGGCGAGATCGTGTCCAACACCGAAATTACCGAGCTCAAGCGCGAGAACGGCCGGGTCACCGGCCTCCTGGGCAAGGACGCAAGCTCCGGCGAAGCCGTGGAGGTGGACAGCCGGGTGGTGGTGGTGGCCACCGGCGGGTTCAACTCCAACCTCGACATGGTGCTGGAGGCCAACCCCGCCCTCAAGGGCGAAAAGGTCATGGAGGGCTCCGGCCGCGGCTCCACCGGCACCGGCCACCGGTTGGTGAGACAGGCCGGCGGTTACCTCACCCACATGGACCACATCTGGTTCTACGTCTACGCCACGCCGGACTATCGCGACCCGAATCAGCGGCGCGGCTTGGTCTTCCGCCAGGCCCCGGGCTACATCTGGATCAACCAGCAGGGCGTGCGGTTTCACAACGAGGCGCTGTCGGGCGGCAATTCCGCTTCACCGGCGCTGATGGCCCAGAGCCCGCGCCACGCCTGGGCCGTGGTGGACACGCCCATGACCGCCAGGCTCGAGATCGCCGACCCCTATTACCGGGCCGGCGAAAAGGTGGACCGGGACAAGGTCCAGGAGCTGCTGGACAACTCCCCGTTCATCAAGAAGGCGGACTCCCTGGAGGAGCTGGGCCGGCTTATGGAGGTGGACGTCTCGGCTTTCCTCGGAACCGTGGAACGCTACAACCAGGCGTGCGAGCAGGGACTCGAGAAGGAGCCCGAGTTCGGCAAGCCGCTCAAGCTTTCCAGGAAGTTCGACACGCCGCCCTACTACGCCATCCAGATCTTTCCGCTGGCGCGCAAGAACTTCGGCGGGGTGAAGACCGACATACGCTGCCGGGTGTTGAACAAGCACTTCGAGCCGGTCCCCGGCCTCTACGCCGCGGGCGAGGTGGCCGGCATGGCCGGCGGGCACATCAACGGCCGCGCCGGCCTGGAGGGGACGATGCTCGGGCCGTCCATCTTCAGCGGCCGCGTGGCCGGCGGCTGGGCCGCCCACGAGGCGGGCTCCGGCGACGGCTTCGTGGGGGTTCCCAACCGCGACTAGTGTCCTGAGCCGTCTCCCCACCGTCATTCCCGCGGAAGCGGGAATCCAGGGGAGGCGGGGCGGAGTCGCTGAGTCGTGGCACCCCTCCTCCACCCCTGGATTCCCGCTTCCGCGGGAATGACGGTGAGGAGACGGGAATGACGGAAAGGAGGCGGGAATGACGATCTGCGCGGCTGGAACCCGGGAGACGGTCACCGACATGATGACGGAACCACAGGTCGAGAAGGTGCGGGGTTACTGCGTGCTGTGTACCGCCCACTGCGCCACCGTGGCCACGGTGGAAGACGGGCGGGTGACCCGGCTGGACGCGGACCACGACCATCCCAACGGCGGCGCCATCTGCGTCAAGGGGAAGGCCGCGCCGGAGCTGGTCTACAACGGCGAACGCCTGGACTACCCGTTGCGCCGCACCAACCCCAAGGGCGCGGCCGATCCGGGCTGGGAACGGGTCGGCTGGGACGAGGCGCTGGATGACATCGCCGCGCGCCTGCTGAGCATCCGGGAGCGCTACGGCGCCGAGGCCATCGCCATGGCCCGGGGGACCGCCAGCGGCACCTCCGTGGACGACGTCAGCCAGTGGTCGACGCGTCTGATCAACCGCATCGGCAGCCCCAACTCGGTTTCCACCACCCACGTCTGCAACTGGCACAAGGATACCGTGTTCAGCTACACGTTCGGCGTGCCGCAACCGTCGCCGGACGTGCTTCACAGCGGCGCCTTCCTCCTGTGGGGCCACAACCCGAGCTCCACCCAGTTGATGCTGGCCCAGGACGTGGTCACCGCGCGCAAGAGCGGCATGAAGGTCGTGGTGGTGGACCCGCGAAAGGTCGGTCTCGGCAGCCAGGCGGACGTGCTGCTCCAGGTGCGCCCGGGCGCCGACGGAGCGCTGGCCCTGGCCCTCGTCCACGTCATGATCGAGGAGGGACGGTACGACGACGCCTTCGTGCGCGACTGGACCAACGGCCCGTTCCTGCTGCGCACGGACACCGGAGAGCCGTTGACCGAGGCGGACTTGGCGGCCGGGGGCAGTCCGGACCGCTACGTTGTCTGGGACGAAGCCTCGGAGCGGCCGGTGGCCTACGATCCGCATGCGCGGACCTGCACGGAAGACGGCGTGCGCCCGGCGCTGTCCGGCACCGTGAGCGTGCCGGCCGGGGACGGCGCCGCGGTCCCGTGCGAGCCGGCGTTCGCCGCCCTGGCGCGGCTGGCGTCGTCCCATGCGCCGGAACGGTCCGAGGGCGTCACCCGTGTCCCCGCGGACCAGGTCCGCGAAGCCGCGCGTGTCCTCGGCGACAACCGGCCCGTGAGCATGTTCATGTGGAACGGCATCGGCCAGCACACCAACGCGAGCCAGACCAGCCGGGCCATATCCATCCTGTACGCGTTGCTGGGAGACATCGATGCCCCGGGCGGCAACCTGATGCTGCCCATGGCGCCGCTACGCGGAGTGGACGGCAAGGAGTTCCTTCCCGCCGAGGCGGCGGCCAGGCGCATCGGCCTCGACGAGAAGCCGCTGGGCCCGCCGGCGACCGCGGGCGCTTGCGCGGCCCACGACGTCTACAACGCCATCCTGGAGGACCGCCCGTATCCGGTCCGCGCCCTGATCAACCTGGGCTCCAACACCGTGCTCTCCAACGGCGACCCGGCGCGCGGGCGCGAGGCCCTCTGCGCGCTGGAACTCGGGGTGGCCACCGAACTGTTCATGACTCCGACGGCCCAGCTCTGCGACTACGTGCTGCCGGCCACGAGCTTCCTGGAGATGGAACACCTCTGCGGCGGTTTCCGCCACCGGGTGGATGCCCGCACCCACGTCCAGTACCGGCCCAAGGCCGTGGAACCGCTGGCGGAGCGGCGGTCGGACACCTGGGTGGTGTTCGAGCTGGCCAAACGCATGGGCTTCGCCGACGATTTTTGGGACGGCGACGTGGAGGCGGCCTATGCCCACCAGTTGGAACCCACCGGCATGACCCTGGACGAGCTCAGGGCGCACCCGGGGGGCGTGACCCTGGAGAGTCCCCGGCGTTACCGGAAATACGCGGACGCCGACGACGAGGGCCGGCCGAAGGGCTTCAACAACCCGTCCGGCCGGGTGGAGATCTATTCCCATCGGCTTGCGCAGCACGGGTTTGCGCCGCTGCCGGAATACCGGGAGCCGGCCCTGAGCCCCGCGAGCCGGCCGGACCTTGCCGCGGAGTTTCCGCTGGTCCTCACCAACGCCAAGTTCACGACCTTCATCCACAGCCAGCACCGGGCCCTGCCCAGTCTCCGCAAGGCGGCGCCGGAGCCCTCCGCGGAGCTCCATCCGGATACGGCCGGCGAGCACGGCATCGAGCACAAGCAATGGATGGTCGTGGAAAGCCCCAAGGGCGCCGTCAAGGTGCGGGCGAACCTCACCGCCCGGATCATCCCGGGCGTGGTCTGCCTGCAGCACGGCTGGTGGCAGCCGTGCCGGGAGCTGGAGCTGCCGGGGCACGATCCCTTCTCGGGGCTTGGAGCCAACCCCAACGGGCTGGTGGACGCGGAGCACCGCGACCCCATCAGCGGTTCGCTGCCGCACCGGTCGTCCCTGTGCCGCGTGCGCCCGGCCGATGACGCATAAGGAAGATACATGGTCCTGGTACTCAAGAATGAACAACTGGAAGATCTGGTCCCCATGACGGACGAGATCGACGCCATCGAACAGGCCTATCGCGAGATGGGCGAGGGCAGCGCGGTGAATTCGCCCCGGGCCCGGCTGCGGGTGCAGGCGCCGGGAAAGAAGCCCGGCTTCCAGTACTACTTCAACAACATCATGGGGCTGGTGCCGGGGATGAAGTCCATGGGGCTCCGCATCGACTCCACCTTCTCCGACGAAGAGGAGGTGGCCGGCACCAAGCGGCGGATCTACCCCGGGGATTACGTCGGGCTCGTTTTCCTGTTCGACATGGAGGACTGCTCGCTTCTGTCCATCATGGACGACCACTTCATCTCCATCTTCCGGGTCGGCGCCACCAGCGGGGTGGCAGCCAAGCACCTGGCGCGGGAGGACGCCCGTGTCATGGGGCTGGTGGGTTCCGGAGAGCAGGCCAAGACGCAGCTATTGGCGGCCTGCGCCGTGCGCCAGCTCGACACGGTCAAGGTGTTCAGCCCCACCCGCGCCAACCGGGAACGCTTTGCCGAGGAGATGACCGAGAAGGCCGGGGTGGAGATCGTGCCGGTGCACACGGCGGAAGAGGCCGTGCGCGGCAGCGACATCGTCACCGCCGCCACCAACACGGTGGACCCGGTCATCAACGGCGAGTGGCTCGAGAAGGGCGCCTTCGTCAACAGCATCGTGGGCGGCGACAGCTACCTGTCGCGCCACGAGCTGGACGACGCCGTCATCGAGCGCGCCGGCCTGATCGTGGTGGGTTTTCGCAGGCAGGTCTTTCTCGACAGGCAGGCCGAGCTGTTTCCCCGCATCGAGCGCGGCCTCATCAAGGAAGAGGACCTGCACGAGCTGGGCGAGCTCCTGACCGGCCAGTGCCGCGGCCGCGAGAGCGACGACGAGATCATCGTCTTCAAGAACAACACCGGCATGGGCATTCAGTTCGCCGCCACCGCCCGGATCCTTTACGAGGCCGCCCGCAAGAAGGGCATCGGCACCGAGCTTCCCTCCGAGTTGTTCGTCACCGACCGCAAGGGCAAGACCTACTCGCCGTAACCCGCCTTACACGGGGCCTCCGCATGGCTATCTCTCCCAGGCGCCCGCGCGGCCGCCCAAGTGGCGCGCAAGGAACCGCTCGATTCGCCGCGCAAACTTGAGCTTGTTGCTCCTCTTCACGATGACGTGACCCTCGTCCGGGAACACGAGATAGTCCAGGGGCGCATCTCCTTTGCGAAGTTCCGTAAGCAACCGGTCGAAGTGCTCCTTCGAAACGCGGGAATCCCTGGCGCCGTGGAACATCAACAGCGGTCGCTCGATGTGCTCCGCGACGGCGATGGGGGAGTAATGTCTGATCTCGCGGCGTTCGGCGAGATTGTCGGTGTCCCCGGCGAAGTGGATCCACCATGCGAGTCCTTGCGGGTTGTCGCGGGAGCTGTCCACCATGAGCGCCAGATCGGTGATCCCCATGGCGCTGATGCCGGCGGCAAACTTCCTGGGAGTCCGGGCCAGCGCCATGAGCGCGGCGTAGCCGCCGTAACTGTGACCGTAGATGGCGACCTTCTCCGGATCCGCATAGCCCTTCGCGATGGCCCAGTCCACGGCGTCGATCAGGTCGTCCTGCATGCCCCGGCCGAACTCCTTGCGCCCCTTCTCCATGAAGGACTTCCCGAAGCCTGTCGAACCCCTGAAATTCACTGTCATGACGGCGTAGCCCCGGTTGGCGAGAAACTGCGTTTCGAGGTCGAAACGCCATGTGTCCTGGAGCCATGGTCCGCCGTGAACCTTCAGGACCATGGGCAAGCGTTTCCCGTCCGTCCCTTTGGGTAACGTAAGATAGCCGCTCAAGGAAAGTCCGTCCCGCGCCGTGAAGCGGATGGGGAGCGTTTCGGAAAGGTCCTCCGAGAATTTCGTGGCTGCATGCGCGGCCAAGAGATCCCTTGTGCCCGACACCCTGTCGACGAAGTAGGTGGAGACTGCCCGCCGGTCGGTTTCGGCCAGGAGGACGAGGCGGGTGTGATCGAGACTGCCGCTGGTCATATGGTAGACGATGGGTGCCGTGCCCATCACGCCTTGGAGGTCGCGGCCCAATTTCGGGTCGAAGAAATGATACCGCGGTAGCGGATCGAAATAGCGGACGACCAAGGGCGTATATGCCTGGATGTCGATCCAGAAGCTCGAGAGATCCGAGTCGGGTGCCTCGAAAATCACTTCCTGTTCGCCGGTGACGAGGTCGAGTTTGACCAGTGACAGTTTGTCGCGCCCGGCATTGGTGTACAGATAAACGGTGGTGCTGCCGTCCGGGATATTGGTTACGGGCACCAATGTGTCTCGGAACGTCCCGCTCAGCAGGGGTACGGGGCGCCCGTCCGCCTGGACGCTCCAGGTGCCGTCCGCCGCCCTCTGGAGCCGCGCCAGCACTCTTCCATTGCGATCCGTGATCCAATCTGTTGGAAGACCGTCACTGCTGCCGCGAAACTTGTGGTCGCCGGTCGTCATGTCGATCTCGTACAGGTCATACGCGTTCCGGTCGCGAAGATTCATGACGACCATCACCGATTCCGGTTTTTCGAGCAGCACGAAATAGGAACGGACGTTGACGCCGTCGAAAGGCGTCAGGTCGCGGGGAGCTTTCCAGGGAGCGTCGGTATCGACCAGAAACAGGTGGCGGTTTCTGCCCGCTAAGGCGCGGAACAGCACGTGCCTGCTGTCGAGCGTCCAATCGAACTTCGCGATGTACTTGAAGCGGGGCATCACCGTGTGGTGGCCCGTGTCCAGCAGGTGGAGTCGAAAGACGGGCTTGCCATCTCTGAGTTCGATCCAGGCCAGCCGCTTGCCATCCGGAGACACGCTATGTCCCCAACTATCGAGGGGGCTCCGGTAGAACTCCCTGGCGGAGATCAGCCTTGGCAGGTTGGCTGCCTGGAGCGACGGATGGGTGGCGTGAATGTCTGCAGCTCGGCCGGCGGACCAGCACGCCACAACGCACAAGAAGACCGAAAGGAAACGAGTGACATGCCTCATGCGGTTGACCTCATGAACCTATGACGAGTCCGAAGCGTTCAGTTCTTGGTAGGAAGATGACAACGGAGCCACTTGCCGGATCGTAAGCGCACTATGGTCCTTTTACCCATCCAAAGAACCAGCGACGCGCCCAAAGCGACGGCAACGGCTTGACGCCACGACTCCAACATGCCGTGGAACTCCCGCCAGCCGAGCGCCGTCATCGTTTCTACAACGATGAGGAGGATTGCCATCAGCAAGGGAATGACATGGTGTCTGCGGAGCGGTTTGGAGAACGGTTCACCTGCCTTGAAGGAAACCAAAAATACAACAAGAAAGATGGAAGAAAACAGAATCTGGAATGGCGACTCGTCCACTGGCTTGTTGCCATGGGCCACTTCCCAAGCAGAATCGACGGCCCACAAGAGCGATTGGAGCAGCGCCACGATGTATGCGATTTGGAGTATCCTGAAGTGCTTGTCGAATTTGTCCTGGTCGCCTTCTCTTTCCCGACAGGCGCCTAAGAACTGAAAAATCATGGTCGCCTTCCCTTCGAAAATTTGAGTTCCCGCTGTTTTTCCCGGTCAGCGGAAAGAGAGACACCCGGTACTGGCACCGGGCGCCTCTCTGCCATCCGCTACCGATGTCCGTCGACACGAGAACCGTATCCAGACTATGCGCCGACGAACGGTGAAGCGGTCGCCGGCAACGGCCGGTCGTCCAATTCGATCAGTGCACTACCTGTACCGTTTCAGCCGCCTTCTGGAAGTTCTCGTCGTTGGTGAGCTGGTTGTACGCCTCGACAATCGCCGCACCGGCGTTTTGCGCCATCTGGGCAATCGCTGCACCGGTGTCTTCCACCACCTGGCTGCAGGCTTCGCTGTCCCGGGCACCGTCTACAGCGCCATGGAGCGTGCCCGCTGCCATGATCGCAGGGGCGACGGTAGCGCCTCCGGGCACCGTCGACACCACGGTCGCAATGCCAGTCGCAACAATGCCCTCAAGCAGTGCACTTGTGGCGATGTCGGTTGCACACTGTCCGATATCCGCAGCGCTTGGCCCAGCACCCTCATCTCCGCTGTCGTCTGACGCACTGAAATCGCTACTGTGCTCATTGTCGTCTTCGTGTGCGCCCGTATCGTCGCACGAGCAGGAACAACTGCAACTACAGCTGCAACTGCAACCACAGCCGCACCCGCACCCACACCCGCACCCACATCCGTGGACCTCCAGGTCGAGGTCTTCGGCTTCCGCGTCGAGCATCCATGGAACCGCCATGATAGAGTTTTGTGAAAAAGAGTCAAGAATTTGCATCATTTTTGTCCTCCGTGTGTTGGTTTCCTTGAACAACATGTAAGCGCCTACATGTATATAGAATCGTCCGCTCGGGCTCGGACTTTAGCCCTTGCTTGCCGTGGAGGACCGATTTTCCGCGATGGGTGTGGCCGGTCCGAGGGTTGGAGTACGGCGAGCGGTCAAACGCCCCTGGTTTCGGGTCCGCGCGTGCCGGGTTTCACCGGCCGCCGGATCAACAGGGTCAGTCCCGCGCACACGACCTGCACCGCGATGAAGAGTTTCAGGGAGAGGTCGTAGCTGCCGGTGTAGTCGTAGAGGTAGCCGAAGAAGGGCGCGCCGGCGGCGGCGAAGAGCAGGAGAATGGGCACGCTGAGGCCCCGGACGGTGCCGAGGGAAATCCGGCCGAAGTAGTTGGCCCACATCACTTCCTGAAGCACCTGCGCGCCGCCGAGGCCGAAGCCGTAGAGGAAGAAGGCCAGATACAGTCCCGTCAGTTCGCGGGTCTGCATGGCGGCGACGAGTCCCACCGCCTGTATGACGAAACTCAATGAGGTGCTCTTGCGGACGCTCATTCGCTCGCTGATGAAGCCCAGCAACAGGCCCGAGCCGAGCTGGGTCCCGGCCATGACCATCACCACGATTCCCGCCTGGGGGTCCGAGTAGCCCATGTCGGAGATGAAGGAGAACACGTGCAGGTTGAAGCCGGCGATGCCGAGATCGACGGTGCTGAAGATGAGGGTGATGAGCCAGAAGGTCGAGGTTCGGACCGCTTCCCGCCGGGTCCACGTGATGTCGGCCGAAACCGGCGCACTCCGGGACGGATCGGAACTGGAGGCGGGCTGGGCCCCATAGGGCCCTGGCGCGCCGTCGGGGTGGAGTCCCATGTCCTCGGGACTCCGGCGCATGAACACCGCCGCCGGGATCAGGATCAGGAAGATCACCAGGCCGCCGAACAGCATCCAGACGCGGCGCCAGCCGATGGCGGTCAGGAGGTAGGCCACCACCACCGAGATGGTGGTCTTCGACAACCCCTGTCCCACATGGGCGATGGCCACGGCCCGGCCGCGCATTCTCACGAACCAGCGGGAGACGGTGACGTTGATCACGAAGTAGCACACCAGCGCGTGTCCGATGGACACCGGCCCCACCCGTAACGCGGTAAACTCCCAGAAGTTGCGGGCATATCCCAGCAGGATGAAACCGGCGATGGAGATGGTCGCGCCGATGACCATGAGCCCCCGGGCGCCGTAACGGTCCAACAGCGACCCTACCCAGGGCGACACGATGGCGTAGGCCACCAGCTCGAAGGAACGCATGAGCGAGAATGCGCCCCTGGAGACGCCGAGATCGGCGGTAATCGACTTGAGCAGCACCCCGAGGGTGCTGGAGAGGTAGAAGGGACAGGCAAGCTGGATCACGAAGCCGCTGGCCACGATATACCAGCCGTAGAAGAGCTTGGGTCTTGCGGACTGCTGCATGTCGTCGAGTCGTCCGCCCGATCACCGGGCCGGTTCGAGGCCCGCCGGCCTTCGGGGTCTCCGTATCGTCAGCGTCAGCACCGACGAGCACAGCAGCACGGTGATGAAGAGGAAGAACGAGATCCTGTAGGATCCGGTGTAGTCGTTCAGGAAGCCGAAGAATGGCGGGCCGCAGACGCCGAACAGCAGCACGATCTGGAGCGCCGCGCCACGAACGGTGCCCAGGGAGAGCCGGCCGAAATAGTCGGCCCACATGACTTCCTCCAGCACCTGGACGCCGCCGAGCCCCAGGCCGTACAGGAAGAAGCCGAGGTAGATGGTCCGGAGGTCCTGGCCGGTGACCGCTACGGCCATCCCGATGGCCTCCACCAGGAACAGGAACGAGATGATCTTCCGGATGCCGATACGCTCGCCGGCGAAGCCCGAGAGCAACCCCGAGGTCAGTTGCGTCCCGGCGATGACGGTCATGGCGAAGGCGGCCTGGTACGTGGTGTATCCCAGGTCCGACACGTAGGCGACCAGGTGAAGATTGACCCCGGTGATGCCCATGTCCACCATGCCGAACACCAGAATGATGAGCCAGAAGGTGGACGTGCGCCGCACCTCCCTTCGGGTCCAGCGGATGTCGGGTTCCCGCTCTTCCCCGGTCGTCACCGCCGGCCTTTGTCCATCGACCGTCGCGTTCCGAGGTTCGGGCACGGCGTCGCCGTCGGGATGCAACCCCATGTCTTCCGGGCTCCGACGCATGAAGATGGCCACCGGGACCACGGCGAGGACCACCACCAGCACGCCGAACAGCGTCCACACCTGACGCCATTCGATGAACGTCAGCAGCCAGGCCACTACCAGGGAGATGGTCACCTTGGCGACGCCGTGGCCCATATGGGAGATGGCCACGGCCCTCCCTCGCATCCGGACGAACCACCGGGCTACCGTGACGTTCACCACGAAATAGCACACCAGCGCATGGCCCACGGCCATCAGGGTCATGCGCACGGAGGCGAACTGCCAGAAGGAGGACACCCACCCCAGCAGCAGAAACCCGACAGCCGAAAGGATCGCGCCCGTGACCATCATGCCGCGCGGGCCGTACTGGTCCAGTTTGGTCCCCACCCAGGGGGCCATGAGGGCGTACAGGAGATGTTCACCGGATCGCAGCAGCGAGAAGATGCCCCTGGACACCCCGAGATCGGCGGTGACGGGCTTCAGAAAGACGCTGAGGGTGCTGGAGAGGAAGAAGGCGCAGGAGATGTTGGCCAGAAAGGCGGCGCCGACGATGTACCAGCCGTAGAAGATCCCCGGGCTTCCGGAGCGGTGGGTGGAATCAGGGGTCACGGCGGTCCTGGGCGTCGAAGACGGGCGGTCGGCTCAATGCTTCTCTCCTCCGGCAGCGGGTGCGGTGCGCGCGGGCTCGGGCGTTCAGGAAGACTCCTTAAGTAGGCAATCGCTCGGTCCGAGTCAATCCAGGGTCCTGTCCGGAGCCGGCCACAGCCGCCGGTCGAACCGGCGCATCCAGTCGAGCCCGGTGATCCACACCGCCAGCACCGAGACCAGGAGCAGCGAATTGGCCACGGTGAACGACACGAAGTAGCTGCCGGTGAGATCGTGCAGCGCTCCTCCCAGCCAGGCGCCCAAACCGCCGCCGACGCCCACGCTCATGACCGAGAACCCGAAGATGGTGCCGAAGCCCCTGCCGGCGAAGATGTCGGCGGTGATGGCCGACAGGATCACGGCGCGGGAGCCGAAGGCAATGCCGAAGCCGCCGACGTAGACGTAGAGCAGCCAGGGCTGGGAGGTGTCCGTGGCCAGGGTGAGGGCCAGGACCCCGACCGCCGCGCAGGCGACGTTGAGGGTGTAGGCGGTCGTCTTGGTGAAGGCGTCGGCGATGTAGCCGAAGGCCACGCGTCCGCCGGCGCTGACGAACGCCATGACGCCGAAGACCCCGGCGGCCCAGATATGGCTGTAGCCGATATCCACCACGTGGGCGACCTGATGGGTGACGATCAGCATGGTGCCCACCGACCCCAGCATCCGGGAGATGAACACGCTCCAGAACTGTATGCTCCTCAACGCCAGGGACGCCGACCACTCCCCGGCGCCGCCGTCGCCCTTGGCGCCCGCCGGCTCGTGCGCGCTTTGCGGGCTGGGCCGGTAGGTGCTCCACACCAAGGGTATGATGAAAATGAGGATGGCCGCGGCCAGCGCCTGGAACACCCGCGGCCAGCCCCACACGGAGATCAGCCCCTGACAGAGGGGCGAGAGGATCAGGGTCCCCACCCCCACCGCGCCGTAGACGATGCCCAGGACGAGACCCCGGCGGGAAGGGAACCACTCCGACACCAACACCACGTGGGGGATCACCCCGCCGGCCGCGAACCCCAGCGACACCACCACCCCGAAATAGAGATAGAGCTCCCACGCCGTGCTGACCCGGCTGCACAGGAGCAGGCCCGCGGCCAGGACGACACTGCCCGCCATCACGACCCGTCGCGGGCCCAGGCGGTCGGTGAGCCGTCCGATGAAGGGCGATACGAGGGCGTCGGTCACCAGGTTCGCTGTCTGGAGCCCGGCGGTGACCGCGCGGCTCCAGTGAAAGGTGTCGAGGAGCGCCACGAAGAAGACCCCGAAGGAGGTGTGAAGGCCGCGAATGAAGCCGAAGGTCAGGGAAGCGGTCCCGGCGATGACCCACGGCCGGTTGGTTTGGCGCGTCATGCGGACTCCGGTTGGTGAACCTCGCCCGGAAGGTGGAGCTTGCGCGGGGGGCGCACGGCCAGGACCAGGAACGCCGACAGCAGCAGGGCGCCGATAAAGACGCTGAACGACAGGTAATAGCTGCCGGTGTAGTCGTGGAAGAAGCCGAAGAAGGGCGGACCGACGGTCGTGCCTATGCGGGTGATCATGATGCCCAGATTGCGCACCCGGCCCAGGGAGATGCGGCCGAAGTAGTTGGCCCACAGCAGTTCGCGAATCACCAGGATCCCGCCCAGGCCGAAACCGTAGATGATGAAACCAAGGTAGACCGAGCCCAGCCCCAGGGACGCAAGGGCCAGCGCCAGGCCGCAAACCTGCAGGAGGAACTGGGCGGCGGCCGCCTTGCGCACGTCGATATGCTCGCCCACCACCCCCCAGATGAGGTTGCCGGCCATCTGCGTCAGGGACATCGCCCCCATTACCGTGGCGGCGACCTCGGGCGAATAGCCGATATCCGTAATGTAGGGGTAGATGTGCAGGTTCAACCCGATGATTCCGAACGTGACGGTGCCGTAGGTGACGACGAGCAGCCAGAACGTGCCGGTGCGGACGGCCTCCCTTCGCGTCCATGTGATTTCGGCCGCCGGCGCCTGGCGGATTTCCTGTTCCGGAGACTTGCCCGGGAGGGGTTGACGAGACGCCAGCGCGCCGTCCGGTTGCAGGCCCATATCCTCCGGGCTCCGCCGGACCACCAGGAAGGCCGGCAGCACCACCATGGCCAGGGTCAACAGGCCGAACACCATCCAGGTGTTGCGCCACCCCACCAGCGCGAACAGCCACACGGCGAGCAGGGGCATGGTCGCCTTGGCGAGGCCGTTTCCGGTGTTGGCGATGGAGATGGCGCGGCCCCGCTTGCGGACGAACCAGCGCGAGATCATGACGTTGACCACCATGTAGCTCATGAGCGTGTCGCCCACGGTGACGGGGAGCCATCGTATGAACATGAACTGCCAGAACTCCTGGATCTGGCTGAGCAGGATGAAGCCGGCCCCTCCCACCAGCGCCCCGGTCACGATGAGCCATCGGGCCCCGTAGCGGTCGATGAGAGGTCCTACCAGGGCCGCTATCACCGAGGAGAACATGACCTCGCCGCTGCGGATGAACGAGAAGACTCCCCGGGAAATGCCGAACTCGGCGGTGAGGGGTTTCAGAAAGATGCTGAGGGTGCTGGATAGCGCGAAGGACGAGCCCAGGTAGCAGATGAAGCCGACGCCGACGATGTACCAGCCGTAGAAGATCTTGCGGGTCACTATGTCGAATTGGTTTACTGGTGCGTCGCGGGAATGGCAACCACTACGGCGGAACCCCGCCGTCCCGGAATGTTGCGTTTTTCAGAATAAAACTTCGAGAAATGAGATTATTCGTCCGCGTGGCCCGAAAGAAATCCTTGACAGAGTCCGGCTGGAACCTTAAATTTTTCTTGGTGAAAGAAGCGTTGAAAAGGAAGTACGGGAACCGGTTCCAGTCTAATGGAACAGCGGAAACAGCGATGAGGGAAGATACGAAAGTTGCAGTTCTTGCGGCCCAGGACAAGGAGGCCGGCGAGAGCCCTGCTCGGGAGCGCGCAATGGCCGATGCATTCGATGCCGTGACGTTGTTCGATGCCGACGGCGTGGACGCGGACCTGTATACCGACACGGTCCAGCGCAAGGCGCCGCTGGAGCCCGAGAAGCACCTGCTTCTCGCCATCCTCGAGGATGCCCTCGCCTGTTACCGAAAGAACGTCTTTGCCCGGACCGCCAAGAGGCGGACGGCCTATCGGGACGCGGAGGAATGGATCTTCGCTGTCGACGATGAGCGTTTCCTCGGCTTCGAGTCCGTTTGCGGAGTGCTGGGCATAGAGCCCAGCTACCTGCGGCGGGGCTTGGTGGAGTGGAAACGGCGCAAGGTCAAGGCCAACGCCCCGGCCGAAGCGGCATAGGGACGGGTTTCGAACCCGCCGCGGCCCAAATTTCGCCATTCAGGGGGGTGAGGCCCGCCCCTGCTACCGGCTGGATTTCTTGAACTCCGTCCGGAGTTCGGACGCCAGCCGCCCGAGGCGGTAGGTCTTCCAGTCGATGAACCTCGCGTAGCCCGCCAGCCGCGGGTGCACCGCGGCAATCTGACGCCACATCTCCTGCGTGATCGAGCGGTAGTCGGGATGCCCTTGCGGCATCGTCCGCAACTCGCCGATGTGCACTGCCTCCCGCAGGTTCATCTTCATGTACCATCGCGTGCGATACGCGAACGGTACCACGTACTGCGCCTCCCGCGGATGGTCTCCCCGGATCCGTTCATGGACTTCGGCGGCGCGGTCCATGCAGCGGCGGTACTCGCCGTCGAATCCCGCCTCGGCGATCTCCGGCGGGGTGTCGTAGCCGTGGGCGGTGGTGAAGTCCTGCCGTTCCTGGCTCAGCAGGCGATGCCGCTGGAGGTCGCGGTAGGCGCCGAGGTTGCCGATGATGTCGAAGGTGTAATAGACCTGCTCCAGTGCGCGCCCGGGCTTCTCGCGCCGGTGCCGCCGGCCCTCCATGTAGGCGTCGAGCACCGCCTGCTTCCGTTCATCCGGCAGCCGCGCCGCCAGCTCCCGCAACTGTGACAGCGGGTGCGTCGCGTGGGGATACAGGATGGCGGCGATGATCCTCTCTTCCGCCTGCCCGTCGTGATCCACCAGCGTCACGCTCGGGCCTTCCCGCACCGGTTCGGTCGCCAGCTCCTCCGCCAGCGCGCGGGTGCGGCTGAACGTCTCGGACAGGTACGGGCTCGGCTGAGCCCGCTTCACGAACGAGGGGATCAGCGTGTCCAGCTCCCGGCCCATGGCGGCGCCGAGGTCGCGGAGCTCCGCGAGGTCGCTGGAGTGGCATTTGGACAACAGGTACTCGAAGGCCTGCCCCACTCCGAACAGCCCGACGTTGGTGCGGGTCGCCGCCGGCAGATAGCCCCGCAGGAGGTCGCAGGCATGGGCCCGTACCGTGGATCGGTACGCGGTCTCCGCCCAGCGGGCGAGCTTCTCGTCCTTGCGGGCTTCGGCGTAGATGACGGCGTCGCCGGTTCCGGGGTGCCGCAGTTCCGTTTCCTCCAGCGGAACGGACTTCCGGACGTGCTCGATCATGGGGTCCATCTGCCGCGAGTAGGTGTCGAACAGGAGATCCATGAGCTCCAGGTAGGCCTCGCCGTGTCTCGACCGGGCAAGGGTCGGCTCGACGAAGAACAGGTGCCGGCCGGAGGCGTCCTTCCGGTCGAAGCGCACGTAGCGGGTGGACTTTTCCAGCGGCGCCATGCCGATCCGCGCGTCCTCGAGGGCCTTGGCGGCCACGTTGGAGATGTCCTCGCAGGCCACGTGGGCGCCCCCGAGCTGGGCCACCGAGTCGTCGCCGTATCCGATGAGCACCCGTTCGTAGAAGGCCCGGGCCCGGCGCACCGCGGGGTCGTCGCGGCCGGCCGCTGCCGGGGTGTCGAGGGCGGCGGAGAGGTCCTCGTCACGGAGAAACTCGTCCAGAAACGTGCGCCGGAGGTCCCTGGCGGAGCGGCTGTAGCGCGAGAAGAGCGCTCCGGCCACCTCTTGCGGCAGCCTGAGGCCGAAGACCGGCCGGTCCACGTTGGTGAAGAACCGCGCGAGTCGCTCGCGTTCCGCCGGAGTGAAGTTTTCCATGGGGATTCCGGAGATTATCGGGTGGCGAGGGAAAAATCCAATCGAAAGCGCCGATACGCGTTGTACGCGGCCTGACTCATCTGGCAAACTTGTCGAAGGAGAGTCGCAAAACCATTACCTGGAACAGGACACCAGGTCTTTAAAGGAGTCCATCGTCCATGAGCGACGTCAATCTCGACGAACTGTGCGTCAACACGATCCGTACCCTCTCCATCGACGGGGTCCAGCAGGCCAACTCCGGGCACCCGGGCACGCCCATGGCCATGGCGCCGGTGGCGTATTGCCTGTGGCAGCGTTTCCTGCGGTTCGATCCCGACGATCCCATCTGGCCCAACCGGGACCGGTTCGTGCTGTCCGCGGGGCACGCGTCCATGCTGCTGTACTCGATGCTCCACCTGACCGGGGTCAAGGCGGTCAGCAAGGACTACGAGACGCTGGGTTCCCTGTCCGTCCCGCTGGAAGCCCTCAAGCAGTTCCGCCAGCTCGACAGCCGCTGTCCCGGCCACCCCGAGTACCGCTGGACCTCGGGAGTGGAGACCACCACCGGCCCCCTGGGGCAGGGGGTCGCCACCAGCGTGGGCATGGCCATCGCCGGGAGCTGGATGGCCAGCCGCTACAACCAGCCCGGCTTCGAGGATCTTGTCGACTTCGACGTGTACGCGCTGTGCGGCGACGGCTGCATGATGGAGGGCGTGTGCAACGAGGCGGCGTCGCTCGCGGGGCACCTGAAGCTGTCCAGGCTTTGCTGGATCTACGACAACAACCGCATCACCATCGAGGGCCACACCGCGCTTGCCTTCTCCGACGACGTCGCCACCCGTTTTCTGGGCTACGGATGGAACGTGGTCCGGGTCGGCGACGCCAATGACCTGGAGATGCTGGAGCGGGCCTTCCGCACGTTCCAGGACACCACGGACCGGCCGACCCTGGTGATCGTGGACAGCCACATCGGCTACGGCTCGCCCAACAAGCAGGACACCAGCGGCGCCCACGGCGAGCCCTTGGGGGTGGAGGAAGTCAAGCTTACCAAGAAGCGCTACGGCTGGCCGGAGGACGCGCGGTTCCACGTCCCCGACGGCGTGCGGGAGCATTTCGGGCAAGGCATGGGAGACCGCGGCAAGTCCCTCCGCGACGCGTGGTTCAACCGCCTCGATGACTATCGGGCACGGTACCCGGAACTCGCCGACGAGCTCTACCGGATGCAGCACCGCCAGCTTCCCGATGAGTGGGACCGGGACCTCCCCGAGTTTCCCGCGGACCCCAAGGGACTGTCGGGCCGCGACGCCTCCGGCAAGGTGCTGAACGCGCTGGCGGAGAACGTCCCATGGCTCATGGGCGGCGCCGCCGACCTTGCGCCGTCCACCAAGACCCGGCTGACCTTCGAGGGGGCCGGCGACTTCTCGGCGGAGACCCCGGCCGGGCGCAACCTCCATTTCGGCGTGCGGGAGCACGCCATGGCCTCGGTCCTGAACGGCATGGCGTTGGTGAAGGTGCGCGCCTACGGGTCGGGCTTCCTGATCTTCAGCGACTACGCCCGGGGCGCCATCCGCTTGAGCGCCCTCATGGAGTTGCCGGTGGTCCACATCTTCACCCATGACTCCATCGGGGTCGGGGAGGACGGGCCGACGCACCAGCCGGTGGAGCACCTGGCCTCGCTGCGCGCGGTGCCGGGCCTGATGGTGATCCGGCCGGCGGACGCCAACGAGGTCACGGCCGCCTGGAAGCTGATCATGGAGGCGCACCACGAGCCGGCGGTGCTGGTGGTGACGCGCCAGGCGCTGCCGACCCTGGACCGCGGCCGCTACGCCTCGGCGGACGGCGTCGCCCGGGGCGCCTACGTGCTGGCGGACGCGCCGGACGGCAGGCCCGACGTCCTGCTGCTCGCCACCGGCAGCGAGGTGTCGTTGTGCGTGGAGGCCTACGAGGCGCTGGCGGCGGAGGGGATCAAGGCGCGGGTGGTGAGCATGCCCTGCTGGGAGCTGTTCGACGATCAGGACGAGAGTTACCGGAACAGCGTGATCCCGCCGGAGGTGACGGCCCGGGTGTCGGTGGAGCAGGGCTCGGTGTTCGGCTGGACCAAGTATACCGGCATCGACGGACACCAGATCGGCATGCGGTCCTTCGGCGCGTCGGCGCCGCTCAAGGACCTGCAGAAGAAGTTCGGCTTTACCGCCGACGACGTGGTCGCGGCGGCCAGGGAGCAGATCGGCCGGGCGCGGTAGCGGCGGGGCGGCGGACCCGTCCCGGCAGGCAGCGTGGAGGCAACATGAACCCATTGAAGGACCTGAACGAGTTCGGGCAGTCCGTGTGGCTGGACTTCATCCAGCGGAAGCTCCTCACCGGCGGCGAACTGAAGCGCTTGGTGGAAGAGGACGGACTCAAGGGCGTCACGTCCAATCCGGCCATCTTCGAGAAGGCCATCGCCGACAGCGACGACTACGACGACGTCATCGCGAAGATGGGCGGCGACGGGTCGGCGGACCCCAAGGGGGTGTACGAGGCCATCGCCACGCGGGACATCCAGGACGCGGCGGACGTGTTGCGGCCGGTGTACGACGAGACCGGCCGGCGTGACGGATACGTCAGCCTGGAAGTGTCCCCTTATCTGGCCCACGACACCGAGGGGACCGTGGCGGAGGCGCGGCGGCTGTGGAACACCGTTTCGCGGGACAACCTGCTGATCAAGGTCCCCGGCACGCCCGCGGGGGTGCCGGCCATCGAGCAGTTGATCGGGGAGGGCATCAGCGTCAACGTGACCCTGCTGTTCGCAAGGGAAGCCTACGAGCAGGTGGCGCAGGCTTATATCCGGGGTCTGGCCAAGGCCGCCGCCGACGGACGGGACGTGGGCCGCATTGCCAGCGTGGCGAGCTTCTTCATCTCCCGCATCGACAGCCTGGTGGACGGTACCCTCGATGAGCGGCTGGAGAACGCGGACGGCGAAGCCGAGAAGGAGCGCCTCCGGGCGTTGAAGGGCAAGGTCGCCATCGCCAATGCCAAGCTCACCTACAAGCGCTACAAGGAAATCATGCAGGGCGAGGGCTGGCAGGCGCTGGCAGGCAAGGGGGCCCGGCCCCAGCGGCTCCTGTGGGCCAGCACCAGCACCAAGAACCCCGACTACCCGGACGTCCTGTACGTCGACGAGCTCATCGGCGAGGACACGGTGAACACCATTCCGCCGGCGACGCTGGACGCGTTCCGCGATCACGGGAAGATTCGCAACAGCCTTGAAGAGGACGTCGAAGACGCGGCAGCGACCATGGATGGCCTGGAGCGTGCGGGCGTGTCGATGGAGGAAATCACCGACAAGCTGCTGGAGGACGGGGTCCGGCTCTTTTCCGAGGCTTTCGACAAGCTGCTCGCGGCCGTGGAGGAGGAATGCCGGAAGGCGGCGGACCATGGCCAGGCAGGTTGAGATTCTTCCTTCCATTCTCTCCGCGGACTTCGGCATTCTCGGACAGCAGATCGCCGAGGTGGACGAAGCGGGAGCGGATGCGATTCACGTGGACGTCATGGACGGCCGCTTCGTGCCCAACATCACCATCGGCCCGCTCCTGGTGGAGGCCGCCCGCCGCAGCACCACGCTGCCGCTGGACGTGCACTTGATGATCGTGGAACCGGAGCGCTACCTGGAGGACTTCGCCAAGGCCGGCGCGGACACCCTCCTGGTCCACCAGGAGGCGTGCCCGCACCTCCATCGCACGGTGCAGCAGATCAGGTCGCTGGGCAGCAAGGCCGGAGTGGTGCTCAATCCCGCCACGCCGCTGGCGACACTGGAAGACGTCCTGCCGGACCTGGACCAGGTCCTCATCATGAGTGTGAACCCCGGGTTCGGTGGCCAGAGCTTCATCGAGGGCAGCGTGGACAAGGTGCGCCGCCTCAAGCGCGTGCTGGACGAGCGGGGTCTGGAAACCGCCATCGAGATCGACGGCGGGGTGGGTCCGGACAATGCCGCCCGGGTCGTCGCGGCGGGCGCCACGCTGCTGGTGGCGGGGTCGTCGGTCTACAAGGCGCCCGGCGGCGGCGCCGAAGGGGTCCGGCGGTTGCGGGCCAGCATTCCTTCCGCGCCATAGGGCGTTCCACCGACCGGCGGGCCGCTTTCCCGGCTTACCGCATGGGCAGGGTCACGTCGTGCCGTTGCGTCGTTCCCGGGCTCACCACCACCCGCCGCGATACCTCGCCCAGTCGCTCGTGCCAGAACCGCACCTCGTAGGTTCCCGGCGGGATCCGGTCGATGGCGTAGCGGCCACGGGAGCCGGTCACCGCGAAGAACCGGTTCGGCGTCACCACGATGAAGGCGCTCATCCAGGCATGGTGCAGCTCGCAGATGATCCTTACGATTCCGGGCTGCCGGAGTGTCCTCGTCACCCGGCGCCAGCGGGGGATGCCGTCGTTGAACAGGGTCCGGGCTCCGATCCGGGCGTGAGCGTCGTGGAGGATGACGTCGCTGTTCAAGAGCAGCAGGTTGCTGCCCACCGGGGCGGCCTGGACGTGGGGCGCGAACCGGCAGCCGATGTTGTCGAGCTGGAGGTTCCGGGGTTGTCCTCTCCGCCCGTCGAGGCCCGGCCCTCGGAGGGTGACGACGACGTTCTTCAGGGCGCCGCCGGCCGCCGCCACCAGGCTCTGGTCGGGCACCAGGGAGCCGCAGAAGGCCTGCTCCTTGTGGACCCGCAAGACGCCGGGAGGAGGAGGCGGGCCGGAAAGGCGTACCGTCCCGGCAAGGGTTCCGGTCGTCTGGGGAAGGGGGCGCAGACGGCCGCCGGGCTGTCCCGCCGCATCGCCGGCGACGAACCAGAGGGCGGCCAGCGCCAGTGCCGCGGCGAGCGTCCGGCGAGGCCTCGGATCGATCCTCGGTCGCCGTGGTGCCGGTGCCGCAAAAACAAAATCGGGAAGGCCCTTGCGGACCTTCCCGATGCGGATGAAGTTGGCTGCCGTGTTCATGTTTCCGGGCAGTCCTATGGGAGAACCGTCCCGGAGCGGCGCAAGCGCCGGCGGTTCTAGTGGGCCGACTCCTGGACGTTCAGGTTCACCAGCTCGGTGGCCGCCTGATCCTCCGCCAGCATGCCCCAGCTCTTGATCCAGGCGGCGGTACGCTCCAGCTCGTCGGCCGGGATCGGCGCCGGATCCACCACCACGATGCGGCTCTCGCGAAGCTCGTCCGCACGCAGGGCGGCGATCTCCGGATCGTCGCCGTGGTAGTCGATGAAGTACTGCATGTACTTCTTCTTGTCGGCGTTGACGCGGCGCACGGCCTCGCGCACGGCCCGGTTGAACATGCCGTAGGTTTCCGCGTCCACGTTCTCGGACGCCACCTCGGTGCCGTGCAGGGAAGCGGCCACGACGATGCGGCAGCCTTTCTTCTCCGCCAGCGTGAGATACGGCTCGGTCAGCGGCGTGGACTCGATCTCGCCCTTCATCACCGAGTCCAGGCGGTAGCGGGAACCGCGGGGCGCCTGGCAAAGATTGATCGCGTCACGGGTGAGGAAGCCCTCGAGCATGTGGAGGGTCAGGTAGTGGGTGCCGAAATAAAAGGGCACGCCCACCAGCTTGTGGGCGAGTTGCTGGGCCGTGTAGACCTCCGAGTCGGGCCGCACCACGAGTCCGGCGTAGGCGATGATGGAGCGCCGGCCGATCTGCCGTCCGGTGTCGACGCCGGAGTCCTGCACCCGGCAGTAGTTGCCCCATTCGCAGGCGTTGTACATGTCGGCCTTGCCCTGTTCGAACAGCATGCCGTGGCTGGCGTGCGGGTTCGCGTCCTTGGGGTCGGTCACGTCGGTGTGGGTATTCTTGTCGCCGGGGCCGCGGTCGGCAAACTCGATCTCGAGCCCTTCCTTCTCGAAGAGTCCCTCGTTGTATGCGACCAGCTCGCACAGACCCTGGAACGGCGCGGTGCTCTCAAGAACCAGCTTCTTCATCTTGCTCTCCTTTTGGAATGTTTTTGCGTACCGGAGGGGGCGTGGCGAAAGCCGGCCCAGTTGTGAATCCCCTAACACAAATCCCGACCGGATTGCAACGGCATCCCGTATCGGTCCGGAAGGCGGAAAACCCCGATCTTGTCTCCCCGCCCGGCTTCGTGCCACACTGCCACCGTGCCGCCATCCTCGTCCACACGCCCCGAACCTGCCGCCGGCGATTCCGGACAGACCCGCTCTCTCAAGGACGTCCAACAGTCACGGGTGTCCTTCGGCGCGCTCCGGCAACCGCACTTCCGCGCCTATTCCTCCTACACCATGCTGGCCATGATGGCCGACAACATCGAGCACGTGATCAGTTACTGGGTGATCTACGACCTGTTCAAGTGGGAAGAGCTGCAGGGGTTCGCGGTCATCAGCCACTGGTCGCCGTTCCTGCTGCTTTCCTGGTACGTCGGCCTCCTGTCGGACCGCTTCGACTGCCGCCGGGTGATCCAGTGGGCGATGATCCTCTATTTCGTTCTCACCATCGCCTGGGCCTGGTTCATCATCACCGGGACGCTTACGGTCTGGTACGCCTGCACGCTACTGGTGGTGCACGGCGTCGCCGGTGTCCTGTGGAGCCCCGGAAGCCAGCTCATCCTTCACGACATGGTGGGTCCGGAGCACCTGCAGAGCGCCGTCCGCCTCAGCGCCACCAGCCGGCAACTGGGAATCCTCGCGGGGCCGGCCGTGGGCGGATTCATGATGCGCGGGCTGGGCGCGGCGTGGGGTCTGGTGATAAACGCGCTGTTCTATATTCCACTGACCCTGTGGCTGTCCCGGGTGCCCTATACCGGACGCGGCGCCCAGCAGGTGCAAGCGCGCCGGGTCACCTGGGCCCGGGCCCTGGAGGCGCTCCGGGAGGCCCGGAGCAACCACGTCATCGTCTCGATGGTTTGCCTGGTGGGACTTACCTCGCTGGTGGTCGGCAACGCCTTCCAGGCCCAGATGCCGGGGTTCGCCATCAACCTCGGAGTGGGGGAGGCGGGCTACAGCGTGCTGCTCGCCGCCAACGGCGCCGGCGCCTTCGTGAGCGGCGTCCTGCTGGAGACCCGCGGGTTTCTCCAGGCCCGGGCCCGCACCGCCATCGTCCTGGCGCTCCTCTGGTGCGCCGCGTTGGGCATGTTCGCGTTCACGTCCCACTACTATCTGGCGGTGGCGCTCCTGTTCGCCGCCGGCTTCCTCAACCTGGCCTACCTGACCATGTCGCAAACTCTGGTGCAGCTCGTCTCGCCGGCCCACCTGCGCGGCCAGTTGATCGGCCTGTTCATCATGTCCGGCCTCGGGCTCCGCACCTTCAGCGGCGTCACCGTGGGGATCGCGGGCGGCGTCATCGGCATCCAGTGGTCCCTGGGGCTGAGCTGCGCGTTTTTGCTGGCGGTCATGCTGGTGCTGCTCGCGGTCACCGCCAGGGCCAAGAGCGGCGACGCCGGCGCATGAGACATGGTGAAAATTGCCACATCAGGGTGTATCCCGTAACGAAGCAAGCATTGATCGTCAGGCTCATGGCGCAACCGACCATTTTCGCGGACTCCGGTCTTCCGACCGCTCTCGTCGACAACGTGCGGCGTTTCAATCCGTGGTGGGAAGACGAGGCCATGCCGGTGCAACCGCCCACCCGGCGCCACTTGGTGGGCCAGATTCGACGACGTCTGGATGTCAATGTGGCGCCGATCGTCGTGGTCCGGGGGCCACGGCAAATCGGCAAGACCACCGCGCAGTTTCAAATTATCCAGGATTTGCTTCGGGAGGGTGTACATCCGAGGCGGATTCTTCGCGTCCAGTTCGACGACCTCGGCACGTTGAAGAGATTGCCGGAACCCATCCTGCGGATCTCGGACTGGTTCGAGCGGCGTATCGCGCCAAAACGGTTCAATACCCTGGCCGGGGCCGGATCGCCGGCCTACCTGTTTTTTGACGAGCTCCAGAACCTTGACGGTTGGGACGCGCAGCTCAAGTCATTGGTCGACAACGCTTCCGTCAAGGTGGTGGTTACCGGGAGCTCGGCACTGCGGATCGAACTGGGACGGGACAGCCTCGCGGGAAGAATCAACACCATCGAAGCAGGTGTCCTGTCGCTGACCGAGATTGGCGCGTTGCGCGGATATGCGACTCCCGAGCCGTTTCTCAGGGACAATGGTTTGGCCGATCTCCTGGACAAGGCGTTCTGGACCGGCTTGCGAGAGCACGGGTTGGAGCATGGAGAGGTTCGAGAAGAGGCTTTCAGACACTTTGCGGAACGTGGCGGCTATCCGGTCGTCCATCGCGACAAGGACGTGGATTTTGCGCAGTTGGCGGATTATCTCAACGAAACGGTGATCAAGAGAGTCATTCGGCACGACTTGAGAATCGGTGAGCGCGGGCGGAAGCGGGATGCCAACCTTCTCGAAGAACTGTTCCGGCTGGTTTGCCGTTATGCGGGTCAGACCCCGCGTATGGCCACCTTGGCGGATGAAGCCCGACTGTCGCTGGCGGCGAACATCGGCTCCCAACGGGTTACCCAATACCTGAAGTTCCTCGGGGATACCTTGCTGGTGCGCCTGATTCCCCCTCTGGAAATTCGCCTGAAGCGGAGGCGAGGCAGCTCGAAACTGTGTCTTGTGGACCACGGACTGAGAGCAAGCTGGCTCCAGGAACACATTCCCCTCGTGCCCGACGATTTGGCGAAACGTCCCGAGTTGACCACGCTGGCCGGCCATTTGGCGGAGAGTATCCTTGGATCGGTGGCGTCGACGATACATGGCCTTGACGTGGCGCATTTCCCGGAGAGAGGGACGGACCGGGAGGTGGATTTTGTGTTGACGGTTGGCGCCACGCGTATCCCGGTGGAGGTCAAGTACCAGAGGCGGATCGATCCATTCAGGGACACGTTGGGGATACGATCATTCCTGGAAAAATCCCTGAACAATGCGCCTTTTGGTATTCTCGTGACTCAAGACCATTCTGGAACGTTGGACGATCCGCGGATCGTCACTCTTCCTCTATCAACCTTCATGATGCTCCGATGAACGCGTCCGCCGCCCTGTTTGTCGCCACGGCTCTCGGCGTCATCCGCATACCGGTGCGCTGATGGAACGGGCTTCCAAGAAAACCCTTTACCTGGCCAACCCCTACGGGTTTTCGTCGCAACAGCGCGAGGGCCCGCTGGCGGTGCTGACGGGGGCGCTGGAAGCGTTGGGGGCGGAGGTGTGGGAGCCGTTCGCGCGCAACAACCAGGTGGACAAGGCCGAGGCCGGCTGGGCGTACCGCATCGGACAGGCCGACCTGCGCGACGTGCGCGAAGCGGACGGCTTGTTCGCCGTCGTCAACGGCTGCCCTCCGGACGAGGGAGTGATGGTCGAGCTGGGCATGGCCGTTGCCTGGAAGAAGCCGGTCTTTCTCTTCCGGGACGACTTTCGCCGCTGCACGGACAGCGAGGCGTATCCGTTGAACCTGATGGTGTTCAGCGGCCTTCCGGAGGTCGGTTGGGAAGCCTGCTGGTATACCTCGGTGGCGGAGATCGCGGACCCCGAGAAGGCGCTGGCTCGTTGGCTGAACAGTTGACACGGCGTCGCTCGATCGACTATCATTTGCGGCGTGTTCCGGGGTGGCGCGGATGCGGAAAGCGGAGGAACCCGAACCGCTCTGTTGCAAGGGTTTTCCACCGATCGCTCAAACCGATGGCAAGTTCCGGCATGACTGACCCCGTTCGTTCGAGGTGGGCACCATGAAGGCGTCGCTTCCCCGCCTTTCGCTGGATCTCGAACCGGAGCTTTCGTCCGCCCTCAAGGAGTTGGCCGAGGGGGTGGCGCGCTTTGGAGAGGCCAACGGCCTTTCAAAGGCGCAGATCCACAATTTGAGCCTGGCCTTGGACGAGTTGGCAACCAACACCATATCGTACGGTTTCGTCGAGGTGGACAGGCAGGAGCTCCGGGTGGAGTTGCGCATCGAGGAGGACGAGGTCGTCGCGCAACTGGATGACACGGGCATCCCTTTCAATCCGTTCGAGGAAGCCGCCGCACCGGACATACACGCGGCGCTCGACGACCGGCCCATCGGCGGTCTCGGGGTTTTCCTGACCAAGACCCTGTTCCCCGACCCCGACTACCAACGTACCGATGGGTTCAACCGTATTACCCTGCGCGCACCTGTGAAAGGAGACAGTTGATGGCAAACGGAAGCGTTTTGGATCTCAGCACGGAGACGGACGGCGATACCACGGTAATCATCCCCACGGGCCGGATCGACGGCAGTACGGCAAGCCCGTTCCAGGAGGCTCTCCTTAAGCTGATCGAGGACGGGAAAGGCTCGCTCGTGGTGGACTTCGAGAACATCGAGTACATCAGCAGCGCCGGGCTTCGGGTCCTGTTGCTGGCCGCCAAGCAGCTTCAGGCCGGCGGCAGGAAGATCGTGCTCTGCGCCATGCGGGACCACATCGCCGAGGTGTTCAAGATCAGTGGCTTCAGTGAGATCCTGGCCATTCACCCCACGCGTCAGGACGCGATCAATGCCGGATGAGTTGGAAACAACGATAGCCGAGGTCGTTTCGTCGTCCGCGGGCGACCCCATCAAGATTCTGGTGGTGGACGATGAAGTGGACCTGGAAGCCCTGGTGCTCCAGAAGTTTCGCCGGCGTATCCGCAGGAACGAGCTGGTGTTCGATTTCGCCCACAACGGCAAGGAGGCCATGGCAAGGCTCGACGAAGACGACGACATCGCGATGGTCATCTCCGACATCAACATGCCGGTGATGGATGGCCTCGCGCTGCTCAAGCAACTCAACGAGACCAAACCCAACATCCGTTCCGTCATCGTGTCCGCCTACGGCGACATGAACAACATCCGGACCGCGATGAACCGGGGAGCGTTCGATTTCGTTACCAAACCCATCGACTTCACCGACCTCGAGATCACCATCGACAAGACCCTCAAGCACCTGGCCCTGGTGCGTGAGGCGTTGTCCAACAGGGACCAGTTGGTGGCCCTCAGCCATGAGCTGGACGTGGCCAGGGACATGCAGGCTTCGGTGCTGCCCCGGAGCTTCCCCGCCACCGACCGTTACGAGACCCACGGCCTGATGATCCCGGCCAAGGAAGTCGGCGGCGACTTCTACGATTTCTTCACGCTGGGGGAGGATAAGCTCGGTGTGGCCATCGGCGACGTATCGGGCAAGGGCATCCCCGCCGCGCTGTTCATGATGGCTTGCCGCACCCTGCTCCGGAGCCGGGCCCTGGAGGGCGGAGCACCCGACCAGTGCCTGGGCTATGTCAACGACCTGTTGTCCGAGGACAACGAAAGCTGCATGTTCGTCACCCTCTTTTACGGCGTCCTCGATACCGCGAGCGGCGTCTTCAACTACTGCAACGGCGGACACAATCCGCCGAGGGTTGTGCACGGAGATGGTGAAGTTGCGGCCCTGCCCACCACGCGGAACGTGGCGCTGGGCGTGCTTCCCGGCCACGGCTTCAACCACGACTCCCTCCAACTCCAGGCCGAGGACGCGCTGTTTCTCTACACCGATGGCGTCACCGAGGCGGAGGGACCGGGCTCGGAGGAGTTCGGCGAAGAACGTCTCGATCGTTTGCTTGCCAGGATCGATCGGGCGGACTGCGCAGAGGTGACTTCACGGGTGCTGGATCACGTGCGGGAATTCGCGGGCGAGAATCCGCAATCGGACGATATCACCTGCGTGGCCCTGCGCTATCACGGACACTAGGGAACCGAAGTTCGTGTATGTCTTTGTGCGGTTCGCTGTGGTGCCGTTGCTGGTGGCGATGACATCGTTGGCCACCGTCGCGCATACCGCCGCACAGACACCGCCACCGGGTTCCGTCACACGGGGGGTCGGTCCGGCCAGCGTCATGTTCGGCCAGTCCTGTGCCCTGAGCGGGCCTGCCGAGGCCTTGGGCGAAGGGATGCGGCTGGGCATTACGGCCGCTTTCGAGGAGGCCAACCGGGCCGGCGGCATCCACGGCCGGCGGTTGCGTCTCACCACCCTCGACGACCGTTACGAGCCCGAGGCGGCCATCGCCAACACCGACCGCCTCATCAACCAAGAGCGCGTCTTCGCCCTCATCGGCGCGGTGGGGACGCCGACCTCGAAGGCGGCGGAGCCCATCGCGACGGAGGCCGGCGTCCCCTACGTCGGCGCCTTCACCGGCGCGGAGTTCCTGCGCGACGCGCGCAAACGTCCCACCGTCATCAACGTACGCGCCTCCTATTATCAGGAGACCGAGGAGATGGTGGAGCGGCTCACCCGGGATCTCGGGGTGGAGCGCATCGGCATCCTTTATCAGGACGATTCCTACGGCCGCGCGGGGCTTTCCGGCACGCTTCAGGCGTTGCGCCGGCGCGGCATGACGCTGGCCGCGGAGGCCACCTATCCGCGCAACACCCGGGCCGTCAAGACCGCGGTGCTGGACCTGAAGCACGGCAACCCCGAGGCGGTCATCATCGTGGGCGCCTACCAGCCGGTGGCCACGTTCATCAAGTGGTCCCGGCGCCTCGGTTTCAATCCCATCTTCGTGAACATCTCCTTCGTCGGCAGCTCGGCGCTGGCCAAGGCCCTGGGCTCTTCGGGCAAGGACGTCATCGTCACCCAGGTGGTGCCTTTCCCCCACGACAAGTGGATTCCCGTAGTCGCCCGATACCATGAGTCCCTTCACGCCGTGGCCCCGGACGCGGAGCCCGGCTTCGTTTCACTCGAAGGATACCTGACGGGCCGGGTGGCGGTGGAGGCGCTACGCCGGGCGGGACCCGGGCTCACCCGCAGGGGGTTCATTGCCGCCCTCCAAGAGGCCGGCACCATGGATCTGGGCGGCTTCATGCTGCTCTACGGGGAATCGGACAACCAGGGCTCCGATCGGGTCTATCTGACCGTGATCGACGACTCCGAGCGGTTTCGTTCGATCCGGCGCCTGGAGCGGCCGTGAGTCTCGCGGACCTCTTCAAGCGGGTCGAGAACTGGCGCGTCGGCCTGGGCGCCCAGATGTACACCGCTTTCGGCGCCGGAGTGCTGCTGATGCTGGCAGCCAGCGCCGTGGCCCTGGTGGCTTTCGGAGTCGTCAGCAATTCACAGCGTTACATTACCGAGCAGAGCGTCCCCAGTCTGATGGCTGCCATCCGCGCCGCGCAGACGAGTTCGGCTCTCGTCGACTCGGCGCCGCGCCTCGTTTCCGCCTCCTCCGAAGCCGAGCTCGCCGAGGTCAAGGCGGCCATCGCCAAGGACCGCGAACTTCTCGACAAGCTGATCGGCGAGCTCCGGGCGCGCGAGTCGCTGGAAAATCAGGAACAGGCGCGCACCCTCCGTACCCTTTCCGACGCCCTTGCCACCACGCTGGAGAAGATCGAACAGTCTTCGTCGCTACGGCGGGAGACACAGCGGCGGCTGGATGCCCGCGAGGCCGAGATCCCTGTAATGACCCGGCAGATCGATCGTATTCTGGTGCCGGAGATCGACGATCAGCAGTTCTTTCTCGCCACCGGGCTAAGGGGGATCGACGACCGGCCGGTGCCTCCGGGGGAGCGCACATCCTACGCCGAGCTGGTGCGTTATCGGGATCTGCTGACCCTGCATACCCAGGCGAACCTTGCCGCGCGGCTGCTGGCGGAGGCCGCGGTGCTGAACGACCGGACCTTGATCCAGCCTCTCCGGGAGCGCTACAACGCCGCCTTGGGCTCCTTCGAGCGCGCGTTCCGGGCCTCCGAGTCCCGTGCTTCTCCCACCCGGATGCTCGACTTCGAGTTCGAACGGCTCAAGTCGTTGGGAGAGGGCCCCGAGGGGATATTCGGCCTTCAGGAAGCCATCCTGAGAGAAGCGGAGTTGGAGATCCGCTACATCGAGGAGAACAGGACCACCGCGTCCGGACTGCTGGCGGCCATGGACAGGATGGTGGCGGTGGCGGACCGTCAGGCGGCCGAAGCCAGCAACGCCTCCACGTCGGCCGTGAACACGAGCATGATCGTGCTGGTGGTCCTCAACGTGGTGAACGTGATCGGGGCGGTGGCGCTCGGTTGGTTCTTCGTCGGCCGCTACCTGATCCGCCGCCTGACCGGACTGGCCGCGTCCATGCGTTCCATGGCCCAGGGCAACCTCGAGGTGCCCGTGGAGGTCCGGGGCAACGACGAGGTCACCGACATGGCGGATGCTCTGGAAGTGTTCCGGAAGCATGCCCTGGAGGTGCAGCGGCTCAATCTGGTGGAAAAGCTCGCCGACGAGCTGCAGGAGAAGAACGTCGAACTGGAGCGGACGCTCGAGGACCTGAAGACCGCGCAGCACCAGGTCGTCATGCAGGAGAAGCTGGCATCGCTGGGACAGCTCACCGCCGGCATCGCCCACGAGATCAAGAACCCTCTCAATTTCGTGAACAACTTCTCCGAAGTTTCCGGCGAGTTGATCGAGGAGGCGCGGGAGGTGCTGGGTGAGATCCGCGAGCAGGTCCCCGACGACGCCCGTGACGAGATCGAGGGGATCCTCGACGACTTGACCGGCAATCTCGAGAAGATCAACCAGCACGGCAAGCGCGCCGACGGCATCGTGCGCAGCATGCTGGACCACTCACGGGCTCAGTCCGGCGAGCGTCGCGCGGTGGATCTGAACGCACTGCTCAAGCAGTACGCCGATCTCGCCTACCACGCCATGCGCGCCAAGGATCAGCTATTCAACGTGACCTGGGAGGAAGAGCTGGACGGCGGGGTGGGCGAGATCGAGGTCGTGCCCCAGGACTTGAGCCGCGTCTTCCTCAACCTCGTGACCAACGCGTGCCATGCGACCTTCGAACGGGCCAAATCGGACGGCGACTACGAGCCGCGGATACGGTTGTACAGCAAGCGCGAGGAAAACCAGGTGGAGTTCCGGATCCGGGACAACGGCCCCGGGATTCCCGAGGACATGATCAAGAAGATCTTCGAGCCTTTCGTCACCACCAAGCCCACCGGGGAAGGCACCGGACTCGGACTCTCCCTCTCCCAGGACATCGTCGCCCAGCACGGAGGCCTCATGGGCGTAGAGTCGGAGCCGGGCGTGTTTACGGAATTCTGGGTCACCATCCCGGTCGACGACTCGGCGTCCGCCGGCGGGTAGCTAGTGTCCTGTCCGGTTAATTCACACCATAATCTGCTTGTCTTTTTCGCCGTCGGCTGCGTTGCTCTTCCTCGCGTGGTAACCGCCACTGCTCGTCATCGCGCCTTGCCGACCACAAAAAATCCGGCGCATCTTATGATGTGAATTAACCGGACAGGACACTAGTGTCGTGTCCCACGTAAATATTGACAAATCTGCTGGTCTTTTTCGTCGTCGGCTGCGTTGCTCTTCCTCGCGTGGTAACCGCCACTGCTCGTCATCGCGCCTTGCCGACAACGAAAAATCCTGCGCATCTTTGTCAACATTTACGTGGGACACGACACTAGCCTGATGCCGGTTTTCCGCCGGGACCCCTCGGTTCCGGCGGAAAACCGGCATCAGGCGCCGTTGCGGAGCGCGTCGGCGTCGTCGGGATCGGCCATGACCACGAACTCGGGGTACGCTTCGATGCCGAGCTCTCCGGCATCCTGCCCGAGTTCCTCCACGGACAGGGATACCCGCACTCCCATGAGTTGCCTCAGCGCCATCCAGAGCAGCCACGACACCGCGAACACGAAGATGCCGATGGCCACCACTCCGAGCAATTGCACGCCGAAGTGTCCGCCGGCCACGATGCAGGTGGCAAGGGTCCCCCAGATACCCGCGAACAGGTGGACCGGAATCGCGCCGACGACGTCGTCCACCTTGAGCAGGTCCAGCAGCCTCAAGCCGGCCACGCAGATGCCCCCGCCGACCGCGCCGATGATCACCGCCCAGTAGTGGCTGGCGAAGTCGGGTCCCGCGGTAATGGACACCAGGCCCGCCAGGGCGCCGTTGAGGCCCGCCATCAGGTCGATGCGCCCGAGCAGGGGCCGCTCGATCACGAGGGCGACCAGAAATCCCGCGGCCCCGGCCAGGTTGGTGTTGACCAGGATGTGGCTGATGGCCACCGCATCGGCGGCGCCGCCCAGGGCGAGTTGCGACCCGCCGTTGAAGCCGAACCATCCGAACCACAGAATGAAGACGCCCAGGGTGACGATGGGGATGTTGGAAGGATGCGTGGCCTTGACGCTGCCGTCGGCTCGGAACTTGCCGCGCCGGGCCCCCACCACGATCGCTCCCGCCAGAGCCGCCCAGCCCCCGGTGGAATGGACGATGGTGGAGCCGGCGAAGTCCTTGAAGCCCATGGCGCCCAGCCATCCGCCGCCCCAGGTCCAGGCGCCGACGATGGGATAGAGGATGCCCGTCAGGAGGATGATGAAGACGAAGAACGTCCAGAGCTTCACGCGTTCGGCCAGGGTGCCGGAAACGATGGAGGCGGTGGTGGCCACGAACACCATCTGGAAGAACCAGTCCGACATCGTCGCGTAGTCGGACTTGATCACCGCCTCGGTGGCCGCCGCCCTGGTCTGATCCGTAGCCGCCAAAAGGGCGACTTCTTCGGCCGTAGGTCCGTAGAAGGGAGTGAAGGTGCCGATCAGGCTGCCGACGTCCACGTACATCAGGTTGTAGCCGATGAAGAAGTACATGATCCCGGCGATGGCGTAGAGGCCCATGTTCTTGAGGCAGATCATGGAGACGTTCTTCGTCCGCACCGAACCCGACTCGAGCATGGTGAAGCCCGCGCACATCCACATCACCAGGGCGCCCCAGATGAGGAAGGAGAACGTGTTCAAGACGAACTGCGCCTCCTTGTCCAGGGCGGCGTCCGCCGCCGTCGCCAACCAGAAAAACCCCAACGCCGCAACGAGCGCCCCCGCCGCGGCCAGGCGGCCGAAGTGTCCGCCGAGGCCGAATACGTTCGTGGGAATGCCGTATTTTCTCATGTCACGGTACCTCCGGTATCATCGAGTTCGCCTGCAAACCTCCAGATCCTGGGCCGGTCCCGTGTTCCGGGCATCCTGTCCGGCCGGCCATGCCGCTAGATGTGATAGTAGTGGAAAAACTCCGCCGGGACGGGATGCATGAACACATCCTTCGACTCCTGCTCCTTGAACGCGATGTAGTGGTCGATGACGTCCTGCGTGAAGACTCCGCCCTCCAGCAGGTACTGGTGGTCCGCGCCGAGGGCGGCTACCGCTTCCTCCATGGACGTGGGAACGGAAGGAATCCTGGCGGCTTCTTCGGCGGAAAGCTCGTAGATGTCCGTGTCGGTGGGATCCCCCGGATCTATGCGGTTGCGTATGCCGTCAAGGCCCGCCATCAACATGGCGGAGAAGGCTAGGTACGTGTTGGCGGAAGGGTCGGGAGAACGAAACTCGATGCGTTTGCTGGCAGCCGAGGTTTCGTAGGTGGGGATGCGGACCGCCGCCGAGCGGTTGCGCGCCGAGTAGGCCAGGTAGACCGGCGCTTCGAAGCCGGGCACCAGACGCTTGTAGGAGTTGGTCGTGGGGGCGCAAAAGGCCAGCAAGGACGGGCTGTGCTTGAGCAGTCCGCCGATGTAGTGGCGCGCCACCTCCGACAGCTCGGCGTAGCCGCCGGCCTCGTAGAAGAGCGGCGTATCGCCGAGCCACAGCGACTGATGCACGTGCATGCCGCTGCCGTTGTCGCCGAACAGGGGCTTGGGCATGAAGGTCGCCGTCTTGCCGTGGGCCCTGGCCACGTTGCGCACGATGTGCTTGTACCATTGGGTCTCGTCGGCCTTCCGGCGCAGGGTCTGGAAGCGGGTCGCGATCTCGCCCTGACCGCCCGTGGCCACCTCGTGGTGATGGACCTCGAACTCGAGGCCCACCTGCTCCATCTTCTCCGCCATCTCCCAGCGCAGGTCCGCGAGCTGGTCGAACGGGGGAATGGGCGAATAGCCCTGCTTGGGCGGAATCTTGTAGCCCAGGTTGCGGTCGTCTTCCTCCCGGGCCGAGTTCCAGTCGGCCTCGTCGGAGTCGACGATGTGGAACGACGAGTTGAGCTTCATGCCGAAGCGCACGTTCTCGAATACGAAGAACTCGAGCTCCGGACCGAAGAACGCCTTGTCGGCGATGCCGGAGGCGCTGAGGTGGGCTTCCGCCTTGGTGGCGACGTAGCGCGGGTCGCGGGTGTAGCGGTCGCCGTTCACCGGGTCCACCACGTCGCAGATGAGCTTGAGGGAGGGTTCCGACTCCACCGGATCGATCTGGGCGGTGTCCAGATCCGGAACCAGCAGCATGTCGGACTGGTCGATGGACTGGAAGCCGCGCAGGCTGGAGCCGTCGAAGCCCTGACCGCGTTCCACGAGGCTTTCCTTCACTGCGGAAGGAGGTATGGAAAAGTGTTGCCAACGGCCGATAAGGTCGGTGACCAGCAAGTCGACACGCCGTACGTTGTTGTCCGAAATCAGTTTCTGAACGTTCTCAAGCGTCATAATGGTTCTCCTTCAGTCGGTTGCTCCGGGCGTCTTGCAGTCAGATACCAGAATTTGCCTACTATCGCATAGCACATGTTGCATATGGTAACGAGGATCACAGATTGGACAGGTTCACTGCCGTCGCTTTTCGTCATGTACGTTCGAATCGCCCGGGGTCGCCAAGGTGGCCGCGAGGCCGTTGGAGGCCCGCTATGGTCATGACGTGGCGTCTCGGGCTCGCCGTGTCGTTGTTCCCGGTTCTGGCCGGGTGCACGGCACGGTGCCGGAGCGGCTGGTGAAGGATGCGCTTGAAGACGGCCGCGACCTGCCCGTCACCACCGATTTCCGTTCCGTGTTCGCCGAGGTGGCCGGCAGGCATCTGGGCATCCCCCGTTCCCACGACGGTGTGGTATTCCCCGGTTGGGAGGGTCAGCGGCGCAGGTTGATGAAGACCTAGTCCGCGATTCTCTCGATGAAGACCTCGGTCTCCAGGCTCGAGCCGGGAGCTCCGCGGAAGACGCCGCGGGTCGGCGGCACGTCGGCATAGTCGCGCCCGACCGCTACCCGGATGTGACGCTCGTCGCCTTCGGTGTCGTTGGTGGGGTCGAAGCCGACCCAGCCGAGTCCGGGGAACCAGCATTCCACCCAGGCGTGGCTCTCGCACTTCGCGACCCCCGCCTCGGGAGGACCGAGGTAACCGGACACGTACCGGCACGGCAGCCCCCAGCCGCGCAGAATGGCGGCCATGACGTGAGCGTAGTCCTGGCATACGCCCCGTCCGGTCTCGAGAATCCGGTCGATGGGGGAATCCACCCGGGTTTCTCCCGGGACGTACTCGAACACCCGGTGAAGCGTGGCACAGAGAGCCCGGGCGTCCACCAGAGGGTCGTCTCCCGGGGCGATGCCGTGGGTCTCCATGAATCGTGCCAGCGCCGGCGTCCCATCGACGAAACGGCTGGGATGCGCCATCGGCCAGAGCTCGACGGTCGCAGCCGCGCGCCGGAGCGCCTCGGTCGCGCCGGCGTCCAGCCGCTCGGGCGTGGGCGCCAACGGGCCCACCTCCACCGTTGAGCGGGCGGTGACCGCGAACTGTTCGTGGTCACGGGCCCGGTCGAGGAAGTGCCCGGTGTTTCCGAAGGCGTCGGTGAAATCGAACTGCGAACCGTCCGGATCGGTGGAAATGGAGAACTCCCGGACAAGCTGGGTGCGGTCGCGGACGGGACACACGTACAGCGTCATCACCGAGTCCCTGGCGGCCGCGGCGTACTGGAAACGCATGCGGTGCTCGATGGCGTAGGTGACGATCAAGTGGCAAGCCCCTCGGCCGGCGTATGGGTCACGTAGGCGGCCATGGTCAGGTGGTGGAGGGTCCGGGCGTCATCTTCCACCGAGCGGAAATAGTCGCCGGCGGTGGACTCCGCCGAAAGGCCCGCGGGTTCCACCTCGACGGTCGCGGTGAGGCGAAGCGCCATCCGGTGCGGCGGCGCCAGGGGGTAGCGGGCGCCCACCGGGTCGATACCCGCCAGCAACTCCTCGATGCGCTGGACCGAGAAGCGCAGCGAGCGGGGGATCTCCGGGTCCTGGGTGAGCAAACGGACGGCTTCCTTCTTCTCCACGTCGGTGGAGTGGCGGCGGCAATAGATTTCGTATGCGCCGCACACCCGCAGAAGCTCGGCCCACGAGAGGCCGCTGGCTCGTTCCTCGGAATTCAGTTCGACCCAGGAAGCGAGCAGCGCCGCCTGATGCTGGACCCGTTCGGTGAACCGGCCCAGCTCGAGAAAACGCCACGTGTCGTCCCGCGGCATGACGTCTTCCACCACCCCGGCCAACAGCCGCAGGCGGTCGATGGCGTCGTTCACCAGGGCGTCGGGCGCCTTGGACCAGGCCGTGCTGAAGTCGCTCTCCCGTATCCAGAGGTAACCCTGGTTGAGACACGTCCACACCGGCAACGGCAACTGCGCGCGTACGCGCTGTCCGTTCTCCCGCCCCAACTCCCAGCATGAAAGCAGCGAGTCCGGATTGGACCGCTCTTCCACCAACTCGCCGGCCAGCGTGTAGGCGTCCGGGATGACGATGGCTTCCGCCTCTTCGCCGCTCGCGGTCGTGCCCGCCGGCGCCTGCCCGAGGATCCGGTACACCGCTTGCCAGCCGACGTTCAGATCGTCCACCGGGCAGTCGGCGAGACGGGTGAGCTGGAATCGGAGAAGGCGCGCCGTGTGCTCGATGCGTTCGACGTGGCGTCCCAGCCAATAGAACTCGGCGGCTACCCGTGCCAGCATGATTCCTCAGTCCTCAAGTATCCACAGATCCTTGCAGCCGCCGCCCTGGCTGGAGTTGACCACCAGGCTGCCGCGCCGGAGCGCCACCCGGCACAGCCCGCCCGGTACCACGTGCTGCTCGTCGCGTCCCTGCAGCACGAACGGCCGGAGGTCCACGTGGCGCGGCTCGATGCCGCCGCCGATGAAGCAGGGCGCGCGGGACAGGGCCAGCACCGGCTGCGAGATGAAGTTGGCGGGATCGGCGCGCAGCCGTTCGGCGTAGCGGGTCCGCTCGTCCGCGGAAGCGTGAGGCCCCACCAGCATCCCGTAGCCGCCCGCGCCGCCGACCTCCTTGACCACCAGCTCGTCGAGGTGCTCCAGGGTGTAGGCCAACCCCTCCGGCTCGCGGCAGAGATGGGTTTCGACGTTGGCCAGGATCGGCTCTTCATCGAGAAAATAACGGATGATGCGGGGTACGTAAGAGTAGAGGCTCTTGTCGTCGGCCACGCCGGTGCCCGGCGCGTTGGCCAGCACGAGGTTGCCCGAGCGGTAGGCGTGGAAAAGCCCGGCCGTCCCCAGGATCGATTCGCTTCGGAACTGCACCGGATCGAGAAAGTCATCGTCGATGCGGCGGTACAGCACGTCGACCCGGCGGAGCCCCGCGGTGGTGCGCGCGTGCAACGCGCCGTCGCGCAGGACCAGGTCCTGTCCTTCCACCAGGTCGATGCCCATTTCGCCGGCGAGAAAGGCGTGCTCGTAGTACGCGGAGTTGTGCATGCCGGGGGTCAGGATCGCCACGTTCGGGTCCTGCAACGAGGGGCGCAGAGACGCGAGCGTGGCGTAGAGGCGTTCGGCATAGTCCGCCACCTCGCGTACCCGATGCGCCCGGTACAACCTCGGGAACGCATCCTTGATGGCGTTGCGGCAGGCGAGCATGTAGGACACGCCGGAGGGAACCCGCAGATTGTCCTCGAGGACGGCGAAACCGTCGTGGGTGCGCACGATGTCGGTGCCGCACACGGCCACGTAGACGTCGTGCGGGACCTTCAGCCCCCGCATTTCCATGCGGTACTGGGGGCAGCCCAGTACCAGGTCGATGGGCACGATCCCGTCCCGCAGGCACCGCCCGTCGTGGTAGACGTCCTTCAGGAACAGGTTGAGCGCCGCCAGCCTTTGCTTGAGGCCGCGCTCGATGTGGTCCCACTCGGCAGCCGTCAGCAGGCGGGGTACACAGTCGATGGGAATGATCTGCTCGGTGGCCCTGTCGGCGTCGAGGACGGTGAAGGTGATGCCTTCGTGCAGGAAATGGCGGTAGACGCCTTCCTGGAGCTTGGTCAGATCATCGGCCGCGAGACCGGCCAGTGCCGTGTTGAGGCGGCTGGATGCTTCCCGCGGGTCCCCGTCCGGACCGAACATCTCGTCGTAGTAGGCGGGGTCCAGGTCGTAGTCCGCGAAGACTCCCCCATCCGCTGCTGGAACTTGGGACACACGGCCTCCGGATGATCCCGACTCGTGGTGGAGCCGACCGGGATCGAACCGGCGACCTCTTGAATGCCATTCAAGCGCTCTCCCAGCTGAGCTACGGCCCCACGCTCACGAATCGAAGCGGCGGAATCGGCTAAAAGCCACCGCCTGTTGGACTTTCAGCATACCGGATCGATCCGCCGGGAGGCAAGCGCGGAACGCCACCGGCCGGCGCCGTGGGTCCTGAGCATCTCGGCCGCGTGGCGTTCCGCCTGCGCGGTGATCTCGGCGCCCCCGAGCATGCGCGCCAGTTCCCGGACACGCTCCGTCTCATCGATCTGGCGCACGGTGGTGAAGGTCCGCCCGCCCCGCACCCGTTTCTCCACCACGTGGTGGGAGTCCGCCAGGGCGGCGATGGGCGCCAGATGCGTGACGCACAGCACTTGATGGGCCTCGGCCACCCCGGCCAGCTTCTTGCCCACCATTTCCGCCACCCTGCCGCCGATGCCGGCGTCCACCTCGTCGAACAGCAGGGTGGGAATACCGCTCCGGGTCAGAACCAGCGATTTGATCGCCAGCATGAGCCGCGACAGCTCGCCGCCGGAGGCGATCCGGGCCAGGGGCCTCACGGGTTCTCCGGGGTTCGGAGAGAAGCAGAACTCGGGGTCGTCGATGCCGTCCTCGCCGATCCGGACGCCTCCCATGACGAATGGAGGGGCGTCCCGGGCCGGGTCGCCTTCGTGGAAGCGCACCTCGAAGGTGGTGTCGGAGAGGCCGATATCGCGGACCTCGCGCTCCATCCGGCTCTTCAGGGTCTTGGCGGCGCGTTTCCGCGCCCGGGACAGTTCCTCCGCCATCTTCCACGCCGCGTCCCGCGCGGCCTCGCATCGTTCGGTGAGGACGGCTAGCTCTTCCTCGCCGGTGGCGAGTACCGCCAGCTCCTGCCTCGCCGTCTCCGCCAGGGCCAGGATTTCATCCACCGGCATCCGGTATTTTCGCGTCAGCCGGTGGATCTCGGCCAGGCGGTCCTCGATGTGTTCCAAATCCCCCGGGTCGAACTCCAACCGGTCCGAGTATTGGCGGATCAGCGCGATGGCTTCGTCCAGTTGCGCGGCTGACCCTTCCAGCAGCGCCACGGCTTCGGTCAGGGCCGGGTCGATGACCGCCATGTCCCGAAGGCGCGGGATGTACCGGCCCAACTCGCCGGCGACGGCATTGTCGCTTTCGTAGAGGATCGATTCGCCTTCCTTGCAGGTTTGGTAGAGCTTCTCGGAATGGGAGAAGATCTCGCGCCGGTGCAGCAGCTTCTCTTCCTCTTCGGGATCGAGCCCGGCATCGTCGATCTCCTCGAGCTGCGCGCGCAGAAGAGCTTCCTCCCGGGCCTTGTCCGCCAGCTTCTCCCTGAGGTCGCACATCCGTTTCCACGCCGCCGCGAACTCACCGAACCGCTGCTTCATGGCCGCGGCCTTCTCTTCGAGATCGCCGTGCGCGTCCAGCAGCCCCAGGTGGCTCTCGGTGCGGAGCAGGGTGTGCTGCTCATGCTGCCCGTAGATGTGGATGAGGCCGGGGCCCACCTGGGACAGAACGGACAGGGGGCTCAGGCTGCCGTTGAGGTAGATCCGGTTCCGGCCGCCGCGGGTGACCACGCGCTTCAACACCAGCTCGTCGTCGGCGTTGCAACCGGCCGCCGCCAGGGCGTCGTGCGTGCCCGCGGGCAGGTCCGAGAACAGGGCCTCCACGACGGCCTCGTCCTCTCCTTCGCGAATGAGGTCGGACGAGCCGCGGGCTCCGAGGATGAGGCCCAGGGCGGACAGGACGATGGTCTTCCCGGCGCCGGTCTCTCCCGTGAGGACGTTCAGTCCCGGCCCCAGCTCCAGCTCGGCGCTATCGATGACGGCGACGTTGCTGATCCGGAGTTGCTGCAGCATCGGCGTCCTACCGCTCGCCCCACTTGAGCTTGTTGCGGAGCACGTCGAAGTAGGATCGGGTGGGTATCCTTACCAGTGAAACCGGTGACTTGTGGCGACGCACCTCCACGCGGTCGCCGTTGTGCAGGAGGATGCCCTCCTGACCGTCCGGGATCAGCACCACCGTGTCGCCGGCGGACGTCAGCGTGGACCGGATCCTGGCGTCGCTGGCGATGACGATGGGCCGGTTGGTGGTAAGGGTATGAGGGCAGATGGGGCAAAGGATGATGGCCCCCATGGCGGGATGGAGAATCGGCCCGCCGGCCGCGAGCGAGTAGGCGGTGGAGCCGGTGGGCGTGGAAATGATCAGGCCGTCGGCCCTGTAGGTGCACAGATAGTCGCTGCCGACGTAGGTCTCCAGGTCGATGATCTTCGAACGGGCGCCCTTGGTGATGACCGCGTCGTTGAGTATCCTCAGGTGCCGGGAGCCGGCCTTGCCCGAGATGCTCACGTTCAGGGTCATGCGTTTCTCGATGGTATAGTTTCCGGAAATGGTGCTGTCGAGGACCTGTTCCAGTTCGTCGAGCGCGATCTCGGTGATGAAGCCGAGCCCGCCCAGGTTCACGCCGACGATGGGCACCTCGGGCCGCTCCACCAGGCGGGCGATGCTCAGCAACGTGCCGTCTCCCCCCAGCACGACGACGAGATCGGCCCGCGCCGCCATTTCCGCCTTGAGCGCCACCCGGCCCCCGGTGGTGCCGAACTCGGCTTCCACCAGCACCTCCATGCCGCGGCCCTCGAGCCACGGAATGGTGGTCCTCATGATCTGCTCGGCCTTCTCCTCCCCGTACTTGGCGACGATTCCGACGGTCTTGACCATGGTCCTGCGGGAGAACTACCACAGGGTGGCGAAGGATGCCATCTTGCACGTGGCGGCGGGCATGGGATAGGACAGGGACCGCAAGGGGGAAACGCATGGACACGGGGGAATTGTTGGAGGTGATGGCGGCGCGGCGCAGCGTGCGCGTGTACAGAAGCGGGCAGGTAACCGACGGGCAGCTTCAGCTCATGTTCGAGGCAGCGCGGCTCGCGCCTTCCGGCGCCAACAGCCAGCCCTGGGAGTTCGTCGTGACGCGCGACCGGGCGAAGATGCGGCGGGTCCGGCAGATCTATTCCGACGAGTGGAAGCAGCGCAAGCTCGAAGACCCGGTGCACTACAAGGGGCTCAAGAAAGACTACGTGGGCGACGTGAGCGCGCTCGTCCTCGTCTGCGGCGACGCCCGCACCAAGCGGGTCTACCTCACCACGCGGCAGCCCGCGGACCGGGAGAAGCTGTTTCAGGCCAACGTGGCCAACGCGGTGGAACACATGATGCTGGCGGCGGCGAGCATGGGCTTCGGCACGGTGTGGGTCTCGGTGCGCAAGGAGGTGGAGCCGGAGTTGCGCGCGCTGTTCAAGGTGCCGCGCTCGCTGCGCCTGCTCTGGGTGATGCCCGTGGGGCGCCCGCGCGCCTGGCCCAAGCCCAAGCCGCGCCGCAAGGTGGACGACTTCGTCCACTGGGAAACCTACGACCACAGCAAGCTGCGCCCCGAGTCACAGATCAGGGCCTGGCCCAAGTCGTAGGACGTAGCCACGACGAACCCTTCAGATCATCGTTCCCGCGCCCCCTCCGTCATTCCCGCACCCCCTCCGTCATTCCCACGCCCCCTCCGTCATTCCCACGCCCCCTCCGTCATTCCCGCGAAAGCGGGAATCCAGGCGGGGTGGGGCCAGGCCGGAAGGGTCACCCCTCCCGCAAGGCGTTGAACACCTTCTCCGCGGTAATGGGCAAGTCCAGGATGCGCACGCCCACCGCGGCTTCCACCGCGTTGGCGATGGCCGGGGCCGTGGGCACGATGCTCATTTCGCCGATGGCCTTGGCGTTGTAGGGGCCGGGCCCGGTCTGGTCCTCCACCAGCACGGTCTCCAGCGGCGGCAGGTCCTTGACGCACGGCACGCAATAGTCGCCGAGATTGAGGGTGGTGACCCGAGGCCCGTCCTTGACCATCTCCTCCATCACCGCGTAGCCCAGGCCCTGCACGAAGCCGCCGTCGATCTGGCCCTGGTGGCCCAACGGGTTGATGATGGTGCCCACGTCGTGGGCTGTGACCACCTTCTTCACGTCCACGGTGCCGGTCTCCCGATCCACCTCGACCTCCGCCACCTGCACGAAAAAGGCCGGCACCGGGGAGCGCTCGGGCCGGTAGGACTTGCGCACCGAAAGCGCCTGCTCCTCGGCGATGAGCTTTCCGGCCACGTCCGCGAACGCCAGGGACGCGCCGTTGGCGCTGAAACGGCCGTCCGCCAGGGCCACCGCCTCGGGCTTGCAGCCGAGGGCCTGGGCCGCGGCTTCCGTCATCCTGTCGCGCAGCTCTTCCACGGCTTCCACCAGGCCGCGCCCCACCATGGCGGTGATCTTGCTGCCGCCGGGCTCGGCGTCGGTGTCGAAGGTGTCGGTGTCGCCGCGCGCCACCTGTACCCGGTCCGCCGGCAGGGTCAGCATCTCCGCGGTGATCTGGCGCAGCAGCGTATGCGTGCCGGTGCCGATGTCGGGGATGGCGGTGAGCACCGTAACCTCGCCGCCGGCGTCGCAGGTGATCTCCAGATTGACGGTGCCGCTGCCGCCGGTGTGGCGGAAGGAAAGGGCCATGCCCCTGCCGGTGTCGGGACCGGCCGGCGCCGCATCCCATCCCGCCGCCGCCAAGGCGGCCTCGACGGTCTCGCGGCAGCGGATCTTCTGCATGGCGCGCTTGTTGGGCAGCTCGTCGCCGTCCTGCATCAGGTTCTTGAGGCGCAGCGCCACCGGGTCCATCCCGAGCTTCCGCGCCAGCATGTCCAGCAGCGACTCGATGGCGAACACGGTCTGCGGCTGCCCCGGCGACTTCATGTAACCGCCGGGCACACCGTTGGTGTAGACGTTGTAGGTGCGGATGGCGTAGTGGGCGATGCGGTAGGCGTTGACGATGAAGGTGCCGTCGATCTCGGACGGCTTGAAGCCCGAGTAGGCGCCGCTGTCGAAGTAGATGTCGCTGTCCAGGGCCACCAGGGTTCCGTCCCGCCTGGCCCCGAGCTTGACGCGCATGACCGAAGGGTGGCGCGGGTCGCCGGCCATGAGCTCCTCGGTATAGTTCATCACCATCTTCACCGGGCGGCCCGCGGCCCTGGAGAGGTAGTAGCAGACCGGCACGTCCATCTGGGAGCCCTTGCCGCCGAAGTCGCCGCCCAGGGCGACGCCGTGGACGTGGATGTTCTCCTCTTCGAGGCCGAGTTGCGCGGCCAGCATCTGCTTGAGGCGGAACGGCGCCTTGCACGACGCCCACACGTCGATGCGGCCCGGGTCGCCGCCCGACACCACGGTGGCGTGGGGCTCGAGGTACACCTGGTGCACCCCGGGCGTGCGGAAGGTGTGCTCGACCACCACCTCGGCGTCCGCCATTCCCTGGGCGACGTCGCCGGCCGTGTGCTCCTTGAGGGACAGGGCGTTGGGCTGGTGCTCCGGGCGGCCGGGTACGCCGGCATAGCCGGCGAGTTGCTCGTGGATCTCCGGGGCACCGTCCGCCAGGGCTTCTTCGATGCCGGCCACGGCGGGCAGCTCCTCGTACTCCACCTCGATAAGCGCCAGCGCCTCCTCCGCCGCGTCCGCCGTCTCCGCCGCCACCGCCGCGATCTTGTCGCCGATGAAGCGCACCTTGTCGCGGGCCAACACCGGCAGGTCCTGAAGGCTGACGCCCACGCGCAGATCGGGGACGTCCGCCCCCGTCAACACCGCGTGGACCCCCGGAACCTGCCGGGCCCGGGACGCGTCCACGCGCGCCAGCCGGGCATGGGCCATGGTGCTGCGCAGGCACCTGCCCCACAGCGCCTCCGGCGCCGGCACGTCAGCGGTGTAAACCATCGCCCCCGAAACCTTGTCCGGACCCTCTACGCGTCCTATCGGTTGCCCTACGACCTTGAGTTCCATGGTTGCTCCTGTTGGTTGTATCGGTGGTGCCGGAATCGGGCAGGCGACGCCGGCTGGAAAGTGTGGCGGATTGAGAAGATCAGGTGCGGCGATGTGTCGCGACCCATTCCTGAAGCGCTTGATCGATCCGCGTCTGCCATCCAGGACCGTCCGCCTTGAAATGGTCGAGGACATTCGCCGACAGTCGGATCGTGATCGCCGTTTTGGGTCTCGCTACCGGCGGTCGCCCGCGGCGGACCGTGGCCCTTGCGAACTTCTCCGGCCACCCGTCGCGGGACAGATCCGGTGCGGAATCCGGGTCAAAATCGCGGGTAGTAGAGTTCTCTTTCCCGTTCATTGGCTTTCCTCATGCTGATGATCCGACGGGCGTCGCCACGGAGTGTTCAGACAACCACCACCATCTCCCTGTCAAGAAAGCCGACGGTGATAAAACGGTGCTCCCCATAGTCCCGCCGGTCGTCTTCAACCGTCAACGTCGACCCCGCGAACACGTCCCCGGCTCGGGCCATATCCAGCCACCTGGCCCTGAGCGTGACGGCACGTTTAACTTCGTCGAACTCAATCCACTCCGTTTATGTACGTACATTAATTGGGTTCGTCAAGAACACTCGCCATCCTTCGTCCCAAGGCAGTACGCCGTATCCGCTTGGGACTCCCGGGCGTTCCGGCCGCATCTTGACGTCACCAGACTTCCGGCAAAGTTCGCCAATCCGACGGTGCCGACCAATTCATGAAACGCACCGATCCCTTTGACAGATCTTGACAGCCGTAACTCTGTTGAATCTGATTGACTCATCCAGGACGTCGATTCCCGTGGCTCTTTCGATTTCCTTCTGAGTGCCGTGGAGCCCGATGCCGGTTCGCTCCAGTTTAGCACCTTCTGTGACATCCGAGGTCACACCGGTAGTGGTTTCCTGCGTTGCTCCATTCATCCTTCCCGGATTCGCGCTTGCGCTGAGTTGGCTCGGATGGAGGCGTACGCGGTGCCGCGTGAAACGGTTGCACTCGCGTATGCGATTCAATATGCTGCATTCCGCAAAGAAAGGTCGCGGCGGACGCCCGGTCCGCCCGTTTCCTTCCAGGCGTTGCGACGAAGGAGGACTTGTCCATGGAATATGATCTGCTGATACGCGGCGGGCGCGTGGCCGACGGTTCCGGACTGCCGTCCCACACGGCGGATGTGGGCGTGAAGGACGGCAAGATCGCCGAGGTGGGCCGTCTCAAGGGCTCGGCGACCCGGACCATCGACGCCGCCGGGCTGGTGGTGTCTCCGGGCTTCATCGACCACCATACCCACATGGACGCGCAGATCCTCTGGGATCCCTACGGCACCTCCGAGCCGCAGCACGGCATCACCTCCATCGTCATGGGCAACTGCGGCCTGGCGCTGGCGCCCGTCAGCGACGGCGGCGAGGACGCCCTGGTCAAGAGCTTCGTGCGGGTGGAGGCCATCCCGCGTTTCGCCCTGGAGAAGGGCGTGACCTGGGGCTGGCACAGCTACGGCGAGTACCTCGACGCCCTGGAGGGCCGGCTCGGCATCAACGTCGGCGGCCTGGTGGGGCACATCGCCGTGCGCCAGAACGTCATGGGCGAGGAGTCGGTGGAGCGGAAGGCCACCGCGCCGGAAGTGCAGAAGATGAAGGCCCTGGTGCGGGACGCCATGGACGCGGGCGCGCTTGGGTTCTCCACCAACCGAAACGAGCGCCACATGCGGGAGGACGGCAAGCCCGTGGCCAGCCGGCTGGCGGACGACGAGGAATTGTACGCCCTTTGCGACGTGCTCGGCGAGCTCAACAGCGGCATCATCGAGACCATCCTCGGCCGCAACAAGATGGAGCACTTCGACACCTACCACGATCTGGCCAGCCGGACGCAGCGGCCGATCATCTGGCAGAGCGTGCATCACCGTTGGGCCGAGCCCACCCTCTGGCAGGAGCAACTGGACGCGGTGTCGCGGATCTTCCGCGACGGCTACCGCGCCTACGGGCTCACCCAGACGGTCCCCCTGGTCCGTCATTTCAACCTGCAGAACGCCCAGCTCTTCGACGAGTTCCCCACCTGGAAGAACATCATGTTCCTGCCGGTGGAGGTGCGCCAGCAGGCGTTTTCCGATCCGGCCACGCGCCAGAAGCTGCGCGAGGACCTGGCCACCAAGCGCATGACCAATTTCCACAGGCGCTGGGACATCGTGCAGGTGGAGAAGGTCGTCAAGGAAGAGAACAAGCGTTACGAGGGAAAGAGCGTCGCGGAGATGGCGGCCATGCGCAACCAGGATCCGGTGGACGCCTTCCTGGACCTGTCGCTGGACGAGGGTCTGCTCACCACCTTCCAGAACGCCAACACCGGAGGCGATGCCCAGGCCATGGGCGAGATCCTGCGCAGCCCCTACGTGCTGGTGGGCACCTCGGACGCCGGCGCCCACGTGCTGTACGGCGCCGACTTCGGCTACGGCACCACGCTCCTGGGCCTGTGGGTCCGGGAGCGCGGCCTCATGACGCTGGAGGAGGCGGTGCACAAGCTCACCTTCCACGTCGCTTCGGTGTACGGACTCGAGGGCAGGGGCCTGATCCGGCCCGGCTACGCGGCAGATCTGACCCTGTTCGATCCCGACACCGTGCGCGCCTACGAGCCCGAGTGGGCCGAGGACTACCCGGCCGGCACCAAGCGCCTGATCCAGCGCTCCGACGGCATCCACTACACGATCGTCAACGGCGGCGTGATCTACGAGGACGGCCGTCTCAGCGGCGACCTCCCGGGCCAGGTTCTGCGCGGCTCGGCGTACGCTCCGAGCCGCGCGGCGGCCGCGTAGCGCCGGCTCGGACAGATTCCTCGGAGCTTTTTCGTTCGATACGGTCAGGGGCGGGTTTCAAACCCGCCCCTGCGTGGTTGAGGGCTGGAAACAAGGGGGAACCCGGTGGGATTGACGTACATTCCGGTGGCCCGCGCCGGTGAGCTGGAGCCCGGAGAACGGAAGGCGGTGGACCTCAACGGGCGGGCTCTCGTCCTGACGCGCATGGACGACGGCTACGTCGCGTTCTCGCGTTATTGTCCGCACGAGAGCGCGGACCTGATGAACGGCCCCATCGTCGCGGGGAAGGTCCGCTGCGACAATCACGGCTACTGTTTCGATCTCGGCACCGGAGACTGCGTGCTGCCCAAGGGCGGCGACCCGCTGACCGTTCTGCCCGTGGAGGAGAGAGGGGACGAGGTGTGCGTCCGTATCGAGTGGTAGTCCGGCGGCGCCGTCCCTGAGTCCCTGACCAAGTCCGCCTCAGCCGCTGCCGTTGCGGCCGATCTCCTGCAGCAACTGCTGCGCCTTCCGCTTGTGTATCGCGTCGTCGGAGAATTTGATCGGTAGCTCGGCGACCGTCTTCAGGTGCCGGCGGGCCAGTTCCGGCTTGCCGAGCGCATGGTAGGTCCTTGCCAGCTCCAGGTGGTGGTTGATGACGTCCGGGTTGTGGTCGATGGCCTTCTTCAGGTAGCGGACGGAGTCGTCCATGCGCCCGGGCGGGACCGAGCCCAGAAAGAACAACTTCGCCAGCAGGCGTTCGGCCTGGTTGATCTCGGCCATGCGCCGGTGCCAAACACCCAGGACGTGATAGGCAAAGCCATTGTCGGGGTCGAGGGCGATGGCCGTGTCGGTGGCCTCGCGGATGTCGCCGGCCAGGGCGATCTGCTTCTTGACGCTGGAGAACTCGGCCACCTTTCCCAAGGCCACGGCCAGAAAGAAGTGGGGCCACGTCGACTTCGGATCGACCTTGACCGCCGCGCGCGCGTAGCGCTCGGCGGTGCGGTACTGCTCCTGGCGTTTCTGTTGCCAGTCGGAGACCGTCTCGGGGATCATGTCGCCCACGTCGATGTAGGTCCGCGCGGTCCAGACCAGGACTTCCGGATCGTCGGGCGCCAGCGCCAACGCCTTCTTGAGCTCGACCAGGGCTTCCGAGGACTTGAACTGTCCGTAAAGGGCGGCCGCGCGCGCCACGGCCTCCGCCGCCTCCCCGCCGTCGTTCCGGACGGTTCCGTTGACGGCCGGCAGGTCCGCCGCGGACGCGGAGCGGGCAGGGACGCCGCCGGCAACGAGGAACAGGGCCAGCAACAGAACGGCGGCTTGGTGAAACGGTCCGTGGATCAAGGGCAGGGCGCGGGTGCTGCCGCGGTCCTGGAAAGCTCGACGAAACGGCATGTGGATGGTAACCACAACGCCAGTGTAGCAACTCCATGGACCATAATCCATCATCTCGGGGAAAACGGCAGGCGCCCGGGCGCGCGAAGGACGTTTTCGACGCGGTCCTCCTGATCGCGTTCGGCGGTCCCGAGACTCCCGACGAGGTCCGGCCGTTTCTCGATCGCGTCACCGCCGGACGGCGTATACCGCCGTCCCGTCTCGACGAGGTGGCGCACCACTATCAGATCATCGGCGGCCGCTCGCCGCTGAACGAGATTACGCGCAGGCAGGCGGCGGCGCTGCGGAAGAGGCTCGCGCGGGACGGCGTCGCCGTCCCTGTCCACGTCGGCATGCGCAACTGGCACCCGTTTCTGGACCGGACCCTGGCGGCGCTCCGGGCGGACGGTTGCCGCCGCGTGTCGGCGATCATCCTCTCCGCGTTCCGGACGGAGGCCTCGTGGGACCGTTACGTCGGCAGCGTGGAGGCAGCCCGGACCGCCGCCGGCGAGCCGGCGGTGGCGTACGCGGGCGTGTGGTCCGACCACCCGCTGTACGTTCAGGCGGTGGCCGACCGGGCGGCCGCCACCATCGACCGGATTCCGCCGGCCCGGCGGGATGCGCCTCTCGTGTTCACCGCCCACAGCATTCCCCGTTCCATGGCTGATGACTCCCCATACGCCGCGGAGTTTCGGAGGGCCTCCCAAGGGGTGGCGGAGAGGCTGGGACGGTCCCGGTGGACGCTGGCCTACCAGAGCCGGAGCGGCAACCCCAACGACCCGTGGCTCGAGCCCGACGTGTGCGAAGTCATCGAGACCCTGGCGGGGGACGGGGAGCGGGCGGTGGTGGTGGTCCCCATCGGTTTCGTCTGTGACCACGTCGAGGTGCTCTACGACCTGGACGTGGAGGCGCGGCAACGGGCCGAGGCGCTGGGAATGGGTTTCTACCGGGCCCCTGCCGTGAACGATCATCCGCTGTTCATAGACCTGCTTGCCGCGCTCGCTTCGGGCTCATAGATCGTATTGACCCGGGGGCGGTCTGCCGATAGGATTCTGGTGCGGTCGCCGGTCGACCGCGCTTCCCACTCATGTCCACGGCGCGGGAGGGGATCATGTTCTCGATGTTCCTGAGGTCGCTTGCGGCGGCAACGGTTGCGGCGGTGACGGTCGTCTCCGTCGCTCTCGGATCCGAAGCCAGGCCGCCGGTTCGAGTCGGCTTGACCGGGTTCGGGGTAGGCACCGTCATCACCTGGGTCGCCGAGGACACGGACCTGTTCGCCAAGTACGGCGTCGACGTCAAGGCGGCCTACATCGAGGGAGCCGCCGCCGGCGGCGTGCAGTCACTGCTCGGGATCGACATCTTGGTGTCGTCCCGGGACGTGCTGCCTCCCCTGGGGGCCGTGAGCAACGGCGCCGACCTGGTTTTCTTCGGAGGACACGGGAGCGCGGAGAACTATCGTTTCGGCGTGGCTTCGTACGTCGATCACCTGGCGCAGCTCAAGGGCAAGAAGGTGGGGGTGTCGGGTCTCGGGAGGAAGTCGGACCTGATCGCGCGGGTGGCGTTGCGGCGGGCCGGGCTCGATCCGGTGGACGACGTGGAGATGGTTCCCATCGGCTACTCGCCCCAGCGGGCCGCCGCCATCTTCCGCGACGTCGTGCAGGGGGCGCCCCTGGTCCCTCAGGTGGCGGCGCAGGCGCAACGGGCGGGCATCAAGGTACTCGACGTCGGTGAGGTCCATCTCGTCACCGACCTGTTGGTCACCACGCGGTCCTTCGCCGAAGGTCGCCCCAACGTATTGCGGCGTTTTCTGATGGCCTATCTGAACGGTGTCCAACACTTCCTGACCGATCGCGCGGACAGCATGCGTATCATAAAGAAATACGGCACGCTGGCCGAAGGGACCACCATCTCCAGCGCCTATGGGTTCCTGGCCAACCAACTGGAACCGTTGCCGGTGCCGCGCGCCGAGGGGGTGCAGGCGCTTATCGATGCGGTCTCCGTCACGGACTCGCGCGCGAGAAGGCTCATTCCGCATCAACTCCTGGAGCTGGAGGCCCTGAAGCGGCTTCAGCAGGCCGGTTTCGTGAAGGGACTGTACTCCGAAAAGATCGAGTTGTAAGGTGGGTTAGAAGCCCGCCTGTCATCCAACGACAGCTTTGACAGGCCTTGATTGGGACTTGCTTTCGGTCACGCCTCGGTCACAACTAGCACCGACGGAAGTGCCTCAAGGCTGAACTCTCGGGGCTTTCGCATGCTACTGAATGTGCTACCATACTCTGGGACATTGAGTTTTCGTCTTACCAACTGCGACGTCGATTATGAGATTCTTTCGCGGAATTGCCGTTTCGTCCGATGCGATCAAAAATGCGATCAAGGACATCCGAAGCGTTGGGCTTTTAGGAACTGAAGGCAAATGGCGAATGGAATTTCCACGTACTGGTTCCATTGACGACCTCTACTCGAAAACCGACCTGTCTACAAAAGACACCCGCGTTCGCCAACAGGACGAACTAGCAGTTTGCGCGTGCGGTGAACTTTGCGGAGCCGCCTACTACGCATTAAAGCACAATCGAACTAAAGAGGAAGACATTCCACTAATACTAGAGTTTGAAGCCAGCGAGAAATCGGTTGCTGTAGATGGAAGGGATTTCCTTTACACAGCATTCCAAGATGGGAATCCTATTCGCGCTCGACCCGTTTTACAAACCGCATTTGGGGAAGCTGTGCTTCGTTATGCCGACTTGGCGTGGAAACAGAAGAGCCAGGATAAACGCATCGCTCTGTGCGATTTGGCGGTCCGTGATCCAGCAGTGATTCGTGCACACTATGACAATAAGCGTGTCCTTAGTGGCCGTTACGGCACTGTTTTTCGTAACGCGTTTCTAGTGAAAGCACCAATTCCTGTGAGTGCATTAATATGTGTTCGGCAGTTAGATTTCGACACAAAAATTCCGCGCCCCGAAGTGACGCTCACTGATCTTGGGATCAAGTGACACCGTAGCGTACGGCTCCGGCGTGGGGCGCCTTCTCGGATTGGTGCTTTCGCGAGCACGAGGGCCGGAGTCGGCGGGTCGGGACCAGATGTTGACGACGGCGGAATTGTGCGTCACGTGAGGCGGCCTGTTGGGCAATCGGCTCTTGGCGGCCCGGGCCCCGACCAGGAAGGCGAACATCTCGAAGGGCTCGCTCGGACGCCGGGTGCGGCCCGCGGAAATCTTCTCGGGAACGGTTATGGAAACCGCCGTGTGGCAAGGAATCGGAGCGGGCCGGATCGCCCTGTGGCGCGGCGAGGCAAACGCCAGTGGTGCGGCGGAGACACGGGTATAGCGGCAGATTGCCCTGAGTGCCGGGAACGGCCGTGGGGAACAAGCCAACAACGCATTAACGCCGTGTTCTCGTCTCCGGGCGCGGGAACGGCGCTGCGCTGATCGCGAGCTCCGAAGCGATGCGGGGCGCGTCAATGGCACGGAGACGTTTTGAGAAAGGCGCCGGCAAGCGGACCTCACGTTCTTTGGTCGGTCTCGGTCGAGCGTGAGGGGTGTACCCAACTTGAAGGGGCAGAATTTCATGGCCTACGACCGCTTACGGACCCAAGTCCTTCTGACGGTAGTACTTCTCTGAGGTTTGCCGACACTATCAACACGGGGGTAGGCGGAAACACGGACCTTTCGGAAGTAGTGTTTGAAGGAGGGTTAACTGAAGAAGACGTGGAATCGGTGGTGGAAGGCATGGCCGAAGACGCCACAGTTAGCATACGGAGTCAGTTGATGCCGCATGTGGGGTGTCCGGGGAGTCATGAGTTACCCCGAGATTGCAAGGCGGGCGTGGGTCTATACACTGTGGCGGATGCGGAGAGGTGGATTGCTGAGTATCCAGCGTGATGTCTAACCAACGACCCAGTTCTCGGGACCGCGAGGCATGTGCATCACATGTGTCCGCCAGATTCGACGGGGGACTGGACGGGACGCTTAGCGCCGCAGTCCTCTCTCGATATGCCTTGACCCAGTAAGCGAGACTTTCAAGTTGAGATACTACCCGAAACCGGAACCAGCTCATCGGATTGTTTCCTGTGAGCGGCGGCTGTTACTCCACTTTCGCGATCGTCTGATTGCCCTTGACCTGTCTGACAATTCGTCCTCAAGCGGCTAATGATGGACCGGCAACAGTTCCTTGACGTACCTCGTCTTAGTTGTCATCTTGGAAGGATATGATCCCCGGCTATCGAGGCAGAAGGACAGGAGCGTTAGCCGAAGGACGATCGGTCAGAGGGCTTCGAAAGCCAAACCGTGAGACGGTTGGCCATCCCTAACGCCGCGCGTCTCCGCTCGATGCACTGACGTCCCTGCCGGCAAACACCACCTCGGAGCCCTCTGGGCGACAGGATGGGCCAGTACTTCGCTTGCATCAATCGGCAGTGGAGACTGGGTTCGAGTGGCGAGACGGCTAGGCGGGATCGGGTGCACAGTAGTCCACGAACACGCTTTAGGTAGACGCGATGCTCTTTCGCACAAGAGACCTTGAGAGTTTGCTGAAGTTGTTCACTTTCAGCAAGAAGCGCAATCTCGAGCGCTACAGCCGAGACACCGTTGTCTACGGTTCCGACTTCGCGGCGATCATCACGGCGTGCGATGCTGGACGTCTACCCTTCCATCATCTCATCTACCGTTCCGATATCGTACCTCCGCATCTGGTGCCAACAGAAGCGAGTCTTGGCGCCCTATCCCGGAACGCCATGAACGGGGTTGGCCCGCTCGACAGGGAGGGGCGCAAGGCCGTTGGCGAGATCTTCGCCTTGTACGATCAACGACGGTGCTTGGTCGGCCACATCTTCTTCACCCCCGAGCTATACGAGTGGCATTTCTTCTATTTCGACCAGCGAGACACGGCGGAGAACGCCAACCACTGGAAGGGTGGGCCACACATTCACTTGGTAAACTGGCTCTGGCGGACTCTGGATCCTCGTTCGGTCTGGCGTGACTTCGTGAGCACGAACAAACCGCCTCCACACGCGTTTCATCTTCGTTACGATCCTGACGACCTGACAGACTCCGCGCCGCGAGGGCGGCTGGACACTCGGTCGGCTGTGGCGGTGGTGACATTGCCCGCACGGACGAGCACGAGTCACGGCAAACGACTACCGCCCTTTGGTCCGGCTCTCCCCGACACCACAAGTACACGGGGTACCAGTTTGGTCGCGGGTTTACGTTGCAATGACACAGCGATTTCGTGATCAGCCTCCACGGGAAGGTCACGGAGAGATCGGCTGGCCGATACCGCATAGGTGTCACGACAGGGGAACCAAAGAATGACCGATGAAAAACCCTTTCGTATTCCTTGGCTCGGCGGTCAAAAGGGGTGGTGGCAGGTTTCCCGTGATGAACGGTTCTTTTGTGCTGAACTGTACCGAATCGTGCATCGTCATGAGCCCATGTTTGTTGAGTTTCTCAATAAGAAACGCTGCATGGAACTCGATGAATCCGCCGATTGGGAACTGGCGTACGAAGTGTGCTTTTACCGGGATTGGAACCAATTTCGCGAGACACAAGGTCATGTTGCCGAACCAACGCCGTCGACGAAACGGACGTTCGATCTCGTGCTCTTCTCCGTTTCCCAAGTCGTCTTATTCGAGGCAAAGGCTCAACAACCCTATGACTTGTCGCAACTTTGTGACCTGAGACGGGACAGAGAGGCTGTCTTGGATTGCATTCGGCAGTCGCCCGGTGTCGTTGCCCCGAAGATATTCACGACTGGAATCAAGTCCTCGCGATATGGACCGAGAGACTCGACCCTGGGTTACTTTGACTTTTCTCCGATCAATTGGTGTGAGCTCGCGAAATGGTGCACTTGGGATCTTCGCGCGCAAGAAGTGTTCGGACGTGCTGATTCGATCTATCGCGACCGATGAAGCGGTCCCGGAGAATGGGAAAGGGTAGCACGATGCGTCCCGCTCTGTTCCACGGCTTTCCGGAACGGCTACCGACCGCCCGACCGCTAAGCCCCCCGGTCCCCGGTCGGTAATCCTTCGGTCGTAGCGTGATGACCCAGACACGTGGAGGGTGAAGAAGGGTGGCTGTGTGCAGAGAATGATGAGTTGCTCGCACCCACCCCACCGTACCTGCTGGCCGGACGATTCCACGGCGCCACCGAATGCTTACCCCGGTCGCTCGGCCGCGGTGTTGACCATGTGTTGATTGTTCAGGCGTGAATCACCTAGTCCTTCAAGATGAGAGTTTTTTTTGTTTGTTTTCAGCCAGTTATGGGCGGCAGGCGGTAGGACAAGCCCTACACGGCCAAGTTTGAAACCCGCCCCTACACATGGTTCTCCTTCCTCCGGCCGCCTGCCGGCCCGCCAAAATTGCATTCGCCGCACATATCCCCTAGAATGAAACCGCCCGTACGTTCAGGCTGCCGAGTAGTCCGGGCGCACACGCCTTCACCCGCATGTACACGCTAAAACTGGCGCTGATCGTTCTTTCAAGCATATTCCAGAGTATTCCCATCATTGCACTTGGGCTCGTGGACCCCTACGGCAAGCGGGTCTATCCGATGTTCCGGTTCTGGTCGTGGTGCGTTCTCAGGACCGGCGGAGTGGAGTTGAGGGTGCGCGAGACCGGGCGGCTGGATCCCGGGCGGGCCTACATCTTCATGGCCAATCACCAGAGCAACATCGACATTCCCGTGCTGGTGCGGGCACTGGGGCCGTTCCAGTTGCGCTGGATGGCCAAGCGGGAGCTCCTCCGGGTGCCGTTCTTCGGCTGGGCCCTGTGGGCCTCCAAGCACATCATCGTCAAGCGCGCCCGGTCGAAGGATGTGGTGGCCGCCATGGCCGGCGCTTGCGACAAGCTGGCCCGGGGCATCTCCGTGGTGGTGTTTCCGGAAGGGACGCGAAGCACGGACGGACGGCTGTTGCCGTTCAAGCGCGGAGGATTCCGCCTGGCGGAGAAGGCAGGGGTCCCCATCGTTCCCGTTACCCTCAACGGGTCGGGGGCCCTCATGCGGCGCGGAGACTGGCGTCTCAGGCCCGGCGAAGTGGAAGTCGTCATCGGCGACGCGATCCCGCCGGACCACGGCGACGACCGTTCCCGCCAGCAGATGCGCCGCGTGCGGGAGGCCATCGGCTCACACTTGGTGCCACCGGCCTCCGCCCCGGGCGGCAGCGGCGGCGCCTGGCACGCCGAGGGGTTTCCGCCGGCGACGGGGCGAGAGGTCTAGTCCGGATGGAGTCCGTGAGGATCGTTCCCCTGGGAGGGCTGGGAGAGTTCGGCTCCAACATGCTGACGGTGGAGTGGGGCGACTCCGTCATCGCCCTGGACTGCGGCGTGATGTTCCCCGGCCCCGAGCTGCTGGGCATCGATCTGGTCATCCCGGACATCAGCTACCTGGAGGAGCGGGGGAAGGCTCCCCGGGCCATCATCCTGACCCATGCCCACGAGGACCACATCGGCGCCTTGCCCTACGTCCTGCGGCGTTTCCAGGTGCCTGTCTACGGCACGCGGCTGACCCTGGGGTTCCTGCGCCACAAGTTGCGGGAGCACCGGCTCGAAGAGTCCACCGAGCTGGTGGAAATCGTCCCCGGACAGCGGTTTTCCGTGGGGCCCTTCACCATCGAGGGAATTCCCGTAACCCACAGCCTGGTCAACTGCATCGCCCTGGCCATCGAAACGCCCGTGGGAGTCATCGTCCACACCGGCGACTTCAAGATCGACAACACGCCCATGGCCGGGGAGAGCTTCGACTTCCACCGCTTCGCCGCCTACGGCGACAAGGGGGTTCTGCTGCTGCTGTCGGATTCCACCAACGTCGAGCGCACCGGCAGCACGCCCTCCGAGCGCACGGTCGGAGAAGGGCTCCGGGGCATCTTCAGCGCGAGCCCGGGCCGGGTTTTCGTGTCGACGTTCGCCTCCCACATCCCGCGCATCCAGCAGGTGGCGGAGTTGGCGGCCGACTTCGGGCGCAAGCTGGTGCTCAGCGGGCGGAGCATCGTCAACAACACGGCCATCGCCGCGGACCTGGGCTATCTGCGCCTGCCGGCCGACGTCATGACGGACAGCCAGAGCTGGCAGGATGTAGCCGACGACCGGCTTTGTTTCCTCACCACCGGAAGCCAGGGGGAGCCCCTTTCCGTGCTCCACCGCGTGGCCTTCGACGAGCACCGCTCCATCAAGGTCCGGCCCGGAGACGCGGTGGTGCTGTCGGCGAGGTTCATCCCGGGAAACGAGAAGACCATCAGCAATCTCATCAACCACCTCTACCGGCGGGGCGCCCGGGTGCACTACGAGCGCACGTCGGAGATCCACGTGTCGGGACATGCCAGCCAGGAAGAGTTGAAGACCATGCTTCAACTCACGCGGCCGCGGTACTTCGTGCCGGTTCACGGAGAGTTCCGCCAGCTCTGCAAGCACATCGAGCTGGCGCGCTCCGTGGGCGTGCCCGCCGGCAACTGCTTTCTCATGGAGAACGGCGACGTGCTGGAGCTCACCGAGCACGACGCCTGGCGCGTGGGGCCGGTGGCCACCGGCAAGGTCTTCGTGGACGGGAACGGCATCGGCGACGTGGAGGACGTGGTCATACGGGACCGCAAGCATCTGAGCGAGGATGGGTTGGTGGTGGTGGCCATGGCGGTTCACCAGCGGACCGGCGAGGTCACGGCGGGCCCGGACCTGATGGCCCGTGGGTTCATGCGGCTGGAGGAAGAGGACGACGTCCTCGGCACCGCCCGGGAGTCGTTACGTGAGTACGTGGAGGGCTGCGGCGTCGAGATGCGTACGGACTCGGCCGAGCTCAAGGAAGGCATACGCCGGTCGCTGCGCAGGTTCTTCGAGAAGAGGCTGCGGCGCAGGCCGGTGATCGTGCCGTACATCATGGAGATGTAGGCGGGCGCCCATGCAGAACGGCTCGCGGCTCAATCGTGAACTCTGGGGCTCGGTGGCTCTCGTGGCGGCCTGTTTCGCCGTGCTCAGCCTGGTCTCCTACAGCCCCCTGGACCAGTCCATCAACGTCCCGTCAGGGGCCCGGGACCCGGTGAACCTCGGGGGAGTGGTGGGCGCCTATCTGGCGGACGGGTTGTTGCAGGGGCTCGGTCGCACCGCCTGGCTGCTGCCCGTCGTCCTGGCCCTGCTCGCGGTCCGGCTCTTTCGCCGGGAGCCGCGGAAGCTCGGGCTCCTCAAGGTCCTGGGATGTGCGATGTTTCTGTGGGGCCTGGCCATCCTGGTCAGCCTCGTGCACGAGGTGGACGTGGCGTGGGAGAGCGGCGGTGTTGTGGGCGGTCTTTCCAGAGAATTCCTGACGGAGATGTTCGGCTACGCCGGAACCTGCGCCATCACGCTGTTTCTGTTGCTGGCGGCGGTCATGCTGATGTCCCAGACGTCCATGCTGAGTTGGTGGAGTCACCTCGCGGACGCCCCCGGACAGCTCCGTTCCAGGATGGGCGCGAGCACGGTTTCGGCGTGGCGCAAGACGGCGGAGGACAAGCCGCCCGCCAACGTCAAGAAGGACCGCCGGGATTTCCAGGCGCCCCCCATCGTCGTCGAGGAGGAACCTCCGGCCCGGGAGGAAACCGCCAAGGGCCGCGGGAAGAAGGCCAAGGCCAAGTCCAAGAGCAAGGCGAAGTCCAGGCCCGAAACCGAGCAGTTCGTGTTCCCCGAGCTCACCGACGGCTACACGTTGCCGTCCACGGCCTTTCTCGATGCACCTCCGGAAGAGAAGGCCGGCATCGACAAGGGCACGCTGGAAGCCAATTCCCTGATGCTCCAGCGGAAGCTGCAGGACTTCGGCATCGAGGGCGAGGTGCTGGCGGTGAGGCCCGGGCCGGTCATCACCGTGTACGAGTTCCGGCCCGCCCCCGGCGTCATGGTGCGTCGCATCGTGGGGGTGGCGGACGACCTCGCCATGGCCCTGAGCGCCGTCAGCATCCGTATCCTGGCGCCGATTCCCGGAGAGTCCGTGGTGGGCATCGAGGTGCCCAATGCCCGACGCGAAACCGTTCACCTGAGAGAGATCCTGGAAGATCCGGTCTACACGGGCTCCGACTCGATGCTGTCGCTGGCGTTGGGGAAGGACATCTCCGGGGCGCCCTTCGCCACGGATCTCTCCCGCATGCCGCACCTGCTGGTGGCGGGCGCCACGGGCACGGGCAAATCCGTGTCCCTCAACTCCATGATTCTCAGCGTCCTGTACAAGGCCACGCCGGACGACGTGCGCTTCATCATGATCGACCCGAAGATGCTGGAGCTGACGCCCTATGAAGGGTTGCCGCACCTGTTGACGCCGGTGGTGACCGACCCGAAGGAGGCGCGGGCGGCGTTGTTCTGGGCGGTGGAGGAAATGGACCGCCGCTACCGGCTCATGCGCGACAAGCGCGCCCGCAATCTCGACAACTACAACCGCATCCTGGAACGGGAGCCGCCGCCGGAGAAGCCGTCCGGCGAGGACGGAGGCGACGGTTCCTCCGAGGGTCCGGAAGTGGGCGGCCGGCTGGACGGGCGCGAGGAGCTGGAGCACGGACGGCTGCCCCGGATCGTCATCCTCATCGACGAGCTGGCGGACCTCATGATGTCCGTGGGACGCGACATCGAGGAGCACATCACGCGGTTGGCGCAGAAGGCGCGGGCGGCGGGCATCCACATGGTGCTGGCGACGCAGCGCCCGTCCGTGGATGTGATCACGGGTCTCATCAAGGCCAACTTTCCCGCGCGCATCTCGTTCCAGGTGACGTCGCGGGTGGATTCACGTACCATCCTGGACGGGCAGGGCGCGGAGCAGCTTCTGGGCAACGGGGACCTACTGTTCCTGCCGCCGGGAACGGCGCGGTTGATCCGGCTTCACGGTCCCTTCGTGTCGGACAGGGAAGTCCGCAAGGTCACCGAGTTCATCAAGCAGCAGGGCCGGCCCCAGTACCGCCCGGAGATCCTGGAGGCCCGTGACGACGCCAACGGCGACTTCCCGAACGCCGACGACGATTATGACGAGATGTACGATCAGGCGGTGGCGGTGGTGACCGATACCCGCCAAGCGTCCATATCCATGGTACAGCGACGCCTCAGGGTGGGTTACAACCGCGCGGCGCGCATGATCGAGAAGATGGAGCGGGACGGGGTGGTGGGACCGGCGGACGGCGCCAAGCCGCGCGAGGTCCTGGCGCCGAAGATCGAAGAGTAACTCATGCAGACGATCGCATCGGACATGGCGGCGGCGGGCGCCTTCCCCGCGAGCCGCGGCGTGTCGCGCTTCCCCGGTTGGATTGCGGCGGTCTTATGCGTTGCGGCGCTGTTGTTGCCGTTGCAGGGTCCCCGCGCACAGGAAGCCGCCGAAATCGTCCGGGAAGTGCAGCGTCGCTACGATGCCACGCGGGACTACAGCGCCGACTTCCGCCAGACCACCGAGTACCGCACCCTCGACCGGCGCATCGAAGGGAAGGGCCGGGTCTACTTCAGCAAACCGGCGAAGATGCTGTGGCGTTACGAGAAGCCTGCCGGGCAGTTCGTGTTGTCCGATGGGCGTCATCTCTACTTCTACCAGCCGGCCGAACGGCAGGTGATCAAGACCGCCCTCGGATCGGTATTCCGCTCGGACCTTCCGCTTTCCTTTCTGCTGGGCGTCGGCGATCTCGACCGGGATTTCCGGGCCGAGTTGACGGCCTCCACTGCCGACGCCCACGTGCTGAAGCTCTTTCCCCGAAAGGCCAATACCGGCGTGAGTGAAATCCAGCTCTCCGTGGATCCGGACAGCCACGATATCCGACAGGTCCTCATCGAGGATGCCGCGGGCAACGGTTGGACCTTCCGCTTCGACAACATCCGCCACGGGGTTGAGCTGGATCCGGCGCTGTTCGAGTTGGATGCACCGCAAGGTGTTGATATCGTTGAGTTTGGCTCCTAGCGCCGTGTCACCTTCGGGAAGGCTCAACAGTGGCGGGCGCGTCTCCCGTATTGACTCCGAAACCAAATAGTGGTGAATTGGGTCTCTTCCAGGAGAGACGACAATGAGGAAAGACGTTCTGAAGAAATTCCGGGAGACCCTCCTCGGCATGAAGGGCCAACTGCTGGAGGACATCCCGGACCGGCTCAAGCACGAGGTGGAAAGCTCCAAGGACGAGGGGCGCGATACCTACGATCTGGCCAGCGACGAGCGGGATCGTGAGATCAACATGATACTGAACGATCGCGAACGGGCGAAACTCATGGCCATCGAGGATGCCCTGCTTCGGCTCGGCGAGGGTTCCTACGGCATTTGCGACGAGTGCGGGGAAGATATCGGCGTCGGCCGGCTCAAGGTGATGCCGTTCACGCGTTTGTGCGTGCGCTGCCAGGAGGAGTTGGAGAAGGAGTCCCGCATGACGAAGAACTTCGACGACGACCGGACCTTTCGCCGGCTCACGACGACGGACACGGAAGAGGAAAGCTACTAGTGGCCGGGTAGAATCGTTCCACGCCCCAGACGCGACACCCTGCCGGCGGAAACCCGAGGAGGACGCCATGAAGTACTTCTTTTCCAAGGATGAAGCCGAAGTCGTGCGTATCGAAGGCGACGCGCCGCGCACCCTCTACCCGTGCATCGAGCCGGGCACGACCGGGACCCGCCAGTTCTCCATGGGCCTGCAGCAAGTCGATCCTCACAGCAAGATCCCCCTGCATTCCCACGACGAGGCGGAAGAGATCCTCTTCGTGATCGGCGGCCGCGCCATCGCCACGGTCGGAGACGAAACCGCGGAGATCGTGCCGGGTTCGGTCGTGTTCATCCCCCCCAAGACCAACCACGGTTTCGTCAACGACGAAGACGAGCCCTTGTGGCTGACCTGGACCTTCTCGCCCCAGGGGTTCGAGGGCTACATCCGCGGCGTGGCGCAAGGCACCGTACAACTCAAGACCGTGTAGGCGCTCCCCCCGGCCGGGGCGCGCGCCTTGCACATGGGCGCGTCCGGCGTTTCCGCCAAGACGTTCAAACGGCGACGGTCCGCGCTTGGTCCGCAAGGAGGCTTGTATGCTCGACGACAAGATTGGCTTCATCGGCGCCGGCAAGATGGGCAGCGCCATCATCAAGGGGATGCTGCGGGCCGGCCTCGTGGACCGGAGCCGTCTCACCGCCAGCGATCCCATCGAGGCGCTGGGGAAGGCCCTCGTCGAGGAAACCGGCGTCCGTTTCATGAAAGACAACATCGGCCTGGTGGAATCGTCGGACATCGTGGTGCTGGCGGTGAAGCCCCAGGTCATGGACGGCGTTCTGAAGGAGATCGCCGGGGCGCCGCTGGAGGGGAGGCTTTTGGTCTCCATCGCGGCCGGGGTGCCGTTGAGCCGCATCGAGGCGTTGTTGCCGGATGGCACGCGGGTCGTCCGGGTCATGCCCAACACGCCGTGTCTCGTGGGCCAGGCCGCGTCCGCGTATGCGGGAGGCCGGTGGGCCCGGGACGAGGACCTCGAGAGGGTGGGCAGGATTCTTTCGAGCGTCGGGGTCGCGGTGGCCGTGGAAGAACATCATCTCGACGCCGTCACGGCGTTGAGCGGCAGCGGACCGGCGTACGTCTTCCTTTTCATCGAATCCCTCGCCGCCGGCGGCGTCCAGATGGGGCTCAGCCGGGACGTCGCGCTGAAGCTGGCGCTTCAGACGGTGTACGGTTCCGCCGCCATGGCCCAGGACGCCGGCGAGCACCTGGCGGAATTGCGGGACGCCGTGACGTCCCCGGCCGGAACCACCGCCGCGGGGCTTTTCGCCCTGGAGCAGGGGGCTTTCCGGGCGACGGTCATCGATGCGGTGGTGCAGGCCGCGGAACGTTCGGAAGCCTTGGGGAGAGGGGAACACTAGTGGGTGCAGGCATGCCGTGCCCGACGAACGGATAGCAGGGGTATGATCCGGCACCATCCGATCCCATGGCGCCGCCTCATGCGCGCCGCGCTGTTGCTGGCGCTTGCCGCCGGCGCCGCGCCCGACCGCGCCCGGGCCAACCCGGAGGCCTTGCCCGCCGCCGAGCTGGAGAAGCAGGCCTACGCCAAGATCGTGGAGGCCCGTGGCAGCGCGCGGGCGGAGCGTTATCCCGACGCGCTGATTCGGCTGGATGACGCGGTGACGCTGGCGGAGCAACTGGACGACAAGCTGCCGCTGGCGTTGGCGCTTCACAACAAGGGCGAAGTGGAGCTGCTCCGGGGCCGGCCGCTGGATGCCCTGAAATCCTACTACAGGGTCTTGGGGCTCTACAGGAAGTTGGGGCACCAGGCCGGCGCCGCCCGGGTTCAGAAGCGGATCGGGATGCTGACGCGGCTGGTCAAGAAACCCGCGAAGCCGGCCGCGCCTCCGCCCCAAGAGGCGCCCGCGGCGGAAACCCCGGACCGCCTTTCGTCCGTCGACCAGGCGGTGGAGCGAGTCCGTGCGCGTATCAGGTCCGCCGGGCAGAAGCCGCCGGAGGTGCCGGCGCCGCTCGTCGAGGCACGCCGGACCGGGGAGCCGCCGGCGCCTCCCGGAGAGTCGCCGGCGCCCGGCCCGGCCACCCCGCCCGAGGATCCGTCCGCGCGCCTGCCTGCCGCCCCGCCCGAACAGCCGCCCGCCCGCGCCCCGGCCGCCGGGACCGGGGAGCCGCCGCGGCCATCGGTCCAGGTGGCGCGAGCCGAACCCCGATCCGGGGCGGAAAATCCACGGGAGTGGGCCTACGTGGAATCCCTCAAGAGGAAGATCAGCGCCCGATCACGATATCCCGCCTACGCCAGGCGGACGGGTCAGCAGGGGGCCGTCGCCCTTGTGTTGGCCGTGCGCGAAAACGGCGAGCTCGCCGGCGTCGAGTTGTCCGAGTCGTCCGGCTTCATCGTGCTGGATGTGGAAGCCCTTCGCAACGTCCGGGAGTCGGCTCCTTTCGGTCCCGTGCCCGTCCGCGCGACTCCGGCCCCCCTGACCGTCCGCCTGACCATCAGCTACACGCTGACGGCCGCGTCCGGCCCTGCGCCCTAGTGTCCTGTCCCAGGCAATCGTTTACCGATTTGCTTGTTTTTCTTGTCGTCGGCTGCGTTGCTCTTCCTCGCGTGGTGCCCGCCACTGCTCGTCATCGCGCCTTGCCGACAACAAGAAATCCTGCGCACCTCGGTAAACAATTGCCTGGGACAGGACACTAGGCGTCTTTCCGCTGAGCGCGCTTTCACCCAGGTACTATGCGAGGACTCTAACGGTCTGCGCCGCGCTCCCGGCCGGCCGATGGCGGGGTTCCGAGCGTGGTGATCTGGGCGAGGGCGAACGTGTGGCGCGGATGGAAAGCGAGGGCGCGGATGTAGTTGACGTCCGCCTGCCCGTGAAAGCCCAGGGCGGCGGCGTTGCGCGCCCGCAGGACATGGATCTCCGCCAGCCAGCGGTCATCGGCGGCCAGTCTCGACTCCGCCACATCGAGAAAGCTTAGCGATTCGCGGTAGTTCTTCAGAAAGTAGTGTGCCCGGGCCACGAAATAGTGGCTGTAGGGATTGGTGGAGTCGACGCCGATGGCGCTTTCGAACTGGCCCAGCGCGGCCCCGTAGTTTTCCGTCCGGAGAAGATCCCGGCCCTGTTGCACCAGCTTCACGGACGCCTTCCGCCGGGGCATGGTGGTGCCGTCGAAAGCCGCCAGGGAGGGCAACTCGTACGAGCCGTCCGGGACAGGAATGTCGACAGGGTCCTGCCGGGGACGGCTCTCGACCGTGGCCTCCGGAACCGCCGGCGCGGTTACGGGGTCGGGGAGCGGGTCACGCTGCGCCGGCGCGGGTACGGTTGCCGACAGGTCCTCTTCAAGGATCGTGCCCTGACGGAGAGCCGGAGACACGGCCTCCCCGGCGGTGGGAGCGTTTTGCGGAAAGGCGGTCCCGCACGCCAGGATTGCCGTCAGGAATACCGCCCCCGACGCCGCCCGCGCGAAGGGGAACGTCCTTTCTCCCGGCCTCAGGATCGTATCCGCTCTTGCGCTCACCGTTGTTCCCACCAGGCTGTCACAGCAATATCACCGCCAGCACCGTACCCAGGGCAAACGGGACCAGCGCCGCCGGAGGCAGGTTCCCGCTCACCGTGTCGAGAACCACCAGCAGCGACAGCCCGATGAAGACGAGACCCGGATAGGTCACCAGCGTTTCGATCATGATTCGGGTCCGGCCGCCCGGAAGCATTCCGGGCGGCGTTGCGACGTAACCCATTGTGGGCCCCGGCTACCGGGGTGTCAAGGTGAGCAGAAGGCGCCGATCGGTTGCCGGCCTTGCCGGCGGTTCACTCGGGAGGCAGGTCTGCAGGTAAATCCGTGCCGACAACCTCCAGGAACTCGGCTACGACCGCCACGGCCTCCTCGTCTTCGGTCTTCAACTCGATGGGAGCGTATTCGTGGTTGGCCGGCTCAAGCACGATTTTGATGTGTCGCCAGCCGTCCTCATCGGCGGTTTTCTCGCTACGATACCGTTTCACCGTGAACCGGAGGCCGGTGTCGGGATCGAGCTCGTCTCGCAACTGGACGAGCACGAGGCGCCCTTGGCGTGTGCCGGTCACGGGACTGGTAAACAGGCAGTACGCGCCGTCCGGGATCATGGGCTCCATCGAATGTCCGGCCACCTTGGCGACAAACATCCCGGAACCCAACGGCCGCCTCGTGTCGACCTCCACCCAGTCCCACTCCGATTCGTCAAGCACTGATTGAGGATTGCCGAACGCGCCTGCGGCGGCTGTCAGCGGAACGAGCGGAACGCAACTGACGTACCTCGTCCCGGCCGTTGGCGTCACCAGCCGCAGTGCAGGCCGTTTTGTCTCCGCTGCACCATCAAACCAAGAACGGTCGTTGCGCAACCGGTTCCGGACCGCCCGCATCCCGAGATACCCGGCCAGCCGGCGGAAATGGCGCACCATTGCATCCACGTCGTCCAACTCGTTGGCAGCGATCTCGATCACCTCGTAACCGTGGTTGCGTAGCCAATCGCGGATCGTACGGTCCCTCTCGGCGGTCTGTGGGTTGCCGTGGAGATGACGGCTCAATCCGTCGAGATAGATGCACACTCCCTCGTCCGGTTCGTGATCCTCGCCGCGGTAGATGACGTCCGGCGTCGTCGTTCCCAACGTACGGTCCAGGCGGATCTGTTCGTTGCGAATCCCCTCGCCGAAACCCGCCGCGAGAAGCAGGTGGCGCAGCTTGGTTTCCGCGTCGTTCACCGGCGCAGCGTCGTCAGATGCTTGTTCGTCGGGTTGCAGCGCCGGAATGTCATGTTCGAAGGTCAGCCCTGTACCCCACTGTCCCAGGCGTTCACTCGCCGTGGCGCGGTCGAGGTGCCGATGGTAGTAGGCATTGCGGAAAGTCTGGAGACAGTCGATGCAGGAGGAAGAGCACAACGCAGGACAATCGTCGACGACTGCCCGGGCTGCTTGCACGATCTCCTCGAAATGCTCGCAAAGGCGCTCCAGAAGCCCGGAGCCGCCGGGCATCGGATCCCATAGCAACGCGTTCACATCCTCGCGCTCCACGTGGCCGATCACGAGGATCTGGAGGTCGTCCATGTGCATGTCCAGCACTTGCGTGGCCCCGAAACGCAGGGCTTCCAGCACGCTGTATGCGGTGGTTGTGTCGTTGCAACCGGGCAGGGACAGCGCTTCCGCGGTCACGTCGGCGTGGAATCCGATGTCGCCGGGTTTGCGACGGCACCGTTCTTCGTGGGATTTGACGAACTCCTGACGCTGGCGCGCGGAGGAAAGGGGCGAAACGCTCTGGCCGCAGACCGTGCAGACCGGGTATCCGAACGCTCCGCGCCCCTTTATGGCAGGGGAGGCCCCCACGTTAACCAGCCTGATGCGCACACCCCGCCGCAACAATAACTGCTGCGTGCCCCAACGGTACGCGTGCCCTCCGCTGTGTTGGCCGAGTTCGAGTCCGTAGACCGCCACCGCGAGCTGGAACCGAAGATCCTCTTCGTCGGAGATGTGGGAACTGTGGACGAGATCGGTATCGCAAACCGGTATGGTCGTGACAATCCGTCCGCCCAACGACGAGCCTGCGGCTTCACGTGTCAGTTTGACGGCTTGCCGCTCCGCCGACACCTCATAGCGGGGCATTTCTTCCCGTCCTTCCCCGAGGTCGCGGTGGAACCGCCGTGCCACGAAACGGTGACCGTTGGCATAGATGAGGTTGCCGGGAACGTACTCACGCAAGGCGGTGGCTGGCGGTCTCGGCAGGTTGAAGTCCATAGCGCCAGTGCGCCAGAAGGGAATCTCCGCCCAGCCGATCACCGTGCCGACTTCGAGGCCGTAGCCGGGCAGGAAGCCTTCCGCCGCCAGCACGTTGAAGGTGTTGGAGTCGTCGTGGCCTTCGGCCTGGCTACGCCGCCTGTCGCCGCCCTTGAGCCGCTTCACGAAGCTGTCGCAACGGCGGAATAACGCCTCTTCGTCGGGTTCGAGCGTGCCCTTGCGCTCGCGAAGCTCGTTCAGCCGCTTGATCTGGTCCATGGCCCAGGTCAGACGCCGGCGCAGGCGGGCGACGACTGCTTCGAGATTGTCTGCGAAAGCCTCCACATGGCCGCGCAGCGACGCGGGTGCCGTAACGTCCGCGTCCGGCTCCGGCCATCCTTGGTCGAAGACGCGCGCCGCGTGGGCGGTCAGATCCTCGATATTCTCCAGAACCAGACTCCGCAGTGAGGTGAAGTCGAAGGGGTCGTGGCGCAGTTCTCCGCCGTCGAAGAGGAAGGGCTCCACGCGCCTGGGAAGGCATCGGCCCAGAATCCCCAGAATTTCTTGCCGCTCCGGGTCCGAGCGATCCGAATCCCGGCCGTAGCGGTGCAGCTCCGCGATGACGGTCGCATGCACGTGCTTGGCGATCATCAGCTCATTCCGCAGGTTGAAGGCTGGCGGATCGATCCTGCCGGTGAGGAGTTTCGGCGGATCGGCGAAGTAGGCACGGTCGTGGGACAAGGGCCGGCAGTAGGTGATGTCCACCGCCATGCGGTGACGCCGGCCCGCCCGTCCGGCGCGCTGCCAGTAGTTGGCGGGCAGGGGCGGGACGTTGCGCATCAGCACGGAGTCGAGCTGGCCGATGTCGATGCCGAGTTCCAGGGTCGGAGTGCACACGAGGCAGTTCACCGCGTCGGACGTACCCTTGAACAGGTTCTCCAGTCGGTCCCGTTCGTCGTTCGGCACCATCGCGGTGTGCTCTTCAGGTCGCAGCATGGAGTACGCGCCGTCAAGCAACTGCAGGTCGTAGTTGTCGCTGTTTTCGGGCACCCATTCGAGAAGCCCGTCGCAGCGCCAGGCGGGACAGCGGTCATGGGGCAGGTCGCGCGTGGTGGTACGCCGGCAGCTCTTGCAGCGTCTGACTCCCCGGTTGGGATTCAACCGTAGCTTGTCCGCGTTCACCTGGTAGACGCCGCTGACGCCGGGTAGTGGTTTCCCCCTGGAACCCTTGAGCCTCACCGGTACCAGGAGCCTGCTCTCGACCAGGTAAGCGAACAGGCTTTCCAGGAAAGTCTCGATAGACTCTGTTTCCACGCCCCACTTTCTGGCGATCTGGCGCGGGGTCGTGTCGCCGCCGCTACTTAACCATTGCGTGACGAGGTTGGCTTTTTCCTGGGGTTCGCGGCGGAGTTTCGTGGAATTGGGCGACAGAAAGGCCGGCAGGTAGCCCTGCTGGATTTCCCGGTCGCCGTCCATCCAGTATTTTGTAAAGATCTCGTGATCGGGGTCGTGGAGGGTGCGCTTGCGCCGCAGGTAGTCCAGCACGCTGGCCACGCCTTCACGCAGGTGCTCTGGCGAGATGCCCAAAGCGTGTGCGTGCTCCTGTATCCAGGGTGAATAGTTGTCGAGACCTTCGTACTCGACCTTCATCCGCCCCCAGGGTTCCAGGCCCAGGGACTGCCGGGGCGACAGGGCGACTTCGCGAAGCACCTGGAAGCGCAGGTACTTGCGGCGTTCCTGCTCATGGCGGCCGCCGCTCCCTTCCCGGCGGGCGACTTGCCAGACCTCGGGGATCAAGGCCCGGGACAGGGTTTCGTCCGCTTCCAGCAGGTCGTCCAGGTAGCCGGTAAGGTCGCCGACCGAGCGCGGCTGCGGCCTGATACCTTCGGCCATCAGCGCCCGCAGCCGGAAGCGGCGCGCGTGGTCCTTCATCCAACCGGCTTGGAAGGCAGCGTCCTGGCGATTGTCGCAGAACACCAGCAGCCGCTGCCGCTCCGCGTGGTGCACCATGTCCTGGGTCAGGACGTGCACGTCCGCCACGTTGATGGCCCGCACGGCCCGGGCGGGTTCACGGTAGTAGCTGGCCATTGCACGGCCCGCGGACTTGCACGAAAGACAGCTCGTGAGCCAACCGGGGTGGGCCTTGTTCTGGCGAATAGCGAAGAGCTGGACCGTCGTGCCGGACTTTCCGCAGTGAAGACAACGCGCTCCTGACTCCGGGTGCGCCGCGCCGCAGTGCCGGCAGAATTGGAGGGGCGCCGTACGCGCGTGGGACGGCAGCTCGTCATCTTCGTCGTCGGCGCCGATCAGATGGTCGACCAGAACGACGCGATTGCCGCCGTGGACCTCCTCCAGCGGTTCCCACCAGGAACCGGTTGCGGCGGCCTCGCCCCCGCCGGGCGCTTTTCCGGTGAACTTGAAATCCTTGAGAAAGGTCACGTAGTAGTGCTGACCGCAGGTCGTGCACGTGGTGACGGTGAAATGGGCGTGTTTCTCCGATTCCTCGAATTGGGCCTTGTCCTCGGCCGCAAGCCAGAGCTTGGGGCCTTCGAGGTTCTCGGGGAAGGAGACCACCGCCCCGCCGATGCCCCGAACGAAGCAGTGGACCACGGGCCGCAACAGGGGACGGCCGTCGCGCCGCGCCGCCGCGCTTAATGTAAGCCAAGCCAGGATTTCCGCTTCGGTCACCGGCCGCCCGATCTCCCGTTGCAGCGCCTGAGGTAGCTCATCCAGGGGTTTGGGCGATGTGAGTTCCTCGTTTAACCGGAAGACCACCTCATTGCGGGACAGGGTCTCGTGGAGCGCCAGCGGCCAGTCCTCGGAGTGCGGTCCGTCCAGATCCTGCCCCGCGAGCGAGCGATAGACGGACCGTACGCCAGCGCCCGAATCGCTCTCTTCCTCCACCGAACGCACGCAACCATCCAGGATCGTCGCGGTGTCCTCGGCAGGTGCTTGTGGGATGGATCGCGGCGCCGACCAGACCTCGGCCTCGTAGTCTTCTTCCACTGTGGTCACCATGTCGGCGGCGACCCCGAACATCCGTGCCGCGAAATTGCGCGCCGTCTCCGGATCGTCACGGTCAACGATGGTCGCGGACGTGGCGACACAAGTGGTGTGCCCTGGATCGACATTGCAGAACGCGCGCAGACGCCGGATCAGGCAGGCGGTTTCCGCCCCCATGGCGCCGGTGAAGGTGTGGGCCTCGTCGAACACGAGGAAGTTCAACCGCGCATCGGCGAACAATTCGACGTCCTGCTGGCGCGTCAGCAGCAGTTCGAGTTGCTTCACGTTGGTCAGGAGAATCCTGGGTTGCTTGCCCGGCGTGCGCATCATTTCCCGCGAGCACACTTCTTCCGCCGGATAGACCGTCTCGCCGCTTCCCGCTCGCCGCGCCTGTTCAAGGCGCGCTTCGTAGTCCGCCCGGGACGACCCGGGTCGCAGCCGGACCCCTGCCACCTGTGCCTCGTGCTCCGGAGTCTTGCCCACGTATATCCCGAACGGAATCCCCGTGCCGGCCAGAAGCCCACGCAGGCGGTTGAGTTGATCTTCCGCCAGGGCGTTCATCGGATAGACGATCACGGCGCTGATGCCGGGCGGTGCGTCTTCGTCCCGCAAGCGAAGGCAGCGGCTGACGATGGGGTAGAGGAAACACTCGGTCTTGCCTGAGCCGGTGCCGGTCGACACCAGCGTTGTGCGGCCCTCGGTGATGGCGCGGACCGCGTGCTCCTGGTGGCTGTAGAGGTGGGTAATCTCCTTGGGTATGCGCTCCCGCAGGTGCGGGTGGAGCAACCCTTCGGCGACCAGCGAATCCAGGGCCGCGCCTTCGCGAAAGGGCCGCGACAGGCTCACGTACGGTCCCTTCAACAGCGGCGAGCGGCGCGTTTCGTCCAGGGAGAGAAGCTCCCGCATCTGAGCATACAGACGCGGATCGGCGAAGGGGTATGCGGTGAGCTGATAGCGCAGGAAGCTACGGACGACGTTCTCGGTGTAGGCGACGGGGTTCAGGGCCATGAAGCGTCCTTCGTCAAGTCACCGAAGGGGTGAATCACCATAGACGAGAGACGCCGTATCTGTCGAACACGGAGTCGATGGAGACAACGGTCAAGTCGTGCGTCAATGCCTGGGCGATCAGCATTCGATCGAAAGGATCGCGGTGGGCGCCGGGCAATCGGCCGGCACGTTCCGCATCTTTAACGGTGATGGCAAGTTCCTCGAAGCCCTGGCTGGCGATGCTGGCGGTCACGTCGCGAGCGACGGCCTCCGCCTCCGGTAGTTTGCCGACGCGATGCTTGGTAGTGATTTCCCAAGCCGTGGCCGCGCTGACCACCACGTCGTTCGAACTGTCGTCCACTGCGCGACGAGCCGCTGGGGAGAGCCGCCTGTTGCCTGCCAGCCACCACATGAAAGCATGGGTGTCGAGAAGGAGCCTCATGCCGATTCAGCTTTCCCAAGCTGCCAATTCTTCCTCCGGCAGTGGATCGAGGATGCTGTCGTCCACTACGATTTGTCCTCGCATGGCGCCAAACTGCCGCTTGCCGCGCGTTTTGCAGCGCACTAGCCGCGCGACCGGCTCACCCCGCCGCGCGATGACCACATCTTCGCCTGCCTCGACCTGCGCCAACAGGCGAGAAAGCTGAGTCTTGGCTTGATGGACGTTGACCACGGGCATGGTTTGGCCTCCCTGAGTCGCACTTAGCTAATAATATGACTAGATGTAGGGGGCTATGTCAAGCGGGATCAACGGCTCAAACGGCAATGCCTTCTCGTGTGCAACCTTGGTGAGCAGCAGCCTCACGGCGTCAGACACGGTAACCCCCATCGCAGCCAATCAGCGGGATTCCGTACGACTAACCACCCTCCCACAACTTCAACTCGTCCTCGGGGAGGGGATCAAAGAAGCTGTCGGGTATGACGATTTTGCCCTTCAGGACGTCGGGCTGCCGGTTGCCCTTGCAGCGGACCAGTCGCGCCACCGGCTCGCCCCGCCGGGCGATGATTACCTCCTCGCCCGCCGCGACCTGCGCCAACAGGCGGGAAAGCTGCGTCTTGACTTGGTGGACGTTGACCACGGGCATGGGGCTGGTCTATTCGATGCGGGCCTGTAGAAGCTGAATGGCGGCCATGGTCGCTCCACCGGCCGCCGGCATCTTCTCCGGTTATCTGTAAACGTCTCGACGATGGCCGCCGGTCGAGCTTGTCCAGGTCGCGAACAGCGCTTCGGTCAAGCTCAATCCCCCATGCCATAGCGTTTCATTACATCTTCAAGCGGAAGGCTTTTGGATTTGCCGGCGCGGCTCTCGGTCAGTCGCTGTTTGGCCAGGTACAAGTCTTCGAGATCCTCCAGGTGCTTCAGGATGGCTTCACGGGCGTAAAATGTCTTAGTTCGGCCGGTGGCTTTTGCCAAGGCGTCGAGGCGGGCTTCCACGTCGGCGGGCAATCTAATCGCAAGCATGATCCCGGTTCCATTCTCCGCGGCTACACGAGTATAGTATAGCATGGAGCCTTGCCGCGTCCCTTGTACCTCTCCGAGACGGCGCAAGTCCAATTATTGTTCCCCAAGTGCTCTTTCCGTCTGAGATTCATGAGGTGCATTGCCACGCCAACGAGTCAACAATTTGGCGACGTCTGTCTGCATACGCTCCAGGTTTGCCACGATGGCGGCGTGAAATGCGGTCTGCTCGCCAGGTGCATCGTCTTCGCCGCCGAGCTCACCGGATTGGTCCAGCTTCTGATCGATTTCAACGTCTGTTGTCGTTTCAGGATCGATGAATGTGATGCTGACATTGGGCTCTGGGCGCGCAGGAGGGACGAATTGCCTCCAGTGTTCGAGCGCCGATAACAAGGATTTCTCCTCCTCCTCCAGACCCTTGGATTCGGCTTCCGTAATCGGACGCGTACGGGACACCTCATCCCCGGTGTTGGAGCCTCGCGCTCCTCTGAATTCAGTCAAGGTCTTCTCCCGTTGGGCGTGTGTCTTCCATCTTGACACTTTGCGCAGAGATTTTCGCCTGTGCCCGGAACGAAGGTGGAAGGGGTTGGGGGAGCTGTTTCGAGGACGGGCTACTCGAACAAGGTCGTCTGCCCTTTTTTGGGAGACTCAGCCTTGTAATCCGCTTCCGGTTCAGCGACCTGTGGTAGCGGCTCAACTCTGTGGGCAGGAGCTTCGCGCCCGGTCCGTCGGCGGTATTCGAGATCGTCGACGAGCTTGCGTGCATGAAGTCTGTCGAGGAGTTGATCGTAGGCGTTCTTGTCCAAATACCCCTTGTTGCAGAGGTCGCTCACGACAGTCCAGTAGGCGTCGTCGTACAACGCCTTTCGGGCACGGATTTCGAACAGGGTTGTGATGTAGCCCTCCTCTCCCACTAGTTTGCGGGTGAAGCTGTCGGTCAAGAGGTCGAGGTAGTCTGTGCCTTCACCGGCCCGGCGCTGGATCAGATCCACAACAAGCATGGCGTAGCCGCGGGCACCGAGCAGGTTCCGGGCGTGCAGGTGGCATTCGCGCCATGACTCCTCGGCGCTCTGGACAAGCTGCCAATCGTAGAAGCGGGGGCCGAGGCGGCTAGCGACCGACTGCGGGTGTTCGGCACGGTCGTCGTGGCCGAGTCCGTAGTCGGAGAGACGGAGCGTCTCGGGGAGCATCCAGCCCTCGCCGTGGTTCTGAGCAAGGAACGCCTCAATGCCCTTCTCACGGTCACCGTCAGCGGCTTCGATCTTTGCTTTAAGGTCGTGGAAGGCGATGAGTGTGAGGATGGTATGGCGGAGTTCAGGAACCCTATCTCTATCAACGCGCCAGAACCCACGCGCATCCAGCGATCCTGAGTGACGGGAGAGCTACTGTCAAATCTGGTGTATGGCGGGGCTGAATCAGGCGGCTTTCCTACGGGTCTCCCTTTCATCGATGCCATCGACGAACTTCACCTTCGCGAGCAGGTCGGCGAGCTGACCGAACCCGCGGAGCCGCCGCCAGCGCTTCTGAGCGCTCATGGCGAGTTGATGCACGAGGCTCAGGGCGGTCTTGACGCTGAGGCAATTCCGGGTCTTCACGGTTCGTAGCCGGATGGTGGCGAAGGTGGACTCGATGGGGTTGGTGGTGCGCAGATGCTGCCAGTGAGCGGCGGGGAAGTCATAGAAGGTGAGCAAGGCGTCGCGGTCGCGGCTCAGGCAGTCGGCGGCTTTGGGGTACTTGGCTTCGAAGGTGCTACAGAAGCGCTCCAGGGCCTGCTCGGCGCTCTTGCGGGTATCGGCCATCCAGATGTCGTGGATCATCGACTTGGCCTGCGACTGGAGGCGCTTGGGCAGCTTGTCCAGGACATTGGCGGTCTTGTGGACCCAGCAGCGCTGCGTGCGGGTTTCGGGATAGACCTCGGCCAGGGCCGTCCACAACCCCAGCGCTCCGTCCCCCACCGCCAGCTTCGGCGCCTTGACTCCTCGGTCTCTGAGGCTCAAGAGCACCGCTTTCCAACTCTCCGCCGACTCCCGAAACCCCGCATCCAGGGCCAGAAAGTGCTTGCGCCCGTGGATGTCGCAGCCCACCACCACCAGGATACAACGCCGTTCTTCCTGCCGGATGTTCACGTAGATCCCGTCTGCCCACACGTACACGAACTCGTGCCCGTGCCACTCCCGCTCCTGCCACTCCCCATACTCCTCCTCCCACACCCGCTTCATCCGCGTGACCGCCCCAGGCGACAGCCCCTTCACCTCTCCCCCGAACAGCGCCCCCAGCGCTTCCCCAAAGTCGTTCGTCGACACCCCCTTCAGGTACAGCCACGGCACCACCGCCTCCACACGCCGCGCCTTCCTCAAGTACGGCGGCAACAACTCCGAGCGAAAACACCGCCCCGCCCCCGCCCGGTCCCGTGTCTTCGGCACCCGTACCTTCACCGGCCCCAACCCCGTCAACACCTCCCGCTCCGGCTGGTGCCCGTTCCGTACCACCGCCCGTCTCCCCATCCCGTCCCGCTCCAACTCATACCCTCCCAAAAAGCTCTCCAACTCCGCCTCCACCGCCGCCCGGATCATCGCTTGTGCCCCCTCTCGCAGCATCTCGCTCAACTCATCCCGAAATTCTGCTGGACTCCGATCCTCTTCTCTCCTATCCTTCCCCATGGTGGCGCTTCTCCTTTCCCGCTGAAACGTTGCTCTTCCAAGCCCCATTTCAGCAGAGTTGCGCCGCCTCCTTCAACCTTGCTCGTACACCACTTTTGAGTGTAGCTCGTGACGGGACCGTATACTTACATCGGCAATCGGCAAGTCCGAATCTCGCAAGATGTGATGAAGGTCGGCGGTATTGCAGCCATATGACGCGCAAGATATCGCATCGATCATCGACCGTAGTCGTAAGCGTTCGCCATGATGAAGGGCATCATGGGCGTCATGCGTCTCTGCAATGCGATTTGCCCGAACAGGTGAGAACAGGTTCGGGTAGAGGTTTAGCCTTTTGACGATAGAGAAGAATTGCGGCGTCTCGTGGACACGAGGTAAAGCGCCTTCGACGAGGACGTACCAAGCAAGTGCGGCAGCTCCTAAGCGTTGACGGACAAGCCAGTCAAAAACGAAGCTGTTGAACAGCGCCATGCAGTTGGAGACCTCATCCGCGGTATCACTTCCAATGTGCAGTATGGGCACCTTGTTGCCGCATGGAAACGAAGGAAGCACGGCACCGATGAATGATCGAGCATCGGTGCTACGAGCTACTTCACGGTAGCCAATCTTTCCGTAGGATGAATTTCCAAGGTCATTGCCCATGAGATATTGCGGGTTCCAGAGGAGATTGTCGGTTTCGTTGTAGTCCCACTTCGCCCGAAGCCCGGTTCCGCTAAGCCAACCGCGCGCACTCGCCACGAAGGGTTGGATCATTATCCCTTGGTACAAAGGCAACGCGATGTCGCGAACGTCTTCCTCCCGCATCCAGGTGTCCCCATCCCTCGACAGCAACACTCCCGGCGGAATCGTCGCTCTTGCGACCGGTAGTCCATTGTAGGCGGGGCAGGCACACCGCACCCGCCACTCCGTCCGCGCCACATCCCCCGGCTTGAGCCAATGCCCGTGCACAAACCGCGCCTCCGCCTCCCGCCGCTCCGAACCGGCGGTAGTGTCGAACAGCCAATCTTCAAGCTCGATTTCCACGGGCTCGGGCCGCGACGGATCGACGCCGAGTTCTTCCCAAAGCTCCTCGATGGGTCGCCAATCTCCCAGGAGCCAGCGGCTGTACTCGTCGGGCCGGTAGCCCTTCGCCTCCCACTGCGGCCGGGGCGGGAAGAGGTGCGAGTCGTTGGTCATGTCGAACTCCCTGGCGTAACGAATGCCCCAGCCGTCGGGGCCGTTGTCGCCGAGGAGCACGGAGTTGGCGTAGATCTTTTCGAGAATCTCCAGGTCGCGCTTGGACTGGATCTCCAGGATGGCGCGGCTCCTGGGGCTGAACTGTTCGACCTGCTGACGGGTGTAGAGGGTGGCGAGCTCCTCGGCGCGCTCCCAATCGTCCAGGTTGCGCCGCATGAAGACAGTATGTATCGCTTCGGTCGCCTCGCCTTTCTCGACGATGACGGGGTTGAACTTGTAGCTTCTGTGGATCGGAAATATCCTTTCTCGGTTCTCGATGCCGAACAGCCACTCCCACCGGCAGTGTTCGATGAAAAGGCGCCGCAAGGCACCGGTGCCGTTATCCGAGTAGAGGCCCGAGGGGACTACGAAGCCCAATCGCCCGCCGGGTCTCAGCAGCGAGTGTGCGGCTTCGAGAAAGAGTTTGTACAGGTTGATGTCCGCCGAACCTTGGTGACGAAACGGGTGTGCCGGATCGGCGAAGCCCTTCGTACTGTGGCGGGCCTCGCGCCACCTCTCGTGTAGCTCACGGTTCTCGTTGCCCCGTACGATGGTGAATCTGTCCCCGCTCTTGTCGTTGTCCTCCGGGTCGCCGAATGGGCTGGCCGCATGGCTGGTGAAGTTGGACTGAGCGCGGAAACGGGCGTTGTAATCCAGCCAGCCGCTTTCCACGAATGCGTCTTCGAAGTACGCGGTTTGTTTCCGTAGGGCCTCCTGCTTGCCATAGGAGCGGTAGAGCGGGTCGACGTTCGAGAAGAACTCCTTGGAGACGGGCTTGGCGATGTCCCACGGAGGATTGCCGAGGACCGCGTCGAATCCGGCGCCTTCTTTCCGGAACACGTCCGGGAACTCAAGCTCCCAATGGAAGAAGCGCATTTCGGCGGCGATGCGTTCTGCCACGATGCGCGTCTCGGCCGCCGGTTCCGCGAAATTCGTGGGCAGCGGAGCGTGGTCGAGATGGTCCGCCGGCCAGAACCAGCAAGCGCACCACAAGTCCATCGCGTTCTTCAGCGAGCGCCATGCGGGGGAGCCCAGGAACCTTTCGTGGTAGACGTTGCGCCGCGTGTCCGCGTTCTGCACGGGCAGGGAGTGGATGTCTGCAAGGACGGCCATCGCGTCGTCGTGGGCGGTGGTTGCCTTTTGCAGCAGATCTTCCCGAAACAGGTCGGCGCCCTGCAGAAATGACTTGAGATCCGGCGTGAGCTTCTTCTTTACAAACTCCTTGAGCGCTTTGGTGCGTTCCTCCTTCTTGAAATGCACGCCGTTGCCGTGGCCCTTGTCGCCGCCCTCCCGGTTCTTCCAGGCCATGGCCGGGTAGTGCCGGAACTGATCGAACCAGGCGCCGATGAGCGCGTTGCCGCACTTGATCTTGTGGTCGAGAAAGCCGAACGGCAGGGTGCGGTCCATGGTCTCGATCCAGAGCGACAGCCGGCACAGCTCGACCGCCAGAGGGTCGAGGTCCACGGCATAGATGCAGCGTTCGACTACGTGGCGGCGTAGCACCGCCTTGAGGCGCGGCTCGAACTCATCGTCGTCTGGCCGGCACGGGATCAGTTCGTCGGCAAGGCTGTCCGTTTCGGTATCGCTCCCGTCGCGGATGCCGAGGAGGCGCACGAGGGCGCGTTCACCGTCTTGTTTGATCCGGTCGTGGTGTTGGAGCGAGTCGTAGAGTGAATCCGTCAGAAAACGCAGCGCCGCCAGCGGGAAAGTGCCCGAGCCGCACGCGGGGTCGCATACCGTCAGGCTCAGGATTTCTTCCGGCCGTTTCGGCGTCCAGTTCGCGGCCGGCGCGTCGGCATCCCGTTTCCCTTTCACAAGGGGCGGATTGAAGGCGAGCGGGCGCAAGGTGCGCTGTACGGTAGGGATGGCCAGGCCCGGGCGCGTATGGAACGTGCCCCGTCCCTTGCGCGTGCCGCCCCAGCGCACAAGGTACCACTCGCCCGGGAGGACGACTCGTGGTACGAGTTGGCGAGCCTTGGCGCGAAGTTGCTCCTCGAAGGCATCGATGCCCTTCTTGCCGCGGGGTTTTCTCACCAGCCCGGCCGCCTGAGCGGCGCGGCGAGCCCACGTTTCGGCGCGAGTACGGCTGCGTTGACGGTTCTCCGAGACATCCGGAGCGGAGGAGGGTTCGTCGTCCCGTACCTCCAACTGCGGCTCGTCGTCATCGAGCGGTTCGCTCGACTCCAGGTTCTCGCCGGCCTCCGCGTCTCCCGAACTTTCGTCCTCGTCCGCGTCGTCTGTCTTCGAAGTGTCCTTCAGGTTCTCGAACAGCGCCTTGAGGGCGCGGTCGTCCATGTCCTCCAGGCGGGACAGCGGCAGCGCCGGGTGGTCCCCGGCAGCAAGGAAGATGACCGGATCGCCGGGTGGGGCGGTTTTCAGTTCGTAGTCCAGCAACCCCTCGTAGAGAACCCCGATGTATTCCGACGAGAGGTCCGAGAAGTCGACCGGAGCGGCGGCCCGGATGCTACCCCGTCCCTGGCGGATGCGGACCGTGGTCCGGGTAAGGAGACGCAGCATTTCGTAAACGTCCCGGTCGGACATGGCCTCGGTCTCGAAGCACGCGGCCTCGTAAACCGCCAGCGCCTGCGCGAGGCCGTCGGCCCCATCGCCGCCGGGCGCGAACAACTCGCCGCCGTATTGCGTCACCGGGAGGTCGGGGAAGTGGGACCCTTCCCACACCAGCCGGAACAACGCCAGAACGCGAGGCCATGCACTGTAGCTCTGGGCCATGCCGGCTCCGTGAGCGGCGTCTCGCTGGAGCCGCTCCAGCAAGCCGTTGATACCGTAGCTCTCGTGGTAAAGGGCGTTCTCGCGCGGCAGCAGTTCGCGGGCTTCCGCGAACAGGATGACCACCAGCCTCATCGCTATCCGACAGGCGGCGCGATAGATATCGGAGGGATCGACGTCGGCGCACTGCTCCTTCAACTCGTCGCCGTGGCCCTGAATGAGCACTTCAACGGCTTCGCGCACACGCTCGCCCAGCACCTCGGACAACTCGGCTTGGCCCTTGCGGGTATCGCGGATGGCCTGCAAGAGCGGGGGTTCGCCCGCCTCGGCCTCGGGGATCCACAGCTCTGGACGCAGAAGCGCGCGCAATGCCGTAACCTGTGGGGCAAGCTCGCCTTCCTGAAACCAGAGATCCACGTCCCATTCGCACGACGCGTCGTAGTCGAGGCCGGCGAACAGGAGCCGCCATTGTCGTCCGTTGGTGAGCAGGGCCAGACGCTGGCTGCCTGCCCGAAGCCAGCCGACTGCCTGGCTCACGATCCGTCGGCCTCGGCCCCTGCCGAGGTGCTTGCTGTCGTCCAGGAATACGGGAAGCGTGGCGCCATGGCGGCCTTGCCAAAGGTGGCGGGGCTTCACCGCTTCGCCCGTGACCGCGCGGCGGCTCCAGGCGCTCGTTACGTTGGTGCCGCGAAGCCAGGTGCCCTTGGCGCCGCCAAATCCGCAGACGCATTCCAGCACGAACGTGACGAACGGTGAAACGTCGCCGCTGCCGTCCAGAGCGGCGCTGCCACGCTGGCGCAGTTGCCTCTCGGTGTAATCGTCGAGGGGTGGCGGCAGGTCCTGAGCCAGCGCATGGAGCCGGGCGGCGTCCAGCAGCAGACCGCCGTGATACAGGTCCTCCCAACCGGGCAGGCCGTGGTTCATGGCTGCTTCTCGCTCGTTACGAACGGCTTTACATATCGAACGACGTGGTCATCGTCGCGGATTTGGTCGCCGGTCATGAGTATAGAACATCGCCCAGATCGAATGCGTCGATCTGCTTCGCTATGCCCTTCATGGTGTCACACCCGTAGACCCTCGAAACAGGCGAGGAATTTTCTCGTTGCTTGAAGATCACATACTGGATCGAGCGGCTATTGAGAAACTGAAGTCCGATATGGACGCCATTCTCACCTTTCCAGACCGCGCGAAGGTTCCCGTTCTCCATGAGTAGGAGGCGTCCGCGTCTGATAAGGGGGTTCTTCTCGAGAAACTCCAGAAAGGCTGCTTTCGAAGGGTGGTTAAGCGAATATCCGTCGAGTTCTGCTTGTTCCTTGAGGATTCTGATCCGTTTCTTGTAGGCAGACACCGTACCGCGGTCCCGCTGCACCTTGGACCTAATTCTGTGGTCAACCAAGTCTGGACCGAATTCTGATGAAACCACGTTCTTGACCCCTGTTCCTTCCAGGAAAATGATTGGTCCGCCTCACAAGTGTATCAATGCCGGCGGCCAGGAAACGAAGAACTACGTTGTTCCGCCAGGCGTATCTCCACGGCCACCGGCAGCACCTGGGCTTCGCCAGCCAGGGAGAAGCGGGCCGGCAGGAGATGTTCCAGCACGCGGCTGCGTTCTTGCTGCAACTGGTTGCGGATGTTGACGTAGTGCTCCTGCCGGCGCCTGAGTTCCGCCTGTTTTTCTTCCATCGACTGTTCGATCTCGGCGAGGAGGCCGGCTTCGTCGAAGAGTTGACCCTGGCGTCGCTTGAGGCCCAATTGATGGATCTCGCGATTGAGCCGGTCCAGCGTCTGCCGTTCAATCAGTTGCGACACCTCGCCTTGACGCTGCCGGTAGCGGTCGTCCTCGCGTTTTCGGGCGGCGGCGCCGTCGACGTCGAGTTGGCCGAGCAGGCGTTCGGTGAGTTCATCCCGGTAGCGGCGCAACCACTCTTGAAGGTCGGGTCCAACGTCTTCGAGGATCTCCCCGGACAGCGCCTGATTCGCGAGGTTTGTTTCATCGTCCCCCTTGCGCCACGCTCCTGCCGGGACGTGCGGCAATGGCTCGCCCAGGACGCCGTTCCGTACCGGGAACGCCAGCGTCCGGACCCAGCGATGGAAGGTTTCGCGCAAGTCGTTCACCGCCAGCTCTTCAACGCTGAGCAGTACCAGGGCCTCGGCGTCTGCCGGAACATCGCCCGGACGCACGGTCCAGCGGGACACCTGCTGGTCCCCCGGGTAACGGCGGCGCGTGAGGATCCCCAGGGCTCGTTGCATCAGGGGATGGGCAAGGTGCATGAGCAGCAGGTCCGAACGCGGGCGGAAGACGCTCAGGTTTCCAAGCCGCTCGATGAATGGCTCCGCACTGAAGGCCAGCCGCGGCATCGGGCCTGCGACGCCTCCGAGGGTCGGACGGCGTACGGCCTCGTCGAGCACGTCCCGCCAGCCGGGAGCGTCGGGATTCGACACGCGATAAACAAATGGATCCTCGGGCTGGAGTTGGGCTCCGCCTCCGCTCGTGCCCATGGCCGTTTCCAGTGTCTGGCCGAGGGTTGAGGGGTCGAGGTCGATCTCCGCCGCCAGAACTTCCAGCAGTTTCGTTTCACGGGCGTCGTCGCTTGTTGATTCGTCCGCTTTCGCTTCCACGAGGGTTTCTTTGAGGGCCGAGTCGATGGCCTTGTCGAGTTCGTCCTGAACCTGGGCGGTATCCTCACCAAGAATCAGGCGCCGGTGCGTTGCCCGGTCGAAGATCTCGTTCACCGAACCCAGGTCTTCCCGGATCTCGTCGGCCTTGCGGACCACGTGGTCGAGGAAGCGAAGGTCCGGGTCGCTGTCGCTGAAGAAGTGATGGACGGTCACCTCCCGACCCTGCCCGTAGCGGTCGAGGCGGCCGTTACGCTGTTCGAGGCGGGACGGGTTCCACGGACAGTCGTAGTGCAAGAGATAGCGCGCGGTGCGGTGCAGGTTCAGACCCTCGGAGGCGGCGTCCGTGGCCACGAGCACCCGTACCGCGTGGTCAGGGTCGTTGAAGGCGGCCTTGACGTTCTCGCGGTCGGTATCGTTCATGCCGTCGGCCCCGCCTCCGTACAGAGTGTGTACGCGTTCCATACCGAACCGTTCCCGCAAGCGTCGGGCCACATAGTCGAGTGTGGTCTTGTATTCCGTGAACACGATCAGGCGTTCGTCGCCGCGGAATGTGCCGGGAGCTTCAGGGGTAATCAGCAACCGCTCGATGAGCGCCACGAGCGCATCGAAGCGGGCGTCCACTGAAGGCGTCTGCTCGGTGATGGGGCCGCCGTCGAGATCGAAGCCCAAGGCTACGAGAGCTACTGTCAAATCTGGTGTATGGCGGGGCTGAATCAGGCGGCTTTCCTACGGGTCTCCCTTTCATCGATGCCATCGACGAACTTCACCTTCGCGAGCAGGTCGGCGAGCTGACCGAACCCGCGGAGCCGCCGCCAGCGCTTCTGAGCGCTCATGGCGAGTTGATGCACGAGGCTCAGGGCGGTCTTGACGCTGAGGCAATTCCGGGTCTTCACGGTTCGTAGCCGGATGGTGGCGAAGGTGGACTCGATGGGGTTGGTGGTGCGCAGATGCTGCCGGTGAGCGGCGGGGAAGTCATAGAAGGTGAGCAAGGCGTCGCGGTCGCGGCTCAGGCAGTCGGCGGCTTTGGGGTACTTGGCTTCGAAGGTGCTACAGAAGCGCTCCAGGGCCTGCTCGGCGCTCTTGCGGGTATCGGCCATCCAGATGTCGTGGATCATCGACTTGGCCTGCGACTGGAGGCGCTTGGGCAGCTTGTCCAGGACATTGGCGGTCTTGTGGACCCAGCAGCGCTGCGTGCGGGTTTCGGGATAGACCTCGGCCAGGGCCGTCCACAACCCCAGCGCTCCGTCCCCCACCGCCAGCTTCGGCGCCTTGACTCCTCGGTCTCTGAGGCTCAAGAGCACCGCTTTCCAACTCTCCGCCGACTCCCGAAACCCCGCATCCAGGGCCAGAAAGTGCTTGCGCCCGTGGATGTCGCAGCCCACCACCACCAGGATACAACGCCGTTCTTCCTGCCGGATGTTCACGTAGATCCCGTCTGCCCACACGTACACGAACTCGTGCCCGTGCCACTCCCGCTCCTGCCACTCCCCATACTCCTCCTCCCACACCCGCTTCATCCGCGTGACCGCCCCAGGCGACAGCCCCTTCACCTCTCCCCCGAACAGCGCCCCCAGCGCTTCCCCAAAGTCGTTCGTCGACACCCCCTTCAGGTACAGCCACGGCACCACCGCCTCCACACGCCGCGCCTTCCTCAAGTACGGCGGCAACAACTCCGAGCGAAAACACCGCCCCGCCCCCGCCCGGTCCCGTGTCTTCGGCACCCGTACCTTCACCGGCCCCAACCCCGTCAACACCTCCCGCTCCGGCTGGTGCCCGTTCCGTACCACCGCCCGTCTCCCCATCCCGTCCCGCTCCAACTCATACCCTCCCAAAAAGCTCTCCAACTCCGCCTCCACCGCCGCCCGGATCATCGCTTGTGCCCCCTCTCGCAGCATCTCGCTCAACTCATCCCGAAATTCTGCTGGACTCCGATCCTCTTCTCTCCTATCCTTCCCCATGGTGGCGCTTCTCCTTTCCCGCTGAAACGTTGCTCTTCCAAGCCCCATTTCAGCAGAGTTGCGCCGCCTCCTTCAACCTTGCTCGTACACCACTTTTGAGTGTAGCTCAGGCTACGAGAGCGCGTTCCACGGTCGCGATCTCGCCCTGAATTTCGTCCGCAAAGTTCTTGAGCCACGCGCCGACAACCGTGGATGCCGTGGCCTCCCGCTGTTGCGTTTCGCGGTCGTCGCCTGTCTCCTGGTGCAGGGCTCGCTCCGACGCGCTCAAGTCACGTTCGGTGGCTGCTTCCTGGTCGGCAAAGCCCTGTTTTGCCCGGCGCCACGACTCGGCGAAGGCCGTGGGGCATGACAGCAGCCGCTTGCCGAGGATCTCAACGGCGAATGTCCCGGCTTGCCGGCGCTGCTTCGTGCCATCGGCCATGATCCTGCGTACGATGGACCGGAATGCGTCGAACGCGTCAGCCAAGGCCGCTTCGCGGACGTCTACGGTCAAGTGCAAAGCCTGTGGCGGGCGTCGGTTGCAGAAACGCGGGGCGTCTTCAGCGGCGCCTCTTGCGTTGATCTCCCGTTTCAACCGGCGCACGACCACGTCCTCTATGCGGTTGCGCATCGCAGGGGTCATCTCGCTGGTGCGCGTGAAACGCACCGGGTCGAGCATCTCCAGGAGGCCGGTAAAGGAGCGCGTGTGGCCGTTGTGCGGGGTGGCGGAGAGGAACAGCCGGTGCTCGAAACGCGGCGCCATCAGGCGCAGGGTCTCGCACAGGTCGCTGTCCTTGCCGAACGGCGACGGCATCAGATTGTGGCATTCGTCCACGATGAGGAGATCCCAAGGCAGATGCGGGGAGCCTGGCGGCGTGCGGCAGGCCGAGAGGAATTGCTCGCGCACGTCGGGTTGGCGCAGGTAGTGGTAGGACGCGACGATGCGGTTGGACGAGGCCCAGGGATTGGCGTCCATGCCGAGGCGGCGCCGCAATTGTTCGGTGCTCTGACGGTCCACGATGTCGAACCGCAGTGAGAACTTCTCCCACAGCTCGTCACGCCATTGCTGGCGCAACGAAGCCGGCGTGAGGACCAGCACCCTGCGGATGCGCCGGCGCAGCAGCAGCTCCGTGAGGATCAATCCTGCCTCGACCGTCTTGCCGAGACCGACATCGTCGGCGATGAGCAGGCTCACCCGCGGCATGCGGAGGGCTTTCAGCAGCGGCATGAGCTGGTAGTCCTCCACGCGGACGCTGCCGTGGAAGGGACTGGCGAGGGGTTCGGCTCCGAGCGGTCCGGAGTCGTCGGGGTCGAGGTAGGGCGAAAGCGCCGTCCATCGCGCCGCCCGGAGAAGGGCGTCGAACTCTCGCGGTGGCATGGCGTTGTCCCCGTCCGGTTGCGGCAGTGCCAGCGGCTCGTCGAGGTCCCGGCTCGGCTCCAGTTCCCACAAGAGACGCTCCTGGGACGGCGCGGCATCGTCCTGATACTCCAGGTGGACCAAGTGGAGCCGTCCCGTCTCGCCGTCGAACGGTTCCACGGCCGCGACCACGCCGCGCCGGTTGCGCACCGTGGCGAGCATGCCGGCGCGAGGAACAGCGCTGTGCGAAGATACGTCGCTCACGATGGCTCCAGACCTTATGCCACGACCCGGAGAATCGCAAATCACTTCATGACGTCGCGGCTGGGGAGAGGAACCTTCGTCCCGAAAGGCTCGCCATGCCGTGAGACGGCTTGGCAACCCCGCCCGCAGTCTCGGCGTTGGCCCCGGATTTGCGGTAACCGGAATGGAGATTATAAAATGGGTCGGTCCCCATAGGCTGGGAGGATGAAGTTATGGGAGTCACTTACATTGACGGTATCGCCCGGGGCGCGGAGGGACAAGAGCAAACGGTCCGGTTCTTGGTGGACAGCGGCGCCAGGTACTCGCTGCTCCCGAAGCAGGTCTGGGAGTCTCTGGGATTGAGGCCGGACCGCGAGCTTACGTTCGTTCTGGCGGACGGCGCCACGGTGGAGCGGGGCGTTTCCGAGTGTTTCTTGATTCTTCCCCAGGGCCAATCCCACAGCCCGGTCATACTGGGGGAGGAAGACGATGCAGCCTTGCTGGGCGTCGTGACGCTGGAAATTCTCGGGCTGGTGCTCAATCCCTTCAACCGGACCCTGCAACGGATGCGCATGGCTCAAGCCTGAATCCCTTGAACCTCGTCGCTTGCCGGCTCGCCGGGACGAGTGCTAGTCTCCTCCCCGTAGAACCACTGAAACGGAGGAACCCCTCATGATCATCGACCTCGATTCGCATTTGCGCGAAGGCTACTTCATGGACGAGGTGTACAAGCTCGGCGAGCCGTTCGCACAGTTCACCCCCAGGAAGGCCAACGACGAGGGCCGGAGCCACGGGACGCGCTTCATCCATTCCCTGGAGCCGCTCAACCCCCAGGGGCTTGCCACCCACAAGCATCCCTACATCTACGACCCCAAGGTGAACTGGCGCGCGGGCGAGATCGCCGCGCGGCAGGTGGGCGGCTACGACATGGCACGGCGGCTGGAGGACATCCGCAGGGAAGGGATCGACAAGGAGATCATCTTCCCCACCGGCATCAGTATCGCCACGCAGAACCAGGGCCGGCTCGGCTCGGCGGTGGCGCGTGCGTTCAACGACTGGGTGGCAAACCTGGTCAAGGGTTACGAGGAGACGTTCCTGCCGTGTGCCATGGCCCCCGCGGGCTGCCCGGAAGCCATGCCGGACGAGGTGACGCGCTGCGTCAGGGAGCTGGGCTTCAAGGCCACGCATCTGGTGCCGTACGTGGGGTCGAGGAACGTGGACGATCCGATCTTCTATCCGTACTACGAAACGGTCCAGGACCTGGGCGTCCCGCTCTTCTGTCATCCCAACAGCAACGGCGACCTCACGGACCGGTTCGACAACTTCTACAAGACCCACGTGATGGGACGGGTGATGAACTGCACGGCGGCGCTCATCGCGTTGGTGCTGGGCGGGGTGTTCGAGAAGTTCCCGCGGCTGAAGGTGGTGTTCTTCGAGTGCAGCGCGGAATGGATCCTGTTCTGGATGCACCGGATGGACGACGACTACGAGTGGGCCAAGGACTTCTCCCAGCTCACGGGCCACCTGAGCATGGCGCCGTCGGAGTACATCAAGCGCAACTGCTACGTCACCTGCGAGGCGGATGAGCGGGATCTGGCGACCCCCATCCACGAGCTGGGCGAGGACCGCATCTTCATGGCCACGGACTATCCGCATTTCGATTCGGAATACCCGCACACGGTGTCGGGCATCGAGGAGAGAAGCGACATTACCGACGCGCAAAAGATGAAGATCCTGGGCGGAAACGCCGAGGAATTGCTGAACCTGTAGACCGCTGGCACGGAACATGTCGAGTGCCTTGCGGATCACGCCGACATGGGGCGCATCGTACCGGAGTTCGGGCAGGCTTCACTTCGGGAACTGACGAAACCGCCATTCAGGAGCGTCTATCGACGGGATCGGGATGCCGTTCGGGTCGTTCGGGTCTGGCGTGGCGAACGCCTGTTGCGGCTGCCCGACGACGAAGAGGGACCGGTTTGATCGGCACCTGTAACCGATGCGCATGACCCACGCCTGAACCGTTATGTCGATAGCATCCGTTGTGTCGCTCGGGCGGGAAGACCTTGAGGAATGGGCGGGATCGGCGGTCGTGGAGCGCGGCGAGAACTACCGGAGCCGCGTGCATGATCTTGCCGTGACCCAGGACGAGCACCTGGTCGCCGATGTTGTGGGGGGCGAGAGCTATCTCACCCTCGTATGGATGACCGGCGACACGCCTGACCACCAGTGCAGTTGTCCTTACGCAGGCCCATGCAAACACGCCGTTGCCGTGATCCTGACTTATCTTGACCACATCCGTTCGGGAAAACCGCTTCCGGAGATCGAGTCCGATGAACTGGATGCCCGGTTGTCCGCGTATGGCTTGGCGGGCGGGCCGGAGCAGGCCCTTGATGTCGAGAAGGCGCGCGCTGCCCTCAAAGCCATGTCCAAGGCGAAGCTCGTCGAGTGGGCGATGGACAGGTTCGCTGACGATTCGTCGCTCTTCGATACATTGCCTTTGGCGTCGCCGCTGACCGATAAGGCATTGGCTCAGACAGTCGCCCGGCTGCGACGGCGGATCCGCGAGACGGCGAGTGATGGAGGCTGGCGGGATCATTGGGACCACCGGGGCTACACGCCGGATTATGCGCCGATTCGGGCGCAACTCGAAAAGCTGTTGAAGGGCGGGCATGAAGCCGTGGTGGCGGAGTTGGGAGAAGAGATATTCGAACGGGGCACTGCGCAGGTCGAGGAATCGGACGACGAGGGTGAAACCGCCTGGCAGATCAGAGAATGCCTGGCCGTGGTGTTGAACGCGAGGGGGAAAACACAACAATCGGCCGCAAAGCTCATGGTCTGGTACTGGGACAAGCTGATAGACGACGAGTACGCTTTGCTGGAGGGGCTGGAGCCGCCGGTGGAGGAGGCTCGACTGAGTCGGACCGACTGGCTTGAGGTTGCCGAAGCATTCGGGAATCGGTTGGCTTCTTCGCCCAAGCCTGCAAGCGACGACGGCTGGTCTTCGAAAAAGTACCGTCGGGGAAGGCTGTTGGCCTGCACGCGGTCGGCGTTGTCCAAAGCGGGCGAGGATGAGCGGGCTATAAGGCTGATGATTGAGGAGCTGCCCTATTGCGACAACTACGTCGAGCTCGTTCAATGCCTGTTGGCAAGCAAAGCCTATGATCAGGCTGCGCACTGGGCCCATCAAGGTTTCCACAAGACCCTGGACGATCACCCCGGCATCGCATGGAAGCTGGTGGATCTGTTGCTCGAAATCGCCCGGAAACGGAGAGATTGGTTGCTGGTCGCAGCCCTGCGAGTGGAATCGTTTCTGTGGCGTCCCAATGTGGACAACTATCGAGATGCCGAAGAGGCAGGCCGAAAGGCAGACTGCTGGCAACCGGTGCGGCACGCGTTGTTGCGCTTCCTCGAGACGGGATCCGCGCCTTCGTCTGCGGCCGGGTGGCCGCTGCCCGACACCGGGCTTCAGTGGTCTGAGGCACGATTTCGGCGAACTTTCCCCGATCACAACGAACTGATCGCGATCGCGCTGTACGAGAGCCGGACCGAGGACGCCTTACGATGGTTTCGGGAGGCGCCCGATCAACGCTATCATGCCGAAGCCGTCGCCAAGGCTGTGGCGAAAACCCATCCCGACGTGAGTCTTGAAGTCTGGCGACACAAGGCTGAAGACCTGATCGCCAGAGTCAAGCCCGGCGCGTATCGGGAAGCGATGCCTTATCTGTCGAGGATGGGAAAGCTCATGCAGGGCCTCGGCCGCAACGACGACTACCGCGGGTATATCTCGGGGCTGCGCCGGCGACACAAGGCGAAACGGCGTCTGATGGAAGAGCTGGACAGGTTGGAACGCAACGAAAGGAACTGAGACTGTGATCGCTCGCGCCCGAAAGATCCAACATCACCGACGGCCAGAAAGCGAAGATCCTGGGCGGGAACGCCGAGCGGTTGTTGAATCTGTAGAGCCTGCGTGTTACGAGCGATTCCAGGGCCACAAGCTCGCGCCACGCGCAATCCCCTGACGGATATTCGCAGATCGGAGGAGCGGCCGTGAAGGATCGGATTCGAGAGATCGACAAGGAGTACGGGTTCAATCTCAGCGAGGATGAGATCGAGTCCATCGCGAAGCAGGCGGAAGAGACCCACCGGTTGCTCCAGGACCTCTACAAGGTCGACGTCGGCGGGGTCATGCCCATCATGAAGATCGACAAGCAGCGGAAGAGCTGAACCACCCACCACACCATGGACGACGGCACCAAGGAACAGATTCTCCAGCACATCGACGGCCAGGAGCTTGCCGAGCTGACCCGGGACCTGGTGGACATCCTGAGCCCCACCGGATCCGAGAAGGAGATCGGCGAGTTCATTCTCGACTGGTACGGGCGCAACGGCCTCAAGCCCGTCCGCCAGGAGATCGACCCCAACCGCGTGAACGCGGTGGGCGTGCTCCAGGGCACCGGCGGCGGCGTGTCGCTGATGATCAACGGCCACATGGACACGAGCTTCACCGGGCAGGAGGACGACCTCATGCTGTGCCGGGAGCTCGAACCCCAGAGCGAGCTCCGGGGCGCCATCCGGGACGGCAAGGTGTTCGGCCTGGCGGCGTCCAACATGAAGTCGGGGCTGGCGGCCTTCATGGTGGCCGGCAAGGCGCTCAAGCAGAGCGGCGTGGCCGTCAAGGGCGACCTGATCCTGGCGGCGGTGGCGGGCGAGATCTCCCGCACCCCCATCGGGCCGTACCAGTCCGGACTGTACCGCGGCGAGGGCACCGGCACCCGGCACCTGCTTACCTACGGCGTCCAGTCCGACTACGCCATCGTGGCGGACCGCTCGGCCCTGTCCATCATCTGGACCCAGTCCGGCGTGGCCCAGTTCAAGATCGACACCTTCGGCAATCCCCACGCGGCCTGGGGCGTCACCCGCCAGCAGGAGCCGCCCGAGGAGCACAACGCGGTGCTGAAGATGTCCAGGGTGGTGCAGGCAGTGGACGCCTGGGCGGAGGAGTTCGAGGCCAACCACGTGTACCAGTCGGCCAACGGCCCCATCATCCCCAAGGTCAACCTCGGCTCGGTGCAGGGCGGCGCTCCCTACCGGCCCAACTACCACCCGGGCATCTGCTCGCTGTACGTGGACGTGCGCATCCCGCCGGAGCTGCGGCCCCTCGATGTGCAGCGGCAGTTGCGCGCGGTGATGGACGCCACCGGCTACGAGTACGACATCGAGATGTACACGTCCAAGATGGGCTACGAGGCCAAGGGCATCGAGCCCGTGGTGGAGGTCATCGAAGAGACCCACCAGGAGCTGTTCGGCGAGAAGACCACGCCGGCCAACACCTTCCGCTCCAGCATCTGGACCGACACCAACATCTACAACGAGATGGGCATTCCCGCCTGCAAGTTCGGCCTCGGCGGCGGCCGCTTCACCACCCGGTCGGAGCAGATCGACATCGACGAGATCGTCCGGGCGGCGAAGATCTACGCGCTGTCGGCCGCGACCATCTGCAATTGGGCGCGATAGCCACCGGATCAGGGACGACGCATGGAACCGGTACTGGCTGAGAAGATCGTCCACGGCTTGAAGGCGGCCGGCATCGATTTCCTGACCTACCTGCCGGAGAGCCGCCTGAGCCAGATCCTGCCGCTCCTTCGTGAGGACGGCACCGTGCAGATGGTGGCCGCTGCCAGCGAGCAGGAGGCCATCACCATCGCCGCGGGCGCGGCCCTCGGAGGCAAGCGGGTGGCCTGCTACATGGAGAGCACGGGGCCCTACGTCTCCGCCTACTCGCTGCTCACCGTGGGCAAGCAGATGGGCGTGCCGATCCTGCTGCTCATCGGCTTCCTGGGCAGTTTCGCCGATCAGCGGAACAGCTTCCTCTACGTCACCATCGGCATGCGGATGATCCCCACCCTCGAAGGGCTGGGCCTCGAATACCGCGTCATCGAGAACGCCGACAACCTCGAGCGGCACATCCGGGACGCCCAGCGGGTCAGCGACTCCATGCGGGCGCCGGCCGCCCTGATCTTCTCCGGGGAGTTCGCCCGATGATCCGGCGCGACTGTCTCGAGATCATGGCGCCGTTGATGACCGATCAACTGGTGCTGTCCTCCCAAAGCGGCCAGCGCATCGAATGGTTCCACCTGTCGCAGCACGAGGGCAACCTGCTGGTAGGGATGATGGGCTGCGCCACCGGCGTGGGCATGGGACTGGCGCTGGCGCTGCCCCACCGCCGCGTCATCGTCCTCGAATCCGACGGCAGCGTGCTGCTGTCGCTGTTCAATCTGCCGACCCTGGGGAACCTCAACCTGTCCAACCTGACGGTCTTCGTGTTCGACAACGAGGTCTACAGCGGCAGCACCATGAGCGAGCCCACGGCAACGGCCGGCAAGACCGACCTGGCCGCCGTCGCCCGGGCCTCGGGAGTCGAGAACGCCGTCACCGTGGACGACGTCGAGGGCTTCAAGGAGCACGGCCTGCCCGGGGTGACCGGAGAGGGGTCGCACTACGTGGTGTGCAAGGTGGAGGAGAGCCTCTGGCACCGCGAGATCCCGCGCCCCAGTGTGGATCTGGCGGAGTACAAGTACCGGTTCGTTCGCTACATCGAGCGCACCGAGGGCATAACCATTCCTTTCGTCGGCCTGGGATAGGATTCCGCCCCATCCCGGGCCGGCGAATTCCGAAGTATCAACTCAAACCACAGGGAGGCATGTACAATGGCAACGAACGAAGAAGCGGTCAAGCGGCAGGAAGCAGAGAAAACCGAGTACGACTGGGGCACGCTGTGGCCGCACTATCACAAGGAGAGGATGAACTGGGCCACGGGCTTCCGCACCCGGGGCGACGTGGACATCCTGTTCCTTTCCGGTTCCACCGGGCGCGATCCGTTCGAGGATGCGCCCTGCCGTGAGCCCAACGAGGAGCGGGCGGGCCGAGGCAAGGTGGTCGGCGGCATCAAGGAACAGACCACTCAGGCCTGGCAGGACATCAAGGACAATCTCGAGATGATGGGCGGAGAGCTCAAGCACATCGTCATGATCCGCTACTTCCTCACGCGCCGTGAGGACGTGTTCGACATGCGCGACGCGATGTACGCGTTCTTCGAGGAGCACGAGCCCGATCTGCGAGCCCACCCCCGTCCCGCCACCCTGCTGCGCGGCGTCGGCATCGATCTGCAGGACATGCTGATCGAGATCGAGGCCTGGGCGGCGGTTCCGCGCCAGAAGTAGTCCGGTAACCGCGGCTCGGGGGTCCGGGAAAGCCCGGGGCCCCGAGCCGACCCCAACCCTACGGCCAGTCCAGCTCCGCCATCACCGGCGCGTGGTCCGACGGCTTCGAGCCCTTGCGCTCGTCCCGGTCGACGCCGGCCGACGTCGAGCGCGACGCCAGTTCCGGCGTGGCCAGGATGTGGTCGATGCGCAGCCCCTTGTTGCGCGGGAACCCGAGCTGGCGGTAGTCCCACCATGAATAGAGCCCCGGCTCCGGATTGTGCTTGCGGACCACGTCCTCGAGGCCCCAGCCCAGCAGCCGCGTGATCACACCGGTCATGTCGGGATTGAACAGCACGCTGCCGCGCCACACGTCCGGCTCGGCCACGTCCGCCGCCTCCGGCGCGATGTTGAAGTCGCCGGAGATCAGCAGCGGGATTTCCGGAGAGTGAGTCTTGTCGAGGTAGGCGAACAGGCGCTCCAGCCATTCCTGCTTGTATACGTACTTGTCCGATTCGGGTTTGTCGCCGTTGGGAACGTAGACGGAGATGAACCGGGCACCCTGGATCATCCCGCAGATACAGCGCGCCTGCGGATCGTCCACGCCGTCACCGAACCCGATCCGGATGTCGTCGATGGGCTCACGCGACAGGATCGCCACACCGTTGTAGGTCTTCTGGCCGTGTACCGCGGCGTGGTAGCCCAGCTCCTTGACCGCGTCGTGGGGAAACTGGTCGTCCGTGACCTTGGTCTCCTGCAGACAGACCACGTCCGGGCCTTGGCGCGAGAGCCAGCTCAGGAAGCGTTCCTCCCGCGCGCGGATGGAGTTCAGATTCCAGGTTACGACCTTCAAGGGTTCCTCCTCTCTCTTTCCGTCACTCCCGCATCCCCTCCGTCATTTGTATGTTGAGAGAACCTCTCAGATCGGCCAATTTGAGGGGTAGGCATGCGGGGCGGGTCGCACGTCATAGGGTGAGGACCCTAGGGGTTCTGCACCGGGCGGGAGTAGGACACCCCGCATGCCAGTTGTCGCTCCGAACAGATACAGGGGGGTAGAGCCCCGCATAAGCAAGTGTGGAGGACAGCGTCATCCTGGCAGAAGAGGAGGGGATCATGAAGGTATACGCAGGGATAGATGTAGGCAAGCGGGAGTTGGTGGTGAGTGTGCTGGGCAAGGGGGTACGGCGGTACAGGAACGAGGCGGGGGGAATCGGGGAGATGCGGAAGTGGCTGAGGACGGAGGGGGTGACGCATGTGGTGTGTGAGGCTACAGGGGGCTACGAGCGGGGAGTGGCGCGGGGGTTAGCGGGGAGCGGGGTGGCGGTTCACAAGGCGCATCCGCCACGGGTACGCGGGTTTGCGCAGGCGCTGGGGCGTGGGGCGAAGACCGATCCTATGGACGCGGAGGTGCTAGCGCACTACGGGGCGATGATGCAGGTGGAGGGGGAGGAGGAGGAGGAGGAGGAGGGGGACAGTGCCAGTGAGGAGCTACGGGAGGTGTTGGGGCGGCGGCGGCAGTTGGTGGAGCAGCGAGTGCAGGAACTCAATCGGTTGGAGAAGGGGCCTGGGAAGGCGAGCAAGCAGTCCGGTGAGCGCCATGTGGCATGGCTGGACAAGGAGATCGCACGGCTGGACAAGGCCCTCCAAGCGCTGTGGCGGCGTCACCCAGGGTTGAGTGAACGGGTAGCCCTGTATCAGAGCGTGAAGGGCGTGGGAGAGCTCACCGCGGCAACCTTGCTCGGGTACTTGCCCGAACTGGGCCAAGGGTGCGGCAAGGGCTTGACCTCCTTGGCAGGCTTGGCACCCTGGTCTCACGACAGCGGCCAGCGTCAAGGCTACCGCGCCATCCGTGGAGGCCGTGGCACGGTCCGTCGGGCCTTGTACATGGCCGCCCTGTCAGCCACACGGTGCAACCCCGAACTGGGTGGTTTCTATCGTCGGTTGCGGCGCCGCGGCAAGCCCGCAAAGGTGGCCCTGGTGGCCGTGATGCGAAAGCTCTTGTTGCAACTCCATGCCATCGCACGCCGCGGCACCCCGTGGTGTTCGACCCTCGACTCTGAACCCGCTTAGCCCTTGTTTTCCATCACAGATACTCCCGCGAAAGCGGGAATCCAGGGCGGCGCGGAGCGCAACGGCTGTGTCTCCACGGGGCCCTCGGCCGCTCCATGCCGGATTCCGCCGGAACGGCTCTGTTCACGCCCCCACCGTCCAGTAACGCCCGTTGCTCCGCCTCAAGGCGAGCGGGGTCTCGTAGAGCTCCTGCAGCAGCGTCTCGGTGATGACCTTGCCGGTGTCGCCGGACCGCAGGACCCGGCCGCCCTTCAGCACCAGCGTCTTCTCGAAGGCGGGCAGGATTTCCTCGATGTGATGGGTGACGAACACCAGCGCGGTGGCGTCGCTGGTGCGCCCCAGCTCCTGCAGCGCGGCAAGCAGGCTCTCCCGGGCGCCGGGATCCAGTCCCGCGCACGGCTCGTCGAGGAACATCAGGTAGGGACGGGTCATCAGCGCCCGGCTGATGAGGACCTTCTGCTGTTCGCCCTGGGACAGCGTGCCGAATGCCTGGTCCTTCAGGCCCAGGCATCCCATGCGCTCCATAACGGCCTCGCCCTGGGCGAAGTCCTCTTCCACCGGACGGACCATGGACATTTCCAGCAGGCCGATCTGCGCGAACTTGCCCGACACCACCGTCCGCAATGCCGGCTCCCGGCCCGGGATCTGTGAGGTGAGGGACGCCGTGACCCAGCCGATGCCCTTGCGAAGCTCCCGAAGGTCCACCCGCCGGCTGCCGTTGCGGTAGACGACGCCTCCCTGGTTGGGCCACAGGTACCCGCAGGCCATCTTCAGCAGCGTGGTCTTGCCCGAGCCGTTGGGTCCCAAAATCACCCAGTGCTCGCCCCGGCCGACGGTCCAGTCGACGGAGTCGAGGATCGTGCGCTGCCCCGCCGAGTACGAGACGTTTCGGATTTCGAGCGGGACCCCCGTGTTCATGTTTTCCGTTTCTCCTGGACCGTGTTGCCAACGCAGGGCGAAGGTTCTAAATAGCATTCCTATGCGCAGACTCGAAGGCCGGACGGCCATCGTAACCGGAAGCGGCCAGGGCATCGGCGAGGCCATTGCCATGGCCATGGCGGAAGAGGGCGCCGGCGTGGTGGTGGCGGAGTTGCGCGAAGAGACCGCCGACGCCGTGCGGCGGAAGATCGAGGAGGGCGGCGGCACGGCCCTCGCCCACGCCACGGACGTTTCGCAAGAGGCCTCCGTCGACGCCATGGTGCAGGCCTGTCTCGAACGCTTCGGCAAGGTCGACATCCTGGTCAACAACGCCGGCATCTATCCCACCAGCACGGTGGCGGACATGGACGAGGACGAGTGGGAGCGGGTCATCGGCACCAACCTGTTCGGCACGTTCCTGTGCAGCCGCGCCGTAACGCCGCACATGCTGCAACGGCAAGGCGGGCGCATCATCAGCATCACCTCCGGCCGGGGGCTCCAGGGCGCCGACAACGGCGCCCACTACGCCGCGTCCAAGGGCGGCATCATCGGCTTCACCAAGAGCCTTGCGCTGGAACTGGCGCCCACGGGCGTCGCCGTGAACTGCATCTGTCCGGGGGTTTCGGACACCGCGCAACCCCGGGGCCACCGGACGGAAGAGGAGCTCTACGCCAGCGCGGCCAGGATTCCACTGGGGCGCATCGGACAGCCGCGCGACATGGCCAGGGCCGCGGTGTTCCTCGCCAGCGACCGCGCGAAATTCGTCACCGGGCAGACCCTGGTGGTGAACGGCGGCGCGATCATGCAATAGTGCCGGAGGGCGCGCGGCTCGTAACGAAGGACGCGCAATGGATTCAATCGCAACTAGCATCTCTCAAGCGCGCGCGTAACTTGTTGATTTATAATATATTTTTTCGGTGGGCCGTCTAGCTGCCACGGTGCCGTAAGCGGATCGCAAGCGGAGTGAGCACAAGAACCGCGTCCCCCATCGCGCGCACGTCCCTGGAGTTTAGACCTTTTCATACATGCCGCGGCCGGTGCGCTTGTCGCTCAATATGCAGTCTCGCGAATTACATGATCCGAGAGTTCTTGCCAACGACGTCACCAGTCTTGGTCGCTGGGGTAAGATGGACGCCTCGGAATTCAGGGAGTTCATCTTCGGAATGCTGTTCCTGAAGCGGCTGTCCGACGAGTTCGACCACAAACGCGAGCAGCTCCGCAAGAAGACCTTCGCACACCTCAACGACCAGCCGGATCTCGTCGCCGAGTTGCTCGAAGACAAGACATCCTACGGCGAGACTCTCTTTGTCCCCGTTAGAGCCCGCTGGCACGAGCCCTGGAAAGACGACAACGGCGATCTCGTGCCGGCCCTGAAGGACCTCAAGCCTACCACTAGGGAGGCAATGCCCATGCTCATGCACGATCCGCCCCATCCGGGCACATTCATCCGGCGTCAGTGCCTCGAACCCCTGGGCCTGACGGTGACCGAGGCCGCGAAGGGGCTCGCGGTATCGCGCAACACGCTGTCCCTGCTGCTCAATGGCCGCCTCGGCATATCCCCTGAGATGGCCATCCGGTTGTCGGAGGCCTTCGGCGGCAGCCCCGAGAGCTGGCTGACCCAGCAGATGCAGTACGACCTCTGGCACGCGCAGCATGACCGCGAGCCGGTCGAGGTCCGGAGGTTCGCCACCGCCTGACCACCGGGCGCGGTCGCGCGCCTCCGGCAGGATATCCGCCCCGATGCTCTCCGCCACCTTGGCCGTCGATGGCGCCAGTACACGGTGTCCTTGTCATCCGCCGACAGACGGTCGATAATGTGTTCGGAGAGACTACGGTACTCGTTTTCGGCCACGTCGCCATCTCCTGACACAAGATACCTACAGGCTGAGGCGGCATGTGCACGTAAGCGTGTCGAAAGTGACTGGAGTCAAACTTGTGGCGTCTGAGGCCTGTTGCGCACGTAGGGCAGGGATGTAAGGCACATGTTTAGTGCAATGGAATCCAAGGTGGTTGTCGTGACCGGCGGCGCCAGCGGCATCGGCCGCGCCACGGTGCTTCGTTTCAGCGAGGAAGGCTACTGTCCGGTGATGCTGGACCGGGACGCGGAGGCCGGGGCCGCGACCCTGGCCCTGCTCGAAGCCAAACCGGTGGAGGGCCAGTTCATCCAGGCCGACCTGACCCGAAAAGGGGAGGTGACCGCGGCGTTCGACAGCATCCTGTCCGCCTGCGGCCGCATCGACGTCCTGGTGAATCTCGCCGGGGGAACTTTCCACAAGGGCGCGATCCACGAAGTCACCTCCGCCCAGTGGAAGGAGTGCCTCGACCTGAACCTCAAGACCACGTTCCTGTGCTCCCAGGCCGTCATCGCGCCCATGAAGCGGGCCGGGCAGGGGACCATCGTCAATACCGCCTCCAACTTCGGCGTCACCGGAGGCGCCGAGCGTACCCACTACGCCGCATCCAAGGCCGCCATCATCGCCTTCTCCAAGTCCCTGGCCACCGAGCTGGCCCCCCACGGCATCCGCGCGAACGCCATCGCCCCCGGCCTCACCGGCACCGACCGGGTGCGGGGCAAGTACGACGCCGACGAGTGGGCCGCGCTGTCGGGCACGCTGCCCATGGGACGGGCCGCCATGCCCGAGGAGATTGCCGACGGCATCTTCTTCCTCGCCTGCGACGAGAGCGAGTACGTCACCGGCGCCACCCTGCACGTCAACGGTGGGATGGTCATGCCGTGACAACCATGTAAACGTAACTCGTCATGTCACATTTGCATGGTTGCTCTCGATATGCGCGGCAGGCGAAGCCGCCCGAATGGTTCCGGTTTGACCTTGTCCTGCGGTGCTGCCTCGCCGTCGCCTTCGTGCTGACGGCCGGCTGGTCCGGCACCGCAAGCGCGGACACGATCGAACAGACCGAGCGACACGCGGTACGTGTCCGCATTCTGACCCGCGGTCTCGATCGCCCGTGGTCGCTGGCCTTCCTTCCGGATGGAAGGATACTGGTCACCGAGCGGGTGGGCCGGCTCCGCTACGTCGGCGCCGACGGTACGCTCGATCCCACTCCCATCTCGGGCCTTCCCGGCGCGGTTGCGGAGCGACGGCAGGGCGGTCTGCACGACGTTGTGTTGCACCCCCGGTTTGCGGAGAACCGCCTGGTCTACCTCGCCTACGCCGGCAAGGGCTCGGGCGGCTACGGCACCGAGCTCGCCCGGGGACGGCTCGACGGCGACCGCCTTACCGACGTTCAGGTTCTGTTCCGGGCCTTGCCCAAGTCGTTCGGAGGCCGCCACTTCGGCGGCCGGGTGGTGTTCGACGGCAAGGGGCACGTGTTCCTGACCCTGGGGGACCGGGGCAACCGGCCGCGCGCCCAGGACCCGGGCGACCACGCGGGTTCGGTTATCCGCCTCACCGTGGACGGCGGCGTGCCGAAGGACAACCCCTACCTGTCCGTGGCCGGCGCGAGGCCCGAAATCTACACGCTCGGCAACCGCAACATACAGGGTGCGGCCATCCATCCCCGGACCGGCGAGCTCTGGACCCACGAGCACGGCCCGCAGGGCGGTGACGAGATCAACATCATCCGGGCCGGCGTCAACTACGGCTGGCCGGTGATCACCTACGGCAGGAACTACGGTATCGGTACGCGCATCGGCGAAGGGACCCACAGGGAAGGCATGGCCCAGCCGCTGCACCAGTGGACGCCGTCCATCGCGCCCTCGGGCATGGCGTTCTACGACGGCGACAAGTTCCCCCGCTGGCGCGGCAACCTGCTGGTGGGCGCGCTGGCGTTCCGCCTGCTCGCGCGGCTCGAGCTTGACGGAAAGCGGGTGGTGCGCGAGGAGCGGATATTGAAGGGGGTCATCGGCCGCATCCGCGATGTCCGGGTGGGTCCCGACGGATACGTCTACCTTCTGAGCGACGAGCAACCGGGTGTGCTCGCGCGCCTCGAGCCGGCCGGCGCCTGACCGCCTCCTCGTCGTGAAGTGTCCGAGGGCGGTTTTTCCTGGCGACCCTGGTCGCGATCCCCGCTCGTTACCCTCGCGCGATGTGGCAGGGCTTCCAGCGCTTTGACCAGTGTTCATCGGACTGGACGTGCCCCTTGCGAACGCTCTTGCAGACGTTGAGGTGAAACTCGCTGGCCGGAAATGCCCGCCTGAACCTGATCACCACGCCTTCTCTCGCGCCCCCCAGCGCAGATGGTTCCGTGTGAGCACGGCGGATGAAATTCTGGATGTCCTCCACCGTCCGGAACGTACCCTCGTACAGAACCGGAACCACCGGGATTCCGCGTTCCTCCGCGTAACTCACGAGGGCCTGAAATGAAGAGAACGACCCGTCCGCGAAACGAAGCGCAAACGCATAGAAGGTCTCGTTCTCCGGCACGGGGTCATACTCGATGCTGTGAACCCCGTAGATGTCCTCACCGTAGAGGAAGATATCCGGCTCGGTTACCTTCCAAGCATGGTGTTTTCTGACCATCGCCATCCACTTGTCGATCGAGGGTGCGGAGACGCTACGTCCGTATACCCTACCCTCGTGGAGAAGGGTGTTACTGCCGTCAAGCTTTTCGGTTACCACGAGCGGCGTTCCGGCGAACAGCGTAGGATCTGCTTGTCCGTGGTCGTCAGCGGCCTTTGCTGGCGAATAGGGCCAGTAAGGAGTTTTGGGATACTTGAGCATAGTGTTCGGCGGCCGAAAACGGGACGATTCGCCCGCGCCTACTTCTTCGAAGCGTGCTGTGGACAGATCTGGCGTACTCCTACACCCAAGTCACTTGTCAACGCCTCCTGTTCACTCCAATCGCTATCTGTCGCGTTAAGGATGATGCCGTGCGCCACCTGTGCCGTAGCGAGAAACTTTCGGTCTGACTTGTCTTGGCCATTCTGCGGCAGTTCTTCGAATCCCCGACTGTCGTCGTCGCACAACGTGATCCGAACTCGCTGTATGCGGGTTTCATCGTACTGATGATTGTGAACATGCTTAAAGAACATGTCCCCCGCTCCTGGGGCACCAGCGAAATTCAGTTTTTGTTTGTACTCGTCAAAGATCCAACCTGCATCGTCAACGGCTATTTTCTTTCCGCGACAAATGTCCAGTAGTTCCTTTACGCAGGCCTTTTGGCAATCGAGGTCCGCATGTGTATCCTTTCCATTGGCTGCTATGGCGACGTTGGTATCCACGACATAGGGCGTCACTTTGTGGCTCCATCCCGTCTTTGGGCGCTGATCCGTCTACCCAGAGCGGCGTCGCTGATGGCGGCAACCTCGCCTAACTCGTCACCAAAGAAATTGTCCGGCCAGTTCTCTATCTCGCCCCATTCGTTCAACCGGAGGTCGCTCAATTCGGCCGCGCCACGGGTGGTCCTAACGAAGTATAGCTTCAGATCCGACGACGACACTTCTTGCTCGGCGGCGCGTCGTTGAAAGCGTCGCAGCAAGTGTTCGCTGTGGCTCTCGACAATGATCTGCACTTGGCGGTGTTTGGCTACAGCAAGCATCACATCCGCTAGTCCGCTTTGAACGGAGGGGTGAAGGTGGATTTCGGGCTGTTCCATCAACACGATTGAGCCTTCGGGAACATAGTATAGCAGCACCAGGACGGGTAGTACCTGAGAAACGCCAAAGCCGACGTCGGTCAGCATCGTCTCTGGGCTGTTTGGGTCCTTTTGCACACAGGCTTGGTAGAGATTCGTCCCGGACCCTATTTCCTTGATCTGGAACGAATGGATCAAGCCAAGGTCTCTTAGCCAGCGGGCGATCATTTCTTGAAACTTCATTAGCCGTCGGCGCGGGGCCAAGTTGCGCTCTTCGCCTCGCGCGGTGGCTGCCAGGATGGCATCGACCGTGCGTTCTCCTCGTGGCCCTACGTCATGGGGGCTGGCACCGGACCATCGGTACTCGCGCTGCGGGTGTTCTCGGAGAGGGCCAAGATAGAGTATCCTGTCCATCAGGGCCTCGTACTCGGCTTCGAACTCGCTCAAAAAACCGGTGTTTTGGAAATACGTGTACGCTTGATCAGGAAATAGGTGGGTCTTTACCGGACCGGGCAACGGCCATGCTCGGCCCTGATTCCGAATTAGTTGCGGCGCTTCAGGCCCTTCGGAAGTGAGATCGAACTCGTTGGATCTTTCCTCCTTGGGTTCAATGGCGAAAGCGAAATTGGAAAACTTGTATCTCACATGGCGCGTCGACAAATGTGAACCTTCGAATCCTACCCGAGAACTCTCCTGCAAGCTGTTTCCCGCAAAGAGCACGGCCTTGCGACGACCGGTCGGGTCGCCGACATTCAGTTTCTCACGAAGCTCCCAATCCAGCGTCCAGTCAATCTCTGTGTTCGGGTCGCCACGATGTACAATCGCTTCGTAGGTGCCCAGATTGACCAGTTGGTTTGGTCCTCCGAAGTCCAACACAAGACCACGGTCTGTTGCATCCTTGGTCTGTTTCAGTAGCAGTAGGAACTGCAACACGCTGCTCTTGCCGGAGCTGTTCGTGCCGAAAAGGCCCGTCACCTTCCCCAGTTCCATATCGAGCCTGCGCCATGCCTTGAAGTTATCCACTTCAAGATGTCTCAACATTGGTTGTTCACCTTTCCTTAAAGACTACAGCTCACGTGCTAACCCGAGACAGTTACTCTTCGACTCGCTCGGCTAAGGGCGAACCGGTGGTCGGGAACTGCTTAGCAAGAAGATCAAATTGCCAACAGAGTAAGAAGGGTGGCGGTGGCACACCTCGCCGGTCAGTTAGTCCGCACCCCCCTCGGCCTTCAACGAATCCAGCGCCTCCTCCACGAGCTTGCGCCGTAGCGCCTTCTCTTCGTCGGGCGGCAGGTTCGCGTCTCCGGCCACGTGGACGATGCCGGTTCCCAACACGACGCGGTTGGAGCCCACCATCTTGGCGATGGGCAGGGCGGAGGTCAGTTGCACGACCGGGACGCCGGCCTTCTCGAGCTCGGTGGTGATCGCAGCGCCGCTGCGAGTGCTGGTGCCTCACGTGGAGGTGAGGATGACCGCGTCGACCCCCTCGCGTTTGACTTTCTCGGCCATCTCCCGGCCCAGCCGTCGCGTGTTGGAAAGGGGGTTGGACAGGCCGGAGGTGGACAGGAACTCTCCGTGTATCTTGCCCACGGCGCCCTCTTTTTCCAGTTGCCTCAGGGCGTCCAGGGGGACCAGGCGGTCGGGGTCGGCCTGCACGAAGCGCGGGTCGTAGCCGCCGTGGGAGATCTCGTAGTCATCGCCCTCCAGGTCGTCGTCGCCTGAGATGTCGTAGGCGCCCCAGCGGGTGGCGGCCATCCCCTCTATGTTGTCGGGATTGCCCTTGGGCACGAGGCCGCCGTCGGTGATGAGCATCACCGTGGCCTTGGAGATGTCGTCCACGCCCCTGGGCTTGGCCACCGGCTGGAACGAGGTGACGGGCATCTCGGTGTCGAACGGCTGGTCCTGGGCCTTTGCCAGGACCATGTCCACCAGCCGCTCGGCCGAGGACTTGTCGACGAACCGATCCCGTATCAGCCCACGGGTCAGGTAGCCTTCTTCTTCGGGCAGGCCGACGGCCTCTCCCGCCGCCAGCTTCCGGGCCAGTCCGGCCATGCGCTCCACGACCTCCTTCATCTTCGCCGCATTCTTTCCGGAGTCGATGATGTAGAGGCCCTCCCGGTAGAGGTCCACGCCCGGATTCTCCTCGTGCATGGCGGTGACGGCCGGAATGCCGATCTCCGTCTGCACCGCGCTGCACAAGGCGCCGGCGGCCATGCCGTAGCGGCCGGCGTCGAAGCACGGTCCTGCCACGAACAGGTCCGCCTCCGCGCCCCGAACATGGTCGAGGACCGCGGCCGTCAGCTCCTCCTGGTGCTCGACGGCGTGGTTGTCGCCGCAGACCAGGGTCTTGACGACGGTGGCCCCTTCGCCGAGGGTCTGCTCCAGCAGGCGGCCGGGGCCGACGGCGCCTTCCACCTCCCGGAGCGGGCTGCCGGCCTGCTCCTCGCCGCCGATGCCGCCGAAGAACTGGTTCAGGTAGTGGACGATCCTCATGATTACGGCCTCCTTAGTAGACTACGGCCCGCAGCCGCGACGCGCCTTGCTGGTTGGTGACGCCCGCCACGTTCATGGCGCCCAGCTCCCGGACTCCCGCCAACAACTCGCCCACCGCCGGCGTCGCCGCGATCACCCGTCCGGCCGGCGGCACCCGCCACCGGGTGTCGTTGCCGCCGCCGTAGACGATGGCGTTCAGCTCGGGGAAGTTGAACAGCAGGGCGGACTCCACCCGGCGGTCCCGTGACACGTCCGAAACCATGACCGAGGTACGGATGCCGGCCGACTCCAGCAAGCGCGCGGTCTCCGCCAGGTCGGCATGAGGCACGCCCCCGCCGTACTTGGTGAGGACCGCCGCGTCGGCCTTCAGCGCCCATTGCACCAGGGCGGCGGCGGTGCGGCAGTTCCGGTCCCGGTCGGTGTTGTCCGAGCCGGCGATGCTGGCCACCGTGCCGACGAAGTTCAGCTCCCCGGCGTGGTGCCTCCGGTAAAGCTCGGTGACGATGGGATGGTTCTGGTAGAGGTAGGTTTCCGCGCCTCCCATGGATGTGTAGTAGGAGGTCACCACGCCGCCGTCCAGCCACTCGTCCGGATGCAGCAGCACCGGCAGCATGCCGGTGGTGTTGTGTCCGTAGAGCACCGGCTCGTCCAGCTCCGCCCGTCTTTGGCGGGAGAAAATCTGCCCCACGTAGGCTACCCGGGGCAGACCCGGACGACCGGGGGGTCCGGGATCGACGGGCTCGAAAGCAAGGCGTTCGGCCGGTTCGTGTGCTGCCGCCGCCCGGGCCAGGTGGACGGCGGCCTTGAGGCCGGCCACCCGTTTCGCCCGCTGGGCCGCCGGACCGTCCCGGCCCGGAGCCACGCGGGGGATGACCACCAGGTGGCGCAGCTTCGAGTAACAGGAACCCTCCGCGGCCGGTCCGGTCATCTCCAGGACGCGGCCGATGGAGCCCCGCGATCCCCCCGCGGCGCGCTCGTCGAGGACCGTGACGGCCATGCCCGACAGCACGTGGGTGGTGCCCATGCCGGCGGTCAACGGAGGCCCCAGGATGCCCGGGAAGTCGGGGCTGGAGCCGGCCGCCTTGGCCCTGGGCTCGATGATGTCGAACACCGGCCCGGCCCGGCAGTCCTCGCCGGGAGCCACGCGCTCGAAGGTGACGTCGCTCAGCGCTTCGTCCTCGAGCAGCAGCCCGCGAAGCTCCTCCACGTCGATGTCGAGGGTGGTGCCGTCGAGCCGGGTGGATGCGCCGAAACGGAGGGCTTCCACCGGGTGGTACGCCAGTGTCAGGTTCACGGATTCACCTCAATCTCGCCGAGTCGGCCACATGATTCCACATTCCCTTGGCAATGGCAAAACGTCATACCGCCCCTTCGGCATAGGCGGCCAGCGCCGTGGCATACTCCGCCGCGTGGACCCCGTGGTCGGTGAAGTCGCCGTGATAGCACTTGAGCGCCCACGCCGCGGCGTCGAGGAGATGCGGCTTCGCGGTCAGATCGTGGAGCTTCAGGAAGAAGCGCGCCGCGGCGCCGTTCCCGTCAACCAGGGTCAGGGGATACTGGAGAAACGCAGGCCCCTTTTCGGCGATGTCGAAGAAGCCCCCCGCCGGATTGCTCAGACGGGTGCGGATGAATCCCGCCAGCGCTTCGGCGCGGTCGAGAAAGACCCGTTCGCCGGTGGCTTCGAACCCCTCCGCCATGGCTCTTCCCGTGAGGACCTGGTCCGTGAGGAGTCCCCGCAACCGGGGCCCGTCGTCGAAGTAGTGAGCCATGCCGCGGGAGTCGTCCCAGCAACGCTCCAGCAGGAATCGCAGCGTCTCCAGGGCGCGTTCCTTCCAGTCCTTCCGTCCCAGGGTCCGGGCGGCTCGAAGGCAGGCGGAAACGGCGCGGGCATTGGCGTCGGTGTACATCCAGGGATCGGTGATGGAGAACATGCCCCGGTTCCCGTGGAGCAGGGACCCTGGAGGGGTGTCCCGGCCGGGGGTGACGCGGATGTAGTCGCGGCAGCCGTGGAAGTACGGCTCGGCGGCGTCGCGGAAGCCCCGGTCGAGGTAGTCCAGGAGCTCCTCCGCCAGCTCCCGGAAGAAGGCTTCGCCGGTGATCTCGAACACGTGCAGGGCGTTGTCCAGCAGCCCGGCATGGTCGGACAGCAGTTTCTCGTGGTGGGGCTCGCTCCAGTCCGGCTTCGACGAGTAGCGGAAGAAGCCGCCCTCGGGGTCGTGGGTCTTGCTCAGGTGCATGTTGTAGAGGGTCAGCCGCACGTGGTTCAGGTAACGCGCGTCGCCGGTGGCCGCATGATGCCGTAACAGCAACTCGTTGGCCCCGCAGTGGGGAAACTTTCGTTCGGTTTCGTAGCCGCCGTGGACGGGATCGGCCAGGTCCCAGACGATTCCGGCGATCTCGTTTGCCGCCTCGGGTCGCAACTCCGGGTCGGCGGCCGGCGGGGCCGGTGCCGGCGGATCGGGCGCGGCGGAAGACTCGCGCTCCTGATAGCCGACGTGGACCCGCACGAGCACGTCGCTGAAGTCCCGGGGCGAGAGGTAGTTGACGCTCGCCAGGTAGTCGCCCTCCGCGCTCAGGAACACGATGGTGGGCCAGCCGTTGCGGTTGTAGCGCACGTCGATGTCCGGGCGCTGGGCGTCCTCCACCCGCACCGGGACGAAGTAGGCGTTCAGCAGCGCGATGATCTCGGTGTCGGACAGGGTGGTCTCGTCCATGCGCTGGCAGATTCCGCACCAGAAGGCGCTCAGGAGGAGCATCACGGGTTTGCCCTCGGCGCGGGCGCGGTCGAAGGCGGCCTGGCCCCAGTCGGTCCAGCGGATCCGATGGGCGCTGTTGGGATTGGGGGAGAAGCGGAACATGACGCCAGTGTCCTCGAACTGAAGCCCGGGGACAACCCCCCGGCAGCCCTGTGGCAGGCGGTGGCCGTCTGTAGTAGAGAGACTGCGGGAGGAGCCCATGACCGTTTCACAGATCGAACTGCCGGCCGCGGTCTCCCGCGAGCAGATCATCCGCGACTCCGACGCGGTGCTGGCCATGCCCGATATCCCGTTGAGCGTCGAGGAAGACATCGTCCGGATCGAGGCCCTCGGCATGGAATGGGACCTCGGCATGGCGGTCTACCAGCCGCGGGACGAAGCCAGGATCCCTTGCGCCGCCGACGGCCGGAAGGTGGGAATCTTTCTGCTCCACGGCGGCTCGGGCGACTACAAGACCATGGACCGGGTCGCCACGCTGGCCGCCGGCAAGTTCGGATTCAAGGTCTTGAGCGGCACGTTTCCGGGGCGCTTCTACTTCCCGGACGCGAGCCGGGACTGGCCGGACGACACCATCCACTCCGACGGCGGCGTCCGGACGCCCATCTGGAAGCAGGGCGAGCCCATCGGGCGCGACGAATACGAGGTCGCCAGGGACGTCTCCATGCGGCCGCGCTACGGTACCCGGACCGTCGCCCGGGCCAAACCCGGCACCAACTTCTACCATCGCATGGCGGCGTGGCCCGTGGCCTTCGAGGAGGGCATGAAGGAGGCCATGCGCCGGCACCTGCCGGAAGGGACGTTCTCCATCTACGGTGAAGGCCACTCCACCGGCGGACCCTTCGTCTCCATGCTGTCCCAGCGCGTGCCCAACTTCGCCGGCGTGGTGGCCACCGAGCACACGCCCTTCGGCCACGTGGGCGCCATGCGGGACAACTGGAGCGGCTCGCTGGGGAAGGTCTCCGGCTTCGAGCGCGTGAGCACCGACGACGCCGTCCGGAGCGACCCGTTCAACGAGCTGTACATCCGCACCTGGCGCGACCTGGCACGCTACGCCGGGCCCGAGGCGCTGGGGCAGCAGGGGCCGGTGGCGCTGATGCAACTGCCCATGCTGATGGAAGAGATCCTGGACAACTGGGACCGGGGGAAGGCGCGGCCGCAGTTCAAGGCGGAGTACGTCATCACCCACGACATCGCGGCGTCGCTGACCGAGGCCGCCAGGGTCAGTGCCGGCCGCCTCGGCATGAATGCTGGCGAGACCCAGGCCCTGATCGAGCGTTACCGGGGCTACCCGCGGGAGCTAACCGAGCCGGACGCGCCGCCGCTGCCGCCGTTCCTGTTCATCATCACGAGGAACAGCCGGGACCACAGCCCCGAGGTCTACAAGGAAGTGATCCTGCCCGCGTTCGCGGCCATGCGGCCCGCGCCGAGGACCCATCTGACGCACCTCGACGCCGGCGTGCACGCTTTCTGGAAGGCAGAGGAAGGGTTGCCGCAGGGTGTGGCGCCGGCCGCCGTCAAGCTGTGGAACGACGCCATCACGGGCGGCTACTTCGAGGTATGACGATGAAGTTTTCCTTTTTCATGATGCCGATCCACCTCCCGTCGGAGAACCCGGCGCTGGCCTTCGACCGGGACATCTCGCTTATCCACTACGCGGAGGAGCTGGACTTCGACGAGTTCTTCATTGGCGAACATCACTCGGGCGGTTGGGAGAACATGCCGGCGCCGGAGCTGGCGCTCGCCAAGGCCGCGGCCCACGCCAAGCGCATCCGCCTCGGCACCTCGGTCATCAACACGCCGTTCCACCATCCGTTCCACGTGGCCGAACGCATGGCCTTTCTCGACCACCTGACCCGCGGGCGGGCCATCCTGGGCGTGGGGCCGAGCGCGCTGGTCACCGACAAGAAGCTCTTCGGCCTGCCCAACGAGAAGCTCCATGCCATGCTGAACGAGTCGGTGGAGGTCATCGTGCGGCTGCTGGAGTCGCCCGAACCCATCGACCACCACGGCGAGTTCTGGAGCTTCGAGGGCATGCGGCTGCAGCTCCGTTCGTATCAGCAGCCGCGCATGCCCCTGGCCGTCGCCTCCTCGGGAACCTCCGGGAGCCTCGAGATGGTGGGCAAGCACGACATGATGCTGCTGTCCCCCGCGGGCAAGAACCGCTGGCGGAGCCCTGCCCATTCCGAGCAGTGGAAGACCGTGGAGGCGGCCGCCGCCAGGTACGGCAAGACCGCCAGCCGGGACAACTGGCGCATCGCCACCAGCGTGTACCTGGCGGAGACGCGGGAACAGGCGTGGGCCGACGTGGAGGCGGGCATCGCCCGGGACATGCAGTACTTCTTCGCCATCGGCCTCAAGAGGCCCTACGAGTCCTATCCCGACCAGCCGGCGTCGGAGATCACGGCCCGTTCCGCCGCGGACCGGCGGGACTGGATCATCGGCACCCCGGACGACGCCATCCGCCACATCGAGCGCATGCAGCAGGAGACCGGCGGCTTCGGCGGCCTGATGCTCACCACCCACGAGTGGACCGGCAGCCAAAACCTGCGCCGCTCACTGGAGCTGTTCGCTCGCTACGTCATGCCGCATTTCCGCGGCCACACCTTCGGTTTCAGGGACGAGTGGAACCGGCTGCGTCAGGCCGCGGGAGAGGGCGGCGTGGAGCTGCCCGAGAACGGGCGGCCCAGCAACCTGAGCAACGGCTAACGGAGATCCCCCGCCAGTACCCGTGACGGTCGCCGTTTCGCGCCAGGGAAGGACGCGGGCGTGACTCACGCCTCCGCCGGCCGCTCGGCGCGCCACGCGTGCAGGTACTGCACGATGTCGTCCAGCGGCAGCACGTCGGCGTACTTCTGGTTCATGTCGAACAGGTTGATGGCGTGGCAGGCCTCGTGCCGGTCGAACACGCATTCCTCGGCCACCACCATGCGGAAGCGGTAGGTGCAGCCGTCCACGACGCTGGCGCGCACGCAGCCGCTGGTGCTCTCGCCGCAGGCGATGACGGTGTCGATGCCGTGCTGGTTCAGGTGCGCCACCAGGGGTGTGCCCCAGAAGGCGCTGGGCGAGAGCTTGCGCAGCACCGCCTCTCCCCCCTGTGGCTGCACCTCGTCGATGATGTCGAACTTCGTGCGCCGCCGTTCCAGGGCTTCGGCCGAAAGGTTGTCGGTTCCCCCGTCGCGCCGGAACGACCACTCGTCGACGCCGGCCTCGGGCAGCCCCGAGATATGGATGACGGGAATGCCCACCTCGCGCGCCGTCGCCAACAGCTTCTGGATGTGGGGGATGGCGTTCCACCCGGCCATGCCGCAACTCCCGGGCCATTCCTTGGTGGCCTCCAGCACGGACGCGGGCTTGTCGCCGAAGACCCAGCGGTAGAGGTCGATGAGGAGCAGGGCGGGCTTCTTGCCGAAGCCGATGGGCCTCGGCGCCTTCATGGCCACGTGGGCCTTGTCCTGTTCCGTGAGAAAGCGATCCCATACGCGTTCGCTCATGATCGGTCTCCTTGTTGCGTTTACAGTCCGTCCCGTCCGTGGGGTTCGTTCAGGTGGTCCATGGACGGGCCCAGGGGCACGATCCCCGTGGGGTTCACATGGGACTGGCTGCCGTAGTAGCCGGCCTTGATCTTGTCGAGGTCGCAGGTCTCCCGCACTCCCGGCCACTGGTAGAGCTCCCGCAGGTAGCCCCGCAGGTGGGTGTAGTCCTGGATGCGCCGCAGGTTGCACTTGAAGTGGCCGTGGTAGACGACGTCGAAGCGCAGCAGCGTCGGGAACGCGCGCCAGTCCGCCTCGGTGATCCGGTCGCCGGCGAGGTAGCGGCGTCGGGACAGCCACTCCTCCATGGCATCGAGGCCGTGGAACACCTTCCTCACCGCCTCCTCGTACGCCTCCTGCGACTTGGCGAAGCCCGCCCGGTACACGCCGTTGTTCACGTGCTCGTAGACGAAGTCGTTGATGCGGTCGATCTCCTCGCGCAGGCCGGCCGGATAGTAGTCCTGCCCCGCGTCGGTGAGGCCGTCGAAGGCGGCGTTGAACATGCGGATGATCTCGGACGACTCGTTGTTGACGATGGTGCGGCGCTGGCGGTCCCACAGGGTCGGGACCGTAACCTTCCCGGTATAGTCCGGCTTCGCGGCGGTGTAGACTTGGTGGAGCCGGAAGATGCCGTCGCCGCCGGCCTGCAGTTCGTCGATGCCCCGGGAATAGGACCAGCCCGCGCTCTTGGGCCGGTCCGCGCTGGACATGGAGACCACGTCGTCGAGCTTCTTCAGCTTGCGCAGGATCATGGCCCGGTGCGCCCACGGGCACGACGGCGAGACGAACAGGTGGTAGCGGCCCGCCTCGGCGCCGAAGCCGCCTACGCCGGTGATTCCCGGCGCGCCGTCCACGGTGATCCAGTTGCGGAAGACGGAGTCGTCTCGAACGAAGCTTCCGCGGGAGTCCGTCTGCACCTGACCGTCCTCGTGCCACTTCCCGTCGATCAAGACGCCCATGCATCCTTGAATACTCCGCCCTGTGCGGGGCCGCAAGAGGCCGGAGTGTTGTGCGTTTCGCGAAGCGTCGTTATCCTCCGTGTCCCATGTCCGTTACGGAAACGATGTACAGACCGCTGGGGTTGGTGCTCCTGGCCGTCCACCTCTTCGCCGGGCCGGCGTCCGCGGCCGAGTTGCCGTTGCAATCGCTGGCGCGGACCCGGATAGGCGCCGACCACGGAGTCTTCGTGCGCGCGGAGGACGGCAGGGCGCTGGCGGCGTTGAACTCCAGGCGCGCCTACCACCCCGCCTCGGTCACGAAGGTGGCGACGACGCTGGCCTTTCTCTCGAAGCTTCCGCCGGAGCGCCGTTTCCGCACGACGTTCCTCGCCGCCGGCCCTGTGGCCGATGGGACCCTTCAGGGAGACCTCGTGGTCCGGGCGGAGGGCGACCCCTATTTCCTGTTCGAGAACGCGTTCCTGGTCCTGTTGAGGCTCCGGAAGGAGGGGGTACGCCGGGTCAACGGCGCCATCCGGGTCGACGGGCCGTTCTACTTCGACTGGACTCCCGACCCCGCGGGGGACCGGCTCAAACGCGCGTGGACGGGTCGCCTGGGCGCCCGGCGCTGGCCGGCGGTGACCGCCGCGGTGTCTCCGGGCAAGCGCCTGCCGCTGGAAGACCACAAGCTCCGGTTCGGCCGCCGGGTCGCCCGGGAACAGCGCCGGGTGCGCGTCCTCGTGGTGCACGCGTCGCCGCCCTTGCTGCGGCACCTCAAGGATTTCAACAGCCACTCCAACGACAACTTCCATGAATTCTCGTACCGGATCGGCGGGCCGGAAACCGTCGAGCGCATCCTCCGGGAAAGCGTTCGAGGCGTGCCCCGGGCCTCGATGGTCATCGACAACGCGGCGGGCGACGGCAGGACGAACCAACTGACCCCGCGCGCCACGGTGGCCATGCTAGAGGCGTTGGGCAGGACCCTCGCGGCGCGTGGTCTGTCCTTCCCGGACGTGCTGCCGGTGGCCGGCGTGGACCCGGGGACCCTGCAGGACAGGCTCGCGGAGCCTCGCTACCGCGGGGCCGTGGCCGGCAAGTCGGGGAGGGTGCGCGTGCTCCGGATATCGGCCCTGGCCGGGGTCGCGTACACCCGGAAGTTCGGGCGGGCGCTCTTCGCCGTTATGATCCGGGGCATTCCCCCGCGGGCCGCCCGGGAGCGCCAGGACGCCTTCCTGCGGGGGCTCCTCGACGCGGGCGGCGCACGGCCCCCGCGCGCCCGGGAAGCGGCCCGTCCCGCTTTCCTTGAAGCACGGCTGGAAGTTCCTCGTTAGAAAAAGGGTCCTCCCGGCGCCGATTTGTATGTTGTTGGTCACCGGTGTAGGGTCCTTCGTGCCGCGCGGTGAGGCGTGCGGTTCACTCTCGAAAGACCATGGAAGAGGAGGCACCTGCTGATGGCTGACAAACCCTTGGAAGGCAAAGTGGCGTTGGTGACCGGGGCCGGCAGCCCCATCGGTTTCGGCCGGCGCATGACGTTCGCCCTGACCGCCGCGGGAGCGCGGGTGGCCATGATGGATGTCAGCGAGGAGTGGGTCAACCGGACGGCGGACGAGGTGCGCGCCGTGGCGGGGAAGGACAGCGTCCTGCCCATCGTGGAAAGCGTGAGCAGTTGGGAGAGTGCGGCGAGGGCGGTGGGGACCGCCATCTCCGACCTGGGCGGCCTGGACATCCTCGTCAACAACGCCGGCACCAACCCGCGCAACGTGGGCCTGACTTCCGAGTTCCGCGAGAAGTGCTGGGAGGTCTCCCCCGAGGCCTGGGTGCGGGTGTTCGCGGTGAACTGCGGAGGTCCCTTCTACATGGTGCGCGCCGCCGTCGGACACATGATCGAGAAGGGTTGGGGCCGGATCATCGGCGTCACCACCAGCCTGGATACCATGTACCGGGCGTACGGCTCGCCCTACGGGCCGTCCAAGGCGGGCCACGAAGCCTTCATGGCCACCCTGTGCCAGGAGCTGGAGGACACCGGGGTCACCGCCAACGTGCTGGTGCCGGGCGGACCGGCCAACACCAACCTGATACCCCAGGACGCTCCCTACCCACGGGATCAGCTCATCCAGCCGCCGGTCATGGAGAAGCCGGTGGTGTGGCTCGCCTCGGAGGCGTCCGACGGCATCAACGGCCGCCGCTTCATCGCCTACCACTGGGACGAGAGCCTGCCGCTGGAAGAGCGCTTGTCCAAGGCAAGCGCACCGGTGGCCTGGCCCCAGGCCGGGCAGGCGGCCATCGCGCCGGGGCGGTAGGGCCGGCGGCGCCGTTTCCGGCAGCCACCCGGCGGGCCGCTGCATCAAGCAGGGGTTGGAGCCCGACCCTCCGCCCGTGGCGGAACCTGAAGCGCCGACAAGCGGAACAAGGTCAAGGCTCTCCCGGCAGTCCTTCCGACTTCGGAGGCTCCTGTCCCGGGTTGGCGAGGAACGAGCGCCAAGCGTCCCAATACCGCTCGCCGCCGGTGCGCCAGGTGCCGTTGTGGCCCGAGCGCCGAATGACGTGAAAACGCTTGGGGGGATTGGCCAGCGCGAAGAGCCGCCGGCCATGAGCGATGGGGATGAGTTCATCGGCGTCGCCGTGAAGGATGAACACGGGTATCCTCACCAGAGGAAGGTAGCCGGCGTTGTCGAACTCCTGGGAAACGAGCCAACTCACGGGGAGGAACGGGAACAGTTCCCTGCCTATGTCCAGCAGAGTCTCGAAGGGCGATTCAAGGATCAGACCGCGGGCGGCGACGCCCTCGGAGACGATGCGTATGGCCACCGCGGCCCCCAGAGAACGCCCGAAGACGAATATCCGCTCCGGCGGAACCCCCCGGCGCAGCCAGGCGTAGGCGGCACGGGCATCGTCGTACAGTCCCGACTCCCAGGGTTTTCCCTCGCTTCGGCCGAACCCCCTGTAGTCGAACAGGAAGACCCCTGCCCGCAGTTCCTTGTGGATAGCGGCGATGTGGCGAGCCCGGTGAGAGAGGTTGCCCGCGTTGCCGTGCGCCCAGAGCAGCACCGGTCGGTCGGGACCGGGAGGCTTCACGTACCAGCCGTGCAGCCGGACGCCGTCAGCCGCCTGGAAACTTACGTCCTCGAAGGGTACCCCGTAGTCGGCCGGTGTAACGGTGATCTCGCGGACCGGGTGATAGAGGTAGTAGTTCTCGAGGTGGCCGGTGTAGCTCAGGGTCGTCACCAGGACCACCGGGAAGGAATAGAGCAGCACCCGCTCCCATACCGCCCTGGGGAACATCACGCGTCAAGGCTCCGTCGGCAGAGTCACGTACTGGCAGCCGCTTCATCTCCCTTGAGCCGCCCGAGGCCCGCGCGGATGGACGGCAGGAAGATCAGCACCACCGCGAAGACCAGCAGCGCCAGGGTCATGGGACGCTGCCAAATGAAGCCGATGCCGTCGGTGAGGTTCATGGCGCGGGCGAAATTGTTCTCCAGCAGCGGTCCGAGGATGAAGCCGATGAGCATCGGCGCCAGCGGATAGCCGGCCATGCGCATGATGGTCGCCACGGTCCCCATGCCGGTCAGGAGCAGCAACTCCGTTGCGTTGTTCTGGCCGATGTAGCTGCCCATCATGGTGAAGAACAGGATGAACGGGATCAGGTAGTTGCGGGGGATCTCCAGCAGCTTGGCGATATAGGGAATCAACGGCAGGTTGAGGACCAGCAAGACCACGTTGCCGAGGTACATGGAGATGATCACCGCCCAGAAGATGGAGGGATTGTCCACCATCAGGCGCGGCCCCGGCGCCACGTTGAGGGCGATGAGGGCGCCCAGCAGGATGGCGGTGGTGCCGGACCCGGGAATGCCCAGGGTGAGCAGCGGCACGAACGAGCCGGTGCACGCCGCGTTGTTGGCGGTTTCCGGCGCGGCAAGCCCCTTGATGGACCCTTTGCCGAACCTGGCCCGGTCTTCCCCCTTGGCGATGTTGCGTTCGACGGCGTAGCCGAGAAACGACGCGATGGTCGCCCCCGCGCCCGGCATCACCCCGATGAAGAAACCCTGAAGCGACTGGCGGCCGATGACGGGGGCGATTTCCCTGGCCTCGTCACGCGTGATGCGCAGGTTGGCGATCCTGCCGCCGTCGTCTCCCTCGCGTTCCGAACGCTTCGGGTTGAGGACCAGGTACAGGGCCTCGGGCAAGGCGAACAGCGCCATGGCCAGCGTAATGAAGCTGATGCCGCTCTGCAGGTCCTGGATGCCGAAGGTGAAGCGCGGCGCGTTGAACAGGGCGCTTTCGCCGACGGTGGCCAGCATCACGCCGAGAACGGTCATCATCAAGGCCTTGGCGACCTGACCCGAGCCCGCGAAGGCGGCGATGGCGGCGAGGCCCACCACCATCAGCGCGAAATATTCGGCGGAGTGGAACAGCAGGGCCACCGTGGCCAATCCCGGCGCGAACCCCATCAGCAGGATGGCGCCGATGGTGCCGCCGGAGAAAGACCCGATGGCGGCCACGGTCAGCGCCTTGCCGGCCTGCCCCTGCCGCGCCATGGGGTAGCCGTCGAACGCCGTGGCGACGGTGCCGGCCACGCCCGGCGCATTGATGAGGATGGAGGAAGTGGAGCCGCCGAAGATGGCGCCGTAGTACACGCCCGCCAGCAGGATCAGCGCGGCCGCGGGGTCGCCGATCTGTATGGCGATGGGGATCATGATGGCGATGATCGACATGGGGCCCAAGCCCGGCAGCATGCCGATCAGGGTTCCGATCAGACACCCGGCGACGACCATGAGGAGGTTCTGGATGCTGAAGGCGGTCGACAGACCGGAGAGGATTCCTTCGATCATCGTCGATCCTCCTCAAAAGAACCAGGGCCAGGGGCGAAGGAAGATGCCGAGCACTTCCTGCACCAGGTACCAGATCAGGAACGCCGAAAGCACGGACACCGGGACGAGGAGGACGTAGCGCCGCTCGCCGAGAATCGTCGCCCCGAGGACCAGGAAGAGCGTCGTGGTGCTCACGAAGCCCACGGGTCGAAGCAGCAGCGCGTAGGCGACCATGAGCGCCAGCAGCAGGATCGCCTGGCCGAGCTTGTACTGCCGGAGGTTGCCGATGTCGATGTCGTCGTCGGCGGTCTGGCCGCCGGTCCCGGGACCGGACTGGACCAGAACGGCGAGCCCTACCAGCGCCCCGATGACGCTCAGCCATTTCGGCAGCACGTTGGGCAGGAAGGTCATGTTGCGCTCAAAGGGGAGGAGCGAGGCCTCCATCACCACGAAGGCCGTGTACCCGTAGGCCACGCAAACGACGACGAATATCAGGGCGATGGCGCGTTCGAGAGTCATGAATACACTCCTGCTCGTTGCGCACGCGGAGGGGAGGTCCGGGGCGTCACCGAGGACGCCCCGGACGGCGGGTGGTTACTTCAGGAAGCCGAGCTGCTGCATCAATGCCTTGATCACCTTCTCCTGGTCCTCCAGGAACGCGGTGAACTTGTCGCCGGGATTGTGGATGTCCACCCAGCCGTTGCGGTCCCGCACGGCCTTCCATTCCGGCGTGGCGTACATCGCCGCGAGGGCCTTGCGGTACTGGTCCGCCTTTTCCGCCGGGAGCCCCGGGGCGCCGAAGAAGCCGCGCCAGTTGACGAAGGTCACGTCGTAGCCCTGCTCCTTCAGGGTCGGCGCGTCCTTGAACGCGGGCACGCGCTCGGGCGAGGTCACCGCCAGAATGCGCATCTCGCCGGCCTTGGCCAGCGCCACGGCCTCGGAGAAACCGGTGGAGCCGGCGGCGACCTCGCCGGACAGGATGGCCGCGTTCAGCTTGCCGCCCGCGTCATAGGGAATGTACTTGACCTTGGTCGGATCGGCGCCGGCCGCCTGAAAGGCCATGGCGGCAACCAGGTGGTCCAACGATCCGGGTACCGAACCGCCGCCGACGGATACCTTCTTCGGGTCCTTCTTGTAGGCCGCCACCACATCGGCGAAGTTCTTGTAGGGGCTGTTCTTGCCCGTGATGAGTGCCTGGTAGTCGCCGATGGTGCCCGCGATCATGGTCAGATCGCGGAAGTTGTGGGGAAAGCGCCCGGTCAGCGAGCGGATGATGATGGGCGTGGAGTTGACCATCAGCGTGCCGTGGTTCGACGCGGCGTTCTCGATGAGGAAGCCGATGGCCTTGCCGCCGCCGCCGCCGGACATGTTCTCGTACGAGGCCGAGCCGACGATGCCGGCCTTGGTCAGCGCCTCTCCGGTGCCCCGGGCGGTGCCGTCCCAGCCGCCGCCGGCGCCGCCGGGAATGAGGAAATGGATCTTGTCCAGCACTTTGTCGGCTGCCAGAGCCGGGTTCGAAACGCTTAACGCCAGTGCAAGCGCCGCGATGGCGGCCAGGGTCAAGCGTCCAACGATGTTGCTTCGTCTCATCTGGTAGTCCTCCTGACTGAAAATATTTTGGTGGGGTATGGTCTGTAGCTCACCTACGACCATTTGTCCATCCCGAGCCAGGCTGTCTGTTCAACCGCAATCCGCGGGGTTCGGCCGCCCGTTCCGCGCGACTCCGGCCGGGCGAAACTTGTTGTTGATGTTGCATGGCAAATGGGATAAACAGGCCGAATCGACAAAACCCAGGAGGTATTTGAATGAACCGGAAAGCTCTTTTCTTAAGCTTGGTTCTGGCAGTGCTGATGCTGCCGGGCCTGAATGCGTTCGCACAGTCGTGGAACATCTCGGTGGCGGGGTCGCCGGCCGGCGGCACGCTCCAGGTGAAGGCGGAAGGCATCGGCGAAGCCCTGCGGCGGGCCATCAAGAATTCCAACGTCGCCGTTCCGACATCCAGCCCCGCGGCGGGCCTGGCGCTGATCGGCACCGGCAAGGCGGACGTGGCCGTGGGCGCGTCGGCGCGCATGGCGGTGGCCGCGCAGCGGGGCCAGGCGCCGTTCAAGAAGGCGTACAAGTTCAACCTGCTGGCGTTCTGGGGCGCGGACCTCTTCATGTTCGTGGCCACCCCCAAGGCCGGCCTCAAGACTTTCGGCGACTACGTGTCCCGCAAGGCCAAGGACGGCATCTCGGTGGGTCCCAAGGGAAGCGGCTCCTACCAGGTCTTTGACGACGTCGCCAAGGTGCACGGCACCGACTTCAAGGCCATGGAAGCCTGGGGCGCGAAGATTCACTACCAGTACTCCGCTCCCTCCCTGGAACTGCTCCAGGACGGCCAGATCGAGGGCCTGGGAGGTCTGTGGGGGCAGCCGAGCGCCCGGATCGTCGATCTCACCAACAACCGGAAGATGGTTTGGGTGGGTCTCGACAAGGCCGCTATCGACAAGCTCGGCGCGGAGTTCGGGTACGAGTACGTGAAGCTCGATAGCCCGGGGGACTTCGGATACGGCTACAAGTTCGTCAACAAGGAGCCTCTCCACACCGTGCGCATGGCCGACATCATCGCCATCCGGTCGGACCTGTCCGTGGATCAGGCCTACACCATCACCAAGGCGGTCTTCGGCAGCCAGGACTACCTGGTGAACGTGCACACGTCCTTCAAGGCGCTGACCGCAGCCAACACCGTTGCCCTGGACAATGCGTCGGAGGCGCTGAATCTCCACGAGGGCACCAAGAAGTATTTCCGCGAAGTAGGCGCCATGAAGTAGTGGCGCGTACGAGCCGGGGGCCGGGGCGGGACGTGATGTCCGCGCCGGCCCCGGGCACCTCGTCGCGCCGCATACCCTTGCCGCGCGGCCTGCCGACAGGACTCTAGAGTCACTGATTCATGCCATTCATGACCGCACTGGGCCGGGTGTACGAAGAGTACGCCGAGGGCAGCCGCAGGGAGTTCACGGGTCTCACCGGCAAGCTCGTTACGGGCTTCGCCATCCTGTACTCGTGCTACCACCTGTACGTCTTCATCATGGGCGTGGGCAAGCTGAACGTGTTTCAGCACCGGGCGACGCACCTGTTGTGGCTGCTGGCCTTCGCCTTCATCGTCTACGCCCCTGGGGCCAAGAAGACTCGGGTGGGGGTGTGGGACATCGTCCCGGCGGTTCTGTCGCTGGCCATCTGGGTCTACATGATGGTCAACCTGGAGCGCATCACCCTGTGGCTGAGCCAAATCGACGAGCCCCCGCTGCTGGACCTCGTCTTCGGCAGCCTGCTGGTGTTGCTGGTGCTCGAAGGGGTGCGGCGGGTGTCGAGGATGCCGCTGGTGCTGGTCACCGTGGTCTTCCTGCTCTACATGTTCTGGGGCAATCTTCTCGGCGGGATCTGGTGGCACTCGGGCCTGACCTTTGACCTTGTCATCGACGTGCTGTTCCTGAGCCCCCAGGGCATGTGGGGCTCGCTGATGAACATCTCGGCCACCTACATCATCCTGTTCGTGCTCTTCGGCCAGTTGCTGCTGCACCTGGGCGGCGCCGCGTTTTTCGTGGACCTGGCGGACGCCATGGCCGGACGCGCGCGCGGGGGTCCGGCCAAGGTGGCGGTGGTGGGGAGCGGGCTCTTCGGCACCATCTCCGGCAGCCAGATCGCCAACGTCGCCACCAGCGGCTCCTTCACCATCCCGATGATGAAGCGCGTCGGGTTCCGGCCGGAGTTCGCCGGCGCGGTGGAGTTGTCGGCTTCCATGGGCGGGATGTTCATGCCGCCGGTGATGGCCTCCACCGTGTTCCTGATGAGCGACATCAGCGGCATCCCCTACGTCGAGATCATCGTGGCGGCGTTCATACCCGCCTGTCTCTATTTCTTCACGGTCTTCTGGCAGGTACACATGGAGAGCGTGAAGATGGGGATCGTCTCCCCCACCGAAGGCCGGCGCACGGCGTGGGACGTGCTCAAGGAGGACGGCCACTTCATCGTGCCTCTGGTGGTCATCGTCTGGGTGCTGCTGGAAGGCTATACGCCCATCCGGGCCGCGCTGGTGGCCATGGCGACCTTGCTGGCGGTGACGGCGGTGAGGAAGAAGGGCCGCAAGGACTTCATCAAGAACGTGCTGAAGGGACTGGAGACCGGGGCCAGGACCACCATCATCGTGGCGTTGCCCATCGCCGCGGGCGCCATCATGGTCACCGCCATCTCCGCCACCGGCCTCGGCGGCAAGTTCGGCTCCATGGTGATGCTGTTCTCCGGGGGCTACCTGTTCCCGGCCCTGGTGATCGCCATGATCGCATCCCTGGTGCTCGGCGCGCCGTTGTCGGTGGCCGCCACCTATATCCTGACGGCGATCATGATCGTTCCGGTGACCGTGTCCCTGGGCGTGCCGCCGCTGGCCGCGCACCTGTTCGCGGTCTACTTCGCCGTCATCGCACCCATGTCGCCTCCCGCGGGCCCCGCCATGTTCCTTGCCGGAGGCCTGGCCGGAGCCAACCCCATGATCGTGGGGCTCATCGGCATACGCCTGGCCATCGGTGCGTTCGTGCTGCCGTTCATGTTCGTCTTCAATTCCGGCCTGTTGATGGACGGGACCGTTGCCGAGATCCTGTTCTCGACCGGCACGGCCGCGCTGGCGCTGTTCGCCCTGGCCGCGGGCTTCGAGGGCTGGGTCTCGAAGGAAACCGCCATATGGGAGCGGGTGCTCCTGGTGGCGGGCGGTTTCATGATGGTCTTCCCGGGCGCCGTCACCCTCGGCGTTGGCGCCGCAACCGTGATACTGGCCATCGTAGCGCATCTGGTCCGGGTCAAGGTGTTACAGCCCGCCAGCGAGCCGGCGTCTCCTTGACGCGTCACGAAGGGGTTCTCGGTGCCGGTGCATCCGGCGGCCCGTGAGGGCCAGGGGTAGACGGCAAGGTGTTTCCATTGCGGACAGCGCTGGCGGTGCTTCTCCTGGCTTCGGCGTCCGGTTGCAACTACGTGCCGCCGCCGCAACATCAGCGGGACGTTTGCCAGCTTTTCGCGCACAACCCGGAGTGGTACGACTACGCCCGCGCTTCCCAGAAACAGTGGGGGACGCCGGCGCATATTCTTATGGCCTTCGTACGCCATGAGTCGAGCTACCGCAGCGACGCCAAGCCGCCCATGCGCTGGCTTCTGTTCATTCCCTTGGGACGCGCGTCGTCGGCAGAGGGTTACGCCCAGGCCCTGGACCCGGTCTGGAGCGAGTACGAGGCCGAGCGGGGAAGCCTCTTTCGGAGCCGCGGGGACATGGAGGATGCCCTGGATTTCATCGGCTGGTACAACCACAAGACCTGGCGCCAGCTCGGCATCTCGCGCGGCGACGCCGAAAGACTCTATCTCGCCTATCACGAGGGCCGTGGCGGCTACCGGCGCGGCACCTGGAAGAAGAAGCCCTGGTTGCAGCGCGTCGCCAAGCGGGTGGCCGCCACCGCCGCCCAGTACCGCTCCCAGCTCGCCCGGTGCGAGTCCCGTTTCCGTTGCGACTCCTGGTACCAGGTCTGGCCCCTCTGCCGCTGACCCGTTCCCTGGCCGGCTTCCCGGTCATCCCGGACACCTCCCGTCACTCCGGGCACTCCACCACGTCGCCTCCCGGTCCACCTCCACGTCACTCCGGGCTTGACCCGGGGTCCAGGCGGGGTCGGGGCGCGGGGCGAACCCCCCTTGCAAACCCGAACCACTCTGTCATAGAGTGCACTCGGTCATCGGCGTGCGGTGAAGAAACAACAAGGAGTGACGAAATGAGGCAATTCAGGAACAAATGGACGGCCCCGGCAGCGTTGTTGGCGTTCGGCATCGCAACCCTTGCGGCCACGGCCGCCAGCGCGGCGGACATGACGCCCATCAGCGTGGGCCGCACCACCTCGGCGAGCGGATTCCACATCCCCTCGTACATCGCCATGGAGCAGGGTATCTTCAAGAAGTACGGGCTTGAAGGCAAGTACCGCAGCATGAGCGGCAAGGCCCTGCTCAACGCCGGCATCGCCAAGCAGATCGACTTCGTGCCGATCCCCGGCGGCGGCTCCCAGGCCGCGCTCAAGGGCGCGCCCATCACTTACCTGGTGGGTCAGTCCCTGATCTCACAGTGGACCGTTACGGCCCACGCGAGCATCAAGTCGGTGAAGGACCTCAAGGGCAAGATCATCGGCCTGGGGCGGCCCGGCAGCGCCGACTACGACGAGGCTGACATCGTGCTGTCCAAGAACTTCGGCATGGAGCCCGGACGCGACTACAAGGTCATCAGCTTCCGGGGCGAGGCCGAACGGATCGCCGCCATGATCAACGGCGACATCCACGCCGGCCTGCTCACGTTCCCCCACGCCGCCAAGGCCAAGCTCGCCGGCTTCAAGGTCATCCTGAAGACCGGCAAGTACCTGCCCCGCATCGGCGGCAGCTTTTGGGTCCACAACGATTTCCTCAAGGCCAACCGGAAAACCGCCAAGGCCTTCATCCACGCCATGGCCGAGGCCGCAGAGTACATGAAGACCAACAAGGAAGGGTCCGTGGACGTCATCCAGAAGTACTTCGCCATGAAGGACCGCAGGGAAGCCGAAGGGGTCTGGGAGGAAGTGTTCGACCAGTACGGCCCGGACATGCCCGAAGCCCTGGTCAGGAGTCTGTTCGAGTCCCGCGTCAAGCGCATGATCGCGAAGAACCTCTGGCCCAAGGACAAGCCCCTCCCGGACGTCGAGAAGTTCGTCGCCAGAGACCTGCTGAACGAGACCTTGAGAGAGCGGGGCTATTACCTGCAGGCGAAGCCGCTGTAGACAGGCCCGCAACGCAACGATTCTGAAAGTACGCGGGGGGCGCGGCCATTGGCCGCGCCCCCCGCGTACACGTATCCCTTTCCGCCAGTCCTCAGAACGTCTTCACCTGCTCCGGCCGCCACCGGCTGAGCCGGTCCTCCAGCTTCTTGACCGCCATGGTCATCACCAGGGAGATGCCCATGAACAGGATGAGGCCGGCGAAGACCACGTCCACGATGTAGTTGCCGGCGGCCGCGGCCATGAGGTAGCCGATGCCCTGGTCGGAGCCGAAGAACTCTCCCACCACCACGCCCAGGATGGCGCGGCCGATGGCGAGCCGCAGGCCGGCGATGATGTAGGGCAGGGAGTTGGGCAGCACCACGATCTTCATGAGCTGCCACTCGTTGGCGCCGAAGGAGCGCACCACGTTCACCAGCACGCGGTCGATGTTCTTGACGCCCTCGTAGGTGTTGATGAGGAGCGGGAACAGGGCGCCGATGAAGACGATCACCACCGTGGACCAGATGCCGAAGCCGAACCAGAGCACCACCAGCGGCAGGAAAACCAGCCGGGGGGTGGCGTTGAAGGCGGTGACGAAGGGGTCGAACATGGCGTTGAGCGTGTTGAAACGCCCCATGACCAGCCCCACGGGCAGCGCCACCAGGATGGACAGCCCGAGGCCGATGACGAACTCGCTGGCGCTGACGTAGAAGTGAAACGCCACCTCGCCCGAGGTGCTCATTTCCACGAGCTTGACGGCGATGTGGTACGGCGTCGTGAAGAAGAGCGCCAGCCCCTTGGGCAGCGCCACCACGTGGGGGATGGACTCCCAGGCCAGCAGGAACAGCACGATGAAGCCCCATCCCAGGATGGGCTCCTCGTTCTCCCGGTACTGTGACAGGTAGCGGTTCATCGTGTTTCCTGGGTGCGCCAGGGCGCGATGGCGAGCTCGGCCTTGCGCAGGCCCTGGGTGAAGATCACCGCGATGATCATCAGCACCAGGATGCACACGAACATCTGCGCAAGCTGGTACATGTCGCCGTACCAGATCAGCGCGTGGCCGATGCCTTCGGAGGCGGCGTAGAACTCGCCGACGATGATGCCGACGATGCCCCGGCCGATGGCGATGCGCGCTCCCGCCACGAGGTAGGGGAGGGTGCTCGGCAGGATGACCTTGAAGTAGAGGTCACGTTCCTTTCCGCCCAGGGACCTGACGACGTTGATGAGCAGGTTGTCCACCGAGCGCACGCCGGCGAAGGCGTTGAAGATGAACGGGAACACCGCCAGCAGAAAGATCAGGATGGTCTTGCCCTTGACGCCCACGCCGAACATGACGATGAGAAGCGGCGCCAGCGCCACCAGCGGGCTGGCGTACAGGGCGGTGAGGAACGGGTCCAGGGCGAACGCCACGCGCCGCCGCCACCCCATGACCACGCCCACGGGAATGCCGACGATCACCGCGGCCGCGAAACCGAACACGAAGGGGGTGCCGCTGACGTAGATGTCCTTCCAGAGCTCGCCGCTCAGGATCAGGTCGCCGGTGGCCGCCCACATCAGCGACGGCTTGGTGATGAAGAACGGGTTGAAGGTGAAGACGTAGGTGAGCAGGAACTCCCATACGAGGAAGAAACCCGCCACCGCCCCCGCCCCCAGCAGGAAGCGCACGCTGCTTTCCGACAGTCCCTTGAATCCCATGTCACTCTCGCGGGTTAAGCTCGTCCTTGAGGGAGTTCCAGATGTCGAGCTTGATGTCGTTGAACTCCGGCGACAGCCGCATCTCGTAACCCCGCGGCCGCGGCAGATTGATCTTGATGATCCGCTTGGTCTTTCCGGGCCTGGCGGTCATCACGATGACCCGGTCCGACAGATAGGCGGCTTCCTCGATGCTGTGGGTGACGAACAGCACGGTCTTCTTGTGCTTGTCCCAGATCTGCAGCAGCTCGGCCTGCATGAGGTCACGGGTCTGCGCGTCCAGCGCCGCGAAGGGTTCGTCCATGAGCAGCACTTCGGGGTCCGTGGCCAGCGCCCGGGCCAGTCCCACTCGTTGCTTCATGCCGCCCGACAGCTCATGCGGAAAGTGTCCCTCGAATCCCGTGAGACCCACCAGGTCGATGAGTTCCTGAGCCCGCGGACGCCGCGAGGCCACCGACTCTCCCTTGAGCTCCGGCCCCAGCTCCACGTTGGCCAGCACCGTCCGCCAGGGCAGCAGCCCGAACTCCTGGAAGACCATGGCGCGCTCGACTCCCGGCCCCGTGATCTTCTTGCCGCCGATCTCCATCTCGCCCTTGTCGGGCTTGAGCAATCCCAGCAGCACGTTCAGGAAGGTACTCTTGCCGCACCCCGACGGTCCCACGATGGAGACGAACTCTCCGCTGTTCAACTCGATGCGGAAATCCTTCAGAGCGGTGACCGCGTCGCGGTTCTTGGGCGTGAACGTCAGCGTGATGTCGGTGGATCGGATGTAGGGTTCCATCGGCCTCGAAACTACTACAACGACAACAGGGTGACAAGGGAGGCGAGGGCGTTGAAAGTTCAGTGAACAGGCGTTCAACAAAACGGGGTGCACACTTGACTTCCCGTGCCAGCATCGCCACAGTCCGTTTCGAAGGTGTCAGGGTGCTTTGTCCAATGAATCGCGTTGTACGGCGGGCGTGTACGGTCCGGAGTCGACCGGGAGAGGGCCGTTAGTGTCGGAAATCTTCGACGCGGCCGCGGGCTTGTTCTATCGCTTCGCAGCAAGTGGAGCGCTGCCGGCCTCGTGGTTCCGGGATCTGGACCCTGCCAGCCTCCCCAGGGCCAGACGCACCGGAAGGCTTTCCCTCGAGATCGTGAGCCACTGCTGGCGGTACGGCCACTTCCTCCTCTACCAGCTCAGTTCCCTGGTCATCCACCGCACCGACAAGCTCGACGTCACCATGACCGTGTACCACGCGTCCGGCGACGAGTCGGTGCTGCCGGTGCTGCGGTTCTTCGAGGCCATCGACGTGCCCGGCGTTACGTGGTGTTGGCGGCCGCTGCCCGAGGAGCGGCTCTTCCGCCGCAGCATCGGCCGGAACCTGGCCGCCCGCGCCACCGGGGCCGACTGGATCTGGTTCACCGACGTGGACCTGGTGTTCCATGAAGGCTGCCTGGATACGCTGGCGGATCTCCTGCAGGGGCGGGACGACGTCCTGGTGCACCCGAGGTCGCCGCTGGGCACGTCATTGCTGCCGGAGGACCACGAGATCCTGACGCAGGGCCGCGCGGCCCCGGCCGTGCGCGACATCCCACTGGAGGCGTTCCGCCCCTACGGCGGCAACCACGACCGCGCCAAGGGACCCTACCAGATCACCCACGGCGACGTGGCGCGGGCCGTGGGCTACTGCGAGTCCATCGCGCTCTACCAGCGGCCGGCGCCGCGCTGGCGCAAGGCCTACGAGGATCGGGCATTCCGGTGGCTGCTGGGCACCGGCGGCACGGCCCTCGACATCCCGGGCTGCTGCCAGATCCGTCATGCCGTGAAGGGGAGGTACCGGGAGGGGTCGGCCAGCGGCCGGCTGCGCTCGTTCATACGGAAGAGCCGGGACCGGCGCTCGTGAGATCGTCCGGCGTGGCCGGGTGCGGGCGGATTCGAAAACCGCCCCCCTACGGTCGCCCATGTCACCGGATGACAAGAGGCGGGCGTGCCATCATGGGGCTGGTTACACCCCCAGGTAGCGGTGCCGCATGTCGTCCGCCGCGGCCAGGGCCGCGGAGTCGCCGGTCCAGGTGATGCGGCCTTTCTCCATGATGTAGTGGCGGTCGGCGATCTGCATCAGCGCGCCGTGGTTGCTGTCGATGAGGAGAATGGCCTGCCCCACGGCCTTGAGCCGTTCCAGGCAGCGCCAGATCTCGGCGCACACCAGCGGGGCCAGGCCCTCGGTGGCTTCGTCCAGCAGGATCAGGCGGGCGTTGGTCATGAGCGCCCGGCCGATGGCGAGCATCTGCTGCTCGCCGCCCGACAGGTTGCGGCCGTACAGGTTGCTGCGCGATTCCAGCGCGGGAAACATCTCGAATATGCGTTCCACCGTCCAGGGGTCCAGGTCGGGTCCCCGGGAACCGGATACGTATCCGGCGGCCACCAGCAGATTCTCCCGCACCGTGAGGTTCGGAAAGACCTGCCGGCCTTCCGGCACCAGCCCGATGCCGGCCCGGGCCACGGCGTAGCTCGGCCAGCCCTGGACCTCGGCGCCCTGGAAGCGGATCTTTCCCGCCCGCGGCGGCACCAGTCCCATGATGGACTTTACCGTTGTGGTCTTGCCCATGCCGTTCCGGCCCATCAGGGTCACCATCTCGCCCGCGTCCACCCGCAGGCTGACGTCGAACAGCACCTGGCTCGGACCGTAGAAGGTCTGGACGCCTTCCAGCTCAAGCATCACGCGTCCTCTCCCAGATAAGCCTCCCGCACCACCGGGTCGGCGCGGATGGCGTCCGGCGAGCCGGTGGCCACCTCGCGCCCGGACACCAGCACGGTGACCCGGTCGGCCAACGCGAACACGGCATCCATGTCGTGCTCCACCAGAAGGATCGCCACCTGCCCCTTGAGCCCGCCCAGCAGCGTCACCATGCGGTTGGCTTCGTCGGGGCCCATTCCGGCCATGGGCTCGTCCAGCAAGAGCAGCGAGGGGTCCGTGGCCAGTGTCATGGCGATCTCGAGCTGCCGCTGCTCGCCGTGGGCCAGGTTGCGGGCGATGATGCCGCCGCGTCCCCCCAGGCCCACCCGCTCCAGGGTCCGGCGCGCCGGCTCCCGCAGCGACGGGTCCGAGCGCGCCCGGCGCCAGAACCGGAACGAGTGGCCGTCGTGGGCCTGCACGGCCATGGCGACGTTGTCCTCGGCGGTGAATCCGCCGAACACCGAGGTGATCTGAAACGAGCGCGCCAGCCCCAGCCGGGCGCGTTCGTGCATGGGCCGGCGGGTGATGTCCCGGCCGCCGAGGTGGATGGCGCCCCGGTCCGACGCCACCTCGCCGGACAGTTGCTCGATGGCCGTGGTTTTGCCCGCGCCGTTGGGGCCGATCACCGCGTGGATCTCTCCTCGGATCACGTCGAGGGAGAGGGAATCCGTGGCCTTCAGGGCGCCGTAGGCCTTGGTGAGCCCGCGAGCCGTGAGCAGCGGTTCAGCCATCGGGGGTTCCTCTCTGGAACCAGCCCCAGATGCCGTGGCGGGCGAACAGCACCACCAGGACCATCACCGGCCCCAGGATGATCATCCAGTGTTCCATGTACGCGGAGAGAATCTCCTCCAGGAGCAGTAGCACAAGGGCGCCGACGACGGGTCCGGCCAGCGTGCCCATGCCGCCCAGGATTACCATGACCATGATCTCCCCGGAAACGGTCCAGTGCATCAGTCCCGGGCTCACGAAGCCCATGTAGTTGGCCATCAGCGCGCCCGCGAGGCCCGCCGCCGCGCCGGCCATGACGAAGGCCGCGAGCTTGTAGCGGTACACCGGGAAGCCCAGGGCCCGCATCCGCTGCTCGTTTTCCTTGCAGCCCTGCAGCACCATGCCGAAGCGGGAATGCACCAGCCGCCGCCCGAGCGCCAGGAACACCGCCAGGATGACCAGACAGACGTAGTAGAAGGCGGCCTCGTTCTCGAGGTCGACACCCGGAAGCCGGTTCTTCCGGGCGATGCTCAGTCCGTCGTCGCCGCCGTACACCTCCAGGGAGACGAAGAAGTAGTAGAGCATCTGCGCGAACGCCAGCGTGATCATGATGAAGTACATGCCGCCGGTGCGCAGACTGACGGCGCCCACCAGCAGGGCGAGCAGCGCGGCGGCCGCCAGCGCCAGCGGCCACGCGGCCACCGCGCTCTCCAGCCACGGGAGGGAGAACGGCCATGCCGGGGCCTCGCCGCCGGCGGCGTGAAACGAAAGGATGCCGACCACGTAGGCGCCCGCGCCGAAGTAGGCCGAGTGGCCGAAGCTCACCATTCCGCCGAAGCCCAGGATGAGGTCCAGGCTTGCCGCGGCCAGCGCGAAGATGAAGATGCGGGTGAAGAGCCCGATGAGAAACGACTCGTCCAGCGCCTCGGCCGCGGGCGGCAGCACCAGCAGCGCCGCCGCCACGCAGGTCGGGAGCGCGGCCCTCCACCCGGTTGCAAGACGGCCGGCCTTGCCTTTGGCCGGCGTTGGGGAAACGGCTGCGGTTTGGGACGCGTCACTCATGAGCCGATGGCGGGGTTCCGGGACGGGAAGGACAGGGGCGTCACGACCGGGCGTGGACCGGCAGCAGTCCGCTGGGCTTCCATACCAGGATGGCCGCCATGAAGATGTAGATGGACATGGAGGCGAGGGAGGCGCCCACGCCGTTGGCCGTGGCGGGGTCCAGGAAGAGACCCAGGGAGACCGGCAGGAAGGCGCGGCCCATGGTGTCGATGAAGCCCACCAAGCAGGACCCCAGGAGCGCGCCTCGGACGGAGCCGATGCCGCCGATGACGATCGTCACGAAGGTGAGGATCAGGATGTTCTCGCCCATCCCCACCTCCACCGACCACACCGGCCCGGCCATGGCGCCGGCCAGCCCGGCCAGCAGCGCGCCCAGCCCGAACACCAGCGTGTAGAGCAGCGGTACGTTCACCCCCAGCGCTCCGATGATCTCCCGGTTGCTGGCGCTGGCCCGGATCATCATACCCATGCGGGTCCGGACGATGAGCCAGTAGAGCGAGAACGCCACCAGGCCGCCCACGGCGATGATGGCAAGCCGGTACAGCGGGTAGTCCACCCCGGGGATGATCTGCACCGATCCGGACAGTGCCGCCGGAACGTCGAGGAACAGCGCTCGGGGACCCCATATGATCTTGGTCAGTTCGTTGAAGAAGAGGATGAGGCCGAAGGTGGCCAGCACCTGGTCCAGGTGGTCGCGGCTGTAGAGGGTCCGCAACGCCACCCTCTCCACCGCGATGCCCACCAGCGCCGAGGCGCAAAGCGTGGCCGCCAGGGCCAGCCAGAAGGAGCCGGTGAGCTGGTACACGGTGGCGCACACGTAAGCGCCCACCATGTACAGCGAGCCGTGGGCAAGGTTGATCATCCCCATGATGCCGAACACCAGGGTCAGCCCGGCGGCCATGAGGAAGAGCATGACCCCGAACTGCAGGCCGTTGAGGACCTGCTCGAGGACCAGCAGCATGGACATGGGTTTGGACGCGGGACGGGTGTCCCGGCTCACCGCTTCGGGAGCCGCGATACCCGGTCAATGGCGGGTCGCTACATCTTGCACTGGCCGGCGTAGGCGTCCGCGTGGTCCGAAAAAGCCTTGCCGACGATCTTGTTGGTCAGCACGTTGCCCTCGCGCACCACCTCACGGACGTGGACGTCCTGGACCGGATGGTGGTTCGGGCCGAACTTGAAGCTTCCGCGCACCGACTCGAAGTCGGCCTTGCGCAGGGCCGCCCGGAAGGCCGCCTTGTCGGACACCTTGCCGCCGGTGCTCTTGAGGGCGGACCCGATCAGCCGGGCTGCGTCGTAGCCCTGGCTGGCGTACAGCGAGGGAAGCCGCTTGTAGGCTTTCTGGAAACCGGCAATGAAAGCCTTGTTGGCCGGATTGTCGATGTCCTTGTTCCACTGGGAGGAGTTGATCACCCCCAGCGCCGCGTCGCCCACGGCCCCCAGGATGGTCTGGTCGAACGAGAACGCCGGACCGAACAGCGGGATCTTTCCGGTCAGGCCCGCCTGGTGGTACTGCTTGATGAAGCTGATGCCCATGCCGCCGGGCAGGAAGAAGAACACCGCGTCCGGGTTGGCGCCGCGCAGCGCGGCGATCTCAGCCGCGTAGTCCTTTTGCCCCAGCTTGGTGTAAACCTCGCCGGCCACCTTGCCCTTGTAGAAGCGCTTGAAGCCCCGAAGCGCGTCCTTCCCCGCGGGGTAGTTGGGCGCCAGGATGTAGGCGTTCTTGTATCCCTTCTGCGCCACGTGCTGGCCCATGGCCTCGTGCAGGTTGTCGTTCTGCCAGGCCACGTTGAAGTAGTTCTCGTGGCAGCCCTTGCCGGCCAGTTTCGACGGCCCGGCGTTGGGGCTGATGTAGAACACGCCGGCCTCCACCACCTTCGGCACCACCGCGATGGCCAGGTTCGACCAGATGATCCCGGTCATGACGTCGACCTTGTCGCGCTTGACGAACCGGTTGGCCACCTGGAGCGCCTTCCCCGACTTGCGCGCGTCGTCCTCCACCAGGAACTCCACCGCGGTCCCGCCCAGTTCGCCGCCTTCCTGGTCCACGGCGAGTTTGAAACCGTCTCGGACGGCCACGCCCAGCGCGCTGCCGCCGCCCGAAAGGGTCGTGATCATGCCGATCTTCACCTGGGCCGCCAGCGTGGCCGGCGCACCCATCAAGACAATCGTAATCAGGGCAATCATCCATTTTCGCACAGGGAAGACCCTCCTTCTAGCGTGAATTCGTGCATCGTACCTTTTGAGGCGACGGGTCGTCAACGCGGAGCCAGAGGGTTCGTCGGCCACGGATTCCACCGGGGGTGGGACAGGGCTCTTCAAAAGTCCGATGCTCGCCTTCCGTCATTCCTGTTTCCTTTTCGTCATTCCCGCGAAAGCGGGAATCCAGGTGGGGTGAGGCGGGGAAACGCCCGTTTGGCCCCACCCCGCCCCTGGATTCCCGCTTTCGCGGGAATGACGGAAGGGAAACCGGACGAATGACGAAATGGAAACAGGACTTTTGAATGCACCGGGGGTGGGAGGGGAGGGCGTTGTAACTCCGCATCGGGAAACGATATACTTGTAGCCAACGGTGCGGTGAACGTGTCCGAGCAAACGTGGGAGGAGTTCGAGAAATGTCTTGCCAACATCGTAACCGGGCCAGCCGGGTTTCATCTTCGATTGCCGTGGCGCTGCTCACGCTTTCCTGCGCCGTGCACGCCCAGCAGACTCCGGGCTCGGCGGTGGTGACCGAAGAAGGGGCCGAAGGGAGCGGCAGCTTCTTCGAGAAGCATGTGTTCGGCAGCATCGGGGGCGACGCTTTTTTCGGGAGCCCGATCAGCCGCAACCTCGTGGCGGCCCGCCTGGGCATCGACTATCCCTTCGCGGTGGGCGGCAGGTCCGCGAAGCTTTTCCTCGAGGGCGGGTTCGCGCGCCGCTCCGTCTCCCTCGAGCAGAAGCGCACCAGTGAAGTGCAAACGGTGTGGGACCCCGATGCAGATAATGGCGCAGGCGCATTCGTGCCGAGGGCCCTGCCGGAAACCAGGACATTCGATGTGACCGCCAGCGGGGTCGAGTTGCGCGAGGCCTATCTGCAGTACGACCTCGCGGACAATCTCTCCCTGAGCGCCGGCTACCAGAGGCCCATCTGGGGCCAGTTCGACATCGTGTCGCCGGTGAACCTCCTGCTGCCGCTGGAGTTCCAGAGCGACGACCTTTCGCTCGCAAAGTCCGCCTACCGCATGCCGCAGCCCGCGGTCTCGGCGGTCGTGTTTCCCTTTGAACGCCTGGAGGTCAGCGCCTACTGGTTCCCCTGGACGAACCTCGACCCGCTCCACGAGGAGATCCTGGACGAGGCGGATGGCGCCAATGAAGTCTTCGTCGCGAACCCGACCAGTTTCGGTGAAACCGAGACCCGGCTCCGGCCGCGCAAGGGCGGGAGCGACTACGATGCGTACGCCGCGCGCGCCGTATGGTATGGCGATTCCTTCACCTTCGGCCTGACGTACTACAACGGGCGCAATACGCTCTTCGCTTTCGACGAGTTGCCCCTGGTCGAGAAGGTCCAGCAGAATCAAGGCGGTGCGACCTACGACGCCTACAGCGTCATCGAACGCAGCCTTCTGCCCGGCAGCGACACCGTGGGCCTGGAGCTGTCGGTCCCCGTGGGCCGGTGGACGTGGAAGGGCGAGGCCTTCTACATGGGCACGGAGGCCGACATCGGCGGGATCAGGCCGGAGCAAATCTCCCAAACCGCGGGAGACGCCACGTCGGTGGCGAGGCGCGGCTTGTACGACTGGATGGTGAACCAAAACAACGGGCGGGGCTACGTAGACGTTAATCTACTCATGGCCGGCGCCGGCTTCGACGCGCTCTACGATCACTGGCGTTTCGGCGCCGCCGTCTTTGTCGTGGAGACCCTGCTCACCGGCAAGGCCGAGGAAGCCGACCGGCTGGTGAAGGCCGCCTATCCAGGCGATGACGGCATCGGGTTTTCGGGAGCCCTTCCAAACGCCTACATCCTTTACGACTTCGACGAGGAGCGCACCACGACAGCCGGCCTCGTCGGAGGCTTTGCCGGCCCGTTTCTCGGCGTCTCCACCTTCTACACCAGCACGTGGTTCGAGAACTGGCGCTGGACGGCGTCGGTGGAGTACGCTACCGCCCTGAGCGATCAACTGGCGGACGAGCTCAATTCCGACTCCGGAGCGTACGAACTCGAGGACGCCGCGGCCTTGGGAGTGCGTCTCGGCCTCGTGTATGAGTTCTGACGGAGAGGCGTCTCCCTCCAGTCAACATTGCCGTCGGGAACGGCGCTTGGGCAGGCTGACCCTCGGCCTCTGGCTCCTGGCAAGCGCGGCGATCACGGCGCCCGCCGTTTGGCTCGAATTCGACAACGACCGCTGGCTGCCCCCGGAACATCCACAGGAACGCGCGCTGGACGAGCTGGAGAGCGAGTTCGCTCCCGGCGAGACGCTGGCGGTCGTGCTCCCGATGCCCGTCGGGAGTTTCTCGGCAGAGGGAACGGCCCGGCTGCTGTCGCTTGAAAAGGCGCTCGAGGCGGAGCTTCGGGACGACCTCGTCTCCATCCGTTCCCCGGCCTCGGCCCAGCGCATCGCCGCCGACGGCGAGAGCGTGCGCATCGAGGAGTTCCACGCCGCCAGGCGCCGCGGGGCCTTCGCCTCGCGCGAGGACCACCGCTTGGCCTTCGCCGAGAGTCCCTACGGGGGCCGGCTTGCGCCGCGGGACGGCTCCCTCGCCGTCCTGCTGCTGCGCCTGGACACGAGCGAGCAGGCCGAGCGGCGGCGCCAGGCCATGCAGAAGGTGCGCACGGTGCTCCATCGGGAGGGCGTGGCCGGGCAGGTTCATTTCGCCGGCGGCGCGGCGCTCCGGGACACGATCAACGGGAAGGTCCGCCGGCAGACGCTGCAGCTCGCGGCGGCGGGCGCGGGGGTGATCGCGCTCTTTCTCGTCCTCTTCCTGCGCTCCGTGCGCCGCGCCTTGCCGGTGCTCGGGGCGGCGCTGCTGGTCATCGCCGGGAGCCTGTCGTGGATCGTGGTCCTGGGTCACAAGATGACCGTGACGACCCTGGCCCTTCCGGTCCTGGCCGCCGTCATCGCGGTGGCCGACGGGCTCCACATACTCGCGCACCGCGACGCGCTGCGCCGCGGCGACCCGCTGGCTCCGGCCGGCCATCTCGCCCGCGGCGCCCTGGGGCGGGCTCTGCGCCCCTGCCTGTTCACCACGCTCACCACCGCCGCGGGCTTCGGCGCGTTCGGCATCAGCGTCCTCATCCCGCTGCGGGATTTCGGCCTCGATTCACTCGCCGCCATCACGTTCGCCTACCCCGTGATCGTCCTCGCCTTCTGGAGCGTGTTCCGCTTCTCCGGCGACGCCATGGACCCCCGGCCGGCAGGCGGGAACGGGCGCCTGCGCGCCGCCCTGGAAGCCTGCCACCAGATCACTGCCACCCGAGCGGGGCGGGTCGCGGCCCTGTCCGTCGCGCTCGGCCTGCTGCTCGGCGCGGGCCTTTTTCATCTGCGCACGGAGACCGGCTTCCTGCAGGTGTTCTTCAAGCAGGACAGCACGATCCGCAAGGATTTCGGTCTCGTCGACGCCCGGCTCGGGGGCTCCGCAGGGCTCGACATCATGCTCAAGTCGGGAACCCCCGAGCATTTCAAGTCCCTGTCCGGCCTCGAAGCCGTCGAGACCGTGGAGACGGCCCTCGCCGCCCTCCCCCCGGTGACCTACGCCGAAAGCTACACCGCCCCCCTGAGCCGCACGCAGCAAGCCTTCACGGGTGCGCGTGGGCTTCCCGACTCCGAGGACCTGCTCGCGCAGGAGATTCTCTTCCTGGAGCTTTCGCGCACCGAAAACAAGGACGACGTCCTCTCCCCGCACGTCGATTTCGACTACGCCACCGCGCGAATCCACCTGCGCCTGCCCGACCTGCCCTCCCGGGAGCTGGCGGACTTCATCGAGCGGGCGCGGCGCGCCATGGCCCCGGTGAGCGCGGGACTCGATCCGGTCTTGACCGGCTTCGCCGCTTTCGTCCACACCATGAGCGGGCAGGTGCTGCGCACCCAGGCGCAAAGCCTGCTGCTCACCGGCTTCGCCATCGGCCTCCTGTTCGTCCTCCTCTTCGGCTGGGGGCAGGGCCTTGCGGCGTTCGGAGTGAACCTCCTCCCCGTGGTGGCGGCCACCGGGCTCATGGCTTGGCTGGGCGTGCCGTTCGACTTCTCCACGGTGCTGGTCGCCGGCATCACCCTGGGGCTGTGCGTGGACGACACCATCCATCTCCTCCACGCCTACAACCGCGCGCGCGAGACTCGGCCCGCCGCCGACGCGCGCCGGGAAGCGATCCTCCTCACCGGCGGGCCGATCATCGTCACGAGCCTGCTGTTCTGCGCGGGCTTCGCGGTGCTGCTACTCTCCGACCTCGTCCTGCTCGTGCGCTTCGCCCTGTTCACGATCTTCGGCCTCGCCGTCTCGCTCGCCTCAAGCCTCCTGCTTCTCCCCTCCGTTCTGACACTGACCGGGCGCGGGAGCGGGTGAGGATCGGTCAGGAGGAGTCTGGTTTGACAGCGCCACGGTGCCCGATTACGATGTGAAGACCCGCTTGGACCGCTACATCCAGCTCATGCGCGCGAAACAGAAAACGTCGAAAAGGGGCCTGTGGGCGTTCGCGGCCCTGCTCGCTCCGGTCCTCCTTCTCGCCGGTCCGCGGTCCGCCCCCGCCGAGGCGCGCGTCGCGCGCGCCGTCATGCAGGACGTTTACGATCAGGCGCGACGGCACCGGGAGCAGACCTCGAACGTGCGCCTGATCGTCAGGGACGGCAAAGGGCGCAAGCGGGAGCGCTACTTCCGATCCTTCCGCAAGATCTTCCCCGACCGGACGAAGAGCCTCGTCAAGTTCTACAAACCGGCGAACGTGCGCGGCACCGGGCTGTTGAGCGAGAACCTCGACGGCGAGGACGACACCCGGCAGTGGATCTACCTGCCCGCCCTGCGCTCGGTGAAGCAGCTCAGCGTGGACGACAAGCACAAGAGCTTCATGGGTTCGGACTTCACCAATGCCGACGTCAGCGGCCGGACCGTCGGCCAGGACGAGCACGAGATCCTGGAGGATGACGGCGATGTCGTCACCGTGCGCTCGGTTCCCAAGGACGACCGCGACCCCTATGCGTACCTGGAGACGCAGGTGATGATGGAGATGCTCGTGCCGAGGCAGGTTGCCTTCTACGACCGCGGGGGCCGGAAGATCAAGACCCTGTACACCGAAAAGATACGGAAGATCGACGGGATGTACGTGGTTACCCGCAGTTCGATGGAGAATCACCGGACCGGGGGGCGGAGCGTTCTCGTGCGTGAGGACTTCAACGTACGCACGCCGATCGATGCGCACCAGGTGGGTTTCAAGGGACTGCGCAGGTAGGACCGCGCCTCCGTTCGACCCTGACCGGCCAGGCGGGTGGGTGGAGATAGCGGTTGCTTACGCGCTCCTCAATTCGCCTCCCGGTACAGATCCAGCGCCTTGACCACCGGGGCGTCGCTCATGGACAGCAGGATGGCGTCGGCGTCCGATGAGGCGTTGAAGTGGGCGTGCTGGTTCCAGAGCGGCACCACGAAGGAGTCGCCCTGCCGCCACTCGAAGACCTGGCCGCCGACGATGGAGGTGCCGGAGCCGCGATACACGTGGTAGATGACGGTGCTGGTGTGCCGGTGGGGCAGGGTCTCGTGGCCGGGCTCCAGGAGCTGGACGGCGCACTGGATGGTGGGCATGGTGGGCCCGCCGGTGACGGGGTTCAGGAACTCGAGCAGATAGCCGTCGTAGGGGTCCCGGCCCGCCCCGTTCCGCCGGAGCCGCTCCAGGCTCCGCTCGGTATCGGCCCACTTGTAGTGGAAGAACTGCATGGGCGGCTCCAGCGCCGGACGGGCGTGGCTGTAGAACCCCGCCACCTCGTCGCTGGTGGCCTCCAGGGCCTGCTGCTCCTGGTGGTAGGGCTCGAAAAAGAGCTGGTGAAGCGCCTGGGTCAGCGGGATGTCCAGGCCGTCGAGCCAGATGATGGGCGCGCCGGAGTCGTTGACGTGGTCGTGCCACGTGAGCTGCGGGGTGAGGATGAGATCGCCCTCTTCCATGACGCACTTCTGGCCGTTGACGGTGGTGTAGGCGTGCCGGCCCTGGAGCACGAAGCGGAAGGCCGCGGCCGTGTGCCGGTGGGCTCGCGCGTACTCGCCGTGCTTCACGTACTGGAACGAGAAGTGGATGGTGTGGGTGGTGCCGTGGCCGCCGGGAATGCCGGGGTTCAGGAGCCGTATGGTCCGGCGCTCCGCGTCTTGCTCGAGGTTCACCACCTCCCCGGCCCGTATCATGCTTTCGTGGACGTCGTCCCACCGCCACAGGTGGGGCTGCACGCTGGTGACGGGGTAGGGGGGCAGGTCCTCCAGGCCCAGGCTCCAGTGTCCTTCGAGGCTCTTCCCGGTCATGTCCCGGTTGAGCCGGTCGATGGAATCGGCGATGCGTTCCTGCTTCATTTCGGTCTCCTTCCGCCCGTCACCGTCGGTGTTCGGCACAGAATACACCACTGACCAAGCAAGTGAAACGGTCCCGCCCGCGTTGCCCGCGCGCGACGGGCGGCCGCCGGCGGTCATCGTTGCAATTGCCCGCGTGGCCCGATATGTCATCCCTTCTGTCTCAAGAATCCCAAGCACAAGGAAGCCACATGCTGGTCATCTCGGAAGCACAGGTAAAGGAACTTCTCGATCTCGACGAGTTGATCGCGGCGCTCGAGCAGGCGCACATCCAGTTCTCCGCGGGCAGGGTGGTGATGCCGGTCCGCCTGGTGGTGCCGTTGCCCGAGATCCAGGGACGCATCACGAGCATGCCCGCGTTCATGAGCGAGGGGAAGGCGCTGGGGATCAAGATCATCTCCTATTTCCGCGACAACCCGAAGCAGGGCCTGCCGCCGATCCTGGCCACCATCTCCCTTTACAGCGCCGGGACCGGCGGGCTCGAGGTGCTGATGGACGGCGTCTACATCACCGCCGTCCGCACCGCCTGCGCCTCGGCCATGGCCACCAAGGCGCTGGCGCGGCAGGACACGCCGGTGCTGGGCATTCTGGGAGCCGGCACCCAGGCGCGGACCCATATCCGCGCGCTGAGCCGGGTCCGTTCCATCGAACGGGTGCTCATCTGGAGTCCGTCCCGCGTCAACGCGATCTACGTGAAGGAAGAGTTGGAGGACGAGGTGGGCTTCCCGATCCAGCCGCAGGAGTCCGCCGAGGCGGTGGTGCGCGGTGCCGACGTCCTGACCGCGGTGACGGACGCGGCCGAGCCCATCCTGGAGGCCGGCTGGCTGAAGCCCGGCGCCCACATCAACGCCGTGGGCTCGCACCGGCCCGACGCCCGCGAGATGGGCGGCGACACGGTCAAGCGGGCGACGGTGATCGTCGACTCGCTGGACGCCATCAACACCGAATGCGGGGACATCCTGCTGGCCGTCAAGGAAGGCGCCATCACCCCGGACCACGTGCGCGGCGAGATCGGCGAGGTCTTGTCCGGGGCCAGGCCGGGACGGACCGGCGACGACGAGATCACCATGTACAAGTCGGTGGGCATCGCGGCCCAGGATGTGGCGGCGGCCGGCTTGGTGTACCGGCGAGCTCTGGAGCAGGGCGTGGGCACCGAGGTGGAGATGTAGCGGCAAACCCGTGCCTGGGACGGACAGGCTCCCGCTCCCGACCGGTACGCACCCTATGGGGACAATCTGGATGGACGCCAACGAAGCCAGACAACGCATCGAGGAAGGACTCGACCCGGACGAGATCCGGCGCCTCCTGGTGAAGCTGCTGCAGACGTCCAGCCCTCAGACCGAGTTGCTGGAAAGGGAGCCGCAGGTGCTGGCGCTGATCCGCGACGTGGTGCGGCCCGAGCTCGAGGCCGAAGGCATCCATGCGGACATCGACGACATGGGCAACCTCACGGCCCGGCTGCCGGGCGCCGGAACGGCGCCTGGCCTGGTGCTGGTGTCCTACGCCATGAACGCCGCCCCCAGCACCATGCCCAACCCCTATTCCGGAGAGATCGTGGACGGGGCTCCCTACGGGCTCGACGGGCCGTGCGGCTGGGGCCGGGGCGCCTGCGAGCAGAAGGGCAGCCTGGCGGCCATGTTGAGCGCGGTGAGGCTCATTGCCCGCGGCGGCTGGGAGCTTCCGGGGGACCTCTATTTCGTCACCAGCACCGCCGGAGAGAGCGGCAAGCACGAATCCCTCGACCACGTGCTGTCGAGCGGCGCCATCGACGCCGGCTGGGGCCTCATCGACGGGCCCCCCGAGATCCAGCTTGGCAACAAGGGCCGCATCGACGTGCGCATCGTGGTGCGCGGACGCCAAGCCCACAGCAGCCGCCCCTGGGACGGGGTCAACGCCGTGGACGGAGCGGTCAGGGTGCTGGAGAAGCTGGCGCCGCTGATGCCCTACCCCGAGGACAAGAGCCATCCGGAGTTGGGCCGGGTCTCCCTGACGCCCACGGCCATCGAAAGCTATCCCAAGTCGACCCACACCATTCCCGGAGAGTGCCACATCAAGATGGATCGCCGGCTGTTGCCGGGCGACGACGCCGACCGCGCGGTGGCTCAACTCGCCGACGCCATCGGCAACATCGATCCCTGCGAGGTGGCGCTGGAGAAGGAAGAGTTCATGTATCCCTGCGAGGTGGGGAAGGACGCCGGCGTGGTGGTGGCCCTTGGCGACGCCATCCGGACCATGCTGGGACGGGAGCCGGAATACAGCTTCTCCACCGCGGCCAACGACACCGGACTGCTCAACGTCCGCGGCATCGAGACCGTGAACTACGGCTCCCGCGCCGTCCGGTTCCAGCACACGGACAACGACCTGGTCCCCATCAAGAGCGTGGTGGAGGCCGCCAAGGTGTACATGTTCATGGCGCTGTGCCGTTGACGTTCCGGGCGTTTCAGACAATCTCCGGGAGGATGCCGTCATGCCAATGACCGACGCCAGGTTCATCGACGTGGACGGAGTCCGGACGCGCTACTTCGAACAGGGGACGGGAGAGCCGTTGGTGCTGTGGCACGGCAGCCACTTCGGCACCACCGATGCCTGTGACAGCGCTCTGGACTGGGAGCTCAACTTCGACGCCCTGGCCGAGTCGTTTCGGGTGATCGCGGTGGACAAGCTCGGTCAGGGGCACACCGGCAACCCCAGGACCGACGACGACTATACCCCCGCCGCCGTGGTGGAGCACGCCCACGGGTTCCTCAAGGCCATGGGCCTCGAGGACGTTCACGTGTGCGGCCACTCGCGGGGCGGATACGTGGTGGCGCGGCTGACTCTGCTGCATCCGGAGATCGTCAAGTCCTGCATCATCGTGGACAGCGGCAGCCTTTCACCGGGGCCTTCGCTTACCGAGCGGGTCATGGCGGCGAGGCCGGAGCCGTACCTCAGCCGGGAGAGCCAACGATGGGTGGTGGAGCACTACTCCTACGGCACCGCGCACATCACGGACCGCTGGATCGACGCGGCCGTGGAGATAGCCGAGTTGCCCAAGTACCAGGAGTCCGTGCGCAAGATGAGCAGCGGAGGATTGAAGCTGTTCATGCGCAACCTCGTCCTGGACAAGGAGGAGAGCCTCCAGTGGATGATGGAGGGGCGGCTCAAGACGCCCACTCTGGTGGTGTGGGGCTACAATGACCCCACGGCCCGGTACAAGAGAGGCCTTTCGCTGTTCGATTTCATTGCGGGCAGCACCGAGAACGCACAGTTGCACGTCATCAACAAGGCAGGCCATTTCTGTTACAGGGAGCAGCCCGAGCAGTTCAACCGGGCCGTGACGGGCTTCATCGAGAGCCTAGTGTCGTGTCCCACGTAAATGTTGATAAATCTGCTGGTCTTTTTCGTCGTCGGCTGCGTTGCTCTTCCTCGCGTGGTACCCGGCCACTGCTCGTCATCGCGCCTTGCCGACAACGAAAAATCCTCCGCATCTTTGTCAACTTTTACGTGGGACACGACACTAGCCTGACGCTGGCTCCACGGGTCCGCCGGGCGGGCGCGGACCGCCCGCCTTCTCCTCACAGGTGCAGCGGAACGGGGTCCTTGAGAGAGATGGCCCGGGTGGTCACCCGGGCGCCGTAGGGATAGACCTCGACCCCGGCCTTGACCGCGCGGCGCAGCCACCGTCCGTACTCGGGATCGATCTCGTCCGCGGGCCTGAAGGAGGGGCAGCCTGCCCTCTGGATCACGAACAGCAGCACCGCCCGGTCTCCCCTGCGCCGCAACCGCATGAGGTCCTTCAGGTGCTTGGTGCCGCGCTCGCTGACGGCGTCGGGAAAGGCGGCCGCCCGGTCCACCACCAGGGTTACGTTCTTGACCTCGACGTAACACTGCTCTGCGGGGCCTTGCAGGAGGAAGTCAAGCCGGGAGCCCGGACGCGTCGGCACCTCCGCGCGGACGTGTTCGTATCCCTGAAGCTCCTGGATCACGCCGCCCTCGATTCCTTCCCGCGCCAGCCGGTTGGCCGCCAGCGTATTGATCCCCACCAGCGTCCGGCCCACCCGGATCAACTCCCAGGTGTAGTCGAGCTTCCGGCCCCTGCCGCTCTGGTCCGAGAGGTAGACCCGGCTGCCGGGCTCCTTGCAGCCCAGCATGCTGCCGGTGTTGGTGCAGTGAGCGGTCACCACCGTGCCGTTGTCGAGTCGGACATCGGCCAGAAAGCGCTTGTAACGCTCGACGAGGGTGCCCGGAATCAGTGGAGAAGGGAAACGCATGACGAGGAGTGAAGCCCCTGGATCCCGGGTCAAGCCCCGAATGACGGGGGGCGGGATACAGCGTTCAGCCGTTGCCGTTGAGGCACTTCCCGGCGGCGCGGCGCAGCAACACGCCGATGAGGTGGCGCTTGTACTCGGCGCTGCCTTCGCGATCGTCGGTCAGCGCGGCTTCGTCGGCGAGGGCCTCGCCGGCCTCCTGAAGCCGCTGCTCGACCGAGTCCGCGGGGCCGGCGATGAGGCTCTCGGCAGTCGCGGAACGGCAGGGCGTGGGGCTCACGCAGCCCACGGCGCAACGGGCCTCGCGGACCTCGGCGCCGTCGTCGGTCAGGTCGAGGAACAGCGCCAGCCCCAGCAGCGGCCGCTCGTGCACCTGGAACTTGAGGTAGGCGGTGCGTTGCGACGGTCCCGGCAACGGCACCTCCACGCCGGTCAGCACTTCGTCCTGGCTCAGCGAGTTCTCGTACGCGCCGGCCAGAAGCTGGTCCATGGCAAGCGTCCGCTCGCCCGACCTGCCCTGCGCCCGGGCAGTACCGCCCAAGGCCAGCAACAGGGTGGCCGGATCGGAGTGGGGCTCGGCGAAGGCGAGATTCCCGCCCAGCGTGCCGGTGGCGCGCACGCGCACGTTGGCGACGTTGGCCGCCATCTCGGCCATGACCGGGATCGCCTCCCGGACGACGGCGGAGCGCTCGATGGTCCGGTGGGTGGCGGCGGCGCCGATGTGCAGATGCCCATCGCGGCGCTCGATTCCGTCGAGGCCCGCCACGGTCTTGATGTCGATCAGGTGCTCGTAGCGCAGCAGGTCGTGCCGCATGGCCAGCAAGAGCTCGGTGCCGCCGGCGTAGAGGCTGCCGTTCTCACCGTAGTGGTCGAGCATTTCCCCGGCTTCCCGCAGGTCGGCGGGACGGTGGATGGCGAAGCGTCGCAGCGGCATCATGACTCGTTCTCTCCACGTGCGGCGCGCGCTTCCCGAATGGCGCGCCAGACCTTCTCGGGCGTGAGCGGCGCCCGGCGTATCCGCGCGCCGGTGGCGGCGTACACCGCGTTGGCGATGTTGGCCGGCAGCGAGTTGAGGGATGCTTCGCCGCCCCCCTTGGCGCCGTAGGGGCCCACGCCGTCCCGGTTCTGGACCAACTCCAGCTTCACCGTCCGCGGCATGTCCGAGAACCGCGGCAGCCGGTACTCCAGCAGGTTGCCGTTGAGCAATTGGTTGCGGTCGAACTCCAGCTCCTCGAACATGCCGATGCCCATGCCGGTGGTGGCGGCGCCGATGTCCTGTCCCTCGGCCAGCGCCGGGTTGATGGCCAGGCCCACGTCGCCGCAGGTGCCGAGCTTCTCCATGGTCACCTTGCCGGTCTCCTCGTCCACCGATACCTCGATGCCCGTGGAGGCGGCTTCCCAGAACACCGGCAACTGCGCGAAGTCCTTGTCCTTGCGGATATAGGCGCGGCCGATGACCTCGCCGTCCGGGAGCTTGTAGTAGCGGGTCAGCACCTCGGACCAGTTGAGCCGCGCCTCACCGCAGGTGATGCCGCCGCGGACGGACTGGATCTCCGATTCCTCGACCCCGAGCACGTCGGCGGCCATGCGGACCATCTGCTCCTTGGCCTCGCGGCTTGCCTCCTGCACCGCCCGGCCCATGAGGGTGGTGGTGCGGCTGGCGCCGGTGGAACGGTCGTAGGGCGTGATGGCGGTGTCGGAGGACACCACCCGGACCAGGTCGAAGGGTATGCCCAGTTCCTCGGCGGCGATCTGCGGCAGCACCGTGTGGCTTCCCTGGCCCAGTTCGGTGCTGCCGATCATCAGCGACGCCGAGCCGTCGGCGTGCACGCGCACGGCCGTGGATGTGAGCGGATAGGCGCCGGCGTCGCTGGCGGAGCAGCCGATGCTGCGCCCGTGGCCGCTCGGCAGGGGCTCCTTCCAGCCGATGTTGTCGGCGACGATCTTGAGGTCCTCCGTCAGGGTGCCGTCGAAGGGGCGCATGCCCGGGAAGAACTCCTGCCTGGGCCGCGCCGCGTTGTGCAGGCGGAACTCGTAGGGGTCCATGCCGATCCTGGCCGCCAGCTCGTCGATCTGGGACTCGCCGGCCATGGTCACCTGGGCGCAGCCGAATCCCCGGAAGGAACTGGCCGGCACGGTGTTGGTGTAGACCATGGTGTTGTCGATCTGGACGTTGGGGATAGCGTACGGCCCGACGCAGCGGTTGGACGATTTTTCGCACACCAGCGGGCTGTTCTCCGCGTAGGCCCCGGTGTTCATGTAGATCTTCGCCTGGCGCGCGATGATCTTGCCGTCGGCGTCCACCGCGGTGCGCATCCAGGTGAGCGCGTCGTCGCCCCGGGTGGTGAGCATGGCTTCTTCGACGCTGAGCTGGAGCTTCACCGGGCGCCGCGCCTTCCACGCGCAGGCCGACACCAGCGGCTCGATCTTGGTGTACGACTTGCTGCCATAGCCGCCGCCCACGAACGGCACGATGAGGCGGATCTGGCTCACCGGCATGTCGAAGATGGTCTTCAGGTCGTGGCGCACCATGAACGGGTGCTGGGCCGACGAGTAGATGGTGACGCTGTCGTCGCCCACCTCGGCGATGGCCACGTAGGGCTCCATGGCGTAGGCGTAGGCCATGGGGAAGTAGTACTCGCCCTCCGCCACGGCCGCGGCGTTGGCGAACGCTTCGTCCACGTCGCCCCACTTGATGTGGTGCTCCTGGCACAGGTTGGTGCCGCGCCCCGCGGTGACCTCTCCTTCGAACCCGCGCAGCGCGCCGGCCTCGAACTGGCGCTGGTGGAGCAGCGGCGCGTCCGCCGCCAGCGACTCCTGCGGTTCCATGACGGCCGGCAACTCCTCGTACTCGACATGGATCAATTCCAGCGCCTCGTAGGCGGTGAGCTCGTCTTCGGCGATGACCGCGGCCACGGGTTCGCCGGCGTAGCGGACCTTGTCGATGGCCACCAGCGGGTGGTCCTTGACGGCGTGTCCGAAGTAGGGATTCAGCCCCTCCAGATCGTCGCCTCGCAGCACGTTGTACACGCCGGGATGGGCCTCGGCCCGGGAGGTGTCCATGGAGACGATGGTCGCGTGGGCGTAGGGGCTCCGCAGCACCTTGGCGTAGGCCATGCCCGCGAGCTTGACGTCGCTCACGTAGATCGCCCGGCCGGACACCTTGGCGCGGCCGTCGCGGCGCGGCACCGAGTGGTTGACCACCTCGAAATCGCGGCTCTTGTCGTCGCTCATCCGCGCGCCTCCTTCATCACCGCCACCGCCTTGCGGATCGCCTTCAGGATGGGGACGTACCCGGTGCAGCGGCAGAGGTTGCCGTCCATGTGGTGGATGATCTCGTCGTCGGTGGGGTCGGGGTTGTCGTCGAGCAACGCCTTGGCGGACAGGATCATGCCCGGGGTGCAGAAGCCGCACTGGAACGCGAACTCGTCGATGAAGCACTGTTGAATGGGGTGCAGTGTGCGGTCGCGGTCCTCCAGCCCCTCGATGGTGGTGACGGTGCGCCCTTGGGCCTCGTAGGCCAGGTAGGTGCAGGAGCTCACCGGCAGGCCGTCCACCAGCACCGTGCAGGCCCCGCAGACCTGCACTTCGCACGAGATCTTGGCGCCGGTGAGGTTCAGCCGGTTCCGAAGGACTTCCGAAAGGGTCTGCTGCGGCTCGCACTCCACGGCCACGTCCCTGCCGTTGAGCTCGAAGCGCAGCTCCACAAGGGCTCGAGCAGGTCTAGACATAGTGCGGTATGATCTCCTCCGACCAGAGCAGCATCTCCTTCTGCATGGTGTCCATGTCCGGGTAGATGAGCTTCAACTCGAAGTGCTGCACGCCGGCCTCGATGAACTCGTCGATGCGGCGGCGGACGTCGTCCACCGAGCCGATGATGTGGCGGTCCAGGGCGAACTGGATGTTGTCCACGTCGCGCTCGTAGGTATGGGAGCTTTCGCGGATGGTGGGGAGCGCCAGGGTCATGGCCTCGTCCCGGGTGCGGGCGATGCAGGCCAGCTTCTCCACCGCGATCTTGATGCCCGCGGGGTCCCGGCCGGCGTCCTCGGCCGCCTTGTTGAGGAGCTCGCAGCCCCGGGCCATCTCCTTGGGCGACAGCCACCCGGGGATCCAGCCCTCGCCGTAACGGCCGGCGCGCACCGCCGCCTGGTCCATCCAGCCGCCCACCCACACCGGAGGGTGGGGCTTCTGCAGCGGCTTGGGGTGGATCTCGGCGTTGTCGAACTTGAGGTACTTGCCCTCGTAGGAGGCCATGGGCTGGGTCCAGATGGCCTTCATGGCCTCGATGTACTCGTCGGTGCGGTTGCCCCGGCCCTTGATGGGCACCTCGAACACGTCGAACTCGCTGGAGTCGCGGGTGGCCTTGGAGCCGAGCCCCACGCCCACCAGGAGCCGCCCGTCGCACAGGTGGTCCAAAGTGGCGCACTGCTTGGCCGCGTAGATGGGATTGCGCAGGGGCATCACGAGGCAGGCCACGCCGATCTGGATGTCCTTGGTCTTGGCGGCCAGGTACGACATGGTGGTCATGCACTCGAAGAAGTTGGCCTCCTGGGCGTCGTTGAGGGCCTCGGCGGCGCCCGACGAGATGTGGTGCCGGTGCATCTCCGAGCTCCACACCACGTGGTCGTGGAGCCAGATGGTGTCGAACCCCATCTCCTCCGAGTTCTGCGCGGCCTTGACGATGTTCTCCTTGCTGGAGAGCGGTCCCGAGTTGGGCACCCGGATGCCGAATTCGAATTTACCCATGGTCAGCTCCTCGAATGGACGTGTGCGTGAAACCCCGCGCTAGGGTTCGGTAATGCCGATGCGGTCGTATTTCAGGTGGCGGTTGTACCAGTCCACCACCTCGCCGGCGATCTGGTCGAAGTAGTCGTTGTAGACGCCGTAGTGGGTGGTCTTCTTCAGCATGACGAGCTTCTTGGGCTCTCCCGCCTTCTCGTACATGCGGACGGAGTGCTCCTCGGGGGTGGTGGCGTCGTATTCCACCGCGATGAACAGCACGCCCCGCGGCGAGATCTTGTGGACGACGTCCTCCGGCGCGTAGTTCAGGATGGCGTCGGCGCACTGCAGCGGCATCTGGTTGGGGATCTTGGACGCCACCTCTTTCTTGATGTTGGTGGTCTTGCGCTCCGGGGTCTGCACCATGATCTCCTCGCGCGCCGCCACCAGTTCGCCGGAGCCGGTCAGCACCCGCTGCCGGCGGTCTTCCTCGATGCGCTTGAGGTAGTCGATCCACTCGTACTCCCGGCGCATGGAATGGAGCCAGTCGCGGCCGTTGCATACGCCGAGGTAACAGACCACGGCCTTGACCCGGTCGTCGGTGCCGCCCACCAGAACCGCGTTGCCGCCGCCGGTGCCGCCGGAGCCGTAGGTGGCGATCCGGTCGGAGTCCACGTCGTCGCGCGTCTCCATGTAGGTGATGGCGTTGCGGATGTCCTCGGCCTGCCAGGTGGGCATGACCCAGCCCTTCTGCGGGCCTTCGCTCTGGCCCCAGCCGCGGTAGTCGAAGCACAGGCAGGCGTAGCCGGCTTCGCACAGCCGCTCGAACATCAGGATGTAGTGCTTGGCGTCCTTGAGGCCCAGGAAGCCGGGGCCCTGGACGATGCCCGGCCAAGGTTTGCCCGCGTCGCCGTCCGGCAGGTAGATGGTGCCGTGGACCTTGTAGCCCTCGCTATGGAAATAGACGTCCTCTGTTTGCATGTGGCTCTCCCATCGTGGTCTGCGCCGCGGCAAATGTCGGCGGGACGATCTCCGGCAGGGACGACCGGCCGGCCGTCCCCGCATGCTTCGTCGAGGCAGTCCGGCGCCTAGGCGCGCACCGCCGGCAGGACTTCCTTGCCCAGCAGCTCGATCTGCTCGTACCAGTCTTCGTAGCGGAACCGGAGGTCGTAGACGATGTGGTTGAGGCCGCCCTCTTCGTAGCGCTGCGTGTCGCGGACGATGTCCTCCGGCGTGCCCGCCAACAAGAGCCCCTCGATGTCCTCGAGCCTGGAGAAGGTGCCGGATTCGGGCTTCACCCAGGTGGGCTTCTTGTTGCCCTCGTTGATGAGACCCGGCGCGTTGACCTTGCTCACCGCGGTGTCCTTGTCCTTGGCGATGCTGGTGATGGGAATGGCGCCGGTGGTGACCATGGGCTTGCCGGCCTTGTCGCTCAGGTCGTGCAGGTACTTGATGCACTTGTGAAAGGTGCGCAGCGGAATGCGTCCGGGCATCCAGCCGTCACAGTAGTCCACGGCGCGCCGGCACGAGGCCGGGGTGCCGCCGCCGTACCAGATGGGGATGGGAGCCAGCGGCGTCGGCTTGAGCTGGACGTCCTTGAAGGAGAAGTATTCGTCCTCGTAGTCGACCGTCTCACCGCTCCAGAGGCGCCGCACGAGGTTGGAGTTGACCTTGGCGAGGTTGAAGCGGTCCTCCCGCGTGTTCTTCAGCCCTGCCGCGGCGAATTCATGCTGGAACGTGCCGGCGCCGATGCCCATGATGACCTTCCCCTCGGACAGGACGCTCAGGGCCGCCATGCACTGGGCGAGGTGGATCGGGTGTCTGTGCGAGATCATCGTGCCCGTCCCAAGGATCAGCTTCTTGCACACCGATGAAATCGCCGACAGGATGGCGACACACTCGATGTGGGTGTTGTCCGTGCCCTCCATGCCGTGGGGTTCGAAGACCAGGTGGTCGCGGACCCAGACGGAGTCGAATCCCAACGACTCGGCCAGCTTCGATCCTTCGATGCACTTCTCCGCCGATCCCTGATCCCCGAAATGGGGCAACAGCAGTCCGAACTTCAAATTTGTCGCCATGCTCAAACCTCCTTGCGGCTTCTTGTGGTCGTTGACACGAAAAGAATTGCCGCCCCACGCCCGGCGCGGGGGGCTCGGCTCGCTGTTCCAAGTGCTCGAAATGACGCCTCAAGGCGTCATTTCCGGGGGATTTCATGAACGGACGATGTCGCTGCTGGGGGACCCAGGACGGCGCGGCCGGGCAGGAGCACTCTTGGACCGCGCCAAGGCATTGACGTTCCGCATGACCTTCCGAGCGAGCTTCATTTATAGACTCCGCCCGTGATGACTGTCAAGCGTGCCCGGAAGGTGGACGGCGGGTGGCGAGGACGCCGGCGCGATAACGCTCGAGCGCAGCCCGTACGGCGCCGAGGTAGGTCCGGCTGACCGGAACCATGTGGTCGCCGTCGAGCCGCAGCACGGCGCGTTGGTTGCGTCTCGCCCAACCGTTCACATGGCGGTAGGCGACCCAGTAGGAACGGTGGACGCGAACGCCCGTGCCGCCGAGTTCGGCGACGGCGTCGGCGAAACGCATCAGGATGGCGCAGCGTCCCTTGGCGGTGACGACCTCTACGTAATGATCGCTCATCCTGAGAAAGATGATGTCGCGGCCGATCTCGGGGTCCACGCGGTCGAGGAACTTGGACGGGGTCGGCCGGGTTGCCGGGGCGGGCTCCGCCCGGATTTCCGGGCGGCTGTCGGGAAGGTCGGGCGAAGGCGGTTCGGGAACCGACTCCGTTTCCGGAGCGCCGGCGGATTCGTTTCTCACGCGTTGGGCCACCAGGTAGTGGACGACCGCGGTGCACAGCACGACCGACAGCGTCATGAACAGGAACACCACCGGCAAACCGTGGGCGGAGAGTTCCCCATGGAATATCGTGTCGACCCCGTACGCGATGGCGGTGGCGCTCGGCGTGGCGACCAGCGTGTACGCGGCAACCGCCAACGCGATACGGCATGTGGTCCAGAACCGCGTGAGGTAGAGCGTCACCACGTACTCGGCGTGGCACAGGGGGGCGCACAAGGCCGAGCACAGGCCGAGATAGGCCAGGCGTTGGGCCCATGGGAGGTCGTTGGCGCCCAGGGGACAAATGGCGCTGTACGAACTCAGGTAGAGGCCGACGATGAGCAGGACCCGTCTGACGATGTATGGACTCAGGGCTTCGCGGTACGCGAATTGCCACTGCTGTGCGTTGGCGTCATCGTCCCGAACTGACGAGGAACAGGTGCTGTCCATTTATTGCCTCACCCTTCGGGCACAGGGTGGTATCGAACCGATCCGGGTCGGGCAGGGAGGAGGGCGGGGTCAGCTCCCCAGGATCGGTTTTGTTTTGTCAATGTTGGTCGAACGGTCAATTTCACTAGTTCATGATGGTTGGAATGTCAAACAGCCCGCCCGTGTTCTTGTGGTGGCGTTGGAATTCGTCTAAGAAGGCTCAAGCAAACGAGGGTTGGCCGGGACGTGTGCGGGACGGCCCAGCGGAGGAAACCGATGAGTGATTTCTACAGCGAATGGCTGAACGCGACCGAACGGAACGAGGAGTTCGTGGAAAACGCGCCCCGGGTGGCGCGCCACAAGGAGTTCGAGTGGGTCCGGACGCGGCAGGACGCCAAGGCGGCGTTGATGATCGCGCCCGAGTTGGGCTTCCCCACAGGCGGCAGCATGATGATGCGGGCGGAAATCCCCGTGGGCTGGCACACCGGACGCCACAGCCACGGCGAGGAAGCCATCTACGTCGAGAGCGGCACCGGCTGCATGGTGCTGGACGGCAAGCGTTACGACTTCGGTCCGGGCACGGTCCTGCACGTGCCCTACCGGTCCCAGCACCAGTTGTTCAACACCGGGGATGTCCCGGTGGGCTATATCTCCGGGCTGGCGTGGCACCTGGAGGCGTCGGTGTACATGGGCCGCATGGACCAGTTCGAGGACTGTGGCGCCACCGATGCGGCGACGCTGGCCGCCATCGGTCCGGAGGAATCGCAGGACTGGCCGGAGGACGGCCGGCGCATCTCCATGCACCAGGACCAGCACGAGCTATCCGCCGAGTCCAAGCACGGCGCCACCTATTTTCTCATGGGCCGGAGCGGCAACCGCAACGGTTTCAAGGCCACGGCGGCGGCCATCAGCTCCATCTTCGTCGAGCTGCCCCGTTCCAAGAGCCACAGCCACGCCCATCCGGAGGCGTATCTCTATGCCCTGAAGGGCGCCGGCTACTCGGAGATCGGCGGCAGGCAGTACACCTGGGAGCAGGGCGACGCCGTCCACGTCCCCCCCGGAATGATGCACCACCAGCACTTCAACCCCAGCGACGGCGAGACCCGCGAGCTCCGGTTCGAGTTCGGCATCCGCTACTGGCTGGTGGACCAGTGGAAGGGCTACACCACCATCGACAAGCACCTGAAGGCCATGTCGATGGACGAAGACGAGGAAGACAAGTAGGCGCGGGTCTCGAACCCGCCCGAATTCCCTACTCCTCGACCCCCGCCAGATCCAGCAGGAAGGCGTATTCCAGGGCGATCTCGCGATAGCGCTTGAAGCGCCCGGATGCGCCGCCGTGCCCCGCCTCCATATTGGTCTTCAGCAACAACCGGTTGTCGTCTTTCTTGACGGCGCGGAGCTTGGCCACCCACTTGGCCGGCTCCCAGTACTGCACCTGGGAGTCGTGCAGGCCGGTGGTGACCAGCATGTGGGGGTACTCCTTGGCCTCGACGTTGTCGTAGGGCGAGTACGACAGCATGTAGTCATAGTACTCCCTGTCGTTGGGATTGCCCCACTCGTCGTACTCGCCGGTGGTGAGGGGTATGTCCGGGTCGAGCATGGTGGTGACGATGTCGACGAACGGGACCTGCGACACCACACCCTTGAACAGCTCCGGCCGAAGGTTCACCACCGCGCCCACCAGTAGCCCGCCGGCGCTGCCGCCCATGGCGAAGAGCCGCTCCGGGGAGGTGTAGCGGTGCTCCACCAGATGTTCGGCGCAGGCGATGAAGTCGGTGAAGGTGTTCCTCTTCTTGAGCAGCCGGCCGTCCTCGTACCACGCCCGGCCCATTTCCTCGCCGCCCCGGACGTGGGCGATGGCGAACACGAAGCCCCGGTCCAGTAGGCTCAGGCGCGCGGAGCCGAAGGCGGCGTCCAGGCTGTGGCCGTAGGAGCCGTAGCCGTACAGCAACAGCGGGCTGCGGCCGTTCCGTTCCGTGCCCTTGCGGTAAACCAGCGATATGGGGACCCGGACGCCGTCCGCGGCCGTCGCGTGCAGCCGTTCCGTGCGGTAGTCGGCGGAGTCGAACCCGCCCAGCACCTCTTCCTGCTTGAGCAGGGTCTTCTCCCGGGTCACCATGTCGTAGTCGTAGATGGAGCTGGGCGTGGTCATGGAGGTGTAGCCGTACCGCAGCACCGTGGTGTCGAACTCCAGGTTGACGTTCGTGCCGGCCAGGTAGGCGGGCTCGCCGAACTCCAGGTAGTGTTCCCGCGAGCCGTCCCACGGCATCACCCGGAGCTGCACCAGCCCGTCCCGCCGCTCTTCCAGCACCAGGTGGTCGCGGAACACCTCGAAGCCCTCCAGCAGCACGTCGGGCCGGTGCGGTATGACCTCCTCCCAGTGCTCCTTGCCGGTCCGGTCCAGGGGCGTGGACACGAGGCGGAAGTTCCGGGCCTCGTGGTTGGTGTGGATGAAGAAGCGGTCCTCGAAGTGGTCCACGGCGTGCTCGTGTCCCCGTTCCCGCGGAAGGAAGACCGTGAACGCTCCCGTGGGATCGCTGGCGTCGAGATAGCGGTACTCGTTGCTAAGGGTCTGAGCGGAGACGATCATGAGGTATCGCTTGGACTTGGTCTTGAACACGTAGGACGAGAAGGTATCGTCGGCCTCCTCGTAGACGAGCACGTCCTCCGCCGGATCCGTTCCCAGCACATGACGGTAGATGCGGCAGGACCGCAGGGTTTCGGGGTCCTGCTTGGCGTAGAACAGGGTGCGGTTGTCGTTGGCCCAGGTGATGTTGCTGGTCACCTCCGGGATGACGTCGGGCAGCGTCTCGCCCGTGGCGAGGTTCCTGAAACGGATGGTGTAGATGCGGCGTCCCCGCGCGTCCTCCGTGTACGCCAGCAGGTCCTGCTCGAAGCTCACCGCCAGCCTCCCCACCGAGAAGAACTCGTGCCCCTCGGCCAGGGCGTTGACGTCGAGCATGAGCTCTTCCGGATGCTCCAGCGACTCGCGCTTGCGGGCGTAGAGGGGATATTCCCGACCCTCCTCGTAGCGAGTGTAATAGTAGTAGTCGTCCCGCCGGTAGGGCACGGACATGTCCGTCTGCTTGATGCGTCCCTTGATTTCCTCGAACAGCGCCTCTTCCAGCGGCTGGACGTGGGCCATGGCGTCCTTGGTGTATGCGTTCTCGGCCTCCAGGTAGGCCACCGTGTCGGGATTGTCCCGGTCTCTCAACCAGTAGTAGTTGTCGGTGCGCGCGTGACCGTGGTGCTCGAATTCGTGCGGGACGACCTTGGCTGCGGGAGGTTTTCGGCTGGTTTTCATGCGCTCACCTTAGCAGAAATCGGAACGCCGGCCACGGCTCGCATTCTCGCGCCAAAGTCGATAGCCTGTGCCCATTCCTTCCGGAAAGGAGTTCGACATGGCGACCAAGGCAGTCGTGGAGTTCAAGGTCCATCCCTACGTCCAGTTCATGAGCGACCGGTTCGGCGCCTATGACCGGTGGATCGAATCGGAGGGACTGCCGGTGGTGAGCGGCTCCCACGTCCAGGACGTGCGCACCCTGGAGTTGGGGGACTGGCCGCGCCGGGGCGGCAAGGGCGCCTACCTGGCGTTTTCGGACCAGAACGTGGCCGACGGCTACGTGTGCGAGATCGCCGCCGGCGCAAGCCTAGAGCCCCAGCGGCACCTGTTCGAGGAGATCGTGCTCATCGCCGAGGGCCGGGGCGCCACCACGGTGTGGTACGACGAGGCCCGCAGGCGGACCTTCGAGTGGGAAGCCGGCAGCCTCTTCGCCATCCCGCTCAACGCCCGGCACCAGCACTTCAACGCCAGCGGCACGGACCGTGCCCGCTATTTCGCCCTCACCAGCGCCCCGGTGGTGTTCGAGCTCTACCGGGACCCGGACTTCATCTTCAACACCGACCACGTCTTTCGGGACCGCTTCGACCCCTCACAGGAAGATTTCTTCAGCCGCGACGGAAAGTACAACACCGACTATTACGGCGGCATCCTGGAGAACAATTTCATCAGCAACATCCGCGACATCAAGCTGGTGCCGCGGGAGAAGCGCGGCAAGGGCAACCGCAACATGTACATTCACATGGCCGGCAGCACCATGCTGGCCCATGTCTCCCAGTTCCCGGTGGGGACCTACAAGAAGGCCCACCGCCACGGCCCCGGCGCCCACATCTACATGCTCGATTCCACCGGCTACTCGCTCATGTGGCAGGAGGGCGAGAAGCCCGAGCGTTTCGACTGGCAGGAAGGCACCGTCATCTCGCCGCCGGCGGGTAGCTGGCACCAGCACTACAACACGGGAGCCGAGCCTTGCCGCTTCGTCGCGCTCCACGCCTCCACCGCGGTCCAGGGAGAGGAGCGTGGGGTCGAGCAGATCGAGTTCGAGGACGAGGACAAGGTCCTGCGGCAGATGTACGAGGACGAGTGCGCGCGCAACGGCGTCGCCGCGCAGATGTGACCGCCGGCAGCCGGCGGGTGACGGAGGTGAGACCCATGATTCCCCAACACGATTCCTTCTACGACGTGTTCTCCAGGGCCGCGAAGCTCGACATCCGCTGGCCCGGCGGCGCCCGCATCGCGGTGGCGCTGGCCGGCAACCTCGAAGCATGGACGGAGACGCCCGACCCCAAGCTGCGGCGCGCTCGCCACGTGGGGGGCTCGAACCCGTTGACTGAGGACGTCCGCTGCCCGTACGACTTCCGTACCGCCAGCGAGAACGACTACGGCGGCCGTACCGGCGTGTGGCGCATTCTGCGCATCCTGGAGAAGTACGGCGTCAAGGCCTCCTTCAACACCAACGCGCTCTGCGCCGTGCGCTACCCGGAAGCGGTGAAGAAGGTCCACGAGGACGGCCACGAGGTGGTGGCCCACAGCTACGCCGAGGACGTGCAACTGGTGCTGCTCACCAGGGACGAGGAACGGGAGGAGATACGCGCCTGCGTGAAGACGTTCGAGGATCTCGTGGGAGTCCGCCCCTCGGGCTGGCTGTCGTCGGGCATGCGGCATACCGAGAACACCCTGGAGCTTCTGGCGGAGGAAGGCTTCACCTGGCACGGCGACGCGGTCAACGACGACGTTCCCTACCTCGCGGAAGCGGGCGGCAAGACCATGGTGATCATTCCCTACAAGAATGCCATCAGCGGTTTGAACGACACCGGCATGTACCGCCGGGGCAAGAGCGCCAGCGATCTTCTGCAGGCATTCCGGGACGAGTTCGACATCCTTTACGAGGAGTCGGCCACACACCCCAAGATGCTGACCCTGGCCATGCACTGCCAGATGGCTTTTCCGGCCACCGGCAAACTCTACGACGAGGCCATCCGGTACGCCAAGTCGTTCCCGGACGTATGGTTCGCGCGCCGCGACGAGATCGCGCGCTGGATCCTCGAGAATTACGTGGGGTAGGGGAGGATGGCCACGGAAGAACAGGCTCGAACCGGAAAGGAGCGGCCATGAGCGAGAACGCGCCCGGAAAGGCCCGGGCCATGGGCATCAACCACGTGGTCCTGGAGGTGGGAGACCTGGATCAGGCGCTGGAGTTCTATGGCGCCATCTTCGATTTCGCCCTGCGGGGCCGGAGCGACCACAACGCTTTCATCGACCTCGGCGACCAGTTCATCCAGTTGAGCCTCGGCAAGACCCAGGAGGCCGACGGCAAGCGCCATTTCGGTTTCGTGGTGGACGACCGGACGCCGGTGCGGGCCGCCCTGGAGCGGCTGGGCGTCAAGACCCTGGACCAACGCCTCAACTTCCGCGACCCCTGGGGCAACCGCATCGAGGTGGTGCCTTACGACGACGTCCAGTTCTCCAAGGCGCCCAACGTGCTCAACGGCATGGGCTTGGACGGATTGAAGAAGACTCCGGACGCCGTCGCAGAGCTGACGAAGAAGGGAATGGCGCCTACTTCGCCTTCTTGAAGCCCGTCAGGATCTGAAGATATTCCTTGATCTTCGGCGGCATGTTGTTGATGGAGTGCAACGCATCCGCGATGTCCTGGGGCGATACGTAGTCGATGTTGAGCTTGGCCTTCTTCGCCTCGGCCAGGAAGTCCGGGTCCTCCATCACCGCCTTGTAGGCCTTCCGCAGGATGGCGACCCGGTCCTTGGGCGTGCCCGGCGGCAGGGTGTAGACCCGCGTGATCTTGTTCTGCCCGTTCCAGGCATTGAACGCCGCGAGGTTCTCACCCTTGAGGACGTCCGAGAAGAGCGGGATGTCCTTCACCTCGGGGTCGGAGTGCCGCTTGGTGATGATGAACGGGATGAGGCGTTTGTCCGGAGGGGCGTCGAGCATGCCTCGGGCCGTGACTCTCATGGACTCCCAGGTCCAGCAAGCGCCGTCGATCTCGCCCGACTCCATGGCCAGCCGGATCGTCGCCGTGCCGCCGTAACCGGGGATGCTCTTGAACTTGGTCCCGAGTTCCTTGTTGAGGAACAGAAAGGGATCGGTGGTGTTCCCCGGGGCGCGGGTGCCGCCCATGGTCACCACCTTGCCCGACTTGACAACGTCGTCCAGGGACTTGAGCCCGGAGGCCGCCATGAGGCCGCAGGCCACCGAGTCCGACGTCGGGGTGCCGATGTACTCGAACTCCGCCGGCTCGATCCGCACCTTCTTGTCGCCCATGGCCTTGGCGAAGATCAGCGCCGGGCTCCATACCCCCAGGGTCTTGCCGTCCGGCTTGGCCCGCTTGTAGATGTGGCTGGCGGTGATCAGGCTCCCCGCTCCCGGCATGTTCTGGACCACCGGAGTCGGTTTTCCGGGAATGTACTTGCTGATGTAGCGGGCGATGTAGCGGGTGTAGGTGTCGTAACCCCCGCCCGGGGAAAAGCCCACCAGCATGCGCAGGGCCTTGTCCTTGTAGAAATCTTCGGCGCCCGCCGGCGCGTGGACCAGCGCAAAGACCAGCAACGCTGTGAGCAAAAGGGTTCTGCGGAACATAGTGCAACCTCCTTGAATGCTTTTCAGGCTTGCGCCCGATTTGACCGGCTACCCGTAGCAACAAGGACCTCGTAGTGTCAACAGAAATACCGCGGTTGGTAGTCGGACAGTGGATTGGGGCGGTTTGGTGTTACGGAGCTGGGTCTCCCAAACGTGAGACGTGAGCGATCTGGTGATTCCTGATCTGGTGTTCGATGGTGTACGGCGATACGCCGAATTCTGCAGCCAATTCGTCGATGTCATCACTGTCCACCACAGGGCGGGATACTCGGCTTCTCAACCCCGCCGAAGGTGCCAGGAATTCGGCCGCGAAGGCGCGGTTGCGCTGTTGCCGCTCCGAGTAAGCCCTCGTGAGCAATGTGTCCGACCCCGGTGACAGCAAGACTTCCGCCAAGGCACGGCAAAAGTGAAAACGCCTACCTTCATCAGCGAGAGGGCGAAAGGCAAAGGCAGGACTTTCGTCGTCCTTCCCAGCAATCACCCCGTCCACTAGCGCGGGCCAAACGTTGAAGCCGATTTGCCCCGTTGTCACCTTCTCGATTGCCTTGGTGTCTTCGCCAAGGGCTTCCGCCATTTTTGATATGGTGGGCATCGGTTGACCATCCAGATCAAGGCTCCGTCTTAGTCTCCGCGCACATTCGTACCCGACGTGCCAAGGAGCTTCTTCCTTTCCCGCGACCGGGCGGAATTCCTCGCGACACACCCGGAGACGTTCGAGATGAAGGGTATTGACTTTTCTGGCTTTTGCGACGGTGTCGACAATGTCGAACCAATCCTCGTACGGGCTTTCCATGTTCATGGCCGGAATTGCTTCGCCAAGCAACTCGCCGAGTCTATCTTCAAACAGAAAGACCCAGTCGCGCCTTACGTCATCTACGGCGTAGGGATCCCAACCCAGCCCGGCCGCCGTCTTGCAGAATTTGGCCTCGTCCTCATCGGTGGTCTGAATCGCAGTCCATTCTTCCTGTAGCAGAGTTTCGTCGATGCCAAGGGTTGCGAGGCGCCGGACCACCCTATCGACGAGATCGGTACAACGGTGGCGAAACTCGTCGCTGTCCATCCAGATGTTCCCTTGGCTCAGGAACTCGATCCTGGTCCAGAGAGACGGATCGCGTTTCCAGGCAAGGTGCGTCCTGGAGCCCGAGGAAATCACTTCCAGGCTGGGAAACGCATAGCCCTCCCGATCAGCGCCCAGCGAATGTCGGCGATGGAAATCGGGATCGCCTTCCTTCGCTGGATTTCCATATTCGTGTGTCAGAAACCACCAGTTGGTGGCCAGCCACTCCGCTAGGGGATAGATGGGGACATAGATGAAGTCGCGTACGGTTTTTGCGCGGGTGTCCAGTACTCGGGTCACGACCGAGTCGCCCGCCTTGATCTGCAGGGATGCCCAAGTGGCGGACAACTCCGGCCCCCTGACCCCTTCTGCGTCCACCCAATCAATTTCGAATTCAAGCTGCGGCATATAGTGACTCGATGCCCTTTGGCCATTCGTCACTGTCCAGCGGATACCCCTTGTACGAACCGGTCTCGCGGTTCACCAACCGGGCCTCAAAGACAGTGTCGCCGTGCATGTACCATACATAACGCGGAAATTCTCCCTCCCAAGGCGCGCCGACGGCGCCTCGGCGAACTGCCAACCGCAGCCATCCAGACACGATTTCGCGGTCCGTTATCTCCCGAGGGCAGCAGGAAGCGTCGGCACGCAGGCGAGGTTGGCCAGCGAAGCTTGGAATGTCTTTGTGTTCCGCACTTCCTTCGTAGACCACTTGGTCCGCCAAGTTGTTCAGATCGATGTCCGGCAGAACATGGATCGTCCGCTTTCTCGAACGCCTGCGTCGTGGGGCTCGCATGGTCCAGTATCCTCCAAGTTGTGGAAGTATAGCGTCCTTGCCCGGCCGACAGCCAGTCACCGGCCAAAGATCAAGGGCACGGACCCTGGGCAGGTTGGAGAGGTGCCGTGTTTTGTTCGTCACTGCGGCGAATCAAAGAAGACCTCCCAATTTGCACACCCGGCGCGGTCTTGGTAGGGTGCGGCCCTTTCACGGTGTTTCCCACACCAGTCACGGGTTCCCGAATTGGATACCCAACGCGGCGAGGCGCGCAGGCGTGCATATGCCCAGGCTCGCCGAAAAGGAGGAGAGAGCGATGAGTGGTCGGAGTAGTCGAATTGTCCGAGGTTTCCTGTCGAAGGCGGTCGTGGCCCTGGCAGTGGCCGCGGTGGGAGCGGGCCTGTCGCCAGGCAGTGCCAGCGCCGCGTCGCTGCTGGAGAAGGCCAAGGCGGGCGAGACCGTGCGGATCGGCTTCGCCAACGAGATTCCCTGGGCCTACCCGGGGGACAACAACGTGCCCAAGGGCTTCGTGAACGCCATCGTCATGGGCGTTCTGAACGAGATGGGGATCACCAAGATCCAGCCGGTAGTCACCGATTGGGGCGGCTTGATTCCCGGCCTCAAGGCCAACCGCTTCGACGTCATTACCGGCGGCATGTACATCCTCAAGAGCCGCTGCCAGAACATCAACTTCTCGGATCCCATCGGGATCTTCGGCGATGCGTTCATCGTGGCGAAGGGCAATCCCAAGAACCTGCACAACTACCAGGACGTCAAGAAGCAGAACGCCATCCTGGTGACCGGCGCCGGCTACAACACCGTCGAGGCGGCAAAGAAGGAGGGAGTCCCCGACGCCCAGGTCATGCAGGTGCCGGGCTCCACGGAGATCCTGGCCGCGGTCACCTCCGGACGGGCGGACGCCGGCGGCGTGACGTTCTTTACGGCGAACGCACTGGCGAAGAAGAGCGGCGGCAAGGTGGATGTCAGCGACCCGGCGAAGCAGCCGGACTGGACCTACAACTGGGTCGGCATCGGCTTTCGCAAGTCCGACACGGGTTTCCTCAAGGCTTTCAATGAAGCGCTGGCCAGGCATCTCGGCTCCGATGCCATGATGGCGGCCGTCAAGGAGTACGGCTACACCAAGGCGCAGCTCCCCGGCGACGGCAGCACCGCCTTCGCCTGCGCCAATCGCTGATCCGGGCCGGGAGCCCGGGCACGGGGGCGGGGAGGCAGGCGGCGGCCTCCCCGCGGTCCGTTTCACGCTTCCGCGCGGTACGGGCCGCCGGCCCCTTGCGCCACAACCGGATTCGCGACGTTCGAGCATTCACGCCCTTCGGGGGTGAGGCACGATGTCCTACCTCGATTTCCTTGCGGTCCATGGACTGAGGCTGGCCGGCGGCGTTGTCGTCACGGTACAGCAGACCGTACTCGCGGCGATCCTCGCGGTGGTCATCGCGTTGGTGGTGGGCCTGATGCGGCTTTCCCCCAACGCCGCGGCGCGCGGCGCGGCTACCTGCTACATCGAGATTCTCCGCGGCACCTCCCTGCTGATTCAACTCTACTGGATCTTTTTCGTCCTGCCCCTGTTCGGGCTCACCCTGGAGAAGTTCGTCGCGGGTTTCGTGGCGGTGGGGATGAACCTGGGGGCTTACGGCGCCGAGGTGGTGCGCGGCGCCATCCAGGCCGTGCCCAGGGGCCAGTACGAGGCCGCGCTGGCGCTCAACCTGTCGCCCCTCACGCGGATGCGCCGCATCATACTGCCGCAGGCTTTCCTGATCATGCTGCCGCCGTGGGGAAACCTGTTCATCGAGCTGTTGAAGGCGACCGCGCTGGTGTCCCTGATCTCGGTGACCGACCTCATGTTCCAGGCCAAGCAGATCAACGGCTACACTTTCCTGTCCGTCGAGGCGTTCGGCACCGCGCTGGTGATCTATTACGTCATGGCGCGGCTCTTGATCTCGCCGTCCATGCGCCGGCTGGAGGGCATGATGGCACGCAAGATGGGGCGTAGGTGATGTTCGACTGGCGCTGGGACTTCACGTTCGAGATCCTGCCGCGGCTCCTGTGGGCGACGCTCAACACTCTGATGGCGGCGGGCATCGGGTACGGCATCGCCCTGGTGTTGGGGCTCGTCTTCTGCCTGGCGCAGCGTACTCCATGGCGTCCCCTGACCGTGGTGGTGCGCGAGTCCGTCGAGTTCATCCGCTCGACGCCCCTGGTGCTGCAAATCTTCTTCGTCTTCTACGTGGGTCCCCAGTTCGGCATTCGGCTTTCGCCGTGGACCTCGGGAATGATCGCCATAGGGCTCCACTACGCGGCGTATCTCTCGGAAGTCTACCGGGGCGGGCTCGAGGCCGTGCCCAGGGGGCAATGGGAGGCGTGCCGGGCGCTCCATCTGAGCACGGCCCGCACCTACTTCCGGATCATCCTCCCGCAGGCGCTGCCGGCCGCCCTGCCCGGCATGGGCAACTACCTCGTGGGGATCTTCAAGGACACCCCCATGCTGTCGGTCATCGCCGTCACCGAGCTTCTCCAGGCCGCCAACGCCATCGGCTCGGAGACCTATCGTTTCCTGGAGCCTTATACGATGGTGGGCGTGATATTCCTGGCCATCTCACTGCCGGCGGCCGCCGGGTTGCGTTTTTTCGAGGCTTGGGTCCGACGAGCCTTGGGGATGAGTCGATGAGCCATGGGCCAGCGTGGGAACGGACGCGATGACACCGTTCCGGGAGGATACAGTGATCGAGTCCGCCTACCCTGCAAGCCTCGAACCCGACGGGCCCATGGTGCGCTTCAGCAAGGTGACCAAGCGGTACGGCCTTCTCACGGTGCTGGACGCCCTGGACCTCGACGTCGAGGCCAACGAGATGGTGTCCATCATCGGGCCTTCCGGCGCGGGCAAGACCAGCGTGCTGCGCATGCTGATGACCCTGGAGGAGATCGACGAGGGTGTCATCTACGTCGACGGCCGGCCGCTGACCCACATGGAACGGGACGGCGGCCTGGTGAAGGCCAACGCGGCCCACATGCGCAGGCACCGGATCGACATCGGCATGGTGTTCCAGCACTTCAACCTGTTCCCGCACATGACCGCGCTGGAGAACTGCATGGAGGCGCCGGTGCAGGTGCTGGGCCTCCGCAAGGACGAGGCGGAAGCGAGGGCGGTGGAACTCCTGGAGATGGTGGGACTGGAGGACAAGAAGGACCAGCATCCCTCCCGTCTCTCGGGCGGGCAGCAGCAGCGGGTGGCCATCGCCCGGGCGCTGGCCATGCGGCCCAAGGTCATGCTGCTGGACGAGGTCACCTCCGCCCTCGACCCCGAGGTCATCGGCGAGGTCCTGAACGTGATCCGCCGGCTCAACGGCGAGCATAACCTCACCATGTTGATGGTCACCCACCAGATGGGTTTCGCCCGGGAGATCTCCGACCGGGTCTGCTTCCTCTACGAGGGCAAGATCGCGGAGCAGGGAACCCCCGACGAGATCTTCGAGAACCCCAGGAACGAACGCACCCAGCAGTTCCTCTCCGCCATCCTCGAAGCGCGGTGAGGCGGCGCGCTACTGCTGCTTCACGGTCTCGTTGAGGGAACCCGTGCGGTAGCCTTGCAGGTCGACGCCGACGTAGGTGAAGCCGGCGTCCTTGAAACGGCGGAGGATCTCCTCGCGGACCCCCGACCGGAACAGCTTGTCGAACTCGTCCGGGGCCACCTCGATGCGCGCCAGCTCGTCATGGTAGCGGACCCGGTAGACGCGGAAGCCGAGCTCCCGCAGCACGCGCTCGCAGCGGTTCACCCGGGTCAGCTTCTCCGGAGTGATGGCGGTCCCGTAGGGGAAGCGGCTGGAAAGGCAGGCCAGTGCCGGCTTGTCCCAGACCCGTAGACCCATGCGCCGGGCCGCTTCGCGGATATCGGCCTTGGTGAAACCCAGCTCGTCCAGCGGCGAGCGGACGCCGCGCTCGCGGGCGGCCTTGCGGCCCGGGCGGTGGTCGCCGCGGTCGTCCACGTTGAAGCCGTCCAGCACGTGGGCGATGCCGAGGGAGGCGGCTTCCTCGATGGCCTTGCCGTAGAGCTCGGTCTTGCAGAAGTAGCAGCGGTTGACGGGGTTGGCGGCGTAGCGCGGGTCGTCCAGTTCGTAGGTGTCGATGAGCCGATGCCTCGCGCCGATGCTCTCGGCCAGGCTCCGGGCGTCGGCGCCCTCCTCGGGCGCGAGGCTCGGGGAAACCGCGGTGAGCGCCAGGGCGCTGTCCCCGAGGGCGTTCACGGCCTCCGCCAGCAGGTAGCCGGAGTCGACGCCGCCGGAGAAACAGACCACCACGTGTCTCATCTCTCTCAGCAGCGCATGAAGCCCGGCCACCTTTTGCGCCAGTTCGGCGTCCTCACGAGGGTCATTCCCCAGCTCCGCTACGTGAACCCCGCGCACCCCTCCGTCATTCCCGCGCGCTCCTCCACCATTCTCCGGCACTCCTCCACCATTCCCCTGCACCCCTCCGTCATTCCCGCGAAAGCGGGAATCCAGGCGGGGTGGTGCGGGGGAGCCCTTCATCGACGTCAGGACCGAGGTCAGCGCTCTACGGCGTCGACTGCACCTTCGGCCGCTCCAGCAGTCTCTCGCGCCAGCGCTTCACGTTCGGGAACTCGTCACCGATGGACACCTTGTAGTGGTCTTCCCGGGTGAAGAACGGGACATAGGTGATGTCCGCCAGCGAATAGTCGTCGACGATGAAGTCCTTGCCGGCCATCTGCTTGTCCAGCGCCGCCAGGTGCTCCGCGAGGCGCTTCCTGTTCTTCTCGACCTCGTGGTCGTGGCGGATGTTGCCGGCGGCGGCTTGGAGCCGGGTGTTGCAGAAGTCGATCCAGATCCGCACCTGCGCCCGCTGCGCCAGGTCGTTGGGCATCAGCGGCACCTCGGGAAATTTCTCGTCCAGGTACTCGTTGATGACGGCGGATTCGTAGATCACCGTGTCCCCGTCCACCAGCACCGGCACCTTGCCGTAGGGGTTGAGGGTGACCAGCTCCTCGGACTTGTTCTGGAGATCGCACTCCACCAGGTCGTAGGAGATGTCTTTTTCCGCCAGGACAAGCCTTGTCCTGTGGGCGTACGGTCAAGGGCCGTAGGACAGTAGTCGCAACATGTCTTCCTCCTTCGAAGTTTGCGCTTCCGCGTGGGCGCGGAGCAGGTTTCTACGCGATGATGGGCTGTCTCACCGGAATGTGGCTGGGGCGCCTCGGCACCCGCGTGCGCGGCTTGCCGTCGACTTGCGAGTTGCCCGCCCCGAAGAGGATCAAGCGCCCTTCACCGGTGTTGCAGAGCTGGTAGGGCTGGCCCGATTCCAGCAGGATCATGTCGTGGGGCTTCAGGACGTACTCGTTCTCCGGCGTCCGCACCGTGCACTCGCCCTCGAGGACCATGAAGATGTGGTCGTCGTTCTCGTGGTAGTGCATGTCGTCCTGCATGTTCTCTTCGCAGTTGATGGTCCAGAAATAGGTCAGGTCCGTGCGCCACAACGAAAGATGGCGGATATCCGGGTTGGCCTTGGCCTCCGTGATGGGGTTCTTCACTTCGTACATGCGTGTGTCCTCCCTCTGCCTCGAGTCGAACAGCCGCTATTTCGGTGCCACCAGCTTGCCGTGGGTGCCGTCGCAATACGGCCGCGTCTTTGACCGCCAGCACGCGCAGATGGCCATGGTCCGGGGCTCGTCCACCGTGATCTCCCGGGGCGTGATGGACGTCACCTTGTGCGACCCGTCGCAGAACGGGAAGTTCCGCGTCCGCCCGCACATGCAGTAGAAGCGGCTCCTGGATTCCTGCCGGACGATCACCGGCTCGATCAGATCATCGTATGCCAGGCCCATTCGAATTCCTCCCTCGGTGCAGGCCGCGCCGTTCCGCTGGCCGGGCGGCCCAACCTGTCTCCCGTACGCCCCTTCACCGTATACTCCACTTTGCCCCGGAGGGCCAGACGCCCCTGTGCTCGTTGCCTATGTCAGCACGCTCATGACTGCCCGCGCATCGACGATGTGGATGCCGTTCCGGGCGTCCGCGGCCACGCTCTCCGGAACGAACAGCGCTTGGCAGACATCGGCGCCTTCAGCGCCGGCCAGGTCGCCCGAGTGAACGCGCGCGGCGGCGGTGTCCGTAACCGGGCGCGTCGTCGACTTGGCCTCGCCCACCAGCAATCGTTTACCGTCAACCGAGCGCGCGACGATGTCGAGTTCCGGCGCATTGCCCCGCCAGTACCGTTGCGCGGGTTCCCACGGACCCAGCCGGCCCAGGGTCGTATCGGAACGGTGAAGGAGGGGCACCGCCCCGCGGCACAGTTCCTCCCAGGCAAGCGCCTCAAGGCCGCGCCGGTGCCGCCGCCAGTATGCGAGCCGCGTCTCCGGGGGCGTGGCGGCCAGCGCCCCTCGATGGGGTGCGACCACCCGAAACCACAGGCGCAGAAAGGGGTCGTCGATTCGGTAGAGGCTCCGTTTGCCGGACTTCGGGTCGGTTCCGAACGGTGTTTCGCGGCGTACCAGCCCCATCTCCGTGAGCGATGCCAGCGGTCTCGACAGGCTGGAGGCGGGTTTGCCAAGACGGCCCGCGATCTCGCTGACCCGGTGCGCCCCGTTGCCGATGACGTCCAGCAAGGGGCGCAGCGCCGTAGCTGGAGGGGTCTCCTCCCGCAACAGCCGATCAGGTTCTCCATGCAGCGGGCCCGCGGGGTCGAGGACCAGAGTGTCCACCGCGGCTTCGATGTCGTTCCCGAAGGGTTCGGCAAGCTCCCAATAACGAGGTATGCCTCCCCACAGCGCATAGACGCTCACCAGGTCGTGATGCTTGTCGAAGGGGAAAGCCCCGGCGAGATGCCCCGCCGGCAGGGGGCGGACGCCAAAGGCTTCGGCAGCCCGGCCGTAGAGCGGAGCGGCAGCGTCGAGTATCAAGCCGTGCATCATGCGCTGACTCGACCCGCACACGACCAGGCGCAACCGCCGCTCCGGGCCGTCCAACCAGTTCTGCAAGACCCCGGCCAGAGTGGGGTCCGCGTCGACGAGGTAGGGAAGCTCGTCCAGCACCCACGGACCTTGCCAGCCGGCGCGGTCGGCGTCGGCGGAAAGCCGCGTCAGAAACGAGCGCCAGTCCGGGTACTCCACGTCTGCAAAGCCGGGGAATCGTTCGGCGACCGCTTCCGCCAGGTAGCGCCGCTGCACCGGCGGGACGGACTGATCCGCGACCGTGTACAGGCCCCGGTGGCGCCGCGACCATTCAATGAGAAGGCGCGACTTGCCGATCCTGCGGCGTCCCCAGATGACGGCGAACGCTCCGGTCCGCGTCAGCACATTGTCCAACTGCTCCATCTCGCGGCGGCGATCGAGGAACTGCATCTTTTTATTATGCAGGTGAACATTATATCTTACAACATAATAACTGGCGCATTGAACCGATTCTCGGAACTTTAGCGAATTTGTTAAAGCAACTATGGACTTGCCCGCGCCGCTGGAGAGAACGCCCTTGGAAGATGCCGCCAGGCTCTTGCCCGGGCGCTTCCCTGACGTCGGGGGACTCGTCGAGGTGCGTTCACGCCGGTGGCTGGTGGAGACGGTCGAGCCGGAATCGGGTCGATGCGGAGCGGATGCTCGATCAGTGAACCGTTCACGGTACCCACTTTAGCCAAAACAGTGCAAAATCGGTCAGATTTAATGGCACAATCGAAGGCTTTCCGACACTACCAAGTTTTGGTATGCGTGGTGTCAGGGAGGTGTGCTCATGCCACGCAACACATCAGTTTCCCTGGGAGACCACTTCATGGGTTTCATCAACGACCGTGTTGAATCCGGCCGGTACAATTCCGCCAGCGATGTAGTGCGCGCTGGGCTGCGGCTGTTGGAAGAGCACGAAGCCAAGGTCGAAGCTCTGAGGGAGGCCCTCATCGAAGGTGAGCAATCCGGCCCAGCGACACCGTTTGACTTCGACGCGTTCATCGCCCGCAAGAAATCCACTTAGGCGGCATGGCGCGATACATTCTCTTCCCGGCGGTCCAGGCTGATCTCGAGAGCATTTGGGACTATACCGTCACGCGTTGGGGCAAGACGCAAGCCGAGGACTACACGCGGAATATCCGGGAGGCGTGCGAGGCGTTAAGCAGGGCTGCTCCACGCATTCGAGGAACGAGTACGCGGCCAGCCGGTTCAGGACGACGCGGAACGCGACGAGCGGCTGCGCAGCATTCGGCGTCGCGTCGGCGACCTGCTCGATTCCTGGACCGCCATTTGGCAGGACTACCATGCCAGCGGCGCCGCCATGCAGTACCAGCGTTATGAACGGGGCGGCGCGGGGAAACCGCTGCTCAGGGAAATGCTGGATACGGCTTTCGAGTCGGAGCACCACGGGAAGTTTCGCGCCAACCGTTCGCTCCGTGACGTCGAGCCCGCGGTAGACCTTTACGTGCAGGACCTCCCAGGCGCCCTGGACGGAGACGGTGGATGAACGGCAACGAACGCGGGCAGATACGTCGCAGCCAGGTCATCACGACGTTCGGGCCGGGCGCGCTGATCGACCTGCCGCGACACTCCGCCATCGTCGGCGGACTGGAGACCTGGAGCCCGGAACTGGAGGAAATCGCCGAACCGCGGCTCACGGCGAAGCTGATGCAGATGACGGGGGTTCGGCACCCCCGGCTTTACGCTCCTCCACCGGAGCAGCGGAGTCCGTTGGACAAGAAGCGGAACATCGGCGCGTGGCGCTTCCCGGAGTGGTTCGTGGTGCAGGAGGGCAATTGGAACGGCCGGAACTCCCGTTCCCGGCGTCTCGTGCACCGCAAGGCGCTGAACTCCAGGGGAAGATTCGAGACCCTCGACGACAACGGCCGCCGCACCGGCAACGGCGTCGAAAGCGGAGGCAGGCCAGCACTGGCGCCAGACCTCTTCACCCCGCCTGGATTCCCGCTTTCGCGGGAATGACGGGAAAGAGCGGGAATGACGAGATATGGAGAAGACCCTTTGGTATGCCTGACGCACGGGCGCCATTAGTTGACATCCCCTTGACCCGTATACTAGGCTGCGATTCCAGCCTCGACATGACTTTCCAGACGACATTGTACGCGGCGATGCATCATGGGTAGCGAGACGCTCTGGCCGCTGGGCCTGTACTTCCTGATTGCTCTCGTGGTGGCCGGGAGCATGATCGGCTTGTCGTTCGTCCTCGGCGAGCGGCATTCGGATCGTGCCACCGGACAGCCCTACGAGTCCGGCATCGTCTCCACCGGCTCGGCCCGCGTGCGTTTGTCCGTCAAGTTCTATATCGTCGCGATTTTGTTCGTGATCTTCGATCTCGAGGCCGTCTTCATTTTCGCCTATGCCGTGGCCTACGAGGAAGTGGGCTGGCCCGGCTACGCGGGCATGGTGGTGTTCGTCGCGATCCTGGTGGTGGCGCTCATCTACGAGTACCGCATGGGCGCATTGGACTGGGAGCCGGTCCGGCTCAGGCTGGCCAAGGCCGGTCGGGAGAAAGGATAGAGGGACCCCATGCAATGGTCGTTGTCCAAGCCCAAGCCGGCCGAGCCCGAAAAGGGCGGCTTAGACGAAGCCATACGGCGGCTTCTGGTCATGGCCCGCCTGGAGGACCTGGTCCGGTGGGGGCGCAAGAACTCCATGTGGCCGTTCCATTTCGGACTGTCCTGCTGCTTCGTGGAGATGGCCACGAGCCTCACGAGCAAGTTCGACGTGGCCCGCTTCGGCGCCGAGGTCATCCGCGGGACGCCCCGGGAGGCCGACGTCATCGTCATCGCGGGAACCCCCTTCATCAAGATGGCGCCCATCGTGAAGCGGTTGTACGAGCAGATGATGGAGCCCCGCTGGGTCATCTCCATGGGCGCCTGCGCCAACTCCGGGGGCATGTACGACATCTACAGCGTGGTGCAGGGGGTGGACAAGATCCTTCCGGTGGACGTGTACGTGCCCGGGTGTCCGCCCAGTCCCTGGGCTTTCCTGGAAGCGTTGACATTGTTGCAGAAGGCCGTGGGCAGCGAGCGCCGGCCGCTGAGCTGGATGGTGGGGCCTCAGGGCGTCGAGAAGGCGCCGATGGCGGCCATGCGGGACGTGAAGCGGCCCGACCGCATCCGCGCCACCAGCCTGCGTTCCCCGGACGAAGTCTAACGTCGCGATGGACGGATCTCTTTCGCTCTCAACCATGGACCACGCGCGGCCCATTCGACGGGACCGGCGTAGCGGGTGCGGCTCATGAGCGATGCCCCGGCGGTGGTGACGGAGCTTGAAGGCCGTTTCGGCGCCGATGCCTTCACGGCGCAGGAAACCCGGAGCGGCTTTCCGACCCTGTGGACGTCACGGGAGCGCCTGCCCGCGGTCCTGAAGTTCCTCAAGACCGAGGTGGACCGGCCCTTCGGCACGCTGTACGACCTCACCGCCATCGACGAACGCTTCCGCAAGCAGCGGGACGGCCAGCCCGACAGCGATTTCACCGTGCTCTACCACCTCCTCTCCTACGGGCGGAACGAGGACCTTTGCCTCAAGGTGGGCCTGGCCGACGGCGACGCCTCCCTGCCTACCGCCACCGGCCTGTGGCCCGCCGCCAACTGGTACGAGCGCGAGGTGTGGGACATGTTCGGGGTCCGCTTCGACGGCCATCCCGCGCTGCGCCGCATCCTCATGCCGCTCACCTGGGAGGGCCATCCCCTCCGCAAGGAGCATCCGGCCCGGGCCACGGAGATGGGTCCGTTCCAGCTTCCCGACGACCGCCAGGACCGGGAGCAGGAGGCGCTCCGCTTCCGTCCCGAGGACTGGGGCATGAAGCGCAGCCACGAGGGCACGGACTTCATGTTCCTCAACGTGGGGCCGCAGCATCCCGGCACCCACGGCGTCATCCGTATCATCCTGCAACTCGACGGCGAGGAGATCGTCGACTGCCTTCCCGAGATCGGCTTCCATCACCGCGGCGCGGAGAAGATGGGAGAGCGGCAGTCGTGGCACTCCTTCATCCCCTACACCGACCGCATCGACTACCTCGGCGGGGTGATGAACAACCTGGCCTACGTCCTCTCGGTGGAGCAGTTGGCCGGCATCGACGTGCCCGACCGCGCCCAGGTGATCCGGGTGATGATGTCCGAGCTCTTCCGCATCGCCAGCCACCTGGTTTGGTACGGCACCTTTGCCCAGGACGTCGGCTCCCTCTCCACGGTCTTCTACACCTTCAACGACCGGGAACGGATCTTCGACATCGTCCAGGCGGTGTGCGGCGGCCGCATGCATCCGAGCTGGTTCCGCATCGGCGGCGTCGCCCACGACCTGCCCAAGGGATGGCAGGGAATGGTGCGGGACTTCGTCGACTACCTGCCGGACCGGCTCCTGGAATACGACAAGATCGTGATGCAGAACCGCCTCTTCAAGGCGCGCACCCAGGGCATCGGCGCCTACACCGTGGAAGAGGCCATCGACTGGGGCGTGACCGGCCCCGGGCTCCGGGCCTGCGGCTTCGACTGGGACTTCCGCAAGAAGCGGCCGTACTCGGGTTACGACCAGTTCGAGTTCGACGTCCCCATCGCCCGGCAGGGCGACTGCTACGACCGCGCGGTGGTGCGCATCGAGGAGATGCGCCAGAGCCTCAGGATCATCGACCAGTGCCTCAAGAACATGCCCCCCGGACACTACAAGTCCGATCATCCGCTGACCACCCCGCCACGCAAGGAGCGCACGATGCACGACATCGAGACGCTCATCAACCATTTCCTGAGCGTGAGCTGGGGTCCGGTGATCCCTCCGGGGGAGTCCTTCGTGGGCATCGAGGCCACCAAGGGCAACAACGGCTACCGGCTGGTGAGCGACGGCGGCACCATCCCTTACCGGGTGCGCATCCGCACGCCGTCCTTCGCCCACATGCAGATGATTCCGCTCATGAGCCGGGGCACCATGGTGCCGGACCTGCTGGCGATACTCGGGAGCATCGACTTCGTGCTGGCGGACATCGATCGGTGAAGGGGATCGTGACGGGAGGAGCGACAAGGGTGACGGCGAGGTTCCCATGCTGACGGAACAGGAACGCGAGAGGATCAGGGCGGAGGCGGCCCACTACGACTACCCCCAGGCCGCCTGCGTGGAAGCGCTGAAGATCGTCCAGGAAGGGCACCGCTGGGTGTCGGACGAGCACCTGAAGGAGGTCGCCGGGCTGCTGGACATGAGCCCGGCGGCGCTGGACAGCGTGGCCACCTTCTACAACCTGATTTTCCGCAAGCCGGTGGGGGAGAACGTCATCCTCCTGTGCGACAGCGTCAGTTGCTGGATCCTGGGTTACGAGGACATCTGCGCCCATCTCAAGACGCGTCTGGGAGTGGAGCTCGGGGAAACCACGGCCGACGGGAAGTTCACGCTGCTGCCCATGGCTTGCCTGGGCACCTGCGACCGCGGCCCCGCCATGATGGTGGGAAGCGACCTTCACCGCAACCTCGACAACGAGAAGGTGGACGAGATACTCGGCCGCTACCGGCAAACGCCGGAGGCTTGAGGCGGAGCTATGGCGAACGGTTCATCCATGGACAAGCCCTTGACCGGCGACCTCCGGTCGGACGGCGCCGTGCTGGATCTGGCGGCCTACGAGAAGGTGGGCGGCTACGAGGCGCTGCGCAGGGTCCTCAAGGAGATGACTCCGGCGGACGTGCTGAAGGAGATAACGGACTCCAGGCTCCGGGGCCGTGGCGGTGCGGGCTTCCCCACGGGCCAGAAGTGGAGCTTCGTTCCCATGGGCGAGAACGCGCCCACGCCCAAGTACCTCGTGGCCAACGCCGACGAGATGGAGCCGGGCACCTTCAAGGACCGCATGCTGCTGGAAGGGAACCCGCATCTCCTCATCGAGGGGATGATCCTGGCGGCCTACACGATCCAGGCCACCGACGGGTACATCTTCCTCCGCTGGGCCTACAAGCTGGCGGCGGAACGCATCGTCCGGGCCCTGGCCGAAGCCCGTGACAAGGGCTATCTGGGCAAGAACATCCTCGGTTCCGACTACAGCTTCGAGTTGGATCTGCACACCAGCGCGGGCCGTTACATGTGCGGCGAGGAGACCGGGCTGCTCAACGCGCTGGAAGGCAAGCGCGCCAATCCCCGGGCCAAGCCGCCGTTTCCCCAGGTGAGCGGCCTGTGGGGCAAGCCCACCATCGTCCAGAACGTCGAGACCCTGTGCAATATCGCTCCGATCCTTCGTAACGGCGCCCAGTGGTACCTGGGACTCAGCCGCAGCGAGGACGGCGGCACCAAGCTCTACGGCGTCAGCGGCAAGGTGAAACGGCCGGGAGCCTGGGAGCTGCCCCTGGGCACCACCATCCGGGAAATCCTCGAGCGTCGCGCCCGCGGCATGCGGGACGGTCACCGGTTCCGCGGGGTCCTTCCGGGCGGCGCCTCCACGGACTTCCTGGTGGAGGAGCACCTGGACACCAAGATGGACTACGGCTCGGTGCAGGCGGCGGGCAGCCGGCTGGGCACCGGGCTCATGGTCGTCCTGGACGACAAGACCTCGGTGGTGGGCATGGTGCTCAACCTCGAGCGCTTCTTCGCCCAGGAGTCCTGCGGCTGGTGCACGCCGTGCCGGGACGGTCTGCCGTGGACCGCCCGTATCCTGCAGGGGCTCCTGGAGGGCCGGGGCCGGCCCGGCGACCTGGAGCGTCTGGAGATGCAGACCCGGATGATGGGACCGGGCAATACGTTCTGCGCGCTGGCGCCTGGCGCCATGGAGCCGTTGCAGAGCGCGCTCAAGTATTTTCGCGAGGACTTCGAGAAGCTCATTCCCAAGAACGACGCAGCGTAACGATCATGGCTACCATCTACGTCGACGACCGGCCCTACGAGGTCGACCCCGGAAAGAACCTCCTGGAGGAGTGCCTCTCCAAGGGCCTGGACCTGCCGTACTTCTGCTGGCATCCCGCGCTGGGATCGGTGGGCGCCTGCCGCCAGTGCGCCGTCAAGCAGTACCGGGACGAGAACGACCAGCGCGGCCGTATCGTCATGGCCTGCATGACCCCGGCCATGGACGGCGCGCGCTTCTCCATCCGCGACAAGGACGCGGCCCGGTTCCGCGCCGGCATCATCGAGCTCCTCATGAGCAACCACCCCCACGACTGCCCGGTGTGCGACGAGGGGGGCGAGTGCCACCTGCAGGACATGACGGTGATGACCGGTCACAACTACCGGGGCTACCGGTTCGGCAAACGCACCTTCACCAACCAGCAACTGGGCCCGTTCATCAACCACGAGATGAACCGGTGCATCACCTGCTACCGCTGCGTGCGCTACTACCGTGACTACGCGGGCGGCAAGGACCTGGACGCGTTCGCGTCGCACAACCACGTCTATTTCGGCCGCCACGAGGACGGCGCCCTGGAGAACGAGTTCAGCGGCAACCTGGTGGAGATCTGCCCCACCGGGGTCTTCACCGACAAGACCCTGAAGGAGCACTACACCCGCAAGTGGGACCTGCAGACGGCTCCGTCGGTGTGCGCCCATTGCAGCCTCGGGTGCAACACCATCGCGGGGGAGCGCTACGGCCAGCTTCGCCGCGTCCTCAACCGCTACAACGCCGAGGTCAACGGTTACTTCCTGTGCGATCGGGGGCGGTTCGGCTACGACTTCGTCAACGGCGACAAGCGCTTGAGGCAGCCGCTGTTGGGCGAAGGCGGCGAGGCCCGGCCGGCGAGCACGGCGGAGGCACTGGAACAGGCGGCCTCGCTGCTCGGCAGGGAGTCGCGGGTCATCGGCATCGGCTCGCCGCGGGCGTCGCTGGAGTCCAACTTCGCGCTCCGTACCCTGGTGGGGGCCAGCAACTTCTTCAGCGGCATGGCCACCGCGGAGGACCACCTGGTGGCCCGCATGCTGCGGGTGCTGCGCGGCGGCCGGGTCCGGCCCCCGTCCTTGCGCGAGGTGGAGTCCGCGGACGCGGTCTTCATTCTCGGCGAGGACGTGACCCAGACCGCGCCGCTGCTGGCTCTGGCGGTGCGCCAGGCGGTGAAGCAGGCGCCCCGCAAGGAGGCCATGGGGCTGCGGATCCCGACGTGGGACGACGCGGCGCTGCGGGAGGTCATGCAGCAGGACAAGGGTCCGCTGTATATCGCCGCCACCGGCGAGACCCGGCTGGACGAGGCGGCCGCCGCGAGCTGGCGCGGCGCGCCGGACGATGTGGCGCGGCTGGGGTTCGCGGTGGCCCGGGCGCTGGACGAGACCGCTCCGGAAGTGGACGGGTTGTCCGGCGGCGAGCGCGAGCTGGCCGAGGCCATCGCCGGCGCGTTGCGGGCGGCCGAGCGGCCGGTGGTGGTGTCCGGATCGGGCAGCGGCAGCGAGGCGGTCATCGACGCGGCCGCGCAGGTGGCCCGGGCCCTGGGGCGGGAACGGCCTGCGGACCTGTGTTTCGCGGCCGCGGAGAGCAACAGTTTCGGGCTGGGTCTGCTGAACGCCATGAACACGTCGGACGCCTTCCAACGGGTGGCCGACGGGCACGTGGACACGGTGGTCGTGTTGGAGAACGACCTCTATCGCCGGGCTCCCCGGCCGGCGGTGGACGCCTTGCTGGCCTCGGCCCGGGTGGTGGCGTTGGACCATTCCACCAGCGACACCACCGCGGGAGCCGCGCTGGCGCTGCCGGCCGGCGCGTTCGCCGAGGCCGAGGGGACCGTGGTGAGCAACGAGGGCCGGGCGCAGCGTTTCTACCAGGTCTACGTTCCCCAGGGAGAGACGAAGCCGGCATGGCGCTGGCTGCATGACCTGGCCCGGGCGGCCGGCCGCGCCGAGCTTTCCACCCTCGGTTCACCGGACGCTCTCCTGGCCGCGCTGGCGCGGGCGGTGCCGGTGTTCGCGCCGCTGCCCGGCGGCCTGCCGGCCGCGTCTTTCCGAGTCGATGGCGAGAAGGTGCCGCGTCAGTCGCCGCGGGCCAGCGGCCGCACCGCCATTCAGGCGGACGTCAGCGTCCACGAACCCAGGCCGCCGGGCGATCCGGATTCGCCGCTGGCGTTTTCCATGGAGGGCTATCCCCAGCAGCCGCCGTCGGCACTCATCACGCGGTTCTGGGCGCCGGGGTGGAATTCCGTGCAGTCCCTGAACAAGTTCCAGTCCGAGGTGGGCGGCGCGCTGACCGGGGGCGACCCCGGAGTCCGGCTGCTGGAGCCCGGTTCCGACGGGGACGGGGCCTATACCGCGGACGTGCCCGGGGCGTTCGAGCGGCGTGACGGCGAGGTCCTGGTGGTGCCGCTCCATCACATATTCGGTTCGGACGAATTGAGCGCGGCCGCGCCGGCCGTGGCCCAACGGAGCCCCGGGCCGTACGCCGCGCTGAACCCCGGAGATGCAAGGCATCTCGGGGTGCAGGAAGGGGAATACGTGGAGATCGAGCTGGACGGGGCCGCGTACCAGTTGCCGGCGCGTCTCATGGCGAGCATGACCGCGGGCGTGCTCGGCGTGCCCATGGGGGTAGGCAGCGTCCGGGGCGTCGACGTCCCCGCCTGGAGTCCGTGCCGCAGGGTGTGACGTGAAGGACGTGGTTCTACAGATCCTGATGGTTCTGGGGGTGCTCAACGCCCCCCTGATCCTGGCGGCGCTGCTCATCTGGCTGGAGCGGCGGTTCCTGGCGCTCTTGCAGGACCGCTACGGCCCCAATCGGGTGGGGCCGTTCGGGCTCGGCATCGTGCTGGCCGACATGATCAAGATCTTCACCAAGGAGGACTGGGTGCCGCCGTTCGCGGACCGGGCCGTGTTCACCCTGGCGCCGGCGGTCATCGTCGTCACCGGGCTCATGTCCGTGGCCGTGATACCCATCACCGAGACCATCGGGGTCACCGACCTCAACATCGGGCTGCTGTTCTTCCTCGCCATGTCGTCCATGGGCGTCTACAGCGTGGTGCTGGCGGGTTGGGCATCCAACAACAAATATGCGCTGCTGGGGGGGCTCCGGGCCTCGGCCCAAATGGTCAGCTACGAGGTCTTCATGGGCCTGTCGCTCATGGGCGTGGTGCTGCTGGCGGGTTCCTTCAGCCTGCGGGAGATCGTCGAGGCGCAGAGCGACATCTGGTTCATCGTGCCGCAGTTCCTGGGCTTCATCATCTTCTTCATCGCCGGGCTGGCCGAGACCCATCGGCTGCCCTTCGATCTGCCCGAGGCCGAGGCGGAGCTGGTGGCGGGTTTCCACTCCGAGTACTCGGGGATGAAGTTCGGCATGTTCTTCGTCGGCGAGTACGTCGGCGTGACCGTGATCTCGGCCATGATCGTGACGTTGTTTTGCGGCGGTTGGCACGGTCCGGTGTTGCCGGGGATCGTGTGGTTCGGGTTGAAGCTCCTGTTCTTCATTCTGGTGTTCATCACGCTGCGGGCGGCGTTGCCGAGGCCGCGGTTCGACCAGTTGATGGCCTTCGGCTGGAAGGTGCTGTTGCCGCTTTCGCTGCTGAACCTGGTGGTGACCGCGGGAGTGCTGTTGCTCTTGAAGAGTTGAGTGTTGCCTTGGAAGGCTTGAGGAGTCGTCGATGTTGAGCATGCTACGGACCATCTGGACGGTGCTGCGGCACCTGTTCAGGCGGCCGGTGACGGTGCAGTATCCGGAGGAGAAGCCCTACCTGCCGCCCCGCTACCGGGGCCGGATCATCCTGTCCCGGGACCCGGACGGTGACGAGCGCTGCGTGGGCTGCTATCTCTGCTCCGCCGCCTGTCCGGTGGACTGCATCGCCCTCCAGGCCGGGGAGCGGGAGGACGGCCGGCGTTATCCGGAGTTCTTCCGCATCAACTTCTCGCGCTGCATCTTCTGCGGGCTGTGCGAGGAGGCGTGCCCCACCTACGCCATCCAGCTCACGCCGGACTTCGAGCTGTGCGACTACGACCGGCAGAGCCTGGTCTATGAAAAAGAGGACCTGCTGATAGACGGCCCCGGAAAATATCCCGGCTACAATTTCTACCGGGTTGCCGGCCTGGCCATCAGCGGCAAGGACAAGGGGGCGTCGGAGAACGAGGACAAGCCCGTGGACGTGAAGAGCCTGCTCCCATGACCCTGATCTACTACCTGGCGGCCATCGTTGCGGTCATCGCGACGGCCATGGTCATCACCCGATCCAACGCGGTGCACGCGCTGCTCTACATGATCGTGTCGCTGCTGTCGCTGGCGTTGATCTTCTTCACGCTGGGCGCGCCCTTCGTGGCGGCGCTGGAGGTGATCGTCTACGCCGGGGCCATCGTGGTGCTGTTCGTGTTCGTCATCATGATGCTCAATCTCGGGGCCGAGGCCACGGCCCGCGAGCGGCAATGGCTCGAGCCCAGGGCGTGGCGGGGGCCGGCGGTCCTCTGCGCCGTCCTGTTCGTCGAGTTCCTGGTGTTGCTGGCGGCCGAGCCCGGCCCGGCGGGCGCCCCGGCCGCGGTCGGGGTCAAGCGCGTGGGCGCCGCGCTCTACGGTCCCTACGTGCTGGGGGTGGAACTGGCCGCCATGCTGCTCCTGGCGGGTTTGGTGGGAGCCTTTCACCTGGGCCGCCGGGTGCCGTCGGACGGCGAGGGGGGTGAGTCCTGATGGCCGCGGTCCCCATGGAGCACGGCCTGATGCTGGCGGCGGTGCTGTTCGGGCTGGGCCTGACCGGCGTGCTGGTGCGCCGCAACATCATCTTCGTGCTGCTGTCCCTGGAGATCATGCTCAACGCCGCGGCCCTGGCCTTCGTGGTGGCGGGCGCGCACTGGGGCCAGGCGGACGGCCAGGTCATGTTCTTCTTCATCCTGGCCATGGCCGCGGCCGAGGTGGCGGTGGGATTGGCGCTGGTGGTGCAGATCTACCACCGGTTCAACACCCTGGACGTGGACGCCGTCAGCCAAATGAGGGGATGACATGCTCGAGCTGCTCTGGCTGATTCCCGCTTTTCCTCTCCTGGGCTTTCTGGTCCTCATGCTGGCCGGATCGCGGCTCTCGCGTACCGAAGTGGCTTGGGTGGGCGCGGGTTCCGTCGGTCTGTCCGCCGTGGTCACCCTGGTCGTGGGGCTGACCTTCATGGCGGCGCCGCCCGCGGGAGCCCGCTTTACCCAGACCTTGTGGGTGTGGCTGGACGTGGCCGGCTTCCGGCCCGCCTTCGCCTTCTACCTGGACGCCTTGTCGCTGACGATGATCTTCGTGGTGACGTTCGTGGGCTTCCTGATCCACCTCTACTCCGTCGAGTACATGATGGAGGAGGAAGAAGGCTACAGCCGCTTCTTCGCCTACATGAACCTGTTCGTGTGCGCCATGCTGACGCTGCTGCTGGCGGACAACCTGATGCTGCTGCTGCTGGGCTGGGAGGGCGTGGGACTCTGCAGCTACCTGCTGATCGGCTTCTTCTACAAGGAGGAGGCCAACGGCCAGGCCGCCAGCAAGGCGTTCATCGTCACCCGCGTGGGCGATACCGCCATGCTCATGGCGCTCTTCCTGCTTTTTGCCGAGTTGGGGACGCTGGACATCCAGGAGCTGCTGCAGCGGGCCGGCCAGCAGTTCCAGCCCGGCTCGGGCCTGGCCACGGCGGTGGCGCTGCTGCTGCTGGGAGGGGCGGTGGGCAAGTCCGCCCAGCTCCCGCTCCAGACCTGGCTGCCCGACGCCATGGCGGGTCCGACCCCGGTCAGCGCCCTGATCCACGCCGCCACCATGGTGACGGCCGGGGTCTATCTCATCGCCCGCACCCACGTGCTGTTCACCCTGGCCCCGGCGGTGCTGACGCTGGTGGCGGTCATCGGCACCTTGACGTTGTTGATGGCGGGTTTCGCGGCCCTGGTGCAGTACGACATCAAGCGCGTGCTGGCGTACTCGACCATCAGCCAGATCGGCTACATGTTCCTGGCCCTGGGGGTGGGCGCGTGGTCCGCGGCGCTGTTCCACTTCATGATCCACGCCTTCTTCAAGGCGCTGCTGTTCCTGGGCGCGGGCGCGGTGATCATGTGCCTGCACCACGAGCAGGACATGTACCGCATGGGCGGGCTGCGCCGGCTGATGCCGTTCACCTTCTGGTGCTTTCTCATCGGCTCCGGAGCGCTGGCGGCCATTCCGGTGGTGACCGCGGGCTTCTACAGCAAGGACCTGATCATCTGGAACGCCTACAACTCGGAGATCGGCGGGGTCTGGCTCTGGGCCGGTGCCTTCGCGGGCGCGTTCCTGACCTCCATCTACACGTTCCGGATGGTGTTCCTGACCTTCTATCGGGATGCCACCGAGTGGGTGAAGAAGCTCATGCCCATCCAGCAGCCCGGACCCTGTGTCCACATCCCGCTGGGGGTGCTGGCGGTGCTGTCCGTTGCGGCGGGGGTCATCGAGCTGCCCCACACCATGGGGAAGCTCACGCTGTTCTCCGGTTTCCTGAACACGGCCCTGCCCGCGTATCACGGCGTCCATGCGAGCTTTGGCACCGAGCTCCTGTTCGAGCTGCTGGCCGCGGCCGCCTCTCTCGGCGGCATCTACCTCGTGTGGGTCCTGGTCATGGGGCCGCCCGGCTTGATGCAGCGCATCGCCGCGTTGCCGTGGGCGTCCGACCTGGAACGCTTGTGGCTCTCCGGCTGGGGTTTCGACCGGCTCTATGACACGCTCTTCGTCCAGCCGTACCTGTGGTGCGCGCGGGTCAACAAGGACGATTTCATCGACGGCGGCTACCGCGCCGTGGCCTTCGTCACCGAGATGCTGCACTTCGTGGCCACCCTGACCCAGACCGGGGCGGTGCGGTGGTACGCCACCGGCATCGCGGTGGGGGCGGTCTTGACCGTGGGACTGGTGATCTTGCTATGAGCCTCGCGTGGATTCTGCTGCTGCCCCTGACGGGCGGTCTGGCGGCCTGGATCGCCGGACGCTGGAGCGATCTGTGGCCGCGCTGGATCTCGCTCGGGACGGCGCTGCTGCACCTGCTGCTGCTGGTGGTCACCTGGGGCGTGTTCTTCGCCGGCATCGAGACCGCGCAGGGCGCGTGGCTCATGGTCTACAAGCAGCCCTGGATCCCCCAGCTCGGCATCAGCTTTCACCTGGCGGTGGACGGCCTCAGCCTGCTGCTGCTGTTGCTGGCCAGCTTCCTGACCGTGCTGGCGGTGTTGACGTCCTGGAGGTCGGTGACGCGGTCGGTGGGGTTCTTCCACTTCAACCTGCTGCTGATCCTGACCGCCCTGTCGGGCGTGTTCATCGCCTTCGACCTGTTCCTTTTCTTCGCCTTCTGGGAGATCTCCCTGCTGCCGCTGTACTTTCTCATCGGCATCTGGGGCTACGAGAACCGCGTCTACGCCACCACCAAGTTCTTCATCATCACCCAGGGGAGCGGGCTCCTGATGCTGCTGGCCATCCTGGGGCTGGTGGTGGTGCACTGGCAGGCCACCGGGGTCATGACCTTCGACTACCTGGAGCTGTTGGGGACGCCGATGTCGGAGAGTACGGCGTTCTGGCTCATGCTGGGCTTCTTCATCGCCTTTGCCGTCAAGCTGCCCGTGGTGCCGCTGCACACGTGGTTGCCGGACGCGCACACCCAGGCGCCCACCGCGGGGAGCGTGGCGCTGGCGGGCCTCGTGCTCAAGATCGGCGCCTACGGCATGCTCCGGTTCGTGGTGCCGATCTTTCCCCAGGCCGCCGCGGACTTCACCCTCATCGCCATGATCCTGGCGGTGGTGGGGATTCTCTACGGCGCGCTGCTGGCCCTGGGTCAGACCGACCTGAAGCGCATGGTGGCGTACACCAGCATCAGCCACATGGGCTTCGTCCTGCTGGGGATCTTTGCGTGGAACGAGCTCGCGCTACAGGGCGCGGTCATCATCATGCTGTCCCACGGCTTCAGCGCGGCGGCGTTGTTCATGATGGTGGGGGACCTGCAGCACCGCACGCATACCCGCGATCTGGGGAGTTTCGGCGGCTTGTGGGCGATGATGCCCCGGATGGGCGGCATGGGTCTGTTCTTCGCCATGGCCTCCCTGGGGCTGCCCGGTCTGGCCAGCTTCATAGGCGAGTTCCTGGTGCTCATGGGCGCGTTCCAGGTCAACGTCCCGCTGACGGTGCTGGCCTCGGTGGGCCTCGTGGCCGCCACGGTCTATTCCCTGTGGATGATGCAGAAGGTCTACTACGGCGCCAGGACGGGCGACTGGAAGCTCGATGACACCAGCGGCCGGGAGACCGCGATCATGGCGTCCCTCATAGGCGCGACGCTGGGGCTGGGCCTCTACCCGCAGCCTGTGTTGACCACGTCCGGCAACGCCCTGGCCCAGATGCGGGAGTTCGTCGACAAGGCCCGGACTCCGACAGCGCGCTCCGCGGCCGCGGAAGCCCGCAAGGAGGATGCCGTGGCATCCACCACGCCGGACGGAGGTAAGCGGCCGTGAACCCGTTCGGTACACTCACCCCCATCGTTCTATTGGGCCTGACGCCGCTGGTGCTGATGCTGGTGATCTCGTTCCGCCGCAACCACGCGCTCACCGCGGTGCTGGCCCTGGCGGGGATGGCGGTGACGCTGGCGGTATTGCCCGCCGCGGCGGGGCCCTCGGGGCCGCCGGCGGTTCCGCTGCTGGTCATCGACGCGTATGCGCTGTTCTATATGGGCTTGCTTACGGCGGCCACCATGGTGGTGGTGGTGCTGTCGTACGGCTACCTGGACCGCGCGCCCGGGAATCGGGAGGAGTTCTACCTGCTGCTCACGCTGGCCACCTTCGGCTGCGCCGTGTTGACCGCGAGCAATCACTTCATCTCGTTCTTCCTGGGCCTGGAGATCCTGAGCGTCTCCCTGTACGGCCTGGTGGCCTACCTCCGCACGACCCGGGCCGCCCTTGAATCCGGTGTCAAGTACCTGATCCTGGCGGCGGCGTCCGCGGCCTTCCTGCTGTTCGGCATGGCGCTCATCTACGCGGACCTGGGCACCATGGACTTCACGGCCATGACGTCGGTCCTGGCCGGGAAGGCAAGGGAGCCCTCCCTGCTGCTGCTCGGCGGCTTGGCCATGGTGGTCATCGGCGCCGGCTTCAAGCTGGCGGTGGTGCCCTTCCACATGTGGGCGCCGGACGTCTACCAGGGCGCCCCCACCCCGGTGACGGCCTATCTGACCACGGTCTCCAAGGGCGCCATGGTGGCGTTGCTGCTCCGTTACGGCCACTACGGGGGGCTGCTGGACTATGACTCGGTGGTGGCGGTGCTGGCCATCATCGCCGTGGCCTCCATGTTCCTCGGCAACCTCCTGGCGTTGTTGCAGGAGAACATCAAGCGCCTGCTGGCCTACTCCTCCATCGCCCACCTCGGCTACCTGCTGGTGGCGGTGATCGCCGCGTCACGGGAAGGGTCCCATGCGGTGACGTTCTACCTAGTGGCCTATTTCATCACCTCGCTGGGCATCTTCGGCATCATCACCGCCCTCTCCGACGAGCACAAGGAAGCCGATGAGGTCAGCGACTACCGCGGGCTCTTCTGGCGCCGCCCCTGGGTGAGCGGGGCGTTGTCGCTCATGCTGTTCTCGCTTGCGGGCATTCCACTCACGGCCGGTTTCGTGGGCAAGTTCTACGTCCTCGCCGCCGGGGTGCTGTCCGATCTTTGGACGCTGGTGATCCTCCTGGTGGTAAGCAGCGTCATCGGCCTCTACTACTACCTGCGCATCATCATCACCCTGTACCTGTCGCCGCTGGACGACCCGTCCGCGCCGCTGCCCGCCACCCGCCGCTTCTCCCTGCCCGAGGGCCTCGTGCTCGCCGGCCTGACCGTGCTGCTCATCTGGTTCGGGGTCTATCCCGCGCCGCTTCTGGAGGTAATCCAGGCGGCCATCGGCAGCCTCGCCTGAGGGCGACGGTTGGCGCCCGCTGCCTGTCCGACGGCTGGATGAGCGCACGCAGCCCTTCGGTCCGGTCGCACCTCTGCTGGCTCCATCGGAACGGGAAGATGTGTTAAAACAGGATCTTGGGACGTGACGCATCCCCAGGTTGCACGTTGTTTCCGCCGCCACCCGGCCCAATGAGGCAGGATCACTTCACTGTTTGCACAGAATTGTTGGTAGGCCGACGAAGATGCACCTCACCCCGACACAATCCATAGCGCACCTTAAGGAATCTCTCGTCTCATACCTTGAGGCGCAGTACCGCATTGCCCATCCGCTGGTGTCGGCGGAGCGGGGAGAGTTATTGAGGCAGCCCGGCGTCATCGCGCAGGACCCATTTATTGAGGCTACGCCACAGTTCGCAACGGGGAGTTTTCTGGGTGAGTTGGAGGAGCGCTTTCCGCATGTGGTGCCGACAGGCCTGTCAGAGCTGGTGCAGCACGGGCTTCCCCTGGACCGGTTCCGGTTGTTCACTCACCAGGAACAGGCTCTGCTTGCAGAAGACGGAAAGTCGCCGAATCTCCTCGTCGCTACCGGGACGGGCTCCGGCAAGACCGAAGCCTTTGTGTTACCGATACTTGCTCGCTTGCTGCGGGAAGCTCGCAACTGGCCGGAGCCGACCCGGCGAGGGCAGCCGGGCGACTACGACCTTAAGGCGCGAAGCTGGCAGCACAGCCGAAGACATGAAACACGACCGGCGGCGCTTCGAGCCATAATCCTTTACCCAATGAATGCATTAGTGAATGACCAGATGTCGCGTTTGCGTCGAGTGTTGGCGCTAAACGGGGCGGACGGCTGGCAGTTGCAGCGACTCAAGGGCAATCGCATCCACTTCGGCATGTACACCAGCCTCACGCAACCCACCCGTGGACCGGAATCGCAGAAAAAGCGAAAAGCCTTCCAGAAGTACATGGGACAGTTGCGGGAGCAGTGGGAAATGCTGCCAACCGACCTACAGAACACCGGTAACTGGCCCGCAATGCACGGCCCTGAGATGCTCTGCCGTTGGGATATGCAAGGTGCCCCGCCGGACATCTTGGTCACCAACTACTCCATGTTGGAGTACATGCTCCTTCGCCCCATTGAGAGTCGCATCTTCGAGGCCACACGCGATTGGCTTGCCTTGGGCGAGGGCCGCGCACTGACCCTCGTTCTGGACGAGGCACACACCTACACCGGAGCCAAAGGCACAGAGGTCGCTCACTTAGTTCGTCGACTCAAGGAGCGATTGGGCATCGAACGCGGCTCAGACAAATTCCGGGCGATCGCGACGAGCGCCTCCATTCCCGACGTTACTGGCGCGAAGGACGAGTTGCGCCGGTTCACTTCAGACCTCTTCGACGAGCCAGCAGACAGCTTCACGGTCATCACCGCAGGCGTGGCCGACGTTGAGCCGGGCCCGCGCCGGCCCAACCGAACGGTTCTTACCGCATTCGCCAACTTCCACGACGCCTTCACACATACTGATCCGTGGCCTGCCATCCGCCAACTCGCCGGGGACTTGGGGGTTGATTTGCCAAGAGAGCCGGACCCCGCGGTTGCCCTCCATGCACTGCTGAATGACAACGAAGACATTATATGGGTCCGCGCTCGCACGGCACGCAACGCTACCGAGCTATCGACGCTCGCGATGGAATGTTGGCCTGGCGAAGGCGACAGCCAGGAACGGGAACGAGCAACCGCAGGCGTGCTTGCGGCGGGCAGCTTCGCACGATCCGTTGCACTACCGGACACGCCGCCACTCTTGTCCATGCGGGTCCATGCTTTTTTTCGCGGAGTCCCTGGTCTGTGGGCTTGCCTCAACCCCAACTGCCCGGAGGTGCCGGACGAGTTTGGCGGAGACCGGCCGGTTGGACGCATCTACACGGACCCTCGACCATGGTGCTCTCCGCGATGCGGAGCGCGGGTCCTTGAGCTGCTCTCCTGCCGCAAGTGTGGACTGCTCTTCGTAGGCGGTATTCCCGACAGTGGTCTTGGCAGCCTATGGCCGTGGAGCGATGATTTCACGGGCGACGGACGTGACCATCGAGATGTGAGCAACTTTCGCATCTTCGGTGTTGAGCGGCCGCATAACGACCATGGAGTACGACACCGTTCAACGACGACAACGCTCACGTGCAGCCCCCGTGTCAGCCACTCGCGATTGTCGTTCGAGGTAGAGCCGGCTCACGACGCGAAAAGTGGTCAAGAGGTGAGCCCCTTCCCGAACCAATGCCCCCGCTGCCAAAACTACCGCAACCCCGACGGCGCCCGCGAGATCATCGAGCCTCTTCGTACTCGGGGGCCACGCTCCATCTCAATCGTAGTTGCCGATGGCATGAGGGTGCAGCCGGACGCCTTCTCCGACGGCAACAGGCGGTCAGCGAAGGCGCTGGTGTTCGCCGACTCACGGCAGGACGCAGCCCAACTGGCTGGAGACCTCCGCACGGACCACCGGCGTGACCTCTTCCGGCAGTTGCTGTTTCGTGCGCTTCACTCGTGCGCGACGTGCGGTGGGACAGGCGAAGTAGAGGAGAAAGGGCCGTACCGCATCGGACAGGACGTCGAGGAAATACGGGAGCAATGCGGTACATGCGTCGGTAGCGGCACGATGCGGGTGCTGTCACCCGTTCCCTACCGGGACCTCCGGGACCGCGTCATCAAAATGCAGATTCAACGAGGCATTGACCCCACGGACGGGTATTTGGATGCACCGTTCCAGTTACTTGAGGAGGAACAACAGAGGCTCTACAGAGAGGCCGAGACCGCCTTCGACGTTGCAGCCAGCCGGGAGATTGCCCAGACGGATTTCGGCCTGGAACCGCTGGGCCTCGCCCAGTGGTCGGTACAACTGGACGAGGACACTGGCACCTTCGCACCGTTTACCAACGAGGAGACCAAGAGCTTCCTTCGCATCGTCGCCCGCATTCTGGCAACTGAACACATATTACTCCCGCCGGAACCGGCGGATCCGTGGAAGTGGCCTAGCGATGACCGTATGGAACGGTATGAGAAGCAGCGGATAATTCCGGGATACAAAAGGGCCAATCAGACCACCATTCCATACAACTTAGAGCCCTACCGCAAGCTAGGACGCTACGTAAGGGCTGTTTCTCGTAGGCTCCAGGAAGAAGATCGAATCAACAATTGGCAAGAATGGCTTAAGGGCTTGCGTTGGCCGCTTTGGCGGGCTCTCAGGGGCTTTCAAATTCTCGATTGGGCCGGAGCCAAAGTAGGTAAAGAGGTACCCCAAGGCATTCGGATCGACCGATTTGTCCTCCACGCCGTCGGCGATGTGGTCCACTGCTGTATGGCCTGCCATTACGTCATGGGGGAAACCCTTCTAAACGTCTGCTATCGTTGCGGGCAAGAAACGGAGCCGGTGTCGCCAAACATCGTCAAGAACTACTTCCGCCAGTTGGCATTGAATGCTCTGCCAGACGTTGACTTTCCGGACCCCTACCCTATGCAGGCTCACGAACATACCGGCGCTATCAAGCGTCAGGAGGCCCGTAATCTGGAGCGGTGGTTTCAGGACGTTCACCTCCCCACGGAGAACGCGGACGATCATCGCGTCGACGTGCTTTCAGTCACTACTACCATGGAGATGGGTATAGACATCGGTAGCTTGCTAAGCGTGGGATTACGCAACGTCGCGCCCAACGTCGCCAACTATCAGCAGCGCGCCGGTCGCGCCGGCCGCCGCGGCAGCGCCGTTGCCACCGTCGTCACATACGCTCAAGACCGTAGCCATGACCAGTACTACTTCCACGCACCCACCGAGATCGTGAGCGAGCCGCCACGTGTGCCGGTCCTCTACTTGGCAAACGCCACCATCGCCAAGCGGCACATCCGCTCGTTGGTACTGAGCGGCTTCTACCGCGCCATGCCGCCCGAGGGAGACACTCCGAGTCTCTTCGACGTGCTGGGTAAGGTTGAGGCATATCTCAATCGAGGGCGACAGGAACTGGAGCGCCACATCGACGAGAACCGCAGCGATCTTCGCGAGCGCTGCGCCCGTATCGTCGATCAGCAACTCTCAGTTCACGTTGACGATTGGCTGGAGAAGATGCCAGAGGAGATCGAGGAAGTCGCGGAACGGTCGAGCCGCGATGCCGACCTGCTGTCAGTATTGACAGAAGGTGGGCTGTTGCCAAAGTACGCTTTCCCCGTGGACGTAGTGAGGCTGCATCTGTGGGAACTAGACGACCAGGATGAGGACTCCTTCGAGTCCCAAGACTATTCCTCTGATATTTCCCGAGACATGCGCATTGCCCTCTCGGAGTACGCGCCGGGGGCGGAAGTGCTGCGGGGGCGGTTCCCAAATACGTACGTCTACACATCCGGGGGCCTGTACGACCCTGCAGCGCGTGAGCCTGACTTCACGCCTAGAGACCGGCTGAGGGAATGCAGGCGGTGCCGGGCGGTGGAATTGGAGCCTGTGGGGAAGCCACGGACCCGTATCTGTTCTGTGTGTGGCTGCGTTGATTGGTTCGTCCTGCCATACGTCCGCCCGCCCGGCTTCACTGTCGACGCCGCGCGCACCGATAGAGGTAGACGGCCATATCGTTCCGGTGGACGAGAGCGGGCGGGTTCTGGCTCGCCGGCACAATTGCTGGTGGGTGCCAGCGCTATGGCGGATGGCACTCAGTCTGAATTCGCGTCCCAACTCTACACCGCTGTCCATGACTGTGACCTCTTCCTGCGGAACATTGGGCCAGACCCAAAGAGCCCGGGGTTCTCCATCTGTCCCACATGCGGACGACAAGTGAACGCTGATGACAAGAAACCCCACACCTACCCAGCGGACGTTCCCCCGCATCACGGTGGGACACTTGGCCCCCGGGCTGGCGACCGCTGTCCGACACCAACGTCCGGAGCCCAGAAAATCGCCCTCGGCCACAGATTCCGCTCCCAGGTTACCCTGCTGGCTGTCAATATGCCGGAATCCTTGGACGCGCCTGTCTTTGAGCCGTCCGGACGCGCGGTGTGGCAATCCTTCGGTTCCCTCATGGCGGAAGCTGCCGCCCGTGTTCTGCAAATCAACCCCGACGAAATCCAAGTCGGTGTCCGCCCAATCAGAGACAGCTACGGCCGACCGCAGGGCGAAGTATTTGTTTACGACGACGTTCCCGGCGGTGCCGGCTACGCCCACGCTATACATGGCCACCTTCAGGAGATCGCCGAGAAGGCAATCGAGATGGGACTCCATTGCCCTAACTCTGCCTGCGAGGCCGCCTGCTACCACTGTTTGTTGGGATACGGCAACCAGCGGATACATCACTTGCTCGACCGCCGCCTAGGCGTCGCGGTGCTGGAGTACCTGCTGCACGGCACAGGGCCAGAGCCGGTTCCAGCAAATGATCAGAGTGCCGTCGCTGGCCTTCTAGACTACTTGGAGGCGCCATTGGAGAAGGTGCAGACGGCGCTACGGTTGTCCTTCCAAGCGGTCTTTCAGATTTCGGACCGAAAAATCGGCCTCCACGCCGTACATCCATTCGCAGCGCGGCCGGAATACGGTCTTCTTACGGAGATTCTGAAGGAGACGGGCATCCTACCGACAGTCTATACTACCTTCGACTTGTCCCGGCGGCCTTTCTGGGTGGCAAATGATCTGTTGGGCCTTTCCAGGCGTTCGTGAGTTCTATAGGCCATGACAGTATCGCAAGAAACAATCGACATCCGCGAAGAGACTGCGTTGGGTGGTTCCGCGTCGCATAGTCTTCAGAACGGTACGGTGTCCGAATCGCTGGTGGTTGAACTACCATCCGTAGACCGTGACCTGCTGCGTAGAGAGATTCAGGACCACCTCAAAGCGATTGGTCTGGACGGAGACGGATCTCACGGTGGCCTTGCGAAGGATGCTATCCGCGACATTCACCGCCTTCATAGAAAGGCCGCTCAAGACCGCACCTTGCGGGCACTAGGAAAGGTCCAACGATTCTATGAAGAGATCGCGAATGGAGACGAGGTAGATCCTAGGAATATCCATCCTGAACTGGTTGAGGCCCGCTCAGGGACTCGAAATGGAAACCTCTTCAGGTTCGCTACTCTTCTCTGGTCTATACCAGTGTCGCAGGGGTATGGTCGTAGGTTACGCTACTTAGTGAAAGACCGGTCTAACGGGAAGTTGATAGGACTGTTCGCCTTGGGGGACCCCGTGTTCAATCTCGCTACACGCGATGCTTGGATAGGATGGAATCAGGCTGACCGAAGAGAAAGGCTTGTCAACGTGATGGACGCCTACGTAGTCGGCGCGGTACCCCCTTATGCAAATCTCTTGGGAGGCAAGCTAGTCGCCGCCCTCATCGCTTCCGAAGAGGTGGCGAACAAGTTTGAGGAACGCTACGGGAGCAACGTTGGGCTCATCAGTGGAAAGCAGAAGCATGCCCGTTTGACTCTCGTAACCGTCACCTCCGCCCTCGGACGGTCATCGATGTACAACAGACTGAAGCTCAGGTCCACTACGGAACGTAAGACGGGCAAGCCTGTCGTCGAACTACAAAGGCTCGGCGAAACCATTGGATACGGACACTTTCAGATCCCCGATGATCTGTTTCTGCAGCTACGTCAGGTTCTCCAAGAGGATGGCCATACGTATGCTAACGGGCATCAGTTTGGGAACGGCCCCAACTGGCGCATCAGGGTTGCAAGAGTCGGGCTGCAGACTCTTGGGTTGAACCCCGATGCAGTCTTGAAGCACGGGATCAAACGGGAGGTGTACGCGATGCCGATTGCGAGCAACTCGCAAGAATTCCTCTCTGGTAGAGACACTGAACCGATGTTCGGCCACTTGACCGTTGACGAGATCGCCACACTGGCGTGCGATCGTTGGGTAGCACCGAGGAGTAAACGAAGGCCACGCTACCGACAGTTCCGTCGAGAGCATCTTCGTTGTTATATGCCAGCATTGGCAGCTGCCACATACCCCTATTGAGAGCCGCATAATATCGTGACACCCGAGCATGCCGGCCTGTCCTCAGAAGGCGGTAACGAGAACGGAAGGGCGTCACTATATTGTGCAATGGTCAATAAATTGAGACCTCCCACCGAGGACCGCGAAGGTGGCATGATCCGGTTCGGCGGCCATCGGGCGACGATCTCATTACCGGCCAGAGCCATCTTCAGGACAGCAGATTGCCCCGCAGGACCGTGACCGCTTGGCCTGAAAGCGTGACGCGTTGGCCGCGGACAACGACCTTGACGAGGCCGCCGCGCTCCGACACCTGCCGCGCGGTGAAGGAGTCGCGGCCGAGGCGGGATTGCCAGTAGGGCCCGAGGCAGCAGTGGGCCGAACCGGTGACGGGGTCCTCGTCGATGCCGGTTCTCGGGGCGAAGAAGCGCGATACGAAATCGATGCCGTCGGCGTCCGCTCGCGCCGTGACGATGATCCCGCGCGTGTCGATCTCCGCGAGACGCGTGAAGTCCGGGGTGAGCTGCTCCACCGTGGCCTGCGCGTCGACTTCGACGAGGTAGTCGAAGCGGTTCCTGCCGAGGTAGGCCGGCTCCGCGCCGAGGGCGGCGGCCAGCCCGTCGGGAGCGGACGCGGGCTCGTCCGGTTCCGACGGAAAGTCCATCTCGATCCAGCCGTCGCGTAGTGCCGCCGACAGGCGGCCCGAGCGGGTGTGGAAGACGGCCGTTGCATCCTGCGGCAAATGCCTTTCTTCCCAAAGCACGTGGGCGCTCGCCAGCGTGGCGTGGCCGCAGAGGTCCACTTCGATCGCCGGTGTAAACCAGCGCAGGTCGAACTCGCCGGTTTCCCGGCGGACCAGGAAGGCGGTCTCCGACAGGTTCATCTCCCGCGCCACCCTCTGCATCCACGCGGCGTCGGCAGGAGCGGGCAGCACGCATACGGCGGCCGGGTTGCCGCCGAACGGTTCGCTGGTGAAAGCGTCGACCTGAGTGATGGTCAAGGCCATTTTCGACTATTCAGACAGTTCCGGGAGCCTGAGCGGTTTGTCCGCCACGCGGGGCGGTTCAAATTCAACATCCGTTGCCTCGGGCATCGCCAGCGACTCCACGATGCTCGGCTCCTTCTCGGCACTGCTCACCTGCGGGTTGAACTCTTTGCTGGTCGTGATCTTGTGGTCCATGCGCCCAGCCCTCCTCTGCACGAGTGGATATCTTACCACACACCACCGGACAACCCTGATTGACAGACGTAACGGACCGGGATTAACTAACTTGATTTTGCCGGTGCGGCGGCAATAGGGCGAACAGCCGGCAAGCGCCCCTGCGAAGGAAACACATACATGGCAAGGGTCTCAACCGACACTCGAACTTCCACCACGGCCGACGACACCCTGGCCCGCAAGAGCCGCGACGAGAACGTGGTCTCGGGCGGTCACTTGGTGGCGGCGGCGCTCAAGAACGAGGGGGTGGACACCATCTTCACCCTGTGCGGCGGGCATATCATCGACATCTACGACGGCTGCATCGACCACGGCATCCGCGTGGTGGATGTGCGCCACGAGCAGGTGGCGGCGCATGCGGCGGACGGCTACGCCCGGCAGACGGGGCGGCTGGGCTGCGTGGTGACCACCGCCGGGCCGGGGTTCACCAACGCGCTGACCGGCATCGCCACCGCGTTCCGGTCGGAGAGTCCGGTGCTGCATATCGGCGGGCAGGGGGCCCTTACCCAGCACAAGATGGGTTCGCTGCAGGATCTGCCCCACGTCGACGTCGCCGCCCCCATCACCAAGTTCTCGGCCAGCGTGCGTTCCACCGAGCGCATCGCCGACATGGTGGCCATGGCCGCGCGGGAGTGCTTTGCCGGGGCGCCGGGTCCGAGCTATCTGGAGATTCCCCGGGACGTGCTCGACCGGGAGGTGCCGGCGGACAAGGCCATCGTGCCGGAGGCCGGACGCTCACGCGCGTCCACGAAGTCCATCGGCGACCCAGCGGACATCGAGAAGCTGGCGGAGTTGCTGGTGCGGTCCGAGCGGCCGGCGGTGCTGCTGGGCGCTCAGGTGTGGACCTGCCGCGGCCACGAGGCCGCCACCTCGCTGTTCAAGGCCCTCAACGTGCCTTGCTACATGAACGGGGCGGCCCGGGGCCTGCTGCCGCCCGGCGACCCCCATTACTTCAACCGCACCCGCGGCGATGCCTTCGGCGAGGCCGACGTCATCGTCATCGTCGGCACACCCTTCGACTTCCGCATGGGTTACGGCCGGCGGCTGCGGGCCGACGCCACCGTGGTCCACATCGACATGGACTACCGGACGGTGGCCAAGAATCGCGATGTCGGCCTGGGCATGGCGGGCGATCCGGGGGCGATCCTCAAGGCGGTGCACGCGGCGGTGGGCGAACGCCCGGACAACGGCGCCGAGGGCCGTGCCCGCTGGCTTGAGCATCTCCGCGGCCTCGAGGATGAGCGGGCGGCGAAGCTCATGCCGATGTTCACGTCGGATGCCAGTCCCATCCACCCCTGGCGGGTGGCCTGGGAGCTCAACGAGTTCCTCACCGAGGACACCATCTACATCGGCGACGGCGGCGACGTCGTGACCATCAGCGCCCAGGCGGTGGAGCCACGGGCTCCCGGCAACTGGATGGACCCCGGGGCCCTTGGCGCCCTGGGCGTCGGGACGGGCTTTGCGCTGGCCTCCAAGCTGGTGCACCCGGAGAAGGAAGTCCTGTGCTACTACGGCGACGGTTCCTTCGGCATGACCGCCTTCGACATGGAGACCGCCAACCGGTTCGGCGCGCCCTATATCGCGGTCATCGGCAACAACTCCGCCATGAACCAGATCCGCTACGGCCAGCTCTCCAAGTACGGGGAGGGGCGCGGCAACGTCGGCAACCTTCTCGGTGACGTGCCCTTCTCGAAGTTCGCGGAGATGCTGGGCGGATACGGTGAGGAGGTCACCGACTGCCGCGAGATCGCGCCGGCGCTGCGCCGGGCCCGGGAATCGGTGCGGACCTCCGGCAAGTCCGCCGTCGTCAACATCTGGGTCAACGCCGGCGAATGGGCCCCCGGCACCAAACGTCAGACCATGTACAAGTAGCCAGGGGTACAGGATACAAGCAACCAGGGAACCACATGGACAAGGCACTCTCCGGCATTCGCATCCTGGACATGACCCATGTCCAGGCCGGCCCCACTTCGAGCCAGCTCATGGCCTTCCTCGGCGCCGACGTCATCAAGCTCGAGTCCCCCGCGGGCGACGCCACGCGCAAGCAGCTCCGGGACATCCCCGACGCCGACAGCCTCTACTTCACCATGCTGAACTGCAACAAGCGCTCCATCACGGTGAACCTGAAAAACGACCGGGGCAAGGAGGTGTTCACCCGGCTGGTGAAGGAGTGCGACGTGCTGCTGGAGAACTTCGGCCCCGGCGTGCTGGACCGTCTCGGTTTCGGCTGGGAGAAGGTGCACGAGCTGAATCCCCGGCTTATCATGGGCTCCATCAAGGGCTTCGGCACCGAGGGGCCCTATGCCGCCTTCAAGGCCTACGAGAACGTGGCCCAGGCCATGGGCGGCGCCATGAGCACCAGCGGCATGTTCGACGGGCCTCCGGTAGTGACCGGGGCGCAGATCGGCGACTCGGGCACCGGGGTGCATCTGCTGGCGGGCATACTCGCGGCGCTGCTCCAGCGGGAGCGCACCGGCCGCGGCCAGTACGTCGAGACCGCCATGATGGACTGCGTCATGAACCTCTGCCGGGTGAAGTTCCGGGACCATCAGCGCATCGAGCACGGGCCCCTGGCCGAGTATTCGGTGCAGGAATTCGAGGACTTCACTCCCCGGGCGGGCAACGACTCCGGCGGCGGCCAACTGGGCAATGCCGTCCCGTGCAAGCCCGGCGGCGCCAACGACTACCTCTACGTGGTGGTGCAGGAGCACGTTTGGACTGCCCTGGCCACTCGTATCGGCGGCGAGGCGCTGGCCGAGGACCCGCGATTCACGGACATCGACGTCCGGCGCGCCAACCAGGGGGAGATGTGGCGCCTGCTGGCCGAGTTCGCCCGGGACTACACCAAATGGGAGTTGATGGAGATTCTGAACGATCTCGACGTTCCCTGCGGGCCCATCATGAGCACGAAGGATCTCGCGCATGACGATCACGTGAAGCTCCGGGAAATGATGGTCGAGGTCGACCACCCCAAGCGGGGCGCCTGGTACAACGTGGGCTGCCCCATCAAGCTTTCGGACTCGCCGGTGGAGGTCGAGCGCTCGCCGCTCCTGGGCGAGCACACCGACGAGGTGCTGAGCGAGGTCCTGGGATACGGCGCGGAGGAGATCGCCGCGCTGAGAAGCGCCGGCGCGTTCACTCGATAGATTCTTCCGAATCGAGATGCGCCCGTCGCGCGTCCGGGGAAGCCGTCGGGTTCATCCTCCAGGGAGGGAGGCCGTAAAAGATGCAAGCGGGAACTGATCGGCGGGAGCAAGTCCTCACGGTCTTGCATGAAGTCAGGTCCGAGGGACGGACCGTGTTGTCGCCGTCGGAGTGCAGCGCCTTGCTGCGGGCCTACGGCGTTACGCTGCCGCGGGAAGGCGTGGTCCAGTCGGCGGCGGAGGCCGCGGACGTAGCCGAGGACATCGGCTTTCCGGTGGTGATGAAGATCGTCTCGAAGGACATCCTGCACAAGACCGAGGCCGGGGGGGTGCTGGTGGGGGTGGCGGATCGGGAGCAGGCGGAGCAGGGCTACGGGACTCTCATCAAGAACGCCCGGGCCTACAAGGCCGACGCCGTGCTGGGCGGTGTCCAGGTCCAGCAACAGGTGTCCGGCAAGGGCGTGGAAGTCATCGTCGGCGCGGTGACCGATCCGAGCTTCGGCAAGGTGGTGGCCTTCGGACTGGGCGGGGTACTGGTGGAGGTGTTGCGCGACATCACCTTCCGGCTGGCGCCGGCAAGCCGTGACGACGCCCTCTCCATGCTGGACGGCGTGGCCGCGGCGGAAGTCCTCAAGGGAGTGCGGGGCGCCGCCGCCGTGGACCGCGCGGCCCTGGCCGACATCATCGTCAGCGTGTCGGAACTGGTGAGCGAATTCCCGGAGATCCGGGAGGTGGATTTGAACCCGGTGCTGGCGGATGCCGACGGTGCCGTCGCGGTGGACAGCGTCATGACCGTAGACTTCGCGCCGCAGCCCGAGCCCTACCGGCCCTCCCGGGACGAGATCGTCTCGGCCATGCGGCGCATCATGAACCCGAAGGCGGTGGCGGTCATCGGCGCTTCCGACAGGGAGGGGAAGATCGGCAACTCCGTGATGAAGAACATCATCAACGGCGGCTACGCCGGCGCCCTCTACCCCATCAACCCCAGGGCGGACGAGATCCTGGGGAAGAGGTGCTACAAGAGCGTCAAGGACATCCCGGAGGACGTGGACGTGGCCATCTTCGCGGTGCCCGCCAAGTTCTGCGCGGCGGCCATGACCGAGGTGGGGGAGAAGGGCATCCCGGGCGCGGTGATGATCCCGTCGGGCTTCGCCGAGGTGGGCGAGAAGGAGATGCAGGCGGAGCTGCTGGCCGAGGCGCGCAAGCACAACGTGCGGGTCATGGGGCCCAACATCTACGGTTTCTACTACACGCCCGCCAACCTCTGTGCCACCTTCTGCACCCCCTACGACGTCAAGGGGCCGGTGGCGCTGTCGTCCCAGAGCGGGGGCGTCGGCATGTCCATCATCGGCTTCAGCCGCTCCACCCGGATGGGGGTCTCGGCCATCGTCGGCCTGGGCAACAAGTCGGACCTGGACGAGGACGACCTGCTCACCTACTTCGAGCAGGACGACCACACCCAGGTCGTGGCCATGCACGCCGAGGACCTGAAGGACGGCCGCAGCTTCTACGAGGTGGCCAGCCGGGTGTCGAAGAAGAAACCGGTGGTGATGCTCAAGGCCGGCCGCACCCGGCTCGGCGCCCGGGCCGCGGCCTCCCACACGGGCGCGCTGGCCGGCGACGACAAGGTCTACGACGACCTGCTGAAGGCCTGCGGCGTGGTGCGCGCCTACTCGCTCAACGACATGCTCCAGTTCGCCCGGGGCCTCTCGGTGCTGCCCACCCCCAAGGGCGAGGAGATCGTCATCATCACCGGCGCCGGCGGCTCCGGCGTGCTGCTGTCGGACGCGGTGGTGGCCAACGGACTCTCGCTCATGAAGTTCCCCCAGGACCTGGACGAGGGCTTCAAGCAGTTCATCCCACCCTTCGGAGCCTCGGGCAATCCCGTGGACATCACCGGCGGCGAGCCCCCCACCACCTACGAGCGGACCATCCGCTTCGGCCTGGAGGACGACCGCATCAACGCCCTGATCCTGGGCTACTGGCACACCATCATCACCCCGCCCATGGTGTTCGCCGAGCTGTGCGCCCGGGTGGTGCAGGAAGGCCGGGACAAGGGCATCGACAAGCCGGTGGTGGTGTCGCTGGTGGGCGACGTGCAGGTAGAGGAGGCTTCGGAGTACCTCTACGAGCGCGGCATCGTCGGTTGCCCCTACACCACCGAGTTGCCGGTGGCGATCCTGGGCGCCAAGTACCGGTGGGCCCGGGGCGCCGGGCTGCTGGAGTAGTTACCTACATAACCGGATCGGAGGTCAACCATGGAGCGACTCCCGCGCGGAGCCAACTTTCAACGCGGCCTGATGCTATGGCAGATCGGACTGCACGTGGCCGGCGACCCGAACACCCCGTACTACGGCAACCGGGACATGTGCATCTCGGTGGGGAGCGGGTCGGGAGAGAATTTCCGTCCCTGGCTGCGCATGTCCACGGGCTCGCCCATCATCGCCCACGCGGTGGCCAAGGGGGACCTGGAGATGTCCATGGTCAACCCGTCGGCCTTCCTCACCCAGGCCTACCGGGGCACCGGGCTCTTCAAGGAGCCGCTGCCGCTCAGGGTGGTGGCCTGCTACCCGTCCTGGGACCGCTTCGTGTTCATGATCCATCCGCGCACCGGGCTGACGTCGTTGTCCCAGATCAAGGAACAGAAGTATCCGTTGCGGTTGTCCATCCGCGAGGACGCCACCCATTCCACCCGGGTGCTGCTGGACCAGACCCTGGAGATCTACGGCTTCACGCTGGCGGACCTCGAATCCTGGGGCGGCAGCCTTCAGCTCAACGGCGGGCCCGGGGACGAGCGGCGCATGGCGGCGCTCCGGGACGAGACCATCGACGCGGTCTTCGACGAGGGCCTGGTGCTGTGGTTCGACGACGCGCTGTCGCGTGGGATGGAGCCGGTCACTCCGGACGACTTCGCCATGGAACAGCTCAACGCGCTGGGCTGGCGCACGGTGACCATGCCCGCGGGCTGCTATCCCCATCTCAAGGCGGACCACACCTGCATCGACTACGGCGGCTGGCCCCTCTACACCCGCGCCTCGCTGCCGGACGAGGACGTCTACAAGGTGTGCGCGGCGCTGAAGGAGCGGCAGAACGAGATCTACTGGGAGACGCTTAGCGGCATCGACCAGTTGTGGAAGGACACCGAGGCCACGCCCCTGGACGTGCCGCTCCACCCCGGAGCGGAGAAGTTCTGCAGGGAGCAGGGTTACCTGTGACGGACCTTCAGGACCTGACCATCGCCGACGCCGCGCGCCGGATCGAGGCGCGGGATCTCTCGCCGGTGGAGCTGACCCGTGCGTTTCTGGAACGTATCGACCGGCTGGAACCCGGGCTCAACACCTTCGTCACCCTGACCCGGGAGCAGGCGCTGGCGGATGCTGCCCAAGCCGAGGCCGACCTCGCCGCCGGCCGCTACCGCGGCGCGCTGCACGGAATCCCCGTCTCCATCAAGGACAGCCTCGCCACCGCGGGCATCCGGACGACGGCGGGCTCCAAACATCTTTCCGATTGGATCCCGGATGAGGACGCCACGGTGGTGGCCCGGCTCAAGCAGGCCGGGGCGGTGATCCTGGGCAAGACCAACCTGCACGAGTGGGCCGCCGGCTGCACCACCATCAATCCCTACTACGGCACCACCCGCAATCCCTGGGACCGGAACCGCGTCTCCGGCGGTTCCAGCGGCGGCTCGGCCGCGTCCGTGGCCGCGGGCCTGACCCTGGGCTCCATCGGCACCGACAACGCGGGCTCCGTGCGCAACCCTGCGTCCCTGTGCGGCGTGGTGGGGCTCAAGGCCACCTACGGCCGGGTGAGCCGGGTCGGCGGCGTTGCCGGCACCGGCGGCTATTCCACGGACCATTTCGGCGTCCTCACCCGGACAGTGCGGGACAGCGCGCTGATGCTGCAGGACATTGCCGGCTCCGACCCCAGGGATCCGCTGTCGAGCGACGCTCCGGTGCCGGACTTCGGCGCGCTGCTCGGCGAGGGGGTGGCGGGTCTGAAGGTCGGGATCGTCCGCGACTACTTCGACGACCTGGCAGTGGACGAGGTGAAGAGGGCCACGGCCGATGCGGTGGAGCTGTTGGAGTCCCTGGGCATGTCCGTGCAGGAGCTGTCGATCCCGTACGTGGACCACATCCCCATGGTGCAGCTCATGACTGCCCGGGCGGAGAACCTGTCTCCGGCCGAGCCTTTTCTGCGCACCCGCCCGCGGGACTACAGTCCGGGGCTGATGCACCGGCAGGTGCTCGCGCTGACGCTCCCGGCCCATGCGTACGTCACCGCACAGCGTGTCCGGCGGCTCATCTGCGAGGCCTTCGACCGGGCCTTCGAGCAGGTGGACGTGATTGTGAGCCCGGCGGTGAGCATGCCGGCCGAGACCATCGAGGAGTGTGAGCAAGGGTACGTGGAAACGGCGGGAGGGCGGATCCCGTTGTCGGACGCCCGCGGCACCCGAGGGACCCTGTGCACGATCCCGTTCAACGTCACCGGCGCCCCCGCCGTCAGCGTGCCCTGCGGGTTTTCCACCCAAGGTCTCCCCATCGGCCTGCAGATCGCCGCACCCCATTTCGAGGAGCCGGCGCTGCTGCGGGTGGCGCACGCCTACGAGCAGGCGGCGGGATGGCACACCCGAAGGCCGCCGCAGATTTCGTAAATCGCGCTTCCCTTCATAAAGGACAGGAGGTCCAATGAGACACCGTGACCTGGGAGTGCTGGTCTACGACAATGCGAAGGCGACGCCGGGCTACACGCTCATCGTGCCGCAGTCGTCAACCAAGGCGTACATCATCGGCATGCGCGGCGAGGTGCTCCACGAGTGGTCGTTCCCGCTGTGCCCGGGCAACTACGCCTATCTTCTGCCCAACGGCAACCTGCTCTGGGCCGGCCGCACGGAGGACGGGCCGCCGCTCCGGCGCGGCAAGGGCGGCCTCCTGCGGGAGTACAACTGGGACGGAGAGGTGGTGTGGGAGTACAGTGACCCGGGCCAGCACCACGACTTCCGGCGTCTCCCGGACGGCAACACCATCTATATCGGTTGGGAGCCGGTGCCGGCGGACGTGCAGCCCCTCATCAAGGGGGGCCGGCCCGGCAGCGAGCACGAAGGCCTCACCTACGGCGACTACGTGAGGGAGATCTCTCCCGCGGGCGACACGGTGTGGGAGTGGCACGCCTGGCGTGACCTGGACCTGGACCGGTGGGAGATGTGCCACTCCTGCGGCCGGGACGAGTTCGCCCACGCCAACGCCTGCTTCCCGCTCGACGACGGCGGCGTGATGCTCAGCTTCCGGCGCCTCAACGCCATCATGACGATCGACCGCGAGACCTGCAAGACGCGCTGGTCCCACCAGGACGCCACCTGGGGCCATCAACACGACTGCACTTTGCTGCCCAACGGCAACATCCTGCTCTTCGCCAACGGCATCCACTGCATCGACAACCCGTACTCCCGGGTCATCGAGCTCGATCCGAAGTCGGGCGAAACCGTCTGGCACTACAAGGGCTCGCCCATCTGGACCTTCTTCAGCCCCAACATCAGCGGCGCCCAGCGCTTCGCCAACGGCAACACGCTTATCTGCGAGGGGCAGATGGGACGGGCCTTCGAGGTTACCCAGGCCGGCGAGATCGTCTGGGAGTACGTGTGCCCGCACTTCGCCGACTACGAAGGCCGCGGCCCGGCCAACAGCATGTTCCGGGTCTACCGCTACGCCGCGGACTCGCCGGAGATCGGAGGGAGGCTGGCAAGCCCGGTGGGGTGGTAGGAGGGTGATGGGAGAAACATCGGGAGAACCACCGTGACCGCAATCCGAGTCCTCGTGGGCACCAGAAAGGGAGCCTTTGTCCTCACGGCCGATGGCCGGCGCCGGAACTGGTCTGTCGCGGGGCCGCATTTCGCGGGCTGGGAGATCTACCACATGAAGGGCTCCCCCGCCGATCCCGACCGCGTCTACGCGTCGCAGAGCACCGATTGGTTCGGACAGGTCATCCAGCGCTCCAACGACGGCGGCGTGACCTGGGAGCAGCCCGGAGCGGACCCGGCGAAGCAGGATGCTTCCTCCGGCGCGGCCCCGCCGATGCCGCGGGGGGAAAGCAACAAGTTCGTCTACGACACGTCCGAGGAAACCGGCCGCCCCCTGACCACCCACCAGTGGTACGACGGCACGCAGCATCCGTGGGAGTTTGCGCGGGTGTGGCACCTGGAACCGTCGTTCACCGATCCGGACGTCGCGTACGCGGGCGTCGAGGACGCCGCGCTGTTCCGCACCGCGGACGCCGGGCAGTCGTGGCACGAGCTGGCGGGCCTGCGCGGCCACGATTCGGGCGCCGCGTGGATGCCGGGCGCGGGCGGCATGTGCCTGCACACGATATTGCTCGATCCGAAGGACCCGGAGCGGATGTTCGTTGCCATCTCCGCGGCGGGATCGTTTCGCACGGAGGACGGCGGCCGTACCTGGAAGCCCGTCAACCGCGGCCTGCACTCCGAGTTCATGCCCGACCCCACCGCCGAGATCGGCCACTGCGTGCACCGTCTGGCGATGCACCCGTCGAATCCCGACACGCTGTTCATGCAGAAGCATTGGGACGTGATGCGCAGCGACGACGCCGGCGCCAACTGGCGCGAGATCAGCGGCAATCTGCCGAGCGACTTCGGCTTTCCCATCGAAGTTCATGCGCACGAGCCCGAGACGGTGTACGTCGTGCCCATCAAGAGCGACTCGGAGCACTATCCTCCGGAGGGCAAGCTGCGTGTCTACCGAAGCCGCACCGGCGGCAACGAATGGGAGGCGCTAACGGACGGACTGCCCCAGAAGGACTGCTACGTGAACGTGCTGCGGGACGCGATGGCCGTCGATTCGCTCGATCCCTGCGGCATCTATTTCGGCACCACGGGCGGGCAGGTGTACGTATCCCCGGACGGCGGCGACCACTGGCGGCCCATCGTGCGGGACCTGCCGGGCGTCCTGTCGGTGGAGGTGCAGACCCTGCCATGATCCGCGTCGAGCTTCCCTTCCACCTGCAAACGCTCGCCGGCATCCGCTCCGAGGTGACGCTGAGGGTGGACGGGGCGGTGACGCGGGACAGCGTGCTGGATGCCCTTGAAGCCCGTTACCCGATGCTCCGCGGCACGATCCGCGATCACGTGACGCGACGGCGCCGGCCGATGGTGCGGTTCTTCGCCTGCAAGGAGGACGTGACCCACGACCCGCCGGACGCGCCGCTACCGGACGCCGTCGCGTCCGGCGCGGAGCCCCTGCTCATCGTGGGGGCCATCGCGGGAGGATAGGGCGCCGTTCCCGTGACCGAAAGCTCGGCGCCCGACGACGGGTTTTCAGGGTGTGGCTGCACTTCCGACATCCGTCAGCCCTTCCGGAAGTGCAGGATGCCCCACTGCAGGTAACCCCGCTTTCCGCCGTCCACCCAGTGCCGCAGGCCGGTCTTCACGCGTTGGACATGATCGGCGTCGCACTGCTTCGACAGTTCCTGCTCGTTGGCCAGCAGGCCCTCGAGGATCCGGCCGTAGTGGGTGGCGAGGTGCGGCGTGAGGTCGGCGAACTCCAATTCCTCGAAATCCAGATCCGACGCCATTGCGCGGTACTCCCGGAGGGATCCCAGGGAGTCCAGGTGGACGCGGTCGAGGATGGGTTGCAGGGCTTCGGGAGGGCAGAGTTCACCCTGCATGGGGTCGGTGAAGATGAACTGTCCGCCCTTGCACAACACCCTGGCGACTTCGGCGAAGACCTGCCGCCGCCGGGTGCTGTGCAGGATGGCGTCCTGGGACCACACCACGTCGAAGCTCTCATCCGTGACCGGGATGTCCTCGAAGCTCCCGTCCACCACGTTGATGGCCAGGGAGCACTTGTCCCTGGCATTGAGATCGCGGTTGCGCGCGTTCTGGACCTCGCTCAGGTTGAGGCATGCCACGTGGCATCCGTATGCACGGAACAGGTACCGGGCCGACCCGCCATGGCCGGCGCCGATGTCCAGCACTCGGGTGCCCGGGCCCAGTTCGTGGATCATGGAGGCGATTCGCTCCACGGTCCGCTGGCCGGCTTCGTCGACCGTGTCCCGTCGTTCTCGTAGATGCCGAGATGCAGGTGCTCTTCGCCGTACGAGGTGTCGTAGATCCGGCGCGCGTCATCGCTGTTGTAGTAGCTTCTGACCGATTCCACGGCCTCGGCATAGTGGCCCTCCGCGGGATTCTCCTTCATGGGGTCCGGCCGTCACACTTTCCGGAAATGGAGAATCCCCCATTGGAGATGGCCTCCGTTGCCGCCGTCCACCCAGTGCTGCAGGCCGGTCTTCATCCGGTCGATGTACTCGGCGCTGCACACCTTCAGCAGGTCCCAATGATTGGCCTGTACCTCGTCCAGGACCCGCGCGTAGTGGATGGCGAGCTGTGGCGTGAGGTCGACAAACTCCAGTTCTTCGAAACCCAGGCCCGAAAGCATGGTCCGGTATTGAGGCACCGACCCCAGGGAGTCCAGGTGAATGCGGTCCAGGATGGGTTGCAGCACGTCCGCGGGGCAATCCTCGCGTTGCATGGGATCGGTGAAGATGAACTGACCGCCCTTGGCAAGGACCCTGTCGACCTCCTCGAACACCTGCCGCCGGTTGCCGCTGTGCAGGATGGCATCCTGCGACCACACCACGTCCACGCTGTCGTCGGGCATGGGTATTTGCTCGAAACTTCCGTCCACCACGTTGATGGCCAGAGAGCACCTCTTGCGGCCGTTGAGTTCGCGATTCCGGGCGTTCTGCACCTCGCTCAGGTTCAGACATCCGACGTGGCAGCCGTGGTTGTCGACCAGGTACCGGGCCGAGCCGCCGTACCCGGAGCCGATGTCCAGCACGCGGGTGGTCGACTCCAGCCCGTCGATCATGGACGCCATTCTCCGCACCGTCCGCCGGCTGGCGTCGAAGATGGTATCCCCGTCGCCTTCGTAGAGGCCGACATGAATGTCTTCGCCGCCCCACACGGTGGCATAGAAGCGGTCGGCGTCGTTGCTGTTGTAGTAGTCTCGTGCCGTCTCCACCGTTTCGGAATAGCTGGCTCCCAACGTGATCCTGGCGGGCCGTTCCTCGTTCTTGTAGAGCTTCTCCGCCACGTGGATGAAGAAGTCCGGGTCTTCCACGCGGTGGCTCTCCTGGAAGTCGGCGAAGGTTTTCACCTGCTGGAAACCGACCTCGCCCATGAGCTTCCGGACATAGTCCTTGCGCAGGGGGAACATGTTCAGGTGGAAAACCGAGTTGTCCGGAAACTCGTACCGGAACCGGGCCAGCCCTTCGTCGACGTACTCGGGCTCGGCGCTGACGTTGTCGCCGCAGTAGTAGTAGATGTGCTTGGAGGTGAACCCATCGTCGAGGATGTCGTCGTAGTTCCGTTGGTCCAGGACCAGAACGCCGTCGTGCTGAAGCACCGAGTAGAACTCGGCGAGGGCCTTCCGGCGATCCTGCTCCGAGAACAGATGGGTCAGCGAGTTCCCCAGGCAGATGACCGCGTCGTATTGGGTATGGACGTCCCGGCTCAGCCACCGCCAGTCGGCATGGAGGGTCTTCATGATGAAGCCTTGCTCCCTGGCGTTCTGGAATGCCTGAGCCAGCATTTCGGGGCTGCCGTCTACGCTGGTGACGTCGAACCCCGCCTTGAGGAGCCGGATGGAATGGAACCCCGTTCCGGTGGCCACGTCCAGCACACGCTCGACGCCGCGCTCCTTCAGGATGTTGATGAAGAAATCCCCTTCGCTGGCGGCTCTGGCGTCCCAGTCGATGAGCTCGTCCCACTTCCGGACGAAGCTGTGCACGTATTCGCGCTTGTACTGGTCGGTCTGCCGCTGGGCGATGGGGTTGTCGCCATATAACTGTTCCTCGGCCATGGTCGGACCTCCTTTGGTTGCGGGCCTCAAAAGAACGCCGGTTCGCGCTGGCATCGATATACTGGGCGCGAGATTGGCAGGAAAAAGGGCAGGAACAGCCACTAGTCTCCCAACATTGACCGAGCAAAGTCAACCCCACGCGTCAACCCCCCGCGTTTCGCCCGGCCTGGCGCCCCGGGCGTGAGACGCCAGGTCACGTTGTGTCCCGGCGACGGGAATGTTATAAGGCGCGCACCGCGGAACACCCGTTCACGCGGGATTCCATCGGCACAGAGAGGAACCTTCATCATGGCGATTTTCGATACCGTGCTTCACGGCGGCGCCATCATCGACGGCGCCGGCAACCCCTGGTACTACGGCGACCTGGCCATCAAGGACGGCCGGATCGCCGCCATGGGCAGGCTGGACCCGGGCTCGGGCACGCGTTCCATCGACGTCCGGGGCAAGATGGTGACCCCGGGCTACATCGACATGCACACCCACAGCGACCAGCCGCTGATCGCGGACGGCAACGGCGAGAGCAAGATCCGCCAGGGGGTGACCCTGGACATCATCGGCGAGAGCCAGACCGTGGCGCCGCTGGTGGGGCCGGTGTTCGAGGAATACGTGGCCGAGCACCGGCACCGGAACGGCATCGAGGCGGACTGGTCGACGTTCAGCGAGTACTTCGACCGGCTCGCGGCGGGCGGGATCTCCATGAACGTGGCTTCCGGCGTGTCGCCGCAGCAGGTCAAGCGGGTGGTGGTGGGCTTCGGGGAACGTCCCGCCAGCGCGGAAGAGCAGGAGCGCATGAACGGCTACGTGGCCCAGGCCATGGAGCAGGGGGCGCTGGGGCTGACCGCCGCGTGGCACGCCAAGGGGCCGGAGTACCCGGACGAGGTGGTGTCCATGGCCCGTGTGGTGCGCAAGTACGGCGGCTACTATGGCGTGCACCTGGGCAGCGAGGGCTTCGACATCATGGAGGAGTTGGAGAAGGCCTTGAAGGTCGGACGCGAAGCCGACATCCCCATCCACGTGTATCATCTGAAGATGCGCTCCAAGGAGAACTGGGGCCGCGTCATGCAGGTGGTGGAGCAGATAGAGGAGGCCCGGCGCGAGGGCCTGGACGTCACCGCCAACCAGTATCCCTACACCGCCATGCAGCACCCGTGGCGCCGGCTGTTCCCGCGCTGGGTGCAGGACGCGCCGGTGCAGGAGACCATCGGCGAGTTCATGAGCCCGTCGTTCCGCCAGCGGGTCATGGACGATCCCGAGTTCACCCAGTACGTCAGCGAGCACGGCGGCTGGGAAGGCATCGTGGCGGCGCGTCTGGACAAGCCCGAGCACCACGCGTGGGAGGGGAAGACCATCGCCCAGATCGCGGAGATACGCGGCCAGGACCCCGCCGGCACCTGCTTCGACCTGATCTACGGCGAAGGCATCTTCATCCACGGCATCCACCACACCTTGCGGGAGCAGGACGTGCAGGACGTCATGCAGGTGCCCTGGATCTCCATCGGCTCCGACGGCAGCGCCCTCAACCTCAAGTCCCGTGGCATGCCGCACCCGCGCAGCTTCGGCACCAACGTGCGGGTATTGGGCCGCTACGTGCGCGACGAGAAGGTGCTGACCCTGCCCGACGCGGTGCGCAAGATGACCTCGCTGCCGGCCCAGGTGCTGGGCCTCAAGGACCGGGGGCTTCTCAGGGAAGGCTATTGGGCCGACGTGGTGGTGTTCGATCCCGACACGGTGGCGGACCAAGCCACCTTCGAGGACCCCAAGCAGTATCCCAAGGGCGTCGAGTACGTGTTCGTCAACGGCCGGATGGTGATCGAGAACGGCGACCATACCGGCGCCCGGCCCGGCCGGGTCGTGTACGGTCCGGGCAAGAAGGAGGGGTAGGGATGGCGCTGCCGGAGAGTCTCTACGCGGATACGATCCTCGTCAACGGCACTGTCATCACGATGGATGACGCGAATCCCAAGGCCGAGGCGGTAGCCCTCAAGGGCGGCCGGATCCTGCACGTGGGAAGCAACGACGAGGTGCGGCAGTGCGCCGGCCGGAACACGAGGGTCATCGACTGCGGCGGCAAGACGGTGCTGCCCGGGTTCATCGAGCCCCACACCCACTTCATGTCCTTCGGCGTCCGCCTGGGGATGGTGAACGTGCGTACCCCGCCCAACAACTCCATCGAGGACGTCCTGGCGCGGATCCGCGAGCGCGCGGCGGTGATCCCCAAGGGGCAGTGGATCGAGGCTCAGGGCTACGAGCACACCGCCGTCGCCGAGAAGCGCTGGCCCACCCTTGCCGAACTCGACAGCGCGGCCCCCGACAACCCGCTGGTCATGACCTACCGCTCGTCCCACGTGTGGATGGCCAACAGCGCGGCGTTGAAGCTCGCCGGCATCGACGACGACACGCCCCAGCCCGAGGGCGGTCATATGGACCGAGACCCGCACACCGGCAGGCTCACCGGGGTGTTGAGGGAAAAGGCCGCTGCCCGGCCGGTGAACAACCTGGTGCCGCATCCGACCCTGCAGCAACTCAAGGACGGCGTGGAGCTGGCGGGCCGCGAATACAACTCGGTGGGCATCACGTCCACCCACGACGCCGGCACCGGCGACACCCCGGATTACTACCGGGCCTACCAGGAGACCATCGACGAGGGCCGGCTCAAGGTGCGGGTCTACCTGATGATCCACGACCTGCCCTACAAGCGCTTCTACCTGGAGCGGGACCTGGGGCTCCGCACCGGATTCGGCTCGGACTGGCTCCGGCTCGGCGCGGTCAAGACCTGCAGCGACGGCTCCATCCAGGTGCACACCTGCGCCTTCTACGACCCCTACATCACCAGCGACACCGACGACCCCACCAAGGATCCCCGAGGCGTGCTCCAGTACGCGCCCGAGGACCAGAAGAAGCTCGTGCTTGAAGCCCACGGCAAGGGCTACCAGGTGGCGATTCACGCCCAGGGCGACCGCGGCGTTGACGTGGCCCTGGACGCGGTGGAGAACGCCATGAACGAGGTGCCGCGGCCCGACCCCCGCCACCGCATCGAGCATTGCCAGGGAGTCACCCGGGAAGCGCTACAGCGCATGAGCCGGCTGGGGGTCATCGCGTCGTTCTACCCGCACCACCTCTGGTACTGGGGCGACCGCCACATCCATGATTTTCTTGGCATGGAACGGGCCCAGCGGCTGGACCCCATGCGCACGGCCATCGACCTGGGCGTGGTGACGGTGGCCCACTCCGACACCCCCATCGCGTTGCCCAAGGACCCGCTGTTCGCCACCGATCCGCTCTTCGGCATCTGGTGCGCGGTCAACCGCAAGACCCGGGCGGGCGTGGTGCTGGGCGAGAACGAGCGCATCACCCCCATGGAGGGTCTCCGCGCCTACACCATCAACGCCGCCTACGCCGCTTTCGAGGAAGGCCTCAAGGGCTCCATCACCGCCGGGAAGCTGGCCGACCTGGTGGTGCTGGGAGCCAACCCGCTGACGGTGGACCCGTGGGAGATCCGCAACATCCCGGTGGAACGGACCATCGTCGGGGGAGAGGTGGTTTACGAAGCCTGATCCCCCCACCGTCATTCCCGCGAAAGCGGAGTGGTTTCCCGCCCCGCGCCGCCTGGATTCCCGCTTTCGCGGGAATGACGGATCGGGGCGGGAATGACGGTGGGGGGCGGGAAGGTCGTCGTGGCCCTTTCGCGTCAGGCCTTGACGTCCATCTCCTCCAGCAGGATTTTCTCGTCCGGACGCGGCGTCCACACGATGTTGCGGGCCGCTCCGTAGTGGTCGAAGAGCTGGAACAACGGGATCATCGGCGCTTCCTCCATGATGACCGCGTTCATCTTCTGGAGGATCTTCAACCGCTTGGCGTCGTCCGCCTCGGCCTGCTCCGCATCCACCAGCGCGTCGAATTCGGCGTTGCTGAAGTTGGTGCGCTTGGAGCCGCCGGTGCGGAAGTACTGGTACAGCGGCGTGTCGGTGTCCAGCACGCTGCCCCTGCCGATGTAGTAGAAGGGGCTCTTGCCGCCGTTGACGCCATCGCGGCCCCAGAAGACCACCCATTCCTGCGGCACGATCTCCACCCGGAAGCCGCCCTTGGACATCTGGCTGGCCACCACCTGCACCAACTCGGTGTCGTTCGCGTACTTGCCCGGCGAGTAGTGCAGCTTCACGTCCACCCCGTCGGGATATCCGGCCTTGGCCAGCAGCTCCTTGGCCTTCCTGGGGTCGTAGGGGTAGCGCTTGAGGTTGGGGTTGTACCCGTATACGCGGGGTCCCACGGGTCCCTGGAGCACCTCGCCGTTGCCGCCGAAGATGTTCTTGACGATGGAATCCGCGTCCACACAGTAGTTGGCGGCCTGGCGCACGAGCTTGTTGTCCCAGGGCTTGAAGTTGACGTTCAACGCGAAGAAGTAGATCCGCAGGCCCGGTACGCTGCGCACCGAGACACGGGAGTGGCGGTTGATCCGCTCCACCTCGTGCACCGGCACCCGGTCCATGACGTCGCACTGCCCCGCCTGGAGTCCGGCCATGCGGGAGTTGACCTCCACCACCTTGCGCCACACCAGCTCCTTGATGGCCGGCTTCTCGCCCCAGTAGTCGTCGTTCCGCGTCAGCACCAGGTCGCCGTCACGCTTGAAGCTGACGAACCTGTAGGGGCCCGTGCCGGTGGGGTGCTTGTCCACGTCCTTGCCGTACTTGTCCGCCACGGTCTTGCTCATGATGAAGCGGTTGCGCACGCCCCGGGAAAGGAAGGTGACCGAAGGTTTCTTGGTGATGACAACGACCGTGTGGTCGTCCGGCGTCTGCACCTCCTGGACGTTCCGGAACGAGCGCCGCTGCAGGCTCCTCTTGTCGTTCTTCATCCGGTCGATGGAAAACGCCACGTCCGCGGAGGTGAGGGGGCTGCCATCGTGGAACCTGACGCCCTTGCGCAGCTTGAACTCCCACTCCTTGCCCCGGAACTCCCACGACTCCGCCAGCCGTCCGACGAACCTTGCCTGGGCGTAGTCAAACTCCACCAGTGGCTCTATCATGTGCTGCCACTGACCGTATATGGCGCCGCTGCTGTGGTCGTAGGGGTGAAGGTTGTCCATGTTGCTGGCGTTGTACACGATCACGCGGTCCTTGGACGCTGCGTACGCGAACTGTCCCAGTGAAGGATTTATCAGGGCCGCGGCCCCCAGGGCGGCGCCGCCCTTGAGCACGTCCCGCCGGCTGATCCGTTTTCTTCCGTCGCTCATATCGCAACTCCTTTCCGTTCAGGCCGTTGGTTCTTCGGCTATTCTTCCCTGTTCATGGGATGGCGCTTGAGGAACTCCAGGAAGTGGGCGTTGGCGACATCCGGCATCTGGCGCAGGTAGCCGTGGTTGCCGCCTTCCACGAGCTTGAGCTCGGCGCCGGCGACGCCCTCCGCCAGCACCTTGGATGACTCCACATGGCTGCCGGTGGCCGCGTCCACGGTATCGCCCGCGCCGCAGATCACCAGCGTCGGGCACTGGATGCGGTCCAGCAGGTGACGGGTCTCATGTTCCTGGCGGGCCACCACGTGGCGGAGGTAGGGCTGCAACGGGGTGAAGTACGTCATGTTCACCTCGCGGAACCGCTGCACCTTGTCCGGGTGGTCCCGCACGAACTCGGGCGGGAACATGAAGCTGCCGCCAAAGTGGTCTTCCATGTATTGCTTGTGGCCCTTCTCGGCCATCTCCACGGCGGTGGGGTAGGGGACGCCGCGCTCATAGTACTGGCCTTCGTAGGAAGTGCCGGGCCCGGAGCCCGAAAGGACGACGCTGTGGACCACCTCGGGATGGTCGATGGCGACCCACTGGCAGACGCGTCCGCCCATGGAGTGGCCGAGGAGGTGGGCCCGGCCGATGCCCAGCGCCTCCATCAGGTTGACGCAGTCGTCGGCGAACATGCGGGTGGAGTAGTGGATATCCGGCTTGTCGCTCCGTCCGGTGCCGCGGTGGTCCCAGGTCAGCACCCGGTAGTGTTGCGACAGCTCGGGAACCTGGAAGATCTTCCAGTGGTCGCCGGACATGCCGGTGCCGCTCACCAGCACCAGCGGCTCCCCGCTGCCGTGGATCTCGTAGTGGAAATTCAGGCCGCTGACGTTGGCGATGGGCATGGCTCAATCGCGACGAGCGTGGGCAGGTCTCAGAACACCACCACGCCCCGGGCCGCCTCCCCCTGCTTCAGCCGCTCGACGCCTTCGTTGATCTCCTCGATCTTGTAGCGGTGCGACACCAGCCGGTCCAGGTCCAGCCGTCCGGCCTTGTAGTGTTCCACCATCCTGGGGATGTCGATGAGCTGGCGCGCGTTGCCGTATCCCGTGCCGGCAAGGGTCTTCTGTTCCCTTACGAAGCGCAGGGGATTGATGGACGCCGTGTGGTCCATGGGAGCCATCCCCACCACCACGACCGTACCGCCCACGCGAGCGCACTCCAGTGCCTGTTCCACGGTAGGGCCGAGGCCGATGGCCTCGAACACGTAGTCCACGCCGCCGCCGGTGATCTCGCGGACGCGTTGGGCCGCATCCTCGCGGGAGCTGTTGATCTTGTGGGTCGCGCCGAACTCCTGGGCGTACTCCAGCTTTCCGTCGAGGATGTCGATGGCGATGATGGTGCTGGCGCCCACCAGCCGGGCGCCCTGGATGCAATTGAGCCCCACGCCGCCGCAGCCGATGACGGCCACGGTGTCGCCAGCCTCCACCCGGGCGGCATTGGTGACGGAGCACACGCCGGTGGTGACACAGCAGCCGATGAGGGCGGCCACCTCCGGCGGGATGTCGCCGGGGACTGGAACGGCCTGCTCCGCCGGGCACACCACCTGCTCGGCCCAAGTACCGAGCCGTGCCGAGATGAACAGAGGCTGTCCCTTGAGGCTCACCCGCGCGGTGCCGTCGTGCATCATCTGGCGCGGGGAGTTGTGGCCGTTGCAGAGGACCGGGATGCCGCGCGCGCAGTTCTCGCAACGGCCGCAGTTGGCGCGGAAGGAGAGGATGACGTTGTCGCCCGGCTTGACGTGGTCGACGCCCGGGCCCACGGCCTCCACCACGCCCGCGCCCTCATGGCCCAGGATCACTGGCGTCTGGTTGTCCCACTCGCCCTTGATGTTGTGCAGGTCGCTGTGGCAGATGCCGGTGGCGCCGATGCGGACCTGCACCTCCCGCGCCTTGGGACCCTCGATGTCCACGTCCTCCACCACCAGAGGGGTGTTCTGCTCCAGCAGCACCGCGGCCTTCATGCCTGCACCTCCATGGCCAGCCTGTCGGTTACGCGCGCGGGCGACAACGCGGGGAGTCGGCCTTTACTTGATCGTCATTTCCCAAGTGCGGACTCTCTCGTCGGAACGAGGGTCCCACTCGATGTTGCTGGCGAACCCGTAAATGTCCGCCAGGTTCCACAGCGGTATCCATGGGGAATCCTCTTTCAGGATACGGCCGATCTGGTGCAGGATCTTGGCGCGCTTCTCGGGATCGGCTTCCGCCATCTCCTGTTCGATGAGCTTGTCGAGTTCGGGGTTGCTGTAGTCGATTCGTGGGCTTGCGCCGGTCTTGAAGTATTGCTCGACATGCGTGTGGACGTCGATGACGCTGCCCCGGCCGATATAGTAGAAGGGCATCTTGCCCCCGTTGACCCCGGACCTGCCCCAGAACACCACCCACTCCTGAGAGATGAGCTCGACGTTGAATCCGCCCTTCTTCATCTGGGCGGCGATGGCCTGAAGTACTTCGCTGTCCTTGGGGTAGCGGCCCTGGGAGTAGTAGAGCTTCACCGAGACGCCGTCCGGGTAGCCCGCCTTGGCGAGCAGCTCCCGCGATTTTGCCGGGTCGTAGGGATAGCGCTTGGCGTTGGGGTCGTGGCCGATGTACGTCTTCGCGCCAGCACCCTCCACCACGAAACCAAGGTCGTCGAAGATGTTCTTGACGATGGAGTTGGCGTCCACCGAGTAGTTGGCTGCCTGTCGCACCAGCTTGTTGTCCCAGGGCTTGAACCCCGGGTTGATGGCCAGGAAGTAGATGCGCGATCCGGGAACGGACTTGATGGTGATCCTGGGGTTTTTTTCCAGGCGCGCCACCTCGTGCGGCGGCACGGCGTTGATGACGTCCACCTGTCCGGACTCCAGCGCCGCGACCCGGGCCGCCTCCTCGGTCACCTTGCGCCACACCATGGTCTTGACCTGTGGCTTGGGCGAGCCCCAATAGTCGTCGTTGCGCTCCAGCACCAGGTCGCCGTCGCGCTTGAAGCTCTTGAACTTGTAGGGTCCGGTGCCGATGGGGTGCTTGTCCACGTCCTTGCCGGCCTTCTCCGCGGCCGCCTTGCTCATGACGAAGCGGCTCTGAAGCTTGTCCAGAAACACGACGTTGGGCGTCTTGGTCACCAGGACGATGGTGTGGTCGTCGACGACGCGCATCTCCGTCAACTCTCGCAGTTGCCGCCGCTGCAGGCTCTTCTTGTCCGTCTTGATGCGGTTGAAGGAATACTCCACGTCGTGCGCGGTCAGGGGCGAGCCGTCGTGGAACTTGATGCCCTTCTTGAGCTTGAAGACCCACTCCTTGCCCTTGAACTCCCAGGACTCGGCGAGCTTCGGGACGTACTGGTTGGCCTTCTGGTCCACCTGCACCAGCGGCTCCATGATGTGTTCCCAGATGCCGTAGGCCGGGCTCAGGCTGTGGTTGTAGGGGTGGAGCGAATCGATGCCACCCGCGTGGTAGATCACAACCTTGTCCTTGGAGGCCGCCCAGGCGGTGCCGCCGGCGAGCACGCCCAGAAGGAGCGCCGCGCCCGCGACCAGCACCCCTGCTTGTTTCCACAAAGGTCCGCGAATACTTGAATCGAGTTTCATTGAACCGCCCCCTTTTTTTCGCCGTTCTTTCTACGTTTTTCTACGTTCCAACGCGGTCCGACCTCAAAGGGATCGGGTCACTCCTTGATTCTCATCTCCCAGGCACGGATTCTCTCGTCGGAACGGGGTTTCCACTCGATGTTGCTGGCGGCGCCGTAGAGGTCCGCCAGATTCCACAGCGGCACCCACGGTGAGTCCTCTTTCAGGATCCGGCCCAACTGGTGCAACAGTTCGTCGCGTTTCGCGGGATCGGTTTCTGCCTGCTCCAGTGCCATGATCCTGTCGAACTCGGGATTGCTGTAGTCGATACGGCGGCTCGCGCCGGTCTTGAAGTACTGCTCGAAGTGCGTGTGCGCGTCGACGACGCTGCCCCGGCTGACGTGGTAGAAGGGCAGCTTGCCGCCGTTGACTCCGGACCTGCCCCAGAACACCACCCATTCCTGGCTGATCAGCTCGATGTTGAAACCGCCCTTCTTCATCTGGGCTGCGACGGCCTGCACCACCTCGGTGTCCTTGGGATACCGTCCGGCGGAGTAGTACATCTTTACGGAGACGCCGTCCGGGTATCCTGCCTTGGCCAGAAGCTCACGGGATTTCTTGGGGTCGTAGGGATAGCGCTTGGCGTTGGGGTCGTAGCCGATGTGTTGCCTCGCGGCGCCGCCCTCCACCACGTAACCGAGGCCATCGAAGATGTTCTTGATGATGGGGTAGGCGTCCACCGCGTAGTTGGCGGCCTGTCGCACGAGTTTGTTGTCCCACGGCTTGAATCCCGGGTTGAGGGCCAGGAAGTAGATGCGTCCCCCGGGCACCGACTTGATGCTGATCCTGGGGTTGTTCTTCAGACGTTCCGCCTCGTGGGCCGGCACCGCGTTGATCACGTCGGCCTGCCCGGCCTCCAGAGCCGCGACCCGGGCGGCCTCTTCGGTGACCTTCCGCCACACCAGGGTCTTGATCTGCGGCTTCGGGGAGCCCCAGTAGGCGTCGTTACGCTCCAGCACCAGGTCGCCGTCGCGCTTGAAGCTCTTGAACTTGTAGGGTCCGGTGCCGATGGGGTTCTTGTCCACGTCCTTGCCGTACTTCGCGGCGGCCGCCTTGCTCATGACGAAGCGGGTCTTGAGCTTGTCGAGAAATACGACGTTGGGCTTGTCGGTCACCAGGACGATGGTGTGGTCGTCCACGACCCGCATCTCCACCAACTCCTTCAGTTGGCGCCGCTGCAAGCTCTTCTTGTCCGTCTTGATGCGGTTGAACGAAAACTCGACGTCGTGCGCGGTCAACGGCGTGCCGTCGTGGAACTTGATTCCCTTGCGCAGCTTGAACACCCACTCCTTGCCCTTCAACTCCCAGGACTCGGCCAGCTTGGGCACATATGCCCCACGCTCCTCGTCCACCTGCACCAGCGGCTCCATGATGTGCTCCCAGATGGAGTAGGCCGGGCCCAGGCTGTGGTTGTAGGGGTGGAGGGAATCGATGCTGCCCGCGTGATAGACCACCACCCTGTCCTTGGAGGCGGCCCAGGCGGAGCCGGATGCGAGCATGCCCACCACGAGCGCCAGCGCCGCCGCCAGCGTCCAAGCCGGTTTCCACGAGATCCTGCGAATACCTGTTTCGAGTTTCATCGCGTAGTACTCCTTTTGGAATCGGACCCGGTTATGATTCGTACCCGCGATACATAGGTAATTGTCGTGTCGAAAGTCAACCGATTCGTGGTTTGACGTTGTTGCGCGGGGCCTATATTCATGGGGCGCAGCCGCGATGCAGGTTTTCATCAACGGAGGTTTCAATGCCCGGAAGTCATTTGCCCTATCCCGACACCGTGTTCTTCAACGGCAAGATCCGCACCTTCGCGCCGGCGACGCCCCTGGTGCAGGCCGTCGCCTGCTCCGGCGGGCGAGTGGTCGCCGCGGGAACCTCGGACGAGGTGCTGCGGCTGTGCGGCGCCGACACCCGGGACGTGAACCTCAAGGGGCGCACGGTGATCCCCGGTTTGACCGACGCGCACGTCCATCTGGCGGACAAGGGGCTGGCGGAGCGGGAGCTGGTGGATTGCCGGGACTTCTACGGCCCGGTGTCCAACATCGACGCGGTGCTGACGCGGCTGTCCAGGAAGGCCGCGGCGACGCCCGCGGGCGAGTGGGTGGTGGCCCAGGGCAGTCCCATGCAGGACTTCCGCATGAAGGACAAGCGTTTTCCGGACCGCAAGGATATCGACGCCGCGGTGCCGGAGCACCCGGTTTCGATTTCCTTCGGCGCCCACGTGACGGTGGCCAACAGCGACGGTCTGGCGCTGGCTGGGATTACCCGCGACAGCGCGGACCCGGCCGGCGGTTCCATCGAGCGGGACCCCGCCACCGGCGAGCCCACCGGCATCCTGCACGAACGGGCCCAACACATCGTGTCTGGGGTGATACCCGACTTCGACGCCACCCAGCGCAAGCTGGGCATCGCCTACGCGGTCCAGCAGAGTCTCGAGCGCGGCGTCACCACGATTCACGACATCGTCAAGGACCCCTCCGCGGTGCGCGCCTACCAGGAGCTCAAGGCCGAGGGCGGCCTGCACATGCGGTCGAGCCTGCTGCTGCGTATCATCGAGTCCCAGATGAGCACCGACAGCGTGTTGCAGATCGGTCTGCAGGTCGGGTTCGGCGACGAGTGGCTGCGGGTCGGGGGCGTGAAGATGAGCATCGACGGCGGCATCACGGGCCGCAACGCGCTCTTCTACGATCCTTATCTGGACGTTCCCGACTACCACGGCCTCATCCGCATCCAGCAGGACGAGCTGGACGAGACCGTGCTCCGCTGCCACCGGGCGGGCATGCGGTGCTGCGTGCACGCCATCGGCGACCGCGCCTTCGACATGTCGCTGGAGGCCTACGAGAAGGCGCTGGCCGCGGTTCCGCGGGACGACCACCGCCATCGCATCGAGCACATGGGCAACTGGCTGATGTCGCCGCGGCGTATCGAGAAGCTGGTGCGCATGGGCATCGTGGCCATCCCCAACATCTCCCTCGGCTACTTCGTCGGAGACTCCATCCGCGAGGCCATCGGCGCCAAGCGCATGGTGAAGGCTTTCCCGCTGAAGACGCTGCTGGACGCGGGCGTGAAGATGGCCGGCGGCTCCGATGCGCCGGGCTACTGGCCGGTGGACCCGCTGCGCGACATCGGCGCCTACGTCTCGCGCCGCATGCTGTGGGGCGAGACCCTGGCGCCCGAGGAAGCCCTTTCCGTCCAGCAGGCCTTCGACCTGCACACCACCCACGCCGCCTTCGCAGGCTTCGAGGAAGACCGCAAGGGCACCCTGGAGGTGGGCAAGCTGGCGGACATGGCGGTGCTGGCGGAGGACCCTTTCGAGGTGGAGGCGGAACGGATCAAGGACCTGAAGGTGGAGATGACGGTGGTGGGCGGCGAGGTCAAGTACCAGGCCTGACGCGACCTTCTACGTTCCACCGCCCGCCGGATCCAGCACAATCTCGGCGTCGCCTGGACGAAGCGAGTGCCGCGTCCCTTGAACCACCACGTCCAACGGCGACGAGGCGTCTTCCTCAAGTGAAATGCGTATGCGCTCGCGCGTGAGGTCCAGGGCCACCCGCCGCCCGCGGTAGACGATGGCCAGACGCATCCCGGGCAGTTCGTCGGGGAGACACGGATCGAGGCACAGGGTGTCGCCCATGGTATCGATGCCGGCGTAACGGCTCAGCAGGACGTCGTCAATGCCGCCCATGGCGCCCATGTGCACGCCCTCGGGGGTGGTGCCGCCCTGGATGTCGGCGACATCGCTCTGCAGCGCCTCGGTGAAATAGCGCCACGAGGCGCTCGGATTCGAGCGCGCCGACACCGCGGCGTGCACCACCCGGCTCAGCGTCGAGCCGTGGGACGTGCGGGCGTTGTAGTAGTCCACGGTCTTGAGCACCGTGTCGTCGTCGAGGGCGTAGCCGAGTTGCCGGAATATTCGTCGCAGCTCGTCGGTTCGCAGCAGGTAGAACAGCATGACCGTGTCCGCCTGCTTCGATGCCTTGTAGTGGTTGGGAGAGTCGCCCTCGGCCTCCAGGATGCGGTCCAGCCGCTCGATGTTGCCGTACTTCTCCCGGTAGCCGGTCCAGTCGAATTCTTCCAGCGCGTCGTAGCCTTCGAACTGGCTGATGACCCCGTCGCCATGGAACGGCACGGTCATCCTGCGGGTGATGTCGCGCCACCGATGTTCTTCTTCCGGCGCGAGGCCGATCTCCCCGGCGAGCTCGGCGCTCCGGTTCTTGCCCAGCAGGGCCAGGACCTCCAAGGCCCGTTCCAGCAGCCACACTACCATCACGTTGGTGTAGGCGTTGTTGCGAAGGCCGCCGCTGTCGGCGTCCGGGTACATGTCGTGGTACTCGTCCGGCCCCATGACGCCGTGGATCTCGTAGCGCCCGGTGTTCTCGTTCTCCTCCGCCATGCTGGCCCAGAAGCGCGCGATCTCCAGGATCATCTCGGCGCCGTGCCGGGACAGGAAATCCCGGTCTCCGGTGGTCTTGTAGTAGCGCCACACGTTGTAGGCGATGGCGATGTTGACGTGCCGCTGGCGGTGGCTGTTGTCCTCCAGCCAGCGTCCGGAGTTGGGGTTCAGGTGCAGCTTCTGGGTCTCCTCGGTGCCGTCGCTGCCGCTCTGCCAGGGGTACATGGCGCCGGCATAGCCCTCTTCACGGGCGGCCCGGCGCGCGGCGTCCAGCCGGCGGTAGCGGTACAGCAGCAGCGACCGGGCGATCTCCGGGATCCGCACCATGTAGAAGAACAGGAAGTACAACTCGTCCCAGAAGATGTGCCCGCGATAGGCCTCGCCATGGAGTCCCCGTGCGCCTACCGCAACGTCGAGATCCACCGAGTTCGGCGACGCGGTCTGCAGCAGGTGGAAGGCGTGCAGGCGCAGGATCCGCTCCTCTTCGGGCCGCGAGGGCAGTTTCACGTCACAGCGGCGCCACAGCGAGTGCCAAGCGCTTGCATGGGATTCCAGCAACTCCACGAACCGGCCCGCCGCCGCTGCCGCCGACCGGGCGGCTTGGCCGCATTCCGAGATGGCCCGGTCCCGGGACGCGTACAGGGCCACCGTCTTCTCCAGCGTGACCACCTGCCTCTTCCTCACCGTGACGGCGAACTCCTGCGCGATGGCTTCCGGCTCCTCGATCGCGCGGGAGGCGACTTCCTCGCGCCCGCCTTGCTGGAAGAGCCGGGTGCGCGCCGCCAGTGCCAGCCGTATGCGCGACTGGTTGGTCTGGACGACGAGGTACACGCCGTCTTCACCCACGTGCCCCTTCTCCAGGGTCTCCAGGTGCTTGGAGTTGAGCTGGCGGTAGCGCGCGACCCCGGCGTTGATGACCGAGCCGTCCAGGGAGGATCGGATGGTGACGTGTCCGGACCAGTCTTCCGCCAGCAGGGTCCAGCGCAGGACCCCCAGGTGCGGATGCCGCATGTGCACGAGCCGCCGGCTGCGAATGAAGCTGGTGCGCCCTTCGGGATCGCGGAACCGCAGCCTTCGCGTCAGCAAACCGTTCTTGAGGTCCAGTTCCTGGCGGTAGGCCAGGACCTCGACCGCCGCGAGCTCGAACCACGGCCCGTCCTCCAGGCGAAACCGAAGCGGGAGCCAGTTGGGGAGATTGACCAGGTCCTCGTTGACCACGACGCGGTCGCCGACCGTGGTCTCCAGCCGGTTGTAGCAGCCGGCGAGATAGGTGCCGGGATAGTGCACGTCGCCGGCCTCACCTCCTTCCGCGGCGCCGCGGGTGGCGAGGTAGCCGTTGCCGAGGGTGCACAATGCCTCGCGCAGGCCCTGTCTGGCCGGGTCGAAGCCGTTATAGCGGAAGATCCACTCGCTCATGGTTCACCTTCCAGCGCTTTCCCTGTTCTACCAGTGCTCGCGAGTCTCGCCAACGTTTCGCCAACGTTTGGAAAACGGGTGGTCGTGAACGGGTCCTACAGGACACCGGCGCGGATCGTATGGCGGGCAGCGATGCGTTGTCCGTGCGTGCGGCGGTTGCCGACGCTGTCCTCGAGCGAGATCTCCTCGTCCATCACCTCCAGCACGGCCACGTCGGCCTCGCGCCCCACCTCGAGCACGCCGAGGCGATCTTCCCAGCCGATGGCCCGGGCGGCGTTGACGGTGCAGTCGGCGATGATCTCGTCGAGGTCCAGGCCCAGCATCAGGAACTTCGTCAGGGTGGTGGGCAGGTCCACCACGGGGCCGGCGCCGCTCATTCGGTGGAGATCGGTGCTGATGATGTCGGGACGGAGCCCCTGGTCCATGGCCCGGCTCACCAGATCGAAGTCGAAGTGCCCGTTGGCGTGGGCCACGTCGAAGATCACCCCACGCCGCTGCGCCTCCAGGACGGCCGGGCGAAGACTGCCGGAGGGGTCCACGATGGCCGGCTGCTTCGGGGTGTAGCAATGGGTGACGATGTCGCCCGGGCGGAGCGTCCCGACGATCTCCTCCATGGAGATGCCGGTGTCGCCCACGTGCACCATGACCGGCGAATCGCTGGCATCTCCGGCCCCCACCGCCATCCCGAGGGCCTCCCGGCCGTTCTCCCCCACCGACTTGACGTGCAGGCGGATCTTGATGCCCACCGCGATATCCGGATTCTCGCGCACCGTGCGCGCGGCGCTCTCGGGGTCGGCGAAGCCGATGTTCTCGAGCTCTCCGGGCACGTTGAGGACGCCGTGCTGCGCCACCGCCACAAAGGCCAGCATGCGGGTGCGGGACCGTTCGTACACCAGGTGGCGGAACCCGGTGAAGTTCACCGGGCCGGCGGAGCCCGCGTCCGCGGCGGTGGTGACGCCGCCGGCGCCGCACACGGCGTCGAGGTCGGTGCCGTACGGGTTGACCCCCCAGTAGCTGTGGACGTGGAAGTCGATGAGGCCCGGTGTGACAAAGCAGCCGCCGACGTCGAGGACCTGCCTGGCGCCGTCCCGGGGGAGGTCCTTGCCCATGGCGGCGATGCGGCCTCCGGCAATGCCCACGTCCAGCGCCTGCCTCGGCCCCGTGGCCGGGTTGATCACCGTCCCGTTGACGAGGAGCAGGTCGAATGCGTCGCTCACGGCTGGTCTCCTTTCGAGCCGGTCTCGCCGGCGTCCGGCGGCACGCCTCCGCGGAACGTCGGCGAGTCAGTCTTCCGGCAGCCCGTAGAACCGCGTGGGGTTCTCGTGCAGGATCTTGTCAATGACGTGGGGCGCCACCTCGCCCTTTTCCCGCAGGCCCTTGAGGGCCAGCAACTCGCTGGCGTTGTCGTTGTGCCCGTAGTCCGAGCCGATCATGATCATGTCCTCGCCGGCGTGCTCGATCACGTAGGGCAGGTCGTCGTCCGACTGGCAGGCGACGTAGAGGCGGTTGTTCCGGAGTAGATCATCGCCGGACTCCACCCCGCTCTTGCGGTTGCGCAGCGTGATGTCCCGGACCACGTGCGGGACCCATTGGGCCGCCACCTCGATGGCGCCGATGCGGAGGTCCGGGAACCGCCGGGGAATGCCGCGCATCACCATGGCGTGGACCGCGCCGATGACCGTGAGCTTGGCGGTGCGGAACGGGTCGTTGCCGAAGGCCTCCGAGACCGCCGCATTGCCGATGCCCGAGTGGACGCCGATGGGCACGTCGAGGCGCTGGGCTTCCTCGTACAGCGGAAAGAAGTATGGGTGGTGGAGCGGATGATGGGTTTCCAGGCCGCGCATGAACACGGCGCAGGCGCCGCGCTCGGTGGCCCAGCGCAATTCTTCGAGGGCTTCTTCCATGCTCGACAGCGGCAGTTGCACGGCCCAGCGGAGCCGTCCCTTGCCGGCCGCCCAGATGTCCGCGAGCCAGCGGTTGTAGGAGCGGCACAGGGCGAGTTCCACGTCCGAGCGGTCCGTGACCGGCCGCAGGAACAGGGTAGGGTAGAGCACTTGCACGTCGGTGCCGATCTCGTCCATGTGCTTCAGCCGCGCATCGATGTCGGCCATGTCACGGGACTCCTTGGGCGTGTCCAGGCCGATGTTGTCGCGCCCGCCGATGAGCTTGCCGTTGATGACCCAGAAATTGCGCGTCCTGCCCTCGGGCATGTCCACGGTCACGGGCACCGGGCGGAAGCGCTTGTCGCGGCCCTCCAGGTAGTCCCAGGTGTGTTCCGTCTCGATGACGTGGGCGTCGGCGTCGATGGCCAGCATGGTTTCCTCCACTACCTTCCGTCACTCGCGCCGCTTTCGCGGGAATGAATCAGGCCTTCAACTGTTTGGCGAACCAGTCCACGATGAAGCTGCGCCGGTCGAACCGCTTCTCGTGGTGCCCCACGCCGTCCAGCAGCTCCCGCGGGGCGTTCACGGCGTTCTCGTACAATCGGACGGCGCCCCGCGGGTCCATCACCCGGTCGTCGTGGTTGTAGCCCACCAGCAGCGGGCACTCGATCTTTTGCGCCCGCCCCACCAGGGTGAAATCCTGGATCCGCTCCCGGGCCTCCTTGAGGTCTTTCGCGCCCATCAGCCAGCGCAGGCGGTCCTGGATCGGCGGGTAGTAGTCGAAGATGTCGTCCACCAGGTGGTAGGCGCCGCTCCACACGGCCACGGCCTTGATGCGTTTTTCCTCGGTGGCGCACCGGGGTCCGGAATACCCGCCCATGCTGGAGCCGTGAAGGCCGATGCGGTCCGGGTCCACGTCCGGGCGCGTCACCAGGTAGTCGATGACGGCCCTGGCCACCCGCTCCGAATCCGGCGGCGCGTAGAGTTCTTGCTCCCGCAGGGCGGCGCCGTGGCCCGGTCCGTCCACGTCGATGAACGACATGCCCCGGCGCACGTACTGGCCGGCGTCGCCGTCCAGCCCCCGCAGCAGGATGCCGTCGGCGCCGCCGTAGTTGTAGACGGTGGGGAAGCGGGCGCCGGACTTGCCGCGCGCGGGATAGAACAAGGCGTCCAGTTGGTGGCCCTCGTAGGGGATCTCGACCCGCTCGAAGGGCGGCGTCACCAGGCTCCAGGCCTTGTCGAAGGTTTCCTTGAGCTTGTGGTGGCTCTCCATCATGCGGGGGTCGCTGTCCGGCATGTAAACCAGCGCGCGTCGGTAGAACTCGGCCGCCCGCCGGTAGAAGTCATGGGCGGTAACGCTGCGTTCCTCGTCCTCGAATCCCGCCGCCAGCGCCTCGTTCTTCTCGGCCATGCGGGTCCATTCGGTGTGCCAACTGTCCAGGTTGTAGGGCTTGTAGCGTTGTGCCACTTCCCGCACGTCGGGATCCGGATGCAGCAGGGGCGCCTCCATGCGCACCTCGAGCTGGCCGCCGCCAGGGAGCCCGGGCGCGGGAAAGAGGCGCTTTTCCACGTCGTCGTCGGACAGCGGCCGGTCCGGGGATTCCTTCATCCGATTTCTCCTCGGAGCAGGGCGGGGTCCTCGTAAAGGCCTTCTTCGCCCGTTCCGCCTTGTTGTTCAGATGCCGTAGAAGGTCTTGGGGTTGTCCTGGGTGATCTTGGTGACCGCGGAATGGGAAATGTCGCCCTTGTCGGCCCGCTGCTTGAGGAGCCCCAGGAAATCCATCTCCTGGGCGGAATCGTTGTGCGTGTAGTCCGAGCCCACGAGGAGATTGGACTCCCCGGTGTGGTGAATGACGTAGTCCAGATCCTCGTCCACCTGGAACGACACGTACATGCGGTTCCGCTGCAGGATGTCCTCCGGCATGTCCTCGATCTCCATGGTGGAGCGCAGCACGCTGGTGGGCCTTTCCTTGTTCTTCTCCAGCCGGCGGCGGATCTCGTACAGCACGAAGGGCACCCAGGAGGCGGTGGCCTCGATGAAGCCGAACCGCAGGGTGGGGAACCGTTCCGGCACGCCGTGGACGATCAGGGACTGGAACGCGTGCACCACCGGCAGCAGGATGCGGTAGAAGCGACTGAAGGTGAACTCCCGTGCGGGGGTGAAGTCCGGCACGCCCGAGCCGGTGTGAAAGCAGATGGGCATGTCGAGCTTCTGGGCTTCCTCGTACATCGGGAAGAAATAGGGGTCGTTGGCCCACACGCCGGCCTCCCGGTCGCCCTTCTTGAGCACGCCGCAGGCGCCGTGCTCCTTGGCGAAGCGCAGCTCGTCGGGGGCCGCATCCAGGTTCTGGGTGGGCGGCAGCATGACCCAGCGCAGCCGGCCCTCGGACTCGGCCCAGCGTTCGGCCATCCAGCGGTTGTAGCTGCGGCGGAGCGCCAGCTCGATCTCCGGCTTGTCGGTGAACTCCACCAGGAACAGGGTGGGGTACATCACCTGGAAGTCCACGCCCATGCGGTCCATGTCCTCCAGCCGTCTCTTCACGTCCTTGAGCTCCCGGGCGCCCTCGGTGGTGTGGGTCTCCTCGTCGGTGCGCACGAAGCGGATCTGGCGCTTGCCGTCGATCATCCAGTACCGCATCTTGGCGTTGCTGGCGTCCTGGCCCTTGGGGTAGGCGGTGGCCGGCCTCAAGGCCTCGTCACCGTCGCGCAGGAATGCCCAGGTGTCCTCGGTCTCGTCTACGTGGGTGTCGGCATCGATGACTGGCATGATGTCCTCCGGGTCGAGCGTAATAGGAGTGGATTACCAAAACTGCCCCGGCTTGCCTAGGAGCCTGTCCGGGCACGAATGCCCTGTGTCGGTTGCACGGGTACGGGCGGGTCTGAAACCCGCCCTACACCCGGCGGGGCTTGAACTTCGGCAGGCTGATGTCGTCGCTGGCCGGCTCGAACACCACCTCCACCTCCATCCCGATCTCCACGTCGTCCACCGGACAATCCACGATGTTGGTGTAGTAGCGGGGGCCTTCCTCCAGGTCCACCCAGGCGATGACGTAGGGGATGTCCTTTTCGAAGGCGCGGGCGCCGCGGCCGGCCAACTGGCGGATGATGGTGAAGGAGTAGACGGCGCCGCGTCCGCTGAGCTGGTCCCATTCGAGATCTTCGCCGCCGCACTCCACGCACGATGGACGGGGGCACCACACCAGCTCGCCGCAGGCGCGGCAGCGCTGCATCACCAGCCGGCCTTCCCTGGTGGCTTGCCAGAAGGGCGCGGTGATCTCGGTGATCTCGGGGAGCGGGCGTCGGGGTTCCGGTGAAGCTTCAGCCATTGGAGTTTCCTGTCTCGTTGCTCAGGATGGCCACGGCGGTGGAGCCGAGGTTCTTGCCGTAGGGGAGGCCGCCGAGGCCGGTGACGATGCCGGTGCGCGCGCCGGCCACCTGCCGCTCGCCGCCGTCGCCCCGCAGTTGGGTGACGGCTTCCAGGATATGGATCATGCCGCCAGCGGTGGACGGCTGCCCGCAGTTGATCATGCCGCCGCCGGTCTGGATCGGCAGCGTGCCCTTGAAGGAGAAGTCGGTGGACTCGAAGAACTTGGTGTCGCCCTTCTCGCAGAAGCCCAGATCCTCGATCTGCATCAGCTCGATGACCACGTAGTCGTCGTACAACTCGGCGAAGTCCATGTCGGCGGGAGTGGCCCCGGCCATGTCGAAGGCCCGGGCGCCGGCGTCCTTGATCCCCATCATGGTTGCGTCCGAGTGGGTGCGCGGACCGTAGCTGGGATTGTCCTGCTCGCCGAAGCCCATGAGATAGACCGGCTTCCGGGGCATGGAGGCGGCCTTCTCCGCGGAGGTCAGGATGAAGGCCTTGCCGCCGTTGGCCGGCATGACGCAGTCCAGCAGCCGGACCGGGTCGGCTACCATGCGTGAGGTCTTGTAATCCTCCAGGGTCATGGGCTTCTTGAGATAGGCATTGGGGTTCAGCGACGCGTGGTAGCGGGCGGTGACCGCGATGTTCCCCAGGGCGTCCAGGGTGGTGCCGTACTCGTGCATATGCCGCCGCATCACCAGGGCGATGCCGCTGTTGGCGCCCATGAGGCCGTAGGGCACCTCGTGGTCCCGCACGTCCCGGGGCTCGACGCCGTTGTGGTTTTCCACGAACGTGCACGAAGCGGCGACGCAGAGGACCCGCTCCACCAACCCGGCCTCGATGGCCGCGGCGGCCTGCCCCAGCGCCGACACGGTGGCGGCGCCGCCGTTGGCGTTGGCCATGGACAAGGCCGGCGCGATGCCGAGGATGGAAGCGGTCTCCTCCGGCCAGAAGGGTTGCAGGTAGTTGGTCGTGTAGATGGCCGCGAGACCCTGGCCGTCGAAGTCCTTGCGCGTGAGCCCGGCGTCCTCCATGGCCAGCCGGGCGGCCCAGGTCAGGTACTCCGGAATGGTCCGGCGCCTTTCGCCCGGGCGTCGGCCCAGGCGGTCCACAGGGGTTTCGCCTATGCCGACGATGGCTGTCTTCCCGCGGATACTCATGGATGTAAGACTCCTTGTTGTCGTGTCCCGATTGCTGGAAACGAATCATACGTGACTTTGCGTTAGCGTCAAGGGATTGGCTATAATCCGCGGTATACGGCCGTGCCGCGCGTGCATCGGAAGCCGCCTCGTGGCGGCGGTTCGCGGCGCGTGCCGGACTACCACCAAGGAGATTCCGCATCATGTCAGAATTCAGGTTTCAGCCCATCTTCGAGCTCGGGGAGGACGCCACCGAGTACCGCGTACTGGGCAAGGAGGGCGTGTCCGAGATCGAGCTGGACGGCCGCACGATCCTGAAGGTCGATCCGGCGGTGCTGCGGAAGCTCGCCGCGGAAGCCATCCACGACATCTCCCACCTGTTCCGTCCCAGCCACTTGGCCAAGCTGCGGGCCATCCTCGAAGATCCCGAGGCCTCGAAGAACGACCGCTTCGTGGCGATCCAGCAGCTCAAGAACGCCAACATCTCGGCCGGCGGCGTGCTGCCGGCGTGCCAGGACACCGGCACCGCCATCGTCATCGGCAAGAAGGGCGAGAACGTCTTCACCGGCGCCAACGACGAGGAGGCCTTCTCCGCCGGCGTCTACGACGTTTACACCGGCACCAACCTGCGCTACTCGCAGCTTGCGCCGCTGAGCCTCTACGAGGAACGGAACACCCGCACCAACCTGCCGGCCCAGGTGGAGCTTTACGCGACGCCGGGAGACGCCTACGAGCTCCTGTTCATCACCAAGGGCGGCGGCTCCGCCAACAAGTCGTTCCTGTACCAGCAGACCCCGGCGCTGCTGAACGAGGCCTCGCTGGTGGGGTTCCTGGAGAAGCAGATCAAGACCATCGGCACCGCGGCGTGTCCGCCCTATTACCTGGCCATCGTCGTGGGCGGCATGTCCGCGGAGTTCAACCTCAAGACCGTGAAGCTGGCGAGCACCCGCTACCTGGACGGGCTTCCCACCACCGGCAACGAGTACGGCCGGGCGTTCCGGGACCTGGACCTGGAAGCGAAGGTCCAGGCCATCAGCCACAAGATGGGGGTGGGCGCGCAGTTCGGCGGCAAGTACTTCACCCACGAGGTGCGGGTGATCCGCCTGCCGCGGCACGGCGCCTCCTGTCCGGTGGGCATCGGCGTCTCGTGCTCCGCCGACCGGCAGGCCAAGGCCAGGATCACCCGGGACGGAGTGTTTCTGGAACGGCTGGAAACCGATCCGGCGAAATACCTGCCGGACTTCCACGAGGAGGATGACGCGGACGCCGTGGTGAGCATCGACCTGAGCCGGCCCATGGACGAGATCCGGAGCACCCTCTCCAGGCATCCGGTGAAGACCCGGCTGTCCCTGAACGGCACCATCGTGGTGGCCCGGGACCTGGCCCACGCCCGGCTCAAGGAGCGGCTCGACGCCGGCGAACCGTTGCCGGACTATTTCAAGGACCATGTCGTCTACTACGCCGGACCGGCGAAGACCCCCGAGGGTTACGCCTCCGGCTCCTTCGGCCCCACCACCGCGGGACGCATGGACTCCTACGTGGAGCTGTTCCAGTCCCACGGCGCCAGCCTGATCTCGCTGGCCAAGGGCAACCGCTCACGGCAGGTCACCGACGCGTGCAAGAAGCACGGCGGGTTCTACTTGGGCTCCATCGGCGGCCCCGCGGCGATCCTGGCCAAGGACAACATCAAGCGCGTGGAGGTGCTCGACTACCCCGAACTGGGCATGGAAGCGGTGTGGAAGATCGACGTGGAGAATTTCCCGGCGTTCATCATCGTGGACGACAAGGGCAACGACTTTTTCGCCGAGTTGCAGTAGAAGAGAAAGGGCGGGCCGCGTCCCGCTCGGAACAGCCGAACGAATACGACCGTGAAAAGGAGCTCGCCATGAGTACAGAGGCCAACGGCAACCCATTGATCGTGGATTCGGACGCCCACGTGGTGGAATGCGACCGGACCTGGGACTATCTCGAACCGTCGGAGCGGCAGTTCCGTCCGGTGCCGCTGGCGTCGCCCGAGGAAAACGGCGCCGCGCTCCAGTTCTGGCTGGTGGACGGCAAGGTACGGGGGTTCCGTTTCCCGGCCTTCTCGGAGGAGGAGCTGCAACGGCGCCAGGAACAGGTGGGCCGCAAGTTCGCCGAGGCCAAGGAGGCGCGGGAGCTGGGCAACGTGGCGCTCCGGCTGGAGCACATGGACGACACCGGCGTGGACGTGCAGGTGCTGCACAACACCATGTTCATCGAGCAGGTGACCGAGCGGCCGCCGGTGGAGGTGGCGCTGTGCGGGAGCTGGAACCGCTGGCTGGCGGACATCTGGTCCCAGTCGGACGGGCGGCTGCGGTGGTCCTGCCTGGCGCCCACCCTGAGCATGTCGGACGCGCTGGACCAGATCCGTTTCTCCAGGGAGAACGGCGCCTGCGCGGTGCTGCTGCGCCCGGTGGAGGGGAGCAAGCTGCTGGCGGACCCCTACTTCTACCCCATCTACGAAGAGGCCAGCCGCCTGGACATGCCCATCGCCATCCACATCGCCAACGGCAGCTCCTGGCTGAACGACCTCTACAGCCACCCGGTCCGGCTCGGCGCCACCTTCCACCGGTTCCGCATCCCCACCGTGGGCGGCTTCGCCGACGTGCTCTTCAGCGAGGTGCCGGAGCTGTTCCCCAAGCTGCGCTGGGGTTTCATCGAAGCCAGCTCCCAGTGGCTGCCCTGGATCCTTCACGAGGTCGGCAACCGTTTCCGGACCATGGGCCGTGAGTGGCCGGACAATCCCATGGACCACTTCCGGATGTTCGTGACCTGCGAGAACACCGACGACCTGCCATACATCGTGCAGCAGACCGGCGAGGACGGCCTGGTCATCGGCACCGACTACGGCCACACGGACACCTCCAGCGACGTGGACGCCATCAGGGTCTTCCGGGAGCGCTCGGACCTGTCCGAGGACGTCAAGCGCAAGATCCTGAGCGACAACGCGCGCCGGTTGTACGCGCTGTAGCGCGGGATCTCGAAGCCCGCCCGTGCCGCGAGCGACGCTCCGGCTCGGGAAGGTCGAGCAAAGGAGCAAGCAATGAGTGGAAACGCCAACGGAAAGCCCTTGATCGTGGACTCGGACGCCCACGTGGTGGAATGCGAACGCACCTGGGACTACCTTGAACCCTCGGAACACCAGTACCGCCCGGTGCCGCTGGCGTCACCGGAGGAGGCGGGCGTCAAGCAGCAGTTCTGGGTGGTGGACGGCAAGGTGAAGGGGTTCCGCTTCCCGGCATTCTCGGAGGAAGCGTTGCGGCAGCGTGAGCGACAGGTGGGCCGCAAGTTCGCCGACGCCGACGAGTCCATGGAGCTCGGCAACGTGGGGCTCCGGCTGGAACACATGGACGACACCGGCGTCGACGTCCAGGTGCTTCACAACACCATGTTCATCGAGCAGGTGACCGACCGTGCCCCGGTGGAGGTGGCGCTGTGCGGGAGCTGGAACCGGTGGCTCGCGGACATCTGGTCCCAGTCGGACGGACGGCTGCGGTGGTCGTGCCTGGCCCCCACGCTGAGCATTTCCGATGCTCTGGATCAGGTCCGCTTCGGCAAGGAGCACGGCGCCTGCGCGGTGCTGATGCGCCCGTACGAGGGCAACCGGCTGCTGGTGGACCCGTACTTCTATCCCATCTATGAGGAAGCCACGCGCCTGGACATGGCCGTCGCCATCCACATCGCCAACGGCAGCCCGTGGTTCAACGACCTCTGCAACCATCCGGTGTCCAATGCAGCCAACTTCCACCGTTTCCGGGTGCCCACCGTGGGCGCCTTCAGCGACATTCTGCTGAGCGAGATACCGCAGGTGTTTCCGGACTTGCGCTGGGGTTTCATCGAGGCCAGTTCCCAGTGGGTCCCCTGGATGCTGCGCGAGGTCCGCGCCCGCTGCCGTGTGCTGGGGCGGGAGTGGCCGGACAACCCCATGGGGGAGTTCGGCATGTTCGTCACCTGCGAGAACAGTGACGATCTGGCGTACATTGTCCAGGAGAGCGGCGAGGACGGTCTCGTCATCGGCACCGACTACGGGCACACCGATGTTTCCAGTGACGTGGACGCCATCAAGGTGTTCCGGGAGCGCACCGACATCTCCGAGGACGTCAAACGCAAGATCCTGAGCGATAACGCGCGCAGGCTCTACGGGCTGTAGCGTAGAAACGGCGCAAATTTGAGATCCCAGTCAACAGAGGACGTGCTGGCGAGGACCATGTGATGCTATTCACCATTGAAACGGAACAAGAAGAAGACGGGCGCTGGATCGCGGAGGTGCTGGAGCTTCCAGGTGCATTGAAATATGGAAGAAGCGAAGCCGAGGCCATGGCTCAAGCCGAAGCGCTCGCGCTCCGCGTGCTTGCGGAAAGCCAAGCGGACGGGACTGACACCCGGAGACCTGTGAAACGTCAGTACCAGTAAACGAAGCGGTCGCAATCCGAAGTGACCTGGGCAACTCGGCAAGGGGAGGGACGGCATGGCCGGGAATCACATGGACATCATCGACGGCGACTGGATGAACAGCAGCGCGTAGACGAACTCGTTCCAACTCTGGTCGAGTACCTCGGCTCCAGCACCCTCCTTCACCGCAGCGCTGCGGGCGTCAGGCTCGTCGCCGAGACACAGGGCGACGGCAAGCCCAAACCCGGATGCACCATCAATCTGTTCTCCGACCCCGACAGCCTACACGGCTATCCGGCCAGCGAAGCCGGCGCCCGGAGCTGACAGACAAGGCATGGTCGGAACACGACCACTCCCGCCTCGAATCGCCCGCCTCCCTTCCGGCTGACCGATCGTTTCTTAACAAGAACGTAACACTACGAACTAAACTTCTCGCCGCGCGAGTTGAATATATAGTAGGAGGTACGCAATGCGGTTATTTGCAGCGACAGTAGTACTGGTTTTGATCTTGTTGGCGACGAGCGCGGCGTGGGCGGGCGGCCGAGGCGGCAGGCACCATCACCACCGCGACTACGGCCGGGAGGGTGCGGCGGCGGTGCTGGGTGCGATGGTGGGCGTACTACTCGCGGACCGGCTACAAGAGCGGGAACACGGGCATCATCATCAAGCCCCTCATCATGTACACCACCACTACTGGGGCGTGCCGAGCCGGTCGACGTGCAACGAGTGGATCATGCAACGGTCGAGCGCGGCTTATCGCCAGGAGTGGGCACGGGTGCGCAAGTACGACGACCGGATCGGGGCGTGGTGCGGTGAGAGGTGAGGCGTGTGCGATGGACAGCGGGAAGCGACCAGTACCACCCGGGGCAGTTCAGTCCCCGAGGATGCGGTGGCATTTGGTGGATCTGACTAAGGATCGTCGCTTGACCCCCCAATCCGGAGAGCGCGATGGGTCCCACTCATCAGTGTATATTCCGTTCAAGCGCCGAGAAGTTAACCAAAAGTGGGTGGAAATGAAGGGACGCACCGAGCCTCAGACAACCCTTGGTACCGAAGACGAGATTGACCGGATTCTCCGAGAGAAGCACGGGTTCCGCAGAGTCTCCGGCGAGGAAGTCGCTCGACTTTCCCAAGAAGAGATCGCGCGGCTTGAGGACGGTTACGACGTTGCCCGCGCACAAGAAGTCCTGAAAGCCATCGAGGAGGGTCGCACGGAACTCGTGAGCGGTGAGGATCTCGAAAAAGAATTGGACCGGATTTGCGCTGAGGCGGACGAGAAGAAGTCGTTGAAATGAGGATCCGGATTCATCGCGGGACAAAGGAGATCGGCGGCACCTGCATCGAGATGGAGGCGCAAGGGAAGCGCATCGCGCTCGATGTCGGACTGCCGCTGGACGCACCCGACGATGTGGAGGCGCACAAGAGCCTGCTGCCGCAGGTTCCGGGTTTTCGGGAACCGGACCAAAGCCTGCTCGGTGTTCTGATCTCACATCCCCACATGGACCACTACGGCTTGGCCCGGTACGTTCGCCCGGAAGTCCCCGTTTATATCGGCGAGGGTGCGCATAATGTGATGAAGGCGGCAAGCGCCTACGTTCCTAGCGGCACTGCGTTCACCGACCCCAAGTTCATCGCCGACCGGACGCCCATCGAAATCGGCCCGTTTCGCGTCACGCCGTATCTGGTGGACCACAGCGCGTTCGATGCCTACCATCTCCTGGTCGAGGCGGACGGCAAGCGGGTGTTCTACTCCGGAGATTTCCGCGCCCACGGCCGCAAGTCGAACTTGTTCGAAGCGATGGTTGCTCGGCCGCCGAAGGATATCGACGTCCTCTTGATGGAGGGAACCACCATCGGTCGGACAGGCACGGATGAAGGGTTCGCCACCGAGGATGACCTTGAAACGGAATTCGTGCAGGCCTTCAAGGAAACCAAGGGCCTCCACTTCGTCTGGACCTCCTCGCAGAACATCGACCGCATCGTCACAATCTTCCGCGCCGCCAAACGGACCGGCCGGGTGCTGCTCATCGACCTCTACACCGCCGTTGTGCTGGAGGCGACGGGCCGGGATAGCATCCCGCAAGCAAACTGGGACGAGGTGAGCGTCTACATTCCCCACGCTCAACGTGTCGCCATCAAGAACAGGGGATTGTTTGCCGACCGCGACCGGCACCATGAGAACCGCGTTTTTGATGAGGCTCTCTCAGACATGGCCAAACGGGCCGTGATGCTGTTTCGTCCCCTGGTGATGAGCGACTACGGGGTGCAGCGAGTGCTGGACGGCGCCGGTTTCACCTATTCGATGTGGGAGGGCTATTTGAGGGAACGGAGATCCCTCAAGCTCCTGAAGTGGCTGGAACAACACGGCATCTCCCGCCGTACTATCCACACCTCCGGTCACGCCTCCGTCGCTGACCTCAAGCGCTTCGCCGCCGCACTTGCGCCGCGCACACTGGTCCCGATACATTCCTTTGAGACGGGGCGGTTTGGTGAGTTTTTCGACAATGTCGCCCAAAGAGAGGACGGCCATTGGTGGGAGGTGTGACCATGGTCCGAAAACATCAGTCGGAGGTATCACTATGACCGCATCGAACTCGCCAACCTATAATCGTGCACCCTCGAAGGAGTTACAAAGGACGTTGAAAGAGGGTTTCCTTAAGCCCATCCTTCATGTCTCTACGCGGACGGTGGATGATTGTAAGTTGGATGTGCATCTACGTGTAAATGACGAAGTTCATGTCTATTGCGGTCACGCACGCCTTGTGAAAGCGACACTAAACAAAAGTGGTACCATCAAACTCGACGCGGACAAGAGTTTCCGCGTCCAGACTCCCCAGAAAAAACTTTTTCGGACCTGGCGTCAGGAAGAATCCGGTTTGAAAGAGGCACTGAGTGTTTTTCTGGAAAACGTGGATGTCCGCGACTCGCAGAAGAAGGAGGGCTTGGTACAGGCGCGCTGGGCCTGTATCAAAGGAAAACCATGGACTCCCTTTGATCGCGAGTGCGCCTTTCCAGAATGGCAAGGGACTAGTGTGCCCAAGGTTGATCAAGCACTGCGACTGCTAGGGGATATATCGAAACGGTCGAATCGACGTGAAAAACCATGGGCTGAGCCCCGCAAACCAACGGGCAAGCAGCTCGACCAAATTGCGGTTGATGAGAGCGGCCGCTTGGTGCTCGTCGAATTGAAGGACGCCAATAGCGCCGACGACAAGATTTACTACGCCCCACTTCAGCTCTTGCGTTACGTCTATGAATGGCACGAGGCATTAAGATGGCCTTCGGTCCGGGATCAGTTGAATGAGCTGATCAACGCACGAAAGGAACTGGCGTTACGCCTGATGTGCCGTTTCTAAAGGAAGGCATTCGGGCTGCGGTTTGTTTCGGCGAAGACGCTCGTAGCGACGAAGTGAAGCGTCGCTTCTACGAAGTGCTGGGCGTCGTCAACGCGCATCTGCCGTCAGATGTCAAGCCGATCGAAACGTGGATGCTCGACGCCGAGGACAAGCCGAGCCCACTGTAGTTCTTCCGACGCAAGCCGAGACCATCGTTATGCGGGGCGGTGGACGCGAGAACGGTCTGACTCCGCGATGTTCTACAAGTGGAAGCTGAAGGGTCTACTGGCGGACGCGGTGCTGAAATTGACACCGCTTCGAACTCGTCCGTAGGCTCACACAGAAAACTCGTGATAGTCGCCCGGCCGCATTCGATTGATCGTCTCTTGAATTTCGACGATACGTGACTGGATACGTGGCCAGGAAGTGGTCAGCAAGACCAGGATCGCCAGCCGCCGCCCGGAAAGGTTCTGCTGGTAACGAAGCTGCTGGTCCGTGGTGATGAGGAGCGCGTAACCGTCCTCTTCGGCACGACTAAGCAGTTCGCCATTGCGGAGGTTGGACCAACCCAGTTCGAAGGCGGTATCGATGGAGTGTTCGGCCAAGCTTCGTCGGAGAGGAACAGGCGTTCCTTGATCGAACAGGATCTTCACGGGTGGATGGAATCGGCCAACGATCTCGCCGCATGGTCGAGTACGGCTTGTGCTTTCCAGCTATCGACGCCGGGAAACCACTCGATAAACTGTTCGACCGAGGCGCCGTCCTTTAGATTCTCGAACAGCGCAGTGACGGGGACCCGTGTGCCGCTAAACACCCAAGCCCCGCTAAGCTTGCCCGGTTCGCGTTCGACCGCAGAGCAGTCTTCCCAGCCGGTCATAGGGTCACCTCGCATGTGCCATGACACCGTCATTCCCACCCGACTAGTGTCACGTCACCCTTGAAGTGTCGCAATTAGGATTATATACTTCTCCAGAAGGAGGAGTATGATGGGAGGAATCAAGTATAAGGTGACGTTGACGGTTGTGGAGAGACAAATACTGGAGGAGATGACGACGCGTGGTCGGCACAGCAGCCAGAAGCTGCTGAATGCGCTGATCCTGCTCCGATGCGACGAGGGTGGCGAGCAGAAGCGGAAGATGACGAATCAGGCGATTGCGGAGGTGCTGCCGGTGAGCATGAAGAAGATCGACCGGGTGAAGCGCCGATTTGTGGAGGAAGGTCTGGAGGCGGCGTTGGACAAACGCAAAGCGGAGCGGAGCCATACGCGGAAGGCGGATGGGGATTTTGAGGCGCACCTGGTGGCGCTGAGTTGCAGCCAGCCGCCGGCTGGACATGCCCGCTGGTCGTTGCGTTTGTTGGCGGACCAAATGGTGGAACTGCACTATGTGGACGCCATTTCACATGAGACGGTCCGTCGGGTACTAAAAAAAACGAGTTGAAGCCGTGGAAGAAGCAGCAGTGGGTGATCCCGCCAAGTGGAAGCGGCGAGTTTGTGGCCCGGATGGAACAGGTGCTGGAGATCTACAAGCGGCCCTATGACGCGCAGTACCCCGTGGTCTGTATGGATGAATCGCCGCGCCAACTCATCCGGGAGACGCGGACACCGGTACCCGCCGGTCCCGGCCGAGTCGCGCGCCATGACTACGAATACCACCGTTGTGGCGTGTGCAGCGTGTTCATGGCCGTGGAACCCCTCAGCGGTCAGCGCACGGTACGGGTGACCGAACGCCGCACTCGAACCGACTGGGCCCACTTTCTCAAGGACATAGCCCGGCTCTGGCAGCGGGCTGAGAAGATCACGCTCGTCATGGACAATCTGAACACGCATGGACCAGGATCACTGTATGACACCTTCGAGCCCCGCACCGCTAAAGCGCTCTGGGATCGTTTCGAGTTCGTATACACTCCCAAACACGGCAGTTGGCTGAACATGGCTGAAATCGAACTGAATGTCCTGATCCGCCAATGCCTGGACCGCAGAATCGATACCATCGGGGAAATGCGCCACGAGGTCGCGGCTTGGCAAGAGCGGAGAAACAACGCCAACGCCCAAATCGACTGGCAGTTCACGACCGCCAATGCCCGCACCAAACTGAAACGTCTGTATCCGACACTTCAGGCGTGACAGGACACTAGGCAGGTGGGCCTCCTAGGGAAGATCTGAACAAGTGACCTTTCTCATGTCATAATGGGGTTAAATGGCAGGACATGGAGGGGGAACGATGAAACAGGCGAGCTTCGCGGAGCTGGAACACGATGGGAAGAAGCGGCGGACGCGGCGGGAGGAATTTCTTGCGAAGATGGACGGGCTGATGCCGTGGAGGCGTTTGGAGAAGCGGATAGAGCCATATTACCCGAAGGCGGGACGAGGACGGCGGCCGTACCCGCTGGGAGTGATGCTGCGGGTGCACTGTGTGCAGTTGTTCTACAACCTGAGCGACCCCGGGATGGAGGACCTGTTGTACGAGGTGGAGTCGGTGCGGCGCTTTGTGGGGCTGCGGCTGACGGGACCATTGCCGGACGAGACGACGATTTTGAACTTCCGTCACCTATTGGAGGAGCACGGACTGGGGGAGAAGCTGTTCGAGGAGATCAACGCGCACCTGGCCTCGTTGGGGCAGCGGTTGAAGACGGGGACGATCGTGGACGCGAGCATCATAGCGGCGCCGTCGTCGACGAAGAACCTCAAGCGGGAGCGGGACCCTGAGATGCACCAGACGAAGAAGGGGAACCAGTGGTACTTCGGGATGAAGGCGCATATCGGAGTGGACGCGGAGTCGGGGTTGACGCACAGCCTGGAGACGACGCCGGCCAACGTGTCGGACGTGGCGACGGCGCACACGCTGCGGCACGGAGACGAGGAGCAGGTGTGGGGGGACGCGGGCTACCAGGGGGTGGGCAAGCGCGAGGAGAACCGGGACGCTTCGGTGGACTGGCAGGTGGCGATGAAGCCGGGCAAGCGGCGGAAGCTGGAGAAGACCGGACCGGAAGAGGCGGCGGAGAAGCGCAAGGCGTCGGTGCGGGCCAAGGTGGAGCACCCGTTTCTGTACGTGAAGCGCCACTTCGGCTACGCCAAGGTGCGCTACCGGGGGCTGTGGAAGAACACCCAGCGCATCGCCGTGCTGCTCGGGTTCACCAACCTGCTCATCGCAGGGCGCTACGCTTGAGGTCCTGAGGCGGAGCGCCAGTACGCCCGCCGAGGCAAGGGAGGGCGAAACACGCGGGGTTCGGTCATGAAACGGCGCCCCGGAATCCCTTATCCGCGGTCCCAGCGCGACGAACTGATCGGACGTTTTCCCTGTGCCCACACAAACAGCGGTTGTTCAGACCTTCCCTAGAGCACTATGGTATCGCCATCTCGCAAATTAGTCGACCCAAGTTCACCTGCCCTCAAGCTGGAGTGGCTGGCTGTCAAACGTGTCCTGGGACTGGAGTTGATGATCCAACTCATTGGGATTTCCGTCTCAAGCGCTGGCCGATACGTCGCCGGCACCCGAGCTACGCCGAATGCGGTCGCGGCCCGTCTCCACTTCCTCGCGGTTGTCGTCGGTCAGCTCGCAGGCGCATACGACGATGTCGGCATCCAGCGCTGGTTCCACCGTCCACGCCGGTTTCTCAATGGAAACACGCCTGCCCAACTGTTGGAAAGGGACTGGCAACCTGACGACGATGGGCCGCGACAAGTGCAGGACGTAGCGGCCACCCTTGGGCGGCGCGTCGGCAAGGAGCGCCGGGAGTTTGCACGGGGGGCAGCAAGAATTGCTCCGGAGCGGTGGGCCGAGGTGCAATCGGATGAGCGCCACAAGGCGGGATACCGTAAGTATCCCTCCACGCGACGGGAACTCGGCGTCCCGGAAGACGATCACGCCTGGGGCGGTGACCCGTGGGGAGAAGAGTGAAACAGCGTCGCGTTTCGGCCAGCCGCAGGTACGGGTTCAGGATCGGCCGGGTCGGGACCGCTTTTTCCCAACCTTGGCGCCCTCGTCCTACGGTCACCGACCGGCGTTGGTCACGGAACCCCTCCCCGCCGCCGCGATCAGCGTGAACGCCAGCGCGCTCAAACCCAGGCACGCCGCCGTGACGTATGCGTAGCCGTATCCTTCCATGAACGCTCCCAGCAGCCGCGGGTTGTCCGCGATGTTCAGTGCGGCCAAGTCCTGGGGGCCGGACTCGTTGGTGACGGCGGCCAGCCGCATGCCGACGAAGGCGGTGGCGATGGCGGTGCCGAGGGAGCGGCCGACGCTTCGGATGATGGAAATGACGGAGGAGGCGATGCCCAGCCGCTCGTGCGGGACGGAGCCGATGAGGCCGTGGTTGTTGGGGGTTTGGAAGAGGCCCAGGCCGACGCCGAGCAGGGCCAGCCGCGGCACGATCTCGGCCGGGCCGGAATCCGGACCCAGGTGGCTCATGGCGTACATGGCCACGGCTATGACGGCGGCGCCCGCGGCCGCCGGCGGAGTGGAGCCGACGCGATCGGTCAGCCAGCCTGCGGATGGCGACACCACCATGAGCACCAACGCGGTCGCGGTCATCAGGCTGCCGGCCTCCAGCGGATCCATGCGCAGCACGAGCTGGAGCAGGAAGGGCATCATCAGCTCGTTGGTGCTGAGCGCCACGAAGGTGGACAGGCGCGCGAGGTTGCCGACGGCGAAGGGCACGATCCGGAGCAGCCCGAGGTCGAGGATGGGGTAGGGGCAGGTGGCTTCCCGCCAGATGAACAAGGCCCCGAAGATGGCGCTCAGCGGGAAACCCCAGTAACCCAATCCGCCGCGCGTGATTCCGAGAAGCAGAAACGTCAACGCCACCGCGAACAGGCCGGCGCCGGCGAAGTCGAAGGGTTCCCGCTTCGCTTGTTCACCGGACCCCCGATCGTCCAGCAGGAGAAAGCGCGCGGCGGCGAACCCGATGAACGACAACGTGCCGGAAATGAAGAAGATGTAGCGCCATCCCAGGGTGAAGGTGATGAACCCGCCGACCACGGGGCCCAGCGTGAAGCCGATGGCGGAGACCAGTCCGCCGGACAGGCCCATGGCGCGGCCGCGGTCGGGGCCGGTGAACAGGGAGCCGGTCAGGGCGAAGGTGTTGGTCATCATCAGGGCGGCGCCCACCGCCTGTCCCACGCGGCAGGCCATCAGTTGCGTGGGCCCCTGGGACAGGCCGGCCACCAGCGAGGCCGCGCCGTAGACCAGGAAGCCCGCGGAGAAGGTGAGCTTGCGCCCAAGCAGGTCCGACAGCCTGCCGCAGGGCAGGTAGAGGGCTCCCGTCACCAGCGCGTAGACGAACACGATCCAGCCGGCGAAAGTGATATCGGTGCGGAACTCGGTTATGATGACCGGCAGGCTTATGGTAAGCATGCCGACATCCGTGGTGGCGATGAAAACGGAGATGACGACCACCCAGAGCGCCCACCAGCGGTGGTTGGGGCCGAAGATGCGGTTGTCGATGAAGTCTCTGAGCCAGGGTGTCATGGTGTGTGGACCGGGGACGGGAGCGAACTCGCCCCATTCTTCTTAGCGGCTTCTCGTTCGGCACGAAAACGATTGGAAGGATTCGCGGGCCCGAGCGTCGCGGGCAGGGTCCCGGCAGGAGGTCAGCGGAATGGCCATTCGATCCGGCAAGAACTACATCGAGTCGCTGCGCGACGGCCGCGAAGTGTGGCACGCGGGAAAGCGCATCGACGACATCACCACCCATCCCGGCTTCACCGGCACCATCAAGACCCTTGCAGACCTCTACGACCGGCAGTCGTCGGCAGAGGACGGCGACACCATGGCTGTGTCGCGGGACGGTGAGCGCATCTCCTGCAGCTACTTGCCGCCGGTGAACGCGGAGGAGCTGCAAGCCAAGCGCGGCAACATCGAGCTTTGGTCCCGAGAGACCTTCGGCCAGATGGGACGGTACCCGGAGTTCTGCGCGGAGCTGGTGGTGGGCCTGCTGGACATCGCCGACACGTTGGCGGCCCACGACCCGCGCTGGGGCGAAAACGCCCGGGAGTACTACCGTCACTGCATCGCCGGCGACCTGTGCCTGACCCACGCCCTGCAGGACCAGTTCTACGACCACTCGAAGCGGGTGAGCGAGCAGCCCGATCCGGACCTGGTCCTCCACGTGGTCCGGGAGACCTCGGAGGGGCCGGTGGTCCGCGGCCTCCGGAACCTCGCGACCCTGGCGCCCCTGTCCGACGAGGCCCTGGTGTATCCCAACCGGCCGCGGGACCCGGACGAGCCGGACTACGCCCTGGCCTTCGCCGTCCCCATGAACGCCCCGGGGCTGAAGATCATCTGCCGGGACCTGTACGCCGAACACGCCGACCCGGAGCGCTTTCCGCTCACGGCGCGCTTCGACGAGGTGGACGCCACGCTCATCTTCGACGACGTCCTGGTGCCCTGGAACCGGGTCTTCGCCTACCGCAAGCCCGAGCTCGTGGCCGGTTTTCACCGGAGCATCCAGACCTGGGCCGCCTACGCCACCCTGGTCCGGCTCATCATCAAGATCGAGACGTTCCTTGCGGTGGCTCAGCTTCTGACGGAATGGTCAGGCCGGCAGAAGAACCCCAACTCGCAACTCCGGCTGGCCGCGTTCGTGCAGGACCTGGAGATCCTGCGCGATTGCGTGGAGATGGGAGAGGCCCGGGCCTTCCGCACCAGCGGGGGCTTGTGGGCGCCGCGCCTCACCCCGGCCTACCGGGTGCACAGCATCGAGGCGTCGGACCGGGCCGAGGGTAATATGGAATACCTGCTGACCAGCTCGCTGGTGCTCACCGGCGGCGGCTCGGACCTGGCCAGCGGGGAGTTGGGGCCGCTGGTGGACCGCTACTTTCGCGGCTGCGCCCCCAGCACCCGGGAGCACCTGAGGCTGCTGGCGGTGGCGGCCGATCTGGTCATGACGCCCTTCGGCAAGCGCGGGCAACTCTACGAGCGTCTTCAGAGCGGCGACCCGGACAACCAGCGGCGGCGCGCCTACGCGCAGTTCCAGGAGCGCGACGGCGCCGAGCGGATGCTGGCGTTCATCAACAAGGAGTGGTGACGCGGCCAAGGGCGGCGACGCCGTTCAGCGCATGGTGAACCACGACCCGCACCGGGTGCCGCCTGTTTTCAGGCGTGCCCGGTCGGTTGCGGAGATGATCTCCTTCCGGGGCGGGATCGGCAGCGCGGCCAGCCGGGCCGCCGCGCTGGCGTTCCGTCCGAAACCCGCCGACGTTCTCATCGCCACCTTCCCCAAGTGCGGCACCACCTGGCTGCAACAGATCGTCCACGGGCTCAGGACCCGGGGCTCCATGGACTTCGAGGAGATCACCCTTGTGGTGCCGTGGCTCGAGCTGGCGCTGGACCTGGGCATCGACCCGGATGCGCCACAGGTTGCGGAGCCGCGGGCCTTCAAGAGCCACCTGAGCTGGCACGACATCCCCAAGGGGGGACGCTACATCACCATGGTCCGGGACCCCGGGGACGTGCTGGTGTCCATGTACCACTTCCACGAGGGTTGGCGTTTCGAGGCCGGGGCCATCACCCTGGAAGACTATTCCCGGAACTTCTTTCTGGCGCCGGAGCGGGACCGTGGCTACTGGAAACACGTGGCTTCGTGGTGGCCGCAACGCGGCCGCGAGGACGTGCTGATGCTGAGCTACGAGTCGGCCCTGGCGGACGTGCCCGGAACGGTGCGGCGCATCGCCGGATTCATTGGCTGTCCGCTTGACGACGAGCTGCTGGAAATCGTGGTCCGTCAATCCTCCATTGGGTTCATGAAGGCGCACGGAACCCGGTTCGACGACCACGTGTTGCGCGCGGCGCGCAATGCCGCCAACGGCCTGCCGCCCGGAGGTGCATCGTCCAAGTTGAGGAGCGGCCGGGTGGGCGACCACGTGGACAGGTTGCCGATGGACGTGCGGGCAGCCCTGGACGGCATCTGGCGCGAGGCCATGGAGAGCCGTTTCGGGCTCGCTTCCTACCTCGAGATGGTGGCCGCCCTCGGCCCCGCCGACGGGACACTCACCATTGGTTAGGGCGTGCCCCGCCTTCAGTGCTTTCCGTGGCCGCCCGGGCTGGTCAGCATTCGGTGCAAGTCGGCTTGCGTGTAGACATCGCGGGCAAATTCGAAGGTGCCCGGTCCACGCAACTCATCGGCGGCCTGCCGCACCCGCGACATCGCCGCCTTGGCAAGGTTGCTGCCGACGGTCACTCGCCTGACGCCCATATCGCGAAGCTTCGGAACCGGCGGAGTGTTCGCGCCGGCCAGAACGTTCATCGGCCCGTCGATCACAGCGGCCAGCCGGCCGATCAGCGCGCCGTCGCTGACGAACGGCACGAACGCACAACGGGCGCCGGCCTGCAAGTAGGCGTTGGCGCGGCGGACGGTCTCGGCAAACACGGCCTCGCCGTCACCAAAATGAAATCCGTCGGTGCGGGCATTGATGACCATCGGAATGCCCGCCGAATCGGCGACCGCGCGGGCCGCGCGGATGCGTTCCACCGCCACCGCGAACTCCACAAGATGTCCGGGGTTCCGCTTGTCACCGTCCTCGATGTTCATCCCCACCGCCCCGGCTCCGAGGGTCCGGCGTGTCGTTTCCGCTACGTCCTTCGGCGCGGGACCGTAACCCGCTTCCATATCCGCGGAGACCGGGACGGGCACGGTGTTGGCGATACGGCGCACTGCACCCGCCATCTCCCGCAAGGAGATGTTCTCGCCGTCGCGATACCCGAGTGCGAACGCACAGCCGCCGCTGGTGGTCGCCACGGCGGCGAAACCTGCTTCCACCAGGACACACGCACTGATGGCATCCCACGCATTGGGCAGGACGAGAAGTTCATTTCCTTCGTGCATCGCCGCGAAGGTTTCGGCACGCTTCTTCTGTTCGGCTTTTCTCATCGTCTCTCGCTGGCCGGATTCCCGGCGACGTGATGCCGCTGGAATTCGCCTTTCACGAGCTGGAAGAGCTCCCCGCTACTCGTCGTACCTCCCGTCCTTGGTGGGGACGAGCTTCCCGTCTTCGTAGTAGAAACATTTTCCCGAATCGTTCATGGGCACCTGGGCCGCCAGCACGAAGCCCTGTCCCAGGATGTCCGGGCTGGGCAGGCGCCCGTAGGCGTCCTCGGGAGCGCCTTCGGTGACGATGGGGACACGGGGCGAGAAGGTCACCACGCACAGGTTGGACTCCCGCACTTCCTCGGCCAGGTAACGGCTGAAAGTCCAGATGGCATCCTTGGTGACCACGTAGGCGCAGGCGCCGCCGGGCGTGGTACCGCCGCCGCCGTAGAGGTTGATGATGTGGCCGGAGCGGCGTTTTTCCATGTGGGCCAGAGCGTGCTTGGAGCACAAGAAGGTGCCGCCCAGATTGGTCTGGATGACCTTGTCCCAGAAATTGACGTCCATGTCACGGATAAGCGGCCAGCGGGGGATGCCCCAGGCGAAGTGCGGCACGATGGCGGCATCGTTCACCAGCACGTCGATGTGTCCGAACCGGTACACGATCTCATCGAACGCCCGCCGGACCGCCTTCTCGTCCCGGATGTCCGCGTTGATGCCCAGGGCATCGGTGAGCTCTCCCAGCTCGGGCCCGGTCTTGTCGAGCCATTCCTGGCTCACGTCGATGATGACCACCTTGGCCTTCTCTCGCGCGAACGTCAGCGCGGCGTGGCGTCCGATGCCCTTGCCGCCTCCCGTGACCACGACCACTTTGCCTTCCAGCATTTCGACCCTCCATCCGCAGCCGGATCTCCCGGCCGACCGTTGCCGCACGATGAACGTGCTTCAAACGGTCATTCCGGAGTCGACCCGGAACTCTCTTTGAGCCCAATGTACACCTTCTCCGCGGTTACCGGAATATCGTAGACGCGCACGCCCACGGCGTCGGCCACGGCGTTGGCAATGGCGGCCGGCGGGGCGTTGTTGGCGAACTCTCCGATGGCCCTGCCGCCGTGCGGCGCCAAGCCGCCTTCCGACTCCACCAGGACCGTGTCCAGCGCCGGGATGTCGCGGATGCCGGGCAGCTTGTATTCGCCCAGGTTGGCGTTGACGATCTTGCCGTTGTCCAGCGCAAGTTCTTCCATGACGGCTTGCCCCACGCCCATGACGACGCCGCCGTCGATTTGCCCCTGGTGGGTGACGGGGTTGATGACCGTGCCGACGTCGTGGGCGGTGACGATGCGTTCGATGCGGGTGGCTCCGGTCTCGGGGTCCACTTCCACCTCCGCCACCTGAGCACATACGTAGGTGATCTCGTCCGGGTAACGGAAATCCTCCTGCACGGTTACGGTGCGGTCGTCCGGGTATCGGGCCGCGACCTGCGCCAGGGTGAGGCTCTGTCCCGGATCGGTGCGAAGCGAAAAAGCGCCGTCTCGGTAGATCATGTCCGATGGCTCGCATTCCAGCATCCGGGCGGCGTAGCCGGCGAGTCTGGCTTCCAGCCCGTCGCAGGCCTTTTCCACGGCCTGCCCCGCGGTGTAGGTGACCCGGCTGGCCCTCGCCCCGGTATCGTAGGGGGCGACGTCGGTGTCGCCGGTGACCACCCGGACCTGCTCCAGCGTCACTCCCATGCGTTCGGCCACCAGTTGGCGCAGGATGGTGTGGGTTCCGGTCCCCTGATCCACGGTGGGGCTCAGCACCGTGAGCGTGCCGTCGGGCTCGGCCGTGACGGCGATGCCGGTCTCGCCGCCGGAGATGTGCCGTCCGTAGATGGCCACGCCGCGGCCGCGGTTGGGGCCGGGCCGCGGGCCGCTCCAGTCTGCCGCCTCCAAAGCCCGCGAAAGCACCGGATGGATGCGGAGACCGGGGAGCCGCTTGCCGATGGCGTCTTCCTCGTCGTCGCGCAGCACGTTCCGGAGCCGGAACTCGCCCGGGTCCATGCCCAGTTCACGGGCGACGAGGTCGGTGTGGGATTCCAGCGCGAAGAAGTTGGGGATGGACCCGGGGCTGCGGTAATAGCCTCCAGGAGTGGTGTTGGTGTAGATCTGCAGGAACTCGAACGCCGCGTTCTCCACCCGGTAGAGGCCGCCGACGTAGTGCCAGGTGGCGAAGGAAGCGCTGGCCTTGAGGCCCCCGTAGGCGCCCCCCGCGTGCCACGCCTTCATGCGCCGTGCGACGATGCGGCCGTCGCGTTTGACTCCGGTGCGGACGGTAACCACCGTAGCCTCGTCGGGGTTGCTGGCGGTGAGCTCTTCCGCGTAGGTCATGACGATCTTCACCGGCCGTCCCGATTCTCGCGCCAGGAAGAACGCCACCGGCAGGTCCCGGGCGTCTCCCTTGCCGCCGAACTCGCCGCCCACGTTCACGGAATGGACGCGGACGCGAGAGTGCTCCATTCCGAGGGTGTCGGCGAGCATGCGGCGGGTGCGGAAGGGGTCCTTGGTTGAGGCCCATACCTGGACGCGCCCGTCGGGGTCGATGGACAGGAGCCCGGCATGGGGTTCCAGGTAGCCCTGATGCCTGGCGGGCACTCGGAAGGTGTGCTCCAGGGTGACGTCGGCCTCGCGGAACCCGCGCTCCACGTCGCCCTTGCTCCAGGCTAGCCGGGTGAGGCCGTTGCGCACGTCCGTGGCCAGGCGTTCGTGGGGAGCGCCGTCATAGGCGGCGACGTCGTCGTGCAGCAGGGGCGCGTCGGGCTCGGTGGCTGCCACGGGATCGAACACCGCCGGCAGGATCTCGTAGTCCACCTCGATGAGGGCAAGGGCGGTCTCCGCCGCCTCGGGCGTGTCCGCCGCCACCGCCGCCACCCGGTCGCCCACATACCGCACCCGGTCCCAGCACAGCACCGGCAGGTCCCGGATCTGCTTGCCCATGAAGTGGTTGGGGACGTCCGGCCCCGTGACCACGGCCCGGACCCCCGGCGCCCTTCTGGCCCGGGTGGCGTCGATGCCGCGGATACGCGCGTGGGGATGCGGGCTTCGCAGGATCTTGCCCCAGAGCATTCCCTGGAGCGGAACGTCCGCGGCATAGCGGGTGCGTCCGGTAACCTTGTCCGGGCCCTCGGCGCGCAGCACCGCGGCGCCGACGATCTTCGTATCCGGCATTTTCGCTTCCTCAGGCAAGTCCGGGCTGCACGGGTTGTGATCGTGCCGCGGGTTCGACAGCCGACGCGGTTTCACGATTCCGGCATGAGCGAGCGCCGGCCGAACCACCAGAACACCAGGATCAACGGCGTGAGCACCGCGGTGAGCACCAGGGTGACGGCTGCCGCCAGGTTGGTGGCGCCGGAGAACCAGTAGCTCCAGATGACCGCCGGGAGGGTGATGTTGTCGTGGCTGATGAGGAACACCGCCACCGTGAGCTCCCGGTACACCAGGATGGCGGACCAGATCCACACCGACAGGATCGTCGGCCGCAGCAGCGGCACCAGGATCCGCCACGAGGTGCGCACCGCGGACAGTCCCGCGGTATAGGCGGCCTCTTCGAGTTCCTTGTGAATCTGCAGCAGGGAGCTGTTGAGCGCGCGGGTGGCGAAGGCCAGCCGGGAAACCATGTAGACAATGGCGATGAGCCACACCGAGCCGTAGAGCGGAATGAAGTTCTTGAGCACGAACAGCGACACCAGCAACGCGGCGATGGCCAGGATCACCTCGGGCAGGGCGTGGGGGAGGAAGGCCCCGAACTCCAGGGCGTAGCGGTAGCGCGAGGCCGAGCGCACGATGAGCCATGAAATGGCGAAGGCCACCACCAGCGTTACCGTCGGCACCACCGCCACCAGCAGCGCCGTGTTTTCGAGGCCGCGCCAGACGAGGCTCCAATCGACGTTGTGGAACGCCGCAAACGAGGCCCGGTTGAGCATGGCCCATGACGGCGGCGCCAGGTACGGGGTCATGGCCACGTAGGCGATCAGCAGCAGCGGGATCAGCTTCGAGGCCAGGATGTAGAGCCCGATGAAGCCCCAGCCCACGAGCCCCCAGTTGCCCAGGTCGATGAGGGTCGGGCGGTAGCCCTTGCCGGTCACCACCTCGTAGCGATGCCCTTGGCGCAGCACCGAGCTGTACCACCAGGTGAGCAGCACCGCGACCCCGATCATCAGCACTCCCAGGGCTGCGGTGATGCCGTGCTCCGGGAACTCGTCGTCGCCGGGATTGGTCTTGAGGTAGACGAAGGTGCTGAGCATGTAGACGCGGTTGCCGAGCCCGATGATGGCCGGGATGTCGAAGGTGGCGATGGCGATGGTGGCCATGTAGATGACCGCGGCCAAAATGGCCGGGAAGGCCAGCGGCAGGGTGACCCGGCGCATGGTGGCGAAGAAGCTCATGCCGTGGATCTTGGCCGCCTCCTCCAGGGACGGGTTCATGGCCCGGAACATCTGGGCGGTGAGGATGAACGCCAGCGCCGCCAGGCTGAGGCCCTGGACGAAGCCCATGCCCACCGGAGTCGCGATGTTGATGGGGCCTGTTTCCAGTCCGAACATACTGACCAGCCAGCGGTTCAGAAAGCCGATGCGCTGGTGCGCCAGGAACGTCCATCCCATGGCGGTGTAGATGCCCGGAATCAGCAGGCCCAGGGTCATGATGGTGTAGACCAGCCCCTTGTAGGGCAGGGTGGTGCGTTCGGTAAGCCAGGCGATGGGCAGGCCGATTGCCAGGGCTACCACCGTCGTGGCCACGGTGAAGATCAGGGTGTTGTAGGTAACCTCGGCGACGAACGGATCGGCCAGGATCTCGTAGTAGTTGCGGATCGTGTAGGTGGCGTCCGCGGTTCCCAGCATGCCGGTCTGGAAGCTAATCCACACCAGCACGGCCACCAGCACCGCGATCACGAACATGGGCACGACGGCCAGCCCCAGCATCCAGGGCGATGTCTTGGGGCGGAGCGCGCGGAGCAGGGGTCGTCTCAGGACTGCTTCCATAGGGACGCCGCGTTTTGAGGTTCACAGGCCCCCGGCGGGGTCGGTGCACGGGTGTCCGACCGGGGATGTCCGGGGCCTGTCCGTGAGTGAAGGGGGCCGCCGCCACGGCGGCGGCCCCGGTCGGTGTTTGCGAGAGCGATCGCTACTTCTTCTGCAGGATCTTCTCTATCTCTTTACGGACCTTCCGGTAGTCCTTCTGGCTCCCCAGCCACTGCGGCGAGTTGACCACCACCTTGGCGCCGCGGGCGCGGGCGTCCGCCAGAATCTTCCGTTCATGCGACTCCGGATAGAGATGGAAGTCGAAGCCGTTGACCTCCCACATCCATTTCTGTCCTTCCTTGGTGTGCAGGTAGGAGATGAACAGGGCCGCGGCGTTGGGCGCGGAAGAGTGCACCGGGACGGCGCCGTAGCGCGTGTGCGACACCACCGCCTCGTTCACCACCGAGTAGCCCAGCGGCAGCCCGTCGCGCTTGGCCTGGTTCACGTACTGGTCGCCGCAACTGAACACCAGCATGGCGAACTCGCCGCTGGTGAGACGGTCCACCGTGCCGCACCGGATGAGGCCGCCGACGTGCTTGGAGAGCTTCTTGGCGTAGTCGATCATCACCTCTCTGCCCAGCAGGGTGGGGGTGGCGAACTCACGCAGCCCGGCGGCATAGGGCGTGGAGGCGATCTTGCCTTTCCACTTGGGATGGAGGACGTCGTTCATGCTCTTGGGGATGTCGTCGCCCTTGACGACGTCGCTGTTGTACATGATGCCCACCAGGGTGGACGCCGATGCCAGTCCGATCCCCCCCGGAGCCAAGGGATCGAAACCCTCATCCTTGATCATCGGCCGATCCAGATAGGCCATCCAGTTCATGGACCGCGTCAGGGCCGTCTTGGTTGCATTGAGCATGCCTCCCGAGTTGTTCCAGAGGACGTCCGTGCTGGCCGGTTGCCCCGCTTTCTTTTCCCGTGTGAGCCGGCCGATCATCTTGGTCATGCTGGGACCGGGGGTGAACTGCGGCTTGATGTTGGTGCCGTACTTCTTGTTCATGGCGGCGACCAGGTGCGAAAAGCCCTTGCTGCCGTTGAGGCTGCGCGAGGACCACATGGCCCGGAGGGTGGTCTCCTTCTTCGCGCCCTCCACCAGCTCCTTGAGGGTCTTGGGCGCGTCGGCCGCGTGGACCCCCGCCACCAGGAACAGTGAGCACAGAGCCGCGCACAGGGTGACGGCCCACCTGAGGTTACGTTTGGGATCCAGCATCGGTATCTCTCCTTGATGGTTGGTTTCCTAACACAACGTCGTCGGCTTCTTGACACAGGCTACCCTTGTAGACCAATTCCCGAAGCCAGCGCAAGCATGGTCACTCACCTCCCAGCCGGAGCTGAACAGTAACGCGATACTTGTTGGAGGGGCGTTCGCCTGAGGCGACAAGTCATAGTTAGACAAGTCACAATTAGACAAAATACAACTCGACCACTTATCCCAACAGCCGGGGCGCGGGCCTCGGGCGCCGCTATTTCGTCCGGCGCAAGCTCGCCGGCAAGGACACGGCAGGCGGGCCTCCCTGGAGGACCTGTACGCCCTCGACGGGGTGGCGGTCCGGTCGGGGTAATCAGTGGCGGGGAGCCGGCAGCAAGGCTAACCCTGCTTGCCCACGGAGTCCACGAAGGCCGTGTTCTTCTCGTCAGCCGCAAACACCATGACGTCCTCGGAGGCCACGCGGAGCGAGAGCATGCCTCCCTGGGTCGTGGGCACCGCGCGGCTCTTGCCGGTGAGCGGAATGTCGCCGGCGGTCGCGTCGTAGACGAACTGGTCGCCCAGGAAAATGCTGGAGGTCAGGCTCGCCTCGAAGGTGTTGTCGCCCTTTTCCTCTGACGGCTCGGCGTACTGGATGCATTCGGGCCTGAAGCCGACGAACACGTCCGTGCCGGGATCGGCGTCGCTCGACGGGCGGAACCGGCCGATGCGGGTCTCCACGAGGTTGTCCTCCACGCGCCGGCCCGGGAGCCAGTTCACGGAGCCGAAGAACTCGGCCACCTCGGTGCAGTTGGGGCTGCGGTAAAGGTCCGTGGGGCTGCCGTACTGCAGCAACTCGCCCAGGCTCATGAGCGCGATCTTGTCGGCCATGGCCATGGCCTCGATCTGGTCGTGGGTGACGTAGAGGACGGTGGCGCCGAGCTGCTTGGCCAGGTCGCGGATGCGGCCGCGCACGTCCTCGCGCAGGCGTGCGTCCAGGTTGCTCAGGGGCTCGTCCATGAGCAGCACCTTGGGGTTCACGGCGATGGCCCGGGCCAGCGCCACCCGTTGCTGCTGGCCGCCGCTCAGGAGCGTGGAAGGGCGGTCGGTCTGCTCGTCGAGCTGCACCATGTGGAGCGCGTTCCGCACCCGGTCGTCGACCTGCTGGCGGGGGATCTTCTGGGCTCCCTCCCGGAGCGGCAGGGCCACGTTGTCGAACACCGTCAGGTGCGGCCACACGGCATAGGACTGGAACACCATGCCGAAGTTGCGGTCCTGGGGCGGCACCCACACCGGCGGGTCGTCCCCGAACACGGTGCGGTCGGCGATGCGGATCTCGCCGCCGTTGGGGGTCTCCAGCCCCGCCACGCAGCGCAGCAGCGTGGTCTTGCCCGAGCCGCTGGCGCCGACGATGACGAAGAACTCTCCCTCGTCCACGTCGAGGTCCAGGCGCTTGAGGGCCGCCACCTTGCCGTCGGTGACGATGAACTCCTTCCGCAGTTCCCGGATGGTGATCATGCGCCTTGTGCCTACCCTCAAGGGGCGGCTGTGTCAACGGTAGACTACCCATAGGCCTTTTGGTAATTAGACACTTTGCCTACACCCATGGATACGGGAGATTCGCATTGCATCAAGACCTGAGAGAATTCCTTGACGTGCTGGAGCGCGAGGGCCAGTTGCTGGAAGTGAATCGGGAAGTGGACACGCGCTTCGAGGTCGCCGCCGGCATCCGCAAGAGTTCCGACGTGGGCGGTCCCGCGCTGCTGTTCAACAACGTCAAGGGCCACCCCGACTGGCGCGTGCTCGGGGCGCTGTACGCCACCCGGCGGCTGGTGGCGCTGGGCCTGGGGGTCACCGAGGACAAGCTGCTGGAGCGCTATCTGTCGCTGGAGGACAAGCATATTCCCTCCGAGATGGTGCCCACCGGTCCGGTCAAGGAGGTGCGCTGGACCGGCGACGACATCGACCTCGACAAGCTTCCCATCTGCGTGCATTCCGAGAAGGATTGCGGCGCCTACGTCACCATCGGCGTCCAGATCGGCAAGGATCCGGACACCCGGATACCCAACGTGTCCATCCACCGCATGCTGCGGCTGGGCAAGGACCGGCTTTCCCTGTGGGCGCCGCCGGACCATCACCTGGGGCGCATGATCCTGAAGGCCGAGGACCGGGGCCAGGGACTGGAGGTGGCCACGGCCATCGGCGTGGACCCGGCCATCATCATCGGCTCCCAGTCACGGGTCCCCTACGGCGTGGACGAGTTCGCCGTGGCCGGCGGTTTGCGGGGCGCGCCGGTTCAGTTGACCAAGTGCGACACCATCGACGTGGACGTCCCGGCCCACGCCGAAGTGGTGATCGAGGGGGTGACCATCCCCGGAGAGCGGGTGTCGGACGGCCCCTACGGCGAGTACCCCGGCACCTACAGCGAGAGCAAGCAGGCGCCGGTGATTCAGGTCACCGCCGTCACCATGCGGCGGAGCCCCATCTACGAGACCTGCCTCACGGGCATGCCGGTGACCGAGAACCACACCCTCATCGAGTGCGCCAACGCGGCGCTGGTCTACCGCACGGTGTCGGCCATCACCCCGGAGGTCAAGGACTGCAGCGTCACCGCCGGCGGCACCTTCCGGCACCATGCCGTGGTGTCCATGCGCAAACGGCACGACGCCGAGGCGCGCAACGTCATCCTGGCGCTGCTGGCCACCGGCTCGGGCTTCAAGCGCGTGGTGGTGGTGGACGAGGACATCGACGTGCACGATCCGGTGGACGTGGAATGGGCCGTCAACACGCGGGTGCAGCCGGACAAGGACATTATCGTCGTTCCCAACCTGGCGATGTCGACGCTCGACCCCTCGGCGCCGGCGCCGCGCACCACCGCGGTGTGGGGAGTCGACGCCACCATGCCGCTCAACGACAACGAGTACTACCGCAAGGTCCAGGTGCCCGGCGTCGACAAGGTGGACTACCTCTGAGGGTCCGGCGGCCCTCGACTCCACTCCGCTGACGCTACGCTCAGGACCAACGGCTCGTAACCCTTCCCGGCAATCATGAAACACTTCGAATACCTGGAACCCGGCACGGTGGACGAAGCCTGCGCGCTGCTCAAGCAATACGGCGGCAACGCGCGCGTGTTCGCCGGCGGCAGCTCCCTGACGATCCTGCTCAAGCAGGGCTTCCTCCAGCCCGACGCGTTGATCAACATCAAGAAGATCGGCGAGTTGCGGCGTATCGAGGAGTCGGGCGACGACCTGGTCATCGGCGCGCTGGTGACGCACCACGACATCGAGGTCTCCGACGTGCTGGCGCGGCGGTTGCCCGTGCTGTGCGAGCTGGAGCACGACGTGGCCAACATCCGGGTGCGCAACATGGCCACGGTGGGCGGCAACATCGCCTCGGGGGAGCCGTTGACCGACCTGCCTTGCGTCTTCATCACGCTCGACGCCACCGTGCGCATCGCCAATACCTCGGGCGGCCGCACCCTGCCGTTGGAAGAGGTCTTCGTGGATTACTACGAGACGCAGTTGGGGGAAGACGAGGTGCTGACCCACGTGGTGGTCCCGCCGCTGCCCCTCCGCAGCGCCATCGACTACGTCCGGTTCTCCAGCAGCTCGGTGGTGGACAAGCCCTGCATCGGCGTGGCGGTGCGCATGTCGGTGGAGGACGAGACTTGCCGTGGAGTCCGCATCGGGCTCGGCTGCGTCGCCCCCACGCCGATGCGGGCGCGCAATGCCGAGGCAGCGTTGGAGGGCCAGCCGCTGAACGACGAGAACCTCCACAAGGCCGCCCGGGCCGCCGCCGAGGAATGCGACCCGATGGACGATCTGCGCGGCTCGGAGCGCTACAAGCGCGAGATGGTGGCGGCGCTGGTACGGCGGCTTGCGCCCAAGGTGTACGAGAGGGCGAGAGGCAACGGTTGATGCCGTGTCAAAGGCTCGCGAGGCAGGGACGTTACGGATGCGTCATTCCCGCGAAAGCGGGAATGACGGGAAGAGACGCGGGAATGACGGGAAGGGAAGAGGCGCGGGAATGACGGTTTGGAGGGCTGGTGCCGTTCTGGAGACGGGCAGAGAGGATATTCCAGCATGAAGAAGTCCATCACCATGGAGGTCAACGGCTCGTCCTGCGAGGTGGAGGTGGAGCCGTGGCGCACGCTGCTCGACGTGGTCCGGGAAGAGCTGGACCTCACCGGCGCCAAGCTGGGTTGTGACATCCAGGTGTGCGGCGCCTGCACGTTGCTGGTGGACGGCAAACCGGTGAGCGCCTGCTCGGTGCTGGCGGTGGACGCGGACGGCCGCAAGGTCACCACCGTGGAGGGCCTGGCGGAGGGCGACCGGCTACACCCGCTGCAGCGGTCGTTCATGAAGTTCGGGGCGTTGCAGTGCGGCTACTGCACCTCGGGGTTCCTGCTCACGGCCAAGGCCATGCTGGACGAGAACCCCCACCCGGACGACGAACAGATCAAGAGCTACATGGGCGGCAGCTTCTGCCGCTGCGGCTGCTACCAGGAGATCATGCAGGCCCTCCGAAGCGTGGCCCAGGGATAGGAACACGTAGCGTGAGGTTCCAAAGGAGCGTGTCATGGCGATAAGCGAGAGGCCGTTGAGCGCGCAAGACGGACAACGCCTGGACTACCAGGCCAAGCTCACGGGCCGCGCCGCGTACCTGGCGGACATGAAGATGCCGGGGGTTCTGGAGGGTGTCGTCCTTCGCAGCCCGGTGGCCCACGCGTGGATTCGCTACGTGGACGCGTCCGAGGCGCTCAAGGTGCCGGGGGTGGTGGCGGTCTACACCAAAGACGACGTGGTCCAGGGCACCGGCATCGAGCCCTACTACGGCCCGGTGTTCAAGGACCAGACCATCGTGGCGGTGGACAAGGTCCGGCACGTGGGAGACCCGGTGGCCGCGGTGGCGGCGGAGACCCGGGAAGCCGCCGAGGAGGCGGCGAACCTCATCGTGGTGGAGTACGAGGACTTGCCGCCGGTGATGGAGGTGCAGGACTCGGTCAAGGAGGACGCCACGCTGGTGCACGAGACCGTGCGCATCCCGGAGCACGGCTTCGCTGACCTGGCCGAGCTGAAGCCCATCGAGAACACCAACGTCTGTACCCACTTCAAGCTGCGCAAGGGGGACATCGAGCAGGGGTTCGCCGAATGCGCCCGCGTTTTCGAGGACACCTTCATCCTGCCCACTACCCAGCACGTGGCGCTGGAGCCCCACGGCTGCATCGCGGCGTTCCAGCCCGACGGGCGCGTGAACCTGTGGTCCACGACCCAGAACCCGTTCGTGGTGCGCACCCAGCTCGCCAACATCTTCAAGATGCCGGTTTCGAAGATCCGCATCATGGTGCCGTATCTCGGCGGCGGGTACGGCAGCAAGGTCTATCCCAAGATCGAGCCCCTGACCATGGCCCTGGCCCAGAAGGCCCATCGCCCGGTGCGCATCCTGCTGAGCCGGGAAGAAGTCTTCTACACGGTCACCAAGCACGCCGCGTTCATCCGCATGAAGACCGGGGTCAAGGCCGACGGCACCTTCCATGCCCGGGAAGCGGAGGTTTTCCTCGACACCGGCGCGTTCGCGGAGATCGGGCCCCGGGTGGCCAAGAAGTCCGCGTACACCGCCGCCGGTCCCTACAAGTTCAGCCACGTCAAGATCGACGCCAAGTCGGTTTACACCAACAAGCCGCCGGCGGGTGCGTTCCGGGGCTTCGGCGTGTCCCAGTCGGCATGGGCCAGCGAATCCCAGACGGATATCATCGCCAAGGCCCTCGGCCGGGACCCCTACGAGCTGCGGATGCAGAACATCTACGACGAGGGCGACGAGTTCGTCACCGGCGAGAAGCTCTGGAGCATCGGGGTCAAGGGATGCCTGGAGAAAGTGGCCCAGGAAATGAAGTGGGGCGAGCCCATGCCGGCGCCGCAGGACCCGTCCAAGGTGCGTGGCAGGGGGCTGGCGGCGCTCATCAAGGCCACCATCACACCGTCCATCTCCTGCGCCGCCATCAAGCTCAACGAAGACGGCAGCGTCAACGTGTTCACCAGTACGGTGGAGATGGGCCAGGGCTCGGACACGGCCATGGCTGCCATCGTGGCGGACACGCTGGGGATCTCCCTGGACCAGGTGTCGGTGCTGGGGGTGGACACGGACGTGGTGCCCTACGACCTCACCACCTCGTCCAGCCGCTCCACTTTCCACATGGGCAAGGCGCTGGAGCTGGCGTCGCTGGACCTGTGCGAACAACTCCGCAGGTTCGTCTCCGAGGAGCACGGGGTGCCGTTCGAGGAGACGCGCATGGAGGGCGGCAAGGTCCTTTTCCGGGAGAACGCCCTGGATATCCGCGAGGTGCTGTTCAACCACTTCGGCATGCAGGGGGGCACGCTGGTGGGGCGCGGCGAGGTGAAGACCAGCACGGTGGACCCGGACACCGGCGACAAGACCACTTCGTCGTTCTGGTTCGTGGGCGCCGGCGGCAGCGAGGTGGAGATCGACAAGGACACCGGGCGGCTCCGGGTCCTGAAGCACGCCACCGCCGTGGACGTGGGCCGGGTGATCACGCCGCTGGGCTGCCAGCAGCAACTCGTGGGCGGGGCCATCACCGGCCTGGGCCAGGCGCTGTTCGAGCAGATGGTGTGGGACAACGGGATCCTGGTGAACCCCAACCTCGTGGACTACGTACTGCCGGCCCTGGGCGACATGCCCGACGAGATCACGCCCATCGCCGTGGAGGTGCCCCACAAGAACGGCCCCTTCGGCGCCAAGGGCATCGGCGAGACCTCGCTTATCCCGGTTGCGCCCTCCATCGCCAACGCGGTGGACGACGCCGTCTGCGTGCGCATCAAGGACCTGCCGGTTACGGCGGAAAAGATTTTCCTGGGGATGCTCGACGAGTCTTGAAGGGCGCCCTTCGACTTCGCTTGGCTCCGCCTCGCTACGCTCAGGACGAACGGAGAGAGGCCCGAGCCGTGCGGCAAATTAACCGACCCTGAAACGAACTGATCGTAGTGGGGCAAGGAGGAACAACCATGAAGCTCAAGGACCGCGTGGCGATTATCACCGGATCGGGCCGCAACATCGGCGAGGCGGCCGCCAAGCTGTTCGCGTCGGAAGGCGCCAAGATCTGCATCGTGGACATGGACCCCGGGCGCGGCGAGAAGGTCGTCAGCGACCTCAAGGCCGGCGGCCATGAGGCCATCTACGCCAAGTGCAACGTGGCCGACACGGACGACGTGAAGGCCATGGTCCAGGCGACGGTGGACGCCTTCGGCGGCATCGACATCCTCGTCAACAACGCCGCCGTCACCGACCACGAGACCATCTTCAGCATTTCGGAAGAGGAGTGGGACCTGGTCATCGACGTGACCCTCAAGGGACCGTTCCTCGTCGGCCGCTACGTGGCGGAGCAGATGGTCAAGCAGGGCAGGGGCGGCGTCATCGTCAACGTGGCTTCGACCTCGGGCCTTTCCGGCCGCACCGACGCCATCGCCTACATGGCCGCCAAGGGCGGCGTGGTCAACCTCTCCCGGGGCATGGCGGTGCAGCTCTCGCAGTACAACATCCGGGTCAACTGCCTGACCCCCAACCGCTCGGGCTCTCCCGTGGGCCAGGACGAAGGCGCCGTGGGCCGGGAGTTCAAGAACCTGGCAGGACGCCTGGGCACCGCCGAGGACCAGGCCAAGGCCATGCTGTTCCTGGCCAGCGACGACTCGGGCTTCGTGTGGGGCGAGAACCTCATCTGCGACGGCGGCGTCACCGCTGCGTCGAACTTCCCCAAGGAGCGGCTGCCGGCCAACTGACCGGCTCGTCCGGGTGGATGCAGAGCGGCCTCAAGAATTGACGAAGCCGGGCACTTGTAGTCGAAAGTGCCCGGCTTCGTTGCGATATCCCTTGACATCCGTTTGCGGCATCGAATAGTGTCGGCGGCGAAACATGTTCCATATCGGGTACAAACCACTGACGACACAAGGGACCACTGACGACACAAGGGGGGAGGCCATGAAAGCAATATCGAGATCACTGGCGTTCTTTGTGATGGCGGCGTTCGTGTGCGCTGCGGGGGTGGCGGTCCCGGACGGCGCGCAGGCGAAGATCATCCTGAAGGTGGCGACCCAGTCGACCCGCCCCGGAACACCGCGCGCCGACTATTTGGTGCACTTCAAGAACGGGGTGGCGAAACGGACGAATGGCGAGATCGAGGTCCAGATCTACTGGGCCAACTCTCTCGTGCACGCCAAGGAGGCTCTGGAAGCGGTGCAGTTGGGCACGGCGGACATGGCCGATCTGGCCGTCGGGTATTTCTCCGACAAGATCAAGCTGCTTCAGGTGGCGGGTCTGCCTTTTTCCGTCAGTGATCCGGTGAAGGCCCGGGAAGGCGGCATGCGCCTGCTCAGGGAGGTCCCGGAGGCGCTGGGGGAGATCACCAAGTTCGGTCATGTGTTCGTGGGCATGACCGCGACGGCGGAGTATCATCTCAATTCCCGCGGGCCCATCCCGGACCTGGCGGCGCTCAAGGGCAAGAAGGTCGGCACCTTCGGCCGCATCGCGCCCAAGGCCATTCAGGCGGGGGGAGCGGTCTCCGTCAGCACGACCGGGGGTGAGGTGTACGAGGCCCTCCAGCGCAAGACCATTGACGCGCGCATCATGTCTTTCGAGACGGTCCAGCGGTTCAAAACCTATGAGGTGGCCAAGTACGTGAACACCATCGCCATGGGATGCATCGCGGGTGTCACGCCGTTCACCATGAACAAGGCGAAGTGGGACTCCCTGTCGAAGGAGCATCAGAAGATCATCCTGGAGGAAGGCGAACGGGTGGGGGTGTGGGAGGCCAAGGCGATGAGGGACGACGACGTCAAGTTCCAGAACTTCCTCAAGGGCCAGGGCGTCAAGATCATCGAGTTCTCACGCTCTGACCGGGAGAAGTGGAAGAACACCGCGGGCGTCAAGAAGATCAACGCGGACTGGGTGGCGAGCGTGGAAGCGGCGGGTCTGCCCGGCAGGAAGGCCCTCGATGTTTTCCTGAGCGAGTAGGTCCGGTGGGGGGGGGGCCGGATTGCGGGCCCCCTTCCCGTATGTACGCAGTATTCTCTTCAGCATCCCATCCCGGATGGCCACTTGACATGGGTTCAGGGCTTCGACTAGTGTCCTGTGTCACGCCGTGAGACTCGGAATCGTGTGGTCTCGATGGCGGATAGCAGCGCGGCGTGCGGGTTGCGCAAGCGGTTCGGGAGGAATCCGTGTCGTATGACGAATATTCCGTAGTGGATTGTGACGGCCATGTGGTGGAGTGGATCCCCGATATGGCCGACTTCATGAGCGACCGCATCAAGGGGCAGGCCACGAACCCGGCCCGGGACCGCCAGGGGGTGTTTCCTTCCATCGACGGGATGCACTTCGCCCTCCACGCCGGGACCACCGGCAACGAGCGGGTCACCGCCAGCGAGTACATGCCGGGGAGCGGCGAGGACTGGGTCGCCTTCCTCGAGCAGGCCGGCATCGACAAGACCGTCCTGTTCACCACCGAAGGGCTTTCGGTAGGCCTCATCCAGATACCGCGGTATGCGGTCGAGGTCTGCCAGGCCTACAACGACTACATCTACGAGAAGTTCGCCAAGGTGAGCGACCGGCTGCGGCCGGTGGCCCTGCTGCCCATGCAGGACGTGCCGGAGGCCGTGAAGGAGCTCCGGCGCGCGGTGGAAAAGCTCGGCTTTGTCGGCGGCATGTTGCCCTCCACGGGACTGCCGTTGCACTTGGGCCACCAGAGCTACTGGCCTGTCTACGCGGAAGCCGAGCACCTGGGGGTGCCCATCGCCATTCACGGCGGCTCCAATCTGGGCGTCGGCATGGACACGTTCACGAACTTCACGGGCTCGCACGTCCTGCATCACTCGATCCCGTTGATGATCGCGCTGGTGTCGTTCATCTACCACGGCGTGTTCGACGCACACCCGAAGCTCAAGGCGGCGTTCATGGAAGGGGGCTGTGGCTGGCTCGATTTCCTCGTCGACCGCATGGTGCGTGACGAGAACTACTTCGACGCCGCCGACCAGCCCAAGATGCGGCCGGTAGAGTATCTCAAGGGCGGCCGGATCCTGCTGGGCTGCGAGGGCAGCGAAGAGACGCTGGCGTACGTCGCGAGCAGGGTAGGCATCGAGGCCTTCGCTTACGCCTCGGACTATCCGCACGAGGTGGACTTGCCGGCGGCTAAACACGAGATCGAGGAGGTGGTGGAACGCGACGACATGTCCAGGGAGGACAAGCAGGCGGTGCTGGGCGACAATGCGAAGCGGTTTTTCAACCTGTGAGTCCTGGTGGTGAACGGAAGACGTTGGGCCTTGACGCGTCAGCGTCACGGTAAGGCAGTTAACATGAGAAAGGGGAAAGCATGACCGCAGTAACGAAATCGTTGGCCGTTTTCTTGATGGCAGGCCTACTGTGCGCCGCCGGGGTGGTGGTCCCGAGCGACGCCGAATCCAAGATCATACTCAAGGTGGCGACCCAATCGTCCCGCCCCGGGACGCCGCGCGCCGACTATATCGTGCATTTCCAGAAGGGTGTGGCGGAAAGGACCAAGGGCGAGATCGAGGTCCAGATCTTCTGGGCCAACTCGCTGGTGCACGCCAAGGAGGCCCTGGAAGCGGTGCAGTTGGGCACGTCGGACATGGCCGACCTGGCCCTCGGGTATTTCTCCGACAAGATCAAGCTCATGCAGGTGGCGGGTCTTCCCTTCTCCGTCAGCGATCCGGTGGAGGCGCGAAACGGCGGCCTGCGCCTGCTCAGGGAGGTTCCGGAGGCCTTGGCCGAGATTACCAAGTTCGGTCACGTGGTGGTGGGCATGACCGCGACCGCGGACTATCAGCTCGTGGCCCACGAGCCCATCCGAAACCTGGCGGAGCTCAAGGGCAAGAAGGTCGGCACCTTCGGCCGCATCGCGCCCAAGGCCATCCAGGCGGGCGGAGCGATCCCGGTGAGCACCACGGGCGGCGAGATGTACGAGGCTCTCCAGCGCAAGACCATCGACGCGCGTATCCTGTCTTTCGAGGCGGCGCAGCGGTTCAAGACCTACGAGGTGGCCAAGTACATGAGCACGATCCGGTTGGGCGCCATCGCCGGCGTCAACACGTTCACCATCAACAAGAGAAAGTGGGACTCCCTGTCGAAGGAACATCAGAAGATCATCCTGGAAGAAGGGGAAAAAGTCGGAGCGTGGGAAGCCCAGGCGATGAAGGACGACGACCTCAAGTTCCAGAAATACCTGCAGGGCAAGGGCGTCAAGATCGTCCAATTCTCGGACGCGGACCGGGAGAAATGGAAGGCTACCCCGGGTGTGAAGAAGATCGCCTCGGACTGGGTCGCGAGCGTGGAAAAAGCGGGTCTGCCCGGCAAGAGGGCGCTCGAGGTCTTCCTGGGCAAGTAGCGCTGGAGGGGCAATGATCCCTTCCCCCATGTACAAGGTGCAGGGGCGACCGGCCGGTCGCCCCTGCAAACTCATCACCAGTCACGGGGTTGGTTTGTCTTGAACGAATCAAAAGATATTGCCGAAGCCGCTGTAATCCCGGAGTTCACCCCGCCGCCGGAGGACCGGACCTGGGCCGGCCGGGTGCTGACCTTCCTGAATGAAATCAGCGGGTACATCCTGTTCTTCATGATGCTGCTGATCACGGTGGACGTCACCGGACGCTACGTGTTCTCGAGCCCCATCCCCGGGACACTGGAGTTCACCGAGTTCCTCATCGTGTTCGTGGTCTTCTTCAGCCTGGCGTATGTCCAGCTCACCAAGCGGCACATCTGCGTGGAGCTGGTGACGCAGCGATTGCCCGGGAAGGTTGGGGACGCACTCGCGGTGTTCGTGCTTCTGATCGCGGCGGTTTTCTTCGTGCTGATGTGCTGGCAGTCGTGGTATGCCGGGGTGTCGGCTTGGGAATACCGCGAAGCATCCGACGGATTGGTGCAGATTCCGGTCTACCCGCCGAAGCTGGCCATTCCTTTCGGTTCCGCCTTGATCGCCTTCCAAATGTTGCGAGACGCCTGGAAACGGTTTCAGAGTCTCATAGCCCCGGGGTAGGCTTTACATGGATCCAACCTTTCTCGCGATCATCAGTATTTTTGTTCTGATCATCCTGCTTCTGTGCGGGCTTCACGTGGCCGTGTCCCTGGGGCTGGTCGGGGTGTTGGGCTTCGTCATGATCACCGACAGTTGGTCCGCCGGGATCGGCCTGTTGCGGACGACCCCGTACAAGGTCGTGGCCAACTTCACGTTCTTCGCGATTCCCGTCTTCATCCTGATGGGGCAGTTCGCCAACTACGGCGGTCTGAGCGCGGATATCTATTCGGTCGTGCAAAAATGGATGGGGCGGGTCCGGGGCGGCCTCGCCATGGCCACCACGGCGAGTTGCGCCGCCTTTGCGGCCGCCTGCGGCTCCAGCGTGGCGACCGCCGCCACGTTCACCCAGGTGGCCTTGCCGGAGATGCTCAAGTACGGCTATGACAAGCGGATCGCCACCGGCGCCATCGCGGCCTCGGGGACCCTGGGAGCGCTGATCCCTCCCAGCGGCCTCATGATCATCTACGGTATCATCACCGAGCAGTCCATCGGCCAACTGCTGATCGCGGGTCTCATTCCGGGGATTCTGTCGGCCCTGATCTACATGGGCATGATCTCCTTTTGGGTCAAGCTCCAGCCCGAAATAGCGCCTCTTATCGAGGAACGGCCGCCGTTGAGGGAGAAGCTCCTTTCCCTGTATCGGGTGTGGGGCATCGTCACGCTCTCCGCCATCGTCATGGGTGCCATCTACCTGGGCATCGCCACGCCTACCGAGGCGGGGGCCTTCGGCGCCTTCGGCGCTTTCATGATCATGATTTTCAAGGGTAGCTTCACGCGCGAGAGGTTGCGGAACACGGTTCTCGACACCGCCACCTCCACCACGATGCTGTTCACCATCATCATCGGCGCCTACATCTTCAGTCGGTTCCTGGCCATCACCAACGTCGGCCCGGAGTTGGCGGACTACCTGGTGAGCTCGGGCCTGTCGCGTTACGTGGTCCTGGCCGGTTTCCTTTTACTCTACGTATTCCTGGGCATGTTCATGGACCCGGCCGCCATGATGGCCATCACCCTGCCCATCGTCTTTCCCATCGTTGTCGAGATGGGCTTCAGTGGCATCTGGTTCGGCGTGCTGGTGATCAAGACCTCCGAGATCGGCCTCATCACTCCGCCGGTGGGAATGAACGTCTACACCGTGAATGCCGCCGCCCATGGTATGGTGCGGCTGGAGGACATATTCAAGGGAATCCTGCCGTTTTTCCTGATGGACGTCACGACCCTCATCATCCTGGTGACTTTCCCACAGATCTCCCTGTGGCTGCCGAGCCAGATGCTGGGGTAGCGCTGCTTCAAGCCGCGGTAGACTCCGCATGGGCGACCGGACGGTGGCCCCTGCATCCCGCTTCAACTCACTCTTCGCCTCGTTCCGCCGTCGGACCAACAGCAGCGCGGCGATCGACGCAGGCAAACTCAACACCAAAGCGCCAATGAGGATGGCGAACGGCCCCAGCAGCCCCGCGAACACCGTCGCGAACGTCGTGGCTCAGCCAAGGCCAAAGCCCAGAATCCAGGCGGCCCGGCGGTAGTCCAGGAGCCGGATCCACTGGCACGCCAAGGCCAAGGGCAGGCCGCAGACAGCTACGGGGATCAGGCTCTGCGCCATCATGACGTTGATCATGAGGGGTGGGTTCGGGGGTCTAGTGTCGTGTCCCCCGTAAATGTTGACAAATCTGCTGGTCTTTTTCGTCGTCGGCTGCGTTGCTCTTCCTCGCGTGGTAACCGCCACTGCTCGTCATCGCGCCTTGCCGACAACGAAAAATCCTGCGCACCTTTGTCAACATTTACGTGGGACACGACACTAGGCAGACCCTCTCTGTGGCGAGAGCCGGCCCGTATCCAGAGAGGTTGTTCCATCACCGTCAGCCATCATCGGGTGGTTTCGCATTTTCCTCGCCGGCCTGGGAACCGGAGTCTGCCAGCGCTTGTGAACTGACAAGGCTAATGACTTCCGGCAGAGTCATGGTGCCAAGGCGTCGGGCCTGTTGCAACAGTAGCAACGCGGCAACGATCGCTTCGGTATTCGCCGCTACCCGCTGCAGGTTTTCCCGAATGCTCAACGGCAACGCATCACCGATGGCTTCCAGAAGGTCGGCTTCGATTTGCTGTTCGAGGACACGGGCGCGATCGTTTTCGTCGGCTACGGAGAGCACTCTGCGCCATTTTTCGAGATGGCGATTGCGAATTGCCAGCAGATCAAGTCCCGGATTGCCCAACCGTGCGGCGCAGTCCTCGACCAACGGGTCGAACCGATGGGCCGCCCATGCCAAGTCGATGCGTCCAATCAGGGCGGCGACGAGCCTTGGGCCATCCTCCGGGTCGTCAAGCAGGTCACACGCTTCAATTGCGCCTTGGAGTACGTCGTGAAGCCTTCCAGCCAGACGGGAGCAGCAAGTGCCATACTCTGCGGCGCTTGCCGGCGTGCCGCTTCCGTATGCATCGGTGAACCACCGGTAGACGAAGTCGTACGTTTTGCGATCTCTGGTTTTACGAATGTCCAGGTTGTGAACCAGATAGGTGCGCAGGGTGGCGACTTCCTTGCGCAATGAGTCGTCGGCGTTGAGGGGTGGCAGCCTTGTAAGGAAGTCGAGAGGGACTCTCGCCGCCTCGTGCACGAGCGCATATCCCCAATTGATCAAACGGTAGAACGCCAACTCGTCGGCAAATTCGGTGGGTAGAGGCAACGAGATCCCGACACAACCGATCGGCGAGTGTCTGGAGACACGAACGCGGAGCGCCGCATACAGTTCGCCGAGTTGGGTCGGCGTCATCGTCTGCCAACCGGACGCGAGAGCGGATCGGCGCACGGGCCGATGTAGTTGAAGGCGATGCCGAAATTTCGCAGTTCCCGGCCGTGCGTGAGCGTTTCGTTGGGAAAATCCCGTGCCAACACGCGGATGCGCCCGTCGATGCCTTCGACCCGGACCTGGTAGCTCTCCCCATACTTCTCGACACGTCCCCTGAACCGACGAAACGAACCGCTTTCATCGGATTCAACGAGCCAGCGGACGACCCTGGACCGGTCCTCGTACTCCGTGTCATTCGACAGCGACCGCCAGATGCCCATTGCACGTTCGGTGTCCCTGACAAGCCAGCACAACACGGCTTCGAGAAACCGTTCCCGGTCACGGGCATCCGTGCCGGCCTGTTCGTTGAGACCCTCTACGATCTGGAACATGCGTCGCGTCGAATCGCTGTCCGCGGGTGTACGTCCACGCTGGGTGGACATCAGTCGCTCACCGGTTGCCTGCGCCCAGCGCAGGCGGAGCAGCAACCGCAGACACCGGTCGTCCAACTCGGTCCCTGTGTTGAGCCGCTCCGTAATGTAGCCTGCGGCGCTTCCCGCGATGCCGCGCGTATGGTCGTCGAAGGGCGGCTTGGCGTGATAGAACGGTTCCGCACGGCGCCTTGCCGTCAGATAGGTCGCGGCTGCGGGCGCAATACTCTCCAACTCGGCAAGTGTCGCATCGCTCAGTTGTGTATCACCGATGATCGACGCGACCTCGCCGCGGCGTTTCAGGTATCTCTCCTTCTGATACAAAACGGTGACTCCGTCATCACTTTCGCTGTCACTGCGGAAGTTATCCGGCTTCTCCACGGTCGGTTCGGTCACTCCGAAAACGCCATCCGCCACTTCAAGGGTTGTGTAGAAGTCGGCCAGTATCTCGGCACGCTGCGGATTCGACAGTTGGGTCCTCTTCGCCTGGAAGATGTCGCCGACCGTCCACAGCGCGATGTCGATGGGATGGGCATTTCTGCCTTGTCCGATGGCCTTGTCACTCGCAGCCCTGGCCGCGAGATAGTCGGCCCAGTAGTTCGCTTCAACACCGGCCTTCGCGCGTTGAACGGCCAAGTAACCGTAGATTGCAGCCCGTTCGGCTACCAGACTCTGTCTGGTCCTTCTGGATACATGGCGGCCGGGGTCGTCGATTTGACCGAACGCCTCTTCAATCGTGCGTCGGGCATCATCCAATATGGTGATCTGTTGGAGGTTCGGTTGGTCCGCTTCCAACTGGGTTTGCAGGTGGAAGACGGCTCTGCGCCGAAACACACACTCGCGCAGGATGACGTCCGGATCCCATATCCTGTGATGCTGTCGCAACTGCTTCAAGGCGTCCGCGAACCGCAGGTATCCCGTTCCATACGTCTCCCCGCACGGTCCGTCGCGATCGACCCTGTACAACAGGTCAAGCAGGAATGAACGTTCCGTGCTTTGATCTACCCCCAGCCTGACGCAACCGACCAGATCCAGCAGTCGCTCGATCTCCTGTTCCGTCGTCAGTCTGCGCTCGCATATCAGCCTGGCTTCGAGCTGTATGCGTGGCGCAATCAGATAGTCGGAGCCTTCTTGGTCGGTTTGCCATCGGAACAGATCCAGGTCGCGAAACAGGTGGATGAGTTGTCCCTGGTGCAGTCCTCCACCATGGCCAAGCGCGCGGAGCACAAGATTGACAGGCACCGGACGGTCCAGTCGTCCGGTGACCATGACGTATTCAATCAGCCGCTCCGCTCCGTCGGAACCGAGTAGCGCCAGCCGTTCATCGTGCTCGAACAGGGATGTTGTGTGCCTGAGTATGCCAAGCTCCATCAACTGCAAGGCGAGGCCTGACAGCCCGGCGGCCGGCTGCGGCACATGCTGTGCCCGATCTCGTATCAGACCCGCGGTCGCCCTCGCTTCCGACGACATGCCCGCGGCAAGTTTGCCGCGGGGCATGGGCAACGTGCGGTAAAGCATGGCAAAGATTGCGTGCGATGTGTCCGAGTCATAGGATGGTTGCAGGTGGAATGTCTCCCGCAGCGCCCGGAAGTCTGACAATTCACTCCTCGAAACCTCCGCCGGCGCTTCTACGAAACGGCGGTGTTCACGGGTTGCCGGGGTTTCGAGCCGGTAGCAACTGCCCACGATGAGCAAGCGTCTGCCCCGGCTGCGCAGTGCGGACGCGAGATCGTCGTAGCGTGCAGGCATCTGGTTGGCATCGTAAATCAGCACCGTTGCTGCCGCGCCCAGGCGCTCGGATTCCTGGCAGAATGTTTCGATATCCGCGTGATACGGTATCCGACGGGATGCGACGAGGACGGGTAGGCCCAGTTCACGGCGGATTCTTTGCGTCAGCCGCGCCAAAGCGATGGTCTTCCCGGTGCCGGACTGGCCGTGCAGGATGAGGGTGCTGTCGGAATCGGGTTTTCCGAACCGTTGCAGGGTGGCTCTTAACGTCTTCCATAGCGTCCGTTCGAATTCCCGTTCGAACGCGAAGCCGCGGGACACCCCTTCCACCAGCAATCGAAAATTACCGGGCGAGCCATGGAAACGGCGGAACTCTTCATACTGTTCAGATTCCCCCAAAGGCTCGGGTTCCTCTGTCCAGCCATCATCGACGATGGCAGCCGAGGCTTCGACTCTGAGACGCAGGTCCGGAGTGATGTTCAATACCGCGTCGCCGGTCATCGACACCAGCCCCGGGTCATCGGGTGCGGCAGAACCGGCAACGTCCAGTACCCCACGAAGTTCGAGCCAACTCAGGGCGGTGGCGAGGCTCGTCGGTGTAGTGACGAGAGACCCTTGCGCGATGATTTCCCGCGCGATATCGGATTCCTGAACACCATGGGCCTGTCCGAACCACAGAATCGTGGGGCCGACGCCGGAAAACGGTGACAGAAAGTTGTCCAGCGGCAGCCAATCCCGGTCGGGTTCATAACCTGCAACTACCACGAGACCTGCCGCCGTTGCCGTTTCCGGGATCCGGTTCAGCAACTCGGTTGCGTGGCGGACGAGACGCCGCGTCAAATCGCTGTGCCCGAGCGGCGCGCGTGCCTCCTCAACGGTCTCGTCGCATTTTCCAAGGAGATAGTGGACGGGAGGTCTCGATCGGCTGCGCGGTACCCTGGTGTGGACGTCGCGGGAGAGTACCGTCTCCGGCTGACGGCCTCGGGTTTCGAAACGCCGTGCGAAACGCGGGTCGATGGATGACGTGAACACCGCGCTCCAGGGGACCTCGAAGATCGAGGCGGCGGCGTCAGAGGGGACACAGCGGTCGAATCGTTCCGCGAGCCACTCCATGTCCTCTGCGCGCATTCCCTTGTCCAGCAGGGCACGCCACCCGGAACCTGGTTCCTTCGTGCACTCCAAGTGGGCCAGCAGGGCGTCCCGTATGGCATTGTGGGCGGAATCGAAGCACTGGCCCGTGACGAGGACCAAGGGGCGCTTCTCCACGATCATGTGCCCGAGCATTTCAATCGGATCAGTCGATCTTGGCATGGCAAATCCCGCGGCGGAGCCCTGTTTCTCAGCGCAAAGAACCGCTGCCTCCCAATGGTAGCAGATTGTTCACTGACTGTCAGAAAGAGACCGACCTTGTCCTTACCCGACGACTTCGTTGTTCTCGATGATGTCGAGGATACGATCCTCGAACTCGGCCATTTCCGCCCGGGTGGCGTTGGTGGGTGTTCCCATGTCGGCGAGGACGCGTCCGGGCCTGCCGAGGATCACCAGGCGTGAGCCGATCTCCAGAGCCTCGTGAATGTTGTGGGTGATGAGGAGGCAGGTCTTGCGGGTTTCGGTGACAAGCTCGAGGAAGACTTCCCGCAGCCGTCTCGCCGTCGACTGGTCCAGGTGGCCGAAGGCCTCGTCGGCGAAGAAGATCTCCGGCGAGAGGCAGAAGGCCCGGGCCATACCCACGCGTTGACGCATGCCGCCGGACAGCTCGTGGGGGTAGGCGTCTTCGAACCCCTGGAGCTCCAGCTTGTGCAGCCACTGGGTGGCGATGTCGTTCTGTTCCCTTTCGCCGTATTCGAGAATCTCCAGGCCGACACGGGCATTCTCCAGCGCCGTGCGCCACGGCAGCAGGCGGTCGGTCTGGAAGATGACGCCCAGCTTGGAGCGGAACCAGTCGAACTCCGTGTAGGGGTCGTGTCCCAGGAGCTTGATGGATCCGGTGGTGGCCTCCTCCAGGCCGAGGAGAAGGTTGAACGTCGTTGACTTCCCGCACCCCGTCTTGCCCACGATTGCGACGATGTCACCGCTGCCCACCTCGAGATCGAGGCTCTCCACCGCGGTGAAGCGGTCGCCGTCCACCGAGGTGAACACCTTGCTTACGTCCCGCATCTGGACGACGGGCTCGGCGGCGCTCATGTGGCCATTCCTCCTTGCTTCGCGGGGCGCCAGCGCAGCAGCTTGTGCTCCAGAAGGAGAATGACGAACTGGCTGATAAGCAGGAAGGTTACCAGCACCAGGGTCCAGGCGATGGCCTTGGGCATCTCGAACAGCTCCTGCGCCAGCAGGAGCTTGTTGCCCACGCCCCGGCTGGCGCCCACGAGTTCGGCGACGATGACCACCCGCGCGGCCAGCCCGAGGTTCACCTTCCACGCGGTGAGCACCGCCGGGATCATGCCCGGCAGGATCAGCTTGGAGAAGAGCTGTTTCCTGGTCGGGCGCATGGCGCGCAGCATGTCCAGGTACTCCTTGGAGATGCTCTTGATGCCGTCGTGGATGATGAGCGCATAGTTGGGCAGGCTGCCGGCCAGCAGGATAAAGGCGATGCGGGTCTCCACGTGGCTGAACCAGATGATGGCGAAGACCACCCAGGAGAGCGCCGGTATACCCATGATGAAGTGGAGCACCGGCAGGGTGTGCTTCTCCACTGTCTGCGTAAAGCCCATGAACACGCCCAGGATGGTGCCGGTGATGAACGCCAGGACGAGCCCCAGAAAGATTCGTCCCATGGTGATCAACACGTCCCCCAACAGGCCGATGTTGACCACGATCTCGATGAAGGCGGCGACGATGACGCCGACGCTGGGAATCAGGTACGGGGGCAGGAAGAACGAGGCGACCTGCCAGGACGCCAGGATTACGGCGAACGAAATGATCGGCTCTTTCCGGGCGGCCATGAGGCCCAGGAGGCGTGAATGCCACGCCTCCTGGGCCTGCGCCGGAGACAACGCGGTGCGGGGTGCGTCGGATTCCATTCGGGACCCGGCGCTTCGCTAACGGACCTTGCCCCGGTAGATGATGCCGTCGTCCGGCATCTGTTTCATGTAGCCGCTTTCGATGCCGGCCTGAAAGAGGGCCTTGATGTTCTCCTCGATGTCCGCCGCGGGCACCACGTCCAGAGGATACCGGGCCGTGGCCAGCGCCATCAGGAACGCCTCCTTGGGAACGCCGGCTGCCTTCTCGATGATCGTGGCGGCTTCGTCATGGTGCGTCGGCAGCCACTTGGCCAACTCCGCGAAGGCCGCGTAGATCTTCGGGATCAGCGCCTTGTTCGCGTTGATCCAGTCCTCATGCGCAGCGATGCCGAGGAAGCCCCTCTGCGGCGACCCGTGTATGGCCTGCCACTGGTGGAAGTATTCGATCATCTTGAGTTTGCCGGGGTTGCTCACCAGCATCTTGGAATAGTTGGGCTCCCAGAAGTGCACCGCGTCGGCGCGCTTGGCCATCAGCAGGGTCGCCAATCCCCCGGTGTTGGTGGACTGGATCGACACCTTGTTCAGGTCGACCCCCGCCTTGTGGGCGAAGTAGCGGAACATGGCGTAGTTGGTGGTCACGGTGAACGCCCCCAGGCTCTTGCCCTCGAGGTCCGCGATACTGTTGATGGTGGGGTCCATGGTCAGCAGCGCGCCGTGTCCGTTGAGCACGTTGAAGAGATATACCGATTTCACCCCCTTGAGCCGGCGGTTGGCTTCCGACAGAAGCGCCGAGGCGATGGTGATCTTGTCCCTGCCGGTGGCGAAGTCCGTGTTGGCCGCGCGTCCCTGCTTGAAGACCCACTGGATGTCGACACCGTGCTTCTTGTCGAATTCGTTGGCCTCGATCAGCGAAGCCGTCGTATGGCCGAACGACGGCTTGTCGAACGAAGATATCTGTACCGTGGGCATGTTCTGGGCCAGCACCGTGGCGGCACCCGCCAGCGTCACGGCGGCCATCAGAAGGCTTGCAATGATTCGGACCATGATTACCCTCCTCGTTGGTTGTCAGGAGTTCGTCCGGTGATGCGGAGCCTCACCGGTAAAGCTGTGAACCCTAGAGATTTTTTCCGGCGGTGTCAACGCGCGCCGCGCCGATGGTGCATGGACCTTGAACTGCCCCATCGGTTGGGTTAAATCCAGAGGGTCGTGCCCGGGGCGATCGAACGGCGCGGCACAACACACGGAGGTGATTCATGTACCTGGTCGATGCCGACGGACACGTCGAGGAAAGCGAAACCACGTTCAGCGACAAATACTTCGACCCGGCGTTCCGGGCCCAGCGGCCGCGGGTGGTCGCCATCGACAAGATGGTCTACTGGATGATCGAGGAGCAGATGTACCCGCGCCGGGTAGGGCGCGGCGCCCATAACCTGGGCACCCCGGCCAGCTACCAGGGCAAGAAGACGCCCCACGCGCAGAAGAAGTCCGACACCATCGGCAGCATGGAGATCCACGGTGTCAAGGAGCGGATCGAGGCCATGGACAAGGAAGGGATCTCGCTTCAGGTCCTCTATCCGACATTGTTCCTCGCCTATCCGCTGGCCGCGAACCCGGCCCTGGTGACCGCCATGAGCTCCGCCTACAACCGCTTCCTGGGCGACCAGATCGGCCCGCACGAGCGGCTCAAGTGGGCTGCGGTGGTGAATCTCGACGACGTGCAAGGGGCGGTGGAGCAGGTAAAGGAAGCCCACGGCCTTGGCGCGGTGGCCGTCATGGTGCTGGGCACCATCGGCGACCGCATGCTCGACGATCCCGCCTTCCTGCCGTTCTACGAGGCGCTGGTGGAGAGAGACCTGACCCTGGCGATCCACGTGGGCTGGGCATGTCCGGCCCTCAGCGGTCTCTTCACCCACATCTATCCGTCGTCCGTCAACGCGTTTCTCATGCCGGTTCTTCTGGGTTTCTCGGCGATGATCAACAGCGGCCTGCTGGACCGTTTCCCCACCATGCGCGTGGGATTTCTTGAAGCCGGCTGCCAGTGGATCCATTTCATGATCGACCGTCTGGACCATCGCTTCGGCCACTCGGGCAACTTTCTCGCGGATATCCTCCCGGACACGGTGCCCAAGGCCAAGCTGGCGCCCATGGAGTACATGCGGCAGGGGAATCTCTACCTGAGCGCGGAAGTGGAAGACAGGCTCTTGCCCGAGGTGGTGGAGCTGGTGGGCGATGGGCAGGTGGTCTACGGCTCGGATATGCCCCACGGCGACCGCGAGGTCTTGTCCAGCGACTACCTGAAGCAGCGGGAAGACATGAGCGAGGACGTCAAGACGAAGATTCTGCAGGACAACGGCGCCCGGCTCTACAACCTGGACATCGGCGACGCGGTGAGGAAGGCTTCCTGACGAGGCGGCAAAGGCGCCCCGTGGGCGTCTCAGGGAGCGTCGGGCTGGCCGAGGATGACCTCCCGGGAGCGGACGGTCACGAGCCGGTCGAGGCTGCGCAACATGATCTTCGCCGCCTCCGCCGAGATGGCTTGGCCGAAGATGTGGTAAGGTTCCCCGTCCAGGCTCTGGTTGTTGGCCCAGGCGGCGAACTCGTGCGGAGTGGGGGTGTGGCCCAGCTCCCTGGCGCAACGCCGCACCACGAAGCCGAGCATCACTTTGTAACCCTTGCCGTTGTCGGCGACGGACGACATACCGGGGTTTCATAGGCAATCCCCTTGACAGTTTCAACCCGATCAGAGGCCGGGGAGGTTGGTCTTGGCGACTCGAAGGCGTCCGAAACTCAACATGGAGCGTATCCGGGAGGCGGCCAGGCGGCTCCGCAACTGGGGCCGTTGGGGCGAGGACGACGAGGTCGGCACGCTCAACTTCACCACCCCCGAGGACATCGTCGCGGCCGCGCAGCTCGTGCGCCGGGGCAGGGTGTTCTCCTTGGCCCTTGATTTCGACGCCAATGGCCCCCAGGGGGGCAAGAGCAACTACCCGGCCATGGGCCGCTTCAACCCCATCCACCTCATGCTCCGGACCGGCACGGACGCCTACTCGGGGGTGCTCGACCACCGGGGCATCCGGGGCGCCGACGACGTGATCATCATGCCGCTCCAGGCCGGCACCCAGTGGGACGGGTTGGCGCACATCTTCTACGAAGACCGGATGTACAACGGCTACGACTGCCGGCTGGTGACCACCGGCGGCGCCGCCAAGAACGGCATCGAGAAGACCCGCGACAAGATGGTGGGCCGCGGCGTTCTGCTGGACGTGGCCCGGACCAAGGGCAGCGAGTGGCTCAAGGACGGCTACGCCATCACCAATCGCGACCTCGACCGCACCATGAAGAGCCAGGACGTGGAGGTGCGCCGGGGCGACTTCGTGCTGGTGCGGACGGGCCAGATCAAGGCCAAGCGGGATGCGGGGTCGTGGGACGGCTATCCGGGCGGGGACGCCCCCGGGCTCGGCTTCGAGACCCTGGATTGGCTCCACGCCAGGGAAGTGGCGGCGGTGGCCACGGACACCTGGGGGGTGGAGGTCCGGCCCAACCAGACCCGGGACGCCAACCAGCCATGGCACTGGGTCAGCATTCCGAACATGGGCCTGACCGTGGGCGAGATCTTCCACCTGGAAGAGCTGGCGGAAGACTGCGCCGAGGACGGGCGTTACGAGTTCATGTTCGTAGCCCCGGCTTTGCCGGTCACCGGCGCGGTGGGTTCCCCGACGAATCCCCTGGCCATCAAGTAACGGAACACGCCGGCGGTGCGGCGACGCACCGTGGGACAGGGCGCGACAAGGCAGTAAACGGGAGGAGGCGATAATGGCGGCGCAGCTCGGCTCGGTATGGCTTCAGGAACTGACCTGGGAGGATGTCGCGGCCTATCTCGAGGACTCCGACATGATCATCTGTCCGGTGGGCAGCACCGAGGAGCACGGCCCCGCGGGTCCGCTCGGGCTGGACTGCCTCATCGCCATCGCTCTGGCGGAAGACGTGGCCCGCGCCACCGGAACGCTGTGCACCCCGCCGCTGTGGTTCGGCGACTCGCCGCATCACCTGGGGTTCCCGGGCACCATCTCGCTCCGCACCGAAACCTTGATGGCGGTGATCCAGGACATGAGCCGGAGCCTGCGCAAGCACGGCTTCCGGAAGATCCTCATCATCAACGGACACAAGGGCGCCAACCTCCCCGGCCTGCTGGCGGCCACCAAGAACCTGCGGGAGTTCGAGATGCCCGAGGTCTTCTTCGCGGTCATCGACCCGGTGAAGATCGCCAAGAAGATCGCCAACGAGATCAAGGAAGCCAAGGAGCACCACAGCGGCGAGCTGGAGATCTCGGAGTGCTGGTACAAGTACCCCCACCTGGTCAAGCAGGAGAAGCTCACCACCTCGCAGGTGGACTTCGACGAGAATTTCTCGCCGTGGTCTCACGGAGACCTCTTCTCCGCGCCGCACGAAGTCATCGACATCCCCTGGACCAGCACCGAACAGCGGCGTATCGTGCCCACCGGCTCCTTCAGCCCCTCCATCAAGGCCTCTCCCGAAAAGGGCAAGGCGTATCACGACTACATGGTCGACCAGATCGTCCGGTTCATCGGCTGGCTGCGTGACTACGACGGGCCGGTGGCGCAGGTTTGATCCGGGTGGACACGGGCGGTTCACAGGGTCCGGCCGTCGCCGGCCTCCCCGCCAATACCCGGCGGCTGCACGACCGGGGGCGGGAGGTCTATCTCGTCGGCACGGCGCACGTGTCGATAGAGAGCATCGACGACGTGCGCACGACCGTCGAGCTGGTGGACCCCGACGCCATTTGCGTGGAATTGTGCCAGGCCCGCTACGAGGCATTCACCCGGCCCGACGCGTGGCGGAAGACCGACGTCTTCAAGGTCATCAAGGAGGGCAAGGCGGCGCTGCTGTTGAGCCAGTTGATCATGTCGGCCTTCTACAAGCGCATCGGCGATCGGCTGGGTGTGCGGCCCGGGGCGGACATGCTGGAGGGCATCCGGCTGGCGCATGAGCGTGATGCGCGGCTGGTGCTCGCGGACCGCGACGTCCAGGTGACCATGAAGAGGACCTGGCGGCGGCTGGGGCTGTGGAGCAAGCTCAAGCTTCTCTTTCTGCTTCTCACCAGCGCCGTGGCGGAACCGGAGATCGACAAGGAGACGGTGGACGATCTCAAGCGCGGGGACGGGATGGGGGATGTGCTGGTGGAGTTCGCCAACGCCTTTCCCGACGTGAAGTGGACCATCATCGACGAGCGGGACGTCTACCTGGCGCAGAAGATCAGGGAGGCCGAAGGGGAGAGGGTCGTGGCCATCGTCGGCGCGGGCCACGTGCCGGGCATTGCCCGGGAGATTCTTCGGGACCAGCCGCTGGCTCCCCTCGAAACGGTGCCGGACTCTTCATTATGGTCCAGGAGCATCAAGTGGCTGGTGCCTTCCCTGATCCTGGCCATCATCGCCTACGGATTCTACCGCGCCGGCGCCGCCCACTCGCTGGAGTCCATCTCCATATGGGTGCTGGTGAACGGCGTGCTGGCGGCCGTCGGGGCGGCCTTGGCCCTGGGCCACCCGTTGACCGTACTGTCCGCATTCCTGGCCGCGCCCATCACCAGCCTCAACCCGACCATCGCCGCCGGATGGGTTTCGGGACTGGTCCAGGCCTGGGTCAAGAAACCCACCGTGGCCGACCTGGAGGCCATGGGGGAGGTGGTGGCCGCGTTTCCCAAGGGGCTTTGGCGCAATCCCGTCTCGCGCATCCTGCTGGTGGTCGTGTTCTCGAATCTGGGAAGCACGTTGGGGACTTTCATCGGCGGTAGCTGGATTGCCGCGCGTTCGTTCTAGCAAATAACCGGTCCAGAAACAGGAGGAAGCCATGGCAGATCCCGTCAAGATTGGTTTCGTCACGCCGATATCGAGCTCGAGCCCGCACTTCGAGCCCTTCAAGGCGTTCATTCCCCGGGAAGTGGAGATGGAGTTCGAAGGGCTGGGAATCGTCCGGGGCTCCCTCGAGAGCCTTGCGGGAACCGGCGACATGGTGGTAGAGACATCGGCGCGGCTGGCGCGGGAGCGAGGCTGGCGGGGCGTCATCGTCAGCGGGGCTCCGGTGGAGGTCCTCAATCCGGGACTGCTGGGGAGATTGAAGGAGGCCCTGGACGTGCCCGTGACCACGGCCCTGGAGTCATGCGCGGAAGCCCTCAAGGCCCTCTCGACTCCCAGGGTGCTGCTGCTGACCCCGTTCGTCGAGGTCATGAACAAGCGGATTCGCGACTATCTTACGGATTGCGCCATCGACGCGGTTTCGCCGGCGGACACCTTCGACGACTACCGCGACGCCATGACGGTGGAGCCCGAGGACGTGTACACGCTTACGGAAAAGGCGTTGAAGGGGACCCCCGACGTGCAGGCGATCTACTTCCAGGGAGCGGTGCTGGATCCGCTGAAGGTACTGGAACGGATCGAGCAGAGCCTCGCGCGTCCGGTGGTGGCCAGCAATCCGGCCATGCTCTGGTTCATGCTGTCGAGGGTGGGGTTCTCGTGCAGCATCTCCGGCTACGGAAAGCTGCTACGGGATTGGCCTGACATCAAGGACTGACGTTCCGACGGTTACGCCCGGAACCACCGGGTCCCCCAGCCGAGAGCCGCGAGACCGACCACCGCGCCGAAGATCCACTGCCAGTAGCGCTCCAGGATCAGCTTTCCCTCGATCTGCTGCTTGAGCACGTCGCGTTCGGTTCTTGCCGCCACCATCTGCCGGGTGAGTTCCTGCTTGTCGGCGCCGAGGGCGACGACGGCCCGCCGCGTCTCGGTACGGGCCTGTTCCAGGGTTCGGTTGGTTTCGTCCAGCCGCTGCCGGAGCTTCGCGGCGGCCTGGTCGTGAGCCGCGGTGAGGGCCGCGAGCTTCTCGGCCGCTTCGCTTTCCTTGGCCGCGGAGTCGGCCACGGTCTGTTCCCTTTCGTTGCGGACCTGCTCCAGCGAGCGGTTGGTTTCGTCGAGTTGCCGTTGGAGCTCCGTGGCGGCCTGGTTGTGGGCGTCGGCGAGGGCCGCGAGTTCTTGCTCGGTTTCCTTCTTCTTGGCGGCGAGATCGGCCAGGACTTTTTCCTTGTCCGCGCGCGTCTCTTCAAGGGAACGGGTTACTTCGGCCAGACGCTGTTCGAATTGTTCCACGGCGGCTTGGTTCGAAGACGTCAACGCGGCTATCCGCAAGGCGAGCTGTTGCTTGTCCGCGGTCAAAGCCTCCTGGAACTGTTGCCGTTCCGACGCGGCCGTCTTCAGGGACCGTTCGGTCTCGGCAAGCTGTTGCTCCAATCGTTGGCGGGTGTCTTCGTCGGCGGGAGCCTGCTGCTCGAACCGTTGCCGTAGCGCCGCCAACTCGGCCTGGCTCCGCTCCTTGTCCGACTCCGCCTCCTGGAGCGATTTCGCGGCTTGATCCAGTTGTTCCCGCAGCAGGGCAACGGCCTGCTCATGCGCGGCCTTGAGCTCGGTCACTTCCTGCGTTATGGCGTTCCGGTCTCCGGTGAGGGCGGCCACCGCCTGTTCCTTTTCGGCACGGGTTCTTTCCAGCGAACGTTTGGCTTCATCGAGTTGCTGCCGCAGTTGCCGGGTAGCTTCGTCATGTCCCGCCTTCAGGTCGGCGAGCTGCTTCGTAAGGTCTCGCTGGCTGCCCGTCAGGGTGGCGATTTCCCGGTCCTTGCCGGTGCGGACCTGCTCCAGGGCAGCGGTGGCGTCGGCCAGTTGTTGCTGGAGCTGCTTGACAGCCGTGTCATGGCCGGCGGCGAGGGACGTCAGCCTGCGAGTGGCTTCCTGCTCCCTGGCCGCCAGATCCGCCAGCGCCTGATCCTTTTCGGCTCGGGTCCGGTTCAACGAGCCTGTCACTAACGACAGTCGCTGCTGCAACTCCGCCGCGCTCGCCTTCTGGCCGGCGATCTCCGCCTCCAGAGACTGTTTCGCCGCGTTCAGCCGGTCGGTTTGCGTGTTCATCCTCGCGATGGCCTGATCCTGGCGCGCGACCTCGTTCTCGAGCCCGCTCACTCGCGAGGTCAATTCGTCCCGCTTGCCGACGAGCGCGGCGAAATTCTCTTCCAGTTCGGTTTTGGCCGCCGAAAGAAGCGCGTTCTGCGTCGCCAGAGAGTCCCGGAGACCGGCCATTTCCTTGGCCTTGGCGTCCAGTTCCCGTACCGTGGCGCCGCGCTGGTCGAGCCGGGCGGTGAGGTCATCCACGGTCTTGAGCGTATTGTCCCGTTCGGCCGTGAGGGCAGCCACTCGACGGCGATAGCGGTCCACGGTCCCGCGCCGTTCGGCGATGGCGGTGTTCAACTCCTGCCGGACCTGCGCCAGGGACTCCGTCAGCTCGTTGATCTGCCGGCGGGCGTCCGTGAGTTCCCGCCCCCTTCGATCCAGCACCCCCTGGCGCCGGTTCACGTCTTGCGCAAGCTCTTCAACCCTCGCTTCAAGGGTGGTGACCTCGCGCCCGCGGCGCTCCAGGTTCTGCGTCAGTGCGGCGTTGTCCGCGTCCACGCGCTGCTTCTCGCGACTCAGTTGCTCGTGCTCATCGATGGAGACGCAGGAGCTCACCAACAGGGACAGCGCGACCATGAGGCCGGCGGATTTGGCGTTGTAAATCATCACTGTCATCCGTTCCATGAACCGCGTCCCTTGCGTCGGCGCGACCTCCGCGTGGGTCACGCGGGGCGGTCCCGCAAGCACCCGTGTTACAAAGGAATTAAGTTTCCTAGCAGAATTGGCGGGCAGGAATCAACGCAAAACGACGTGGAATCGCATCGGCCGAAACGCGGCAGGAGCCTTCTCGCGCCTCTCCGCCGGCCGGGGCCACACGACATCAAGGGGGCCTGTCCGGGTACTTCTAGATGATCTGCCGGCCGCGCAGCCCCTCGATGGCTTCCGCGCCGTATCCCAGGCCTTGCAGGATCTCCTCGGTGTTCTCGCCGAGCATGGGCGGAGGGGTGGGGGTCTCCGGCGGCGTCCGGCTCATGTTGACGCCGCTTCCCACCAGCTTGACCTGGCCCATCTTGGGGTGCTCCACCTCGATGGGAAAGCCGTACTGCCGGACCTGCGGATCGTTGAACATGTCCTCGAGGTTGTTCAGGGGGGTGGAGGGCACGTCGTGTTCCTCGAGCTTCCTGAGCCATACGTCGCGCGAGTCCCGCTCGAAGATGGCCTGAAGCTCCCGCTCCAGCAGGTCGTGGTGTTCGGTGCGGCCCTCCTTTTCGGCGAAGCGAGGGTCTTCCGCCCACTCGGGTTTCCCCGCGACTTCCACGAGCCCCAGCCAGAATTTGTTGGGCGAGGACAAGTGAACGACAAAGGGCCTGCCGTCGCGGTCGACGAAGGCGAACACGCCGGCGGTGCGCGTGCGGTCGGCTCGGCTGGGCACGACGCCCGTCTCGAAGTAACGCGCGCAGTTCTCGGCCGTGAACGACACCGACGCCCGCAGCAGGGAGGTCTCGATGATTTGTCCCTCTCCGGTCATCAAGCGGTTCACCAACGCCGCCAGCACGCCGTAGCACGCATACACCCCGGTGAGGTGGTCCGACACGGAGATGCCCATTCCCTTGGGATCATCCGGATCCGTGAGGAGGCTCAGGAGTCCGCTCATTCCCTGGCCCACGGTGTCGTATCCAGGGCGGTCGCGGTAGGGTCCCTCCTGGCCGAACCCGGAGATGGAGCAATAGATGATCTTCGGATTCAACTCGCGGAGGGTGTCGTAGCCGAGCCCGCGGCGGGCCATGACCCCTGGACGGTGGTTCTCGACGAGCACGTCCGACCCGGCGGCGAGCTTGCGGCAGATTTCCTGTCCCTCCTCGTTGCGAAGGTCCAGGGCGATGCTCTTCTTGTTCCGGTTCAGGCTGCAGAAGGTGGCGGAGTACATTTTCCCGCCGCCCCAGCCGCGGAACGGGTCGCCGCGCTCCCGGTCCTCGACCTTGATGACCTCGGCGCCCAGGTCGGCCATGAGCATGGATGCGAACGGGCCGGTCACGTAGCTGGCGATTTCCAGAATCCTGATGCCTTCAAGTGTTCCCGCCATGTATCAAGCCTCGATGCGGATGTCCCGGAGGTCTTCCTCGCCGATGGCCCAGAGCCGGTGGAGGAACATCTCGTACCGGATCGGATCGATTTCCCGGGCGGTGTCGGCGGGTTGCGTGTCCTTGTTCATGGCTGGCCGCGGCCTTCCGTAGAATCGGTTACAGGACACTAGCTAGCAACTTTCGCCCGCCGGGTCCACATTGACTCGCCGCCGGCCTGCTCCTGGTGGTGCTGGGTCGTCTGGGAGACGCGCTGCGACCGCGGGGGGCGCGGGAAGAAGCCGAAGCCTCGGGAGAGGATGAAACAGGTCCCTGGTCGGGACACTAGATCGCCCGCACCGCGGGCAGGGCATCGTCGGCGAAGCGCTGCATGGACTCCTTGATGTGGGGGTGGGAGACGCTGCCGATGTTCATCCACGCCAGCACGTGGCCCGCGCCGGTGTCGCGAGCCAGTTCACCGATCCTGTCCACCACCCGGTCCGCCGCGCCGATGGCGGCGAACGCGCTGCATACCCGGTCGAAGGACAGGGCGCCCGCCGCCGCGTTCTTCCGCAGCCGTTCGGGCAGGGGCCGTCCCTGCGACATGAGCCACTGGGCGTAGCTCCCGCGGGTTTCCCGGATCACGTCGTAGTAGCTCATGACGCCGGCCTCGGATCGGGTCTCGGCCTCGGCAGCGGTGCCGCCGACGTGCATGGGCAGGAGCAGGCCGAGCTCGTGCTTTTCCGGGTCGTGGCCGTGGGCGGCCAGCACCTCCCAGTAGGTGGCGGCGAACTCGCGCAGCTCCTCAGCCGTCCGCACGTGCACGGGTATGAAGAGATTGAGACCCATGCGCGCGGCGAAATTCACTCCGTCGAGGGAGCTCGCGGCGGTGTAGATGGGCGGGTGCGGCTGCTGCACCGGCTTGGGGTTGGCGACGATGCTGGGGATCCGGAAAAACCGTCCCTCGTACTCCACGGCCTCCCGGGTCCAGGCCAGCCGGATGACCTCGATGCTCTCCTCCATGAGGTCCCGGACGTGCTCGTGCTCCACGCCGAAGCATTCGTAGGCCCGGGTGTGGGGATGCCCGCCGCCGGCGGCGAAGCACATCCGGCCGTTGCTCAGCACGTCAAGGGTGGCGGCCTGCTCGGCAAGCTGCATGGGGTGATGGACAGGCAGGGTGTTGACGGCAACCCCCAGGCGCAGGTTGCGGGTCCGCTGGGTGGCGGCCCCCAGCACCACGTAAGGGGCGGACAGGAGAGAGAAGCTGGGCGTGAAATGGATCTCGGCGATCCAATAACCGTCGTAGCCAAGGTTGTCGGCCAGTTCGGCCTGTTCGAGAAACTGCTGCAGCAACTCGGCGGGAACGCTCCCCGACGGGCACTGCACCTCGGTGAAAAGGCTCACTTTCATCAATTCATTCTCCGTGGAGTGCCCTTCGGTGGACGGCGCGCCCATCGAGTTCTATACCCAAAAGGCCCCTGGAAACAAAGCCGCCGATGAAATCCGAAACCATGCTTGGCCGGCTGTTCGCCGGCCTGCGCCACCGGAACTACCGCTTCTACTGGTTGGGGCAGCTCTCCTCGGTGCTGGCGCTCAACATGGAGATGGCGGCCCAGGCCTGGCTGGTGTTTCTGCTGACGGACTCGCCCCTGATGCTGGGGGTGGCCGGGATCGCCTACGCCGTGCCACGGGTTTCGCTGGTGCTGGTGGGCGGGGCCATCGCGGACCGAGCCGACAAGCGCCGCATCATGGTGCTCACCCAGTCTTTGCTGGCCTTGGCCTACCTGGTGCTGGGGCTGCTGATCCTGACCGAGCGCATCGCCTTCTGGCACGTGCTCGTGTTCGCGTTCAACTCGGGTTTCCTGCGTTCCTTCGACCGGCCCAGCCGGTACGCGCTGCTGCCCGAGATGGTGCCTCGGGAGGAGATCGCCAACGCGGTGGCCCTGGGAAGCTCGGTGTGGCAGGCGTGCCGCCTGGTGGGCCCCGGACTCGCCGGCTTGCTGATTCACTGGTTCGGCGTGGGCCATACCTTTGTCGCCTGCTTCGTGAGCTCGGCGGCGGCGGTGGCCCTGTGGACGTTCATCCGAAGCCGTCCCATCGTCGGGCAGCCGCAGGGCGGCGTGTGGCGCAACATCCTCGCCGGGCTCGACTTCGTCCGCCGGAACCAGCTCTTCTACAGCCTTCTGGGGCTCACCTGCTTCAACAGCATCTTCGGCATGTCCTTCGTCATCCTGATGCCGGTTTTTGCCCGGGACATCCTGCTGGTGGACTCCCGGGGGTTCGGGCTGCTCCAGTCCTCCTCCGGCGTGGGCGCGCTGCTGGGCACGTTGACGGTGGCCTATCTGGCCCAGGCCGGGCGCAGGGGGTGGCAGGTGCTGGTGGGGGCGGCGACTTTCGGGACGCTGCTCATTCTGTTCGCGTACTCGTCGTCGTTTCCCTTGTCCCTGGGACTGATCTTCTTTCTGGGGCTGTTCAACCAGATCTACCTGACCTCCATCAACACGATCCTGCAACTGAACCTTCCCAACGAGCTCCGCGGCCGGGTGCTGGGGCTGTTCGGGCTTACCTGGGACCTCATGCCGCTGGGCGGCGCGGTGGCGGGGGCGGTGGCCGAGTACGCGGGAGCGCCGGCGGCGGTGGCCCTGGGCGGTCTCCTGGTGGCGTTGATGGCCGTCTACGGCCTGGTGCGGCTGCCCGCGGTCCGGGAAATCGAATAGGCGAAACGGAGCGATCCTTTACAAGCCGACGCCGATGATTAGATTTCCGAAGTCCCCGGTGTCCGGCGAAATTGATTCGGCAGGGTCTGCATTGTAGAGTTGTTGTTGAGGGCTGATATTTGCGAGAGGGAGGGAACAGGTCCATGAAACGCGTTTTTCTATTTCTGATCACCAACCTTGCAATCGTTTTCGTGCTGGCCGTTGCGCTCCGTGTATTCGGCCTTGAGTGGTTGCTTTTTCAATACGGCATCGACTTCTGGCCGCTGTTGGCCTTCTCCTTCATCTTCGGCATGGGCGGCGCGTTCATCTCCCTGCGCATCTCCAAGTGGACGGCCAAGAGATGGATGGGGTTGACGGTCATCGATGAGCCCCGGAACAATACCGAGATCTGGCTTGTCAACACCGTGCAGAATTACGCCCGGGCCGCGAACATCGCCATGCCCGAGGTGGCGGTCTACGATTCCCCGGAGCCCAACGCCTTTGCCACGGGCCCGAGCCGCAACAACTCACTGGTGGCGGTCAGCACGGGACTGTTGCGGGCCATGAAGCCGGATCAAGCCTCCGCCGTGCTGGGCCACGAAGTGAGCCACGTGGCCAACGGCGACATGGTGACGCTGACCCTGCTCCAGGGCGTTCTCAACACGTTCGTGATCTTCCTTTCCCGCGTGATCGGGTACGTCGTGGACCGCGCGCTCCACAGGGACGGCGAAGGGGGCTACGGCATGGGCTACTTCGTCACCGTGATCGTCACGCAGATCCTTCTCGGCATCCTCGCCAGCGTGGTGGTGTCCTGGTACTCGCGCCGGCGTGAGTACCGCGCCGACGCCGCCGGCGCGTATCTTGCCGGCAGGGCCAACATGATCGGCGCCCTCGAGGCGCTCCAACGCAGCGTGGAGCCCGAGCACATGCCGGAACAGTTGGAGGCAATGGGGATCGCCGGCGTCCGCAAGGGCGGTCTGAGGAGGCTCTTCGCCAGCCATCCTCCCATGGAGGACCGGATCGCCGCGCTCCGGGAGGAACGCCACGCCGCCGGCTCCTAGCGTCCCGAGTCCCGAGCGCGTAATTCGAACCCGTCATCCCGATCCCGGACATTGCCGTGGCCTTGCGGGCTGTTGCGGAATCGGGATACATCCCCCAATTGGACGTCAGGCCGAAAGGGGGAGGGGATGGCGATATATTCGGGGGAGTTCGGGCTCCAGTTCGTGCTGCAGGCGGCTTCCTACTACACCACGCGGGAGCTGGTGGAGCTGGCCGAGCTTGGAGCCGAGCGGGGCTTCAAGCAGGTCTGGCTCAGCGATTCGCTTCGTTACCGCAACGTCCTGAGCATCGCCACGGCCATCGCCGCCCGCGCGCCCCTCAAGGTCGGCACCGCCATCCTGGTGCCCTACTTCCGCAATCCCATCGATGTGGCCGACGCGGTGCTGGCCATCTCGGAGCTCACCGAGGGCCGTGAGATCAGCCTCGGCATCGCCAAGGGCAGCAAGGGGCAGGTGCCGCAGTACCTGGAGATGAGGAAGCCGTTCCGCGTGGTGCGGGAGACGGTGGGCTTCCTCGGCACCCTGTTTCGCGGCGAAAGGGTCCGGTTCGACGAGTATCCCGCCCTGTGCGACTACTTCCACATGAACCCCCGCGGACACATCGAGCTGGTGCGCCCGCCTGCAGCCCCGGTGCGGTTCTACGGCGGCGGCGTCGGGCCCCGGTTCCTGGCCATCGCCGGGGAGACCATGGAGGGGGTGCTCATGGGCGGTTACTTCATCTCCATGCACAAGCTCGGCCGGCTGGAGCAGGCCATGGCCGGCGCGGACCAGGCCGCACGGGCGGTGGACCCCGACAAGAAGCTGCGGAAGGTCTGCGAGATCAACCTCGCGGTATCGGAGCAGCCGGAGGAAGCCCTGGCCGAGGCCAGGAAGTACTCGGCCCATCACATGGTGAGCCTCCAGGCCCTGGGATACAGCCCCGAGGAGTTCGAACGCATCGGCATCGATCACGATCGGGTCGACCGCATCCGGGAAGCGCTCCATTCGGGCATGACCATCGAGCAGGCTTCGCGGGAGCTCGTGACCGACGCCATGCCGAGGGCCTGCTTCGTCGCCGGCCGTCCGTCGGATTGCGTGGAGCCCATCCTGGAGCTGGCCGCCGAAGCCGAGCGCCTCGGGTTTCAACAGATCTCGTTTGCGAAGCTCGGCCGGGACTACGCCTCGGTGATCCGGTTCCTGAGCGACGAAATCGTTCCCAGGCTGTCGTAGCCGGGTGCCTGCTTCGCCCGTCAGGGGATCTTTCTGTTGAGCGCCCCGCCTCCCGTTCCCGCGACCACCGACCGCACCGCGCGGCTCAACCGCACCTACCCGTGGGTGGTGCTGGGCATCTCGTTCATGACCGTCGCCGCCGCCTTCGGGTGCCGCGCGGCGTTCGCGCTCTTTTTCGTGGCGGTCATCGAGGAGTTTCAGTGGAGCCGCGGGTTGGCCGCCGGCGCGCTGGCCCTGGGCTCGGTGGCGTGGACCGTTTCCGCGCCGGCTTGGGGGCACATGCTGGACCGGCTCGGCCCCAGGGTCGTGTTCCCGGCGGGCGCCGGCCTCATGGCGGCGGGATTCGCCGTCAGCGCCATGACGCAGGCCGTCTGGCACTACTACTTGGGCATGGGGCTTTTGGTCGGACTCGGTTTCGCCGCGCTGCCCATGACGTCGCAGGCCACGGTCATCACCAACTGGTTCGTACGCAAGCGCGGCATGGCCATGGGCCTCGCGGCTTCGGGCATCGGCGTCGGGATCTTTCTGGTGGTGCCGGCCACGGAGTGGCTGATCGTCGCGTTGGGCTGGCGCAACGCATATCTGGTGCTGGCCGGCGTGATGCTGGCGGCGGTGGTGCCGCTCAACCTGCTGCTCCAGCGGCGCCGGCCGCAGGACATGGGACTGCTGCCGGATTTCGGCGTTACCACCGCTGCGGAAAGCGGAGGGCCGCGCCGGGCGCTTGAAGGCGGCATGACTCTCGCCGAGGCGCTCCGCAACTACCGGTTCTGGGCGCTGGCCGGGGGGTTCGTGTTTGGCGCCATCCCCGTGCACATGGTGCTGGTGCACCAGGTGGCCGCCATGGTGGACGCGGGACTCTCGCGGGAGTTCGGCGCCTGGGTGCTGGGCCTCACCGGGTTCTTCACCACCTTCAGCATGATCGGCATGGGGACGCTCTCGGACCGGATCGGCAGCGAGCGGGCCTACACCATCGGCAGCCTGGCCTTGGTGGGCGGCATCCTGGTCCTCCTCAACCTCGACGGAATGTCGGAGATACTCGTGGTGTCCCTCTACCCGCCGCTGTTCGCCGTGGGTTTCGGGTCGCGCCAGGGGCTCTATCCGACCATCGCCGCCGATATCTTTCATGGCAAGCATTTCGGCTCGATCATCGGTTTTCTGGCTTTCAGCATAGGAATGGGCGCGGGCGTCGGCCCCTGGCTGGCGGGCTATCTGCACGACCTTTCGGGCAGCTATGCCAGCTCGGGCTGGATCGGCATTGTCCTGTGTGTGTTATCGTTGGCGTGCATCTGGATCGTAGCCCCAAGCAAGGGGGCGGATGCCTGAGGAGACCCCATGGCGAAGACGCTGATCATCGACGCGCACCATCACTGGATGCCCGAGGAGCACTACCGGAACCCGGAACCTCTGATCCACGCCGGGGAGACCGTCGTGCGGCGGCCGGACCGGCTCGCCATCCGCCGGGAAGGTGTGCAACTCTTCGGCCCTCCCGCCGTGACCGCGGACATGGCCGCGCAGATGGACGAGATGGACCGGGTGGGGATCGACCGGGCCGTGCTCCACGTCGGCTGCTGGGTGGACTGGATCGACGTCCCGGCGGCGCGTTTCATCAACGACGAGATGGCCAGGCTCACCGAGCGCTTTCCCGGCCGCATCATCCCGCTGGCCCACGTGCCGGCGCTGGAAGCCGGGGGCCGGCGCGAGCTCAAGCGCGCGGTGCTCAAGCTCGGCTTCCGCGGCGTCGGCATCAACACCCATGTCCACGGCGCGCTGCTGGACGACAAGCGCTACCACCCGTTCTACCGGCTGGTCTCCGACCTCGACATCCCCATCTTCGTGCACCCATCCTCGGAGCTGCCGCTGGCGCATCCCCACGGCATGGAGCAGTTCAACCTGACCCGGAACCTCGGCCGCGCCATGGACAACACCATCAACATCGTGCGGCTCATGTTGAGCGGCACGCTGGAGAAGTTCCCGAAGCTGCGCTTCGTCTTCACCCACCTGGGCGGCGCCTGGTTCGCGCTCCGGAACCGCCTCAACCCGTCCTTCTGGGACAAGCGAGAGCAGGGCTACTTTGATCGGTTCCGGGAGCGGATCTTCATCGACACGGCGCCCCCGTTCTGGCGTCCGGACGAAATCCGCTTCGCCATGGACATGGTGGGCGAGGACCAGGTGCTCATGGGCAGCGATTTCCCCACCATCGACCGCTTGGGCGACGCGGTGTCCATCGTGAAGGCCGTAAGGGCCGGTGCTGCCGCCAAGCGCAAGCTGTTGGGGGAGAATGTCGCCACGCTGTTTCCGGACAGCGGCCGCTAAGGAAGGGCCGAGAGGCGCCAATGAAGGTCCTGATGTGCCCGCCGCTCCACTATGAGCCCGCGCCCGGCGAGGATGCGTCCGCCGTCTTGGCCGAGTGGCGCGGCCTCTACCGGCTTCTGCGCGAGGAGCTGGATGTGCAAGTGGACCTGCTGGAGCCCAGGCCCGATATGCCCATGCTCGTGCTGGCCGGGAGCGGCGGATTCGTCTGGCGGGATTCCTTCATCGCAAGCCGGTTTCGGGAAGACTCGAGGCGGCCCGAAGCCGAAGCGTGGGAGAACTTCTTCCTGGTGCGGGGCTACGCCACGCCGGGGCTCCCGGAAGGCTGTTGCTTCGAAGGCGAGCGGGACCTGGTGGTCGTGGGCGGGACGATGTTCGCGGGGTATCGGTCCGACGACGACCTGGCCGCCCACGCAGCCGTCGCCAAGGTCCTCGACGGCGAGATCCGCTCTCTTCGCCTGTCCGACGCCTGGGACCGGCCCCTCGACACTTGCCTGTGCCCGCTGGGCGACGGCAGCGCGCTGTTCCATCCGGACGCCTTCGACCCGAGCGCGCGCAAGGCGCTCCACGACCACGTGCCTCGGATCTATCCCGTTGATGGGGATGATGCGCCCCGCCTGGGATGCAACGCCCTGGTCACGGGCCGGAACGCCGTCCTGCCGGAAGGTTGCCCGGAAACCGCCGCCCATCTGGAGGAGGCAGGCTTCCAGGTCCACAACGCGCCGCTCGGCTCCTATGCGCGGCATGGCGCCGGGCCGAAGGCCCTGGTCCTCAAGATCGCCGGCTGACCCGGCCGCTGCCTGCTCCGGCTCCTGCCCGCCTGCCGGGCTCTCCAATACACCTTTGACTTGCGCTGGCACAACACTATATACTTATAGGTCACCATCGCGATGTACTTGCAACTACACACCATGAGTTACTTGTAATAATACGGCACGATAAACTTGTGGAAGCGTGGACAAGAAGATGAGCACGCCACACGATAAACTTGCCGTTTCGCTCGCACGGCTTGAAGGACTACAGAGGGGAGGAAGACGCGTCTTCCGCTCCAACGAGTTGACGCGCGTTCATCGTGAGCGCCTGGTACGGAACGGCTTTCTCCGCGACGTCCTGAAAGGATGGCTGATTTCATCCAGCCCGGGCACCGACTCCGGAGATACGACGCCTTGGTTCGCCTCCTTCTGGGAGTTCTGCACCCGTTACTGTACTGCCCGGTTCAACGACCAGTGGCATCTGTCGCCGGAGGAATCGCTGCTCCTGCATGCCGAAAACACCGTCATCCCCAATCAACTCATCGTCCATGCTCCGAAGGGCGCCAACAACGCGGTCGAGCTTCTCTTCGGCACGTCTCTCTACGACCTGAAACAAAGGCAGATGCCGCCGGAGGCCGATCTTTGCGAAAAGGAGGGCCTCCGGCTCTTCAAGCCGGAAGCGGCGTTGGTCAAGGTTTCGGAAGGCTTCTTCGCCCGCAACCCGGTGGAAGCGCAGGTGGTGCTCGCCGGCATTCGTGACGCATCCGACCTGCTTCGCCGTCTTCTTGAAGGCGGCCATTCAGCCATCGCCGGACGGCTTGCCGGCGCCTTCCGCCGGACCGGACGGACGGAACCGGCTGACGACATTCTCCGGGCGATGAAGGCCGCCGGCTACGATGTGCGTGAGAGCGATCCGTTTGCGCCGCAACAGGCCTTCGGAATACCAAGCCGTGCAGCGGCGCCCATCGTGGGGCGTCTGCAAGCCATGTGGGAAGCCTCCCGGCGGCCGGTAATCGCGGCATTCCCGGAACCCCCCGGTTTGCCGCGAGACCGGAACGCCTATCTGCGAGCGGTGGACGGCATCTACCGGAGCGATGCATACCACTCGTTGTCGATCGAAGGATATCGTGTAACCGCTGATCTGGTCGAACGGGTTCGTCTCGGCAACTGGAGCCCGGAAAGCCACGAGGCCGATCGGCAGAGCCGCGATGCCCTGGCTGCGCGGGGCTACTGGCAGGCGTTCCAGCTTGTCAGGGAGACGGTCGGCGAAGTTGTGACCGGCGACGACTCGGGCAGACTCGTCCGCGCAGCGCATCGGAACTGGTACCTCGAGCTGTTCCAGCCCTTCGTGGCGGCCGGTCTGATCGCAACGTCGGCTCTGGCCGGCTACCGCAACAGCGCCGTGTTTCTACGCGGGTCCGGTCACGTACCGCCACGCTGGGAGACGGTGCGTGATGCCATGCCTGCCTTGTTCGAGTTGCTGGAAAACGAAACCGAGCCGTCAGCGCGCGCCGTGCTCGGTCACTGGCTGTTCGGCTACATCCACCCCTATCCAGACGGCAACGGGCGCATGGCCCGCTTTCTCATGAACGTCATGCTGGCATCGGGCGGCTATCCGTGGACCGTGATCCGCGTCGAGGACAGGGACGGTTATCTCGCGGCGCTCGAAGCGGCCAGCATCGGGATGGACATTGAGCCCTTCGCCGGTTTCGTGGCGGAGCGGGTTCGATGGTCGTTGGAACAGGGAGTCTGACATACTATTCTGTTGCCTTCGGTATGAGGCGTCAAGAATAGACAATTCGACGTATTTTCAGTGAGTTAAGGCCTTTAAGTCGCGCCACGGATAGGCTACAATACTCTCTGATTCGCTCCCTGCGGGTACCTAAGCGGTACCCGAATCGAGATGCAAAGGAGGCATCAACCATGCCAAAAATCACCAAGCGAGCGGTCGACGCCCTCAAACCTGCGGAGCGCGAGCGCGTTATCTGGGATGACGATGTCACGGGCTTCGGCATTCGTGTCCACCCCAGCGGCCGGAAGGTTTTAGGCGCCACAGCGGAGGAAAACTGCCGAAGTCAAGGGAAAACCTCAGCCTCGGTTGGAACCGAACCATGGCTTTACCCGGGACCCCGCCTCCAGGAAGAGGCCGGCCATCTATATGGGTAAGCTCAATGTTTTCCAACACGAGATGTTTGCGAGCAGCCATGATCAAACCTTGAAGCCCGTGGGCCCGTCGATACAATGTACTGGAATGAGCCGGAATGAGCCGGAATGAGCCGGAATTGGCCGGAATAAGCCGGAATCTCAGTGTTACAATCGCTTCCAGCGAGCACCTCGACCACGACCTGTGGTTGCTATCAACCCCTTCGCTTTAAGCGACGCCAAGTCTTCCCTCAGTCGCCGGATATCCGGCCCTGCCAGCCGCGTGCGGATTTCGCGCAACGCCAGGGCTTGGTCGCCTTGGTGAAGTAGCGCAACAATCGCCTGTTGAGTATCGGTGAGATCGGCGACCTCACCCGGCATAGATGGAGAGGTGGTGAGGTCAACCCGTAGCGGGTTTGGCTTGCCATGTCGGAAACGTACGGTCACGCATCCTCGCGCGTCATCTATCTCCGGTGGCGGCAGACCCCCGGTAGCCGCCTCTTCTGACATTTTGTGAATGCCGCGCCCCCACACCTCGATGATGCCCCGTCTGTAGAACGCGTCGGCGATGAGGGGGTTCCAGGGCAGGGATTCGTGGGGCTCGAACAGCATCGCAGGCGTGAAGCCAAAATGGAGGGCCCCCGAGGACGTGACTTCCAGGCGGTCGTCATAGATGGCCAAGCCCACCGATCCGCCGCCCAGGGAGTAGTCGCGGTGGCACAACGCATTCGCCAACGCCTCACGGACGGCCAACGGCGGGTAGAGTGGCTCGTCGATTCGGGCGAACCGATCAGCCTGGAACCGGCTCGTAACAGGATTGTTGTCCCGCAGGAAACGTTCGGCCGCGCTCAGCAGTGTGAAGGCGTTCCCACGAAACCGGCGGTTGTCGAGGAACTCGCTACGGTCGAGTCCTTTGAAACGAGCAACTCGCAGCAGGCATTGGGTCATGTCGGTCTCGATGCGTTCCCGCTTGCCGAACAGCACGACCGCGGCCCGCGACAGATCGCCATCCACCAGAAGACCCGCGCCGCGGAGTAAGTCCATTGGTTCTCTGGTCCTTGGATCATCTTGCCGGCCCTGCCGAATGGCTTCTTCGAGGGCGCGAAGGATCTCGGCCTCATCGAGATCCTCCACTGTCCATCCTACGGCAGGTTGGTTCTCCCAGCGCTGTTCGCTGTGCATGCGTTCGAAGAGTATGCGGTTGTATTCCTCCGCGGACATGGCAACAGTCGCGTTGCCCATCCGCCGGTAGGCTTCGCCGAGATACCGATAGGGTTTCGCGGCGCCGGGACTCACGCGGACCGTGACGACCGCCCGGTCGGTGGTCACCGGGATCCGCTCGACAGAAGGAAACGCCGGTGGGTCGATGCGTCGCAGTTCAGCGCTCAGTTCCTCAATGGTTCGGTCGCTCACTTGCTGGCCGTGCACGTGGCCCTTGGGATTGACGCCGAACAGTACTTGGCCGCCCCGCTGGTTGAGCATCGCACAGACCGTTCTGGTGGCCTCGCGACGCAACTTGGTTGTGCTCTTGAACTCCAGCGTCTCGGATTCGCCGGACGCCACCATCGCCTTGACCTCGTCGGCTGTCATGACGGTCCACCGTCTTGATCGCAGTCCTCTCCAGTGAAGGGGTCTGGCAGCCGTGTGACGATACCGACGGTTTCCACGCTGACGTGGAGGATGCGACGGATGGCCGTGATGAGGTCGCGCGGATCGTCAAACCAGCCGTTGGGGTCGTTGATGATGCCGCTCTCTCGGTCGCGAGTGATGCGGTAGCGGTCGATGAACCATTCCAGCGGGGTGCGCCCGTTCACGGAGTATTCGTGCGCCTCGTGCGGAATGCCCTCCAGGCGGAGGTGCTCGTTTACGATCAGAATGGTCCGGGAGTCGTCAGCGAAACGCATGGCGCGCTGGCCAATGCGGAAGTGTTGCGGTTCGAGGGTGTGGGGCTGAACGGGCACTAGATTCAAGATCCGTTCCAGGTCAGGCATCGTATCGACTATCAACGCAGAAAAGGGCTTGGTCGAACCCACGCCGGGGACGCAGATGGCGCGTTGGCCTTCCAAACGCGGCGAGGTTTGCCCCATCTGTGGTGGCCGCGAAGGGAAAATGCTGTCCTGTTGGTACTTTCTGTTCGCCAGCACATAGTCCACGTTACTTTATGTAGGAAAATGCGGCAGTTCCCCGGCATAAGGAATACGGAAACTGACCCCGACATACTCCGAGTCCGGTCCGGTAGAATACAGGACTCCAGGTGCGTTGGAAGCGATCAGTCCTCTAGCCCGCCGGGTACTCGTTCCTGCGTGCGCTTCTCCCGCATCGCCCGCCACATCCGCTCCGGCGTGATGGGCAGTTCGCGCACGCGCACGCCGACGGCGTCCTCGATGGCGTTGCCGATGGCGGGAGAGACGGGCATGAGGCCGCCTTCGCCCAGGCCCTTGGCGCCGTAGGGGCCCGGGCCGTTGGCTTCCTCCACCATGATGGTCTTGAAGGTGTCGGGGATGTCGTGGAACGACGGCAGCCGGTAGTCGACGAGGTTGGGGTTCAGCAGGTGGCCGTTGTCGTACTGCATCTCCTCCATCAGCGAATGGCCGATGGCGAACATGACGGCGCCTTCGTCCTGTCCCTCGCACTGGAGCGGGTGGATGGCCTTGCCCACGTCCGCGGTGGAGATGTACTTGAGGAGCTTCACCACCCCGGTGTCCGGGTCCACCTCCACCTCCGCGCCGCCCCAACTCGTCTCCCAGAAGGTGGTGGGCGAGCCCAGCACGGCCTTCTTGCTGTGCACGTCCTGGTAGGTTCCCTTGGCAAGCAAGTCGCCGCCCTTGGCGCCGAAGGTCTGGTTGAGCACCTCCTCGTAGCTCAGGCGCTTGCCCTTGCCGGCGTGGACGTGGCCTTTCCTGAAGGTGATCTTGTCGGCCTTGCACTTGAACAGCTTTGCCGCGGCCCGGCGCAACTGCCGTTTCAGCTCCGCGGCCGCCCGCTCCACGCACAGGCCCATGATGACCATGGAGCTGCTGGCGTTGGTGGCGGCGTCGTACGGCGTTGAGTCGGTGTCGAGTTGGGCCACGGTGACCGCCTCGTAGGGCAGGGCCAGCTCTTCGGCCACCACCTGGGCCAGGGCGGTGCGGCAGCCCTGGCCGATCTCCACCGTGCCGGTGAACAGCACCGCGCTGCCGTCGGAATTGAGCTTGATGGCCGCCGAGGCCACCTTGTAGGTGCCGCCGCCGTCCTTCATGCAGCAGGCCAGGCCCATGCCGCGGTTCCTGCCCGGGCTCTTCCTGCCCCAGCCCAAAGCTTTGGCGGTGCGCCGCAGCCCTGCCTCGAGGTCACAGTCCACCGGGGTGTCGCCCTTGGTGTAGGCGTCGCCCTTCTTCAGCAGGTTGCGCGCCCGGAACTCCACCGGATCGATACCGAGCCTGCGGGCGATCATGTCCATCTGGGACTCGTAGGCCCAGGTGACCTGCAGCGTGCCGAAGCCCCGGAACGCCCCCGCCGGCACGGCGTTGGTGTAGACGGTGTAGGAGTTGACCCTGATGTTGGGGATGCGGTACGGGCCCGGCGCCCGGTAGCCGGCCTTCTGGGACACCCGGGGGCCGTAGTCGGCGTAGGCTCCGGTGCCCATGTGGACCTCGCACTCCCGCGCCACCAGCCGTCCGTCCCAGGTGACGCCGGTCTTGATGCGGAACCGGGCGGGGTGCCGGGTGATGGTGCGGAAGGTCTCCTCCGATGTGTGGGTGATCTTCACCGGCCGCCCGCTCTTCCATGCCAGCGCCGCCGCCAGCGGCTCGTTCTTCACCGAGAGCTTGCCGCCGTAGGCCCCGCCCACGTGGGGCACGATGACACGCACCCGGTTGATGGGGATGGAGAAGAACTCGGCGATGTGGCGCTGGAGCGTGAACGGGTCCTGGGTGGAGGCCCACAGGGTCACGTGTCCGTCCTCCACCCGGGCGATGGTGATGTGGGGCTCCAGCGGATAGTGCTGGATCTGGGGGAAGGTGAAGACGTCCTCGAAGACCTCGTCGGCCCGGGCGAAACCCTTGTCCACGTCGCCCTTGTCGTATTTGTACCCGTAGCACACGTTGGTGCCGCGGAACTCCTCGGGCACCCGGTAGGCGTAGCCGTGAAGCTCGTCCGCGTCCGCCACCTGCTCGTGCACCAGCGGCGCGTCCGGCGCCACCGCGTCGGCCACGTCGGTGACGGCGGGAAGCTCCTCGTATTCCGTCTCGATGAGGGTCAGCGCCTCGGCCGCGATGGCCTCGTCATCGGCCGCCACCGCGGCCACCGGGTCGCCGTCGTAACGGACCTTGTCCAGGGCGACGATGGTCTGGTCCTTGTAGGCCGAGCCGAAGTACGGGTTCATGCCGTCCAGGGTCTCGCGGGTGAGCACCGCGGCCACCCCCGGCAGCGCCGCCGCCCTGGCGGCGTCGATGCGCGCCAGCCGCGCGTGGGGGAAGGGGCTGCGCAGGACCTTGCCGTGGAGCATCCCAGGGATCTCCAGGTCCATGGCGTAGATGGCCTGGCCGGTGGCCTTGACGACGCCGTCCACCCGCTGCTGGGACTTGCCGATGACCTGGTATTTCACCGCCTTGCTCATGGTTCGTGCTTCCTCTCGTCCTCGTCCGGGTAGCGCTCCCGCACCCATGCCACGGCCTGTTCCCGCGTCCGCAGCTCCCCTTCGAGCTGGGCCTCTTCGACGGCCCCCAGCATCGCGGAGAACGAGGGGCCCGGCGCGTATCCGAGCCGGATCAGGTCGCGCCCGCGCAGCAGCGGCTCCGGCCTCACTTCCTCCTCGCCCAGCTCGGCGAGCTTCCGCTGACAGAAGTCGTAGTAACCCAGATCCCCGTTGGATGAAAGCGCGTCGATGCGGCAGAGCTCCAGCAGCTCGTCGATGCCTTCCTCGCCGAGAAAACGCTTCAGGGTGCTGAGCCGCATGTTCGGGGCCTGGGTGTAGCGCAAGTGGTACCGCACCAGCCAGGCCACCCGCTCGGCCACCGCCCGGCTGCGCTTGAGACGCCGGAGGATCTCCACCGCCATCTCCGCCCCAAGCTCCGGGTGGCCGTGGAAGGTTACCCGCTCGCCGGTGGGTTGACGGCACGGCGGCTTGGCCACGTCGTGGAGCAGGCAGCCGTAGGCGAGGGTTTCCGTGGGGCCGTCCAGGTGCTGGAGCAGCAGCAGGGTGTGGACGTAGACGTCCCCCTCCGGATGGTAGTCCGGGGTCTGCTCGCATCCTTTCATGGCCGCGACCTCGGGCAGGATCACCTCCAGCAGCCCGGTCTCGTCCAGCAGCTCCACCCCGCGCCGGGCGCCTCCTTCGGTGAGCGTGCGGGTGATCTCCGCGCCGATGCGCTCCCAGGCCACCTGGGTCACGGCCGCGGCCTGGCTCCGGACCGCCCGCAGCGTGGGTCCGTCGATGGCGAAGCCGAGCCCGCAGGCCAGGCGTACGGCGCGGACCATCCGCAAGCGGTCCTCGGCAAACCGCTCTTGGGGATCGCCGATGGCCCGGACCAGCCGCCGGCCGAGATCCTCCCGGCCCTTCACCAGGTCGATGACCCGGTCGTCCACCGGGTCGTACATCATGGCGTTGATGGTGAAGTCACGCCGGCGGACGTCGTCCTCCAGGGTGCCGTGGCGCACGTGGACGGGATGGCGGCCGTCGCTGTAGGGGCCGTCGAGACGGAAGGTCGTGACCTCGAACGGATCGCCGTCCACCAGCACGACGATGGAGCCGAACTGCGATCCCACGTCCACGGTGTCGGGAAAGATGCCCTGAGTATCCCGCGGCGTGGCGTCGGTGGCGATGTCGTAGTCCTTGGGCGGCCTGCCCAGGAGCCGGTCGCGCACGCATCCGCCGGCGAGGTAGGCCTCGTGCCCGGCCTCGCGGAGGCGTTTGACGATCTGGATAGCCTTGTCCTCTTGCGACACGGGAGCGGTCCTGCGAGGCGCGGGCCAGGGAGAGGCGCCGGGCGGCCTCCTAGTTGTCGAGACGCGCCTTTTCGAGGTCTCCGACCACCACGACGATGAGCTTCTCGGGTTGCAGATGCTTCCGGGCGGCCCGGAGGACGTCCTCGGCGGTGACCCCGCGGATCAGGTCGGGGTAACGGTCGGCGTAGTCCAGCCCGAGCCCGAGATATTCGACCTGTCCCAGGAAGTCGGCGATGTCGTCATTGGTCTCGAGCCCCAGGGGGAAGCTCCCGATGAGGTAGCTCTTGGCGTCCCGGAGCTCCTCTTCGGTGACGCCGTCCCGCCGGATCCGCTCGATCTCGGCCCTGGCCACGGACATGGCCTCCCGGGCGCTCTCGTTGCGGGTCTGCATGGCCATCTGGAACCGTCCGGCGTTCGTGCCCGCGACGAAGTAGCTGTAGACGGAGTAGGCGAGGCCCCGCTCGTTCCGGATGCTGTCTCCCAGGCGCGATGAGAGAGCGCCGCCGCCGAGGATCTGGTTCATCACCCGGATGGCGTAGTGGTCGGGGTCCATGCGGAGCGGACCCTCGTGCCCCATGACGATGGTTGACTGGGCGAGGTTGCGATCCACCTTGACGGGCGCTCGCTTCGGGGGCCGCAGCGTCACCGCCGCGTCCGGCTCGTTGCCGGCCGGCTTCCAGGCGGCCAGGGCCTTCGCGAGCTTTCCGCGGATCTCCTCGTGGGTTATGTCGCCCACCGCCACCAGGATGGTCCGGTCGGGCCGGTAGTGGCGCCGGTGGAAGTCCACGACGCTCCGCCGGTCAAGTCCCCGGAGCGTGTCCTCCGACCCATCCACCGGGCGTCCATAGAAGCTGTCGGGGTAGAGCGCCGCCCGGAATGCCTCCCGGGCCACCGCGTTGGGACGGTCTTTCCTGGCCCGGATGGAGGCCGCCAGGGACTGCTTCGTGCGGGCCACCTCTTTCTCCGGGAACGACGCCCGCGTCAGCACCTCGCCCATGAGGATCAATCCGGTGTCCAGGTCCTTTTTCAGGATGTTCAGGTTCAGGGTGGCCAGCTCCCGGCCGCAGTCGGCCCAGAAGTGGGCGCCCATGCCCTCCACGAGGCCGCTGATGGCCATGGCGTCCCGCCCGGGAGTGCCGAGGGTCAGCAGCCGCGAGGCGAGGTTGGCCACGCCGTGCCGCCCGGCGGGGTCGTAGCGGGAGCCGGCGCGGATCAGCAGGCGCACCGAGACGATGGGAAGCGCGGGCTGCTCCGAGGTCACCAGCACCAGTCCGTTGGGGAGTGTCTCGCGTTGGGTGTTCATGGCGGCGGAGGCGACGGCGTGGGGCCCCATGAGGAGGCACAGTATCAGGGGCAGCCAGCGTCTCATGAGCGTGTTCCTGCCTGTGGAACGAGGATGCCCACGGTGCGGCGGTCGCGGTCGAGGTACTCCCACGCCACCCGGCGGACATCGTCGGCGGTGACCTCCTGGATCCCCTGGAGGTATTCGTTCATGCGCCGCCATCCGCCGGTGATCTCATAGAAGCCGATACGCATGGCTTGTCCCCGGTTGGATTCCTGGGCGAAGATGAAGGCCGCGGCCACCTGGTTCTTGGCCTTGTCGAGCTCCGCCTCGGTGACGCCTTTCTCCCGCACCCCGGCGATGACCTCGTCGATGGCAGCCTCCACCTCCGCGATGTCCTTGCCGGGCATGGCCTGGGCGCCGATGGCGAAGGTGGTGGGGTCGACGGACACCCGGTGGTAGCCGGCCCAGGCCGAGCGGGCGATGCGCCGGTCGTAGACCAGGTCCCGGTAGAGCCGCGAGGTGCGCCCTCGCGACAGGATCATCTCCAGCACGTCCAGCGCGTAGCTGTCCTCGTGGCCCACGTTGGGCACGTGGTAGTTCATCACCAGCGCCGGGAGCTGGGCTTCCTTCTTGAGCCGCACCCGCCGCTCGCCCCGCTGCGGCGGCTCCGTGAGCCCCACCTCCGGCGGCTCGGAGCCGCGCGGAATCCCGCCGAAGGTTTCGCGGACCTTCGTCAGGATCTCCTCGCTGTCGAAGTCTCCCGCCACCAGGATGAAGGCGTTGTTGGGCGAGTAGTAGGTCCGGTAGAACTCCTCCATGTCCTCCAGGGTCATCCGGCGGACGTCCTCCGGCCACCCGATGATGGGCCGGCGGTAGGGGTGCACGGCGTAGCTCACCGCGTTGGTGATCTCCGCCAGCGCGGACCGCGGGCGGTCCACCCGCATGCGCCGTTCCTCCTGCACCACCTTCTTCTCGGGCAGGAAGTACTTCTCCTCGAAGCGGGTGTTCACCATGCGGTCGGCCTCGAGCTCGATGGCGATGCCGATGGTCTCCCGGCTCATGGTGGCGTGGTAGACGGTGGCATCGTGGGAGGTGAAGGCGTTGGAACGGCCGCCGTGCTTCCGGATGATGCGGGCGTATTCCTCAGGGGCCACCTTTTCGGTGCCCTTGAACAGCATGTGCTCGAGGAAGTGCGCCATGCCCGACTTGCCGTCCACCTCGTTCCGGGAGCCCACCCGGTACCAGACCTGGAACGTGACCGCCGGGCTCCGGTGGTTCTCCAGCAGCAGCACCTTGAGGCCGTTGTCCAGGATCTCCTCACGGACTTCGACCATGCCCTTGGGCGTCGAGGCTCCAGCGACCGCGGGGAGGAGGGTGGCGAGGGCCAGGCCGACGATGCGATGTGTCCAGTCCATAAGGTTGAAGATATCGGCCCAGCCGGGCTTGCGCAACAGGGTCCGGCAGGCTGCCGGCCGATTCTTGCGAACGTTGTGCCGGCGGCGGTCAGCGGCCGTTGGGAGGCGTCAACCGTCGTGGCACGAGCGATCCCAGGCCGTGGCGCCGCATCCGCTCGATGAAGGTGGTGCGGTTCAGTCCCAACAGGTTGGCCGCCGCTGTCTTGTTGCCGTGCGCACAGTCCAGGGCCTGCAGCATCATCTCGCGCTGGAAGCGTTGGATGCAACCGTCGATATCGATACCGTCGCTGGGCAAGGTAAACCCGTTCAGAGGAGTGTCATGAGGGTGTGGTCCGAGGTGCCCTGTCAGCTCCGGGAGGTCCTCGACGTGGATCTCATGGCGATCCGTCAGCGTCACCAGGCGTTCGATCAGGTTCTCCATTTCCCTGACGTTGCCGGGCCAGTCATGGGCCTGCAGGCGCTTCATGGCCGGTTCGTCGATGGTGCGTCGATGTTCTCCGCTGAAACGTTGCAGAAAGTGCTCAACGAGGGGAGGGATGTCTTCCCGGCGCACCCTCAGCGGCGGCAGCTCCAGGGAGAGGATGGCGAGACGGTAGTAGAGGTCTTCACGAAACTCGCCGGCGGGTATCGCCTCGCGCAGGTCGCGATTGGTGGCCGCGACGAAACGGGCATTGGTCCGAGTGGCGACATCGCTTCCCAACGGATTGAACTCGCGTTCCTGGAGCACCCGCAGCAGCTTCGCCTGAAGCCGAGGGGTGGTCTCGCCGATCTCATCGAGGAAGATGGTCCCCTCCTTGGCGGTCATGAACCGCCCAGAGCGGGAATGTTGCGCACCCGTGAACGCGCCCCTGACGTGGCCGAACAACTCGTTCTCCAGGAGGTCTTCGGGTATCGCGCCACAATTGACCGCAACGAAGGGCTGCCTCGCGCGCCTGCTCCGATCATGGATGGTGCGCGCGATCAGTTCCTTGCCGGTGCCGCTCTCGCCGGTTATGAGGACGGTCGAGTCGCTGGTGGCAATCCTCAGGGTAAGCTCGAAAACGTTTCGCATGGCCTCGCTCTTGCCGATCATGGAGCCCAAGGTTTCGAGATCCGGTTCTTCGGTTGCGCGATTGCTCTGTTGCCCCATTTGGTTCCTCCCCTCTCCGAATCTTGACTAATTGAAATATAATTCCTTCGGAGCAACATTGGGGCCATCCTCGTCTGGCGATGAATTTTTGGGAAAACCTGAACCGTAACGTGAAGAGATAACGAGAGATGACGGCGGGCCCCGCGAAAGCCGTCGGCAGAATGACAATCGTGGTTGGAGACTTTGCTGCTTTCGAGTGACAACTTCTTGGGATTCACCGGTTTTTGTGCACGTCGGAAACATGACGTGCGGCTGTCGGAACCCAATCATTTGGGTGGAATCGAGCTGTTCCGAAGAGTGATGGGACTCTGGCGTCGGCACGTCCGGAGCGGTCCCAACTTGAAAAGGGTCACCGAAGAAAGTTAACTGAAGGGATCGTGTCCGATGTCGATCCCAAGAGTGCGGACTTGCCTTCCGTCCCCTTGACCCTGGAGGGCTGGAGCATCCTCCACCAGATGTTCCGCATCCGCTGGCCGGAGTGGAACGCGCTGGGCGCGGGGCCGCGTCGGAAAGCCATCGACGAAGCGACAGCCGCCCTGAAGTCCATGGAGCACGCCGCCAACGGCCGCACCGGCCTCGCGTCGCTGCTGGGCCACAAGGGCGACCTGATGCTCATCCACTTCCGCGACTCGATGGACGCCCTGAACGAGGCCGAGCTGGCGGTGGCCCAGCTCAAGCTGGCGCCTTTCCTGGAGCAGACCACCTCCTACCTCTCCGTGGTCGAACTGGGACTCTACAGCGGCTCCGGCCAGCTCTACGGCTCCCTGAACGAGAAGGGCATCGCCCCCGACACGCCGGAGTGGAAGGAGCAGGTGGAGGCCTATCTGGCCCAGGCCCGGAAGACCATGGAAAGCCGACTCCGGCCGGACATCCCCGCCCGTCGCTACGTCTGTTTCTATCCCATGGACAAGAAGCGGGGCGAGGAGAAGAACTGGTACGATGCGCCGTTCGCCGAACGGCAGCGGATGATGGCGGACCACGGCTTCATCGGCCGGGGCTACGCCGGCCGGGTGACCCAGATCATCTCCGGCTCCATCGGCTTCGACGACTGGGAGTGGGGCGTCGACCTGTTCGCGGACGATCCGGTGGTGTTCAAGAAGCTCGTCTACGAGATGCGCTTCGACGAGGCCAGCGCCCTCTACGGCCTGTTCGGGCCGTTCTACATGGGATTGCAGTTCCGGGCGGAGGATCTGGGGGCGTTGCTGGAGGGGCGGACGCCGGGGTTCGGGTGAGGCGGATGGGGGTCCCGAGGGGCGCCTTGACAGGGCTTCCGGCCCGTGGACAATAGACACTGTAACCCTTCAATTCCATATCGTCGGCAGATACGGGAACTGACATGGCGAAGGATATGGCGCAGCCCAGCGGGGTCGGAGGCGGAACGCGGGAAGTGCTCGAGCCGTCGGTCCGGCACGCCTTCCTGTACTCCATGAACCTGGCGATCTTTCCGCTGGTGATCAACGCTGCGATTCAGGGCGGCTGGTGGATACTGGCTCCGCTGATCTTCTTCCAGTTCCCGGACTGGCTCGACACCCGGTTCGGCACCGAAGAGCGGAACATGGACCTGGCCAGGACCCTGGACCGGCAGTTGTTGCTGTACAAGCTGACGGTGTGGCTGTGGGCGGTGCTGTGGGTGGGGACGCTCGTGTTCTCGCTCTGGCAGGTGCTGGCGGTAGGCCATCTGTCCGCCTGGGAAGTGGTGGCCATGGCGTTCGTGCTGGGCATGGTGGCGCAGCCCTGCTTCATCGTCGGCCACGAGCTGATCCATTCACGCGCGGCGCCGGAGCGCCGGCTCGGCGAGTTCCTGCTGGCGTGCGTCTCCTACCCCACCTACGCCACCGAGCATATCTATATCCACCATGCACTGGTCTGCACGCCCGGGGACCCCGGCTCACCGCCCAAGGGCGTTAGCTTCTGGCAGTACCTGCCCGGCGAGGTCAGGAACAACATCCTGGCGGCCTGGCGCTTCGAGCGCGACCGGCTGGCGCGCCGCCACCTGCCGGTGTGGCATTACACCAATCCGTTCTGGCGCTACCTCCTCGAGACCGCCGCGTGGTACGCGTTCGCGTACTGGGTGGGAGGAATGTGGGTGGTGCTGACCTACGCCGTCATCTGCGCGGGCGTGGTCTTCTCGATGAAGATCATCAACTACGTCCAGCACTACGGCCTGCGGCGCATCCGCATGTCCAACGGCCGTTACGAAAAGGTCCGGGCGTGTCATTCCTGGAGCGCCGCCTACAAGCTCAGCAACCTGTTCTTTTACAACATGCAGCGTCATCCCGACCACCACGTCGCGCCCACCCGGCGCTACCCGCTGTTGCAGCACTGCGGCGAGGACGAGGCGCCGCAACTGCCCGGCAGCTACATGCAGATGGGCGGCATGGCGCTGTTTCCCCGGCGCTGGTTCGAGACCATGGACCCGCTGGTGGACCAATGGCGCGCGCACTTCTATCCCGAGATCGAAGACTGGAGCGCCTACGACAGCCCGGCGGCGGCGGCGCGTCCGGACTCGTTCGAAACCATCGCCGAGATCATCGGCGCCGCGCCGCGCCTGGCGAAGTGGATCAACCGCTCCCCGGAGCTGCTCGACGTCCTCGACAGCAGGGAGTTCACCGATCTCGATCTCCCGCGGGGTTTCGGGCCGGATACGGAATCCGAGGCCATCGCCCGCCGCGGCCTTTCGCGCCTGTACTGGACCCGGGAGCTCGGCGTCGTGAAAATGTTGGAACAGATCGCGGAGCTGCCCTTTCTGGGTACGGCCGAGGCGGTGGAAACGGTGCGGAACTGGTCGAACGACAAGGTGTTCCAGATCGGCATGCACACCCTGCGCGGCAACCTGTCGCCGGCGGAAGCGGGGGTCGCGCTGTCCAATGTCGCGGAGACTTCCATCGTCACGGTGCTGTCGGCCGTCGAGGATGAGTTCGCCGGGCGGGGCGCCGAAGGAGGCATGGCGGTCCTGTTGCTGGGGGATCTGGCCAGCCGGGACACGGCGCCCGGGGCGGACCTCGACCTCATGTTTGTCTACGACGGCGAGGCCGGCCACCACAAAGCCATGGGCCGGCGTTTCCTGGACGTGCTTCGGGATTTGTCCGAGGACAACCTGTTGCTGGCGCCGGCCCCGCCCGGAGCCGCGCGCCGGCCCGTTCGTTCTCTTGCGGAGTTCATCGAAGACCACGGAGCCGGGGTCGCGGCCGGGGAGCTTCTGGAACTGACTCGAGCGCGGTGCGTATACGCTGCCGGGGATTCCGGCATCGATGGCCGCTTCGACGAGGCGCGGCGCGAGGTCCTGGCCCACGCCGGCGCGCGCGCCCCGCTCATGGCCGAGTTGCGGAACGGCGCCGCCGAGCCGGCCGAGCCCGGTCCGCTGGCCATCGACGGCATGCGCGGCGGCGTCCGGGACGTGGAGCGCGCCGCCCGGCTTCTGCAACTGACCCACCTGGACGAGGCACCGGAGTTGTCGGCGTCCGACGCCGGTTCCGTTTTCCGCACCGCGGGCGAGCGCGGGTGGATTCCCGGCGACGCGGCCGAGCGGCTGGCCGAGGCCGCGGATACGTGGCGAAGCCTGCGAGGCATGCTGCGGCTGACGGCGGACGAGGATTTCACGCTGGAGACCGCGGGCGCCAAAGCCAAGGCCGTGATCGCGCGTGGTTCCGGGGCGGACGACTTCGAGGTCCTGACCGCGGCGATTCCCGCAACGGCGTCCCGCGCCGCGGCCGACATCGACGCGCTGTTTTGATGCGGGACACCGGACAGGACCCCGGAGCGTCGCCAGTTCCGGGAACGGAAGGCTCGGGAAAGCCCAATGACGGGAAGGCGTCCCCCCGGCCACGGGGGATATTGACGAAGACCGTTCCCGCCGACCGCGGCCTCATCGAGGCGCCGGTGTTGACGCCGCATCTCCAGTTTCGCCCCATCGACGACCAGCAAGTGCTGCTGGTCTCCGAAACCTTCGACACGCTGCTCCGCGGGCCGATCTATCGCGATCTTCTGCCGCTTCTCGACGGTCGCCGAGCGCAAGACGACATTGCCGCGGCCCTAGCGGACGCGTATTCCGCATCCGACGTCCAAGCGGCGCTGGTTGCCCTGGCATCCAGGGGATACGCGGTCTCGGGCGGGTACGCCATGGAACCGGGGCCGGCGGCGTTCTGGTCCGCGCTGGGCGCCTCTCCCCGATGGGCCGAGGAACGCCTGGCAGAATCGAGGGTCGAGGTGGCCGGCGATGACGGCGGCTTTGCCCGGCGGCTTGAGGTCTTGGGTGTGGTCCTGGACGAGGGCCGGCCGGCGCTCTCGGTTGTCGTCTGCGACGACTACCTCGACGAGCGGCATGCCGGCCGCAATGGGCGCCACCTCAAGTCCGGCGCGCCCTGGATGCTGGTCAGGCCCCGGGGCATCCAACCCCTTTTCGGCCCGGTCTTCCGGCCGGCGGAACAGGGGCCGTGCTGGGCCTGTCTCGCCTATCGCCTGCGCGGACACCAGGAAGTCCACACCTTCCTGCGCAACCTTGGCGGCGACGATGCGGCTGTCCTTCCCCGCGCCGCCGAACCCGCGGTGGTGGATGCCGTCTACGGCCTCGTTGCGGCCGAGGTCGCCAAATGGCTGGTCTTCGGAGACCTCGCGCCCATCCATGAGCGGGCGGTATCGTTGGATGTCGGCCGCCTGAGGAGCGAGCACCATCCGGTCATGCGCCGCCCGCAGTGCGCCGCCTGCGGCGACGGGACGTTGAATCGCGCCGACCGGCCGGCGGCTCCGGTGCGGCTGCAACCGAGCCCGAAGAGTGTGCACAACAGCGGCGGTCTGCGTTCGGTGTCGCCGCAGGAGACCCTCGCGCGATACCGGCATCTGATCAGTCCGGTCAGTGGCATCGTGACCTGGGTCACGCGTACCACCGACGAGTCCGATCCCTGGCTGCATGTCCATTGGGCCGGAAGCAACCTGGCGCTGAGAATAAAGAACCTGAGCTCGTTGAGGCGCAGTCTGCGAAGCAAGAGCGCGGGCAAGGGGAGCACGGCGGGGCAGTCCGAGACCAGCGCGCTCTGTGAAGCCATCGAGCGTTATTCCAGCGCGTTCCATGGCGACGAGATTCGGCGGCGCCGGCGCTTTTCGGATTTCGCCGCGAGCGCCGCGCCGGAAGCCATCCATCCGAACGACGTCCAGCTCTTCAGCGATTGGCAACTGGACCATGCGGACGAGATCAACGCCCGCGAACACCCCTACAACATCGTTCCCGCGCGCCTTGACCCTGACACGACCCTGGACTGGTCGCCGGTGTGGTCGCTCACGGAGGGCCGGCATCGGTATCTGCCGACCTCCATGCTCTACGGCATGACCTCCGAGCAGCGTGGGAGTTCGGGCTTTTGGGCGGATTCGAACGGCTGTGCCGCCGGCAACACCCTCGAGGAAGCCATCCTTCAGGGCTTCTTCGAGCTGGTGGAGCGCGACGCCTTCGCGATCTGGTGGTACAACCGGCTGCGCCTGCCCGCGGTGGATGTCGAAAGCTTCGGCGACGAATACCTGGCGTCCGCCGGCGACTACTACCGAGGCCTTCACCGTGACATGTGGGTGCTGGACGTCACCGGCGATCTCGGCATCCCGGCATTCGTCGCGCTCTCCCGCCGGACCGATGCCGAAGTGGAGGACATCATCTACGGGGCCGGGGCGCACACCGACCCCCACATCGCGGCCTTGCGCGCGGTGTGCGAAATGAACCAATGCCTGACCTGGGTCCCCCGGCCGGGGGCCGACAGCTCCCGGTACGGCGTCGACGATCCCATGTGCCTTTGGTGGTGGAAGAATGCGAAGCTGGCGGACCACCCCTATCTGGCCCCGGACCGCGGCGTCGCGCCGCGCGGGCGGTCGGACTATCCCGTGCCCGGCACGGCCGACGTGAGGGAGGATGTGGAGCGATGCCGTGCGTTGGTGGAAGCCAGGGGCATGGAGTTCCTGGTGCTCGATCAGACCCGGCCCGACATCGGGATGCCGGTGGTCAGGGTCATCGTGCCGGGGCTCCGCCACTTCTGGGAACGTTTTGCGCCGGGGCGTCTGTTCGATGTCCCGGTGGCCACGGGATGGCGCGAGACGTCTCTTGCAGAGACGGACCTCAACCCTGTCCCGGTCATCGCCTGAACCGTCATGACGACCTTTGAGGAAGCACTGGCCGTTACCCAGGAGCGCCTCGCCGCCGAGGCGGACTCCATGGGAGGGCTGCTGGAGGGGCTCAGGAACCTGATTCCTTCCGCCTTGATTGGAGAAGCGGAATGGGAGAGTCTGCTCGAAGTCGCGCGCGAACTGCCGTCCACCATGGGCGCCTTCCCCTTCGGCTTCGAATTGCCGTTGAATGAGCGCCGGCCGAGAGCGGATCTCGGCCTGTCTCTGATCGGCGGGACGGGGCCGGCCGCGTTCTTCGAGCAAAGGGCGCGGTCCGGAAACGCGGATTCGTCCGCGGCAGGAATCGCGCTGTTATTGTCCGAGACGGACTCCGAGGAGTCCCCCTTGCGTCAGGTCGTCGGCCGCAAGATGATGCTTGAATACGACGTCGGTCCGGCGTCCGGCGGCTCACGCCCGGATCCGGGGATATTCCTGCGCCCTGCCGAACGGCCCATCGTGGGGGACGGCGCGGGCCAGCGGATACGGGACGTGGACGTTGTGCTCGACACGTTGGTTTCCGCCGCCGGGTGGACCCCGGACGCCGCGGAGCGCCGGCAGGTCGAACGGGTGCACCTGGCCCAGGAAGGGGATACGCAGATCGAATCCATCGGCGTATTTCCATCGCGCGAAAGGGCAATCCGTCTTGCGGTGACAGGATTTCGGAACTCACGCGCCGTCATGGCGTTCCTGGAACGCGTCGGCTGGCCCGGACAGAGTCCGGTCGCCGCCGCAACCCTGGCGCGCCTTGCGGAGCGAGGGGGGTTCGTCGAGATGGGGATCCATTTGGACGTGGATGCGGACGGGGTCGGTCCGACGCTGGGACTGAGTTACCTCGCCAAGGAGAGGAGGGCGAAAGATCCGCGTCATTGGCTGGACCGGCCCGATCTCTGGACCGCTTTCATCGATGGCTTGCGCGAGGAAAGCCTTGCGGTTCCGGAAAAGCTGTCGGCGCTGGCCAGGTGGTCACCGGGTCCGACCACGCTGTTCGGCGTGTTGGGGCCGTTCGTGCTCCTGCGCGGCGTTCACCACATCAAGCTCGTGCTGGCCGGGGACCGGATCGAGCAGGTCAAGGGGTATCCTTTCATGGCGTTGCTGACGCCGCCGTCTTCCTGAGGGGAGGTCCGTCTGCGAAATGTCCGCCTCTGACGAGAAGAAAGCCGCCGAACGCTACTTCGACGACAATACGCCGGGCATCTACCTCAGGGGGTGGAACCGCGACCATCTCCACTTCGGACTCTTCGAGCCGGGAGAATGTCCTCGGCCCGGCGAGGAATTTCCGGAGTCCGCGGGACTCGCGCGAGCCGTGGAGCGCATGGTGGAGGTCATTGTCGCGCCGGCCGGCATCGAGGAACGCCATCATTGTAGTGGACGCGGGGTGCGGGGTGGGCGGGACCGCCGTCCACCTTGCAAGAACGCGGGGATGCACGGTCACCGGCGTCAATCTGAGCCGGATGCAATTGGAGATGGCCGCCGGGAAGGCAAGCGATGCCGGTCTGGACGATCGAGTCCGCTTCGAGTTTGCGGATTGTTCCCTGAGCCTGCCTTTCGCCGACGCTTCGGTCGACGTGGTGGTCAATATCGAAAGCGCATGCCACTACGACGACCGAAGGCAGTTCCTTCATGAAGTGAGCCGGATCCTCAAACCGTCAGGAAAGATCGTGGCAACGGACTGGATGGCGCGCGACGGTCTGGCGGCCGAGGAATACGACAAGTACATCGTGCCGTTGTGCGAGCCGTTCGCCGTGCAGGGTCTGGAGAGCCAGTCCACCTACTCCGAGAAATTGCGCGAAGCGGGTCTGGAAGTCCTGGAGTTCGAGGGTTTTGGCGGGAAAGACGCGGACAACATGCGGTTGGTCGGGAATGCCTACAGTCTGCTTGCAACGCTACGGTTTGCCGGCGTCGAAACGCCCGGGACCCGCGCGTTGATCGACCAGTTCCAAACGCTGTACGAAGCCTGGAGCAACGGAAGTTTCGAGCTCAAGCGATACTGTGCGGAAAAACCCGGCTGAGTCGACCGGCCTCTACGCGGGCTTCGCGCCGGACAGGAAGTGGTAGGTGAACACCCCTTCCTGCAGTCCCTGATCGTAGCCGACGGTCGCTTCCATGAACTCCTGGGAGGCCCGATTCAGCCCGCCGGCGCGGGGATTCAGGAAGGTCAGCAACAGCCAGCCCTGGCGGATTCTTTCCGTGGACCGCATCGCCTCGGCGGAGAGGTCCTGCTCCCGTATTTGCGCGAAACCCGCTTCCTTGAGAGCTGCCAGCACATCGCGCCACGGCTCGAGGGGCGGCATGCGCCAGCCCCGCTGTGCGGTTGCGTGAAGCGCTTCCTGCGCTTCGGACATCGGCGCGCCGCTAAGCAGTCCTTCGAGGGCCTGCCAGCGGCCTCCCGGCTTGAGTACCCGGTGGACCCCCCGGAGGTAGGCGAGCTTGTCGTCCGCGTAGCAGAACGACTCGTGATTCAAGACCGCATCGAAACTGGCGTCAGGGAACGGCAGCTCCATGAAGTCCCCGTGGCGGAAATCCACCAGATGGCCGACGCCGCGCCGTTCGGCGTGTTGCGCCGCCACCGTGACGTGCGGCTCGCAGATCGTCAGCCCGGTGACGTGGGCGCCATAGGCCTCCGCCAGCATGATGGCGGTGCCGCCCACGCCGCAGCCGGCATCCAGCACACGCTGTCCCGCGCCGAGATCGCACCCCTGCACCAGGGTATGGTTGGCGCGCAACAGGCCTTCCTGATCGGTGGTCGTGTCCGGTCCCCAAAGGCCGAAATGGCATGCCAGCAGATCCCCGCCGAACTTCTCCATGCGTTCGGTCAAGTCGGCGTAGTGTTCGGCGACGGACGTTTCCATTTCCACGCTACGGTCCCCTGTTGTGGCATACCGGCCACGATGTGTGGCCTCCGGTGTCGTGAGCAAAGACCAGTGTCCTGTCCCAGGTAATAGTTTACCGAGGTGCGCAGGATTTCTTGTGGTCGGCAAGGCGCGATGATGAGCAATGGCGGTCACCACGCGAGGAAGACCACGGGTCAAGCCCGGTGACGTACGCAGCCGACGACAAGAAAGACAAGCAGATCGGTAAACTATTACCTGGGACAGGACACTAGGTAGCCGCCGACGGAAATGCAAGAGCGATCCGGGACAGGGAGCATGTTGACGAAGCGGCTTCGTGTCTTTAGGATCTTGCCGCGGGGGACGGGACGGCTGCCACGGGTGCTGGTGGATACGTTGGATGTGACCGTCGGAGGAACCCTGTCCGCCGGAGGGCTGGGCAACACGTCCCACCGTTACGGGATGCAGATCGGACAGGTCGAGCAACTCGACGTGGTGACGGGAACCGGCGATCGAGTATGGTGTTCACGCACCCGGAACGCGGACCTCTTCGACGCGGTGAGGGGTGGCCAGGGACAATTCGGCGTCATTACCGACGCGTGGATCCGCGTTCGAAAGGCCGGAGAACGGATTCGGCAGTACGAGCTCCGTTATCGCGATCCCGACCGGTTCGCGCGCGACTTCGAGCAGGCGGTCGACACGGGCCGGTTCGGCCGTCTGCGGGCGGAGACCCGGTTCCACGACAGCGAGATCATCATGGATGCCGGCGTCGAGTACGACCGGGAACACGATGACGGAACGGTGCTCGAAGGGCTGAGGTACGAGGAGATCGTCGGCATCCGTGAAGCAGGTGTTCCAGGGGGAAGGCATGCCATTCGGAGAAAGCCCGGCGCCCCCGGAAAAGGGGAAGTAGAGGTAGAGTCCTCGATGGATGCCGCGCAAACGTCGCGGAAGGTCAGGCTTCCGTATGGGCCGTCCCGGCGGGCGGGACGCCACGGTCCACGGTGAGCACCAGCGCCGGCAGCAGCAGCAAATCGGCGAGCAGCGCGAACGCGATGATCATTGCCGTGAGCAGCCCTACCTGCGCGGTGGGGATGAATGGGGAAAGGACCAGGATCAGGAAACCCGCCACGAGGACGGCCGAGGTCGTGACCATTGCCCGGCCGGCCGTCTGAAACGCATAGCGCACCGCGTCCTCCGGCGTGTGCTCGTGCCGGGCGCGGCGGTACTTGCTGAGAAAATGCACCGTGTCGTCCACGACGATCCCGATCGTCATGGCCACCACCACCGAAAGCGCGAGTCCCACCTGTCCGACCATCAGTCCCCAGACGCCGAAGCCCATTACTGCGGGGACGAAATTGGGCACGAGGCTCGCGAGGCCGAGCCGGAGCGACCGCAAGGGGACGACGAGGAGGAGAGAAATGCCGAGGAGCGCCACCGTGGTTCCGAGCAGCATCGCGCGGATGTTGCGTTGCCCGATGTGGGCGAACAGCAGCGCGGGACCCGAGGCGTCCACGCGGGTAATGCGCGGCGTGTTGCCCTTGAGCCAGGCTTCCGCGCGCGCTTTCAGCTCCAGCACCTCCCGGGAGGAAAGGGTCTTTGCCGTTACCGTCATGCGCGTCGCCGATTTGGCGGTGTCGATCCGGTTGTTCAGGTCCAGCCCCAAGGGCAGAGAGAGTTCGTAAAGCAGCAGGTATTGCGCGGCAAGATCTCGTGCCGCCGGAAGCCGGTAAGCGGCCGGATCGTCGCCATGCATGCTCTTGTTGAGTTGCCGGAACGTATCGGTGATGACGTTGACGTGCCGCGTCTCGGGCTGTTTGCGGTACCATTCGGCGAAAGCCGATACGTCGGCGAGAAAGCCGGGGTCGGCGATTTGCCCGGACGAGGCGAGGGAGTATTCGAGCACGGTGTTTCCACTCAACCTCTTGTCGAGGAAGTCCGTATCCTGCCGGAACGCAACGCTTTCATCGAAGAAGTGCACCAGGACGTCGTTGAGCTCGTTGCGGGGGATGGCCGCCAGCAGAGCGAGAACAATTGCCGCCGATCCCCACAGCAGGGCCTTCCGGTGCCGCACCACGAATTCCGCCATGGCGGCCATCGCGGGGTCCTCGTGCCGCGCGGCCCGGGGCGCGCGAACAGGGAGAAGCGAGAGCAGCGCCGGCAGGAACGTGACCGAGAGCACGAACGAGGCGCCGATGCCGAACGCGACGAAGTTTCCGAGGTGGCGGTATGGCGGCACTTCGGAAAAGTTCAGGGTCAGGAAGCCGAACGCCGTGGTCACGCTGGCGAGAAAGATCGGATACAGGTTGAGCCTGACGGCTTCGACGACGGCCGTGCGCCTGGAGTCGCCGGCTCGAAGGCGTTGCAGCAACGCCACCAGCAGGTGCACACAGTTGGCCACGACGATCATCAGCACGATGGTCGGCGCGGGCGCCGTGGGCGGGGAGAACGGCAGGCCGACCCAACCGCCCAACCCCATCGACACGACGACGGAGAAGACGATCACCAATCCCGTCGCCGCCAGTCCCGCGAATCCTCGGGTCAGGACTCCAAGAACCAGGGCCATGACGGCGAGGCTTGCGGGCAGGAAGATCTTCTGGCTGTCTACCGACGCTTCCGAGAAAGCGTGGTTGATCATCACCGTGCCGACCAGACGGAGGTCGATCCCCGGAAACCGATTTTCCACCTCGGCAGCGAGCCCGCGGGCGAATTCGGCGACCTCGGGCACCGTCACGGTTTGATTTTCGTCGGGCAGCTCCACGGTCAGGCTGACGGCGCTCACACTGCCGTCCCGGGCCAGGAGGCTTCCCGCGAGCCGCGGGTCGGCCAGGGCCGCGGCTCGGATCCGCGCCCGTTCCCCGGCATCGGCCAGCTTCGTCGGGTCGACAAGGTCGCGCACCGACAAGTCGTCGCCTTCGGCGGTGGTATGCTGGAAGTTCGCGATCGAATCGACACGTCTCGAGTACGGTGCCTGCCAGGCGCGCTCGGTGAGCCAGACCACTGCCGCGAGAGCCTGTTCCGATGTCGCGTCGCCGTCCTCCGGAACGATCATGAACAGGACGTTGTGGCTCTTCCCGTAGGTGCTTTCCAGCGCCTCGAGCGCCAGGAGTTGAGGATTGTCCTTACTGAAGAATATGCGATAGTCCGTCGAGAACTTGAGGAACAGACTGCCGCTCGCCGCCGCCGCGACCAGCATCAAGGTGACCAGGACGATCGGCCAGCGGGCCGCCACCACCCACTCCGCGAATCGTGCTTCGAAATGCTGCATTGCGTGGGCTGGACCGGGTCGAGAGATTCGAAGGCGCCAAGCGGACACTCATCCCGAGAATGCCGCTATCTCCGCGCGATCTGACCGGAAGTGCGATGGTGCCATGGAGGCTGAGTCAAATTAAAGGGGACCTCTGACGCGACGAGGTGTCGCGCCAAGGGTCCCCTTGCTTTGTCGGACCGCTCCGGGGCCGGAGTGGTGAACCCGATCTAGAGCCCGCAGCAGCAAAGTCCGGCGGAAACTGCCTGAAGCTGTTCCTCATCCAGCACGGGGCTCGGCGGCAGTGCCAGATGCACGGTGCGCATGTCGCTCTCATGCACCTGGACGTCGATATTGTCGGGAACCTGCACGCCGAACTCCTGGTAGAGGACGCTCTTGGGGTCCGCCACGAGTTGTGCCCGGAATGCGGGATCTTCCGTGGCCTTCTCCGTGAGTTGACGACGCATTTCCTCTGCCGATTGAAAGGCCATATGGCACCTCCTGGGAGTTTTCGTTATTTGGATCGTACTACGAAATTTCCATACGTCAATACCTGTACTGATATCAATTAGAGAATTTTGATATGGATTATTCTTGGCGACGTACTCGAGTTCGGTTCACGTCATCTGCCGTCGTACCAGATCCCGGAAGACGCCCTCGGCTGCCGCCAGCTCGGCGAAGGATCCTTCCTGGACCACCTTGCCGGCGCGCATGACGTAGATGCGGTCGGCCTGGCGCAGCGTGGAAAGCCTGTGGGCGATGACGATGCGCGTCGAGGTGAGGCCCCCGAGGTTGTCCATGATGCTGGACTGGTTGTCGTTATCCAGCCAGTTCGTCGCTTCGTCCAGCAGCAGGATGCGCGGGTTGCGCAGCAGCGCGTGGGCGATGACGATGCGTTGGCTCTCGCCTCCGGAAGTGACGCTGGTGCTGGCGCCCACATTGGTCATCATCCCCATGGGCATTGCCGCGATCTCCCGGTCGACGGCCGCGAGCCGGGCCGCCTCCCAGGCATCGTCCACGGTGGCATCGTCGTCGTCGCCGACGATGTTGTCCCAGAGGTCCTGTGGGTGGAGCTGCACCTGCTGCGGTACCGCCCCGATCTGCCGGCGGACCTGCTTGAGGTTGAGGTGCTTGAGGTCGCGGCCGTCGTAGTACAGGGCGCCGCCGGACGGCTGATCCAGACCGAGCGCCAGCCGGAAGAGGGTGCTCTTGCCCGCGCCCGACTCGCCGGCGATGGCGACGAACTCGCCGGGGCGGGCCCGGATGTAGACGTCGTCGAGGATCAACGGGCCGTCCGGGTCGTACCGGAAGGAGACGTGGTCGAACACGATGTCGCCGCCCAGCGACTCGACTGGTTCGCCGTCGACGCCCGTCTCCGTAGGATGGGCGAGGAACGGCCGGACCTGATCGAGGGCCGGCACGATGGCGGCGACGGTGCCGAACGACATGCCCAGGCGGGCCACCGCCGTCTGGAACAGCATGAACAGGGTGTAGACGACGAGGAAGTCTCCAGCCGTGACGATCCGCCCTTCCGGCAATGTCGCGGCCAGCAACAGCACCGCCGTCGCCAGCAGAGGCAAAGCCGCGCCGAACGCCCGCAAGTGGGTTTCGAACGCGCCGACCTCCAGTTCCGCATGCTTCTGCTCGCGGTAGTCCCGCGCCCAGACCGCAAACGCGGATCCTTCGGCGCCGTCTACGCGGAGCTTGGAAATGCCATTGACGAGTTGGAACAGCCGCCCGGCCAGCCCCTGCACGGTCCGGATTACCCGGCCTTGCGGTGGTATCTGGCGCAGGCCGAGTGCCACCGTCACCAGCAGCGACAAGAGGCCGAAGGCGGCTGTCACGACGCCCAGCATGGCGTCGTAGAAGAACATGAGCAGGAACGCGGGCGACAGGAAGACGATGGACAGAACCCCGTCGGCCACCACGCCTTGCACGGCGTCACGGAGTCGCTGGAACGTCATCCCCCGCATGGCGAGGTCGCCGGCGGGGTAGCGACGGAGGACGCCCGGCGGCAGCCGGAGCAGCCGGTCCCAGAACGCGGCCTCCACTCGCGAGGTGACACGGCCTTCCAGGCGCATCAGCGCCATTCCCTGGAGGATGTGCAGCAACGCCCGGATCAGGGCGAACGCTCCCAGTGCCGCGCCGGCCAGATACAACAGGCCGGCCTCGCCGGCGGGGATCACCTCGTCGACGATGATGCCCACTACGATGGCGGGCAGCAGCATGACGATGCCGCTCAGAAGCCCGGCCAGCAGGAAGCGCACGAAGTCGCGGAGCAACCCCTTGACGGCGGGGCGCAAGAGGTCCCGCAGGCCTGCCTGGCTTGACGCGAGCGGTTGCTGAAATGCCCACGCCTCGGCGCGGAGCGATCCCGCGCGTTCAGGCGTGACCCTGGTCCTGCGGCGGTCGACGGGGTCCACCTCGAGATAGGACCCCAGCACGCCCGGCAGCAACGCCACCGGCCGGTCGCCGTCGGCGCGGAAGGCCAGCATGGCGCCGCTGTCACCAACCCACCAGCGGTCCTGCGACGCGAGCCGCACCCGCCGTCCGCGTACGCCCGACGCCTCCAGGACCTTGCGCAGCACGGCGTCGGACCCGGAGGCCTCGTTCCGCTCGGGCCATTTGAAGTCGATCCCCTCGTGGGCGCCGACGGCCCGCAGGGCTTCGAGCAGCGCCGAATCGCCCGCGGCGGCGCCGTCCGGTTCCGGCAGGTCGTAAAGGTTGAACAGCCGGCGGCGGGCGCCTTCCTCGTCGGTGCGGCGGTTGGCGGCCCGTGCCCGTTCCAGATTCGCCTGATCCACCACCGTCAGACCGCGGTTGAGTCGCTCCAACGAGAATGCCACGGCGTGAAACTTCGCGAGGGCGGGCAGCAGCAGGCCCTCTTCGGCCAGGGCTTCCGAGGACTGGGCGTGAACCTCCAGCTCTCCGGTCAGCGTAAGCCAGCTCGCCGGCGTGAGCGGTATCCTGGCCGTCGCGGGTCCGTCTTCCGCATCGCGCTCGGCCGGGTCGATCAAGTCCATGAACAGCCCCGAGTCCGGCGGGGTCGATACCCATGCCACGCCCCGGCGCGACGAAACGGTGCCGTTCAGGACCAGCGGAGCCTGTCCGGATTCCACCAGCCCGTCAGGCCGGGGCAGGTGCGGAACGTCCCGGGACAGGATGGCGGAAACGTCCATGAGCCATGCGTCGACGTGCGCCGCCAGCTCGGCGCTGCGGACGGCCGCCAGGCTGGCGATCGGGAGGCGCCGCAGAATCGTATTCGGCAACCCCTTCGCCATCAGGCCGAGGGTGGTGTCCGCCGCCCCCGGCGTCACGCCGGGCAGCAGCCGCCCGGAATCGGCGCGCAACAGGTGCTGGGGCGCGGACTGCTCCACCCCGTCCCGGCGTTCCACCAGGAAAAGGTCGACCGCCCCCGTCTCGATGAACCAGACGAACCGGGGATCGTCCATGTCCAGCGGCAGGTTGCCGGCGCACGGGACGGCCGTTCCCGACTCGGCCGCCAAGTCTGCCAAGGGGCGAAACTCGGAGGTCTCCATCGCGTTATCCGGCGCGGACGAGCCGGTAGTACAGTCCGGCTTCGTCAGCCATGAGTTCGTCGTGGGTGCCGCGCTGCACTTCCATGCCCTTCTCGAGGACGATGATCCGATCGCAGTCCCGGACCGTGCTCAGCCGGTGTGCGACGATCAGGCAACTGCATCCCCGGCGCCGCAGCGCGTCATCGACCCTTTCTTCGGTGGCGGCGTCCAGCGCGCTGGTGGCCTCGTCGAGGATCAGCACCGTGGGGTTGCCCACGAGCGCCCGGGCGATCTCCAGCCGCTGCCGCTGGCCGCCGCTGAAGTTGCCCCCGTCCTCCTCGACCGGAGTGCCGTAGCCCAGCGGCCGGTTGAGGATCTCGTCGTGGATGCAGGCGTCCCGGGCCGCGGCCACCAGATCGTCGTCCGGGACGGTGGGGTTCCACAGGGTGACGTTCTCGCGCACGGTGGCGGAAAAGAGGACGAGGTCCTGGTCCACCATCGACAACGAACGCGACAGGACCTCGCCGGGGATCTCGTTTCGTGGACGGCCGTCGAACAGAATCTCGCCCGACCATGGCTGATAGACGCCGGACACCAGGCGCGACAGCGTCGATTTGCCGGACCCGCTGGGCCCCACCACCGCCACCCGCTGCCCCGGCTGGATGGTCAGGCTGAAGCCCTCGATCAGGGGTGGCCGGCCGCGGTTGTAGCCGAAGGTCACGTCGCGCAGCTCCACCTGGCCGGTCAGGCGCAGCCGCCCGTTGAACGTCGCGATGGTCTCCGAAGCCGCGTCATCGCGGGTCAGGCCCGGATCTTCGGAGGTCTGGGTGATGTCGTCCAGGCGCTGCATGTCGGTCTCGATGGCCTGACGCTCGTCGGCGAACTCGACGAAGCGTCCCACGGGCTCCAGGAACATGCCCGCTACGATGTAGAATGCCACCAGCGCGCCCAGGGTCAGATCGCCGGCGATGACCTGGCCGGCGCCGACGGTCAACACGGCCGCGTGGCCCAGGATCATGAACAGTCCCGGCATGGCCGCGTTGACGTGGCTCAACTCCGAGAATCGCTGACGCGCTACCAATTCACGCGCCTGATGGCCGCTCCAGCGGGCAAAGAACCCGTCGTCCTCCGCCGTCATCCGCAAGTTGTCCGCCTGGTTCAACATCAGCGTGCCCACGCCGATCAGCAGTCCCTGTTCGCGCCGCAAGGCATGGCTCTGGTCCGTGCGGAGGCGCGTGATCGCGCGTACGAGGATCCCGTTCAGCACCGCCAGCCCCAGGACGATGGATGCCAGCACCGCGTCGTAGGCCAGCATGAAGGCCAGGAACAGCACGCTCATGGCGATCTCGATGAGCACGCCGATAAAGTGTTCCGACAGGCTCCTGGCGATCTTGTCGACGGAAAGGAGACGAACGGTGAGTTCGCCCACCATGCGGTGACTGAAATACTCCACCGGCAGCCGCAGCAAGCGCGACAGGCAACGATTGCCGGCGCTCACCGAGATGCGCACGGAAAGGCGCTGAAGCCAGCGTTGCTTGAGCCAGGCAAGCCCGTAGACCAGGACTGCCGCGACGGTCAACGCTCCCGCCATCAGGGTTGCCCAGGCTTCATTCTCTCCGAGCACCCGGTCCACGAACATGCCCAGGGCCGCCGGCGTGACCAGGGCCAGCACGGCCAGCAAGAGGCCGCATGCCACGGTATAGGCCAGCGCCCCCCAGGTGCCCTGGAGCCATGCCGGGAGACGTTGCAGGAGTTTGGCTCGAGTGCCGCCGGGCTGGAACTCCGGCCCGGGATTGAATTGCAGGGCGACGCCCGAATAGCTGGCGGCGAATTCCTCGTCGGAGAGCACGCGCCGGCCCGTGGACGGGTCGTTGAGGTAGACCCGCCCGCTGTCGAAGCCTTCCAGGATGAGGAAGTGGTTGTACTCCCAGAACAGGACCAGCGGAAGCGGCAGCTTCTTGAGTTGCTGCGCCTGCGCGCTGCGGCCGGTGCACTCGAGTCCGTAGTGCCGGGCGGCCCGCATGATGCCGGCCGCGGTGGAGCCGTCCCGGCTGACCTCGCACCTGCCGCGCAGTTCGGTGAAAGGGACCCAGCAGCCGAAGTAGGCCAGCACGCTGCCGAGGCATGCCGCGCCGCACTCGGTGGCGTGGGTCTGCATCAGCAGTGGGGTGGTTATGCGCTCCTTCCCAGGTTCGTTTCCGGGCTTCCTGCCGGAACCCGCTGACTCTTTCCCGCCGGGGGCCGCCATTCAGGACCGTTCCAGGTCGAAGAGCGCCGCCGGAGAGTGCCGGCCTATGACGATACGCACCCGGCACGGGGTGCCGTCCGGCGACGGCACCTCCAACCCCCGGGTCAGAACGACGTCGACGCGATGCGAAGAGTCCGGAACCGCGGGCGGCAGCAGGGCCAGCCAGCGAGACAGCGGGCCGGGTATGACCGAAGCCACCTTTCCGTCCCACCGGCGCGTTGTGCCGTCCGGCATCGGAACGTCAACCGAGGCCGCCATGCCCGGTCGAATGCGTTGCGCCATGCTGGGGGGGACGCGTAGAACCGCCTGGAGGGGCTGGTCCCCCGCGTCGCGTAGCTGGGCCACGGCCGCGCCCGCCGGCAGGTAGTCGCCGGGAGAGGCCCGCAGCGCGGTGACCCGCCCGGCGATCTGACTGACGACATACTCCCTTGCGGAGCGTTGTGCTTCCATCTGAAGCAACGCCACCCGTGCCGACGCCAGCAGCGCGCGCAAGGGGCCGCCGTCGCCGCCGGCCTGCCGGGTTCCCCGTTCCAGCAGTTCCACCCGGTCGCGCAGCGCTGCCGTCTCACGGTCGAGCTCCGGCACGCTCTGTCGCGCGATCGGCGCGCCGGCCTCGACCCGGTCTCCGGGAGCCACGAGATATTCGGCCAGGTATCCCGGCTCGGTCGAGATGACGTCGTGCCGCGCGCCGGGCTCGATCAAGACGCCGTCGAGGGTCACCGCGCGCACGACGCTGCCGAACAGCGCCCACGCCGCAAGCGCCAGCACCACCAGCCCAATCCCGCCGAGGATGACGCGTTCGTGGGGCGCCGTCACCCGCAGAAGGTGGTCGAGCTGTTGGCGCTTGTTCTTGTTGACCGTGACTTCTTCGAGGAACGGATTTCTGAACATGCGGAGAGAGTTCTTCACTTCCTGACGAACGCCGAACCCGGCTAACGAATCATTATTATGTAATAGGTCCCGAAGCTAACAGAAAACAGGCCGATATGCCATTTCGGCCTTTCAGGCAGCGGCTACGGTCACCGCGCTGCCAATCGACGCAGGAACGGGTCCGAGACGGGGAAGGTGCTCAGAACTCAATTCCGATTTCCCGCGCGCTGGCCAGCTCGAAAATCCGGCTGGCGATGGCAATATCCGCCACCCCTTGTCCCGCGTTGTTCTTGAACAGGGTGATCTGCTCCGGTGAGGTGCGGCCGGGGATGCCGCCGGTGAGGAGGTCGCTCAGGTCGCCGACCTGATCCCAACGGAGGATGCCTTTCTCCACGGGCTCGTAGAAGTCTCCCTGCTGGTCCTGGACGGCCTGCTCGCGGGAGTTGGCGACGATGACGTCGGCGCGCTGCACGGTGGCGTCGTCGATCTCGCGGCGCCTTTGCTTGATGAGGCCGGCGTTCATGAGGCCGACGTTGCCGCCGACGATGGAGGTGACGTGGACGCCCGGCTCCAGCCAGGAGCCGTCGAACACCGGGACGTTGGAGTTGGTGGCGGTGAGGACCACGTCGGCGCCCTGGATGGCTTCCCGCGCGCTGTCGACCGGGACGATCTCGCAGGGCACCAGCGGCTGCATCTCTTCGCGGAAGGCGACGCGGGTCTCGGGGGTGCGGCAGAAGAGTCGCACCTGCTTGAAGGCACGGATGGCGGCGAAGGCCAGCAGGTGGTACTGGGCCTCGGCGCCGGCGCCCAGGAGAGCCAGGACGGCGGCGTCTTCCCTCGCCAGATGGCGGGTGCCCACGGCGCTGGTGGCGGAGGTGCGGAGTTGCGTGGCGCGGGTGGCGGGCACGCCCGCTACGCCGAAGCGGCCCACCAGCACTCCTTTGAGGGAAGAGTCCCTGGTGTCGAACAGCACCACGCACGGGCGCCCCGCGTGGTCGTAGGTCTGGTTCTCCCTGGACGCGGCCACGAACTCCGAGTGGGCCAGCACGCCGATGCCGCCCAGGCTGGGCACCCCGCCCGGATGCACGCTGACCCGCGCCCCCTCCCGGGTCATGACCCGGCGGCGCGGGGCATTGAGCTCCGCGTTGCCGCCCAGCTCCCGGAACCCCGTCTCCGCCGCGTCGATGGCTTCTTCCATGGTGATGATGTCGGCTGCGTCTTCCGCTCGAATCAGTAGCGCCACAATTTCCGGTCCTTTCGATGATTGCCGCGGGGCGTGCGGGGTTACGGGGACGCGGCTCCGGCCGGCGCGGCCGCGGCCGTCCTGGGGAGGGCCCGTTCGTCGATGGGCCAATGGAGTATCGCCGCCACCACGCCGAGGCCGGCGCCGGTCCACCAGATGATGTCATAGGACCCGGTGTAGTCGAACAGCACGCCGCCGAGCCAGATGCCGATGAAGCTGCCGATCTGGTGGTCCAGGAACACGATGCCGTAGAGCATGGCCATGTAACGGGTGCCGAAGACCTGCGCCACGATCCCGCTGGTGAGAGGGATGGTGCTCAGGAACAGCAGGCCCATGAGCGACGAGAACACCACGACGGTCACGTTCGACATGGGCAGTAGGTAGAAGCCGGACATCACCACGGCGCGCAGGAAGTAGATGAGGCTCAGCAGATTCTTCTTGCTGTAGCGGTTGCCCAGGACGCCGGCGCCCAGACAGCCGGCGACGTTGAACAGTCCGAGGAGCGAGATGGCGGTGGCGCCCAGGGCGGGGGAGAGGCCGTTGTCCACCAGCAGCGCGGGCAGGTGCGCGGCGATGAACAGGGTCTGAAAGCCGCATACGAAGAACCCCGCGGTGAGCAGCAGATAGCCGGTGTGGTGCCGGGCCTCGCCCAGGGCTTGCCACAGGGTCTGGTCGCGCTGGACCGCCGCCGGCTGGTTCTCCACCAGCGCTGCCGACAGCGGCACGATGAGTCCGGCCAGCAACGCCAGCAGCACCAGGGTCTCCACCCATCCGTAGGACGAGAGCAGGATCTGTCCGAAGGGAACCACCAGGAACTGTCCGGAAGAGCCGCCGGCGCTGCCGATGCCGAGGTACAGGCCCCGCTTTTCGGCTGGCGCGGCGCGCCCGATGACGGCGAGCACGAGGGAAAAGCTGGTGCCGCTCATGGCCACGCCCGTGAGAAAGGCGGTGCTGAAGGTCATGCTCCAGGGGTCCGTGGACACGGACATGAGATAGAGCCCGACCATGTAGGCCAGGGCGCTCAGTGCCACCACCTTGGCGGAGCCGTAACGGTCGGCCAGGCCCCCGAGGATCGGTTGCGCCAACCCCCAGATGAGGCTCTGGAGGGCAATGGCGAAGGAGAAGATGCCCCGAGGCCAACCGAGGGTGTCGCTGATGGGGGTGAGGAACAGTCCATAGGTCTGGCGGATGCCGAAGGCCAGCATCATCACCAGGGTACCGCAGATCAGCACCACGAGGGGCGTGCGCCAGGACTGTTGCATGGGTGTCCTGAGTCATAGAGGGTGGCGGCAACCGAGTCAAGGCGAATGGGCAGCGGATGACACCGGGCGGCGCATGGGGCATAAAGGTCCCACCGCCTTCGCGCGGGAGGGGGCCATCAAACAGGCGGAGGTATGCGATGGTTTTCAGGATCGGGACGGCGGACACCGGCGGCACGTTCGACACCCAGGGCATGGCCATTGCCCAGGTCTTCAACGAGTCCCGGCCGCCGGAGGAACGCTGCGAGCTTACCCGGAGCTCGGCGAGCATCGACAACGCCAACCGGCTGGACCGGGGCGAGATCGAGTTCGGCTTCATGGCCTCCAACTGGGTTCCCCGGGCCGGACGGGGGACGGCGCCGTTCGAACACCCCATCGGCCTGCGCATGGTGTCGCCGGCCAACGCCGGCCCCATCTTCTTCGTCGCCCTGGCCGATACGCCCGTGGAAAACGTCGATGACCTCGCCGGCAAACGGGTGGCGGTGGGAGCCAGGGACAGCGGCATGACCCAACACGTCCACACCCTCTGCGACGCGTTGGATGTTCCGTTCTCCGACTTCACTCCCGTTTACCTCGGGTTCCCCGAGGGGGCCGACGCGTTGGTGGCGGGGGAGGTGGACGTCCAGTTCCAATGCCCGATCCCCAACGCGGTGATGACGGACCTGAGCCGGCGGACCCGGGTCAAGGTGGTCCCGTACCGGGAGGAACAGATCGAGCAGGTGCTGTCGAAGGTGTTCTTCTACCGGCGGGTCGTGATGCGCCGCGGCGTGTTCCGGGGCGTGGAGGAGGACGTCCCTCAGCTTGCGGTGCTGAACGTCCTGGTGACCCACGAACGCGTGGCCGAGGAACTCGTCTACGAGTTCGTCGCCACGCTGGTGGCGAACAGCGGCGCGCTGGCGCGGCTCAACCCCCTTTTCGAGGGTCTCGCCGGCCTCTACGAACCGCTTCGGACGGATGGGCCGGCGGCGTTGGAATTGAACGGGGTTCCGTTGCATCCCGGTGCGCTAAGGGCGTACCGGGATGCGGGTTATCTGTGATTCGTTCCGATCCGGACCGTTGGCGGGACTACGCCGACGCTCCGGCCGCCGAGGCGTCCTGCTGGCCCCGCCGCTCGAAGTAGTCCTTGGCGACCTCCGGGAACAGCGTGTAGGAGAGCAGGTCTTCCTCGGTGGCCGCGAGGTCGCCGATCTCCTTGCGGGCCTCCTCGATCCTGGGCTTCAGCAGGTCGGCGGGACGGCAATGGATGGGTTCCTTCTTTCCCAGGACCATGGCCTTCATCTCCTCGCTCACCTCGCCCGGCGGTTCGCCGTAGTGTCCCATGACGTAGTTGCGCACTTCCATGGTCACCACGGCGTAGCGCTTGCCGGTAAGGACGTTGAGCGTGGCCTGGGAGCCGACGATCTGGCTGGTGGGGGTCACCAGCGGCGGGTAACCGAGGTCCCGGCGGACCGCCTGCACTTCCTGGAGCACCTCGTCCAGCCGGTTCTCGGCGTTCTGTTGCCGCAACTGGGTCACCAGGTTCGAGAGCATCCCGCCGGGGATCTGCGACTCGACGATGTCGGCGTTGACGCGATTGCTGATGGGGCTCTCGAACTCGCTGTACTTGCCGCGCACTTCGGTAAAGTATTCGGCGATGTGGGCGAGTTGCGGCAGGTCGAGCCCGGTGTCGTAGGGGGTGCCCTTGAGAGCCACCACCACCGCCTCGGTGGCCGGTTGGGAGGTGCCGTGTGACAGCGTGGAGATGGCCGTGTCGATGATGTCCACCCCCGCTTCCACCGCCATGATGTAGGCCATCTGCGCCATGCCGGTGGTGCAATGGGAGTGCAGATGGACGGGGATGTCGAAGCGCTTCTTCAGTGCGCCGATGAGCTCGTGGGCCACATAGGGAGACAGCAGCCCGGCCATGTCCTTGACCGCCAGCACGTCGGTGCCGGCGTCCACAAGCCTCTCCGCGAAGTCGACGAAGTATTGCAGCGAGTGCACAGGGCTGATGGTGTAGGATACCGCGGCCTCCAGCGTCTTTCCGGTGCGCTTGACCGCTTCCATGGAGGTCTTCATGTTGCGGATGTCGTTCATGGCGTCGAACACCCTGAAGACGTCGATGCCGTTTTCCGCGGACTTCTCGACGAAGTACTCGACGGCGTCGTCCGGATAGTTGTGGTATCCGACGATGTTCTGGCCCCGCAGCAACATCTGGAGCCGGGTGTTGGGCATGGCCTCGCGGATCAACCTCAAGCGCTCCCAGGGGTCTTCGTTCAGATACCGGAGGCACGCGTCGAATGTCGCTCCGCCCCACATCTCCACCGACCAGAAACCGATCTTGTCGAGATCCGCGGCAATGGGCAGCATGTCCTCGGTACGCATGCGCGTGGCAAGCAACGATTGGTGTGCGTCTCTGAGCACGGTTTCGGTGATCCCGACCTTCTTCCCTTCCATCAGTTTCTCCTGGTTCGCGGGTGGTGACGGCCGCGGTGACCGGCACATGGATACAATAACCACGCAGAATACGGGATGTCCGTTACGTTTGCAAGGAAATTTGCAAGGAAAATCGCGCTTCTGCGGGTCTTTGGAGGAGGACGCCCGCGCCTCAGGCGACTTCGGTCTTTTCCGGAGCGTCCGGCGTCGGCGTGGAGTCGGCGCCGGCGGCGCATCGCAGGTAGATCGAGACCTTGGTTCCCTTGCCAATCTCGCTGTCGATCTTCAGGTCGCCGCCGTGTGCCTGGACGATATGCTTGACGATGGCGAGGCCCAGTCCGGTTCCGCCGAGCTCGCGGGAGCGGGCCTTGTCCACTCGATAGAACCGCTCCGTGAGCCGGGGAAGATCCTTTTCCGGAATGCCGCATCCGGTGTCCGATACGGTCAGGGCCACTCTGGCCGGCGGCTCGCCGTTGGTTGCCGGCGGACGGCACGCCGTGACCAGCACGTCGCCGTTTTCGGGGGTGTACTTGAGCGCGTTGTCCACGAGGTTGATGAGCAACTGCTGGAGACGGTCCTCATCGCCGAGGATGTCCGGCGTATCCGCGGCGACTTCGGCCCGCAGCCGGATGCGTTTCTTGTCCGCCCGATCGCTGAAAAGGTCGAGGACCCGGTCCAGCAGCGGCCGGGCGCCGACGTCCTGCATCCGCATGTTGACGTTGCCCATCTCGAGGTCGGACAGGGCCAGCAGGTCGTCGATGAGGCGTCCGAGGCGCTCGGAGTGGCGCGCCACGATGCTCAGGAACTGTCGCTCCATCCCGGCGTCGGGGGGCGGGTTGTGAAGGAGCGTCTCGGCATAGCCCTGTATGGCGGTGAGGGGCGTGCGCATCTCGTGAGACACGTTGGCGACGAAATCGGCGCGGATCCTTTCCAGACGCTTCAACTCGGTCACTTCGTGAAACACCAAGACGTAACCGAGGAGGTTCTGCCGCGAGTCCTCCAGCCCCGCGGCGTTGACCGCGAACCAGCGGTCGTCTCCAAGGGTCAGCTCCCGGTGGAGCGCATCGCGGGTGTCGCTCCCCACCACCTCGCGGATGAGGGCGTGCATCTCCGGATGACGCGAGACCTCCACGGTCGACATGCCCAGAACGCTGGTGTCCGGCGGCAGCTTGAACATCGTCTGAGCCATCTGGTTGACGAGGATGACCTTGCCGTTGGTGTCCAGCACGATCACCCCCTCCATCATGCAGCTCAGGATGGATTGCAGCTTTTCCCGCTCCCCCGTCACGTCCTGGAGGCGGCCGGTAAGCGTAAGGGCGAGATCGTTGAGGCTCTCCTCCAGCGTCCCCAGATCGTCGCGGCGCTGAACCGGAAGCGCCTTCCCGGAGGGGTTCTCGCGGCCCGCTTCCCGGCAGAACGCCGCCATGTCGGCGACGCGGTTCCGCGCGCGGCGAAGCCACCCTGCGGCCGCCAGCAGCACCATGGCAAGGGCCGCCCAGAGGGCGGCCGGCAACCACCCGTTCGCCGCGTCCGTCGAGCCGCCGGTGGTCGGTGAAACCATGTACCAGGAATAGGCGAGAGCCGACACCAGGAGAGTGACGGAGAGACAGAGGATGCCCCGCTTGGCCATGGCGTTACGTCTGAAGGGAACTCTCGTCTAGCTTGTAGCCGACGCCGCGTATCGTGACGATCCATCCGGGGTTGCGGCCGTCCTGCTCCAGGGCTTCCCGGATTCTTCGGATGTGCACGTCCACCGTGCGCGGCGTCACATAGACGTCGGACCGCCACACGCCGTCCAGGATCTGGTCGCGGCTCAGTACCCGATTGCGATTCTGAATCAGAAAGCGGAGAACTTCAAAGCCCTTGAGGGTGAGCTTGACCGGCAGGCCCGCCACCTGCACCTCGTAGGTCGTGAAATTGACCTTCAACGGGCCCTTCTCGTAGATCTCCGCCACGTCGGGTGAGGCCGGCGACTCGGTTCGCCGCAGTACGGCCTTGACCCGCGCCACCATCTCCCGGGGGCTGAAGGGTTTCGTGATGTAGTCGTCGGCGCCGAGTTCCAGGCCCACCACCCGATCCGCTTCGCCCGCCTTGGCGGTGAGCATGAGGATCGGCGTCTGCGCCGTTTCCGGATTCTGCCGGATGATCTTGCAGAACTCGAGGCCGGAGAGGCTCGGCAGCATCAGGTCCAGCATGATCAGGCGCGGCGTCTCCTTGCGTACCAGCTCCAGCGCGTCTTCGCCGTTCTCGGCTTCCAGCACCCGGAAGCGCTCCTGGTCCAGGTGGTACGCGACCAGCTTGCGTATGTCCGCCTCGTCTTCGACGACGAGGATCTTGTCCGCCATGAAACCTCCCCGGGCCTGACTCAAATGAAACGGGGGACTTCCTTGACGTGGCGAATGCTGGTCCCCTTGACCAGGAAGATGACCATCTCGGCGATGTTGGTAGCGTGGTCGGCGATTCGTTCCAGGTATTTGGAAACGAAGGTGATCTTCATGGCGCGGTTGATGGTGCGGGGCTCCGTGATCATGTACGAGATGATTTCGCGGAAGATCTGCTCGTTCAGGTCGTCGATTTCCTGGTCGTCCTGGCAGACCTTGAGGGCCAGCGAAGTGTCCTCGTGCACGAACGCGTTGAGGCTTTCGGATATCATCCGCCTGGAGATCTCCGCCATGCGGGGGATGTCGATGTAGGGCTTGAGGGGCGCTTCGCGGATCAGCTCCAGCGACCGCTCGGATATGTTCACCGAGATGTCTCCGATCCGCTCCAGGTCGGTGGTGATCTTCAGGGCGGTGGTCACGAACCGGAGGTCCTTGCCGGCCGGCTGATGCAGCGCGATCAAGCGGACGCACAACTCGTCGATGTCGGCGTCCATCTGATTGACCTCGGCATCCCGCTCGATGACCGACTCGGCCAATGCCGCCTCGCGGTCCACCAACGCCTTGATGGCTCGGTCGATCTGGTCCTCCACCAAGCCGCCCATCTGGATGATCCTGTCGCGCAGCGACTTGAGCTCTTCCTCGTACTTTCGATCGGTGTGTTCGGGACGCATAGGCGGCCTCCGCGTAAAGACGGCACCTATTGTTGCGATTATGTCGCCATTGAATGTCGGCGGATCGCGTTACGCCAGGGTTACAATCGCATTAAATCAATGGATCTCGAGGCGTTCCGGGCTTTGCCGGGGGATCTGCCTGACTCGTTTCGATCTCGTAGGCCTCCTGATGCAGTTCGGAGTTGGCCTTGATGATGACGTCGCGGTCAATCTCGCGTTCCAGCGCCTCCAGCCCTCCGTTGGCCTCGTCGTACAGGAAATTGGCGATGCCGGGGTGCACGTGCACGGTGATGCGGCTGCCGTTGTGGAGTTGAAGGCTCTCCCGCTTGATGCCGCGCAGGATTTCGTACGCGATGGTGGGCTGGGACTTGATCCGGCCCCGACCGGTGCAGTAGGGACACGGACGCAACAGGACGTTGCCCAGGTTCTCCCGGGTGCGCTGCCGGGTCATCTCCACGAGTCCGAGCCTGGAGATGGGAAGCACCCTGGTCTTGGCCCGGTCTTCCTTCACCGCTTCCTTCAGGGCGTCGTAGATCTTCTTCCGGTTGGCCGCCTGCGCCATGTCGATGAAGTCGATGATGATGATGCCGCCGACGTTTCGGAGCCGCAGTTGATGCACGACCTCGCGGGCGGCCTCGAGGTTGATCTTGAACACGGTGGCTTCCAGGTCCTTTTTCCCCACGTACCTCCCGGTGTTCACGTCCACCGCGGTCAGAGCCTCGGTCTGATCGATGTTGATGTATCCGCCCGAACTCAGCCAGATCTTGGATTCCAACGCCTTTCGGATCCTGCGCTCGACCTCGTAGCGGTCGAGCAACGGCTCGGGTTCGCCGTACAGCACCACCCGTCCCTTGAGACGCGGCATGAACTGCTCGACGAACTCCACCACGCGTTTGTATTCCCTGGCGTCGTCCACCACCACTTCCTCGGTGGCGGCGTTGAAGAAGTCGCGGATGGTCCGCGGGACGAGATCCAGGTCCTGATGGATCAACTCGGGCGTGGCCGCCGTTTCCAGCCGTTTCCGGATCCGGCTCCAGAGCTTGGTCAGGAACCGGACGTCGCTCTGAATGTCCTTCTTGCTGCGCCCCTCGCAGGCGGTCCGGATGATGAAGCCTTCATCCTCCCGGGCCAGTTCCTGGACGATTTCCTTCAGGCGCTGCCGCTCCTTCTCGTCCTCGATCTTGCGGGAGACGGCGACGTGGTCCGTGTCGGGCATGAAGACCAGGAACCGGCCGGGCAGGGAGATGTGGGTGGTGATGCGGGCCCCCTTCATTCCCAACGGGTCCTTGGCCACCTGGACCAGGATCTCCTGATCCGGGCTGAGGTGCTGTTCGATCCGGAGCCGGGCCGGGACGGGGGCGGGTTCGAGCAGCACCTCGTCATCGGCGTCGTCGATGGCCGCGGGCAACGGGGCCGACGGCGAGTGAATGTCGGAAGCGTGGAGGAAGGCGGCCTTCTCCAGGCCGATTTCCACGAAGGCGGCCTGCATCCCCGGGAGCACGCGGCCGACGCGGCCCTTGTAGATGTTGCCGACGCAGCCTTTTTCCTGGGTGCGTTCGATGAGGAACTCGGCCAGGCCGTTGTCCTCCATCACGGCGATCCGGTTTTCCTGTGGAGTGGTGTTTATGAGGATCCGTCTCATGGGTCAGATCGTTGCGGGCTCGCTCAAAGGGAGAAGGGCGCCGGCGTGGGGTCCGCGGACGGCGAGAAGAGCCCGCAGGTTGGTTGAATGGTTCTCGTGCGGCACGACGCAAGCTTTCGATTCTCCTTGAGAATAGGCCAGTTGATGACAAATGGCAAGTTGTGGCCCGCCGTGTGCGCGGCCCCGGCTTGTTTGACAAGCCGCCAGCAAAGGGCGATAAAGCAGGATGATTCAATCTCAGGCCGTTGTGGATGACGGTATACCTCGTGAAGGGGGTCCGGGCACCGCGGGGTTGGGCCGGTCGCCGATGCACACCAAGGTGCTGATGTTGAATCGTTCGTACCTTCCGATACACGTCACCTCGGTGCGCAGGGCCTTTACGCTGCTGTACCTGGGCATCGCCAAGGTCGTCAACGAGAGGTATCAGACCTTCGACTTCAAGGGGTGGAGCGGCCTGTCCGTCTCGGTTCACGAGGAAACCGTCGGCTTGGTCGACCACGTCGTCCGCGTCCCGCGCGTGATCCTCCTGGTGCGGTACGACCGGGTGCCCAGGCGGCAGGTGCGGTTCAGCCGTTACAACATCTATGCGCGTGACAAGTCCACGTGCCAGTACTGCGGCAAGCGGCTCCCGCGCCACCAGCTCAACCTGGATCACGTGATCCCGCGCTCCCGCGGAGGCACCTCCCGGTGGGAGAACGTGGTCTGCTCATGCGTCCCGTGCAACCGGAGGAAAGGCGGCCGCACGCCCCAGGAAGCCAGGATGAAGCTGTTGCGCCAGCCCTACAAACCCACCTGGACCCCGTTCATCCAGGAGGGGGAAGGGAAACTCCGGTACCGTGAGTGGCTCCCGTTCCTCTCCACCGTCGACGCCTCCTACTGGAACACCACGCTGCTGGAGGAGTAGACGGTTCCCGTACTCCAACATGTTGTGGTGGAATACCGGTGTCATCACTTCATGTTGTGAATCTTGCTTGACATCAAACCCTCGCGTGTGAAATAAAATACGATGGATGCTGCGCGTCAGCGGGTATCTGGACTGCGGGATTCGTCGTATGCGCCTGAAAGCACTGGAAATCTCCGGCTTCAAGTCTTTCGCGGATAAGACCGTCCTCGATTTCACCTCCGACGTCACGGCCATCGTCGGACCCAACGGTTGCGGCAAATCCAACGTCGTCGACGCGTTGCGATGGGCCATGGGCGAGCAAAGCGCCCGGTACCTGCGCGGCCAGACGATGGAGGACGTCATCTTCAACGGCAGCGAAAGGCTGGCGGCCATCGGCATGGCCGAGGTCACCGCGCTGCTCGACAACTCCGACCACGGCGCCCCGGGCGACTACCGTACGTTCAGCGAGATCGCGGTGACGCGGCGACTCTTCCGCTCGGGCGAGTCGGAGTATGCCATCAACCGCACGCCCTGTCGTTTGCGTGACATCGTCGAGCTCTTTCTGGGGACGGGCGTCGGCAACAAGTCGTATTCCATCATCGGCCAGGGGCGTGTCGAGGAGTTGGTGAACGCCAAGCCGGAGGACCGCCGGCGCATCATCGAGGAGGCGGCGGGCACGAGCCGGTTCAAGCGCCGGAGGGAGGCGGCGGAGCGGAAGATGGACCAGACCCGGCAGAATCTCCTGCGGGTGGACGACATCCTCCGGGAGGTGGAGCGGCAGCTTCACAAGATAGAGCTTCAGGCCAAGAGGGCCGAGCGTTACCGCAACCTCAGGGAACAATTGCAGGGGAAGGCTCTCCGTCTGGCGGCCGTGCGCCGGCAGGGTCTCGAACGGGAGATCGCCGAGCGCGGCGCCGAGATGAAGACGGTGGACGATCGGATCACGTCGCTTGCGGCCACCGTCCAGGCCAGGGAGGCGGAGAACGAAAGCGCCCGCGGGGCGCTGCTGGAGCTCGACGGTGAGATCGGCGCCTCCCAGGAGCGGCTTTACCAGCGCCGGTTGGAGGTTGGCGGGGAGGAGCAGAAGATCGAGTTCCTGGAGCGCGAGGAAGATGAGTTGAGGGAGTCCGTCCGCAGGCTCGAAGCCGAGGCCGTCGACACGGGCGTGCGCCTGGAGAGGGTTTCGGCCGAGATCGCGGCGTTGGAGGGGGCCAGTGAGGAGTTCACGCGGCTCTCCGTCGTGGAGGCCGAACGGGTGGAGCGCGCCGACCTGGAGGTGTCCGGTCTGCGGACGCGCATCAGGGAGCTTCAGAGTGAAGTCGAGGGTGAGAGGGGGCTGCTGGTGGAGCGCATGGCGGCCCACTCGCGGCTCACCAATACCCGCCAGGTCCACCAGGAGCGTATGGAGCGGTTGAAGGCCGAGTCGGCGGACAAGGAGAGGGAGCGGCGGTCCGTCGCGCAGGAGCTCGAGGCCCTGGTCGATCAGCGGTCCCGTGGCTCGGCGGACCTTGATCGGTGCAGGACGCGGGCGTCGGAGATGGAGGAGAGTCTCCGCCGGACCGAGGCGGATCTGGAGGGTGCGCGGTCGGACCTCGCGGAACGAGAGGAGGCGCTTGCCCGCCTGAAGGAAGAGTTCCAGGAAGCCCGCTCCGTGCTGGGCTCCCTGGAGACGCTGCAGAGGAACTTCGAGGGGTACCAGGAGGGCGTCCGCGCCGTCATGCGGAAGCATCAGGGCAACGGCTCCTCGGACGGAGTGTGCGGCGTGGTGGCGGACTTCATCGAAGCCCCCGAGGAAGTGGAAAAGGCGTTGACGGCGGTGCTGGGGGAACGGCTCCAGTACGTGGTCGTTCAAGGGCACAAGGAAGGCGTCGAGGCCATCGAGTATCTCAAGCGGGAGTCGGCGGGCCGTGGCGGATTCATTCCCCGGAGTTTCGAGCGGCCCAGCCACGCGGCTCAGGTGACCTTGTCGGCCCCTGAAGTCATCGCCCCGCTGCTGGGGCTCGTGGCGGTGAAGGACGGCTACCGGGAAGTCGCTGACTATCTGCTGGGTGACGTGGCGGTGGTGAGGGATCTCGAAACGGGACTGGGGTTGTGGCGTGCGAACGGCTTCAGTCATTCTCTGGTCACTCTCGACGGCGAAGTGATCGATCCCATGGGCGTGGTCACGGGCGGCAGCGCCGATAGCCTGGAGGGGAACCCCATTTCCCGCCGCCGCAGGGTCAAGGAGCTGAAGCGAGAGGTTGCGGCCGGGGAGGCTCGGCTCCGGTGCCAGGAAGGACTCGTAGGGGAAAGCCGGTCCCGATCGCAGGGAATGGAGTCGGAACGCGGGCGTTTGACCGAGGAAGTCGGCGGCCTGGCCCTCACCAAGGTGCGTCTGGAACAGGAGTTGCTGCGCACCGACGGGGACATCGAGCGTTTACGACAGGACCTGGCCACCATCGATCAGGAACTGAGCAACACGTCGAAGGAGGCCGCCACGCTCGACGGGACCGTGGCGGCCACGGATGAGGCCATCGCCGAGAGCGCGCGTGAAAGGCTCGCCCTGGACGCGCGGCTGCAGGAATTGCAGACCTCCTGGCGGCAATCGGAGCAGGAGTTGCAGACCGCGGAGGCGCGGCTGACCGAGTCCCGCGTAAAGGCGGACGTGGCGAAGGAGAAGGCCGAGAACTCGAGGTCGAACCTCGAGAATCGGGTCAGCCTGCGCGGCGATCTCACCGCGCAGCTCGATGAGCGCAAGGCCCGGATCGCGGAGATGAGCCAAAGGGCCGTGGAGATGGAGTCGTCCCGCGATCAGTCCCGGTCACGGGTAGAGAACCTCAAGATGCGGCTCCAAGAGGCGGAGGAAGAGGCGGCGGTGCGGCAGCAGGAATACGAGGGCCTCTCCAAGAGGGTCCGCGAGGTGGAAGAGGCCATCCACCTGATCCGTCCGGACATCGAGGCCAGGCAGCAGGACAGGGCGAGCCTTCAGTTGTCCCAGAGCGAGAAGTCCCTGGAGCTCCGCCACCTCGGCGACGACGTTCGGGACAAGTACGGCGTGGACCTGAGGGAAGTCCCTCCCGCCACCGACCAAGAGTCGGCCTCCGCCGGCGACCTTCAGGATGAAGTGGCGGAGTTGCGGAACCGGCTCCAGCGCATGGGCGAGGTCAACCTCGCCGCCATCGGCGAGTTCGAGGAGTTGACCGAGCGCAGCCGGTTCATGACCGCGCAGCGAGAGGACCTGGAACGCTCCATGGCCCTTCTGCAGCAGACCATCACCAAGCTCAACCGGATTTGCCGTCTTCGCTTCAGGGAGAGTTTCGAAGAGATCAACCGGGAGTTTCAAACCGTTTTTCCAAGGCTGTTCGACGGCGGCACGGCATCGTTGACGCTGACCGACGAGAACGATTACCTGGAGACGGGAGTCGACATCGTGGCGCAGCCGCCGGGCAAGAAGCTCCAGTCCATCAGCCTGCTCTCCGGCGGCGAGAAGGCATTGACCGCGGTGAGCCTGCTCTTCGCCATCTTTCTGACCAAGCCCAGCCCGTTCTGCTTCCTGGACGAGGTGGACGCCCCCCTCGACGACGTCAATCTCGAGCGGTTCATCGACATCGTCAAGGAAATGACCCGGTTGTCGCAGTTCATGATCATCACCCACAACAAGCGGACGATGCTGGCGGCCGACGTGCTCTACGGCGTCACCATGGAAGATCCCGGGGTCTCCAAGCTCGTATCCGTCGAGATGATCTGACCCGCCCGGCCGTGGCGGCCCGCCACGTCTTCCCGCTGGGCACCCTCGCTCGCGGTTGACGGACGTTCGACGTCCGTGATGAATTCCTGGTCGAGAAACGAATCGAGGTTGATCGTTCATGGATCGGAGAGAAGGATTCTTTTTCCGTCTCAGGCAGGGTCTGTCCCGGACGAGAGCGGCATGGGGCGAGCGGCTGGGGACGGTGCTGGGCGAGAGCGGCGCACCGGAAGATGATTGGGATGCGTTGGAGGAATTGCTGCTCGGAGCCGACTTCGGCGTCAACGCTGCCCAGAGGCTTCTGGACTCGGTCCGCGCCGCGGCTCCGATCGGGAACGGTGGCGGCGGCTCCTTGCTGAGGCAGGAACTGGCTTCCCTGCTGAGGGAGGGTCAGGCGCCCCGGTCCCGGCGCTACTCCGAGTCCCCGTGGGTGATCCTGGTGGTGGGCGTCAACGGCGTGGGCAAGACCACCACCATCGGAAAGTTGGCCCACCAGTTGGTCGGGAGCGGCAAGAAGGTGCTGCTGGCGGCCGCCGATACGTTCCGGGCAGGCGCCATCGAGCAACTGGAGATCTGGGGGGCCCGGGCGGGAGCGGAGGTCGTCAAGCACGGTCAGGGACAGGACCCTTCCGGGGTCGTGTTCGACGCCGCGCAAGCGGCCCAGAAGCGGCAGGCGGACGTCGTCCTCATCGACACCGCGGGAAGGCTTCACAACAAGGTCAACCTCGTCGAGGAATTGAAGAAGATGCGCCGTGTCCTGGGCAGGGTGCAGGAAGGCGCCCCGCACGAGACCTTGCTGGTGCTGGACGCCAACACCGGGCAGAACGGCGTGCTCCAGGCCGGTATCTTCCGGGAGGCCGTGGGCGTCAGCGGCATCGTCCTCACCAAGCTCGACGGCACCGCCAAGGGCGGTGTGGTGGTGAGGATCCAGCAGGAGCTGGGCATACCCGTGGAGTACGTCGGCGTAGGAGAAGACATCGACGATCTCCAGCCCTTCGATCCGGACGCGTTCGTTGAAGCACTCTTCGGTCAGCATCCGCGAGTCTGACTCCCGGCAGCCGCCGGTCTCGTGAGGTCGCGCCCGCGGGCCTTCCCGCAGCCTTGACAACCACACTCGCCGAATCTTAAACTATCAATTTAAGATTTCATCAATAGTTGTCTTATGGACCTTGATAAACTCGAGCAGTTGGAGTTCCGCGTCGAGCGTCTTCTGGAGCTCCATCAGAGGTTGAAGAGGGCCAAGGCTCAAGCGGAAACGCGCCTTGAGGAGCGGGAGGTTCAGTTCAAGAGCCTGAACGACCGGCTCCAACGTTACGAGCGCGAGCGCGACGCTTTGCGAGAGCGTCTGACCAGGCTGATCGGAGAGCTGGAGGACCTGGACCTTTGCTGACGACACGGAGGCGGTATGCAAAAGGCCGTGGAAGTCAAGATCATGGGGCAGAAGGTCGTTCTTCGAAGCGACGACGAGGAGCAGTATATCCGGAGAGTGGCGGAGTTTGTCGACGACAAGATGCAGGAGATCGGCAAGTCGACGAACTCGAAAGGCAGATTCAGCGTCGCCATGCTTGCGGCTCTCAACATCGCGGATGAATACCATCGGCTCAAGGACAACCACGACACGGTCACGACGCGGGTCGACCAGCTTCTCGAGCGGCTGACGGCGGCCTTGTCCGACGATGATTGAGTCGCATCCGGACGGACGGCGTTCCGACAAAAACGGTTTCTTTTCCACCCGCTTGTGTGGAATACTAAGTGTGGTGTCCACGGGCATCGGCCGCGGGACACCAAGCCGGGGGCCGAGCAGTGAGGGCAAGACGTTTCCGGAACACACACGCATTGGAGTTCGTTGAAGTGATTGAACGGATAGGACAAAAAGAGGTCTTTCCCGCGGGCCGCGCGATGGCAGGAGGAATTCCACCGCCGCCTCGGGGGCGTTCACATTTTTCCAGGAGATTCTCCGCCTGCGCGTGATCTGAAAGCCTTCCTGCCGTCGACGCCCGCGTTTGCCGCGCGGACGGACAACACCCTCGCCCCTCGGCGCCCTTGCTCAGGACTTGAACATGAGTTCCTCGATGGGGGACAAGAAGCGGGCACTCAGGGGTGCGTTTCTAGCAAAAAGAGAGGCCCTGTCTGCCGTCAGGGTCCGCGCCTGGGGGGAGCGGATCCAACGCGGTGTCTTGGCTCTGCCGGCCTACCGGGCCGCCCGTTCCATCGCGCTCTACAGTCCGCTGGGCAACGAGGTGGCGACGTCCGAGATTATGCGGGATGCCTTGGCGGCGCGTAAACGGCTGTACTACCCCAAGGTCACGGACGGGTCGCCGTGCGTGTTTCGGGTCCGCTCCGAAACCGACCTGGTCCCCGGGCAGTACGGCATCCTCGAGCCCGCCGGGAATCAGCGGTTGCCTGATGGCGGCGGCGACGGGCTCACCGTGTTTGTCCCGGGGGTCGCCTTTGATTGTGCCGGCAACCGCCTGGGGCGGGGGATGGGCTGGTACGACCGGTGGCTGGCCGGTCTGGAAGCGCAAGTGCCGAGAATCGGTTTGGCCTACGAGTTCCAGCTTCTGGAGGAGGTGCCCGCGGAACCGGGCGATCTGCCGGTCCGTGTCATCGTGACGGAAGAGAGGATCGTTGATTGCGCCGGCTGGGGCGGGGGAGTCGCGGGACCGCGGACGGACGGCTCGTGCGACGGTTTCAATGCTTCCGGGAGGTAGCTTGTCTTGTTTACATGGACTTCTTTAGTGATGGGGATCATCGCCGTGGGTTGCCTGCTGACCGTCGGCGTCCTCCTGATTCGAGGCAGACAGCGCCGGCTCCAGGCGGAGCTCGACCGGAGCACCGCCGCGCGCATTCTGGCCGAGGCGCGCAGGGAAGCCGATGTCATCGTGAAGGACGCGGAGATACAGGCCAGGGACGGAAAGCTGCAGGCGCGCTCCGAGTTCGAAAACGAAATGAAGGAGACGCGGAGGGACCTCCAGGCGCTGGAGCGGAGACTGTTGACCCGAGAGGAAGTCCTGGACAAGCGGCTGGAGAGCCTGGAGAACAGGGAAACCGGTTTGGCCAACCGGGAGGGCGCCATCGAGAAGAAGCAGCAGGCGCTTGACGAGAAGGACGTTGAAGCCCAGCGTCTTGTCGAAGACGCGAAGCGACAGCTCGAGATCGTGGCCGGCCTCAGCCGCGAGGAGGCCAAGAAGTCCCTGATGGAGGAGATGGTCGAGGACGCCCGGCACGATTCCGCCCGGCGTATCCGGCTCATGGAAGAACAGGCCAAGGAGGAGGCCGACCGTGAAGCGAAGAAGATGATCGCCCTGGCCATCGCGCGGTTGGCCGGCGACTTCGTCACGGAGCGGACGGTATCGGTGGTATCTCTCCCCAACGATGAGATGAAGGGCCGGATCATCGGCCGCGAGGGGAGGAACATTCGCGCGCTGGAGGCCGCCACCGGCATCGACCTCATCGTGGACGACACGCCGGAGTCGGTGATCATCTCCGGCCACAACCCGATCCGCCGCGAGGTCGCCCGTCTTTCGCTGGAAACCCTTATCGCCGACGGACGGATTCACCCTGGTCGCATCGAAGAGGTAGTGCGGCGATCGGAGCGGGAGATCGACGAGATCATCAAGGAAGCCGGCCAGAAGGCGGTGTTCGATG